>JACJYK010000001.1:482500-2882500 GCA_020636135.1 Lewinellaceae bacterium
CGAAAGATCCACAGGCATGGTACCATCCGTCACTTCCAGGCTGTCGCCGGTCACAAAGTCATACCACATTCCGGTGTGACTGAACTTGGCTTCAGAGGTCCTGTCGACAATTGCAAAATTGCCAATAACGATCACGGTCGAATCTTCTCCAAATAGTGTAATCTGTTTGGACAACTGAGCCAGGTCCAGATCAAAATTGTTGCTATTGAAAGCGCCGATGGAATGTCGCATCTGCATCATTTCCAGGTAGGTAGTAAACAGCTTCTTTCGATCCTGATGTTCCAGGTAGTCCCAGCGGATGGGTTTATTGGCTAGCCGGCAGTCATTACTGATGCTGCCATCCGGGCGAGGCATTTATAGAATAATCGTAACCCAGTTCGCCAAACTGCCAGATCATTTTAGGTCCCGGTATGGAAAAGAAAAAGACGGTTGCAAGTCCTGCATGCCGCAAACCGTGGGGTAAATCCGTAAACTGTAATCATTGTTTTGGTTTCCTGTGTCAATACCGGTACATCATCCGTTCTTCATCGTGACTTTCCATGTAGGACACCGCACTCGGGGTACTCAATCCTTATGGTGTAGGAAGCACCGGATAAATTACCATTGTAGCCGGTAGCCGCCTGAATGTAGGCTCCATTCACATTATTCCACAATAAAAATCCATGATCAGCCAGGACCGTTTCTTCCTCGATATCAGCGAAATGCTCTAAAATCAGCATCAAGTCAGGATTGGACTGCCATAATACATTTGCCATACGATCCAAAAGGGCCACCGGGAAGGATCATATCTGGACATGTCGGTATTATTGGTTGTATAGTTTTGTGTAAATCCTTTAGAAAGGTCAAACCGGTAGCCGTCGATGTGAAAGTTTTCTACCCAGTAGCGCAAAACCCGGTCCATATACCGTTGAGTGGCCAGACTTTCGTGGTTAAAATCGTTGAAAACATTAAATGGGTGTCTTGCCGTTTCGTTCAGCCAGGGATTGTCAGTTGCCGGTTGATTTTTGAGCTGTTCAATACAATTGGGCGAGCGGACTGGCGCCAGTGATGTGATTGAATACAACATCTAGGATTACTGCCATACCACGCTCATGGGCACCGTCAATCACCGCCTTGAAAGCTTCCGAGTTCCGTAATATTTATCCAGGGCCATCGAAGTCCGTATTATAACCCCAGGATTCATTGCCTTCAAATTCCGCTACCGGCATGAGCTCTATGGTGTTTATGCCTAATCGCTTTCAAGTAATCCAGGGAATCAAGCAGGCTTGCATAACTGTGATCGGTAACGAAATCACGGATTAGTAATTCGTAGATATTCAGACTACCGAATGCAGGAGGCGAATAATTATCGTTATGCCAGTTAAAGGGAACCTCGGGGCAGCCAGGTGATTATGCGGAGGTCTTCCGGTAGGGTAGGCTGGCAGATCCGGGAAGTTAGGCCCAATGGAAGCATCGTAATTGGGATCGAGGACCAGGGTAGAGTAAGGATCCGGAATTTTCAACTGACCATCGACGAGATATTGAAAAGGGGAGTATCGCCAGAGGTGTCAAGGGACCAGGAGGCCCACCAATAGTTGCCGCTGGTATCAGGGCTGAGTTGATATTTTGCTGAAGGCAGCCAATTATTAAAAGCTCCCAGCAAGTAAACATTTTGTTTGCCTGGCGCTTCCAGCAATGACTGTATTTGGTTGTTATTCATCAGATGGATACCCGGCACCTGATCATCCGGGACAGGCAGGGCAGGAAGATCCACGGATTCGGTGAAATAGATGGAATCCTGCCAGGATGTATCTGATGAAATGGCAATTAACCGGATCCAGTGATCACCTGGCTGGGATGAAATAGATGTGGTTATTGATGTGGTATCTGATGATGAATAAAGGGTGTCTGATGCCTCGATGATGTAAAATTCAGCGGATTGATTGGACTGGATTTGCACCGGAATGAAGTCACCGGAGATGTCACGGAAATTTTGGATGGTGAGATCAATTGTATGGCCAGACCATGTTCGGAGGGTATAAGGGGACGAAAATATCTCCCCGGTAGCAGTTTTCCGGTTTTACTTCCATCGATGTTTCTGAATACAAAAGCCAGCTCCTGGACTTCTTCGGTGGGCGGGACTCCAAAAAATCAGGAATGTAAAATCGGAAGGTGTGCTTATCATTACCGATGCTGGTCATTTTACCTGGGGTCGTCCTGTCCCCAATTGCCCTGTACATAGCGCCACCCACCTGGTGCACTCAGGTTGGTTATTAAACCGGCATGCATATAAACCTGGGATACACCGGCCAACCCCTTGCTTCCCTGCGTTGCATCAAAGGTGATGGTGATGGTATCTTTTATAGTCGCAAAGGTTGGGTCAAGGGAGACAATCTGTCCATCTGCCAGCAGGTACCAAACCAAGCAACATGTATAGACAAAAATTTTAATATATGAATTGTTCTGACTCATGGTGGTGTGTTCTGATATAAGCATAGAAATTGAGTGCACGGATTACATAAAAGTAGTTCAATTCCTGCATTTTGGTCCAGTAAAATGGGGTTAAATGATAGCTGGGTGTGAATATAAATCTTGTTTGGAATTCGATCAGATACAGGTTCGTTGCGGTATTTAAAACCCTTAGTTCATATTGCCGCGATGAACCATTCTCTAACTACTTTAGTTAAGTATAACACGGTTAAAGAAAAGGTGAAACGGTAATTTACTGAAGGTCGATGGGATCAGTACAGGGTTGGGTACACTGGATAAAATTAAGCGATCTCAGACCTGTTTCAATGAGGAAATATCGTATTTTTGTGGTCATTAAATATTAAAAATTTCAATATGCGAAAGTTAGTTTTTATTTTGATGTTAGGCACAGCCCTGTTTTCGATGGTTGCCTGCGGTGGACAAAAGCAGGAATCAGGTTCTATGGATTCAATGGATCATACCCATGCGGAAGCAGGACAATCAACGGATACCACAACTGTTCATGGACAAGGCAAAGAATATACCAGTGCTTATGTTTGTCCTATGCATTGTGAAGGAAGTGGTAGTAATGAGCCAGGTAAATGCCCGGTTTGTGGTATGGAATATGTAGCCCAAAATGATCATGTGAAGGACGGTCATACACACCAAGATTAATGAAAAATCACATATTTAACATTGCAAGCTGACTGATTAACGGTCAGCTTTTTTTATATGTAATTTTCATAAATGTGTGACATTTATTAGTGTTTTCAGCTTATTATATATTGTAATATTGATAATGTGTATATGCCTAATAATGCCAATTCTTACGATTAAGCTAAATAATAAATATTAATTTCAATACATTGATTATCAGATGAATAACGAATTATATTATAATAACATTCTATGTGTTATTATATTAATTTTTCCTATATAAAAGGAATGATAATTCTTTTTTTCCTGCTATTTTAGCCCTCTCTAACTACATGAAGTAGGTCATTCTGGACCTCCGTCTCTCATCTTAGGAATACTACAATCCTGCCAGGCAGGAGAAGACGAAATTTTTTAGAAAAGACGATTTTCTAATCATTTACCTGTGCTTGGATGTCACAGTTTGATGATGCCTATGGGATGTGTCTACAATTGTCCAAATTTATTGCATGCGTGGTCCCGAAGTAAATTTCGGATTGACCTAGTCGCAACTTGGTCACGCCAAGGTTTCACAGGATATGGCACCTCACAAGCTTCAGAAAGAACTGGATTTCGAGATCAGGAAAATCCGACTGAAGGCCAAAACCCAACTATATGAGAAGTGCTTACCGTTACATAGGTTTATTAGCAGGGATAAGTGTTGTGGCTATTGCCGGAAGCTTATTTAGGGTTAATCAGCACTCGAATGCTAAATTTGAAACATCCAATACCATAACAAGTAATCTATCGGATCAATCGATGCCTATGATGGCGACGGTATTGACCATGGGAGACATCATGTTCACAGGGTATCAATCTGATAATCCGGACGAATTTTCATTTGTTCTACTTACGGACATAATGGCGGGTACTACCCTTACATTTACAGACAATGGGTGGTTGTCAGCAGGAGGATTTAGGGCAGGAGAGGGAACCTTGACTGTAACTTTCGTGAACGATTTTACCTGTGGTACATCCCTCGTTGTGTCCAATCAGGGTGGCAGTTGGACTGTTAGCTCTTCAAGTGGCGCCATTGCAACAGTAGTTTCTGCAGGTTCATTTCAACTTTCAACATCTGGTGATCAAATATTTGCTTATCAAGGCACGGCTCCCACCGGTGTTGATCAATCGCACTTTGTGGCTGCGATTCAAATGAACGGCACCTGGGATTCCAATGCGACCAATGAAAATACATCTGCACAACCTTCTGTATTTTCCATGTCTGGCCTTGGCTTAGCTATTTCACCTGAACGGGATAACGCTCAATACGATTGTAGTACCATTTCAGGTTCACCAACAGATCTACGCGCAGCAATAATCACGACCCCTAACTGGGATTCAGACAACAGTAATGTTTTTGATCTGGGTGATTTCTGTGATTTTTGTTGTGGTTCGGGACCTCCGGTTACGGCTCCCTCACAGGTAGAGGTTAATCAAATGTTTAACCTGGATATCGGCATCACGCCGCCGACTGGCGTTTGGGAGCTGTATGGTTCAGCGGGATGTGGCGTTGGTGCCCCCTTGCAAACAACCACCGGAACCAGCTTTACAGTGACGGCACCGGCAAGTGCTGGTATTGCTACCTATTATATTAAGGAGTCAACCGAAGATTGTTGTACACCCATCGACATCTGTGTGGTTAATCCGGATCCATCGGTCATTTGTACCGACTGTAATTCCGATCCACTGGTGTGCGGGGATTGTTTTTTACCGGCACCTACCGATAACCCGGATCTGACGGCAACGTGTGATGACCTGCAGATGGTCTTTATTCTGGATGAATCCGGATCCATTGGTAACTCCGGTGCAACGAATGATGTACGGGACGGTGTTTTGGCCTTTATGAACGCTTTGAATGGCAGTGGCGTCGAAATGGCGATCATTGAATTTAATGCTACTTCCAGACTGGTTACCAACTATCAGTTGATCAATAACGCACTGATTGCCAGTGTTACCGGATATTTCAACGGTGTTCCTTTCAATGGCCAGACCTACAGCCCAAGTGGCAACACCAACTGGCATGATGCCATCAATGACGCGGACAATCTGGCTATTCAACCTGATTTGTTGATATTCTTCACGGATGGAGAACCTACCGCATATGGCACCACTTCTTCGACAAACTGCTCGGGCAATGCCTCGGTGGTCAACCCGGTGAAGATTGCCAACAAAATGAAAAACGAAGGCACCCACATGTTCATGCTGGGAGTGGGAACCGGAATCAACAGTACCAACCTGCAAGCAATGAGCGGTCCTACCCAATACATGAATGGAGTCAATTCCATCGGTACCTCCGATTGGACAATTGAAAACTTTAGCACCCTCGCCCAATGTCTGGAGGATTTTGCTTATGAGCTTTGTGCCACGTCACTCAGTCTGCAGAAAACGGTTATTAACTCATCCTGTGATGTGGTGACCTTCCAGTTTGTAGTCAGAAATCTGGGCGTATCCAATGTGGCTACTTCCGTGGTGGTAAAAGACACATTTCCTGCCGGATTCGCATCCGTGATGCACAGTGGTCCGGAAACCGTTTGTATCGGCAATGCTTGTGCACCCATGCAGCCGGCTAATACCTTTTGTTGGACCGTTGGCGATTTGCCGCCTTTGACGAGCGATACCCTGCAAATAACGGTAACCGCATTAACCTCCGGTAGCAAAATAAACACCGCTTGGGCTACTTCCTCCACCGCGGATACGGTATCCTCAACCTATGATGCCAGCGGAATAACGACGGACAATACCAATCCTGTAATTACTTGTCCTGCAAACATTACTGTTCAGTGCACACAATCTACGCTTCCGGCCGTGACGGGTACCGCTACGGCTACCGATGACCAGGATCCTACTCCAACCATCACCTATTCGGACGTAACTGCCGGTACAGCGCCTTGCATTACCATCACCAGAACCTGGGTGGCTACCGATGATTGTGACAATTCAGCCAGTTGCGTACAAACCATCACGGTTGAAGACAATACCCCGCCAACCATAAACTGCCCGGCGAATCTTACCCTGAATTGTGGAGCCGATACATCAGCGGCTGCAACCGGAATGGCAACGGCATCGGATAACTGCATGCCAAGCCCTACAGTTACCCGTTCCAATCAGGTTACACCAGGTCCTTGTGCCAATACCTTCTCCATTCAAAGGACCTGGAGAGCGGTTGATGCCTGCGGTAATACCAATACCTGCGTGCAATCCATTATTGTTCAGGATACCACGCGTCCAACCATTGTCTGCCCGGCTAATGTGACTTTATATTGCCCGGCGGACACCAGTGCTGGAGCGAATGGAATGGCCACAGGTATGGATAATTGTAACAACCCGGTATCCGTTTCCCATAGCAATCAAATCATTCCTGGAAGTTGTCCGGCGAATTATACCATTAACCGGACTTGGCGGACGATAGATGCCTGTGGTAACTCCAACAGTTGTGTTCAGATGATCCAGGTGCTGGATACCACGCGTCCTGTGATTAACTGTCCAGCTCCGGTCACAGTATTTTGTCCAAATGATACTAGTGTTGCATCAACTGGAGTCGCCACTGGTACAGATGTATGTAGTTCTCCTGTGCTGATCAGCCGCACCACTCAGATTACCCCCGGTAGTTGTCCGGCAAATTATACCATAACAAGGACTTGGCGTGCAACCGATGCCTGTCTGAATTCCAACACCTGTGTTCAGGTCATTCAGGTTTTGGATACTACCCGTCCGGTGATCACTTGTCCACCGAATGTCACCATGAACTGTCCGGGGGATACATCAGTAGCGAATACGGGAACCCCCATATCCAGTGACTTGTGCAGTACCGTATCCGTTTCACACATGAATCAGGTAATGAATGGATGTTCCGGTACTTCTACCACCATCCGTACCTGGATTGCAACAGATGCCTGTGGGAACAGTAACTCCTGCGTGCAGATCATTGTAGTACAGGATACGACGCCTCCTGTGCTGCCAATTCCGCCCTTTGATACGACTGTAAACTGTCCATTCAATGTTCCGTTCCCGGGCCCGTTGGTGGCTATGGATGCATGTGCAGGTCAGATTATTGCATTTCCGTTTGATCGATCTGTGCCCTCCTGCGATTATACCATTACCCGCACTTGGCGTTTTATGGATCCCTGTGGTAATGTAGATAGTGTGCAGCAATTCATCCGGGTAGTAGACTCCATAAGGCCTTATTTTACATCAATTGTACCAAACGATACCATCTATTTTTCCTGCAATGATACGCTGCCAACGGTACTGCCTGACGGAGAAGATAACTGTGGAAGTGTTTCAGCGGAATACATTGATGTTACATTGCCATCTCCGTGTCCGGCCAATCCGAATGTTAGACGCATTATGCGTACGTATACGATAACGGACTTATGCGGAAATGACAGTATTTATGTTAACTGGTTGTTTTTTGTGGATACAACTCCTCCAGTGCTTACACCTGCACGAGATAGTATAGTAGAATGTGATGGCGCCGGAAATACGGCCGACTATAATGATTGGATTGCTTTGCATGGAAGAGCAACTGCTACGGACGATTGCGGGCCGGTAACCTGGTCGCATCAAGTGATCAGCTCAACACCATTGTGTGGTGCCACAAGAGAGGATAGTGTCATTTTCATCGCAACAGATCTGTGTGGCTATGCGGACACAACCGGAGCAAAATTCATAATTATTGACATTACGCCGCCAACGATAACGCCTGCGATGCCGATTACGATTGATTGTGCTGCGGGCCCAACCGCTTTAACTAACTGGTTGAACAACCACGGGGGCGCTACTGCCAGTGATGATTGTAGTGCGATCACTTGGAGTTCCAACTTTGGCAGTGCTCCGGATGCATGCGGAGTAAATAACAGCATTCCGGTAACATTCTATGCAAGCGATGCGTGTGGAAATATTGATTCGACAACGGCTGACCTTACTATTCAGGACGACACACCTCCTATGATTACCGTTCCAGCTATGGATACCATTGTTCAATGTGATGGAGCAGGTAATGTTGATGATTACAACCGATGGATTATGAACCACGGAGGTGCAGAAGCGACCGATGATTGCGGAGGTGTGAATTGGATTAATGCCGTAATTACTTCCACACCAATGTGTGGTTCTACGCGCACGGATAGCATTCGGTTTACGGCCGTAGATGCTTGCGGAAACTCGGCGGTAACAACTGCCAAGTTCATCATTATCGATGATGTGCCACCGGTTTTGACCCCGGGGTCTAATCAGACGGTGGAATGCGATGGAAGTGGAAATATTGCTGCCTACCAGAATTGGATCAACACCCATGCTGGAGGAACAGCAACCGATATTTGTAGCTCGGTGACATGGGATACCATGACGCTTGCACGTATTCAAGTTTGTGGAAATACTTACAGGGACAGCGTTCGATTCTATGCGATCGATGCGTGTGGAAATAGAGATAGTTTCAGTGCTGTTTTTGCCATAAGGGATTTGACACCTCCGATGGTAACGCCGGGAAACAACCAAATAGTAGAATGTGATGGTGCAGGAAATGTGGCAGAATTTTCCAGTTGGATTGATTCCCATGCTGGAGGGGCCGCTACTGATGTTTGTAATGTTGTTTCCTGGGATACGACCACCCTTGCACGGATACCAATGTGTGGCAATACCTACCGGGATAGTGTTCGTTTTTATGCCATCGATGCCTGCGGTAATCAAGACAGTTTTACAGCGGTATTTATCATTCGGGATCAAACTCCACCTATGGTGACTCCAGGGATGGATATCATGATAGACTGCGGTGGGGGACAACAGATGGAGCTACAGAATTGGCTGGATACCCATGCTGGAGGAAATGCTACCGATCTGTGTGGGAATGTAACATGGACCAACAATTTTGGTGGTGCTCCGAATGCATGTTCTGGAAACAGTTCAGTCCCGGTCACTTTCTATGCAACGGATGATTGCAATAACGTAGATTCCTTTACGGTAAATCTTACGATACAAGATGACATACCTCCAACAATTAACCCTCCCGCACGAGATACGATGGTACAATGTGAAGGTGGTTTGACAACCTCCTACATGGATTGGTTGAACAATCATGGAGGAGCCATGGCCAGTGACGATTGTGGCGCCGTTACCTGGGCATACACAGAAATTACTAATGCTCCTGGCTGTGGATTGACCAGGGCGTATGATGTACGTTTCTATGCCATCGATGCTTGCGGAAACCGGGATAGTACCGATGCTACTTTTACCTACATTGATACCGTTGCACCAATTTTGCCTCCAACGCCTAACGACACCCTGGTAGGGTGCCCATTAAGTGTTCCATTACCGATGGTACTTACGGCTACCGATGCATGTTCCGGATCACCCATCACAGTGGTGCCTCGTCGAATATCTGAGACGCCCTCTTGCGAGTACAGCATTATTGAGCGATGGATCTTTATGGATGCGTGCGGCAATAAAGATAGTGTAGAACGGATGATCCATGTAAAAGACTCCTTGCCACCCGTATTTACGACGTTGGTCAGGGATGATTCCATTTACTACGACTGTACGGATACATTACCTACTATTTTACCAGGGGCTACAGATGCATGTGGTAGCGTCAGTGTAGAATACATGGATATGTATTTACCGAACAGTTGTCCATCAGAAACGATTATTAAAAGGACCTATAGGGCAACTGATTTTTGTGGAAATGCGGATTCAGTTATTAATTACTTGATTTTCCGAGATCGTACTGCGCCCGTTTTGACACCTGCGCGGGATACGATAGTGAATTGCGACGGAGCAGGTAATGTGGCTGCGTTTGCGGAGTGGATCAACCTCCATGGTCGTGCTACTGCTTCGGATAATTGCGGGATGATCACGTGGGATACGATGACGATTTCGCGGACGCTGCTGTGCGCCGTTACACGGATCGATTCGATGCTATTTATTGTTCAGGATGATTGTGGCAATGCCGATACGACATCGGCTAACTTTATCATACGTGATGTAACACCGCCTGTGGTCACGCCGGCCAATGACACAGCGATTGATTGTTCGGTAGTAGGCGGGATAGCTGGCTGGCTGGCGATCAACGGAGGAGCTACGGCGACAGAAGAATGCAGTACGGTGACGTGGAGCAACAATTACGGTTCTGCCCCCGGCGGTTGTGGGGAAGCTCCGGTACTGGTGACTTTTTATGCGACGGATGCATGTGGTAATGTGGATTCGACGACGGCGATGCTGATGATCCAGGATACGGTACCACCGACGATCACGGCTCCGGCGCGGGATACGACGGTGCAGTGTGAGGGAGGAGCCACGACAGCGTACTCGGCGTGGGTGAATAATCATGGTGGAGCGATGGGTACGGACGATTGCGGGCCGATCAGCTGGGATACGACGGAGTTGAGCAATACACCGTTATGCGGTGTTACGGAGAGCTATGTAGTTCGTTTTTATGCGGTGGATGTCTGCGGTAACCGGGATAGTACGGATGCGACGTTCACCTACATTGATACGGTAGCGCCGGTACCACCCATACCACCGGCGAATACATTGGTCGCCTGTGCTACGGATGTACCTGCGGCGGTGTCACTGATGGCTACGGACGCATGTCAGGGATCGGTACCCGGGGTATTGACACGGATCTTAAACGATACGAGTTGTGTGAATGGCAAGACAATCACGTATCAATGGGTGTTTACGGATGCATGCGATAATTCGAGTGCGGTAACGCAGACGATTGTGGTCAAGGATTCGATCGCACCGGTGATCAGTGGGGTGATGGACGGAGCGATGTACACGGTAAATTGCCAGGATCCGATCCCGGTATTTACGGTGACGGCCAGTGATAACTGTGGTTATTACCGGCTGACGGTAATGGATAACATTTCAGGAGGAAACTGCTCTGCAGAATCGACCATTGTACGGACGTGGGTAGCCCGGGACACCTGTGGTAATACATCTACGGTATCGGTGACGATAGCGGTGGTAGATACGATTGCTCCGACGATCCAGGCGCCGGCAGATACGATCGTTTACTGCACCTCAGACACGAGTGTCATGAATTTGGGAGATGCGGTGGCGATGGATAATTGTGGGATGCCGAATTTGGTTCACCACAATGAGCTGATAGCAGGGAGCTGTCCACAGGAATATATGATCAGAAGGATCTGGACGGCAACGGATGCATGCAGTCATGTGGCGATGGATACGCAGCTGATCCAGGTGGTTGATACAGTTGCTCCAATGCTGGTCACGCCGCCGATAGATACGACGATCGAGTGCAATGAAATGACGATGTCATTGCTGCAGAGCTTCCTGGATCGCCATGGAAACGCAACAGCTACGGATGAATGCGGAGGTATGGTGAGCTGGAGATACCGCTACATGGTGGTACCGGATGCGTGTGATCCGAGCGGTAGTAATACCTTCCCGGTAACGTTTATCTATATGGATGAATGCGGGAATGAGGATTCGGTGATGTCGATGATCACGATCGTAGATACGCGCCCGCCGACAATCACGGTGGAAGCGATGGATACCGTGGTGAACTGTGACGGGAATATGAATGTGGGTGATTTTGATGCGTGGATAGCGAATAATGGGGGAGCGGAAGCTACGGATGATTGCGGAGTGATCAATTGGAGGTATGAAATAGTTGGTACGCTGGATTTGTGTGCAGCTACGCGGGTAGATACGGTACGGTTTATCGCATCAGACTTGTGCTCGAATGCGGATACGACGATGGCATTATTCACGGTGATCGATACGACGCCGCCGATGATCTTCATTCGAGATACGACAATATTGTGCGACCAGGACACCTCAGTAGGCAATCTGGGTGGTCCGACGGTTGTCGAAGATTGCGGGACGTATACCCTGATGCATACGGATGTGGTACAAGAAGGCAGCTGCCCGCAGGAAGAGACGATCCTGCGTACGTGGGTAGCGGTGGATGAATGCAATAACTCGAATACGGTGTTACAGACGATCGATGTAGTGGATACGATCCCACCGCAGGTGACGTGTCCGCCGACGTCTTATGCCTCGTGTACAGCAGATGAGATACCGATCATCACGTCGTGGTCACAGTTTATGGACAGCCTGGGTACTGCTACGGATAATTGCAATCTGGATACGACGACATTCAGGTATGTAACGTTCCGTACGGTAGTTCAGCCGACGCGGCGGTTGGTGTACCGGGAATATGAGATCGGAGATGGATGTGGTAATTTTGGTAGCTGTGAACATCTGATCATTGTACAGGATGTGACGCCACCGGATGCGCGGTGCGTGGATACTTTCCGGATCATGGCGAATGATAACGGGATCGCAACGATCCTGGTCGACTCGATCGATAACGGAAGTACAGATAATTGTGGTATAGACAGCATGTGGCTTGACCGTGCGAACTTCAACTGTGACTTTTTCTACAATGTGACGCTGGTCAGACGGGTGACGCTGTATGTACGGGATTATGCAGGTAACGTATCGACGTGTGAGACGGTACTGCTGGTAACATGTCCTTGTCCACCGAGCCCGTTGCCACCGACATGTAACGATGAGATCACAGTAAGTTTGGGATCGAACTGCAGTTTCGAGGTTGATGCGTCGGTGATCATGCAGAACTATATAGAAGGCTGCGATGATCCGTATAAGATTACGTTGACGACGAGTTCGAATGTGAAGATCGGTAGCCTGATCACGGAGAACGAGATGGGTCAGGATCTGACGTACAACATCATCGATACGACGAATGGGAACCGCTGCTGGGGCGTGATCCATGTAGAAGACAAGCGGCCTCCGCAGATCATCTGCGAAGATCATACGGTGAGTTGTATCGAGCCGATCCCGGAATTGCCGCAGGTAGAGGAGAATTGCAGTTTTGTACCGAAGCTGGATTTATTGGAAGAAGTGTGGACGGACTACAATTGCAGTGAGAATACGGAATTGTCGGGCGTAATGCACCGGAAGGTACGAGCTACGGATGCGTGGGGTAATTACCGGGAATGTGAGCAGGACATCTACGTAAGGCGAGAGAGTCTTGATGATCTTCATTGCCCGGCGGACACGATCCTGGAGTGCTGCACGAAAGATATAGAAGGGAAATACAAATTATGGGATACGACCTTGGTGACGATCGATGCAGCAGGGATCCCACATCCGAAGCCGTTGGTAAAAGAAGGCCGGGTAGCGGGTCTGGTAGATGTGCCGTATCTGGTGGTAGACGGAGATACGACGTATGTATGGGACATCCATCACGGCTGCAACATCATTGTGGATTATCAGGATGATGTGATCGGGTTGTGTGAGCCGACGTACATGATCAGAAGGAACTGGATCATCAAAGACTGGTGCCGTGGTACGGAGATCCATTGTACGCAGTTGATCAAGGTGGTAGATAATACGCCACCGGTAGTAAAACAGCCTGCACCGGTTACGGTAGCGGTCACGGCACATGACTGTAAGGCAGCGGTGGTGATAGCAAGGCCCGAGATCACGGAAGAATGTGCGTATAAGTTTTATAAGAACAATGCGGAGAAGGCGGAATCTTTGATACAGGTGACGTATTCGGTGACGTATACGGCGGAGAAAGGGAAGACGGTGACGCTGGAAGGCGAGTTGGGCGTAGGCAAAGAGGAGCACCTGTATTTACCGGCAGGGGATTATAACATCCATTATTATGTGACGGATGGCTGCTGGAATCAGCGAGAGATCATCCAGGCGGTATGGGTACTTGATGATGTAGCGCCGATACCGGTATGCGATGAGATCACGCAGGTGACGCTGGATCCAGACAGTTGCTGGGCACGGATCTATGCGAAGGACCTGGACGATGGTAGCTACGATGGCTGTTGTGAGACGCTGCACTTTGCGGTAGCGACGATGAATGAGATCAGCTACTGGCGGACGTACTGGCGGGAGCAGTTGAATGCGTGCAACCCAGAGCTGTATCACTACGATACGTTGGCGCGCAATGAGCTGATCGAGCACTGGATCGACTGCTATATATTTAATGATTATGCCGATATCACGGCGTGTAAAGAAGAACAAGTGGTATTGCGGGTTTATGAAGCGTGCGGGATGCCGCAATACGATCCGCATGTGTTTAAAGGGACAGAGCATGACTGGTACTGCTGGAATCTGTACAATGACTTTGCGTGCTATTACCGGTTAAATTACGATTCGGTGAGTCACTATCAGCGTCTGCGGCCGGATCTGTGTGATTCGGATTATACGACGGCGTGCATAGGCGTAGCGTCATTAAGTCCGGGGGTACCGCACCGGAATCCGTTGTGTTGCAGTTATCCGACGGAGGCCTTGCTAGAGAGATGGGCAGAGGTACAGCAGAAATATCCTGAGGTGGTAGAATTGAGTGCGAGCCGTTGGTGGTTCCCACACTTGTCGAGTGATTGCATGATCCAGGTGCGGAAAGATGATAAGGAAGCACCGGTTGTAGAAGCGCCGGAGGACATCACGGTCTATTGCGACGGGGTTCCGTACTGGGTAGAGGTACCGTTTAAGTTGGGAGAAGCGGGCAACTACGTGTTGCATGCACCGGGTTATGCGTGGAATGTATGTTCACCGTGGGGAGATTACCTGACGACGGGCAGTTGTCCGGAGAGTGGATGGTACGATGATGAGGTCGGTGGCCGTTGTTGTCTGGAGCTGCCGTGGGACGGAGGCAAGTATGGTTATTATCAGGGGCCGAAGTTTGATTACTATGGAGCGGACTCCTGTGGATACAATTTGTGGCAGCCGGAGCGTGCATTAAAGGATGCACATGCGAGCTGGATGCCGACGTACTGTATGCTGTGGCTGTGGCTGGATAAATATGACCAGCCGGGTGGCGGCAAGGTAAAAGTGGAAGGAGGAGAACCGGTGATAACGGATAATTGCACACCGCTGGAAGAATTGTACATTGACTACAAAGAAGAAGGTGGGCTGAATGAATGTGGTGTGGGAACGCTGACGAGAAGCTGGACGGTAGAGGATGGGTGTGGCAACTCAAGCACGGCGCATCAATCGATCCATGTATTGCCGCGGAGTGATTTTGAAGTGATCTTCCCGGCGGATGTGACGGTGACGTGCGAAGAGCCAGGGTCTCTGGAAGCGGAGCTTAACGGAGCAGGAGCGCCGCTGATCACGGATGACGACTGTGAACTGATCGGTATCCATTATGAAGATGAGATCTATGAAGTATCGGGAGCGGGGTGTTACCAGATCCAGCGTACGTGGAAGGTGATCGACTGGTGTGTATTCAATGCGGACCAGAACCTGCATCATCCAGCGTATCCGGATGTGATCGTAGATGACCGGGTATATGCGGGTAGTGACCGGAAGTGTGTGTACCGCTACCTGAAAGACAATGGGGATGGGTACATGCTGTATACGCAGTTGATCGATGTGATCGATGAGGTGTCACCGGCGATAAGCTGTATAAGCGACACGGTACTGTGTACATACAATGCGACATGTGGTGCGGACTCGGTGGTGTTGTTGCTGGGAACAGCGGTGGATAACTGTACGGACAGTGCCTCGATCAGCTACCGGTATAGTGTGCGGGAGGTTGACGAGCCGGTAGCGCTGATCTACGGTAGTGGCCGGGTACTGCACGAAATGCTGGCCTATGGGACGTACGAAGTGTCCTTGATAGCAGAAGACCTGTGTGGCAATGCAGATACGTGTTATACACAGCTAACGATCCGGGATTGTAAAGCGCCGACGCCCTATTGTTACGATGGGATCGTGACGGTAATCATGGAAATCGGCGGTTCGATCACGGTGTGGGCTTCGGATCTGGATGCAGGCAGTTATGACAACTGCACAGCAGCGGAGGATCTGGTGTTCAGCTTTACGGAGGACGGAGAAACACCGAGCAGGACGTACATCTGTGAAGACATCCCGAACGGTAAGGAGAATGTGTTTAAAGTGGATATGTGGGTGATTGATGCGGACGGCAACCGGGATCATTGTACGGTAGATCTGCGCATCCAGGACAATACGGGCGATGCGTGCAGTGACATAAGCAGTCCATTGCAGACGGTAGAGGGCACGATCCAGACCGAACAGGGTACAGGGGTAGAATACGTAGAGGTTAAAGTACCGCAGATGACGTCGGTGATGACGGATGTATCGGGTAAATATACGGTAGAGGGCATGGATGAAAATGGTCAATATGAGTTGAATCCATTCCGCAACGACCGGGTATTAAACGGGGTATCGACGCTGGACTTGTTGAAGATCCAGAAGCACCTGTTGGGAATCGAGATGCTGGAGACGCCCTATCAGCTGATCGCAGCGGACATCAACAATTCGAAGTCGTTGACGGCGATCGATCTGTTGGATCTGCGCAAGGTGATCCTGGGTATCCTGGATAGCTTCCCGAATAACCATAGCTGGCGGTTTGTGGATAAGCACTATGCGTTCCCTGAACCTGGAGAGCCGTGGACATTCCCGGAACAAGTGAAAGTAGAACCATCGACATATACCGGGAATCCGGACTTCATCGGGATCAAGGTAGGGGATGTGAACGGGTCGTCGCAGCCGAACGGGTTGGCAGGCGCGGAGATCCGTGAAGACCAGACGTACTGGCTGCGGGTGGAAGACCGGAAGGTCATGAAGGGAGAGAGCGTGGTGGTACCGGTGTATGCGGAAGGGAATAGACCGATGGAGGGCTGGCAGTGGACACTGGAAGCGCTGCATGCCCGGGTTGAAGAAGTGTACAGTGATGTGATCGGGTTGAAGCCAGAGAACATCGGCTACAAGTGGTCGAAGGAAGGGGTGGTGACGATGAGCTGGAATGCAGTACAGCCGGTGACGGTAGGGGAGGAGAGCCCATTGTTCTATGTGCGGATAGAGGCAGGAGAAGAAGGCTGGCTGAGCGATGTCTTGCGGATCCATTCGCGTTATACGCCGGCGGAAGCCTATGGAGTGAACGATGAGGTGCTGGGTGTAGGGCTGAAATACCGCCGGGGAGGCGATGTGTTGACACAGGCGATGCCGAAGTTGTATCAGAACACACCGAATCCGTTCAATGAGCAGACGAAGATCGGCTTTGAATTGCCAGAAACATCGGATATCGTGCTTACGATTATGGACATCTCGGGAAGGATGGTGAAACAGATCCGGGGCAATTATGGCCGGGGCTATCACGAGATCGAAGTAAAAGCGGAGGAACTGGAACGTTCAGGGGTCTTGCATTATCAGTTGCAGACCAAGGATTATGTCCAGGTCCGCAAGATGATCTTGATCAAATAAGTCTGTTTAGGAGTAAAAAAATAAAAGTGCCCGGAAATAAATTATTTCCGGGCACTTTTATTTCAAACATTGTTGTAATGTGTAATGATCTTATAGTTAGGAATATGAATAATTTTAATATTAATATCGATTAAAATGATATTTGTAAAGTTTTGATTTATAATTAGTATGTTGTTTATTTTATATGTTTAATATACATGTGATTTCGGAAGTTTTAATGCTATAATTGCTTTGGATAGTCAATTCGATCTTTTATTTTTCGGCTCTCTTTGCTAGTCTTATTTAAGAATCCTACACCGGTTTTATAACTGGTATGGGTTTAACTTTCCTATGAACACTCTGTGGATTGGTATTTCCTGTGCCAGTTGGATGGAAAAGATTTATTCTGGTTTGGGTAAAGCCAATCTGTATTAGGAGACTTCACCTATGCATTCTTGGCACTTTTTCCAATATTGTTAATGATTGAACAAGAAGTTTGACACTTTTTGCATTCATTGATATGGAATTAAGTAGCTGATATAGCTTAATTGTTAGTTGATTAGATTTTCCCACCCGGAATGAATGGTTTCCATGGATTAAGATGCAATGGACCATTCATGAGGAAAACGATATTTTATATCACCATTTCCCTTTGTTTGAGTGCTGTATTGTTTGCAGGCATTCAGCAATGGTCTGTGCATAACGATCAGGCGAAAATCACCTTATCCCCAAATCCAGTACCCACTACTCAAGAATCCACCTACTTTAATCCGACACCACCCAATATATCTTTAGGTGGAATTATGTTTACAGGATATAAATCAGACGGTACGGACGCATTTTCCATTGTATTGTTGCAGCCCATAACAGCTGGTACTATTTTACATTTCACGGATCGAGGATGGGATATAGCTGATGGTGGATTTGACACTTCAGAAGGAACGCTAACCTTTACCTTTGGACGCGATTTTTCATGTGGTGAAGAAATATTATTCGAAGACGGTGGATGGCATGCGACAGATGTGAATGGGTCATCTGCAGGTACGGTATCCGAATCGGGCAATTTTTCGTTA
Source organism: Lewinellaceae bacterium (assembly GCA_020636135.1). NCBI lineage: Bacteria > Pseudomonadati > Bacteroidota > Saprospiria > Saprospirales > Lewinellaceae > Lewinellaceae bacterium. The sequence continues at coordinate 500,929 of JACJYK010000001.1, forward strand.
TCCACCTCAGGTGATCAGATTTTTGCATATGAAACACCAACACCCACAACCAGTAACGAGTCTGCATTTGTAGCAGCCATTCATATGAATGGAAACTGGGACTCGGATGTTTCCGGTGGAAATGCAGACACTGAATCTGAACGGCCGAGTACATTTAACGGATCTGGAGCTGCGTATGCCATCGTATTCGGAAGCGAGTATGATAATGCCAAATACGATTGCAGTACAACTTCCGGATCTACGACTGCAATATTGAGTGGTCTTGGAAATAATTCAAATTGGCAAAAAGGGAATAATTCAAGTGACATTGATGACCTTGATAATTTTTGCCAATTCTGTTGTGGAGCACCGATAGCAATAACCTTGTCTGGGCCATCGACAGTTGATGCAGACTCCACGTTTGTGATACATGTGATTGGATCGTTGGGTGTTGGTGAAAATTGGAACCTCTATTTAGGCATATGTGGCGGTACGCCTTTACAAACCACAATGACAGATAGTTTTGTTATAACTGCTCCGAGTACTGCGGGAGAATATACCTACTATGTAAATTCATCTGCTTCTGATTGCCCAAATGCATGTGAAGCCATTACAATATGTGTGGATAATCAATACTCCACGTGTACAAATTGTTCTTCATCATTGGATATTGAAGATTGTGGTGATTGTCATCTTCCATCACCTGCCCCCAATCCACCTTTAATGGCTAATTGCGATGATATCCGAATTGTGCTCCTTTTGGATGAATCCGGCTCTTTGAATAGCTCTCGAATGGATGTTGAAGATGGGGTGAATAATTTCGTAACTGCTTTAAACGGAAGTGGCGCTGAATTGGCTTTGATTGAATTCAGTACGTATGCAAGATTGGTGACGAATTATACCCCTATGAATAGCGCATTGGTTACCAATGTGCAAAATTACTTTAATGGTATTCCATACAATGGTTATACTTACAACCCAAATGGAGGAACCAATTGGCATCATGCAATTGCATTGGCCGCATCCTTAGCTCAAGCTGATTTAATCATATTTTTTACAGATGGGGAGCCGAATTATTATGGTACTTCGTTGATTTATAGTTGTGACTATGCCCCATCCATAGTTAATCCGGTTAAAATTGCAAATCAATTAAAAAATAACGGTTCACACATCTTTATGTTGGGTGTTGGAAATTCAATAAACAATACCAATTTGCAAAGGATGAGCGGTACGACACAGTATATGGCGGGAACCAATACAGTAGGCACTTCCGATTGGACAATTGAAAATTTTGACAATTTAGCTCAATGCCTTGAAGATTTCGCCTATGAGATTTGCGCTACGACCATAACTCTAGAAAAAACGGTGTTAGATACAACTTGTTTGGGTGATACTATTACGTTTCGTTTTATTGTAGAAAATACGGGACCGACTAACGATGCCGAATCGACGCAGGTTAAAGATACTTTACCTCCTGGTTATTTACTATTACCCTATAGTGGATCAAAAACAGTTTGTATAGGAAATGCTTGTAGCCCGTCTCAGCCGAGCAATACAATCTGCTGGACTATTGGCAATTTATTGCCTGGACTATCAGATACAGTGTACATTAATGCTTTGGTACAGTCATCCAATAATTTGGAAAATACCGCTTGGGCAACATCAACTACTGCCGATACCGTATCGAGCATTGTTTCTGATATCCCAATTGATACTACTCCTCCATCAATTATGTGTACGCCCTCTTGTCTAAACTCACCTCAGGAGCCATTAAATGGTGAAGATTGTAACAGTTGTTCAACTACAATTTCCGGAAATGGCACAGTTACGGTAAGCTCCGGGATGAAGGTATGCATTTCTGCTAGTACATCCTTTACTGGAAATGTTACAGTGGATGGTGGTACATTAGTTGTTTGTGGTAATATGACACCTTCAAACTTTACATTAAATAATGGAACTGTTATTCTATTAGGGACTGCATCATTCAATAATATTAATTTTAATAACTCAGGCTCAATATTTAAAAATTACGGCACTGTTACATTTCAGAATCTGACTTGCCAAGGGACAATTGAAAACCACGGTACACTTATTGCAAATGGGAACGCAAATATTAATACTTCTACATCTTTATTTATCAATACTGGAAATGCTTCCTTCGGAAATAATTTAATTGTAAATGGCGCATTGAATAATTATGGTTCAATTTATGTCGACCATAATATGAATGGAAATGGACAAAGCATCATTAATAATTACTGTGAGATTGACGTTAATAACACTATGTCGTTGAATAATTTATTTCAAAATAGTGGTTTAATTACTGTTGTCAGCAATATCACTTTGCAAAATGGTTCTGTTTCTGATTTTAGAAACAAAAGTGCAATTTATGCTGGGGGTGGAATACTGAACGGAGCTATTTCCATTGATGGTTGTTCTTTTATGAGTGTAACATATTCCGAATTAAATTCTTCTTTAACTATTGCCGGAGAACTCCATATTTGCGACGCGAATGGTTTTTTTGATATAAATAATTATAATGCGGGGTACATGGTTAATTGTAGTCCTTGCAACATTGACTCCGTATTAACTTGTGGTGATGACACAAGTGCCACTGCCTTGGGTATTCCAATAGTTGTTGACGATTATGATTCAAATCCAATTGTGTATTATAGAGATATAATTATTTCTGGATGCATCGATGGCTTATCTGAGTTTACGCGCAGATGGTATGCTTTAGATGCTTGTGGTAATTTGGATAGTTGTGATCAGATCTTTCAAATTTTGGACACTGTTCCACCGACCATAATACCTCCTCTTGATACAATAGTAGAGTGCGATGGATTAAATAATTCAGCTGATTTTAGTAGCTGGGTTGATTTGAATGGTCGGGCAATTGCTAGTGATGACTGTGACTCTGTTATATGGACTTATTCACTTGTAAGTTCGATATCTGGTTGTGGTTCAACACGGATTGATAGTGTGTTATTTATTGCTACTGATAAATGCGGTAATGCAGATAGCGTTGGTGCCAGATTTATCATTGTTGACACGACGCCACCGGTAATCACCTGTCCAATAGACATTACTTTAGACTGTCCTGCGGACACCAGTACCACTAACACGGGAGTAGCTACGGCGACGGATGCCTGTAGCAGCATCACGATCAGTTACAGCGATGCGGTAACGACGGACTGTGGCACTACTTACCAGGTGGTGAGGACGTGGCTGGCGGTCGATGCTTGCGGCAACAGCAGCGCTTGCGATCAGCTGATCACTATACAGGACACCACCAGACCTGCGATCACTTGCCGGGCAGACATAACATTGAATTGTCCTGCAGACACTACAACAACGACCACGGGAGTAGCTACAGCGACGGATGCTTGCAGCAGCATCACGATCAGTTACAGTGATGCAGTAACGGCGGACTGTGGTACGACTTACCATGTTGTGAGGACGTGGTTGGCAGTAGATGCGTGTGGAAATAGCAGCAGTTGCGACCAACTGATCACGGTACAGGACACCACCAGACCTGCGATCACCTGCCCGGCAGACATAACATTGAATTGTCCTGCAGATACTACAACAACGACCACGGGAGTAGCTACAGCGACGGATGCTTGTAGCAGCATTACGATCAGCTACAGCGATGCAGTAACGACAGACTGTGGAACGACCTACCATGTTGTGAGGACGTGGCTTGCAGTGGATGCGTGTGGCAATAGCAGCAGCTGCGACCAGCTGATCACGGTACAGGATACGACCAGACCTATGATCACTTGCCCGTCAGACATCACCTTGGATTGTCCGGCGGATACGACCACGGCGACCACGGGAGTAGCTACAGCCACGGATGCCTGCAGCAGTGTCACGATCAGTTACAGTGATGCAGTGACAACAGACTGCGGAACCACCTATCATGTTGTGAGGACATGGCTTGCAGTTGATGCTTGTGGCAATAGCAACAGTTGTGATCAAATGATCACGGTTCAGGATACTACCAGACCTATGATTACCTGCCCGGTAGATATTACTTTGGATTGTCCGGCGGATACGACAAGAGGAACAACGGGAGTAGCTACGGCTACAGATGCATGCAGCAGTGTCACGATCAGTTACAGTGATGCGGTGACGGTGGATTGTGGAACCACCTATCATGTTGTGAGGACGTGGCTGGCGGTGGATGCTTGTGGCAACAGCAGCAGTTGCGACCAACTGATCACGGTACAGGATACGACCAGACCGGTGATCACCTGTCCGGCAGTCATCACGTTAGACTGTCCGGCGGATACGACCACCGGAACAACGGGAATAGCTACGGCTACCGATGCCTGTAGCAGTGTCACGATCAGTTACAGTGATGCAGTGACAACAGACTGCGGGACCACCTATCATGTCGTAAGGACCTGGTTAGCGGTCGATGCTTGTGGGAATAGCAGCGCTTGTGATCAGCTGATTACAGTGCAGGATACCACCAAACCTGCGATCACTTGTCCGGCAGACATCACCTTAGATTGTCCGGCAGATACTACCACCGGAACAACGGGAATAGCTACGGCCATGGATGCCTGCAGCAGTGTCACGATCAGTTACAGCGATGCGTTAACGACAGACTGTGGCACGACCTATCATGTCTTGAGGACGTGGCTGGCGGTCGATGCTTGTGGCAATAGCAACAGTTGTGACCAGCTAATCATTGTCCAGGATACGACCAGTCCCACAATTACAGTAACTGCGATGAATGACACCGTACAGTGTGATGGGGGTGGCAATACGATAGCCTTTATGAGCTGGATCGACAACCATGGAGGTGCAATGGCATCGGATGGCTGTGGGAGCTTTATATGGGATACGACGCTGGTGTCCCGCACACCAGGATGTGGGAAGACGCGGATAGACCGGGTGTTGTTTATAGCGAGAGATGCATGCGGTAATGCAGATACGACGGAAGGATTGTTTGTGATCATCGATACGATAGCTCCGGTGATGCCGGCGGCTCCACGGGATACGGTGGTAGGCTGTCCGGTACAGGTACCGTTACCTGCGCCGGTGTTGTACCGGGATGCATGTGACGGAGTATTGCGGATAGCTTTTGCTCAGGATATGAGGGAGCCCTATTCCTGTGATTATACGATTACACGGAGCTGGATCGGAGTGGATGCGTGTGGCAACCGGGATACGATCGTACAGTTGATCCGGGTCAAAGACACGATAGCACCGGAGATACCGGGATTGGTGGATGGAGATACGATCAGATACGATTGTACGGATGTATTACCAACCACGGTGCCACCGGGCATGGATGCGTGTGGACCGGTGAGTGTAGGCTATGAAGATTCGACGGCCACACCGAGCTGTCCGGGTGAAGAGTTGATCCGGAGGAAGTACACAGCTACGGATGTGTGTGGAAATGAGAGGATATACATCAACTGGTTGCAGTTCCGTGACACGACCCCACCAGAGATTACTTGCCCGGCAGATGTGACGTTAGACTGCCCGGCGGATACTACAACAGGAACGACGGGAGTAGCTACGGCCACCGATGCCTGTAGCAGTGTCACGATCAGTTACAGTGATGCAGTGACAACAGACTGCGGAACCACCTATCATGTTGTGAGGACGTGGCTGGCGGTCGATGCTTGTGGCAATAGTAACAGTTGTGACCAGCTGATCACGGTACAGGATACCACCAGACCCACGATCACTTGTCCAATAGATATTACGTTAAACTGCCCGGCTGATACTACCACAGGAACGACGGGAGTAGCTACGGCCATGGATGCCTGTAGCAGCATAACGATCAGTTACAGTGATGCGGTAACGACAGACTGCGGGACGACCTATCATGTTGTACGGACGTGGCTGGCAGTTGATGCGTGTGGCAACAGCAGCAGCTGTGACCAGCTGATCACAGTACAGGACACGACCAGACCTGCGATCACTTGCCCGGCAGACATCACCTTGGATTGTCCGGCGGATACGACCACGGCGACCACCGGAGTAGCTACAGCCACCGATGCTTGTAGCAGCATTACGATCAGTTACAGTGATGCGGTAACAACAGACTGCGGAACCACCTACCAGGTTGTGAGGACCTGGTTTGCAGTTGATGCTTGTGGCAATAGCAACAGTTGTGACCAGTTGATCACGGTACAGGACACCACCAGACCAGAGATCACTTGTCCGGTAGATATTACGTTAGATTGTCCGGGGGATACCACAACAGGAACAACGGGAATAGCTACGGCAACAGATGCCTGTAGCAGTATCACGATCAGTTACAGCGATGCGGTAACGACAGAATGTGGTACAACTTACCACGTTGTACGGACCTGGCTTGCAGTGGATGCGTGTGGCAACAGCAGAAGCTGTGATCAACTGATCACGGTACAGGATACTATAAAACCAGTTATCACTTGCCCGGCAGACATCACGTTAGACTGCCCGGCTGATACGAGCACTACCAACACGGGAGTTGCTACGGCTACGGATGCTTGCAACAGTGTTACGATCAGTTACAGTGATGCAGTGACAGCAGACTGCGGAACCACCTACCAGGTTGTGAGGACATGGCTGGCAGTGGATGTTTGCGACAACAGCAGCAGTTGCGATCAGCTGATCATTGTACAGGATACGACCAGGCCGGTGATCACCTGTCCGGCAGACATCACATTAAACTGCCCGGCAGATACCACAACAGGAACAACGGGAGTAGCTACAGCCACGGATGCCTGCAGCAGTGTCACGATCAGTTACAGCGATGCGGTAACGGCGGATTGCGGAACGACCTATCATGTCGTAAGGACCTGGCTTGCAGTAGATGCGTGTGGCAACAGCAGCAGTTGCGATCAACTGATCACGGTACAGGATACGACCAGACCGGTGATCACCTGTCCGGCAGACATCACGTTAAACTGCCCGGGGGATACCACAACAGGAACAACGGGAATAGCTACGGCAACAGATGCCTGCAGCAGCATCACGATCAGCTACAGCGATGCGGTAACGACGGACTGTGGCACGACCTATCATGTTGTGAGGACATGGCTGGCAGTGGATGCGTGTGGCAATAGCAACAGTTGTGACCAGCTAATCATTGTCCAGGATACGACCAGTCCCACGATTACAGTAACTGCGATTAATGACACAGTACAGTGTGATGGGGTTGGCAATACGATAGCCTATATGAGCTGGATCGACAACCATGGAGGAGCGATGGCATCGGATGGGTGTGGGAGTTTTATATGGGATACGACGCTGGTGTCCCGCACACCGGGATGTTTTGGTGTTGTTTATAGCGAGAGATGAATGCGGTAATGCAGACACCACGGAAGGGATCGTCCCTATGGCGAAATGGGCTTACATCCTCTTCACATACAGATGATTAATGAGACAGTACAGGGAAGGATTGTTTTGCGTTACGAGGCTGGATGATGCCGGCGGCTCCACGGGATACGGTGGTAGGCTGTCCTGTACAGGTACCGTTACCTGCGCCGGTGTTGTACCGGGATGCATGTGACGGAGTATTGCGGATAGCTTTTGCTCAGGATATGAGGGAGCCCTATTCCTGTGATTATACGATTACACGGAGCTGGATCGGAGTGGATGCCTGTGGCAACCGGGATACGATCATCCAGCTGATCCGGGTCAAAGACACGATAGCACCGGAGATACCGGGATTGGTGGATGGAGATACGATCAGATACGATTGTACGGATCCATTACCAACCACGGTGCCATCGGGCATGGATGCGTGTGGACCGGTGAGTGTAGGCTATGAAGATTCAACGGCCACACCGAGCTGTCCGGGTGAAGAGTTGATCCGAAGGAAGTACACAGCTACGGATGTGTGTGGAAATGAGAGGATATACATCAACTGGCTACAATTCCGGGATACGACCAGACCAGAGATCACTTGTCCGGCAGACATCACATTAGACTGTCCGGCGGATACAACAACAACGACCACTGGAGTTGCTACGGCGACGGATGCCTGCAGCAGTATCACGATCAGTTACAGCGATGCGGTAACAGCAGAATGTGGAACGACCTATCATGTTGTAAGGACGTGGCTGGCGGTCGATGCTTGCGGTAATAGCAGCGCTTGTGACCAGCTGATCACGGTACAGGATACGACCAGACCGGTGATCACCTGCCCGTCAGATATCACGGTAGATTGTCCGGCAGATACCACCACAGGAACGACGAGAGTAGCTACGGCCACGGATGCCTGCAGCAGTGTCATGATCAGTTACAGTGATGCAGTAACGGCGGACTGCGGAACCACCTATCATGTTGTGAGGACGTGGCTTGCAGTTGATGCTTGCGGCAACAGCAGCAGTTGCGATCAGCTGATCATTGTACAGGATACCACCAGACCTATGATCACTTGCCCGGCAGACATCACGTTAGATTGCCCGGCTGATACGAGCACTACCAACACGGGAGTAGCTACGGCCACGGATGCCTGCAGCAGTGTTACGATCAGTTACAGCGATGCGGTAACGACGGATTGTGGCACCACCTACCACGTCGTAAGGACGTGGCTGGCGGTCGATGCGTGTGGCAACAGCAGCGCTTGCGATCAGCTTATCACGGTACAGGATACTACCAGACCGGTGATCACTTGCCCGGGTAATGTGACATTAGACTGTCCAGCAGATACGAGTACCACCAACACGGGAGTAGCTACAGCTACGGATGCCTGCAGCAGTGTCACGATCAGTTACAGTGATGCGGTAACAGCAGATTGTGGCACAACCTACCATGTTGTGAGGACGTGGCTAGCAGTAGATGCGTGTGGCAACAGCAGCGCTTGCGATCAGCTTATCACGGTACAGGATACTACAAAACCAGAGATTACTTGCCCGGCGGATGTGACATTAGACTGCCCGGCAGATACTGCAACAGGAACGACGGGAGTAGCTACCGCTACCGATGCTTGCAGCAGCATCACGATCAGCTACAGCGATGCGGTGACAGCAGATTGTGGCACAACCTACTATGTTGTGAGGACGTGGCTGGCAGTTGATGCGTGTGGCAATAGCAGCGCTTGCGACCAACTGATCACGGTACAGGATACTACAAAACCAGAGATCACCTGCCCGGCGGATGTGACATTAGACTGCCCGGCAGATACTGCAACAGGAACGACGGGAGTAGCTACCGCTACCGATGCTTGCAGCAGCATCACGATCAGCTACAGCGATGCGGTGACGACGGACTGTGGTACAACTTACCACGTCGAACGTACCTGGCTGGCAGTTGATGCGTGTGGCAACAGCAGCAGCTGTGATCAGCTGATCACAGTACAGGACACGACCAGACCTGCGATCACTTGCCCGGCAGACATCACCTTGGATTGTCCGGCGGATACGAGCACGGCAACAACGGGAGTAGCTACGGCCACCGATGCCTGTAGCAGCATTACGATCAGTTACAGCGATGCGGTAACGGCGGATTGTGGCACGACCTATCATGTTGTGCGGACGTGGCTGGCAGCAGATGCGTGTGGTAACAGCAGCAGCTGTGATCAAATGATCACTGTCCAGGATACCACCCGACCGATGATCACCTGCCCGGCTGATGTGACATTAGACTGTCCGGCGGATACGAGTATTGCAAATACCGGAATTGCTGGTGCAACGGATATGTGTTCCCTAATCCCGGTTATATCTTATGTTAATTCACTCACTAGTGATTGTGGAGGAACATATACGATAAATCGTGTCTGGATGGCAACAGATGTTTGTGGTAACAGTACAACCTGTACGCAACTGATCACAGTCCAGGATACGATAATTCCCACGATTACAGTTGTCGCGATGAATGATACAGTTCAGTGTGACGGCACTGGTAATACAACTGCATATAAATCCTGGATCGACAACCATGGAGGTGCAATGGCATCGGATGGATGTGGGAGTTTTATATGGGATACGACGCTGGTGTCACGAACACCGGGATGTGGGAAGACACGGATAGACCGGGTGTTGTTCATAGCGAGAGATGAATGTGGTAATGCAGACACCACGGAAGGATTGTTTGTGATCATCGATACGATAGCTCCGGTGATGCCGGCGGCTCCGCGGGATACGGTGGTAGGTTGTCCTGTACAGGTACCGTTACCTGCGCCGGTGTTGTACCGGGATGCATGTGACGGAGTATTGCGGATAGCGTTTGCTCAGGATATGAGGGAGTCCTATTCCTGTGATTATACGATTACACGGAGCTGGATCGGAGTGGATGCCTGTGGCAACCGGGATACAATCGTGCAGCTGATCCGGGTCAAAGACACGATAGCACCGGAGATTCCGGGATTGGTGGATGGAGATACGATCAGATACGATTGTACGGATCCATTACCAACCACGGTGCCACCGGGCATGGATGCGTGTGGACCGGTGAGTGTAGGCTATGAAGATTCGACGGCCACACCGAGCTGTCCGGGTGAAGAGTTGATCCGAAGGAAGTACACAGCTACGGATGTGTGTGGCAATGAGCGGGTATACATCAACTGGTTGCAGTTCCGTGACACGACACCACCAGAGATCACTTGTCCGGCAGACATCACATTAAACTGCCCTGCGGATACGACCACGGCAACAACGGGAGTAGCTACGGCCACCGATGCCTGCAGCAGCATCACGATCAGTTACAGTGATGCGGTGACGGCAGATTGCGGAACCACCTACCACGTCGTAAGGACGTGGCTGGCAGTTGATGCGTGTGGCAACAGCAGCAGTTGCGATCAAATGATCACGGTACAGGATACGACCAGACCGGTGATCACCTGCCCGGCAGACATCACGTTAAACTGCCCGGCGGATACGAGCACAACCAACACGGGAGTAGCTACCGCTACCGATGCCTGTAGCAGTATTACGATCAGTTACAGTGATGCGGTGACGACAGACTGTGGTACGACCTATCATGTTGTACGTACCTGGCTGGCAGTTGATGCCTGCGGCAACAGTAGCAGCTGTGATCAACTTATAACAGTACAGGATACGACCAGACCGGTGATTACCTGCCCGGTAGATATTACGTTAGACTGTCCAGCGGATACGACCACAGGAACCACGGGAGTCGCTATGGCTACGGATGCTTGCAACAGTGTTACGATCAGTTACAGTGATGCAGTGACAACAGACTGCGGCACGACCTACCATGTTGTGAGGACATGGCTGGCAGTTGATGCTTGTGGCAACAGTAACAGTTGTGATCAAATGATCACGATACAGGACACCACCAGACCTGAGATCACTTGCCCGACAGATATTACGTTAAACTGTCCGGCGGATACTACAACAGGAACAACGGGAGTAGCTACGGCCATGGATGGGTGTAGCAGCATCACGATCAGTTACAGTGATGCAGTGACAGCAGACTGCGGAACCACCTACCAGGTTGTGAGGACATGGCTTGCAGTTGATGCTTGTGGCAATAGCAACAGTTGTGACCAGCTAATCATTGTCCAGGATACGACCAGTCCCACGATTACGGTACCTGCGATGAATGACACGGTGCAGTGCGACGGCAGTGGTAATGCAACCGCCTATATGAGCTGGATCGACAACCATGGAGGTGCAATGGCATCGGATGGATGTGGGAGTTTTATATGGGATACGACGCTGGTGTCCCGCACACCGGGATGTGGGAAGACACGGATAGACCGGGTGTTGTTCATAGCGAGAGATGAATGCGGTAATGCTGATACGACGGAAGGATTGTTTGTGATCATCGATACGATAGCTCCGGTGATGCCGGCGGCTCCACGGGATACGGTGGTAGGTTGTCCGGTACAGGTACCGTTACCTGCGCCGGTGTTGTACCGTGATGCATGTGACGGAGTATTGCGGATAGCGTTTGCTCAGGATATGAGGGAGTCCTATTCCTGTGATTATACGATTACACGGAGCTGGATCGGAGTGGATGCCTGTGGCAACCAGGATACGATCATCCAGCTGATCCGGGTCAAAGACACGATAGCACCGGAGATTCCGGGATTGGTGGATGGAGATACGATCAGATACGATTGTACGGATCCATTACCGACCACGGTTCCATCGGGCATGGATGCGTGTGGACCGGTGAGTGTAGGTTACGAAGATTCGACGGCCACACCGAGCTGTCCGGGTGAAGAGTTGATACGGAGGAAGTACACAGCTACGGATGTGTGTGGAAATACGAGGATATACATCAACTGGCTACAATTCCGGGATACGACCAGACCTGAGATTACTTGCCCGGTAGATATTACTTTAGACTGTCCAGCAGATACGAGCACAACCAACACGGGAGTAGCTACGGCTACGGATGCCTGTAGCAGCATTACGATCAGTTACAGTGATGCGGTAATGACGGATTGCGGTACAACTTACCATGTTGTAAGGACCTGGCTGGCAGTAGATGCGTGCGGGAATAGTAGTAGTTGTGATCAAATGATCACAATACAGGATACGACCAGACCGGTGATCACCTGTCCGGCAGATATCACGTTAGATTGTCCGGCAGATACCACCACAGGAACAACGGGAGTAGCTACGGCCACGGATGCCTGCAGCAGTGTCATGATCAGTTACAGCGATGCAGTAACGGCGGACTGCGGAACCACCTATCATGTTGTGAGGACGTGGCTTGCAGTTGATGCTTGCGGCAACAGCAGCAGTTGCGATCAGCTGATCATTGTACAGGATACCACCAGACCTATGATCACTTGCCCGGCAGACATCACGTTAGACTGCCCGGCGGATACGACCACGGCGACCACCGGAGTAGCTACAGCCACCGATGCCTGTAGCAGTGTTACGATCAGTTACAGCGATGCGGTAACGACGGATTGTGGCACCACCTACCACGTCGTAAGGACGTGGCTGGCGGTCGATGCGTGTGGCAACAGCAGCGCTTGCGATCAGCTTATCACGGTACAGGATACTACAAAACCTGAGATTACTTGCCCGGCGGACATCACGTTAGATTGCCCAGCGGATACGACCACGGCAACAACGGGAGTAGCTACAGCTACGGATGCCTGCAGCAGTGTCACGATCAGTTACAGCGATGCGGTGACAGCAGATTGTGGCACCACCTACCACGTCGTACGGACGTGGCTGGCAGTAGATGCGTGTGGCAACAGCAAGAGTTGTGACCAGCTGATCACGGTACAGGATACCACCAGACCGGTGATCACCTGTCCGGCAGGCATCACGTTAGATTGCCCAGCGGATACGACCACGGCAACAACGGGAGTAGCTACGGCCATGGATGCCTGCAGCAGCATCACGATCAGTTACAGCGATGCGGTGACAGCAGATTGTGGCACCACCTACCACGTCGTAAGGACGTGGCTGGCGGTCGATGCGTGCGGCAACAGCAGCGCTTGCGACCAACTGATCACGATACAGGACACCACCAGACCAGAGATCACCTGCCCGACAGATATTACGTTAAACTGTCCAGCGGATACGACCACGGCGACCACTGGAGTAGCCACAGCAACGGATGCCTGTAGCAGCATTACGATCAGTTACAGCGATGCGGTAACGACGGACTGCGGCACGACCTACCATGTTGTGAGGACGTGGCTGGCGGTCGATGCGTGTGGCAACAGCAGCGCTTGCGATCAGCTTATCACGGTACAGGATACTACAAAACCAGATATTACTTGCCCGGCGGACATCACGTTAGATTGCCCAGCGGATACGACCACGGCAACAACGGGAGTAGCTACGGCAACGAATGCCTGCAGTAGCATCACGATCAGTTACAGCGATGCGGTGACGACGGACTGTAGTACAACTTACCACGTCGAACGTACCTGGCTGGCAGTTGATGCGTGTGGCAACAGCAGCAGCTGTGATCAGCTGATCACAGTACAGGACACGACCAGACCTGCGATCACTTGCCCGGCAGACATCACCTTGGATTGTCCGGCGGATACGACCACGGCGACCACGGGAGTAGCTACAGCCACCGATGCTTGTAGCAGCATTACGATCAGTTACAGCGATGCTGTAACAGCAGACTGTGGCACGACCTACCATGTTGTGAGGACCTGGCTTGCGGTTGATGCTTGTGGCAACAGCAGCAGCTGCGACCAGTTGATCACGGTACAGGACACCACACCTCCAAACATCACGTGTCCTGTAGATACCATCCTGAATTGTCCAGCAGATACAAGTATTGCAAATACCGGAATTGCTGGCGCAACGGATATGTGTTCCCTAATCCCGGTTATATCTTATGTTAATTCACTCACCAGTGATTGTGGAGGAACATATACAATAAATCGTGTCTGGATGGCAACAGATGTTTGTGGCAACAGTACAACCTGTACGCAACTGATCACAGTCCAGGATACGACAATTCCCACGATTACAGTTGTCGCGATGAATGATACAGTTCAGTGTGACGGCACTGGTAATACAACTGCATATAAATCCTGGATCGACAACCATGGAGGAGCAATAGCATCAGATGGTTGTGGAGGTTATACCTGGGATACAACTTTGATAATGAGAACACCGGGATGTGGGAAGACACGGATAGACCGGGTGTTGTTTATAGCCAGAGACGAATGTGGTAATGCAGACACCACGGAAGGATTGTTTGTGATCATCGATACGATAGCTCCGGTGATGCCGGCGGCTCCACGGGATACGGTGGTAGGTTGTCCGGTTCAGGTACCGTTACCTGCGCCGCTGTTGTACCGGGATGCGTGCGACGGAGTATTGCGGATAGCGTTTGCTCAGGATATGAGGGAGCCTTATTCCTGTGATTATACGATTACACGGAGCTGGATCGGAGTGGATGCCTGTGGCAACCGGGATACGATCATCCAGCTGATCCGGGTCAAAGACACGATAGCACCGGAGATACCGGGATTGGTGGATGGAGATACGATCAGATACGATTGTACGGATCCATTACCAACCACGGTGCCATCGGGCATGGATGCGTGTGGACCGGTGAGTGTAGGTTACGAAGATTCGACGGCCACACCGAGCTGTCCGGGTGAGGAGTTGATCCGCAGGAAGTACACAGCTACGGATGTGTGTGGAAATGAGAGGATATACATCAACTGGTTGCAGTTCCGTGACACGACACCACCAGAGATTACCTGCCCGGCCGATGTGACCTTAGACTGCCCGGCGGATACGAGCACGGCAACAACGGGAGTAGCTACGGCTACCGATGCCTGCAGCAGTGTCACGATCAGCTACAGCGACGCAGTAATGACGGATTGCGGTACAACTTACCATGTTGTAAGGACCTGGCTGGCAGTAGATGCGTGCGGGAATAGTAGTAGTTGTGATCAAATGATCACAATACAGGATACGACCAGACCGGTGATCACCTGTCCGGCAGATATCACATTAAACTGCCCGGCTGATACTACCACAGGAATCACGGGAGTAGCTACGGCCACCGATGCCTGTAGCAGCATAACGATCAGTTACAGCGATGCGGTAACAACAGACTGTGGAACAATCTATCATGTCGTGCGTACGTGGCTGGCGGTGGATGCGTGCGGCAACAGCAGCAGCTGTGATCAGCTGATCACGGTCCAGGATACGACCTCACCAGAGATCACCTGCCCGGCAGATGTGACATTAGACTGCCCGGCAGATACTGCAACAGGAACGACGGGAGTAGCTACAGCTACCGATGCTTGCAGCAGCATCACGATCAGCTACAGCGATGCGGTGACGACGGACTGTGGTACAACTTACCACGTCGTACGGACGTGGCTTGCAGTGGATGCGTGTGGCAACAGCAGAAGCTGTGATCAACTGATCACGGTACAGGATACTACAAAACCAGAGATCACTTGCCCGGTAGATATTACGTTAAACTGTCCTGCAGATACCACCACAGGAACCACGGGAGTAGCTACAGCGACGGATGCTTGCAGCAGTATTACGATCAGTTACAATGATGCAGTAACGACAGACTGTGGCACGACCTATCATGTTGTGAGGACGTGGCTTGCAGTTGATGCGTGTGGTAATAGCAGAAGCTGTGATCAACTGATCACGGTACAGGATACTACAAAACCAGAGATCACTTGCCCGGTAGATATTACGTTAAACTGTCCTGCAGATACCACCACAGGAACCACGGGAGTAGCCACGGCTACAGATGCCTGCAGTAGTATTACGATCAGTTACAATGATGCAGTAACGACAGACTGCGGCACAACCTACCACGTGGTACGGACGTGGTTGGCGATTGATGCGTGTGGCAACAGCAGCAGCTGTGATCAGCTGATCACCGTCCAGGATACCACCAGACCTGCAATCACCTGCCCGGTAGATATAACATTGAATTGTCCTGCAGATACTACAACAACGACCACGGGAGTAGCTACAGCGACGGATGCTTGCAGCAGCATCACGATCAGTTACAGTGATGCAGTAACGACAGACTGCGGCACGACCTACCATGTTGTGCGTACGTGGCTGGCGGTTGATGCCTGTGGCAACAGCAGCGCTTGCGATCAGCTGATCACTATACAGGATACCACTAGACCGGTGATCACCTGCCCGGCAGACATCACCTTAAACTGCCCGGCGGATACGAGCACAACCAACACGGGAGTCGCTACGGCTACGGATGCCTGCAGCAGTGTCACGATCAGTTACAGTGATGCAGTGACGGCGGATTGTGGTACAACCTATCATGTTGTAAGGACATGGCTTGCAGTTGATGCTTGTGGCAATAGCAACAGTTGTGACCAGCTAATCATTGTCCAGGATACGACCAGTCCCACGATTACAGTACCTGCGATGAATGACACGGTACAGTGCGACGGCAGTGGTAATGCAACCGCCTATATGAGCTGGATCGACAACAACGGAGGAGCGATGGCATCGGATGGGTGTGGAAGTTTTATATGGGATACGACGCTGGTGTCCCGAACACCGGGTTGCGGCAAGACACGGATAGACCGGGTGTTGTTTATAGCGAGAGATGCATGCGGTAATGCAGATACGACGGAAGGATTGTTTGTGATCATCGATACGATCGCTCCGGTGATGCCGGCGGCTCCACGGGATACGGTGGTAGGCTGTCCTGTACAGGTACCGTTACCTGCGCCGGTGTTGTACCGTGATGCATGTGACGGAGTATTGCGGATAGCGTTTGCTCAGGATATGAGGGAACCCTATTCCTGTGATTATACGATTACACGGAGCTGGATCGGAGTGGATGCCTGTGGCAACCGGGATACGATCATCCAGCTGATCCGGGTCAAAGACACGATAGCACCGGAGATACCGGGATTGGTGGATGGAGATACGATCAGATACGATTGTACGGATCCATTACCAACCACGGTTCCATCGGGGATGGATGCGTGTGGACCGGTGAGTGTAGGCTATGAAGATTCGACGGCCACACCGAGCTGTCCGGGTGAAGAGTTGATCCGGAGGAAGTACACAGCTACGGATGTGTGTGGAAATGAGAGGGTATACATCAACTGGTTGCAGTTCCGGGACACGACACCACCAGAGATTACCTGCCCGGTAGATATCACCTTAGATTGTCCGGCAGATACCACAACAGGAACCACGGGTGTAGCTACCGCTACGGATGCCTGCAGCAGTGTTACGATCAGTTACAGTGATGCGGTGACGACAGATTGTGGCACGACCTACCATGTTGTGAGGACGTGGTTGGCAGTAGATGCGTGTGGCAACAGCAACAGTTGTGATCAACTGATCACGGTACAGGATACGACCAGACCTGAGATCACTTGCCCGGCAGCCATCACTTTAAACTGTCCGGCGGATACGACCACGGCGACCACTGGAGTAGCCACAGCAACGGATGCCTGTAGCAGCATTACGATCAGTTACAGCGATGCGGTAACGACGGACTGCGGCACGACCTACCATGTTGTGAGGACGTGGCTGGCAGTAGATGCTTGCGGCAACAGCAGTGCTTGCGATCAGCTGATCACTATACAGGACACCACCAGACCTGCGATCACTTGCCCGGCAGACATAACATTGAATTGTCCTGCAGACACTACAACAACGACCACGGGAGTAGCTACAGCGACGGATGCTTGCAGCAGCATCACGATCAGTTACAGTGATGCAGTAACGGCGGACTGTGGTACGACTTACCATGTTGTGAGGACGTGGTTGGCAGTAGATGCGTGTGGAAATAGCAGCAGTTGCGACCAACTGATCACAGTACAGGACACCACCAGACCTGCGATCACCTGCCCGGCAGACATAACATTGAATTGTCCTGCAGATACTACAACAACGACCACGGGAGTAGTTACAGCGACGGATGCTTGCAGCAGCATCACGATCAGCTACAGCGATGCAGTAACGACAGACTGTGGAACGACCTACCATGTTGTGAGGACTTGGGTGGCGGTTGATGCGTGTGGCAACAGCAACAGATGCGATCAAATGATCATAGTCCAGGATACCACCAGACCGGTGATCACCTGCCCGGTAGATATAACATTGAATTGTCCTGCAGATACTACAACAACGACCACGGGAGTAGCTACAGCGACGGATGCTTGCAGCAGCATCACGATCAGCTACAGCGATGCAGTAACGACAGACTGTGGAACGACCTACCATGTTGTGAGGAATTGGTTGGCGGTTGATGCGTGTGGCAACAGCAGCAGTTGCGACCAAATGATCACGGTACAGGATACCACCAGACCGGTGATTACCTGCCCGGTAGATATAACTTTGAATTGTCCTGCAGATACTACAACAACGACCACGGGAGTAGCCACGGCAATGGATGCCTGCAGCAGTGTCACGATCAGTTACAGCGATGCGGTGACAACCGACTGCGGCACCACCTACCATGTTGTGAGGACGTGGCTTGCAGTTGATGCGTGTGGCAACAGCAGCGTTTGCGATCAAATGATCACAGTGCAGGATACCACCAGACCGGCGATCACCTGCCCGGCAGACATCACATTAAACTGCCCGGCGGATACGACCACAACAACAACGGGAGTAGCTACAGCCACCGATGCCTGCAGCAGTGTCACGATCAGTTACAGCGATGTGGTAACGACAGACTGTGGAACGACCTACCATGTTGTGAGGACTTGGTTGGCGGTTGATGCGTGTGGCAACAGCAACAGATGCGATCAAATGATCATAGTCCAGGATACGACCAGACCTGAGATCACCTGCCCGGTAGACATCACATTGAATTGTCCTGCAGATACTACAACAACGACCACGGGAATAGCTTCGGCTACAGATGCATGCAGCAGTGTCACGATCAGTTACAGCGATGCTGTAACAGCAGACTGCGGCACGACCTACCATGTTGTGAGGACATGGCTTGCGGTTGATGCTTGTGGCAACAGCAGCAGCTGCGATCAAATGATCACAGTACAGGACACCACCAGACCTGCGATCACTTGTCCGGCAGACATCACGTTAGACTGCCCGGCAGACACGAGCACAATCAACACGGGAGTGGCTACTTCAACCGATGCCTGCAGCAATACTACAATCAGCTACAGCGATGCAGTGACAATAGACTGCGGAACGACCTACCAGGTTGTACGGACCTGGCTTGCGATCGATGCCTGTGGCAACAACAGCGCTTGCGAACAGCTGATCACGATACAGGACACGACGCCACCCACGATCACTTGTCCAGCAGATGTAACATTAAACTGCCCGGCAGATACAAGCATTACGAATACTGGAATTCCAAGTGCATTAGATCTTTGCGTTATACCGACCATTACGTATCGTAATTCACTTACCAGTGATTGTGGAGGCACTTACACAATAAATCGCATCTGGACGGCAACCGATGCTTGTGGCAACAATACATCCTGTACACAACTGATCACCATTCAGGATACGACCATTCCAACGATTACGGTTGCTGCAATAAATGACACTGTACAGTGTGACGGTAATGGTAATAATGCAGCATTTAAGAATTGGATTGACAACCATGCAGGTGCCATAGCATCGGATGGATGTGGAGGTTATACCTGGGATACTACACTAATTGAACGTACACCAGGGTGTGGCAGGACAAGGACCGACCGGGTGTTGTTTATAGCCAGAGACGAATGCGGGAATGCAGACACGACTGAAGGTGCGTTTGTTGTTATCGATACGATCCCACCAGTGCTGCCGTCAGCCCCGGCAGATACGTTGGTGGGTTGTCCATTTAATGTTCCATTGCCAATGCCTTTGATGTACCGTGATGACTGTGATGGCGTATTGCGGATAGCTTTTGCCCAGGATATACCGGAGCCGTACTCTTGTGATTATACAATCAATAGGAGATGGATAGGTGTGGACGCTTGTGGTAACCGGGATACAGCAATACAATTGATCCGTGTAAAAGACACGATAGCACCGACGATACCGGACCTGGTGGATGGAGATACGATAACGTACAATTGTACAGATCCATTGCCAGTGACATTACCACCGGGCATGGATGCTTGTGGCTCGGTAAGTGTGAGCTATGAAGATTCGACGGCTATGCCCAGTTGTCCTGGTGAAGTGTTGATCCGGAGGAAATATACTGCAACGGATGTGTGCGGAAATACAAGAATGTATATCAACTGGTTGCAATTCCGTGATACCACACCTCCAGACATTACCTGTCAAGCTCCAATGATCCTGTATTGTCCTGCGGATACAAGCATTGCCAATACAGGCTTAGCCATAGCCACGGATGATTGCAGCACCTTTACGATCAGTCATCGTGACTCCATTATCCCTGGATGTGGTACCACCTATACAGTGATCCGGATTTGGACAGCGATGGATGCATGCATGAATAACAGCATGTGTCAACAAACGATAACGGTTCAGGATACGATGGCGCCGGACATTACTTGTCCTGCAGCTGTAATCATAAATTGTCCGGCAGATACGAGTACAGCAAACACAGGAATGGCCACGGCTACCGATGAATGTAACAGCGTTACGACCAGTTATCGGGATTCGATCATCCCTGAATGCGGCAGCACGTACACAGTGATCCGGATCTGGACAGCGGTGGATGCATGCATGAATAGTAGCACGTGTCAACAAACGATCACAGTACAGGATACGACACAACCTGCGATCACCTGCCCTGTTGACATCACGTTAGACTGTCCGGCGGATACCACAATAGCGACCACGGGAGTAGCTACGGCCATGGATTCCTGCAGCAGCATCACGATCAGTTACAGTGATGCGGTAACGACGGACTGTGGGACGTCCTATCATGTCTTGAGGACCTGGCTTGCAGTAGATGTGTGTGGCAACAGCAGCAGCTGTGACCAGCTGATCACGGTTCAGGACACCACCAGACCTGAGATCACCTGCCCGGCAGACATCACGTTAGACTGCCCGGCAGATACCACCACAGGAACAACGGGAGTAGCTACAGCAACGGATGCTTGCAGCAGCATCACGATCAGTTACAGCGATGCGGTGACAGTAGATTGCGGGACGACTTACCACGTCATGAGGACGTGGCTGGCGGTGGATGCGTGCGGCAACAGCAGCAGCTGTGATCAGTTGATCACGGTACAGGAGACCACCAGACCGGCGATCACTTGTCCGGTAGACATCACGTTAGATTGTCCGGGGGATACCACATCAGGAACAACGGGAATAGCTACCGCCACGGATGCCTGCAGCAGTGTTACGATCAGTTACAGTGATGCGGTAACAACAGAGTGCGGGACGACCTACCATGTCTTGAGGACGTGGCTTGCAGTGGATGCCTGCGGGAACAGCAGCGCTTGCGATCAGCTTATAACTATACAGGATACCACCAGACCGGTGATCACCTGTCCGGCAGATATCACATTAAACTGCCCGGCGGATACGAGCACGGCAACAACGGGAGTAGTTACGGCTACAGATGTCTGCAGCAGCATCACGATCAGTTACAGCGATGCGGTAACGACAGACTGTGGCACGACCTATCATGTTGTACGTACGTGGCTGGCGGTCGATGCTTGCGGCAACAGCAGAAGTTGTGACCAGCTGATTACCGTACAGGATACGACCAGACCTGAGATTACTTGCCCGGTAGATATTACTTTAGACTGTCCAGCAGATACGAGCACGGCAACAACGGGAGTTGCTACGGCCACGGATGCTTGCAGCAGCACAACAATTAGGTACAGTGACGCGGTAACTTCAGACTGTGGAACGACTTATCATGTCGTTCGAACCTGGTTGGCAGTGGATGCTTGTGGCAACAGTAGCAGCTGCGACCAAATGATTACTGTACAGGATACCACCAGACCGGTGATCACCTGTCCATTAGATGTGACATTAGACTGTCCGGCGGATACGAGTACCACCAACACAGGGGTAGCTACAGCAACGGATGCCTGCAACAGCACCACGATCAGTTACAACGATGTAGTGACGGCAGATTGCGGCACGACTTACCATGTCGTACGGACCTGGCTGGTGGTAGATGCCTGCGGTAACAGCAGCAGTTGCGATCAGCTGATTACCGTACAGGATACGACAAGACCAGTGATTACAGTAGGCGCGATGAATGACACGGTGCAGTGCGACGGCAGTGGCAATACGATTTCCTTTATGAACTGGGTCGACAACCACGGAGGGGCGGTAGCATCGGATGGCTGTGGAAGTTTCGTCTGGGATACGACTGTCTTGCGTACACCTGGTTGTGGGAAGACACGCGTTGACCAGGTTTTGTTTATAGCAAGAGATGCATGCGGGAATGCAGATACGACAGAAGGGGTATTCGTGATCATTGACACGATTCCCCCGGTGATGCCGCAGGCACCGGCAGATACTCTGGTGGGCTGTCCATTTAATGTGCCATTGCCCATGCCATTGATGTATCGCGATGATTGTGACGGTACCATTCGAATTGCTTTTGCCCTTGATATGCCGGAACCATACTCCTGCGACTATACGATCACACGGAGATGGATAGGTATGGATGCCTGTGGTAACCGGGATACAGTTATTCAGCTGATCCGGGTAAAAGACACCATAGCGCCGGTGATTCCAGATTTAGTGGATGGGGATACGATCACGTACGATTGTACAGATCCTTTACCGGTAACATTGCCACCGGGTATGGATGCCTGTGGCTCGGTAAGCGTGAGTTATGAAGATTCAACGGAGACGCCGAGTTGCCCCGGAGAACGGCTGGTTCGTAGACGGTATACGGCAAGGGATGTGTGTGGCAATACACAAGTATACGTGAATTGGTTACAATTCCGGGATACAACGCCACCGCAGATAACCTGTCCGGCTGACGTGGTCCTGGACTGCCCTGCGGATACGAGTTCAGGAAATACAGGCATTGCGACAGCAACTGATGATTGTGGTAGCATTATGATCAGCCACCGGGATTCAATCATTCCGGGTTGCGGAAATACTTATCGTGTCATCCGGGTGTGGACAGCAATTGATGCCTGCCTGAATAGTAGCTCTTGTTCACAGATGATCACCATCCAGGATACCATCGCTCCTGTAATCACCTGTCCGGCAGCGCTGACGTTGGACTGCCCTGCCGATACAAGCACGGCCAATACGGGTGTAGCGATGGCAACAGATGAATGTAACAATATAACCATTAGTTACCGCGATTCGATCATTCCAGGTTGCGGCAGTACGTACACGGTGATCCGGATCTGGACAGCGGTGGATGCCTGTCTGAATAGTAGCTCCTGTTCACAGATGATCACCATCCAGGATACCATCGCCCCGGAGATCACTTGTCCGGCGGCAGTGACGTTGGACTGCCCGGCGGATACCAGTACCGCAAATACGGGTATTGCAACAGCAATGGATGAATGCAACAGCGTCTTGATCAGCCACCGCGATTCGATCATCCCGGGATGCGGGAACACATACCAGCTCATCCGGATCTGGACAGCGGTAGATGCGTGCATGAACAGTAGCAACTGTCACCAGTCGATCACCGTCCAGGATACCATTGCCCCGGAGATCACTTGTCCGACGGCAGTGACGTTGGACTGCCCGGCGGATACCAGTACCACAAATACGGGTGTGGCAACAGCGATGGATGAATGTAACAGCGTCTTGATCAGCCACCGCGATTCGATCATCACGGGTTGTGGTAACACCTATCAGGTGATCCGGATCTGGAAAGCAGTTGATGCCTGCCTGAATAGTAGCTCCTGTTCACAGATGATCACCGTCCAGGATACGATTGCACCTGTAATTACTTGTCCGGCATCGGTGACGTTAAATTGTCCGGCAGATACCAGCACTGCCAATACTGGAATCGCTACAGCTACCGACGCATGTGATACGGCACCTTTATCGCTAACCCATAGTGATTCAATCGTTACCGCTTGTGGAAGCACCTATTCGATCCTGCGGAGATGGATGGCTATGGATGCCTGTGGTAACAGCAGCAGTTGTGTGCAAGCTATTGTTATTCAGGATACAACAGCTCCATCAATAATAACCGAAGCATCGAATGACACGGTTCAGTGTGATGGTTCGGGCAATATGACGGATTTCATAGCCTGGATTAATAATCATGGAAGTGCACAGGCAAGCGATGAATGCAATGGCGTTACCTGGGATACATCGATGGTTGACCGGACGCAATTGTGTGGCAGGACCAGAATTGACCGAGTGTTATTCATTGCCAGGGATGCGTGTGGTAATGAGGCAACTTCTGAGGCACTATTTGTTATCATTGATACCATTCCACCGGTATTGCCGTCAGCTCCGCATGACACTTTGGTCGCCTGCCGGAATAATGTTCCATTACCTTCCCCACTCATGTATCGCGATGCCTGTGATCAGGTGATCCGGATTGCCTTCTCACAGGATCTATCCGAGCCTTTGTCCTGCGATTATACCATTACCCGTCGTTGGATAGGCATGGATGCTTGCGGCAACCGCGATACGGTCATCCAATTGATCCGGGTTAAAGACTCCATCCCACCGGAAATACCGGGATTGGTACATGGGGATACCGTAGTTTATGACTGTACGGATCCGCTTCCCACGACAGTCCCGCAGGGTATGGATAATTGTAGTGCAGTCAATGTCAGTTACAGTGATTCTACGGAGACACCGGAATGTGCTGGGGAACGATTGATTAAGAGAACTTACACGGCAGTGGATTTCTGTGGTAACCGTAATGTTATCGTGAATTGGTTGCTGTTCCGGGATACCACACCTCCTGCGTTCATAATGCCGGTCTTAAGTGACACGGTTGATTGTGATGCACTAAGCATGCAGGCTTATCGCAACTGGATCGATAATCATGGAGGAGCACTGGCAACGGATAATTGCAGTTCGGTAACCTGGGATACAATTACTGTCCAGAGAGCGTTGCCATGCGGCAGTACCCGTAAAGACAGTGTGCTGTTTATCGTACGGGATGCATGTAACAATGCCGATACCATGTCCGGCGTATTTGTCATTCAGGATACGACTCCTCCAAGCCTGCCGGTGCCTCCCCGGGATACGCTCGTTGAATGCCCAAATCAAATACCTGCTGCCCAGACCCTGATCGCCATGGATGCCTGTAATGGTGTAGTGATGGCCGTGCCAATAGATATTGCTGAGGATTTCAGTTGTGATTATCAGATCATTCGCAGATGGGTTTTCAGTGACCTTTGTGGAAACAAAGACAGTATTGAACAGCACATCCGAGTGAAAGACAGCATTCCGCCCACGTTTATTGATCCAGTGATTACAGATGGTGATACGACTTTCCTGGATTGCAACGACACGATAGCCGTAGATACGCCTGCCGTTGTGGATGCCTGCGGGTTACCGGTGGTACAGTACCAGGATAGCCTCCTTGGACCTTCATGTGGAGTCAATTCCATTATCCGGCGAATCTATACAGCCACGGATGTATGCGGGAATACAGCAAGGCTTACCCACTATTACCAGTTTATAGATACTACGGCTCCTGAAATTATAATTCTGCCGAGGGATACCATCGTGGAATGCGATGGTGCAGGAAACAATGATGCATTCATGTTCTGGGTTGGTGAGCAGGCTGGAGCTGAAGCTACGGACGTTTGTGGAACGATCCAATGGGATTATGTTTTGGCGGCTTCCACGCCATCATGCGGCTCAACACGTATCGACAGCATCCTGTTCATAGCCAGTGATGGCTGCGGCAATGCAGATACGGCAAGTGCATTATTTACTGTAATAGACACAACACCTCCGGTCATAGATTGTCCTCAGAATCTCCAGTTTAACTGTCCCGCAGATACGTCAGTAGTCAACACCGGACTTCCAACGGCATTTGATCTTTGTAGTACTGTTCCACTCATTACGCACCGGGATAGTGTTATTCCTGGATCCTGCCCCAATACTTTCAGGTTACACCGGTATTGGACTGCTACCGATGCCTGTGGAAATTCTTCCGTATGCCGTCAAACCATTGATGTGCGCGACATCACACCGCCGGTCGTGTCATGTCCACAGGATCTATTATTGGATTGTGATGCCCGGACGGATGTGGGAGCAACCGGCGTGGCTACTGCCATCGATGGTTGCAACCCAAATCCAGTGATCTCCTACCGCGACAGCATAGTTCCAGGTAGCTGTACCAACGCTTATACTATTCTGCGTATCTGGAGCGCCCGTGATGCCTGCGGGAATATAGGTTCTTGTACCCAGCGCTTGATGATCCGCGACCGTTATGCACCTACGATCACCTGCCCGGCCAATCTGACATTGGATTGTTCTGCATCGATCATTCCGGATTCGACAGGATATGCCACGGCCACCGATGCCTGTGACCCCAATCCGCTTATTACCTATGCCGATACATTGACCCTGGGGAGTTGTCCTCAGCAAGGAACATTGGTCAGGACCTGGCGGGCAACGGATGCCTGTGGTAACAGTAGAACCTGCAGGCAAATATTAACCATTGTAGACCAGACCAGCCCAGTCATAACTTGTCCGGCAAATGTGACTTTATCCTGTGAAGATGATACATCCGCGGTTATACGCGGAACAGCTACTGCAAGGGATAATTGTAGTGGAACCATTATGATTACCCACCTGGACGCCATTTTTAACGGAAGTTGTACCAATAATTATAACCTGCGCAGAAGATGGATGGCGGTCGATGCTTGTGGTAATAGTTCCGTTTGCGATCAATTCCTGTTCATCCGGGATACATCTGCACCACTCATCAGTTGCCCTGTTGCGGTGACAGTTTCTTGTAGTTCAGATACCATACCTACAACAAGCGGTCTTCCTACGGTTACCGACGTATGTGACCCAAATCCGTTGATTACCTACTCAGATGGCATTCAAAACAGTACCTGTGCCAACCGGTTTACTGCATTGAGGACCTGGGTAGCAACCGATGATTGTGGCAATTCCAGAAGTTGCACCCAGGTGATCACCGTCAATGACCAGATTGCACCGGTGATTACCTGTCCCGTCGCAATCACGGTGGATTGTGCATTGGGCACCGATACTACATTAACCGGAGCTGCCACGGCGACGGACAATTGTTTACAATCACCGGTAATAGCATTCTCCGATCAAACCATCAGTACAACCTGTGCCAATACCTATACCCTTCAGCGCACCTGGCGCGCCACCGATGTGTGTAACAATTCCGCTACCTGTATTCAGAATATTCGCGTGGTAGATACGACTGCTCCTGTGGTCACCTGCCCGGGGGATACGGTTATTGATTGTGCCAGCAACCCCGATCCCGGACAGACCGGATATCCGGTATATTCGGATAATTGTGATGGAAACCCCATTGCCACCTATGCAGATCTTACCATTAGCCAAAGTTGCGCGAATGCTTATGTGCTGCGTCGCATCTGGACGGTTACCGATGCTTGTGGTAATAGTGATACCTGCTGGCAGATCATCGAGGTGGTTGATACAACCGCGCCAATGTTACACATTCCGCCGGATACGATCCTGATTTGCCCCATAGACACCGCGGCTTCCGTGACCGGTTATGCCATTGCTTCCGACCTTTGTGATACCATACCTTCGGTTACGTATTCAGACAATGTGATCAGTGGTGTTTGTGCCAGCGACTTTACCGTCAATAGATTATGGACAGCTGTCGATGTTTGTGGAAATAGTTCAAGCCAGGTTCAGGTCATACGGGTACATGACACCATTCCACCTGTTATTATATGTCCTGCCGATACCATCCTGGATTGCCCGGCGGATACAATGCCTTCCAGTTCAGGTACTGCGATTGCGGATGATGGATGCAATCTTGGCTTAAATATCTTTTACCGGAATAATATAACCGCGGGAGGGTGTCCCGGAGTTTACACGCTGGTACGAACCTGGTTTGCAGAAGACAATTGTGGCAATATTGACTCGTGTATTCAGACCATCCAGGTCATTGATACCACTCCGCCACAACCACTGATTATCATGAGGGATACCCTGGTCGGCTGCCCGCTTGATGCTCCGATTGCAGGACCATTACCGGTTTCAGACGCCTGCAGTGGTAACCAGGTTATCTTGCCGGTAACGAGAACTGTAGGTTCGGACTGTGATTATTATGTCTATCATGTATGGACGTATTCGGATGCCTGTGGTAATGTGGATTCAACCGTCCAGCGTGTTCACGTGAAGGACAGTATACCTCCGGAAATACCGTCACTCCAGGACGGCGATACCATAGATTTTGCCTGCACCGATCCGCTGCCAGTGACCTTGCCGGCCGGTACGGATGCCTGTGGATCCGTCAGTGTTTCATTTGTAGATTCAACGCTTGCACCACCATGCCCGGGTGAGCAATTGATCAGACGGGTGTACACCGCTATGGATCTCTGTGGGAATACCAGATACTACACCAACTGGTTGTGGTTCCACGATACACTGGCTCCGGTATTGAGCGGTGCCCGCGATACCTTGGTTGACTGCGATGGAGCAGGTAACCTCCTTGCCTATGCCGATTGGATCAGTCAACATGGCAGGGCCGTTGCCACCGATAATTGCAGTGGGGTGATCTGGGATACAACTACGGTTTCTACTACATATGGATGCGGGGCTACCCGGGTGGACAGCGTTCGCTTTATTGCAATGGATAGTTGTGGCAATAGCAGTTCTGTGGTTGCCCGGTTCATTATACAGGATACAACTCCACCTGAGATCACCGTGCTACCCCGGGATACGCTCTTTGAGTGTGACGGTATGGGCAACCAGGCCGGATTTGGCAATTGGATCGATCAACATGCAGGCATGCAGGCAGCCGATGTTTGCAGTAGTGTGAGCTGGGATACTATGACGGTGTCAAGAACAAATGACTGTGTCGCCGGCAGGGCAAGGCAGGTGAAATTTGTGGTGTCGGATGTTTGCGGCAACAGGGATTCTGCTTTGGCTTCCTTTATCATTATAGATACCCTGCCACCAGTGATCATTCGCGAGGCACAGGATACTGCCATTACGTGTGATTCGGTGGATATCAATATTGTATTTGCCAGGTGGATGAATGATCATGGCGGAGCTCTCGCCACGGATGCCTGTTCGATGGATAATCTGACCTGGACGTCGCGGGTGACCGATACCGTAGAAGATTGTACGATGTTGCCGACCTATGCGGTGGTATTTTATGTGGCGGACGAATGCGGCAATCAGGATAGTACCCTGGCCATATTCAGTGTCATTGATACGCTGGCACCCAGTATTGTGATACCCCGTGATACCATCATTCTTTGTGATCAGGATACCAGCCCGGCCAACCTGGGAGATCCGATTGCTGAAGATAATTGCAGCATGTTTGTATTGTCCTATACAGATACGGTCACGCCCGGCAGCTGCAATTCCGAATATCAGATCGAAAGAACCTGGATTGTTGAAGACCAGTGTGGTAACCGGACGGGTGGCGTTCAGATCATTCAGGTCATCGACACCGTGCCTCCCGGCATGTCCTGTCCTGCAACCAGTAATGCGAATTGCAACTTCACTGAAGTCCCCATATTTGCTAACTATCAAACCTTTATTGATTCCGGAGGTGTGATCACGGATAACTGTGAGCTGGATACCGCTTCATTCATGTATCTGAATTCCTACATGGATACTGTAGGGCGGGTGATTGTTCTTCACCGGATTTATCAGATAGCCGATGCTTGTGGCAATACCAGCACCTGTGACCATGCTGTCAGCCTGGAGGATGTGATCCCACCCGTGGCCAATTGCCGGGTTGAATTCAGCATCATGGCCGGGGAAGATGGATTGGCTCACCTGGTTGCCGACTCATTGGATGATGGCAGTACCGACAACTGTGGTATAGACACCATGTACGTGGTCCCGGATGTACTTAGCTGTGGGTTTTTCTACGGCCAGGATGTTGAACGCCAGGTCACTCTGTATGTGGTAGATCGTTTTGGAAATGTAGGAACTTGTACGACCTTGGTCAGGGTATCATGTCCTTGCCCACCGGATGGTATTCCACTCTCGTGTCAGGACCAGGTCAAAGTTTCACTCGCCTCAGATTGTCAGCGGGTCGTGGAACCAGCTGATGTACTGGCGTGGGAAGTACTCTCCTGCTATAACCCTTATAAAGTCATTATTTACGATGCGAGTGGAAATGCCATTGGAAATACAGTCAATGACTCCCATGTTGGCCAGAGATTAACCTATACCATCATTGATACCCTCACCGGAAACCGCTGCTGGGGCGATCTGAAAGTAGAGCAATCCTATCCACCTGCTTTTACCTGTGTGGATGATACCATCAGTTGCCTTGATCCGATTCCGCCGGTACCGGATGCACCTCAGGGATGTACCTTCGTATACCGCCTGCGTGTGATGGATGAGCAATGGACCGATTATGGTTGTGATGATCCCAGGTTCATGGGTGTATTACGCCGGAGGCTACTGGTCAATGATCCTTGGAATAATTACACGGAGTGCGTTCAGAACATTTATATCCGAAAAGAAAACCTCGACAGCCTGGTCTGTCCTGTAGATACGGTATTGAATGGATGTCTGCCTGACCTTGACGGACAAAATCGCTTGCTGGATACCAATCTGGTTACGCTGGATGCCCGGGGCTATCCTCATCCCAAGCCGCTCGTGGAGAACGGCAAAGTCACCGGTCTGGTGCCGGTTCCATTCGTGATCGTACAGGGAGATACCGTTTATTTGCAATTCCGGGATAAAGCTTGCAACCTGATAGTGGATTACCAGGATGAGATCATCCCATTATGTAATCCGGGTTATATGATCCGCCGTACCTGGATCATCAAGGACTGGTGTACTGGTGAAGAGCGCTCCTGTGTCCAGCGTATATCGATCGTAGATACGACCGGACCTGCCCTTGAATTAGCCTCTTCGATTACTATACCAGTTGAGACCCATGGCTGTAAAGCACGTGTGCCTGTTGCCGTCCCTAAAATCATCGAAAATTGTACATTCCCATATCTGCCGGATGACCTGAGCTATTCCATTCGCTATGAATTGGTGCTCGATCAGGAAGGGCAGCAGATCAGCTATGCCGGGGATCTGGCCGGTCAAACGGAATACCTTTACCTGCCGGCCGGAAAATACCTTTTACACTACCTCATAAGTGATGCCTGCTGGAATCAGCGCGAATACATCCAAACGGTATGGGTCGTGGATGACCAGCCGCCGGTAGCCGTATGTGACGAGATCACACAGGTAACGCTGGGTCCGGATAGCTGTGTTGCACGTATTTATGCCCGTGACCTGGATGACGGTAGCTATGATGGGTGTTGTGAAAAATTGCACTTTGCGGTTGCTTCCATGGACGATATTGACTATTGGACCAAGTACTGGACCGGGCAATTGGAAACATGCCGTCCGGAACTGGAGGCAGCAGAACGCAACGCGTTGATAGACCACTGGATTGATTGTTATGTCTTTAACGATTACGTGGACAGCCGGAACTGTGGCGCCGACCAGCTGGTGCTAAGGGTCTATGAAGCCTGCGACCTGCCCGTCAGGGATTCCCACCTCTTCTTTGGTAATGAGCATGCCTGGTTCTGCTGGAATCTGTATGATGATTATGCCTGCTATTTCAGATTGCATTACGATGAAGTAGATACCGATCAGGTGCCGGTTCTGGATTTGTGTCAGGAATCGTGGGCTACCGCGTGTTACGAGCCTAAACACGAGCATGGAACATCATATCAGAATGCACTATGCTGTACCTATCCGATACAGGAACAGGCTCAATGGCAGTACATCCAATGGCAATATCCGGAAATCGGCGATTATGGGTTAAGCAGTACGCGACGCTGGTTCCAGCATTTGTATTCCGATTGCATGATCCAGCTCTACAAAGACGATAAAGTGCCGCCGGTCGTGGAAGCACCTGCCGATGTGACCCTGTATTGCGATGGAGTTCCCGGTCTGGTCCAATTAAACGAAAAAGGAGGATATGTGTTGACCGATCCAGGTCACGCCTGGAATGTTTGTACCGAAGCAGATCATCTGACCACTGGCGCTTGTAGCTCTTCCGGATGGTACCAGGATATCATCGGCGGAAGCTGCTGTGTAACAGTGCCCTGGGATGGAGAAAAAATGGGTTATTATGCCGGCAGCCTGCCTTACGATCAACCCTGTAATAACGACTGGTATTCCAGTAGCTGGCAGCCCTGGTACTGCAAATTATGGTTGGAACTGGACAAATTTGATCTTAGCCCGGCTACCGACTGGAGGTCCGGTCAACCAGCAATCTCTGATGCCTGCACACCACAGGAAGAGCTGATCATCGACTATCAGGAACAGAACCAACTCAACGATTGTGGCATTGGATCGGTTGTGCGGACCTGGAAAGTAACGGATGGTTGTGGTAATGTCACGGAAGCGCACCAAACAATCCATGTCTTAGCCAGAAGTGACTTTGAGGTAGTATTCCCGGCCGATACCACCGTTGTGTGTACAGACCAGATATCATTGGATGCATCCGCAGAAGGAGCCGGTGTGCCCTACATTACCGATGATGAATGCGAACAAATTGGCATCTCTTACCAGGATGAACGGATTCAATTGGACGGCAGTGCATGCTATCAGATCAAGCGGACCTGGAAATTGATTAACTGGTGTGTATTCAAGGGCGATCTTGCCTCCAGCCATCCCGAAATCATCGTAGACGACCGCAAGGTTGCCGGATCCGTACGTCCCTGCATTTACCGTAATCTCAAGGATAATGGCGACGGGTATATGGAATACATCCAGATCATCCGGGTTGACGACCGCACCGCTCCGGTACTTACCATGAGCGCGGATACCACCATCTGTACGTATTGGGCTGATTGTGAACCCGATACCAGCAGCATTGTCCTTGGCCAGGCTATAGACAACTGTACCTCCACTGATGTATTGCGCTATACCTACCGGTGGTGGCCTGTGGATGTTCCAGGAGAGATCCATACCGGGGCAGGAAATGTCCTAAGTGACCGGTTACCCTATGGGACGATTCACGTTGAGATGAAAGTGGAAGACCTGTGCGGCAATGCAGATACGGGTATCCTTCAGATTGTGATACGGGATTGTAAGCCACCAGTGCCCTATTGCTTTGAAGAAATCGTTACGGTGGTCATGGATACTACCGGACAAATCGTGGTTCCTGCTTCAACCTTTAATGCAGGAAGTTACGATAACTGCACGCCTCAGGATGCCCTGCGGTTCAGCTTCACGGCTGATGGACAGACGCCGGAGAGAACGTTTACTTGTCTGGATATTCCGAATGGTAAAGAGGCACTGCCTGAGCTGGAAATGTGGGTGCTGGATGGCAATAACAACGCGAACTATTGTACGATCCGTCTGAAAATACAGGATAATTCTGGCAATGCCTGCGCGGATGTAAATACTGATTTTATGGTACAGGGGAATATCCATACCCTGTCCGGTGAAGGCATCGATCAGGTTGACGTAAAGGCTATGCAAACGTTCCTGAGCGATACCACCGATATCAATGGTGATTACGACATCCAAGATCTGAAACCAGGTGTCTGGTATACCATCCGGCCACACCGTAATCATGATCCATTAAACGGGGTTTCGACGCTGGATCTGGTACAAATTCACAAGCACATCCTGGGTATGGAGCCATTTACCAACCCTTACCAATACATTGCGGCGGATATCAATAATTCCCAGACCATTAATGTATTGGATTTGGTAGAATTGCGTAAATTGATACTGGGCGTTCTCGATTCGTTCCCGCACAACACAAGTTGGCGGTTTATACCCAAGAACTATTCCTTCCCGGATGTTAATAAGCCCTGGAGTTTCCCGGAAACGGTCGATATATTGCCTCCAGTGCCTGATTCCATCCAGCATGATTTCATTGGTATTAAGATCGGTGACCTTAATGCTTCGGTGTTACCGAATGGTTTGGCAAGGCCTGAAGTACGCAGCAATGAGAACCTGCTATTACAAGTAGAAGATCGTTTTGCCTCACCCGGGGATACGGTCGATATTCCGTTGTATGGTCTGGATTATCAAAACATTACCGGCTGGCAATGGACATTGGGTCTCACTAATTTGAAGTTCCTGGAAGTAATTCCGGGCACACTGCCTTTGGAAGATGGAAATGTCGGGTTACGTTGGGCATCGGATGGCTTGATCACGATGAGTTGGGATCACCCGGAAAGCGATACCATTGCATCCGATCAGCCACTGTTTACCCTGAGGGTACAAGCCACGGATACGATCCGTTTGAGTAATGCTTTACATATCCTGTCCAGCAAGACTCCAGCGGAAGCCTACCGGGGCACAGACGAGATATTGGGTGTTGACCTGCAGTTCCTGAATGATCAGGAGGTGATCCGTCATGAACAAATGACAGTCTATCAGAACCACCCGAACCCATTCAATGAGAAGACCTGGATTGGCTTTGAATTGCCGGCAGCGGATCAAGTAATCATCCGGATCATGGACCAGCATGGCCGGACAATCAAAATATACCGGAATGCCTTTGTGGCTGGCTATCATGAAGTTGAAGTCAGTGGCGAAGGGTTGCCTCAGGCAGGTATCCTTTACTATCAGGTGGAATCTTCCAATCGAACGACGATCAAAAAGATGATCCGCTTGCAATAACAATGGATTCAATATTTGAATCAAACCAATATCAGTAGTATCCCAATCCACGAATCGATTGGGATCTTTTCAATCCCAAAAAGCCACGCTAGAATGCTAGCGTGGCTTTCTTTTTTGGGTATTGATTTTAATTTTCTGGAGAGGTTACGCGTCGACTTTAGCGTATTTGGCATTAGCCTCGATAAAGGCACGGCGTGGTGGAACCTCGTCGCCCATAAGCATGGAGAAGATACGGTCCGCTTCTGCCGACTCATCCACCGTCACCTGCTTCAACTGCCGGGTCTCCGGATCCATGGTGGTTTCCCATAGCTGCTCGGCATTCATCTCACCCAGACCTTTGTATCGCTGAATTTTAATGCTGCTGTCCGATTTACCACCGGAGTAGACATCGACAGCTGCTTTCCGTTCCTCATCATTCCAGCAGTACTGATATTGTTTGCCTTTCCGTACCTGGTAGAGTGGGGGAGATGCGATGTACAAATGGCCTTCATCGATCAGGGGTCGCATGTAGCGGAAGAAGAAAGTCAGGATCAGGGTCACGATGTGACTGCCATCTACGTCGGCGTCGCACATGATCACGATCTTATGGTAGCGCAACTTATGCAGGTTCAGGATACGTTCACCGTCCTCCCCTTCTTCGATGGATACCCCTAATGCCGTGAAGATATTTTTGATCTCTTCATTGTCATAGATCTTGTGTTCCAGCGCCTTTTCCACATTGAGGATCTTACCCCGCAGAGGAAGTATGGCCTGGAAATTCCGGTCGCGGCCGGATTTGGCGGTACCACCTGCGGAGTCTCCTTCCACCAGGAACAACTCACTGTGGCTGGGATCTTTGCTGGAGCAGTCAGCCAGTTTGCCGGGCAGTCCACCACCGGTTAATACGTTCTTGCGCTGGACCATTTCACGGGCTTTACGCGCAGCTTCTCTGGCTGTGGCCGCCAGGATGACCTTATCAATGATGCGTTTGGCATCCTTGGGGTTCTCCTCCAGGTAATAGTTGAGTACATCACCCACACACTGGGATACGATACCCAGCACCTCGGAGTTACCCAGTTCGCCCTTGGTCTGACCTTTGAACTGTGGTTCCGGAACTTTGACCGAAATGATGGCGGTCAATCCTTCCTTGAAGTCATCACCGGCAATATTGACTTTGGTCTTACCAAACAGGTTGTTGTCCTCGCCGTATTTCTTGAATATTCTGGTGACGGCCCGGCGGAAACCACTTACGTGCGTACCTCCTTCCCGGGTGTGGATGTTATTGACAAATGAAACGATGTTTTCTGCATACGAAGTGTTGTATTGCATGGCTACTTCTACTTCGACATCGTCTTTCTTGGCTGTGACATAGATCGGGTTCTCGATCAGGGGAGTTTTGGATTCATCAAGGAATTTCACAAATTCAACCAATCCTCCTTCACTGTGGAATATTTCCCGCTTAAAATCCCCGTCCTCTTCTTCGCGCTCATCGATCAGGGTCAGATACAGGCCTTTATTCAGGTAAGCCAGTTCGCGAAGACGCGTGGCCAGGGTATCGTATTTGTATTCCACAGTTTCGAAGATGACCGGGTCCGGCGAGAAGGTGATTGTAGTTCCTGTATCCTCGGCATCTCCGATGGTTTGAACTTCTGCCAGCGGCTTGCCCTGGGCATATTCCTGGACAAATACCTTCCCTTCACGATGAACTTCCGCACGCAGGTATTTGGACAATGCATTGACACAGGATACCCCGACGCCGTGAAGGCCTCCGGAAACCTTATAGGTGTCTTTATCAAATTTACCGCCGGCATGCAATACCGTCATCACCACCTCCAGCGCGGACTTTTTCAGCTTTGCCTGGATACCGGTCGGAATACCGCGGCCATCGTCGATCACCGTGATGGAGTTGTCTTTATGAACATGGACCGTGATGTTCGTAGCATATCCGGCCAGGTGCTCGTCGATCGAGTTATCGACCACTTCCCATACC
Organism: Lewinellaceae bacterium; assembly: GCA_020636135.1. Lineage (NCBI taxonomy): Bacteria > Pseudomonadati > Bacteroidota > Saprospiria > Saprospirales > Lewinellaceae > Lewinellaceae bacterium. The sequence continues at coordinate 537,919 of JACJYK010000001.1, forward strand.
AGGTGATGCAAACCTTTGGTATCGGTGCTGCCAATATACATCCCCGGCCGCTTCCTGACGGCTTCCAATCCCTCCAGCGCCTGAATATTATCGGCACCGTAATTTGATGGTTTTTCACTCATAGGTGATTCACATTTTTAAGACGTGCAAAGATATGCAAAAAAAGCCTCCTATACCAGGAATTCAAGACCTTAAAGGCCTCTTTTTGAATTGGTTTTATAGATGAAAAAGATTAATAACGAGAGGACCCGTCACCAGGTTCACACAAAGGCTGAGGTATCTGGATATTTAGTGGTTATTTCTGCTGAAACCGGGCTAATTGATTCTCGTCCGTACCTACTTTTATTCCTTTTCCAGTAGCTGGGCAACCACGTCGCGGCAGCCATCCTCGCGGATGCGGATCTCTATTTTAAGGTAGCCTGACAGCCAGAGCGGTTCGATCAGTCCGGGCCACTCGATAATGCACCATTCTCCGCTGTCCAGGTAGTCCTCGATGCCAATTTCCTGGGCTTCCCCGATGGACTTTAAGCGGTAGAGATCCAGATGATACAGCCAGTGATCTTCGGGCAGCAGGTAAGGCTGTACGATGGAAAAGGTTGGGCTGGTGACCAGATCGGACGCTTGCAGCGTCTGAGCCAGGCCCTGCACCAGGGTAGTCTTTCCGGCACCTAAGTCACCGCTCAGCAGCCACACCAGGCTGCCGGGATAGTCCCGGATCAGCTGCGCCGGCAGCGCATGCATTGCTTCGACCGAGCAAATGGTATAAGTCTTGGCCATGTACAAAGATACCTCCAACATTTCTCTTATCTTCATACTCGATTGTAAACCCTGCAATGCTATGGCGATACATGAGTTTTCTTCAGGTGAAGGTATCCAAAGCCGCAAGAGCCCTGAATTCCATTATCAGGAAGAGACCCTGGCCTTGGTCAAGCAGCCACATAAGCTCTTTATTGGCATCCCGGTAGAGCAAAACATCAATGAAAATCGCATCGCACTGGTCCCTAATTCGGTCAAATCACTGACCGGCCAGGGCCATCGCATCGTGGTGGAAAGCGGCGCAGGGCTCAAATCCAATTTTACCGACCAGGATTATTCGGAAGCCGGTGCGGAAATCGTCTTCTCCACCGAAGAAGTCTACAAAGCGCAGATCATCCTCAAGACATCACCGCCGAAAGAGGAAGAAAGCGAATATTTCCACCCGGGGCAGATCATCATTTCACCTCTGCAGATCCCGATCATCACCGAATCCTTCATCCAAAAACTGAAGAACAAGCGCGTGATCGCCATCGCAATGGAATACCTCCAGGCCGATGACGGCTCTTATCCGGTGGTGCGCATCATGAGCGAACTGGCCGGATACAGTGCGATCCATACGGCGGCCGAATTATTATCCAATACCGGCGGCGGCCGGGGTGTATTGCTCGGCGGCATCGCCGGTGTGCCTCCCGCTAAAGTGGTGATCCTGGGTGCCGGCGTCGTCGGCGAATTCGCCACCAAAGCCGCGCTGGCACTGGGTGCTTCAGTCCGCATCTTTGACGACAACGTTTACAAGCTGATGCGATTGCAGAATCATGTAGGGCATGCCTTGCACACCTCCTCGATCAATCCGGTTTACCTGGGATACCAATTGCTCAGTGCGGATGTGGTGATTGGCGCGATCCATTCGGGTTCTGGGCGTACGCCCATGGTGGTCACCGAAGAGATGGTCGCCAAAATGAAATCAGGTTCTGTGATCATTGACGTATCCATCGATCAGGGCGGCTGCTTTGAGACTTCAGAAATTACGACGTTGGAGAAACCCACCTTTGTCAAGTATGGCGTCATCCACTATTGTGTGCCTAACATTGCGTCCAAAGTGGCGCGTACTGCTTCGGTAGCCATCAGCAATATTCTCACTCCTTTACTGCTTAAGGTAGGCCTGTCTATGAGCATCGAACACCTCCTGTACAACCATTACGGATTGCGCCATGGCGTCTACCTCTACAAGGGATGCCTCACCAACCAGTACCTGAGCAACCGTTTCAACATCAACTATACCAGCCTGGATTTGCTGCTGCCGTCAAGTCTGTAGAAAGCTATGGTCAGCTGGTTTAGGCAGTAGCTACGGATGATGCTATGGCAAGATTGCAACCCATTCAGCCTTTACCCATTACCCATTACCCGTTACCCTTTAACCTTTCACCTTTCACCTTTCACCCTAAGCCTTTATACCATCACTCTCTGCATCAAATGCCTGTGCTCCCGTGCCAGGGGTAATTGGCATTTCGCAAGCATCTCGTGGTATTCCGTCAGCCAATCGCTTTGCATGGTAATGCCGGCACCACTGCGGAAGAAATAACCTTCCGGTGTCTGTTCTACAAAGCGGATGAGCACGGCGCTGTCCATCTGTAAACCGTCGAAATAGCCCATAATGCCGGTATAGTAACCCCGCGGTTGCCCTTCGATGCGGCGTATGATGCGGATGGACTTGTCTTTTGGCGACCCGGACACCGATCCGGGAGGAAAGATCTGGGAGAGGATGGTCCCGTAAGAACGCTTGAAGGATTCTTTAATCTGCCCCTGGATCACCGAGGAGGTCTGAAGTAGTTGGCCTTTAGCCGTATTAACCTGGTCCACATAGCGGTACTTTACCAACTCTACATCGTCCGCGATGCGGCTGAGGTCGGTATGCAAGACATCCACAATGGTGGCGTGCTCTGCGTTTTCCCGCGGGTCATCGAGCAACAGATTACGTTGTTTGTATTCCGCCTGGGTCTTCGTTCCCTTCATGGGATAGGTGGAGATGGTATCCTGGTTGATGCGGACAAATGCTTCCGGTGAAAAGACAGTGCAGGTATCCTTGATCCAGAGTTTGTAAGGTGCCTGAGTGATCTGGAATAACTCCAGCAGCGTAGCATTGGTATGAATACGGGTAGGCAAGGTCAGGCTTAAAAGTTGGCTGTTACCTGCCATCATCTCCTTGCGTGCAACCTGAAATAACTTCTGGTAATCGGCTTTCGTGATGGGATCGATCTCCCATTCCAGGTATTCCAGCGGAGTAAGCTGGGGCAGTGGCTTGGACATGCTGGGGAAAATGAACTGGATCTGCGTCGGGTCAATGGCGAAGAGAGGAAACAGCAAAGGCTTCTTTCCTTCAAAATCCCAGACGAAAAAGAAAGGTGTGCCGGCATGCCCATAGGCATCCATTTGCCGTACAACTTGTTGAAATTCAAGGGTGTTTTCCATAGTCTAGTGTGCTAACAAATGCTTTTTCAGAAAGCCTAACAGGACTTTATACACTTCAAAGCGGTTTTCTTCATTGCGAAATCCGTGACCTTCGTCGTACTTAACCAAATAGGGAACGTCGATGTTCCTGGCACGCAATGATTTAACAATCTGATCGCTCTCGTCAATATTGACGCGCGGATCATTGGCTCCCTGGATCACCAGGAGCGGGGCCTGGATGCGGTCCACATGATAGACCGGACTTGCCGCATGCATGCGTACCTCATCTTTTTCCGGGTCACCTACCATCTCGTACATCATTTGCAGGAAGGGCATCCAGTAGGGGGGGATGGTCTTCATGAAGGTGAACAAATTGGCCACCCCTACATAATCGATCGCACAGGCATAAAGCTCCGGCGTGAAGGTGACACCTGCCAGCGTTGCATATCCGCCGTAACTCCCGCCGTAAATGCCTATGCGGTTAGGGTCTGCGATACCTTGTGTGATCAACCAGTGGACACCGTCGGTGATATCGTCCTGCATTTTGAAACCCCATTCTTTAAATCCGGCCGTCCAGAATTTTTTACCGTATCCCGTACTTCCCCGGTAGTTGACCTGCAGAACACCGATGCGTCTGCTGGCGAGCAGTTGCACTTCCGGATTGTAGCCCCACACATCACGGACCCATGGGCCTCCGTGTGGATTGATGACGACCGGCAGGCCCTTGCCGTCAGAATCTTTCGGCAGCGTCAGATATCCATGGATGGTCAGTCCGTCACGGCTGGAATATTCGATGGGCATCATGGACGACATGTCCTCCTCGCGGATCCAGGGACTAACATCGCTGATTTTATCCAGCCGTTTTCCCTCGAGATGGTAGATGTAATAAGCTCCCAGCGACCGGTCGGAATGGGTGCGGACCAGGTAGATGTCTTCGGCCTTATTGGTTGAAGCGATACCCACTTCCTTGCCCGGTAATAATTTTTCCAGGTCGTGCTGCAGGTTTCTCCGCTGTTCGTCGAGGAAATGATAGTGTTTCTTATCGGTGATGTAGGTGACTGCGGTGAGCTTTTTCCGTTTTTTGGAATACCCCAGCGAAGATACATCCACCTTGGGGTGGCTATAGATGGGATCCCCGGATTCCTGCCCGGTATGCATGTCCATGGCGACGACAACCGACTTGTCCCGGCCGAGATTGGAAGATACGTAGACCAGGTGAGGGTGCTCAAAATCAAAGGCCAGCGGAGCAATGCTGTCCCGGAAGTCGGTGGTGACAACTTCACGAAAGGCCTCAGACTCCTGGTCACGATACATCAGGCAGTTATTGACGCCATCGATGATCTTCATGGCCATGCGTAGCTTCCCATCATGGTCGGTGATCCAGGAATCGATGGGTTCGGCCGGATTGTCATTGCTGGCCAGTTGATGCAATGCTCCGGTATAGACATCAATACGGTAAGGATCAAAAAGCTGGGGATTGTTTTTGTTCATCGCAATCAATACCGACTGCTCGTCATCCTCCAGGTCGTCGATCAGTTGAACCCGCACCTGCGGATAGGGCGTCAGCGCTTTGGACTGGGAGCCATCCACATTCACACCATACAACTGGTAGTTTTCATCCCCGCCGGTGTCCTTGATATAGATCAGCCGTTCGCTATTGGCCCATAAGAAGCCGGCAATATCACGGTCGGTCTCAAAGGTAATTTGTTTGGCAGGAGCCTGCAGGTCATCTGTGGGGATGATGAACAGGTTTTGCCGCCGTTGATAGGGGCCGGCATAGGCAATGTATTTGCCGTCAGGTGATAGGTCATAACCGGTTTTTTCCGGATGCCGGAAGAAATCTTCTACCGCATAGGTGGCTGTACCAGCCGACCCCAGTTCGATCAGTTGCCTGAGGTCTTCCGAAGAAGATGGTAGAAGGATATCTCCGGGTCGATTTGCTTGCTCTGACATACGATTTGCTTTTTAAGTTGTCCGGTAGGACTGTATAAACGCTTTGGAGCATGGCATGTTGAGCATTAGACGGCATTTTTCATGCCGGTCACGCATGCTCTGTGCGATTTTGATCACCCTGGCAGATGACATGCAGCCCGGGTGATTTGACTCCTACATACAGGTTGGCTGTAATCCGTTTATTTACAATTTGCGCAGCATAGGTTCCAGGCTGACTTTTTCTGCGATGATGGCTGACACTTTGGTGATCGGCACCCGTTCCTGGGACATGGTGTCGCGTTCACGAATGGTCACGGTCTGATCCTCCAGGGTCTGGTGGTCAATGGTTACGCAGTAAGGAGTTCCCACTGCATCCTGACGACGATAGCGACGGCCGATGGTGTCTTTTTCATCGTACTGGCAGTTCATCGAGAACTTCAGGTCATCAAACAACTTCCTGGCGGTTTCGGTAAGGCCGGATTCGGTCCTTATGAGCGGCAGGATAGCGCATTTAACCGGAGCCAGGGCCGGTGGTAATTTCAGTACGGTACGGGTGGAATCTTTACCATCTGCATCCGGCACCGTTTCCTCGGTGTAAGCATTGCTCATCATGGCCAGAAACATGCGGTCGCAGCCAATGGAGGTCTCCACGACATAGGGCACATAGGATTCATTCAGATCCGAATCAAAGTAGGTGATCTTTTTGCCCGAAAATTCCTGATGGCTGCCTAAATCGAAATCGGTCCGGGAGTGAATGCCTTCCAGTTCTTTAAAACCAAATGGGAAGTCAAACTGGATATCTACCGCGGCATTGGCATAATGTGCCAGATTCTCATGATCGTGGAAACGCAGTTTATCCGGTGAAGTGCCCAGTGCCAGGTGCCAGTTCATCCGCTTTTCTTTCCAGTAAGCATACCAATCCAGTTCGCTACCAGGCTGAATGAAATATTGCATTTCCATCTGCTCGAACTCCCGCATCCGGAAGATAAACTGCCGGGCTACGATCTCATTGCGAAATGCTTTCCCGATCTGGGCGATTCCGAAAGGTATTTTTTGCCGGCTGGTTTTTTGAACATTGAGAAAGTTTACAAATATTCCCTGTGCGGTTTCCGGACGCAGATAGAGCTTCCCTTCTTCGCCGGCTATATTTCCCAGCTGGGTATTGAACATCAGATTGAACTGACGTACATCGGTCCAGTTGCGTGATCCTGATTCCGGGTCGGCGATCTCGCAGGCATCGATGAGCGCCTTCAGTGCCACCAGGTCATTCTTCCGCAGGGAGTCATTCATCTTATCATTGACTTCGTCGATCTGGTTCTGGTAGCCCACCACCCGGTCATTGGTCTCGCGGTACATCTTTTCATCAAAGCCATCGCCAAAACGCTTCCTTGCTTTTTCGATCTCCTTATCCAGTTTACCCTGGATCTTGGCGATATAATCCTCCAGCAGAACGTCTGCCCGATAGCGTTTTTTGCTGTCTTTGTTGTCGATCAAGGGATCATTGAAGGCGTCGACGTGGCCGGAAGCTTTCCAGATCCGGGGATGCATGAAGATGGCAGAATCAATCCCCACGATGTTTTCGTGGGCATAGACCATCGCTTTCCACCAGTATTCCTTGATGGCTTGTTTTAGTTCACTGCCATAAACTCCGTAATCGTAGACCGCGCTGAGGCCATCGTAAATTTCACTGGATGGGTAGATGAAACCGTATTCTTTACTGTGGGATACTATGTTCTTAAAAAGATCACTCATACTGCGTTCAATTGCTTGTTCTTTCGGCCTGCAAAGGTATGCCTTTTCCTATGAATGTTGCAGGTTGAAAGTTTAATGTTGAATGAAAGGAAAGATTCGATTCTAATTTATCTCCCATTCAACATTCAGCACGCAACCTTCACCATTCTTAAGTTATAGCTCACTCGTAAAGTGGAATTCTACATTTGGAAAGTTCTCCTGGGCCATCCTCAGCATCCAGGCCGATTCCGCCAGAAAGACCAGCCGGCCATCTTTGTCTTGCGCCAGGTCTTTTTTACGTTTTTGCATCAGTTCACGGATGGATTCAGGTTTGGTGCTGGAGACCCAGCAGGCTTTGTGCAGGGAAACCGGCTCGTAGTGACAGCTGGCCCCGTATTCATGCTCCAGGCGGTATTGGATCACATCAAACTGCAGCGAACCCACGGTTCCGATGATTTGTCGCCCGGTGTCTTCGCGTGTAAATAGCTGGGCTACCCCTTCATCCATGAGCTGCTCGATGCCTTTGGCCAGCTGCTTGGATTTCAATGGATTGGCGTTGTTCACGTAGCGGAACTGCTCGGGGGAGAAACTCGGGATCCCTTTGAAGTGGAGGATCTCGCCTTCCGTCAGGGTGTCGCCGATCTTAAAGTTGCCTGAATCGTAGAGGCCGACGATGTCGCCGGGAAAGGCCTCATCGATGACTTCCTTGCGGGCAGCCATGAAAGAGGTGGGATTGGAAAACTTCATGGTCTTTCCGGTACGTACATTGTAATAGTTGGTGTTCCGTTCGAAGGTGCCGGAGCAGATGCGGACGAAGGCAATGCGGTCCCGGTGCCGGGGATCGATGTTGGCGTGGATCTTAAAGACAAAACCGCTGAATTTTTTCTCAAATGGATCCACATCGCGCTCTTCGGCATGACGGGGTTGCGGATGCGGGGCGACGCGGATGAAGCAATCCAGCAATTCCTTGACTCCGAAGTTGTTGACGGCGGAGCCGAAAAATACCGGAGACAATTCGCCCTTGCGGTAAACGGTTTCGTCAAAATCCGGATAAACCGTGGTCACGGTCTCTAATTCTTCGCGCAGCTCGTCGGCCGGCCGCTGACCTACTTCCTTGTCCAGCCGACCATCGGTCAGGTCCGTGATGGTGATGGTTTCATCCACCTCCTGTTTGCTGTGCGGGCTGAAGAGACACAATTTTTTTTCATAGAGATTGTAAACTCCTTTAAACCGCTGTCCCATGCCGATCGGCCAGGAGAGCGGAGTGACGGTCAATCCTAGCTTGCTTTCGATCTCGTCGAGCAGGTCGATGGCGTCCAGCCCTTCGCGGTCCAGTTTGTTGATAAAGACAATGACCGGCGTGTTGCGCATGCGGCACACCTCCACCAGTTTTTCGGTCTGGGTCTCGACACCTTTCGCGACGTCGATGACCACGATGACGCTGTCTACCGCGGTGAGGGTACGGTAGGTATCTTCAGCAAAATCCTGGTGGCCGGGGGTGTCCAGGATGTTGATCTGCAGATCTTCGTATTCGAAGGCCATCACCGAAGTAGCCACCGAGATACCCCGCTGTTTCTCGATCTCCATAAAGTCGGAGGTGGCGTGGCGTTTGATCTTATTGGATTTGACGGCCCCGGCAACCTGGATGGCTCCTCCGAAAAGGAGCAACTTTTCCGTCAGGGTGGTCTTCCCGGCGTCGGGGTGGGAGATGATGGCAAAGGTGCGTCGGCGTTTGATTTCTTCCTGAAATCCCATGATCATTGTCGATTAGCGGCCGCAAAGGTAAGGATTCCCTGCTATTCCTTTAGGAGTAAGCACTAGTCCGTAATGAGTTAACAGAAGGTGCCATGGTCACCATCGTTTGCCGAAGGAAAACTGGATGGTGCCAATTGGATTTTCATCCAGATCATTTTGTGCAAGTGCGGACAGAGATAAGATCCAGGACTGATTACTGATCCAATCGAAACGCGGGCCTGCCTGATATCCGATCGTGATCACATCCGGATGATGTATTTCTTGATCACGGGCATAGTTTCGATGCCACCAAAGTCCTAATATACCACCTGTTAAAGCCACGCTGAATCGTGCTTTGTTAACGGGAAAAAACACCAGGTTTGACCCTAATTGCTGGCAATAGTCTGTGTAAAATGGGATGGTTTTATTATTAAATTGCTCCTGGGCTTTAAAAATGTTTATTCGGTATCCGGCACTCCAGGCCCAACGGTTATTCATTGGTTTTCATAAAATACACTAGTCTGTATTCCCCAGATATCACCACTGCCGGTAAACGCCGGACCAGTTCCAATGCTCAGTGAATGGTATTTCGACTGGCCAAATAAAGCGACTGCGAAAAAAATATAAATTATAGTTGCTAGCCCGAATTTAAGCAGGTAATTCATTTATCCATTTATTGCAATAACGGTAAAACAGGATGCATATTATTTTATATTCCTGCGCCGGTTACCCTGAATTTAGCTGGACTAAAGTCCTGAATTTTTTCTCCATACCCCATACTCCATGCTCCACGCTCCGTTCCCCACACTCCATGCCCCATCCTCCATGCTCCATGCTCCATGCCCCATGCTCCATGCTCCATGCCCCATGCTCCATGCCCCATACCCCACGCCCCACGCTCCATGCCCCATGCCCAATAACCTCTGCTACTTCTTAAATATTCAGCCAATAATTCATCTTCAACACCACGGCCCGGTTCTTTGGCCCCCAGTATTCCACGGCATAATTGTCCGTATAGACCAGATAAATATCCGACATGGGCTGATAGCGCCACTGGAAGCGGCTGTTGATATTGAAGTTGTCATCTTGGGTATTGTATTGCAGAAAAGTGGTCCAGGATAAATTATTGGAGAAATTAATTTCGATGCGCGGTCCGACCAATAATAAATTTACGTCACCGTAATTCGACGGCAGCCGGATGTTATTTTGTTCAAAACTTAAATCGAACTTACCCCAGGGTTGTTTCCGGTAAGATAACATCAATTTATACTGCTGTCGTTTTCCGTTGTAAAACCCTCCCGTGGAAATACCGAATAATGCAGAGAATAATTTTCTCTGGTCGGTGAAGTAAGAGGCTCCGATCGTATTGTAACGGTATTTACCGGCAGGGAGAGGCTCATCGGCAAATGTGAACGGATAAAGTAATTGATTGAGCTGATGATTGTATTCCAGTAAAAACATGCTGGTGTTCCTCCAGCTGATGTTATAGCTTCCCCTGACGCTGTTTTGGATCAATTCCGATGCCCGGGTGGTCCAGTCACGCATATGGTTCAAAAACCACGTATGCGATATTATTTTTCCTTCATTTTCCGGATAATACGTATAGCTGGCCCGGGAAAATAAATGATTAAATCCCAGGTGGTAAGTGGTGTCCCGCACGGCATCGTAATGATTCTGAGTAGGTATAAATCCGAGGTCCGCGTAATAATTGTCGCCTACACCCGCCAGGTTGGAATAGACGCTTATAGTGCGGTTATCATACCCGGCCCCTACATTGTAGAATGAATTATCCTGGCTCCGGACATGATCTGAGAACGACAGGCCATAGCCACCAAAAGCGCGGGTGCTTCCATCCTGGGTGACAAAATTGAACTCCAGGCCTACCGTCCGGTTGTAGTCATCGGCTAACAATGACTTATTCGCATGCCCCTGACGGTTATGGAAGTATCCCCGCAATACAGACCGCTTAAATAACTGCCGGTGGAGTGCCAGCGAAGTATAATTATTGCCCGGTTGATCATTGATCCCCTTGGTCTGCATATTCATCAAGCCAATCCGCAAGTCCTTATTCAGATTGCCGCTCAGCCGGAGGCCGTACTGGATCGGAATGGTATTTCCATCCTCATCGAGGCCGATCCTTCGGGAGAAAAAGGGCCGCATAGGAGGGATACCAAAATCAGAAAATAAGTCGCTGTTTTCCAGGAAGAACAGCCGCCGTTCTGGAAAGAGCACATCAAAAGTGGTGAGGTTTGTGACTTGCTGGTCTACCTCGACCTGAGAAAAGTCCGGATTGACCGTTAGATCCAAATTAAGGCTGGAGGTGACGGCTACCTTGGCATCCACCCCGGCATTAAAGCTGGTGGTTGTCGGTTCACCTTCTTCAACATTGTTATGACTGGAGGCGGAAACATAGGGTATGACTGAAATATTCGACTTAACGGCTGGTGGTGGCTGATCCCATACCAGGGCTCCGGTATAGCCAAGGTCCATCGAAATGAACTGGACCGGTACCGGTGACCAGGTATGCCAGCTGTTGGAACGGGGTTCGCCACGTGCAAAATTCAGACCCCAGGTTGTCTGGCTGCTTTTATAACGCAGAATACGAAATGGTATCGCCAGTTCAACGGTCCAGCGATCGGTCGCTGTCTGCACCGCAGAAAACCACTTGTTATCCCAGGCATCGTTGATACCGCTAAAATTACCGGTGCCACGGCGCATGGTCTGTCCGTTAACCAGCGCATCGGACTGGACATTGGCCGGGTTGACTGCAAAGCTGAAGGCATTGGTCCGTTCGTTGACAGGATCCAGGAGGATGGAAAATGCATCACCTTCCCAGAAACCCAAATTATCCCTTTTCAGACTCTTGATGATGTAGTCATCCGGGCCATAACAGATGGCTCCAATGTACAGATATTGATCGTCGTAAGTGAATTGTACTTCAGTCTGGATGTCTTTCGGAGCACGTTCGTCGTCCACCGGAAAACTCATCCAGAAATTATCCGCTTTGTCCGCAACCTGCCATGCCGGCTCATCGAGTACGCCATCAATGCGGATAGCTTCTGCACTGCGTTTTATCTGAAGCTGGTATTGTTGTTGAAGGTCCCGGCTATTCTGCCCGGTTATGCGAAAACCGGAACAAATCATCAGAAAAAACAGGACCATGCGAACGAAACTTGTCAGGCTAATATGAAATAGAAATTTATTGTAGAATACCATGATTCAAGGTTCGCTATTGGTTAGGTTAATTCAATGTCCCTGCTTTTGCTATGCCGGATATATGCTTCAGCATAATCAAATCCCCCTTCCATGCCTCGGAATAGTTCCATCCGGCCGTGATCGTTCGGATAGGATTTTTCGATGAACTGACTCCGGTGGGCAAAACAAGCCTGGTGTTTCAGATCCAGGACTGCAGTGATGTCCACGTAGTCGGTTGGATTGAAGTTGTGGGTCTGGATGCCGGACATCACTTCATAATAATACAGTGCCGGCTTGTCTGGCATGCGCAGCCAGGCATCGTAGGTAAGCATAGAACAGATGCGGTGATCGCGATGGGAATCCATCGGCCAATGGGTAAGCAACAGGTCGGGAGTCAGGCTGGTAACGAACTCATACACATTTTGGTAAGCTTCCGGATTGACGACGGTAGCACCATCGACCTGCCCCAGATAATAGGGCTTAAATGCCAATAAAGTGCTGGCCTCCGTGGCTTCAGCCGTACGGATCCTCGCCGCCTCGTTATGGCCGGTGCCTTCAATGCCCGCTTCACCCCTGGTGAGGTACGCTACGGATACCTGATGTCCCGCTTTGCTCAACAGTGCGATCAGCCCACCACATCCTGTCTCCGGGTCATCGGGATGTGCTCCGGTTACCAATACGTGCAGGGGTTTTTCCGGAACCCCCTGGGTTTCTGCCCATTTCCAAAGGGGTAGTGTTCCGAGGGAAGCTGCAGCTCTCAAATAAGTTCTCCGGTCCATGGTTCAACTTTGAACGAATGGGGTCAAAGATAACAATTACCCGACCCCATAATGTCCGGGAGCCTCAAATGAAATGAGCTTTATTCAAACTTTTTTAAGTTTGGATGGATCACAAGTTTGGCCTTACAACGGAGGCAGTGAAATCACCCTGGCCTTCGCGATCCCCGGGGCCTGCGACGAGGTCGTCAGCCATTAATAACGGTGTAATTTAAACGTGTATTTACCCCTTCGGTCTTCTGCCTCAATCGTCAGTTTGTTTTGATTCAAACGGCAGATACTACCGAAATAACAGAAGCTTTCGCCGGCAATGAAGTCATCAAAGCACATATCCAGGAAAAACTCCCATTCACTGTCGGAGCCATCATCGGTATAGTAGACGTCTTTATCGGCATAAATCTGCCAGTCGCCCTGGAAGGTCGCCCGCAATGATACATCATCGTAGATAGCTCCGTAATTGGGGAAAAATTCAATCACATCACCGTCAAATTCATCGGTGATATTATCCCGGAAAAGTGCATTGTCTCGCTTGTAATACACCTTTTCAAATTGCCAGCTGCCGATCAGCTTGTCTTCTTTCCGGCGGATCCGGAAATCCTTGGAACAAGCAGTAACCAGTAAACAGCATGCCAGGAAATAGGTAAAGTTCTTTTTCATGTTCAGTCTTTTTTGGTTCAAATGATCTACCCTTAAGATCCATCAAAAAAGCGCTTTCCCCTATCCTGGTCGCATGGTTTAGAAATACCTTAACCGGACCTTTTAATACCCTGTTAATGCCATAGTGTGTTCAAGGCGTTCTTTAACACTTTTTTGACGTACTTAATAGGTGGTGATGTGTTCCCGGAAGACCTTCTCCAGCCCTTCATCCTCCAGCAACAGCTGAATGTAACACAAGATTTCCTCGGGAGATTCGCGGATTTTCAACCGTTTCCGGTACTCCAGATACAAAATAAGCTGGAGCAGTACACGGTGGTAGGCTGGTGCTTTATCGGTCTCTTTCGGGTCGAAGCGGTAGTCGGAGAATTCCTCAAAAATGGTTGGACGCATTTTGCATAAAGGTAAATGCCGGAAGCCGGAGATGCAAGACATATGCAAATTAATTCTAATGTTATTTTCCGTGCGGAATAATAATCAACATCCTGTCTTCGACCGAAGAATTACATCAATCTTGGGTTAGATCCGGTGCTTCCTTATCTTGGGTTTGTAAAATTGAAAGCCTGCAGTCATCCTGCAGTGTAAATTGACATTCAAACCATTTGTACTTTTGAGCATATGGGGCTAAAATGTTTGTTCTTCTTATTGCTTGTCCTGTCCGGAACAAGATCCTTGTCCGGGCAAGCCACCATCCGCGGTGCCGTTTACAGTGCCACTACTGGTGATCCTTTGTCCGGTGTGAATCTGGTGACCCGGCAAGGGGACACCCTGGCCAGGACCGACACATTGGGTTTGTTTGAAATGATAGTTCCTCAGGATAGTTTATTCCGGGTTTGGAAGCCGGGATACCTGGAAGAGCTGATCCGGTGGGATGGTCAGCCGGCTGTTACCATCAATATGCAGCCTTTTGCATTCAACCTGGATGAAGTGGAGGTGGAGGCTTACCTGCCCAGCCGCAATGCCACACTCCAGCCCCAGCTGCTTCGTCAGCAAGCCATTCTTGCCCTGGATCCCATCTCTATCGAACGGAGCCTGAATACCATTCCCGGTGTTTATATGCAGACCGGTCAGAACAATACCAATCGCATCACCATCCGTGGAGCAGGCAGCCGCACCTTGTTTGGTACCGATAAAGTAAGGGCCTACTGGAATCACATACCGCTCACCGACGGTGCCGGCGAGTCGACCCTGGAAGACCTGGACCTGCAACTGGCGGATGAGATCAGAGTGTATCGTGGGCCTACCAGTGCCCTGTTTAATGCCGGCCTGGGAGGCGCGATCCATGTGGTTTCCAGTTTGAACAGCGATCGTCCTTTTCTGTATCAAGGCCAGGCACTGGTGGGATCGTTTGGCACGTGGGGACTCCGTAATGAAGTTCAGACGCAGGTCGGCGAACACCTCCGGATGAGTTTTAGTCAGGCGCGGCAGGTGAGTGATGGCTATCGTGCAAATCAATTTTACCGGCGGGATAATCTGGCAACGATGGGTCAGTGGATCCAGGGCCGGCATGTGTTGCAGTGGATGTTGCAGTGGATCGAGACCAAAGGTTTTCTGGCCAGCTCGATCAATGAAAAAACATTCCGGACGAATCCGGCTGAAGCGGCGGCAAATTGGGCTGGCGTCAAAGGGTATGAGTATTACGTGCGCCTCCTGGGTGGAGTCCATTACGCCTATGCCCTGGATCGGCGTAACAGCTGGCATGCCGCCGTGTATCAAAACCGTCGGGATGGTTTTGAACGCCGTCCCTTTGATACCTTTGATGACCTCCATAATTTATTGGGCTGGAGATCTTTCTGGCAATACGAAGGAGACCGGATGCATATTGTCCTGGGTGCAGAAAGCAGCAGGGAAGCGGTCACCGATAACTATTTTGAAACCCTGGAGTCCGGTACCGGGCCTTTTATAAGCGCCGATCCGCAGAAACGCCAGCATCTGGATGCATTTGGACAATGGAGTTGGCAAACAAATAATTGGGTATTTGCAGCCAGCGGGCAGTTGCAGAAGGTGCATTACCGGTTTGCCAATACCTATGATTTTCCGGTGATCTTTTCGCCGGGATTTCGGGTCACGCGGCAACTGCCACGGGATCAGCAAGTTCATTTGCTGATTAACAAAGGAGTGTCGGTTCCCGGGCCAGATGTAGTACGCAACGAAGACCGTACCCTGATACCAGGACTGTTGCCGGAACAAGGGTGGAATCTCGAGGGACAATATGTCTATCACGGCAGTCAGGGACTCCAGCTTCAGGCTAATGTATATTACCTGTGGGTTCGGGATCAGTTGGTTCTGCGCCGCCTTACCGAGACGATTTCAAAGGTGATCAATGCCGGTTCCACCGGGATGTTTGGAGTTGAAATTAATGCCAGTTATCCGTGGGTTCTGGGATCGCATACGCTGACCCAGACGCTGGCCTACACCTTTGCGGATTACCGGTTTTTGGATTTTGAAGACGGCGATAACAATTACAGTGGCAACCGGCTGCCAGGATCGCCAAAGCACCGGGTCAATTACCAGTTGGGCTGGGAATACAGGGATCGGTGGCACGCCCTGGTCCAGCTGATCGCGCAGGATCGCCTGCCCTTGCGGGATGATGGTTCAGCCTGGGGTGATGGTTATTTTCTGATGCATTTTAATGCGGGTTATGCATTTCAGCTCGGGAAATGGCAGTTCGATGCATTCGGCCAGGTAGACAACCTCACCAATACCTTATATGCGTCCATGTTCCTGATCAATGCCGGTAGTTTTGGGGGGGCTGCACCCCGCTATTATTATCCGGGCATGCCCCGCAGTTTTCGCCTCGGTTTGCGGTGGAAAATTTGAGGGTGGGGGTGAGGTTAGGGGTAAAAGGAAAAAGGAAAAAGGAAAAAGGTATGGGGTGTGAGGTATGGGGTGAGTGGTATGAGGAATGGGTTGTGATATTGATCCGGTAAACCGGCTGATAACGAACTGAGAATAACCAGAAAGCAAAAACAAAAAACAAAAAACCATAATGCAATGGCTCATCCTTTACTCAATCCCTGGAAGCGTCGCTGGTATTTTTTAACCCGGTTGCCTTCCCTTTGGTTTTGGGGAGTACGTATTGAGTCTGTCGATTCGGACCACTGCGTAATTTTTTTGCCCCATAACTGGCGGAGTAAAAATCCGTTTAAGTCCATTTATTTCTCCGCACTGTGCGGAGCCGGGGAATTGGCCAGCGGCCTGCTGGCACAAGACCATTGTTACCCCAATAATGTATCGATGCTGGTGGTAGAGATGGAAGCTAAATTCCATAAGAAAGCAGTCGGAGGCATCCGGTTTCGTTGCGATGAAGGCACACGGATCGCGGGGGCTGTTGGCCAGGCGGTTGCGACACAGACTCCACAGACTTGCCGGGTACAGGTCAAAGGAGAATCCGGAGGACATCTATCCGTTGAATTGTGGGTTACCTGGTCTTTCCGGGCCCGGACCAAATAAGGTTGTTGACGTAACAATGACGTAAAATTTCACAGGTAACTTCGAGGGTCAAATCACCAATTCTTCAGCATGTAGGCCCTTATTCGTCACATTTGTTTATTATTGGCGTATAAGTGGCGTAATATTTTTTAATGATTGGCGAAAAATTGCAGTAGGGAAATAGTTTTTTAACAAAATTTTAATCCTTTTCTTTGTTAAGGATAGTTGGAGAAAACCAAATGGAATGCCAGCTATTCCAAATTTCGTGAAACAATCTTTTGACTAGGCCTGCATCTAGATTGGCATTCAGAAGGTAACCGGAGAGAGCTTGAAAGACAATAAATATCTTATTGGGTATGATATAGGCAGTTCGTCCATTAAGGCTGCCCTCGTCAGCGTCGACAATGGCAGGACCATTGCGATTGCCCATGCTCCCGGTACCGAAATGGAGATCCAGGCTCCACATCCCGGATGGGCCGAACAGAATCCTGAACTGTGGTGGAGCTACGTTTGTCAGGCCACCCATCAACTACTCTCCGAATCATCCATTCCCTCAGAACAAATTGCAGCAGTAGGTATAGCGTATCAGATGCATGGTTTGGTTGCTGTTGACCAGGGAGGAGCTGTCGTCCGGCCCTCAATCATCTGGTGCGACGGCCGGGCAGTGCCCTACGGTGACCGCGCATTCCAGGATCTGGGAGCCACTACCTGTCTGACCCACCTGTTGAATAGCCCGGGCAATTTTACCGCATCAAAATTGAAGTGGGTACAGGATCAGGAACCGGAAAACTACCACAGAATACATAAGATCATGTTGCCGGGAGACTACATTGCATACCGGCTGACCAATAAACTGACAACTACGGTAAGTGGATTGTCAGAAGGTACGCTCTGGGATTTTGGCCTGAATGAACCGGCACAAATACTCCTGGATTATTATGGTTTCGATGTGAAGGTGCTTCCCGAATTAGTCCCGACTGTCGGCGTACAGGGATACATCAGTATAGAAGCAGCGGCAGCAACCGGTCTGCCAGCAGGGATACCGGTGGGTTACCGCGCAGGCGACCAGCCTAATAATGCCTTATCACTTAATGTGCTTGAGCCCGGAGAGGTTGCAGCCACAGGCGGTACTTCCGGCGTGGTCTATGCCGTCGTGGATCAATACATCTATGATGGTGAAAGCAGGGTGAACGGGTTTGCTCATGTGAACCATCAAGCCGACGACCCGCGGGTGGGCATTTTGCTCTGCATCAATGGGGCCGGCATCCTCTACAGTTGGATCCGG
The DNA here is from genome assembly GCA_020636135.1 of Lewinellaceae bacterium. NCBI lineage: Bacteria > Pseudomonadati > Bacteroidota > Saprospiria > Saprospirales > Lewinellaceae > Lewinellaceae bacterium. Next base: position 555,862 of record JACJYK010000001.1, read on the forward strand.
AAAGAGATCGCCCCGTCCGGAACTTCCTACCAGGAAATGGAGAACGCAGCAGCCAGTGTGCCTGTCGGCGCTGATGGTCTGCGCATCCTTCCTTTTGGCAATGGCGCCGAGCGGATGCTATCCAACCAGCAAACCGGGGTCCAGTGGATCAATCTGCAGCTGAACCGGCACAAACGTGCTCACATCTACCGCGCGGCACTGGAAGGGATTGCTTTTGCCTTTGTATATGGAATGCAGATCCTGAAACGCATGGGTGTGGACCTGCAGGTTATCCGGGTAGGTAATGACAATCTGTTTCAGTCCCGCATATTCAGTGAAACCATAGCTAACCTGACCGGTAGTACCATCGAAGTACTGGATACAACCGGTGCCGTAGGGGCAGCAAAAGCAGCCGGCGTTGCGGCAGGATGCTACACTTCTATACGAGAGGCAGTCCAGACTGCTCAGGTTATTCATTCTTACCGGCCACAGCAGCATGCGGATGTTTATCGCGATGCATACGAACTGTGGGAAAAAGATTTAATGAACCAACAAAATGAAACTGTAACTGTATGAGTAATGGCCCGGTCATAGGCGATAAGACGTATTTTCCAGGTATCAACCGTATACGATATGAAGGCCGTTTGTCGGATAACCCGCTTGCATTCAAGTGGTATGATGAAGATCGTGTGGTGGGGAATAAGACCATGAAGGATCATTTCCGGTTTGCCATTGCCTACTGGCATACCTTCTGTGGTACCGGAGGAGATCCGTTTGGGCCAGGTACGAAGGACTTTCCCTGGCTCGTTGCAGGCGATGCCATTGCCCAGGCCAAAGATAAAATGGATGCCGCTTTTGAATTCATTACAAAAATTGGCGCCCCATTTTATTGTTTTCACGACTTCGACCTCATCCAGGAAGGGAAAGATCTGGCGGAATCGACCAGGCGACTGGAGGTCATCACCGATTACGCACAGGAAAAGCAGAAAGCCTCGGGCGTTGAATTGTTATGGGGAACAGCCAACCTGTTCTCCCATCCCCGCTACATGAACGGGGCTGCGACCAATCCGGATTTGCAAGTCGTTGCTTATGCAGGAGCTCAGGTGAAGAATGCACTCGATGCCACCATAAAATTGGGAGGACACAACTATGTATTCTGGGGCGGCCGTGAAGGTTACATGTCGTTGCTGAATACCGATACCAAAAAAGAATTGGACCACCTGGCACGCTTCCTGCACATGGCAAAGGACTATGCAAGGAAGCAGGGCTTTAAGGGTACTTTCTTTATAGAACCCAAACCGATGGAGCCCAGCAAGCACCAATACGATTTTGATGCGGCTACGGTTTTGGGATTCCTCCGGGCCTATGACCTGATGGAAGATTTCAAACTGAACGTTGAAGTAAATCATGCCACCCTGGCGCTGCACACCTTCCAGCATGAACTGCAGATGGCCGTGAATTCCAACGCTCTGGGAAGCATGGATGCCAACCGCGGCGATTATCAGAACGGCTGGGATACGGATCAGTTTCCGAATAACCTCTATGAATTGGCTGAGGCTTTTCTGGTGATCCTGCCCGGTGGTGGTTTCCAGGGAGGAGGTATTAATTTTGATGCCAAAACCCGGCGTAACTCTACCGATCTGGAAGATATCTTCTATGCGCACATTGGTGGCATGGACGCTTTTGCCCGGGCATTACTGATCGCTCAGGATGTCTTGGACCATTCGCCGTACCTCGATTTACGGCAGCAGCGGTATGCCTCTTTCGAAACGGATGAAGGTAAATCTTTCGAAAAGGGACAGCTGAAACTGGAGGATCTGGCAGCACTGGGAAAAACGTGGGGAGAGCCCCAACAAAAAAGTGGTAAACAAGAATTTTATGAAAACATTATAAATCAATACATTTGACGCCGAATGATTGATTTTAACAAATCTTTGACTAAATTCATTGATTCATTAGCTGTATAAAAATTAGGTTTATGGAATGTACTTACTTGTTCAAAATGAGCAGGTTACTGGGCCGGTTTAAGCCCGGAGGCCTGATCATGATGTTGCTTTTCGCCTGGCAGGTGAGCTTCGCTCAGTCTGTCACGGTGACTGGAACCGTTACCGACGAGACCGGATTCGGTCTGCCGGGAGCTACAGTCTTAATTCAGGGAACATCCAATGGTACGGTCACAGAAGTGGACGGTACTTATTCCCTGAGTGTACAAAAAGGGCAAACTCTGCAATTTTCGTACACAGGTTATCAGACGCAGTCAGTAGTTGTTGGCGATAATACCGTCATCAACATCAGCATGGCTCCGGATGTAAGCCTGCTGGACGAAGTTGTTGTTACGGGTTATTCCTCGGAGAAAAAAGCGGACATCATCGGTTCAGTATCGGTGATCAGTACCGAAGACATGAAAACCACGCCTTCGGCCAACTTGACATCCCAGCTACAGGGACGTGCAGGTGGTGTCGTGGTGAGTGGTAGTGGTGAACCGGGTTCTTCGTCTAAAGTGCGTATCCGTGGATTTACTTCCTTCGGATCCAGTTCTCCGCTTTATGTTATCGACGGAGTTCCTACGGGAGACGCTTCCAAAGTTAACCCGCAGGACATCGAGTCCATCCAGGTGTTGAAAGATGCTACTTCAGCGTCAATCTATGGTGCTCGCGCCGCTCAGGGTGTAATCATCATCACCACCAAACAAGGACAAGCTGGTACACTCAGACTGACCTATGATGGTTATGTTGGTACCCAGCAATTCCCTTACAATCGCGCTCCGGACCTGTTGAATACTGCAGATTATGTTAAATACCTGCAGAAGAACAACGGTACGAGCTTCACCCACCCGGTATTCGGCAACCTGGCCAACCCGGTTATTCCTGATTACATCGTGGTCAGCAATGGCTTCAAAGGTGGTGTGAAAGCCGGTGACCCACGGGCCAATCCGGATCTGTACTCCATTGAGAATTACCGTGATATTTATCAGATTATGCCGTTGTCCGATGGTACCGACTGGTTCCGTGAAGCAACGCAGTCTGGATTTATGCAATCGCACCAGTTGACGGCTAGTGGAGGTTCTGACAAAGGAGTGTATTCTCTTGGTTTCAATTACTTTAATCAGGAAGGTACCTTGAAGTATTCCGGTTACAAGCGCTACGCTGTCCGGGCCAATACCTCATTCAATCCTAAAAAATACCTGCGCTTGGGTGAAAACATTCAGGTGCTGTACGAAGACTTTTCAGCAGGTGGTACTGGTAACCGTACGGAAGGCAGTGCTTTCGCACAGATGTTCCGGATGGTACCCTATATTCCTGTTTACGACATCAACGGTGGTTGGGGTGGTAACGGTGTTGGAGAATCCGGTAACGGTTCCAACCCGGTTGCTAACGTCTATCGTCAGAAAGACAACCTGAGCTACAACTACAAGATCTTTGGTAACGTATTTGCCGAAATCATGCCGATCAAGAATTTGACCCTGCGTACCTCCTATGGTATTGATTATGGAAATAACAACTATAAAAGCTATACCTGGCAGACCTACGAACGTTCTGAAAACGTCGGTCTGACTCAGTTGGGACAAGGTTCTACCTACAACTTGTTCTGGACCTGGACCAACACCGCAACCTATGAATTGCCTTTGGGCGATCACAACATCAAAGTATTGGCAGGTACCGAAGCCATCAAAGGCTTTGGAGACGGGATCACCGTATCTTCCAACACCTTCGACTTTGAAGACCCAGAATTCGTTACCCTGAATACCGATCAGGCTGTAAACGACGTTTCTTCACCATTGTTCCGTCAGACGCTTGCTTCCGTCTTTGGAAAGATCGACTATTCATACCAGGGCAAATACCTGTTGAATGCAACTGTACGCCGGGACGGTTCTTCCAAATTTGGTACCGATAACCGGTATGGTATCTTCCCCGCCTTCGGTGTGGGATGGCGTATTTCACAGGAAGGCTTCATGGATAATGTTTCCTTCATCGATGACCTGAAAATCCGCGGTGGCTGGGGACAGTTAGGTAGTGAGCGCGTGGTTGATGCCAATAACCAGTACTCCATCTTCTTCTTCAACGTGGGTGCAACCAACTACGACATCAACCGTCAGCAGACAGGTACCGCACAAGGTTACGCTGCTAAACGTTCAGGTAGTGCTGCAACCAAGTGGGAAACTTCAGAGACAACCAACATTGGATTTGACGCTTCCTTGTTCAACTACAAAGTTGATGTTTCTTTCAACTGGTTCAACAACGATACGAAAGACCTTTTGGTACAACGTGTACGGAATGGTTTGGAACCGTTGGTTATCCAGCCTTTCATCAACATTGGTAAGATGCGTAACCGTGGATTTGACTTCAATGCAACCTATCATGGCGGTGCAAAGAGTGAATTCAAATGGGATGCTACGCTGACCTTTACACATTACAAGAATACGGTTCTCGACATTGACGGTAATCCGGAGACTTTCTTCTCTTCAGGCACCTCTCGCTTTGGTAACGCCTTCAGAACACAGGCAGGTCACCCGATCTCTTCCTTCGTAGGATTCCAGATCGATGGTTTCTTTGAAACACAGGCCGACCTCGAAGCATTGGATCAGCCAAACGCAGTGATTGGTTCTTGGAGATTTAAAGATCAGAATGGAGACGGTGTCATCAATGACGACGACCGTACCTTCATTGGTAGCCCTCACCCGGACTTTGTTGCCGGTTTGAACCTGGGTGCTCATTACCGTAACTGGGACTTGAACTCCTTCTTCGTATGGAACTATGGCAACGAGCTGTATAACTACACCAAAAACTTCTATGAAATGCGTTATTTCGTAGGTGGTGTTGGTCGTAGAGTGTTGGAAGATGGCTGGGAACCTGGTAAATCGGATGCAGCCCTGCCTAAATTGGCTCCCGGTACCGAATCTGGTTATACCGAATTGATCCGGAACTCTTCAATGGATTACTACGTAGAAAGCGGTTCCTACTTCCGGGCTAAAACTGTTCAGTTGGGCTATACCTTGCCTCAGAACATCATGGACCGCCTGCAATTGGGCAGCATCCGTCTGTATGTTCAGGCTCAGAACCTGTTTACTATCACTCCTTACTCAGGAGTTGAACCAGACATTACGATTAACGGTACGGACACCTCGAACGACTTGCGGATGGGATACGATGAAACAAGTTATCCGCAGAGTAAGCAATTCCTGTTTGGCTTGAACGTAACCTTCTAATCTTAAAACCATAAAGACATATGAAAATCAATAAATATCTGTTATACACGCTGTTGCTGGGAGGTACGATGCTAGTCCCCTCCTGTAGTGATAGCTTTCTGGACCAGCCGCCCCAGGGGTCTTATTCTGCGGCTTCGCTGGCAAACTTGAAAGGCATCGAAGGCCTTTTGCTGGGAGCCTACTCCAACCTGGACGGTTCCTGGTTTGAAGACTGGGGTAACAACCACTTCAACCAGCACGGTGGTGCATCCAACTGGGTACTGGGAAGTATCCGTGGTGCAGATGCCTACAAAGGGACAGAACCTTCTGACGGTGTTGACATCAACCCGATCGAACGCCACGAAGTAACCCCTGCTAACGGGATCATCCGGGAGAAATGGGTAGGCAGTTACGACGGTATTGGCCGGGTCAATGAAACCATGCGGGTATTGGCTGAAGCAACAGATCTTGCTGATGCTGACCGGGCACGCATCTCGGGAGAATGCCGCTTCCTGCGTGGCCATTACCACTTTGAGGCTGTCAAGGTATTTGGAAATGCACCTTATGTGGATGAAACCGTTACTGATTTTCCTGCCGTGAAAAATGATCACATGATCTGGTCGGAAATTGAAGATGATTTCAAATATGCATACGATAACCTGCCAGGCACACAGACTGCACCGGGCCGCGCCAATAAATGGGCTGCTGCTTCCTATCTGGCAAAAGTGTACATGTATCAGGGTAAATGGTCTGATGCCAAAGCATTGTATGATCAGATCATCGCCAATGGTACCACTGCAGCCGGTGCTAAATATGCATTGAACGCGAATTACTACGATAACTTTGCTTCAGAAAAGGAAAACGGCAACACCGAGTCCATCTTCGCTTTCGAAGCATCTGCTTACGATGGTTCCATCGCCAACGGTAACTACGAAAACACGCTGAACGTACCACACGGTAGCGCTGCAAGAACCTCTTGCTGCGGATTCTTCCAGCCTTCTCAGTTCCTGGTGAACTCCTTCAAGACGGTTAATGGTCTGCCAATGTTGGATAACTTCAACGATGTTGATGTTAAATCTGACGAAGGTCTTTCTTCTGACGATCCGTTTACTCCGGATGCGGGTGAATTTGATCCCCGGTTGGATCACACCGTAGGTCGTCGCGGTATCCAGTACCTCGATTGGGGACCGCACCCTGGTACATTATGGATCCGCCAGGTACAGAACGGTGGACCATACTCTCCGAAGAAGAATGTCCCTTCCTATGCAGAATTTGACAACGGTCTTGGAGGCGTTATTGACTGGGGATTTGTATCCACATCTCAGAATGTGCAGATCATCCGGTATGGGGACGTCCTCCTTCTTGCTGCAGAAGCAGAAGCTGAATTGGGCAACACAGCAAAAGCACTGGAATACGTCAATATAGTTCGTAACCGTGCAGCTAGTCCGGAAAGTGTTGTGAAATTTGCAGACGGTACCCCTTGTGCCAACTACAATGTTCAACCTTACGCTTCTTTCGGAAGCCAGGCAGAAGCCATCAAAGCCGTACGCTTTGAGCGCATGCTGGAGTTGGGTATGGAAGGTCAGCGTTTCTTTGACCTGACCCGTTGGGATAATTTGTCGAAAGCCGGTAAAACGGCCGTATCTTTCGATGTTGTAGCTTACCTGAATGCTTATCTGTCACACGAGCAGATCAAGCGTATTCACCTCGCGGGAGCAGTCTTCACCGAGAAATACAAATTAATTCCGATTCCGGAATCCGTCATCACTCAGAGCACGGTAAACGGAGTACGTAATATCGAGCAAAACCCTGGTTTCTAACCATATACGTTTAAATCGAATGAAGGAGACTACTGCAAACAGTGGTCTCCTTTGTTTTTTAGTCAATGAGTTAAATCATATTTCACGGATTTGGCAGTACTGGGAATTTTAGACACTTTGCACAACGTTTTCCTGGAAACAACGAAAGAAGTTGTTACCTCCTAATGAACACTTTTAAACGGATAGTCTATGTACCGTTACACATTATTTGTTACCCTCCTCATCCTAATGTTATTTGCATGCACCCAATCACCGGATCATTTGTTTCGTGAGATTCCCCCTTCCCGATCCGGGGTTAAATTCGTTAATAAGGTAGAGGAGACCGATGAACTGAACATCCTCAAACTGGAATACTTCTATAATGGAGGTGGTGTGGCAGTTGGAGATTTTAACCGGGATGGCTTGCCGGATCTGTATTTCACAGCCAATCTCGCCGACAACCACCTGTACCTCAATCAGGGCAACTTAAAATTTAAAGATGTGACTGCAGAGGCCGGTGTAGCAGGTGAGCAGCGCTGGAAATCCGGAGTCGCTGTGGTAGACATCAACGGGGATGGTTGGCTGGATATTTACGTTTGTGCGACCATAGCCGGGGATACCCTTTACCGCCGGAATCTGTTTTTCATCAATCAGGGGCTGGATGAAAAAGGAATACCCACCTTCATCGATAAAGCAGCGGAAATGGGCGTGGACAATCCCAGCTATTCATCCAATGCACTTTTCCTGGATTATGACCGGGACGGAGACCTGGACCTCTACATCCTGACCAATGCAAAACAACACAATATACCCGTTGTGTACCGGGAGAAGGTGAACGATGGCACCGCCGATAATACGGACATCCTGATGCGCAACAATGGTGACGGAACCTTTACCGACGTTTCCAAAGAAGCCGGTATCCGCTTCGAAGGATTTGGACTGGGTGTTGCCACCTGCGATATCAATAAAGATGGCTGGCCCGATATCTATGTCGGCAATGACTACCTGTCGAATGACATACTCTATCTCAACAAAGGCGGGAAATTTGAAAATGTCATCGATCAGATGATCAAACATCAGTCCCGCTTTTCCATGGGCAACGACATCGCGGACATCAACAATGATGGCGAAGTTGACATCATCACCCTGGATATGCTGCCTGAAGACAACCTCCGCAAAAAAACGGTAATGGGTGGCAATGGCTATATCAACTACATCAACGACCGTCGCTATGGTTATACCCACCAGTACACACGCAACATGCTGCAGATCAATAATGGCGATGGGACTTTCAGCGAGATCGGCATGCTTGCCGGTGTCTACCAGACGGAATGGAGCTGGTCACCCTTGTTTGTGGACCTGGATAACGACGGTTATCGGGATCTGCTCATTACCAACGGCTTCCCCAAAGATGTTACCGATAAGGATTTTGTCAACTTCCGGCAAAACTTCGGATCATACACCGATCAGAAAACATTGCTCAGTGAAGTGCCATCTGTAAAGGTGAAAAATTACATCTACCGGAACGATGGGGATCTGACCTTCACCAATGTCAGTGAAGCCTGGGGTATCGATAACGTTTCATTCTCCAATGGAGCCGCCTTTGTGGATCTGGATGACGACGGTGACCTTGACTATGTGGTAAACAACATCAATGATCCCGCATCCATCTACGAAAACACCTTGTATAATGGCAAAAAGGATCTGGATACGCTCAATCATTACCTTGAGATCCAGTTGAAGGGGAACGTTAAGAATACCCTGGCACTGGGTACCAAATTGTGGATTAAATACGGCACCGGCCAATTGCAATACCACGACCATTCCATCTACCGGGGCTACATTTCGTCCGTCGACCCGATTGTTCATTTTGGCCTGGGTCGCGTCAATTCCGTTGACTCTCTGCTGGTGCAGTGGCCGGATGGCAAAGCGCAGCTTATGCTGGATGTGCCGGTGAATCAGCGACTGGAACTGGATCAGGATCAGGGACAGGATCTATCCATGGTTGCCTTACACCCACCCACGCATGTGCCCCATTTATTTACCAGGATCAACGGTGATTTGAATATTAACTACCAACAGCCGATGTATGATTTTATTGATTACAACATCCAGCGCAACATACCTCATAAATTTACAGAGAACAGTCCGGGGCTGGCCATCGGCGATGTAAATGGTGATGGCCGGGAAGACTTCATTATGGGAAATTACAAGAATCAGGATATTGTACTCTTTAAGCAAGGCGTAAATGGCACCTTTGCCGAGCAGGTACTGATTGCCGGCAAGGAAAAGCCGGAAGTGGATGAAGGTCTTTTACTGCTTGATGTCGACGGAGACCGCGATCTCGACCTTTATGTGGTAAGTGGAGGATTTGCGGATTCGGTTGGGCATGATCATTATCGTGATCGGTTGTATTTCAACGATGGTAAAGGCACATTCACGGAAAGGAAAGATGCGCTGCCTGCTCTGGCTTCCAATGGGATCGTTGTCCGGGCAGCAGACATGGATGGTGATGGCGATCTCGATCTTTTTGTTGGTGCGCGCGTATTACCAGGTAGCTACCCCATGTCTGACCGTTCCTATTTGCTGGAAAATGATCATGGTGTCTATACCGATGCGACTGAAAAATGGGCTCCTGAAATTGCTCAGGTCGGAATGGTTACCGACGCCATCTGGTCTGATTACAACGGAGATCACATTCCGGACCTGATGGTGGTAGGAGAGTTTATGCCCGTCCAGATATTCCGAAACAACGGACAAAAATTAGAGAAGGTGAACGGTACCGGCCTTGAATCGTACAGTGGCTGGTGGAACAGCATCGTCAGTGGTGATTTCGACCGTGATGGTGATATGGATTATGCGGTGGGCAACCTGGGTGATAACAATACCTATCATGTCTCAGCGGATCACCCGTTGAAGGCTTTTGCCCTCGATATTGATAACAACAACAGTCAGGATGTCATTCTGGCTTGTTATCTGAAAATGCCTGACGGTCATTATGATCTTTGTCCGGTCAACCAATGGGAAGAGTTGTTCTCCCAGAGCCCCGTATTCCGCAAACGGTTTTCATACCACCGGGAATTTGGGATGGCTACCATTGACTCGATACTGACCCCGGATGAGCGTGCCCGCGCCGTTGAGCGGGAGACCAATTATGTCCTTTCCTCGATCCTGATCAACCAGGGCGACGGCACCTTTAAGGTGGAGGCTATGCCCCTGTTGGCACAGGTAGCGCCCGTAAATGGCATGGTCGTTTACGATGTGAATGAAGACGCGATACCGGATCTCGTCCTGGTAGGAAATGACTATGCCAATGAAGTCTTTTCGGGTACTATGGATGCCATGAGTGGATTAGTCCTGCTGGGCAGAGGAGATGGTCATTTTGATGCCGTCGTTGGCGATTGTGGTTTCCGTGTCCCGGGAGACGCCAAAGCACTGGGCCTCCTGTCGACCAATACCGAAGATGTTTTTATCGCCACCCAAAATAAAGACAGCGTATTGGTATTTGCCACGTCCCGTAAGCCGGAGACTGTAAAGATTTTTTCTCCGGCGGCTGATGATGTATCTGCTTTGATCACTTACAGTGATGGAGCCGCGCAGCGGGTAGAATTCAGCTATGGCGCCGGATATCTGTCTCAGTCCAGCCGTCGACTGCGAATCACCCCGACGATGCGAAAGATTGAAATAACCAATCGCAAAGGCGAAACCAGGCAGGTTTTTGGTGATAGTCAATAACCAGTCCCCACAATGAAAATGCCCGTGAGTGTTTACGAACCCACGGGCATTTTCTTTAGTTAATCGGATGATTATTCCAGAAGTCGGGGAGGTATGAATGAATCCCTAAGACTTACTGCGTACTTTACCACTTCCGGTGATGGCAGAATGAATGGAAGGAGATCCTTCATACAATACACTGCCGCTTCCGGTTACACTCACTTTAAGATCGTCCTTTACATCAACTTCACAATTGCCGGAACCGGCAATGCCTACGGTGCAATGGTCAGTATTGAAGTCCAGTGCACGTACCGATCCACTACCACTGATGCTGATGTCGGTCGAACCTGCATGTCCGTTTAGCCGGATATTTCCGGATCCGGAAATGCTCATTTTGGCTTTGGAGGCCTGTAGATCCAGGTTGATGTCTCCGGAACCTGCTACGGACAAGGTGATGTCAGTGGTTTCGATTCCTTTTTCACTGATGATCGAGCCACTTCCGGCCACGGCAAGCTTGTCAATTTCCTTTAAAGTGATGTAAATGTCGACGGGTTCATGTCGCCGTACATTTTTATCAAACCGAATGTTCCAGGTTCCGCCTGAAACGTCGGTTTCAATATTATCGATGATGTTTTGTTGTCCTTTGATACGTATTTGCTGGCTATTGCCCTGCATAAGGTGGACGGTAGCCGAGATGGATAATCCCAGGGCATCTATTTCAGACAAGTTGAGGCTCTTTTCAACGACTGGCCCTTTCCCGCTGATTTGGCCCCTCCATCCTTGAGCTTGGGTGGAGATGAAACCCAAAAGAAGAATACTTAATAAGTGGATACGGTAAATCAATTTCATAGCAATGGTTTTGCTATAGGACGTGATAGCCTGACAAAAGGTTGCATCCGAATGAAGAAAAGGATCAATTTATTAAGTTCTACCCTGATTAGGCAGTTAGGTTTATCTTTAGACCATGCTTGAACTCGCTGCAATTGTAATACTGGGAATTCTGGCCCAATGGTTCGCCTGGCGCTTCAGAGTGCCGGCCATTCTTCCACTGATCATTACCGGATTGATTGTTGGTCCCGTTTCCACCCTATGGACCGCTACCGGCTCCAAGTGGATCGAGCCAATCTATAACGGGGATACCGGACTCTTTCCCGGAGAATCGCTTTTCTATTTCGTATCCCTGGCCATTGGGATCATCCTTTTTGAAGGTGGGATGACGCTCAAGCGCAAAGAGATCAAAGGCGTCGGATCGGCACTGATGCGGCTGATCATCATCGGTGCGATCGTCACATTTGTCGGTGGGGGCGTAGCAGCACATTTTCTGGTAGGTCTGAGCTGGAAAATTTCATTTCTTTTTGCCGGACTGATCATTGTGACAGGGCCCACGGTCATCGCACCCATCCTGCGCAACATACCACTCACCAGAAATGTAGCTACCGTACTCAAGTGGGAGGGTATCCTGATTGATCCCCTGGGTGCACTGGTGGCGGTGCTGGTGTTTGAGTTCATCGCATCGGGTGGAGAAGAGTTTACCCAGCATGCGCTGTTACAGTTTGGCAAGATCATCACGATTGGCGTTCTGATCGGGTTGGTAGCAGCTTATTTTCTCTATTACATCATACGGCACCAGTGGTTGCCCCGGTATTTGTTGAATGTATTCACCCTTGCCCTGGTACTGCTCGTTTTCGTGCTCAGTGATAAGCTGGCCTCTGAATCCGGCCTGCTTTCCGTCGTCGTCATGGGGATGGTCCTGGGCAATCTCGAGGTGCCTAATTTCAAGCAGATCCTGGATTTCAAGGAGTCACTGTCAATACTCCTCATATCGGTCCTGTTCATATTGCTGGCAGCCAATATTAATCTAGCGGACCTTTATTTGTTAGCAAATATTAACTGCCTGATGCTATTCCTGGTCGTCGTTCTGGTTCTGAGGCCCGTAGGTGTGTTCCTCAGTACACGGGGTAGTGAATTAAATTTTAGGGAGAAGGTTTTCATCTCCTGGGTGGGCCCCCGGGGCATCGTGGCCGCAGGAATAGCATCCTTGTTCGGCCTTCGTCTGTCTCTGGATGGGGTAGCCGAGGCACACTGGATCACCCCACTCGTGTTCATGATTGTCCTGGGAACAGTATTGGTCAATGCAACGACCGCCCGCTGGCTGGCGAAAGTCCTGAATGTCATCCAGGCCGCCTCCGATGGTATTCTGATGATCGGCTCTAACCTGGCTTCCCGGTTTCTAGCCCAATATTTAAATGAGCGCCAACGGCATGTCATTCTTGTGGATAACAACGCCGTCAGTATTCAGGAGGCCAGAAAATCAGGATTGGAGGCCGTTCAGGCCAACATATTTACCGAGGATCTTAACGACCACTTTGAGATGCTGGATATGGGATACCTGATGGCGATGACCTCCAACAGTCAACTGAATAAATTTGCCATCCAGTCCATGGCCTCCAGCTTTGGGGAAAATGGGACATTTCAGCTCCCGCCATCCCAGGAGGTAAGGGAAGGGAAATGCGATCCTACCTCCCTGTTTGCCCCCTACGCGGATTTTGTTAGCCTGACAGAAGTGGTCCGTGATTATCCGGAATATCACGAGATTCCGGTCAGTGGAATTGATGGTACATTGGCTTTGACAAAAGCCATGCAGCCAGGCCTGCAGATACCTGTATTTTATCGGGATAAAATGAATAACCTGCGCATCTTTCCGGCTTCCGTGGATACACTGAGGCAGATGCCTGAACCTGTAAAACTGATCTACGTCGGAAAGAAATTAGAAGTACAGGCCCAGGAAACCAAACCAACGGTCGAAATCACACGGGATTGAGTTCCCGGCTTCAATTTTTTGGAATGAAAGTATAAATTGCTGCTTTCTGATCTTCGATCAGGTTTAGCAACATGCTATCTTTGCGACGGTTATAAAACGATATAAGGAGGAGCCATGAAATACAGGAGGTTTGGTCGTTCAGACTGGAAAGTAAGTGAAGTCGGATATGGTATGTGGGGTTTGGCCGGATGGACCAATACCGATAAGATGGAAGTGGGTAAGGCATTGGACCGGGCCGTAGAACTTGGCTGTAACTTCTTTGATACAGCCTGGGCTTATGGCGACGGGGTAAGTGAAAATATCCTGCGGGATTTGGTAAGACGTCATCCGGACAAATCTCTTTATGCAGCCACTAAAGTACCGCCGAAAGACCGGCACTGGCCACCAGTCAAGGGCTGTTCAATCCAGCAGGTATTTCCTGCAGATTACATTCGCGACTACACCGAAAAGAGTTTGAAGAATCTTGGCTTGGAAACCATCGATCTTCTTCAGTTACATGTATGGGAAGATGCCTGGACCGATAACGACGACTGGAAAGAAGTTGTTGATGAGCTTAAGGAACAGGGCAAGATCAGGGCATTTGGGTTAAGCCTGAACCGTTGGGAACCGGAAAATGGCATGCAGGCGATCCGCACCGGACTGATCGATGCCGTTCAGGTCATTTACAACATTTTTGATCAGAATCCGGAAGATGAGTTGTTCCCCTTGTGCCGGCAGGAGGATGTTGGTGTTATAGCGCGGGTCCCGTTTGATGAAGGTGGACTAATCGGCCACCTGACCAAAGAAACCCGGTTCCCGGACAATGACTGGAGAGCAGGCTATTTTTGCGAGGAGAACCTGATCCCGACGGTAGAGCGGGCTGACGCGTTGAAACCGCTCGTGCCGGCGGACAGTAATCTTCCCGAAATGAGCATGCGGTTCATTTTAAGCAACCCGGATGTGTCTACGATCATACCTGGGATGCGCCAGGTCAAACATGTAGACGCCAATATGCACACATCTGACCTGGGACCCTTGCCGAAACAACAGCTGGAAGCGTTGCGCCCACATCGCTGGGAACGCAGACCTACTGCCTGGTCAATGTGATCTCATAAATTGAATGTATGAAGTGGCCACAGGAATTTACGCCCAAAATTGCTATCCTCAAATCGGAAGGTTATAGTCGCAGTCAGTTTACCCAGGACGTCCTTTCGGGGTTGATCGTTGGTGTGGTGGCGTTGCCACTGGCCATCGCCTTTGCGATTGCGTCTGGTGTGTCTCCGGAAAAAGGCCTGATTACCGCCGTAGTCGCCGGATTTTTGATCTCCCTGCTGGGTGGAAGCCGGGTGCAGATCGGGGGGCCAACCGGAGCATTCATCGTCATTGTATATGGCATCGTGGGCGAATATGGCTTGAGTGGCTTGATCACCGCGACCTTGATGGCCGGGTTCATTTTGATTGGTATGGGACTGATCCGCCTGGGACAATTGCTTAAGTATTTTCCATACCCGTTGATTGTTGGCTTTACTTCCGGTATAGCCCTGATCATTTTCAGCTCTCAGGTTAATGACGCACTGGGTCTGCAGCTGACCGGCGTGCCTGCGGATTTTATCGGGAAATGGCAGATGTATTTCCAGCACTTCACCCACCTCAACGGGTATGCGTTGGCGATCACCTTAGTAACCGTATTGATCTCCTATAATTTCGGAAAGATCAGCAAACGGATTCCCGGGTCCCTGGTAGCCATCATATTGATGACCGTAATTACCGCCTTTTGGAAACTGCCCGTAGAGACTTTGGCTGACCGGTTTGGGACTATTCCCAACGGTATCGGGATGCCTCAGTGGCCGGTGTTAAACTGGGATGTGATCAGGCATCTGATCCAACCCGCTTTCGCCATTGCTTTGCTGGGTGCGATCGAATCCTTGTTATCGGCTGTCGTTGCGGACGGGATGATAGGCGCCCGCCATCGTTCCAATATGGAGCTGGTGGCGCAGGGTGTCGCTAACATCGGTTCAGCCCTGTTTGGAGGCATTCCGGCTACCGGTGCGATAGCCCGGACAGTGACCAACATCAAGAATGGAGGAAGGACCCCTGTCGCCGGTATAATCCATGCGGTGGTACTCTTCCTGATCATGTTGTTCCTGGGGCCTCTGGCCAAGCAGATCCCATTTGCATGTCTTGCCGGAGTATTGATCGTCATCGCCTACCACATGGGTGAGTGGCGCCAGTTTTTCAGCCTGTTGCGATCGCACCGGATGGACGTGGTCGTTTTATTGACAACCTTTCTATTGACGGTATTCTTTGATCTGATCATAGCGATTGAGATAGGGATGGTATTGTCCAGCTTCCTGTTTATGAAGCGCATGGCGGATGCCACCAGGATGTCGGTGGTTACGGATGAAGGAGGGGAGACGTTGTTTGACAAGGAATTGCCGGATCTGCCCCGTGGAGTGCTGTTGTATGAGATTGATGGTCCATTGTTTTTTGGGGCTGCTCAACAGTTCCAGGATACCCTGCAGAATGTTTCCGAGAAGCCGCAGACCATCATCTTCCGGATGCGAAAAGTACCCTATATGGATGCGACAGGCGTATACCGGCTTCGGCAGCTGATCGAATATTTTCAGAAACGGAAAGTTCAGGTACTTCTTTCCGGTGTCAACCCTGCAGTGCTGGAAACGATGGAGAAAGCGGATATTTTTGATGCATTAAGCAAAGATCATGTATTCCCGAACATCTATGCGGCTCTGGACTACATCAAATTGCATGGAATACATTCCTGATTTTCAGTATTCTAAGACTCAGCATTCAGGCGCCGGAACGCTTTCTCCAACACTTTTGCATACAAGTGACTTTGGGTATAATAAGCATGCCTGGCTGTAGCCAGATGCTTGATGCCACCTGACAGATCCGGACGATCATTTTTACATTGGTTACGAAACTTCTGCCAGCGATCCGGATCATGGGTGCGTTGTGTAAGATAAGCTCCGATGAGCTCGGCCTGAAGACTTATCAAAGGAAACGCGGCTCCGTCGGCTTCAACGAATCCGGCAAAGATCAAATTTTCGTATTGCCGGGAGAAGATGTTGAGGTACAGGTCGGGATGGTCAGGATCCCAGGGAAATATTTCCTGGCGAAGGAATGGAAATACCTGCTCATAACCTGTTGCATAGATGATCAGGTCTGGTTCAATTGTTTCACCGTTCACAAAATGCACCCGGGATCCACCAAGAGCCCTGATGTCCGGCAGATATTGAAGATCGCCATGGGACAGATAGTGGAGGATCCGCGTATTCATGATCGGATGACTGGCAAACAGGGGGTGATCCGGTTTCGGCAACCCATATCGCCGCAGATCACCGATCAGGATTTTATTCAGCAGGAAACTGAACACAGGCCTTTCCAGCCACAGGGGAAGATGTGGTCCCTGATTGGCAAACACATCGGAAGGCATCCCGAAGACGTGTTTTGGGATGAAATGATAACCCCGGCGCATGGAGATCCAGGACTGGCTGGCAGCCACAGCTGCATCACAGGCAATATCACAGGCTGAATTGCCACCACCCACCACCAGTACCCGTTTTCCGGACAGTTGGTCAGGGTTTTGATAATCTTTCGAATGAATAACGGTTCCGGTAAAAGTTCCGGGATAATCCGGCCAATTGGGGTACCAGTTGCGGCCATTGGCTACAATCACACCCCGGTATTGCCGATGTTCTCCGTTAGCAAATGCGACATTCCAGCCACCATCCGGTTCTGGTGCCAGATCGGTTACTTCTGTATTGAACCGGATGGAATGCTCCAGCCCGTGTGCAGAGCTGAATAGGCGGATGTATGCCAGGATCTGCTGGTGAGAAGGATAATCGGGGTAATCACCGGGCATTGGAAAATCCCTGAAAGTGGACATGGTTTTGGAAGAAATGAAGTGGGTGGTCGAATAAATGGGTGTGTCCTGTCGTGTACGGTCCCAGATGCCTCCGGTATGGCTGGCTTTTTCGACCAGGTCAAAGGAGATATTTCGCTTTTTTAATACCTGCGCACTGGCTAATCCGGAAGGGCCCGCTCCAATGATCAGCCAGGTTGATTGATTACCTGTCATACGATTAAGGTATTCATTTGGCTGCAATTTCCGTGAGAAATATGGAGTAGCTGAAAAAATTAAAGCCGTTGAATCTGGATCGATTCAACGGCTTGTTCACGAACAGTAACCAATTCAATAGGCACAAAGTGTTTAGCGGGAAAGCTATAAGTCAGTCTGGGTTTAGTAAGCATAATTTATTGGGGCGCTTCCGCCTCTTTAGGACACGTCACGCAGATGAACCCGTCCGAAGTCATCTGATAAATGGATCCGGCATCCGGATGCTGGTACTTGCCTTCTTTGCCGGGTAGCCAGATCCGCCAGGTATTGTTATCAAATGTTATAAATTTTCCGAGAGGTACATTAACCTGCAGATTGATCTTCTGGTCCCTCCATTTATTGCCGGCGGGAATGGAGAAGATGGATTGATAGGCGAATTTATTGCCACTGATCTGAGATACATACTGTACATGATCCAGGAATGATTTTGCTTCTTCCTGCGTTTTGCCCCGGCCTTCCCTGCTCTCGACTATTTCGAAGTTTTCATTGTCTGAGGAGGTGAAGTTAAGGTAAACATCATCGCTGATCAGATAGTCATCACCCAGTTTCAGATCACCGAAATTGATCAGTGATTCCTGCATCGGGTTGTATAAATGCTCGATGTGCAGGGTGTCAACATTCAGAGATGCCTTGACGTCGGACTCCAGGGTTTTACTGTTGAAATGGCTCAGCATCAGGCTGCCCAGTGCAAATAAACTGGCGACATTAAGGGAGAAGAAGATCCACATTCCAGTGCGGATGCGGGGATTCAGACGGTGCCGGTTGATCAACCGTACAAAAAACAAGATCATGAATCCCAGTGGGATCGCGAAGATGAAGTAGATATTCATTAACATCAAAGAACTGAGTCCGGAATTACCCGGAAAGAAATAACCTGCAAATGGCAGGGAATAGAAGAAGCCAAACAACATGGCTATCCACGAAATGGCAAGGAAAATGATGAGGACTACCGCAATAATGGTGATGATGGGCCGGGCTATTTTACCGATGACTTCGATAACCCAGCTTACCGTCCTGCCTAGTACATAAAACCCTTTCTTAATGGTACCGGCGATTCCGTCCTCGTTCGCGCCTGGATTTTTTTTTTGCTGGTAAATTGATGACCAATTTCTACCAGCGTATCGGAAAGGGAGTTGAGTTCTTCTTCCACCGTCTTGGCTATATTGGATACGTTGATGGGCTCTCCCCGCATAGCCAGCCGGTCTGCTGCAGTTTTGGCTTCCGGCATAATAGCCCATAGGATGAGGTACAGGGGTAATCCCAGTCCACCGGAAATGAAGGCCAGTGCAAAAGCGATCCGGATCCAGATCGCGTCCTGAATTCCGAAATAAGCTGCCAATCCGGAACACACTCCCTTGATCACTTTATCTTCCGTGTTGCGGAACAACCGTCTGCCGGTACGGTAGGTGTTTTCTGCCTGCTGGCTTTCTGCGGAATTTCCGAAGGCATCTTCGTCACCACTAAAGTCTTCCGGGCTACCCAGGATCTTAATCGACTCCTTGATATCCGGCAACGTCACGATCTGACGGGCTACCAGGCGTTCCTGGAGCAATTCAGCCATCCTGTTTTCGATATCTGCGATGATCTCCTCACAACCTTCCGAGTGCTGGAAATGCCGGTTCAGAGCCGCCAGATAAGTGCGCAGGTGATCGTAAGCATCTTCGTCGATAACGAAGGGATAACCGCCAAGGTTAATGTTATAGACTTTGTTCATGATGTGTGGTTGTTTTCTATTGAATGATTAACTGCTTGTACAAGATGATTCCAGGAGGTCCTGAGGTCCTCCAGTACTTCGGTGCCATCACCTGTGATGGAGAAGTATTTTCGCGGTGGGCCGCTGTTGGATTCTTTCCAGCTATAGGTAAGCAAACCGGCATTTTTCAACCGGGTCAGCAAGGGGTATAAGGTTCCTTCCACTACGATCAGCTCCGCATCTTTCATGCGTGAGATGATATCTGACGGATAGACCTCCCCTTCATTCTTAATGATCGAAAGGATGCACAGTTCCAGTACGCCTTTCTTCATTTGTGCTTTGGTGTTATCCAGTTTCATGCTCCAAACATAATACGAAATCAGGTACTATGCAAAACAAAGTACCTGAATTTTACCTAGTACTATATTAATAGCTTGATTTTATCGACGAACGTACATTGCAGCATCCCGGAATCTACGCCGGACATTGTTGGAAGGTTCGTGGAATTATTGCCGCATTATTTTTGAGATTTCCTGGATAAATGGCTTTATATAAGCATGATACACATAGGTGATAATTTACAGGTGTTAGCAACCCAGCCCCTGGTTCCACTTTTGGAATGGGGATCATAAAAAAGCACCAGACTGCATGAGCCGACTGGTGCTGGAGGGGGTGTTCTTCAATCGGTCAGATCAGTTCATGTCATACAGGTCACCGGTTCCGGTGATGTCGTAATAGACGTAGGGGAATCCCTGATAATAAATGTTGCCGCTGCCACGGATCACTGCATCAAGTTGATGGTAGGCATAGATCTCGGCATTTCCGGATCCATGGATACCTACCGTACTTTGATCTGTACTTAACAGGTAACCATGGTAATTTCCGGAACCATAAAGGACAGCTCTTTGCCGGTCAGCATAACCTTCCAGGTAGACATCGCCGCTAGCATCAATTTCCAGCCGGAGCTCTCTTATGTCCAGCCCAAGATCGATATCCCCGCTACCCTGTACATCCACACGCAGGATATTCCTTCCCTTGATGGTGTTTTCACTGATGATGTCACCGCTGCTGGCGACACCCAAATATTCAACTGCCGGCAGGGTTACGTAGATCCGTGTACGGCCTCCGCCACCCCAGCCATGCTGATCGATGATCAGATCGCCTCCCTGCAGGTAAAAATTGTAATGGCCGACGGATTCTTCCGGTCCTTCTATGACCACCTCAAAATAGTCAGCCTGCGTCAGATAGACGTCGGCTGAGCCCTGTAATTTAACCCCGGTAAAACCGCTCACCGGAATTGTGGAAGTGATCACCGGCCCAAAATCACGTTCGCACCGGCTGAAAGCCACCAGGGTAGTTATTGCCAGTATCCATGTCCATGTCCTTTTCATAATACGGAGGTTTAGTTTCTAATGAATAGACGTACAGATGGCTGTTAAGGGTTACTTACCGTGGATGTTATCGTCGTGTTAATTAACCGGTGAGGGGATGACCTGAGCGATTCAGTTAGTATCTTTTAGCGGGTACTTTGAAGCATGTCTTAGCGGGTACTTTGAAGCATGTCGGGATCATGTGACGTGGATGACAGTTCACCCGGATAGCAGTTGGAATGCCGGACTTTTTTCTAATAAAATGTCATTCAATTACTTATATCCATCAATTTTCATGAACTAAATCCGGATTGCAGCCGTTACCAATTATGTATGCTTATTTGCAGCACGATATTTTAAGGATTTTGTCGCAGGATTTCTCCTAATTTTTTCCTTAGCAATCGCAACGATTAATTATCAAAGCTGGCTGCAGGCGGATAGCATACCCATCAAAATATATTGTTTTTACACTTTCAATTGTTCCTTATGGAAAATGACAATTATTTGCAGAAAGCAGTCTCCTGGGCAGAACGCAAAGGATTTACCAAAATAAGATCCATTCTGGATGACTATGAAAGCCCCAAATCATTTACCCGTTCAGGAGGCGAAGATGTGGTTCAGCCGGATGTTACAGGTGTGCAGATGGGAACAAAACACTACATCGAACTGGGTTTAAAAACCGATAAGCCGAATAAATTAATATCCAAGTGGAAGCTGCTGGAGCTGCTGTGTCAGCGCAACGAGGGAAAGTTTTATGTGCTGATACCGTATGGCCATAAGGCCTTCGTAGATCGTATCCTCAGGGATAATAACATCCACGCCGTAACGGTTTCCATTTGAGCCATTTTATCAGATTCTTTAAAACAGCTAATAATAAATGAAGAAGTTCAAGTATCGATTGGGCGAAGGTAAGTACTACTTTAACATTGTTTCCGGGATGCAAACGATCCTGGTGTCCCGCAGAGAGAAGACAGCTGCTATCGGAGCATTTCAAAAATACCTCTCCGTAGGTAAGACGTGTGAATGGTTGGGTAAATGGAATGGTAAGGATTTCATTGACACCAGTCTTCCTGTTTCAGCTGCTAAATCCTGAAGCTGCTGCGCTAAACCTGCTCAGATCAGGAATTGACCGTTTTCATAAATACACCGGCCGTCCGCCAGGATGCGTCCTTCATTACGCATGTCCGTAATCATATCAAAGTGAATCGCTGATTGGTTTTTACCTCCACACTGGTAATAGGATTGCCCGACGGCCATATGGATGCTGCCACCTATTTTCTCATCAAATAAAATATTGCGCGTAGGCTGCTGAATGTTGTAATTGGTGCCAATGGCAACCTCCCCGAAGCGACGGGAACCCTCAATGGCAAAAACCTGATCAAGTACCTCTCTTCCGGTTTCAGCATCCCACTTTTCGATCCACCCGTCTTTTACCGAAAGCGTGATGCCCTGCACGGACTGACCCAGGAATACCGATGGGTAACTGAAGTAGATATTCCCCTGT
Source organism: Lewinellaceae bacterium (assembly GCA_020636135.1). Taxonomy (NCBI): domain Bacteria; kingdom Pseudomonadati; phylum Bacteroidota; class Saprospiria; order Saprospirales; family Lewinellaceae; species Lewinellaceae bacterium. The sequence goes on from JACJYK010000001.1 coordinate 578,044, forward strand.
ACACTGTCTTCAACGGGAGCCGAAAATACTTCTCCGGACGGCATATTCGCCCGGCCATCAGAATTGATCCACGTCCGGCTGGCGACCGAAAAGGTAATGTCAGTAGCTGGGGTAAGGTACTGTACCTGCTTACAACCATTCAGATAGTTCACTACTTCCTGCTGCATCTCCCTGACCTGTAACCAGCTGTTACGCGGGTCGTCGTCAAATAACCGGCACGCGGTATACACAAAATCCTGATATTCGCTGAGGGTCATCCCGGCCTCCTGCGCTGCTGCCTGGGTCGGGTATTGACAAAGGGTGCGCCGCATGGCACCGGAGCCGGTACGGCTGAAATAGACTTCATTAACCGGGGCTGTCGCTGATTTGCGTTTTGTAAGCTTTTCTTTTTCGCGGATCCGCTCATCCTTCAGATTGAATGGTGCACGGATGACCAGGTAGGCATCAAAATGATTGACAGCGTGCGCATATCCCGGATCGATCCAGGCCAGTTGATCGTCATCAGCTTCGGCGAAATAAATGGCATCTTTTTCGGCAAAATCAAGGTCAATCACCATATTGGCCCCCAGTCGCAGACCTTCCTTCCATACTTCCCTGACCAGGGGTTCTGCGAGCGTGGTACTGCGCACATACACCTGGTCCCCTTTTTTGAGATCGAGACAATATTGGGTCAATAATTGAGCGTATCGGTTTTCAATGGTTTGCATGATGGCTTCGGTTGAACTACCACTGTTTGGAGGTATAAGGATATCGTATCTGGTACAGATTTTTTACATGCTCCAACAATGTGGTACGTAAAGGTTCCAGATTCTCTCCGGACTTGGCGGAGACCAGCAGAATCTCTTTGTCGTATTCATGATAAAGCCGCTGGCTAAGATCTTCCTCGATCTCCCGCTTAGTTTGTCCATCCAGGTAGGCATCGTAGTGTATGGTGCGGTAGAGATCGATCTTGTTAAACACCAGGATCATCGGCTTATCCAGGACACCCATCTCAGCGAGGGTTTCATGGACGGTGCGGATGTGGTCCTCGAACTGCGGATGCGCTATGTCAATCACATGAAGCAAAAGATCACTTTCCCGGACTTCATCCAGCGTGGATTTGAAGCTTTCGACCAGATGATGTGGCAGTTTCCGGATAAATCCTACGGTATCAGACAATAAGAAAGGCGTTTGTTCCAGAACGACTTTGCGTACCGTGGTGTCCAGGGTGGCGAATAGTTTGTTTTCAGCAAACACTTCCGATTTGCTCAGCACATTCATCAGGGTAGATTTGCCCACATTCGTATAACCCACCAGGGCCACCCGGATGAGTTCACCGCGATTCTTGCGTTGGGTCTGATTTTGTTTGTCGATTGTTTCCAGCTTCTTTTTCAGGTAGGATATTTTATCCCGGATGATCCGCCGGTCGGTTTCGATCTCCTGTTCACCGGGGCCCCGCATACCGATACCACCGCGCTGTCTTTCCAGGTGCGTCCACAATCCACGCAGGCGTGGCAGCAGGTATTGCATCTGGGCCAGTTCGACCTGTGTCTTTGCCTGGGCGGTCTGCGCCCTGAGAGCGAAAATATCGAGGATCAGTGAAGAGCGGTCGACAATCTTTCGTTTGAGCTGCTCTTCAATGATCTGGGTTTGTTTCCCGGTCAGGTCATCGTCGAAGATAACCAGGTCGATGTCATGGCTTTCGATGTATTCCTGGATTTCTTCCAGTTTCCCTTTCCGGATGTAGGTCCTGGAGTCCGGATGATCGAGATTCTGGGTGAATCGTTTGATGGTGACGGCACCGGCGGTCTGGGCCAGGAATTCCAGTTCATCCAGATATTCCTGGATCAGGCGTTCGGTCTGGTCCCCATGGATTACCCCCACCAGGATGGCACGCTCCGGCTCCCGGTTGACGTTTGTTTGGGTGGATTCGCCGATGTTCCAGTTGTTTTTCATAAGGGTACGCGTTCGTAAGAAGAGGGTATTTGAAAGTACACCGTCTTCGGTTGATTGACCTTCCAGTCGTTTATTTCCAGGTCAAAGTTATACTTTTCAGCGGGGGTATTGATCTGATAATGACGCATCCAGGGAATCGCGCTGCCATCACCGGCATCGGTAAACTGTTGTTGGGTAATAGCTAATTGTTCCCCGCTGGTCAGGGCAAAAAGCATTTCGCGGATATGTTTCGCCGGCCAGTCCAGATGGATCGAATAATTCATTTGGTCCTCATACATCGGTCTGGAGCCATGTACCCAGACCGAATCCCGCGAAATAGAAAGGGCTGGAACATCAGACGAACTCAGATCGGGTGATAAACCCAGCAACAACCGTTGAAAGCCGTCAAAATCTACCGGAAGTTTTTGTTTCGCCAACCAGTCTTTGGTTGATCCATACACATATTCGTTGTTCAGATTATCGATGAGTTTAAAACTATCCGGGGTAATCAGGACGCGGTGGGTTTCTATGATCTTGGTGACACGGATCCACAACAGGGAATCCTTCGCCCAGTACCAGTGTAACCGTACTCCGATATTCAGATCTGGCGCATCTATGTCGAGTTTGCTTTTCGCCTCCAGATGATCCGGTTCGATTGGCGCATGCTGAAGGTCATCCCACATCGACAGCACTTTCTTTTCATCGGCTACGGCAGTATGCAGTGATTTACCAGCTTTACGATTGCAGTTGAAGCCGGACAATAGCATCGAAATGGCCAGAACCATCAGGATGAATGCGTGTAGTTCAGAACCTTGCTTCATTCGACCAATTGACGGCTGCTGATTTTTTTCTGTAATTCTTCGGATCGGTTATTGGGTAGATCCAGAGCATGGTGCCACAAAGCGACCGCCTGATCGATGGCCCCGGTTTGAAAGGCAATATCTCCTGCCAGCTCGGTGGCCCGGGCATTAGTCGCTCCGGCTCCGTCCAGGTATTTTTGAATGGCCTGACCTGCACGGGTGAAATCCTTGGTCCGGTATGAGAGGAAGGCCTGACTTTCCAGAAACCCGCCGTAATCAGGGTAGGACCGGGTGAGATCATTGAGCAGATTCTGTGCCTGGCTCTGGGTGCTCTCATCCTCAGACAAATATTCCAGATATTGTTGCCAGACCGGAAATGCCTGGGGTGCTTCCTTGAGCAGCTGTTCATAAAGGCCCGCGATGGTTGAACGTTGTCCGGAACGCTGTTGGGCCAGTATTTGCCCGGCACGGATCGACACTGCAAGCGGAGAGGATTTGCCGGCCATCAGGCTGGCGTCACTCAGGTTCTGCTGGGCTTCCTTGATTTGGTTCACATGGATCTGAGCTATTCCCAGGGCATAATAAAGCAATGCCTGGTTAGGAAAGTAATCCATACCCCGCGGGGCATAGGCTAAAATGTGCTGATATTGTTCGTTTTTAATTAAGAGGGGCAAGGCTTGTTCCCAAATGCTCCAAATGGCCGGTTGCAATTCGAGAGCGCTCAGGTAGGCACTTATGGCCTGGGCATCCTGACCGTTGGTCTGGTAGATATCTCCCAAAAGGGCTTGCACTTTAGCTTCTCCCGGATGAGCCTGATTCAAGCCCTGACCTGCATCGATCAGCGCCCGGCCCAATGCTGCTTCCGGATGCTGAATCTGTTTGTCCAGGTAAGGAATCAGTTCCTTGATCTTGTCATCCAGGGGGACCTGGGGATTGGAAAGGATGGACTGGATCGAATGCAGGTACTGGTCATCAGCTCCGCTGGCTTTCAGTGATTTTGACAGAGCCAGGTTGGCCTGAGCATTGTCCGGGTCCATCTGCAGGACCGCCTTGTAGACTTCTTTGGCCTTATCCGGTTTATTTATCTCCATGAAATGGGATGCAAGGAGTAAGCGGAAGCGTATTTCCTGTGGGTAGGCACTGACCAGTTTATTCAATTCGGCTTCGGCTTTCGCTGGTTTGTTGAGTTGAACATAGAGCTGGTATTTCTGCTGGATCAGGCTCTCGTGGACCCCAACCATTTGCTCCAGCTTATCCAGCACGGTGATGGCTTCCTCCGGTTTGCCTGCTTCGACCAGGTCGTGGGACCATACTTCGTAGTCATCTTCATACAAATTGCCGCTGGCGGCCAGTTTTTCATAGATGCCTGCTGCTGCAGTAAATACTTGTTTGTGTTCGTATTGACGGGCCAGCTGCAGCTGGTAGTACGGATTCGATGGTTCCCATTGGGATGCCTTTTGTGCCCAGTCAAAAGCCTGGTCGAATTCTTCTTTGGTGACATAGATCTTGGACAGTTCGTAGGCTGCTGCGGCGTTGGTGGGGTCTTTGGCCAGAACTTCGTTAAACCGGTTGATGGCTTTATCGGGGTTGCCCAGGATAACTTGCTGCATGGCATCGATGAAGAGGCTCTCCAGATTGACTGTAGCTTCATTGGTGGAGCCTGCCTGTGCCTGGACGGGAGTGAGGGATCCCCAGGCGTGCCAAAAAACGATCAACAGGAAAAACCGGGTGAAATGCTTGAAAACCGGCATACGGATCTTTTATGATTAGGACGAAAAAGTTATGAAAAAGTTGTACCTGTTTGCTGGTTCATCCTGTTTTCAAGGATGAAAACATCATTCTACCAACGTTATTTTCAGCATATTCGTTCGTGCCCGCTTACCGAGCGGCATGGATCCGGTATTGACGACCAAATCACCCGGTTTTACCACATTGTGGACTTTCAGGATTTCAACGACATCAGCTATGGTGTCATCGGTGGTCGTAAACTTATCGTAAAAAAATGTCCGTACTCCCCAAACCAGATTGAGGGTGGCCAGCATGTATCTGCGGTCTGAAAAGATGTAAATAGCATTGGGCGGCCGGTATGCAGCCATCCGGAAGGCAGTGTAACCGGATACGGTCATCCCCAGCAACGCCTTGGCGCCGACATATTCAGCCGTCTTAACGGCCTGGTAGCAGATGACATCCGAGAAAAAAGTATTGGATTTACGGGATGGTTTGGATTTCTTTTCGTTGAAATGGTAGTGGCCTTCGGCCTCTTCAATGATGGTTGACATCGCCTCGACGACTTTCACCGGATGGTCGCCCACCGAGGTTTCCCCGCTCAGCATTACGGCATCGGCTCCATCCAGGACGGCGTTGGCCACGTCCGTTATCTCAGCCCGGGTGGGACTGGGATTGTGGATCATGGACTCCATCATCTGGGTGGCCACGATGCAGGGCCGGCCAAGTTGCAGACATTTTGAGGTAATATCTTTCTGGATCAGGGGCAGTTTTTCCATGGGGACTTCAACTCCCAGGTCGCCCCGGGCCACCATGATGGCATCGGATTTGGCGATGATCTTATCAATATTCCGGACAGCTTCCGGTTTTTCAATTTTGGCAATGATCTTGGCTGGGTGCTCGTGTTCCCTGATAATGTTTCGCAGGTGCTTGATGTCGTCGGCCGAGCGAACAAAGGACAGGGCTATCCAGTTGACCGGCTGGGTGAGAATGAACATCAGGTCTTCATAATCTTTTTCAGTGACCGAGGGGAGAGAGACATGGGTGTCGGGGAGATTGACGCCCTTATTCGATTTTAAGATGCCTCCGAACTCCACCCTGAGCTTTACCTCGTCCTTTTTATTGGTCTCGGCAACGGTGAAGATCAATTTTCCGTCATCGATCAGTACTTTTTCACCAACCACCACATCCTGGGCAAACTGGTCATAACTCATATAGACCCGTTCCCGGTTGCCGATGCATTTGGTATTGGTAAACGTGATGATGTCACCCGCGTCCAGATGGATCCCTTCACCTTCCACTTTCCCCACCCGGAGTTTTGGTCCCTGCAGGTCCGCAAGAATACCGAGGTGGAACCGGTGTTCTTCATTGATACGTATAATGTTGTAAATGACCTGCTGGTGATACTCATGTGCCCCGTGGCTGAAGTTCAACCGGAATACATCCACGCCAGCTTTGGCTAATGCCAGCAATGTGTCATAATCCTCACACGCCGGACCTACGGTTGCAACTATTTTTGTATTTTGGAACTTCATATCTTTTCCTGCGGTTAATAGGGCTTCGCTGTCACTCAAGATTGGCAAATTTAGCAAAAGGTTAGCGTTCTTGATCGGACAGAAGCATGATTAATCTAATTTGATACTTTAGTAAGTTCACAGAGGTAGAAGACGCTGATAAAAAAAGGCTGATTTCTTTGTGATTGACTGGGGTTATCCTTTATTTTGCGGAAATTTTTAAAAATTAACCAATTATGTCTAGCATCGAAGAAAAAGTAAAGAAGATCATCGTGGACAAATTAGGTGTCGACGAATCTGAAGTTACGCCTGAAGCAAGTTTTACCAACGACCTGGGCGCTGATTCACTAGATACGGTTGAACTTATCATGGAATTCGAGAAAGAATTTGATATTTCGATACCGGACGAACAGGCAGAAAATATCCAAACAGTAGGACAGGCAGTAAGCTATCTGGAGTCTCAGATGCAGTCCTGATCTGACCTGATTATCAGTTATTTATAAAAAATCCATAAATGAGAACCCTTCTTGTTTATGGATTTTTTTATCGCATTAAGCGGGTAATTTATTTACTTTGCGGATGCTTATGTAAACCTTACGGTCTATGAAACGAGTAGTTGTAACGGGTATTGGAGCACTAACCCCAATTGGCAATTCCGTGGATGCTTACCTCAAAGCATTGCAGGCGGGTGTTTCCGGGGCTAATCCAATCACACGTTTTAATGCCGAAGCATTTAAGACAAGGTTTGCTTGTGAACTGAAAGACCTGGATATCACTACAGTACTGGATAAGAAAGATGTGCGTAAGCTGGATCTTTTTGCCCAGTATGCACTCTACACGACGCACGAGGCCATCGAGATGAGCGGACTCACCGAAGACATCCTTGCCACGGAACGCACCGGCGTGATCTGGGGTTCCGGTATCGGCGGGCTGCGCTCTCTGGAAGCTGAAATTGAAACCTATGCCGAAGGAGGTCATGGTGTGCCTCGTCACAGCCCGTTTCTGATCCCCAAAATGATCGCGGATATCGCCGCAGGTCATATTTCGATCCGGTATGGGTGCCTCGGGATCAACTACGCCACCGTATCTGCCTGTGCATCCGCTAATCACGCCATCATCAACGCATTTGATTACATCCGCCTGGGAAAGGCCGACGTATTCATCACCGGCGGGTCGGAAGCAGCGATCACAGAAACCGGCATGGGCGGTTTTAGCAACATGAAGGCATTGTCTGAGCGCAATGACGATTATCTGACCGCCTCACGGCCCTTTGATGCGGACCGGGACGGTTTTGTGCTGGGTGAGGGGTCGGGAACCCTGATCCTGGAGGATTATGAACATGCCCGCCGACGCGGAGCACCGATATTGGCCGAAATCATCGGTACGGGAGCTACCGCAGATGCCTATCACATCACCGCTCCCCATCCGGAAGGCCGGGGCGCCTCCATTGTGATGCGGACAGCACTGCGCGAAGCAGGACTGAACACCTCGGACGTAGATTACATCAACGTACATGGCACTTCAACTCCTCTGGGAGATGTGGCCGAGTTACGTGCCATTCAGCATGTATTTGGTGACGATGCCTACAAATTGAATATCAGTTCTACCAAATCCATGACGGGACATTTACTGGGTGCTTCCGGCGCCATAGAAGCGGTTGCCGCCATCCTGGGCATGCAGCATAACTTTGTTCCGCCCACCATCAATCATTTCACACCAGACCCTGAGATCGATCCTAAACTGAACCTGACTCTGAACCATGCCCAGGAACGTCACCTGGATATTATTTTAAGTAATACATTTGGATTCGGAGGTCATAACTCATCGATCGTATTGAAGCGGGTATGATAAGTCGGCTGAAAAAAACATACAATTACTATCTCGGTTCCGATAAATATTTTGTGCAGCGGCTTGATTCGCTCGTGAATTATGTGCCACTCAATCCCTATCTCTTCAAGCTTGCTTTTTTTCATAAGTCAAGCCTGAATGAGAATAAAAACCGCATGGACAGCAACGAAAGACTGGAGTTTTTGGGTGATGCGGTTCTCAGCTCAGTGGTAGCCGAATACCTCTTTAAAAAGTATCCCAATAGCGATGAAGGCTTTCTGACCAAAATGCGATCCAAGATCGTAAAACGAAAGACGCTGAATAATCTCGCTGACCAGATAGGGATTGATGTCCTCCTGAAAGAGTTTAACCAGACTCAACTGACCAATTCCATGCTGGGTAATGCCCTGGAGGCATTCATCGGTGCCATGTACATCGAGAGCGGATACCGGCGCACCAAGAATTACATCATTCACAAAATGCTACGTGAATACCTGAATATCCACGCACTTGAAAACAAAGATGATAATTTCAAATCCCAGCTGCTGGAATGGTGCCAGAAACACGGAAAAGAAGTTAGCTATTCCGTGCTGAATAAATACCGCATGGACAACCGGGACCGGTTCCGCGTCGCCGTATTGATTAACGGCGAGGAAATTGCAACTGCCGAAGATTTCAATAAGAAAAGCGCAGAACAATCCGCCTCCAGCATTGCGATAGCCAATTTGGGCATCGCTGAAGAGGTTGATGATGAGGATTGATCGAAGCTTCTGCTGAAGTCCTGAAGGCGCTACAGAAGAGAAGCGGTCATCCAGGAAGGGATACAATAAATAAGTGACCCGAAATAATCAAACGTATGGATCTATCGCTGATCATATCTATTGCCACCTCTGCAATGTCTCTATTGGTTGCATTGATCTCGGTGATCATTATGTACCGAAGTGTCAAGATCAGCCAGAAAGGTCTGGAGAAGACGCTGGAAGAAATGGAAGATTATACCATTTCAGAAAATCTCGAAATTCATGTTCAGGTCGTCAATGCGGTCCGCCAGCATCAGGCCCAGCTCCCACCCAATATTCACGATCCGGATTACGTCATGACGGAAGAAGTCAACCGCCGCATTCGAATGTTTTGGTTTTCCATCTTTGACGAATGGTTTGTCTGCAAGACCGAGGGTAAGTTTATGACGGATTACTGGGATAAATATTATAAATATGGTCTTATGCCAGTGATGAAACGTCCGGTATTCACTCAGGCGATCAAAAAAATGATTGAGGTGGATCACATCACCTTCCTTGGTCAGGTTCACGTTTTCTCCAAAGCCCTTAATGAGGTCCACCGAATGGTAAACAACACGGACCTCATCGATTACGACAAGATTCAATTTGCGGGCCATAACCATAAAGACTGAGATGAAGGCGTCCGGTAAAAAGCCTGTGAAAAAGAAAACCAAAGCAAGTCCCGCGTCTCAGGCTACCTATCCAGTCCTGCCTGTACTGGTCATCCTGGTCCTGGTCGTCCTGGTTTTAAGCCGACTCTATTACCTGCCGATTGCATTTGACCGGGATGAAGGATCGTATCTGTATTTTGGAAAGCTGATCCTGCATGGGGAGCTTCCTTATCAGGACTTTTACGAGATCAAACCCCCGGGAATATTTTATAGCTATGCTCTGATTGCGGCCTTGTTTGGTACCTCACCGATTGGGGCACATGTAGCACTCCTGGCCATCAAACTGGCGTCCGGTTATTTACTATTCCGGATCAGCAGGCGGTATGCAGATAGCTCGTTTGCCTGGCTTGCCATACTGGCGTATGGATTGTACAGCACCAATCCCTACTTACAGGACCTCGCTATGGTTTCCGAACACCTGACCACCCTGTGTACCCTGGGTGGAATATGGATGCTGCACCAGGCATTGGATAAAAAGAAGAACTTCTGGTGGATCGGTAGTGGGATTATCCTGGCGTGGAGTGTCCTGATCAAACAAACCGGCTTATTCTATTTTCTACCGGCGATCGTCATCGCCATCGGCGAAACGAAGGCGCAACGGCAGCCAATGCCCTGGAAAGGCCTGATATTTTTATTGGGAGCTTCGATATCGACGGGGCTGGTGATGTTGCTTCTATTATGGATGCAGGGGAGTTTGCCGGAAGCTTATCACTGGCTGGTCGAACGGCCACTGAATTATGCTGAAGTAATCGGTGACGATCAAAAGACGGACTTAAGAAGCCATTTTATCAGCCTGGCCAGTAAGACGTTGTGGATGCTGGGAATCGTCAGTGCAGTGGGTATGATTCTGGCCTGGATTGACAAACCGCGCCGATATCCGATTTATGTCCTCACGCTCACGCTGGCTGCCGGCATCAACCTGATCATCGGAGGCAGGTATTATGGACACTATGCACTAAACCTGTTGCCTTTCCTGGCCATGTGGGCTGCCTATGCATGGTATGTGGTGGGTAATCGTATCCCCTTCATGCAACTGCAACGCTCCTGGCTGTATATTCTCCTTTGTGTGCCAGTGATTGGAATAACGTTCTTCCTGGCTAGGGCGCAATATTTTCCATTGGACAGAACCATCATGGTTCGCCGTATTTATGGTTTGAACCCATTTGATGAAATGTACCATCTTGGTAAATACATAAATGGAATCAAAGGCCCGGACGATGAAGTGCTGGTTGTGGGCTCGGAACCGGAGGGCTATCTGTACACCCATTCGGTGGCGCCTACCCGCCATGTGTTTCCGGCCTTCATCTCCGATGCAGAACCGGAAAATGTACGCTATCAGCAGGAAGCCTCTGAGGCGATGAAATCGAGTAAACCGAAGTACCTTTTTTTGGTGGTTAGTTCTTTTTCCTGGCTCTTTAAGGATGAAAACCAATCCGGCCGTAGCTACTTCAACAACGCATTTTATTTTGTCCAGCAAGGTTATCGCAGGGTTGCGATCGCAGAAACCTATCCTGACCGGCCTTCCCGTTATTTTTATGGGGATGAAGCCACAAATCGCGATGCTCAATCCAGCACCTATATTGAAGTTTATGAGCGCCGTTAAGCCGTATGAGATCGAATTTGCAGGCCATGGCTCTGCGCAGGAAGGATTCCTGTATGTCGCGGAGCAGCCAGGTATTCCTTTTGAGGTACGCAGATCATTCTGGACGGTCAAGACACCGGCAACTGTTATTCGTGGTGGTCATGCCCACTATCAGACGGAAATGATACTGATCGCATTGCAGGGAACCATTATCCTGCAGGTGGAAAACCTGGCTGGGAAGCAATGGCAGTATAAACTGGACCGCCCGGATACCGGCATCTATATCCCGGTTATGCACTGGCATACCATGATTTATGAGGTTGATGCAGTCCAACTGGTGTTGGCTTCAGCAGATTACAATGAAGATGATTACATCCGGGATTACCAGGCCTTCAAACACCTTTAAAGATGCATAATGGAATTACTCGAGATTAATCGAGCTGATTTTCCGCAGTAACAGAGGCCAGTTGACCCGGATGGTGATTTCCACCCGGTTATTCAGTGCCCGTCCCGCCGGGGTTTCATTGGAGACCCTCGGTTGTGAAGCTCCGACTCCGATCACTTCGATCTGATTGGCCGGCATACCTGCATCCTGAATTAATACACGCGCAATCGAGGCAGCGCGCAAAACGCTAATCTCCAGATTGTCCTGTGTGGTATGCTGACCAGAGGCAGCATCGGGATCCGTGTGCCCGGTGACGGTGACAGGCAGGGTAGGGTATTGCTGCAAGGTTTTACCCAATTGCTGCAATACCTTACCGGCGCCGGCGGAGATTTTCCCATTTGACCCAAACAGGTAGGACGCATAGAGAATCATTTTGACCTGTGATGCTTCCTGTTTGATCTCCAGCTCACTGTCTTTGGCACTTTTGAACTGGCCCATTAGTTGACTCAGGATGGTTTCCAGTTGCGTTTGGTCGGTTTGATAGATCTCGGCAATTTCACTGAGCTGAGCATCCTTTTGTGCCAGAATCTCATTTTGTTCGCTCAACTCCTGATAGAGGGTCTCACGTATGGATTCGGCTTCACTTGACACCGACCCGAGTTTGGCATTGAGGTCGTTTATTTTTTTCTCCAGCAGGATGTTTTCGGCAACGATTTGATTGAATGCCGAATTGGCTTTAATCAATTCATCTCGGGTGTTCTCGTATTGCTCTTTAAACCGGCTGCTTTCTACGAGGGTCTGTTTCAGTTCTTCCCGAAGCGATTGTTCCGTCTTCTCAGTGGATTGCTGCAGTTCACTGTATTTGCGACTGCTGACGCATCCGGACATCAGACCGGAAATAATCACAGCCAGCAATAAGGTGACTCTTTTTAAAGGCATCTCGATGTATTAATTAAGCTGGAAGATGGATGATCCCAAGAGTCCCTTATCGGAGTAAATGGAGGCGATGTAATAACCAGGTTTAAGCTTTTCTGCCAATTCATAGGTGAACTCCAGATGTTGAGACGGACCAATGTTGACCTTTTTGGTATCCTGAGCTTCAATGACCAGTGTCCGGGCATCTTCCCCAACCCGCACTTTGGAGCCAGGCCCCACAGGCACTCCGTCGGCATTGGTGATGTAGAGGTATACGTTCTGGGGTCCAACATATTCTTCGGGAACATCCACCAGATCAAAAGCAACATTGATTTTGCGCACCTTTTTTGATTTGATGGTCGTCTTATCGTTGTTCTTGACATAGTTAACCGCCATTGAACTGGCCTTGAAGGCTTGATTGGCGAGTTGTGATGCGCGCTGCTTCATCAGGGCATTGGCTTGCTCCAGATCGCCGACCTGACCTTTCAGTTCCGTAGTCTGAATTTCATAGGCAGCTACCTGCGCCTGCAGTTCTTCATTCTGATTGCGCAGCGAATCGTTCTGGGTCTTCAGCATGGTGATCTGGGCATCCAGGTCGGACTTGGCAGTTTGGAGGTTGGCTATTTCGGCACGCAGAGACTTTGCATCGTTGTTTGCTTTCCGGGTCAGGCGGTAGATCTGCTGATCTTTTGAAGTCAACAATTCTTTGGCATTCTCCAGAGATCCTTTCAGCGAGTCATTCTCAATGGCCACCGTTGCATACGCGGTATGCATGCTGTCCAGATCAAAGACCAGGTTGTCCCTTACGGTGATGAGGGAGTCCAGTTCCTGATCCTGGGTAGAGATCATTTTGTTTTTGTTGGCACCGGACCAGGCCAGCCAGCCAATGACCAGGATGGCAACGGCCAATAATGCTCCGAGAATAATGGCTAGATTCTTATAATTCTTTTCCTCTTCCATGGCTATCGTTTTTTACGTCTATTTGAAGTTCTATAAAGATATAAATATTATAAATATATTTAATGTTAATTCGTGTGGCCTGCTATGGCCTACATTTCATACGTTAAGACTCCTGAATTAGTACTTGTCACACGTGGATTTTTACATTCATTGGACACTTATCAAAGGCACTAGGTCAATATCATGGTATTGAGCCATGATGTCGTGGTTTATTTCCCTCCATTGACCGATCTGGTTTTGAGACAAACCTCAACGTCAACCCGGAATTTATCCAGGTTGATTATCTTGGGGCCATGACTATGGAGGCATCCCCGGGACCTGCTTTTACCATTACAATTTACCGGCCAGAGGACCGGGAAGTTTGGGACACATTTGTTTCGCAGGCACGAAATGGTCATTTCCAGTTCCTGCGCAATTACATGGATTACCATGCAGACCGCTTTCAGGATTTATCCTTGCTGATCTGGCGTGGAACAAGGTTAATAGGCCTGATGGCAGGCCACCGTACGGAATCAATTTACTTTTCGCACCAGGGACTGAGTTTTGGAGGCCTGATCCAGCACCAGGATTTTTCGGTCAACTGGGCCCTTCCTGTTTTGACAAGCATTCGTAACTGGCTGCAGGAGCGTGGTTGCAAAAAATGGATTTACAAGACGGTACCAGTGCTTTACCACCATCAACCGGCGATGGCAGATCATTGGGCCTTATTTATGATGGGGGCTAACTGGCTATACCGGAATACCAGCATGACCATCGATTTGAGGAATACATTCCACTGGCACAAAAACCGGAAAAGGGCTCTGACCACAGCTTGCAATACGGCCTTTTTCTATCAGGAGAGCTCAGATGCCGGCCAGTTCCATCCTATCCTGACGGCATTGTTGCAGCGAAAATATGACCGGAACCCCGTGCATAGTCTGTCCGAACTGCAGCGATTGATGGATGTATTTCCGGACAATATCCGCTTGCATCTGGCCATAAAAGAAGAAGAGGTTTGTGCTGGTGTCCTGATGTACAATCATGCAGGTGTGGCTCATGCCCAATACATCGCGGCTACGCCCGAAGGAGAAAAGACGGAGGCGCTGACCGGATTGTTTCAGAACCTGATCCAAGACGTTTACCGGGACTGCCGGTACTTCGATTTTGGAATTTGTAATGAAGAAAATGGTACGTTGTTGAATGAAGGATTAGCCCGGTTTAAAGAAGGATTCGGTGCGGGAGTTACTATTTTTGATGCCTATCAACTGGATCTATAAAAAGGCAAAATCAGAAGCCTATGGGGTCGTATGAAGTGCCGTTTCTGGATTTTAGCGGAATACATCATCCTTTGAGGGAGGAATTTTCCCGGGCGTTTGAGACCTTCCTGGACCGACAATGGTACGTGCTGGGGGCGGAAGTATCGCGCTTTGAGTTGGACTATGCACGCTATATCGGACAGGATTTTGCAGTTGGAGTAGGGAGCGGCATGGCGGCGCTGCATCTGGCACTGTTGGCTGGCGGTATTGGTCCGGGAGATCAGGTTATCGTCCCAGCCAATACCTATGTGGCGACCTGGCTGTCGGTCGTCTATACCGGCGCTGAGCTGGTGGCGGTGGATCCTGATCCGCAAACAGCCAATTTATCGGCAGCCGGCATCCGCCAGGCTCTCACCGACCGGACCCGGGCAATAATTCCGGTGCATCTTTATGGAATGCCCTGTCCGATGCAGGAAATCATGGATCTTGCGCGCGAAAACAATTTGCTTGTGATTGAGGACAATGCACAGGCTCACGGCGCCAGGTTAGGGGATAAACGGACTGGCTCGTTTGGTCATGCGAACGCACACAGTTTTTATCCCACCAAGATCCTGGGAGCCCTCGGAGAAGCCGGGGCGGTCACCACCAGCGATGAATTGATTGCGGATCGGTTGTACATACTGCGCAATTATGGTCAGCGGGAACGCTATCAAAATGAAATGATAGGCTACAATTACCGGCTGGATGAGTTACAGGCTGCCTTACTCAATGTCAAGTTGAAATACCTGGATGCCTGGCTGGAAGAGCGACGTACCCTGGCAACCGGATACGACAAGGGTCTGGGTGATTTGCCCGGATTGATATTGCCGCCGGCAACAGATGGGGGACAACATGCCTATTACCTCTATGTCATTCACACGCCTTTCCGGGACCAGCTTCAGTCCTGGCTGAAGACTAAAAAAATCGAGACTATTGTCCATTACCCGCTGCCTCCGCATCGTCAAACTGCCTTTAGTGACTATGGCTGGTCAGCAGAAGCATTTCCAGTAGCAAACCAGCTGGCATCACAATGTTTGAGCCTTCCGTTGTACATCGGTTTATACCGTGAAAAACAGGAATTGGTCATCCATGCCATCCGGGAGTTCTGGCAAGATCATTCGGGTTGAATGTGACCCGGATCACAAAAAAGTTTTTAGCCGTAGGAAATTAATTGCAGTGGGTAGGGCGTTAGAGATACCAGTGTACCTGTTTAGAATCCACGATCAATACATAAAAGGAAAAAATATTTCAGTTGCAGGCAGGTGATTGCATACTAGCCAAAACAACTTTTCGTTCCTTTGGTACGCTGATTGATGAACTTTAAAATTAAACTATGCGGTTGAGAATCATTTTGATGCTGGGATTATTCTTGCCTTTGCTTTCTTTCGGTCAGTCCACCGATGGGGATTATCTGGCGGTTAAAACTTCAACATTCATTCCATTGAATCAATGGAAAAGCAATGATTTTCAAAGCAGACTCACCACTACACTCAACGCGAACCCTACGTACCGTGCATTAATAGCCAGTAAACGGCTGGCTGTAGGTATTGTCGATATGCACGATCCTACGCATATCACCTATGCCACCGTCAATGGTGACAACATGATGTATGCGGCAAGCCTGCCTAAAATAGCCATACTGCTGGCTGCGGAAGATGCTCTCTTCAAAGGTGAGCTATCCGAAACACCTGAAATCGACACCGATCTGCGGATGATGATTGCCCGGTCCGACAATCAGGCTGCTACGCGGATGATCGACCGTCTGGGTTATGAAAAAATTCAGGATGTACTGGAAGACCCCAAATACAATTTGTATTCGGAGGAGCAAGGCGGAGGTCTGTGGGTAGGTAAAAGGTATGGTTCCGGTGGTGACCGTCATCCCGATCCATTGAAAGGATTAAGCCATGCCGCAACGGTCAACCAGGTTTGCCGGTTCTATTACATGATGTATTACGGCAAATTGGTGTCCCCCAGCCGTTCCGCTGAAATGATGCGCATCATGAAAGATCCGGAGCTACACCATAAGTTTGTCAATACCATCGACCGGGTAGCCCCCGGTGCCACCATGTTTCGTAAATCCGGTTCCTGGAAGAATTATCATGCCGACTCGATCCTGGTTGATGATGGCGGTAACCGTCGTTACATTCTGGTTGCTTTGGCAGAAGATCCCCAGGGAGAACAAATCATGCGCGATCTGGTACGGATTGCTGAGCAGGTCATGCACATCCCGGCGGCCTCACCCAATACCGCGCCTTAAGTTTCAGCTGACCCAATAAATGCCCCATAAAAAAATCAACCGGTAGTGGTTGATACAATACGGTGCATATTGCATTGAAACTCGTACCTTTCTCGTAAGCCTTACCGTTTGCATCACTGATGGAAAGCTTGCAGAACACAGTTTACGATTTTACCAAAAAAGCATTTGATATACGTGACGGGGAAATGCGCCGAGCATTTCTGATGATGACCCATATATTTCTCATCATCTCCACCCTGCTGATCGTCAAGCCCACTGTTAATGCGCTGTTTCTGGCCACTTTTGGGGTCCGTTCGTTACCCTACGCCTTTATCTGGGTGGCGATCACCGCCGCAATCGTGACCACCCTGTATGCCCGTGCATTACACCGGGTATCCTTTTTCCAGATGTTATCCGGTACCCTGTGGTTTTGTGTCATTTCTTTGGTGGTTTTTGGTACCCTGCTCTTATTTGGTATAGCAGTTCATCTGGTCTTGTACCTGTTTTATGTCTGGGTAGCGTTGTTTGCGCTGGTGACCACCTCGCAGTTCTGGGTATTGGCGAATATGGTATTCAATCCAAGGGAAGCCAAACGACTGTATGGTTTTATCGGTGCGGGGGCTATTGCCGGCGGCATCTTCGGAGGATATCTGACTTCATTTCTGGCTCAGTTTATGCCCAGTGAATACCTTGCTTTTGTAGGCGCACTGTTATTAGGGGCTATAATACCGATCAGCCGCTATGTCTGGCGCAACTATGGTTCTGAAAAATTCTCCCGGTATACCGGACCGGAGGAAGAAGCACCCATGAAGCATCCGGCAAGGATGGTGCTGGAATCCAGGCACCTGACCTACATCGCATTAATTGTGGGCATCAGTGTACTGGTCGCCAAGCTGGTGGACTTCCAGTTTGGCGGCATTGCATCGGCCAATATTGGCGATGCCGATGAACTGACCGCTTTCTTTGGATTCTGGTATTCGACCTTCAATGTGATCTCCCTTTTACTCCAGTTGTTTCTTACCAGGCGCGTGGTCGGGACACTCGGCGTGGGCATCTCTCTGGTTTTCCTGCCCGGCCTGATTTTAGTTGCTACCATTATGCTCTTCTTTAATCCGATGTCTCTGATGGCAGCTGTGATGCTGAAAATGTCCGATGGCAGTTTTAAGCAATCCATCAATAAGGCGGCTCTGGAGCTGCTGATTCTCCCCATCCCGCTGAATATCAAGAAACAAACCAAGACATTCATTGATGTTTTTGTCGATAGCCTGGCTACCGGGATCGGTGGCATCCTATTGATCTTTATGGTTGATGCCCTGAATTTATCCGCTTTTTCAGTCAATGTAATGATCGTTTTTTTCGTGCTTGGGTGGCTGTACCTGGCTTACCGGGTTCGCCTGGAATACATACGTCTGTTTAAGTTGCAGGTCGAAGCAGTAGGCAATACCAAATCAAACACCACGCATAAGGAGATTGATCTTAAGAACGAGTCGGTGCTTAGTGGTATTCGCAAGGTGCTACTGGATGGGGGTGATTCACAGCGGTTGTATTTATTGGGTAAACTGCTCGAGTTGAAAGACAACCGGCTGTATGACTCGATTGTCCCCCTAATTCATCATCCGGATCCCCAGATCAGAGCCGTTGCCATCGAAAATTTGACAGTACTGACCCACAGCCCATTTTTGCCTGAAATTGAGTCTTATATCAACGATAGTTCACAACAGGTAAGGATCAAGGCTTTCGAGTATCTGATCACCCAATCGCCAGGACCGGATGACCCCTGGTATCAACTATTTCTTTACCACCCGGATGTTGAGGTACGGGGAGCCGCATGGGAGTTTTTAGCGCAGGAGACCGCTCACGACCCGGCACTGGCGGCTAAGTATCAACTGGAGGACAATGTCCGGTCGATGCTCCACGAAGCAACCTGGAATGCCCCCGTCGAACATCGTGTGTACCTGATGAATGCGGCATTAAGGTCCATCGGCTACGGCCATTTGGCTGACCTTTATCCAGTCCTCGAAGAAAAATTGGCGGAGGAGGATCCCAATTATCGCAGTGCAGTCATACAAGCGGTTGGGTTAAGCCAGCAGATCCATCTTTTACCACAGATTTTACCCTACCTGCCCTTCAAACGCTGGCGACAAGTCGTCTTCCAGGCTGTGGATGACATGGCGCCCAAACTATTAAAAGAAGCACGCAGGGAAATGGAGGACTCCATGGTACCCCTGGAAGTGAAAAGGTTGTTGCCTAAAGTCGTCAAGAGGATACAGCGCCAGGAGGCCGTACGCCTTTTATCCCAGTGGCTGGAACATCCCGATCCGGTGATTCGCTATGAATCCCTGAGAGGGTTAAACCGGCTGCGTATCGAAAACGACGGATTGATCTTCGACCGAAAAGCCATCAGTCAGCGGATCCTGGTGGTAGCGCACCGCTTTCAAACCATCCTGGGCATCCTGTATGTCCAGGACCAGCTTGATGCAGATGCCCCCAACAGCAATAAAGTGCGAAAGACTTTGATCGAGCTCCTTGAACACCGGCTGGACCGTCAGCTGGAGATAATCTTCCGCTTGCTGGGATTGACCTATCCGCCCACCGATATGCTGGCCATCTACCGCGGATTATCCAGCGGAGCCAAAGATCGCCGGATCAGCGCCCTGGAATTTCTCGACAACCTGCTGGAGCCTGGAATCAAGCGCGTACTGATCCCACTGATTGAGTCGTCGATGCTGGAGACCATCACCGAAGCCACCATCCGCGAACTGGACGTGCCACTCCCAACAGAAAGGGAGGCGTTATCCCGGTTGCTGGAGATCGATGATCCGCGTATTCATGTGGCGGTACTGCATTTGATTGATGCGCTGGGAGATACACGGTATCAAGCCATCCTGGAAAAAGTCATTGACTCAGGATCCGACAAGGAACGGGAAATCGCAGCAGCCATCCTTTCAAAATGGAGTTGACACTGAGCAGCTATAGATCACTAACCGTGCATCAGCTTGTCGATCCGGCCGGCCAGCGCATTGTGATCATTCGCCGAGTTCTTTTTTAACACATTGGACATCAATGCGACCAGATAGATGGTACCATCCGGGTGCTCGACGATGCACACCGAGTTCATATAATTATTGGCATTGCCCATATACTTCGCACAGGTGTAGCCTTCTTCCGGTTTACATTGGTACAAACTGCCGGATTTGAAGTACACGGCAGCATCTTTCAGAGCGGCGTTGGAAGCATAGCGGATCCGGCGATCCGTCATGTACAGCAATCGTTTGATTTCCAATGAAGAAGGCTCATCGATGACTTTCCCCCGTTCGAGGGCTACCATCCATTTCATCAAGCCTAACGGCGTGCCGATACTGCCACCCTTGGGTGGAATGCGGTTGGTACCGCCCCGCGTGAATAGTTGGCCCAGCCTCCATTCATCTTCGGTGATACCCAGTTCCCGCAGTGGTTCATTGACCACCGAGTTGGCGATGTCCGAGAGCTCGGATTTGGGAGTACTGCTGAAATAGGCTTCCGCTTCCTCCTCGGTCAGATCCGGATATTTTTCCTTAAAGACGTGCATGAGGATGGCCTCTCTCCAGACCACGGATGCTGCGCCATTGTTGCTGACGGATACCATGTGGTCCACCCATTCGTAAAGGGTGAAGACATCACCGGCCTGGACCGTCCGCTTAACCAGTTTATTGGTCTCCGGATTGAAGAAGGGTACGGTATGTTCGTCGTAGAGTGCCCACTGTCCGGCGCGTACCGATTTATTTTTCATGAGCTCCCGCCTGGATTCAAAATCTTCCGGGAAGATGTTTTGCAGTTCACAGAAGAACCCGGTGATAACGGCCAGCTTGCCGACACTCCCCGGTTGAAATCCTCTGTCCTCCTGTTTTTTCGCATATCGTATGGGCCGTCCCGGCGTAATGTCCAACAGCGTGAGGGAATAACTCTCGTGCAAATAGGGGAACAGGGAACCAACAGCTTTTTGTAGGGCCGGATCGGCTTCCGGTAGTACAGCCAGGCTGTCTCCTTTGGGTATATTCAGCAGGTTCAGTTTGATGTCATCCAGTTTCTTTTGCGCTCCCGGGATGGGAGCAGTCCCTTTGATGGTTCCATCGAGAATGTGTTCCCAGTAGAGCAGGCGGCGGATGCCGGTGAGGAGGTAACCGTCGATGGGATAGGCACGCACGGAGGGTAAAAACAGCAGTACGGCAAAGAGTCCGAAGAGATATCGGATAAAATGATGGCGATAGGAATTTTTCTGATTAGTCATTGGCATTTAAGTTTATCCGGGTTCCCTGGGGCAGGGGAGCTTCCAGAGAATGTAAATAGTCGGTGACAACCGCATTCTTTTGCTCCACATATGGCCTCACCTGGAACAGCCAGAGTTTATCCTCTTTAAATCCTAATTCGATGTCGAAAGGTCCGGCAGATTCAATGCCGGGTGTTCCCGGTAATTTTTGCTGTACCTGGCTGGCGAAGCTGAACAGCGCTTTGAGATCAGCAATGGAAAGGATTGGATTTGCAAAGCTGGCAAAATGATTGGCCGTTCCGCCGGTAAGTGGGAGACTGCGGTATTTGGGCTCACGAGCCGGTGACAACAGTTGATAGCGAAGTCCCGGCATCAGGCGATAGGATTCAGCCCACTGGCCCTCTACCGCTCCGCCGGCGCCGCGGCTAAAGGCTACTGTCAACTCATCGGACCTGCCGCTGGTGACGCCGGTCGTGATCATAACGCCGGAACACCGGACATCCACTCCCGGGATAAGTAATATGGATGGATATACATTTTCAGGGTTTAACAGATAAAACTGGCGCCACTTGAAGCTGCGTTCCGAATAGGGTGAGGCCCACACATCGCGGATACCCTGCATGATCTGAGCACTGTCCAGTACATTAAACAGGGTCAGGTTCAGACCGGCGCCGGTGAAGTCTTTCAGGTCTTCCATATTGGTATCACTGCGCAGAAATACCGGTAGTTTGCCGATAGGCACGCCCAGGACCTGGTGGAACTGCCGGGTCAGGTCACTGATGAAACCGGGCAGCAGGTTCATTTTGCCGATGGCTTTCCGCAGGGTGTCCAGTCTCCCGAGGGCATATGTTTCTATGGTTGCATTTTGCTGTCCATTTTGACGCATAGCTTCTGTCCGGACAAAGGTGGCCTGCAGGTAATCCCAGTAGCTTCCCCGGGAACCGGGCAAGGGTTGATCCATATGCTGGCGAAAGATGCCGAAAGGAATGACCAATCCTTCCACCACCTGATCCGGGAATAACAATTTCAACTGACCCAGATTTGCTGCTTTGGGTCCGCAGACCTTACCGGATGAAGTAGCCTGTACCGCGCGCAGGTTTAAAACGCTGTGTTCACCCAGCTGAAGTTTTTCGGTGGGCACAGTGATACGCTCGGTGCTACGCTGACGGGTGGTAACCAGCACTTTTTCATTTTCAGTGAGGTCTGCACCGTCTTTCATCAGGACTTGACCATTAGGTGTTACGGCATAAAATATTTTCTTGCCTTGCCACGGACGTAGTGATTCCATCAACTGGCTGGGTAGGACTGCATTGGGAATGCCCAGGTTTCTGGCCAGTAGCTGAACATGTGAAACCAGGTTTCCTTCGGAAACAGTAGCAATTCCTGCCACGGGTTTCAGGTCCGACGGTGGTCGCATGAAGAGGTAGATCTTGTCCTTCTGGACCTCCAGGTCTTCACCAGCATCATCCAGGATGATCTCCAGTTCACCGAAAGCGATCCCCGGGTTTAGTCCCCGGGCCACCTCGGCTCCCGGCAGCCCGAACAGGTAGGAATTGGAAGGTTTTTCTTTGGATAGTAAAGTGCCCAACTTGTCGACTGCCTGACCCAGTGACAACAAAACCGTCGCACGGATTCGGTCATCGTAAAATCCTTCCGCGATCGGTTCAAAAGTTGCAAAGGTAGCCACCGGATCCCGGTAGGTTGCCCGGATCGTATTTGCGCCCCATTCGAGACCTGCCCGTGCTCTCTCAAAGCGGGCCTGGAGTTCCGTCAGGCCCATGACGGTGTCCTGGGTACTTAAGGCCAGGTCTGCCGCCAAAACCTTCCACTCCCAGCTCTCAAGGAGTCCGGTAGCCGCCGCCGCCTGTGTGGCATAGCAGATCTTGTCAACATTGTTAAAGGCATTATCAGGGTTCCAGGCGATCAGAGAACGGAAGAGCAGATCTTCCAGCTGGACAGAACAATCCATTAAAGCTGCACGTGACGAAGGTTTTTTCAGGGTGGATAAACTATCCCGCATAGCCAGCAATAGGTCCGATGTTGCAATGGACAACCGGGCGGGATCCTTTGAGTTGGCCTGCTTCATGTATTCGTCCAGCAGATGCCGTATACCGGAAGCGGGTATGCGGCGCACCAGAGGAGCCAGGGATTGCAGGTCCACCGGTTGAAACAGGGTTTGCATATCCCGGATCAGTTTATCCAGGAGGTCCCGCTGGGCAACGGTGATTTTGGTCGCATTCCGGGTCCGGAAGGTTTGCAGTTTGGCAATATCGCTCTGCTCGGGCTGGCTGTGGATCTTGGAACGCAAATCCAGGAAGTCCGGAATGCTGTCGCTCAGCAATTTTGAATTGACCCGGATCATTTCTTTGACCCGGTCCGTACCCGGATGGGGCAGGTAACGAAAGGCCTGCCGGATCAAAAAGTAGTTGTCGAGCAGGCGTTGATCATCAGAAACCAACCATTCGAGGAATTCCTGGCCCCAGGCTTCTTCATCCTCAAGCTGTATGGCGCCGCGGTAATATTGTGCGCGACGCAGGACCCATCCATCATCTATCTCACGGAGATAACGCTCTAGGATGTATTGTTTGATCCTGCTTTCACCAAAATCTGCATCCCAGAATTCTTCCTGACCAGTGGTCGCCAGGATCTGTCCAAGATACAGGTGATTCGTTTTTCCTAAATCGATCACTTCATCTTTGTAACGCGCCCGCTGCACTCCTCCTGGTTCAGGGCACGGGTCGCGGGGTTGGCGTATGGTACCATCCTTGCAAAACCAGCGGATATCCCGGTAAGGTCCATGGACATCCTTTTTGTAATTCAGCACCATTTGTTTGATCGCATCTGCAGATTTGGGCTGTGCCCCGATCTGGTTGGTAAAGAAGGTAGTTACGAGGATCAAAGGAATGTAGATTCGATGCATAATCCTTTCACGTCTTTATTGCGGATAAATTGTATAACAGTTCGTGACCCTGAAGGGTTCGGTTAAGCAATTCCAGAGGTCCTTACTCTGCTATGTTGGTACGAGTGATTTTTTGCGATAAAGGAACCATCAGGGACAAAACCGCAGAGCCATAAAATGGATGGAGTTCCATGACCAGCCTTCCAGCCTGAATAGCCGGATCGGTGTTCGTCCACGATTCAGCTTCGGCTGTTGATTCGGTATTAAAAATGTAAATGCCCCGTACAGCTCCGTCATCCAGGAAAGGCCCTGCAAATACCAGCTTTTTCTCCCGGGCCATCCGTCTGATGTTGGCCAGGTGCGCACGCTGTAATTCGGCTGCGGTCACGCTGTCCTGACTGCGGTTTGGGCCAGATTTCAGAAAAGCCAGTACATAACTTTTCATTCCATAATCGTCAGCACCCAGGGCAGCAGCCATCGATGAATCAAACGCAAACCCGGAGGTGTCGATGATTTGACTGTACAGGTCTGGCATCTGCCGGACACCTTCGGGTTTTGTCGAACAATAAAGGAAGCATCCGGAGATCAGGATGACCAGGAGTCGGTTCATATCAGTCGTTTTTATTCAGAATCAACCTGCTGACAAATTATCCGGAAAAAGAGCAGGCAGGTCTAAGATAATTGCTTTTGACGGCTCACGCCTTCCACAGGCAGGGCCAATTTGAATCGATTTTTAAAAAATGTTGCAACCATTCATTGATTTGAACGGTCTCTACTAGGAAAACCTGACTACAATATGATCCAGCATTACCTTAAAATGACCTTGCGAGGATTCCGCAAACACCTCACTTCTTTCCTGATCAATGTGATCGGACTAGCCACAGGCCTGGGCGCGGCCCTTCTTATTTACATCTGGATACAGGATGAACTTCATGTGGATCAGTTCCACAGTCAACAATTGTATCAGGTCATGGAGCATCAGCATTATTCCAATGGCATCGGTACCACCACATCCACGCCGGGTATCCTGGGTGAATATTTGCAGAAGGATTTTCCGGAAGTTAAATATGGATGCGAGACGACCTGGAATGTGCGGAGCCAGCTGAAATATGAGGACAAATTGTTTAAGAAAGAAGGTATTTACGCTGGCAGCCATTTTTTTGAATTGTTTTCTTTCCCGTTACTGGCCGGTAGCCCGGTCACCGTGCTGGAGACAAATACCAGCATTGCTCTCTCGGAGTCTCTGGCCCAGTCCTTGTTTGGATCCACGGAAGCAGCGATGGGTAAAGCTGTCCTGTTCGATAATGATGCCCAATATCAGGTTTCAGCGGTATTTCAGGATCCACCGGCCCGGTCTTCTATGAAGTTTGACTTTGTATTACCCTGGAAGATCTTCGAAGACGAAAACGACTGGGTTAAGGAATGGGGAAACAATGGTCCCCGCTGCAATGTTCTCCTGAATGATGGCGTGGATGTAGCTGCTCTGAATGTCAAGTTAATGGATTACATCAAGGAGAAAGATGAAGGTTCAACGGTAGATCTGTTCGTGGTACCTTATGGACAACGCTATTTACATGGCAGGTATGAGGACGGAGTGCAGGTAGGCGGACGTATTGATTATGTGAGGCTTTTTGGCATTGTCGCTTTATTCATACTGATCATCGCATGCATCAACTTTATGAATCTGGCTACCGCCCGTGCCAGCCAACGGGCGCATGAGGTTGGTGTGCGGAAAGCGATCGGCGCTGAGCGTCGGTCCCTGATCATACAATATCTGAGTGAATCGATGGGCATATCACTGATCGCGCTGATCCTGGCCTGGGCACTGGCCTGGCTGGCTTTGCCGGTATTTAACAGCATAACCTCCAAGTCGATGGCCCTTACCTTCGACGAGCGCACAATTGCCGGATCACTGGTTATTCTGCTTTTCACCGGACTGGTTTCCGGCAGCTATCCGGCGCTGTATCTTTCTTCCTTCAATCCGGTGCGGGTCCTGAAAGGAAAGATCAAGTCTTCCTGGGGTGAGGTCTTCGCGCGCAAAGGACTGGTGATCTTCCAGTTTGTACTCAGTATCGTACTGATCATCGCCGTTTTGATCGTGCGGCAGCAAATCGATTACGTCCAGACGAAAAACCTGGGTTACAACAAAGACCAGCTGATTCATTTTGAGGCCGAGGGGGAAGTAAATAAAAAGAAGGACGTCTTCCTGGATCGGGTCCGCCAGTTACCCGGGGTGGTTGCCGCATCCAGTGTTGGCCATAGTTTCCTGGGGCAGAATAACAATACCTATGGCATCGACTGGCCGGGTAAAGAGGAAGGTACGCGGATATTATTTGAAAATTTTACCTCCGATTACGGCTTGTTATCGACCATGGGTATCCAGTTGAAAGATGGTCGGGACTTTTCCCGGGATTTTGGTGCGGATTCAAGCAAGATCATTGTAAATGAGAAGGCTGTTGAAATAATGCACCTCGATCATCCGGTCGGAACCGTCATCAAGCAATGG
This sequence comes from Lewinellaceae bacterium, assembly GCA_020636135.1. Classification (NCBI taxonomy): domain Bacteria; kingdom Pseudomonadati; phylum Bacteroidota; class Saprospiria; order Saprospirales; family Lewinellaceae; species Lewinellaceae bacterium. Next base: position 604,277 of record JACJYK010000001.1, read on the forward strand.
GGGAAAGAAAAAGAGATTATCGGGGTGGTGAAGGACTTTCATTTTCAGTCCTTGCACGAGGAAATGCGGCCTGCGTTTTTTTGGCTAAGCCCTGATAATGCCTGGAATATTGTTATACGCCTGGAACCTACCATGGTCAAAGCAGGGATCCAGAAGATAGAGGGCCTGTACGAGTCCTTTAACCCGGGCTTCATCTTCGAATACACGTTTCAGGATGAAGACTATGCGGACATGTATCAGGCAGAACAGCGTGTGGCTTCGCTGGCTAAATATTTCGCAGGCATCGCCATCGTCATTTCGTGTTTGGGATTGTTCGGCCTGGCTGCCTTTACAGCCGACCGCCGGACCAAAGAGATCGGCGTTCGCAAAATATTAGGGGCCGGTTCCTGGAATATCATCTGGTTGATCTCCCGTGATTTCACCAGACTGGTGATCGTTGCCATTGTGATCGCCGTACCGGTGGCCTGGTATCTTACCCGTCGATGGCTCAGTGACTATGCTTTTGCTGTGCACCCGAGTATCTGGGTTTTTCTGGGTGCAGCCCTGGCGGCATTGACCATCGCCTGGCTTACCGTGAGTACACATGCCTACCGGGCAACCCAGGTACACCCGGCGGATTGCCTGCAGGATGAATGAGAAAGAGGTAAAAGAGGTATAAGAAGTATAAGAGGTAGCAGAGGAATAAGAGGTGAAAGAGGTGAATGCATGACATCCATAACCCCAGGTTTTAACCTGGGGACGCAAAAGATGCATGACATCCATAGCCCCAGTTTTTAACCTGTGGGACATTGATTTTAATCCGGGAAGAACTCAGCCAGTAACCAGGTCTCCGGGTCAAGTACCACCCCGGTCACTTCCTGTTCAAAAGCCCACTGAAACGATTGTTTATCTTCGGTGACTTCTATCGTGTAGAAGCCTGATGTACCGTCTTTAAAACGGAAAAGCAGCTCCAGCGGAAAATGAAAATGCCCTTCTTTTTGCGATTGCTTCAGGTTCAGGGTCAGTACTTTGGATTTGTATTTCCAATCGTATTCCAGTTTGGGGTGTCCTGCCGTATACAGCCATTCCTGAAAGAAGTTCTCCAGGTCTTCGCCGGATACTTCTTCCATGACAGCCTGGAAATCCGGGGTCGTGGCATTGGATAAGGCAAAGTGATGGTAGTATTCACGGATGCCGGTCCAGAAGGCCTGATCTCCCAGCTTGCGCCTTAGCATGTGCAATACCCAGGCTCCTTTCTGGTATGAGTTGGCATTTAACAGCTGGAAATAGTTGGTCACTCCTTCCTGGATAACCGGTATGGATTTTTTCTGATTGAATGCGATCACCGCCTGCCGTTCCTTTTGCAGATAATGGACCAGACTGTCCCTGCCCATGGCATGTTCGGTGTACAGGTCGGTGCAATAGGTGGCAAAACCTTCGCTGAGCCAGATATGGGGCCAGTCTGCTTCCGAGGCAGAATTGCCAAACCACTGGTGGGCGATCTCGTGCGCCAGTAAGCGCTGAATGCGGCCTTTTCCGGTAACTGAATTTTCAAAATAAAAAATATTGCTGGCATTTTCCATGCCCCCGAATCGTGTGGTGGACTGAACATTGGCCAGCTTGGCGAATGGATAAGGTCCCAGTTGTCCGATGAAATAATCCAATATGGGCAGGGCCATGCCATAGTCGAAATAACCTGCTTCCCGGTTTTCAGGGTAGACCCAGCTCGTTATCGGGATACCGTCGATCTCACCTACTTGTTGTATCGCGAACGGTGCTGCACCAATCGCCATGACTTTCGTTGGCAGCGGTGCTTTCGAGGCATAGACTGTCATGCGGTGGTTTTGATCCAGGTTGACGGTTTCGAGCAGTTTTCCGTTAGCCACCACTTCGATGTAGGGAGGAGCTATAATTTCCCAGCGTACATAGGCTTTATCTGCAGGGTGGTCCACACACGGTATCCAGTTTTGTGCCCGGTTGGGCCAATTGTCGGCAAATACCGTCCGGTCGCCAAATTTGTTTCGACCGATGTACAACCCATCGTTGGGTATACCGTGATAATAAATGGCAAAACGATGCGTGGAACCTTCCTGTACACTGTTATTAATCCATAAACTCGAATCCTGTTGGCTGTAGGGAATGGAAAGGGAATCGAGTTGCACGGAATCCACCCGCATCCCTTTGCCACTTGCATCCATGGCAATCAGGTCCAGACGAAACCGGTCTGCGTCATGATTGAAATGAATGGTGACAGTGGCCAGACCGTGTATCATATCAGAGGTTCCATCAATCTCCAAATGGAAGTTGTATTCTTCGACATCCAGGGTCGGCGGGCCCCAGGTTTGGGTGTACGCGGAAAAGGTAATCAGCATGAATGCAAGGAAACAAATCGGTTTCATGGTTCTTGTCAATGTTGGAGGGTAAGATACGGATTTAGGTACCCTTCGGGTTGACGTCAGGACTGATAATTTTGTCAGGATGTATGGCTGATTTGCTATCTTCCTTATGCAGATCAAACCATGCTGATGGATACAGTTGAAGGTAACGCGGGATCTCCCGGATCTTTTCGGGAAAGCAAGGTCCTGGCTGTTGTTTTGCACGGCCTTACCCGTGGTATCGATTTGCTTTGCACGCAAATACGTCAATGTTTTGAACCCCACTATCAGGTGCAAATTTATGCCACGAAATATGCCGGCCATGGTGAGGCGCTGGCCAGGGCTGCCGTTTTGTCCGGCCATTACCGGTTGATAGCCATCGGGGGAGACGGTACGGTCAGTGATGTGGTCAATGGTATGATCCAGGGGGCAGCTGAGCTGGACAAATCTGCGCATGAACTCCTGCGGTTAGGGATCCTCCCAAGGGGTTCCGGCAATGACTTTGTGCGCAATTTCGATCAGGCCAGCAACCTCCAGGTTTTGCATGAGGACATCCGGCAGGATCGCTACCAAACCATAGACACCGGCTTCCTGCAATTCAAAGGCTCCGATGGTGCAAAAAAGTCCCGGTACTTTATCAACATTGCCGATGTAGGACTTGGAGGGGTGGTGGCTCACCGCATCAGCACCATGCCCAGGTGGATTCCTGCATTGCTCAAGTACCAATACAGCATCATCCGAACTATATTGCAATACCGGCATCAACGGGTCAGGATCCAGAGTCCCCAAAGCTCCCGTGAAGGGAAGATACTGGCTTTGATCCTGGCTAATGGGAATTATTTTGGCAAAGGACTGGGCATTGCTCCCTATGCCAGCCTCCGTGATGGACAGATTTCAGCGGTATGGATTGGACAGGTCAGTATTCGCGAGTATTTGCGCTACCTTCCCAGGATACGCAACTGTCAGCCCATAGACCATGATGAATTGCGGTATTTCGACTGCACTGCGTTAAACATTGACCATCTCGATCATCCATTACCGATCGACCTGGATGGCGAGTTTGTAGGGTTTACGCCTGCGGAAGTATCGGTTAGCCGGTTTGGCTTCAATGTTTATGGCCAGTTGCGGCAGTGAATCAAATCCTTGTTAAACAAATCCACCGGATAATTTCTTCCTAAATAAGGCAGGTGCAGGTTGGTTATCCCTTTTGATTTGCATTTATTTGTTCATCTCAGGGTAATAGGGTCCTGCTTGTGCCCTTAAGCTTTACCTCAAAGATCTACACCATGGGTCATCTAAGGGCAGCATTGCCCATTGGAGAAAGGAAAATAATTCAATGAAAGGAATATTTAGTTCTCTCAGACACCAGCTGATAAAAAGTGGCAAAACCCGAGCCTATGGGTGGTATGCCTTCGGAGAAATACTCCTGATCGTGGTGGGTATTTTGATCGCACTGGGGATCGACAACTGGAACGAGGAGCGTAAAGAACGGCGAACGGAACAGTATTTTTTGTCCGGGCTAAAGGAGGAGTTTACAGTGAATAAAATTAGACTGGAAAATCTGATAGCTGTGGTTCAGGATATTTCAGATGCATCGGAAGAAATTGAAGCTTATTTATCCGGCACGGTAGATACCCTTTCCGAAAAAAGCCTTTCGAGGAAACTTTACCGGGCATTGGCGTACGATATCATTTACAACCCCAATCAGTCATTATTGAATGAAGTGACAGGCTATGGAAAATTAAATCTCATCACCAGCATGCCGTTGAGGCAGGTACTGATGGGGTGGCAGCCCTTCATTCAACAAATAAGGCTACAGGAATCCGGTTTGCGTCAGAACAGGAATGAAATTCTGGACCTGCTGAGTAGTGAGAAGGGTAGTATCCGGACCATTTTTAACCACATTAGTCAGGATGAAAAAAAGCCTGGCTCCAACTCATTAGCCAGCCGGGAAAGTAATAAGATGGTAGTCCACACACCTGCCTTTGAAAATAAATTATTGATTTATTTATTGACGGCGAATAATACAGGTTCGATGCACTATAAACCGTTACTCACTGAAATAAATCAGATTCTGGAACTTATTGACCAGGAAATTAAAGAATAAGGTTTTGAGTGGTTAGCTTTCCAAATCATATTTAGTTCTTAGGTACTATTGCAATTACTCTTTAACGAGTTAGGGAAAGAATTTTTATGCAATTTCTATTGATCCGAAATGTAATTCTGGTTGCAAGGGTCGCTGCTTGGCGTATTCGTTCATTTTTGTTCCGGCAAACCGCGCCCCGACAAGCTGTGGCGGGCGGGGAACGAACCAAAAACCTCGATTCACGCAAAACTCACCTTGGCGTTCGGTGCAACTGTATGGGATTCAGGATATTAAGTTCTGCATCCCATCCGCTTTGCGGTTCCTTCACTTGAATGTCTCCCAGACATTCATTCCGCCATTTGGCGAAAAACGTTCAGTCAGACCATTTTAGCGGCATGCGCACGGCTCACCGTCTTTCGACGGCAGCAAAAATGCTGTTTTTGAATTGTTCAAACAGTTGCGTGAACCCTCTAAAGAGACGGTTGTATCTTAAAACAACCACTTCAAATAAAAGAAATGCAAAAGCCGTAGCTTTAAAAGTTTGGCTCAAAATTGTAACCCTAAATGGATGACAATTAGTAGAACTTCGAAATATTCTTTTGCCTAAGCCTTGAAAGTCTAAGTAGTTTAGTAATAAATAACGTTGGCTACAGGATTGGAGGGCTGCTCTAATAGGCAAGGTTCTACAAAATTCACTGATAGTCTAAAGATTGCACAAAATGATTTAATCATGGTTTAACCACTGAACGCGTTAAAGAATAAATTGTTCGGAAATACTTGCTTGATTTCAGATTGGTTTTTTTACCGCACAAAAAGGGACGAAAGAACATCTGCGATGGGTTTAAAAATAGGGCTAAACCACGACTGAATACCCAGGACTTATTAAATCCTGATTTGGACGGCTGGGATATTGAATGAATAGTACCTGATAAAAATCAAGTCCAGTTTCATCATTACCACTTAAATCAATTTTTAAGTGATGGTTCTCGCCAATAAGTATATTTGAGTCTTAGTATTGCTGTAACCGGCAAACAATCAACTATTTCCAATGACCAGGTATTTGCGCACGGGAACACAGGATCAGGACTTTCAACTCCTCGTCCAATCGTTGGATCAGGAATTAGCCATCATCGATGGAGAAGACCATGCTTTCTTTGCACAATACAATCAAACCGAATCTGTTCAATTCGTTATTCTCGCGTATCAGGAAGCACAACCCGTGGCTTGTGGTGGGTTAAAAGCATTCGATCCGACCACCCTGGAGATTAAACGCATGTATACCATCCCTTCCGTCCGTAGCCAGGGGATCGCCTCTGTTATCCTCTCCCAACTGGAAGACTGGGCTAGGGAGTTGGGATACACCAGATGTGTTCTGGAAACTGGTGTCAAGCAGCCCGATGCCATGCGTCTGTATGAAAAGAACGATTATGTTCGTATCCCTAATTATGGCCCATATATCCAGCAACCACTTAGTGCCTGTTTCGAGAAAGTGCTGAACCGGTAGGCGGGCCTTAATGCTGAGGCCTGATGATGATCCTGCGGACATACCGGTGAGGATACACCCGGTAGCTGTCCAGGACCGGCAAGGAGGTGTCCCCGACTCCGGTCGTCTCGTAATCCAGATTCAACGTAATTCCTCCCGACGGCTTCAATTGATAGGTGTAGAGCGCCCTGGTCAGTTCGTCGGTCGTATACGGATAGGCGTTAAAATTGAATGGTTTGTCCATTGAGAACTGCAGGCCGCTGCCCTCATCATCCACCATCCGCAACCAGCGGATTCCGGTGCGTAACCCATAATCCTGTGGGATGAGATAAGGCTCATACATAGCCTCAACAGTAGACTGGTAAATGCCGACTTTATAACCCGATTGGCGGTCGGGATAGTTTTCCTGGGGACCCCGCCCATACCAGGATACCTGTGAAAGATCGTCGGCAATCATGAGTGATAATCCGATCCTGGGTAACATTTGCGGCATATTACCCTGGGGTAATACGGTATGATCCAGTTTTATGGTACCATCAGCCAGGATGGAATATTCGCTGATGCATTCAAATCCACTTAGTGTAAGTCCATTTAGATATTTATCCATCATACTGAATTGTAACTGGCCATCCCGCGTGAGTACCAGCTCACGGACATGAACCATCACCCGGCCATCAGCGGAACTGGCTGAAAACTCAAGTGGGATCCGCTGGAGTGCATCCAGGCCGTAAGAATAATACTCCGTGGCCAGGGTCGCGTCAAACCCTTCCTTCCAGCGGCTATTCTTCATCCCATATCCATTCCATCGATCGATTTCATTCGCAACCGGAGCCCGCCACACATTGAGCTTCAACGGAGCTTTGAGCAACTCCCGGCCATCCTGCATCATGGATGTTAATTCTCCTGTGGCCTTTGTAAAGGTGTAAACAAAGCCATTTCCGGTAACCACGAGATGCTCTGGGTCACTTTCGGAAAGGGCAAGGTCACCGGCCGGCAATTTTTCAAGGATAGCGGACTGATTCCACTCATGGAGTTCCAATTGATCCCAGGCTACTTCAAAACCGGCGGGCGCCCAGAGCTCATCCGTCTTCAGTGCTGAGCTAACATTGATGCGGTACTCTTTACCAGCGGCGATGGCTGGCTTATGGTACGGGATACGAACCCACTGATGGCTCTGCGGTGGCGCCTCCAGATTCAGTGTCCCGGATTGCAGCGTATCATTATCGGCCGTTAATGTCCAGGTCGTGGTCCAGTGATTTGCAGGAGTGAAATTACTGTGATTCCAAACTTCTACCAGGCCCGTTTCGGCTTCTTCGAGTCGGAAAGACAAGGGTTGTCCCGAATGTTTCATTTGCCACATTTCTGGTTGTGGCTTCCGGTCAGGCCAGATGGTTCCGTAAGTTCTGGCACCTATCCCGTAGGTGAAGAAATGGCCATCATCCGTTTCATCTTCAAAATCCAGCCAGAGTGCTGCCTTGCCGGGGTCGGATAGAACCGCTGGATCCGTGGAAGTGAAGATGCCGACACGGTCGATCAGGGCATCTGCGGTGTAATTTTTTGTATCCTGGCCCTGAGTCTCTACGTTCCGGCCTATGTTAACAGGAAAAGGCAGGTTCTGGATGGACCCGGTGGCCGGCATGGTAGCTGCTATTGCGCCATCAATGATCAACTGCATTTTAGACCCATCGTACATGGCCGTCATCTGGTGCCAGTTGTGCTCCCAGTTTCCCGGAAGTGCTGCCGTTAAGAGAAACTTGCGGCCGGTATAAATGTAAAATGCAATGGAGTCCTGCCCTTGTTGTTCCAGGCCGAATTGATGGTTTCCCTTGGTGATCAGTGCGCCACCACTCCGATTCAGCTGACGGGGATATACATCCAGTGCCAGCGTTAGCTGGTCACCGGTGAGCTCCAGGTTGTCCGAGCGGTAGATTTCGATCCATTGATCATGGCCGTTCAGGTCTATAGCTTTTCCGTGGTTAGAGTTTACCAGACGTGCATGACCCATAATATTTACCGGAGTATTATAAGGAGACAGGTCCTTCAGACGTCGCACCGGAGCGGTAAGACCAGGACTGACAAAATCCCAGATGGCACCGCCCATCAACCGGGGATGCGCATAAATGACCCGCCAATAGTCGTCCAGGCCTCCTCCTCCATTGCCGGCCACTGAGATGTATTCATCCATGAAGGATGGCCGCTGGTCATTGGAGTCCAGCCCGAATTTCATCTCCAGCTCAACCGGTGTCGGATAGCGGGGGCCTACTATGTCTTCGCCGGGGTGCGTATCGGCATTACCCCCATACATCCAGTAGCGGGTGGGATCGAGTCGTTTTCCTTCCTGGATGACTTTGGTGATGTTTTCCCCTTCTCCGCTTTCGTTTCCTGCGCTCCAGAGCAGGATGCAGGGATAGTTGCGGTCACGCAGAACCATGCACTGTACGCGATCGAGATACATGGGGATATAATCGGGCATCTCAGAAACATATTCAGTAGCGTGCGCCTCATCACCGGTTTCATCGATAATAAACAGACCGTACTCATTGGCCAGTTCGAGGTATTTGGAGACCGGCGGATAATGTGAAGTGCGTACTGCGTTGAAATTAAATTGCTTCAGGAGCTCAAAGTCCTGGCGGATGGTGGCTTCATCCATGGTGTGCCCCGACGTGGGGTGCTGCATGTGGGAATTGATGCCATTGATCTTGACGGGCACACCATTCAGATAGAACGTGTTGCCCCGGATTTCGGTTTCCTTAAAGCCGATTTTTGTGACCACTCGATCAATGGTCTTGCCTTTGGAGTTGATCAGTTCCATGGTCAGGTCATATAAATTGGGAGTCTCCGAAGTCCACTTATCCGGATTGCTGAATGAATGTTCCATGGTGAAGGTATTCTGGCTATGTTCATCCAGGTCTATTGGCGTGCTTTGCATTTGAGCCATGGTTTTACCTGACCTGGAAATATGGGCGTTGATGCGGTATCCGGTACCACCTGACCGATAGCTCTTGACCTTTACATTAAGTCTGAGATGGGCATCTGCATAGTGCTCGTCAAGATCGGTGATCACCTGCCAATCGAAGAGCCGGACCGGATTGGTGGCATAAAGCCAGACATCGTCGAAGATGCCGGCCAGGCGCCAGTAATCCTGACCTTCCAGATAGTATCCGTCACAAAATTTGATGACTAAAACGGCAATGGTATTCCTGCCCCGTTGCAGGTAAGGAGTGATATTGTATTCTGCCGGTTCCTGAGCGCCTTCATTATAGCCTACTTCTTTACCATTAACCCAGACGAAGGACGCGGATGCAACTTTCTCGAATCGCAGGAATATTTCCTGACCTTTCCAGCCATCCGGCAGATTGATGGTAGTGCGGTAAGCCCCGGTAGGATTGTACTCCTTTGGCACTTCAGGCGGTGTCACAGTGAAAGGAGCTTCTTTTCCGGCACCACGCAAGGAGGCGAAGGGATCTGCCGGTGCATTGGATGGCCTTCTCAGAGCGAAGGTGGTGCTGATGTTGCGGAACATCGGATCCCCATAACCTTGCATCTCCCAGTTGGATGGGACGCTGATGTTATCCCAGTTGCTGTCGTCAAAATTCCGCTCATAAAAATTTGCCGGAATGCCCTCTGGTACATCGCTGTAGATAAACTTCCATTGTCCGTTTAATGAGAGATGAGCATCCGGAATGTGATAGGCCCGGCCTGCTTCCTGGCCCAGTTCAAAGACGTTCAGGTTTTCGATGTAGTCGGACAGATGGGACATGAAAGGATGCTCCTGTGCCTTCGATGGGTCCGCGACGAGGAGGAAATAAAAGATGAAGAGAAATACAATCGGTCTCATGCTGTTGAAATTTTGTCAGGGTAGCCGCATTTAAACTTTAATTTACGAATGATCACCAAAACCTGATCATGAACTGATCCAGGTCATGGCAGTGCTAGATCGATGACTCCTGGAGTTCCACCTTATCCATTGTAACTTCACCAAAGTAGTATTTTAGGAATACAGATCTTATTCAGACAAAATAAAATTGAATTGGTATGAAATGGCAGGTGCTCTCTATCTCGATGATGTCACAGGTATTGGCGTTGGCTCAACCACCGGCCGGTAATCCCTGGAATGTGAATCCGGACCCCGATGCGGTGATAACCTACCACAATCCGGTCATTCCTGGTTTTTATTCGGATCCCAGCATCTGCCGGGTAGGTGAAGATTATTACCTGATAACTAGCACGTTTGAATTTTTCCCGGGGGTGCCCATCTTCCACAGCCGGGATCTCATCCACTGGGAGCAGATCGGTCACGTCATGCACCGGCGGGAACAGGTGCCGAAGGGAATCAACATTTTTGCTCCAACCTTGCGCTATCACAATGGGATCTTTTATATGATTACCACCAATGTCGCGGGGGGAGGCAATTTTTATGTGACAGCCAAGGACCCGGCTGGTCCCTGGTCCGATCCGGTTCTCGTTGATGTCCAGGGCATTGATCCGGATTTGTTTTTTGACGATGACGGCAGGACCTATGTGATCTCTTCCACCTTTGTATTGAGTGAGATCGATTTGGCAAACGGTAAACTGACCGGAGAACGGCGGAAAGTGTGGAATGGCACCGGAGGACGGTATCCGGAAGGCCCGCATATCTACAGAAAGGATGGCTATTATTACCTGATGGCGGCAGAGGGTGGTACCGAAGAAGCGCATTCGGAAACCATCGCCCGCAGCAACAGCATCTGGGGGCCCTATACGGAGAATCCGGCTAATCCCATTTTGGCCCATGCCAATGCGGCCGGGCAGGGTAATCCCATCCAGGGAGTTGGTCATGCGGACATCGTGCAGGCACATGATGGTTCTTGGTGGATGGTCTTTCATGGATATCGCAGCGTCACCGGCTATCCCGCGCATCACATCCTGGGCAGGGAGACTTGTCTGGCACCGGTAACCTGGCCCACCAGCGGCTGGCCGGTGGTAAATGGTACCGGTGTCGTGCAAGTCAATATGACCTGTCCCACACTTCCCCAGAAATCATTCCCACCACTACAGGAACGGATTGAATTTGATCAGCCACTGGGTTTGGAATGGAATTACATTCAGCCTCCGGTGGAAGCCAATTATCAGGTTGGCAGCGGACAATTGGCGTTGCACGGATCTGCCACCAAGATCGGTGGCGAAGGGAGCCCTACGTTTGTTGGCCGGCGGCTGACGGATCTTGATTTTACAGCTGCAACCCGGCTTGATTTTTCACCGGCACAGGAGAATGAAGAGGCAGGCATCATCCTGCTGAATAACCAGACCCATTTTGATCTGATGGTAGTCCGCAAAAAGAATAAGCGCTATGTGGTGGTTAATCTTCAGTTCGGCAGGACGCATTACCAATCGGAGCCTGTGCAGCTGAAAGAAGGGCCGGTTGATCTGCGCATCAGCGGTCAAGGCCCGTTGTTTACCTTTGCATATGCCCAGGGCAACGATGATTTTAAAGTAGTGGATACGGCGGACGCACGCTTTTTGAGCTCGGAAACCATCGGTTGGTTTACCGGAGTTTATGTCGGACTGTATGCGACAGGAAATGGGGAATCCTGCAAATCTCCGGCGAGCTACGACTGGTTTCAGTATCAGGGTAACTGATCATGCCTGACTGGATAAAGGTTCAGGCAAAATATTTATCTTGATTATCAGTGATAAATAGGGTCCTTGAATTGCTTGTCTTTTGCGGGTGAATTTTGAGTTTTTTTATTCAATTCGTCCGCAGGATAAAATTATGATTAATGAATTTATTTGGCACAATCCGCCAGCTATTTATCGAACAGGGTAGGGTCAGGAAATACCTGCTGTATGCATTGGGTGAAATCATTCTGGTCATGATCGGGATTTTGCTGGCACTGAAGGTTAACAACTGGAACTCCGACCGGTTAAATCGGGCCAAAGAGCAGGAATACATCCATCGGATGAGGTATGAAATTTTGGCGGATATTAATTATTACACCGGAATTAAGGAAAGATTTCAAAATAAAGAGAAAAGCCTGTACAGAATAATTAAAGTGTGGCAATTGCCACAGCCACATATTGCCGATTCACTGGGATACATACACGATTTTGTTGTTGCGGGAAATGTCAGTTCCTGGTATAATGAACCCGTGACCTGGGATCAGTTGATCCAAACCGGAGACCTGAATCTGATCCGTGATAATCATCTGATTGAAGCATTGTATAACTACCACAATCTGGTTAAACGGATTTCTGATAATTATTCCGTTTACCCGACACAAATGGCCAATCAGGCCCGGGTTTCCTGGAGTATACCTTTCAGGCAGGAGGCATTGGAAAGCTTTATGGTTCCCAGAAATGAACTGCGGATCCCCGCCAAAGCTGTGTATGAAAATATCTGGAGCGAACGGATACACTATTTGGACCTCTACATTTCTTTAGCTTACATTACCACAGCCCAGGTACAAAATATGGAAGAAATCATCCAAACCGGAAATGAATTATTGCAATTGCTCCAGGAAAAGGCAGGGATAAAAAATGAGCTTGTGAATTAATTGATCACCTGGAATTATTGATTCAATTCCTGGGATGCCAGTTAAAATTAAATTCACAACGGTCCGGCTTCACGGGTATAAGTACACAGAAATTTATTCAGAATATCATTGTTGGCTGGCCCAGGCCATACCATCCGGCCCTCCCAGAGCAATATGATTTATGACGGATAAAGTGCCAAGATCCACCACCACGATATCGTTGTCCGGTGTGCAGGCTAAAAATGCCCGCTTCCCATCCGGGTCCATCTGAATGCCGGCCGCACCACGGCCGATGGGCAGGCGTTTGATTTCTTTTCTGGTCTTTGCATCATAGATAATGGCGTCACCCTGGCGGAGGCTGGTGATGAAAACCATCTTCCCATCCGGGGTGAATTTCAGGCGGTTGGCTCCCTGGGTCTGGGCGTCAAACTGCGCACTTTGTTTTTTCGTGGTCAGGTCGATGATGGTTATCTGGCCGTTGTCGCTGGAGGCTGTCCAGAGTTCAAGCCCATCCGGAGAAACATCAAATCCTTCTGATCCCCGGGCGGTAGGAACAACTGTTTGCGTCCATTCATTGCGGGGGCGCGGAGGTCCCGGCTGAGGCGTAGAGGATGATGGTTCAGGGGCATCCAGGATGCTTACAGTACCGGCATTGACATTGGTGGTATAAATTTCACGGGCATCGGAACGGACGTAGAGCATATGGGTACGGTCCTCGCCGGTGCCCATGCTCCAGTCCAGGGTATTGGTTTCCGGATCGTAACGACCTACCGCTTTGGATCCTTCTGCAGTAAACCACACTTTGCCCTGAACAAATTCGATCCCATGGGGGCCCCATAGAGGCCGGGTGTCGATGGTGGAGAGTGGTTTCTGTGCCACCAGGTCGATCACATTGATTTCATGCAGGCTACCACCGCCATAAATGGTCACGTAGGCAGTCTTGCCGTCAGCGGAAGCAATCACTTCGTGAGGATCTTGGCCTACGGGAATCCGGGCTTTGACAGCAAGGCTTACAGGATCGATGATCGCCAGTACATGATCAGATTTTGAAAGAGCGAGCAGGGACTGCTGACCATTGCTTACCGGAATAACCAATAGGAGCAGTGCGTATACTAAAATTGATCGCAAGGATTGCCGTTGATAAATTGATCTCATGATGCTGGTGATGATTATTTCATTTCCAATGAAAGATAACCTATTTGACTGCAGGTCATTGTATTTTAAATTAAATAGTTACCTGAGCAGATGGCCCCAACCTGATTAATTTACCCATTAAACAACCCCAGGGAAAGTCCTTATACCCAGCCACTCCAATACCCCAAAACCCCAAAACCTCAAACCCACAATACCACAATACCATGAAACCCCACACCCCACACCCCCAATCCCACACCCCATACTTCCGCAAAAAAAAGGGTCACCATTTTCAGATGACCCTTCACTGTTTCTGAGATTGGAATATTTTAAAACAGTTATTGTATCGTGATCTTACCTTTCAGTCCATCGGCCGAACTACCGCCTACCATAACATCAAAATCTCCGGGTTCGACGATCCATTTTCCCGTATTGTCGTAGAAGCCGAATACGGATTCATCCAGCTGGAAACGAATGGTCCGGCTTTCGCCGGCGTTTAGCATGATCTTTTCGAAGGCCTTCAGTTCTTTAACCGGCCGGGTCACGCTGGCGACCAGATCGTGGAGGTATACCTGAACGACCTCTTCCCCTGCTAATTTACCCATATTTCTCACATTAACCTGAACAGTAGCTGTATTTCCGCTGCCCATGGTTATGCGTAAGCCACTGTATTCGAAGGGACTGTATCCGATTCCATACCCGAATGGATAGAGCGGATCATTGGATTCATCGTTGTAATGACTCCAGAAGACCATGCCTCCACCCGCCAGATTCGGGCGTCCTGTACTCTTGTGGTTGTAATAGATGGGTACCTGACCAACACTGCGCGGAAAGGACATCGGCAGTTTGCCGGATGGATTGTAGTCGCCGTATAAAACCTGGGCGATGGCCATTCCGCTTTGGGTGCCGAGGTGCCAGGCTTCGACAATGGCGGGTACATGTTCAGCTTCCCATTCGATGGCCAGAGGCCGGCCATTCATAAGAACAAGGACCACATTCTGGTTGACCTCCATGACTTCTTTGAGCAGCTTTTCCTGTAGTCCGGGGATGTCGATGTAGGCACGGCTGCGCCCTTCTCCCGTCATCAGTCCATGCTCACCGATGACCATCACCACGACGTCAGCTTGTTTGGCACCTGCGATAGCAGCGGCAAAGCCGGTGGTATCGGTTTCATTGATTTTTAGCTCCATGACAAAGCTGGGATTTCCTTCAAAGAGACGTACTCCTGGATAATGGGTCAGCTTGTTACCGGAGTAGCGTTCCATCCCCTCCAGTACGGATACCGCTGTGCCATCATCAGAAGCGGGGCGCCAGCTGCCCAGAGGGCTCGTTTTGTCACCGGCAAGCGGACCGATCAAAGCGATCTTTTTGCCGGATTTAGCCAGGGGTAGCAGGTTTTTCTCGTTTTTCAGTAAGACAATGGATTTTTTAGCCATCTGGAGCACGGCATCTAATTCATCCGTATTGCCGATCATGGTCCGTTCACGTTCTTCGTCACAATAACGATAGGGATCATCGAACAGACCTAGTTCGTATTTGACACGCAGGATACGGCGTACAGCATCGTCGATCAATGCTTCATCGACCACACCTGAGGTGACCAGTTCTTTCAGATGGTTGAGGTAGTTGTAGGATTCCATATCCATGTCGCTCCCGGCATGCACGGCCAGGTCCGCAGCTTGTTTGCCGTCTTTGGCGAGTCCGTGTGGTATGAGTTCACCGATGGATCCCCAGTCCGATACCACAAATCCGGTGAAACCCCACGCTCCCTTCAGAATATCACGTTGCAGCAGGGCGTTGGCGGTAGCCGGGACGCCATTGAGCTCATTAAATGAATTCATGAATGTCCTCGCACCTGCATCAGCTGCTGCTTTAAAGGGAGGTAGTACCGTATTGTACAATGTGGAGGTTCCAATGTCCACGGTATTGTAATCCCGGCCGGCTTCTGCAAATCCATAGGCGGCAAAATGTTTGACGCACGCTGCAATGGTCAGCGGGTCACTAAGGTCTTTGCCCTGGAAGCCTCTTACCCGGGCAGCGGCAATCTGTGCACCCAGATAGGGATCTTCACCAGCTCCTTCCATCACACGGCCCCAGCGGGCATCGCGGGAAATATCGACCATCGGTGCAAAGGTCCAGTTGATTCCGGACGCAGCGGCTTCAGTGGCTGCCACCTTTGAAGATCGCTCGATGGCGCTCATATCCCAGCTTGCAGCCTCAGCCAGAGGGATGGGAGATAGGGTTTTATATCCGTGGATGACGTCAAAACCAATGATCAGCGGGATACCCAGGCGGGATTGCAAAGCCAGCTCCTGAACCTTCCGGACATTCTCCACACCGCGGACGTTAAGCATCGATCCGACCAGGCCTGACTTGAGGTTTTCAAATTTATTCGCAGCTTCACCACCGGCGGGAGCAGGGCCCGTGAAATTCCAGAAACCATTGTACTGGTTCATCTGGCCGATCTTTTCCTCAAGGGTCATTTTCGCCAGCAGGGCATTTACTTTTGCTTCAATGGCAGGGTCGTTCTGTGCCTGAATCATTGGTGCCAGGTAATACCCAAGCATCAGGGGTAGGATTAAGGTCCATTTTTTCATGTTACATTTCTTTTAAGCGCTCAAATATGGTAGGAAAGGTATACTTCTAAGGTAACAAAAGTAAGCGGATCTTGCTGGAGGAAAGGTGATGTGCATTAGATTGGTTAATGACCTGGGATACAAGGAAGAGCCGGATGGCCATTCATAGCCGTAAATTTGTTCATCGAATTGGGTCGCCATTGATTTTCTTCCCGGATCTTTAGCCTGTTAATTCAGTAGCATGTTCAATAAGAAGACGTTTGACCACTTCCAACTGAAATTTCGGGAGGCGATAGATCAGAAACCGGAATTAATGGACGAATTGTTGTGGGAGGTGACCCGTAACTTTCAGGAGAACTGGGATCTGGAAGTTTTGGATTTCGCAGCGATGTACGACCGGAGCCTGGAGAGCCGGATAAGCCGGAGGCTTTGGAAAGGGGTGGACTATTATCCCAAGGAAGCCCTGGCTGCATTCATCGCGAAGGACAAAGAAATCGTGCGCGTGATGTTCCGGGACTTATTTGATGAAAAGCGTGACGTCATCGGCCGGGTGAGCCGTTTTAGTTTTCACTGCGATCAGCTCTTGGACAGCCACCGCAGGGATTTGCCAGACTTGCTGGACCACTACCATGGTGATGAGCGGATGCCGGGACTTTATCTTGCTTTGCGCTACCCGGACCTTTATGTCTACCCAGAGCTAGAACTTTTTCGTCGATGCATGATCAAACTGGATGCACGTAATGTGCCCTCGGTGATCCCGGTAGATACTTATTTTAAAATGATGCGGACGATCGATAAATTTTTGATGATGGATGAGCACCTGGTGCGCGCTTATGAGAAGCGCCTGGCGGATATTCCTCATTTTGAAGGAAAGACCTTATTGCCGGCATTGGACTTCATCCGCTGGATGAGTGCTTCATGAAATCTGGCACGCCATTTCATCCAGTTTCAGTACTGTTCTCCAGTTTCGGCTGGTATTTTCCACCTTGATCTTTTTCTGTAAGGTTGCGTCGGCGAGCGGAGAGTTGGATATGCCGTCTGTACAGTAGATGTAGGCGACTTTTTCCCTGACTTCATAGAGGTCATTCTTTAAGTCGATGGAATGCATGATCTGCTGGTGTTCTGGGGTCAATGGCTGCTCATAAAATACCAGCAGGGTCCGGCTGGGATTCAGGTCTTCGATGTGGTTAAATGGGAATTCTTCGATCACTTTTTGCCAGTAGTCCAGGGGGAACACGACGACCCATGCTGAAAATCCGGATCTCTTTTCGATCTCCCGGGTGATAGATTGGGCGATCTCCCGGAGGTCGCTTTGGGGATGCCGGAAGACGATGTTGCCGCTTTGAATATAAGTGGCGACGTCCCGGGCGCCGATGGATTCACAATATTGACGGAGGTCTTCCATTTTTATCTTCTTATTGCCTCCGACATTGATTCCACGCAGCAGAGTGATGTAGGTGTGCATACTAAGTTCTTTTAATTCCGAAGATAAGGCTTCTGGAAGGGATTCCCGGGATTAGCATTGTTGCCTGGACTTACCTGGAAGAAGTATCGTTTACCTAGGTATCGGGAAAGTTGCACTTGTGTAACCACTTCAGGGCTAAAGCCCATAAGTGGAGACGACGTACTACCCCGGGCTGAAGCCCGGAGTTAAGGTACCCTGATGCCTGGCTAGAAAGCCCGGACTCACCAAGCAGGTTGTTTAAAAAACTGGTCAAGGTGCATGCCAGGGAGAGGATCACCCTCTTTGATGCATCTGTACTTGACAACCCCGCCTTTTAAGGCGGGGTGAATGCACAAAACAGGATACTAGGGCTTTAGCCCCGTAATTGAAACTTACTTTTTTATTAACTTACTATCCAATCTACTGCTATGGCCTTTGTCAAAATATTCATCCACACCGTTTGGACCACAAAAAACCGGGAACCAATTCTTCAACCTGACGTACTCTTTCCCATTTTGGAACACATCCGGGGGTATGCAAAGGAAAATGGCATAGCCATTGATCGGGTGAATGGACACCGGGACCACCTTCACGTGTTGCTATGGTTGCATCCGGAAAAGAGTATAGGCAAGATCGTACAACTACTCAAAGGTGAATCCTCCCATTGGATAAACCAACAAGGTTATTTCAAAAAACGATTTTCCTGGAATGAAGGATACTTCGCCGGTTCAATAAGCCCTTCCGTGATTACAGCAGTGCGACGTTATGTGGATGATCAACAGAATCATCATACCAGGGTAAGTTTTCAAGAAGAGTATCAGATGTTTTTGGACATGTTCAAAGAATCTGGGGGCTAAAGCCCATAAGTGGAGACGGCGTACCACCCCGGGCTGAAGCCCGGAGATAAGGTACCCTGATGCCTTGCTAAAAAGCCCGGACTCACGAACCAGACTGTTTAAAAAACCGGTTAAGGTGCGTGTCAGGAGGATCACCCTCCCAGAGACAGCGGTACTCCACAACCCCGCCTTTTAAGGCGGGGCTAAACCTCAAAACACGCCGCTATTGCTTTAGCCCAGTATTAGAAGGCCTGAAGGTCCCTTGTGTTTGGGTTAAAGCCCATGGGTTGAGACGGCGTACTACCCCGGGCTGAAGCCCGGAGTTAAGGTACCCTGATGCCTGTCTAAAAAGCCCGGACTCACGAAGCAGGTTGTTTAAAAAACCGGTTAAGGTGTGTGTCAGTACAGGATCACCCTCCCAGAGACAGCGGTGCTCCACAACCCCGTCTTTTAAGGCGGGGTGAAACCTAAAAAACGATACAAGGGCTTCAGCCCAGTATTTGAACCTGAAGGTCCGTTGTGTTTGGGCTAAAGCCCATGGGTTGAGACGGCGTACTACCCCGGGCGGAAGCCCGGAGTTAAGGTACCCTGATGCCTGGCTAAAAAGCCCGGACTCACGAAGCAGGTTGTTTAAAAAACTGGTCAAGGTGCGTGCCAGGGAGAGGATCATCCTCTTTGATGCATCTGTACTAGACAACCCCGCCTTTTAAGGCGGGGTGAAACCTCAAAATACGATACAAGGGCTTCAGCCCAGTATTGGAAGGCCTGAAGGTCCGTTGTGTTTGGGCTAAAGCCCATAAGTGGAGACGGCGTACTACCCCGGGCTGAAGCCCGGGGTTAAAACACACTGATGCCTGGCTAAAAAGCCCGGACTCACGAAGCAGGTTGTTTAAAAAACCGGTTTAGGTGTGTGTCAGTACAGGATCACCCTCCCAGAGACAGCGGTGCTCCACAACCCCGCCTTTTAAGGCGGGGCTAAACCTCAAAACACTGCACGGGGCTTTAGCCCAGAAACGAACAGAACTTACGAAAACATAATTCTTATACCGTTTTTATCAGCCAAGTATTACTTTAGACCTTTAATCGAGAAAAAGAATAGAATGAGAAAAGGACTTTGGATTGTCGTACTAACCCTCGGAATCACACCACTCTTCAGCCAGTCCCTGGATGCGGACAAAAAACAAGCCATCAAAGCATTGGATGCCCAGCTGGATCACTATGGTGCAATCGCTCACCAAATCTGGGGATTTGCAGAACTGGGTTTTCAGGAAGATCAGAGTACCGCCCTGTTGCAGAAGACATTGACGGATGCAGGATTTCACGTCGAGCAGGGCGTTGCCGGCATGCCAACATCCTTTATCGCCAGCTATGGCTCCGGGAAACCGGTCATTGCCTTCCTGGCTGAATTTGACGCCCTGGCTGACATGGCCCAGCAGGCCGTGCCTACCCAGGACCCGATCGAAGGACAGCCGGCTGGTCATGCCTGTGGCCATCACCTCTTTGGCACTGGCGCGGTAGCTGCTGCCATTCAGGTGAAGGAGTGGCTGCAGAAGACCGGCACATCAGGTACCATCCGTCTCTATGGGACACCCGCTGAAGAAGGCGGAGGCGGGAAAGTATTTATGGTTCGGGAAGGCCTTTTTAACGATGTGGATGCTGTACTCACCTGGCATCCAAGTAGCCAGAATGCCGCTAATGCAAGTGCGACCCTGGCAGCAGTAGGTATGAAATTCCGTTTCCATGGTGTTGCCGCCCATGCTGCTGCCGGACCTTGGAGGGGGCACAGTGCCCTGGATGGTGTGGAAGCAATGGATGTTATGGTCAACATGCTCCGGGAGCATGTCACCCCGGAATCACGGATCCATTATGCCATTACCAATGGTGCTAAAGCGCCGAACATCGTTCCGGCAGAGGCTGAAGTTTATTACATCATCCGCCACCCGGATATGAATGAACTGAAGGATATGATCCAGCGCATCATACGTGCCGCAGAAGGTGCCGCCATGGGGACCGATACCAAAGTGGATTATGAATACATCAATGGCTATTTTAACGTCATGCCCAACGCCACACTGGCGTCTATGATGCACGACAATCTGGAGCAGGTCGGAGGGGTGAAATACAACGAAGAGGAACGCAATTTCGCCCTGGAAATCATGAAGTCCTATCCTTCCGAAAAGCTGACACCGGAATCTGCCATGGAGGTCGAACCATTTAAGGTGGTGGAGAAAGGCGGTTATGCTTCCACCGATGTCGGAGATATCAGCTGGGTTGTACCCACTGCAAGTATGGGTGCTGCTACCTGGGTGCCCGGAACCATTGCTCACAGCTGGCAAGCCGTCGCTGCCGGCGGGACTACCATAGGGCCAAAAGGTATGCTGGTGGCTGCAAAGACGCTGACCCTCTCAGCCATGGATCTGTTTACGCATCCCGAAGTGCTGGTGAAAGCAAAAAATGAACTGGAAGAACGTCGCGGCAAGGATTTCAAATACGAATCACTGATCGGAGACCGCGAACCTCCTCTGGACTACATGAAACTGGGCAACGATTGAGGTCATAGGGTTAACCTTATCCTTCCTGTCCATTTTGATCTGTACTGGGAAATAATCCGGTCGGGAAATTATTCTCCTTAGGCGAGAGCAGGCATTATTCCGAAAGAATTAATACATTAAGCTTCTATATTCTCCGGATATCCTGAGCTAGTAAGATAAGCATGTAAAATCTGATCCACTCCGTTCCCTGGAAAGGCAGGCGGAAGGTCGGTTGATTAGCTATTCTCTCATAATTAATCTTTAGCTCCATGGATCCTATTCATGACTCTGTTCTGTTTCAGAATTATTTAACCCGTTCCGGCCAGTTTGATGAAGTTTTTGCCCGTAATCAAAGCATCAAGCCTGTCTATTCGGATGTAATCGGAGCGTTCAGTGCATTGTCCCCGGACGAATACCGGCAGCTGAATGAATTTGCAAAAAAATCATTTCTGAGCCAGGGGATCACCTTCGCCACCTACAACCAGAATCCGCGTGGCATTGAACGAATATTCCCCTTTGATCTCCTGCCGCGTATCATCCATCAGCATGAATGGGATGTGATCGAACGTGGTATGTTGCAGCGGGCTCAGGCTATGGATCTCTTTTTGCATGATCTCTACAATGGGAAGAAGATCCTGAAAGACAATATTATCCCGGTTGAGCTGATTCATTCGTCCAGCCACCTGTGTAAATTCATGGAAGGGTTTACCCCTCCCGGCAGTACCTACTGTCACATCTCCGGAACGGACCTGATCCGCCATGCTGATGGAGAATATTATATTCTGGAGGATAACCTGCGCTGCCCCAGCGGGGTGAGCTACGTGCTGGCCAACCGCGAAGCTATGAAGAAGACTTTTTCCCAGCTCTTCAAGCAGTTTAACGTGGCATCGGTCATGAACTACCCCTCGGTGCTGCTGGAAGTGCTCCAGTCGGTATGCCCGGCAGGCGTAGATGAGCCGGTCTGCGTATTACTGACGCCCGGTGTTTACAATTCGGCTTATTACGAGCATTCCTTTCTGGCACAGAGCATGGGTGTGGAGTTGGTTGAAGGACGGGACCTTTACGTCGACAACGATTTTGTCTATATGAATACGGTATTCGGACCCGAGAAAGTTGATGTGGTATACCGGCGTATTGATGATGATTTTATGGATCCATTGGTATTCCGGTCGGATTCAGTGCTTGGCGTCCCGGGCATCATGAGTGCCTATCGCAAGGGCAATGTCACGCTGGTCAATGCTCCCGGTACCGGAGTAGCTGACGACAAGGCAGTCTATACCTATGTCCCTGAGATCATCCGCTATTACCTTGATCAGGAGCCGATTCTTCAGAATGTGCCGACCATGCGCTGTGGCGAGGAAAAGGATCGTCAGTATGTCCTGGAGCACTTGCCCGAACTGGTCGTAAAACCCGTGGATCAATCCGGTGGGTACGGGGTGTTCATAGGTCAAAATGCCTCTCGTGAAGAATTGGAAAAACAGAAAGAACTCATCCTGGCATCACCCCGGGAATACATCGCCCAGCCCATCATGGCATTGTCGCTGCATGCCACCTTTATTGAACAGAAAAATCAATTCGAACCGCGCCATATAGATCTTCGCACCTTTACGCTGAAGGGAAAGGATGTTCAGTATGTCCTGAGTGGCGGATTGTCCCGGGTTGCGCTTAAAGAGGGCAGCCTGATTGTGAACTCATCCCAGGGGGGAGGTTCGAAGGACACCTGGATCGTGAACGACTGAATGGAATAATTTGAACTCCGGATAAAAAAACAATGCATGTTATCTCGCGTAGCCAATCATTTGTACTGGATGGGACGGTACCTGGAAAGGACCGATCATCTGGCCCGATACATTAATGTGGAATATTTTGGGTCTCTTGACAGCCCGGAACCCCGGCAACATTTGATCGCTATTAAGTCGATCATTGACATGACCGGCATGCCGGCGGTAGAAGATCAGGATATCAATGAAGAGGAAGTATTGGTCACGGCGGCACTGGACGACAAGAACCCGGTCTCGATCATCTCTTCACTCTATGCCTGCCGTGAAAATGCCCGCAGTGCCCGGGAGAGCCTGTCCAAGGAGCTCTGGGAGGCGATCAATAATTTTTACATCTTCGTCTCCGGCTATCCGGTGGATGTTTTGAAGACACGAGGATTGTTTGATTTTACCACCCACGTCATGCAGCACTGTGCGAATGTCCGGGGAAGGATCATGTTTACCCTGATGCATGATATCAGCTGGCAATTCATTCATATGGGATTGCTCATCGAACGCTCTGCCCAGATCGTACGTATCATGATCAGCAAACTGAACGATATTGAAGAATTAAAAAAGCTGAAACTCGGGCAATACATGGAGGCTCAACAATACAACATCCTGTTGGATTGCGTGGAGGCCAAGGATATGTGTCATAAGTATTATTCCAACTGGCCCGAACGGCACGCTACGGTTGACTTTTTGTTGTTCAATCCGTATTTCCCGAAATCGGTCGTGCGCAGCTTACTCAAACTTAAACTAAGTTTGGAAAAAATTCAATCGGACCGGATGATCACCCAAAAAGATATTGCATTTCAGGTCGGCAAGATGATCTCACCCCTGGAGTATGTAGAATTTTCCGATATCGAAGACGACCTGGAGAAATTCCTGGAAGATACATTGTCCAAAATATACTTAATTAGTGACCTGATTGTTAAAAAGTATTTTACTTAGGGACATGCCGGAATTTGCCATTGATTACCATGCAATAAATCACTACGAGCAACCCTTTTTTGAAGCTTTTCTCGAATACCTCATATTTCCTTTCGAAAATGATAACCAGCGTGTTATCAGCAGAACGTATGAGCTGGAACCTGCATGCACCGCGCACTACTCGACCAATGTCCATGGTTTTCGAACCCTGCGTTGCCGGCTCGCTGCAAACACCGGGACGTTTGAAATACATATGAATACGCGCATCGATAAGTTGTTGGTCAACCCCTTTAATTATTACCCTTACCGGCTGGATGAGGAACAAGCGTTGTTGCTGTCTCATGAATTCAAAGTGGATCATTACGAATACCTGGAACAGACGCATTTTACCCGGTTGCCTGCGGATTGGGCCCATCCGGTCTGGGAATCCACCGAGCAACTGTTTGATTTTTGTCTGCGGGTCAATGGATTTGTGTTTGCTTGTATGGAATACGATACACGCCATGCTTCGGTCCACAATAAGGTTGCAGATGTGCTCCAGGACCATCGTGGAGTTTGTCAGGACTTTGCCCATTTGATGCTTGGAATACTGCGGGAAAACCGTATCCCTTGCCGGTATGTGACCGGGTATTTAAATCCGGGGCAGGGGCATAAAGGCAGTGCTGCCATCCATGCCTGGATCGAGGCGTATATTCCGGGTAATGGATGGACGGGTTTTGACCCTACCAATAATCTTCTGGAAGATGTACATTACATCAAAATAGCCCATGGGGTGGACCTCGACGAATGCCAGACATTGAAAGGTGTCGTCCGGTCTGCCGGAAAAAACCGCACCGAATATGAAGTTCATGTTCGCGAATTGGAAATGCAAAATTTACAGCAATGACCTATTGTTTAGGCATCAAATTGAAAGCAGGAATTGTTGGGATGGCGGATACCCGGATCACCTCCGGCAATGAAACCAGTACGGCAGAAAAATATAAAGTATTTCAGCACGACGAGCGTAAGCTTTTCATTATGACATCCGGTTTACGCTCGGTGCGGGACAAATCACTGACTTATTTCAGTGAGATCCTGGACGAAAAAGTGGATGAATTCTCCAAGCTGTACCAGGCCGTCAACGCATTCGGTGAGCAGGTGAAACGGGTGGCTCAGGAAGACAAGACGGCACTTTCGGAGAGTGGATTGCAGTTCAACATCCACACCATCGTCGGAGGTCAGTTTCCCCATGACGATGAACATAAGCTGTACCTGCTGTATCCCGAAGGAAATTGGATTGAAATAGCCAAAGGTTATCCGTTTACCATCATCGGCAATTCCGGATACGGCACCCCGGTATTGCGACGCACCTTACGCTACGATTCAAGCATCAAATACGCCCTGAAGACGGGATTTCTTTCGTTTGATTCCACCCGGGTCTCTGCGAATGATGTGGGCTACCCGCTGGATGTTCTCATTTATCCAAAAAATGGGAATGAGATCAAGGTTCGCCGGTTTGAGGAGGAAGACCTGCGTTCCATCTCAAATTTCTGGGGACAGAAACTGACCGAGGCTGTGCATGAGGTGCCGGATGATTGGATCAATGGTTTGGGCTAGCCCGGAATTTAATAGTACTGCCTGATTTGGGTTCATCACAGTGTATCTACCGAATAGCTAACTTAGTACCCGCTATTTTGAGATCGCATCCATGAATAAACAACGTATCCTCATCAAGGTAGGGACCAATGTGCTGACCGACGCCCGGGGACGGCTCGATCAGGAAACTATTGTCCAGTTGTCAGAACAGATGGCAACCCTCAAGAAAGAAGGCCATGAAGTCTTACTGGTATCCAGCGGAGCTGTTGGTGCCGGTAAAGACCAGCTCACCCTGCGTACCGGAGCCGATCCGGTGGTGCAGCGACAGGTATACGCTGCTATCGGCCAGATTGCTCTGATGGAAAAATATCAGCAGGCTCTGGCTCCCCGGGATCTGCATGCGGCTCAGGTGCTGGCTACCAAAGAAGACTTCCGGGACCGCGATCATGCCCACAATATGGCGGCGTGCCTGCTTGCGCTCTGCCAGCAGCCGGTCATCCCAGTCATCAATGAAAACGATGTCATCTCCATCACCGAGCTGATGTTTACCGATAATGACGAACTGGCCGGACTGGTCGCTGCATTGGTCCAGGCAGATTTGCTCATCATCCTCTCCAGCGTCGACGGTGTCCTGAACCAGCAAACCGGGGCGGTTATTCCGGTCATCGATGCGGACGATGAAGCCGTGTGGGGTCATGTGACACCTGGGAAGTCTACATTTGGCCGGGGTGGCATGCTGACCAAGCTGCGGATCTGTCAGCGCATTGCACGGTTGGGTATCCCCGTCCTGATGGCTAACGGCAAAAGGCCTGACGTATTGGCGGACCTGATTCAGGGTGTTATCCCGCACACCCGGTTTGAAGCGAAACGCCGGCAACGAAGTCTCAAGCGTTGGTTGGCTTTTCAGGCTCCCCGGGGTTATGCAATGACCATCAATGATGGAGCTCAGGTCATCCTCCAGGACCCGCACCGGATTGCCAGTCTGTTACCGGTAGGGGTCACAAGCATTGAAGGCGAGTTTAAAACCGGTGATCTGGTGACCATCTGCAATGCCGCAGGCAAAGAGATCGGAGTAGGGGTGAGCAGTTATGATGCCGCAGCATTGCAGCAATGCCTGGGACAGCAGGGACATAAGGCAGCAATCCATTACGATTATATGTTTATTTACTAGTCAGTAGTCGGTATTCAGTAATCGGTAGTTGGTAGATTCTGTTTTCGGAATACGATTTTCCAAATGCCTGATACTTATCTTTGAACTCATGCATCAACAATCAGAATCTGGTCATTTGATCCTCAGGCAGGAAATTCAGGATGCTCTGGAAAAGGTAAAACAAGCCGCCCGTTCACGTATTCATTTGAGCGAAGAGCAGGTGCAGGCCGTGTTGATGGACCTGGCTGATCAGACGGAGCTGAACATACCACGATTACTTGAGAATAATGCGAAGGATCTGGAACGCATGGATCCCGACGACCCAAAGTACGACCGGTTGTTGTTAAATCCGGAGCGTATCCGGAATATTGCTCGCGATATCCGTAATGTAGCCCAATTGCCTACCCCTCTGGGCAGGATCCTGGAGGCCCGGAAACTACCCAATGGTCTCGAAGTTCAAAAGATTTCTGTACCCATCGGTCTCCTGGGAATCGTCTTCGAGTCCCGGCCGAATGTGACTTTTGATGTATTTACCCTGTGCTTTAAATCCGGAAATGCATGCGTCCTGAAGGGAAGCAGGGATGCACATGATTCCAATACTTTTATTGTTACCTTAATCCGGCAAGTCCTTGCAGCTCATGGCATTCATCCCGATCTGGTTTATCTGGCACCGAGCGAACGGGAAGCACTGCAACCCATCCTGGAAGCCGATGATTACCTGGATGCCATCATACCACGGGGAAGTCAGGGACTGATCGACTACGTAAGACAGAAAAGCAGAGTGCCGGTCATCGAAACCGGCGCCGGGATTGTCCATGTTTACGTAGATCGCACGGCCGACCTGGAAAAAGCCCAGGCTATTATCCGCAATTCCAAGACCAGACGCGTCAGTGTGTGCAATGCACTGGATTGTGTCCTGCTCCACCGCGACTGGTTGGACGACCTTCCGGAAATACTTAAAGGACTGGATATTGATTTTAACCTGGAGATTTTTGCTGACCCTCTGGCTTATCAGGCATTGGTTGGTGATTACAATCCGTCCCTGCTGCACCACGCTGACCCGGAACACTTTGGCATAGAATTTCTTTCCATGCGAATGGCTGTGAAGACAGTAGATTCTATGGAGGAAGCCCTGGATCACATACACCGCTACAGTTCAAAACACAGTGAAACCATCGTTGCAGAAAATGCAGAAACCATCGAACGCTTTCTGACCAGCGTGGATGCTGCGGTTGTCTATGCTAATGCGTCCACAGCCTTCACCGATGGTGCCGAGTTTGGTATGGGCGCAGAGATAGGTATCAGTACGCAAAAACTACATGCCCGTGGACCGATGGCTTTGCCGGAACTGACCAGTTATAAATGGGTGGTGCGCGGTAATGGCCAGATCAGACCATAGGATTCTGCAATCCACATCCATGAATTTCATTCCGGCTCATCCTTCACCATCAACCATTACCGTTTGATAAATTGACCGACTCGTTCTCCGGTCGGCACATTCTGCCTGAGCACATACATGCCTGCCGGCAGATTACGTACATCCAGTGTGTATTGATCCGATCCAGTACGTTCACACAGGTATTCCTTTCCCATCAGGTCAAACACCTGTACTTCCTTATTGCCTTCTTCCAACCCCCGGATAGTTATCCGGTCCCGGGCCGGATTGGGGAAGATGGTTAACGGGTAAATCTGTACTTCCACACGGGACAACGGCTCCGAGGTGACTACTACATCATCAATTGCAAAATAAGTTGGGGTATTGATCCCGTAGATGCCCACATCCGATGATGCCATAGTGATATGTACACTGTCGGCCTTGCCCAGGCCGAGTAGGTCGATATAGGTCCAGTCTTTGACCAGGTAATCCGACATGGGATCGTCAAACCGGTAATCAGCGAGGTAAAAATCGAGGCTGTCACTGCTTAAGTTGCCATTCCGGAAGACGCGTATCGTCAGACGGAGATAGTCCGGATCTTCACCCGTCTCACCACCAAAGCGTTTGCTGAAAGCATCACCGTCTCGCATGCTCAGGTAAGCATACGTAGTGTTGTTAACCCAGAATCCGGAGATGGAAGCACCAACTGCGTTGTCTTTTAAGCGGATCACACTGCTACCGTAGTTGTAAGCAATGGCATAGTGTGTGGAGTGCCGGGCTCCGGAGCCGGCAATGCAGCTGTATTGGTTGATGTAGCCGGAAGTCAGGGTGTCGCGTATGGTGGAGATGGCCCAGCCGCTCCAGCTCCCAAAGGTTGGGTCGTAGGTGTTGGGAATGGTAACGCTGCCACTCTCAAACTGGCCCGCAGATTGATTCAAAAAGGTGTCCAGTGGCAGGTTAAAAGACTCAAAACCAATCGTGTCCTGTGCAGACAAATGGGCGGAAATAAGAAAAACAATACAGATTAAAGCGGTTGATGGTGATTTCATTATTCAATTTTTTTTGAGTTCAATTCAAGGTGAATCCCAAGGGCATAATTGCGCCCGGGCATAGGCCGGTATTCGACGCTGCGATAGGTGACATTCCATAGGTTGTTCACGCGCAAGAATGAGGTGATTTGTGTGCTTCCTGTTTTAAGCCGGTAGTCCAGTAATAGATTCCCCAGCGAATAACCACTCAGTTCACCGGCATTCAGGGTGCTGACCTGACTGGTATAGTGCTGGCGGTATTGTACCTCCAGGTTACGCCACTGCCCTTGAAAGGAAGCAAAGGCCTGATGCCTGGGCACATAAACCAGCTGTGATCCCACCGGCAACAGCGGTTTTGTTTGAGCAACCTGATTGGTCGAGTGGACCAGATCGTAGCCGGCTTCAACGGTCCACCGGATATGTGGGTGGTTCCTTGTTATTTTGCCCCGTAATTCCAGGCCGCGGCTCCAGACCCGGGTTAAGTTCTGAGGAGACCAGATGAATTGCCCGGGTAGCGGACTCCAGAGGATCCAGTTCCTGATCTGGCGGGTATAGGCAGTAACGCTGCTGCTCCATTGGAGACAGGCATTTTTATTTTTCAGGCTTAGGGAAAGCTCCTGACCCCACCCGGACTCGGGCAGGAGGTCCGGATTACCTCCCGGCTGCCAATACAGATCATTTAATGTGGGCAAACGGTAGTTTCTGGCACCCTGCCAGTAAACCTGTACACTTTCACGGGGTCGCCAGTGAAAAGCCAGTGAAGGGGTGGTGGCAATAAGCCGGCCATCCACCAGCTCTTCGCGAAGGAGTCCCTGTGCCTCAAAATCACGAATCCGGTACCGGTATCCGATGAAAGGTGACAACCTCCATTGGTGCTTTGGTTTACCATAGACATTGGCTAGCGCCTGCTGCCAGGTTTCTGTTATTCCTGTTTCAATGCGCTGGCTGGGATCGAGGTGCCATTGCCAGGTTCCTTCACCAAGAATAGTCCAAAAGTGACTGTCACTGAACTCGCTGGCACGCGGATCGTCGTAGTTCAGGGACTCACGGTAGACACCGGCGCGTGCGTGCCATGCCATTTTACTGCTCCATTTCGTCCAATGGACTGCCGTCCGCAGGGCCTGATCCTGCTGCTTTGCCTCACTGGTAGATTGTTGTGTGGTGGGCGGAATTTCCCGGTCGGCCTGCTGGTACCAGGCATAGACGGATAACAGTTGTTGGTTTTTCAGCTGAAAATGGCCTTCCTGATAAGCCCCTGATTGCCGGGTAAATGCATGTTCCAGGGTTCTTGATGGCAGATCCGGCCGGATCCGGTACGGGAAGTTATTATTGGCTTGTTGCCAGTAGATGCGGGTGCGCCCCAGCCATTGCTGTGATCCGTAGCCTGAAGTTACATTTCCCTGCCAGGAGCCAAAGCTGCCCTGTTCGAGGTTTAGATGAAGGCTGTGGTCTTCGAAATCGGGTACGTTATTGACCTGGACAACGCCACTCACGGCTCCGGAGCCCCATCCGGCGGAATTGCCTCCGTACTGGATGCGGATCTCGTCGGAAAAGGCCAGTGGGAGCAATGAAAAATCCATTTGGCCCAACATGGGTTGTTCCAGTGGGAGACCATTCCACAAGACACGGGTATGGCCGGCACTGCCTCCCCGGATGGAAGTGGTGGCGGTATTCCCGGTTCCATAATTTTTAACATACACTCCTCCCTGTTCTGTAAGAAAATCACTCAATGCGCGATGGGTAGTCCCGGTCAGACGGCGTAAATTCCAAACTTCCTGATGAGATCCCGGCAAGCCATCACGGAGGGACGTACTCACGATCACCGCCTCGGGCAGCTGTTGGATGGTATCCGCCGGAGACAGTTGCTGTGCAGGGGATTCCTGCATCAGGGTTAACATCAGAATAAGAGCGATCCACCTGGTCATCCAGCAGATTGTTAGTTCCTTGCGACGTATCTGAGGAAGGCAGGGAATGGAGTTGTCGGAAGAAGTCAGGACTTGAATACCTGGTTAACCGATGGATTCCCGGCTTTTCCTCCGAAAGCCTAATGAATTAATAGATCATATTGGCAGGTCTTCTGGCTCGTTCCACCTCCGGCACCTTCCCATTCCGCTTAGATGTGGAACAGTGGTCTGATTGCCGTCGGCAATGAAGGAACTTACAGCAGCGGGGACTGCTCCGGATTTTCACCGGATTCCCTTTTCAGGCTCACCACGGATATGTGGTGATGCCACCAATGAGCATGCAAAATAAGTCTGCGTGCACATATGTGCATCCCGCATGAGACACATTAACATTTATAATTATCCGGACGATCTCAATTACCGGGAATTGGCCACCAGAAATCCCAGGACATAAACCAGGGGAGCATTCCAGTTGATGCATATTTCATTTGATGCATAACTGGGCTGCTGGTCCACATAACATTGCATGGGCGCCGCCTTAGCCGGATAGACGGCTCCACTGCGGGTATCCTGGAGAAACTGGTTGGGTCCGCCGGCGAGCAAACCGGGTACCGGATCGATAACGGCATCGGCTCCACTCTGACGGTGATGGATATGCATGGGCGGCTTGGTTCCGGATCCCGTAAGGAATGAATAACCTGTAGCATTCTTTCCAAAGATGTAATCGTTAATCTCAATGACTCCATTGAGATAGGCCTTATTTTTGGTCAGCCGGTATGCTTCCGCCAGAATCATGGCTGCATCCAATTCATCACTGTTGGAGCCCCAGTGAAATGTACTCAGTGGCTGGCGGTAATCCAGTGTGTCCATGGAGTGCAGCAGCTCGTCAGCCTTTGCAGTAAGAGCGTTTTGCATCCTGCTTGCCATATCCGCAGGTAATCCCTGGCTGTTACGCAGGAGACTGAAGGTGCCCAGGTCGCCCTGAAACCATTGCCAGTTGGCGCCATAGCGGTAGGTAATTGGATTTTTACGGGTACTGATAACCTCAAGATACAAAGGATCACGGGTAGCTAACCACAATTCAGCAGCAGCCCAGTAACGTTCGTCGGCAAAGTCGCGGTCACCGTATTCCCCGGTGGAGACATCGGCCGGGTTTCGAAATACAACATCCGGGTGCTTGTGATCCCATTCCCAAGCCTTTTTAGCCACTGCCAGACATTGATTGGCAAATGCAGGATCGACACTCAGGTAGATGCGGTAAGCCTGAGCCATGCATGCAGCAAAATTTAAGGTTGCACCGGTTCCTTTGCCTACGACATACCGTTGACTGATAGCTTTGTCGGGCATGACAAATCCTTCGAATCGTTTCGTCGTAATTTTGTGAAAACAGCCTCCGTCGGTATCCTGCATGGTGCTTAGCCAATCAAGCTCGTACCGCAATTCATCGAGCAGATCGTTTCTGTTATTTTGTGACTCCGGAATGTCCAGGGTGCCATCTGCCAGCAGATCCGGGTATTCTTCAGCGAGCGCGAGCATAATGCCTGCAGAGAAGGCACCATTAAGGGTGTATTTATTGTAGTCGCCGGCATCATACCAGCCGCCGGGTGATGCATATTGACCGTCCGCATGGCCAGAAGAGGGATCAAATATCAATGTTGTGTCCGGATGCGCCGCGCGTCGTGACCATTTGCCGGCATGACTGGCTGCCAATGGGGTAGACATCCGAAGGTAGTAAAAACCTTTGGTTGCTGCTTTCAGGGCAGGATCAAATACGCTTTGTGCGATCTGGAAAACAGGTGAATAACCCAGCCCTTCCACAAAGAGCCGGAAAGAGCCGGTAGTGGTAAATGCGGAAAAATCGGCATAGCTCAGCACTTCTCCGGACAACCCGCTCATAGGCCCTGGCGAAAGAGTGCCTGAAAAGACCTCTTTGTCCTGGTCATCTCTTAACGAGAATTTCTCCCCGGCCTTTGCAGTGACAACGGCGCGCTTCACATTTTCAGGTAAGTAGCCGATCTGATTCAGACGATACGGATCATTAAGTTGTTCGTTTTGAGCTGTTGTACAGAACGGCTGAAGCGCCAGAATTAGGAAGGTTAGTTGGAGATAACTTTTCATGATCACTCGCATGTGTTTATCCGGAGATAGCTCGGGTATGAACTGAAAGTTATGCAAATCATCTGGAAATACCCCTTTCTGATCAACCGACCTCCGGAATCTGGTGTTAATTGAAAAAAACATGTCCCTACAGACACCACGAGACTGGGAAGGTATGGCTGCAATCGCCCGCATTGTAGCGGATACCCTGCAGCAGATGAAAGCCCTGGCGAAGCCCGGGATGAGTACCAAGGAATTGGATGATTTGGGTTCCCGTCTGCTTAAAGATCAGGGGGCAAGATCTGCCCCCACCAAAGATTATCACTTTCCCGGAGCCACCTGTATCAGTGTGAATCATCAGGTCGCACACGGAATACCTTCTTCGGCAGTGATCCTGCAGGAAGGTGATTTGATTAACATCGACGTATCGGCCGAAAAGGATGGTTATTACGGGGACAATGGGGCATCATTCATTTTGGGTGTTGATCATAAGGGGTTATCCCCACTGGTTGCCGCATCGCAGACCATCCTGATGGGCGCCATCTACCGGATCCGTGCCGGGCAGAAAATCTCGGAAACCGGAAAGTACATCGAACAGCAGGCCCGTAAAATGGGGTTTGCCACCATCTGCAACCTTACGGGCCATGGGATCGGCCGTAAACTGCACGAAGAGCCTCGCGAGATCCCCAATTATTTTGACCGCTTTAACCGTCAGCGCTTTAAGAAAAACACCACAGTGGCCATCGAAACGTTCATATCAACCAAGGCAAAGGTCGTGGAGGAGTTACATGACGGCTGGACGTTGGCTACCATGGACGGCAGCTATGTTGCCCAGCACGAACATACCATTGTGGTGACCGATGGAGCTCCGGTCATTTTAACCCTGAATAATGGAATCGCATGATCACGCACAGTTTTCACCACGCACTACGCATTATTGAAGAACTGGATCGTAACCGTCAGGTATTCCGTAACTTGTTGAGTGGTGTACCGCATGAGATGCAGACCTGGCGTCCGGGGCCTGATAAGTGGAACTTGCTGGAGATCATCTGTCATTTGCGCGATGAGGAAAAGGAAGATTTCCGCATCCGTGTACAGATGGTACTGGAAGATCCCGATCAAACCTTGCCTGCAATCGATCCGGTAGGTTGGGTTCAATCCCGGCATTATGGGGACCAGGACTTTGAGGTTGTCTTGAATTCCTTTTTAGCAGAACGTAAACGGTCGGTGGACTGGCTGCAATCACTGCAGGATCCTCCCTGGCATCATGAACATGTTCACCCAACCGCCGGCATACGGTCAGCACGGTTGTTTTTTACCAACTGGCTGGCACATGATTATCTCCACATCCGGCAGATCACTCGATTGAAATACGATTACCTGCATGCCATGACCGGGGTCGCCCTGGATTATGCTGGGAAGTGGGTTTAATCAATAAGAAGAAAGACATTTGATAGGGTGCCCGGGGTGTAAGATCGTCCGGATTTATTACTTTCAACAAAAAGTATAACATCATGACGAAATCTATAAACCGTAAGGAATTCATCCGGTTATCCACCGCTGCCGCATTATCAATACCCATGTGGTCCCTGGTCAGCTGTAAATCAAATGACGGCCAAACCCAGGCGGATCATGCGATGGAGGAGGATATGGCAGATCCGCCCTATGCCAGTCATCCCGGACTTCAGCTTTATACCGTCCGGGAATTGTTTGCCAAGGACCCGGATGGCACCCTGCAGCAATTGGCGAATATGGGCATAAAACAGCTCGAATTTTACGATGCCACGGCTTTGAAAACCTATGTGCCCAAGGTGAAAGACCTGGGTATGGAAGTCATCAGCACCCATTTTTTACCCGGACTGATCACCGGAAACTGGGGGCCCGCAGAAGGTGGTATGACACCTCCGGAAAACTATTCCTTCGATCAAATGATTGAAGATTGTGCTTCCAATGGCGTGAAATATGCAGGAATCGCATTCCTTTTCCCCTGGGACCGTACCTCACTGGACGACTACAAGCACATTGCCGAAATGGCCAATAAAGCCGGCGAGAAAAGCAAAGCCTCCGGCGTACAGTTGTATTACCATAACCATTCATTCGAATTTAAACCCACCGACGGTACCACACCTTTTGTGGAAATGATGAAAATCATGGATCCCAATCTGGTAAAACTGGAACTGGATCTTTTCTGGGCTACCATCAGCGGCAATGACCCAGCTGCCATGATCACCAAATATTCCGACCGGGTCATCATGATGCACCTGAAAGACCTCAAAGCAGGTACTCCTCTGGATACCGATACGATGAATGTTGACCCCGGCGCATTTCAGGCCATGGGTGATGGAATCATTGATTTCAAACAGGTCCTGACGGCCGCCCATGCTGCCCATGTACCCTATGGATTTATCGAACAAGACCAGTCTCCGGAACGTCCGGTGATGGAATCCATCCAGCGGAGCCTTACTTATCTGAAAGGATTGGGGATGTAAAGGCTACCATACGGTATTGATGGATATGCTGTGAAACCCTCCCGGTAATTGATACCCTGCCAGGCTTCCGTGCTATTGATCGGACTGGGTCTGAATGCGGTAGGCATCCACGTTATTGCCATAAAAAGTGGGTACCAGAACCAGGTTCATGGCCGGGATGGTGGTTATATCCGCAGCGTTGATATCCAGGTTCTTGATGTCCAATACCTTTTCTTTCTGCCAGTCGTTGGTGACTGCATAGATCTCGCCATTCCAGTTTGAGATCAGCAGATTGTCCCCAAAAGGAGCGATGCCATCGCCTCCGGGCAGTTCATCCAGAACCGGATTAACCCTTTTAGTAGTCAGGTCTACCGTAAATACTTGTCCGATGTCAAATCCGGCTACCAGCAATTTGTCTCCTTCTACCAACAAGCCATTCGGGCCACCCAGCAGGGTATCCTGCAGGAAGAGGGTAACATCTTCGCCCTCGAGGGAATAGATGGTGTTGGTATTCGTGTCACTGACATACACCCGGCCATTTTGATCTACAGCGATGTCATTGAGAAAGGTCGCTCCCGGTACTTCATAAGTAGCCAGTATCTTACCGGACAGAATATCAATTTTAACGATCCGGGAAATATCCGCTACGTATAGATACTCGCCATAAAGACCCATGCCTTTGGGGCCGTTCAGATCGGTAACCCATTTACGATCGATGATCTTTCCGTCCAGCCCGACTTTCGCTATGAAGCCATCCCCGTCCCTGGCATCTGTCGGCACTTTGCCGATGCAGGCTACATACAGAATATTGTACGTTTCGTCGTAGAGAACACTTTCCGAGGTTGTTAATAAGGTGTCCGACTTCCAGGCCGGAGTCAGGATAATGGTCTCTTTGGTATCCGGAGGAAGCGGTGTCGATTTTTCAGGCTTATTGTTCGTACAACCAATCAAGAGGGAAGCCAGGATTCCCGGTATGGATAATAATCGTAAGGATCGCATGAAGGTAATGATTTGATGAATTTGACAGAAAAACAAGCGGGGTGGGGCGGATGTTGACGAGGGTTTCGTAATTTTTACTCAAACTGGTAATGAGATGAATCATTGGATAATTGTTGGAGCTCTTTTATTGTCAGGGTTTGCCTGTCAGCAACCGTCAGGTGAAGTTCAGAGCACTTCGGTGAAACGTATTCCGGTCCTTTTCGATACGGATGCCAACAATGAGCTGGATGACCAGCATGCACTGGCTTATCTCTTGTTTAACGACCAGACATTTGATATTCGTGGTATTTCCGTGAATTCAACCTTTAATGGCAGCACGATCCAACAACAATACGATGAAGCGCGGAGGATCATGGACCTGTGTGCAGCTCCTGCAACCATGCCCTTGTTGATGGGAGCGGACTCCGGATTTTTGAAGATCAGATCCCACCTCGATGCACCGGATTACGATGGTCATGAAGCGGTGGAATTTATTATTAATGAGATCCGGAATACGGACTCGATGGTGGTGATTGCCGTAGGTAAACTGACCAATATTGCCCTGGCCGTTCAAAAAGCGCCCGACATTGTCTCCCGTTTTCGCCTGGTCTGGCTGGGATCCAATTACCCGGAACCAGGAGAATACAACCAGGTCAATGATACGGCTGCACTATCCTTCTTGCTTAAAACAGACCTTCCCTTTGAAATCGTGACGGTTCGGTACGGCAAACCTTCAGGCACAGATGCCGTCAAGGTGACACGGGAGGAGATTTTACAGCACCTCGGAGGAAAAGGACCGCAAATGGAAACTCCGGTTACCGGTCGACACGGAGGAACATTTAACACGTTTGGGGATTATTCCGTGAACCTGTTTGATCATGCCGAAATGTACGGTGATCCGCCTTCACGGGCGTTGTTTGATCTGGCGGCAGTTGCCATTGTCAAGAACCCATCCTGGGCACATCTGCATTTTATCCCTGCACCCAGATTGGTCGATGGCAATTGGGTGGATCAACCGGAAAATCCCCGTCACATCGGCGTGTGGGAAGATTTTGCCCGCGACAGCATCATTCAGGACTTGTTTTCATCGGTTCCATAATTTCGGAAATGCAGGGACCGCATTGGATAAGGTATTTTCATTTGCTGTTACTATGGATAGGACTCCAACAGGTAGTCACAGGACAGGCTGATGCCAAATTTCACGTGGGTATCGAGCAGGATGTGGTCCCCTATGCCACAGGAGGTTATTTTGCCGGTGTCTGGCTGGGTAGAGGCCATTGGAAAACCCGCTTGCTGCATGTCAAGGCGACCAAGCCGGATTTTCTGCTGGCGGATGGCTTTACGGATAATGTGATCAAAGCCTATGCGATCGTGCTGGATTATAATTTGTCCACTTTTTCAAAGGGCTGGTGGCTGGGTGGCGGATTAGTCCGCTGGGATGCGTCGATCCGGTCTGCTCGTGATGGCATAAGTGCAGACTACCGGCTACACCTGGTGCATGGATCGCTGGGATATCATTTTCCATTGAGATATCATTTTTATATCAGCCCCTGGGCAGGCATGCATTTTAAGGTCACCGGACCCGGGGATGTGGCATTCTCCGCGGGCAATTACCGGATACCATTTCTGAATCCGGAGGCATCCATCAAGCTGGGCTGGTTTTTTTGAACGGGAAGGACCGGTCTTTAAGCCGATAAATGGAGGTCTATATCTAATTTTGATACAAAGGGCATCGTGTGGCGATTTCTAATCAATAAATTGGTCATCTAAATAAGCATCAATGAAAAGGCTTCTTCCAATGTTCTTCCTCCTGGTTACCCACTTTTTATTGTCAGGCCAGCAACTGGCTGACCGGATCGATTCGCTGATCAAGCCAGATTTTGACCAGCCGACCGGAATCACCGTTTTGGTAACCCAGCATGGCCAGACACGTTTCGACGGTGCCTATGGGTGGGCTAATGTGGAGCTACAGATTCCAATGCACACGGATGATGTATTCCGCTTGGGGTCGGTGACGAAACAGTTCACGTCGAGTGCTATCCTCCGTCTGGCAGAGCAGGGAAAACTGAACATCCAGGACGATATTCACAAATATTTTCCGGGCTACCCGACCGAAGGGCACACCATTACCATCGAGCACCTGCTGACCCATACGTCCGGTATCCCCAGCTACACGGATCTGCCGGAGTGGACACCGGAAGTGCATAGGAAAGATTTTACCCCCGATGAATTGATCCAGGAATTTAAGCGCGACACCCTGGATTTTGAGCCTGGGTCCCGGTTTAAATACAACAACACCGGCTATTTTATGCTCGGCGCCATCATCGAAAAGGTAAGTGGGATGACCTATGAAGAATACCTGCGGACCCAATTCTGGGAGCCCCTGGGGATGACGCATACCTTCTACGGTTCCAACAGCCCGATCATCCCCAATCGCATCCCGGGGTATGCTAAACAGGGCGACAAACTGATCAATGCTCCATTCCTGAGTATGACGCAGCCTTACGCAGCCGGGTCCCTGCTTTCGACGACCGGTGACCTGGCCATCTGGAACCATGCTGTTTTCTCGGATCAGGTGATCTCTGCAGCGAGTCGCAAAATGGCTCACACACCCTATACGCTGACAGACGGAAGTAAGACGAACTATGGTTACGGCTGGTTTATTGGCAATAAGTGGGATGAAAGGACCATCGAACACAGCGGCGGCATCCATGGCTTTCTGACCCAGAGCAAATATTTCCCGGACCAGGATCTGTATGTGGTGATCCTGTCCAATTGCAATTGTTTTGCACCGGGGGCTCTGGCGGACAAGATCGCCGGTCTGACCCTGGGCAAGTCGCTGGCCAAGCCGGTCATTGAAATTTCGGCTCAAACGATGCAGGATTATGTAGGTGAGTATACATTAGCTCCGGGTTTTATCATCACCATCTTCATTCAGAATGATAAGCTGATGGCGCAGGCGACCAATCAGGCTGCTTTGCAGTTATATGCCACCAAACCGGATTTGTTCTTCATCAAAGAAGTGGAAGCCCAGCTTGAGTTTGTCCGCAAGGAAGGGAAGGTAACGGAGCTGATCTTGCATCAGGGGGGCGCTGCACAGAATGCACCGCGTACCAAATAATGCGGGTGGCGATACCTCTATTGGTTCTCCTGGCGCTCGCGGCTTGCCGCGTAACCGGCCCGGATGAATTGGATTTTTCCAGCTGGGTTCAGCCGGTACCACGTGATGGTATCCTCATGGATTCGGCCTGGTACACCTGGGGCGGTTCGATGGTGCGTGGGTCCGACGGGAGATGTTATCTGTTTTATGCCCGATGGCCCCGCAACAAAGGCTTTCGGGGCTGGCTGGAATTCTCGGAAATTGCTCTCGCCACCGCCGATAACCCCACGGGGCCCTACCATTATCAGGAGACGGTGCTTACCGGGAGGGGCGATGATTACTGGGATGCTACCGCCGCCCATAATCCCCATATCAAGGCATTTGACGGCAAATATTATTTGTATTACATATCCAATCAATACCAGGATCTGGGTATGGATGCCTGGCATAACCGCATCTATACCCAGCGTATTGGCGTGGCCATAGCGGACGACCCATCCGGACCCTGGCAGCGGCTGGATAAGCCCGTGCTGGACTTGCAGCCCGGTAAAGCAGCTCATGGCTACGTGGTAAATCCTTCGGTGGCTGAAGGCCCTGATGGGCAATATTATATGCTGTTTAAGACCCGCCCGGAAGGGTCGGAAAAGGAATACGGCAAGGTATTTACGACGATCCATGCCATGGCCACCGCACCTTCACCCACCGGTCCCTTTACCATTGCCCACCAGCCTGTCTTTACGGAAGGCACCGGCGAGGACCCCTATCTGTGGGTGCAGGACGGGCGTTTTTATGCATTGGTGA
Source organism: Lewinellaceae bacterium (assembly GCA_020636135.1). Taxonomy (NCBI): domain Bacteria; kingdom Pseudomonadati; phylum Bacteroidota; class Saprospiria; order Saprospirales; family Lewinellaceae; species Lewinellaceae bacterium. The sequence continues at coordinate 644,399 of JACJYK010000001.1, forward strand.
AGGATATGTACGGTGAGTTTACCGGCGAGAAATCGTTGGCGCTCTTCACTTCCCCGGATGGTAAATCCTGGCATCCGGCGGCGCATTCCCTGGCGATGCCGCTACGCATCACCTGGGCGGATGGAGGTGTAGACAGCCTCCAGCATCTGGAACGTCCGCAGCTGTGGCTGGACCCGGAACGCCGGCAGGGCGTGTTGTTTTGTGCGGCCAGCTATGCCGATCCTCAGCGGAACAGGGACTGGAACACCTTTAATGTGCAGATCCCATTGCACTGGTAAGTTTATGATGTACCCTTAAATTCTTTATCCACAGAAATCTACGTTATGCCATATTTCTCTAAGGTAGAATCGAGCCCTGTCAAGGAGGGTGGAGTCGAAACCTGGGTCACTTGAAAGTCTTGGTAAAGGCAAGAGTTAAAAGTAAAGAGCGAATTAAAAGTACTTACTCAACAGGTGTTTCAATGACTTGTTCTATGGCAGATTCAACCAGTTGATTGAGAGAAACGCCTAATTCAATAGCTTTTCGGGCGGCAGCCCGGTGTAAGTCTGGTGATATACGGATATTGAATGATCCTTTGTAGGACTTCTCGAGCGGCTTGCCGGTTTGTTTACAGATTTCAATGTAGTCCTCGACCGCTTCCTGAAAGGAGCGTTTCAGCTCATCAACTGTCCTGCCTTCAAAAGTGACCAAATCAGTGATACCTTCGATCTTGCCGTAGAGTACTTCATCCTCAGCACTGAAATCAACTGAACCCAGGTAGTTTTTATATTTTAAAGAATTCTTCATATCACTTTTTCCTTTTTCAGTTCATCGATGATGTAAATTTTTTGGTATCGTTTCAATTCATTACCAGGATGGGGTTGATGTAACCGGATCAAATGTTTTGTGTAGTCGTTAAAGAAAGCTCTTCTTGAACCTGCTGTTTTTCCAGTCTTAATTTCTGAATATCCTAAGAGCCTTAACAGCGTGGCCAACTCCTGGTAGGTCAGAGATCCATTAAGGTTAAGTAGTTTGTTAACAAGTTTATCTTTCCTGGACACAACAATTGCAACTGAATATTAGTTGCAATTTAATGATAATAGTTGAATCTTGAGTCCACTCAATGATACATTAGATTTTGTGTAACCTTTGGTATGGTTTGCATCAACTATCCGGGTCGAGAAGGACATAAGATGGGAGCACAATTAATCGGGGTTTGGTGTAAGCCGCAAATGTTTGTTTTATACCTTGGACTAACTTGAAGCTGAATCATCATGCACATTGAAAATATAGAACCAAAAGCCCAGTTATGAGTCCAAATAAATTCCATACACCTGCATCGCTGGTGCTGATGCTGGCACTCCTCTCAACTTCCTATGGCCTAAGTCAGGATGGCTTGCTGGCATCGGTTTTCCGGAGCAATTCCGATTCACTGTTCCAGCGGGTCGTAGGGCATCCGGACGATTACCGCATTCAGATCATCTACACCCAGATCGACCGGGATGAAAACAATGTACCCCACTGCACCAACCATTATTTTCATGTCGATCCGGACGATTATTTTAACCCGGCGTCAACGGTGAAATTGCCGACCGCCATCTTTTCCCTGGAAAAGATCAATGCACTGAACATCGAAGGCCTTTCAAAATATTCCACTGTGCAATACGAAGCCGGCGAGGCCAGGGAGTCGGCTGTTTTTCAGGACAGCACGGCGGAGAATGGCTTTCCATCGCTTGCCCAGTACATCCGCAAGGCCTTTCTGGTCAGCGAAAACGATCCGTACAACCGCTTTTACCAGTGGGTGACACCGGAAACCATCAACAGGAAATTTCAGCAGCTGGGATTTGCTCACAGCCGCATAACCAGTCAGTTCCTGGGACTGAGTGTCGAGGAAAACCGGCATACCAACCCGGTGCGTTTCCTGGATACGGAAGGCCATATCCTTTACCGGCAGGATGCCGCCTACAACCAGGATTCGTTTGATTTCAGCCAGGAAGTATTCATCGGGGACAAACATTACGACCGGCAGGGGAATCTGCTGGATGGTCCGATCGAATTCACCCGTGCCAATAAGATTGCCCTGGAAGACCTGCAGCAACTATTGCAACGCCTGGTATTTCCCGAGTCGGTAACCCCGGAAAAAAGATACCAGCTCAACCTGGATGACTATGAATATCTGTACCGCTACCTGTCTCAGTATCCATCGGAGACCAACTATCCCAAATACGATGCAGACCAATATTTCGACAGCTATGCCAAGTTCTTCTTCAGGGCGGGCGGTCCGCAGATGCCCCCGAATGTCCGGGTATTTAACAAGGTAGGGTGGGCGTATGGCTTTTTGACGGATGTGTCGTACGTCGTGGATTTTGAGCACCAGACGGAATTTATGCTTACGGCGACGGTTTATGCGAACAGCGACGGAATTCTTAACGATGGCGAATACGATTACGAGACCGTGGGCTGGCCCTTTTTATATCAGCTGGGCCAGACCGTTTACCGGTACGATTTAAACCGGAAGCGTGAATACACGCCGGACTTATCCCGCTTTATGATGCGCTATACCAAGCGTGGTGAGGACGGCCGGCCGGCACTGAAGGACGTGGATAATTAATTGGGTGCACGGAGGGCCGTGGAAATTTACAACGAGAATCCCAGAGATATGGAGGAGGTACATGGAGAGTACCCGGAGTGTGGTGGAAGGATTTATTCCCGCCCTGTTCTGTGGATAACACGATGTATTAGGAATAGGAGCTCTCGAAAAATAGCATTAAATTGGAATTATCAGCCTATTGACCTTTTTTTACCGGACCGCTGGCTGCGTTCAGCCTAAAGCGACAATTCCGGCATATCTGTCCTGGCGGCAGAGCCCTCCGTACTGCCTGCACGAACGCTATCAGGCTGCGGGCATAAACAGGCTGATGATAACGGGAAGCGTCAAGGTCCGTATGGTAGATGATTAAAAAGCGCAATGTTGATACAGGAAATACGTGGATATAAGTAAGTTAGCGGATATTATTAAGACGACATTAGCACATAGACTTGAAATGAAAAAGACTGATTTATTAAATAACGGAATTCCAATTGCTCCTTCATTAAATCCGACTTTGGAGGCGGAAAATTTTGAACCACGACAGGGTGAAAACAAAAAACGACTGCTGACAATTTCTTCGATCGCTTTTCTAATTGCAGTTCTGGTAAGTTTTATAGCCAAATTTCTAATTTATCTTATTGACTTCTTTACAAATATTTCATTCTACGGAAATTTTTCATTCTCCCATTCAACTCCTGCGACAAACTCACTTGGAATTTTTGTTGTTATAATTCCCGCTATCGGAGGAGTAATTGTTGGTTTAATGGCTCTATATGGGTCAAAAGCAATTCGAGGACATGGCATTCCCGAAGCAATGGAACAAATCCTGACAAATCAAAGTAAAATAAAACCAGCGATTACCTATCTAAAACCGCTCTCATCAGCAATATCAATAGGAACAGGCGGACCATTTGGTGCAGAAGGACCAATCATTGCGACAGGTGGAGCATTAGGTTCAACAATTGGACAACTATTAAAAATATCGCACAATGAAAGAAAAATATTGCTTGCGGCAGGTGCGACAGCGGGCATGGCAGCAATTTTTGGTAGTCCTATAGCAGCAATGTTTTTAGCAATAGAATTGTTGCTGTTTGAATTTTCGCCCCGCTCACTTATTCCTGTTGCAATAGCATGTATGGTTGGAGCTGCAGGACATCACCTACTGTTTGGACAAAAGCCTGTTTTCGAAATGGGCAATATAGCAACTCCAAATATTTTTGCACTTGTTACGTGCTGTATCATGGGCATTGTTATTGGGTTATTATCTGTTTTTGTCAGCAAAGCAGTTTATTTTATTGAAGAAGCTTTTGAAAAGCTGCCCATTCATTGGATGTGGTGGCCTGCTATTGGAGGACTTTTAGTTGGGGGAGTAGGTTATTTTGCTCCGCGAACGCTTGGGGTGGGTTACGAAAATATTACAGATGTTCTTTCAGGTAATTTAAGCATGCAGGTTATTTTATCACTTTGCATTTTAAAATTTATTTCATGGGCAATCGCCTTAGGAAGTGGAACATCGGGAGGAACTTTAGCTCCCTTGCTAACTATCGGAGGTGCAACTGGCGCATTATTGGGAATGATTATTCTTTATTTATTTCCTTCATCGGGGATTACAATTCCTTTGGCAGCATTAGTGGGTATGGCAGCCATGTTTGCAGGAGCATCAAGAGCGTTATTGACTTCAATTATTTTTGCACTTGAAACTACTTTTCAATCCAATGCTTTACTTCCGCTTCTTGTAACGTGTGTTGCATCTTATATAGTTTCCTTTTTTCTAATGGAGCATACAATTATGACAGAAAAAATTGCACGAAGAGGTGTTAAAACTCCCCAATCCTATGAACCAGATATGTTAGAGGGAATAACAGTTGAACAAGTAATAACTAACAATGGGATTGTGATAAATGAAGATAACAGCATTAAAGAAGTTCGTGAATGGGTAAACAAAGAACCAAATTTAAAATCAAATTATCTCATTGTCTCAAATAAAGAAGGTGAATATAAAGGGCTATTGAGTTCTTTAGACTTATTCAGTGAAAACAATGGCCTAGATGAAAAAATCGAAATTCTACTAAATCAGCATCGTGTATCTATACAGCTAAATGACACCCTTAGGACTGCTGTTGAAACAATGGCGAAAGAAAATATTGATGTATTACCAGTTCTTGCAACAGGGAATAAAAGCATCATCGGACTTATTAGCTACCACGACATAATAGCAACATACAAGTATGGAATTGACGAACACGAAATGAAGCGACCTCATATTTCATTGAAAAGAAAAGGGCTAAAAATATTACTGCGGGGACAAAAAATAATTCAATTGACAAAGAGAAAAAGTAAATAACATCCGCTAACACGGGTTTTGCGTTAGTGGGCGGACAGTGCAAATATAAACATTTGAGCAATTAATATACGTTGGTGCTGGCAGACAGTTTGCGGTTTCAAAAGCCCACCAACGCAAAGCCCGAAACCGTCAGACTGTGCAATAACCTATAATTATATTTTTTAATGTGATACTTTTTTCGTAAATTAATACTATCACCTACGAACATATATTATGGACTTTGTCGAAGGTCAAGATCGCGAACAAATGTTCATCTCTTCGATCGAACAAATGGTCGACCCAGAAGCTTTTGTTCGTATTATCGATGCTTTTATTGATGTGCTTCCTCTAGAGCAGTTTGATTTCAAAAACCTTGAGTTAAATGAACAGGGTCGCCCACCGTTTCACCCAGGTGTACTCCTCAAACTTTATCTCTATGGCTATCAGAATGGCATCCGGTCCTGCCGTAAACTAGAACATGCCTGTAAGGTCAATCTGGAAGTCATCTGGCTTTTAAAAGGTAGACGACCTCACTATAAGACCATTGCTAATTTCCGCAAGCAGAATGCACTAGCTTTTCGTCAGGTCTTTCGCCATTTTGTTGCCATGCTCAAAGGCTGGAGACTTATTGAGGGCAAAACCATTGCGATCGACTCTTTTAAAGTCCGGGCTCAAAATAGCCTCAAAAACAACTACAATTTGGCCAAAATCCACCGGCACCTGGATTACATCGATGCCAAAATCGATGCTTACTGTGAAGAACTCGATCAAGCTGATGATGACGAAGAAAAAGAGCAGCTGCATGCCAAGATCAACGATCAGATTGACAAGTGGAATCAGTACTGCGAACTTGGAGATGAAATCATCCAATCCGGTAAAGAACAACTGTCCACTACCGATCCCGATGCTCAAGCTGTTATCCTACACCGAAATATTGTCAACGTAGGATATAACATCCAAGCAGCTAGTGATGCTAAACACAAGCTCCTCGCTGCCTTTGATACCGGTGATGTCAATGATACCCATGCCCTCGAATCCATGGTCCTCCAGGTTCAAGAAAACTTGGAAATCACTAAGTTTGATGTACTCGCTGATAAAGGATATCATACCGCCGCCCAGCTAGCAGCCTGTGAAGCCCTCAACGTTACCACTTATGTTTCACCTAAAGCCAACTCAGCCAATATCACCAATCAAGTCTTCCCGGTCGAGGACTTCAAATATCACCCTGGATCCGATACCTATCGTTGCCCCAATGGTTCCATCTTGCGATCCAATGAAATGATCTACCATCGCAAATCTAAAAAGCCCAAACATCCAGCTGCACGTTTTAAACATTACAGAACAGCTGATTGCAAGCATTGCCCCATTCGATCGCAATGCACCAATGCCAGAAATGGCAGAATCATCCAACGAATCGAATTCCAATCTTCTATTGATCGCAACAATAAGCGAGTACATCAAAAACCAGACTACTACCGCCAACGTCAACAAATCATTGAGCATCAATTCGGAACTTTCAAAAGACAATGGGATTTCACTTATGTCCTCATGAAAGGAAAGGATCAAATACTTGGTGAGATCGCACTTCTATTCTCAACCTACAATCTCAGGAGAACTGTTTCTATACTTGGATTTTCGGTATTCCTCAAGCGCCTAAAAGACGCTTTTTTGACTATATTTGATAATATACTGCTGACAGTCTTGATGGTACGCCACATTCAACTTTCATTTTTAACATACCCTCAGCTGCCACAGTTTAGGACAACACAAAAGATAAATTAGATAGGGAGTTGATGCACAGACTCCCGTTAGCGGTAATTATAAAACAACATAATAACAAAAAATGAAACAAATTCTGACATTAACACTTTTATTAATTGGCATCCTGACATTTGGGCAAAGTCAATCTGTATCAATTGACAAGAAGGAAAAGGAACAAGTCATAGATTCCCTGTCAATTCTTCTATCCAACTATTACATTTTCCCTGAAAAGATTCCACCAACCATTTCACTCCTTAAAGTAAATTACAAAAAGGGTGTTTACGATAAGATTAATGACCCGAATGAATTTGCCGACAAACTAACGTTCGATGTTATTTCAATTACGAATGATAAACATTTTCGTATAGCGTTTGACCCAGAAACAGTTGATGAAGAGCGTAAATATAAGGCGAATAGTTCAGCTTCTACATCTGAAAAAGACAGAACAACAAACTTTGGCTTTGACCAAGTTAAAATATTGAATGGCAATATTGGTTATATAAACCTAAAAGGTTTTTACGATCTTTCATATTCTTCAGCACCGCTTAATGCAGCAATGAATTTTGTGGCAAATTCGGACGCTTTAATAATCGATTTGAGAAACAATCACGGTGGAGCATCAGACTTAGGCCCATATTTCTCAGCGTTCTTTTTCAAAGAGCCACAATTACTATACGATTTTTACTCAAGAGAAAATAACAAGACAATACATCAACAATATTGGACTCAAACTTATGTAGATGGAAAGCGACTAATTGATATTCCGATATTTATTCTTACAAGTAATTTTACTTTTTCTGCGGCAGAAGCATTTGCATATAGCCTTCAATCGTTAAATAAAGCAACAATTGTAGGGGAAAATTCAGGTGGTGGAGCACATATGTGGACGGGGAAAATAGTTACCAATAACTTCTATGCTCATATTCCTTTTGCAAGACCCGTTGACCCGAGAACTAAAACAAATTGGGAAATAACTGGAGTGAATCCTGATGTAAAGTGTGATGCAAACCAAGCACTTGTTAACGCACAAATAGAAGCCTTAAAAGTTCTAATGGCAAAAGATTCGGCAAATAGTTCAAACTACCAATGGCATATAGATGGCTTGAAACCGCAGCTTACAGAGTTGAAAATTGATTCTGAGAAGTTAAATACTTATGTTGGAGATTATGGCAGCATAAAAATTTTATTCAATAACAATAAGCTTTATTTTGATTGGCGTGGAACCAAAAGTGAAATGATTCCTTTAGCGACTAATTATTTTATGACTAATGAGTTTAATTTTTTTCGCATTAAAATAGTAGAACAAGACGGGAAAGTAGTTGCATTGAAAATTATCAACGACAATAGTACGGAAAGGGAATTTGCTAAGACAAAATAGAAAAAAACTACCGCTAACAATGTATATAAAAAATAGGCGAAACAGTAATAAACTCAAGGCTTTTGGCTCGTATCAAACTTTGTGCTTAACCGAAAATTTGGTGCTTTGTAACCGCCTACTTTTCATATACTAACCGTTAGCGCGCATATTTTCATGAAACAGATCTCACAAATATTTTTCGGACTGTTGACATTTCTAATGGCATGCAAAGTGGACAAGAAAAATGTGACTGATCAATTCCCAATTCCTGACCCTAGGCTCGTGGACTATGACACGTCAGACATTAACATTAAACGAGCAATTACAAAAACTAAGGACTACTTAGCAATAAAGGAGACAGATGTAAATCTTACCGACTTCTATCTTGATAGTTTATATGTTAAGAGGGACACTATTGTTCTAATGATTAATCACATTGACGCTTATGAGATTTGGCGAGCCATGAAGGAGGATGAAAAAAGACAAAAAGAAATGGAGGCAAGAGGAGACGCGTTAATTGAAATTTATGTTCCACCGACAGGAAATTGGTCTGGACGAGACAGAGCAATTTTATATTTAGTAAAAAAGGACTCTATTATTGATGTTTTGTACCAATAGAAAATACACCACACAACAAAGATGGGTGTTGACAAACTCCTAAGTTAAAAACTGTCTACAAATGACTGCTTTTTCGAATATTATGCTATGCAAGGAGTAAAGAAATATAAGCCAAAGCTCTTCACGAACTTCTTCTTCCCGGATATTCCGCCAGTGGTCGGGTGGGCTATCCGAATGACAATTTCTACAAGGTCCTGAAGAGCAAAATAGATTTAAACTTCAGTTGCAAGGAGACAAAAACGATCTATTCACCTACAGACAAGCCTTCGATGGTTCAGTCGTATTCCCTGCCAGTTCTTCAGGCTGCTTCAACGCTGCTATCGATCCCAACAATAGGTGTCATAAACCAGACCAGGCTACCATCACCAACGTCACCAGGTCAAAGAGCCCGCCCGAACCCGTCCGTTCCGACAGGGGCTGCCGACGTTCAGTCGAGCGGGCATCAATTCGGAACTATAAAAAGGCCATGGGATTTTACTTATGTATTCATAAAAGGGAAGGATCAAATAATTGGTGAGATTGTACTTCTATTCTCAAACTGCACTTTCAGGAGTACTGAGCCTGCCAGATCACTGGCTGGTCTATACTTGGATTTTCAGTACTCCTCAAGCGCCTAAAAGACGCTTTATTGCTTATATTTGATAATATACTACTGACGCGACTAAGGTCGGTCAGTACACGTGCTGACAGCCCTGGTGGTACGCCATATGCGACTTTCATTTTTGACTTACCCTCAGCTGCCACAGTACAGAACAATACAAATGATAAATTATATCAGGAATTGATACTTAAACTCCTGTAAGTAGTGATAAAAAATAATGAAAGACTCAAGAAGACAATTTATTAGAAACTCAGGAATTACATCTATACTGGGAATATTTCCTGGATTATATATTTTAAATAGCGCTGAAATAGGTAACCTCTCATTAAAAGAAGGGTTTGTTTGTCAACCTGAAAATCAAGAGACCTATTTGATTGCTGGTCGACAGGCCCCAGTCACCTTGATGATTAACAAAATAAAGCATGGTATTAATTCAGTGTCATTTTGTAAAGAGGAGATCGTAGAAAATGATTTCATCCCTATTCATAAACATGGAAGAGAGGAAGAAATTATTTATATACAAAATGGTCGCGGCTTATTTATCCTGGGAGAGAAAGAATTTAAAGTTAGTGCTGGAAGCATAGCGTTTGTGCCTAAAAATATTTGGCACGGACTTAAAAATATTGGTAGTGATGTATTAACGATGATTTTTTCTTACTCACCTTCAGGCTTTGAAAATTACTTCAGGGAGATTGGAGTGGCAAAAGGAGAAGAATGGATTGAAAAAACTCCTGAAGAGTATAATGCAATTGACAAGAAATATTCGATTGTTTATAAATATACCCCACCTCGCTGGGAATAGTAGCCACCGTCAATAAAGTGGATAATGGTCAGTCTTTCACATAGTCGGCTCTGTCATATCCACCCACGTTCTATGTATTCGGCGCAGTTAAGGCACATACTTGGCACCTATAAAGGCGCATGGTTGACACTTTTTAAGAGCTTTAATTTGCGCCAATAGGAGGCTAAAATACGCCAGCTCTCGCAAAAATTAATAACGTAACACCTACCATTTGTTTACATCTTCAAAGGAGGCATTTGCCTTTGAAACCAGGGAGATTTAGAGATCGCATCAGGGCGGTACCTCTGAACATGGATGAAGATTTACCATCCGGACCATTCATTGGATCAGCAACAAGACACTTTCCTCCTGCGCGATCAATTCGTGGGTGACTCGTGCCGGGATCCGGACGTAGTCATTTGGTCTGGACAGAATCACTTCCCGGTCGTCTTCCCGGTAAATGGCCTGGCCGGATAGCAGGATCAGCAGTGCATGCGTCTTGCTCTGGTGTTTATTGAGGACGCCCTGGCTTTGGATGCGGATGATGCTGGCGGTGGCTACATCTTTGAGGATAGGACTGACGGCAATGGACTTATCCCGGGCCGTGATTTGATCAAGTAAGTTCATTGGAAATAAGTTTTGTACTGGTTCAGCTGATCGATCAGGGCATGGATGGTTTCCTGGTTTTCAGCAATGGTGGCGTTATCCATTTTACCCAGCAAAGTGTTTACCGGCAGTAAGTAATGATGCAGTTGTTCGTGGGCCTCTCCGGTCATGGTACACTGCTTAAAGATGTCCTGAAACCGGGCGGTTAATCCGGCGTGCAACTGTTGGTAGTGATCCGGGTCGGTGTCGGCAGGATCGAAGGCGTTCAGGAGTATTTGCATCTGTTCGATGCCCTGGGTGGTTTCCGGATTGGCTTCCCAGCGCTGGCCATTGTTTAATACCACGCTTGCGGTAGCTTCAGGATCGCCATGGTTGTGATTCTGACAGGCCAGCAAGGGTAGGAGCAGGATGAAAGCTAAATTTTTAAATTTCATGGTTTATTCGTTTTGGATGAGTTGAATTAAATGGTTGATGTGCTGGTGCCCGGTTGTTTTTAGGTTAAAGGCGCGGCGATTCATCTGCCAGCGCTGTAACAAAAACCGGAAGGACCCCAGCAACATGGACATGATGTCTTCGGCCGGGATAATGCGGGTTATTTGTCCCGCGGATTGTCCGGCCTCTACGAGCTGGGTTAATGTGTTTTGCATTTTGCCAATGATGGTCAGCATCTGCTGGTTAACGGATGAACTGTAGTTGAGGATGCTTTCCGAAAAGGTAGCCGGGATAAACTCCGGATGGTCAATTAAATAATCGAGTTGCCGGCTCAGGATCTGCTGTATTTTATCCAGGGGCGTTGCTTGGTTGTCTTGCAGGATGGGCTTGATGTGGCTGGCCAGGGATTGGTGCAGGGTGTCCAGGAGCCCGGCGAGGATGGCCTCTTTGCTTTCAAAGTGCCGGTAGACTGCAGCTTCAGTAAAACGGACTTCGCGAGCCAGATTTTTGATGGTCAGTCCGCCCAGGCCTTGTTCGTTCAGCAGTGCTCCGGCGGCTTCCAGGATTTCGACTTTCCGGTCTTTCATGGTTCGGGGCATTAACGGGTTTGCGACGCCTGCTTTTTCAGGTTATAAAAAGAGATACCCAGGAGAAATACCGCCATGGTCATGGCTATTGCGCCGATCAGAACAAAGACCGGTGGAGCATCCAGGTAGACCTCGGCCAGGATACCCAGGGGCATGAGCATGCCGGTTATCCCCAGCCAGGACACGAGGCCTGCCCGGGCAATCCGGTCGTGGAAATGTACCAGCAGGAAGCCGATGAGGACGTTCAGCAGCGCAAACAGGTTCCCATGGACGTGAGCCAGCCGCACTTCAAAATGCTTGCCGGAGCCATATTGGGCGATCCACTGGGCTTTATCCGTCGCGAAGTCCCGCAGGTAGATCAGTAAGAAGCCATAGGCCATGAATAAGGCCATAAAGAGGAGGCCTGCCGCTATGTTGTTTTTACCGGACATGACATGTTAGTAAATGTTCACTTACAAATGTAAACTATCTTTTTATTGCGTTTGAATGATTTGAATCATCCTGGGTTCTATGCCGATGTGTATCATGGCTTGGCCAGTCAGCAGATGGGCTGAAAGTCTCTGAGGGTATTGCCCTTATCCGGAAATAGAACAACTGGATGGTGCCATTTGGAATGTCAATGATCTCAATGTACATTTAGGATACTTTGATGTTTAGCAACCTGAAAGAAGAGAACAATTCCTAAAGTTGAAACAATTCCAAGTATCAACGATGTACCCTGAAAGGGTAAAGCAGCTGGCTTTTTACATTCAAATCATCATTATATGCCTAAAACGATCCTTGTTTTACTTGCTTTTTGCTTTCAATGCTCACTTGTACGTGCGCAGACCAAAATTATAGATATGCACATTCATTCCTATTCGGATGCTGACTTTGGTGAACGAGAACCAACGACCGATTACTATGGAATGAAAGGTGCTTCAAATGCAGAAGTACATCGGGTTGAAACTTTTGCAGCTTTTAAAAAATGGAACATTGTTAAAGCCATGGTAAGTGGTAACCCTCAAAGTGTCGAGGAATGGGCTGCAAAGGATGATGATAATCAGGTAATCAGAGGGATATTGATTTTTTCACCTGATGATTATGGCTTGGACAGCATTAAGTTTGAGCAAATGGTCAAGGACGGAAAAATTGAAGTATTTGGAGAAATTGGAGCATATTATAGTGGTACTACGCTAAGCGATCCAATCTGGCAGCCTTATTTACGTATTTGCGAAAGGTATGATGTTCCTGTTGCAGTTCATACAGGGGGAGGCGATCCGGGAGGAACTTATTCATGGTCTCCGAAAGCAAGGCTGATCAAGGGTGATCCCTATTTAATTGAAGATGTATTGGTGAAATATCCGAAGCTGAGGATTTATTTGATGCATAACGGTGGAGAAGAGTGGCACGAACATGCTTTGCGACTTATGGCCTATTATCCCCAATTATATACGGATATCGCGGTTATGCTTTGGGTTGAGCCCAATACTCAGCGAACGGTAACAGAATTTCTGATGAACGCAAAACATTCGGGTTATTTAGACCGGGTGATGTTTGGGTCAGACCAAATGGTATGGCCATATGCTATTGAAAAATCAATTAATTTTCTTAATAGTCTGGATTTCCTTACAGCAAAAGAAAAAGAAGGTATTTTTTATGATAATGCAGCTCGATTTTTAAAATTGAAATAAATGGGCCTGACGAAATTGCGAGTACTTAGCATTCTGGTTTTAGGACTGATGACAATCCTGATTTCGTGTGACAAGAAAAGCGAGTTTCAAATTAGCATTGAAGCCAATAGAACAAATTACGACACGCTATTCATTCAGGAATTAATTACAGGCAGAACATTGGCTAAAGTCCCATTGCGTCAATTGGATAAGGGTTACGCCTTCAATATAGATGAAGCTACACTTGGACAACTTTCAGTAGTTGGCGCCGGAACTACTTATTTGACAATTGGAAGTAACCTTGGGCGAATAACCAGAATACCATGGTGCATATGAAAAAGTGTATTTGATGAATTATAAGGCTAATCTCAGCCTGCATCCCTGGTGGATTCAGGGGATTTTATTATTGTATTTGCTCCTTGGTCTGCCATTGATTGTTTCGTTAGTGCTGCTGATTATTGGATACAACGTACCAATCAGTTTGTACGGAATTACATCTGTTGAGGGGAGTTCGATATTAGATGTCTTGCTTATAATTTTGGTTGGATTAAAGTTGCTCGTTGGATATTTGTCATTAACCGGAAATAATTACGCCAAACAGTTTGCCATAATAGATGGATCTATTGGTATTTTGTGTTGTTTATTTACTGGGTTTATCTGGCCATTTATTGAAGGGGATCAGTCTGTGGACCTGGTCTTTCGCCTTGAGATGATTGTGCTGATACCTTACGTAGTTTATTTCGTCCGCTTTAAATCAAAGCAATGAAAAGCCTAAAATAGCCTCATGAGTTTCAAAGGGCCGATATTGTTTCAAGCAAGTAAATGAGGATGCAATTTGCACAAATGGAGGCTGAAATATACCTATTTTCTGATTTCGGCAGGAAGAATGAGATCAGGCAAGGCTATCGGCCCAATTTGGTGATAGGATTTTTACCTGAGTCCCTGCCTGAATTATGGATCGGGGATCAATATTATTATTCGAAGCAAGACTCGGGTTCAATTAAGAATATGGATGTTGAATTAAACTCCGATTTGATTGTTTTCCCGGGTGAGCGTGCAAAAGTTACCTTTCTGGTTAACCTGATTAGAGTACATTATGTAGGTGATTTATTGTCGGTGCCCGGTACTGCATTCCTTATTCGCGAAGGGGCAAGAGTTGTTGGAACGGGTATTATCAATGCGTTCCAATTTTAAGGGCTATTCAGACGGACTTTACTTGTAAAATTCCTTAAGGGGCCTTTAGCGGCCATGCCCACCAGCCAGCCAGAGCTGACCAAGCTGACTTCGGCGGGAATTGTGTATGCAGATGTCCTACAAACTGAGGGGTTAAGTCTTGTTTCCATTTGCCCTGCAAATAACGTTAAGCGCATCCAGCTTTTGTATTGTGACCTCAGGGATCAATTCGCGCTCATGGGCGAGTTCTTTACAAAGCAATTCGATCTCAGGGATTAAAACTATAGGTGGGTGTTTCTTTGCCTCAAAAATAACTTGCTCTTTGCATGTATTGCTTGCCTGGAGTATGTTGTTTTTTGACTTTCATGGTCGATAATTTCTTAAATAATGCCTGAAAAAATGCCGACGTAATAAAGACCGGCCAATACAAAAACACTCCCCGTCACATAGCGCATAACCCGTTCTATTTGGGTGATCCTTTGAAAAGTGCCGCTGACCAGGTGGGTCGCATACGCCAACAGGTAGGTGAATAAAACCACTGGCAATCCGGTACCCAGTGCAAATACCAGGGGTAAATACAATCCCGAGGCGCTGGAGATGGTCATAGGGATCAGCATGCCGAAATACAGAGCTCCGCTGTACGGACAGAATGCCAGGGCGAAAATGATCCCCAGAATAAAGGAGCCCCATAATCCCTGCCCACGCAAACGCCCGGAAAATTGGTCCAGAAAATTTGTTTTGCCCAGGAAATTCAGCCGGATCACATTCAGCATGATCAACCCGATAATGATCAGGAGCGGGCCAAGACATTTTTCACCATTTTGCTGAAACAGCCGGGCGATATGGAATTTGCTGGCGCCGAAATACAGGATCAATCCAATGACCGTATAGCTGAAAGCCCTGCCCAATGAATACAAAATACCACTGAGTAATACCTTTTTACTGGAGGCAATATTTTTGGCAATGTAAGCAGTGGCGGTAATGTTTGTTGCCAGAGGGCAGGGGCTGATGGCGGTCATCAGGCCAAGGATAAGGGCTGATAATACCGGGAAATTTTGACTGTCAAGTAGCGATTGTAAAAAATCCATTACAATGCTTTGAGTTGTTCCTCGATTTTCTGTTTTAATTCAGCAGAAAATGCCTCCTGATCCCGGCCCTTTTCAAAGGCAAAATTGGTCAGATCAATATGTTGTTCCTGGCCATCTTTTATTACATTGATAAACAGGGAGGTGCCTGCTGCTTCAAATTTTTCAGCGAGGGCATAGTTTTTCTCTTCATCCACATTCACTGTTTTAAATAGGAGCTTGCCGGATTTAAGCGCATCCTGGAAATACGTGTCCACGGTGTATTTAGAATTGGCTTCAATGGCCATACACGTTTCACAGCGGTGTGTGCCATAAAAATCAATCAATTCGATGCGGGTGGCCGCGATATTTGCAGCGGATGAGGTGCTGTTGCTTTGTCCTGAACTGCAGCTCATGGCCAGCATAAAAACAAACGGAAATACTAGAAATGCTTTCATGTTGTTGTGTTTTTTAAAGAATGATGTTAAACAGATATCCGGACAGGATGATGCACAGCGTCACCACCCCGAAGAATATTCCAATCAATTTGATGGTCATTACTTTTTTCAATAACATCCCCTCCGGTATGGAGAGCCCAACGACAGCCATCATAAAAGCCAGCGCGGTACCAACCGGAATCCCTTTGCTTACCAATACCTGTACGATGGGGATGACTCCACTGGCATTGGAATACATGGGGACCGCCAAAAGAGTGGCCAGCGGAACGGCGAATAATTGACCTTTGGCGAGATAGCGCTCAAAAAAGCCTTCCGGAATGTATCCATGCATCAAACCTCCGATGGCAATTCCAGCCACGACGTAAGGTAAAACGCCCCGGAGGATCTTGACGACATCGGCCCAGATCCCCGGCAGCCGCTCCCGGAGGGTCACCGGCTTGGCCTGCCAATGCTTTTCTTCTTTTTGGCTTTGATCCAGTACATCCTGAACCCATGGAGTGAGGTATCGTTCCAGCCGTAACCTGCTCAAGATGAATCCGGAGGTCATACCCAGGATGATCCCGCTGACAACATAAATTGCCGTGACCCTTAACCCGAACAACCCGACGAATAATCCGATGGCCACTTCATTGACCAGAGGAGAGGTGATCAGAAAGGCGAAGGTCACTCCCAGCGGTATTCCGCCTTTTACAAAACCGATGAAAAGTGGTACCGAAGAGCAGGAACAGAAAGGGGTGACAACACCAAATAGCGATGCCATCAGGTATTCGAAACCATAAAAACGGTTGCGCGAAAGATAGTTTCTGACTTTTTCTACGGGGAAATAACTGTTTACGATGCCCATGAAAAAGATTACGAAGGTCAGTAGCAGCAGGATCTTTACGCTGTCGTAAATAAAGAAGTTCAGGGCATCCGCCAGATGATTCCCGGGCTCGAGGTGAAGCCACCGGTAGGTGATCCCATCCGCTATTTTTTGTAACCAGTCAAACATGGTCCAGACAGGTTTGATTTACCTGGACAAGAGGTCCAGTATCTCGGGTTTGGTGGGTATGCGGCCGGCCAGGACCACTTTTTCATTGACCACTACCGCCGGGGTTGATAGGATATCATATCGCATGATCTCCATGATATCTTCCACCTTCTCGACCGCAACATCTGCTCCGGATTCTGCGACCACTTCTTTGACCAGGGCAATGGTCTTTTGACATTTAGGGCAACCTGTGCCAAGAATTTTCACCTGTTTCATGGTGTCTAATATTTTATATCGTTCATCGTCTATGAACGATTTATAGATGTAAAAAAAACTATTCAAAAAATGCGGCAAACAGCAATTTTGCCTTCCGCCAGTTTTCCTGATTGATGCAATATTTGGTTTTGGGGGGATTGATCTCACCCTGGATCAGCCCGGCATTCTTCAGTTCCTTCAGGTGCTGGGAAATGGTCGATTGGGCGATAGGCAATACCTCCACCAGGTCCCCGGTAAAACAACAGCTCTGCGAGCTGAGCAGTCGGAGTATTTCCAGACGGGTCGGGTGGGCCAGCGCCTTGGCAAAGCGTGCCATTTCCTCCTGGAAATTGTCCGTAATGACTTGTTCGGCGAGGACTTTCATGACAAATCCAATCGTTCATCGCAAATCTACGATTTATTTTAATTGCAGGTTCATTTTTTTCAGGAAGGAGTCTTCGGGCATTAAATTGGTCGAAATTTGATGCCGTAGTCCACGTTTAACCGGTTACCTGATCTTTTGTTTCTGCTCTTTTAAGCAGGTAACAATTCTTCCATGTAATTTTAGCCCATGCAAACATTCACTCTGCAAAACGAACAACTGCGTGTTGGGATCCGGCAAACCGGCGCCGAATTAGCCAGCATCTATAGCCATCAGAACAAGCTGGAATATCTCTGGCAGGCTGATCCCCGCTATTGGAAAAGGCATTCATCCATCTTGTTTCCCATTGTCGGCAAACTGGCTCATGATACTTTCCGGCTGGACGACAAAGCCTATCATCTGTCCCAACATGGATTTGCAAGGGATATGGACTTCGTGGTGGATCATCAGGATGACAAGACCATTAAACTGCAGTTGAAGGATACGCAAGAGACCTTAAAGCTGTATCCTTTCGCATTTCAGTTTGATGCCATTTATACCCTGGAAAAAAATAAATTGTACATCACCTATGAGATTTCCAATCCGGGTGAGGAGCCGTTGCTCTTTTCCCTGGGAGCGCATCCGGCATTCAATGTGCCGGTCCTGCCGGATACCCGCAGAAGCGACTACGGGCTGCGATTCGAAACGGCTGAAACGACAGACCGGATATTGATAGCCGACGGATTGCGGACCGGAGAGACTTCACGTATCCTGGATGATGCGCAGTTGTTACCCATCACCGATGACCTCTTTGATCAGGATGCCCTGATCTTCGCCAGTCTGCGGTCGGAAGAACTGAGTCTCATCGGGCCGGAGGACCAGGAGATCTGGAAATTCGGATTCAGTGGGTTTCCATACCTGGGTATCTGGTCCAAATCCAAGGAAGCGCCTTTCGTGTGCATTGAGCCCTGGCATGGCGTGGCAGACGAAGTAAACTATGAGGGGCCTTTCCACCTGAAAGATGGTATCATCGCATTACCTGGCAAAGCAGAGTTTACCTGTACACACTGGGTGGAAATCGTGTAAGCTTCCTGATCGGATCAGTTCCAGCGCGGTTTTGAAAAAACGACCAGCAGGATATAGAACAGATAGATCCAGCCCGGTACCGCCAGGATGGATAAAACCAGCTTAGCCCATCCGGTATAACCCAGATGATGAAGCCATATCCCACCGCCCAGCACTCCACTGGCTATTGCCAGGAAAGCAAACCACAACGTGCCATTGCGGGAGCTGACCGAGCCATCACCAAGACCTACAATAAAAAAATAAAAGATGACCAGAGCGACGGCAATGGCGGAGAAAAGAAGCACCCGGTAAAAGATCATATGCCAACGGTTTAGGTTATTCACCAAAATTTCTCGGATAGAAAATTACAACGCCCGGAGATCACCACAAAAAAATTGTTGCTGGCTTCTTGCCATACATTTAGTAGCGGTGTTCAACCAACCAAAGTTGTTCTGTATGTAAATCTTATAAGATGCTGGCAGGGACTGGTCTGACCCGGATCCGGGTATGAACGAAACCTGTATATTTAGGAAAAGAATGTCCTATGCGGATTCCGGTTTTCTTAATCATTTCCCTGATGTTGATCGTCAATAGCTGTAATCAAAGCCCTCCTGCCCGCAGCATTGACCTGAAAGAACTCACCGTGGAAGACATTCACGCCGCCTACCGTGCAGGGACATATACCTCAGAACAACTTGTTCAGGCTTACTTCAACCAGATGGACAGCGTCAATCCGGCTATCCATGCCATTACCTACCGCAACCCGGATGCCCTGGCCCAAGCTCGCGCCCTGGACCAGGAATTCAAAGAGACCGGTACGCTGAGACCGCTGCATGGGATCCCGATGATTGTCAAAGACAATTATGAAACTGCCGGCCTGCCTACGACCGCCGGATCTATGGCTTTGGTCAATTTTATTCCGGAGACCAATGCCTGGATGGTGCAGCAGCTGATCGACGCCGGTGCCATCATCCTGGCGAAATCCAATATGGCCGAATGGGCATTCAGCCCGATGCACACTCAGAGTTCGACCTTTGGCATTACCCACAATCCCTATGACACGACCCGGGTGCCAGCCGGTTCGAGCGGGGGCACGGCTGCTGCCATTGCCGCCAATATTGGGGTGTTGGGTTTGGGGACCGATACGGGTAATTCGATCCGGGGACCTTCTTCCCACTGCGCACTCGTGGGGATGCGTCCGAGTTTGGGGCTGATCAGCCGGCAGGGCATTGTGCCACTGTACCTGCGCAACGATGTCGGTGGGCCGATGTGCCGTACGGTGACCGATGCGGCCCGTGTCATCCAGGCTACTGCAGGGCCGGATCCAGGAGATGCGCTGACTTATTTCGGCGAAGGATATGTCAAGCCGGACTATCTTTCTTATTTGCGCAAAGACGGTCTGCAAGGCAAGCGGATAGGCGTATTGCGCATACTCACTCAGGATATGGATCCGGGTATCAGACCGCTGTTCGAGCAGGCAATTAACGATCTGCGCCGATTGGGCGCCGAAGTGCTGGACTCGGTGGAGGTGCCGGATTTCGCCACGTTAAGACAAAATCAGTGGTGTGCAGAATTCCGTACCGATATCGAAACCTATCTGGCGGACCGGGCGCGGATCGATAGTGTACAGACTATTGAGGACATACTGCGGATCGGCACCAAATCGGACTATACCCGCCGGCGGCTGGAATACCAGCGCAGCCACCTGGACCGTCCGGAAGGCGATATTCCTTGTGGAACCCCATTTGATGATCCATTGCGGCTGGCCTTTCGCAAAGCGATCGAGCAGGTCATGGACGATCAGCTTATTGATGCTCTGATTTACCCAACCTGGAATTATCCACCGGCGCACATCGACCGGTTTGAGGAGGAATATCGCGGCGACAACAGTCAGGTTATTGCACCGGCCACCGGCCAGCCGGCATTCACCGTGCCTATGGGCTTCAATCCGGAAGGGTTACCGGCGGGAATCCAGTTTCTGGGCCGGTTGTTCGATGAGCCTACCCTGATCGAGATCGCCTTTGGGTATGAGCAAGGGACTCACCATAGACTGGATGCCAGACAGCAGACGTCGAATTGAGCTAGCAAGAAGACTTAAACACGTAAACACGTAAACACTTAAATACGTAAATACGTTATTACGCCTTATAATACTCCACCTTCCCTTCCTCTGCTACGGGGACCAGTTTATCGATCAGGTCCGAGCGGTCTTTTTCGCCCATGGTGATAAATGACCTGGCCAGGTCGACTTTTTCCTGGAGGAAATCAACATTTTCAGCTCCGGTGATCAGTACGCTGATGGGCATGCTCCAGGCAAAATGAATGGCATCCTCCACGCTGATCTGATTGGGTACAACCGGATTGTCCGAGGTCCAGACGGTACGTGACTCCATGACTTTTTTAGGGAAAAACCGTCCATCAGCCAATGTTTTCATGGCCAGCAAGCCCAGGCCTGCTTCGATGGCTTTGGGGATGACCAGCCGGACAAAGCTGTGCTCACTGGCGGCATCAACCAGGTTGATGGGCATTTGCAAGGTGGAAAACAAACCACTTTTACCCGCTTGTTCGATCATCCGGAGATGGGCGTAGGGGCTGGCATGGCCGGTGAACCCGACGTGTTTTACCTTGCCTTCTTTGAGTGCGTCTTCAGCAAGGCGCAGTACTCCGTTCTGGATGCGGGCATCGACATCATCGGGTGATGACAAGGCATGGATCTGCCACAGATCGAGATGGTCCACATTGTATCGCCGGAGGGATTCTTCCAGCTCCTGGCGGGCGGTGGCATAGGTTGTTGCCGTGCTCTTGCTCATGATAAACACCAGATCCCGGTAAAGTGGGGTCAGGTATTTGCCATAGCGGCGCTCACTCTGCCCGTCACCATAACTGTAAGCCGAGTCAAAGAATCGGATGCCTTGTTCCAGAGAGCGCTCTATGACGGCCTGGGCATCTTTTTCCGTGGTCCATCCGACATGATAGCCCCCGGTACCCAGCATGGTGACTTCACGACCAGTTGATCCAAGCTTACGCAGAGGCAGTAGAGGTCCCAGACGATCCCGGTTGCCGCTTAATTGCCCTTCGATTGGGTCATTGCTCCATGGCAACATCATACCGGAAGTTAGTACCATAAGCGATTCGATAAATTTTCGGCGAGAATGCATGACGTGATGATTAGGATAAAAGAAAGTAGTAATTTAAGCATTCTGCAGCAGATGCTTTAACTTGGCTGAAGTGCAATTGATCACTCTCGAAAGGTTTGCTTATGAATACGACGGAGACACGATCAACATGGATGAATCTGGGTGTAATACCTCAAACCATACTTGTTCTGGTACTGACCATTGTTACCCCAATGGTCATTCATTTAATCCCATTGAGTGGCCCGGTTCCTGCAGGTGCCCGGGTCTTACCTATGTTTTATGCTCCACTCGCTGGCGTATTGCTGCTCGGATGGCGGGTTGGATTTTTAGCCGGTATATTGGCACCTGTTGTCAATCATCTGATCACCGGAATGCCGGTTTGGGAACTGGTCTGGCTGTTAAGCCTGGAGCTGGGTATCTTTACCAGCTGGGTCTGGTTACTGGCTAAGAACAGAGCGCTCATCTGGGTTAGTGGCCCGCTGGCATATGTGCTTACCAAATGCATATCGGCACCGATGATTGGCTTGTTTCAGGATACTACACCCTGGACTTTTTGGGCTGGTTCGATTGTAAATGCCTTACCCGGATTGGTGATTTTGACAGTTCTTACCTTGCTATTTGTACGTTATGAACAAAGTCACACTTGATTTTCCATCCATCAGCCAGCGCATGAAAATGCTGGCATTTCCGGAGGACATTGACCTGGTTATCGGTATCGGTAGCGGCGGGGTGGTTCCGGCAGCGATGGTCGCCCACCAATTGGGTAAAGACTTGCGGATCCTATGGCTCAATTTTCGTGACCCGCTCAATGCACCGCGATATGCGGAACCTCAATTACTGGAGCCCTTCTATCTGTCTGCTGTACCTAAGCGGCATGTTTTACTGGTGGATGATGTTTCGGTCAGTGGTCATACGCTGGAGACGGCGAAAAGGTTACTGGCATCCCACCAGGTGACGACGATGGTCTGCAAAGGGAAAGCCGATCTGGTGCTCTATACAGATGTGCCGCAATGTGTCAACTGGCCCTGGAAAAGCAACGGTAGTCGCATAGCCAGTACTCCAGAGAAGGCAACCTGATGATGGCGTCCCGTAATACGTATCACACTATACCAGGTCAGGATTAACTTTCTTTGTGTAATAAAATGAACAAGCCATGGTCCGGATATTACCACTGCTGATGTTTTTTGTGTCATTAATGGCCTGCACCAACGCGGATAAATCACCGGAAGAAGCGCCAAATGTGGCAGTGGATTGGTATGCTGAAGGGGAGCAGGTGGCTACGGCAGCGCAGAATCACCTGATGAGTCAGGTCAAGGCAGCTTTGCAAAAAGGCGGACCGGATTATGCCATCCCCTTTTGCCATGGCAATGCCGGCCCGATCATGGATAGCCTATCGCAGGCATATCATTGCACCATCCAGCGTGTCTCGGACCGGAACCGCAATCCCGATCAACATCCGCAAACAGCGGCAGAAGAATCGCTCATGATGGATTATGTCAATCGCCAGATCGTCGGTGATACCGTGATCAGCCAGGCTGGTAATGCCGTGTTTTACCGTCCCATCGTAATCGGTCTGGAGACCTGCCTGAAGTGTCATGGACAGCCGGGCACCGATATTGCCACTTCCACACTGGATAAGCTGCATGAACTCTACCCGGAGGACCGGGCCACCGGATATCAGATGAATGATGTGCGTGGCTTGTGGAAGATCACCTTCCGCGAAGATCACCAATGAGGTTTCGGAGTTGCTGATTTTCCGACACATCTGGTCATAACCCCGTTTTTGATCCGGGATCCGGCAGGTTATTGATATATACCATCCAGCCGGCCAATCTATATCATGTTATTTCTGATGGAACCTCCAATAAATTGGGAAAATTGTGTTCCATGAAAAAAATTGTCTTTTCATTCGCAGTGCTATCCATATGTTTCGCCTGCGGGCCACAAGCCGGAAGCCCGGATTCTTCCAAAGACCTGGCAGCTTATTCCGCCAAAGGCAAGGAAGTAGCATCACTTGCTCAACAAACTTTTTTCCAGGAAGTCAATGATGCACTTAATGAAGGTGGGACAGAATACGCCCTGCAATTTATGCATCCAATCGATAACCCAAAGATTGACAGTCTCGATCGGGTTTATGAATGCACTATCGGGAGGACGTCGAATAAAATCCGGAATGTAGCCAACAAACCCGATGGACCGGAAGAATTGGCGCTGATCGAAGCTTATGTCAACGGAAAAGTGCAGGGAGATACGGTACTTGTCCGGAATGATCACGTTATCTATTACCAGCCGATCTTGTTGAGTATGCCAGCTTGTTTACAGTGTCACGGACAGCCAGGTGTTGACATAACCGACAGTACACTGGCCGCTATTCATACGCTCTATCCGGATGATCAGGCGACCGGTTACAAGCTTGGTGATGTGCGGGGACTGTGGAAAGTGACCTTTAAGGATATGGCCCAATAATTACATTTCGGAAATGGAAGAGGCAGCCAACTCACGTTGGGCTCCTTATTCCCGTTGGATGAAACGTCTATTGACCATGAATAAGTAAGGGTATGGACCGATATTGGTCTTCGATCCAAACGCGCAACCAATAGTTGCCAGATGAGACCGTGGGCAAGGGAAGGAGGAAGGTTTGATTGCCGCGAGATTTGAATTCATGCCAGGATGATTCAATCCGTCCGGAGGAACCAATCAACTCAATTCGGATCTGCTCGGCGGATTGGGTAGTGATGCGGAGGTTTGCGTGATCAGTGACCGGATTGCCAAGCAATTCCAGGTTACCCTTCCAAGGCGCCGTTATGAAGATGGCAGATAACCCGATTGCTTCAAAGGCTCCGGCATCGATAGCGCCTTCGCGGCTGTTGCCATTGAAGTCATCCTGGGGTGCACGATCGGCAACTCCGGCATCAATTGCCGGACTCCCAGCTAATAAATTATATTCCGTTCCTAGTTTGGGATCACGATTGGTTTTGTCCTTGGAGTGCGTAAGCCACCGATCCATTTTATCGGATGCACACACATTGCCGCCCCTGGAAGTTACGGACAACTTGCCCGCTTCCAATCCTATCTCTGAGCCATTGTTATCAAATACATTATTTTGTAATATTAAGCGGCTCTGATCCCCACCTTCCTGGAATTCAATGATAAATCCCTTGTTTGTTGTGTTGTTTGCAAAGGTGTTGTTGATCAGAAAGGTTGAGTCGTCATAATTATCGTAGTCGTTAAGGTAGATAATGCCATCGTATACCGAGCCACGAATATCATGCTCTTCCACCAGGCAGTTTTCCATCCAAAGGTTGTGATTGAACATGGACACGGCGGCTCCCCCTTCTGTGGCTGTGTTTTGAGTAAAGTGCGAGCGGCGGATCGTAACCCCATAGTTGCTCTTCATGGCGTCGTTGGTTGATGCAATGGCGCCTCCCTGGCCAGAGTTGTTTTTTTCAAAAGAGCAGTCTTCAATGGTGCATGCTGCGTCTTCATCAAGGTCTATTGCACCCCCTATCACGGTTGATTTATTTTGTTGGAAGCGGATGTCGGCCAGAATTACCTTATTGTATGGCCCATACGAGGCTATTCCACCTCCGTATTCATCGCTCGAATTGCTAGAGATAAAGCCCCCCTTGGCGGATAAATAGCCACTTTGATTGTAAATGCCGCCCCCTGAAAACGATGCTTTATTTCGCAACAGGTCACAATCAGTCATATACAAAGAGGTGTTTATTTCTTCCCTCGCAAGATAGATTGCCCCGCCGGAGCCAGCCTCGTTATCCGTAAAATCGGACCGATCCGCAGCCATGTCGGCATCCACCATCAAAAAGCACCCTCCCAGGTTTTCCGTAGTGTTGTATTTAAAGTTGCATCGGTCAAATTTCAATAGCGCTTCGTAGGCAACTACCCCCACGCCGCCGCCGACTCCATTTTCATTACAGCACTGGGTATTTTTTTCAAAATCACATTTTACCGCAGTCAGTGTCGAGTTCGAACCATTCACAAAAAGGACTCCTCCCAGATAGCTGGCTGAATTTGAGTTGAAGTTGGAGCTGGTACAGGTCACCTTGGCACCAAAGGTAACTTCGATGACTCCGCCACGCGCCGCTTTATTCTCTTCAAAGAGGCAATTGGTGAGGTAGCTGATGTTAGCCAGGTTAGTGGAAAAGGCTCCCCCGGTATCATCGCTTGAATTGTATTTGAATGTACAGTTCGTGGCACTAAAAGAGGTGGAATTGTTGGGCTGATAGACCGCTCCGCCGGCATAGGCGGAATGGTTGTATTGGAGTTGGCAATCTTCCATCTGGATCGATCCCTTTAACAACAAAATTGCACCACCATAATTTGCTGTATTGTAAAGGAAATAACAATGTGACATTTCGAGGTCTCCGGAAACGAGGATCCCTCCGCCAATCCCATATAAATTGGTTGAGTTACCGTTGGGGTTACCGGTTCCATTGGTGATATAAATTCCATCAAGATATACCGTTCCGCCTGACAGCGAGATCTCCATCACATGGTAAGCGTTATCGGAGCGGTGCTCCGTATACGATTCAATATCATCACCTGTCAGGTCTCCCGAAAGTCGTGTATAATAAGTGGTCCAGTCACGATCTTCCAATTTTGACTCTTTGCCGGTAAATCCGCCATATAAACGCAATGATTTTTTAATGAGGTAAGGCTTGGATTTTGCCGCCGGATGATAGGTGCCTTCTGCGATCCATAGTTCTGAGCCTGCCGGGACGGCGTCGATGGCTTTTTGTAAGTCTTTGTAGGCATTGATCCAGCTGGATCCATTGCTGGATCCGGAAGCATCGGATTTAACATAATATACTTTTGCTTGGAGAAAGAAACAGGATACGGCAAATATCAGTGTAAAAATAAATTTCATAAAACGTTGACTTTCAGGCAAAAATATGTACAACTGCCATTGTGGGCCATCAACCTTTTGGGTGATTTTTATAAAACTTGAAAAATAGAATGTTAAATCTATTGCACATAAAGTTAATTATACTTTACATTTGTAAAAATAACTTTACAAAATCAACATTCAATGAAATCACAATGGTTGTTACCTCATCGCTTTCGGCTGCCCGGGTGGATCCTGCTGGTGCCGGCACTGGTATTTGGTGTTATGGTCCTTCATTTTGATTATAAGATCCCCGGATTGGTGATCGAATTGGGAGGTTCTGATATCTTTTGCGGTACGCAGGATCTGACCGATGAACTGGCCTTTTCACTGGTCTGGATTGCCCTTATCGCAATTGGCTTCAGCAAGGAGAAATTTGAAGATGAAGGGACTCGGTTCATTCGCCTGGAAGCGCTTATCCGGGCCAGCTGGATTTACTCCATTTTGCTGTTTGCAGTCGTTTGGACGGTCTATTGCGATGCTTTTTTATCCGTATTAATCTATAATTTGTTTTCATTTCTCATCATCTATATCGTTTGTTACGAATGGATGAAACGATCCTGGAGGAGGCAGCGGGAAGATGAAGAATAAGGTGAAAATCCATCGAGCCATGCACGACTTGTCCCAGGAAGATTTGGCGCAAATCATTGGCGTGTCCCGGCAGACCATCCATTTTATCGAACGTAACAAATACGTTCCCTCGACCGTATTGGCACTTAAGTTGGCCCGGTATTTTAAAGTCCGGGTAGAAGAACTTTTCGAGCTGGAAGACGAAGATTAAGGGGCAGGGTTAAAAAGGCATTCGTATCTTAATTCGAAAATAGCGCACCATGACTCCCATCGAAGTCCCGACGCTCGCCTTTCTGCAAGAACTTACGGTCAACAACAATCGGGAATGGTTTCAGGAACACAAGGACTGGTACGAAGCCACTAAAGAAAACCTGGAGGCCTTTAAGAACAGTTTGTGGCATGCCATGAACCAGGTCGATGTTCTGGATGGGATCAAACTCTTTCGTATCTATCGGGATACCCGGTTTTCCAAAGACAAATCTCCATACAAAAACTACTTTGGCTTAAGCATGTCGCGAGCTACGGCAAAGCGAAGAGGTGGTTATTATCTTCATCTGGAGCCCGGCGGTTCATTTGTTGGCGGTGGATTTTTTGGCCCGAATGCCCCGGACACCTTGTTGATCCGGTCCGCTTTTTCGGCAGACGACCGCCCAATACGGAAGATCCTGGCAGACCCGGCTTTTGTGCAGCTTTTTGGACAACTGGAGGGCGAAGCATTAAAATCTGCTCCCCGGGGATTCACCAATGACGATCCGGCCATCGATCTCATTCGCATGAAATCCTGGATCGTTCGTAGGCCCTTTACCGATGCAGAAGTTGTGTCGCCGCAGTTTCCCGGTGAAGTGGTGAAGACCTATATTGCCATGCGGCCTTACTTTGACTACATGACCGGGGTGCTTACGTCCTAATCCAAAGCCCAACATCATGATAAAGATGCCAAGAGCACAGATCCTGATTTTTGGGATCATCATTCTGACGGGTTGTCGACTCCAGCCAAAAGTTACACCTCCGCTGAATGTCCTGTTCATTGCCATCGATGATCTCAGGCCTCAATTGGGCTGTTACAACCTGCCCTACATGCATACGCCAAATCTGGACCGGTTGGCTGCCAGAGGATTTGTTTTTGACCGGCAATATGTGCAGGTGCCTACCTGCGGGGCATCCCGGTACAGTCTGCTCACGGGGCGGAGACCGGCCACTCCGGATCATCTGTCTAACGATGTATTTGCCCGGTTAACCGCCGGGAAGCCGGAAGGAGTGATGCCTGAAAATTTCATTCAACTGCTCAGAAATAAAGGTTTCCGGACTGCTGCGGTAGGAAAGATCACCCACGCACCGGATGGCCGGGTTTATGGTTATGAAGACGATCCCTCCGAGGTGGAAGAATTACCGTATAGTTGGGACCTTCAACCACGGGTCTATGGGCGTTGGGGTACCGGGTGGAATGCATTTTTTGGCTATGCCGATGGCAGCAACCGACAGAGCAGGCATAAAGAGGTGCCGCCATTCGAGGTGACAGCGGGGCCGGATACCATATATCCGGATGGGATGATAACCAGGGAAGCATTGTCTCTGCTGGATACCCTGCAAAATTGCGGTAATCCTTTTTTTCTGGGGGTTGGTTATTATAAGCCGCATCTGCCCTGGACGGTACCACAAAAATACTGGGACCTGTATGCCGGGGACTCGCTGCCACCGATTCCGGTTCAGGATGTCCCTGCCGGCGCAGATCCGTCCAGCCTGCACGCGAGCGGAGAGTTTAATCAATACCTGGCGGTTCAGGAGCATCCTGATCTCCAACACCCTGCTTCGGCAGCCTATGCCTATGATCTGCGACGGGCGTACGCGGCATGTGTCAGCTATATTGATGCACAGATCGGGTTATTGATGCAGGCACTCGATGATCGTCACCTCAGGGACCATACGCTGATCGTCATCTGGGGAGACCATGGATGGCATCTGGGAGATCAGCGCGTATGGGGAAAACATACGCTGTCGGAATATGCATTACGCAGTGCCTTGATTATGAACCTTCCCGTTGATACGCTACCAGCCAGGCACATTCTGCAGCCGGTAGAAACGATCGATATCTTTCCTACTATCCTGGAAGTGTTGGGGCAGGGGATGCCAGATTTTGCGGAAGGTAAGTCCCTCCTTGCGAATCTTAAGGGAGAACCCGACGATCCTTCTGCGGCTGCATTCAGTTTCTGGCAAAGAGGAATCAGCATGCGGACGAATCGATACCGGCTGACACAGTACCTGGATCACGGAAAAATCTATACCGAGTTATTTGATTATCAGCAAGATCCGAATGAGTCACAAAATCTGGCCACGGGGTCTCCGGATATTGTCCGGGAGTTGATGCCCCGGTTGCAGGCGCACATGCCTGAATATCTCCGCGCTCTTTTTGATCTTCCGGGACAAGCCAAATAGCTGCATTTACCCGATAAAGTGTGATCAGCGATGGCTGATCAGCAGATAAAAACTAACTTAGTCTGAAACAACAATCTGTTATGCCTATGAAATCGCTTGCCTTAGCAATCCTGTTACTTGGTTTTTATGTGTCTATGAATGCCCAGCAATCCAGCTCAGACGTGATGGATTGGGAGAAATACGATCCGCCTTCCACCCTGGTGGTGCCGGAGCATCCCACCAGCCGGGCTAAATTTCCTTTCGTTGATGTACACAGTCATCATTGGCGTGGTTTGGACCGGGCTTATTTCGAAAAGCTGGGCAGGGAGATGGACGAATTGCATATGCAGGCAATGATCAATTTGAGCGGAGGAACCGGATTGCCATTGAAAAATATGGTAGACAGTGCACAGCGGTACCTACCGGGCCGGTTCATCGTATTTGCCAATATTGAATTGCGAAGCATTGACGATCCCGATTTTACGGCAAGCACCGTTTCCCAATTGGAAAATGATTACCACAATGGAGCCCGCGGACTGAAGATCTTCAAATCCCAGGGGATGGATAATAAAGATTCCAAAGGCAAACGGATCGCGATCAATGATCCGCGACTGGATCCCGTCTGGGAAAAATGCGGCGAACTGGGTATGCCGGTGCTGATCCATGCTGCCGACCCCGCCCCTTTCTGGCAACCCTGGGACGAACAAAACGAAAGGTGGCTGGAGTTAAAGGTACGTTCGGGACGCAGGCGTGCCGATTTTGAAGCCAGTTGGGAGCAGATCATCTCCGAACAGCATGATATTTTCAGAAAACACCCGAACACCACTTTTATCAATGCACACCTGGGATGGTTTGCCAACAATCTGGATACGCTGGGTCAGCTTCTGGACGCCATGCCGAACATGTACACGGAAATAGGCGCGGTTATCGCGGAGTTAGGGCGTCAGCCCCGGGCAGCAAAGGCTTTTCTTACCAAATACCAGGATCGTGTCCTTTTTGGCAAAGACTCGTACAATCCGGAAGAGTATCATACTTATTTCAGGGTCCTGGAGACGGCGGATGAATATTTCCCTTATTACAAAAGATACCATGCTTTCTGGCGGATGTACGGCCTGGATCTTCCCGATGAGGTGCTGGAGAAGCTGTACTATAAGAATGCCTTAAAAATCGTCCCCGGCCTGGATCCGGATCAATATCCCCAAGAAAATTAGTCGCAACAAAACCGCATGGAAAAAGATCTTCGTTTTCCGATTGGCCCATTTCAGAGCCCTGATATTGTCGATGAAGCAGACCGGGAACGCTTTATTAAAACCTTGTCGGCATTTCCTGAAGAGGTGCGTGCACTTGTCCACGATCTGGATAATGATCAATTGGCCAGAACCTACCGACCGGGTGGTTGGACAATAAGGCAAATTGTGCATCATGTAGCTGACAGTCATACTAATAGCTTCATCCGGTTTAAATTAACCCTGACGGAAGATACGCCGACCATCAAACCTTACTACGAAGACCGGTGGGCTGAGCAGGCCGATTATTTATTACCGGTGGAGGTTTCGCTGGGGATCCTGAAAGGCATCCACGCCCGTTGGGTAACATTGTTGGAAAGTCTATTTTCGGAAGACTGGTCCAGAGAGTACATCCATCCGGAGAACAACAGGGCTTATCGCCTGGATGTCGCGCTGGCCCTTTACGACTGGCACTGCCGGCATCACCTGGCCCATATCCGCCAGGCACTGGCGGACCAGTGACCGAAAGAAAATCAGGTATAACATTCAAAATTTTAGCATCGAATGGCAGATCGGATTAACTTAGCCCGGTGAATTCAGCCCTATGGATAAGACAAAAGAGATCATTCAGGCTGCGATCCACCTGACCAGTCAATATGGACTGGAAGGTGCATCATCAGCAAAGATAGCGCAGGAGGCCAATGTGACCCCTTCGGTACTGGGTGGTTATTTCCCGACCCACTGGCATCTGCTGGAAGCCGCCTATCAGTCCGTTCAGACGGATCATATGCATGCCTTGAAAAAAGTCTTGCGTGATCATAAGGATGATTTTTCGGAAGCAGCATTGAGAAGTCTATACCTGGCGTCGACACAGTTCTGGTTGGCTCACGAGGCTGCATTTGATTTTGCCCAGCAATATTTTAATTCCAGCCATTTCACCGAAGAGGTTAAGGCTAAAACGGATGCCTTGTTTTCAGACCTGGTCCATTGGTTCGATCAGGCCATGCGCAAAGGGCTGGTTCGCGAAATCGCTGTCCAGCAATTGTTGCCTTTGTTATTCGCAAACATTGTAACCACGGTTCGCTGTATCATGGAGACCGAGGTATTGGTCGAAAAAGACCATTACAATCATGCCGGATATCAATTCATTTGGCACGCCTTACGCCTCTGACATGTTCCAAAAAGCACTCTTACGTCGTCTGACCCGGACGGGATTGATCCTGTGTTGGGGTATGTCGCTGCATGCCCAGGACTTGTTGCTGGGTGCAGATCTCTCGTATGTGAATGAAATGGAGGATTGTGGAGTCATTTACCAGGAAGGAAATGAAGCGAAGGACCTGTACAGCATATTTGCGGATCATGGCTGTGCTTTGGCACGATATCGCCTCTGGCATAATCCATCCTGGTACGACCAGCTGAATCAGGGGAAACGTTATTCCGACCTGCCAGATGTGATGAAGAGTATCCGGCGGGCTAAAGATTATGGGATGCAGGTGCTGCTGGATTTCCAATTAAGTGATTTTTGGGCTGATCCGTCCCGGCAATGGGCTCCCGAAGCCTGGGCGGACATTGTCAATAACCTGCCGGTATTGGAAGATTCCCTTTATAACTACATCCGTGAGACACTGCTGCAACTTGATGCATCCGGATTGCTGCCGGAAATGGTACAGATAGGCAACGAAACAAACCGGGATATCCTGATGGCAACGGGCGTAAATGCACCATGGCAATTGGATTGGTCACGCAATGCCCCTTTGTTCAATACGGCCATACGGGCGGTGCGGGAAATATCTGCGGAAACCGGAGAGGAGATCCGGATAGCGCTTCATATTGCCGGCCCCCAGAATGTAGAATGGTACATGGATGGTTTTATCAGTCATGGGGTGACGGATTTTGATATCATTGGTTTATCCTATTACTGGCCTTACCACAAACCGGTTACCATCGCGGAGACAGGTCAGGTCATCTCCCGGCTGAGGCAGCACTACAGCGATAAAGAGGTCATGATCCTGGAGACGGGATGTATCTGGACCACTTCTTCCCATGACCAGGCGGTAAACGTGCTCAATGAAATTGCCCCAGGATACACCCCATCATCCCCGGAAGAGCAAGCAAGATGGATGATAGACCTCACCAGGGAAGTATACCGGCAAGGTGGTACCGGTGTTATTTACTGGGAGCCGGATTGGGTATCCTCAGGATGCCGGACCTATTGGGCCCAGGGGTCGCATTACGAGAATGCTGCATTTTTTGACTTTGACAACAATCTGCTGGTCGACGGCGGGATCAAATTTTTTAATTATACCACCTCATCTGTCCGGGTCACTGATGATATCCCAAATGGATTTACAATCACGTTTCAGCAGCGACAATGCATATTCCGCTCAAATAACCTGCCTTTTGATGCAAGCTATTCCTACCAGGTGGTTGATCCGTTAGGCCGGATACTTCAGTCCGGATCACTTAATTCGTTAAATGGTACCAGTTATGAGAAAACGGTGTCGTTGCCTGGAGTCGTGCCGGGATGGGTCACCTGCATCCTGCTCCACCGGCAACAGGTCATAGCGACTAATTTGCATTGGATCGGCTTGTGACGAAGATCATTTTGCCTGCTCTCCTTACCTGTTACATTTGTCCCTTCAGGTTAATTTGCTGTAATAGGTGTTCGTGTGACACTTAAGATTTGTAATAGCACGCTTATTCGCTCTTTCCTCTAAGATCAATTCGCTTCCACGCCGGGTGAATGACTTTATATGTTTTTAAATGCCAGTAAGTTACCGGGTTTTGACAGGAATCACATCGAGAAGTGATTACCATCATCCTATTTCAGGCAGCGAAATGAAACCGGGCAACGCTTGATTGACATGTAATACATATGTAATAGCCGGATAGCTTCAGAATGTAGATACTTTTGACCGGCTTGCCAATGAGGTAGATTTATTGGGAAGCAGGTAAGACAATAAATTCTTCAACTAATAATTAGTGGATATGAGCGTTACAATTAGACGTCTAAGTACGTTTCTGATTTTCTTCTTTGTCCTCGCTGGTTTGATGGCACAAAAAACCGTAACCGGTACAGTGCTTGACAACGAAACAGGGGAAGGCTTGATTGGCGCTAACATCCGTGTACCCAATACCTCGATCGGTACGGTCACGGATATTGACGGCAGTTTTAGCCTGACGGTAGCGGATGACGTTACCCAGCTGGAAGTCAGTTATACCGGATATGAAAATCAAATCGTATCCCTGGATCAAGGACTAAATCTCACCATTCGTTTGGCTGTGGGTAGCACCCTGGATGAGGTGCTGGTGATCGGTTATGGTACCGTCAAGCGGGAAGATGCTACCGGATCGGTGCAGACGGTGAGTTCGAAAGATTTTAACATGGGTGCGATCAGTTCTCCTCAGGAATTGATTTCCGGTAAAATAGCCGGCGTCCAGGTTACCACCAACGGTGACCCCGGAGGAGGTTCTACCATCCGTATCCGAGGAGGATCATCACTGAGTGCTACCAACGATCCATTGGTGGTTATTGACGGGATTCCGGTTGCCACAGATGGCATTTCCGGTTTGAGGAACCCGCTCAATGCCATTAACCCTAATGACATAGAGACTTTTACCATCCTTAAGGATGCATCTGCTACCGCTATTTATGGCTCCCGTGCCTCCAACGGCGTTATTCTGATCACGACCAAAAAAGGTAGTCTTAAGAATAAAATGCGGGTCGATTACTCGGGTAACGTATCGGTAAGCACCCGGGCAAAATCCATCGATGTCTTAGGAGCCGATGACTACCGTAGTTTTGTCAATGCCCGCTACCCGAGCGGCCATGCGGCGCTGGGATTACTGGGAAATGACAACACCGACTGGCAGGATGTGATCTTTCAGAACGCTATAGGGCACGACCACAATGTCAGTTTATCGGGTGGTGTAGGCGAGATCCCTTACCGGGTGTCATTGGGCTATACCAATCGCGACGGTTTGTTGAAAACGGACAATTTCAGCCGGACCACGGCAGCGATTAACCTGTCACCGGGTTTACTGGACAACTACCTGCAGATCAATGTCGGTTTGAAAGGTATGTTTGCCAAGAACCAATTTGCAGACTGGGGTGCTATCGGATCAGCGATTAACTTTGACCCGACGCAACCGGTTTACGATTCCGAAAACGATTACGGAGGCTATTTCACATGGTTAGGTGTTGACGGCCGCCCCAATACCCTGGCACCAGCTAACCCCCTGGCATTGCTGGAGCTGAGGGATAATCATTCCAATGTAAACCGCTATCTGGTCAATGCCAGCGTGGACTACCGGATGCATTTTCTGCCAGACCTGCGTGCGAATTTGAACCTGGGTTATGATTATTCCGATGGTTCCGGTACGAACTTCGTCCCTAAACTGGCTTCCTTCACCTTCTCAGATGGTGGTTACAGCGGAGAATATTCCCAAAACAAAAAGAACAGCACATTGGAGTTCTATCTGAACTACGTAAAAGACCTGTCCAGTATCGTGAAGCTGGATGTCATGGGAGGTTATTCCTGGCAGCATTTTTATGTTTCCAACTACAATTTTGCCTCCAATGTCGATGGAACGGAAATCCTGAGTGCAGCAAATACGGATCCCCGGGAATATTACCTGGTATCGTTGTTCGGCCGGGCTAACCTGACGATTGCTGAGAACCTATTGCTGACCGGTACCTTGCGCCGGGACGGTACTTCCCGTTTTTCACCGGACAACCGGTGGGGTTTATTCCCTGCTTTTGCTGCAGCGTATAAAGTGATTGAGAACCGGGATGCATCGGCCCTTTCCAATTTAAAAGTTCGTTTGGGCTACGGAGTCACCGGACAGCAGGATATCGGATCGGATTATTATCCGTACCTGGCACGCTATCTGTCGAGCCAGGAAAATGCACGTTATCAGTTTGGGGATCAGTTCATCACCACGTTGCGCCCGAATGGCTATGATGCCAACATTAAGTGGGAAGAAACAGCAACCTACAATGCTGCCCTGGACTATGGCTTCCTGAAAGACCGTCTGTACGGTTCGATCGAATATTATTACCGCAAGACCACGGACCTGATCAACTTCGTTCCGGTGCCTGCCGGTACCAACCTGACCAACTTCATCAACACCAACGTAGGTGACCTGGAGAACCGTGGGGTTGAGTTTTCCATCAATGCTGTTCCGGTAGAGAAGGAAAATATGTCATGGGATCTCGGGTTCAACATCACGGCCAATAAGAACAAGATCACACGTTTGACCGCAACCGATGACCCGAACTATCCAGGCGTTTATACCGGTGGTATTTCCGGTGGTGTGGGTAACACCATCCAGATCCACAGTGTGGGGTACCCTGCGAATTCATTTTATGTATACGAACAGGTATATGATGAAAGTGGTATTCCGATCGAAGGATTGTACGTAGACCGCAATGGTGACGGACAAGTTACCCCGGATGACCGTTACCACTATCAGAAACCGGCTCCAGATCTGTTCTTTGGTTTCACGACCTCATACCGGATCAAAAATTTCGATGTAGCAATGGCCGCCCGTGCCAATGTAGGTAACTACGTCTACAATAACGTCGCCTCCAATCTGGTCAACTACAGTAAAGTTTATCACTCGACCAACTACCTGACCAATATCCTGAGCGATTACGCTGCATATGATTTTACGGATCCGCGTTATTTCAGTGATCGGTTTATAGAAAATGCATCGTTCCTGAAAATAGATCACATCACCGCCGGATACCAGTTTAACCAAGCCCTGGGCTTGCGTGGAATCCGTGTCTATGCTACGGTTCAGAACCCATTGATCATCTCCGACTATACCGGTATCGACCCGGAAATTGCGGGTGGGATCGACAACAACTTCTATCCGAGACCGGTGAATTATTTGTTGGGTCTGAATGTCAACTTCTAAACCATTAAATAGTAAACGATGAGAAAATACATATATATAAAATCATTCCTCGTCCTTTCTGCCCTGATGCTGGTCGGTACCGGGTGTTTCAAAGACCTCAATACCGTTCCACTCGATACGGACGAGATTACCTCAGCCACCGTGTATGACAACCCCCAGGCTTACGAACAGGTTCTGGCTAAATTGTATGCGGGATTGGCAGTAAGTGGACAGCAAGGCCCAGCCGGTCAGCCCGATATCAGCGGGATTGACGAAGGTTTTTCCACCTACCTCAGACAATACTGGAAAGCCCAGGAATTGTCTACGGACGAAGCAGTCATTGCGTGGAATGACGGTAACATCAAAGATTTTCACGAACAGGATTGGGACTCAAATAACGAGTTTATTGCTGCCATGTACAATCGGATCTTTTACCAGATATCTCTCTGTAATGAGTATTTGCGTGAAACAACGGATGAGAAGCTGAGCGAAAGAGGTGTAAGTGGCACCCTGCTGGATGATGTAAAGACGTTCCGTGCAGAAGCCAGGTTCCTGCGTGCTCTGTCTTACTGGCATGCCCTTGACATGTTCCGCAATATACCTTTTGTGACTGAAGAGGATAAAGTTGGTGCTTTCTTTCCGGAGCAAATCACGGCACCGGACTTGTTCAGTTTCATTGAAAGTGAATTGCTGGACATCGAACCGGAGCTTAAAGCACCGCGTACCAATGTGTACGGTCGTGCCGATCAGGCAGCGGACTGGATGTTGCTTGCTAAAATGTACCTGAATGCAGAAACCCACATCGGTACACCTAAATACAGTGAGTGTATCACCTATGCACAAAAGGTTGTAGATGCTGGTTTCTCACTGGAATCCAACTATGCCAAATTGTTTATGGCTGACAACAATACCTCCGATGAGATCATTTTCCCCATCGAATTTGATGGAGTAAACACCCGGACCTGGGGTGGGATGACTTTTGTCGTCCATGCAGCTGTTGGTGGTAGTATGAAGCCCGCAGACTTTGGTATCGACGGTGGATGGGGTGGTACCCGTACGACCAGCGCCATCGTTTCGAAATTCCCGGCGATAGGTTCCGGTACCGACCTGGTTAGTCCTAACGCAGGCAGTACGGACTTTACAGCACTGTATGTACCTGGTGCTTACCAGGGATGGGACCCCAGTAACACCTCGACCGTTCTGGCTGATCCTGACGGCGATAACAATTTCGAAGGATATTTGTATTTCCCGGATGCAGGTACCCAATTCAAATTCACCACCGGCCCGAACTGGGATGTCAATTTTGGAGACAACGGTGCTGACGGAACCCTGGATTCCGGAGGAGATAATATTGTTGCAGCAGATGCCGGCATGTACAAGGTCAATGTTGACATGAACAACCTGACCTATACGATCACTAAAACCGACTGGGGATTGATCGGGTCCGGAACACCCTCAGGATGGGATTCCGATCAGAATATGACATACGACGCTGAAGCAGGTGCCTGGACGATTCAGCTTGACCTGGTAGCCGGGGATGTGAAGTTCCGCGCCAATGACGGATGGGATATCAACCTGGGAGACAATGGCAAAGATGGGCTGCTGGAATACGGCGGCGATAATATAGTCATTCCATCGGCCGGGAATTATATCCTGAAGTTATTCCTGAATCCTACCGGATACACCTATTCCATAGCACTGGCTAGTTTTGACAGCCGTGCCATGTTCTACACCGACGGACAGTCGCTGGAGATCGATGACATATCTCAATTTGTTGAAGGTTATGCCGTCGCCAAATTTACGAACCTCAGGTCCAATGGACAGGCAGGTTCCGATTTGACCTTTATGGATACCGACTTTCCACTGTTCCGTCTGGCTGATGCCTATCTGATGTATGCGGAAGCTGTTGTTCGCGGGGGCGCTGGTGGTAGTATGGCTACTGCAGTACAATACGTCAACCTGGTCCGAGAGCGTGCCTACAAAGGCCCATCGGGAGACATCACCCAGGCCGATCTGAATCTGGATTTCTTGCTGGATGAGCGTGCCCGGGAATTCCTCTGGGAATGTACCCGTCGTACGGACCTGATCCGCTTTGGCAAATTCAGTTCCGGCAATTACGTATGGCCCTGGAAAGGTGGGGTGAAGAGTGGTACGGCTACGGATAGTAAATACAACGTCTATCCGATTCCGGCATCCGACATCGGAGCAAACCCCAATTTGGTTCAAAACCCTGGTTATTAATCCTTAAATCGTAATACCATGACCAAAAATATAGTCTATCTAACCTTCCTGTTGTTCGCACTATTTTCGGCATGCCAGGACGAGGCTTTTGGCCCGGTGATACAAGTCGGAAGCCCTCCGACTATTACCAGCCCGGCTGCAGGATCCAATTTTGTGATTACTGAAGACAAGGCGCTGCAGGATTTCGGCACTTTTACCTGGACCCCGGTGGAATATGGATTCCAAGCCGCGGTTTCATACAACCTTGAGGTGGATCTGGCAAGCAACAATTTTTCAGATCCGGTGTCTCTGGGGATCATGAATGCAACCTCCCTGGATGTGATCAATGATAAGATCAATAGTGTTTTACTGGCAAAGGGGATTGGTGGAGGCACTCAGACGGCGATGGCTGCGCGGGTCACCGCCACGGTGAATCCGGATGTTGCACCGGTGGTGTCTGAACCATTGAATTTTAATGTTACGCCTTACGAGGCAGAGATTGTTTACGCTGTATTGCATGTTCCCGGCGGTTATCAGGGCTGGAATCCTGCGGATGACGCCACCGTCATTTATGATCAGAAAAGCAATGGCAAATTCGAGGGATTCATCAACTTCCCGGATGACAATACCGAATTTAAATTCACCAATGGACCAAGCTGGGATGTCAACTACGGGGACAATGGAGCGGATGGAACGCTGGATAAAGATGGAGCCAATATCATAGCTCCGGTCGCTGGCGTATACCGTCTGAAGGTGGACCTGAATGCACTGACGTACTCCATATTGCGGACAGATTGGGGCCTGATCGGTTCGGCTACACCAGCGGGATGGGATTCCGACCAAAACATGACCTTTGATCCGGCAACCGGTATCTGGAGCATCACACTGGACCTCGTCGCCGGCGATATTAAATTCCGTGCGAATGACGACTGGGGTGTGAACCTCGGTGATGACAATGCCAACAAGAAATTGTCTTACGACGGTGCCAACATTGTAATTGGTGAAGCTGGTAACTATACCATCGAGCTGATCCTGAATGTTCCGGTTTATACGTATACCGTAACCAAAAACTAAGAGGTGTTACCCTGTTAAACAAGCCCCTCGGAATACCTTCTGGGGGGCTTTTTTTATTTTACTTGAATAAATCTGTGTACCATGAATCCCAGAAAATTCAGTCTGTTATTTTTTACGATTTTTCTCGTCCTGAATGCGTGGTCCCAAAGCCGGATCGAGCGGGTAGAACCGCCGTCCTGGTGGGCAGGGATGCACGATCCGGACTTGCAGCTTATGCTTTATGGGCAGGATCTCCGTGGATATCTTGTTACAACCGATTATGCAGGCATAGAGGTTGTGGCAGTACACGATGCAGCCAGCCCCAATTATCTCTTTGTGGACCTGCGTTTTACCTGGGATATTAAGCCCGGCACCGTGAACTTTGAGCTGCAGCGGCAGGGATCACCGGACTTAAAGATTGATTATCCGGTGCAGCAGCGCCGTTCCGGTTCGGCCTACCGTGCTTCTTTCACGCCTGAAGATGTGATCTATCTGATCACACCGGACCGTTTCGCCAATGGCCAGACTTCCAATGATCAGGTGTCCGGAATGCCGGACCCGTACAACCGCACGGAACCCTTTGGCAGGCATGGCGGTGACCTGTCGGGGATCACACAGCATCTGGATTACATCCATGACCTTGGTTTTACAGCCATTTGGCTGAATCCCGTCCTCGAAAACAATCAGCTGGCGCAATCCTATCATGGCTATGCAACCACGGATTTTTACCGGGTGGACCCACGCTTTGGGTCCAACGAAGATTTCCGCATGTTGAGTGAAAAGGCTGCCGGAGAGGGATTAAAACTGATCATGGATATGATCGCCAACCATTGCGGGGACCGCCACTGGTGGATGTTGGACCTACCCTTTGAGGACTGGATCAACTACCAGGGCCATCCGGAAATAACCTCTCACCGCCGCACAGTCAACCAGGATCCCCATGCGTCACCGTCTGACCGCGAAAAGTTCTCTGCCGGCTGGTTTGTGACGCAAATGCCGGACCTGAACCAGCGCAATCCTTATATGGCCAAATACATCATTCAAAACTCGATCTGGTGGGTGGAATACGCCAACCTTGCCGGCATACGACAGGATACTTACTCGTATCCGGATAAAAACTTCATGTCTGAATGGACGTGCCGGATCCTGAATGAATATCCAAATTTCAACATTGTAGGTGAAGAGTGGGTTGACAACCCATCCATCGTATCGTACTGGCAGCGTGGAAAAATAAATCAGGACGGATATACTTCTTGCCTGCCCAGTTTGATGGATTTCCCCCTTACGATGGCATTGCATCAGGCTTTGAATGAGAATTCGGATTTTGGCTCCGGATGGATCAGAATTTATGATGTACTGGCTAATGATTTTGTCTATCCCGATCCGGGCAACCTGACCATATTCCCCGATAACCATGATATGAGCCGGATCCTTACCCAGGTTGGCGAGGATGTAGCAAAAGACAAACTGGCCCTGGCATTTATACTGACTACCCGGGGTATTCCCCAGATCTATTATGGAACGGAGATCCTGATGTCCAATCCGGGTACAGATAGTCATGGGATTATCCGCAGTGATTTTCCGGGTGGTTGGCAGGGTGACCGCGTGAATGCATTTACCGGTCAGGGACTTACACCAGAACAAAAGGATATGCAGTCCTTTATCCGGACGCTGTTACAATGGCGCCAGACCAATGACGCGGTTCGTTCTGGTAAGTTGATGCATTATGCTCCGGAGAATGGAGTATATGTCTATTTCCGCTATGTGGATGATCAGCAGGTAATGGTTGTATTAAATAAGAATAACAGCCCGGTAAAGCTGGACCTGTCGCGGTTTGGAGAAAGGCTGCAGGGAATTCAGGAAGCAAATGATATTATCAGTGGCCAGGTCATGCATTTTGTGGATCAGCTGGAGATCAAGCCGATGCAACCATTGATCCTTGAATTAATGAAATAAAACAACGGTTTTTTATTGGCTGGCCAGGGGAGTAGTTCGCAGTTTTATGCGGTATTCTTCCGGATCTGTTCGACAACGGTTAATGAATCATCATAGATCGTTCCCAGTATTCCACCCAGTTTATAATTGTCGAAACCGACAAAGTACATGTCCCGGAATACGCCATCGCCTACAGGTGCTTTGGGGTAACCATTCTGGTCCAGAAATTCCTGGATGCCCGGGATGAACTCCTCCAGTTTTGCCCGGTATCCGGTAGCAAGGATCACAGCATCAAACGGATGCATGCTGCCGTCATTGAACCGGACCGCAGATGTATCAAAACCGGAGACATCTGGCAATATCTTGATCTTACCTTTTTTAATTTGGGCTACCGTTCCCAGGTCGATAACCGGTGTTTTGCCGGTCTCCCTCAGCTGGACTGCAGGATGTGTTTTTGAAAGCGGTACGCCGTATTGTCCCAGATTCCCGATGACCATTTTCCGGATCTGGGTGCCCAGCCAGTCTCCGATACCCCAGGGTAGCCGGTCCAGCTTTTTGGCCGTCAACTGGACAGGATTACCTGCAATATCGCGTGGAACAATGGTGATCGGTGAGCGCACCGAGAGTGAAACATCTATAGCATTTTCAGCCAGATCGAGGGCTATCTCGGCTCCGGTGTTCCCCATGCCAATGACCAATACCTTCTTGCCCTTGAAGGGGGCCGGGTTCCTGTAATCAGCACTATGGGTAATTGATCCGGCGAACTGATTTTCTCCTTCCCAGTGGGGATGGATGGGTACTCGATTGATACCGGTGCAGATCACTACAGATTCTCCCTGGTACGTGTTGTCACCGGTGGTAACTTCCCAGCCCTGATCGTTTTTTTGGATCCGGGAGACTTTTTGACCAAACTCCGGACGAATGTTGAAATGCCTGGCATAGTGTTCAAAATATTTCAGCAGGGACTTCCTGGGCACATAGACCGGGTAGTCCGTGGGAAAGTCGAGAAGGGGCAGGTGGGATAATTGTTTTACCGTGTGCAGGCACAGGCGATCGTAGTGCCTGGACCACATGACACCTACGCGGTCCGAGCTTTCCAGCAAGGTGAATTCCAGCCCGGCTTGACGCATCCGGCCGGCAACAGCCAAACCGGCAGGTCCGGCTCCGATGATCAGGGTATGGTGGTTGTTCACGTTGTTATCATTTCTGTAACCTGGTGATGGAAGTTAGCTACCTGCTTTCTTTTTCTGGTCCCTGTCGATAATAATCGGTATTTGCTCCGGATGCAGGTTCTTGCCGATGATGATCCGGTCCGGGTTCAGGACGTAGATCTCCGGTGTATTGTCGACATAATATTTCGCATAGATGGACGCATTGGTCGGGTCGAATACATTGACAAAGGCACCGGTGTTGAATTTCTGGATGAATCCTTTCCACTCTTCCGGATTGGTATCCAGGGCGATGGCATAAACGCCGAAGCCTTTGCCTTCTCGTTTCCATTGATTGAATAAGCTCAGCAGTTGGGGTGTTTCCGCAATACAATGGTCACAGGTAGGGTTGAACATATAGACGACCACGTAGGGTTCTTTCATGTCGTAGATTGCCCGCTTCTGCCCACTGGGATCGGTGGAGATTACATTGGGAGCTTTCAGACCGACACAACTTGCTGCCATTTCGCTGGCCCGCTTTTGTAGTCCGTAGATCTGCATGGAGTCTGCCCAAAAAGCGAGATCCCGTGTGATGTAATTCTGCACGAGGTTAACATAGACGGCTTCTGCATCCATCAGATTGACCTTGCCTGGTTCGTACTTTAGACCGATCCAGTTTACAAAAAATTTAAAATAGGGTTTATCTTCTTTTACCCGGTTGATCAGCACATCTGCCGACTGGATGATGCTGTCGGCATCCTGGATGGTCAGTTCGGTCATGTAGCGGTTCAACTTATTGTATATGACGGGTGTGCGCAGCAGTCGCTCATCGGAAAAATCGACACCGTCCCAAAAAGCTCTCCGGTAGCGGACCAGCTTGGCATTCAGGTCTGGTTGGCCATCAGGCCCGATCACATCCGGGATATCGGGATTCTTGCCGGCATTCTTAAATTTGGTGACGAACGCATCCGGGTATTTTTTTAGGGTATTATCCGTAATTTCCGTACGTACCCTTACCAGACTATCCCTTTTTGATACCAGCGACTGATAAGCAGGATTGGACTGATCCATGGCTTCCACCTGGCTGTTCAAAGGTTCAATTAGCCGGTTGTAGACATCTTCCTGGTGGGTAATCCCATAGAGCAATTCATTTTCCAGATTGCCCTCGACTTTTATCTGGCCGATGAGCTCGTTGATCACCGTATTCACTTTCATAGTCTGGTCCGCACCAACGATCAACGGAAAGGAAGCGTTATTCGGCAGCAATACATATACCACGCCCTGCGGGTAAGGTTCTTGCCGTTTAAATCGGAGATCTCCTTTTTCATCCATTTGGGCAGAATCCAATTTGAAGCGCTGATCGCCATAAATACCAACAACAAAGGCCCATCCGATCGGACCCTGATCAATGTGAATTAGGATATCCGGTGATTCAGCTGTTTCAGCATTGGCATCAGGCGAAGTGCTCTGGCAGGCGAAAAGCAGGGTCGGAAGCACCAGGATTAAATATTTGATTAACTTCATGGTTTATGAATTTCAGAGTTACAAAAGTAATATCCAGCACCTTTTCCGCATGATCTCGTTGGTTTTTTCTCGAAAACCACTTCATTTGAAACGTTAACTTATAGTGTCCTCCCGACGTTTGATCGAATCTTTCAAACCTTATGTCCATCTCCGGAATGCATTTCCTCAGGTATTTTTAT
This sequence comes from Lewinellaceae bacterium, assembly GCA_020636135.1. Lineage (NCBI taxonomy): Bacteria > Pseudomonadati > Bacteroidota > Saprospiria > Saprospirales > Lewinellaceae > Lewinellaceae bacterium. The sequence continues at coordinate 689,240 of JACJYK010000001.1, forward strand.
CTTTCTAAACCCGTCGTGTCTTCAAGAAATCTCTTGTGATCCGGACATTACTTTCCTTGACTTTGAACTAAACCGAAGTATAATGAAAAAAATTTCCTTTCTGATTATTGCCCTCATCAGCGTTGCATATCTGCACGCTCAAATCAATGCGAAGCTGATCCGTTATATGGATGTATCGGCGGATCAGATCGTCTTTGTCTATGGCGGAGACTTGTGGCTGATGCCCAAAACGGGTGGAACGGCGACCCAGGTCACCCATTCACCGGGCGAAGAGTCCTGGCCTAAATTTTCGCCGGATGGCAAATACATCGCCTACACGGCGAGTTATAATGGCAACGACGACATCTATGTGATCCCTGTTTCCGGCGGGCTGCCTACCCGGGTTACCTATCAGTCCCAGGCAGATCGCATGGTGGAGTGGCATCCGGATGGACAGCATTTGCTTATTGCCTCTCGCCGCGAGAGTGGTAGACAGTCTTATAATCAGTTTTATCTGGTCGATAAAATGGGAGGGCTGCCGGACAAGCTGCCTATTCCTTACGGAGAATTGGCCAGCTATTCACCGGATGGGAAACAATTGGCGTACATCACCAAGATCACCGAAAACTATCCCTTCAAGCGTTACCGGGGAGGTCTTGCTTCCGATGTCCTCATCTATGATTTTGCCACTCAAAAAGTTGAAAATATCACCAAGAACAACGCGACCGACGGGAAGCCGGCCTGGGCTGGAGATAAGGTCTACTTTATCTCTGATCAGGCTGCCGATATGCGTCGCAACATTTGGTCATACAACACGAAGACGAAACAGTCCAAACAGGTAACGGATTTCAAAGACTTTGACATCACCTATCTGTCTGCCGGTCCCCAGGATCTTGTCTTTGAGGTAGGCGGGACTTTATACCGGATGGGTCTGGCCGATGAGAAATATCAGCCAGTCAATGTTCAGGTCGTCAGTGACCTGTCGGTGGAGATGCCACGATCCGTGGACGTAAGCAGCCGGATCGCAAACGGAACGGTATCGCCAGAAGCCAAACGCATCATTTTTGAGGCCCGGGGTGAATTGTTCAATGTGCCTGTGAAGGAAGGATACACGCTTAATCTGACCCGTTCATCCGGTGCCTTTGACCGGGATCCTGCCTGGTCACCGGATGGTAAACAGGTTGCTTTCTGGAGTGACCGAAGTGGTGAGTTTGAAGTCTGGCTGCAGGATCCGGATGGGAAATCTCCTGCCCGGCAACTGACCAAACGGGGTAAAGGGTATGGCTACCATTTATTCTGGTCACCAGACAGCAAAAAGATTGCTTTCATCGACGAGACCAATACCATCTTTATCATCGATGCAAATAGTGGCGCTACCACCACGGCCGGCAACCACTACTGGAATGTCGGACACGGAGGTCGCCCCGGATATCAGATCTCCTGGTCTCCGGATTCCCGGTGGATTGCATTCACCCAGCAATTGGAGAACAGCAATGAATCCATTTTCGTATTCGATACCAGGGATGGACAAAAGCACCAGGTGACCAGCGGATTTTACAGCGATTATGAGCCGGTCTTCAGTGTCGATGGCAAGTACCTGTTTTACTTCACAGACCGCGAGTTTGATGCTTCCTATTCCAGCCTCGGTGACGGTACCTGGATCTATCCCAATACAACCCGCATTGCCGCCCTGGCATTGCAGCCGGAGGTAGCCTCGTTATTGGCGGTGAAAAATGATACGATGCCGGATCCGGATGCTAAGAAACCGGAGAAAGATACGTCCAAACTAGTGGTCAATATCAACTTCACGGACCTTGAATCCCGGCTGGAACTATTGCCCATCACTGCTGGTAATTTTGGTGCGATGGCTGCCTTTGAGGGCAAACTGGTCTTCTCCAAAGGTCCAAATACCGGTTCCGGAGAACGCCAGGCCAAGCTGGTACTTTACGATTTTGATTCACGTGAAGAAAAAACGGTGATCGAAGGTATCAACAATGTAGCCTTGTCGGCCGATGGGAAATCCATCCTGGTCGGCATTCGCGGGAAATATGGCATTATCAAGCCGGCGCCCGGTCAGAAAATCGAAGATCCCATTCCCACTGATGGCCTGGTCATGGATCTGGTACCCAAAGAAGAATGGCAGGAGATCTTTGATGACACCTGGCGGCGCTACCGCGATTTCTTTTACGATCCCAATATGCAGGGTGTGGACTGGAACGCCATGCACAAACGTTATGGCGCGCTGATCAAAGATGCCCGTACGCGATGGGATGTGACCAACATCCAGTCCAATATGCAGGCTGAACTGAGTGCCGGCCATACCTATACTGGTGGCGGTGATGTCGAACAGGTGGATCGGAAGGAAACCGGATATCTCGGTATTGACTGGTCATTGGACAATGGGAAATACCGGATTAAACGCATCGTTCGTCCGGCTGCCTGGAATACGGAAGTGCGGTCTCCTTTTGACCGGCCGGGTGTCCCGGTGAAAGAAGGTGAGTACATCCTCGCCGTGAATGGCATTGTCCTGGATCCGTCGATGGATCCGTATGCCCCTTTCGAAGGTCTTAATGGCAAGACGGTGGCACTTACGGTCAGCAAAGACGGGATGTTATCCACGAGTCACACCGTGGCCGTCAAATGCCTGGGTCAGGGTGAAGAGATTCAACTCCGTTATCTGGAGTGGATCGAGAACAACCGTAAAATGGTGGATAAGCTTTCTGATGGGAAATTAGGTTATGTCTACATGTCCAATACCGCCAACCAGGGCCAGTTGGAACTGGTCAGCATGTTTTATGGTCAGCAGGATAAGGAGGGCATTATCATCGATGAGCGGTTCAATGGTGGCGGCTCCCTGGCAGATCGTTTTCTGGAATTGATGCAAAGGCCTGTTGTCTATAATCTGCACTGGCGACATGGACGTGATCATACCTGGCCGATAAGGTTAAATCTGGGGCCTAAAGGTATGCTGATCAATGGCTGGGCCGGTTCCGGAGGTGATGGGCTGCCCTGGGCCTTTAAAGAATTGAAAGCCGGACCGATCGTTGGAGAACGTACCCTCGGCATCCTGGTAGGTCCTGCCACCGGACATCAGCTCATCGATGGCGGAAGCATCACCGTGCCAGGTGCGCGGCTCTATGCCAATGATGGGAAGTGGTTCTGGGAAGGTGAAGGCGTTTCACCCAATTACGAGGTGTGGGATGATCCGGAACTGCTGATGCAGGGTCGCGATCCGCAAATTGAAAAAGTGGTCACGGAAGTTATGAAGCTGGCGAAAGAACATCCCGGCCGCATGACCCCGGCACCAAAACCGGATGACCGCACCGCGAAGGGGTTGAATAAGAATTGAAAAAGAGGTAAAAGAGGTAGCAGAGGTAAAAGAGGTAAAAGAGGTAGCAGAGGTAAAAGAGGTAAAAGAGGTAGCAGAAGTAGCAGAAGTAAAAGAGGTGGCAGAAGTGACAGACGCGGGGCTGACCAAGGGCAACGAGCGTCAGTAGGTAGAATTTGTCAGCATAACGCTTCATAGCCACACGGCTTTAGCCTGGGGAGATAATATTTCCATAGCCTCACGGCTTTAGTCCGGAACGTGGAGCACAGAGCGAATTGATGCTTCGGTCAGCCCAGTCATGGAGTTTTAAAGGTCATTCTTAACCTAGTGTCATCTCGACCGACCAACGGGAGTGGAGAGATCTCAGGTAGCAAAAGCCTGGAGTATCGAACAAAAGCAAAAACGGTATATTTATTGGGCTTTGGCCTGGGGGTACAAATAGATGGATTCATTAACACATATCGTCGTCGGTGCCGCGGTAGGAGATCTGATCCTGGGGAAGAAAATCGGCAACCGGGGGATGGTACTTGGTGCGCTGGCCGGTTCCGTACCGGATTTTGATGTGTTTACCCAGTTATTAACGGATGACCTGGGCGGATTGGAACTGCACCGTGCCTTCACCCATTCGTGGGTATTCATGTTTACTGCGCCTTTGTTGCTGGCCTGGTTGATGCCACATTGGTACCGGGGGGCTTTCAGACGCTGGCCGGGGTACCCGTGGCTGCGCGGGATGATCTTTGTTTTGTTTTATTTGATTCTCGCTGCAGGGCTGACATGGATTACCACTTTTTTAGCAGGATGGTACGGATTAATACCTGGCATCCTGGGATTGACCCTGGGTGGTGTGATCTTTTACAATTATTACCATGCTCAGATCCGGGGTTTTGCTGACCACATGCAGGAACCGGAATCGGTAGGTTTCGGCCAGTGGTACCTCCTCTTTGCCCTGAACATATTGATCCACATTGTATTGGACTGTGCGACTTCCTATGGTACTCAGATCTGGTATCCCTTTTCCAATGAGCGGGTAGCCTGGGGCAATATGGCCGTGGTGGATCTATTGTTCACATTGCCATTGGCTTTGACGGTGAGTATTGCAGCTGCCTTACCGAGAAGTGCTCTCCTCCGAAAATTTCTGTTGGTTGCCGGGTTGGTGGTGAGCTCGATTTACTGGGCGGGGACCTGGGTTAATAAAGACCGGGTAAATGGTATTTGGAAAGAATCACTCCGGATGAGTCATCTTGAACCCAGCCAATCCTATGCATCACCCACCCTCACGAATAACGTTCTCTGGCATGGGGTGGCAGTGGCTGGTGATAGCATATATGTTGGGGACTATGCCCTGACAGATAAGAATCCGGTGTTTCGCATCACCAACCGGTATGCTTATTGGTCCAGTCCGCCACCGGACCTGGCCGGCACCCGCGCCTGGCGGATACTGACCTGGTTTTCCAAAGGGTATTACCATTGGAAGCAGGAGGGTGAAGGATACAGTTTCACCGATCTGCGCTTTGGGGGTATACCGTCGGAAGGTGATGACGAAGGCGTGTTCAGATTTCATCTGGTGAAAAACGGAATGGGAGACTGGCAGGTGGACGGAGGGCGTGAAGGCAACGGACAAGACATCCGTGCCGGATTGCACAGTCTCTGGATACGCATGAAGGGTTTGCCCTGATGCCGTCCATTACCCCCTGATGCGGAATAAGCTAACGTTTGATAAATGGGATGGTCGCCTTACCCGGGAGGTATAAATAGTACCATCCGGCGGGAAGGTGGTCCAGGGATAATCCATCTCCATTCCAGCGCCCGGGCGTGATTACCCGGCGGCCCCAAATATCCCTTATCTCATATTGCTGTTTAGTAGTAACACCGGTAATATGCAGTGCATCCGAGACGGGATTGGGGTATATTATTGGAATATCGTTTGAGGTCACAGCTTTTCTGCCGGTGGTGACTTGAGTGGTTAGTCTAAGGCTATGCGACATAAGTGTAAGGTTCGGCGCGTCCGGATGGGTGATCTCGACATAATACGTGCCGGTGTCCAGGATACTGAAGTCTGGAAATTCCAAAACTCCGGTGCTGTTTGACATCCAGTTGATCTGATCCCGGTAAAAGTGAAAGGTTTTATTCCCGATGGTGGTGTCGATGGAAAAAACGTACGAAAAATCAGCACCGTTTGTTACTTCAATGGTCGTGTCTTTTCCTACCGGCTTCATATCGGCATAGGTGTAAAATTCCACTGCGCCGATATTAGGCAACACATCTTCAAAAGTAAATTCGTTGCCGCCGATGTCCAGTGACTGGAGGGTAGGGTGGCCATGGAAATCTGGAATTTCATTAAAGTAGTTTTCCCGGATATCCAGGAGATTTAAGTGCGTTAAATCTTTGACACCGGCGGGAATGGCGCCGGAGAAATGATTATCCACACAGCTGAAAGATTCGATGCTCGCAGGCAAAACCGGAAACGGGCCGGAAAATTCATTTTCGCTGATTTGAGCTCGCCTCAATTTGTTCATCTGGGCCATCAGGTCTACCGGAAAATCGGTTAATTCATTGCGAAAGACGATGAGTTCTTCCAGGTTCTTGGCATCTTTAAAATCCTGAGGAATCGTTCCGGTAAAGCGGTTGGCAGATATATTGAAGGTACGCAATAGGGAGTTTTCGCCCATTCCCGCCGGGATGGTGCCGTTCAGTTGATTGTTGCTCACGTCAAAGTCCAGTAAGTTTTTCCAGTTGGCCAGGGATGCAGGCAGGGTGTCTGAGAGTTGATTACGACCCAAATAGATGCTGGTGATGTTATCCAGGTCTCCAAACGAAGCCGGGATACTGCCGGAAAGCTGAGTATTTGTACAGTAGAAAAACTGTAATTGTTTCATCAGCTGGATGCTGTCCGGGATGTTGCCATAAATGCTGTCATTCCCCACCTGAAAGTTTCGCATCTCGGTCAGTTCAAGGATCGCATCGGAGAGTTCTCCCTTGAGATTGTTATTTAATAAGGAGATGCCATAGACCCGGTTGTTCGCCATATCCAGACCATACCAGGTGGATAGGGGTTGGTGCAGGTCCCAGGTGGTAGTCCAGTGTTCACCATCCATATCCAGGTAGAAGGCGACCAAAGCCAGGGAATCATTTTGTGCTGTGCCTTGTAGTGATACACAACAAAAAACAAGTGCTAGGAATGATTTCATCAGATGAAGTGGTTCGTGAAATTAAATATACAAGTTGTAAGGTAATCCTTGGTGTACAGGAATGCCCTACTTAACCTCTTGTAATAAATGCATTTACCGTAGAAGGACCACTGACCCGGTTAATACTTTAGGATTGATTGTATTACCTGATAAAAAGGTGATGTTGTAAACATATACACCTGGAGGCCAATTCCCTCCGTCCCATTGGAATGTGGAATCGGATGAATGAAAGATGTGCTGACCCCACCGGCTATACAGGTCGATCTGAAACGTCGTAAACAGACAGGCAGAATGGATGGTGAAAACATCATTATTGCCGTCGCCATTAGGTGAAAAGATATTAGGAATATAGACATCGCATTCACAGTTACTATGAATCGTGATGGTATCCGATACGATACACCCTTCATCGCTGAATCCATGGACCCAATAGGAGCCCGGATCTGAGATGGTGATGGTGTTTGTGGTCTGACCGGTATTCCATTGATAAGATGAAAATCCGGAGGTTGCGGTAAGTTCCAAAGCCGTCGTTTCACATGAAAAGCTATCGGAAGAAATATGCAATGAACCTGGATTGGCAGCCAAGACCTGGATGGTATCCCGTCGGACGCATCCATTGTGCTCCAGATCAACCCAGTATAATCCGGAGGAAGTGATTTCATAAGAATTAGCTAACGATCCGTCCTGCCAGGTCGCTGTCATGGAGGTGGGAATGTTTATCCGCAATTGGGCTCCGGGACAGAGTGTGGTATCATTGGGTAGGGTAATAAAAGAGGTGGAAATCTCACTAACGGTGATCGAGTCCCTGCGTATGCAGCCATCTTTTTCAATTTCCAGCCAATAAGTCCCGGGACTGGAGATGATCCTGGAAGAGGCGGTATCGCCATCCCACCAGGTGAATCTATTGATATTGTCGGGTTTAATAAGTTGAATGGGGTTATCCTGACATACGGCGGTGTCGGAACGAAAAGAACGAGGTGGAAGTACAACCGTACGTGGCAATAAAGATTGCCTGGCAAAGTATGGATCGATGGTGTTTACATCATGCGATCGGTCACCCAGGTAGTAGGCGGAATCCACGTATTGGCATTGTGCCTGAGCCCCGTCTGGATTAGTGATCGCCGAGAGGAAGTTTTCATTCACATGCGAGAGATAAATGATTCCATTCGGGGCCAGAGCCATATCATTGGCGCTTTGAAAATTTGTAGGAATCCTGTATTGCGATGCATTTATTGCAGTTTCAGTATAATTGCTTAAAAAATATTGTGAGATAAAAACCTTTTCTCCGGTATTATAAAGCGGTTCCGTCACATAAAGTTTAGTACCATCGGGAGAAAAAGCAAGATCAATGTGGGAGTTGTAGATCGTTGGTGGTAGATGAATTGGCACCGGATCAGAAAGATTGCCGGTGTAGGCATCAAACCGAAAGAGATAAATTAGTCCGCTTAATTCACTAATTGCAATAAAATCATTATTAGGAGATCCGGTTATGATGAGCCCAGAGCGTTGTAAATTTAATTTTGGACCAATTAATTGTGAATTATATAATTCAATTCCCGATTCAGTGATCTTGAAAATATAAAATAAATTAGTAAATCTTTCATGCGTGATGAGCCAAATGGATCCACATGGTCCCTGGACAGTAAGTGCATTTATAACGGTGTTTTCAATCAATAAACTATTTTTAGTTTCAGGGATAATGTCTCCAAGCCCTGAATTTAGACTCATATCGACTATGGAATAATAAAGCCCATTTTTTAAGTAGTATGGACTTGGGTAAAATAGATAGTATTTTTCATCAGAACCAGGTACTTGTTGGATGAGAGCATTTTCATATTCTGCATTCATTCCATCAAGGCGTGTCCCGTGCGGCATAATACTATGGGTTTTGTCCCATGCGGTCTGCCCATCTGAGTAAAAGAGTAAATTTCCAAATGAATCACAAATGGAAGCACATCCAACTGCATTGTATAATAAATTGCCATCGTTTAATAATTGGGGTGGGTTCGTGGAAAAATCCATTCCAATATCCTTATAAATGTACCAGATGTTATTGATTGGTTGAGAAAAAACGGTCTTTAGTATTGTTAGTAAAACCAGGGTTTGGATTATTTTTATCATAGCACATATAATAAAAAAGGGGGAGAACAATGCTCCCCCTACCTAAATCTAACAGCAAATATTACATAATATCGTGGAGATCAAATCATTTTGATCTTGAATACTGAGTTCATATGGGCCGGTACCAGAGGTTTCATTAGAAATAAATGCAAATTTATTCACTTCTAATGGATAGGAACCAGCTGTTACATCATCAATCCACTCGTTATTATTATTATAATACCGCCACTGATTCATTGCCACAATATCTGTTGAATTTGTCGTGCCACTATTATTGAAGTCACCCAGATAAAGTACTAAAGTACGGTTACATCGTTGTTCCAATTCTCTTCCTCGTTCAACATCCTCAACGGTAAATGTATCCAACCCGAAATGTTTCATCAGAGCATGGTGTGCTCAACTTGTACATTAGCTTGTTTGGCTTCTTCTGTCCATATATTTTGGGTAACTGAATAGCTTTCTAAACAATTAGTAGGGAAGGGGATGCATGCCGCCCTTATTTCAAACATACTAATACAATCTGTTAAAGTCAACAACCTCCTGGTTAATTAACAATTCGGCCAAGGTGCTTGAATGCCAGGTGTGTCCTGAATATATGGGTCTATTGCATAAATTGGGTTAAAACCTGAGTCTCAAAACTCAAATCCCACATCCCAAATCTCACATCCCAAATCCTACATCTCAAATCTCAAATCTACCGCATCACATATTGCAGTTGCAGTTTTCCAGACACTCGATGATCAGAGACACGTCGCGCTCTTTGAGGGAATAGAACATGTTGCGGCCATCCCGCTCTACGCTGAGGATGCCTTTAAAGCGCATGTTTTGCAGGTGATGGGAAAGCAGGGACTGCTCACAACCTAGCATTTCGCAGATTTCCGTCACGGCCAGCTTGGGGTATTGCTCCAGCAAGTGGATAATACCCAGCCGGAGCGGGTGGGCCACGGTCTTGAGGATAAATGCCGTGCGTTCCAGGCGCTCGGCCAAATCGCGGTTAATGACTTCGGTTTCTCTCATGATGAATCAAAGATAACGAGGAATGCCCGCTTATGCAAATGGGAGTAGACAGTAGACACTAGTCAGTAGTTCTATATACTGGATACTAGTTACTGACTACTAGATACTAGGTACTGCAATATTATTATAACAATATATGAACAAATATTCATGTTTTTTGTACAAATCATTATATTGGTGCTTCATCGCTGAGCCAATTGCCATTGGCTATTTTATCAATTGTAAAAAAACCGTGGTATGAGAGTAGAACAGATTTATACCGGATGCCTCGCTCAAGGGGCATATTACATCGAAAGCGAAGGCGAAGTTGCCATCGTTGATCCATTACGGGAAACCGAGCCCTATATCCAGAAGGCCAAGGCCGATGGAGCGACCATCAAGTACATTTTTGAGACCCACTTTCATGCTGATTTTGTTTCCGGCCACCTGGATCTTGCCAAAAAGACCGGAGCTGAGATCGTATACGGACCGCAAGCCGACACGACGTACGAGAAACATACTGCCAGGGATGGTGAAGAATTTCCATTGGGAAAAGTGCGGATCCGTGTACTGCACACGCCGGGACACACTCCGGAAAGCACCACCTATCTCTTGCTGGATGAAAACGGAAAGGAATATGCCATCTTCTCGGGGGATACGCTCTTTATTGGGGATGTAGGCCGCCCAGATCTGGCCCAGAAGAAAGGCTCCCTGACCAAGGAAGACCTGGCCGGATGGCTCTATGACAGCCTGCGTCATAAGATCATGACCCTGCCTGATGATGTGATCGTTTATCCTGCCCATGGTGCCGGTTCGGCATGCGGCAAAAACATGTCTTCCGAGACCTGGGATACTCTGGGTCACCAGAAAGCAACCAATTATGCCCTGCGGGCCGATATGACCCGTGATGAATTCATCAAAGAAGTGACCGATGGGTTGCAACCCCCGCCTCAATATTTTGCCAAGAATGCCAAGATCAATAAATCAGGTTATGAAAGCATCGATGTGGTGATCAAGCGTGGAGCTATTCCGCTGTCTCCACGGGCATTTGAAGTGGCTGCCAATGAGCACGATGCGCTGATCCTGGACGTTCGCGACAAAGAAGAATTTGTAAAAGGTTTTGTTCCCAATTCCGTATTTATTGGCCTGGATGGATCCTTTGCGCCCTGGGTTGGCGCCCTGATACCGGACTTGCAACAGCCCATCCTCATTGTTGCACCGGAAGGCAAGGAAGAAGAAACAGTCCTGCGCCTGGCACGGGTGGGATATGACCATGCCATTGGTTACCTTCAGGGAGGCTTCGCCGCCTGGAAAGCTGCGGGAGAAGAGGTGGATACCATCGAAGCATTGGATGTACCCACACTTGCCGCCATGATGAAATCCGGTGAAAAACTCCACATTCTGGATGTTCGTAAACCAGGCGAATGGAGCGCTGAGCATGTGGATGGAGCCAGTCATTTCCCGCTGGATTTCATCAACGACCACATGAGCGAGATCAACCGCGATGACACCTATTATTTACATTGCCGTTCCGGCTACCGCAGTACCATTGCAGCTTCGATCCTCAAGTCCCGTGGATTTGAAAAGATCGTCGATGTTGTCGGGACATTTGAAGATATGATTGCCGCCGGAATTCCTACGACAGACTACGTTTGCCCCTCGACATTGAAGAGTGAAGGATAGGCAGCAGATTGCTATTGATATAAACCGTTAATATTAATTAACCATGAGATTTGGATTCGTCATCGATAACCGTAAATGCATCGGTTGTCATGCCTGTACCACCGCCTGCAAGAGTGAACATCAGGTTCCGGTAGGCGTTAACCGCACCTGGGTTAAACAGGTCGAGAAAGGCACGTTTCCCAATACACGGAGGTTGTTTTCGGTCATGCGGTGCAACCACTGCACCGATGCTCCCTGTGTGGAGATCTGCCCGGTAGAAGCGCTATTCTTCCGGGAGGATGGGATCGTGGATTTTAACAAGAACCGCTGCATCGGGTGTAAGTCCTGTATGCAGGCATGTCCCTATGATGCCTTGTACATCGATCCGGATACGCACACGGCTGCTAAATGCAACTATTGCGCACACCGGGTGGATGTCGGCCTGGAGCCAGCCTGCGTCAATGTGTGCCCGGAACATGCCATCATCTCCGGTGACATGGACGATCCAGATACGGAGATCGCCCAGTTGTTGTCCCGTCAGCAGGTGAAAGTGCGCAAACCGGAGAAAGGCACTGTGCCCAACCTCTTTTACATCGATGCCGACGATGCCTCCCTTAACCCTTCCCTGACCGAGAAGTCCAACAATTATTTCTGGAATTCACAGGAACGGGGAGTGGGACATTATGCCAAACAGGCTGAGAAAATGGCATTTACCAACCCGGATGTGGTTCAGGCCGTCATTCAGGCTTCAGGCGTCCAGGGGACGACCGTTGAGCCCGAAGGCGCAAAATCCATCGATGTTCTGCTGGGTAAGCCCCGACGGATCTACGATAGCCCCGATAAAGGGATATTGTGGGGTTGGGAAGTTTCCGCCTACGTTTTCACCAAAGCCATTTCTGCCGGTGCATTCCTGATCCCCTTCCTGGCCTGGGCCTTTGGTTGGGCGCGTCCCGATGCTCCGACATTTTTCTGGGCTTTGGGCCTTGGACTGCTTTTCCTGGGACTGACCGGCTTGCTTTTGGTTAAGGATCTGGATCGTCCGGATCGTTTTCTGAATGTGTTGTTCCGGCCACAGTGGAAATCCTGGCTGGTACGCGGTGGATATACCATCACTGCTTACGGGGCGTTGATAACCTTACTGGCCCTGATCAATTGGTTTGGCTGGTTTGGGCTGGAAGCTCCCGTCATGTGGTTGACAGCCCTGGTAGGGGTTATGGTAGCCATTTATACGGCCTTTTTGTTTGCCCAGGCCAAAGGACGCGACTTTTGGCAGAGTCCTACACTCGCCGTCCATATGCTGGTCCACAGTTTTATGGCCGGAGCTGCTGCCTTTCTGATCCTGAATGTATTGCTTCCGCAATCCTGGGATTGGACAGCATTCCTGCAGCGGGTCATGATGATCGGGATCGGTGTCAATCTGTTTACCATGTTGATGGAGATGACCATGACGCATCCGACGGTTGATGCCAAGCGGGTGGTACACATGATCCTGGAAGGCCGCTACCGCAATCTCTTCTGGATGGGTACGGTATTGATCGGAAATGTGCTTCCGGTGACACTGCTGGTCTTTGCCCAGGGTAATCCCCTGTTGTGGGCACTGGCAGCTGTGTTGGTTTTAGTGGGCATCTACGTGACCGAGAAGATCTGGGTGGAAGCGCCACAACGTATTCCTTTAAGTTAATCTGAAATAAGAAAATCCTATGGGTCATCATAAAGCATCCGTAATCGAACGTATCGCCGAGAAAATCGGCTTGATACCTGATTTGCACCAGGAAGAAGAGGCACCTGTAAACCGGCTCACCGAACCGGGTGACCTGACCAAGTTTCCCCCGCCCGATCAGTGGGATGACTGGGTGGAATACGAAGCCACCTCCTGGCCAAAAAAGGAAAAGAAACACTATGCCATCGTGCCCACCACGTGCTTCAACTGTGAGAGCGCGTGCGGGTTGACTGCATACATAGACAAGGAGAAAGGAGAGATCCGCAAACTGGAGGGCAACCCGTACCATCCGGGCAGCCGCGGCCGTAACTGTGCCAAAGGTCCTGCTACCATCAACCAGATCACCGATCCTGACCGCATCCTCTATCCGATGAAAAGAACCGGAGCCCGGGGTGAAGGGAAATGGGAACGCGTGACCTGGGATGCCGCTTTGGATGATATCGCAGCCCGCATCCGGAAAGCGATCCAGGAAAAACGCAACAACGAAGTCGTCTATCACGTAGGTCGTCCCGGCCATGAAGGTTATATGGATCGCATTCTGAAATCCTGGGGGGTAGATGGCCACAACAGTCACACCAACATCTGTTCTTCCGGAGCACGTTTTGGTTACAACATCTGGTATGGCTATGACCGCCCTTCACCAGACCACTCGGAAGCGAAATTCATCCTGTTGATCTCGGCACACCTTGAAAGTGGACACTATTTTAATCCCCATGCCCAGCGGATCATTGAGGGTAAGATGAAGGGGGCCAAGCTGGCAACTATGGATCCCCGCCTTTCCAATACGGCAAGTATGAGCGATTACTGGCTTCCTACTTACCCAGGGTCTGAGGCCGCGGTACTTCTTGCAATGGCAAAAGTCATTTTGGATGAAGGCCTCTACAACCGCCCGTTTTTGGAGAATTGGACGAACTGGCAGGAGTTTCTGGAAAATATGCATCCGGACACACCGGTTACCTTTGAAAATTACATTCTGAAAATGCGTGAAGCCTATGCGGAATTCACGCCTGAATATGCCGCTAAAGAAAGTGGTGCCAATCCTGAAATGATCGTCGAGGTGGCCCGTCAGATCGGCGCAGCCGGAGAGCGGTTTGCCACACACAACTGGCGCAGCGCCGCGAGTGGTAACCTGGGCGGATGGGCGGTGTCCCGCTGCCTCCATTTCCTGGTGGTCCTGATGGGAGCCGTCGGTGCCAAAGGAGGCACTTCACCGAACAGCTGGAATAAATTTAAACCGACATTTTTCGATAACCCTCCCGGACCCAAGTTCTGGAATGAACTGCATTTCCCGGATGAATATCCATTGGCCTTCTTTGAGATGAGCTTTTTGCTCCCGCACTTCCTTAAGGAAAAACGCGCACGGATGGAAGTGTACTTCACACGGGTATTTAATCCGGTATGGACCTATCCGGACGGATTTTCCTGGATAGAGGCGCTGTCGGATGAATCGATGGTCGGACTGCACTGTGCGCTTACCCCCACCTGGAATGAAACCGCCTTCTTTGCCGATTACGTCCTGCCTATGGGGCATTCGGCGGAAAGGCATGATATCAACAGTTATGCAACACATTCCGGAACCTGGATCGCATTCCGGCAACCGGTATTACGGGAGTTTGCCCGCAAACAAGGCAAAGAATTTACATTCACCTACGAAGTAAATCCGGGCGAAGTCTGGGAAGAGGACGAATTCTGGATTGAATTGAGCTGGCGGATCGACCCGGACGGTGAACTGGGAATCCGGAAGCATTTTATCAGCCCTTACCGGCCTGGTGAAAAGATTAACATCGATGAATACTATCAGTACATCTTCGAGCATACCAAGGGATTGCCGGAAGCTTCAGCCAAAGAAGGCCTGACTCCGCTCGAATACATGCGGAAATACGGCGCCTTTGAAGTCGAAAAACATGGTTACAAGAAGCACGAAAAGCTACTGAGTGAGGCGGATCTCAAGGGAAGTTCCGTGGATCCGAAGACCCAGATCATCAGCAAGGATGGTAAGGATATCGGTATCATGGTGAATGGAGTTGCCCATGTCGGCTTCCCGACACCATCGCGGAGGAATGAGTTTTATTCCCAGACGATGGTAGACTGGAAATGGCCTGAATATGCGATACCAGCCTATGTTAAAAGTCATATCCATCCGGAGAGCCTGAAGAAGGAGGAGGGTGAGTATGTCCTCGTACCTACTTTCCGCCTGCCCACCTTGATCCACTCCCGCAGTGGCAATGCCAAATGGCTGGCAGAGATCTCCAATCGCAATCCGATCTGGATGCATCCGCAGGTCGCCAACCGATTCGGTTTCAAAACCGGAGACCTGGTGAAAGTGAATACCGACATCGGCTACTTCATCGATAAAGTGTGGGTCACGGAAGGTATGGCGCCGGATGTGGTGGCTTGTTCACATCACCTGGGCCGCTGGCGCCGTCCCCAGGATAAAGTCGGCAATCGCTGGGCTACCAATACCGTTCAGATCAACAACGATGGAAAAGGAGGCTGGAAGATGTCAACCATTACCGGCATCCGGCCCTTTGAAAGTTCAGATAAAGACAGTAAGCGCATATTCTGGAGTGACGGAGGTGTCCATCAAAACATCACCCATGCCGTCCATCCCGATCCGATCTCAGGAATGCACTGCTGGCATCAGCGCGTGCGTATCGAGGTGCCTCAGCCTAACGACAAGTATGGTGACATCTTTGTGGATACCAAACGATCCTTTGAGAACTACCGCGAGTGGCTGAATATGACCCGTCCGGCCCCCGGCCCGGATGGCTTGCGCCGGCCCTTGTGGTTCAATCGTCCACTGAGACCTCAGACGGAATTGTATTATCTCAATAAAAAGGAAGAATAGCGCAATCTTGTTTGTTGGCACTGAAAAAGCAGGTCCGGTCTCGTCGGTTGCCCTATTGATTTGGTATCTTTCCGATTCATGGCATTGAAGAAGTGGTTACCGGTTCTGGAGTGGTTGCCTCAATACCAAAAAGGTTGGTTCAGGCATGACCTGGTTGCCGGCCTCACCGTAGGGGTGATGCTGGTGCCACAAGGGATGGCCTATGCCCTGCTGGCAGGAATGCCACCGATTTACGGACTGTACGCCAGTCTGATCCCGTTATTGTTATACGCCCTGTTTGGTACTTCCAGGCAGATATCCATCGGCCCGGTAGCGGTGGATGCTTTTTTGGTTCTGGCAGGTATTAGCGTTCTGGCCGAACCCCAGACACCGGATTACATCTCCCTGGTCATATTGACCGGCTTAGCGGTAGGCGTATTACAATTGATCTTGAGTCTGTTGCGGCTTGGGTTTCTCGTGAACTTTTTATCGCATCCTGTGGTATCCGGCTTTACATCGGCAGCGGCAGTGATCATAGCAGTAAGTCAATTGAAATACCTGCTGGGGATCAAAATACCACGCTTTGACCATGTTTACCAGACCTTCTATTATGCGGCGACACATTTGACAGAAACACATTGGATCACTCTGATCATGAGCTTCGCGGGAATAGCGCTGATCCTTTTGCTGAAAAGATTAAACAAGAACATACCAGGCGCATTGATCGCGGTTATCCTGGGCATTTTGATCACCTGGATCCTGCGATTGGATCAGCACGGGCTGGATACGGTGGGGGTGGTGCCGCAGGGATTGCCGCGGTTTGAAATGCCGTATATCACCTGGCAACGGCTGGTACAAATCTTTCCGACGGTGCTGGCGGTTTCCATCATTGGTATAGTTGAGTCGGTCGGGATTGCCAAGAGTCTGGAATCCAAACACCGCAGTTATGTGGTAATACCGAATCAGGAACTCCTGGCGCTGGGAGTCTCCAAGATCGGCGGCGCCTTTTTTCAGTCACTGGTCACCTCGGGAAGTTTCACCCGCTCGGCGGTTAACAACGATAGCGGCGCTAAAACGCAATTATCGTCCGTGATCACCATGGTGGTCATCGTGTTTACCCTGATCTTTATGACCGGGCTTTTCTATTATCTTCCAAATGCTATCCTTGCAGCTATTATCATGCTCGCAACCAAGAGCCTTTTTGATTATCAGGGAGCGATCCGGTTGTGGCATGTTCACCGGCATGACTTTTACATGTTGATCCTGACCTTCCTGGTCACCCTGATCTTTGGGATAGAAGAAGGGGTCCTTGCGGGGGTGTTGCTTTCCATAGCCATGGTCATTTACCGCAGTTCACTTCCGCATATGGCCATCCTGGGACGGTTGCCTGAATCCACCCATTACCGGAATGTAACCCGGTTTCCGGAAGCCATGCAGGAGGGTGGGGTGGTGATCATCCGATTTGACGCACCTTTGTATTTTGGAAACTCAACGTATTTTAAAGATACCATCCGTCAGATCATTCTGCAGCAAAAAGAGCCGGTCAGAGCGATGGTGCTCGACGCCAGCAGCATCAGCGACCTGGATACCAGCGGGCTCGAGGCTTTGGAGTCGGTGATCAATCAGATGCATGCGAATCAGGTCGACTTTATGCTGACGGGAGTGATAGGCCCGGTAAGGGATATTCTTTACAAGGCAGGCTTGCCAGAGATTATTGGTAAAGACAATGTTTTCCTTAATGTTCAGCAAGCCATGGATGATTATAACAACCGGCGAGATGAACGATCGGCACGTCTTCAGGCCAAAGCACTGCAGACCAATGTCCGCGAGAAGAAAGAAGATCCTTCCAAGCCCTAACCAACTATTTCCTCCATCGTTCTGAGATATGTTGTAACTTTATTTTTCAAGCCCTTACTGCTGCATGGAGGATAAATCATGTAAGACGTCTCGCTGGCGCTTCCTCAAAGCTCAACTGAATAACTTATTGCCGGAAGAATTCTGGCAGGCTATTTTGGATTCTTCGTCTTCGATCATCATCGATGTGCGCACTCCTGCGGAATTCGCCGCTGGTCATTTACCGGATGCCATCAACATCAATTATTTCGGTGAATCCTTCTGGAAAGATATTACCGCATTACCTGAAGAGGCTGAATATTTCATTTACTGCCGAAGTGGCAGGCGCAGCATCCGGACCGCTACCTTAATGCGAAATGGCGGCTTTGATAATCGCCGGGTGTTCAACATGGAAGGAGGCTGGAATGAATGGAAATCCAGAAAACTTCCGGTCACTGCTGTCGAAAACCACCTGCCCTCTTCCTGAGAGGGGTGACACTCTGCCTGCTCCTGACAGGTTTATCTTTTACGTACCATCTGCGAACGGTTTCGTATATCTATTGTTAGGTTTCCGAGGATAATTTTTTATTTAAACCATTGTAAATCATTGATCGTATATGAAAACCATTCAGATAAACCGGATTGGTCTGGACGAAGAAAAAGCGGAAGCCCTGGCCAAAGGATTAAATGAATTATTGGCAAATTATCAGGTGTTATATCTGAACACACGTGGATACCATTGGAATATAAAGGGTGAAAAATTCTTTGAACTGCACCTTAAGTTCGAAGAGCTTTATACCGACTTACTGGTCAAGGTGGATGAGATCGCCGAACGAGTCCTGACTTTGGGAGAAACTCCGGATCATACCTTTTCCGATTACCTTGAGAAATCGGATGTGGCAGTCCATCAGGATGTCACCGAAGGCCGCAAAGCCATTGCCCAGATCCTGGATGCATTTAAGATCATCATTGGGAAACAGCGGGTTTTGCTGTCCGATTCCGCCGATGCGGAAGATGAAGGAACCAATGCACTAATGAGCGACTACATCCGCGAGCAGGAGAAGCTGGTATGGATGTATGCGGCATACCTGGGCTGATCGCAGCCATTTTTCAATTTTTTGCCTGAATGATTCATTGTGTGATGAAAATCACATAAGCGACGTAGTTTATTATTTATATTCAATACGTCGCTGGATAGAGGTCCCGGGGATCCATTGGAAAGGTTTGTCTTGCCGGAGTAGGTAGAAGCTTTACAGGAAATTGTTTTCAGAGTAACAGTGCTCTCCTGCTACAGTTGCGTCATCTTCTGACCCTGAATATGTATATCCAGTGTTGCAGACACCCGGTAGGGGTATTTGTATGTGGATAGTTTATTCAGTTATACATTAATCATTCGTCTTATGATTGAATTCATCAGCCAGCCCTGGCACTGGGCAGTAGGCGGTGTGTGTTTTGCTCTGATCATCTTTCTGATGACTTGGCTGGGTCGCATGTTTGGCATCTCCTCGATCTTTCGCAACATTTGTACCATGGCCGGCGCAGGTGAGCGTTTTTCTTACTTTAAGGTCAACCTAAAAGAAGAGCGTTGGCGCCTGGTGTTCGTGCTCGGAATCATTTTGGGCGGTTACATAGCTGCACATTATCTGGCAAGTCCGGCACCGGTTGCCATCTCTCCCAAGACGGTTGCTCACCTTCAGGAGTGGAACATCGATGCCAGCGAAGGAGACGGATTTTTACCGGTATCAATTTTCAATTTTTCCAATCCCTTTGGTATCCTTTTGGCGGTTATCGGTGGGTTTTTAGTTGGTTTTGGCACCCGCTATGCGGATGGCTGTACCTCCGGTCATGCCATGACGGGATTGTCCCACCTACAGGTGCAATCGTTGATCGCCGTGATTGGATTTTTTATCGGTGGGTTGATCATGACCTGGTTAATACTTCCCCTGTTGATCGGTTAATCATTATTTCGCATTTGAAAACAATGAAGCATGAGATTGCTTTCTTTTTTCCTGGTTGGTATTTTCTTTGGTATCGTCGCTACCAAATCCGAGGTTATATCCTGGTTCCGCATCTATGAGATGTTCCGGTTCGAGAGCTTTCATATGTACGGTGTGATCGGTACTGCCGTAGTGGTCGGTGCTATCATAATGGCTTTAATGAAAAAGTTGCCCATAAAGACCATTGATGGGAAACTGGTAACGTACAAAGTCAAACCCATGCAGGTCAAGCGTTTTCTCTTTGGGGGAACCATTTTTGGGCTGGGCTGGGGATTGATAGGAGCTTGCCCCGGACCGATGTTCACCATGCTGGGCCATGGCTTTTTGATTTTCGGCGTCGTGATCATCAGTGCGGTACTGGGAGCGTTTGCCTATGGATCCTTGCGGGACCATCTGCCGCATTAGGCTGCTGCAATTCCACCCAAATTCCTGGTCACCATAACTTATGTGATCAAAGTTCCATTGGGAATCTGAAATAACGGAGACCTTTGCGTCCATACAAAGGCGGGTTATGGTCGGCTGGCTTCCCGCAAGTATCCGGTTTTGCTTATGATGCCAAGTAGTACACGTCAAACCTCCTTCATCGCCCTTACCATTCTGTGGTTTACATGGATTCTGCCGGGAGTTACCCTGGCACAAACAACCAGCACCCCGATCAGTTGGGCTGATAAGATCAAATTCAAACCAGTTATCGGAATTCAGATGTGGTCCATTTACACCACAGGTGAAGAATTGTACGATGCCACGGCCGCCGAGTATCAACCCGTTGAAAATCGCTTTGATGTCATGTTGCGCAGAAGCCGGTTGGGTTTTAAGATCCAGCCGCTCACCGATTTGCAGATCAGTGTGATTGGGTCCATGGATGTAGTTGGGCGCGATCTGCTCAGTGCCACCCAGGGCGCCAGCAATAATGGATCCACACCGGCATTCGGACTTTGGAATGCCATAGCGCAGTGGCGGGTGATACCGCGCAAAGAAGTGCTCTACCTGGCGACCGGCTACCTCACACCCCAGTTCAGCAGGGAACACATCACCGGAGCCTTGCGTGTGAGCTCCCTCGAGAAATCGTGGTCCCAAAATTATATCCGCAGGCATTTGACCGGTACTGGCCCTGGCCGTGCCGCCGGTGTGCAGGCTGGAGGTTTATTGCGTAAGGATCAGAGCCCGGTGGCCATGACCTATGATCTTGGAATTTTCAATCCGCTCTTCGAAGCTTACAGTGGGAACTCTACCGGCAGGCAATCATCTGCTTTGGTGACCGGAAAACTCACCTTTCACCTGGGTGATCCGGAGTCGGCTACCTATTCCCTCAGCCATCAGGTCAATATGTTTGGTAAACGACGTGGTGTATCCTTAGGTGTCAGTTATGCCTCCCAGGGCAAAACGGATCTTTTTGACCGGAACCGGGCTGCAGCCGTTGATATGCTTTTTAACTGGGGACCAGTCAACGTCGATGGAGAATGGGCATGGCTTTACCGGGCTGGCAAAGTGACCGCGGCAGGCAGTGAAAGGGAGGTCCGCTCACAGACGGGATTTCTGCGATTCTCCTATAATGTTTCCGTTTTCGAAACAAAGGTCATCGAACCAGTCTTCATGATCATGGATTTCACCGGGGCCATGGATCAGCAGGGACAAGCCGATGCCCAGGTATTAAAATCATTTGCCGGAAAGGACCGGGCCATTGACATTGGAGTGAACTACTATCCGGTGCAGGAAATCAGGCTTTCCTTGCATTATACCATACAGAATGGCGAAGAAGGAGAAACCGGGCCGGGAGCAACCTTCAACAATTATTTGTTTCAACGGGATGTCGGGGCTATCCATCGCGGAGATTATCTTGGCCTTGGTGTTGTATTTTCGTACTAGACTGCGGGAAGTTACCGGAAGATGTGACCGTCATCACAATACCCGGTGGCCATTCCCACTAATTTTGTATTCAGACTTTTACCAATGAAATGGAGTTCCATACTTCCTGTCCTTAGCTGGGTGCCAAACTACAAGAAGAGTGACCTTCAGGGCGATTTTTCTGCAGGTTTGACCGTGGGAGTAATGCTGATTCCTCAGGGCATGGCATATGCTATGCTGGCCGGACTACCTCCAATCTACGGATTGTATGCCGCGACAATTCCACTGATCATTTACGCTTTATTTGGAACCTCCCGCCAGCTGGCAGTAGGGCCGGTGGCCATGGTTTCTTTGTTGACGGCCTCAGGGGTAGGTCTTCTTGCCGAACCCGGATCGGTGGATTTTATCACACTGGCGATTGCCCTGTCGCTCTTTACCGGCCTGTCGCAATTTTTAGTCGGAGTCTTCCGGCTGGGTTTTTTGGTGAATTTCTTGTCCTATCCGGTCATAAGCGGATTTACTTCAGCCGCTGCACTGATCATCGGACTCAGCCAGTTGAAGCATTTGCTGGGAATCAAAATGGGTGGAAGCCAGAAGATCTATGTCGTTCTGGGGGAAGCCTTCAGCCAGATCAATAACATCCACTGGTTGACATTGCTGATCGGTTTGGGAGGTATGGCCCTGATCATGGGCGTTAAAAGAATCCATAAATCCATCCCCGGATCGCTCCTGGCCGTAATAGTCGGGATTTTGGTGGTCATGATTTTTCACCTGGAAGGAGCCGGAGTGAAAGTCCTGGGTGACGTACCTCAGGGGTTGCCCAAATTCGCATTACCCCAGTTTACCTGGACCAATTTTCAGGCTCTCTTGCCTACCACACTGGCAATCACATTGGTAAGTTTTATGGAATCGATCGCGGTCGCCACCGCCATCCAAAGCAAGCATAAGACCTATAAAGTTGATCCGAACCAGGAGCTGATTGCGCTGGGCATTTCTAAGATAGCGGGTTCGTTTTTTCAGTCCTTTCCGGTCAGTGGCGGATTCTCCCGTACTGCAGTTAATGATCAGGCTGGCGCCCGCACCCAACTTGCAGCAATTATAAGCGCCATCCTCATCGTGCTGACCTTATTGTTTTTAACCCCTTTGTTTCACGATGTGCCGAATGCCATCCTCGCTTCCGTCATCATGGTGGCTGTCTTCGGATTGATCGATGTCAAAGAGCCTGTGCACCTCTGGCATGCCAACCGCACCGATTTCTGGATGTTGATCGTAACCTTTACAGCGACCCTTATGCTCGGTATCATTCAGGGTATCGGGATCGGCGTATTGCTGAGTCTGGTCATGGTAATATACCGGACCACGCGGCCGCACATTGCTGTGTTGGGCCGGGTGCCGGGAACAAGTGTTTATCGCAATGTTGATCGCTTTCCGGAAATTCAGAAGCGCGCTGATCTGCTGATCATTCGCTTTGATGCACAGCTTTATTTTGCAAACATCAATTATTTCCGTCAATGCCTGGAAGACCTGGTTGTGGACAAAGGTGCATCTCTCCGGGCGGTGATCATCAATGCTGAAAGTATTAACAATATGGACTCAAGCGCGGTCCATGCGGTGGAAGAAGTGGTTGCAGACCTGAGGGCCCGGAACATCGATCTCTATTTCTCAAGTGTCAAAGGCCCGGTAAGGGATGCCATGGCCAAAGGCAAATTGCTGGGTAAGATTGGTGACGATCATTTCTTTATGGTTGTACAGGATGCAGTCAACGCCTACGAGCACCACCAGGACAAAAGCCAATTAGCAGAGGATGATCAGCGCGCTTATACCATGCAAACCAATACCTGATCACTCCTTAATCGTTTCATTTCATCAGAACCATAATTCAATAACGCCAAATCAACACCTGATGCCACTTAAAGAAGAACTGATCCTCCGGGATACACTGGCCATTGACCGTACGCGGTTGGCCAATCAACGTACATTATTGTCGTTTATCCGCACAGGCCTCTACCTGATCGTGACGGCACTGGGTATTTATCAGTTTAGCAAGACTTCCAAATTCCTCTGGACGGTCTGGATCCTTGCCGCTCTTGGCGCTGTCACGGTGGTGATCGGTATCATCAACTACCTGTATATGCACAAGAAAGTCGAGAAAGCCTATTCCGACTGACATCCTTTTCGATCCTGGTAAACTTCAGCAATACAACCCTAATGTAGTAACGATCACACAGCAGATCTGGGCACTCTTGCATGCGATTTAACACATTATAATTAGGTATATGTATTAAATTCATGGTGTCAATTTGTTATATTGAATATCAGGCAAGTGCTTTAGAGGGATGTGGCATGGGTCACACGACCAGTTCTTTTGAAGTGACACCGGTCACAGACTGTTATGACCCGATCCGGGTATTTTAGTGTTGTAATTATTGAATGTAAAAAATGTTGGAAAACTTAAAATTTATGAAGGTAGAACAAATTTATACCGGCTGTCTGGCAGAGGCGGCATACTTGATTGAGAGTGAAGGAGAAGCAGTGATCATTGATCCATTGCGTGAAACCCAACCTTATCTGGAAAAACTCCAGAAGGAAGGATTAAAATTGAAATATATTTTTGAGACCCACTTCCATGCAGATTTCGTTTCAGGACATGTGGATTTGGCTCAGAAGACCGGAGCGACTATCGTTTACGGTCCAAATGCGGAAACGAATTATCAAATACATCAGGCGAAAGACGGAGAAATCATCCGGTTGGGTAAAGTCACCTTCAAAGTGCTCCATACCCCTGGCCATACGATGGAAAGTACCACCTACCTGCTCCGGGATGAGAAGGGCAAGGACCATGCAATTTTCACCGGGGATACATTATTCCTGGGTGATGTGGGACGGCCGGACCTGGCCATTAAGCAGGGTGAACTGACACGGGAAGATCTGGCTGGCTTTCTGTTTGACAGCCTGCGGATGAAGATCATGCCGCTGGCAGATGAGGTAATCGTCTATCCCGCTCATGGCGCCGGTTCAGCTTGTGGAAAGAACCTGAGTGCAGACACCTGGGGATATCTCGGCGACCAGAAAAAATCAAATTATGCCCTGCGGGCTGACATGACAAGGAAAGAGTTTGTAGCGGAAGTTACAGCAGGCCTGACCCCTCCTCCCCAATACTTTGCTAAAAATGCCATGTTGAATAAATCCGGCTATGCCTCCTTTGATGAAGTACTTGGACATGGTAACACCCCGCTGTCACCGGAGCGCTTTGAGGCTATGGTTGAGGATCATGAAGCCTTGATGCTTGATACCCGCACGGCACAGGAATTTGCAGCTGGTCATGTGCCTAATTCAATATTTATCGGCATTGACGGCAGTTTTGCACCATGGGTAGGTGCCCTGATTACCGATATCAAACAACCCATTGTGGTTATCGCCCCGGCAGGACGTGAAGAGGAGGTTGTAACCCGCCTGGCACGCGTTGGATATGATAATACCCTTGGTTACCTGGAGGGAGGTGTTGAAGCCTGGGAAAAATCTGGAAGGGAGATCGACACCGTTGAATCTATCTCAGGCTCTGAATTGGCTGATCGGATGCGCGGAAACTTTAATGCGACCATATTGGATTCCCGTAAGCCTACGGAGTACATCACCCAGCATATCCTGGATGCGATCAATTTCCCGCTGGATTATGTCAATAGCAATATGGACCGGATCCGCCGCGACGAGAAATATTACATCCATTGCCGTACCGGATACCGTTCAATGGTTATGGCTTCCATCCTGAAGGCCCGTGGTTTTCATCAGGTTGTAGACATAAAAAATGGCTGGGAGTCGATTGAAGCTGCACCGATAGCCGTATCCGACTATACTTGTCCGACGACCATTCCTCAGGAGGTCATCGATGACGCGGTAGCAGCCGTTGTCTGAGGTTTGTATCAGTAATTTCAATACAGCAAACAAGCACGTTGCCATCCCATTCCGGCAACGTGCTTTTTGTTACATAACCCCATAAACCCTCTGCCTGAAATGGCGTTGATTACTCTGGGCCCCTGATTCTGGATATTCTATGATGCCGGAAGGGATTTCAGTTTTGCCAGGTCAGTGGTTAAATCGTCTAAATACGAAAAGGCATGGACCTGGAAATTTTATCCCGAATTCAATTTGCTTTTACGGTTTCCTTTCATTACATCTATCCTCCGCTGAGCATTGGGCTGGGCCTGCTGATGGTGATCATGGAAGGCCTTTTTTTGAAAACGGGTGAGGTAGTCTACGAACAGATGGCCCGCTTCTGGACCAAAATTTTTGCCCTCACCTTTGGTTTGGGAGTGGCTACCGGTATCGTCATGGAATTCGAGTTTGGAACCAACTGGGCTACCTATTCGCGCTATGTCGGCGATGTATTCGGTAGTGCCCTGGCCGCCGAAGGGATTTTCGCCTTTGCTCTGGAAAGCGGTTTTCTGGGTATCCTGTTATTCGGTTGGAACCGGGTAAGCCCTAAGGTCCACTTCATTGCCACCCTTGGTGTGTGGTTCGGATCCATGTTTTCTGCCGTATGGATCGTGGTGGCTAATAGCTGGCAACAAACGCCGGCAGGCTATCACATCGTTGGGGAGGGATTGGAAGCTCGTGCGGAGATCACCGATTTCTGGGCCATGGTGTTTAATCCTTCCAGTATAGACCGGATGCTGCATGTGTGGGTCGGAGCCTTTCTGGCAGGAGCATTCCTGGTAATGAGCGTTCATGCATATTATTTGCTGCGGCATCGTCATGTGCATCTTTCACAACAGGCCATCCGCATCGCTTTGGTTGTTGCTGCTGTCTTTTCGCTGACCCAATTGTTTACCGGCCACCGTTCGGCCGACGGCGTTTCGGTGAATCAACCGATGAAGCTGGCTGCCATGGAAGGCCATTTTGACTCTCTGTCTGCCGCGGATATGTATATCATGGGCTGGGTGGACAAGGATAAAGAGCAGACCAGTGGCATTCGTATACCGGGCGGGTTGAGTTTCCTTACCCATGGAGATGTCCATGCTCCTATCCAGGGCCTGAAATCGGTTCCCGTCACCAGTCGGCCGGGAGCCCTCAATGCCATCTTTCAGTTTTACCATTTGATGGTTATCATTGGAATGCTGCTGATCGTGATCAGTATGACCGGATTAATGCAGTGGTGGCGGAAGAAACTATTTGCTAACCGGTGGTTGCTGTGGGTGTTCGTATGGGCAGTATTCCTGCCGCAAATTGGTAATCAGGTCGGTTGGTATGTAGCGGAAATGGGCCGGCAACCCTGGGTCGTCTATGGCATGCTGCGCACATCCGATGCATTGTCCAAGGTGGTAACGGCTAACCAGGTATGGTTTTCCCTGATCCTGTTTACTTTGATCTATGCATTGCTGTTTATCTTGTTCTTATACTTATTGAACCGCAAAATTCAACATGGACCTTCGGATGATGACCCGATTGATCAGCGGCCGAAACAAAGAGAAATGGCGACAATCGTATAAATGCATCCCTAAAAATGGAACGGAACTATGGCATCATTTCTAGGCATTGATTATCCCACCTGGTGGTTCCTGCTAGTTGGGGGTGTTTTCACCGGTTATGCCATCCTGGATGGATTCGACCTCGGAGCAGGAGCCTGGCATTTATTCTTCAATAAGGAGTCGAGCCGGCGGATAGCGCTGAATGCCATCGGTCCTGTATGGGACGGCAATGAGGTGTGGCTGGTTATCGGTGGTGGTGCCCTGTTTGCAGGCTTCCCGGTAGTTTATGCCACCCTGTTTTCGGCCATGTACATTCCTTTTATGCTCTTTTTGGCTTTTCTCATCTTCCGCGCAGTCTCTATTGAATTCCGTAGTAAGGAACCTATGGCCTGGTGGCGTAAACTGTGGGATGTCAGCTACAGCATTTCGAGTATCCTTTTGGCGGTCCTGCTTGGAGTTGTGTTGGGGAATGTATTGCAGGGCATGGCGATCGGCCCCGACCTCGAATACACGGGACACTGGCTGGATTTCATCAATCCTTATTCGTTGCTGGTGGGAGCAACGGCACTGGCCTTATTTATGATGCATGGCGCCATATACCTGACCATGAAAACCGAAGGCCGGTTGTTCCTCAAAATAACCTTGCTGCTCAAACGTTCCATCGTAGCATTTATATCCCTTTTCTTAATGACATCACTGTACACCCTGTTGTGGATACCGCATCAGACCGATCATTTCGAGCGGTATCCCTTGCTCCTGGTGATCCCAGTGTTGGCGTTTGTCGCTATCGGATTTATTCCCTGGTTTGCGCGTCGCAAAAATTACAGGGTGGCTTTCCTGTTTTCATCATTGACCGTAAGCTTATTGATGATCCTGGTGGCATTCACCCTGTACCCGGTCCTGGTTGCTTCTACCTTGAATAATGCATACGATATTACCATTTACAATGCCGCTTCCTCGCAAAAATCCTTAGGCATCATGTTGCTGATTGCGGCGATCGGTGTTCCATTGGTTGCCAGCTATACATTTTTCGTCTATCGAACCTTCAGCGGTAAGGTCCAAATTGATGAAACGAGTTATTAATGAACCAGCTCAGCCAATCATCAAATCCGTATCTGCTTCAGCACCGTGATCAACCGATCGAGTGGTATTTGTGGGGACAGGAAGCACTCGCTATGGCCAGGAAGGACGATCGTCCCATCCTGGTGAGCATTGGTTATTCCACCTGTCACTGGTGTCATGTGATGGCTGAGGAGTCATTCAATGATAAGGACGTAGCTGATTACATGAATTTTCATTTCATCAATATTAAGATCGACCGTGAGGAGCGGCCGGATCTCGATGGTTATTTTATGGATGTTTGTCAGAAGCTCACCGGTCACGGTGGGTGGCCGCTTCAGGTATTTCTTACCCCGGATCTGAAGCCTTTTTTTGCAGGTAATTATTTCCCCCCGGAACCGGATGGCCGGCAAATGTCCTGGTTTCAGGTCATGCGTTTTGTAGTGCACAATTACCGGAATAACCGGGCAGCGGTAGACCGGCAGGGACAGCGGATTCTGGACGGAATGCAGTCCGGTCAGCCTATTGGGCTGGAAGCCGGGCTTGATTTTCAAAACCTGCCCTGGCTCACTGCCACACTGGTTGAGGCGTATGAGGAATCCCTGGTTCGATTAGCCGACGTAGAATTTGGCGGTTTCGGGTCCGCCCCTAAATTTCCCAATACGCCTGCGCTAGAGTTCTTACTCGAACGTTCGTATTACACCGGAAATCCGGATTGCCTGCGGCTGGTAATGCACACTGTTCAGTGCATGCTGAGGGGTGGTATTTACGACCAGGCCGGTGGAGGCTTTGCGCGGTATGCCGTCGACCGCCACTGGAAGGTGCCGCATTTCGAGAAAATGCTTTACGATCAGGCTTTGATGATCCACCTCCTGGCTCAATTGATCCTGCAGAAGCCCAGAAGAATGTACAAGCGGGCATTGCTGGAAACCCTGGGTTTTGTGCAACGTGAACTGGCCAATCCGGCTGGTGGCTGGTTTGCCGCGCTGGATGCAGACAGCGGGGGACAGGAAGGTGCATATTATACCTGGACCCTGGCGGAAGCGATCCAAGGTGTACCACCCGGAGCCAGCTGGTTACTGGAATTCTTTGATATCCATGAAGCAGGAAACTGGGAAGACAGAAACCTGCTTTGGCAGCCCCATGAGTTGTATGCATTTGCGGAGGATCACCAATTGGAGATTGATTATGCAAAAGAACAGATCGCACGGTTCAAGTCCAATCTTCTTCAGGCCCGGCAGAATCGCAGCCGGCCTCACCGCGATGAGAAATTGATCACCGACTGGAATGCCCTAATGGTTAGCGCCTTTATCAGGGCAGGAATTGCATTGCAGGACGATAGCTGGATCAGCCTGGCCAGGGATCAGATGGTTTATCTGTTGGATCAGGTTATGGATGCTTCACATAGCCGGATCGTACATGTACCGGGCTCCGAAACACCAATGCTTCTTTCTGACTATGCCTGTACCATAAAAGCGCTGTTGGACCTGGCCCTGGTAGACCCGGATCACCGGTGGATTGAGGTGGCATCTAATCTCTTAGAGCAGGTTGAGGAACATTTCCAGGCAGGAGATAGCCCGCTCTTCCTGAACCGTGGCGGAGACCATTCTGGTCATGTAGGCAGCCGGATCGAAATTCGCGATGAAGAACTTCCCAACGCGAATGCCCTGTTGGCGGAGAGCATGTATTTGATGAGTATCTATCGGGATCATCCGGAATGGCGGCTTCGTTCCCGGCAGATGCTCGCAGCGGTAAAAGACGCCATCCATCGTGATCCCCTGGCCTATGCATCATGGTACGGCTTGAGTCAGATGCTGCTTTCCGGTGCGACAGAAATAGCAATTGTGGGACCCCGGTTCAAAGAACTCAGCAAGGAGATTTTGCAGTTGCCGGTACCGCATCTTGCCTTAGTTGCTGCGGAATTTCCGGACCAGAAGCAGCCCATGCTGCGGGATAAAAGCAGTCCGGAGGGGTGTACCCGCATTTATGTGTGCCAGGGAGAACGTTGCTTATCTCCCGTATCGACTATTCAGGAATTAAAGGCAGATCTATCCTCTCTCCGCTGATATCTGCAAAGTGTAAATCCGGATGCATTCCCTGGAGCCGTCTGGATTGATCGACCCAATTGCTCCGATAGTCTACTTGTTTGAGTACTCTTTCGATCCAGGGCATTAAGGTGGCTAATACTGAATACCTTCGCGGCAAGTTGGTTTAACGAACCATTAACATGGTTTTAAATCAATTGTGTTTAAAGCCTTCCTACTTTGTTGCTTGTTCCTGTAAGATTCTGATGGATGTGGTGTCTGATTCTGGAAACATTGGGTTAGTGCGGTTTCGCTGAAGAAAGTAAATGAAGTGAGCTGTTATGGATCTGGTGGACAATAGAGGAGGTCAAACGTTTGTTAAGCTATAGCCAAATTTGAAAATGAGATTCACCTATCGTGTTTTTACGGCGTTAACACTGGTCGCATTGTTAGGAATCACTTCCTGCAAATCGGGCTACCGGAGTTTCGATGAGCTGCTCGTTTCCACAGAGATCTTACAGGTAAGCCCTTCGCCACGGGTCCCGATGGGAGCCATGTTGTCCTTCCTGACAAAAGAACCGGCAACCATCAGCTATACGATCCCGGGAAAGTCACCCCTGGAACGCACCTTTCCAAAAGCAGATACCCGCCATGAAATTCCGATCATCGGCCTTTATCCGGACACCGTGAACCAGGTCGTTGTCCGCGCGACAACAGCAGATGGTCATTCGGTAGAGAAGATCATTCCGATAACGATGGGATCTGTTCCTGATTTTTTCCCGGAGGTGGATATCGTCAAGCTGGATCGCAGTGCCATGGAGCCGGGACTTCATTTGGTGGAGGCTTTGATTGCCATCAATGGCAAGTTCACCTACTACGATATCTTATTTGATGATCAGGGAGTTATCCGGTGGTACCTGGATCTCAGTGAGTTTCAGGAGATTGTTTATTCCCCGCTGCGTATACGCAATGGCCATTGGTTTTTTGTACACTGGCAGCAATACATCGAGCTGGATGATCTGGGACGCGAAATGGATAAAGGCGTTATTCCCGGTTATGGGGTCAATCATGAGATCGTAGAGGTCCGCCCGAATGTATTCATCCTGGGTGCCTCCCGCTCGGATACCAAAGTGTATAACCAAGGCAGGGAAGTCTCCAGCCGCTTTGATCACATCATCGAATGGGACCGTAACATCAATAAGGTCATCTGGGAGTGGGATATGCGTGATGTCCAGGATGTCGATCGCCAGGTATTCCCTCCGGACTATGGTCAGGACTTCGCCGCGGATTGGTTCCATGTGAATTCCATAATTCCTCTCCAACAGGACGCCGGATTGATCGTCTCCGGACGCAACCAGGGTATTCTGAAGGTGGATCGCAAAAATAACTTACAGTGGATTCTCGCTCCGCACAAGGACTGGGGATTGGCTGGATTTGATGGGAATGGCCTGGATACTAAAAAATACCTCCTGGAGGCAGTCGACGACAAGGGCCAGCCTTATCCGGGACCGGTACAGGAGGGGACAGCATTGGCAGATTTTGTCTGGCCCACCGGGCAACACTCGGTCCATCTCATGGATAATGGTGATATCCTGCTTTTTGATAATGGACTTAGTCCAGGATTCCAAACCGGTGAACGTTTTTCCCGGGCGGTGGAATACCACGTCGATGCCGTAAATAAAAAGGTACAACAGGTGTGGTCTTTTGGACGTGAAGAAGGATTGAATTTATTTACCCCGGTCACCAGTAGCATTTATCCGTTGGAGCAAACGCACAATATTTTGATAACAGCAGGAAATGTCCGTCTGGGAGACTTGCCTCCCCATGCCCGCATGCTTGAAATTACCTACCCCGATAAAAAAGTGGTCTTTGAGGCAAATTTATTCCTCAAGGATGCCCGTGGAACCAAAGCAGCCGAATGGGCGCAGTTTGACCTGATCTACCGTGGGCATCGTTTTGAAATTTTTCAATAAAAGGTAAAAATATATGGCATTAAAAGTAATCGGAACCGGTTTGCCCCGTACAGGCACAGCATCACTTAAAGGGGCGCTGCAATTATTGGGCTATCAACAAACGTATCATATGGATAATCTGCTCAATAATCCAGCAATGGTTAAGTATTGGGTGGAGTTATTTGATACCGGTAAAACGGATTTTGATGTATTATTTGATGGATTTACGGCAAGTACGGATTTTCCCGGTTTTTTTGCATACAAAGCACTGCTGAAAAAATATCCAGAAAGCAAATTTATTCTGACCACCAGGGATCTGGATTCGTGGTATGAGAGTATCCATAAGACGGTCTTTCAGGCTGTTACCTCATTTTTTGCGAAAGAGACACCCACCGACAGTATGCGCCGGGTAGAAGGGGTATTTCAATTATTAGACCGCTATTTATTTGGTCAATTTTTTAATGGGACATTTACGGATAAAGAAAAAACATTATCCATTGTAAAGGCTTATTTACAGGAAGTGAAACAAAATATTCCTGACGGGCAAATGCTTGTTTATGAGATTTCTGAAGGCTGGGAGCCACTGTGTGATTTTCTGGAATTACCAGTGCCGGACCTGGAATTTCCATATAAAAACAAGCGGGAAGATTTTAATACCATGATCGCTAAAATGTTGTCCGGACAAAAAATGGAAGTAAAATAAGCAGAAGCCGCCCAGCAGTGTCCATTTTACGAAAACCATTGAATCCATTTTACGGATTCCCACAAAAGCAAAAAACCGGTATGCCGTCGCCTACCGGTTTTTTAATTTTTAGTTAAGTTTCGACTAATAATAAGAATTGGATTGGTCCTGCACCTTTGTGAAGGAGTATAGACGGTTGGTTAAAGCACAGTAATGAACAAAGAACAGAAAAATGAAATGTCAAGTTAAAGGGGGGAAATTGTGGGGGGGAGATCCGATTGGCTGGTTGTATCTATATAACTTGCCCATTGGATAAAAATTGTATGAAGTCAAAAAAAAAGTTAATTTTTTTTGAAGGTGATTCCACTCCTGATCCGGATGGCGGATTCATGGAAGGCTCTTGTTGTCCGGCCCTGGATGGATTCGGAACCTCCGCACCACTTGTGCTGTTGTATGAAATGAGGCTTACGATCAACCTGGCAGGTGATCTCTGTCATGGTGTGTGGATGGATAAAAGTTCCATTTTGCCCTCTGTTTGCCGGAGCTTCATAGCAGAGGATGCTGTGAGTGATGGTACGGGTGGAAATGGGGCCTGTACGATTCAAAGTAAAGTTCGGCTATGAAATACAAAGATTATTATCAAATATTAGGTGTGGCGAAGGATGCATCTCCGCAGGAGATCAAAAAAGCATTTCGTAAACTTGCCGCAAAGTATCACCCCGATAAAAACCCAGGTAATAAGGCTGCTGAAGAAAAATTCAAGGAAATAAACGAAGCCAATGAAGTGCTATCGGATGCGGATAAACGCAAGAAGTACGATACGTTGGGATCGAATTGGGAGTATTATCAGCAAGCCGGGGATGATTGGGAGAAATATGCACAGCAGGGACCGCGTTCCGGTGGAGGGAACCGCACGTATTATTATTCCGGGAGCCCGGAGGATGTCTTCGGCCGCGGAGGCCAGAGTGGATTTTCCAGTTTCTTTGACCTATTCTTTGGTGATGGCGCTCAGGGATCGGACCCTTTCGCTCACTATGGGGAAAGGACCAGGACTGGCCAGGCGCCACGCGGGAGTGATGTTGAGGCAACGATGTCCATAACACTGCGGGAGGCCTATCAGGGCAGCCGGCGCACCTTTGAATTTCAGGGTGAAAAGATCCGCATCGCCATCAAACCCGGATCTTATGAGGGGCTGAAACTTCGGTTGAAAGGTAAAGGGCATCCGGGCCCTCGGGGCCAGGCTCGCGGAGACCTGTACATTACCCTGAATATCACCCCGGATCATCAGTTTATCCGTGAGGGCGACGATCTGATCGTAAACGGGAAAGTGGATCTCTATACCGCTGTACTGGGTGGCAGCATAGAAGTATCAACGATGACCGGCAAAGTGAAAGTTAATGTACCGAAGGGTATGCAATCCGGAAAAACCTTGCGATTGAAAGGCAAAGGTATGCCCGTCTATGGTAAATCCGATGTGTTTGGCGACATGATGGTGAGACTGGACGTTGAATTGCCCAGGCAGCTGAGTTCGCAGGAAGAGGAGTTGTTTCGCAAATTGAAGGCCTTGCATAATAAGGAGGCCGTATTCCAAAATTGATGTGTATGTGTAATGGTTTTTACGTTCCAGGAAGTTCAGAAAGACTTCGATTAGTAGACACTTAAAAAACATATTATGCATACTACAATTGCAAATCCCAAAACCAACTATCTGTTGGGTGCCAGTCTCGATGTATTGCATCAGGAAAGCAAAGAATGGCTGGAGACGATTGAGTTCTGGCTGGATGAAATGAAATTCTTCGACAAGCTGCTTAAAAACCAGCCGGAAGGAGATGAGCACAAGATGACGATCCGGGAGATGCTTGAGCACGTAGAAGGCATCCACGTAGATTTCTTCAAACAGTTGCAGCAAGATGTCCGTGAACATGAACGCATGCTTGCCATGGTTGAAAAGAATATTCCGGGCTCATCGGATGAAGAATACCGGGTGAATCACCGTCGGATGAAATCAAGGATGGAACATCTGGATAAAGACTTCAAATCGTATAAAAAAGTAGTTTTTAAATTTGCACTGGACTAAGACGTCTGCCGAGTACCGTGCTGCACCGGCTAATATTAGAACGAATTCGAATTCATGAAAGCAAACTTCAGTGACCTGATCAAAGGTGACACGCCTGTCCTGATTGATTTTCACGCTGAATGGTGTGGTCCCTGCAAAATGCAGTCGCCCATCATCAAAGAGATCGCATTGTCTATGAAGGATAAGCTGCGGGTCATCAAGATTGATGTTGACAAAAATCCATCCTTGTCGAGGAAGTACAAGATCCGGGGGGTTCCCACGTTGGCGCTCTTCAAGGATGGAGAATTGAAATGGATGCAGGCAGGGATGAAATCCAAACAGCAAATCCTCAAGGTTATCGATCAGTTTGGGTAATCCGGGACAAGCTTTTGGTCAGTTCCTGGTCGTATCACACCGCCTTATTTACCCAGCCAGGATTTGAAGTTGTTGGATTTTTCTTTGCTGACGACCACTTCGGTTTCTTCGGGTGCAGGGTGAAGCGTAAGTTTCAGTTTTCCATTGAAATAGGGATGAATGGTGCGAATGGATTTAATGTTCAGAATGAAGCTGCGGTTCGCCCGGTAGAACATATTGGGATCCACTAATCTTTCCAATTGGTCCAGCGTATAATCCATCATATGGCGTTGACCTCCCCAGGTCATCATGAAGACAATTTTACCATCGGCATTAAACCAGGCAATTTCCTGGGTCTCAATGGTAAGTAAGCGCTGGCCCTGTTTCACCAGAAACCTGTTTCGGTAATTACTGACCTGACGGTCCCGTTGCTGCAGGTCGGTAAGCAGTGCCTCGAGCTGCAGGGACATCGATTGCTGCCCAAAATGGGATTGCAGGTGCTGGTATTTTTGCAGGCTGCGCGTGAGGTCATCCTTTCTGACGGGTTTGAGCAAATAATCCAGGCTGTTTACCTTAAAAGCATGCAAGGCATATTCGTCATAGGAGGTAGTAAAAATGACCGGTGCCATAATCTGGACCTGTTTGAAAATCTCAAAACACTGACCATCAGCCAGTTCTATATCCATAAAGATCAGGTCCGGCTGAGCATTGTTTTGCAACCACCATACCGAGGATTTTATGGTTTCCGCATGGCCGATAACCTGGATTTTGGGATCGATTTCTTCCAGTAATTTTATGAGGCGATTTAAGCCTAAGGGCTCGTCTTCTATGATGTAAGCTCGCATAGTGCTATGCTGTTATCGAATGTTTTGAGATGATGGGCAGCCGGACGATGAAATAGTCATCCCCCTCCAGTACCATGACTTCCCCGGCTCCCAGTAATTGGTATTTTGCCATGATATTGGTCAATCCAATTTTTTCCGAGGGCACCCACAATTGTTTCCGTTGCAGATTGTTCTTCACCTCGATGGAATTTCCTTCAAATATGGATATCCATATGTGTAATGGATTTTCAGTTGAAACCTCATTATGTTTTACGGCATTTTCAATGAGCAATTGCAGAGTCAGCGGAGGCAACAGAGTGGTATGAAATGCTTCCGGCAACTGAACATGGATCACCAGCCCGGCGCCAAACCGGGTCTGCAACAGATGCAGGTAGGAGTGGATGAAGTCCAGTTCTTTCGCCAGGGTAATTAATTCATCCTGGTTACTCTGTAGTAAATAGCGGTACACCTGGCTCATTTCTTCCACAAAGTGCTCGGCCTTGACCGGATCGATACGTATCAGGGAGCTCAGGCTGTTCAGACTATTAAATAAGAAATGCGGATTGACCTGTTGTTTTAATCCGGTAAACTGGGCTTCCAGGTGCATACGGTGTAAGGCTTCTTTTTCTTTTTCTGTCGTACGGAGCTGCCGGTAATACTGGATGGCTTCGGTGATACCAACGGCAGTGATGCATAAGATCAGGGCATTGAAAACATAAAATATAAGGATACTCCAGGATGCCGGATTATCCAGCCCGGCCTGGTCGGTATGATAAAAGAATTGAATGCACAGATCGGAGATATGCATCAATGGTGCAACCAAAAGTAGGCTTAAGAGCAAACTCCGGATCAGCCGTTTGACTACCATGGAAGGGTCCGGATGGTGCCGCCAGGAGTTCCTGGTGATCCCCACCACTCCCAACCACTGGATGGAGATGATAACAGTCAGGATGAAATATACCCATAGCCCCGAGGTCCAGGGCAATCCTTCCGGTACCGGGTTGCCGAGGATATTCAGCAGCACCAGGATGCCAATCCCGCCTGTATGTATCCATCGTTCCTTGATCATAACTGTCGGATGATGCATGGAAAGTACTATTTCCCGTTGAATCTCTGCCAGCCATTCTCCGGCAGGTGTCTGATTATCGGTGTCAAACGCCAAATATCTGCCTTGATCAGTCTCTACGCCCTACCGCGTACCTTCTCCGGCTTGATCTGCCCTTTAGGACGCTTCAGGTACCATTAATGCATGTTAACGTCCTCCGGTCTTGCCAATGATAGCTCCCGTAAGTCATTTTTGATAATTGATTCATATAAACCTTACTACTAATGAAATGTCGATTAATCAAGATGAAGCGAAACAGTGTTGTTTTCCTCATCCTTTCGCTTTTGGTTGCCGTGCGGATTTCTGCCCAGGTTTCCGGGTGGGAACTTTCCGGCGGATTGCAATCCTTTTACATCCCTGCTCCCGGATTCCATGTGAATTCATTGCAGCCAGTGGTCCAGGCCGGCAGAACATTCGGTTTTAGTCCTTCCAGCACGATGGGAATTACCATGAGGATAGGCTACAGCCGGAACCGGTATCAGGGCGATGCGGTCTATGTTCAGTCACTGGTCGGGTACTTCCCTTCCTTCGGACAACATTTACAGGGTGGCGTTGCACTGGGCCTTGGCTATCAGCGCTCCTTCTACAGCGGATCCTCCTGGCAGTGGGATGGCCAGGCATGGGAGAAAGGCCGGAGTTCTCGTACGGTGTGGCAGGTGCCTATCCAGTTTCGTCTGGGTTACCGCACACCGGGTGCCACCGGCGATTGGACACCCTTTATTGCTTATCAGGTCCACGGACAGTTCAAGTACAGCCCGGATCTGACCCCGTTGCCCGTTTCAAATTTCCTCATCGGTGTGCAGTATGCACCAAATAAACCTGAATAAAATGAAAAAATTAGTATTGATGCTGGCCCTGTTATGGATAAGCAATGGTTGTCAGCGCGACTTATACCTGGTGGATGTGCAGCCATTGGAAAACCCTATTGATTTCAATGCGGATCATCCACTGAAGGATAGTCTGGATGCGATTGTGGCAAGGCACATCCGGGATGGCGTTCCCGGCATCCAGGTGATCGTTAAAGATGCCGATGGATGGTATGTCACGAGTCAGGGCTATGCCCAGGTCGAAGGCAAAGTGCCATTTCGCGATAATATGGTAGCCTGGGTTTACAGCATTACGAAGATCTTCACGGCCACCCTGACCATGATGGCTGTGGAAGCTGGCAAAATCAGCCTGGATCAGACGATCAGCGCTTATTTACCCGCTGACCTGATCGATAAACTGGCTAATTACAACCGGATCACAGTCCGTCAACTATTGAACCATTCCAGTGGTTTGAGGAACTTTACGGTTATGCCGGCCTATCAGCTGGCTCAGTTCAACCAACCGTTCAGTCAACCGGACCTGATGGAGCAGCTGGCATTTGCCTATGGTAAACCTGCTTTGTTTGAGCCCGGTACGGATTTTTATTACTCGAACACCAACTATCTGCTGCTGCAGTTTATTCTGGAACAGGTCAATAAAACCGATTACCGGACGCTCCTGCAAAAAAATATCGTAGAGCCTCTTCAATTAAAACATTTTTATCTGGAACCGGATGATGCACAAGTAAAAGCCCTTGGGTTTCCCAATTATTATTTTGAAAGACACGCCGATGGACAGCTTGAGAACGTGACTGCCTGGAATAACGCCATAGGGCAGGCACTGGCAGGTTATGGCGGTATCGCAGCGAATGGACAGGATATCATTCTCTTTCTGGAAGCATTACTGGAAGGCAAGTTGATCTCACAGCAATCATTGGAACAAATGCAGACCTGGATTACCGGTAAGGAATCCACCGAACCTGACTACGGGTTGGGTCTTGAATACTTCACCTTCGGGGATCCCGGGATACCAACCTTCGGTCATGAAGGAGATAACATCGGGGGGACCACCATGGTCATGTATATTCCACAAAAGAAGCGGTATTTGTTTATCAGTGAAAATGCAGGACGTCAATTGTTCGGAGAATATCTGTTCAGGACAACGGATACCAAGATCGAGGTCTGTAATTTTTTGGCGGGAGTCGATTAAAGCCTTTCGTTACCTGACAAAACGGGTAAATACATATTGAGGACCAGACAGTAATATGGTGCTTTATCCTGGAGGCAAGTTACAAGTGGCTCACGTACCGGCGTCCTCCTGAAGGAGACCGGTGTGATGAAAATTTGGCGGGATGTTTTTCAAATTTGGTACATTAGGAGAACGGCAGGAAAGTGTGATTCCTGTTCCTTTCATGTTATTAACTGAATCGTGTGTTCATTAAATAACCCCTTCACCAAATTCATCAATCATGGAAACGAAGTCAACTGAAGTTGTCATCTCTTCCGCCCGCAAATTATTGCAAGAACAGAAATACGACGAAGCCCTCGGATTACTGGAAAATGCATCGTCCGGCTCAGGCGAAATAACCGGTTTAACCGGATTGGCTCATTTCCTGAAACAGGAATATCAGCTCGCTGCCGATTTTTACCGGCAAGCCAGCCAGCAGGAACCGGCATCGGAGGAATGGAAATATATGCTGCGGAAATCGGAGGCCAATGCATTTGCCGAAATCCATGAAAATATCCCGGATATCTATCATTTCGAGCAGGAGAAACTGCTGGACTTGCCGGGCATACCGGAGACCGCATTGCCACGTGAGCTTGACTACCGGGTAAAGCGCGGTCCAGGGTGGTTGATCCGCACCGGGATAGGTCATGGTTTTGGCGCCGTCATGTCGGCTGCTATGGCCGGGGTCACCTGGACCTTTGGTAAACTTTTTGGTTACCGGGATCGCATCTGGACCAACTGGTACCGGAGACCGATGTTTCTGGGTGTCATGACCCTGGCTTATATGCGTGAGCGTCTGAATAAATACAACCTGTTGAGTGCTTATCCTGCCGGTACGCTGGTAGGCTTTCAGGCCGCAGGACAGGTGCCGCCAGCCGGGACAGCGCATTTCCGCACGGCAAATGGCAGCTGGAACAATCTGGAAAATCCGATGGAAGGAGCTGCCGGGACCCGGTTTCAGCGCAATGTGAATCCGCAATCCGTAGAACAGGCATTAAAAATGGACCTGCTCACGCCTAATCCGAGGACCATCAGCCGCCAACTACTTGACCGCGGAGAAAAGATGAAGGAGGTTCCTTTCCTGAATTTACTGGCTGCTGCCTGGATCCAGTTCCAGAATCACGACTGGATCAGTTATGGAGAACCATTGCGCAATGACTTTTATGCCATACCATTGGATGATGATGATCCGGCGCGGCAACGGTTCTGGCAGACGAAAATGTTTGTTGGCAAGACCCAGACAGATCCTACGCGGCGGGATCAGGATGTTTACGCCAAAACCTATATCAATGAGTGTACCCACTGGTGGGATGGTTCTCAGTTATATGGAAGTGATCTGGAGACGGTTCATTGGTTGCGCAGTGGGGTGGACGGTAAAATGCGGATGAACCCGGACGGGACTTTGCCACGGGATAAAAAAGGGATAGAAGAGACCGGATATGTGCGCAATTGGTGGGTCGGACTGGCCTTAATGCATACCATCTTCATCAAGGAACACAATGCGATCTGCGATCACCTGAAAGAAAACAATCCGTCCTGGGATGATAACCAGTTGTTCCAGGTGGCCAGAATGATCAATGCTGCACTGATTGCGAAGATCCATACGGTAGAGTGGACCCCGGCCGTTCTGCCGAATGCATCTGCAGAACAAGGACTTAACGCCAACTGGTACGGGATCCTGACCAATCTGTTGCACAAGGGTAAAAACAAAAAAACGGTTGCCGGCATTAATGTCCGCAATCCGGAGATGGGAGGTGTTGTGGGAAACCCGGTAGAAAAACATGGGTGCCCTTATGGGTTGACTCAGGAGTTTGTTGAAGTATACCGCCTGCACTCGCTGCTTCCTGAAACCATCCATGTACGAAACAGAAAAAATGACAAAGAAACGGAAATCCCGCTCTTTCAGGCCAGACAGGCCGGGTCCGGCAAGCTTACCGATCAATATGGGATTGAGACGTTGATTTATTCTTTTGGTACCCAGAACCCGGGGCAATTAGTGCTTAATAATTACCCGCATTTTATGCGCGAACTCAGTATTCCGGGTAACCCTGTTTACGATATGGGGGCTGTGGATCTGCTGCGGGCACGGGAGCGCGGTGTGCCGAGGTACAATGAATTCCGGCGTCAGCTTGGACTTAGCCCGATCAAAAAATTTTCTGATTTGAATGACGATCCGGAAATCGTGCGCAAACTGGAGGCTTGTTACGGAAGTGAACCCGGTGATGTAGAGAAGCTGGACCTGATGATCGGTACCCTCGGTGAATCGCACCGCCCGACCGGATTTGGATTTGGCGAAACGCTTTTTCAGATCTTTTTGCTGAATGCCACCCGGAGACTGCAGGCGGACCGGTTTTATACCGACTGTTACGATGAAGCCCATTATACCAGGGAAGGGCTGGAGTGGATCGATCAGAATGATTTCAAATCGGTATTGCTTCGGCATTATCCTGAACTGGCCAAAACCGGATTGGCCAATATCAAGAATGCCTTTGAACCCTGGGATGAGGACGAACGCCTGGATCCTGCCAGGCATCCTCTACGCGGATTTGATAAAACCTTACACAAAGATCCCTGGAAAGGGGATCGCTGGTGATAAAATAAAAAAACCGGATCCGAAGACCCGGTAGCTAGAGAAGAAGGTTTTTAAAAGGACTGAAATGACAATGGTATCACTGGTGTGATATGAATACTTTTTTACTATCCAGATAAGTGCCGGAACGCACGGTCAGTTGATAAAGTCCTTCTTTGAGGTTCCCGACATCCAAGAGTATATCTTCGCGTGGATCCTTGACCTGCCGGATCAATACCGGACGGCCTTCTAGATTGGACAGTTGGACTGTGACCTGGTGCTGGGTCCGGTCTGCTGGTATCTGGACACTTAACTGCTGATCGGCAGGATTGGGATAAAATGAAATATGAATGGTCTCTGCCGCATTGTTTTTTCGATTGTCGTTGCCTCGCTGGGATTTCGTGGGTTTATTGACCACCTGTGAAGTCAGCGGACTGGATTGGACTGTCAGAGAATCTACTACCCTGGTAGTATCGGTACTACCTGTGCTGTCGACCACGGTGGTGTCGCGCAGTCCCAGAGTCCGGAAGTTGGACCAATCGCTTGAGCCGCTGGTGGAACCATCCGTACAGGTAGCAACCACCCTGAATTTGTAATTACCCATGGGCTCCAGACCTAAGGCCAGGTAGAAGGTGTCAGGTGTGTTGATGGTATTGCTGTAATAGGTTGTTTGTGATCCGCTCTTGACATCAACCTTGAAAGATGTAGCAGAATCCTGAATGATCCAGCTCAGCAAGGCGCTGGAATCCGTCACCTCCAATACCGATAAATTTTTGGGCTTGGGGCACTGGTTGAATGTGGTATCTCCCCCGGTCGTTGAAAAATCGATCCAGTCGCTGGACCCTGCCGAGTTCTTCTCGCAGGATGCTTTAACCCGGAAATGGTAATTGCCTCCTGGTTCCAAACCCTCCACATTGACGAAAGTATCGGTCGTTACCTGTGAAAAATTATACGATGTTGTTTGATTTTTACTTTTTACATCGACCTGGAAGTCGACATGTTGAGCGCTGGGTAACCACGTGAGTACCACTGTGGAGTCGGTAACATCCCGGACTGCCAGATTGGTCGCTTTCGGACATGGACCAGGTCCGGTTACTTTTTCGCCCGTAGTGGTGAACGTGACCCAATTGGTGTTGCCTTTTCCTTTGTCACAGTTGGCCTGAACTTTGAACCGGTATTCACTGCCGGCTTCCAGTCCATCAACCATGACCGATGTTTCCGACGTGGTGGTAGACCATTTAAATGCGGTCGTCCCACCACTGTGCATCACATCCACCGAAAAGGTTAAATTTTCCGGAGAGCCGTCCCAGCTTAACACCGCACTGTTGTCAGTGATGCTGCCGGCTTGAAGGTTTGTCGGTGAACTACATTTTTGTGCGAGCGTATTCAGTGTAAATAATGCAAGAAGCATCACAGTGGTAATCCACTTTCCCATACCAATATTCTTTTTAGTTACACAATAGTTGATGCGTCCGGTACACGTATTGGTTGGAAAAACGAGCTTGCTTAGAAGCGAAAGATAACGGGGGAAATGTTCGGGAGGATTATGTTCTTATAACTTGATACACGAGCAAAAATTGTTCCAGCGTAAATATTTTCCAAATTAATTAAAATTGAAATTGTTCCAGATGGTTGGCAATATGCATGCTGTGAAAATGAGCGTACTGGTTTTTGGTTAATGAGCCGAATGCTTCATGGGGCTGAAGTTTACCTTGCCATGCATCAAATGCATTAATGGCTTTGCGCAGGCGCTGGATGCCGGCCAGGGTGCCGTTAGGTGGAAAGGGTTTTGTTCCTTTGGTAGGCTCTGAAGTGTCATGCTGCATGTAACCCCGCCAGTCGAAATAATGAAAAGCAAGCTTGCCTACCGTAACCCGAAATAGCTTGGAGTGCATTAAGGGATAGCCTTCCAGTGTAAATTCCATTGTAAGAGCACAATGACTAAGATTCTGGAAAGCGTCCCAATCGCCGGATACCGGGATATCAGGGTTGCTTTCTATTCGGTCCAGAAAAGTCACGACTTCGCCTAAATTATTAAGTATCAATGGTTTTTTCATCTGGATGATGGATGTTTCATTGAAGATAATTAATTTAATAGAAAAGTGATTTTGCTTCAATCTGATAAGGATTGAACGGTGTTTTTTCAAATAAGATTTGAATTTATAATTATGAAAAC
The DNA here is from genome assembly GCA_020636135.1 of Lewinellaceae bacterium. NCBI lineage: Bacteria > Pseudomonadati > Bacteroidota > Saprospiria > Saprospirales > Lewinellaceae > Lewinellaceae bacterium. The sequence goes on from JACJYK010000001.1 coordinate 733,036, forward strand.
CCCCGAAAACCCATCAATTGACTGGTTAGACCAGTTGCTCTTCGAGAACAAACTTCTGGAAGTGGTCCGGTTCGTTAATACCGTGAAGGATCCACCAGCTGAAATGTTAAGCCGGCAAGGGTTGGCATATTACCGATTGGAAAACTATGAGGAATCATCACGATGCTTTCAGGTTATCCTTACGGTGAAACCTGAGGATAAAGAAATAAGGGAATTATACGAGAGATCAAAAGTCAATGCTCGTACCAGGATCAATGAATTTGTTCCGGAAGTATACCATTTTGACGAGCAGGTTATCCAAAAGTTGAGGAGGACTACGCCATTACCGGTGCCCGTTAAAGTACATCGGGCTCCTGGCGGATGGCGCTTTTCCCGTAAATTGATCGGTGATTTATCAGGACGACTTTTATCTGTCTTGATTGACAATGTAACCGTTGTTTGGGGAAGGCTGGCTGGATTTCACGACCAAATTTGGACCAACTGGTATCGCCGACCTGCATTTTTAGGTATTCTTACCCTGGCCTATATGCGGGAACGAATGCATAAGTATAACTTGTATTCAGCGTACCCGGCAAACGCTTTGGTCGGTTTTGTTCATGGAAATATTAAACCACCGGTAGGCGTGACCCATTTTCGTACCGCAGATGGCAGCTGGAACAATTTGCATAATCCTTTGGAAGGTGCAGTTGGAACCAGGTTTTTGCGAAACATAGCTCCGAATTCCATCCAGACGGAAGATTCGGATCGATTGTTATACCCCAATCCAAGAAAGCTAAGCCGAATTTTTCTTACTCGTGGTCAGAGCATGAAAGAAGTGCCATTTCTTAATATGCTTGCCGTAGCCTGGATACAGTTTCAAAATCACGATTGGATCTCCCATGGTGAACCCAGGCTAAAGGAATATTATGAAATCCCATTGGACAAAGATGATCCTGCCCGTCTTCGCTACCGGCAGTTAAAAATGTTTGTTGGTAAAACACAGAATGATTATACCCGGTGCAAGGATGATCAGATTCCGATAACGCATCTAAATGAATGCACGCATTGGTGGGATGGTTCTCAAATTTATGGGAGCGATCTCGACACACAACAACGACTCCGATCAGGTATATCCGGAAAACTAGTGATTCAGGACAATGGTTTGCTTCCCCGGGATAAAAAGGGCATTGAGATAACGGGATTCACCCGCAATTGGTGGGTGGGATTGGCAATGATGCACACCTTATTCGTAAAAGAACACAATGCTATCTGCGATGATCTGACGAAGCATTATCCGGAATGGGACGATGAAAGGTTATTTCAGGTTGCACGCCTCATCAATGCAGCGGTAATGGCCAAGATCCATAGCCTGGAATGGAATTCAGTGATAAACCCCAATGCCACGCTGGCAAAAGGCTTACAATCCAACTGGTATGGCATGCTGACCACTAAGTTTCATCCCGAAGGTAACCGGAAGACGGTTGCCGGCATCAATGTGCGCAATCCTGAGATGGGTGGGGTTGTGGGAAACCCCATCGAAAAGCATGGATCGCCCTATGGATTGACGCAGGAATTCGTTGAGGTTTACAGGCTGCACTCGATGTTACCTGAAACGTTGATATTCCGTGATCATAATGGAGACGTACTGGAATCGATCCGAATCGATGAATCTCGTCAGAGAGGTTCGGGATTGTTGACAGATCGTCTTGATATGGGCCAGCTTTGGCATTCATTTGGGCTTCAACACCCAGGTCAACTGGTCTTAAATAATTATCCCCGATTTATGCAGGAAATGAGCATCCCGGGAAATCCGGTTTATGACCTTGGTGCCGTTGACATTCTACGCAGCAGAGAACGTGGAGTTCCAAGGTATAATGCCTTTCGACGGGCGTTGGGGCTGCAGCCGATAGAGACATTTGCCGACCTGACAGATGATGAGGAGGTTGTGCGCCGATTGGATGAAGCCTATGGAGGGAATGTAGAGTTACTTGACCTGATGATCGGATCTTTGGCAGAAGGTCATCGCCCTAAAGACTTTGCTTTTGGAGAGACCATCTTCCAGATCTTTTTACTTAACGCTACTCGTCGTCTGCAGGCGGATCGATTTTATACCGACTGCTATACGGCGGAATATTACACACCGGAAGGGCTGGAGTGGATTGACCGTACCGATATGAAAACGGTTCTGCTGAGGCACCACCCGGAGTTGATCCATACCGGACTGGCCCGTGTGAAAAATGCTTTCGAGCCCTGGCATGAATGATATACGGCAGCATTCTAACATGGATGGTTATTCCAGTTCCCAGCCGTATCTGATCCAATCCTCTTCTTTGTCGATGTCTGCCAGGCGGGGCAACTCATAGCAGGTAAGGCCCCGGTTTTGAATGCGACGCATGGTTTCCATAAATACTGAGTCCGTACTCCAGGCCATGGTATCAAATAGTGCTGCATTCTCCTGACGCATGCCAATCAAATAATAGCCCCCATCTTCGGTGCTGCCAATCACCAGGTCATAGTCCTTTAACGCCCGAAAAGCCTGGTTCAGCAGGGACGTCGTAATACCGGGAATGTCGCTCCCGATCAAAATCGCACCCCCGTGGGTGGTCAGAACTTCAGCAATAGCATTTTTCATGCGGGCTCCCAGATCTTCACCTCGTTGCAGGCGTTTTAAGAAAAGGGCCGGATCCCAGGCATCCTTTTCTTCTATTTCATCGCTGTAGTAGAGGTATTTTGTTACCCGGACCGGGGCGGTTACCTGCCGGATGCGTTCCAGCAGCGCCTCATAAATGGCCAGAGCTTTCTGTGGGCCCACGGTGGCTGCCAGTCGGCTTTTTACCTTTCCCAGCCGTGCATTTTTAGCAAAGAGGATCAGCGCATAATCGCTTTGAAGCATGTGGTAAGGTACTCGATTTTCCGTTTTAACCGGTAAGACTGTTAATTTGTGATGCTCAACTGACGTAAATAACCATCCATGCAGCAGGATAATCTTGATTTGCTCACCACCTGGGTCAGGGAATATACCCCTGATCTGTTGGGTTGGGCTGTTACGAAAACCGGCAATGCCACGCTGGCGGAAGACCTGGTACAGGATACATTTCTGGCTGCAGCAGAGCAAATGGAGCGATTCCGCAATGAAAGTCAACCCCGCACCTGGTTATTCAGCATATTGAGAAATAAAATTGCTGATCATTTTCGAAGTAATATCAGGGATCAGCGACGATTGGAGGAAGCACTCAGACAGGATCTTTATTTTCAGAACACCGGCGAGTGGAAGGAAGAATTAGCGCCGGCACCCTGGACGGAAGAAGAAGCGCCACTGCTGGATCAACCTGATTTCAGGCAGGTTTTGAAACGGTGCCTGGACATACTGAATCCGGTAATGCTCGACTGCATCAGGATGCGCTTTCTGGAAGACAGAAGAGGCGATGCGATTTGTCAGGAACTGGGGATTGCCGCGACGAATTATTGGCAATTGATTCACCGGGCAAAGTTGAATCTGCGTAATTGCCTTGAAAAGAATTGGTTTAACCACGACGAAGTATAATATGAATAGTCATTGCTACCAGGATCATTCCGGCCATTTCCTTCGATACCTGACCCTATTGGCAGTATTGCTGTTTTCATGTAGTCAACGGTTGCCTCACGTGCTGCCTGTGCGTGCTCCGGTATCGCACGCCGGATGGGATAGCTTATTGCATCAGCACGTCAGTATGGAAGGCTGGGTGGATTATGAGGGATTCATTCGGGACAGTATGAGATTGAACCGGTATCTGGAATTACTGGCTTCCGCCCATCCCCAGACATCCTGGCCGGGTGAAGAGCAAATGGCCTACTGGATCAATGCCTACAATGCCTTCACGGTGAAATTGATCATTCAGCATTATCCGGTGGAAAGTATCAAGGACATCAAGCGCGGGATTCCATTTGTCAATACCGTCTGGGATATACCATTTATCCACATTCAGTCGGAAACCTATGACCTCAATCAAATCGAACACCGCATTCTGAGGAAACAATTTAAGGATGCCCGGATCCATGCCGCCATCAATTGTGCGTCCTATTCATGCCCCCGCCTGGCATCGGAAGCCTTTGTTGCGGATCGATTGGATGACCAACTGACCCAGGCGATGTACAACTTTATCCATGATCCTCTGCGTAACCGGATTGAACGGTCAAGTGTACAAGTATCCCCGATCTTTAAATGGTTTGGGTCAGACTTCAGGCGGGATGCCGGTTCGCTCCGGGAATACCTAAACCGCTACCTGGAGACCCCTGTACCGGCGGGTGGAGAAATAAGTTTCCTGGAATACAACTGGTCACTGAATGATTCCGCCAGGAATCATCAATAGCAGACCGTCGAATTCAATTCAGCGCAACCATTGGCTGTACCAATGCTTCAATTTCTGACTGGAAACCCATCCACCGGACCAGACCACAAATACCACCAGGTTGACAATCTGCACCCGTAACCAGGAATTTTGCTGGTATTTCCTGGACGAAACAATACATGCTTTAGGGATCAGAACGGCCTTTATGCCCTGAGATTTCGCTTTCCGCAGAAATACATATTCTTCCATAATGGCATCTTTTGGATCATACCCACCGAGAGATTGATACACATCCTTACGGATGAAGAAAGTCCGGTCTCCGCCCTGGGTGAAAAACCAGCGGAACCGGGTAAAAAAGGCATTGATGCGTAATATCCCGGGTCCGCCATCAAAGCTGTATCTGAAATTGCCCATCGTCCATCCCTTTTCACTCGCCCGGATGATATCATCAGCATATGTTTCAGGAGGTAATGTATCGGCATGAACAAAGTAAAGGATGTCTCCGGCGGCATGTTTGGCACCGTAGTCCATTTGAGCAGCTCTGCCTCGTAGCCCGGAGACCAGAATGGTTGCCCCCATTTGCTGGGCTATGGTTATGGTGTCATCCTCGCTACGACCATCAACGACCAGGACCTCCCTGACCAGAGGCCCTCCATAATGCAATACATGACGGATCGTATTGGCGATCAGCCGGGATTCATTATAGGTGGGAATGATGACAGACAGGTACATGGGAGAGGGTTACAGATAGATTCAATAAATGGGAATTGAAAATAGCATGGAATGGAATATCGAATTCGTGTTGTGCATGAATGGAATGCTATTTTATTGTCAGGAATCGAAAAGCTTTTCGACCAATAGTTTGACGGTGTAAGTTAACTTTGTTCCGTAATGAAGGAAAATCCATTGTTGGTATCTTGTAAGGAAGCCACCGTCCTGGTGGAAAAAAAATTGCAGAACGAACTATCTATGGTGGAACGCGTTCAGCTTATTCTGCACACAGCCATTTGTGCAGCTTGTCGGACCTACCAGCGACAAAGCACAAAAATTGACGAAATCCTGAAGAAAGGTTTTAACCAGGGTGCCCGAGACCAACTGGACAGTAATGCGCTGGAGAAGCGCATCATCAACCATCTGGAACGTCCCGAATAATTCAATTACCCAGGCTTTCACAATTGTTAAGGAAATCTAAAAGTTTCTGGTCAGGCGTCAGGAAGGAAGAAAGTTAGCGACCAAGGTATAAAAGCTGGTCATGATTGCTGCAGAAACTACTGTAAGAAAAATCTACCCGATTTCCACCCCGATGGTGAATGACTGGAGTGAATTATTTACTCCGGGTGTTGAACAACACTACCGCCGCGGCCAGGTCGTTTTCCCAAGAAATCACCTGCATCCCTATGTTTATCAGGTGGTAAAAGGGTTGGTGGCCATCTGTTCGGTATCTCAGAATGATGATGTCATTCTGGATGCTCCCGGAAAAGGTGATCTGGTCAACCTTGATGGTATTTTACCGGCACCCAATGAATCATACCGGGCGACGGCACTGACCGGGTCTACGATCCTGAGGCGATTACCGCTGACTGAGGTCCAGGTTGCACTGCAGTCCAGGCAAAAATGGAATGAAATGGTTCACCAGTATCTGCTCAATCAAATCCAGCGATCGCAGCAGCGGATCCACGATCTCATGGTGCTTTCCGCACCGGAAAGAATCATTCATTTTCTGATGCAGTACGTCCTCAAACAAGGTCGTCAGGTCGGCTTTGAGTGGGTAGTCCAGCCGGTGCTGACACACCATGAAATTGGTCTGCTTACCGGAACCGGCAGGCAGACCGTAACCACCGTCCTCAATGAGTTGAGAAGTGAAGATGTCGTTCACTTTACCAGAAATTACTTTATCATCCGTAATCTTGAAAAAATGACCACCCTTTCAGGTTGCCCCGTCAGGGAGGAATTCAGGACTGCCAACAGAAAATAATACGGTTCCCGGTTCAGTAACAGATCGTCCGGATCAGATGCTGGGATGTTTTTCACCCCCGGGCTTTGTTTTTACCTCCCGGGTCGACTGGAATCTGGCTGTGAACGATTAGATTTGTTTAGTGCCAATAATCCATCATCAAACCATTGAACCCCAGGGTAACTGGGCTATCTGGGAAATCCGTGAAGCGGAATCCTGGTTCCGGGCTCATTTGCAGTTATTTGAGGTGGAAGAATCCATGATCGGTGAGATGAATGGTCAGCGAAGGCTGGAGTGGCTCGCGGCTCGTCAGTTACTACACGAAGTTTTAGGAGACCAGGATCGTACGCCATGTCTGAAAGACACGAATGGGAAGCCATACCTGGAAGACCGCCCGATCCATCTATCCATGAGTCATTCCCACGACCTGGCAGCGGTCATACTGGCACCGGTACCGGTTGGTATCGATGTACAGTACCGGGTGGCCAAACTGCAGCGTATTTCATCAAAATTTGTGACAGACAAAGAAGTAGACGTGTATCCGGGGAAACCTGACCTGGACTTTCTGCATATCCTCTGGAGCGCGAAGGAATGTATTTATAAAGCATATGGCAAAAGAGGATTAGATTTTCGTGAGCATCTGCACGTATACCTGGATGAGAAAGTACAGGAAGTTGGGACCTGCGAGGGCTTCCTGATCAAGGGTGACTTTGAAGCCCGCTACAACATCCACTATGAGTGGTTCGATCCCGGATTTGTACTGGTGTATGCCCTTATGGCTTAGTCACAAGCCATGTAGTTACAATTTCTCGATTTACAATGATCAGGCACCCTTGTAATCCTCAATTGGTGGGCAGGCACAGACGAGGTTACGGTCACCATACCCGTTGTTCACACGGGCTACACTCGGCCAAAACTTGAAGTGACTGCGCAGATAGGGAACCGGGTAGGCAGCCTGTTCCCGTGAATAGGGATGTGCCCAGCTGTCGGCTGTGATTTCCTCCAGGGTATGGGGTGCGTTATGCAGCACATGGTCTTCTGCGTCAGCTCCTCCGCTGGCGATATCGTCGATTTCCTGCTTGATGGATAACATGGCTTCGCAAAATCGATCCAGTTCTTCCTTGTCTTCACTTTCGGTCGGCTCAATCATGAGGGTACCTGCAACAGGGAATGAAAGCGTAGGTGCATGGAAACTGTAGTCCATCAATCGCTTGGCGATGTCTTCGGCGGATATGTTTAGTGCCTTGAACGGTCGTGCATCGATGATCAGCTCATGGGCTGCCCGGCCTTGTTCACCGGTATAGACCACGTCGAATACGCCTTCCAGCCGGGCTTTAATATAATTGGCATTCAGAATGGCGTACTCACTGGCTGCTTTCAGGCCCCGGAATCCCATCATCCGGATGTAACCGTAGGAAATCACCAGAATGGATGCGCTTCCCCAGGGTGCCGATGAGACACTTGGAATGGCTTTATCCCCTCCGATATGCTGGAATGGATGGCCCGGGAGGTATGGTTTAAGCTTATCGTTGACGCAGATTGGGCCCATGCCAGGTCCACCTCCACCATGTGGGATGGCAAAGGTCTTGTGCAGGTTGAGATGGCAGACGTCTGCACCGATACGTGCCGGATTGGTGAGGCCGACCTGTGCATTCATGTTGGCTCCATCCATGTATACCAGTCCTCCATGTTCGTGGATCAGCCTGCAGATCTGACGGATATCTTTTTCAAAAACGCCGTGGGTGGAAGGGTAGGTGACCATCAAAGCTCCCAAATGATCAGTGTGTTCTTTGCACTTGGCTTCCAGATCGTCCAGATCTATATTTCCCTTCTCATCACAGGCAACGACAATCACTTCCATACCGGCCATAACGGCGCTGGCCGGATTGGTGCCGTGGGCGGATTCGGGGATCAGGGCTATGTTGCGGTGTGCTTGGCCCCGGTCTTCGTGATAAGCGCGGATGACCAGAAGTCCGGTGTATTCTCCCTGGGCACCGGAATTGGGCTGAAGTGAGCATCCCGTAAATCCGGTGATCTCACAGAGATAATCTTCCAGTTCGGTGAACAGCTGCCGGTAACCTTCCAGTTGGTCAGCAGGGGCCAGCGGATGGATGTCCGCGAACGCCGGCCAGCTTACCGGAAACAGTTCGGTGGCTGCATTTAGCTTCATGGTGCAGGAACCCAAAGGGATCATGCTGTGAACCAGGGACAGGTCTTTATTCTCCAGGCGCTTGATGTAACGCATCAGCTGTGACTCCGAGCGGTAATTGTGAAATACCGGGTGGGTCATAAATTCCGAAGTGCGGCGGTAGGCCGACAGGTTATCCGGAATCTGAACCAGGTCTTCCATGCCTTTACCTGTCAATACTTCGGTCAGGTTTGCCACATCCCGGTCTGAACAGGTCTCGTCCAGGGCAATCGTAATCAGGTGCCCATTGTAATATAAATTATACCCGGCGGCCAGTGCACGCTGGCGTATGGTGGCAACCTGATCGGCAGGAACTTTTATCGTCAGGGTGTCAAAACAGGACTTATTGATGACATCCATGCCGGCAGCGTAAAGTTGGCCGGCCAGAGACCAGGTCAGCCGATGAATGGTTGTGGCTATCTGGCGTAATCCTTCGGGACCATGGTATACGCCGTACATGCCTGCCATTATGGCCAGTAATGCCTGTGCGGTACAGATATTCGAGGTTGCTTTCTCACGCTTGATGTGTTGCTCTCTGGTTTGGAGGGCCATCCGCAGGGCTGTCTTACCTTTTTCATCGATCGAAACGCCGATGATTCGCCCGGGGATCTGCCGTTTGAATTCCTCCCGTGTGGCGAAATAGGCGGCATGAGGGCCACCTGCCCCCATGGGTACGCCGAACCGCTGGGTATTGCCGATAACCGCATCTGCACCCCATTCTCCCGGAGGGATGAGTACCGCCAAACTGAGCAGGTCTGCGGCTACAATGACATATATATCTTTTTCGTGGGCTGCCTGCACGAGGTCACGATAATCGTGGACATGCCCCTGACTGGCCGGATACTGGATTAATATGGCAAAGGTCTGGTCGTCCAGGGTTGCCTCTTCCCAGGGGCCTACTTTCAGGGATATGTTTTGCGGGATAGCTCTCCCTTTGACCACCTCAATGGTGGTGGCGAAGACATCGTCGGCTACATAGAGTACATCGGCTGTTTCACCTTTTGCTCGCCGGTTCTTATGGGCATGGAACATCAGCATGGCTTCTGCGGCGGCAGTTCCTTCATCCAGCAGTGAGGCATTGGCCAGCGACATGCCGGTCAAATCGGCAATCATGGTCTGAAAATTCAGCAAGGCTTCCAGTCTTCCCTGGGATATTTCTGCCTGATAGGGCGTGTACTGGGTATACCAACCCGGGTTCTGAAAGATATTCCGCAGGATGGGGGATGGAGTCACCGTCCCATAGAAACCCTGGCCAATCAGTGATTTGAGCACTTCGTTTTTCGCAGCTATCGATTCCAGATGGTGCAAATAATCGAATTCGGAAAGAGCAGCTGGAAGTTGCAGGGGTTGTTCCAGGCGAATGTCCCGGGGGATGGTTTCATCCATCAGTTGATCCAGGGAAGGGACTCCGATGAGCTCCAGCATGGTGGCCAGATCACGATCGTTAATGCCAATATGGCGGTTACGGAAAGGCGCTTGCATCATAATCTAAATCGGAATAAAAGGTCAAAAAAATCTGATGTAAAATTAACCGAATTGAGCAGATTAAACCGGTCACATGCAAAAAATGTTCATTGGTGTGGTGCATGATTTAAATCAAATGGAAATGCGCTGGACAAGCCTGTTAATTGGTCATGAAATCCTACATTTGTCCCCAATTATCAAGTTATGAAAATCATCTGCGTAGGCCGTAATTACGTTGATCATGCCAAAGAACTGAACAATCCGGTCCCAACGGAACCCATGTTGTTCATGAAGCCTTCTACCGCCATTCTCAACAACAACAAGCCTTTTTACCATCCGGAGTGGAGCGAGAATATCCATTATGAAGCGGAGGTCGTATTGCGGATCTGCAAAAACGGGAAATACATACAGCCGGAATTTGCCGATACCTATTACGATCAGGTTACCCTGGGTATTGATTTTACAGCCCGGGATATTCAGGATCGTTGCAAGGCAAAGGGCCATCCCTGGGAAGTCGCTAAAGCGTTTGACCATTCGGCGGTGATCGGCCAATTTATTCCCAGAGAGGATGTCGATGTAAGCAACATCCATTTTGAGCTGGATAAAAACGGTGAGCGGGTCCAGGTGGGCGAAACCAGGGATATGATCTTTTCGTTTACCGACTTATTGGTTTATGCATCCCAGCGGTTTACACTGCAGGTTGGCGATTTTATTTTTACCGGAACCCCGGCCGGGGTAGGAAAAGTATCGGTTGGAGATGAACTGACGGGACAGCTGGAAGGAAAAGAAATGTTCAGGGTCCAGATAAAGTGATTTCAGAAATCTTCGGTATGGTCCCGTAATGAGCCCTTAAAGATCGGGCTTCCGGGGTCTGCACAACCAACCCGGGAGGGTTTTTTGTCAAATAACCGGAAATCTGAATACTAATCAAGTAATTTCTATTTTTGCGCAACGTTCTAATCAAATCGTAAAATTCAAATATGTATTTGTTTACCTCCGAATCGGTATCTGAAGGTCATCCGGACAAAGTTGCGGATCAAATATCCGATGCCATACTGGATGCCTTTCTCACTCAGGACCCCAAGTCCAAAGTAGCCTGTGAAACATTGGTTACCACGGGTCTGGCGGTCGTATCCGGCGAGGTGCGTTCATCTGCCTATGTCGACATACAGAGTGTGGTCCGGGAGACCATTCAGAAGATAGGTTATACCAAATCCGAGTACAAATTTGATGCGGATGCCTGCGGTGTTGTTTCTGCCATCCACGAGCAATCTCCGGATATCGCCATGGGTGTCGATGTAGGGAAAGATGCGATGAACATCGGAGCCGGGGACCAGGGGATGATGTTTGGCTACGCTACCAACGAGACGTCTAATTACATGCCCTTGCCCCTCGAACTAAGTCATATGATGCTCCGTGAGCTGGCGGCAATTCGCAAAGCTGGTAAGGAAATGACCTATCTCCGGCCGGATTCCAAGGCTCAGGTGACCCTGGCCTATGAAGAAGGGACCAACAAACCGCTCCACATCGATACCATTGTACTCTCTACGCAGCATGATGATTTCGCCTCAGAAGCCAAGATGCTTAAGGTCATTCGCAAGGACGTACAGGAGATCCTACTGCCCCGGGTCATCAAGAAACTGGGTGCCAAAAACAGGAGCCTGTTTGACTATAAATACAAATTACATGTGAACCCCACCGGCAAATTTGTGATCGGCGGACCTCATGGAGATACCGGCCTTACCGGTCGCAAGATCATCGTGGATACTTATGGTGGGAAGGGAGCACACGGAGGTGGTGCATTTTCTGGTAAAGACTCTACAAAAGTGGACCGTTCCGCGGCCTATGCGATGCGTCATTTGGCCAAAAACATGGTAGCAGCCGGCCTCGCAGACCAGTGTCTCGTACAGGTAGCCTATGCCATCGGGGTGGCCGAACCGGTAGGTTTGTTTGTGGATACTTATGGTACCAGCAAAATAAAAATATCTGACGGCGAGATTGCACAAAAATTACTGAAGTTGGTAGATTTGCGTCCGGCAGCTATTATCAAACGTTTTGGACTGCAAAACCCAATATTCCTTGAGACAGCCGCTTACGGCCATATGGGGCGCAAACCCGGTACCAAGGAAGTGATGCTTGGGGTGAATGGCCAGGCCAAAAAAACCACAGTAGAAACGTTTACGTGGGAAAAACTGGATCTCGTGGATACGCTGAAAGAAGCATTCCGCTAGCTCCATGCAAAAGCGACATTCCTTACTTTAGTTAGTAACATTCGATACAATGACATTTCTTCAAGAAATGTCATTTTTTTTTGTAACCAATGGAGTATTTAGAGTCTTTCTTCATGCATTTTAATTCGTGTTTCACATGATCCATCCACATACTGAAATTCGATACATCAACGATTTGAAAGGCTACGGTGTAGTAGCCAAACAAATGATCCCCAAAGGGACCATAACCTGGGTTCTTGATGAGCTTGACCGCGAATTTTCGCCGGAAGATATCGGGAACATGGAGCCTATTTACCAGCAGATACTGGATACCTATTCCTTTCGCAACAGTGCAGGGAATCACGTCCTTTGTTGGGATCATGGACGTTTTGTCAATCACAGTTTTAACTCAAACTGTCTGACAACCGCTTATGATTTCGAGATTGCCATACGGGATATTTACCCGGGAGAAGAATTAACCGATGATTATGGCTATCTTAACATTGGAACCCCATTCCGCGCTTTGGATGAAGGTACCCGGCGTAAGACGGTCTATCCCGACGATCTCAAACGATATTACAAAGTCTGGGATCGCAAGTTATGGCCTGCATTCAAACGCATAGGAAAGGTGAGCCAACCGCTCCGGCATCTTATCCGGGATACCCGGTGGGAGCATTACATGGATGTTTCTACCGGTAGACAGCCAATGGAATCGATATTGGCTTGTTATTATCCCGGTTCAGAGGAAGGCGCATTGATTATGGTAGAGAATGGCCGTAAATGAAATACCTGAATTACTCCAAAAAAGCCTTTGACATGAAAATCTTCCTGAAAATCGGGGTCATCCTGGCTGCTGTAACTGTATTCTCCGGATGTGCCACCATTTACTATTCCAAGGATGCCTATACCCTGGCGAAACGCGATAAAAACATTGCGATTCTGCCACCGGTCGTTTCCATTGCCGCCACCAAAAAAGTTGATGCAGAGGCCCTCCGTGAGCAACAAAAAACCGAATCCGTCAATTTTCAGCAGGAAATGTATTCCTGGTTTTTAAAACGCAAAATGCAAAATGCGTTTGACGTTGAAATCCAGGATGTAGCAACAACCAATGCCCGGCTCAATAAATCCGTTGAATATCAGGACGGAACACTGGCGCCGGATCAAATATGTACGCTGCTGGATGTTGATGCCGTGATTACTTCCAACTTTGCTTTGAGTAAGCCCATGTCGGAAGGTGGAGCAATTGCCCTTGGTTTATTGGTAGGCATTTGGGGAAACACCAATCAGACAGTGGCTACACTGGAACTCCATGACCGTCAAACCAAGAAGTTATTCTGGAGTTACCACCACAACATTTCTGGTTCGGTAGGAAGCACACCTGCACAGCTGGTGGATAACCTTCTGCGACGTGCCAGTAAAAAATCGCCTTATTGGTCGAAATGATGCGGATCTGATCAAATCAATCCGGACAGTTCGCGCACTTCCCGCAGGGTTTGCTGGGCACGTTCGCGGATCCGGGCAGATGACTGTTTGATTTGGTCTTTGACAGCGCGCTTATCGGCCTGCAGGCTTTTTAACTTCTGACGGAAGGGCTCGGTCATCTCGACAATGGCATTGGCCACTTGTTCCTTAAGCATCCCGTAACCCAGGGTTCCGTTTTGGTACTGACTCATCAGGTCGTTGTAAGAAGTAGTCTGGCCTGAAGCTTTCAGCAGGGAGAATAAATTTTCCACGCCTGGACTCATGGCGGGATATTTGATATCTCCCGAATCGGTCACGGCGCTCATGATCTGTTTACGCATACGGTCCGGGTCCGCAAAAACATCAATATTATGTTTCTCGCCCAGAGATGCACTCATTTTCCTCGTAGGGTCGGCGGTTGACATGACCTTCGGGATTTCGGTATACAATGGTTCCGGGAGGGGGAAATAATCCTTTTTTACGACATAATTAAACCGTGTGGCAATATTCCGTGTCAGTTCGAGATGCTGTTCCTGGTCCTTGCCCACCGGTACATAATGGGCGTGATAAATAATGATATCCGCTGCCTGTAATACGGGATAGGTGAACAGGCCCGTGGATATAAAGGCATCCTTGCTGGACTCCGAGATCTGTTGACTTTTATCTTTAAACTGGGTCATCCTGGTGAGTTCGCCATAGGAAGTCATGCAGCTCAGGATCCAGGCCAGTTCGGTATGCTCCGGCACCAGTGAGTGTATGAAAATATTGTTTACGTCCAGGCCGCAGGCGATCAGACGGAAGGCAACATCCCAGGTCAGTGTCCGCAGTTTTTGCGGATCAAAAGGCGTGGTCATGCCGTGGTAATTGACAACCCCGTAGAAACAATCATACTGGTCCTGCAGTGCTACCCAGTTTTGGATGGCTCCGAAATAACGGCCGAGATGTACATTTCCGGTGGGCTGGATGCAGGAGAGAACTTGTTTTTTGCCTTCCATATTCGGTCAGGATGCTTTTTTAGCGGCGATGGCGGATATCTCGATATTGACGAACTTTGGCAACGCGCTAACCTGAACCAATTCCCTGGCCGGAGCATTTTCCTCGCCAAAGTATTCGGCATAGATGACATTGATGCGTCCAAACAGGTGCATGTCTTTAACAAATACCGAGCACTTGAGCACATCTGCATAGTCCATTCCGGCAGCTTTTAATATGGATCCGATGTTTTTCAGCACCTGGTGGGTTTCTTCTTCGATGGTGCCTTCCAGGATCGTATTCTGCTCGGGAATGATAGCAATCTGGCCGGAGATAAAGAGCAGGTCACCCCACTGGGTTGCCTGGTTGTAAGGTCCTACCGGCGCCGGCGCTGTTTCGGTTTTGATGATTTTTTTTGCCATGTTAAAGGGATTAAATAAAAAAGCTGTCTGACACACTCCAGAACCAGCAGGACGTCAGACAGCTTCTTGTTGAATATTCTGAAAAGCTTATACTCGATTATTCTTCGAAGGCTTCTTCCGCTTTGATCACCAACTGGCCTTTATAGTACATATTGCCTTCATGCCAGTAGGCACGGTGCCACAGATGGGGTTCACCCGTAGTAGGGCAAATCGCCACGTTGGGAGTGGTAAGTTTCTTATGGGTGCGGCGCTTGTTTTTTCTGGCTTTCGATACGCGCGACTTAGGATGTGCCATGATTAATTATTTTGATCGTAATTTAACTTTTTTAATACTTCCCAAACGGAATTGCTTTCGGTTTCCCCGGGCTCTTCATTCGGTTCTTCATGGGATGCCTGCAGGATGTTTAATATTTCCTCATTGCATTTCGCTTCCGGATCCTCTTCACATGCATAAACCTTGGTCATGGGAATACCCAGGCAAGTTGTTTCATAGAGCATGTCGGCAATGTTGAGTACCGGCGTTTTTGGTTGAAGGTAGATCACATCTCCTTCGTCCCTTGCCTCCTCACTGTATCGAAAAAAATACGTCTGCTCAAACGTCACCGGAAGTTGGATGGGTTCCAGGCAGCGGTCACAAATGGCTGCCATTTTACCCTCAATAGCACAATCCATCACCATGGCATCACTGTTTTTTTCAAGCGTCACCACTGCATGGAATTTGCCTTGTTCTACCGGAGACTGATCGTATCCTGCGAAAAAGTCTTCCCCCAGGTCAAATTGAAAATGGTGAATACCATTGCGCAACCCTGAGATGGGAAGGTCAAACATCGATTTTGCATCCATGACAAAGAACTAGCAAAAGAGTTTGCAAAGGTAATGCTTTATTTTAAATCGGCACGAACTTTTTTCGCATTTCAATGGGGGCCTGAGGGGCTTTGCTGACAACCCGTCAAAGGTTGCTGGCAGGCCGTTTTGTCGACAGTCCCTGAGCCGGGAAATGCGAAATCAATAAGTTCAAATTCCAGTCGTTTATTACTTCATCAAGGGTCATTAATCCTCATTGAAGCAGTCGTTATCATGCGGTTACTCTTGTACCAGGACCGGAATACTTATTTGCCGGTCATCCTGTCGAATGCGAAGGCTGTGCCATCCGGAAGCCCATTGCTGATTGGCGATCGTGGTCAGTTGATCTGTCGCTTTACCTTCCCATATGGTCTGTCCAAGTACATTGATCAGTGAAAGCCGGCTTCCGATCAGGGCTTGTGGCAGCCTGATGGTCAGCTGGTACTTGACGGGATTGGGATAGGTTCGAATCTGTTCGATCAGCTGCTGATCAAATCGGGCTGATGTCTCTTCGATGCGAATGGTGTCCGATACAGCCTGACAACCGAGCCCGTCTGTGACTGACAACCGGTATAATCCGGGCGTGGCGCCGGTCAGATCTTCATTGGTACTGACGACCGAGGTATCATTGCTCCATTGGTAGGTAAACGGTTCTGTCCCACCCTGTACCGTAACCCGGATGATTCCTTCCACGCTAAGCACGGTATCAATCAGAATAGTGACCGGTGCATTCTCCGTTATCATGAATGAGTCGTTGGTTAGACAACCCAGTTCATCCAATGCATAGACCATATAACTTCCGGCTCCCAGGTTACTGATGCTGTCACCAAGGTCTCCGGTGGACCAGGATATGGAGTATACACCCTGAGCACCTGTTATTTCTGCTTTTGCTGTTCCGGTAGAATCGCCACCACAGGCTACATGGGTGGTAGTAAGGATGATTCCGACCGGATCCGGGGAAGTAAGGGTGACTTCACCAGTCACCTCGCATGCAGCTCCATCCGTGACCGTATATTGATAATCACCGGCTAACAGTCCGCTGATGAATGTGGTATCCGGGGCGCCATTCGACCACTGGACTGTGACATCACCCACTGCTCCGGTGACATTCAGCCGGATATTGCCTGAGTTATCTCCGTTACAGAAAATGGGCGTTGAATTGACAGCAACTTCAAGGGCACAGGCACCACCCATGATCTGGATTTCGGCACTCAGGGCCTGGCATCCATTAAAATCGGTAACCGTTACCTGATAGACGCCATGGGATAAATTGCCGATGTCCTGGGTGGTCTCCCCATTCGACCAGGAATAAGCGTAAGGCATGGTACCTCCGCTAACCAAAAGCGTGATGGATCCGTCTCCGGCTCCGGCCGTGGATTCCTGGTGTGATTCAGTAGAAAGGACGAGGGGGACTGGCTCCGTGACTTCGGCGGATACCTCTACAGTGCAGGTGCCTTCCGTGATGGTAACGGTATAATTTCCGGCAGGTATCCCGGAAATATCTTTTGTGGTTTGGCCCGAACTCCAGGTATAGGTTTCACTGCCTGTGGCGCCAAGGACTTCCAGATTGATCGATCCGGTAGATTCCCCGGCGCAGGTAACGGGTAATACGGAAGGGGTGGCATCGATTAGACAGGCTGCGTTGATGGTAAAACAATCCGCACATGACCAGAAGGTACCGGCGGTACCCTGTTGCCAGATGGTTGCATTGTACAATCCGGATGTAGCATCGGGAGGCAGGTCAAGCGAGCCTGAAAACCGGGTGGCGCTGGTTGCTGATCCGGTGATATCATAAGATTCTATTCCGTTGGAAATGCGGGCGGTAGTAGTCGAAGCGACACTGAATGCGGTGGCAGTTCCGGTGATGGTTACCGTAAATGCGGAGCCAGGGTTTCCGTTGTCCGGATTAAGAGCAATAGTCTGGGACTGCAGGAATCCCAGGGTGGTAAAACTTAGTAAAAGGGTGAATAGACATTTCATAGGTGCGGAGATTTGATTCGGAATATAATAAAGAAATTACTGCTATGAAAATAAGTCATTCTCAAGCAGAAGAAATAAAAAGGATAAGATCAGGGATGCAGGAGTTGGTCTCTGCAAAAACTAATTTAGCAATCCTGAAAGAATCGCTACGGAGCCTGGATCATTATTTTTTTAATTCCGGATTTATCTGCTGTTTTTACAAGGAAAAAATAGATACCAGGTGTGATTTGAGTCAAGCTTACATCGTACGACCGGATAGATTCGTTAAAGGCCCGTTGCCAGATATTCCTGCCCAACGCATCGATAAGTACCATAACCGGACGGTTCAGGACTTCCGTGAATTCCAGATGTAACCTGTCCACGGCCGGGTTGGGGTAGAGCTGGAATGTTAATTCTTCCAGATGCTTAATGGCCACTCCGGCATCCGACCTGAAGTAGATCGTAGCCCGTGGAATCCATCCTCCATGGCCATCCTGAATGGATACGACCACTGAATCCAGTCCTGCTTCAGGAGATGTAAAGGTATAATTGCTTGATCCGTCGAGGAGTTGCAGCAGGGTCATTTGAGAGCCTACAGCCAGGATTTGATTGTTCAATCGAAGTTCACCTTTAACCGGTTCCTGCAGCAGGGTGACTTGTAAGTCCCCGATGCTCTGGTCCCCGTCACTTACCGTAAGGAGATCCGGATTCAACGGGGTGCTGATCGATGGCATGACGAGCAGGGTGTCGCTGCCGATCAGCACCGGAGGATTGAGAACATCATCAAAACACAAGGCCAAAGTCCATTGATCGATACTGCCCCCACTGTTACCACCATTATCTGTGATCCGTAGCTTCCAGTCTCCTCCGGCCGGCAATCCGTTTAACTTTGAAAGAGGATTCTCCGGTTTGAAGATCTTCTGCGAGGACAGCGGACAAGATAATAATGTGGAGGATTGATCGTCAAACCCAAAATCAAAATTACTCAGGTTCGAACATTTGCCTTTGGCCAGGATAACCGAACTGTCCAACGGATTAACCAGTGTGAATGTCAGATTTCCCACCAGCTGCCAGGTGCCTTTCAGATTCAGTACGTTAACATCCGTTGGTATGATTCCCATTGGGACAGCGATTACCGATTCCGCTTGCCTGCCACCGATCACGGGAGTCGAATTGGTGTATTCCTGGCAAGTCTGTGTTTTGGTTTGGAACGCGGATGCGGCAGAGGGCTCTCCGCTCCGGCAGGAGTTGGCTGGGGTGATACGCCAGTAGTAGACGCTGCTGTTGGAGAGGGGAGAGGTTACGTCATAGAAATTGGTATAGGACAGCTTCTGCAGGATATTCGAGGTGAAACCCGGATCGTTACTCACCTCCACCCAGTAGTAATCCGCATCCGGTACGGTTTGCCAGGTTAACCGGGGCAGGCTGGATTGACCTGTAGCTCCATCTGCGGGTGATGATAAGGCCAGTGCAGAAAAGTCACTGGGAGTAAGATGGAGGTAGACTGGTATGGTACGCTCATCATTGCCGCTTTGCAAGGTGAGCATAATGCTGGTGTCCTGATAAATCGTCTGATAAGCTGCGGTTAAGGTCAGATTGATGGTTTCATCCGGCTGAACGGTGGTCTGGTCAGCGTCAAGCATTATGCCTTCCGGTAACTGCCCGGGCCAGGTTATGGTTATGGGGTCTTGAAAGCCATTGGAAGACTTCGTGTCAATGACAATGGATTCAGAACCTGGTATGCAGAGATCCAGTGAATTAGGCGTGATCCCGAAAGACCAGGTTTCGGTAGTTCCGGTTTGGATTTTGAACGTTCCCGGTGACAGATTGAAAAATACATTGTTGATTGCTTCTACCTTGATGTTGGCAGCGCTGGTCTCGATACCTGCCGGTATCAGGACGTATTCCGATCCGTCATTTTCGGTGACATCTTTTAATACGATCGGGTGATTGTGCCCGCCATCCGTGGATAGCAGTATCCGTACCTTCTGACAGTTGACCTGACTATTATCGGTATTGGCGACATCCCAGGTAACCAGCTGGTATTGATTGTTCTCCCAGGTAGCCCCGGAGCCGGGGCCTGTGACGCGGAAGGGACCTGCATTGCCATCCACTTTAAAGCTCAGCTCCTGCCAGGATGCCAGTCCACCTCCGGCATGATTGTCCCGCACGGTAAGTCGGAATTTCAAATTCCTTGAATAATCCGGCAATACTTCCGTCTTGGAACTTAAGCCAAGCAAATAATTGGTGAGATTGGGTAATGTTCTGACCGGGTCACTTGTCGGTGGGTACGAGCGGAATGCCGGCGCATCCCCTTTAGGTTCACCGAGCGCAGATTGGGGACCCAAATTGTATTCCTCCCAGCAATAGGTCAGGTCACTGTCTTCATTATCCGTGGCTTCACCGCGCAGTTGAAACGGTGTAGACTTGGGGATATGGGTAAAGCCAATGTCCAGAATGCTGACCTGGGGTGATGTGTTGCTGATAGGAGCGGTACTTCCGCAGGTGGCGCCGATACCCTGCCTGGTAAACGTGATGATTTGATTCAGTGCAATGTTGTGGTAGTAGTCCTCATTTCTTGATGCAACATAGTTGGATCCGCAGTTGCTGGCGCCGGCATAACACATGATGGTAGATCCGCTCCCGGGTTCGTATGCAGTTTCCGAAGACTCATTTTCCCCGTCACAAAAGTTGAATGAATGGGTCGCATTCAGCTGATGTCCCATTTCGTGGGCAACGATCAGGTAAAAAAGGCTGTTGCTGTAAGCGCCGAAGGTACTTGAAGTGGCATTCGCCTTGCCGGCAGTACAGACCGTACCCAGAAATGCAACACCACCGGCATTGGTCCCGAATACATGTCCGATGTCGTAGTTGTTGGTATTGATCACAGCATTGATGGCAAATGGCGCCTGAAGCAGCAGGGAATCGGGTGAACCATTGGTGAAGGGATCCGTCTGCGGATTCAGGAAGAACAATTGATCGGTGCCATCGACCAGCTGTAGGTTGATGGACAGATCTCTTTCCATGACTGCATTGACCTTGGTGATAATGGAAACCACTTCCGTCATGACTGAAGTGCGGGTGTTACCGTATTTAGCAGAGAATTCACCGGTGGTTGCAACTGCCAGCCGGTAGGTACGCAGAACCTGGTCCGCCAGCGGGTCCCTTGTTTCCAGAACGTCCTCAGCGTGATGAAATCCGGTAGTTTTTCCACCCTGTCCATCAAGCACGGTACAGGGAAAAGTTTCTCCAGAACCCATCCAGGCCGAAAGTTTCCCCAGGCTGGCAGATCTCGTATCGCCTTCCAGCAGCTGGGTTATGGTGCCATCATCCAGATAGGCACTAAACTGATTTGGAGTGATGACACAATGGAGTGTCATGGACCCGCTCTTGCCCAGATAGGTACGGATGTCCGGATATTTTTTGGCCAATTCCGGAGCTAAAACTGCTGTTTGTTGCAGTTGAAAACGGGTAGTTGAATGTTCCGTAGGCAGAATAAGTTCCGGTGCCGGAGAATTTTGGATCCATGACCACAAACCAGGAAAGTCCACTTTAAAATAGTGCCGGCCAGCCTCGGCATCCTGCGGTAATTCCCTGATATCCAATATGGGCTCGAAAAAATTCTGGGCTGTGCTGGTGGATGGAATGGCAAAGAATACAATCAGGGATAATAGTACAACCGGTCTTGGCATGATCGAAAAATTTCTTCGAAGAATCAGGATGTCGTCAAATGGTGTATCGCATGTAACGCGAAAAATAACCCATATGTTTCATATATCCAGCCGGTACACCCCGGAGCTTCGGAAACCCTCCCGGGTAACAGAAATGGATTGATTTTTGAAATACATGAATATACAATTCGGACCAGGAGCGTGAATAGCTTAAAAGTTAAAGTTAAAGGATTATAATACAATATTTTATAAGTTATAAAATATCGTTATATATTTGTTTTGCAACCCGTGGACGACCGGATTCATCCCGAAACAGCTGCCAGTAAAATTCTCTTCCGCCATCTTAACAAAATAAAGGATGAGTCAGACAACCATGGTACCGTCAAAACATATATCTTTGCT
The DNA here is from genome assembly GCA_020636135.1 of Lewinellaceae bacterium. Classification (NCBI taxonomy): domain Bacteria; kingdom Pseudomonadati; phylum Bacteroidota; class Saprospiria; order Saprospirales; family Lewinellaceae; species Lewinellaceae bacterium. The sequence goes on from JACJYK010000001.1 coordinate 754,889, forward strand.
TTTCCCCTCCGGATCTGGAATCCGGATTCTAAGGTGTTGTTGGAACGCACATATATCCTTAATTGATGTCAGCGCAATCGCTAAGCCTATGAAGAGATGTGTACTTGTTAGCTTAATGATATTGGGCTCAGTATGGGTATTCGCTCAGGAGGCGAGGACCATTGACGGCACCTTGAATAACCCTTATGAACCAAATCTGGGAGCTGCTAACACAACCATGAAGCGCCTGGCTCCCGCGCAATATGCCGACGGTATCGGAGTACCGGTGGATCGCATGAATCCCCGTATTATCAGCAATCTGATGTTTGATCAGACCGATAACATCAACGACCAGAAAGGACTCAGTGCCTTTGTATGGGTGTTTGGCCAATTCATCGATCACGACATTACCCTGGTTCCCGATGAGGAAAATGAAACCCTGATGATCCGGGTACCTGATGGCGATATCATTGGGCCGGTTATTCCAATCAAACGTTCTGTTTTTGACCCGACCACCGGGATCACAACACCACGCCAGCACATCAATGCCATCACCTCCTTTATTGATGGCAGTGGAATCTACGGGTCAGATGCTAATCGGGCCAATTGGTTACGGACTTTCCAGGACGGAAAGCTGAGGACTTCTTCCGATGATTTGTTGCCGTTGTCTACCCTTACCGGCGAGTACAACTCTAACATTGATCCGTTAGCTCCGTTTATGGCCAAGCTGACACCCAATGACCCGAACCCGACTTTTGTAGCCGGTGATGTACGCGCCAATGAGAATCTTTATTTGCTGGCGGTACATACCTTGTTTGTTCGTGAACACAACCGGCAATGCGATCAGATCAAAAAGCAGCATCCCGAATGGAATGATGAGCAGATCTACCAGCATGCGAAAAGAAAAATAAGCGGCTTCATCGAATCGATCACCTATAATGAATGGCTTCCGGCCATGGGTGTACCGATGACCGAATACATCGGCTATCAGAGCAACGTGGACGCCGGCATCAGCAATGAGTTTTCTGCGGCCGCATTCCGTCTCGGACATACGCTGATCAATAATCAGATCCTGCGTCTTGACAACAAAGGTGAAGAGATACCACAGGGACACCTTACGCTGCGTCAGGCATTCTTCCAGCCACTGCAGATGATCACCGGAGGCGGGTTGGACCCGCTCTTCAAAGGTATGGCTACCCAGGTTCAGCAGGAATTTGACTGCAAAGTGGTGGATGACGTTCGTAACTTCTTATTTGGTGCCCCGGGACAAGGCGGGCTTGATCTGGCGGCCATCAATATCATGCGCGGAAGAGAGCGTGGTCTCGCGGACTACAATACCATCCGTGCTGCGGTAGGGCTGCAGCGGATCACCAGGTTTTCGGATATAACCAGCAAGACAGATGTGAGCCGCCTGCTCGCCCAGATCTATGGTGATGTCAATAATATCGATCCCTGGGTGGGGATGTTATCCGAAGACCCCATGGAAGGAACCATCTTCGGGCCAACCGTTACGGAGATAATGCACCGGCAATTTACAGAACTGAGAGACGGAGACCGGTTCTTTTACAAGAATGATCCGGCGTTGTCCCCGGCGGAAGTTGCCGAGATCAACAATACCAAGTTCTCCGCCATCATCAAAAGAAATACCGGGATTAGCCTGATGCAGGACAATGTCTTCCAGGCAATGCCTCACGAACAGATCCCGCATTCCGGCGTCGTTGTTGCCAAACGCAACCTGGATATGGCGATCTATCCCAATCCGGTCAATAGTGAAATGCATATGAAAGTGTATGCTTCTCACAGCAGTACCTGCCAGTTGCGGTTAATCAATATGCTGGGTCAGGAATCCCTGTACCGTGAACTTAGTTTGCTGGAAGGTGAAAACGATTTTGTCATTCCGGTTTCAGATCAAATTGTCAGTGGTACTTATCTGGTACAGCTGCGCATGGGTGATGTCACCAATGTGTATAAGATTTCCAAGCTTTAGGAGATTCAAGCCACCGCAGCCGGGTATTGTGGACTATGATCAATCTGCTAATGACGTTTCTGAGTGTGGTTGGGTGTCCTGTTCTACTTTTTTCCACCTGCGATGGGACCACAGCCAGTCAGCCGGATTTTTCCGGATGATACTTTCCAGTTTTCTGGCATAGCGGGCAGTTATTTCACCAGGCGCCACCTCACGTGGATTTTCTACCAGAACTTCAATTTCCATGGTATAATGACCTTGCGAAGTGTGCTTGATATCACCGTATAGCACCGGCCAGTTATTTTCGCGCGCGATAGCTTCAGGGCCATGGACAAAAGGTGTTTCGATGCCGAACAGCGGAGTCCAGATTGCCTTGGCTATCTTGCCGGGACTTTGATCAGCTACCAATACCAGACATCCTGGTTTTTCCTGACACAGCTGTACAGCCATCGCGGTTTGTTTTACGGGAATTAAATGCAATCCAAAGGCACCGCGGGTTTTGAGCACATACCTTTCCAGATATTTGTTCGTCAGTGGTTTATAAATCCCGTAGACCGGTGGTTTCAACTGTTGCGCCATGCCCAGGGCAGCCCATTCCCAGTTGCCGATATGGCTCGACAGCAGTACTGTGCTTTTGCCCTGCTCGGCATACTGGTTCAGCAGTTCACCATGAAGGATGGTGAATCTTTCCAGTAACATTGCATTGTTCATGGTAAATCCACGCAGGGACTCCAGGAGGGTGGTGGCGAGGATACGGTAGTTGGCATCTGCCAGCTTTTCCAATGATTCCGGGGTTAAATCCGGAAAAGCGCGAATTAAATTTCCATAAAGAACTTTTTTTCTATATTTGAGGCAACGCCTAAGAAACCATGAAATCAGTCTTACTTGCCTATAGATAAGCGATTCAGGTATAAGCCCCAGGATTTTTATAAAACTCCAAGATATACCGAAAGCAATTCGTTGCATTTACCTATTATTGTTTTAAATCTTGCCTGCGAAGGTAGGGTTATCAATTAGAGCAAACAACACATGTTTAGCAGGAGAGACTTTATTCATACCACTGTAGCATCTACCGGATCATTGATACTGAGCAATTCCATTGCCCCAAAGATGGATGTCATTGAGCGTAAGCCAGTGGTGGTTTCTACCTGGGATTTTGGCCAAAAAGCCAATGTACGGGCCTGGGAGATCCTGGGCAAAGGCGGAAGAGCCCTCGACGCGGTGGAGCAGGGTGTCATGGTCATTGAAGCCGACACCAGCAATATGACCGTAGGTGTGGGTGGATTGCCGGACCGGGATGGAAAGGTGACCCTGGATGCCTGCATCATGGATGAATATGGCAATGCTGGTAGCGTATGCTTCCTCGAGCACATCAGTCATCCGATCTCTGTCGCCAGAATGGTGATGGAGCGTACCCCTCATGTGATGCTCGCCGGTGAAGGTGCTCTGGATTTTGCTCTTTCACAAGGTTTTAAGAAAGAAAACATTTTAACCAAGGATGCTAAAAATGCTTGGGAAAAGTGGAAAAAATCAGCGGAATACAAACCGATTATAAACGTAGAAAATCACGATACCATAGCCATGTTGGCCTTAGACAGTCAGGGCGGACTTGCAGGCGCATGTACCACGAGTGGATTGGCATATAAACTGCACGGAAGGGTGGGGGATTCACCCATCATCGGTGCCGGTCTGTATGTGGATCCCGAGATCGGTGGTGCGGCTGCAACTGGTCTGGGTGAAGCGGTGATGCGTACGGTAGGATCATTTCTCGTAGTGGAACTGATGCGGCAGGGACGCAGCCCGCAGGAGGCTTGTATGGAGGCAGTTGAACGAATAGCCAAACGGGAGAAACGACCCCAGGATATGCAAATCGGCTATTTGGCACTTGGTCGCAACGGCGATGTTGGAGCCTACAGCCTACAGAAGGGTTTTACCTATGCTCTGCAAGATGAAAAACAGAGCACTACTGTGGCTGCCCTCTACTATCTGAAATAGTAGTGAATTTGGTATACTATGGAAAAAATTGTAAAAGTTGGTCTCATTGATGACCACGAGTTGTTCGTACATGCATTTGCATTATTGCTGGAAAACCTGGGTACATCCAATCGACTGAGAGTTGTTGCCCGCGCCCATTCCTATGCTGACGCATTGAAATGGAATCACGCTGATAATCTGGACTTGTTAATGCTGGATTTGCACCTGTCTGACGGGGACGGGCTGGACCTGATTTCCCACTTCCGGGAGAATTATACCCGCTTACGCATTGTGGTCATCTCGATGTATGACAATGCTGAATTTGTCAAAAAAGCCTTCCTGAACGGTGCTGACGGGTATATATTAAAACGGAATTCGCTGGAAGACCTCAAACTTGGCATTGATGAAGTGTTTACCGGCGAGACCTTTATGGGAAAGGGGGTAAAGCCCATTCCTAATTTGTCAGGGCCGAAGAGTAAACCGTCTGAATACACCTTAAAAGGGGACGCCTACCTGATGCGTAATGCATTGACCAATCGCGAACGTGAGATTCTGAAATACATTACCCAGGCCAAAACCAATCGCGAAATCGGCGACTTGCTTTTTATCAGCGACCAGACAGTTGGCGTACACCGTAAAAATATCATGCGGAAAATGGGGGTAAACAATACGGCAAGCCTCGTAAAGAAAGCTCTGGAAATGAAATTGTATGAATAAAACGGTCCGGTCAGCACCATTGTCCGGATTCTCCGTGTCAACCGTTAAAACTTCACACCAATCTACAGCTCTCAGGTGAGATTTAACATTTCATAATGTATATCTTATTAAAGAGCAAACAATTAGAAATGAGCTATTCTTGTGATGTAAAACATACTATAAAAACGGTAGAAGGCATCCTATGAATTAAGTTATTTTTGTATTTGTATCGGTATATCTGAGGTATTCCGGTCATTTCAAAAAGGCACTATACTTACACAGTAGTTTATTGAACTCAATAACTTACACATGAGTCAGACGAATTTTACTTTCATCAAGTTTATCTTTTTCGTTATTACCCTAAGTTCCGTTACGCTTTTGAATGCCACCAATAAGCCTTTGGCTGGTGCATGTTCGGAGGCTACTCTAACGGTGAATGCTGGTGATACCATTTACCGGAATATTAAATTCAAGGATTGCGCTTCGGAGTTCGAAGTGCCAAACAGTGACTTTGATATTCTGAATGGTTTTGACCCAAGCATCTATTGTAAATCGGTTACTCACATTGTACCCAGTGACCCAACGATGTCCGTAATGATCAACTTACTGGACGATTATATCATCGATGGCGGGGTAAATGTGATCAGCCGGGTTTTGGTTCTGAATGGTCATGTAGACGAAGCACTCTTACCTTCCGTTTGCGCGAATATGACCGCACTGAACATTCCTTCCGGTTCTGCCCAGGTGGATACCCTGTTTGACAATTTCAGGAATGGTTCATCGATCACTCCGACTACACCACGTACGTTCACCAGTACGACGGACGACGGTGAGTTGACGGTCGTATATTACATCGTTTCAGCCTCCGACGGACGGATTCCATTCCGGGCTGGTCTGAACCGCCGCCCGAGTCCACCGGACGGAGTATGTAACCTGAGTTGCCACGACCAGGTAACCATCTCAATGAACAGCTCCTGTGATCGCCAGGTAACTCCTGCCGATGTTTTATCGGACATCGATGAGGATTGCACCAACCTGATCACCATGCTGGCTTATCCCTACGATTTCTACAATGACCGGTATCCTAACCGTGACCAGGTAGACGTTGGTCTTGTTGGAGCGGATCTGATCTATAAGGTGATCGATCTCAATACCAACAATACCTGCTGGGGACATATTAAGGTAGAAGACAAATATCCCCCACAGATAGAATGCCGTAACATCACGGTAAGCTGCCTGGTAGCTGATGAAGCATCGAATTCAGTATCCACTGCTGAAAATTGCACCCTCTATGGAGGTCCACAGGTAGACATTCTGAGTAAAAAATATGTCAGTTTCGATTGCGAAGAAAGCCGTGACCTGATCGGTTATATGGCTCGCAAAGTACGGGCTACGGATATCTGGGGTAACTTCCGGGAATGTCAGGACACGATCTTCATCTGGAAAGAGACCATTGACAGCGTGGTTTGTCCCCCGGACACCCTGATCGAGTGTACCACGGAAGTAGTTCGCAACGGTAAGACTGTAGAATTACTATGGAATACCGGGAAGAAGGGTGATACCTACCTGGATGAGCAGGGTTATGCCCATCCCTGGCCGACGGATGGAGACGGTTATTTTCCGGCGCCGTACCTGAGCAGTGTAGATCCGCTGCAGGATCCGGCCTATATGATTCCAGAGAAGTCTGATGACGGACCAGTATTTGGTACTGGCGGAAAGTGTATGATCGTGTACGAATACACCGACTATGTATTACCCACCTGCGGCAAGTCTTATAAGATCCGCCGGGTGTGGGATATCTACGACTGGTGTACCAAACGGGATACCCAGTGCATCCAGTGGATCAAGATCACGGATACCCAGGCACCTGTAATCGATCCTAACCACCTCAACAATATTTTCGATAATGTGATTCACATAGATCTGGATCACGAGTGTGATTATGTCCCTGAATCGGTGCATGAAAAAGCCATTGAATTAGGTGCCTGGATTGCATGTGAAGTATTAAAGGCAGATTCAGATCCCCATGACTGTAAATCCGGGGTTACCCTGCCTGATCCGCGTGCCTGGGTATTGAAAGATTGTGATGATCAGCTGGATGTCTATTATGAAATAGAATATTTGGATCCTTCACATCCCGGCAAAACGGTTCTGGAATCAGGCAGCATTGCCGAAGGCAGTACAGCCCACGTATACTTGCCCGCAGGTTGGCATAATGTGGTCTACCACATTCGTGACCGGTGCTGGAATGAAACATTATTACTACAAGGTATTAGCATTTACGACAATACCCCGCCGACTCCTGTCTGCGACGAGATCACCCAGGTGACCCTTGACCCGGAAAATTGCTGGGCACGGGTTTATGCAAAAGACCTGGATGATGGCAGCCATGACAATTGTTGCGATCAACTGCATTTTGCAGTAGCCTCCATGGACTCCATTACCTATTGGAGAGATTACTGGCATGAATATTATGCCGGTTGCCTGGACCCATATGATTACCATCATTACAGCGATGCCATCGATCAGGAAATCGAAGACTGGATCAACATCTTCGTCTTTGACGACTACATCGATGTGACGGAATGTGGTGATGAACAGCTGGTATTACGGGTCTACGAGGCTTGTGATGTACCGCTTTATGATCCGCATCTATTCTATGGTGGAGAACATGAATGGTACTGGTGGAACTTATCGTATAAGTTCGCGGCCTGGTACATCTACCGACTGAATGATTACATTCATTATGGAGATCCCAGACCTGCTCTAACCTGCGATCATGAATTCCAGCTAATGAACAAGGTTGAAGCCTCCCAGACCAGTGAGGTAGTTCCTCTATCAATTGAAATTGGATTTAAGTGGGACTTCCCAATGCACGCTGTTGCATGCTTTGCATTGGGTAATATCAGCAATCCCATGATCCCAATTGTGGATCTTGGTTTCTTTGAGCATGGCACCTATCAGGCGCCTATCTGCGATTATTATTTCGATCCAGCATCAGCTGAATCGGAATGGCGCGGACGGGTACAGTCTGCATATCCCACCGAGACTACCATTACCGTTAATGCCTTAAGCACTCAAAAACGCTGGCACTTCCCTCACCTGTACAACGACTGTATGATCCAGGTGCTGAAGGACGACAAGCAGCCGCCGGTGGTGGTAGCTCCTGATGATATCACGGTCTATTGTGATGGTGTACCGTACTGGGGCTCGATCACATACGGACCGGACACTTACGATTTCCATGGGGCCATGTTTGCCCACGACGTATGTTACGGTTCGGATGAGTTGCTGACCTCAGGTTGCTTTATGGATGACAGCTACGCGGACCACATCACGCTGGGACACGAAGAATTGTGTACCCGCATCCCGTGGGATGGAGGAGACTATGGTTACTACGGCGGAGCAACGTGCGGAGATGAATATGGCTACAACCATTGTACGGATCTGTACTCCTGGTACCCGGAAAACTGGGCACCGATCTATTGCCGGGTATGGCTGTGGCTGGATAAATACGACAATCCGGATGGAGGCCACCCGGATCCACAAAGCTATTTTGACGAGACGACGGAAGACTGGCAGATCAGTGATAACTGCTGGTATCCGGAAGTTGATGACGTGATCGAAGGCTCGCTGAACGAGTGCGGGGTGGGGACCTTCACCCGGACGATCACAGCCACGGATAAATGTGGCAACACCTCCTACGATCATCAGACCCTGTATGTTAAGCCGAGATCGGACTTTGAAGTGATCTTCCCGGCGGACGTACTGGCAGAATGTACGGAAGTTGATCTGGACCTGGCCGCAACCGCAGAGGGAGCAGGTTATCCGGAAATATCGGATGACGACTGCGAACTGATCGGTATCACGTACAGTGACGAGCGTTATGACATCGTAGACGGTGCCTGCTATAAGATATTGCGTAGATGGAAAGTGATCGACTGGTGTGTTTATTCACCAGACATCCATGAGCGTTATCCGGATGTGATCGTTGACGACCGTATCGTAGCCGGTCCGGACCGCTGCTGCATCAACCGGAACCTGAAAGACGATGGCGACGGATATATGGAATACCTGCAGGTGATCAAGGTGATCGATGAGAATGCACCGGTGGTCACATGCAATGAGTTGCCGGAGACCTGTATCTACGATGCAGACTGCGAAGGAACGAGTGTATCGTATGATCTGGGCAGCGCTGAAGATGGCTGCACGCCGGCAGATGAGATCCGTTACCGCTACTTCGTGAAGCCATACCAGAGCGATGCACCGGCAGGTTACATCTATGGCCAGGGTCATGTACTGGAAGGCAGCTTCCCGGTAGGTACGCACGATGTATGCCTGATCGCCTCGGATCTGTGCGGCAATGAAGACACCTGCACGACGTCCTTCACGATCCGTGACTGCAAGAAGCCGACGCCCTACTGCTACAATGGTATAGCGACGGTGATCATGCCGAGTTCAGGGACGGTGGACATCTGGGCGATCGACCTGGATGCAGGCAGCTATGACAACTGTACGGCACAGGATAAACTGCGTTTCACCTTCGGACCTACGGCACCGGAGGATGATGCGGACTACGACGAAGCACAGCGGAGCTCCTCGGAGACGTTGACGTGTGATGACCTGGGTCAGCACAATGTGACGATCTACGTGTGGGATGAGACGGGCAATTTCGATTTCTGTGAGACGTACATCCTGGTACAGCCGGGAACGGAAGCCTGCCCGGGAGCGAACCTGGGATCGGTGAATGGACAGATCACGACGAGTCAGTCGGTGACGGTCGAATACGTGGATGTGAACCTGGCCCAGTCGGGGTCAAATCTGCCGACGTATCAGACGGGAGTTGACGGCCGCTATGCCTTCAACAGCCTGATGGCGAACAATGCGTATGAGATCAAGCCGGTACGTGATGACGACCCGACGAATGGAGTAAGTACGCTGGACATCTTCGAGATCCAGAAACACATCCTGGGATTGGAAAGTCTGCAGGGACCATACAATGTGATTGCCGCGGATGTGAATGGAGACAACAAGATCACGGTACTGGACCTGGTAGAGCTTCGTAAGCTGGTACTGGGCGTTATCGATGAATTGCCGAATAACACAAGCTGGCGTTTTGCGGTAGCAGATCAGACCTATGCTGATGTACAGGCACCGTGGGGCTTCCAGGAAGTATACAACATCCAGGACCTGAACCAAAATGAAGAAGTGAACTTCGTAGGGATCAAGGTGGGAGATGTGAACAATACGAGCAAGGCCAACAGCCAGCAGCTGCAGAGTGCGGAGATCCGCGACAATGTACACCTGGCGTTTGGGATCGAAGACCGAACGGTAGCAGCGGGAGAAGAAGTATCGGTGGCCTTTATGGCCCGGAACTTCAAAGACGTTGACGGCTATCAGTTCACGTTGCTGGGGCGCCAGATGGAGGTCCTTGGCATCGAAGCGGGAGCGCTGGATGTGACGGAACAGAATGTGGGACTGCAGCGGAGCAAAGACGGGATCATGACATCGAGCTGGAATGACAGCCGTGGAGTGACGGTGAGTGACGGTGAGGTACTGTTTACGGTACGGGTTCGTGCTCAGGAGAGCGGACAGCTGAGCCAGATGCTGCAGCTGAGCGACGTGATCACGCGGAGTGAATCGTATGTAGGCGGCGAGGTGAGCGGACTGAACCTGCAGTTTGAGCAGGACGGCAGAGTGTTAGATGTGAATAACTTTGCATTGTACCAGAACATGCCGAACCCATTCACGACAGAGACAGTGATCGGGTTTACGCTGCCGGAGTCAGGGGATGCGACGCTGACGATCATGGACGTGACGGGTAAGCAGCTGAAGCAGATCCGGGGGACATATACGAAGGGCTACCACGAAGTGAAGCTGAAGAAAGGTGAGGTGGGCGTTACCGGCGTATTGTATTACCGTCTGGAAAATGGCGCAAACGTAGCCACTAAAAAACTGGTGGTTATCGATTAATACAGTTGTTTTGAAAAATAAAAGAGGCCTGTATGCATCGCATGCAGGCCTCTTTTGCTTTTCGGCCGGATGTTTTCAACACCAGGCTTATGATACCTTCTATCTTGCCTGTACCTCCTTACGTTTACTCGTTTCCAAATATTGATGGAACTTCTTAGAAATATGCAATTCCCGTTGATTCATAGTTAATTATAAGCTTACACATTAATAAATTTTATAGTATGTAAAACATCATTTATGTGTAAATAGCTTTAATTCTTATTGCTATATATTATATAATTATTTAGTCTGAAATATACCATTGGCTCTATCCTGATTAGGAATTTCGTTGGGTTAATTTTGATTCGGAGACGTGTCGAAAGCCAGTAAATCGGTTATCCGTCAAGAGTTCTTCAACCGAAACACACACGCAAACTTGATCAAACCATGTCCATGAACAAGACGAAATTTACACCTATCCGATTGCTGATCCTGATCCTGGCAATCGTATCCGGCATTCAGGTTCATGCCACCCAAAAATTATTAGCCGGTGCCTGTGAGATCACTACGGTCACCTTAAATGCCGGTGACACGGTACGCAGAAACATCGGTCAGTTGGACTGTGCGGAAGAATTCACGACTGATAAAACCAAGGTGCCCAAATTTGACCCATCGTTATTCTGCAAGTCGGTGACCTATCTGGCACCCGGGGATAATGCAATGTCGGTTATGATCAACATCCTTCCGGAATACATTCTGGATGGTGGGGTACACGTCGTGAGCCGGGTTGTCGTCTTGAACGGACATGTGGATGAAAGCTTATATCCATCGGTTTGCCAGGGTGTAGCAGCGAATATTCCTGCTGGCTCCAGTCAGGTGGATACCCTGTTTGACAATTACCGCGATGGTTCTTCTTACGCGGTTACAGGGCCACGTACCTTCACCAGTACTTCAGACGATGGTGAGTTGACAGTGGTTTATTATCTGGTATCAGCGTCCGATGGCCGTATCCGCTTCAGGGCAGGGCTGAATCGCAGAGCCAGTCCTCCGGATGGAACCTGTAATCTGAGTTGTCACGACCAGGTTACCATCTCGATGAACGGAACCTGCGATCGCCAGATCACGCCTGCAGATGTACTTGCGGATAATGACCAGGATTGTACGAACCTGATCGCCATGCTGGCATATCCCTACGATTACTACAATACCCTGTATCCCAACCGTGACCAGGTGGATGTAGGGCTGGTAGGAGCGGATTTGATCTACAAGGTGATCGATCTGAATACCAACAATACCTGCTGGGGACATATTAAGGTAGAAGACAAATACCCACCGCAGATAGAATGCCGTAACATCACGGTAAGCTGTCTGGTTGCCGATGAGGCTGCTAATACAGTGTCCACTGCTGAAAATTGTACCCTCTATGGAGGCCCTCAGGTAGAAGTTCTGAGTAAAAAGTATGTCAGCTTCGATTGCGAAGAAAGCCGTGAACTGATTGGCTATATGGCCCGCAAAGTACGTGCTACGGATATCTGGGGTAATTTCAAGGAATGTCAGGACACGATCTTCATCTGGAAGGAGACCATTGACAGCGTGGTTTGTCCCCCGGACACCCAGATCGAGTGTACCACGGAGGTATTACGAAATGGCAAATACGTCGAGTTGCTCTGGAATACCGGGGTGAAGGGAGATACCTACCTCGATGAACAGGGTTATGCCCATCCCTGGCCGACGGATGGAGACGGTTATTTCCCGGCGCCTTACCTGAGCAGTGTCGATCCGCTGCAGGATCCTGCCTATATGATCCCGGAGAAGTCTGATGATGGACCGGTATTTGGAACAGGCGGCAAGTGTATGATTGTCTACGAATACACCGACTACATATTACCTACCTGCGGCAAGTCGTATAAGATCCGCCGGGTGTGGGACATCTACGACTGGTGTACCAAGCGCGATACCCAGTGCATCCAGTGGATCAAGATTACGGATACGAAAGGGCCACTGGTGGATCCCAAATACATCCGCAACTATAAATTTGATTCTGCGACTGAGATTGAAGCGAGCGTACAATCACATAGCATTAATTTGCCAGGCCCTGCGGACTTGTTTTCACTGGGTAACGGCTATTTTCTTATTTCAGACTTAGGTAACGATGCCTTATACGAAATTGACGTCCACGGTAAAGTTATCCGACAGGTATTCGGTTATCCTGCAGGATCGAATGTCATCGCCGTAACCACAGATGGTGCCAATATGATCTACCTGACGGAGACTCATGGTGATCAAATACTTATTTTTGATAAGCAAGGAAATCTAATCAATTCCTTCTCGGTAGCAGCTTATACTTCTTTTCCAGAAGGCATTGCTTATAATCCAAAAACGAACTTACTATATATAGTAAATGGATCAGGCACTAATGTTGTCCATGCATTCTCAATGCAAGGAACTCATGTTGCAGATTATCCGATATTTGGATCCAGCCCGGACGGGATCGCTTACGATCCAAAGGTTGATGGCTTTTGGATATACGATAGTGGGACCAATCAAGCGCGATTGTACAATTCCGATTTCGGTCAAGTGATGCTGGCTTTTACTGGGCCAGGATCTAGCGAAGGAATATCCACTTATGACGGTAAGGTGTATATAGTACAAACGGGAACTGCAACATTATTTAGCTATGATATTGGCTATCCGATCATTGATGTTGATCTATTGACTGAAGTAGACCCCCACGATTGTAAAGCGGGTGTTTCTCTTCCAGATTTGCGCAGTTACCTATCCAAGGAATGTGATAATGAAATAACCGTTTACTACGAAGTGGAATACAATGATCCGGACCATCCCGGGAAAACAGTATTGCAATCTGGTAACATAGATGAAGGAGGTACAAGCCATATTTACTTACCATTTGGCTGGCATTGTATCCACTATACCTTTATAGATCGTTGTTGGAACCAATGTACTTATGCCATAATGGTTAATGTAGAAGATAACACCCCACCAACGCCGGTTTGTGATGAAATCACCCAGGTGACCCTGGACCCGGATTCATGCTGGGCCCGTGTCTATGCCAAAGACCTGGACGATGGTAGCCACGACAACTGCTGCGACCAACTGCACTTTGCAGTAGCCAGTATGGACTCCATCACCTACTGGAGGGATTACTGGCATAACTATTTTGCTGGATGTCTCGACCCATACGATTATCACCATTACAGTGATGCGATCGATGAAGCCATCGAAGAATGGATCAACATTTTCGTCTTTGACGACTACATTGATGTGACAGAATGTGGTGATGAGCAATTGGTTTTGCGGGTCTATGAGGCCTGCGACGTACCTCTCTACGATCCCCATACGTTCTATGGAGGGGAACATGAATGGTATTGGTGGAATTTATCCGAGAAATTTGCTGCCTGGTATTTGTACAAGTTGGATGAGTACATCCACTATGGAGATCCGCGTCCGGAATTTTCCTGCGACTTCCTGACCTTGATGAACCAGGCAGGTACCACGGCAATGAGTTCCACACAAGGTGACATCAAGATGACCAGTGAGCTACTTTCGTTTACCAATCCGGTAACCTGGGCTCCGGAATTTTATGCTTCACCCTGTTTCACTCCGGGTGATCATGGCACTTTTTTCGCGCCGATATGCGGCTATTTTGGATCCACGCCTATCTACAATGAATGGCACAACCGGGTTGTTAACGCCTATCCGACAGAATATTCCATAACCTGGAGTTTAAGTACCAAGAAGCGTTGGGCCTTCCCTCACCTATACAACGACTGTATGATCCAGGTGCTGAAGGACGACAAGCAGCCGCCGGTGGTGGTAGCTCCGGATGATATCACGGTCTATTGTGATGGTGTACCGTACTGGGGCTCGATCACGTACGGACCGGACACGTACGATTTCCATGGGGCCATGTTTGCCCACGACGTATGTTACGGTTCGGATGAGTTGCTGACCTCAGGTTGCTTTATGGATGACAGCTACGCGGACCACATCACGCTGGGACACGAAGAATTGTGTACCCGCATCCCATGGGATGGAGGAGACTATGGTTACTACGGCGGAGCAACGTGCGGAGATGAATATGGCTACAATCATTGTACGGATCTGTACTCCTGGTACCCGGAAAACTGGGCACCGATCTATTGCCGGGTATGGCTGTGGCTGGATAAATACGACAATCCGGATGGAGGCCACCCGGATCCACAAAGCTATTTTGACGAGACGACGGAAGACTGGCAGATCAGTGATAACTGCTGGTATCCGGAAGTTGATGACGTGATCGAAGGCTCGCTGAACGAGTGCGGGGTGGGGACCTTCACCCGGACCATCACAGCGACGGATAAATGTGGCAACACCTCCTACGATCATCAGACCCTGTATGTGAAGCCGAGATCGGACTTCGAAGTGATCTTCCCGGCGGACGTACTGGCAGAATGTACAGAAGTGGACCTTGACCTGGCGGCAACCGCAGAGGGAGCAGGTTATCCGGAAATATCGGATGACGACTGCGAACTGATCGGTATCACGTACAGTGACGAGCGTTATGACATCGTAGATGGTGCCTGCTATAAGATATTGCGTAGATGGAAAGTGATCGACTGGTGTGTTTATTCACCAGACATCCATGAGCGTTATCCGGATGTGATCGTCGACGACCGTATCGTAGCCGGTCCGGACCGCTGCTGCATCAACCGGAACCTGAAAGACGATGGCGACGGATATATGGAATACCTGCAGGTGATCAAGGTGATCGATGAGAATGCACCGGTGGTCACATGCAATGAGTTGCCGGAGACCTGTATCTACGATGCAGACTGTGAAGGAACGAGTGTATCGTATGATCTGGGCAGCGCTGAAGATGGCTGCACGCCGGCAGATGAGATCCGTTACCGCTACTTCGTGAAGCCATACCAGAGCGATGCACCGGCAGGTTACATCTATGGCCAGGGTCATGTACTGGAAGGTAGCTTCCCGGTAGGTACGCACGATGTATGCTTGATCGCCTCGGATCTGTGCGGCAATGAAGACACCTGCACGACGTCCTTCACGATCCGTGACTGCAAGAAGCCGACGCCCTACTGCTACAATGGTATAGCGACGGTGATCATGCCGAGTTCAGGAACGGTGGACATCTGGGCGATCGACCTGGATGCAGGCAGCTATGATAACTGTACGGCACAGGATAAACTGCGTTTCACCTTCGGACCTACGGCACCGGAGGATGATGCGGACTACGACGAAGCACAGCGGAGCTCCTCGGAGACGTTGACGTGTGATGACCTGGGTCAGCACAATGTGACGATCTACGTGTGGGATGAGACGGGCAATTTCGATTTCTGTGAGACGTACATCCTGGTACAGCCGGGAACGGAAGCCTGCCCGGGAGCGAACCTGGGATCGGTGAATGGACAGATCACGACGAGTCAGTCGGTGACGGTCGAATACGTGGATGTGAACCTGGCCCAGTCGGGGTCAAATCTGCCGACGTATCAGACGGGAGTTGACGGCCGCTATGCCTTCAACAGCCTGATGGCGAACAATGCGTATGAGATCAAGCCGGTACGTGATGACGACCCGACGAATGGAGTAAGTACGCTGGACATCTTCGAGATCCAGAAACACATCCTGGGATTGGAAAGTCTGCAGGGACCATACAATGTGATTGCCGCGGATGTGAATGGAGACAACAAGATCACGGTACTGGACCTGGTAGAGCTTCGTAAGCTGGTACTGGGCGTTATCGATGAATTGCCGAATAACACAAGCTGGCGTTTTGCGGTAGCAGATCAGACCTATGCTGATGTACAGGCACCGTGGGGCTTCCAGGAAGTATACAACATCCAGGACCTGAACCAAAATGAAGAAGTGAACTTCGTAGGGATCAAGGTGGGAGATGTGAACAATACGAGCAAGGCCAACAGCCAGCAGCTGCAGAGTGCGGAGATCCGCGACAATGTACACCTGGCGTTTGGGATCGAAGACCGAACGGTAGCAGCGGGAGAAGAAGTATCGGTGGCCTTTATGGCCCGGAACTTCAAAGACGTTGACGGCTATCAGTTCACGTTGCTGGGGCGCCAGATGGAGGTCCTTGGCATCGAAGCGGGAGCGCTGGATGTGACGGAACAGAATGTGGGACTGCAGCGGAGCAAAGACGGGATCATGACATCGAGCTGGAATGATAGCCGTGGAGTGACGGTGAGTGACGGTGAGGTACTGTTTACGGTACGGGTTCGTGCTCAGGAGAGCGGACAGCTGAGCCAGATGCTGCAGCTGAGCGACGTGATCACGCGGAGTGAATCGTATGTAGGCGGCGAGGTGAGCGGACTGAACCTGCAGTTTGAGCAGGACGGCAGAGTGTTAGATGTGAATAACTTTGCATTGTACCAGAACATGCCGAACCCATTCACGACAGAGACGGTGATCGGGTTTACACTGCCGGAGTCAGGGGATGCGACGCTGACGATCATGGACGTGACGGGTAAGCAGCTGAAGCAGATCCGGGGGACATATACAAAGGGGTACCACGAAGTGAAGCTGAAGAAAGGTGAGGTGGGCGTTACCGGCGTATTGTACTACCGTCTGGAAAATGGCGCAAACGTAGCCACTAAAAAACTGGTGGTTATCGATTAATACAGTTGTTTTGAAAAATAAAAGAGGCCTGTATGCACCACATGCAGGCCTCTTTACGTTATTACCCTACTGCTTCTTGAACATTTTCCCCGTATAAATTGGAACGATTTTGGTAGTATTAAAAAAAATCGTAATAGGTAATTGATCGATATGCCCGAGGTTTGGCTTTGTGAAGAGGGGCAGAACGACATAAACAGTGGGTAAATAATATGAATTACCCTTTGTATCTTTGCAGGAATTTTAACAAGTAGTTCTTTCTTATAATAAGAAGCATATGAAGTTATCATTGACCACCCTATTCATTGCTGTTTTTTCCCTGTTCTTGTCAACGGGCATAATTGCAGAAAATCCCGATCTGTTTGCCCTGAATCTAGCAGGCTCGGTTGAGACAACCAGCCCCAATCAAGAAGTTTGTGTGAAGATTACAGCACAGGGTTTTAAGAATATTGTCACTGCACAATGGTCGCACAAATGGGACCCGGCAGTTCTTCAATTCAAGGAAATCCGGAATTTCAACCTGCCTCAGGCATCCGGAGGTGACCTCAACTTTGCAACCAACCGTATTAGTGAAGGTATCCTGACATTCTCCTGGAATACCACCGATTTTGCCAATGGTACGACGTTGAATGACAATAGTGTACTGTATGAGATTTGTTTCACAGCCATAGGTCAGAATGGAAAGTTCAGCCTGGTTGAGTTTTCAAACTCACCGCGGGCTATTGAAATTTCCGATCTGAATGGTATCATCACCCCGAATCTTACCAGCGGACGGGTTAATATCGGTCAGTCGACGGGTGGCGATGGATTCACCATCAATATTGGTGAAGCAAGCACCTCGATGGGTGAAGAAATTTGTATTCCGGTTACCGTAACCGGATGGAAAAACCTGACCAGCGTGCAACACAGCATCAACTGGAATCCGCAACAATTGGAATTCGTTGATATCAAGAACTTTGCACTTACCACCAATTTTAACCTGACTTTCGGTTTAACCGAGACGAATCTGGGAAAAATCCGATTTCTATGGATATCCAATGACCCGGTAGCCGGAGATAATGTTGCTGATAATACGGTGATCTATGAACTGTGTTTCAAAGCCACCGGTGATTGTGAGACAACGGTTCCTGTAAGTATAACCGGCGATCCTGCCGAGATAGCGGCAACAAACAGTGCCGGCGACATTCCACTCAATGCCGACAATGGAAGTGTGACCATTGGTTCATGCCAGTTCTCCGTAGTTGCAGCTGCGGTGCTGAATCCTTGTCCCGGCCAAACCAATGGCTCCATCAACATTACCGTGTTTGGTAAGGATGCCAATACAACCTATGCCTGGAGTAATGGCGCGACGACTGAGGACCTGACAAATCTGGCACCAGGTAATTATCAGGTAACTGTGACAAACGGTCAAGGCCAGAAAGTAAGTCTGGACAGCCCGGTGGCACTGAATGATAATGGGATGCAGTTAACACCTAATATTGTTGATCCTCAGACATCCTCTTCTTCGGATGGCAGAATAGAGCTGACAGTTACCGGAGGCAGTGCACCCTATGAATACCTCTGGAGCAATAACAGTACTGGGAAAGATCTGGTCAATATCCCTGAAGGATCCTACAGCGTGACGGTTACGGATGCGAACAGCTGTACATCAACGGCCACTTTCGCCGTATCCCTGGGTATTAAAGTGGCTAATGCCACAGTGAATAGCATCAAGTGCAACGGAGATAATAATGGTAGCATTGATATTACCGTCAGTGGGGGAGGTGGTACTTACACCTACAAGTGGAGCAACGGGGCTACCACCGAAGACATCAACGGACTGGCTGCAGGTTCGTACTCAGTCACGGTGACGGATGGTGCATCAAATACCACGACCGGTGGACCGTATTCAGTGACAGAGCCCTCCGCCATCACTGTAACTTCCCAGGTTACCGATGTAGCCAACCAGAATGACGGTGCGGTAAGCCTGACCGTTTCTGGAGGGGCTACCCCTTATACCTATGCCTGGAGCAATGGTGCTACTACGAAAGATATTTCGAACCTGGAACCAAATAATTATACGGTGACGATCACCGATGCCAATCAGTGCTCTTCGGTGGAAACCATACCGGTACAGACGGCTATGTTACGGGTGAATATTTTGACCCAGTCACCGGCATGCTTCGGCTCAACCAACGGATCGGCCACCGCTACGGTCAGCAATGGGGCATCTCCCTATACCTATAAATGGAATAATGGCGCAACCGCCGCAACCATTTCCGGGATTGGAGCCGGAACCTATACCGTAACCATTACGGATGCAACCGGAGCAACTGCCTCCGCCAGTGGTGAACTAACCGAACCAACCTCATTATCCGTGAAAACAAATACAGAACCGGCCAATGGCGGATCCCAGGGTTCAGCTACCGTCATTGCCCAGGGTGGTACTCCGCCTTACACCTATAACTGGTCACCGTCTGGCCAGACAACCCAGACCATTTCCAATCTTGTCAAAGGCCGCTATACCGTGGTCGTTACCGATGCGAACGGTTGTTCTAAAATCGCCACGGCCAACGTTCGGGATAACAACGACATTGAATGCTATGATGGGCGTAAGGTAATCACCCCCAATGCAGACGGTCTCAATGACAACCTTATCATCGAATGCGTGGAGGATACGCCAACCAAGTTGCGGATATTTACCAGTCATGGACAGTTGGTCTATGAACAAGATAATTACGATAATACCTGGGAGGGTACCGACAATGGAGGGACTCCATTGAGTGATGGAGTCTACATGTGGGTATTGGACGTTCGCCTTGACCCCAATGATACCCGGATCTATACCGGGTCGGTAACCATATTACGCAAACTGAATTGACCTGAAAACACACAACTCCCGAATTGCAAAATAGAATTCTATGAAAAAAATGATCTACTTGATATTGATCCTGATGCTTGTGGCAGTGAAATCCTGGTCGCAGGACCGGTCCCGCTACGCTCAGTATCAACTGTACCCTGTCCTGATCAACCCTGCGTATACCGGTTTTAGCGGTGACCACAACCTGCTGTTCAATTACCGCAGTTCATGGGCAGGGTTTGAAAATGGAAACCCTCCGAGAGATGTGACGTTTAGCTATGACGGGAAGGTGTTGGATAGGGTAGGCCTGGGAGCCATGCTGGTATCACAGCAGATCGGTTCTCTCCAGAATTATCGGGCACAGCTGGCATACGCCTATGGTTTTAAAGCCGGTGATTTTGATCTGAGCTTTGGATTGACCACGGAGTTTTTGCAAACCCGGCTGAGCAATAAAGCGATTCTGGATCCATTTTATGACCCGGGCGATCCCATTTTTGAAGAAGCTGTGGATGGGCTGCAGTATTTTGATGCGGCACTGGGCTTTTATACCGAATATCAGGAAAAGTTATTTGTGGGATTGACCGTTCCTAACCTGATCCGACTACGGATCGATCAGGCCAATGTTCCAACCCAGTCTGAAAGTACGGCACTGAAATATTTCGCGTTGCAACTGGGCTACCGGTTCATGGTGGAGAATTACAACTTCAAGGTTGAACCTTCCTTATTGGTACGCCGGTTGCGTGATGCTCCGTTCCAGACCGACCTTAACTTAAAACTGGCATTCCTGGAAGACCAGCTCATCGGAGGATTGGTTTATTCCATCGGTACCACCAGCAAAGTGGGATTCCTGATCGGTACACGCATCAATAATCTGCGTTTATCCTATTCGTATGATGTTGGACTGATCGATTTCCAGCAATACAACAATGGTTCCCATGAGATCACGGTAGGGCTCAAAATTGACCAGAAACCACGTCGGGTGAAACTGGAGGACGTGGACCCTAATCAGTAAAGAAACATCTTAGCTAATAAGAAAGCCGGGCAATGGAGACGTTGTTCGGCTTTTTTTATGTGATGAATGCCCGTGTGGGCTTCGTTGCATAACAAACAGGCTTGCTGGATGGCTTTTGGTTCAATTATTGGAATACCAATGCAGACTGAAAGAAGCCTATCATATTATGTTTATTGAAATATAAAGATAACCTGCAATTGTAAGTTGTAGATTTTCAATACTTAATGTAAAACAACTATCTGCTATTCTTCACGTATTAAGAAAATTTGGCATAGGATTTGGATTTATTAGGTAAGTCCTGGAATGATATCGTTCAGGCGGAAATCTGCCCCAAACAGATGGATGCGGACGGTGTCAGGAAAGGAGGTAATTGGATCGTTCAGGGAAGCGGCCTGCGCAACCGTGTCCCGTGTATCCAGGAACCAATTTGATTCAAAACACAAAACAAACTGTATGAATTCTGATAACCAAAACCGATGTCTTATGAAAAAGCTGACATTTACATGGCTTTACATTCTGGCATTTCTGGGTTTCTCTCAAATAGGAAATGCTCAGGAATGTTTGCTCAACGCAGCTGACCTGGTTACCATCAATATGGATTCACGATGTGAACGGACGGTAACTCCGGCAGATGTGCTGGTCAACCTCGACACCACCTTGTGTGATAGTCTGGGGTTGATCATTGAGTACCCTTATCAGGAATTGGCTACCGATCTGGGGCCAAATCGCGTTGATAAGCGATTGATAGGGTATGTTCTTACCTGGCAAGTGATCGACTCCGCTACAGGCAACAGAACCTGGGGACGATTGAAAGTAGAGGATAAGTTTCCTCCTACGTTCAATTGTGTTGATACCCTGGTGAGCTGTTTTGTCGCGCAGGACTTTCCAGCCATCTTGAGTGATCCGATGGATAACTGTGATTATCCAGCCCGGACCGAAATCCTACACCAGCAATGGTTTGACTACGACTGTGCGAATCCGGATACACTGGGTCGTATCGAACGTACCATCCGTGCTTTGGACGTATGGGGTAACTCCTTTACCTGTAACCAGATATTGTACATCCAGCGTGAAAATCTGGATTCAATATATGTTCCTGGTTTGCGCATCATCGACTGCTGCAATGACAGTCTGAAAAACTCCATGTATGCCGAATATGTAGATGGCAAGTACATTCCGATTCCAGTGATCAATGACCTGGGAGAAAGTATCGGTTTGGTTGACCCAATCTACCTGGCTGAAGGCGGCGATACCACCTATCTGTGGCCTAACACCGGCTATTGCCAGATCTATTCGGATTACAAAGATCACGTGATTGAAACTTGTGGGCATTCCTACAAGATCCGCCGTGAATGGAAAGTGATCGACTGGTGTGCGCAGCGCGATACGATTTTGACCCAGTGGATTAAAATCGTTGACACCATGGCACCTGTTGCAGATCGTCCTCTGGATATCACTGCAGCTACCAAAGTGCACGATTGCAAGGCTCACGTCGAATTGAAGCGCCCGAAAATCACCAAAGAATGTTGGGATGCATTTGACGATGTAGAAGTTCGTTATGCCGTGGATGTACCTAGCAGCAGTCATCAGGCGAGCGAATTCATCAGCGGAACCATCGCTCCTGGTAAAACGGCGATCATCTACCTTCCTGCCGGTTGGTTTACGGTCACCTATACCCTGACGGACGGATGTCTGAACTACAGCGTCTATACGCAGAATGTATATGTATATGATAATTCACCTCCGACACCGGTGTGTGATGAGATCACGCAGGTGACACTGGATCCCGATTCCTGCTGGGCACGTGTTTATGCCAAAGACCTGGATGACGGTTCACACGACAACTGTTGCGAGCGTCTGCATTTTGCAGTAGCCAGCATGGACTCCATTGATTATTGGAGAAATTACTGGGAAAATTACTTTGAAGGTTGTTTTGACCACTATGGCTATCAGGATTATAAAGCCTATATCGATGCCTTCATTGAAGAGTGGATCAACATCTTTGTTTTCGATGACTACATCGATTTGACCCATTGCGGCTCTGAAAACCTCGTATTGCGTGTTTATGAAGCTTGTGATGTACCTCTCTACGATGATCACCTCTTCTATGGTGGTGAGCATGAGTGGTACTGGTGGAACAAATCGCCCTGGTTCATGGCATGGTACATGTGGAAACTGGATGAATACAAGCATTATGGAGATCCTCGTCCTGGACTGACATGTTATGAAGGCTCTACCTCTGGTCCGGAAGCTGAAGTGCCAATTACGTGGGACTTCCCGGTAACCTGGGAGATCACAACAGGTACTCATACTTTCTGTGATCCTTCTGACCTGAATACGCCGTTGTCCAAATACGGATATGGAACGCCATACGAAAACATGACCAACACGAGCTCGATCTTCTTCGAACATTTCTTTGGTCTGGATGGTAATCATGGTCCGGAAGCATGGCAAATGTGCTACTGGCATCCGCGCAACGAGTCCGCTCAGGCTGACTGGTATTCAAGAGTACTGGTTCCCTACCAGACAGAAGCTAAAGTCACCAAGACTTTGAACATCACCACTCCTTACTACAGCAAAGGCTTGTATGCGGATTGTATGATCGAAGTTTTGAAAGACGACAAAGTACCTCCGGTGATCCCGGATCTGGAAAACCTGACCGTGTATTGTGATGGTGTGCCTTACTGGGGTGATGCTAAACTGAATGGTGTGGATGAATTCATCTGGCACGGTGCACAGTATGCACATGATATTTGTGCAGAAGAGGACGACCTGGGCTATAGCTCCTGTTTCCTTGACGATACTAAAAAAGATGTTGTCAACCTTCCGGCCGGTAGCCTTTGCGTAAAAGTGCCATGGGATGGTCATGATTTCGGATATTATGGTGGTACTTACTTTGAGAATTACCACAGCTACGATCAGAAACCCTGTCAGCTTGACCAGGTTTGGAAACCCATCTACTGCCGCGTATGGCTGTGGTTGGATTACTACGATCGTGATGCCGATCACAAGTTCAATCCGGAGGATGAATTCACCGATATTTACGATGATATCTACGACAATTGCCGCATCAAGGATATTGAAGAATCCGTAGATAATCATTTGAATGAATGTGGTTATGGCTATGTCGTTAAGACCTGGACTGCCACCGACTGGTGTGATAACGTGACCACTGCTTCTCAGCATCTGTATGTTAAGCCGCGTTCAGACTTTGAAGTCAAATTCCCGGCTGACGTGAAGATCGATTGCAACACCGTCAACGGTAGCCTGGAAGAAGCCATCAAAGCATCTGCTGCTGGTGCCGGATACCCGGTTATTACGGACGATGATTGCGAACTGATCGGCGTTGCTTCTGAAGACCAGCTCTTCGAGACGGTAGAAGAAGCTTGCTACAAGATCCTGCGTACCTGGACCGTGATCGACTGGTGTGTGTACAATGCAGACCGTCACGTATTGAATCCTGACGTTATCGTTACCGATACCTGTGTGGCAAGTTCAGACCGTGACTGTGTCGTACGTCACCTGAAAGATGATGGAGATGGTATCGTTAAGTATACTCAGATCATCAAGGTATTTGATCATACGCCTCCGACGATCACGCCGGCCGAAGACCTGAATGCATGTATCAATGATCCGGATTGCGCTCCTGCAAGCATCGTTTATCCTTTGGGAGAAGCCGTAGATGCTTGTACACCTGGTGACAAGATCGGATACCGTTACTATGTAGATCTTAAAGGAGCCGGTAATCCTGCTCAGTATCTGCGTGGTACAGGTAATGTTCTGAATAAAGAACTTCCTGCCGGTAACCACAAAGTATACCTGATCGCTTCTGACAATTGTGGAAACGAAGATACCGCTTTGATCAAAGTAACGGTTAGAGACTGCAAGAAGCCGACACCTTATTGTTATCATGGTATCGCTACAGTGATTATGCCAACCTCCGGTTCTGTGACCGTATGGGCTAAGGACCTGGATGCAGGTAGCTACGATAACTGTACGACAGATCCGAACCGCCTGATCTTCTCTTTCTCGGAAGATGTTGATGATCAGAGCCGCGTGTTCACCTGCGATAGCATCGGACAGCGTGAGGTTAAAGTATGGGTAACGGACGAGGCTGGTAACCAGGACTTCTGTACCACCTACCTGTTGATCCAGAATACCGGAGCTTGCCCGGATGTATCCGTAACCAGCATTACGGGTAACATCCTGACGGAAGACAAGGAGAACGTAGAATTTGTGGAAGTCAAATTGATGACCTCCAACAATCCGATGTCCATGTTCAAAACTGGTGTTGATGGTAAATACAGCTTTGGCAGCATCAACATGGGTAACAGCTATACCGTTCAGCCTATTCGTAACGACGATGCAGTGAATGGAGTAAGTACCCTTGACCTGGTTGCTATTCAGAAGCACATCCTGGGTATTGAGAAATTCGATACACCTTATAAAGTGATCGCCGCTGACATCAATAAGTCAAACAGCGTATCTGCTGTAGACCTGGTAGAGCTGCGTAAACTGATCCTGGGTGTATACGAAACCTTTCCGAATAACACCAGCTGGCGCTTCATAAGCAAAGATCATCAGTTTGCCAACATTCAGAGCCCATGGGATTTCGATGAAACGAAGACCATGACGGACCTGAAAGAAGGCGTGAATCTGGCAGATTTTGTTGCGATCAAAGTAGGAGACGTAAACCATAGCCGCCAGGCACACAGCCTGCAGGGTGTGGAAGTACGGAGCAATGAAAACCTGACCTTCCAGATCGATGAGACCTCGCTGCAGGCAGGTGAAGAGAAAGTATTGGCTGTTCGTGCTACGGACTTCTCCGGAATTGAGGGATATCAGTTTACCATGAACCTGAAGGGTATGACCTTCTTAGGGTTTGAATCTGGTGTACTGTCCCTGAATGCTGACAACTTCGGAATGATCCAGCCAGAGAAAGGGGTAATCACCACTTCCTGGAATGCGACCAAACCGGTAACCTACTCGGATAAAGACGTCCTGTTCAGCATCCGTGTACGGGCTAACGAGAATGTTCAGGTCAGCAAAGCCGTACAATTTACCTCTGCCATCACCCGGGCTGAAGCTTATCGCGCCGGTGATGAGCCGATGAATGTAGATGTAGCATTCGTGGATGGCAAGCGGATCATAAATGCCGCTGACTTCCAACTGCTGCAAAACAATCCGAACCCATTCGCTACAACGACGAATATCGGATTTGTTCTGCCAAGTTCAGGTGAAGCTACATTGACCATCCTGGATGTAACCGGTAAAGTAATCAAGGTTTACTCCAACGAGTATACCAAAGGTTACCACCAGATCCAGGTAAGCAGAAAAGATTTACCAGCTAGTGGAGTATTGTACTACAAATTGGAGTCACAAGACTACACAGCTACACGAAAAATGGTACTGGTTGACTAAGGAAGACCAGTAGCCGATGATTTAAAATCGGTTTTTGGGATGGCCTCTCTCCAAGAAAGTTTGGAGGGGGGCTTTTCTCTTTATAGGGAAAAAGGAAAAGGGGAAAAGGAAAAGGAAAAGGGGAAAAGGGAAAAGGGAAAAGGGAAAATAGGTTGTAGAGATTGAAGAGGTTGAAGAGGGAAAAGAGGAAGCGGGGTAAAATCAGCTGGAGTAATATAGATATCATCGGGACTTAACACCGTGTTGTCCCAAGGCTCCAGCCTGCGAAAATTGGCACGGGGAAGGAACGAGAGGCATGGGAGATAGCAAAAGTTTCGGAAGTTACTGGGGCATATCCACAAATTACCGGGATTGATCCGGTGTGTTTTGGGCTGTTCAAAGGATCCACTTAATAACTCATTTACGGACTTGCCGCCACACCCATGGTGTCCGCCAGGGGTAGCCAATCATGGATTACCGTTTTAACTTATATCAATAATGATAATACGTTAAATATGAATTTGAAAAATTACCCGATCAGAATATTTTCTATCTTTCCATTCGAATCCTCCCGATAGAACCGATTTTCCTAGGAAAATTTAGATTAACCGCACCCTAAACCGTTATGTATGGAAAGATTTCAACATTTGAAACTTAATTCTGCATGGCTGGTAAGAATCATGAGCACCTTCGCTCTGCTGATGACTTTTGCCGCATCGTCCTTTGCCTTCGAGATCTGGTGTCCGAAAGATACCTGGATCTGGGATGAGGATATGCCGAATTACCACTACGAAAAACCCGTAGTGAACTCGTACTATCATTATGATATCTGGGGACCTTGGGAAGAGAAACACATCAACTGTGGAGAAGGTTACATCAAGGTAACCTGGAAGATCAAGGATCATTATGGAGACTGGCATTATTGTTATCAGACCATAACCGTCAAAGCGAAACACCATTATGGATCCATCACCGTGGAGTGTCCTAAGGACAAGACCATCTGGTGTGAAGACCTGCATTATTTAAAATACGAGAAGCCGTACGTTCATTCCTATGGCCATTATGAAATTTATGGCCCCTGGGTTGACGAGCATCTGAACAGCTGCGGAGTCGGCAAGATCCTGGTCACCTGGAAAATTGTGGATGACTGCGGACAATGGCAGGAATGCCACCAGTACATCTGGGTCAAACAGAAAAGCAGTTATGACAGTTATTACGGACCGGTGACCTGGTGGCCCAAGGACTACCTCACCGATTATTGTGAAGGTGATCTCAGTCCGGACAATTTGCCAAAAGGATACGATTATCCAAAACTGGCGTCGGACGAACACAATTGCAGCAGTCTGGGTATTAGCTATTCCGATGAAGTCTTTTATCCTTACGGGGACGCTGACTTCTGCTATAAGATCCTGCGTACCTGGAAAGTGATCGACTGGTGCAGCTATGATCCGTATGATCATTATGGTCATAAAGGACTTTGGGAACATGTTCAGGTGATCAAAGTCCATGGTGGGGGAGAAGCTCCTGACCTGGTATGCCCGGATGACATTACGGTTTCCGTGTCCGGCCATGACAACCAGGCTTACGTGGAGCTCGATCCCGTAGATGCCAGCTCGGCCAATAGTTGTTCCGATAAGCTGTATGTATCGAACAATTCCAAATATGCTGACCACAATGGTGCAGATGCCAGCGGTTATTATCCGATCGGCGTCCATTGGGTATCGTTCTGGGCTAAAGATGGCTGCCACAATACCGCCGAGTGTAAAGTGAAGATCACTGTAGAGGACCAGATCGCTCCGACACCTTATTGTGTTGCCAGCCTGGTTACAGTCATTGCCTGGCATGAAGACGGAGTCTACACCAAACTGGATCCGAAAAAATTTGACCTCGGTAGTTATGACAACTATACCCCGAAGAACAAATTGAAGTTTACCATGGATCCACCGGTATTGGAATGTTCGGATCTGGATACCAATCACGTAAAGATGTGGGTGGAAGATGAATTTGGGAACAAAGACTTCTGCACAGTCCAGCTTATCCTTCAGGATAACATGGGCATGTGTCCACGCGATTCCACCGAAGGGCTCTACAGCATCTCTGGCTCCATCAAGACCGAAGCAGGTCAGCCGGTTGTCAATGCGATCGTATCCTTTGCCAATAGTGATACGGTCTCAACCGTCACGGCAGCCAATGGTAACTACCAGTCGCTGCTGTTGCGTCCTGACCGGTCGTATTCCGTAATACCGACGAAAGAAGCTCATCCGATGGATGGGGTCAATACCAAGGATTACATACTCCTTTATCAGTATGTGATGGGTAATGCCACCCTTGACTCCCCGTACAAAATCATTGCGGCGGATGTCAACGGAGACCATAAAGTGACGTTCGAGGATGTATTCGCTCTCGGATCCATGATCCTGAGCAAGGATGAATCGATGCCGGCAGGAATGCACTCCTGGCGCTTTATTGATGCACATTATCAATTTGCACATCCTTCCGATCCATTCCAGGACAATTTCCATGAGTATATGACAGTGTCAACACTGGCAGACCATATG
Organism: Lewinellaceae bacterium; assembly: GCA_020636135.1. Taxonomy (NCBI): domain Bacteria; kingdom Pseudomonadati; phylum Bacteroidota; class Saprospiria; order Saprospirales; family Lewinellaceae; species Lewinellaceae bacterium. Next base: position 783,910 of record JACJYK010000001.1, read on the forward strand.
GAACATATGGATTTCATCGGAATCAAAATTGGCGATGTTGACGGATCTGTCGGGGGATTGGAAGCACGGGAAGAAGTTGACCGTCAATTAATCCTTGACATTATGAATCGTCTGGCTCCACAGGTAAAAGCATTAAAAGCAACCGTATATCCTAATCCATTCCATCAAGAGGCCATCCTGGAAATCGAATCACCTCAAGTGGACCAAGCGACTATTATATTACACGATGTCACCGGAAAGACCCTGTACCAGACGCAGCAGCAGCTGGCACCAGGCATCAATCAGGTGGCGCTGCCGGCACAAACCCTGCAGTCAGAAGGTATTTATTACTACCGTGTGCTGACCAGCACCGGTTCTGCAACAGGTAAAGTGTTAAAAGTAGAGTAGGCTACGTAAAGTCCACTATCCATTTGAAGCCCTTTCAAAGTACTTTTTGAAAGGGCTTTTTGTATTTATACACTTACTGCCAACTATTTACAAATTATAATAATACATAATATAAATAAGTTATGGTGTAAAATACCAGAGCCTGGGTATTGGTGTCTCAAACACATTACATAAATTTGTAATGTATAATCTGTTTTTAATAGAGTTACTACACTTATCAGATTATACTTATTTGTCATCCCTCCCTTCCCTAAAACAGTAAAAAACCTATTTGCAAACCTATAGGCCGGAATTTTTATAACCAGGTCTAAACGAATGATTATGGAATCTATCTTTAACCAACGATGGAAGATGTGGATACTTCCGCTACTATTACTGACAGGGATCACTACCCAGGCCAATGCACAGTTAAGCTGTCCATGTGCCTCGATAGAGGTGTATACCCCTTCTCCTACAGGGTGTGAATACACGCTTTCATTAGCCGATTTTTTGCCGGAGGACCCGATGTTGTGCTTGCCTCCACTATCATTTTTATTATTTAACGCGCAGGGTCAGATTGTCATCAGCAATAGCCTGGATTCTGTCGGCAAACCATTTATCTACAAGCTGGTCTTTGACATACTAGGTACAGACACCTGCCGGGGGATAATTACTTTGGCAGATACAACCAGGCCTGTATTGGATTATCCCGCCAGAGACACGGTCTCCTGCATTGTTCCGGTCGATTCTTTTCCTAAGCCGACCGAAGCAGATGTCATAGACTGCTCGGAAACCCGGGTTACCCAATTAGGAGATACCGAATTAGACTTGCTGGGTTGCAGTGACCCGACTTTTTATGCCAAGTATTATCGGCTTTGGCAAGTGGAAGATGCGAGCGGGAATACAACCCTGTTTCGTGACACCATTTATGCCCGAAGAGCCGATCTTGCCCTGGTGGAATTTCCAGCCAGCATCGTTGGAGACACCTTTCTAATCTGTGAAAATTACGATACCAGTGTAGCTGCTACCGGTTGGCCGTTGCTTGACTCGGTTCCGATTACCGGTGCAAACCCCAATTGCAATTTATGGGTCTTTTATTCAGACTCGGTCATGGTACTGAATTGTCCGGCCAATCAAAAGATATTACGTCGATGGACGATCATGGATGACTGCGGCGGTGCTCCCGGTGTGCGCCAGCAGACTCAGATTATTGAAATCCGGGATACCGTTGCCCCTCAGGCTGTGATACCGGATACCATGTACGCAAGTACCGGATTAGCTGGATGCTTTGGAGATTTTACAGCTCCTTTACCTTCTGAACTGAGTGATAATTGCATTGATTCAGCGGATATCACGATCGATATCCTTTGGATTGAAGGAGCACAATTAGCCGGTGCCGACCGCAGATTTACCACGGTGCCTCCCGGCACACACCACCTTGAGTATACCTTCAGGGATGGATGCGGAAAATTCAGCCGGGATACTATGGTCTTGATCATGGAGGACAATACGCCGCCTGCGGTTGTCTGTAAGGATATACAATTCCAATTCAACGAGGGATTTAATGAAATTACCGTTCCTGCTTCCATGTTTGACAATGGTTCTCAGGATTTGTGCGGTGGTGAGGTCTTCCTTAAGGTCAAACGGATGGATGTACCTACCGGAGAATGTACGACCTTTGATAATCCGGACTATGCTTTTTCCGATAACATTCGCTTCTGCTGTACGGATGCCGGCAATACGGTCATGGTACTGCTGCGAGGATACGACCAGTATCCAGGAACCGGTCCGGTATCGGACGATACGCTCACGGGACATTTCGCACAGTGTATGGCGCGCGTCACCATTCTGGATAAGGCAGCGCCGACGATCCTGTGTGGCGAGGCAGTTACAATAGACTGCAGTGAGGTATTGGATCTTTCTGCAGTAAGTGAGCCCACGGTGTCTGATAATTGTGATGATCCCAGGTTGACGCTGATCAGTACCAACACGGATGAACTTGATGCTTGCCATACCGGTACTATTTACCGGACCTGGGAAGCCAGCGATGCATCTGGAAATTCATCACGCTGCACCCAAATTATTGTCTCTGTAAACAATGATCCGTTTGATGCCAATAATCCGGATCATCTGGAGTGGCCGGGAGATACCGTTCTTTACGGTTGCGGGACACCATACGATACTACGGTGACCGGATCGCCACACATTTATTACGATGGATGCTCACAGATCGCTTATCGCTATTACGATGAAGTTTACCAAAGTGTAACAGGGGTCTGTCTGAAAATATTACGCTATTGGAAAGTGCTGGACTGGTGCCAGTTCACCGGTAGCGAATACGATCCTTTTGACCCCAATATTCCGGGTACCTGGCGGCACTTGCAGGTCATCAAGGTTATGGACTCGGTCCCGCCGGTGTGGGTAACCCGCGTAGAAGATGTAACGATCAGTATCGATCAGGGTTGTGGCCCGGTTCATGCGCGGCTGGATCAATTTGAAGCTACGGATTGCACCAGCAATCTGAAGTATCGGTTCCGTGTAGATTATGGTAATGATCTGACCATTGACACGGCTGGTACCGGTAATGTGCCGGAAGGAACATTCCCTGCCGGGCAGAGCAAGGTATTTATTTACGCGGATGACGGATGTGGTAATGTCATAGATACATTCTACCTGGTGACTGCACGGGATAACAAACTGCCTACCCCGCAGCTGGAAAGCCTGATCACCACGTTGATGGCTCCGGCGGGAATGATCGAGGTGCCAGCACGTAAGTTCAACAAGTCCAGTTTCGATAATTGCACGCCGGATGACGAGATTACATTCTCCTATTCGGATGACCCTGCTGATTCCCTGCGCACCTTTACCTGTGCGGATATTGGCCTACAATTACTGACGATCTATGTCTTCGACGCATCCGGCAATTTTGATTTCGCTATCAATGTTCCGCTAACCATCCAGGATAACAACAATGTATGCCCGGGACCGGCACCAAGTGGTAACCAGGGCGAGATCAGTGTCCAGGGGAAAATCACCACTGTCACCGGGAAGGCTGTTGACCAGGCAGATGTTTATATGAAGGATGATGCAAATGGAAGTCATCCGGTGAGCACCGACCTGCGCGGTGAATACCATTTCCTGAAAGTGGCGAAAAATGAGAACTATGAGATCAGGCCAAAGAAAGACATCAATCCGCTCAATGGCGTTTCCACCCTCGATGTGGTTAAGATCATCAAACACATCCTGGGAGCCGATAAATTGGTTGGCCCCTACAATCTGCTGGCAGCAGATGTCAACTTCAGTGGCCAGATAAATGGAGGTGACGTCATCGACTTGCGGAAAATTGTTCTTGGACTAGCCGATTTCAAAGACCAGCGTTCCTGGGTCTTTATTAACAAAGACTACCAGTTTAAGAACGATAACGATCCGTTTGCTGACAATTATCCTCAGTCTTACAGCATTCAGCAGGCTTCCAGGGATATGGACATCAACTTTATTGGTGTAAAAATGGGTGATGTTGATAATACGGCCATCCTGGGTCAGCTGAATCAGGCTGAGATCCGTTCGAACCCGGTACTTCCGATCTATTACAATGCTCCTTTCCTCCAGGAAGGTAAGGACTACCAGATTGAACTGACAGCGGATGCATTGCACGATGTGTGGGGCGGACAGTTTGTACTGGAATTGGACCCTGAGGTAGCAACCATTGAGGCTGTTCAAACAGGGGGCATGCTGAAAGCAGGCACAGCAAACGAACGAGGATTGAAGGATGGAATATTCAAATTCAGCTTTGCTCAGTTAGGTGCTGGCGAATTCAAACAGGGAGAGGTGCTGCTTACCCTGACCATTCGTGCCCGTAAGGCTACCAACCTCGACGGCCACCTGCAGTTTACCAGTGACGATTTATTGCCCGAAGTCTATCAGCAGGATCAGACCAACAGTCTGGCGCTGATACCCGGACAATCCGGCATCGAAGGCTTGCGTTTGGCCCAAAACCGCCCGAACCCGTTTGCTGATCAGACCATCATTGACTACTTCCTACCCGAGAATACCCCAGTGGTACTATCGGTGATGGATATCGCAGGAAGGGAGGTGCTGGTTCGTCAGATGGCCGGACAGAAGGGGCTGAACTCCATCGTCATTCAGGGCAATGAACTGCCACGGCAGGGGATGTACATCTATTCGATACGCACGCATGATGGCCTGCTCCAGAATAAAATGATCTACCTGCGCTAATCCTAGACAATGAATAACAACTTATTAATACAATTATTTAAAAACGACCGGTTTATGAAAACAACATGGTTTAACCAATGGATGTCTCGAACCCCGAGAACCCTGGTATGGCAGGTCGGCTTAGTTTTATCTTTCTTGATGACATTGTTCACCCATCCGGTGCACGCAACGTCAGTTGTTGATAAAGCCAAGTTGCTTGGTCCTTACGTGCCAGAGGAGCCGAGTGCGGTTCCCTTTACGCCGGATCCGGCGTTTGGCTGGTGCTATGACGTAGTTTTGTACCTGGATGGTTCCGGGACCGCGACTCTGACCCTTGATAAAGCATTGGGTGGTCCGGTTCCTATTGGAGCCAGCTATAGCCTGAAGGTGAGTGGCAACGGAGGGAGCACTTCCTTCAATTGCAATAGTGTAGGCCAGCGGATCTCGTATGTGATCCGTGACCTGAGTACCAACTTCACCTGCAATGGCTGGGTGAAAGTCATGGATACCCTTGCACCTGTAATCTCCTGCAGTCCTGGCGGCACCCTATTTTGCCAGGATGCCCTGGATGAAGCCAAACCATCGGCATCAGACAATTGTACGCCAGCTGATGAGCTGAAATATACGTACAAAGACGCCATGGAAATGAATCCCAATTGCCGGGATCTGGATAACTCACTGACCATAACCCGCACCTGGACGGTTACAGACCGCAGTGGCAACGCATCTACTTGCACCCAAGTATTTACCATCTCACGACCGAGTGTATTTGCGGTCGAAATTCCCAAGAATATCGTTCTAGAATGTCCGGTAGCAAATACCGATCCTGCAGTAACAGGGGTCCCAACCATAAACGGTAAACCATTTACACACTTATGCGGAGCTATTTATTCCTATAAAGATCAAATCAAAAAAGAATGCGGTAACACTTTCGTTATCTGGCGTAAATGGTTCATCACCGAATGGTGCACCAAGATCGTACGCGAACAATATCAGGTAATTACTGTCGTGGATCGTACGCCTCCGACTGCGGTATTCGCAGATACCATCGAAATAGGCACGGATCTGCATTCGGATATGGCAACCTATATGATCATGGGGCCGGAATCCGTCGAGGATGCATGTTCACCCAATGTGACCATTACCGCAGTGGTGGACAATACCACCATATTGAATAAAGGCAGCAAAGTCAAACTGAAAAAAGGTTACCACACCATTAAGTATGTGGTAAAGGATGCCTGTGGTAATGAGACCATGGGTAGCACCGTGATCCACGTTTACGACGATGAACCTCCAACGATCATTTGTCATGATATAACCGTAGAGGTCAACGTAGATTCTTTCTCCGTAGTCTGCCTCGACGATTTACCCATAACCGCAACGGATAATTGTGGAAATGTTGATCTGGCTATCCGTAAGGACAAAGATCTGTGTAATGACGGAGAGAACGACCTCATCTATGGAGATTGTGTGACTTTCTGTTGTGAAGATGATAACATCACGTATGTTACAGTTCGGGGAATCGACCCGGTAGGGAATCAAAGTACCTGCCGGTTCCGGGTTACCATCGTCGGTGTAGGTGGTGGTGTTCCGGTAATCTCCGTACTGCCAGCTCAGGATACCACGAATTGCGGACAGACCATCCAATGGGCACAACCTACTATCCAGTCCATTTGTGGTATTTCGGTTGACATCCTGATCGACACAATTGAGAACAGTCTGAATAACTGCGGCGTTGGTGCCATTACCCGCCGTTATATTGCGATCAATACCAGCAACGGGTTACGCGATACCGCTACCCAGCGGATTGTCGTGATCAATGAACATCCATTCAGTGCAGCCAACATCGTATGTCCGGATGACCTGGACATCCAGGGTTGTTCCGTGGATGATGCGATGAACCTACCGGATATCAGCTTTACCGGGTTGAGCAACCTGGATTGCTACGATATCGATACGACCTACCGGGTCACTCAAAGTTCATCCCCACAGTTTTGCATCATTTTAACCCGTGAATGGATCATCCGTGATCTTTGTCAGCCCGACTCCATGTGGAGCTGCACACAGATGATCCGGATCAATGATACCACACCGCCACTGATGAGCGGTCCTACGGATGCCACATTCTATGCAACCACGAACTGTACGGATACGGTCGACCTGGATTCAGTTACCGTGATCGACTGTGATCCGAATGTCGTAGTTACCAATAGCTTCGGAGGTGGAGCGAAATTCACCAGAATCATGATGGTGGGAGAATATGACATTTCGTTCTATGCTGTGGACAATTGTGGAAACCGGGATACCCTTACGGTTCATGTGGCGGTACAGGATACCACACCTCCGACGATCGTATGCCGGGACTCCATCATCAATTGCGGTGATCCCATTCCGCCGGTTTCTATCATTTTATCTGATAATTGCGTTTCTGCTACGGTGGATCTGCTTTCAGACACTTCCATCACCGATGCTTGTGGCAAAGGAAGGGTTATCCGTGAGTACATCGCTACCGATGGATCCGGCAATACCTCGATTTGTACGCAGACCATTACCATCTCCGGGGCAGGATTGTTCACGGAAGATGATATCACCTGGCCGGCGACACCGCTGACCTTTACCGATTGTCCTGATCCGGCTAATTTAAATACCGGCTCGACAACGGTGGACACTGCAGGCAAGCCCTGTATTAACGTATACGTATTCAGTTCGGATTCCATAGGAAAATCAGATTCATTCTGTCTGGTCATCTTCCGTACCTGGACGGTAATCGATTCCTGTAATCTGGATCTTGCGACCGGAGCAGGCCGCTGGGATTCGATACAGGTGATCCGCATTGATGACAATACTCCGCCGGTGTTAAGCGGACCGGTTGATATCACGGTGGGTGCAGGTACCAATTGCATGGCACAGGTTACCCTGGACACCGTGGTTGCCACCGATTGTGATCCATTTGTTGTGATTACCAATAGTGAAGGGGGAGGAGCAGTATACAGCGGCTCACTTCCGGTGGGTGTAAATACCATCACCTTCACCGGACGCGACTCCTGTGGCAATATCGGCACACTGGATGTACTCGTGACGGTTACGGACACGATACCTCCGGTATTGAATTGCTCCCGGGATGTTACCGTCGCTTGCGGAAGTTCAGTTAGTGCAATCTTACCTTCGGCTACGGATGCCTGCGGTGTGGTGGATACCATCCTGGTTGATTCAACCATTGTAAGCGGGCTGTGTGGACGTGATACCGTTATTTATGAGTTCATAGCCGTTGATAATAGTGGGAACAGAGATACTTGTTCGTACCGGGCTATCTTCCAGCCTGCCGAACCATTCTCCTGTGATTTTGTAAGGCTGGCACTGGATACCATTAACCTGATAAGCTGTTCAGCTTCAACGCATCCGGATAGTCTGCCAGGATCCAGACCTACTGTTGATTTTGGCTCCAATTGTTATGCCGTAGAAGTCACCTGGAATGATGAGACGATTTCCAATGGTGGTGTACAATGTTTACTTGAGATACACCGGACGTGGATCATCACCGATACTTGTGGTGGAAACAATGACGCGTGTTCTATCCTTCAGGTAATTCGTGTTGAGGACAAGGATGCCCCTGTACTTGCCGTGCCGAATGATACGTGTATTTTTGCTCCGGATACAGCCAATGGTTTCGTAATCGTCACTTTGCCGCCGGCGACCGCCGATGATTGTGATCCGGCAGTTACCATCACCAATAACTATAACGATCAGGGGGCGACCATTTCGGACACCTTCTACCTTGGACAGACGGAAGTTACCTTCTATGCAGAGGATGCCTGTGGAAACCGCGACACGGCAACGGTTGTCGTTGAAGTGAAGGACGTGACTGCACCGGTATTCAGTTGTCATAAGATCTTCCGGGAAGTGAGCAATGATCCCATACCGACGGTTACAGTCCGGCCCATTGAGTTCATCACGACCGTTCACGATAATTTTTATGACAGTACTCAGATCTGGTTCTCCTTCTCCACGGATATCACCGATACGGTAAGGACCTATACCTGTGACAGTGTTGGATTGCTTTTTGTTCCGATCGTGGCAACGGATGGAAGCGGAAACCAGGATACTTGTCTTACGCTCATCCGCGTACTGGATACGCTGGGCTTCTGCCCATCGCCATTGGTAACCATCGGTGGTTCCATTCTTACTCCGGATGGCCGCGTAGTTGAAGATGTAGAGGTCCAGGCCCGTGGCACGAATCCGGTAAAAGCCATGTCGGATGCCGACGGAATCTATGAACTCAATGCGATCCAGCATGGATCCAACTATACTGTTACACCGGTGAAAAAAGATGACCCCAGAAATGGTCTTTCTGTTCTTGACCTGATTGTGCTGAAGAAACACATTCTGGGTATCCAGGAATTCAATAAACCGGAACAATACCTGGCTGGCGATATTGACCTTTCAGGCAGTATTTCCACCAGGGATGTATATGAAATGCAGAAGTTGCTGGTTGGTGCCATCAATCAGTGGTCACATGGCCAATCCTGGAAGTTTTATGCTGCAGATTACAAATTCCCGGATCCGACTAATCCGTGGGTTGAAGCGATTCCGGAGTCCATATTGTTACCTGACGGAATTAACTCAGCGATGCATTCTGATTTCATCGCCGTGAAACTTGGTGACTTTGACGGTTCGGTACGGACAACAAAGTTGCAATCGGCAGAAGTACGGAGTCATGACGCAACCACCTGGCACCTGCCTAACCAGCGCTACCAGCCGGGTGAGCTGATCTCGGTACCAGTGTATGGAGACGCCGGCAGCTGGGAAGGCTGGCAGACCAGCCTCCAGATTGCAGATGGCAGTTTGGAACTGATCCGTGTAGAGCCCGGAACCCAGTGGAAAGATGTCTTTGATTTCCATGCCGATGAGGATGGGTTGCAGGTTGTTGCTGCCGATGTCCGTGGGGTTCAGAATAAGGAAGACGAACCATTGTTCACACTGACTTATTTGGCCCATCAATCCGGCCAGGTTGATCAGGCTATTGAGTTACAATCCGAGCGTCTTAAAGCAGAAGCATACCACGACCAGGGTAATTCTGCTGCGATACGCCTGAGTTACGATGGCGCGCAGGCTCCGGCGGCCCAGTTTGAGTTGTTCCAAAACCAGCCAAACCCGTTCGCTGCCTATACTGACATCCGGTTCTATGTACCTCAAAGCTCAGATGTTATACTCCGGGTATGGGATGCAACCGGAAGAGTGCTGGTTGATCAGCATAATTCCTATGCGAAAGGAGTACATCAGATTCGACTGGAGAAAGAACTGTCAGAAGCCCAGGGTGTCTTGTACTATCAGATTCAGTCGGGCTCTTACACAGCAACCAGAAAGATGATAAGGATAAACTAAGTTCTATAATCTTAGTTCGTTGTTCGTTGGTTAAGCCCCCAGGTACTAGTATCTGGGGGCTTTTTCCAGTTATTTCGACAAAGTAATTGTGACATCTATTTTATATATTATTGATATTTAGATTATTATAAATATCACTATACGATACACTAAAAAATACCATTACCTCGGTAATCGTTCATATTATCGAAATCCTATATTTGTATTGTCTTAGCTTATAAATAAGTGTTTATAGCAAGACATTTTAATATTAGAACCTTCTTGTAGTTTTCTTCCTGAGGTGTTAATCTAGAACCTAGATTCGCTACCAACCTATTACAGTGCGATAATAGACCTAGTAAGTCTGTGGCTTTTCCAAGGCATGGACTGTTACGAGTTTTTTCATCGAGCCGGGCCATTGTCTTGCTCCAAGCATATTATTATTTAATAACTCTTAAACTAGGATCTCATGAGGAAAACTAACTCTCTTAAGTATCGCACTGCTATTGGAGAGTTCGTCCCAATAGTTGGTAAACTAAGGGCACTCGCCACAGGAACACTGTTGCTGCTTCTGGCTTTCGCAGGCCAGGTACAGGCACAAGAGTGTCCAATGGGCTGTACGAACATTAACTTGTCATTGGATACCATGAAAAATGGTACCGTGACCGTAACCCCGGCCATGATCATGGCAGACATGACGGCTAACGGTTGCGATGATCTTTCGGTTGTATTATACGACCAATTCAACCGTAAACTGGACCGTCCGGACGTCAACTGTAACTACATAGGCCAGTTGATGACCGCCGTTGTTATTGACGGAAATACTCAAAACAAATGCTGGTCAAACATCAGGGTTGAGGACAAAGCAGGTCCCAACTTAGGCTGTGTGGTAGATACCGTCTATTGCACCGAATTGCCGTTGATAGAAGCCGGATTGGACCGCTTCCCATCGGGAATGGCCATGGACAACTGTGATCCGTTAACCGGTTATCCGGTGATCATTTCGATGGATTACACCGAATATCCATGTGATTCTGTCCGTTTTGCAGGTTTGGCAGTTCGTCGTATAGTTGCACGTGACCGCTGGGGAACAGTGGCTGACTGCAACGATACATTTTACGTAGAGCGCGTGCCTCTGGATAGCATCGTTTGTCCTGCTGATACGATGTACGAATGCTATGCGGCAGATACGCTTTATACCATGATCAATGGTAAAAAAGTTATCAATCCGGACTTTTCCGGAGTTCCAAGCGCCATTGTGGACGGTGATACGATTCCTTTGTATCCAAACGGAACGATCTGTAAATTGTATGGATCTTTCAATGACCACGAATGGGAAATCTGTGGTAACGGCAAGAAAATACGCCGTACCTGGGAAATCGTAGACTGGTGCCGTGATACTGTTATCACCTGCGTCCAGTGGATTAAGATCATGGATACGCTGCCCCCGACAGCGGATGCTTATGCCGATGTTACGGCAACAGCACTGCCACACGATTGCCAGGGCAAAGTGGTATTCCCTTACCCAACCAAAATCGAAGACTGTTCTGCTATCAGTCGCGTACGGGTAGAAGTTGAATACGCTGCACCTGGTCACCAGGGAACTCCTTCCATCTTCTCCGAAGTATTTACTCCTGGCGTTGCAGTACAAACGTACCTGCCGGCTGGTTGGTTTGAAGGTACCATCTATATTACCGATGCCTGCGAACAGACACTGGAATTGCCTTTCCGGGTACATGTTCTGGATGAAACACCTCCGATTCCGGTTTGTGATGAAATCACACAAACCACACTGGATCCCAACTCATGTTGGGCCCGTATTTACGCAACCACCTTTGATGATGGTAGCCACGATAACTGTTGCCCAACGCTGCACTTCTCAGCTGCACGAATGAGTGATGTTACCGAAGCACGTACATACTGGGAAACCAATTTGAAGACCATCTTCGGACTAAACAACTACAATCGTTATTACAGTGAAATCCAGAAATTCATCAATGTATGGTTGGATTGCAATGTATTCGGCGATTATGTAGAGTTCTCAGGATGTGCCGATGACGATCAGGTAGTAACACGTGTGTACTCCACCTGCCACATCGAGCGCGTTTATGATCCGCACCTGTACGGTTCATCCGAACAGAAATTCTATTGCAACTTCACTTATGATGGTTATGCCAAATTGGTTGATAGCCTCAAGACGGCAGACCAGGTTGGATCAGCTATTATCGATGCCATCGAGCATATTGGTGATCCGCAGTTCAGCTGGAACTATTACAGTGAGTGTATGACACAGGTATTGGTTGACGATAAAGTTCCGCCGGTATGCCTGCCTCACGAAGATGTTACAGTATACTGTGACGGCGTGACCTATGGTAACGGTAACAATCAGTACGCTGCTTGCAACTCACTTGCTTCTCCAGATTTTGCATCACACAATACTTCAAACAGCGCGTTTGATAACTGTGATACTTGCAAATATTGGCTGAAACTGGATGACGTAGATATCCTGGTAGATCCATATTCCTACTTCTCCAGACCTGGTATCAAAGAAAACTGCAGCGATTATACGGTAGACAGCACAACCGTTGATTACGATGATAATTGCAACAGTTACTCTGAAAGAACCTGGGTGATTACCGACAACTGCGGTAACTCCACGACTTGTTCACAACGTGTATACATCAAACACCGTTCGGACTTTGAAGTCATCTTCCCGAAAGACACCATCCTGACCTGTATTCAGAATATGCAGATCGATGCCAGTCCGGAAAGACTTGGAGAACCGATCATCAGTGATGATGATTGTGAACAATTAGGTGTTCGTTACGTGGACGAAGAGTACCAGATCGTAGCTGGTGCCTGCTTGAAACTGTTGCGTACCTGGACGATCATCGACTGGTGTGCATACAATCCGGATGCCGACTATCACGGTCGTGACATCTGTGCTTCCGAAAGTCTGATCGCTTCCGCAAGCCGTCCGCAAATCAATCGTAACCTGAAAGATAACGGTGACGGTTACATGACCTATACACAGGTGATCAAATTGATCAACACGACTCCTCCGACCTTTACAGATACCACCATCAATGTGGCTTGTGCTTCTGATGCCAATACTTGTGAGGGTTCGGCTACCATCTCGATGTCGGCTTCCGATGACTGTTCATTGGGCGGCGACCTGAAGTGGACAGTACTGTTGTCCTATGAAGGTGGTGCAGAAGCACGCGTACCGGGACAGGATGTACAGTTTGGTTCAACAGCAACCCTGACGGATGATTATGAAGTTGGTTCTTATGTAGCACACTTCATCGTATCCGACCGTTGCGGCAACCAGGCAGAAGCATACATTCCTTTCTATGTAGGACTTTGCAAAAAACCGACACCATATTGCCATGACCTGATCATCACCCTGATGCCAGTCGATACCAACCAGGACAATGATCCTGATCTTGGTATGATCCGGGTATGGGCCAGTGATTTCGACGCCGGTAGCTATGGCTATTGCGGCCAGGATATCGTAGCGCTGTCATTCAGTGCCGATACCACCGATACGTACCGTGATTTCGATTGCAGAAGCGTAGGTCAACAACAACTGGAAATGTGGGTTACCGATGAGTACGGCAACCAGGACTTCTGTACCGTTACCCTCGATGTACAGGATAACATGGGAGCTTGCACCAGTCCGGATAATGCCAATGGAAACATCGCAGGTCGCGTTGTTACCGAGACGCAGGAAGGTGTTGCTCAGGTTAACGTACAACTGAAAGGTGCCGGATCGAATCCGATCAACACCGGTGTAGAAGGTATGTTCAACTTTGGAACCATGCCACTGGGTGGTAAATACTCACTGGTACCTGGTAAAAACATCAACCCGGTTAACGGTATTTCAACCCTTGACCTGGTCTACATCCAGAAGCACATCCTGGGTTACGAGAAATTGAATTCACCATACAAGATCATCGCCGCAGACATTGACCACAACGGTAGCATTACTGCCAGTGACCTGGTCCAACTGCGCCGCCTGATCCTGGGTGTGGATGACAACTTTAAGTCCAACACATCTTGGAGATTCATTTCTTCCACCTATGCATTCAAGAATCCGGAAAATCCGCTTGCAGAGCAGTTCCCGGAATCATACGACATCAGCTCTCTGAGCAGCAATATGGTTGTGAACTTCGTCGGTATCAAAGTGGGTGATGTAAACGGATCCAACAGTCCTAACGAACTGCAGAAGACTGAAATCCGTAGCAACGAGTCACTGACGCTGACCATGCCTCAGATCAGCTATAAAGCAAATGATGTCATCGAAGTACCGGTTACGGCCGAAAACTTCAATAACATAGACGGATATCAGTTTACCCTGGAATTCAATAATTCCGAACTGTCTTATGCCGGCGTTCAGCCAGGTGTATTGAATGTGACCGCTGCAAACATTGGTTTGAACCAGGTAGGCAAAGGAATCATCACCACCAGCTGGAATGAGGCTCAGTCAGTTTCCTATGGTAAAGAAGATGTCCTCTTTACGATCGCATTCCGTGCCTTGAGCAATGGTGACCTGGAAGAATCCGTACAGGTGAACTCCAAGGTTACTGCTGCAGAAGCTTACAATACCTGGGCTGAAGTACAAGGTGTAGACCTTGCATTCAAAGCCAACGGATCAATTGCAAGCAACGGATTTGCATTGTATCAGAACAATCCGAACCCATTCAATTCGAACACGGTTATCGGATTTAACCTGCCGGAAGCTTCCAGTGCAACCCTGAAGATCATGGATGTAACTGGAAAGCTGATCAAGCAGATCGACGGTGAGTATGTTAAAGGTTTGAACCAGATCACGATCAATAAGACGGATCTGCAAGCTTCTGGCATCCTGTACTATCAGCTTGAAACTGGCAAGTTTACTGCAACTCGCAAGATGATTATTGTTGAATAATTCTGTTTTGCTCTAAGAGTTTACTGTTTTTGGGATGGGACCCCTCTCCGAGAAAGTTCGGAGGGGGTCTTTTTTTTTGAGTTGACAGGTTTATGAGGGAATGAGATAACAGTTGGTAAGGTTAGAGGTCGTGTTGTAAGCAGATTGAAGGTGGCGGAAGGAGTAGAGTGTCACAACTATTCGTAAACTATTGGGGCATTTTATATGTTAAAGCGAACGGATGAAGGGTAGAATTCTGGCCATAGATTACGGGATTAAAAAATGCGGCCTTGCTGTAACGGATCCGCTGCAAATTGTTGCACAGCCTCTGGGTACAGTTGCGACGGTAGAAATGATTGACTATTTGAAACGTTACATCAACCAGGAACCTGTCGTTGCCATGGTGGTGGGAGATCCCTCCATGCACACACCGGATGGTCATCCGTTATTGCAGGCTATTGCTGAGTTCCTGACTGCCGTCGGCAAATCTTTTCCACAGTTACCTGTATACCGCCAGGATGAGACATTAACTTCCCAGAAAGCCAGGGAAATTATTTTAAAAAGTGGCGTCGGAAAGAAAAAACGCAGGGATAAAACACTGGTCGATAAGGTCAGCGCAGTTTTGATCCTGCAGGAATATCTGGGACATCTCTAAGTCCTTTTTGTACTTTTGCGTCACCAATTGATCCAACGATAAAGCATGATTTTACCTATTGTATTGTACGGAAACCCGGTATTAAGAAAAAAGTGTAAACCCATAAACGTTGATTTTCCTGAGTTGGAAAGTTTATTGGAAAATATGTGGCAGACCATGTATCAGGCTCATGGTGTGGGGCTGGCCGCTCCGCAGATAGGCTTGGATATCCGCGTCTTTATCGTCGATACCGTCCAGACGGCGAAAGAAGATCAGGAAAAGGAAGAACGGATAAAAAAGGTCTTTCTGAATGCTGTTCTTCTGAGCCATGGGGAGGAAGAGGTCGATTATGAAGAAGGCTGCCTGAGTATTCCCAATATTCATGGCGATGTGACCAGGCCGGATGAGATCACCATTCAATATCAGGATGAATCCTTTAATACATTCACGGAAACGTTTAGTGGAACCAATGCGCGAGTTATACAGCATGAATACGACCACATTGAAGGGATCCTCTTTACCGAAAAACTCAAGCCGCTCAAGCGGGTCCGTTTAGCCAAGAAGCTGGACAAGATCAAAAAGGGCATCGTCGATTGCGATTATAAAGTGAAAAGGTAGTCTGGTCCTGTCAAAAAAAGGGAACTATAGCAGAATCCCCCAATACCAGAAACTCCCAACACCACAACACCACAACACCACAATAACACAACACCCCATACCTCATACCCCATACCTCAAACCTCAAACCCCATTCACTTCCTGCCAAAGTCGGCGGGTATTTCACCCCATTTTTCTGTTTCCCATTTGATGATTGGATTCTTCCACTGATTGGTTTTGATCCATTGTAATGCCCGGTCTACCAGATCATAAATGGCTTTGTTTTTGGCGGTGCGGGTTATGGTTGATTTAATAGCCCGGTTGCGAACCCAGGCGATCGCGGTGATGGAGTCTGTATAAATGGGCATCGTCGGCTTGCCTTGTTTTTGCAGGTATGCCAATGCATGTACCAGGGCCAGGAACTCCGCCAGGTTGTTACTGCCACCGGCAAACGGTCCCTGATGAAAGATCAGCTGGCCGCTTCCTACATGTACACCGCGGTATTCTGTGGCTCCCGGATTGCCGCTGCAAGCACCATCTACGGCCAGACTATCGGCCTTCACGTCAGGAGGTATTGCATCCCGGATTACTTTTTTAGGGGCAGCGCTCTGGGGATTTTCCCAGCCACTGTGAAATGCTGCCCTTGCTTCCTGTTCACTGTTGTAGGCACGGTACTTGGCGCCGGGATAACCTTTGATCTGTTCCTGGCATGCACTCCATGACGAATAAATGCCGGGCTCTACACCCTCCCAGACGACATAGTACTTTTGTTTCTGAGCCATTGTCTAACTTTGCAGCCAAGTTAACCAAGATTATGTTTATAGACACCCATACCCATTTGTACCTGGATGATTTCGATGAAGACCGGAAAGAGATGATTGCCCGGGCTCTTCAGGCAGGAGTCCAGCGCATGTATTTACCCAATGTGGACGAAGAAACCATTCCGGCATTAAAATCGCTCGTTGGGGCCTATCCCGGCCAACTATTTCCCATGATGGGTCTGCACCCCTGTTCTGTGAAAGGCGATGTTGAAGCGGTATTGGAGGTGATCTTCAGGGAATTGGAGCAGGGTGAGTATGTTGCAGTAGGGGAGGTCGGGCTGGATTTTTATTGGGACAAGACCTGGGTGGCTGAGCAGGAGCTGGCTTTCAGAAAACAAACCGAATGGGCCATAGCCCATCAATTGCCGCTGGTGATCCACTCCCGGGAGGCTATGGATCGTTTACTGGAGATCCTGGAAGATTACCGGGGCAGTGGCGTGCGTGGTGTATTTCATTGCTTTACCGGGACCACTGCTCAGGGTAAACAGGCCATCGATCTAGGATTCATGCTTGGTATCGGCGGGGTCATTACCTTTAAGAACAGCTCGTTGCCTGTGGTTTTACCTCAATTGGGCCTGGAACACTTGGTTTTAGAGACGGATTCTCCCTATTTGGCACCGGTTCCATACCGGGGTAAAAGGAATGAAAGCGGGTATGTGCCCGTTATCGCACACAAGCTTTCGGAAGTTCTGGATTTGCCAGTGGCTGAAATTGAAAGGGTAACGACTAAAAATGCGATGGAACTGTTTCATATAGCGAATTAATTCTCAGACGGATACACCGTTTTTGGCTGGTATTTCATCTATTGTGTAGCGGCCAAAAAAATTTTGAATTTTTTGTTTTATTTAGAAATTTTGTATTTCTTGGAGCGGGAAAGAGACGAATTAATTATTAGCTTTGGAGAGTTGGCCGAGTGGTTTAAGGCGCACGTCTGGAAAGCGTGTTTCCCAAAAGGATCAAGGGTTCGAATCCCTTACTCTCCGCTTGTCAAGGTGTGCAACACTCCTTATTTCATGTAACCAATTGTCAATCAAAACATTAGAAAACAGTAAATAATTACGATTATGCGAAAGTTTGTTGTTCTACTTTTGGTTTTCGCCGCACTCTCTGTTTTTGGTGCAGTAGAAACGATGGCTCAGGAAGTGGTAAAAGATGCCACTGGCTTCCAGATGTTGAAGGAAAAATTCATCGAAGGTAGCTGGGGCTTCATGAGCACGGTATTGATCTGTTTGATCTTAGGCTTGGCCTTCTGTATTGAAAGGATCATTACACTGAACATTGCCAGTACCAACACGGATAAATTGCTGGCCCGTATTGACGAGCGTCTTGCTGACGGCGATGTCGATGGTGCGATGGAAATCTGCAAATCGACGCCTGGTCCAACGGCAAGCGTTTTGTATGAAGGTCTGCGTCAGTCCTCGAAAGGACCGGAAGCAGTTGAGAAAGCCATTGTTAGTTATGGTAGCGTTCAGATGGGCTTGCTGGAAAGAGGCCTGGTTTGGATCTCATTGTTTATCGCCATCGCCCCGATGCTCGGGTTTATGGGTACGGTAATCGGTATGATCCAGGCGTTTGACCGGATTGAAGAAGTGGGTGACCTTTCTCCGTCAGTTGTTGCCGGGGGTATCAAAGTAGCCTTGTTGACCACCGTATTTGGTCTTATCGTAGCCATCGTGTTGCAGTTGTTCTACAACTACATCATTTCCAAGATCGATGGTATCGTTAACAAAATGGAAGATGCTTCCATCGGTTTGGTGGACATCATGTCCAAAAACAACGTTTTTAAATAACTACGAAAAGGATACACCATGTATAAATTTTTAGCCAAGCATGGTCAGCTTGCCGCATTCGGATTGGGTGCTCTGATCATCCTGATCTTCTTTGGATCGGTGTTCAGTGGCCTGACCGACTTCAATGCACTGCCTGAAGAGCGGCAAGGGGAAACCACCATATTCGACTTTGGTTTGTGGGCGTCTATCATTTTGACGGTGCTCACGGTAGTAGTCGCTATTTTATTCGGATTGTATTACATGATCACGCATCCAAAAGGCGCCCTTGTTGGTATCATCGGGTTGGCTGTAATGGCGGTCGTGTTTATCATCCTGTATTCTACGGCTGCACCGGATACCGGCACTCTGGCCGCCAAAATCAACGAGTTTAAAATCAGTGATACCACCAGTAAATTAATTACCGGGGCACTGGGAACCGGTGTCATTCTTACGATTGTTGCTTTTGCATCATTCGTGATCACTGAAATCATTAACATCTTTAAATAAGCCGCTAGATGGGAAATGCTAGAAAGGTAAGCACGGAAATCAATGCCGGATCCATGGCGGATATCGCATTCCTGCTCCTTATCTTCTTCCTGGTAACAACGACCATTGTCGAAGATAAAGGAGTACTGGTGAAGCTGCCACCCTGGTCCGACGAACCACCGGAAACGGCGAAACTGAAGTCTCGCAACGTATTCTCCGTATTGGTTAATGCGCAAAACCAGCTTCTGGTGCGTGGTGAACCGGTGAAAATTGGTGACTTGCGGGAAAAAGCCGAGGAGTTCATCATGAATCCCAAGAATCAGGAAGATCTTGCCGAATCACCTAAGAATGCGATCATCTCGCTCAAAAACGACCGGGGTACGAAATACCGTACTTATCTGGAAGTGTATAATGAGCTGATGGCTGCTTACAACGAACTTCGGGAGACGGAATCACAGAAACGCTTCGGGAAGCATTATGATGATCTGGGTAACGCCCAGAAAAGGGAAATCAATAACGATATTCCTCTGGTCCTTTCGGAAGCGGAACCGACGTCATTCGGTGAAGAAAGTAAATAATCTCGAGCATCTAACAGCAACGCTATGTCAAAGTTTAAAAAGAAAAGAGGAGCGGCCTCACCGGCAATCTCGACAGCGTCCTTGCCTGATATCATCTTCATGCTATTGTTCTTCTTCATGGTCGTAACGGTACTGCGTGATTCGGAGTTGAAACTTCAGGTTGTAACTCCACAGGCTACCGAGTTGACCAAACTCGAGAAGAAGTCACTGGTCCATTACATTTACATTGGACGTCCCCTGAAAAAATATCAGGAGATTTACGGAACTGCGCCCCAAATTCAGTTGGGGGATAAATTCGCGCAAACCTGGGAGATCCCGGCATTTGTGGAAGAACATCGTGCACGGGTCAGAGAATCGGAGATACCAGCTATCATCACTTCGATGCGCGTCGATGGAGATATCACCATGGGTATTGTCAATGACGTTAAAACCCAGTTACGTAAAGCTGGACAGTATAAGGTTAACTATTCTGCCAAGCAGCGTACAAGTAAGATTCAATAAAACGAATCTGGGAATTTGCAGGGACCCTTCCCTGAAATGCAAAATAATAAAAGCTGCAGCTTTAAAAGCTGTGGCTTTTTTTATGTTTTGCGGGGAAAGCAACTCCAGAGTTATCCAGCGGTGATCAGGACACCCGGAAGTCATTCAATCGAAACAACTTTTCGTATTTTTACTCAAACATTTTATTCATGATCCAGCGACTACAATCCATCTTCCTCTTCTTACTGGCTGTATGCACCGCACTATTGTTCATCTGGCCGATAGCCTCCTCCTCACAGCAGGATGCCTATTTATTTGCCGATGGTAAATATTCGGTCGAGGACAATATCGTATTGATGGGAATCACAGCCATTGGAGCTATACTGGCTTTTGTTGCCATATTCCTGTACCGGAACCGTCCAGTCCAGCTACGCATGACCTATCTTTCTACGGTCTGCAGCATTTTAATACCAGTAGTGGCCATCCTCATTTACCTGAATGATACCAAAAACAGTGCGGTTCCGGCCAGTACCATCGATGACCGGATCGGAGCTTATTTGCCGGTTTTGGGGATTGTATTCGGGGTATTGGCAGCCCGCTTTATCCGGAAGGATGAGAAACTGGTGAAGTCCATGGATCGGTTACGGTGATCTAATGGAGGTTTCCATTCTGAAATACCTCCTTCCTCAGTACACAAGTTTATCCTGGAATAGCCGTCTGTTTTATTTCCCGAACAGGATCTAACCGGCAGGGAGAAGCCATACTACTTAAACACATCACCACTGAACACTTTATTATCTTTACAGCATGCAAAGAACACCGCAACAATGGAGCTACTGGGAAAAAGACCTTTACCTGGATGGCATTGAAGTGGCCATTTTGGGGGCAGGGATTGTCGGGTTAACGACGGCTATATTTCTTAAACAGCAACGGCCGTCATGGAAGATACAGGTGTTTGATCAATGGACTATCGGAGGCGGAGCTACCACCCGGAATGCCGGATTCGCCTGTTTTGGCTCACCTACCGAGCTGGTATCGGACCTCGCAACGCAGGATGAAGCAGCCACTTTTGCTCTGGTCAAAGCCCGGTGGGAAGGCTTGCAGCTCCTGCAGAGGACCGTCGATATGCAGAAGGCTGATTATGTGACTTGCGGAGGATATGAGGTGTTCTTTCCGGACGATCAATCTGCTTGGGATAAAACGGTGGATCACCTTCCCCGCTTCAATCAATTGGCCGAAGAAGTTACCGGTGTAAAAAATGCCTATCAAATCTTAACTCCTGCTGCCAGTGGTCTGCCATTCGCCGGTTTGGAACAGGTGGTTTTTATGCCCCATGAAGCCAGGATCCATCCCGGGAAAATGCACCAGCTACTGGTGACACAAGCCATCCGTTTAGGTGTCCCGGTCATCCGGGGTGTGGAAGTGGAGCACATCCACACGGATGGCACGTATGCTCAGATGACTACCTCCGAGCATGGCATCCTGCGTGCCAGGCAAATTGTCGTAGCCACCAACGGATTTACCCGGAGATTATTACCTGACGTGGACGTGCTGCCAGCCCGAAATCAGGTCCTGGTGACCGAGCCCATACCGGGGTTAACATGGGATGGCACGTTTCATTACCAGGAAGGCTACGTCTATTTCCGGCGTATAGGGGACCGCATACTGTTAGGCGGTATGCGGCATATCGATAAAATGGCGGAAATGACCGATGATTTGTCGCAAACCACAGTGATTCAGGAAGCGCTCGAACATTTTCTGACCAAACGATTATTAGCTGGCAAAAATGTTGCTATAACCGACCGCTGGAGTGGTATCCTGGGAGTTGGCGCGCAAAAATGGCCTATCCTGAAGCGATTGGATAATAATTTGATCGTCGCCGTCCGGATGGGTGGAATGGGAGTCGCTCTGGGCACCGGACTGGGTCAGCAAGCTGCAGCCTTAACCATTTCATAACCATCTATGCGGCATTTAAAGCGTTTAGCATTGGATATGGTCAGGTTTTGTACCGGGTGGATCTTACTATTTATCTTGCCAGGAGTGTTATCGGCTCAGCAAAGTGCCGACACTTCGGTCATATACCTCATCCATGCCGATACCCAGGTCTGGGAGTTGAAAGACCGAAGCACGATCCAAATCTATACTGGCAATGTCCTGCTTTATCAGGATTCGGTTTTTATGTATGCCGATTCAGCCTACATCCGGGACAGCATTTATTTATCGGCCTATGGACATGTATTGATCCAGCATGCCGACAGCGTGCAGGTATTTGCAGATACACTCATTTATCAGGGCAGGACCCGCAATGCTACCCTGTACGGGGACATCCTTCTGGTCAATGGAGGGCAGAAGTTGTATACAAACTACCTGGAGTATAACCTGGACGACCGGATCGCTCATTATTCGAAAGGGGCAACCCTGACGGATGATGAAACCACCCTCACTTCCAAGACCGGACATTATGAAGTGGATCTGGATCTGGCCCATTTTAAAGACTCCGTGGAGGTGACTGGCAAAGATTTTTTCATGCGGATGGATTCGATGGCCTATCAGACGCAGGAAAAAATCGCCTATTTTCTTGGACCCACTTTGTTGAGGCAGGAAGACAAACGCATCTATTGTGAAAGCGGTTACTATAATGTCCAGGGAGAAGTGGCGGAGTTTTCCGATCACGCCCAATATGAAGAGGGCGACCGTCGAGCCGAAGCGGACATTATCCGTTATGAGAAGGCCAACAACAAGGTAGTCCTGGATGGTAATGCCCGGATCAGGGAGGAAGGAAGGAACGCCTCAGGAGATCATATTGAATACCTGGAAGACAAGGAATGGTTCACCATCGATGGAAACGGTTATTATTCCGATTCATCCCGTACAGTAGCTGGTGAAACCATCTTTTACGATGTAAAACAAGATTCTTTTGCCCTTCCCGGCCGGAGCACGGTTGCTTCCGGCAGCCAGCAGTTTACTGCGGACCGTATGCGGTATTCAAAGGCTCAGGGAAATGGTGTGGCTTCGGGTGATGTTATCTGGATTGATACCATCCAGCAATATGTGATCCAGAGTGACTCCTTGAGTTACGGGGACCATCCGGCCCGGATTGAAGCGATAGGCCTGACCCGACGGCCTTTGCTGATAGCGATTATTGACGGGGATTCTTTATTTATTAAAGCGGACTCGCTGCGATTCACTCAGGTATCGGAAACGGATACCACCAGGATTATGCGGGCTTTTCACCGCGTCCGGATGTACAAATCCGATATGCAGGCCATCTGCGATTCCCTGGTGTATCGGGAGGCGGACTCGCTGTTTATCCTCTTCCGTGATCCCATATTGTGGGCTGATACCTCCCAATTTACCGCCGACACTATTGAAATGAGGCTTCGCAATAAACAGCTGGACGTTATCAACTTAAAGCAAAGCGCATTTATCGTGAATACAACCGATGAAGTCTTTTTCAACCAGATCAAAGGCCGTACGATACAAGCGCACCTTACGGACAATGAACTGGAGCGGATGGACATTGTTGGTAATGCAGAGACCGTCTATTATGTGCAGGATGATGATAAGGCGTACATTGGGGTCAATAAAGCCGTATGCAGCCGCATCCGCGTCTATTTTGGCCACAATGAGGTGGAACGAATACGTATGTATCAGGATCCTTCCGGACAAATGACACCAATGGACTTGTTTGATCATGAAGGCAATAAACTGGAAGGGTTTATTTGGCACGAGGACAAACGCCCCAAAAACAAAAGCGAATTATGACCTCGGGATGGACAATTAAGGCATGGTTGACTGGTGTACTGATACTGGTATTGATGCTACGGGGTACAAGCCAGGAACCTGGGCAGCTCCTCGCCAGTGCTGATGCCGCATTTCAGTCCGGGGATTACTCTACGGCCATTGAATCTTATCAGAACCTGATCGGCGAGGGTTACCGGCAAGCTGAAATCTATTACAATCTGGGTAATTGTTATTCGGCAAAGGGAGACCGCGGGCATGCGGTGATCAACTATGAACGGGCATTACGGCTGGATCCCCACAACCGGGATACGCGACACAATCTGGCGTTGATCTCCAAGCCGGTTGAAGATGCGATAACCGTATTGCCGGCATTTTTTCTTACCCGCTGGCTCCAGGCGATAGCCAACCTGGCTTCAGTGACTTCCTGGGCTTGGTGGACCATTTTATTTGCCTGGCTTTGCCTGGGATCGGTGATTGCTTACATCTGGTTTTATCACCGGATCTCCCGGGCCATTACGGGTCCTTTGGTGATCGCTTCATTGGCGATTGTCCTGGTTTGTGCAAGTATGGGCTGGTATCGGAACCATCTGTTGCACGATCATTCCATTGCGGTAGTGATCAAAGATCAAACCGAATTCAAATATGCTCCGGAGGATAATAGTGAAACCATTCACTCCCTTTTGGCGGGAACCCGGCTGGAGCTGGTGGATACCATCAGCAACTGGTATAAAGTGATCCTTACCAACAAGGATGAAGGCTGGATCGAAAAGTCAAATGTAGAGCAGCTGTGATTGAACCATTGTTCTTTGCCTCCAAAGAAGCTTTTTTAGAGTTTTTATCCAATTGGGGTGGCCAGGATGAGCTCTGGATAGGATTTCAAAAAGTTCATACCGGCATCCCATCTTTGCATTACCCGGAATTGGTAGATGTTTGTCTTTGCCTGGGGTGGATTGATGGAAAAAGGATGAGCATCGATGAGAATCAGTGGATGATCCGGATCACCCCACGACGACCTGGCAGTGTTTGGAGCCAGGTAAACCTAAAACGCTATGCAGAACTGGATTCCTCAGGCCATGTCCTGGATGAAGGAAAAGCTGCATTCGGCGTGCGTACCGAGGAAATAAACCCCCGGCAATCGTACCTGAATGGGGAGGTGGACCTGGATGCCGATTACCTGGATGCAATCAAAACCAATACTGCTGCCTGGTCCTATTATCAAAAACTGACGAAATCCAGGAAAGCCACTTGTGTACTTTGGATCATGAGCGCCAGACAGGAAAGTACCCGCCGCCGCAGGCTGGACCAGTTTATCGAATATAGTGCAGCAGGAAGGATGATTCCTGCGCTCCAGCGGTAGCACGGCTTACTGTGGTCCAAATAATTTTAAAGCATTATCCCGATAGACTTTTTTCAGGACCTCATCGCTAAGGTTGTAGCCATTGAGAGGCCAGTGGTAGGTAAAGTAGTCGTGGTAATAAAAATGCTCATCATCCGTCTCCAGAATGCGGAAAGTCAGGCGGTACATTGCCGGACTATTACCCATGTCGGTACCATAGAGCAGACGATCATCGTACTGGTTGAAAAATGCGTGCGCATAGCGGGGTATCGTGGCCGTCTCGGCATAGCGGGCTCCGATATCGGCGTACAGGTTGGGGTAGCGGTCAAACAGGCGGCCTAATATGGTCAGGTCGTAGCTGCAATTGGCATAATGGCAGGCGATAAATCTCGTTTCCGGGTGCTTCTGGACGGCTCTTTCCAGGGTCTCGATCATTTCGGCATGATCGAGGATATCACGCTGGTCATCCAATCGCCAGGTGTAGGCATTCATCAGGCCATCATTGGTAGAATCCATTGGTTCGTACATCCACAACGGTTCTGCCACATGAATGGATATGGGTATGTTTAATTCACCGCACCGTTGGATCAGAGGATCCATTCTGGGGTCATCGATATGCATACCCCATGCCGGGGTTGGTTTGGAATAAAATAACCCTTTTCCTTTGTCCCCCAGTTCGCCAACACCTTTGGCACCCATTGCAACACACCTTTCCAGCTCTGCGACAGCAGCTGGTCCAAAGCTTAATTTATCGTACCCGGAATAGTCAAATCCACAAAACAGGATAAACCGGTTTGGGTATGTATTGTACAATTGAACAAGCGAATCGAACGCCGGGCCGGTTTGATAAGTCATGATCACAGCCTTGTCCAGTCCAACTTCATCCATGGTCTTGACCCAGGCATCCACCTCATCCGCCGTTTTTGCATAGGGATGACTATGCAGGTCAATGACCGGATAACGGGCCTGGGCAATTTCGGTGTGGGGAATGTTGTAAATAGTAGTGGGACGATACTTGTCCAGCAGAAGTTTCTCCGGCAGTGGGAGTGTGTCCATCCTTGCAGGTGTGGTAGTGGTATCTGCAGTTGGCTGTACACATTTGCTGAAAGCCAGGGTCAGTAAACCTAACCATAAATACCCTTTCCACTGCAGTCTGCTCATACATTTCATCGATGTACAAGGTACGCTATTTAAGGATTAAATAAGTCAATCATGACATCAACCGTACAGGGTACCGGATCAACCCGGATGTCTGATTTGCACCGGATGGTGACGGACTCCTATTGGTGGGGTCATTCATTGATAAGTCTGTTGGTCCGTGGAAGGGGAGGATAGTGCCGGAATGACTAACATCAACAGCCTAAAAGGATCATATCACCTTTTTTCAAGGCTATTCGTGGTAGGTTTATCGTTCGAATTTTGGAACTTAATGAACATTCATCGCAGACAATAAAATAACTTATGATTCCTCTGAAAGATTTAACCACCCCAATTGACTTGGGGGATCACGCGAAAGGTACAGGCCAAAGGCGTACCCAACGTCCTGTTTATACCGATTCTCTGCCACCATGTAATCAGGCATGCCCAGCCGGTGAAAACATACAGGCCTGGCTGGCATTGGCCCAGGAAGGCCAGAACGAAGAAGCATGGCAGGAGCTGGTAACCAACAATCCATTCCCTGCAATTCATGGCAGGGTCTGCTATCACCCCTGTGAAGACGGTTGCAACCGCAAACAAATGGATACCTCGGTGTCCATCCATTCGGTTGAGCGGTTTCTGGGTGACCTGGCTATTGAAAAAAATTGGCAGGTCAGGTATCAGCCCCAACCGGGAGGTAAACGAGTGCTGGTGATCGGAGCAGGCCCCAGCGGGTTGTCGGCAGCTTATCATTTGGCTCGACTGGGACACGAGGTTGAAATATTTGAAGCAGGGCCATTGGCCGGAGGAATGATGCATTTCGGAATTCCCGCCTACCGCCTGCCGCGTAACATCATTTCAGCTGAAGTCGACCGTATCAGAAACATGGGTGTCAAGATCCATTTGAATCGCAAGGTTGAGGATGTGGTACAGGCCAAACGGGAGGGTAACTTCGATGCTGTTTTTGTTGCAGTAGGTGCGCACCTAGGTAAAAAGACCAATATTCCGGCGCGTGACGCCGGACAAATTCTGGATGCCGTTTCCTTCCTGAAAGACGTCGAGATGGGGAATACGCCCAAGCTTGGCCGCCGGGTAGCCATTTATGGAGGTGGTAATACCGCCATGGATGCAGCCAGAATTGCCAAGCGTATCGGAGTGGATGAAGCGATGATCATCTATCGCCGCGACCGTGAACACATGCCAGCGCATGATTTTGAAGCCGACGAAGCTCTTTCTGAAGGGGTAAAGATCCACTGGTTGCGTACCATCAAGGACATCAATCAGTCGACTTTTACCGTCGAAGTGATGCGGGTTGAAAATGGCCGGCCGGTACCCACTGGTGAATACGAAACCCTGGAAGCCGATGCGCTGATTCTTGCTCTGGGACAAGATACCGATACCGACTTTCTGCGACTGGTTCCCGGCATCGAATTTAAGGATGACGGCACCGTCATTGTTGGACCGGATATGATGACCGGAGCCGAAGGGATCTTTGCCGGCGGAGATATGGTTCCCAGCGAACGAACGGTGACAATTGCCGTTGGACACGGCAAGAAAGCCGCCCGGTTTATGGATGGCTATCTGCGTCGTAAGCCGTATGTGCCTGCTCCCAAGCATCCGGTGGTAGGCTTCGACAATCTCCATGTTTGGTACCAGACATTTGCGCCCGCTCAGGAGCAGCCTCATCTGGAACCGGATCAGGCGATCGCAAGTTTTGATGAGGTCGTGGCCGGATTGACACCCGATGAAGCCCGCTATGAAGCACAGCGCTGTCTGTCCTGTGGCAACTGTTTCGAATGCGACGGCTGCTATGGCGCATGCCCGGAAGACGCTATTATCAAATTGGGTCCCGGAAAACGTTACCGGTATAATTACGATCTGTGTACCGGTTGCGCCGTCTGTTTTGAGCAGTGTCCCTGCCACGCCATTGAAATGGTTCCTGAACCGGATTCCTCAACCTTATAAACTCCTTAGAGATCAATTATGAGTACGAAGCATAAAGTCACTACCATCGATGGAAATGAAGCGGCGGCGTATAACGCTTACCGCATCAACGAAGTTTGTGCCATCTACCCCATTACCCCATCTTCTCCGATGGCCGAGTGGGCGGATGAATGGTCCGTAAAAGGTATCACCAACATCTGGGGTAATATTCCAGAAGTTGTCGAGATGCAAAGTGAGGGCGGCGCGGCAGGAGCAGTCCATGGTGCGCTGCAGGCGGGTGCGTTAACCACCACATTTACCGCTTCACAGGGCCTCATGCTCATGCTTCCCAATATGTATAAGATAGCAGGTGAGCTGACACCCACGGTATTTAACGTGGCAGCCCGGTCCCTGGCAGCCCAGGCGTTGTCGATATTCGGAGATCACCAGGACGTGATGGCTGCCCGTTCGACCGGATTTGCCATGCTGGCATCCGCGAGTGTCCAGGAAGCGCACGATTTTGCATTGATCTCCCAGGCCGCGACCCTGGCATCACGCATCCCATTTATGCATTTTTTTGATGGCTTCCGCACTTCCCATGAAGTAAATAAGTTGTCGCTGGTAGCGGATGAGCACATCCGGGCCATGATCAGCGACGATCTGGTCATCGCGCACCGGCAGCGGGCATTAAATCCGGACCGGCCCATCATCCGGGGGACTGCCCAGAACCCTGACGTATATTTCCAGGGCCGCGAAACCGTGAATCGCTTTTACTTGGCTACACCGCAAATCGTTCAGGATCAGATGGATGCATTTGGTAAGCTGACCGGAAGGCATTATCATCTGTTTGATTATACCGGAGCCCCGGACGCCGACCGGGTTATCCTGATCATGGCATCAGGCGGGGAAACTGCAGCAGAAACCGCGAAAGTACTGGCTGCCCGGGGTGAGAAAGTAGGCGTTCTTCAGATCCGTCTGTACCGGCCATTTTCCAATGAACATTTGCTGAAAGCTTTGCCCGCCTCGGTTAAATCCATTGCTGTACTGGACCGCACCAAAGAACCAGGTGCCAATGGTGAGCCCATGTACCAGGATGTGGTTGCCTCACTGACTGAAGCCTTTGCCGAAGGTATTCTCAGTGACCTGCCACGCATCATCGGTGGCCGCTATGGCCTGTCATCCAAAGAATTTACGCCAGCGATGGTCAAAGGGATCTTTGATCACCTGAAAGCGCCAAAGCTTAAAAATCATTTCACGATCGGGATCATTGATGACGTAACCTTTACGCATTTGGATTACGATCCGGACTTTACCCTGGATGAATCCGGCTGGCGGCAGGCTGTGTTCTTTGGTTTGGGTGCAGACGGTACCGTGGGTGCCAATAAGAACAGCATCAAGATTATCGGTGAAAACACCGATATGTATGCGCAGGGTTACTTTGTGTACGACTCCAAGAAATCCGGAGCTAGGACAGTTTCCCACCTGCGGTTTGGACCGGAACCCATCCGTGCGCCTTATCTGATTAAAGAAGCTGATTTTGTGGCCTGCCATCAATTTCAATTCATCGAAAAGGTGGATATGATGGCTTATGCCAAGAAGAATGCAACCTTCCTTTTAAACAGCCCTTACCCACCTGAAGAAGTGTGGGATCAGTTGCCCCGCCCTATGCAACAGGCCATCCTGGATAAAAACATTTCCTGTTACACCATAGATGCGACTGCTGTTGCCATGAAGACCGGGATGGGAGCCCGGATCAACACCATCATGCAAACGTGCTACTTTGCATTGGCCAATGTGTTGCCAAAGGATGAAGCCATTGGCGCAATCAAGAAAGCCATTGAAAAGACGTATTTCAAAAAGGGCAGGGCGGTCATAGAGCAAAACTTTAAAGCGGTCGATGCTACCCTGGCGAACCTGTATGAGGTGGCATTGCCTGGTAAGCTCACCAGCAAGCAGGAATATCCTCCTATCGTACCGGATTATGCACCGGAATTCGTGAAGGGCATCACTGCCGAGATGATGGCCGGCATCGGAGACCAGATCCCGGTTAGCCGTATGCCTGTTGATGGGACATATCCTACCGGTACAACCAAGTTTGAAAAGCGCAACATTGCCAACCTGGTGCCGGTCTGGGAGCCGGATATCTGCATCCAGTGCGGAAACTGTAGTTTTGTCTGTCCTCATAGCGTGATACGGGCAAAATATTATCACCAGGAATACCTCATGGATGCCCCGAAAGGGTTCAAATCCGCTCCGATTAACGCCCGGGGATTTCCGGAGACCCAATTTACCCTTGAGATCTATTCGGAAGATTGTACCGGCTGTACCTTATGTGTAGAGGCTTGTCCGGCAACCAGCCTGACTGACCGCTCGACCAAGGCCATCAACATGAAGCCGAAGAATGACATCCTGGAGGAATCACGCAATAGCATCGATTTCTTTGAATCCATTCCTCAGAACAACCGGAGCAAAGTCAACTTCTCGACTGTCCATGGTGTGCAGTTTCTGGAACCTTTATTTGAGTTCTCCGGAGCATGTGCAGGGTGCGGTGAGACGCCTTATGTACGACTGATGACACAATTATTCGGTGACCGGCTGATCATTGCAAACGCCACCGGATGTTCTTCCATCTATGGAGGTAACCTTCCAACGACCCCCTATACCACGAACGCTGAAGGTAAAGGACCGGCCTGGTCCAACTCGCTGTTTGAAGACAATGCAGAGTTCGGTTTAGGTATGCGGGTGACGGCTGACAAACATCTGGCTACTGCACGCCAGTTGCTGAAGACTATGGAAGCAGAATTCGGGGAAGCGCAGGTTAAGGCGATCCTGGATGCACCCCAGCATGTCGAATCGCAGATCGTGTCCCAGCGTCAACGGGTTGAAGCATTGAAGCGCCAATTGGAGCAATCGAAGCATCCTCAGGCAAAACTGATGTTGTCTCTTGCCGACCACCTGGTGCGGCGCAGCATCTGGATCGTTGGCGGTGACGGTTGGGCTTATGATATTGGTTCAGCCGGTGTGGACCACGTTTTAGCCAGCGGCCGGAATGTGAATGTCCTGGTCCTGGATACGGAAGTTTATTCCAATACGGGAGGGCAGATGTCGAAGGCAACGCCAACCGCAGCCACTGCAAAGTTTGCTGCCGCCGGCAAGCGTGTTGGTAAAAAGGACCTTGCTATGCAGGCTATCTCCTATGGTAATGTGTATGTGGCACAGATCGCCATGGGAGCTAATCCACAACAAACGTTGCTGGCTATGCGTGAGGCAGAAGCCTATGAAGGCCCTTCCCTGATCCTGGCTTACTCCCATTGCATTGCCCATGGTATTGCAATGGAGAAAGGCCTGACGCAGCAAAAACTTGCAGTGAGCAGTGGCTACTGGCCGTTGTTACGTTACAATCCGGTATTGCGCAAAAAAGGTATTAACCCCTTTGTTCTCGACTCACCGGAGCCGGTCATCAACCTGAAAGATTATGCCTACAATGAATTGCGGTATAAGATTTTGACCAGGACCAACCCGGAAGAAGCAGAACGTCTGATGCAGCTGGCACAAGAACTGGTGGACCTGCGATGGGAAACATACGTTGATATGGCGGCAGCCGGAGCATCATCATTCGCACCTGTAGCCTGAAAATGAATTAACCGATTACAATGAATTTCAAACAACAATCATGGATCTAACCTCTCAATATATGGGATTGACCCTGCGGTCACCCCTGGTTGTCTCTGCCTGTACTCTATCGGAGGATATTGCCAACATCAAGCAAATGGAGGATGCCGGTGCGGGCGCCGTCGTGCTGTTTTCTTTGTTTGAAGAGCAGATATTGAAAGAGCAAAAATTGTTCGATCAGACCATGCAAGTCACCACGAATATCTTTGCGGAAGCGCTGGATTTTTTTCCGGACATTGACGATTACCACATCGGTGCCAGTCAATATTTGGAACATATCCGGCGTGCGAAAGAAGAGGTCGATATCCCTATCATTGCCAGTCTGAATGCCATTTCGCACAGCGGATGGATCGATTATGCCAAGCAGGTCGAAGAATCCGGAGCAGATGGTCTGGAAATTAACGTTTATTACATTCCCGCGGATATTCGGCTGACTGCGGAGATGGTGGAGCAGCGTTACCTGGATATTGTGCGGCTGGTCAAAGCACACATTAAAATTCCGGTTGCAATCAAGTTGAATCCTTATTTCAGTTCGATCGGACATATGGCTTACAGGTTGCATGAAGCGGGTGCTGACTCGCTGGTATTGTTTAACCGGTTTTATCAGCCGGACTTTGACATCAATCGGTTGCAGGTGCTGCCAAACCTGGAGTTCAGTGTGGCGCACGAGATCCGGCTTCCATTGTTATGGATCGCAATCCTCTATGGACGGATACCGGTTTCGCTGGCCGCGACGACTGGTGTGCAGAGTGCCGAAGAAGTGGTGAAATATCTGTTGGCTGGGGCTGACGTCGCCATGACGGCTTCGGCATTGTATAAGCGCGGTATAAGCTATCTCCGCACGATGACCAAAGATCTACAGTTGTGGATGGACCGTATGGGATTTGCATCGGTGACAAGTTTCCGTGGAGCAATGAGCCAGCAGCATATTTCGGATCCGACTGCGTACGAGCGGGCCAATTATATCCGCATTCTGGAAGGTGTGAAATAACGGGCTGCTCAGGGGGATTCAGAGTTCAATGACGGCTTTATCTTTTTTCTGAAGGTTACTTTCCAGGTGCTTCAGACAGTTCTTAATGGACTCCTCCAGGACTATCAGGATGCTTTTTTTTGCGTAGTGGCGATAGGTCACAAGGCTTATCTCTCGCACGGGCACAGGTGCCTTGAATGCGCGAAGACAGGCTTTTTGGCGAGGTGGCAAATCAATGGCCGCCAGCTCAGGGATGATGGTGATCCCCTGATTGATGTCGACGATCTTCAGAAGGCTTTCGATACTGCCGGCGCCGAATTCCATATGGTGTTTACCGGATTGTTGTTTTTGGAGCTCACAGAGATTCATGATCTGACTGCGCAGGCAATGCCCTTCCTCCAGCAGCCATAAATGATCCAGGTCGATATCCTCCGGCAGCAAATATTTTTTCTTTAATGCCTGAGATTCGGGATCGGCAACATAAACACTGAATGGTTCGTAAAATAGTGGGATTTCACGGAAGCTGTCTTTATGTAAAGGTGTTGCTAAAATACCGATATCAAGTTGGTCCTTCGCCAGTTTTTCGGTGATCTGGTCGGTCGTTAGCTCCGAGATGATGAGTTTGATCTCCTGGTATTGTTCCAGAAACGGGGGCAGAAAATGAGGTAACAGGTAAGGAGCCAGGGTAGGGATGATCCCGATGCGCAGGTCACCCTGCAATCCGTGGACCGATTCCTGGGCCATTTCCTGAAACCGGGCAATCTCATTCAATATGATCCGCGCCTGTTCGATCAACTGTGACCCGGTATCCGTGGGGGTCACCGGTTGTTTGCTGCGGTCAAAAACCATCAGGTCCAGTTCGTCCTCCAGTTTCTTGATCATCATACTT
Organism: Lewinellaceae bacterium; assembly: GCA_020636135.1. NCBI lineage: Bacteria > Pseudomonadati > Bacteroidota > Saprospiria > Saprospirales > Lewinellaceae > Lewinellaceae bacterium. Next base: position 817,797 of record JACJYK010000001.1, read on the forward strand.
AAGGTGGCCTGGGTAACGTAACAGGATTGTGCTGCACGAGCGAAATGACGGTGTGTGTCGACGGCGACCAGGTATTCCAATTGCTGGATATTCATGATGGGGTTCAATTTTCGTTTTGCCGTATAGGCCAGAGCGCCATATACAATATCTATATTTTAAGTACAAATATAGGTATTGTCAAATTGAGCCGGTACTTCGCCTTTTTAGCAAATGGAAAGAGTAAACTTTTTAACGGATGATCCTGGAGTTCCTGGAAGCAGATCTTAATTCAACCCAAGTGGGTGCCAGCCATGCAGTACCATGATCGCCTCGATCTCCTCTCTGCGTTTGGCGGCCTGGAAGGCTGAATACATAAAGTACAGGTAAAGCACTTTGTTCGGAATGCTCCAGAACCAGAAATTATGAAATGGGTAGAAGTAGAATAGTGATTCGATGAGTATCAGAGTGACGAAAAGGAATCCAAAGCCCCACCGGGCGTTGGAGAATGTGACCGTTAAGCCTCCGGAAATGTAAAAGAAGGTAGCACACAACCAGATTAGTAATTCTTGTTTTGTCCCTAGTAGCAGAAAGCCCAGAATGGAAGTGATAATGAAATACAAAATCGCAGTGGTTTGACCCTTGCGAATAACGATGGATTCATTTTTAAAATTAGCGCGTAGTACATCCATGTTTTGCCCCTCAATTTGCTTCGCCTCAACCAGCATATTCCTTATACAGTCTAGATCAGATAATTGGGGGATCCATTTACCCATTTATCAAAAACAATACCAAAAGTGACTGCCACTTTGGATTAATCGCTGCATAAGGAAATGTTGCCTTAAAATATGGTTACGGTTTTCCGACTTCCCACTCGTGGATTCCGCTTGAAACTCCCGGCTGGGAAGTCATGATCAAACGCATCGCATTGGTGGAAACTGCTTTGAAGTGTACATTATTCCACTCGTCTTTGGAGAGGGGATAGTCTCCTTTGATTTTAACGTCCTTCCATTTAGAGCCCTTCAGGTATTGCAGCTTCCAATCTGCCGGGATGCGGCAACCACCATCCGGCCCGTCATCAAACCAGTACACCCGTGAAGAAGAGATCGATGCTGTTTCTTTGAAGTCATATTGTACCCATTCTTGCGTTCCGAACCGCGGCCAGAAATGCAGGTAGGGATTGGTGTGGTCGTTGGAATTTTCGGGTAAATATTGGTCATGGATAGCGTCCAGATTGCGGACATCCTCGGAACACGAGACCTTTCCGGTACTGGCCAGGGTAGGCATGGGCACCGGCGTGGTATGCCGCATATCATCCGCCAACCAGATTGCCATGAAGTTCCGTTCCCGGTTGGCCCAGGCATAATAGGGGATTGCGATTAAGGGTATACGATTACTTGCCAGGTTCTGGTTTGATTCCTCATGAACTACGGCTCCTTCCAGTGAAACAGCCATCACGCCGTTTAGCAATGCCGGTTCCCAGGTACTCTCCAGCTTTGCATTTTCAAAAACCATTGTGTTGATCACATGTTCGTCCGGTTGATCCTGACCTTCCAGGCAGTAGACCAACGGGCCTCGTTGAATGGCCACTTTCCCTTCATCATCCTTCAGGTTTGGATGTGCACGAACAAATCGTGGTTGCATAGGGAAGTTGATGGAAATGTGGTCACCGCTTTCCCAGCGTCTGGTGATGACGGCATAACCGTGATCCACCTGATACGCCTGAGGTTGTCCGTTGATGGTGACCGGAACCGGATTCGTATTACCTGATGCAAAGGTGTACAGGTCACTGGGCACCACTTCTCCCCGGGCCCAGCCTGGTATGCGGATCTTCACCGTGAACTGTGACGATGACCGGGGATTTACCCGAATATCCACCTGCCCATCCCAGGGATAACGGGTTTCCTGGATCATCTCCAGTTCGCCAGCCGTCGTCCGTATGCTGGCTTTTCCTCCAACGAAAAGGTTGACGTAGATCTGGTCGCCCTGAACGGCATACTGATAGCCGGGAATAGAAGGGAAGAACCGTGCTACATTACTCGGACAACATGCACACGAAAACCATGGACTGCGTGCCTGATTCTTCCGTGCTTCCAGAGGATTGGCGTAGAAGAAACGGTCTCCTTCCAGGGACATGCCCGAATTGGCGGCATTATACAGCGTGCGTTCCAGCACATCGATGTATTTGGATTCTCCGTGAAGCAAGAAGAGCCGGTAATTCCAGAAGACGTTGGCAATGGAGGCACAAGTCTCACAGTAGGCACTGAAATTCGGAAGAGCATAAGGCGGCCCGAATCCTTCCCAGGCTCCGGTGGCTCCTATCCCTCCGGTAATGTAAAGCTTTTTAGATACAACATCTTCCCAGATCTTGTCGATGGCATGGATGTAATCCTGATTGCCGGTGAGCGCCGCAATATCTGCCATTCCACTGTACATATAGGCGGCGCGTACTGCGTGGCCTACCGCTTCTGTCTGGTCGATCACTTTCAGATGCGCCTGGCTGTATTCACCCTGATTTGGCCCCCTTACGTCCAGGAAGAACTTGGCCAGGTCGAGGTATCTCTTCTCTCCCGTGATGCGATAGAGCTTAGCCAGACCGATCTCGATGACCTGATGACCCGGGTATTTTTCAATCTTACCCCATCCGAACTCCCGGTCGATCAGATCGGCAAATCGAATGGCAATATTCAGCAGGGTTTTCTTGCCCGTAGCCAGGTAATGGGCCGCTGCTGCTTCAAAAAGGTGTCCGGCATTGTACAATTCATGCGATAGGTCTTCCGTCTTGTCCCAGCGGTGAGCCCCAGCCCAGGCGTGGGGATGTTCGGGATCGATCGTGCGTGTGGTATAGAGGTATCCATCGGATTCCTGGGCTGCACCAATAATTGCAATCCAGTCATCAATTTTTTGCTCCAGGACCGGATCGGGATGGACTTGCAGGGAGTAGGAGGCGCCTTCAATTATCTTGTACAGATCCGAATCATCGAATGGGTAGGCGGTGCAAAAGGAACCTTGCTCTTCCCCAGCAGCGATGGCAAAATTTTTCACCCTTCCGGTGGACTGGCATTGTTCCATGGTATAGGGCAACGTACGTGTCCGGTGTTGTTCAAGGCGTGGTGCCCAGAAATCGTCGTTGAAATGGACCTGGGTGAAGGGTACCGGATGATAGGGGTAGTCGTGTGTGTCGTCCAGCGATTGGCAGTTGAGGTAGAGGGAAGTAAGCATGAATAAGAACATCAGATGGATTCGGATCAAATGCATGATTTGTTCGTTTTCTAATGGATAAATGATTACGGTAAGGCAAAGGCCACCCAGGTGTCACCGGATTTCGTACCCAGTTTTCCTCCTCCGCAGGCGATGACCACATATTGCTTGCCATTCACGGCATAGGTCGCTGGTGTAGCGTAGCCGGCTGCCGGCAGGTCAAAAGACCAAAGTTCGGCTCCTGTCGCTTTATCAAAAGCACGAATTTTTTCATCAGCGGTGGCTGCGATGAAAAGCAGGCCTCCGGCGGTCACGACAGGGCCGCCGTAATTTTCCGTACCGGTAGGTGGTAAGCCCCGGTCGATCAGTTCCTGATGGATGCCCAGAGGCACCTGCCACCGGATGGTTCCCTGGTTCAGATCAATGGCGCTCAGAGTTCCCCAGGGAGGGCGCACTGCCGGATAGCCATCTGCTCCGACAAATTTATTGTAACCGGTATGCTGGTAACGGCGGTCTTCTTTGGACGGTGCATCGTTTGATGGTTTGCCGGTGTCAGGTGTATCCAGGTTGTACAAAAAGGCGACCAAAGCATCGATTTCCTGGTCTCCCAGCCACCGGAAGTTAGGCATTTGCCCCTGTCCGGATTGTAAGATGTGCCGCGCTTCATCAGCCTTCCGGCGGGAAGGAAGCTGGGTCAAATCCGGTATGCCGCCCATAAAGGAACTCCCTTGCCGCTCCAGGCCATGGCATCCAGCACAGTAATTCTTATACGTATTGAAGCCCCTGTCCCGGAGCAGGCCGTTGGTTTTTTCTGTGACTTCAAAGAGTTTCAGGATCCAGGGCATTTCATTGGCGTTGACATAAAGGGTGCCTGACTCCTGATCCCATCCGGCACCTCCCCATTCTCCTCCGCCATCAAATCCGGGGAAGATGACTGTTCCCTGGAAACTGGGCGGAACAAAAGGCCCCCCGGTACGTACGGTAGCCAACATCTGCAAAGCATTTTCACGGGACGTATCACTGATGGTGGTTACTACGTCCGGAGTAAAATTCTGCCGGACAAAGGGTGGGGGAGCAGTAGGGATGGGTTGGGTTGGCCAGGCTGATTCACCAGGTATATCACTGGCAGACACAGGCTGTTCAACGATAGGAAATAGCGGCGTGCCATCTTCCCGGTTGAAGAGGAATACAAATCCGGTTTTGGTGATTTGAGCGACGGCATCAACCTGCTTACCATCCCGCTCTACGGTGACCAGGTTAGGTGTTGAAGGAAGATCTCGATCCCAGATGTCGTGATGGACCGTCTGAAAATGCCAGATCCTTTTCCCATTGTGTGCGTCCAGGGCGATCAGGCAGTTGGCAAATAAGTTAGCTCCCAGCCGGTTACCACCATAAAAGTCAGCCGTGGCGGAACCGGTGGGGACGAAAAGCAATCCCCGTGTAGCATCCAGGGCCATTCCTGCCCATGAGTTGGCTCCTCCTTCATACGTATAGGCTTCCGGTGGCCAGGTGTCATAACCTTCTTCTCCCGGTTGCGGAATAGTATGGAAGATCCAGCGTTGTTGTCCCGTATGCACATCGTAAGCGCGAATATGACCGGGACCTGCTCCGTAACTTTCATCTACCCGGCTACCAATGATAAATAAGTCTTCAAAAACGACCCCGGGGGAATTGGCTGTCAAAAAGAAAGATTCCGGATCCCGGCCCATGCCTTCGCGCAGATCGACGCGTCCGTGGGTGCCAAAGTCCTCGATCAGTTTTCCGGTAAGGGCATCTATGCAAAGCAGGTAAGGGCCAACAGTCACCAGCAACCGCCGGCCTTCTATGCCATCCCAATATGCCAGCCCCCGGTTTACACCCAGGCCATTCAGCCCGGACAGGTCTTCCAATGGGGCTATCTTCCAAAGCTCTTTGCCACTGGCCGCATCCAGGGCAAAAAAGTTCAGTGCGGGGGTGCTGCCATAAAGGACACCATCAAGGATCAGCGGATTACACTGAATCTGGGTATTGCGGGAGGTATCCAGGTCACCGGATGAAAAGCTCCAGGCAACCTTTAACCGGGTTACATTTGACTGGTTGATCTGATCGAGGGAACTGTAATGATCACGATCGTTACCTCCCAGATAACCTCCCCAATCCGGACTGGATTTATCCGTACGACAAGCCAGGAAAGATAGTGTGACAAAAAAAAGCGTAACCCGCATTTGAAAATTAATTTACAGGAAGATAGTTATTCCCGGAAGTTTGACCACCCTATGAAGCAAGGAACATTTGTTTACCTTTAAACATGCTGGCAATGGAATGAGCCAGGGGATTGTGAAAGCAGGAATCGAAAACATGAAAAGTCCATTTAGACGAATTAGTCTGGCTTTTTCCACGCTCTTAATGGCGTGGATGGTAAACGGGCAGCAAGCCCTGGTGATTATGAACGTGCGCATTATAGATGGCAGTGGCGGACCTTCCGCCATGGGAAATGTGCGTATTGTAGGTGACCAGATAGACACGTTCGGTCATATCTCACCTGCCCCCGGAGATTCCATTATTGATGGTGAAGGCCTGACACTGAGCCCTGGATTCATTGATTCTCACAGCCATCACGATGCTGATTATACGGCGGATCATCACCTGGTGCCGGTCATAAGTCAGGGCATTACAACCATTGTCGTAGGCCAGGATGGCAGTAGTAATTTGCCCCTTGGTGCCTTTTTTGACCATCTGGAGCAAGAACCACCTGCTGTGAACATCGCTTCCTATGCCGGCCATAATACACTGAGGTGGGAAGTGCTGGGAAATTCCGACTACCGCCGCGAGGCAACTGCTGATGAAATAGCCCGGATGGGACAATTACTGGATCAGGAGATGGAAGCCGGCGCACTGGGGATGTCTACCGGTCTGGAATACGATCCTGGTATTTATTCATCGCCCGGGGAGGTGCTGAGTTTGGCCAAACATCTGAAACCTTACCAGGGCAGATACATAAGCCATATGCGCAGTGAAGATGTCGAACTGGAAAACGCAATCGGAGAGATCATTAATATTGGCAGGACTTGTCAGATTCCGGTACAGATCAGTCATTTCAAGATAGGCATGAAAGCAAAATGGGGCAGCGCACCCGCATTGATAGCCCGGCTCAATGCAGCCCGGGAGGAAGGTGTCGATATCACCGCAGATGTCTATCCCTATACCTACTGGATGTCTACGCTGAAGGTGCTCTTTCCAAAACGCGATTTTACCAACCGGGAACAGGCTGAATATGCTCTGAGTGAATTAACTACCCCGGATGGCATGTTGCTCTCGACCTACGATGCCAATCCGGATTATGTGGGTAAAACGATTGCTGAGATAGCCCGTGCCAGCGGTGAAAACCCAGCCGACACCTATCTGCGGCTGATCCGCGTCGCGGACGAAAAGCATGGAGATGAGTCGGTCATCGGGACCGGAATGGATGAGGAGGATATCAGCCTGTTGTACCAGTGGCCGGAAACCAACGTTTGTTCCGATGGAAATGGTGGCAGCCTGCATCCGCGTGGTTATGGCGCTTTTCCGCGCTTTATTCGGATGTACACCCGTGATTCAGAGGTGCTCTCCCTGGAGGAAGCTGTCCATAAAATGACAGGGCTTACAGCGCAACATCTGGGTATCCGGGACCGGGGAATTATCGCTCCGGGTAAGTTTGCAGACCTGGTGTTATGGGACCCGCAAACGATCACCGATCATGCGACAACAGCACAACCCCATGCGTTATGTACCGGTATCAAGGCGGTCTGGGTCAATGGGGTTCAGGTATGGGATGGGAAGGACGCATCCGGAGCGCTTCCCGGCAGGGTCATCCGCCGGGAATAAGCCTGGCTATGGATAGGATATATGGCGTGGTTTTCTCATCTTGCACGCGCTTTGGCGTCGTTTCAGACGTCCGTCATAAATAACAAATCTCAGAAATCGATGATACTTAGTGACGTATCCATCCTGGAGGCTATCGAAAAAGGTGAAATCGTCATCGAGCCTTTTCGCCGGGAGAGTTTAGGTACCAATTCTTACGATGTCCGCCTGGGTAAATACCTGGCTGTGTATCAGGATGATGTACTGGATGCCCGTCTCCATAACCAGATCAGGGAGATTGAGATTGGCCCCGAGGGATATGTGATCCAGCCGGGGATACTCTACCTGGGTGTGACCGAAGAATATACGGAGACCCATAACTCGGTACCTTTTCTGGAAGGTAAATCGAGTGTCGGACGGCTTGGCATTGACATCCATGCCACGGCCGGTAAGGGTGATGTCGGTTTTTGCAATACCTGGACTCTTGAGATATCCTGTGTTCAGCCGGTACGTATTTATGCGGGTATGCCGATCGGTCAATTGATCTATTTTCAGGTTGAGGGCCCGGTTAACCGAATGTACCACACCAAGAAGGATGCAAAGTACACCACGCGTACCACCAAACCGGTAGAATCCATGATGTGGAAAAATAAATTCTGACAAAACGCAATGCCGGGATATGGTTGACAACTTTGCGGCCGTTAAAAATTTCCTAAATCCGATGTGCTCCCGCATAAGCATGCTATTTTTGTAACTATGCAATTTGTGTTTCCATCCTTTCTTTGGGCCTTTGCGCTCCTCAGCATACCGGTTATCATTCATTTATTTTACTTCCGACGCTTCCGCAAGGTTTATTTTACCAATGTGCGCTTTCTGCGCGAAGTAAAAGATGAGACCAGCAGCCGTAATAAATTGAAAAATTTGCTGGTACTGCTTTCCCGCGTCCTGATGGCTTCCTTCCTGATCCTGACCTTTGCTCAGCCCTTTATTCCCCTCAACAACAAGGTGGACGAGGGTCGCAAAGCTGTCAGTATCTACGTCGATAATTCGTTTTCGATGAAAGCTCAGAGCTCGGATGTACCGTTACTGGATAAAGCAAAAAGCCGGGCCCGGGAAATAGTGGAAGGATATAATGAAAGCGATCAGTTTCAGATCATCACCAATGATTTCGAAGGCCGTCATAACCGGTTTTTTAATAAGGAGGACATCCTTCCCATCATTGATGAGATCACGTACAGCCCGCAGGTGAAAGATATGAAGCAGGTGATGGAACGACAACATCAGCTCTTCAACCAGGCTCATCAGTCGCAACCAGTATCGTATCTGATCTCCGACTTTCAGGATCGCATTACTAACTTGCCTCCTGACCCGGACACCTCCTTTCATACCAATCTGATCCCCATTCAGAGTGTGCAGGAGAAAAACGTGTCGATTGACAGCTGCTGGTTTGGCGCTCCCGTGCATGTGCTGGGTCAGAATAACCCACTGTATGTGCGGATCCGAAACTATGGCGATCAGACCGTGGAAAATGTACGGCTATCGGTCATTCGCAATGGCCAGGAGCAACCCATGGGATCCTCCTCCATCGCGGCCAATGCCAGTACCGTGGATACCATAAATATTCAGACACTGGAGGCAGGATGGCACGAGATGGTAGTAAAGATCAGTGATTACCCGGTGACATTTGACGATACCTATTACCTGACATTTGATGTAGCTCAACAGGTGCGCATCCTGTTGTTGTACGCCGGCTTGCCGGATCGCTACCTGCAGGCGGCACTGGCAGGACTGAAGAATTTCCAGGTCACCGCCCAATCCGCTCAGAATATTGCCTATTCGGAATTTGGGAATTATCAGCTGATCATCCTGCAGGACTTGCCGGGCATTTCTTCTGGTCTGGGGTCAGAGCTCAGGCAATACCTCGAAAATACCGGTAATGTATTGATTTTCCCGGCCCATAACATCGATTTACAGAGTTACAATGCCTTCCTCCAGTCGGTACCGGCAGGTCAATTGTTTGCTCCGGACACCCTGCACCGACAGGTATCCCAGATCAATACGGAAGAATTCATTTACAACAATGTCTTCGAACGTATCAGGCCTAACTTGCGCCTCCCGGAGACCAATTATAATTTCGGTATCTCACGTGCCGGCAGGGCTGCTGAAGAGCCGCTTTTAACTTACCGGGATGGCAGTGCCTTCCTGATGAAATACCGCGTAGGAGCAGGCCAGCTCTATCTTTCGGCGGCCCCGATCAATCCGGATGACAACAACCTGGTCAATCAGCCGGAAGTATTCGTTCCTTTATTATTCAAAACGGCGCTGGCCAATGCCGAGAGCAAGGAGATCGCATATTGGATCGGTGGCAATAATACCATTACCATGGAGCGGCAATCGGGTAGCGACGCAGTTTTTGTTATCCGCGGAGCTCAGGAATGGATCCCCAAACAGACGACCGTAGGCAATGTTGTCTACCTCGACACGGAGGAAGAACCCGGGGAAGCGGGATTTTACGAGGTATTGTGGGATAACACCCCGCAGGCAAAACTGGCATTCAACTTTGACCGCAAAGAATCGGACCTGTCCATCACGCCATTGAGTGTCCTCAAAGACCGCTACGGGGCTGCTTATACCTTTCTCGATGACGCACAGATCGCCGATTTCTCAAAATACATTCGTGACCAGATCAGCGGCATCAGCCTGTGGCGGTACTGTCTCTGGCTGGTATTGTTTTTTCTGGCCCTGGAAGTCCTTATCCTGCGATTCTGGAAAACTTAACCTATGGATGTCCTGCTCAAAAAATGTACGGTAATTGACCCTTCCGGTCCCCATCATCGCAAAGAGGTGGATGTACTGATCCATAATGGGGTCATCGAGAAGATCGGGAAGCGCCTGACCGCTCCGAATCAAAAATGCAAACTGGTTGAGGCCAATGACCTGCATCTAAGTCCGGGTTGGTTGGATATTATGCCCTGGCATGGTGAACCGGGTTTCGAACAGGTGGAAACGCTGACTTCTTTATGCGCCGCAGCCAGCTCCGGAGGGTACACGGCCCTTGCGCCGGCACCAAATACGTTACCGGTTGCTGACCAGTTTAATAATGTTCGCGCCCTCCGGCATTTTCAGAATCCACAGGGAGTCAGGATCCATCCCCTGGGGGCCTTATCGGTTGGAACTGAGGGGAAGGACCTCACCGAGATGTATGACCTTACCCAGGCCGGAGCCGTTGCCTTTACGGATGGATGGAAATCGGTCCAGCATAGTGGATTGCTCCTGCGGGCCCTGGAATACGTACGTCCGCTGGGACGTACGGTCATCAACCAGCCTCACGAACGTCACCTTGAAAATGAAGGTCTGATGCATGAAGGGGTGACCAGTACCTTGCTGGGCATGAAAGGTATCCCTGCATTGGCTGAGGAGATCATGGTTCACCGGGATCTGGAATTAGCCCGGTATGCTGGTTCATCCATACACATCCTTAATATCTCCAGCAAAGGTTCCGTCCGGCTGATCAAGGAGGGTAAAAAACAAGGCATTCCGGTCAGCGCCAGTGTGGCGATCATGAACTTGCTGGCTGATGATGAAACGATCAGGGATTTTGATGCGGTCTACAAGATCTGGCCTCCATTGCGTGGGACGGAAGACCAGAAATCGCTCTGGTCCGGTGTTAAGAACCAAACCATTGATGTGATCACTTCCAATCACAGTCCGTCCGACCAGGAGCATAAAGACCTTGAATTTGCCTATGCCGCCTATGGCATCACCCAGTTACAGACCTGTTTTCCTGCTTTTAACTCGGCGTACCCGGATGAACTCGACACCTTTGTAAGCGCGGTCAGTGCAAACCCACGCCGTGTCCTTGGCTTGAAGAAGTTGATGCTTGAAGTTGGGCAGGAAGTTGAAATGACTCTGTTTAGCCCAACGGATACCTGGACTTTCAGCCGGCCTAAAAATAAATCGCTGGCAAATAACACACCATTTTTTGACCGTGCATTTACCGGAAAGGTTATCGGGACTATCATTGGTGATCAGCTAAACCTGATTTGAAATGTCCTGACGAATCAGTACATTTAAGAAAATATCAGACGATGGAACCAATCGATACCACCGAACAATTACCGGATCCGCAAGAAGTAAAATTTGGACGTACTGCGATGCGCTTCGGACTTTATACCGGACTTATCCTGGTGGCCATATCTCTGGTGATGTATTTGACCGGATTGTCAGACCCTACCAACACAAGTCAGCGTTTCATAAGCATGGCCATCAACATTTTAGTGTTTGCAGGAGGAATGGTATTAGCCTGCCGGGCGCACCGCGATGAAGAGCTTGGTGGCGTGATGTCATTTGGCCGTGGATTTGGAGTAAGCATGTTGGTAGCCATCGCAGCCTCACTGATTTCTTCAGTTTATTCCTACATCTTTCTGAAGTTTATTGATCCTGAGGTGATGAAGAAAGCCATGGATCTGCAAATGCAACAGATGGAAAGCAGAGGTATGACCGATGAGCAGATTGAACAAGCCTCAAAAATGATGGAGATATTTTCAACTCCCGGCTTTGCCAGTTTGAGTGCATTTATCTTTTCGGTGATTTTTGCATTAATTGTGGCGCTTATTGTGGCCGGGATCATGCAAAAGCGTGCTATCTGATCTGCTTAGAGTAGGCATTGTTCCACTGATTTCAGCTTTACCGTTATTCTTACTCCTCTGGAGGATTTTGCGACTAAGGTTTTCATACCTCATGACGGCTATGGTCAGATCCATTAGCAGCGGCATTAGCTGAGCGCTCCGGAATTACATGATCGCTAATTAAGCCAATAAAAAAGGGGCACCGGTAAGATGCCCCTGAAGATTGGTTGATTTGATTTATTGTCAGTTCTTGATAAAGCGCCTGGTGTAAACCTCACCATTTGCATCGATCCAGCGGACGAAATAAGCGCCGGCCTGCAGTTGGTCAATGGATTCCTGACTGGATCCGGCTGACCGGGGTTGTTGCAGGATTACCTTCCCGGAGAGGCTGATGATCGACAACTGGCCTTCTCCACTGCCCGGCAGATCCAGCCGGATGCTGCTGCTGGCCGGGTTGGGAGCGATACCGATATCCGGTAGTTCCCGGTTCAGAACGGTGGTGCCAATTTGAGGATCTACTCCCGGATTAATGACCAATGGGTCGTAATGATCATGTATGTCAATGGTATAGTCTTCCACTTCTCCATACCAATAGGTGCCGCAAGCTTCAGGATAGTCATCAAAGGCCATGGCCACCCGCATCCGCGTTTTTCCGGTTTTAGCCCAGGATGGAATATAAATGTATGACCAGACCCAGTTGGAGGAGTGATCAAAGGCTACTTTCTCATTGTAGTCGAATTTTCCATTGTGGTTAAAGTCGATCCAGACACACCAGAATGCAGCCGGTTTGATCCAGCCATAATGCGCATCATGCACCCAGTTCAAGGATGGTTTTAGAAACAGAGTGCCGCGGTCGTTGCGATACATCACAGTCGACATGTGGGTATAATCGCCATACCCGTTATGGGCGTAATTGGAGTAATTGTCCAGATCTCCAAGCCATACCTGATAGATGTATCCATAATTGGGATCCTGACCGGAAGATTCACAATACTTCGGCGCCGGAGGGCCACTCTCGACCCAAACGGAATAATCCTCCACTTCACCGTACCAGAATGCATCACAGGGATCCGGCTTATACTTGTCGTAATCTTTGAAGTGCATGGCTACGCGCATCCTTGTTTTGCCCGGCTTTGCCCAGGAGGGTACGTCAAAATGCATTTGCAATGGATCGTAACAAGCTGAATCACAGACCATTTCCTCCTTGTCAAATTTCTGATTCTGGTTGTAATCGATCCAAACCATCCAATGTGGTTTTTCCATGTACCAGTCACCCCATCTATCGTATTGCTTCCGCAGGTAGGGCTTCAGATACATGTCATGCCGCTTATTTTGGGTGATCTTGCACATCAGTTTGGTATAATCGGCATAACCGGATGGATCGCAACCCGAGACCTTATTGATCTCGCAAACATTTACCTGTTTGATGTATCCGTATTTGGAATTCTTACCCCAGCCTTTACAATAGTCGTTGTCATGTCCGTAGTAGGGATTTTTGATATGTACGGCATAATCTTCCACCTCGCCATACCAGTAGTAGCCACACGGTACAGGGTCGTAGATGAAACGCATCCCTACCCGCATCCGGGTGTTCCCGTCCTTGGCATCGCTGGGTATTACCACCCAGGCCGTGATTTCCCTCGAATAGGAATCTTTTACCACGACCTCACTTTCTTCAAACTTTCCATCGTGATCAAAATCGATCCATACGGTCCACCGGGCATCTTCGTGAAATGCCGGCCAGGTTCTCGGGGTCAGGGTGATCGGGTATTTCTTGCCGGCTTCTACTTCGATGGTCTGATGCATGTAATCACCATAACCATTATAACTGAAGCCGGAATGATTGCTCACGTTGCACATGCGTACACCGGCAATCCAGCCATAATACTCACTTTTTCCATAGGCAGAACAGTAGTCAGGGTCTTCGTTAGCTTGCAGGAAGGCAGTGGTGAGTAATAGGCATAATAGGGTCGTAAAGCTTTTCTTCATAGTACAATCATTTGGTTCATTCTTATCTCTAAGATAAGAAGCGGACTTTGATCATAGGTGACTTTAACATATAATAGAACGCATGATACGATCCGTATTCATGAGACTTAAGTACGATCAATTGTTCTGAAACCACTTCTTTTTGCTGATCTTCGCGGGTAATGAAAACCTTAGTTTAAAATCGGATCATGTTAAGATCAAAAGCAACGTATTTGTTCTTCCTGGGTATGGTCATCCTCTGCTTTTCCTGTCAGAAGGTTGAATCGGATTCAAGCCATTGGTATAAAGGGAATTTGCACACGCATTCGTATTGGAGCGATGGTGACGATTACCCCGAAATGATCATGGACTGGTACAAGACCCATGGTTACCAGTTTATTGCCCTGAGTGAACACAACACGATCGCCGATCACGAGAAATGGGTGCGCATAGGCCAGGATTCCTTAAAGAAAGTAGCCCTTAATAATTACCGGGGACGATTTGGAGACGACTGGGTCGTGGATCAGCTGGATGAAAATGGATTGGCAATCAAGCTTAAAACGCTGGAGGAATACCGACCTATATTTGAAGAACCGGGTAAATTCCTCATCATCCAGTCCGAAGAAATCACCAACCAGATCGGTGATAAACCACTCCACCTCAATGCGACCAACCTGCGTAATCTGATTGAGCCGCAAGAAGGAGAAAGTGTGGTGGAGATCCTGCAAAAAAGCATTGATGCAGTGCAGCAACAGCGTGAAGAGACCGATCAGCCGATGATTATACATTTGAATCATCCCAACTTTCATTATGCCGTGTCTCTGGAAGATATGATAGCGCTGAAAGGTGAACAGTTTTTTGAAGTGTTTAATGGGCATCACATGGTCCATAATCAGGGAGATTCCACCCACATGGGGACTGAAGAGATGTGGGACCTGGTCAATATTGCATATCTCAAACAAGGGAAACCTCTGCTTTACGCTTTGGGTACTGATGACAGTCATAACTACCACCGCATGGGCCGCCAATGGAGTAATTCCGGCCGGGGATGGGTGATGGTCCATGCCAGTGAATTAACAGCTGAATCCATTATCGCGGCTCTGGAGGCAGGAGATTTTTATGCTTCTACCGGTGTAACCTTCTCCCGGCTTGAGGTGCAGGACGGTACACTCAGCGTTTCTGTTAAAGCCGAACCGGGAGTGCATTATCAGATCCAGTTTATCGGATGCCGGCAGGGAGCAGATCACAGCGAAGTATTCTCAGAGGTTGAAGGAACCAGCGGGTCCTTTACCCTGCAGCCGGATCAGCTGTTTGTGCGGGCTAAAGTCCTCTCGGATAAGCAACATCCCAATCCCATTGAAAACCTGGACTACGAGATGGCCTGGTCCCAACCGGTTACCCATACCAACTGATAATGGGGTCGGCCGGATTTAAATTTTCCTGCCTATATACCGGATAACATGGGCGGGACCCTTATGGTATTCTCCTTCCTGAAGCAGGAGGTCGGTTTCCAGCAGGTAAATGGCTTCCAATGCAGATAACTCGCGCTTCACACTTTCGGTCGAATACAAGAGGTCCTCAGTTCGTGGTCCTCCGGACGAGTAAGCCAGCTGGGTACGCGTAAAGGCTTCCATGAAGAGTTCACCGCCTGCTTTCAATGACCGGATAAGTTTATCGTAAAAAGGAATCCTGACCATCTCTGGTAGATGGACATAGCTCAGGCCGATGGCGTCGTAATGGTGGTCTTTCACAGTGAATTCCTGTATTGATTGTACCGCATACCGGATATGGACTTGTTGCATGGCTGACTGTGCCAGGGCCCGCTGCTGGGCAACAGCACTGAAATCGAATGCTTCGACATCCCATCCCAGCCGGGCGGCATAAATGGCATTCCGCCCCTGGCCCTCCGCAGGAAAGAGGATCCTTCCCGGCGTCCTGGCATCGAGGCAGGTTTTCATCCATATATTAGGGGCCTCCCCGTAGACCAGTTCTTCCTCATTAAATCGATCATTCCAGAAATTTCTTGGGTCCAATTGGTTACAGTTTATTGTATTTATAATGCTTCCTGACCCGGATCATTCGGTCGAGCGGTTCAGAAACCGGTCGAAAGGATACAAAGCCTTAAAAGCACTGGCAGCATGATCCAGAAAGTCTGATGATGTCACCAATTTGTCGGGGCATGAATTGGAAGCAAGAAAGCTTTTCATTTTAAGGAATTCAATCTCCGGATGATCCGCCGGATAGCCTTGAGGGGTGCTTTTAAGCTTCTCACCATCAATGTCGCCGAAATAATGCCTGAAATCCTTGTTTTCAAGGATGGACTTAAACTCTTCGCGGTTGTAATCGATCTCCTGACGGATCGCTTTAAGCCAGCTTGATTCCGGCAGATAGGCGCCGCCCGCCAGCATGGATGCCCCCGGCTCCAGATGGATGTAATAGCCGGCCCTGCTATGGATCTCAGACCGTTTGGCCGCAGAGGATACATGCGCACCCATGGCAATCTTATAGGGTGATTTATCCTTGGAGAAGCGCACGTCCCGGTATATCCTGAAGACGCAATCCTTTGCTTTGAAATGGGCAATGGAAGGATCAAATTGCGCTATCTGCAGGATGAGTGCATCAATAAATTGCTCAAATTCTGCACGGGCAGCTTCATATCGCGGCTTGTTTTCCTGAAACCACTCGCGATTATTGTTGGCTTTCAGGTCTTTAAGAAACCGTAGGGTTGAAGTGGAAATACTTGGCATAGCTAACTCATTTAATGTTTGATTTGAAGCAGTTCATTGCAGTGGTTATAACCATTTAGTCCAGAGGTGCCGTTCCTTACCGGCAAATCCTGCTTTGCGGTAAAGGTTTTGTGCCTGCTGATTGGAATGGTCTACTTCCAGGTGAACAGCCTTTAAGCCATAAAGGGCACACTGATCACTGACGAAGTTGATAATCTCTTTCCCATAACCCTGTCCCCGGAATTCTTCTTTCAGAAACAACTCATCGATGAATGCGTCTTTGCCCAGATACTCAAAACTGAAGCCAAAACAGATGGCCACGTATCCGGCTGATTCACCGTTCATCCTTATGGAGTATAACGTGCCCAGCGCTTCATTGTTGAGCATCTGCAGGATCAGAAGTTCCCTGATTTCGGCATCAAAATGCAGATGCTCCAGGGTGCAGAAAGTTTCCATCATGCCCAGCAGGGTGGGGATATCGCCGGCGGTGGCCACGGTACACTGTATTGGTGCGTTTGGATCCATGGATTTTGAATCGGTGATTGCAGTATTTCCAGAGAATTTGTTGCTCCCTGGAAAAGTAAACATCAAATTTGTTTAAAGATCGTTAATCATGCTTTTTTTCTGGTTGTTCCTGTTAAACTTAACATCTTGCAGTATGCATACCGATTCAAATTCCTTCGACTGGCAGGGCCACCGTGGCTGCAGGGGACATTTCCCGGAAAATTCCATTCCGGCATTTCTCCATGCGCTGGAAACACCGGTCACGACACTGGAGATGGACGCTGCGATCAGCAAGGATGGCCTGGTAATTATTTCACATGAACCCTGGTTCAATCCGGTGATTTGCCGGGGCCCGCAAGGTCAGCAGGAAGGATTGGAATCCATTGCGATCCATGATCTGACCTATGAAGAGATAAAGCAGTACGATTGCGGGTCCTGGGGTAATCCCAGATTTCCGGATCAGCATGCTATATCTACCTACAAGCCTTCTCTGGCTGATGTGGTGGCCGCCGTTCGGGCCTATTGCGATTCGATTAACCGGCCCTACCCCTATTACAACATAGAGATCAAGAGCAGCCCGGAGTGGGATGGTACCTTTACGCCTTCCGTGGAAACGTTTGCTGCAACGCTGGTTTCTGCCTGCCGTGAACTTGGCATCCTGGATCAGACTACGATCCAGTCTTTTGACCTTCGCGCCCTGCGGGAAGTGCATCAGAAGTACCCGGAGGTTAAATTATCACTGCTGGTCGAAGAAACGTTTGAACTGGAATCGTTGCTTGATAAGTTGGAATTTGTTCCTCAGATTCTCAGCCCCTATTTCCCTTTAGTGACTTCCGAATTGGTGTCGGATTGCCATGCACGGAATATGCAGATTGTGCCATGGACGGTGAATGAAATAGCCGATATGAAAGCGCAGCGGGCCCTGGGTGTGGATGGGCTCATCACGGACTACGTAGACCGGATTGCACACATAGATTAGTTTCCGGTTGGAACTGGATCGCCTTTAAGCCTTGAATACAGCCAGGCATCCACGTATTTATCATCCTTCTTTACCGCATGGCGCATCAAGCCTTCACGGATGAAACCTGATTTTTCGAGGACGCGGGCAGAAGCAGGATTATAAGTGTAAACCATGGCCTCCAGCCGTGTCAGTGAGGTATTTTCAAAGATCATTTCACAAAAATCCCGGACGACTTCGGTCATGATACCCCTGGATCGGAAGGGAGCTCCCAGCCAATATCCAAAACCCGATTTGTGGCTGCTAATACCATGTTCGTACATTAATCCAATGCCACCTATTACCCGGTCCTCTTCATCCACGATCATCCAGTTAAAATGAATCTGGTGAGCTTGCTCCAGGTTTCGGTTCAATACCCTGAAATCGTTAGCATCGGAAACGGTATAAGGGTAAGGTATGAGTAGCGTATTGGTATACAGCTCGTTGTCATTCAGGTATTCAACCAGTTGCGATTCATCGCCCTTTCTTATTTCGCGTAAGGCCCAATGCGGATTTTTAAGATGCAGGTAATTCATTGCAAGGAACGCTTTGTACTTGAAAATAATTTTAATCCTGAAATATCTTCACTTCCCGCTGACCAGGTTTGGCGTAGCCACGATACATGCCTGGAGAATTAAAAACCATGGCGATGTTACCCTCAGGGTCCACAGCGATGATACCCCCTTCGCCCCCGGCCTTGCCCACCTTATCGAAGATAACCTCGCGGGCAGCCTCTTTCAGGGATTTATGCTGGTACAACTTAACCGCTGCGATGTCGTGGGCTACCGTATACCGGATGAAATACTCTCCGTGTCCTGTACAGGAGACTGCGCAGCTCATATTGTTGGCGTAGGTGCCGGCACCGATGACAGGTACGTCACCAAACCGGTTGTATCTTTTGTTTGTCATCCCGCCGGTGGAAGTAGCGGCGGCAATATTTCCAAATTGATCCAGTGCTACGGCTCCCACCGTGCCGTGTTTCATTTCCGGGGTCATCGCCTCGGATTTTTGTTCGGCGGCAATGGCATCCTGCAGTGATTTCCAGCGCCGTTCGGTATAAAAATAAGAGGGATCCACTATTTCCAGACCCTGATCGGCGGCAAATTGTTCAGCGCCTTTACCTGAAAGGAATACGTGCTCCGATTTTTCCATGACGGCACGGGCAGCAGCGATAGGGCTTTTAACCTTCGTTAGTCCCCCTACGGCGCCGGCATTCAGATCCCGGCCATCCATAATGGAAGCATCCATTTCATTTTTTCCATCGTGGGTGAAAACAGCACCTTTGCCTGCGTTGAATAGCGGATCGTCCTCCATGGACTGCACAGTAGCAACCACGGCATCCAGGGCTATCCCACCATCCTTCAGTATTTTCTCTCCTGCATCCAGAGCCGCGTTTAATGCCTGCCGGTAGGCCATTTCCATAGAATCGGAAAGGTTCTCCCTCAGGATGACGCCGGCACCACCGTGAATGACCAGCGCATAAGCTGGCTTGCTGGGTTGTTCTTCTTTATATTCCATCTGCTGATTTGAATGTTGTGAAGTACAGGCTGCTAAACATGCCACAATAACAAAAGTCACTGAAAATGCGATCCTCATGTGCATACATCTATTTTGTGCTAAAATACGAAATAGGGTGGTGGTCGTTTAGTGCTCCCCATCGGGTAAGCAACTGCTTCGATTGAGCGAGCGAATCATCCGGATTCCTCCAGATTGCCGTATCTTCACCGGGCTGAATAAATTAAGAAAAGTAATTAGCTGATAGCACATTATGAAAATTCTGATTGTAGGCGGGGGAAATATGGGATTGACTTATGCACGGGCTTTTCTGAGAAGTCATTTGTGCAGCGAAGAAGACCTGATGATACTGGAAAAATCCGAACGGAAACGTGGAGAATTAGCCTCGATGAAAGTAGGACACATCCACCTGGAGCCCGATACCTGCCTTCCTTTTGCCGACCTGATCATCCTTGCCGTGAAACCACAGGATACCAGTGATTTGTTTTCCCAGTTGCAGCCGCATCTGGACTCCGAACAGGTGGTACTCAGCATCATGGCCGGGATCCCTATTGCCGGCATTTCCCATGCTCTGGGTGTTCAGAAGATTATCCGGGCTATGCCCAATTTACCGGCGCAGATCGGGATGGGTATGACCGTATTCACTTCGGCGCCAGCCATCACCCGCATCGAACTGGTTACGGTCCAGAACTTGCTGAACACCACCGGCAAGTCCATTTATGTGGAGAATGAATCCATGATCGACGCTGCAACAGCGATTTCCGGATCAGGCCCTGCGTATGTTTTTTATTTCATGCGATCCATGATGGAAAGCGCTGCTTCGATGGGCTTTTCCACATCCGAATCGGAGCTCCTGGTGAGTCAGACATTCCTGGGAGCCATCGAATTGTATATGAAAAGTGATTTCAGCTGCGCGGAATGGATCCAGAAAGTGGCTTCGCGCGGGGGCACTACCGAGGCGGCATTGGCTTCATTTACAGAACATACTGTAAATACCCACATCGGGATAGGATTGGAGGAAGCACGTCTGCGCGCTGAGGCGCTTGGCAAATCATCTTAAAGCATCTGTGGCGACTTTTTTCCCAGCCTCCTGCAGTATGATCAGGTCGTGGCTGCCTGCACCCGGTGGATGGAAGCAGACCGGTCATTCTTAATGATATGATACCCGTAATAGATACTCAACAGTCCAAGCAATTCCGTGACATACAGCACTTCCACGTAACCCATACGGGTAAAGGAGCCGCCTATGCCGGGCAGTAAAGCACCTACCGCAATGAAAACATTGCCCAGGAAGCGCACGTCATTGCGCGCATCACGGTAATATTTGATGGCGGAATAGATCGCTCCTCCGAACAAGAAAATGAAGGAATACAAATTGATGAAGGGGGAGAAGTAACGGACCCATTGCCAGGTCAATGCCTTGCCACTCAGCCTTCCGTCGGATAAAACGGAGATGTCCACTGGGCTTAAGATGACACAGATGCTGGCAATGACGATCAAACTGGTGAACAGGACAGCCAGAAACCGTGCTGTGCGGGGCTTTAATAACAAATACACGGTGCCCTGGGCTAACGGGAATCCTCCCAGCAAGGCACCGACAATGTACCAATAGGTGACATTCCAGGACATCACCCCAAATAAGGTGTTAATCGACTCAGCGAGGGTGCCCATGCCATAGGTCAAAACGCCCAGCATCCACCACAGCAGGTATTTTGCGGAGGACTTAGTGCGATAATGCTGGTAGATCTGAAGAAAAAAATAAGCGGCAAGGATTGTTGTTCCGATCGGAATGAAATGTACCCAGTGCATGGTCTCTTTTAAGAGACAAAACTAGACCGGTTGTGCCGGACACCCCAAATTTTCCTTGTCAGGGTTTTGTCATATTAAGGCACCGCCGGTATCTGCAACAGTGATTTCGTTTGCGCAGTAAACTGACTGATGCGTTTTTTTTCATTGCGGATGCGATCACCATCAATGGCCCAGATGTGCAGAACGCCCAGGACGCCCAGAGCAGCAAAGATCAGGATGAACCACCACCCAAAAGCCCAAAAGCCAAATGGCGCGAGGATAATCCAGAAGATCAGGGAAATAAAAGTGCCTGAGCCCCACAGTACCGGAGCATAAAATGGCCCGGGCTTGGCTTTGCTGCGGGTAATCCGGTAAGCCAGCGCCAATGGGATGCGGTGAATTAGACTTCCCGGCCAGGTCATCCAGTACCATAAAGATCGCTTTGGTTGCATTGCCGGCGTATTGAGGCTGGCCAGCGCTTGGTTTAACTGGCTCTTTGTCGGCTCATCCATATTGTTTATACGGCTGGCCCAACTACGCTCACATTGATAGGCGTCATTCCTCGTGCTTACATTGGGTAGCACGTGCCAAAAGTTTTCCGGGCGGTCCAGTTGACATAATTGGTTGAAGAGCGGTTCGTCCTCGTCCTTGTTTACATGCAATACCAGTGGCTGCATAGCTTCCTCCACGGTCTGCGTTAATTTGCGTACACCACGTTTGTTTTCAGCATCATCCGCTTCCAGGAAAGACCTGGCTGAAATAGCAGGACCCACTTCAATCATTACTTCCGAACGCCAGCGGCCGGCTTCCACGAAGTTTACGCCGATGGGTACGATCGGGATATCCTGGATGTTTTCGACCTCCATGGCTCCAAATACCATCCGTGCCAGTCCTTTCTGGATCGGACGTAATTTCTTTTCTAGCCGGGTAGTGCCTTCAGCAAACACGGTCACGGCTTTCCCTTCACCAAGCCACCGGTACACCTGAGCGAAGGTAGCGTGATTGTTGCGCAAACTGCTGAATCCATCCCTGAAACGGTAGATCGGAATCTGGTGTGTAGAGTTTAGCAGGAAGTTAACGAATGGATTGACGAAGACATCTCCCCGAACCAGGAAGTACAGGGACCGCGGCAGGAAACAGGCAAGCACACATGCCTCCATAAATGAGCTGGGATGGTTGACAGCCAGCATGACCGGTCCGTCGGCCGGAATAGGCGCCTGAGTGTGCAAATAAATTTTCCTGAAATACAGGCGGAAACCCAAGCGGGCGAAAGGTCTGAGAATAAAATACAACATAACCCTGCTCTGAACGGTCTGACAAAGGTATACATTCCTCACCATCTAGAATGCCTATTGTCCGGATTCTGTACTTTTGCTGCTGTGAAACATCGCTATCTGATCGTCATTGCCGGATGTACCGGGGTAGGCAAGACCCGATTGGCACTCCAGGTGGCAAAACATTTCCGGACTGCCATCGTATCCGCTGACAGTCGTCAGATTTACCGGGAAATGTCGATCGGAGTTGCCAGGCCATCATCCGCAGAACTTGAACTGGTACCTCATTATATGATCGGGTCCCACTCCATACTGCAACCATTTGATGTAGTCCAATACGAGTTAGAAGTGCTGAAAATTCTGGAACAGCTGTACCGGGATCATGATGTAGTCGTTATGGCTGGTGGTACCGGATTGTACCTGAAGGCCGTGCTGGATGGAATGGACCCGCTCCCTCCCAATGACCCGGCCACCCTGGAAACATTGCAGGCATTGTTCAACCTTCAGGGGATAGAACCCTTGCAGGAGGAATTGATGCGCAGGGATCCCAGTGCCGCCAAAGCGATGGATGTCAAGAACCCAAGGCGTCTATTGCGAGCTTTGTGTGTGATGAGGCAGACCGGAAAACCCATCTCGGAATTTTGGCAGGGGGCTCCGGTAAAAAGAACTTTTATTCCCGTTCCAGTCTGGCTGCGCCTGGACCGTCAGGCACTTCATCAGCGGATCAATCAGCGGGTCGGTCAAATGATGGAAGCCGGACTGTTGGGCGAAGTATCCGGGTTAATGCCATTCCGTGGGTCTCAGGCTTTGGAAACGGTAGGTTATCAGGAGTTATTTGAATACCTGGAAGGTAATTCTACACTCGAAGAAGCAGTCGATTGGATTAAAGTGCATACGCGCCAATATGCCAAAAGACAGGAAACCTGGTTCAGGAAATACTTTAAAGGGCCGGATTTTTCTCCTGATGCAACCGCAGAAATCATGGCTTATCTAACTCAAACAATCCAAAACCATGAAAAAATACATTTGGAACCATGATTTAACCCTTGATGAACTCAATAGTTTTTTCAAAAACTCAATGGGTGAACAACTCGGAATGCAGTTTATTGAAATCGGGCCGGACTATCTGAAAGCAACCATGCCGGTGGATCACCGCACCATGCAACCGATGGGCTTCCTGCATGGAGGAGCTTCGGTGGCATTGGCAGAATCGATGGGTAGCGTGGGTGCCTGGTTGGCACATCCCCATGGATCGGAACGGCAGGTTATGGGCCTCGAAATAAATGCCAACCATCTTAAAGCGGTGACCAGGGGAGTTGTCACTGCGGTGGCTTCGCCCATTCGTCAGGGAAGCACCGTACAGGTGTGGAAGATCGATATCTTTGATGATCAGGAAAATCTGGTTTGTACCAGCCGCATTACCACTATGGCATTAAAAACCCGGTAGTTTGCTCATTTTGTTGCATAAAACAGCCCGTTAAGCCGTTATTAAACCATCGTATGCGTCTCAGATCAAAAATCAACCTCTTTCTAGGATTCTGCTGCTTGTACCTTGCAAATCTTGACGGGCAGGCCAACTTCAACATTCAGTTGATCGGACACGTTCAGTACCCCGATTCAGAATTCAGTGACATTTGGGGTTTTACCGGACAGGATGGCCGCGAATATGCAATCATCGGAGCTACCGGTGGAACCCTCATATATGACCTGAGTGATCCGGCCCATCCGGAGGAAGTACAATTCATTCCTGGTGCCAACTCCATCTGGAGAGACTTCAAAAGTTATGGTTCGTATGTGTATGGAATAGCCGACCAGGGTAAGGATGGCCTGCTGATCATTGATATGTCGGGTGCACCTTCAGCCATAACCTGGACCTTCTGGAATGAGAATATTCAGGTAAGGGATGACCAGGGAGCGATCGTCCGGGAAGGAACACTCGATCATTGTCATAATTTATTCATCGATGAACACGGAGTCCTTTACCTGGCCGATTGCGCCAATGTGTACCGCGGGAATATCATTCTCGATATCACCACAAACCCGGGTTCGGCTGCGTTCGTAAATGTTTTTAACACCTCCATTTCGCACGATATCATTGTTCGTAAGGATACGGCCTACAGTTCCGATATCTTCTCGGGGTTTTTCTCTGTTTGGGACCTGAGTGACAAGCAACACCCACTGCTGATAGCCACCCAGCCTACCACCTCTGAGTTCACTCACAATGCCTGGATCAGCGATGATGGTCATTATCTGTTTACCACGGATGAACGTGCTGAGGCTTACGTGGATGCATACGATGTTACTAATGTCCATGACATTCGCTTCCTGGACAAATACCGGCCTCCCAATGCCCGCATCAAACAGGTTATACCACATAATGTACACTATAAGGATGGGTACCTTGTCGTTTCCTATTATACCGACGGGCTAAAGATAATTGATGCCCATCGGCCTGATCTGCTGGTGGAGGTTGGTAGTTATGATACGTATCCTGGTGATGATGGTGGATATCACGGGGATTGGGGTGCTTATCCCTGGTTGCCTTCCGGGTTGATTCTGGTATCCGATATCGAGTCCGGCTTATACATACTGAAGCCGGATTATCGCCGGGCATATTACATTGAAGGACATATCACCGATGCGATGACGGGAGACTTCTTGAATGATGTTCAAATAACCATCTCCGGTGACCGGCTGGATCAGCAGGTGACGGATGCCTCCGGGAAATACCGGTTGGGGTATCCCGAAGGTGATACATTATCGGTTGAGTATTACCGGCCCGGATATGAAATAGTCCAAAGAAAGTTAATTGGCGAACCTGGTACCACCCTCTTGGTTAATATCGCACTGGTACCCAAACAACAGACCGTCTCACGGATCCAGATCGTCGCTGCCCAAACACAGGAAGGTATAGCCGGTGCGACGGTCCTGTATCAGGACAGAGCCCTGGTGGAGACCGTTTTGTCCGGTGAAAATGGATTGACGGAAATCACGCTACCGGTGGGGCATTACGAGATCGTGGCCGGGAAGTGGGGGAACATCACCAGACATATCCAGCTTGAAATTACGGCACTTAATGAGCCATTGGTGATCGAATTGGACCAGGGTATTGCGGATGATTTTTCCGTTGATCTGGGTTGGGAAGTTGAGTCTACAGCTTCTCGTGGAGGATGGGTTCGTGAAGTGCCGGTAGGAACCATATTTAATGGTAAAGATCTTAATCCGCCAGTCGATAGTGATGATCCTGGCGGTGAATGTTACCTCACTGGCAATGGCATAGGACCTGCCGGCGCATTTGACCTGGATGAAGGCTCTTCCTGGCTGAGGTCACCGGCATTCTCGATTAAAGCAGGTCTTTCACCGGCATTATCTTTGAATCTTTGGTACCAGGTTGCATCAGGTACTCCTGGAAATGATACACTAAAGGTCTATCTTGAAAATCAGGCCGGCCAGCTGGTATTACTGGAGGAATATGTGGATCCCTGGGACGGATGGCGTCCTTTCAGATACGATCTCTCGGCCTTTCCCGATGGCAATTATCGCTGTGTCGTTGTTGCAAACGACCTGGCCGGCCAGGGGCTGGGAAACCTGGTAGAAGCGGGCGTAGATAACTTCAGCGTTGAACATGCGATGGTCGTGACCTCCGTGCCTGAAATCTGGATGGCAAGTCTTGACTGGCAGGCCTACCCTAATCCGGTCAGGGATAAACTGGTTATCCGGTACCAGTTACACCATGCTGAGGGACCGGTCGTTTTCCAATTAATGAATATGCAGGGTCAGGTCATCCTGGAGCGACAGGTTTCGGATAATGAAGAGTTATTTCTTCCCGATGTGGTGACCGGGGGAGTTTATTTTGGCGTTTTACTAGGGCCCGGATTTTCTTCACAGGCACGAAAGCTGATTGTTCAGCGTTGATTCGCCACAATTTTTTTAAGAGACCTGTTTACACTTTTAGTAAAACATTCTATATTTGCCTCCGCTTTCACCGGAAGCAGGTGGAAGATTTGCCTTAAAAAGGCCCATTCGTCTATCGGTTAGGACGCCAGATTTTCATTCTGGAAAGAGGGGTTCGATTCCCCTATGGGCTACGAAGGATTGAAGGAGTTGCTGAGAAGTGACTCCTTTTTTGTTGATGGGCCAGGAGAAAGGAAAAGTGCCCATAGGTTGGCTGCGGTTAGCAGCCTCATCGCTAAGGCGATGAATAATCGAAGTTTATCCTGCGATAAAAGAGCAGGGATTCCCCTATGGGCTACGAAGGATTGAAGGAGTTGCTGAGAAGTGACTCCTTTTTTGTTGATGGGCCAGGAGAAAGAAAAAGTGCCCATAGGTTGGCTGCGGTTAGCAGCCTCATCGCTGCGGCGATGAATAATCGAAGTTTATCCTGCGATAAAAGAGCAGGGATTCCCCTATGGGCTACGAAGGATTGAAGGAGTTGCTGAGAAGTGACTCCTTTTTTGTTGATGGGCCAGGAGAAAGGAAAAGTGCCCATAGGTTGGCTGCGGTTAGCAGCCTCATCGCTGAGGCGATGAATAATCGAAGTTTATCCTGCGATAAAAGAGCAGGGATTCCCCTATGGGCTACGAAGGATTGAAGGAGTTGCTGAGAAGTGACTCCTTTTTTGTTGATGGGCCAGGAGAAAGGAAAAGTGCCCATAGGTTGGCTGCGGTTAGCAGCCTCATCGCTAAGGCGATGAATAATCGAAGTTTATCCTGCGATAAAAGAGCAGGGATTCCCCTATGGGCTACGAAGGATTGAAGGAGTTGCTGAGAAGTGACTCCTTTTTTGTTGATGGGCCAGGAGAAAGAAAAAGTGCCCATAGGTTGGCTGCGGTTAGCAGCCTCATCGCTGCGGCGATGAATAATCGAAGTTTATCCTGCGATAAAAGAGCAGGGATTCC
Organism: Lewinellaceae bacterium; assembly: GCA_020636135.1. Classification (NCBI taxonomy): domain Bacteria; kingdom Pseudomonadati; phylum Bacteroidota; class Saprospiria; order Saprospirales; family Lewinellaceae; species Lewinellaceae bacterium. The sequence goes on from JACJYK010000001.1 coordinate 845,090, forward strand.
CCTATGGGCTGCGAAGGATTGAAGGAGTTGCTAAGAAGTGGCTCCTTTTTTGTTGATGAGCCGGGAGAAAGGAATGGTGCCCATAGGTTGGCTGCGGTTAGCAGCCTCATCGCTGCGGCGATGAATAATCGAAGTATATCCTGCGATAAAAGAGCAGGGATTCCCCTATGGGCTACGAAGGATTGAAGGAGTTGCTGGGAAGTGGCTCCTTTTTTGTTGATGGGCCGGGAGAAAGGAATGGTGCCCATAGGTTGGCTGCGGTTAGCAGCCTCATCGCTGCGGCGATGGCGAATCGAAGTATATCCTGCGATAAAAGAGCAGGGATTCCCTATGGGCTACAAAGGATTGAAGGAGTTGCTGAGAAGTGACTCCTTTTTTGTTGATGGGCCGGGAGCTTTCTTTATTGCATCAGGGTATTATAGGCGCAGAGATCGTTGGTGACAATGAATTCAAACTCCTGCCAGGAAGCCCGGCCATCTGCATTGGTCGCAGGGATCCATCTGGGCATTTCTGATATTGCATTCAGCAAGATGGCATCCACCTCTTTTTGACGCGCGGGTTGAAGGAGGTAAGCCTGATGAACAATCCCATCCGGATCAACCGAGAATCGAATCCTCACCTGAGGTATATCGGTCAACCCGGCCAATTGATCTATGGCTTTTTCCTTCAGGTATTGCTGCATGGCTTCCCTGCCGCCCTGAAATTCCGCATCATGATCCGGAACGATCCGCATGGTAAACTGCATTTCTTTCTGCTCTTTAGACAGGTTATTGTTGGGGTAATAGGTTATGGTCATGACAATATCATCACCGGTTTCACCCTGTTGAAGCAGACGTTTCTGTGCCGGGCTCAAATTGAATCCATCGCCTATTGCATATTTTATTTCATCGTGATGAGTCAAGGCAAGATCCAACCTTACATATGTTTTCACCCAGGATGCGGGATAACCAGGGTGGATGTCCTGGATGGTGCATGCTTCTTTTGCGATTATTTTTTTGACCGATTGATTGATTGGAAGGATGCCATAGGCCGGAGATTGAGTATGGCTGTGAAAGGGAAAGGATAGCATAGCAAAGAATAGAATTAGGTGTCGCATGGATTTTGTTTTTGGATTCATTGCACGAAAATAAACGCATTGGGATGGGCATGCTTTAAAAGAATGTAAACAAGTGTAAATCGATGGTATCCTATCCGTCTTCTTTGGGTTATTCCCTGCCCGGGTCTTCCGTCTTAAAGAGTTTTGCAAAGGCATCGTAGGCCGCTAGATGCAGGATATCACCGTGATTTTGGGCCGGAAAGTATTGGAAAAACAATTGCAGTTGGGGCTTCTCCAGAGACAATTTGTAAAATAAGGTTTGAGCCAGCCGCTCCATTACCGGCCCTTCCTGGCCGACACCGATGTATACGGATTGGTTCTGGAGTTTGGGCTGCAAAGTAAGCTGCAGCAATTTTTCAGCATCCCACCAAAGGCTGGGACTGATAATGATATAGCGATTGAAGCTTTCCGGATTTTTGAAGAGAACCTCCGAGGCCAGCAGACCTCCCAACGATTGACCAATCAGGGTTTTTTCACCATTGACCCGATAATTCTGTTGGATGACGGCCGGTAACTCCCTGGTCAGAAATTCAATAAATGCTTTCGATCCTCCCGAGGTCGGTAATTTAATCCGATCCATTTCCTCTCCGGAAGGGTAAGTGAAATCACGTTGTCGATCTACATTTGCAATTCCAACCACAATGGATTCAGGCATCATCCTGATCCAGGAGAAAGTGCAAAACTGAACCAGGCCGCTGATGTGAATGAAATCTTCGTCTGCAGAGCCGTCCAGAAGATAGATCACCTGATATTGTTTCAGGGTATCGTTGTGATAATTGGCGGGCAGGTAAATATTTACAATGCGATATTCATCCAGGACCTCTGACCGGAATGTAATGGTTTCGCCGATGGAGAAGTGCTCTTTGCGGAGCTGCTGGCCATCTGCCCAGGTAGCATTTACCAATAAGACAATGGCTATGAAAATGGATCTCCAAATTATTCCATTCCGCATGCTTCATTTTTTTGTTTGGTCATTGACTTGGTCTTATTGGGTTCAATGCAAAAACCTATTGCCCACCGGACGCGGTTTTGACCTGAATCGTTTTGTCAAATACATTCACACCTCCCTTTACACCAAAGTCCAGTGTAGTCACCGGATAAGCTATGGAAATATTTTCCTGTTCAAACCGTTTCTTGATGCGCATGATCGCGTCATTCATACCGCGACAGAAGTCGTCGTTGGATTCAAATTTTACCCAATAGCGTAGCATAAAGTCATACGTTGAGTTGCCGATATCGGTGAAATAAAAATCAACACCTTCATCTGGGAGCAGCTCTTCAATATTTTTCACTTCATCCAAAGCCACCGCGCGGACATGAGCGAGGTCGTCTCCATACGAAACACCACTTTTTAAAATGATCCGTCGCTTGCCCCAGGTCGAATAATTGGTGAAAGTTCCACTGTATATGATCTGGTTTGGAACAAAAACTTCCTGGCCGGGTACGGTTTTGATGGATGTGGTGATCCAGCCGACCTCCAGCACGACACCATAGGATCCGTTGATCTCTACCCAGTCACCCACTTTATAGGGGCGCTGGATATCCAGTAGCAGACCGGCAAAAATGTTGGATGCAATGTCCTTAAATGCAAAGCCGGCAATGATCCCGATGACTCCAGCCCCGGTCAATAAGTTTCCCAGGGGTTTTTCTAGCCCAAGTATCTGCATGGCCCAGAAAATACCTGCCAGCAGGATGATGAAGTAGAGCGAGGAACCGATGATATGTTCCAGGTTGAGATTGTTGTTTTTGAATGTTCGGGTATAGATACGGATGCTTAGTCGTTTAGCCCATCTGGCCAGAAAGGTAAACAGCACGATCACCAGTACGGCCATGAATATTTTGGGCATATGATCTAGTATAACCTGTTGAAATTCCTGCCAGGTTTGATCCATATAATTCTTCGTTTGATCCATACGGGATTATTTTATTGGGCTCCCTGATTTTTGTTTTTTATACATCCATTCCAGCAGGAAGCAAAAAAGTATTACCCCTAAAGAAACAATTATTCCGGTAACATTGGAATGCAATTGTTGGAGGACCAGAATGATGAGTGCGACCAGACAAAGTACGGCACCGGAAAGAGGTAAAGATCTGATGGCACTGATCTCTCCGGAACGTTTGTAAGCCACCAGGTTGACGATGCCAAAAATGAGGATAAATCCGATGCTGCCTGCTGTAGAGATGCTTTCCAGTCCCAGCAGATTCACCAGCACCAGGGTAGCTACCCCAGTAATCATTAAGCCTATTGGCTGACCCCACAATTTAGCCAGGCAGTGGTGTGGCAGCTCCCCATCTTCGGCAATTTCATAATTGACCTGACTGCCTCCGTATAGCGATGCATTGATGGCTGAGAAGGTCGATATGAGGGCAGCGATGGTGATGATGGTGAAGCCGATTTGCCCCAGCATGGGCTTGGCAGCTTCTGCCAGTACATAATCCTGAGCCTTGGCGATCCGGTCGAAGGGTAGGGAGCCAACCGTCACTAAAGCAATCACGATGTATAAAACCAAAACAAAGGAGACTGAATAATAATAGGCTCGCGGAATATTCCTGCCGGGGTTGACAATGTCAGGGGCTGCATTGGCTATGAGCTCAAATCCTTCGTAGGCCACAAAGATGACCATGCCGCCGGCAAATAATTTAACCGGGTTTTCCCAACTATGGACGGACAGCTGTTCCAGGTTGGTGTTGCCTGCCAGCCCGTATGCGCCAACGGCCACAAAGCCAATCAAGATGATCAGCTTAATAATGACCGCATACGATTCTATTTTGCCTACAACAGCAATACTGTAATAATTGATCAGGGTAGCGAAAAGAATGATCGCACTCGCATAAATGTGAAAATCGATGTTGGTGTCGGCGGTTATCCTCCACAAATTAGGAGCGTAAGAGCCAAACGCTGAAGCATAGAGTGACAACATGATGATGTAGCTGATCCACAACAGGTTATTGATGGCTCCGCTGAAAATGGACTCACCAAATCCCTCATTCAGGAATTTCACCGTCCCGCCGCGATCCGGATAGCTTAACGAGAGCTTGGTGTAGCTGTATGAGGTGATCAGGGCCAGGATCCCGGCAAATAAGAAAGCAACCGGAGTTCCCCCTTTGGCGATGGAAACAGCCAGTCCCAGCACCGCAAAGATCCCACCGCCGACCATGCCGCCGATGCCGATAGCCATAGCCTCTTTAAGTCCGATCTTTTTTGTTATCACGCGACTGGCTTTGGTACGTAAATAAAATGATCAGGAATAATTAAATGATATTCAAATCATTATGGCCTGATGGGGTGAATTCGTGTCTCCCTAATATAAGGATAACGATTAAATTGTATGGATCCTCAAATCCGATCATTGTTTAATTCCAATGGGCAATCATCTTGCAGCCCAGGTATTTTTTGTGAGCTCAAACCATTCTGTCGGTTCACCATGATAATCAAAACTTTCCCGGAAGGTAAACCCCAATTTGGTAAGTACATTTTTTGAGCTGTAATGGAGGGGATCCACCATCGCCACAATAAAATCCATATTTATGTGCTCAAAGCCGTACTGAATGCATGCTTTTGAAGCTTCAGTAGCATAGCCTTGACCCCAGTGTTTTTGTTTGAAGCGATAGCCCAGGTCATAATAATGCCGTCGGTTGTTAGTTAGTTCTTCCACCAATCTCAATCCTGCCCATCCCAGACACTCAAGCGTTATTTTATCCACGACCGCCCACCGGCCGATTCCATTTTTCTGATATTGTGCCTGGATCATCCGGATCACCTGCTCCATTTCTTCCATGGATTTGACCGGGTTCTTTTCGATCAGTTTATGCACTTCCGGATCGGAATCCATTTCATACAGATCCTCTGCATCGGAATATTCGATCTCCTGTAAAATAAGCCGGGGCGTCTCCGCTTTGATTTTCATTTACTAATAATCTTTACCTTATCAAACATAAACGGATTATCGCTTCGCCTCAATTCGAGTCCGCTGGCAGTGGTCACGTTTTCCAGAATAACCGCTTTGGTCAGGATATAGGGGAATGGTTCCAGATACGAATCATTAGTGCGATCCGGATTAAAATTGGTAAAAATTGCCGGACCCTGATATTTTTCCGGATGATTGGTATCGTCGATGAAGAGATTCTGGATGGTAATCTTTTCCGGCATGTAGCAGGTGTAGCCGAAATCATGCTGTCCGGAGTAGGATCCATTGATTAATGCCGCCTGGACCGGTCGTCCTCCCGCAGGTATGAAAGTGCAATCGCGAATCACAAAACAACCCTGCCACGTACTTCCATAATCGGAACGCAGGTTGATGATGCTGTTACCTCGGATCGTACAATGATCAACCATAAATGTGCCGCTACCGATGGCATTGATGCCCATGTGCCCAAGGATTGAATTCCGGATGGTCGCATTCGCGACGCCTTTGTGCGCATCAAAACGGGAAAATATGCAACTGTCGTAAAGCAGGTTTTTTGAATAATTCGAACCCATGATGCCCCAGAAGGTGCGGTCATCGATGTCGTTGGTTTGCCGGCAGTTGACAAAAGAAACATTCAGGGCACGATTGACGATGATGTCGTAGGTACCCATGGAAACCGGTTTCCCAGCTGAGCCTATGGTTTGGTAGGTCTTATGTCCGGTTAAAATCGTATTACGCACCTGCACATTGACGCATTCGCTGATATGGATAAAACCTCCGTAAGGTGCTCCGTGGTCTCCTTCTCCTTCGATCCGGTGTTCCAGCCCGATCAACTGGACGTTAGAACGACGAATCGCCAGGTTACGGCTGTAGTACGTGTATTTGGATTCGGCTTGATTGGCAATCGTGGTAAAGCTACCTCCCCGGATGATCAGGGGCTGTATATCGATGGGTTGCGCCGAGACATCCGTGATCTGATCAAAATCCCAGAGAATGGGGGCATTCTGATCGACATTGCCATCCGCATCCACCAAAAATATATCCGTTTGGGAAGCACCGTTGTCCTGATTCAATCCGTAGCGGATGTAGTGTTTAACATGTTCATTGGTGACGGAAATCAGACAGGGCCCTGACAGTGCCAGGTCAAGGTGCTGTTGGTCTCTTTTTAACGTGGTCAACCCATCCGGATGGAACGAAGGCAGGCTGGATTCGACGAGAAAAACCGGTGCGTTATGATTTTCCACCCGGGTATCATCGATGATAAATGAAGCTGAGCCAAAATCCGTGTCGGTGCGTATGATGGCTATCCGGGCACTTCCTCCGATGTAATAAACAGCATTGTCTGCTGCCTTAACGGGCAAGGTTAATTCGTTGGCCAGTGCATGCGTCGCGGCGATTGCTGTAAGGTCGTCGGAGTGACCATCCCCTTTAGCGCCAAAATCGCCGTATTCCACCCATCCCCGTCTATTAATCCTCATCCGTTCTTTGGGTGAGATGTTCAGGATCAATAACCCGGCTTCGTCGGTTTTTACAGTCGTTTTACCTTTATTCCAGGTAATGACCACGGAATCTCCCGCGTGATATGCCTGCGCATGGATAGGTAGCGCTATCAATAGGGTAAAGAGGATGAATAAGCAGATTTTCATGACGACTTTAATTCCTGGAGAGGAAAATAAAGAAACTGCAAACGGAAATCAAAAAATGTAAGAATTCACTAATAACACCCCGCGTTATTTTTTAATTCACTGAGCCGGGTTTTAACCGGGATTACTTTACCCTTTTGTTTGCCGAAATGGATTTGACAATGGTTTGTCCTACCATCAGCTGCCTGGAGTCCTTTACCTTGGATAGGGATAATGTATAGGCTTCATGAACCAGTTGCTCCGCAGCCCTTTTCGGAAAGGTGTCCAGGTCGGGCACCAAAATAGACCGGAATTGATTGCCCCCGCCACGAAGGACTTTATTCGGATCTTGTAATGAAGTGCCCCAGTAAAATCCAAAAAGAACATTCATGCTGGTTCTACCTATCGATAGCGTGCAGGCCGTTTGACTCTGCCGGTCCGTGGGGCTCCATCCCAATGCAACGGCATTGTAATTATCGTAGATCAATTCATTGGCGGTCGGACAAAGATCCCAGGCGAAATCACGCAGCCATAAGACCAGGTCTCGTTTGCCGGGGTCGAATGGTTCCAGGAAGGGCAGGAGCAGGTGCACATCTTGTTTAGCCATGTTTGTGTATTAATTCGATGTTGTCACTGGATTAATTTTAGTTGCGTTGTGTCATATTTGTTCATGCATTTCCAATTTTGCCTGCAACAGCAATACTGTAGTAAATGAAAGGGTCTATTGCATGATTTGGGTTGAAAATTAATTAATTATTCGGATAGCCAATTGAAGACTTCGATTCCTTTAAACGAACATGTTAAAATTTTGATCTTGACCAGGAATTCTACTATATTGGAAATCAGTTAAGCTGATTGGCACTACCTTGGCACTACCTTGGCACTACCTTGGCACTACCTTTCAGGATTTGATTACCACTAAATCTTTGAGTTATGAAAAAATTACTTTTATGGGTAATGGCAGTCCTATTGCTTATTACACATGGATGCAAAGTCTCTGAAACTGAACAAGAAATTTTACCCGAACAAGTGGGATTCGAAAAGGTCCCGGAAGTATTGAATGGGGCAACGATAGCCGGATTGAGATTTCCCGATGGAACGATTTCAAATTATGTCACCAGGGGCGAAGTTGCTTTTGATTTTCCGGCAGGTTGGAGATTAATTGACTATAATTTTGGTGAAGGTACCTATTCCTATGTGAAAACATATACGTGTACCAGTAAATGTTCCGGTGGGTGCGATGTGATTTACATTAGTGATAATGTAGGGTGTTCTTCATGTCCAGAAAACGATCCGCAATCATGCACAGGAAAGTGGGGAGCTGACAATGAACAAATCATTGTGCCATTTGCTGATGTTGATAAAGCCTTGCAAGGTGAAAAACTTGTGTTTGTAAATTTTGGAGTTGGAATAAATAAAGTAGATAATGATTCCGAAGTGAAAGAATTGAAACCATTACCAAATTATTTATTAAATATACCGGAAGTACAAGCGCTATACAAAGAATTTATTATGCGGGAAGCGCAAATTTCGTCATTCAATGATGAATTGTTTTCTAGTGATGATAGAATTCTCCAACCGGTAATGGTGAATTTTTTAGGTTTTGGTTGCTATTTAAACATTCCGGTAAAGAAGGAGAATGCCAAATTGGAAACAAGAGACCCTAATTGTAGTTGCTCAAGTGGACAAAGTGGATGTACCCTGGAAGAAATAACCAAGGGATTTATTCATATTGGCTGGAAGTGTACCACTGGAGGATGCACCAGTTGCACAATGGGTAATATTCAATAATAAGAAGAAAGAATAAATTATTTGATAAATCAAGTTCATTCCAGCTATGAACTTGATTTATTTTTTTATTGATATGATGTGTTGTGTGGTTAACCATAAATAAACTATCTGCGCACATTCAACCCAAATCATGCAATAGCATTCGTGACAAGGGACATTTATGCAAGATGAGCAAGTGATTTGCTGAGGAGCCATAGCAAGCTATGGCGTATAGAAGAGATTGGATATGGTTCCAGTAATAGGAGTAGCAGGTGCATATCTTGGATAGTCACGATGTTCTTCAATCCGGGTCGTTAATCTAAAGCAAGCTGTCCGGATTTAATTTGCATAACTAATGAGGTGAACTGATTTTATTCAATAGGCTCCCACAATTCAATTTTATTGCCTTCCGGATCCAGGATATGGATGAATTTACCGTAATCGTAGGTTGCCAGATCATCCACGATGGTTACGCCTTCCTCCTTAAGTGCCGTAACGAGCTCTTCCAGATTTTCGACGCGGTAGTTGATCATGAAATCCTTTTCTGAGGGTGCAAAATAGCCGGTCTTTTCCGGGAATGGGCTCCACACCGTAGAACCTTTTTTGGAAGGGTCTTCCTCGTCGCGCCATTCAAACTGTACCCCATAAGGGTCGGCTTTGAATCCAAGATGGGTTTTATACCATTCTTTCATTTGGTCGGGATCCTTGCATTTAAAAAAGATGCCACCGATACCAGTTACTCTCTTCATTGATGTTGTATTTGTGGTTTGATTGTTCAAGGAGGACCGTAATGCAAATCCGAGTCCGAATGCAATCGCTGCGGAAATAAGCAGGGTTGTTCTTCGAGTCATTTATTAAGCGTTTCCAGCGGTTATGGGGCTTGCTATTAAAGATATCAAAAATGATTTCAGGTTTGTCGGAAGGAAAGTAAATTTTTATAGCGGACCCTGATGGTGTTGGGTGCCAAAAAAGTAGGAGACAAATACTGGAAGCAATAGCTGGATGCTATTCCCAGATTGTGCGCTGCAGGATGTCCTGGTAAGCCAGTTGGATGAGTTGTCTAACGGCCTGTTCCTCGTATACCTGATCAGGCCTGAGTTTGATATGCCGGCCCAGTTTTCCGGTTCCTTCCAGTATTCCGGATGGGTCAGGCAGGGTTGCCCCATAAAAGAAACCGACGTTTACATGTGCACTGTAGACATTGACATAGGCGAATGGAGCATGGTCCACACAGCCCATCGGATAATTATCATGAAAGATACCCTGAACATCCGGGCCGCAGTGATGGATCACCTTAATCCATTTGCTGGCGATAGGCCGTAGTTCGGCAGGTTTCCGGTTCAGCCAGTCCTCCAATTCAATATTCTGAAGGTCTTTACCGGTATATCTGAGTATTTTATTCATGTTAACCTTTTCATATCCTGTAATCCTGATTTGGAAATGGTGTCATACATGGTCATCCTCCCAAATTACATTGGCGATTTTCCAATCCGGGCCGGCTTTTGCGAATTGAAATAGTTTGGTGCCGGAGCCAGTAAAATCATTGCCATTGAGACATCCGCTTTTGGCGTAACGTGAAATACGTTGGGCGATATGATGACTGATCCGGGTTTCATCTGATATTTCCCATTCACTGAATCCGGTCAATGTTCCGTTTGTTAATAATAATTCTCTGGGTTTAAGGAATGCATTGAGGTCAAATATTTCCGTCTGTCCCGAGCTGAATTTAATGATGTTCGCTTCAGGCAGGCAAATGGAATAAATTTCCTGCAATGGAGGAACTTGTTGGTTGGTATTGGTAAAAAGATTAAAAAAACGAGTTGTAAGCTGGTCAATTTTGTATTGATCTGCTGAAATTGAATAAACGGATAATAATTGTTTTTTGACTTCAATTTCCTTTTCAATTTTTAATCCCATTCGCTTGAGTAGCCGGATCGATTTTTCATTGTCCGGCAATGAGATAGCCAGAATTTTATCGATTGTCTGACCATGGAATATGTAATCCATTACTGCCCGGGTGGCTTCCAGGGCATAACCCTGATTGGTGTATGCAGACAGAAAGGCATAACCGACATCATGATGTGGCAGATAATCCCTCTTCATGAATGTAATCATGCCGATGGGATCTTCTTCTCCATGCCTTTTCACAGTCCAGTAATCCGATCCGGCGTCGTTCCTGGCATTTTGAATATAAAGTTGTGCATCCGAAAGTGAATGGACATTACGGTCACCGATGTACCGGATCCATTCCGGCATATTGACCAATTCAAGAATAAATTCCTGATCGGACATATTCAGCAAGCTGAGGTAAAGCCGTTCGGTTTTAATCATGCTCACCAGTAGGTTTTAATATTCAGTGCTTTTTTTCCGATTTGTCTAATGAATTCTTCTGGACTCCCGGAACCAAATAATGATAATTTACGCAAGCCTGACGTGTTTTCATGATAAATTTATGTACAGATACTTATAAATCAGTGGGCAGGATAGTCAATTTTTGTTTTGGGATTGAACAAGTTCAGGGTGCAGGGACATCACAAATACCTCCCTGCTGGTACCAAATGAACCGATCGTGGTCACATGAACTTGATAACCTGGTTAATTGACCGTAACCTTGAAGGATAAATTACACCAAATGAGAAGAATCACCATTGCATTTCTGGTCATCACAAACCTGTGCGGTGTCAAAATGCTGTCTGGCCAGGCTATTGAAAATCCTGAGCAGTTAGCCGTAGAACTTGATGCCCTGGTACAACAGTATCGTGACCTGGATATATTTTCCGGGGTAGTGCTTGTGGCTGAAAATGGTAAGCCGGTCTATCAAAAGGCATTTGGGTTATCCAACCGGGAAAAAGGAACAACCAATACCCTGGGTACGTATTTTGACATTGGATCCATCAATAAGCTGTTTACCAAAGTTCTGGTTATGCAGTTGATCGAAGAAGGAAAGATACAGCCGGACGATCATTTGGGTAAATTTCTGAATGGGTTTCCCGAAGAAGCAGCCGCTAAAGTGACTGTCAAAGAGTTGATTGATCATACTTCTGGTTATGGAGATTATATGCAGGAGCCGGGCTTTTTTGATTTGCCAAAAAGCCAGCAGACAATCCCTGCACTGGTCGAAAGGATTCGTAAAATGCCGCTGGATTTTGAGCCGGGAACAGAATGGCAATACAGCAATGCAGGATACCTGTTGCTGGGTGGTATCATCGAGGAAGTGACTGGTAAGCCATTTTACCAGAACATCCTGGATCGGATTGTGATTCCTCTGGGCATGACCCATACGGTGGTTGACGAAAAGAAGGAAGTTACGGCAAACCGGGCGATCGGGTACATGAAGACGATGTTCGGATCCTTGGAAAACAATGAGAATCTGTTATTGATACCGACACCTGCCGGTGGTTTTATCATGACGGTTGAAGACTTGTTCAAATTTGTTGAGGCTTATTTCTTTTCAGATCAAATGGTAAGTCCGGCAGGAAAGCAATACGACGATTTTTATCCTTTTATCCAGCAGTTGAAGAAAGATGGTGGCGCCATTCCGGTAGCCGGTGGATTCGAAGGTGCCAATGCTCTGGCGTTGGTGGACATTCAACGCCATCTTGATGTCATTGTATTGGCTAACATGGACGAGCCGGTGGCCGAAAATCTGGGCAAGGCCATTTACGGATTGATCGATGGGAAAGAACCAACTGCGCCGGCCCTTCCCCTGATTCCGCAACTCTATTCAGCCTATCGTGATCAGGGCATCGGCTATTTGAAGGAACACTTTGCGGAGCTCATTGCGGGCACCGAAGATCGTGAGCCCGGGGATGTATGGTTGAATCAGATCGGCTACAATTTGCTGTATTCCGGCATGACCTCCGAGGCATTACAGATCTTTAAACTGAATACTGAATTATTTCCGGACATAGCCAACTGCTGGGACAGCTACGGTGAGGCTTTGTTGAAAAGCGGTGACCGGAATGCCGCACTGAAAGCGTACAAACAGGCGCTCGCCATACGTCCTGACCTGCCCTCTGCTCTTGAGGCCATAAAAAAATTGGAAAATTAATGGCCAGCCCGCAGGATTAGAGTCGCAAGTTGGCATTCCTTCTGTGTTTTGGATTACGCCAGTTATCTCTATTGATGGGTAAACAGGTAGTCCGATGCTTCAGCGATCTCTGAACGCTCACTCACTTCGCCGCCAGCCAGATCTGCCAACTTCTGGTAATAGTTTTTTGCTGCTTCGGTATCATTCAGTTTTAGTGCAGATACAGCAGCACCATAAAGCCCATTTAAGCGGTTTGGATGCGTATTCAGATCCATTTGATAGGCCATTAGTGCCTGTTCCGGTCGGTCAATTGTCAGGAGCAGATCGGCAAGAAGCTCCCGGGCAGGCAATACTTCGCATGGGGTCACCGGATGTTTGGTGGTATGGTCTTCACGGTTTGCTGCATCTTCCATCAGGCTCAAGGCCTCTTCAAAATTGCCTTCAGCCCACTTGATCCAGCCTTTAGCGGCCAGTGACTGAATCATGACCTGGTTGGCCTGATAGGTATTATTCGCCCTGGATAATTTTGCCTGGAGCGTGTCAAGTTGCGCGAGCTCGGAGTAGGCTGCTTGGAGATCTCCGGTATGTGCAGCACCGAGTGCACGGGTAAAATGCAGGATGGAAGCTTGCCAGGGAAACTGCTCCCAGGGGAAGTCCATCGGTGGCAGGGTCAAATTTGCTGCGGTTTTCCAATCCTTATTTTCCAAAACCATTCTTGCGGGTATAGCTGCCATGGCATAAGCAACTTTAAAATTTACGGGATATACTTTTTCAAAAGTTTTCAGGTAATCGTTTTGGGCAGCAGCTTGACCATTGTTGCCGCGTTGCAGGTAGGCGTATACAATGTAATCCATGCCATGTAATTCTTCATCCCAATGAGCATTAAATCCTGCCTGGTCTGCATAACAGACTGCTGAAGCTATGGAGTTTAAATTGGACTCAATCGATTCATCCCATAGACCCAATCGGGTAAAAATATGGGAGGGCATATGTTGTGCATGCGCAGAAGCCGGAGCAATTTGCGCATACTTGCGAGCAGTGACCAGGGCCTTGGACGCCAATACCGGATTGTCATAATTGTGGATGATGTAATGGGCTATTCCAGGGTGATTCGGATGGTCTGAGAAAAGGGATTCGAGAATGCTGCCCGCTTTCCGCTGGTTGGTGAAATTTTGATCGGCAGGGTCGGCGGTGGTATTTAGCGCCAGCGCATAGAGGATGGCAGCCTCGTTATCGTCCGGGTATTTCAAATAGATGGCCTCCATTTTGTCAGCCATTTTTTGTGCTCTGGTTTTCGGATCGGCGCTTTCCCAGTGGTGATAATATTCGCCGATGGCAGCAAGGTATTCCGCCTCTCTTTCTGTCTTTGGAATGGTCGCAGCAATTTGTAGGATCTTTTCACCTTTCTTCAATTGTTCCGGTCCCGGCGGCTCCCATAAGGCATGGTAGATGCTCATTGCGATTCCCCAGTAGGCCATTGCACAATTCGGATCGGCATCAATAACCTGTACAAATGCCTTCTCCGCTTCATCGTATTCAAACGAATGCAACAGCGATATAGCCAGCTCAAAAGTTTCCCGGACCGAATAGTCGCAGGACATGGCAAAATCTACTTCTCCGAAGTCTTTCCCGCTGCACATGATGATATCTCCGCGAAGCAGTTCGATTTGGTTCAGGGCAGGATTGGGGTTATTGACTTTTTGATGGCATCTTGATATTGGTCCCAATAAAATCAGGATAATTGCCAGGATAAATGGAATTGAATATTTCATGTACCATGAAATTGATCTTTACAGTAATATTGCCTGAAGCACATTTAATGCCTCTACCTAATTTACGTTAATTTCTTTATTCACGTGGGACATTAACCAATCGAACGAAATAAAACGCATGGACCCGGTAATCCGATGAACAGGTACGGGATATTTAATCTCAAATAATATCACTTCGATCCGCACTGGAAATGTTGAATATTGGGGTCCGTGGACAAACAAAAAGACTATGGGACTCAATACCTAAAATAGATCTGATGTTTTTATTCTGAAGCGCATTCTTCAGCTCCGGGGACTTCAAAAAATAAATGATTGGATATCTACAGCTCTTAAAACCTGTGTTATACTGCGGTATATCCTCCATCAACCAGATAATATCCACCCGTTATAAAGGATGCTTTATCGGAACTTAGGAATAATACCAGTTCAGCGACCTCTTCCGGTTTACCAAGGCGGCCGATAGGATGCCTTTGTCTCAAAAGTTCAAGTAATTCGTCATTAGCGTGCTTTTCTAGGAGGGGAGTAAGGATGTACCCGGGTCCGACAGCATTGCACCGAATGTTCAGAGCGCCGTATTCCGTTGCGATATTTTTGGTGAGTCCCACCAATCCATGTTTGGAGGTGGTGTACGCACTGGATAAAGGTGCTGCGACGGTACCATGGACGGATGCCATATTCACAATAGCTCCACTACCATTGTCCACCATGGCTTTTAGTTGATATTTGCATCCGTAGAATACACCGTTCAGGTTGACATCAAGAACTTTTTTCCAGCTTTCGAGGCTGTAATCACCGGTCAGGGCAGCTTCGCCTCCGATGCCGGCATTGTTGCAGGCAACATCCAGTTTGCCAAATTTTTTGATGGTGGCCTTTAACAGCGCTTCGTTGTCCTCCGGTGTGGAAGTGTCTGCATGAAAATAGGCCGCCGTGCCCCCGACCGCGGTTATCAGGTCCACCGTTTCATTTCCTCCTTCATCAGAGATGTCGGAAACCATCACGGAGGCTCCTTCCCTGGCGTAAGCAAGTGCTACTGCCCTTCCAATGCCTGATCCGGCGCCGGTCACCAGTGCGACTTTTTGGTTTAATGCATTTCCATTCATGGTATGACTATTGATGATCCTGAAAGATCAAACATCTGGAAGTAATTCTGGTTTAAACAATTCTTAATCAGAAAAGAAGGGAAAGGAACCTGTTGGAAAAAGCAATAGCTTTGTTTGACTGAGCTAATCAGAAATTTCAAGCTCCGTTTCAATAGCAAAGATCAGACTCTTGCTCATTGTAATAAAATGATGCCAATGCTGAATCTGGTTTTTCTCCGATGAATATCGCTGATTTACTGCTGCAATAAATTCAATGTTGCGGGATAAACTTTCAATATCCAGCTGCTTGAATGCAGAGGGGTGTCCAATAAATTGATCAAAAAAATCTTTTGATGTGGATAAGGTTTTGAACATGGTCGGAAAAACGACATCGAATTTTTGTTGTGTTGCATATTTGTCGTTTTCATTCAATTTGGAAATGCGGTAATATTCGAAGATCTGTTGACGGAGTAAATCATTACGAATGTATTTTAGGAAACCGGAAGATAAACTTTCATCAAAAGTGCCGCTGTTGACATTGAATTCATTACTGCTGGCCAATGTATAGGCCATTCGAAGAAACTTACCTGAAGTAAACTGGTGGGGGTTACTGAGTGCAATGTAGACCGAATCAATTTGTGCTGTTCTGTCTTTCGCTGTTATAATGTTATAGGTTAATTGTAAGGTATCGTTAATCAAATCTTTTTTAAGACTTAGTAATATCCTGTTTTCTTCCTGATGGTGTTGCCTCCTTTCATTCCATTCATTGATTTGCAGGGCAATGAGGATCCCGATCACCACCAGAATAATTTCACCAATAGCATATACAAGGTATTTACTGAATCGATTTTCAGACAGCCATAACCGGCGTAAATTTCTGATAAAATTGCTCATAGATATTAATTTATCTGCTGGTGGAAGACTTCGTTTGTTAGAAGCCTATGGGCAAAGCAATACTTTACCGGCGGTCATGTTGGCTAAATAATCTTCGATTCCACCATCAAATTCATCCAGCGAGATTTTTTTTTGGATGATTATCTCCTGCCCGGACGATATTAATTTTTGGGCATTTTTTAAAATCTTTAATAATTTAAGCAGCGGTTGCCGGGTTATCCATTCCGACAGCCAGAACCCGCTTACTTGTTTTCGTTCAAACAGGATATTGGTCACATCAGCGGTAAAGAAATCCCCGGACAAGCGTCCATAAATGCGGACTTCACCACCTTTGGGCAGGGCGCTTAATAGATCCTGTGTGCTGGAGCCACCAATGGCGTCAAAAGCAATCATAGCGTTTTCCTGCTTGCAAATAGCTCTTAATTGAGTAAGGTAGTCTGCATCACTGCTGTTTAACACGAATTCAGCGCCAAGTTTGGCAAGCAGCTCCACCTGTTCCTGCCGGTGAACAACATTGATGAGGGTTATTTTTGCATCCGAACACGCTTTGATGAGCATTTTCCCCAATGCACTGGCGGCCGCCGTATTCACCATCGCCTTATAATTATTTTTCTTACAGATATCGATAAAGGCCAGCGCCGTGGTAGGATTAACCATGAGCATGGAGCCCTGATCAACCGGTAGGTCTTTCATTAATGGGGACACAAACGTAAAATCGGTGACCATGTATTCTGCCCAGGAGCCATTGCCGGTCAACGGGGCAAAACAAGCTACATTTTTTCCACGCAGGCGTTTGGCAAGAAAATGATTGCCGGTAGCTACCACCTGACCACTTGCTTCAAAGCCGGGAATAACCGGTAAGGATTTCTTGTTTGGGTATTTTCCCTGCAGAAAAATGGCATCGGAGGGATTGATAGGCGACGCGGCAATTTTTATCAAGACTTCCCTTTTGTCCGGTTTGGGTACATCTAAAACCTTCAGCTCAGGCTTTTTTCCATATTCGGTGAGCCATAAGGCTTTCATTTTGTCAGGGGATCGGTTTTCCATTGTTTGGCTATTTTTAACTGATGGAGCTATTTGATTCCAATTTCTTCTGTGGCTGTATTACTGATCGGTTTCTACTGACTCAATATAGCGTGCAAACTCCTTAGA
This sequence comes from Lewinellaceae bacterium, assembly GCA_020636135.1. Taxonomy (NCBI): domain Bacteria; kingdom Pseudomonadati; phylum Bacteroidota; class Saprospiria; order Saprospirales; family Lewinellaceae; species Lewinellaceae bacterium. Next base: position 862,413 of record JACJYK010000001.1, read on the forward strand.
GAAACCTGATTTATGACTTTCCCAGAATCGATAAAATGGGTCGATATCCAGCTGGCTCTGGTAATAGCCATTCCATCCTTGCCATATCTTTTCTTCCATGGCCCCTTTATGATAGGTAATGAATGCGAACTCCCAGGCATTAAACATGTCCGCAATGAAGGTATTGAGCTGGATAACCTGGGCAGGCAATAGAGAGTCCTGGTTCGTCAGTGCTATTTCATAGATTTCTGCGAATCCCGGCACCCGGAACCAGGCGTTTTTTTCCATATCCATCGACACCAGAGCCTGATGATTAGCGACTTGTACGGCTTTCGTGTTTTGCCTTATACTGATTCCTACATAGATGAGGGAAATGACTACCGCGACAGCCCCCACAATTTCCGAGATCTGGGCATATTTTTCGATTTTCGCATTCATTGATCATTTGGTTTTTCAGGGTGCTGCTGGACATGTTCAATATATGATTTCCAAGTGGGATTTTCTCCGCTCCGTGTTGAATCGAAGCATTTGACAGCATTTAGTCCTACTATAGTCTGATCGATCCATCATAGAGAACCAGGGATGCTTGGCCAAGCTGAATGATCATTTCGGGATTATTGAAACCGGGCTAAACCGAAAGGGCATCCATCAGCTGCTGATTTAACGGGTTGGATTTTTCGTATGTTTCCTTTTTGGTGGCCAATTGTCGCCTCCCATGGACCCAATACTAGTTACTCCTGACCAGGGCCTTCATTGGATAAAATCTATCCTGTTTTAACCGGCCTGTTCGTAAGCTGCCCGGAGCCAGTCTATTACCTCCGTGTCAATATCCTCGATACTGGTAAGGTTAATCTTATGTGAACACATCGCGTTGGAGCTGGGAGCCAGTTTCCCCTGATTTTCAAGCTCTTTCAGGTTCAGACCGACCTCAAATCGCGTTTTTGTAGCCGGTTGCAAAAGAGCAAATTGTTTCTTGCGCCGTAAACTCACGTAGGCCCGCTTGGGCGCTACTTCGACATCTTTGCCGAATAGTAAGATCCCTTGCATCAGTTTGTCAAAAATCGGACGCATGTGTTCTTTCCCCTTGTACTGCTCTTCGATGAGCTCGTCTTTATTTTCCACAGAACCGGCATCTGCTTCCCGGGCTTTCATAGCCACCAGATTGGCAAATCCATGGGTAAAGCCATGCTCCGTCTTTAGGTATTTTAGGATCTCACCGTGCTTGGCAAATTGTTCTTTGCGGACAATGGCTACCCATTCCTCCAAGGTCTTCCCTGTGTTTTTGTGCAGGTTGTCGATCATGGTTTGTGTTGCTTTATCCATGGTGTTGTTATTTTCTGTTATGATGAAATCCTGTAAACACTGGTTTGCTGTACTTTACGCATTCAATTTGGTGAATTTATGGATAATCTGGTCATGTTCAGGGTAAAGCCTGCTCCGGAGTTGCCCAGAACTTCTACCATTAATTTTCCATCCGAGATGTTGGTGTATATGATTTTGTTGGGAAAGTCATGTTCCGGGTTTTCAAACGAATAGCTGGTAAGACTTCCAGGTACAAGCTTAAATACAACGGTTTTACCGTCATTCTGATCCGGCACTGTAGCCGCATAATACAGGTTGCCATTTTTAACCCAAATCTCCAGCGACTCGGTAATTATTTTTGTAGAATCCTTCATGACAAACGAATATCCTTAAAGGTGATTTCCGGATATTTTTTTCCACGTTTCAAAAGTATTTTTTCCATCGATTTGCCAGGTGCCTTCCAGAAATAATGGAAAATTAATCTGGCTATTTGCAGCGAGATTCAGGAAAAGGAAAACTGCCGGAATTATTATGCGTACAATCATATTATTCGGGTTCATTGAGACCGGTGATCAGGTCCACGACTTATGATAAAGATAGCGCATATTGGTCAATCTACCGGGGCGAAGGCCACGCAGGCATTCTGAGACTTCTGGTCACCTAACCGTGTTCCACCATTCTTTAAACTGCTGGTTTGGATCATTTAGATCAACGGGCTCGCCGATCATTGGAGTGACCAGAGGTACTCCGTTTAATTTGGATAGGTCACTGATTCTTCTCAGCGGATCATCCCAGGCATGTGCGGCTAATGCAAATTTTGAGGAATGAACCGGAAACAACCGCTTTGCTTTTAAGTCCATTGCCGCTTGTAAGGTGTCTTCGGGGTGGTTATGAATGTATTTCCAGGCTTTGTCGTACTGTCCATTGTCTAATATGGCCAAATCGATCGGAGTATATTTACTTCCAATGGCCGCATAATGCTTATCGTAACCACTATCACCTCCCAGGTATATGGAAATCCCCGGGGTTTTAAGCAGATAAGAGACCCATAAGGTTTTGTTTCTGGTTAGTTTTCGACCGGAGAAATGCCTCGCCGGTTCAACAAAAACAGTAAAGTCAGTATCTATTTCCACCTTTTCATACCAGTCTTTTTCGATAATTGTTTCCGGGGAATAACCCCAGTGTACGAAATGGGAACCTACCCCTAATCCGCACAGGATGGTTTTGATTTTGCTTTTTAGGGCAATTAGGGTTTCGTAATCGACATGGTCGTAATGATCGTGCGTAATCAACAGATAATCGATGTCCGGCAGGTCGGCTGCCGAATAGCGATCGGTGCCCAAAAATGATTTTACGGTTCCGGGCAGGGGAGAGGCGTTGCCACTAAAAACAGGATCCACTAATATCCGTTTTCCGTCGACTTGGAGGTAATACGATGAATGTCCGAACCAGACCAGTATATTGGAATGAATCGGAAGGTTTTTTAGGTCGGTTTTTATAGCCGGGATTTCGTCTTTCGGATATTGTCGCGACTTGTTCTTAAAATAGTTCTCGTATATAATGCTGAAATAATTGTGCCCTTCGGTAAGTGCAGGGGTTTCGGATAAATTTTGGAATGCCCCTTTTCGAAAGTTTGGAGAATGAGCTATTCGGGCAAGATGCGGACCTCGCGGATCTTTACCGAACTTGGCCTGGCGCATATACAACCAGACAGCTGTGATCAGGATTCCGGTTAAAGAAAGTATTACAACCATGGTCCAATTCATCGTTGATGTGAAAACCCTTCTACAGACATCACAGGAATGACTTCCCCGCCGGTATTCGATGCGTGACGGTTACTGGTTATTTGTACCTGACTTTTGGTTATTTATTACATGTTTTTCTCTGGCTCAAACGACAGCATGGTTAAGGTACACACAGATCCTTCCCCCGTAGCAGAAGTAAAGGTTAAATACAAATTGTGGACGCCATCCGTTTTTTGAATGGCAACCGGCCTATTAAACATAGCGGCAGCCATTCCATCCCTGGTTTCGATATTTGCACTACCGATCACCGGACCATCCGCAGCGTCAAGATGAAAATCCACGACACCACCAGCCATAAAGCTTGCCGGCGCACTACCGGTCAGGGTTATGGAGCCGATCCCGGTCAGATCGATATCGTTGTATGCAACATACCCTCCGGAAGCACCAATAACGATCTCCATGTCTTGAGTGATCCCGGGAGCCTGCCCGGCTTTGAGCTCATACTTTTGTGCTTTATCTACGGCATCGAAAGCTGCTGCAAGGATAGTGGGACGCCTTAAAACGACCACATCGCGCGCTTCGAGAGGACCGACCTGATTACCTCCTTGATCGGTATAGGAAGCGATCAGAATGTATCGGTCGTTGAGCAATCCGGGTTTCTGCTTGTTCAGGTCTATCTTCCCGCTGGAGGCCAGATTAGTAGCCTTGGGTTTTTCGTCTGCCAGTGATAGAATATACTGGACTATAAGCTCAGCCTCTTCTTTTTTGAGTGCCGGGTGGGCTGCCATGGCAGTCTCTCCCCATACACCGCCACCTCCATTGATGACTTTGTCTGCCAGATAGGAAACGGCATCGGTAGCCCCGTGATATTTTGCGGCAACATCCAAATACTTGGGGCCGATTGAAGCGATATCGATTTGATGGCAGGTCATGCAGTCGCTACCATTAAGGAGTTCTTTGCCACGGATCAAACTGGATGCCATAACCTGGGAAGCATGATCAATGGCACTTTTATTGATATCTGCTCCGTCCTCAATGTAGTCCATGGTAACGATAACGTGTGCCGGATCGATACCTGAGGCTATGCTTCCATCTTCCTTGTCGGTCACATCAACCTGATACCCCAGTTGTTCATTGTCCCAGAAGAACGATTGGTTGCCATCCAGCTTCCAGGCGACGGATGGCGGCTCGTTACCAACACGAATGGTTTGGGTTAAGGATGCGGTATTTCCTGCCTTGTCCGAGACGGTCATTTTTACATCGTAAATCCCGGGATCTGCAAAATTATGAGTCATGGTTGCTCCATTTCCGGATACTTTCTGATCTCCGATCATCCAGGTATACTCCAGATTGTCACCATCGTAGTCCTTGGATTTTGCGGCAGAGAAGTTGACCACCAAAGGTGCTGCCCCAACATCTTTTGTTGCGGTCAGGTCAGGGACAGGAGGCCGGTTGCCTGCGGTATAGGTCAGATGAACGAGCCGGGCATCCGGATTGAGGTGAAACCATACGGTCCCGTATTCCAGCATGAACATATCGCCCTGTGGAGACATGACCACGTCGATCATGTTGTTCCAGTGAATGCCGGGCAGAAATCGTTCCATGCTCACAAAGTTTCCGGCGGAGTCCATGGTGACCGACATGATCCAACCCCGGATCCAATCATAGGTGAACAATTTTCCATCGTAATAGGCGGGGAATCGTGCCGGGTTGTCCGGATAATCATTGAGGTGGAATACAGGACCGGCCATGGCATTCCGTCCGCCGGTTCCGACCAACGGAAAATCAGGTGAATTGGCATAAGGATACCAAATGTAGGCTGGTTGAGCGGGTGGAAGGATTTTAGCTCCGGTATTGTTTGGTGATGTGTTTTCGGGAGCCATCGGATCCCGTGGTTCTCCTAACTTTCCGGTGGCAAAATCATAACGGTTATAGGCATAGTTATTCCCGATGAAGTATGGCCAGCCAAAATAGCCGGCTTTACGGGCTTGATTAACTTCATCGTATCCGCGGGGCCCACGGCCGATGCTGTCTTTATTGGCGTCAGGTCCTACATCCCCCCAGTAAAGGTAGCCAGTATGTTTATCAATGGAGGTCCGGAATGGATTCCTGCACCCCATCACAAAAATCTCCGGTCTTCCCTGACTGCCGTCTTTAGGAAACAGGTTGCCATCTGGAATGGTATAGGTGCCGTCCGCCTCCGGATGAATACGCAGGATCTTACCGCGTAAATCGTTGGTATTGCCGGAGCTACGCTGTGCATCCCAGGCACTGCGTCCCTGACGTTCGTCGCTTGGATTGTATCCTTCGGACGCAAATGGGTTGGTATTGTCTCCTACCGACAGGAAAAGTTGTCCGTCATTTCCAAATTCAACACTTCCTCCTGAGTGGCAACATTCATCGCGCTGCGTGTTGACTTCCAGGATGACCTTCTCCGAAGCCATGTCGATTGTCTTACCGTCAAAATTAAAACGTGACAAGCGATTGACCACTTTGCCTACCGGTGAGTAATAAAAATAGATCCAGTGGTTGCTGGCATAATTTGGATCGAGGGCCATACCCAGCAGGCCATCTTCCAGTTCATGGTGTACCGTCATGTGGGTAATGGTGGAGATTTTTTGATCAGCGGGGTTGTAAGCTTTGATGTCGCCTTTGCGTTCGATCCAGATCAATCGTCCATCGGGAAGGTATTCCAGTTCCATCGGTTCATCAAGATGGTCGGTCAGTACCACTTTGGTGAAGCGGTTCTCCTCGGGGGCCACAGTAGGCTTGGTGTAGTCGGGAAGCTGGCCGTTGCCGGTCACATATTGGACCGCGCCCCAGATCATCTGAATGTATTCCGGTTCGCTGTAGGTCTCATCGGTATGGCCCATGCCGGTGTAGAAAACCTTTCCCCCTCCATATTCCTGAATCCAGGTTATGGGGTGCTGCTCTCCATTGGTTCCTCCTTCATAGGACGATTCGTCCAGGTTGATCAGAACCTGAATGTCAGGGCTAATATTCTTGTAGTTGTACCATTCATCGGTGCGTTCCCATCGTGCAGGTAGGTGCGAAGTACAGATGTGGTCTTTAACGACGACATCGGAAGCACCATCACGGACATTGGGATTGCTCGGGTGTCCGTTGAAATAAGCGCCGACCAGCTTGCCGTACCAGGGCCAGTCGTATTCTGTATCGGCAGCGGCATGTATTCCGATAAAACCGCCGCCGGCGGCTACATAGCGTTGCATCTCCTGCTCTTGCTCTGGATTCAGAACATCACCGGTTGTGTTCAGGAAAACTACAGCGTTGTAGTTTTTTAGATTTTGCTGGGTGAATTTAGTGGCATCTTCCGTAGTGTCAACAGTGAAGCCATGATCCTTAGCCATTTGAAAGAACATCGCCTGGCCGGCAGGAATTGATTCGTGGCGGAATACCGCAGTTTTTGAAAAGACCAGCAAACGAATTGCAGGTGTCTTGGAACATTGCCATTGAAGAAATGTCAGAATAAGTACAAGAAATACCAGCGACCTTTTCATTTTAATACTGTTGATTTTATTGACTCGATGAAGCAGCAGTGTTCAAGGGCTTACCAGTTTACCCACCACATACCACAACAATAATAGGGAATTCAGGGCGATTCACCTGCTCCATTTTACCGAAGATCGAGGTACACAGCCAGCTCGTGGATGAAATGCAGGAGGAGACCGACATTCGTGCGGGGCAGTAAAATTCAAAAGGAATGGATTTGGATTGAATACCAGATCGCGATGGAGCAAGCCTGGAGAAGATAAACTGTTTGATGAGGAATTGCTAAATGGCTCAATTGCCGGAGCATGATGTATAGCCGGGATCTTATTCGACCTGCAATTTAGGCGACTGATTTAATAAGAACTCAGGATTAACCCACAATAAGTACCTATTACATATTATAACTAATTAAGTTATTAATACCCAGGAATATATGCATGTTTAACTCAATGTGTATACATTATTAATGTATTGTATTGATTATCAAACTATCTTAAGCATGGTGATTATAGGTAATATGTCAGGCTGTGATAAGTTAATCATTTTAGGTATGTATAAATTACCTATTACATATAATTTATGAGTCTAATACTTCATTCCTGCAGTCAAATGGAGGCCGGCCATGAGAAGAAGCCATCATGAGGACTCTGCCAATTCAGTTAATATTTGGAAAGTGATGAATTTGCCACCGGTCTTCCCGGGAAAAAAGAAATGCCGAGGTACGGAGAAAACGGCCTCGCCGGAAAAGTTGTCAGCTTGACAATCTTTCATGTGCAATACACATAACTTTCATGGAGGTAATGAAATAGTATTCACCTCAATGGTTATAGTGCATTTCTCAATGCTTTGTACTGTTTGTCACTTGGAAATCAAAATCAGACAGAGGGTTCCTGCTGGCTGAGGCAATGAAAGCTGCCCAGTCCCCAGATGATATCGCGGGAATCGATTCCGACTACCTGACGGCCGGGGAAACAGTCCTGAATGATCCGTAAGGCAGTGTCATCCTTTGAGCTATGAAATACCGGTACGATAACAGCATGGTTGGCAATATAGAAGTTTGCATACGATACCGGTAAACGCTGACCCTGATAATACACCGGATCAGGCATGGGTAATTCTATGATGTTTAAGGGTTGCCCATCACGTAAACGCATGGATTGAAGCTGTTTCAGATTCTGTTGCAACAAGGCGTGATTCTCATCCCGGACGTTGTCCTCGATCACAGTGAGAACGGTGTCCCGGTTAACAAACCGAACGGTGTCATCGATATGGCCATCGGTGTCGTCACCAATGATGCCTTCATCGACCCAGAGTATCTGTTCCACGCCATAATATTCGCAAAGCAGTGCTTCAATCTGGCCCTGATTGAGATCCGGATTTCGGTTTGGATTGAGCAGGCAGGCGGTGGAAGTTATCAGGGTGCCGTCACCATTGAACTCAACCGAACCGCCTTCCATAACGATACCCGGGTAGAAAACGGGCAATCCCAGCTTTTCTCCGATCAGGGTAGGAATTACATCATCGAGATCGTACGGAGGATATTTACCACCCCAGGCATTATAGCCCCAATCAATGATGGCTTTGGGCTGGGCAGCATTCGGGTTAATTACAAATGCAGGGCCGTGATCCCTGCACCATGCGTCATTCGTGGGATGGTGATAGAACCGTATCCGGTCCGGAGATACCCCCGCTTCGTGAAGCATCTGCCGGGCTTTCACCTTCATAGCTTCATCTACGACATTGATCCGGACCTCTTCACTTTTCGTTACTTCCTTGATAAAGGCGCAATAGGACGGATAGATGGTTTCGATCTTGCCCGGCCAGGTATCCGGGTTATGCGGCCAGCTCAGCCACATGGCTTCGTGCGGCTCAAATTCAGCAGGGAACCGGTATCCGAGTTGTCGGGGCGTCATGGCAGTGTTATCCATAGATTATACTTCGTCGATGAACCTTTTCTGCAGAGGTTGGTAAGAATCGATTCGGCGATCCCGCAGGAAAGGCCAATGGGTGCGGTAGCGATCCGATTGAGCCAGGTCAATGTTTTCCACATGGATCTCCTCCTCTTCATGGGATGCCTGATACAGTATGCGGCCGAAAGCATTGGTTATGAAGGAGCCACCCCAAAATTGCATGGCACCATTTTGCTCGAAACCTACCCGGTTGACCGATATGACAGGGACACCGTTGGCCACACTGTGGCTGCGCTGGATGGTCTGCCAGGCCTGGTATTGCTCACTGTTGGTTGCCTCATCCTGGTCGGTCGCCCAGCCTATGGCAGTTGGATAAAAGAGCATTTCCGCGCCCATCAGAGCGGTAATGCGGGCAGCTTCCGGATACCATTGGTCCCAGCATATCAGGACACCTATGGTGCCATAGCTGGTCTTGAACGTTTTGTATCCTAAATCACCGGGTGTAAAGTAAAACTTCTCATAATAGGCCGGATCATCAGGGATGTGCATTTTGCGGTATTTGCCAAGGTAACTCCCATCTGCATCCAGGATGGCCACCGTATTGTGATAGAGACCAGGGGCCCGCTTTTCAAAAAGGGATGCAATGATGACCACATTCAACTCTTTGGCCAATGGTCCCAGAACATTGGTTGAAGGTCCGGGTATCGTCTCTGCGAGGGCAAAATTGTCGTAATTCTCCTCGTCACAGAAATAGAGTGAAGTGAACAACTCCTGCAGGCAGATGATTTGTGCTCCCTTTGCGGCAGCCAGTCGGATCCGCTGCTGAGCTTTATCCAGGTTTTGAGCCTTGTCCGCCACACAGCTCATCTGAATAATACCCACCTGTACATTGGCCATAGTTATTGCATTTAGCGGTGCAAAATTAACGTTTTCCCGCTTTGGACGCAGCAATTCGCACAAGTAACGGGAAAAGGAATCGACCACATTCAAAATTAGGTTAACCAAGCAATTCCCAGGGGCAGGTCTCCGGTTGCAATTTTTTGATTAATTCCGGGCCCATTCAACATGCAACATCCACCTTCAAAATTACCATGTGACTCCCGTCACGCAGACTACCGGGAGAATGTTTCACTTTTGTGATGCGGTTCGACGGTAACCGGACATTTCTAAATCCTTAATCAACTCCTCGTGAAAACAAAAAAAGTATCCTTCAAAGACATCATCAGCAGCAACAAACCGGTTCTGGTGGATTTTTCAGCCGAATGGTGTGGCCCCTGTAAAGCCATGGCGCCGGTACTCCAGCAGGTAGCATCCAAAGTGGGTGACAAAGCACGGATCGTCAAAATTGATGTTGACCGTAATCCGACCCTGGCCAGCAAATACAAGGTCCAGGGTGTACCGACCTTTATGATCTTTAAAAAAGGTAAAATGCTGTGGCGTCAGTCGGGGATGCAACCCATGCAATCCCTCGTGAGTTTGCTGGAAAAAGAAGCCGCTTCCGCCTGATATACTCTTCAGGGTGTTTCACTACCCGGATTCCTGAGGGACCGGCATGAACACCTGCTTAAAATAATTAATATCTAATTCACTCCATTATAAGGAGTCTGGCTGTAAATGTCTTATTTTGCAGCCATGAGCAAGCCCTTGATTTTAGTGACCAATGATGACGGGATCGTGGCGCCTGGCATCCGGGTATTGGTTGACATCGTCCGTGCCCATGGCGATGTCGTCGTGGTTGCACCCGATTCTCCCCAGTCGGGTAAAGGCCACGCAGTGACCCTGGAGGAGCCGCTGCGGATCAATAAGGTGAATGTATTCCCGGGCCTGGAAGCCTATGAATGCAATGGTACACCCGTCGATTGTGTCAAACTGGCTAAACACATCGTCCTGAAAGACCGTAAAGTGGATTTATGTGTATCGGGTATCAATCACGGTTCGAATGCATCCATTAACATCATTTATTCAGGCACCATGTCTGCCGCCATGGAAGCATCCCTGGAAGGAATAAACTCCATCGGGTTTTCGCTATTGAACTTTGCCTTTGATGCAGACTTCAATCCTTGCCGGCCTTACGTGGATAAGATCGTCCGGGATGTGATGGAACGTGGCATCCCGCACAGCCGTCTGCTCAATGTCAATATTCCTTACCCGGACCATGGCCGTATCCGTGGTATCAAGGTGTGCAAGCAGGCGGAGGGCCGCTGGCGCGAAGAATTTATGGAGGCAGTGGATCCGCGAGGCCAGAAATACTATTGGCTTACCGGTGTATTTCAGGTCGATGATCATGCTGACGACACTGACATCTGGGCGCTGCAAAACGATTACATCTCGGTGGTGCCTTCCGGACATGACCTGACTACTTACGCTTCATTACCTGGACTAAAATATTTGGAAGTATGACGTTTTTTAAACGCAACAATCTGGCATTGGGTTTATTGCTGGGAGTATGCCTGCCGGTAGCCCTGTACGGGATCCTGCTTACGATTTACGATTTTATGGAAGACCACGATTTATTAGCCAATGTCAGTTTCTCACCAACTTTCCGAACACGTACCCTTGCATTGGTAGCCATTTGTTCCAACTTGCTGTTGATGCGTTTGTTTAGTAAAAACTATGCACCTGACAGCATGCGCGGAGTGGTTTTAGCTACCTTCCTTCTCGTAGTTGCCTGGGTTGTTCGCTTTGCCAGCGTATTGTTTGGATAGATTGAGTGATCTCTGATTTTTAGTTACTTCATAGCTCAATCAATTCATGACAAGAGATCTTACAACCTATGGATCCCTTCCTCGTGATGGGACAATGACAGTGGGAGCGATTGCACAAACAAAAGGTAATTTCCATTCTGGCCATGAATAAGAAATGCCAACATAAACCTATCTTGAAATCCTTAACCAATTAAATATACAGCCATGGATCATCAACTAAATAGCCGGAGGAAATTCATCAGATCTTCCGCTATAGCTGCCACATTCCTGGGGATTGCTCCCGATCAGATGAGTCGCAGCGCCATAGAGCGCAAGCTGGAAGATCTTACTTCAACACCGCAGGCACGGGGAAAGTCGGTCATGGGCCTGAAGAAAGCGCCGCTGGATCAGGTTAAAGTCGGGATGATCGGATTGGGTAACCGGGGAAGCTTCCACGCCAAACTGGTCCATGCTCTGTATCCCAAGGCCAAACTGACAGCGATCTGTGATATCCGGCCGGAATATGCTCAGAAGACAGCGGATTTTTTAAAAGAGAATGGACAGAACCCTGCCGTGTATACAGGGAATGCCGATGCCTGGAAAGAGATGGTAAAGCGGGATGATATCGACCTGGTTATCGTGGTGACTCCCTGGGAAAACCATGTACCCATGTGTGTCGAAGCCATGCGTCAGGGTAAACACGTAGCTACTGAAGTGCCTGCTGCCGTGACCCTTGCCGAACATTGGGAAATGGTCGATACCGCAGAAGAGACCCAGCTCAACTGCATGATGATGGAGAATGTCTGTTACGGGGATGAAGAGCTCTGGCTGCTGAATATGGCAGAGCAGGGCGTCCTGGGTACACTGACCTACGGTGAATGTGCCTACATCCACAATTTGCGGGACTCCATGCTGAGTAAGACTGGCTATTACAATCAATGGCGGATACGCCATCATGTTACGACTGACGGGAATCTGTACCCCACCCATGGTCTGGGCCCCGTAGCACAATACATGGGCATCGGAAGAGGAGACCGCTTTGATCATCTGGTTTCGATGTCTTCGCTTCAGGCGAGCTTGTCTGAAGCTTCCCGGTCCATTGAGCCAGACAATGAGTTTTACAATCGGACCGATTACGCCCATGGCGATATGAACACCTCATTGATCAAGACAGATAAAGGCCGGTTGATTACCGTTCACCATGATGTGGTGACGCCACGGCCTTATAACCGGATTAATGCACTGGCTGGTACGAAAGGATATCATGAAGGTTACCCGAGCCGGCTCTCCATATTGGGTAAAGAAGAACATGATTGGCTGCCCGAAGAGGAATACAAGAAATACCGGGAACAATACAAGCACCCCATCTGGGATAAGTTGAAGGCTGAAATCGAGAAGAATGGCGGGCATGGCGGTATGGACTTCGTGATGATGTATCGCCTTATCGACAATCTGCACCAAGGATTGCCTCTGGATATGGATGTCTACGATGCGGCAGTATGGTCCGGGGTGACGCCGATCTCCGCGATATCCGTTCAACTGGGTTCCAGTCCGGTACAGTTTCCGGATTTTACCCGAGGCCATTGGCAGGGGAACCGCAAGTTAAGTATCATGGAAAGTGTCTGATCCGGGTCCGCAGTCAACAGTAATGGCTGATTTGGGTTAAAGGAAGCATCATGCGTTATTACGTCATTGCAGGCGAGGCATCCGGCGATTTGCACGGAAGCAATCTGATCAGGGCAATTCATACCCTGGACAAGGATGCTACCATATATGCCTGGGGTGGCGAGAAGATGGAGGCTGCCGGTGCCCAACTGCGCAAGCATTATAAGGATCTTGCTTTCATGGGATTTGTGGAAGTAGTCAGGCACCTGGGTACCATCATGCGAAATTTATCATTTTGCAGGGAGGACCTATTGGCCTTTAAGCCGGATGCGCTCATTTTGATCGACTACCCGGGTTTTAATATGCGGATCGCGAAATGGGCAAAATCAAAGCAAATCCCGGTTTATTACTACATCTCTCCTCAAATCTGGGCCTGGAAAGAAAAACGTGGATATGCACTGAAGGCCAGTATACGCAAGATGCTGTGTATTTTGCCTTTTGAGCCGGCATTCTATGAAAGATTTTCGATGAAGGCAGATTATGTCGGACATCCTTTATTGGATGTGATCCCGGAATACAAGGCAGAACCATTGAGTCTTGAAACTGAACTGCCGGTTATAGCAATCTTACCCGGTAGCCGCAAGCAGGAAATTGAACGGTTGCTCCCTGTCCAGCTGGGTGTCGTCCGTCATTTTCCAGGCTATCAATTCGTCATCGCAGGTGTACCTCATCAGGATTCATTGCTGTATTCCGATATTATCCATAATGCGGGCCTGCGGGATGATCAGGTTCCGGTCATTACTGGCCGTACCTATGATTTATTGGCATCGGCCTCGGGAGCTGTTGTTACCTCCGGAACGGCGACACTGGAAACCGCCTTGTTTGGGGTTCCTCTAGTGGTCGTGTATAAAGGGAGCCCGGTATCCTACCAGATAGCTAAAAGGCTGATACGCGTCAAGTACATCTCGCTGGTCAACCTGATCCTGGATAAACCATTGGTTCCCGAATTGATCCAGGATGAGTGCACTCCTGAGAGTATTGTTCAGGCCCTCAGGGTCCTGTTGAATCTGAATGCGGAAGGACAGTGGGCGAAAGAAGTGGTTAAACTAAAGGCCATTCTTGGAGGTCCGGGCGCATCACAGCGGGCGGGGGAGCTTATTTGTCAGGACGTTCCAGTCCGGGGATAAAAAAAGTCAACCGGTTATGGTCGACTTTTTCTTGAGAATGGTAACCCTTAAAGCGAAATATTGAAACAAATTTCTTTTAATCGAACTATACTCTTTTGTATAGCCATCCATACGCTGCAAATGTATCGCCTCTGTGTTAACTGAGTATGAACGGCTCATTTACATATTGTTAATTAAACGATGGTCTGTAATGGTTTGTTGCCTGACAACTAAAAAATTAGCATCAAAACGGAATTACCCACCGGATGGGTGGATATGATCTGATCTATTCCATGGCATGACCCAACTCATCAATTCGGATTGGCACACCTGCTAACTTGTGAAATTCAGAAAATGCCAACCTTAATACTTCAGATTACGGACACCACTGAAGGGGTTGTCTTTGTAGCCTAATGATCACAAATTTTACAAATTATGGATGCGAAATTATCCAATCCGGCGCCTCTGGGCCTGATGGGTTTTGGTATGACCACCGTATTGCTGAATATCCACAATGCAGGATTTTTCCCGGTAAGCGCCATGATCCTGTCGATGGGTATATTCTACGGAGGCATTGCGCAGGTAATTGCAGGGATTCTTGAATTCCAAAAAGGAAATACATTTGGTACCACCGCTTTTACCTCCTATGGATTGTTTTGGATCACCCTGGTTGCCTTGTGGGTATTTCCGGAATTTGGCTGGGCAAAAGGCGAAGCTACCGGGGCAGCATTTATGGGATGGTACTTATTCCTGTGGGGTGTGTTTACTTTCTTTATGTGGATAGGGACATTTAACAAGAACAAAGTCCTGCAGTTCATCTTCCTTTCCCTCTGGATCCTGTTTTTGCTTCTTGCTATCCGGGATTGGAGTGGCTCAGCCATCATCGGCACCATTGCTGGTTGGGAAGGCATGGTATGTGGGGCATCAGCAATTTATCTGGCAATGGCCGAGGTGATTAATGAGACACGTGAAAAACAAATCTTACCGGTCGGATAAAGATCAGCGCTTTAAAGTACGGACACCATAGACCACACCAGCGGTGTTGCCTTCATGTCCCTGGAAGCGGACGCGGACGGTATTTTTGCCATGGCTCAATGCAGGAGGGATCGGATATTCCACGTCAAAAAAAACACCCGGGAAGTTCTCATTCAGTTGTTGGGAGCCGATAATCTTTCCATTGATCAGGATGTCAAACGAACGTTTGCCGCGGTCTGAACCCCAATAAGTTGCCAACAGTTGCATGGGGGCCTGTGGGTCGACTTTCATGTCAAATTCAAAATAACCTCCGTTGCGGGCATCACGACCTTTCCGGCCGGATTCGTCGTAGACATAGGAGGCTTCCACACTGGTGAGATGGTGATCACGCTCGGGTTGCATTTCCCCTAATCGCATGATGTCCACAGTCCTTTTTTCGATTTCGGCTTCTTTTTGTTGCTTGGCGAGGAAATCTTTTTTGCGCTGCTCCCATCCGGCATCGGTAAAGTAATCGAGGTACGTGGTATATCGGATGGTATCGGCCCGGTAAAACGGTATAAAGGAAAGTTCGTAAGGTCTCCCACTATGTTCAGAGTGAAAAGCCAGAGCCTGTTCGTCCTGGATTACCCAGGAATTGGGTGAACGATCTTCTGTGACGATCACAGGTACTTCGAACAACGGATCCTCCACTGTTTCAGGCAGTTTCCCGGCCAATACGTACGGGCCGTACAGCAGTGCGATACGGTCCGGGTTGTCCGGCATGGATTCTTCCTGCAGACCAGCCGGCATTTCGATGCGGACCACATCACCGTCATGCCAGATACGACGGATCACGGCATAATCAGCAGTCTTGTAATGAGACAGGACAGGCGCTCCGTTAACCCAGATGCGCATGCCCTGGGTCGCCCACGCAGGATGTCTTAATTTCAAGGTGAATTCATGGGGAGCATCACAACCGACCTTCATGGTTACAGCCCCGGTGGCCGGATCTCCGGTCTGACTCAGTTGTACTTCCTTTGCTTGCCAGGACAAAACACTGGGCAGATAAAGATTAACCATCAGGCTGCCATCCATCCCGGTAAAATAGATGTGTTCGGCGTATTTGCCGTGGTTCTCCATGGCGGTCCCGACACAACACCAGAAAGAGTTGAACTTGTTGCTGAAATGCCTTTTGGTACCCTGCCGTAAAGGGATAAAATAACAATATGCTCCGGGGCCGTCGATGGATGCCAGGATGTGATTGTACAGGGCCCTTTCGTAGAAATCGGCATAAACGGGATCTCCCGACCAGGTGAATAAATGCTGGGTCAATTTCAGCATATTGTACACATTGCAGCTTTCTCCGGTGGCATCGCTGAGTTTATCGTTCAGCTTGTCCGCTGTTCCGAAATATTCCGAAATGCCATGGCTGCCGGTGACATAGGAATGGTGATGGACCACGCGATCCCAGAAAAATTGAGCTATGGCGGAGTCCTGAGCATCTCCGGTCATTTCATAACGCCGGGCGCAGCCGATCACTTTTGGGATCTGGGTATTTCCGTGTTTGCCAGCGAGATTGTCTTCTCTGTGTGCCAGGGGATCCAGCACGGCCCGGTCGTGAAATTTGCGGGACAAATCCAGATATTTCTTATCCCCGGTCAACGCGTAAAGATTGACCAGTGCATCGTTCATCCCACCATATTCGCAAAGCAGCATCTCCTGCCATTGCGCTTCTGAAAGGCCGGCAAATTTAGTATCAACCCAGTCGGCAAATTTGATGGCAATATCCAACGCTTTTTTATTCCCCGTATACTGGTATACATCCTGCAGGCCGGCAAATACTTTGTGCAGATTGTACCAGGGAGACCAGAGTCCGTTGAGGTCAAAACCGCGGGAAACGATCTGGCCGGAAGCGATCACATTCCAGGTTGAGTCTTCTTTCGGAATGGCACCGATATATCCTGTTCCTCTCGCATCCTGGCAGCGCGCCAGTTCATCCACGACATAATCTGTACGCTCTTTATAAGCATCGTCACCGGTGGCAGCATACATCTGGGCACAACCTGTGAGGTAATGTCCCAGGCTGTGGCCGGACAGGGTGCCTTCTTCCCAGCCGCCATATAAATCACCTTTGACAGGTAATCCTGCGTATTCATGAAAACGGTGTAAAAGCCGGTCAGGGTCCAGCTCGAGGAGATAGGCGCCATTCATATCCATGGCCCTCTTGAAAGGAGAATCCAGGAGGCGGATATCAGCCAGCGAAAACCCTGTTGCTTTCGGCTGGATGGCTGGTTGCACTTTCAGCAGTTGACCTAATTCCAGGGTAGGCGCCATATTCTGACCTGGTAATGTGCCACCGGCAAAAAGAACGGCAATCGAAAAGTATATTCCACGGTGCATGTTCCTGAATTTCAAAAGTTCAATCGAAAATAGGCAAAAAAAATCCCCGCCCGAAGGCAGGGATCTCAACAGGTCAATCAAAATTGACGAAAATTAGTTAGCTGCGATTATTCATCGGCGGCAAGAAATTCTTCTTTGGAGCGAACCTTAATCGGTTCCTTTTTGGCTTTAACCAGGAGGCCATTGATGGTATTGAGTTGGGTGTGAATGGTTTCCATTGATTTTAGTGCTTCCTGAAGCTTTCCGTCCAACAAGGTCAGGTTTTGCATTTGAGCCTCTGTAGGCCGGCCATTGTAACCTACGACCTCTCCATAAAGCGTTGATATTTTCTCGCGTAACAAGGGTTCAGCTGTGCCCACATAATTATCCCCCGTCATGACGACCAGTGGTTCCTTAAGCTTTTCCAGTCCCATGACAAACCCTGGCAGGAGGTTGGCGATTTTTTTATTTACCGGATCGGATTGCAATTTCATGCCAGCCTCGTGAAGGTTGTCAATCTCGTCCACCAGGTAAGCCAGATCTTCATTCATATGATAAAGTTTCATGGCTGTCTCGTGCTGAGCAATATGATCTGCTTCCGAATGAATTGATTCCGGATCGTATTTTAGCATTAGATCTTCTTCAAAGATGTTCTTGCCTTTGGTGATCCGCACCTTATAGGTTCCGGCAGGGACGGTAGGCGAACTGAAGCCCCCGAAGGCCAGCGTTTTACCTTTGGCCACCTTGGGTCGCTTATAGCTGTAGTTCCAGTCCACGATATTGATGCCCTTGGATTTTCCCGGAGTGACGACTGAAATGACATTTCCGTCCTTATCCAGAATTTCCATGACCATTTTGCCAAAGGTGTGTCGGCTCTTCATAAAATAAGCGATCTGTGCTGCTGAAGATGGGTTTTCCCCTACAAATTCGCCAACACCGGAATAACCTGCATAACCACTGGCTTCATGGATGATGGCTGTTTTATTTTTCAGGAAATGCAACTCCTGAGTCGTGACTTCCGGAGTGATCTGGCGCAATAGGTTGATGTTGTCGATCACGATCAATCCGCGGCCGTGGGTAGCCAGCACGATGGCATCATCCCGTTCCTGCTGAGCAATCCAGTGGACGGCTACGGCAGGTACGTTATTCGTAAACTGTGACCAGTTCTGGCCTCCGTCCAGGGTGATGTACAGCCCTAATTCAGTACCCAGGAATAACAAATTCCTGTTTTCGTAATCCTCCCGGATGGTCCGGCAGAATCCTTTGATATCCGGGGTGACCAGTGATTTCCAGGTCTTGCCACCGTCGGTTGTCTTGTATACGTAGGGATTCATGTCGCTGGCGGTGTGGCCATCAAATACGGCATATGCGGCTTGTTTGTCAAAGTGGCTGGGTTCAATAAAATAGGCCCAGGTGTTTTTCGGTAAGTCTGGAATGTTTGCCGTTACATTGCTCCAAGATTTTCCACCGTCAAAGGTCACCTGGACATTTCCATCGTCGGTTCCGATCCAGATTACCTGCTCGTCAACCGGAGATTCGCCGATCGCAAAGATGGTGCAATGGTTCTCTGCGCCTGAGTTGTCGGTGCTTAATCCTCCCGAATTTGCTTGTTGTTGTTTCGCAGGGTCGTTGGTGGTCAGGTCCGGCGAGATCTTGGTCCAGCTTTCGCCACGATCGTTCGATTTGTGGAGGTATTGACTGCCGATGTATAACCTGTCGGGGTTATGGTGGCTGGTGGTGATGGGAGTATTCCAGTTAAAACGAAGCTTAGGATCTCCCTCCTGGGCATAGGGCTTGATGGTTTTGGACTGATTTTTTTTCAGGTCAAAGCGCCAGACACCTTCTGCACCCTGCATCTCTGAATAGACGATATTGGGGTCGCCCGGATTGGGGAATACACGGAATCCATCTCCGAATCCCACACCAATCCAGTCGCGGTTTTCTACGCCTCCCGGCTTTGAGGAAACACCGACCCAGGAGCCATTGTCCTGCAGACCACCATAGACTTTATACGGATTTTGATTATCCACAGCCACCTGGTAAAACTGCGATACAGGTAACCCTTTGACCATCTCCCAGGCATTCCCGCCATCCCAGGAACGGTAAACCCCACCGTCGCAACCTAGATAGATCGTCGATGGGTGATTGGGGTCAAACCAGAAATCATGCAGGTCTGAATGAACGCCACCGTTAATATCGCGGAAGGTCTTTCCACCGTCCTTACTGATGGATCCATTTAATCCGGCCTTGACAATGATGTCCGGATTGGTAGGGTCAATGACGATACGGGAAAAATAGAAAGGTCTTACCGTGAGTCCAAAATCCGAGTTCAGGTGTTTCCAGGTTTGACCGGCATCTTCTGAACGGTACAATCCTTTGTCCTCTGCCTTTTCCGCTTCGACCACGGCGTAAACAATGTCCGGATTGGAAGGCGCGATGGCGATGGCAAAGCGGCCCAGTTGGCCTGCCGGGAACCCATTGTGTATCTTATTCCAGGTTTGTCCTCCGTCCGTGGATTTGTAGAGTGCACTAGATGCTCCTCCAGAGCTGAAAGACCAGGCAGTGCGGCGAAACTCCCAAAAGGCTGCATAGAGGACCTTGGGATCACGGGGATCCATGGCCAGGTCAGAACAGCCGGTTGTAGGATTTACGTACAGGATTTTTGACCAGGTCTTACCACCGTCGATGGTCTTATATACGCCGCGATCTTCGCTGTCGCCCCACAGAGCGCCCATGACCGCAACATAGACGACGTCGTGATTCGTCGGATCAATCTGAATGCTGGCGATGTGTTCGGATTTTTCAAGGCCCATGCTGTTCCAGCTCTGTCCACCATTAGTGGTCTTGTAGATTCCGTCACCTATAGAGACGCTGTTACGGGTCCAGGTTTCACCGGTACCTACCCATACCGTCTGATCCGGATCGGTAGGGTCGACAGCAATGGCGCCAATGGATTGGGCATATTTATCGAAGATGGAAGAAAAGGTCACACCGGCATCCACAGAACGCCAGACACCGCCGCCGGCAGCTCCCACATATATGATCCTGGAATCTGTCGGGTGGCCGGTGACGCGGGAAATACGGCCACTCATCAATGCCGGGCCGATGTGGCGGCCTCTCAGTCCACCGAAAAGCTCTTCTCCTTTAATGGTAATGGGCTGTTGGCTGAAAGTGGGTAAAGAAAGCAGCAACGCTGCGACCAACGTATATAGTTTTTTCATTATATCATCAAGTTTTGTTGAGAATGGGGATGTTCAGTTGGCTTAAAAGAACGAGGAAGCCGGCAGGTAATTGGAACCACCCGCAGGCTCCCACTTCTGTTTACTTTCCGGGAAATGCAAACACCGAATCATCCATATCGATGTTGACTTCCACTTTGTCCATTGTCAAACTTTGCATGACTTGTCCATCGAGTTTGATCTGCAGGGTAAACGGTTGGTAGACACCGGATACTTCCTGGTAATCACTCATGAAAGTCTCCTGTGATTTGCCTTTCATATCACCTTTGTGAATCATGCTTCGAACCATTACCGGTACATTGGTTTCTTTATCGAAGAAATAGTATGTAAAGTTTTCTTCTTCTTTTCCATCAACGGTAATTGGTTTCTTCGTCAGTTTCAGGCGGTAGCAATCGGTGCCCTCGATGTTTTCTTCACCTTCGATTTCGGCAGTGTACCCCTTATCTTTGTAATTGAGGAAAACTTCCGGGAAATCCATTTCGGATTTCATGATTTCACTGTCCTCCGACTCCCATTTTTCAGGTTGCATGGTCATGAAATTGGTACCCCAGCCTTCATTGCCGTCAAATGACATCTGGGTGATTTCCTGACCCTGGAAATTAATGACCAATTTCTGAGATCCGGGAACCTTTTGATACATCACAAAAGGTATTTCCATACCCTGAAAGTTGACTTTGCCTTCAGACTTCATGGTCTTGATCGCCGTTAAGGCATCACGTCCTCCTATCGTCTCCAGGTAGGACTCGATGACTTCATCAGCCGTTTGAGCATAGGAAAAATTGGTGACCAGCAAACCGGTCAGCAAAGCGAAAAAAATCGTTCTCATTAAGATTGTATTTCGTGAACTAATAAATCAAGTATGCGTAAAGATATCAGAACGTACCAGTACACTGGAAAGATACATGGATAAGAGCCGGTTGACGAAGTATTTCGACGAACGGGGCCAAGTGCCTGGACATTTGGAGCCAGAAAAGCGCCAGATCAGTGTCTGCCAGTAAGAATAACCACATAGCGATCACCCTCCAACCGGTCTGCCTTGTGCATCTCCAGCAGTGCTGCCAGCCCTACCGTGGATGCCGGTAAGACATGCAGACCTTCTTTTTGTTTCAGTTGGCGGCTGTACTGCATCATCTTGTGGTCACTGATGTCAAATGCATCCCCCTGGCTTTGGTTGAGAGCCCATAATGCCTCGTTTCCGTCGAAGCTGTGCCAGTTAATGAGTGGTTCGTTGATACGGGATTCCTTGATCTTATCTTCTTCGATATTGACGCAGGTTTCCAGGCCTTTCTTGAAGGAATAAATGATGGGGTTCTTTTTATAAGAGGAGGCAGCGACAAAACGTGGAATACGGGACGTTTTGCCTCTTTTGTATAAGCTTGCAAACCCCCGGTAGATTCCCGCGAGCAAAGTGCCATTGGAGACCGGAACGGCGATGATCTTCGGAGCGTCACGGAGGACATCGTACAATTCATTGGCTATTTCCGCATAAGCCATGATTTGAATAGCTGAATTGCTCCCTCCCGGATTGGCGTCATAGTAACCTTCATCTTCAGCCAGTTTCCGGGAGTACCATACCGCATCCTCGTACTTCCCTGGTGTACGGATGATTTGAGCGCCCTGGGCCTCCATTTCCTGCACCCGTTCAGTGTGATAGGTTTCCGGAATACAGACCAGGCAGCGCAACCCCGCCAGGTTTGCAGCCAGACTTATTGCAGCCCCATAATTGCCGCAGGTGGCCAGCGTGATGGTGTCGTATTCCCGGCGTAAAGCATCAAGGCATTGAGCAAAGGCGATGCGGTCCTTCTGGGTCCCGGATGGGTTGTTTCCTTCAAATTTTAGCCAAATCTGTTTCAGATCAAATTCCCGCTCAAAGTTCCGGGCCCGGATCAGTGAGGTGTCACCAATCTCGATATTGATGATGTCCGTATACGCATCAAGCCGGTCAATCAGGGCATTCTGTGGGTTTCGAACATACTGGCTCAGCTCAAGCGATTCGGAGGAAATGGATTCATGCAGGGTGCTTACACCATCCAATAAGGGATCAATCACAATACCGGGAGTTTCCATATATACATTAACAAACAGGCTATGAAAGGATTGGTTTGAATTTCGAACAATATAGACTCATCAACAGATCGAAGTCACTCTCCTGAGATAAGGATTGTCGTGTCCCATTATAATTGCATTCACTGGTGCGGCAATGAATGGAGTATGCCATGGGCACGGCGATAATCATTTTTGGTATGGAATTTTCATACCTATTTCTACGTCCTCGTTTTTGTCACCGAAATGGTTTCATGAGATTAGTTTTTACATCCATCCTGATCGTTTATGCCACGGTCCTCTGGGGTGCGGATTATTATTGGGTAGGAGGTAGTGGAAACTGGACGGATATCACCCATTGGTCCACCACCTCAGGGGGAAGCACCCAACAAGTCGCTGTACCGAGCTTTCTCGACCGGGTCATCTTTGATAATAACTCCTTTTCAGCTCCCAATCAGACTGTGACCATCGTAGGCGAAGTCTTTTGCGCCGGAATGGAATGGAAAAGCGTTTCAGGAATGCCGACTTTATCGGGATCCTCCGGATCGATCCTGAATGTATATGGCGATCTTATGATTGGCGATATGCAATGGAGCCTCCAGGGCAAAACCATCCTCTGGGGAAGCGGTACCGTCACACAAATCAATACTGGTGGTATAACCCTGCTGGGCGATCTGGAAATCAATCTTGGATCCGGTAATACCCTCTCCCAGAAAAGTAATCTGGTTGCAGGAAATGCCATTCGCCTGATGGGAGGCAATTGGAATAGCGGTGGATACCGTATCCAGGCAGCCTCCATCCGGCTGGATCCTATGGGATCTTCCACAATCACCTGGCAAAACAGTACCATTCAATTTTCAGGAAATACCAATGACTTATTTGTTCAAACCGACATGGTAAATCTGAACTCCAATGCATCAGCCATCTGGATGGGCGGGAGCAGTTGTAGTGTCCAACTGGGTGGAAGTAAACCGGTGGCATTTGCTACCTTATCCACGACCGATGTCAATGGCCTGCTTACCATCAATAACAAAACAGCTAGCGGAACCATCCCGAACATATCATTTTCCAATCTGACGATGGGCAGTAATGCAGTGTTCCGTGGCCCGGTTCAAACGGACCGGCTGGAATTGACGGCCGGGCATACCTACACATTCGCTGCTACCAATTGGTATCCGGTCAGGCAGCTGGTAGCTGTCGGGTCCTGTGAAGCTCCGGTTCTTTTAAGTTCAGACCAGCCCGGCGTATCGGCTACACTGCAGTCGGATGTAAGTCAATCGGTTGAATATGTACGCATCCAGGATATTGAGGCAATCGGTAGCGTTTTTTCAGCCGGCAACAGCAGTGGCACAGGGATAACAACGGGATGGGTTATAGCCAATCCGTCCGGCTCAAAAAAATTGTATTGGGTCAATGGACAAGGTGACTGGAGTGACCCCTACCACTGGTCACTGACCTCTGGAGGGAGTGGGGGAGCATGTATACCCTCCGGCTCTGATGATGTATTTTTTGATTCGAAGTCCTTCATCACAGGTCAGGATAGCGTCACCGTGAAGATAGCCATGGCCGAATGCAATAATATGACCTGGGATGCTCCTACCGGCAAGCCGGTTATGTATTCTAAAGAAGATGTAAGCCTGGTCATCAATGGTTCCCTCCTTTTTGATCCGGGAATGATCAATGCCTTTTATGGAAGTATTTCGTTTCAGTCTGCCGGACCTGGCAATAGCATAGATCCTGCCGGCACCGGATTTTCCGGACCGGTAAAGTTCAATGGCTCCGGTAGCTGGGTACTGAAGAGCAAATTGGTTTCAACAAGTACCCTGAGTCTGAAAAAGGGTGAACTTGACTTAAATGGAATGCCTCTTGATGTCCAGGGCATAGAGTCCCAGACCTATGAAATACGTCGACTAAAACTTGGCAATAGTACCATACGGCTAAACAGCTGGAACTTGCAGATGAGTGGCATGACCGTCACAGGCGATCTGGCTGATCTTATATTTTGGGGAAATAATGCGACGTTTTTTAATGTCGGCACAGGCAATACCCTGCATCTTCACAGTCTGAACTCTCAGGCGGATGAGATCACTTTAAACCGGTTTGGGAATCTTGACATCCGCATAGATGAGGTTGCCATCCTGGGGCGTGGAATATTTTTGGGCACACATCATTTTGGGACATTAAGTCTGGGCGCGGGACAGCATTATTCATTTGGAAATACCAGTGCATCTTTTTATATCGATAAACTCCAAGTCTCCGGTTCCTGTGCAGGCTTGACTGTTCTTGAGTCCAATGTGCCTGGTACGGCAGTATCTTTTAAGATTGCATCTGACCAGGCCGTGTCCATGGTTTCTGTGCGGGATATTGTTGCTGAAGGAGGGCAGATCAAAGCTTCTGCTTCGGTCGATGAAGGCAATACATCGGGTTGGTCATTTACAGAGAATCCAGCCAGGACCCTCTATTGGGTTGGCGGAGGCGGCTTATGGGAAGATCCGATGCATTGGGCAGCTGCATCCGGTGGAACACCCGGGGAATGTATTCCTACGGCCAATGACAATGTCATTTTTGATGACCACTCTTTTTCAGTAGACGGACAGATGGTCCATACCGACCGCAAGTTGCTGGCGCAGTGTTTTGACTTTACCTGGAACAATCCGGTTGTTGGTATTCAATTCAATCTGCCTAAATTGGAAGTACACCACTCTATTCGCATCCAAGGCCAGGCAGACTGGTCTCTGGAAACCCTCCGTATGATGGGTGATGCGCCGGATATGATCATCGCGATGGACACCTTTTATACACAGACCATCGAACTCATCGGCCTCGGTACCTGGACCCTGGAACACGATTTGCACATGCGCGCACTGGAAGCCAGTTACGGTCACCTGATAACGGCGGATTATTCCATCATCGGAAATACTTTCCGGATGTACAATCAGGCGAAGGTAAAACTTGGAAATTCTCTGGTTCAACTGGATGGAGCGGGGCTGGCTACCTTGGGAACATTTCACGTAAATGCACCAGAAGTCAATCTTGATGCCGGCCATTCCCGGCTATTGCTTACTCATGTGGGGGCGCAGGTTAACCTCATCGGTATGCACCGATTGTACCATGTTTTGTTCAGTAATCCGGCTGGCAATGGAACCATCAAGGGCGATGTAGGAGGATCATACCGCCGTGTGGAATTCTATGGCAGTGGCAGAATTGAAGCCGAAAACACTTTCGACAGCTTGATATTCAATGCCGGGAGAACGTATGTCCTTGAAAGCGGGAAAGTTCAGGTCATAGGCCAGTACTGGCGGATCCTGGGAACTCCGTGTACCTACATCATTCTGCGGTCTACCGACCCGGGTAAAAGATCCGTTGTGTCCATGGCCAGCGGTGTGGTCAGCGGAGATAACATTATTATCAGGGACCAGGAGACCCGTGGTGGAGCGACATTTTTTGCCGGCCGAAACAGTGTTGATGCCAGTAATAATCTGGGCTGGCAGTTCGAGCAGAATAGCGGTGTAACCCTGGATGGACTGCTGGGGGCAGATGTGACGCTGTGTTCTGGTCAGTCATTAAAAATTAATGAAGTGGATCTTATCGGTGCACAGTGGTATGTTTGGAATGATTCCATTTCGACTTCCTACCTGGAGGTTCATGATCCGGGGCAGGTCACCCTGTATGCCTATTTTGGTCAAAATTGCGAATACCGGGACACATTGAATATCAGGACACCTGAAGGGATTCAATTTGACCTGGGAGCGGATACGGCATACCTATGTGAGCAGGGCACCTATGCATTTGACATAACTGTTTCGGATCCGCACGCAACCTATTTGTGGAGTGACGGGGCAACTACGCCGAACCGTTCTGTAGCTGCAGAAGGTATATACCGGGCTACCGTTTCATCCGGAGGATGCACATTTACCGACAGCATTTACCTGGACCAGATCATTTTACCGAATATACTGGTGGACACATTGTTCACCATTTGTAGTACGGATAGCGTTTCATTCCATCTTGATCCCTGGTCAGCTTCTTTTACCTGGAGTGACGGTTCACTGGGTCCGGATGCTTCTTTTACTTATCCGGGGTGGCACTGGGTGGAAGCTGAAAGCGGCGGGTGCGTCAGTCGCGACAGTTTCAGGATCCTTGATAAAATACCAGCTGTACCTATTTTGGGCAATGACACTTTGATTTGCGGTACTGAATATACCCTGCGGGCGATCGCTGACCCGGAAGCAACTTATCTGTGGAGTGATGGCCAGATTACATCTTCAATCCTGATTTCGACCAGCGGCGTTTATGTAGTTGTGATGGATAAAGATGGTTGTTCCTTCTCGGATACGATACAGGTCACCTTGTCTTCCGGAAGTCTTGAATTGCCGGATACATTGAACTACTGCACGGGTGATCCAAAGATCATCGATCTGGGAAATGTTTCTGGTGAAGTGCGGTGGAGTGATGGTGGATCTGGCCCGGTCCATGCATTCGATAGTCCCGGTATCGCCTGGGTTTCCATAGAGGCAGGTGGTTGTGTCGTGACAGATACCTTTCTGATCGCTGAACAGATCACCCCACAGGTTAAGCTACCTGCAGATACGATGCTATGTCCCGGGAGTTGGTGGAGTTTTGATGCTGCCTTCCTTAGGCCGGCAACTTTAGTGTGGGAAGATGGAAGCACGGATGAGGTACATAAACTCATGGTTGATGAGGATACGTTAATTGTCCTGAAAGCTTCGCTGGGAGGATGTATTCAGGCTGATTCACTGCAAATTTCATTGAAGCCGATTCCGGTTATCGACCTTGGAAGCGATACCACCCTGTGCAATTCCGGCCCCATTGAACTGGGTGTGGAAACCAGTGGAACAACTGTTACCTGGGATGATGGGAGCACTGACGTATTCCGACAGGTTTTGGAGAGCGGTCATTATTGGGCTGAGGCGGATTTAAACGGTTGCAGTGCCCGCGATACGATGCAGGTCAATTTTATAACAAATACACTGCCTTATCAATTCCCGGATACGGCGCTTTGCAACGGTTCCGGATGGCAAGTTTCGGTGGCAGACATCCCTGCTCTTGATTATGTGTGGAGTGACGGAACCCGGGGACCGGCTAAATCAATTACCACCGCCGGCAGGTACATACTGATGTATGAATTCGGGGCATGCAGTATATCGGATACATTTCAGGTGAGAATCGAAGACTGTGACCATCCCGAGATTTACATCCCAAACCTCTTCTCACCCAATGGGGATGGGTTTAACGACTATTTTACCGTTTATACTGAACCGGGTAAAGTTATCAGGAGCTTCCGTATGCAGATCATGAACCGCTGGGGATCATTGTTGGCAGATATTCCTTCCATGACCCCGGGATGGGATGGGTTGGTGGGGGGTACAATGGTGCCGGCGGGAACGTACATCTACCGGATCTCGGTAGAATACGAAGAAGAAGGAGTATTGCATACAACCACCATTACCGGCGACTTAACCCTGGTCCGCTGATTTGATGTTCTGAGAATGTTCTCTGACGAAAGCCTGTAAGGCAGGTTGTAGTTCGAGCCACTTCTTTACCAGTGCAAACTGGTTGCGGGCACGGAATAAATTGTGTTTATCAATTTTGGTCTTGTAATAGACATCACCAGACAGGTAATCGGTTAAAAACCGGATACCCATGATAAATGTCATATAGGGAGCGGCAAATGGGAGCCATGTAAGCTCATATTCATTGAGTTCCTTACCCTGAATTGCCAGGTAACCTTCCAGGAAAGCAGTCGTGAGAGGGATTGATATTTCCAGTTTTTCGACATCGACGGCATCCTCAGGCAGATTGACCGGTAGTGTCCGCAGCGCGTCTCCCACGTCATACAGGATGGTACCGGGCATTACCGTGTCGAGATCGATCAGGCAGATCACTTCCTGACGTTCATCGAACAGGATGTTCTCGAGTTTGGTGTCATTGTGAACAACCTGAATTGGGATATGGTGCTGCAGGACCTCTGTGGGCAGGGCAGTCATGGTGTCTTCCATGGATTCCACCCATTCGACCAGGGGTAGAACACCCATCAGACGGTCTGAATTGTCTTCTGCACAGGCATCATAGAATTGTTCATAGCGCCAGAACATGTCGTGGAAATCCGGAATTACCGGAAAAAATGTTGCCGGATCCAGTTGTCTGGATTTTTGATGAAATGTTGCGATGGCTTTTCCTGCTTCGCGGGCAATTTCCGGGTCGGTGGTATTCGTCAGGGTGGCACCCGGTATGAAAGTCGTCATTCGCCAGTAACTGTCGGATTGTGCATCGTAAACCATGTTTGCACCAGTACGGCTCCGGATCAGTTTTGGATAGGCGCTTTCAAGAGAGCGGTGCATCAGGTCAAGCAGCAGCTCCATATTATTCATTAGCTCTTTGACCGGACGAAATACCTGATGATTGATGCGCTGAAGAAAGGCATCACCAGAATCTGTGATGACCCGGTAAGAGTCATTGATGTGTCCAGAGCCCACACTTTGAATGGATTGAACGAAGGCCAGGTCAAACTGAGGTACGATTTCCTGTAGGATCCAATCGTTATCCCAACTTGTTTTATTCATATTACCACAGTTGGTCAGGGTATGCCCCGCTGGTAATTAATTGATTTAACCTCGTCTGGACCATGGGTTTGTCTTCCGGATAGGTAACGCCAAACCAGGAAGCTTCACTGTAGAGCGATTGCACTTTGATCCCATGGGTCCGCATCATGGTAAAGACAGCTGTAGGGATATAGAATTCCGACTTTTCCTCACGACCATGCTGGCTTAGGAACTGCTTTAATATGGTCTCGCTCAACTCAAAGTAGGAAGGGTGAAATCCCCAGAAATTCATAGAGACCAGGGTGTCTTCGGTAAGCAGCAGATCCGGGCCTCCATCAGGGTTCGGATAACTTATGGTGCCGTCGGATTGGCGGCGGATCTTTATGATCTCTTCCACCGAGGTCAGGTATCCTTCTTCGTCCACATGGCAAACACCCCGGTTCACCGTACCGTGTTCGCTCAAAGTATTGATCAGTGAATAAGCAACATAGCTGTATAATTGCTCATTTACCTCTTCGGTCAGAAATTTTGCCATGGTGTGGAATGCTTCCTGGCCATAGTAGTCATCGGCATTGATCACGGCAAAAGGTTCATGGATGACATCCCTGGCAACCCAAACGGCATGCGCTGTTCCCCAGGGCTTGGTACGGTCATGAGGTGCTTCATATCCCTTCGGGAGGACGTCAAGTTCCTGACAGACATAAACGGTCTCCACGCGATTTTTGAATTTCGGTTCGAACAAGGCTTTGAATTCCTCCACAAAGGATTCCCGTACAATGAAAACGATTTTTTCAAAACCAGCCTGGATGGCATCATAGATGGAGTAGTCAATGATGGTTTCTCCATTGGGGCCAAATGCATCCATCTGCTTCAGCCCTCCGTAACGGCTACCTTTGCCTGCCGCCAGGATCAATAAGGTAGGTTTAATCATAGGGTTCTAAATTATACTCAAAGGCGCAAGTTTAACCTAAAAATGGGAATCGGAAAGGACATTTCCTGAAATATTTAGCTTTATGGGAAGGAAAGGTAAATTGACCCCGGCCACATAATTGGTCCCGATTCAAGGAGGGATGTACCGGTTCCGGGATTTTCATTCAGGGTACTAGGTGCAGGAATAGAATATTATTATTTTACCATCGGAATAGCCTTTTGTGTGCCCACACAGTGTAATTGTAATCATTTTCAGGCTCATCAATCATCGCAAAATCAGGAGGTGATTGCTGCATCTGGTAAAAGCATTTGGAACTATGGCATTAAATGGAGCAGACTGGATTTTTATCATAGCCTTTTTCATCATTTCTCTGGTGATAGGCCTGGTGGTAGCCAAGCAGTCCGGAAAGAATACTTCCGAATTTTTCCTTTCAGGACGCAGCATGCCCTGGTGGTTATTGGGTGTTTCCATGGTGGCCACAACATTCTCGGCAGACACACCCAATCTGGTGACCAGCATCGTGCGCCAGGACGGAGTTGCTGGAAACTGGGTATGGTGGGCATTTCTGATCACAGGAATGATGACGGTATTCATTTACGCCAAGTTATGGCGGCGTTCCGGAGTCCTGACGGATCTCGAATTTTACGAGCTTAGATATTCAGGCAAGATGGCTGCTTTCCTGCGTGGATTCCGGGCTATTTACCTGGGATTTTTCTTCAATGTCATGATTCTGGCAACCGTTTCACTGGCTGCGATAAAGATGGGAAGTATCATGCTGGGCCTGCAGCCTTGGCAAACCTTGCTTTATGCCTCGGTCATCACGGTGATCTACAGTGCCATGGGTGGACTGCGGGGTGTGATCATAACGGATTTTTTCCAGTTTGGTATCGCCATGGCCGGATCGATCATTGCCGCCATTGTTATCATGCAACTGCCCCAGGTTGGTGGCGTCCGCCAGTTACTTTCCCATCCGGAGGTACAGGCAAAACTGAACATTTTACCCAACCTGTCAGACCCTGACCAATTGTGGTCGCTATTGATATTGCCGCTGGCGATACAATGGTGGAGCGTATGGTATCCCGGAGCTGAGCCGGGAGGCGGTGGTTATATTGCACAACGGATGCTTGCAGCTAAAGATGAAAATCACGCCGTTGGGGCAACCATGCTTTTCAATGCAGCGCATTATGCTTTGCGGCCCTGGCCCTGGATCCTCATCGCTCTGGCATCCCTGGTCGTATTCCCGCAACTGGAACACATTCAGTCTGCATTTCCTCAGATTCCGGTGGATAAAATCGGTCATGACCTTGGATATCCGGCCATGCTGACTTTCCTGCCCCACGGACTGTTGGGATTGGTCGTCGCATCATTGATCGCGGCATTTATGTCAACATTGTCAACACAACTTAACTGGGGATCGAGTTACCTGGTTAACGATTTTTACCGTCGGTTTATCAATCCAAATGCATCCGAGAAGCAGCTCGTTTCTGCCGGGCGTATCTCAACAGTGGCGTTGATGATCTTTGCCGCCATTTTTGCATTGTTGTTGACAGACGCGTTACAGGGCTTTTCGATCTTGTTGCAAATCGGAGCCGGAACCGGCTTGATTTTTATCCTGCGCTGGTTCTGGTGGCGGATCAATGCGTATAGTGAATTAGCCGCGATGGTAATCTCATTTGCTGTTGCACTCTATTTTGAATTGCTGCACACCAGATTGGGATTTGATCCGGTTTCAACGCACTGGAAACTGATTATCGCTGTCGGGATAACGACTGTAGGATGGTTGATTGTCACCTTCCTGACCAGACCCACCGAACATAAGACCCTGGTCAATTTCTACCAGGTGACACAGCCGGACGCCACCGGATGGAAACCGGTCGTGGAGAGTGCCGTAAAGGAGGGTGCTTTGCATAAAGATCAGATCCAGCACGGTAAGCTTCCATTGCAGATCGCATGCATTTTTATTGGTTGCTTTGCTATCTACGGTTCATTATTTGCAGCTGGATTCTGGATATATGGAAGAATTGTATCCGCCATTATCGGTACTGTCATCGCAGGTCTGTCTATAACCGGGCTCCTGATCCTCTGGAACCGGATCAGGAATTTATAGACTATAGTTTTACCATGCGCAGGGTGCGTTGCCCCAGTGTTGTCATCAGGTAAATGTAATAGGTTCCAGGAATTAAGCGGTGAGTATCCAGCTCGATCGTCTGCGGACCTGAGGCAAGATTCCCATCGTACAGGGTGCTGATCACCGATCCCAGGACATTCATAATCTGAATGCGGACTTTTCCGCCCGGATGTTCCCACACCAATTTACCCGACTGACGGATTGGATTTGGTACAATACTGGCAGTTGAAAAGGATGAGTAGCTATGCCGGCTGCTGGTCGCTGTACTGCAATTTTTCAGGATAGGTAAACTCTGGTATTCCGGATACAACAGCAAGCCAACTTTCTCCTTTGGTATTTCAAACCAGTGTTCGAAAAGAGAGCCGTAGATATTGCGGAAATCGTGCTGTAGGGCAACGCCTTCCAGCGGGTCCACATCATCGGGTATCTCCGGGTTATGGCCTACAATGCTCCCTTCCACACAGGATCCAAATAAGAACAAAGGAGCAGCCGATCCGTGATCGGTACCCAGGCTGTAATTGGAACGGATCCGCCGCCCGAACTCGGTGAAGGTCATTCCCAGAACTTTTTCCTGGTATCCCAGGGCGTTGAGGTCAGCCTGAAATGCGGCGATAGCCGAGGACAATTCTTCCATTAAATCAGCATGTGCCCCCTTGGTTGCATCGCCAGGGGTGATCTGGTTGGCATGGGTGTCGTATCCACCCATGGAAGCAACATAAATTCGGGTCTGGAGTCCTCCGGAGATGAGCAGGGCAACATTGCGTAATTGGTTGGCCAGGTTATTATTTTCCGGATAGCTCACCTGGTTTTTACCTTTCTCAGCTGCTGCCTGGATAACGTCCGAGTATTGATTGGTTTTTAATATGGCATCTCTCAGGAAAGCAAGTTCGTCACCATAGTAAGTGTCCGGAGCATTACCGGCCGTGCTGATCGTGAGTGGCGCCAATGCAAAAGGATCGTTCACACTCATTGAAAAATTTCCTCCGATACCCTGACAGGTTTCGCTGACCGTACCCTGCATGGTGATCGCAAAAGGGTCCGGATCTTCCGCATTCGGGTAACCTTCAGGATAGCCCGGATACAGATCGTCCAGGTATCTGCCCAGCCATCCGGTATTCAGGTACTGATCGGAAGCAGAACCGGATGTCCAGATATCCGTGGACCGGAAATGGGACCTGTTCTGTTCCGGATAGCCAACTCCCTGGATGATTTGCAGTTGTCCTTCCCGGAACATTTCAGCCATTGGAGCCAGAGCCGGGTGAAGGGCAACCTGATCGGTCAGCTTAATGCCTTGGGTTTCCGGTATCAGCAGATTGGCCCGTGCTCTTGATAAACCATCGTATTGATCTAAAGGAAGGACCATATTCAGTCCGTCATAACCTCCCGAACACTGGATCAGGACCAGGATCTTATCGGTATTCTCCGTGAGATAACTTAATAATTTCCGGTACGTTTGGTTTAAACCGGGTAGGGCAACGGGGAGTGTGGCCAGCGATGTATTTCGCAGAAAAGTTCGGCGTTTCATTCATTATGTTTTTAAGCCAGATAATATTCAGGCATGCTTAACAGGGTAAAAACCAGATCCAGGAGTTTACGTCTCAGGGCTTCTTTAATTTCCACATCATTGGGATTGGAAAGGTATTCTCCATATTCCAGCTTCCATTCGTAATCAGGCAATCCCGGTATCAGGGTGTTTTTTAAGGTGTCATATTGCCCTTGCGTAATGGGCTGTGGCAGCAACCAGGCGATCCACTCATTCAGCAGCGTGTAGATGTCGGAAGGATCGCTGGTCAATTCCAGTAGTTTGAACGGATCAATGATGATCGGCTCCAGGTTGTTCCCTCCTTTTCTACCAGTCACGATATTGATCCAATCCTGACGATTGCGCAGGGTCGTGGAATTGATCCAATTCTGGTAAAAGCTGGGTTCCTGGTAATACGCTTTCCACCCTGCTACATCCGGCGCGCTGAAAAGACGCATGTCCATCGCGTCGACAGCCCGGTTAAGTAAAAGGTGGAATACATAGGTGGGAACCAGTCCTACGGGGCTTGTAGTGGAGAAGTTGCGGACAGTGCTTCCGACAAAATCCATCGGATTTTTTATCATCGCCCCATAGAGTTCTGCATCGTAAAAATGACTGCTCCCGAACAACTGGCGCAGTACCGGTTTTACTTCAAAATTGCTTGTCACCAGCGTATCAGCCATTGGCTCGATGATGTTTTCCTCTACAAATTCGTCGATACGGTAGTAGACGAAAAACTGATATAGATTACGGCACAGAAAACGGGCCGTCTCCTTTTTTGAGAACAGAATGTCGATGAGGGTCTTGTACTCATTAGCTCCTCCATTGGCAATGGAGACCTCATCAAAGCGGGGACTTAACTTTTTGGTGCTCTTATCGTGCCGGCTGGATCGGAAGATTGACTCAACAGGTACTTGCTGCTGGGCAAAAAAACCTTTATCACGCCAGCCTGTGAGGATTTTGGCTATGGCAACTACATCTTCCTCCGTATAGTTGGTATAATCGCCGGGACCAACTTGCGGACCTTTTCCAATGGTGAATAATTCCAGGAGCTCGCGAGCATAATTCTCATTTGGTGCCTCTACGGTATTGTCATTACCATTCAGAAAGCGCAACATAGCGGGGTCGATCGTAATTTCTTTAGCCAGGTCACGGAAATTGCCGGTGGCATGTTTACGCAACAACTGGGCATAGGAATAATTGTACTTGGGATCGTTGACATCACTTACCACAAAATGGTTGTGCCAGAACAACCACATTTTTTCCCGGATGTTGATGTGTGGCTCCAGGGCTAGCTGCATGGTCCAGGACAGCAGTGACTGCCTACGGAATCGCACTTCATCATTGTTCGTATCCTGGGGGCTATAGGGCTTATCAACCCAGGTGGTACCTATTGGGGCATTGACATCATTCTCGTCATTGAAATTGACCGGAGGGTCAGGCATGGGGAGATCTTCTAATAAACGATTCAGGGTTGCTTCCAGGCCCAGGTTTACGGATTCTATGATCTGGTCAGGCGAAGTGCCGAATAACGTGCGGCGAAGCAGATGTCCTGCTTCCTGTTCAGTCCAGAGCCCTGCATAAGAGTCTAAGTTTTGCCTTGGCGGCGGCGGGATGAATGCAAGATTGTTTACCGGCTTTTGTAGAAATGTTCGACGATCCATGGATTGGTTTTTATCATACACGTAAATCCGATGTCCCTGGTTGGACGCTTATCGGAACATTTGGTTTAATTTGATTTTCCCTAAAGAATTTAATTGACGGACAGACGGTCCGAAAGACCGTATTCAATGAATTATCAATCAATTGATTATGGTATTTGTTGGGCTAAAGGGTATAGTGAAAATAATATCGAATTCATCAAATTCAGGTGTTTATTGATCCGGGAATAGATTTAGACTATGAAAGGTTATCCCAACCCCGGCTTGAAATTTGTTCCTGCTAGCAACAAGTATCCGCAAACGGCCTTTTATTGCAACATCACGCACCGGAATCTTCTTGCCGAAGTCTTCCTGAAAATTATTTAAAGGTCGACTTGGCTGCGTTCCGGTAAAACACGGGCGTTTATGCGGAGTGGAGCGACAGAAAACAATATCTTGGATGGTCATGGGGAGAACAGTGTATTGGAATGTATTGCAGAGCGTGCTTGGTCTGGGGATCGTCCTGGCCATGACAGGGTGTTTCCATGGTGATCAGGAGGACCGACAACAGATTTCGGTGGCGGCCGGAGCGACTGAGGAACAGCTTCTTGATAAATCATTGGAAGTGCATCCCGCACCTCGTCAGTTAAGCTGGCAGAAACTGGAAATGACGGCTTTTCTGCATTTTGGTATCAATACATTTACAGACCAGGAATGGGGCGACGGGACTGACAAGCCGGATCTGTTTAATCCCTCCCGGCTGGATACCAGGCAATGGATCAGGACGCTCAAAGATTCAGGGTTCAAACTGGCCATGCTTACCGCCAAACACCACGACGGGTTTTGTTTGTGGCCTTCCCAGTTCACCGACTATTCGGTCAAAAGCAGCCCCTGGCAAGATGGTCAGGGTGATGTCATGCGTGCGTTTGTAGATGCCTGTCATGAATTTGGACTGAAGGTAGGTGTCTATCTTTCACCATGGGACCGGCACGAAAAGACCTACGGCAGTGATGCTTACAACGACTATTTCGTCCGGCAGCTGACTGAGCTGCTGACCAACTATGGTCCGGTGGATGAGGTTTGGTTTGACGGCGCCAATGGGGAAGGACCCAATGGGGTTAAGCAGGAGTACGACTGGAGCCGGTATTTTTCAACGGTTCGGGCACTGCAACCAGAGGCGGTTATTGCAATCATGGGTCCTGATGTCCGGTGGGTAGGCACGGAGACCGGATTTGGCCGGGAGACCGAGTGGAGCGTGATACCTATTGCCTATCAGTCCACGGATACTTCCGTATCCACACAGAATAGTAAAGGCATTTACCGCCCACAGATCAATCCGATGGATTACGATCTGGGCAGCCGGGAGAAACTGATTGGCGCCACTGAGCTGGCGTGGTACCCTGCCGAAGTGGATGTCAGCATACGGCCGGGTTGGTTTTATCATGCCAATCAGGATGAGCAGGTAAAGACGGCTGAGCAATTGCTGGAGATCTACCTGACATCCGTAGGACGAAATGCAGTCCTCCTTTTGAATGTGCCTCCTGATCAGCAAGGCAGGATCTCGCCTATCGATTCAACCCACCTGGCTGCATTTCATCAATCCCTTGAGGAGATTTTTCGGACCAATCAGCTAGCCGGAGGGACCATCACTCCTTCCACCAGTAAAAAGAGGCTTGAAACCGGATACCTGACCGACGGTTCCCTGACAACCTATTGGGAGCCCGATGCGGATGATGCTTCCCCATCGATATCCGTAGAATGGGAACAGCCCCACTTATTTGGGATCATGGCATTGCAGGAACCTATTCAGGAAGGACAGCGCATTGAAAAATTCATCCTCGAAGCATATGTTGATGATGTGTGGCAGTCGATAGCGGAAGGAACTACCGTGGGATATAAGCGGATATTGCATTTTCCGACAATTAAAACACAGCGGGTACGACTCATTTTTCCGGAATACCGCGGGCCAGCTCCACGGATTGCTTCCTGGGGTCTGTACAAGGATCTGCCTCAGGTTTATTTTGAACCCAAAGGCATGGCCTTCAGCGATAATCTGCGTATCACGCTGCATACCGATGATCCGGATGCGTTGGTTTATTATACGGTGGACGGCACCACTCCGACTGTGAAATCGAAGCGGTATGCTGGCCCCATTGAAATATTTGGTACCACCGAGATCAGGACCATTGCAGTTTCGCCTTCCGGGACAAAAGGATTTGTAAAATCCCAGTTGTACAATAAAGCACGCTATAAGATCCTCCTAGAACACGCCCCGGATATCCGCTATACGGCAGGGGGAAGTCTGATCCTTTCAGACGGCATACGCGGTGGTACCCAATTTGATAATAATCGCTGGCTCGGATTTCAGGGCGAAGACCTGGAAGCCATTATTGATCTGGGCACCCTGGGCCGTATGGATGGCATTACCCTGCATTTCCTGGAAGATTTAAGCCAGAAAATCTTTCCGCCGGAATACGTAGATATTTATGTAGGCACCAATCTTAAAAATTGGAGAAAGATAGGGCGTTTGCGCCCTGAATCCGGCGAAACATCCAATCTGCCCAGGACCGTAGACCTGTCCTTGGACCGGAACCTGGAAAATATCCGCTTCATCAAAGTATTCGGTAAAAACCAGACCATTCCGAAAGGGATGCAGGATGAGGGCGATCCTGCTTGGATCTTTATCGATGAAATCAGTATCAGATAGGCATTGCCCACGCTGTTACCGCCCTGTTAATAAAGATGTAATATAAACGCAGACTACCCACAATCAACTGCAGAAATGTAATTTTGGGCCTTGTTCCACCAAATGCATGCACTTAATATGTCCAAAAAACTGCTCTTGATAAACCTGCTTGCGGTTCTTTTGCTTCAATGTACTTCCAATGAGGATCGTCCTTCCGTGACTGATAATCCAGGATCCGTGGCTATGCCACAATTTGACCAGTCTACCTGGGAAGCCCGGAAATTCAGCATGTTTATCCACTGGGGTTTATATTCGATCCCTGGAGGGGTATGGAAAGGAAAACAAATCGAAAAAGGTTATAGTGAACAAATCCAGGCCTACGCTGCCATTCCGCGTGATGAGTATGCCGAGCTGGCCAAACAGTTCAACCCTTCCAATTGGGACCCGGACCATATTGTCCAGATCGCCAAGGAAGCAGGAATGCAGAGCATCGTACTGACAGCTAAACACCACGATGGCTTTTGTCTTTTTGCATCCAACGAAACGGATTTCGATGTGGTCGATGCAACGCCTTACGGCAAAGATGTGGTCAAAGGACTTGCCGATGCATGTGCACGGGGTGGTTTAAAATTTGGGTTGTATTATTCGCTGATCGACTGGCATCATCCGGCCGGTAGCCCCATATCGAAGAGTAATTCGGATCCGATCTCCGCGGAGCTGCATGCCTACAATCTGGCTCAGGTCCGGGAATTGCTGACCAATTATGGTCCGATCGATCAATTATGGTTTGATATGGGAGCTCCGACACCCGAACAAAGCAACGAATACCGCGACCTGGTCAAATCACTGCAACCCGAATGTCAGATCAGCAGCCGGGTCTGGAACCAGGACGGCGATTTTTTTGTAATGGGAGACAATCAATATCCCGAGGTTTCCATCCAGGCACCCTGGCAGGTGCCCGCTTCCATGTTTGATGAAACCTGGGGGTACCGGTCGTGGCAGAAGCGGGGAGATCCCCGTGCGAAAGCAGCGGAGAAACTGCATTCACTGGTCCGGGTTGCCGGAAGTGGCGGTGTTTACCTTCTCAATATTGGACCTGAAGGTGACGGCACGGTGGTGCCGTTTGAAGAAAAGGTATTGCATGAAATGGGTCAATGGATCACCCACAATGGCAAGGCGGTATTTGATACAAAACCGACTTCTTTCGGGGTTCGGACCTGGGGCGCAGTTACTGCCGGCAATGAGTTAGGGAAGCTGTATGTCACGATCCTCGAACATCCTCAGGATGGTAGGATCAGCCTGTACGGATTACAGAATCAGATCCTCAGAGCCTACCCGTTGGCTAATCCCTCGGTTGAATTGCCGATCGCAAAACAAGGAAAGAATGTAACATTCGACGTAACGTCTATGGTTTCCGATTCCATGGGAACAACCGTAATGGTTGTTGAAATAGGAGGGGCACCGGACTTTTATCCTCTCCGGACCGTTATCCCCAAGGCAGAAACCTATACCATGGATCTGAAGAATGCAAAAACCTACAAAGCCTATGTTGGCGATAAATACCAGAGCATTACCGAGGTGAATAATTGTTTGCAGTGGTTCCTGCAAAGCACAAAAGCCGGTAATTATGCCATTCGCCTTTCCTATACCAATGAAGAGGTCGGGCGAAATTTTACCTTAAAGGTCGGGGACAACACTTTCCCGCTGACGTTGGAAAAATCCGAACCGGAAGAAATTCCTGCACCTTCAGGTATTGCCTTTGGTAATTTCCTGATGGCAGAGCCTATCTATGAAGATGCTTCATTCAGCACAATTCACGGGGTGCTCTATAATCTCGCCTACTCCAGGCCATGGGGTTATGACGGCTCAAGGACATTCGTTGAAAAGAATGATTGGGAACAGGGTAAGCCTTACGATTTGAATCTGCCGGATGTAGGCTCTCAATACATTGGGTTCAGCATGTTTTCTCCGAATGATCAGGTAATGATGTCAACCATAACTGCGGATGATGGTGTCGCCTTATGGGTGGGAGGGAGAAAACTACTGGAGACTTTTGCCCCGGCTCCCCAGAAGACATACCTCGTTGAAATTCCCCTTGAACAGGGCAACAACCAGATGATGTTTAAATTTTATAATTCAAAGGGATCCAGCGAAGTCACCATACAGCATGATGTCGTTGCTGCGCGTTATCGTAAGACGGCAGGAAACATCAACCTGCAGGAAGGATCCATCGTGCCGGTAGAGATCCGGGCTTCATCTCCATACGCAGATCTTGGATTTGTCAATTTCAAAATGGAGATCGTGCCGGTAGATAATTTGTAAAAAAACCTTAGTTATGCGTGGATTGCCAGTGATTCTGTGGTTAAGCGTGGGGCTTTCAGCCTTAGGTGCACAGCCGTTTCAGTTTTTGCCGGAACTTAAGTCCATTACCTACCAGGAAGGCGAATTGTTCCTGGCCAAACCGGATTTTGGCTATAGTTTCGAAGGCAAAGCCACGCCAAACAATCAGGTTGCAGTTTCACAATGCCGGGTTGTGCTGGATGACTTTCGAACCATATCACCGGTTCCTGCAGGGAAAGGTCAGGCTAAGCTGCTGCTGGCCAAAAAAGGTGATAGCAAACACCTGGATGCGGAGTTTGCCAAAGAACTGAATGAGATCGGGGATCAGGGTTATGTGATCAAGGTGGATGTCAAACACATCACCGTATTGTCCAATACAGATCAGGGCTTATTTTATGCCATGGTAACCCTCAAGCAATTGTTGCAGCAAAATAAAAGATTACTGATCCCTTGTCTAACGATTGTCGACTATCCTTCCATAGCAGTAAGAGCCTGGCAGGATGACATCAGCCGGGGACCTATACCGAACATGGACTTTCTTAAGGAGGAGATCAAGCGACTATCCCAGTACAAACTGAATGCCCTGACTTTGTATACGGAGAATGTCTACAAATACAAAAGTCACCCCGATCTGGCTCCCCAGGAGGGAATATCCGAGGATGAACTTAAGCAGCTGGTTGAGTATGCCAAGCAGTATCATGTTGACATCATCGGCAATCAGCAGTCTTTCGGTCATATGGATAAAGTGCTCAGCATACCCGCCTACCAGTCACTGGCAGAAACACCCGGTGTTCTTTCTCCTGCGGTTGAAGGTACATATACTTTACTCCAGGATTGGTACGCTGACATAGTTCCCGTGTATACATCACCTTACTTTCTGATCAATTGTGATGAAGTGAGTGGTTTAGGCACCGGTCCCGCTAAGTCGATGCTGGCGACCCAATCGAAAGCGGAAATTTATGCCGGACACATCAATAAAGTGTACGAGTTGCTTAAACCCTACGGTAAAAGAGTCATGATGTGGGGAGATGTTGCGCTACATAGCCCGGAGATCCTCGATCGTTTGCCCAAGGACATCATCATGGTTCCCTGGGATTATGCAGCACTGCCATCGTACCGTGCTGAGATAGACCCGATCAAGACTGCCGGATTCCCGTTCTTTGTTGCTCCGGGAGTAAGCAATTGGGGCCGGATATGGCCGGATATGGAAACGGCATTTGCGAATATTCGTCAGTTTATTTGGGACGGATACCAGACTGGTACAGAAGGAGTCATACTGACTACCTGGGATGATGACGGCATAAGTTTATTTGAAGATACCTGGATGCCTCTGATCTGGGGTGGGGCCCTTTGCTGGGCGCCCAGGGATCCGGTAGATACGGCATTCCGAAGTGAATTCATCCAGTTATTTGACCAGAAGTTTTATCAATTGCCCGAGAAAAGCTTCGGACAGTTGTACATGGATATGTCCCATCTTGGGGATTACCCTGTGATTGCCGGCCTGTCCAATGCCCTGACCTGGGAAGACCTGATCCAGCTGGACTTTCCCTGGTCTGCTGCCGATATTCAGGAAGCAACACTGCAAACCAATGCTTTGCAGAAGCAATTGTCAGAAATTCAGGTTATAAACCACAATCAGATCAATAGCACGGTCGCTGCTGAGCTGTCACTGGAATGGGTAAGCTGGGTTTTACAAAAACGAATGGTACAGCGTTACCTGGCCGATCACCTGCCTGACGCTTCGATCAATCCGGGTCAGCTGGATCGCC
The DNA here is from genome assembly GCA_020636135.1 of Lewinellaceae bacterium. Classification (NCBI taxonomy): domain Bacteria; kingdom Pseudomonadati; phylum Bacteroidota; class Saprospiria; order Saprospirales; family Lewinellaceae; species Lewinellaceae bacterium. The sequence continues at coordinate 904,508 of JACJYK010000001.1, forward strand.
TGCTTACCAATTTAAGGGGCAATTTGCTCAAGATCCGCTCAAAATACCAGTTGTTGTATAAAGCCGAGAACAGGTCGTATTACCTTGAACATAATCTGGAGAAGTTTGATGCCGAACTGGCCCGGATCGTTGAACTGTCCCAGCGGGTCATTTTTATTCCCGATGACAATGCGTTTGGAACCATACGTACGATGACCCTGGGCACGGTTATTCCGGGTGAGGAAGTCGTATATACGACGGATGGTACGGATCCGGATGCTTCCTCAACGATCTACCAGGTGCCGGTATTCATGGACCATTCCGGTACGCTCAAGGCGCGGGTGATCAATGGAAAAGAAATGGGCCCTGTCTTTGAAAAGTACCTGTACGTTCACGATGGTTTTGTCGAAAAGATTTCCTTTGATCATCCCTATGCACCACAATATGCAGGCTCCGGACCAGTCACCCTGGTGGATCATCAGGCCGGGACAGAGAATTTTCGCGATGGCAAATGGCTGGGGTTTGTGGGAGATGATCTGGTTGCCAACCTTCAATTGGAGTCCATGACCCAACTGAAGTCCCTGCACATCTCGTTTCTGGAAAGCCAGACATCCTGGATATTTTTCCCTACGGAGATCAAGGTTGAAGCTTCAGAGGACGGCGTCCATTATTCCACTATAGGAAAGGTGAACTGGCCACTTAAGCAGGATGAAGCCGATGTCCAGCGCAAGACGGCATCTTTTCAGTTTCCGGATACCCCGTTTAAGTATATCCGGGTTATGGCCAGAAACGTTGGTGAAAATCCGGCCTGGCACGTGTCTCCGGGCGCCCCATGCTGGTTGTTTGTTGACGAGATCAGGATTGAGAAAGCCGAATGACCGGTTATACCCGTATGGAGGAATGGCATAGGCAGTCTTTTGAAGTAACCTGGTCGTACGCATAACGCTACCTTTTTTCCTGCAGGGCTGGACATGTTGGAGAATTCCTTGTAATTTAAAAGGATGAACCGCATGCATCTCATCGCGATTAGTTTTGTTTTTGTTGGACTTTTTCAACGGGTAACCTGGGCACAGGATTCCGAGATGCCGGGCGAAAATCAACCTTACCTTATCAAGTCCATCTATTTTGGAGGTGGAAGTTATTACATTGACGACGATCAGAAGTCTGCACTGTACCTCTTTCTCAGCGGGGTGATCCTGGAAAATTACGAGATCCATATTCATAGCCACACCGACAATATCGGAGGTGTGGAATACAATGAATGGCTGTCAAAGATGCGCAGTGAAGCGGTCCGGGAAGCATTGCTCGATCACCTGGTACCGGAAAACATCATTTTCATCAAAGACCACGGTTTGTTTGACCCCCAATTCAATAATGAGTCCTGGGAAGGACGCCGCAGAAACCGGCGGGTGGATGTTGTGCTCTGGCCGAAACCAGCCTGAATTTCAAAACATCATGGGAACCCATAAAAAAAGCCATCTCCGGATGAAGATGGCTTGGTGATCGTGCTGGGACTCGAACCCAGGGCCCACGGCTTAAAAGGCCGTTGCTCTACCGGCTGAGCTACACGATCGTGTAACTTTTCTTGCAAAGCGACTGCAAAGATACAAACCATTTCATTTTTGGCAAGTTGTGATTCTATTTTTTGCCTTTTACTATGGAATAGGTTTGTCCTTCTATGCTTAGTTGGGTATTTGGGAAAATAGCCCGGGCTTCTTCCAGTAGGGGAGTAAGGTCACCGAACCGGCTGGAGTAATGTCCTAACAACAACTGCTGTACTTCGGCCAGGACGGCAATTTGGGCGGCCTGCGCAGCTGTGCTATGCTTTGTCAGCATGGCTTTTTCTTCAAATTCTTCCGTAAACGTCGATTCATGGTAGAGGGTGTCGGCGCCACGGATTAAAGGGACCAGCGTTTCATCGTATAAGGTGTCACTGCAGTAGGCATACACATTGGGAGGCGGTGGTGGAGAGGTCGCTTCACGAACGGTAATCCACCGTTCATCGGGAAGTTGGATGTCATTCCCGGCCTTCAGGTCCTTAATGTTTGCAATGGTCAGGCCGTATTCATCAATGTAAGCTTTGATCACATTGGGCTTGCTGAATACCTCTTTGAAGATGAAGCCCCAGGTGGGAATGCGGTGCTGCATCGGGAACGACCAGACTTCATAGTCATCATGGCGTACCAGAAGGTTGAAACCACTTTCCAATTCGTGAAAATGGAGGGAATACTGCAGAGGTACATCTCCTGCTTCCAGGATCAGGTCCAGGATTGCTTTAAGCCCCTTGGGTCCGTAAATATGGAGACTGTCTTTGCGCCCCATATGGTTAAAGGAAGTGACCACACCAGGCAACCCAAAGAAATGGTCACCGTGAAGGTGTGAGATAAAAATGTGATGAATGCGACCCCGTTTGACGGAATAGTCGATCATGCGCATTTGTGTCCCTTCCCCACAGTCAAGGAGGAAAGAATGATGCTTGATTTTGATGACCTGGGAGGTAGGATGCCGTTGGTGGGCAGGAACAGCGGAATTATTTCCCAGGATCGTTACTTCCATGGATTAATTATCGGTGGCTTCCTCTTCTTCGGCCCCGATTTCCCGCTCCAGTTCTTCCATCATCGCATAGTCAATGGCTTCCTGCAGGGTAGGAATGATCGTGAGAATGGATTCAAGCCGGGAGATCTCGATCAATTTTTTTACAGCAGGATGTACAATGCCGGTTACGATGAAGGAGCCATAGTCTTTCCAGATGCGGTTAGCCGTAAGGATGGAACTTAGTCCGGAAGAATCGACATAGGCTACTTTGGACAAATCGAAGATAAGGTTGCGTACGCCTTCGTTGCGCATAAAGACAAACTCCGATTTCAGATTTGGGGCTATCAGCGAGTTCAAATTTTCTTCGTCCAAAGTCAGGACGGAGTACTTATCCTGTTTATCCAGAGAGAATTTCATGTTACATTACTTTATCGCGTGCAAAAATAATGGAATTCTAATAATATGGACCACCCTTGTGTCAGGATCCGCAATTCATTCATCCGGAGGATCCCCAGTGTGCGGAATAAACCTGCTGGCATTTCGGTAAGAAGCGGTACTTAAAACGTTGATCTGCACCATAATCGAAAAGAGTTGTTGGAAATGATATTCATTATGTATGCAATTTTGTTTTAATATGTTATATTTCTATTAAACCGTGGCCAGTGGGAGGTTTATGACGTACTTGTGATGTTACATTACCAAGACAAAATGTCAGTTCGAACCAGTTTGGCATGTTTTTGTTGGGTTAACAGTGGGATTAATTCTCACTTTTTGTAAAATAATTGTGATCTTTGGTTTTGACGGAGTGCGAGCCAAATAAACAACAGGTAAACTATTTATGAACAGCAAGTTTTCATCCGAAGTGAAAAAGATTTTAGGTTTAAGCCGGGAGGAAGCGGTCCGTCTGGGCCACGACTACATCGGTACGGAACATCTGCTGCTGGGCATGCTCCATGATAAAGACATTCTGGCAGTCAAAGTCCTGGATTTTATGGATGTAGATTTCTCAGAATTGAAATACAAGATAGAAGAACAGATTCCACCCAAAAGCAACCTCTCCGACTCCCGCATCAAATTGGGCAGCATCGACCTGAACAAACAAGCTGAAAAAGTACTCAAACTAACTTTCCTGGAAGCGAAAGTGCTTAAAAATGAAGAGATCAGCCCGGAACACCTCATGCTGTCTATTCTCAAACACAAGGATAATCTGGCTTCCAGGATCCTGGAAGAGTTTGATGTGGATTATGAATCCTACAAGTCCGAGCTCGAATATGTGAGTCAGGAACAGGAATTCTCTAAATCCGATTTCTATAGTCAGGCATCTTCCGACTCGGATATTCCGATGGAAGAAGAAAGCTCAACCAAATACAAAAAAGCCAACCCCAAGTCCAAAACGCCTGTCCTGGATAACTTCGGCCGGGATATTACCCGCCTGGCAGAAGAGGATAAGCTGGATCCGATCATTGGTCGTGAAGAAGAGATCGAGCGCGTATCCCAAATCCTGAGCCGCCGTAAAAAGAACAATCCGATCCTGATCGGTGAACCAGGAGTAGGTAAAACAGCCATCGTTGAAGGTCTTGCACTGCGGATCATGCAGCGGAAAGTTAGCCGTACCTTGTTCAATAAACGCATCGTCATGCTTGACCTGGCTGCTCTCGTAGCCGGTACCAAATATCGCGGCCAGTTTGAAGAACGCATGAAAGCCATTATGAATGAACTGGAGAAATCACGTGATGTGATCCTGTTCATTGATGAGATCCATACGATTGTTGGCGCCGGAGGTGCCACGGGTTCATTGGACGCATCCAACATCTTCAAGCCAGCCCTGGCACGCGGTGAGTTACAATGCATCGGTGCATCCACCCTGGATGAATACCGTCAGCATATCGAGAAAGACGGCGCTCTGGACCGCCGTTTCCAGAAAGTCATCGTCGATCCGCCTAGCGCAGAAGAAGCTATCAGCATACTGACCAACATCAAAGCGAAATACGAAGAGTTTCATAACGTCACCTATTCCGAGGAGGCCATCAAGGCCTGTGTTATGCTCAGCGACCGCTACATTTCAGACCGGTTCCTGCCGGATAAGGCCATTGACGTACTCGATGAGGTTGGCGCCCGCGTCCATCTGAAAAACATCCACGTTCCGAAGCACATCGAAGAACTGGAAAAGAAGATCGAAGAGGCTAAGGAGAATAAAAACATGGCGGTAAAGAATCAGCAGTATGAACAGGCTGCTGACCTGCGCGATTATGAGTCCCGCCTGCAACGCCAGCTGGAGAAAGCGAAAGAGGAATGGGAAGAAGAATCCCGTTCCAAACGCTATCCGGTATCGGAGGAAGACATCGCCGAAGTCGTGAGTATGATGACCAGTATTCCGGTCAAGCGCGTTGCACAAAGTGAAAGCAATCGTTTGGTCCATATGACCAAAGACCTGAAGGAGCTGATTATTGGACAGGATGAAGCCATCACCAAGGTATCCAAAGCCATCCAGCGCAACCGGGTCGGATTGAAGGACCCGAAGAAGCCTATTGGGTCATTCATTTTTCTGGGACCTACCGGGGTAGGGAAGACCGAATTGGCCAAGGCGCTGGCCAGATACCTTTTTGATACCGAGGATGCCCTGATTCGTATTGATATGAGTGAATACATGGAGAAGTTCTCCGTTTCGCGACTGATCGGTGCGCCTCCGGGATACGTAGGTTATGAAGAAGGCGGCCAGTTGACAGAAAAAGTACGCAGGAAACCATATTCGGTCATCTTATTGGATGAGATCGAAAAAGCACATCCGGACGTTTACAACATCCTGTTACAGGTATTGGATGATGGTCAGCTAACCGATGGCCTGGGCCGGAAAGTGGACTTCAAGAATACTTTGATCATCATGACCTCCAATATTGGTGTAAGGCAGCTGAAAGATTTTGGTCAAGGGGTGGGATTCGCCACCAAGGCCCGTGTTGAAGCCGCCGAAGAAAATACCCGGAGTGTCATTCAAACGGCACTCAAGCGTACTTTCTCACCGGAATTCCTGAACCGGATCGACGACGTGGTGATCTTTAATGCACTGGATAAGGATCAGATCCACCAGATCATCGACATCACACTGAAAGATTTGTACAAGCGGTTAAGCCTGATGGGTTATACCCTTACCTTGTCAGATGAGGCTAAAGATTTCGTTGCCGATAAAGGATATGATCCACAGTACGGTGCCAGACCATTGCACCGTGCCATTCAGAAATACCTGGAAGACCCGTTGGCAGAATTCATTTTACAACAGAATCCGGAGGAAGGAGCCCAGCTGGAAGCTGTCCTTACCGCTGACAAGGAAGGCGTCCGGATCGTATTGGTCAATAAAGTAGAATCATCTGATATCCAGGAAAATTAACAGACATCGTGCATGGCATCGGATTTGCTCGTCCTTATCCTGGGATGATTGCAAGGCTTTTGCCCTATTTATGAAACTTACATCAAAGCAATTACCTTAATAAGTTGTAGTTTTGTACACTTTTTATTCATTAAACTTTTAAACATTTGGCAAGAGAAACCAACTACAGGAGACCGCAACAAGATAATGCAGGTTACCGAGTAAATGATCAGATCCGCGTTAGAGAAATACGACTCGTCGGGGATAATCTGGAGACAATCAGTGGAGAGATAGGAGCTAAAATAGAAACAGGCATTTACAATACTTACCAGGCACTTAAATGGGCCGATGAAGTAGGCTTGGATTTGGTCGAGATTTCACCGAATGCAAATCCACCGGTTTGCAGGATTACCGATTTTAAGAAATTCCTTTACCTCCGGAAAAAGAAAGAGAAGGAAATAAAAGCAAATACTGCCAAAACCGTCATTAAAGAAGTCCGTTTCGGACCGAACACCGATGACCATGATTTTGAGTTTAAATTGCGTCACAGCAGGAAATTCCTGGAGGAAGGGGCAAAAGTGAAAGCCTATGTACACTTCAAAGGAAGGACCATCGTCTACAAGGACCGTGGTGGTGATCTGCTGGAACGGTTTGTGAAAGAACTGGAGGAGTTTGGCACCCCGGACTCTCCGCCTAAAATGGAGGGACGCCGGATGCATGTCATCATCTCTCCGAAAAAGGATACCAAGAAGAAATAACCTTCAACCTCAGACAAGTCTAATAAGCTTTACTTTGTAAGGTTTTGCCTTTGGTATTCAAATACTTTTTATACCTTTGCACTCCATCTTAAAATTCGTGTGGTTATGCCAAAGATGAAAACACATTCCAGTGCCAAGAAGCGCTTCAAGCTAACCGGCTCAGGAAAATTAAAAAGGTTCCACGCAAATCATTCTCACCTGATGCGTAAAAAGACCAAGGTGAGAAAATTGCGGTTGGTCCAGTCATCGCTGATCAGTCCTGCCGATGAGGCAAGAGTGAAGCGGATGCTGAATATCTGATTCTGATTTTTTAACGAGAATACAGGTCAAGCACCCAAGTAGGTCCCTGTATTGAACTAAAAACAAAAGCACATGCCACGTTCAGTCAATGCGGTAGCTTCCCGCAAAAGAAGAAAGAAAATCCTAAAAGCAGCCCGCGGTTATTTCGGTGCACGGTCTAAAGTATACACCGTTGCCAAAAATGCCCTCGAAAAAGGTATGCAGTATGCATACCGGGACCGCCGCAACAAAAAACGCGTGTTCCGCCGCCTATGGATAGCCCGTATCAATGCTGCTGCCCGCATCAACGGATTGAATTATTCTCAGTTTATGCACAAGCTTGATGAGTCGAACATCCAGCTAAACCGGAAAGTGCTTGCCGATCTGGCCACCAATCACCCGGAAGCATTTAAAGCAGTTGTTGATCAGGTGAAATAAAGGAAGAGTTCCTTCAAGCGAAATATAAACCCTGGCCGGTTCCGGTTCAGGGTTTTTTATTTTCGGACAATTTTTACAAGTATGCTAAATCACCCGATGCCCGTTTGTCGAAGGCATGTAACGTGCTCCCAAATGGACTAATGTTTGATCGGCATTGGATCATGACCGGATCGCCTCGACCGGATCCATGCGGGCTGCCTGCCAGGCTGGTATAATGCCACTGAGGATACCAATGATAAGACTCATGGAAACACCGAGAATGATATTCTTCGCCGGCAGATAAAAATGAAATCCGGACAGTTTGGTGGCCAGCTCGGTAATGCCGAATACGATAATCAAGCCGAGGGCTCCTCCCAGCAGACACAGGATGATGGATTCGATCAGGAATTCCATCAGGATGACCGGGCGGGGAGCGCCTAGTGCTTTTTTAACACCGATCTGATTAGTCCTTTCTTTCACCGAAACAAACATGATATTGGCTACGCTGAAGATGCCAACCAGGATAGCGAAAAGTCCAATGATGATGGCTACCATACTTAGGACTTTAAAGATCGGTGCCAGCAGGTTCGTTAGTGTGGAAAGTTCGTTGATGGAAAAGTCGTCGCCTTCAATAGGTTTTAAATGCCGGTGGACACGTAGTACGCCGGTCAGCTCATCCCTCAGGTCATCCAGGGAGACCCCCGGGTTTGCTTTTACATTGAGCATGGTACCCCAGGTGGTCCTGGAACTGATATTGATCATCTTACGCGCCTGGTTGTAGCTGATGATCACAGCCCGGTCAAATGGGATGACATTGACCAGACTATTGCCTTCTTTCTTCAGGACTCCGATCACCATGAGCTTGCGTCCCCGCACATTGATGTATTTGCCTACCGGGTCGGTATTGGGAAAAAGGCTTGTAGCAATTTCATAACCCAATATGGCCCGGTCTGCCCCGGTTTCAAATTCAAAGTTGGTAAAATACCTGCCGGACTCGAATTCCAGTTTGAATATTTCGCCAAATTCGAAGGTAACCCCGGCCATGTATGCACCGCGGATACTGTTGTTGCGGAATTTGATCACATTGGTAGGCATGAAGACTGCCAGCGAAGCCATTTCCGCCGAATGAACCTTGGTCGTTATAGCCTTGTAGTCGTTGAAATCCGGGTTAGGACGTTTAGAGTATTTCCAGAAGTTTTCTCCGGGGTCTTCGTTCCAGGGGAAGCGGTCCACATAAAGGACATCACGCCCCAGTTTTTCGAAGCTTTGTTCGATATTTGCCTGGAGGGAGTCGACAGCAGATAAGATCAGGATGATGCACAGAATGCCGATCAATATCCCCAGCAGGGAGAGAAACGAACGCATCTTATTTGAGGCAAGTTGCTGAAATGCCTGGGTGATGCTTCCGATGAGTATGTTGAAATATATTTTCATAATACCGGTGAGCACCAAGGTAAGAACTAATCCTTTCGGGCAGCAAATTGTTCGATGAATGCATGGTATTTTCAGCTAAAAACCAGTGAGTTAACTGCCAATTTCAATTGGATTGTCTCATTGAATGTTTATTTTTGCCGAAATTTTGCAAAATCCGAAGCACATGAGGTCGAAACTATCCAATTTCAATTTTGAACTGCCAGCTGAATTGATTGCTCAATCACCAGCAAAAGAACGGGATGAGTCTCGACTGATGGTCATACACCGGGAATCCGGTAAAATCGAGCATAAGATCTTTAAGGATCTACTCAATTATTTTGATGAGGACGACGCACTGATCTTCAACAATACCAAAGTTTTTCCCGCCCGGATGTTCGGACGTAAAGAGAAGACAGGTGCCAAGATCGAAGTCTTCCTGCTGCGTGAGCTGAACAAGGATGCCCGTTTGTGGGATGTGCTCGTGGACCCGGCCCGGAAGATCCGCGTAGGCAATAAACTTTATTTCCATGACAAGAATGGCAATGAGGTTTTGGTCGCCGAAGTGGTGGACAATACCACCTCTCGTGGGCGGACGATCCGTTTCTTTTACGATGGCTCTGACGAAGATTTCCAGAATGAGTTGAAAGCGCTGGGTACCACCCCGCTTCCGAAATACATCAAACGTCTGGCTGAAGATCTCGATGTGGACCGGTATCAAACCGTGTATGCCAAAGTGGAGGGAGCCGTTGCCGCACCTACCGCCGGACTCCATTTCAGTAAAGAGCTGATGAAGCGATTGGAAATCAAAGGCGTAAACTTTGCAGAGATCACCCTCCATGTGGGACTGGGAACATTTCGCACCATTGATGTGGAAGATCTTTCAAAGCACAAGATGGATGCCGAATATTTTAGGGTTGATGATAAGGCGGTCCAGGTGGTGAATAAAGCAAAACAGGGCGGAAAACGTGTATGCAGTGTGGGTACCACCTCCATGCGATCCATCGAGTCGGCAGTTTCGGCCAATGGTCTTCTGAAGCCTTCCGAAGGCTGGACAAATTTGTTTATTTATCCTCCGTACGATTTTTCCATCGCCAATGCAATGATCACCAACTTCCATTTGCCAAAATCCAGTCTGATGATCATGGTATCGGCTTTTGGCGGGTATGATTTGATCATGGACGCATACCAGGAAGCCATCAAGGAAAAATATCGCTTCTATTCTTATGGAGATGCGATGTTGATCCTTTGATCAAGGAAACCACTCTTAGGTAAAGTTTCCCAATTTTTTAGGGCTGGGATGTTGTTTCAGTGATTTTCTTTAATACATTTGCGGCAAAATGAATGGGGGAAACTATTTCGCTCAGTACATAGTTTACCACATGAAATTTTTTGATTAACCTTTAATCTCGTTGACTATATGTATTGGACGCTTGAATTGGCTTACCATTTGGAAGAGGCTCCCTGGCCTGCTACCAGAGACGAGTTGATTGATTATGCTATTCGCTCCGGGGCTCCACTTGAGGTTATTGAGAATCTGCAGGAGATGGAGGACGAAGGAGAGATCTACGAGAGCATCGAAGACATTTGGCCGGACTATCCACGCAAAGACGACTTTCTCTTTAACGAAGACGAATACTAATTCGGCTGTCACAGCTGGAAATCTGCCGTATTTGCACAATTGGGACAAAAACAAAGCCCTGTATCCGCCTGCCTGCTTCCAAGATTGTATTTTTAACGCATGACACCGGCTAAAGACATTATTGTTGCTATCGATGGATTTGCATCTTGCGGTAAATCGTCCCTGGCGAAATCCCTCGCAAGGACATTGAATTACCGCCACATCGATACCGGTGCCATGTATCGTGCCGTCACCTGGTATTTTCTCAAAAATCAGGTGGATTGGCGTCATAAACCGGATCGGGAAGAAGCCCTGGATCAGATCGCGATTACCTTCGAAAACCACCATCAGCTGAATCGTACCCTGCTGAACGGACAGGATGTGGAAACAGTTATCCGTTCAGCCGAGGTAAATCAGGAAGTCAGTGAGGTGAGTGTTTTTGGAGATGTCCGTGAGAAAGTTGTCGCTCTGCAGAGGTCGATGGGAAAGGGTAAGCGCATCGTGATGGAAGGAAGGGACATAGGCACCGTTGTCTTTCCTGAAGCAGAGCTAAAAATTTTTCTAACCGCCTCGCTGGAAGTACGTACCGACAGGAGATTTCAGGAATTGATGCTTAAGGGCGTTATGACCACACGGGGAGAAGTCCAGGAAAATCTATTAAAACGGGACTACATCGATTCTCACCGCGAGATCAGTCCCTTGCGTAAAGCGAAGGACGCCTGGGAGATCGACAACAGCGATCTGACCATCCTGGACCAGCAGGCTCTCATCGTCGATCGCATCCGGGATCAATGGGGAATGACCGAAAAGGCATGACAACATGGTTGGACGATGTGTTAATTCTATGATAAAGGGTGCGGAAGGAGATTACATTTATACTTGAAATGCGTTTATCACCAAAATGGGAATATGAAAACCAATTATTACCTGTGCATGCTTGTCGCCTTGCTTTTTGCTATCAATGGGCAGGCGCAAAGCCGAAGCTCATCCAGCCGGCGGGCCCCGGTCAAGAAGACCGAGTGGACCGATAACCTCTGGTATGGTGGAGGACTGTCCCTGTCGCTGAGCAACTCCAATTTCGGTATTGGACTGGCTCCATTAGCAGGATATAAGATTTTTGAAAGCCTTTCGGTCGGACCACGTATCGATTTTTTCTACAACAGCGGTCGCTATCAGGAATTTTTTGGTTCACCCGTACTCAGATACAATACAATATCTGTAGGCGGTGGTCTGTTTTCCCGTTTTAAAATATTTCGTGGTTTGTTCGCGCATGTTGAAGGCGACTATTACAGCCTTGAAAATCCTGTCAGTGTGGACCCCCTCTCCAATAAGATCATCACGGAACGTGCATCGGAACCCAGACTTTATGTCGGAGCTGGTTACAGTACCGGTGGAACCGGACAATTTGGTACAGAGATATCCATTGTCTACAATACCCTTGCCGACCCAAACAGCGCCATCATACCCTGGGAATACCGCTTCGGGTTTAATTACAACTTCTAGGCACACCTACCAGGTCAGGGTCAATGAAGCCAGCACCTGCCTGGTTGCTTGCGGGTAATAACCGGCCAGATGATACCGGGTGCCCGATTCCAGTTGTGCATAAGGATCATCGGGTCGCGGATCGTATCCGGCTGAACTGAACCGATAAACCCAGCCATTGGTTGTGTACAGGGTATTCCATAAATTTTGTACCTGGATATTCCAGCCGATCTGCGGCCCGTTTTTCACCGGGATTGATCCGATCAAGGCCAGGTCATTTACCCAATATCCCGGGATCGATGCTTCTTTTTGTTGTGTATTGTCGAGGTTTTGACGGCTGACGTGGTTCCACGCCCATTGGACCAGGATGTTGCGGCTTGCTTCTTTGTTGCCCTGAAGGTAATACCGGATTTGCTGATTGTTGACCCATTGTGGTGAGAAGGATAGACTGGTGTTACGATATTCAACGGGGATCTGTCCACCGGCATCCCAATCATCCACATAATCGGTAAATTTTCTGACCCGGTTTTGGCTCCAGGTCAGGTTGGTGATGATTTCAAGTTTTTCCAAGGGTTGCCACTGGGATTGAACCTCTATTCCTGCCCGGTAGCTCTTTGGGATATTGATGCGGGTATAGGCGCCCACATCGTTGATTTGACCATTTAACACCAGTTGATTAACATAGTACATATGGTAAATGTTGGCGCCAAGAGAAGCCCTGGCACCCGACCAGTCCCAGCCCAGCTCGGTGTTGTAAAGGGATTCCGGCAGGGGATGCTGGGAACTGCTGCTTTCCGTATAATCATCCCGGTTAGGCTCTTTATGTCCTACCGCAAAAGATAGATAAGCCCGGTGGTGTGCACTGGGTACCCAGGACAATCCTGCCTTTGGGTTGAAAAAAGGAAGCTGGACCGATTGCCTCAATGGTCGCCCATCCTGGCCGGTCCCGAGGAAATCATAGTAGACCTGCCTGACTTGCAGATCCAGGTAACTTTGCAACTGTCTGGTCAGAGGTATTTCCCATTTACTATAGGCACTGAGATCGCGTTTTCTGGCATCATTGTCATAGTATCTAAAGCCCTGTTCGGCATCCCCCATAAAACTGGCCCAAATGACCTCGCCGTAATGGTTCCCCAGGTAATCATTTCCGGCTGCACCCAATGTCCAGGTCATTCCTTTGGCTGTGTGCAAAGCCCAGGAAGCAAGTGCGCCATAAAAGTCATTATCAAGCCAGCGTCGCCGGATCAGATTCGTGGTTAGGTGCTGGCCGGTTGGATCGGTTATCCCGTAGTCGGAGAGAAGTTGATCCGCTTTGTATTGTTCAAAATAACCATATCCCTTGGTATAATGCAGGGTGACATTAAGATCCATGAAAACCGACAGTTTTTGATTCCATATCGCCTGATAATGGCTTTGCTGGTAGTCATCAATTTCGTTAGGATGGGGAGAGCCCGGGCGCTCCGACCCGGCTGAATTGTAGCGGCGGAGCTGGGGATCGTCGATATAGGTGGCAGGAACACCATCCCAGGCTTGGTAAGTATTCTCTTTGCCTGAAAAATGCAGGAATCTAAGGGACGTATTCCGGTTTAAGTAAGCTGCGCTGAGGTAGTAAGATCTCAGATCTGCCCGTGCCCGGTCAATATAGCCATCGGAGTGAATGGTTGAAAGCCTTCCGTCCATTTGAAAATGGTTGTTAATCAGGCCTGTGCTGACTTCAGCAGAGGCCCTCCGGGTATTGAACGAGCCCAGAGATCCGGTGATGCGTGCCTGAGGGCCAGTCGTAAAAGACTGGGTGTTGAGGTTTATGCTCGCGCCAAATGCTCCTGCTCCATTCGTTGAAGTACCCACACCGCGCTGGATCTGCATTTGCTTGGTGCTGGATGCGAAATCCGGCAGATCAACCCAGAATACATATTGCGATTCCGGATCATTCAGTGGAACTCCATTGATGGTGACGTTGATACGCGTAGGATCGGAGCCACGGATCCGCATGCTGGTGTAACCGATTCCATTTCCGGCATCCGAATTGACCCACAGGGAGGGCGTATACCGTAACAGATAGGGCATATCCTGCCCGGTATTTTGTTTTTGAATCTCTGCCCCTGGATAATTGGTATACGTCATCGGGGTTTTTCCAGTGGCCCAGTGGTGGATCACCTCCACCGGGTCCAGAGTCAGGGAAGCAGGCTGCAGCTGAATATGAAGCGTAGCCGAAGGTATTGAATCCAGCCGGATAATCTTGTCTTCGAAACTGAGATGCTGTAAGCGGATCTCTGCCGGCAGATGGGTTACAGGTAATCGGAAGGTTCCGTCTTCTGCCGAGAGAGCCTGTGCCTCATTGGTAAGATTTTCAATGAATACATGAGCGATCGGAACACCGGAATCATCGACAATGACCCCGGACAGATTTTGTGCTTGGCCAACGGCAACAGCTAATAGATGCCAAGCCACCAGTACGCGGATTTTCACGTTAAAATATTTTTGAGCTACCTAATCCAGTAAGCTGGGGTAGCTCCTGGCATTTCCCTTCCCAGCATTACCTGGGCAGGTTCATTGGGTTTGATCTCAGCCGGTTTATGTACGGCACCCCACTTGATCTCGGCAATAAAGGTAATACATCCGTCATTCTATCACTAGTTTTTACACCTTTTTCAGACAATCCGCCTGGAGACGGAATATTTTTTGCAGACTGGATTGTCAGGCGGTTGGAAATGCGGTGAACACCTTAATGGACTGGATATCGAACAATAAATTGACTATCTTCATACCATTTGATGCGGATAAAGAGCAAAGAATATGTCTAAGAATTTGAGTGCGCTCTCAGGGAGAAAAGGTCTTGATCGGGGATTGTTTGAGCAGCTGGGGAAGCTTGGTGAGGAGGATGGTACTCCCGATCCCGGACAACTCGAAGAATTGGCTAAATCCTTTCTGATCGGGACAGCCAATACCTACGGCGTAGCTACCTTCTATGACTTACTGAGACCTGAAAATAAAGGCAAGCAGGTTTATGTATGCAATGGATCTGCCTGCCTGAACGCCGGGACACAGCCCCATGTCCATGAACAATTAACCCGATTTTTTCCAGCGGAGGCCATTGGAGAGATGTGCTGCCTGGGACGGTGTCACGAAAATGCCGCTTTTCAGTTTGGTGGGAACAATTACTCGGGTACAGCCATCAGGCACCTGGATGCCATTGTGGCCGGAAAGGCAACATCTGGAGATCGTTATTCCGTAGTTTCAACAGGGCCGGCAATCCTTACCCAAAACGATTTGACTCTGGACGAATGCATTGCAACTCTCGGGCAGGTATTGCAGACTAATCCGGAAGAAATCCTGACTGCGATCCAGATTTCCGGACTGCGGGGGAGAGGAGGTGCAGGATTTCCGATCGGACAAAAACTGGCCTTCTGCAGGCAAGCTTCCGGAGAAACGAAGTTTGTTATTTGTAATGCCGATGAAGGTGACCCGGGAGCTTATTCGGATCGTTATTTGCTCGAGCATCAGCCACATCGACTGTTATTGGGGATGCTCATTGCAGGATATGTGACCGGAGCGTCATGGGGTGTGCTCTATATCCGGGCAGAATATCCGGAGTCCATTCGCATTATGGAGCAGGCTGTACAAGATTTCCGTCGGGCTGGATTGGCCGGAAATGATGTGCCTGAAAGTGGATTTGGATTCCGGTTCAAGATCATCCAGGCCAGGGGCGCCTACATCTGTGGCGAAGAAACAGCTTTGATTAATTCCATTGAGGGTCAACGACCGGAAGTACGCGTACGCCCACCTTACCCTGCTCAATCGGGATTGTTCGGTAAGCCTACCGTTGTCAATAATGTAGAAACGCTGGCTGTTCTTCCGACCACACTGGTGGATGGTGGTAATTATTACGCTTCCTTAGGGACGGATGCTTCTCCCGGCACCAAATTGCTAAGCCTGGACGGCCATTTTATGCAGCCGGGGATCTACGAAGTAGAGATGGGAACACCGTTACAAGCTGTCATCGATCACGCAGGAGGATTCCGAATCCCGGTGAAGGCTTTACACATTGGAGGGCCGCTGGGAGGTCTGGTACCGGCTAACAAATTCTCAGAGCTAACGATTGATTTTGAATCCTTCGCTCAGGCCGGATTTTTGCTGGGGCACGCCTCATTTATTGCAATCCCGCAATCATTGCCTCTCATAAGCTACCTGGCAGACCTGTTTCGATTTGCCGCCCACGAAAGCTGCGGAAAATGCTTCCCATGCCGGCTAGGCACCAAGCGTGCGGAAGAACTATTTACCCGGGCTGCTGCCGGAGAGCAAGAGATTGATCCTGTTTTATTGGATGATCTGCTCTTCACTCTGGAGTCCGGTTCATTGTGTGCCCATGGAGGAGGCATTCCTCTGCCGGTACGTAATGCACTCATGTATTTCAAAAAGGAACTCGAACCTTATTTCAAACCCAGAATAATTTTGTCTGATGTTAGTCACACCTAAGGAAAAGAAGCGATTCGCCACAAAAGAGGAAAATGGAGCAGTGGCATTTATTGATGGTAAACCTTACGCTTATCAGAAAGGGGAGACCATGCTTCAGTTCATTCGTCGCAATCTTGGAACGCATTTGGTGCCAACTCTGTGTGATGCGCCGAATCTTGATCCTTTTGGTTCCTGCAGGGTGTGCAGTGTTGAGGTTGCTCAAAATGCTTCCGGTCCCCGGAAAATGGTAGCATCCTGTCACACACCACTCATGCCTGGGATGCATTTGTTCCCAACTTCCCACAAAGTACAACGGTTGCGTAAAAATATTCTGGAACTGGTGCTCACCGACCACCCGTTAGATTGCCTGACCTGTGAGGTGAACGGCAACTGCGAATTGCAGCACGTAGCCGCTCAGGTAGGGATCCGGGAAGTACGTTATCCGGCCGGAGCCCAGCATACGGATCGCTCTAAGGATTTGAGCCATCCCTATATGGTATCGGACCTGTCGAAATGCATCAATTGCTATCGTTGCGTCCGTGCCTGTGATGAAGTACAGGGGCAATTTGTATTGACCATGGCCGGACGCGGATTTGACGCTCATATTGTAAAAGGAGCAAATAAACAATTTGTAGAATCCGATTGTGTAAGCTGTGGTGCCTGTGCCCAGGCCTGCCCGACATCCGCTATCAGCGATGTATTCCAATCCAAGGCAATCCTTGCAACGGAAAAGACCAGGACGGTTTGCACGTATTGCGGGGTAGGGTGCAACCTGGAGGTATCGACCCGGGGTGAGAATGAGATCTTATCCATACGTGCACCCTATGATGCCGAAGTCAATCACGGGCACACCTGTTTGAAAGGGCGCTACGCATTCCAGTTTTACAACCATCCGGAACGCTTGCGCCATCCGTTGATCAAACGTAATGGCCGGTTTGAGGAGGCTACCTGGGATGAGGCTTATGACTACATCATTGGCCGATTGAACACCTATATTTCAGATTATGGCGCCGATGCCATTGCCGGGATCTCTTCATCCCGGTGCACCAATGAAGAAAATTACCTGATGCAGAAGTTTATCCGGGCCGTGGTGGGGACCAATAACATTGACGGATGTGCCCGGGTCTGCCATTCACCCACTGCACTTGGGATGCAACGTACGTTCGGTACCGGTGCGGCCACCAATTCCGTAGAGGATCTTAATCACACCAATTGCATATTGGTTATTGGTGCAAACCCAACCGACGCGCACCCGGTTACCGGGGCACGGATGAAACAAAAAGCCATGCAAGGGGTGACCACCATCGTCATCGATCCCCGAGAGACCGAGCTGGCAAAATACGCGACCTACCATCTTCAATTGCGCCCGGGGACCAATGTTGCAGTACTTAATATGATGATGTATTACATCGTGCAGGAGGGCCTGGTGGATCAGGATTTTATTGATCATCGTACGGAAGGGTACCGGTCGTTCACTGAAGCTCTGTTAAGCCTCGATATGGACACGATGGAGGCTATATCCGGCGTGCCCCGGGGATTGGTTCGCGAAGCAGCGATCGCATATGCATCTGCGCCCAATGCCATGTCGTTTCATGGCCTTGGGGTTACGGAACATTCTCAGGGAACATTCACCGTGATGCAGATCGCTGAACTGGCAATGCTGACCGGGAATATTGGCCGGCCGGGAGTGGGCGTTAACCCATTGCGCGGCCAGAATAATGTCCAGGGGTCGGCAGATATGGGTGTGCAGCCACACCAGGGCGCCGGGTATCTCGACATAACCCGCGAGGATGTACGCAATCGGTATGAGTCGTATTATGGCGTGCAATTGCCGCAGCACATTGGGTACAAGATACCGGAGATGTTTGATGCTGCCCTGCAAAACAAACTAAAAGCCATCTGGATCATTGGGGAAGACGTGGTGCAGACAGATCCAAACACCCAAAAAGTGATCCGGGCGCTCGATGCCATCGATCTGGTTGTGGTTCAGGAATTATTTATGACAGAAACTGCAAAATATGCCGACGTAGTCCTGCCGGCATCTTCTTTTCTGGAGAAGAGCGGAACCTTTACCAATGGAGAGCGTCGGGTACAGCGGGTAAACCAGGTAATAGATCCATTACCGGGCACGAAACCGGATGGTCAGATTATTGTCGAGATCATGCAACGCATGGGATATCCGCAGCCAGATTATTCTGCCCCAGCAGTACTGGCCGAAATTGCCGGCATCGTTCCGTTTTTTGCAGGTATTCGCTGGGAGGATCTGGGTACCAATGGCAAGCAATGGCCAGTCGCCGAAGATGGTACCGATTCAAAGATCATTCATGTGGAGTCGTTCAAACGGGGCAAAGGCAAGTTTGAATTTCACGGATTTCAAGAATCTCCGGAGCGGTCTGAATTTGAAAAAGATTATCCCTACATATTGACCACTAACCGCGAGCTGGAACACTATAATTGTGGCGCCATGACGCGGCGTACTAAAAATGTGGAAATCCTTACGGAAGACTATTTATTGATCCACCCGGATGACGCAGCAAATCATGGTATTGCTGCCGGAGATATGGTCTGTGTCGAATCACCCCGTGGTAAGGTGGATATAAAAGCTAAAGTGACTGATGAAGTCAATGCAGGTATATTGAGTACGACCTTTCATTTTCCGGAAATAATGGTCAATAACATAACTTCGGACATCCACGATTCAGAGGCTAAATGCCCGGAATACAAAGTAGTTTCTGTGCGCATCCGGAAATCGAAAGGTAAATATCGTCATACTGTGTCTGCGTGATATTGCCTGGGTAAATTTCCGTAACTTCAGCTTGAAAAAATACCTCAATCATGATGAGATGGCTGGGTTCAGTGATTCTGGTGGTTAACCTCTTTGCCTGTTCATCGGGTGAATCGCCTAAAGAAACAGCAGTCAGTCCCTATTCTACGACAGGCACCGTGGAAAGACTGGATTTGCGCATCAATGAATACATAGCGCGGGAAGCGGTCATTGAAGTGCTTGATAGTGGGTACAACTGGACGGAAGGGCCTGTTTGGCTGGCTGACGAAGGCTATTATGTCTTTTCAGATGTTCCTGAAAATACGGTCTTCGCCTGGCAGGATGGCAAAGGATCCTGGGAATGGCTGAAGCCAAGCGGATACACAGGAATTGTGCCCCGGCCCGGCGAAATGGGTTCTAACGGGTTAACACTGGATCCGCAAGGAGAACTCGTCCTTTGTCAGCATGGTGATCGTCGTGTGGCAAAGCTGGACGCTCCGTTGTCCAATCCGTTGCCTACATTCGCAACCCTGGCTGACCATTACGAAGGGAAGCGTTTCAATAGCCCGAATGATGTGATTTTTGATCATCATGGTCGTATGTATTTTACTGACCCACCCTATGGACTTATCAATAATATGCAGGATAGCTCCAAAGAGATTCCCTTCCAGGGAATATACCGGGTCGACTCTCCGGGTGAAGTGGTGCTACTGGATACGGTAAGCCGGCCCAATGGAATTGCTCTATCACCGGATGAACGCACCCTGTATATCGCTAACTCCGACCCACTTAAGGCGGTTTGGTATGCCTATACGCTTAGTGAAAATGGGGAAGTCTCCGACAAACGGATCTTTATGGATGTTACGGATAAGGTTAATGTTCATAATCCCGGTCTGCCTGACGGCATGAAGGTTCATCCTTCGGGTACTTTGTTTGCCACGGGACCAGGGGGCGTATGGTTAATTAATGCTCAGGGTGAACCACTAGGCATCATACGTACCGGTCAGGCAACAGCCAACTGTAGTTTCAATAGTGATTATTCTGAGTTGTTCATGACTGCGGATGGTTACATCATGCGGATCAAACTGGAAACGAATCTGCTGAAGAAGCGGACTCAATGATGGCTATAGCCTGTATTTTTCGCATTTCCAGGGGCCCGTTAAGGATGGTGTAGGGTATTGAAAGTCCGGATAGCAACAATTCATAATCCTGAAATAACTTTTCACGGCGGTTTTCATCTTCCCGCAGCGGATCTGCTTCCCAGGGCATGTCGGGATAACAAAGAAATACATGCTGATATCTGTTACGTGCAGCTTCCATCCATCGGGCCAGGAGAGGAGGCAACGCTTTGCCCACTTTGTCCTGCCACCAGATGGCAAAGGTATAGACATCGGTATCGGATAAAGTACAGGTTTCCTGATAGCATTGTAAGGTCTCCAGGGCAGACTGAGCCGAAGCTATGCGCAGGATTAATTCAGGAGTTGAGCTGACGGGCGGGCGGCTAAGATAATTCCGGCTGTATTCCGGAATCCACAACCAATTGGTAGTCAAATGGATGGCGTGGCAAAGTGTCGATTTGCCTGAACTTTCAGGTCCGGTAACCGAAAATATCATTCTACAGAAGTAGGGAAAAAAATTGAAATTGAAAAGCAGAATCTCTATCTTTACCCATGGAAAGGGTTTCAAATCTTCGGGTAGAAAATGCCCGGGAAGAGTACAATATCAGAAGAAGACAAAACCGATTTTTACTTCATATTACAAGTTTTTGGCATAAAACTTGTTTGAATTAAACTGGTTCTAATCATTCAATCCAATATTGTACTGCCCAGACAAATTGTAGTTTTCTTATTTTGAGACCTTAGTCTAGAGAGCCTGGATTAGCTAGTCTAATTCGGGCTTTTTTTCTTCTCCGTTCCAAATATAAAAAGAAATTTAAATATAAAAAAGCTATATATATAAAAATCCGTAATTTTTTAGGAATTACCTGCTGCCTGGTCGCGAAGTCGTTGCAGAAAGGGCGATGCGAAAACAAAATCTTCCATGTCCGGATTGTCGCTGTGCAGTACGGATTCTTTATTACCGATCCAGGCGACACGGCCCTGGTGGAGTAGGGCAATGTTCTCACCAATTTCCATCACGGAGTTCATATCATGGGTATTGATGATGGTGGTGATATGATTTTCTTCAGTAATACTGTTGATCAACTCATCAATCAGGATACTGGTTTTAGGATCCAATCCTGAGTTCGGCTCATCACAAAACAGGTATTTCGGATTCAGTACGATAGCCCGGGCTATACCTACCCGTTTTTGCATCCCGCCGCTTATTTCAGAGGGAAATTTTGAATTATTACCTGCCAGGTTGACCCGTTCAAGGCACCAGTTAACCCGGTTATCTTTTTCCTTTTTTGTCTGGGTGGTAAACATATCCAGAGGGAACCTAACATTTTCCTCTACCGTCATGGAATCAAACAAAGCCGATCCCTGGAAGAGCATGCCGACCTGCATTCTGACAGTTTTTAACTGCCTTTTATTGAGTCTTGAAAATTCAACGTCATCGTACCAGATGGATCCTTCATCCGGCCGGATAAGACCTACCAGGATTTTGAGTAAGACGGTTTTACCTGCACCACTTCGGCCAATGATCAGATTGTTTTTACCGGTATCAAACGTCAGGCTGATATCCTTCAGGACATTGTGTTCACCAAATGATTTATATATACGCTCGGCTCGAATCATAGATCAGGTCGTTAATACTACGGCAATAACATAATCGGCGAGAATGATCAGGATGTCGCTTAAAACAACGGCCTGGGTACTCGCACGTCCTAATTCTATACTGCCACCGGTCACGGTATAGCCATGGTAAGTCGAAACACAGGTCAGGATGATGGCAAAGACGAAGGACTTCACGAGCATCAGGGTAACGTTAAAGGGGACAAAGAAGGAACGCAGTCCCTGGATGTACTCTTCACTGGCCAGGAAATGGGTCGGTACCATGGTCAAATATCCCCCGGCTACGGCCAGAAATGCAGCAACAATCACCAGCATGGGGATAACGGTAATGGCGGCGATCAGCCGTGGCATGATCAGAAAGCCGGCCGTATTCACCCCCATGATCTCCATCGCATCGATGTGTTCCTTCTGGCGCATTCCTCCCAGTTCGGCAGCCATGTTTGATCCGACTTTCCCTGCTAAAACCAGACAGGTGAAGGTAGGAGCCAGCTCGATGATCGCTATATCCCTTACAATGTAGCCGATGTAATACCTCGGGATGAGGGTGCCATCCAGCTGATAGGAGAATTGGATGGCCGTAACGGCTCCGATGAATACCGAGATCAAACCTACGATCACCAGTGATCCTATACCGATGTCGTACATTTGCCGCACCGTTTCTTTCCAATACATCGACCAGCGCTCCGGCTTAGCGAATGCATTGCCCATCATGATGATAAACCGTCCAAAATGCGACAGCAGTTTAAGCATGCTACTTATTTTTCAGATCGTAACTTTGCGGGACAAAATAAACCATTATTAACCGTATAAAACGAAGTGTGGTCCATTTTCATGCCATTCCTTCGTCAAAGGTAACACATATCAAAGATCATGCGAGCTATCATTAGCGGAGGCACAAAAGGAATCGGACTGGCCATTGCAGAACAACTGGTGGGTGAAGGATATGATCTTGCCCTCTGTTCGAGGCAGGTGACTGACCTGATAGCTGCTCAAAAAAAACTCCTGCAGATCCGTACAGGTGCGGAAATCCTGATCCGGGAAACCAATGTCCGTAATAAAGAGGAAATAAAAGGTTTTGTTGATTATGTGCTGGGTAAATGGGATCGTATCGATGTACTGGTGAATAATGCCGGGATTTTTATCTCAGGAAAAATAACGGAGGAAGAAGATGGTGTGCTGGAAGAAATGATCGAAACCAATCTATACGGCGTGTATAACATGACCCGTGCCGTGTTACCAGCTATGCTGCCCTACCACCGCGGCCACATCATCAATATGGCTTCCATTGCAAGCATCATTGCCTATCCGAATGGCGGATCGTACTCCATTTCGAAATTCGGATTGCTGGGATTCTCTAAAGTATTGAGAGAAGAATTGAAGCCGGCCGGTATTAAGGTAACGGCACTCCTGCCCGGCGCCACCTGGTCCGATTCATGGTCCGGAGCGGATTTACCTTATGAGCGATTGATTGAAACACGGGATATTGCAAAAATTGTTTCATCCATATTAAGCCTGTCGGATTCAGCGGACATCGAGGAGTTGATTGTGAGGCCGCAACTGGGCGATTTATAATCTAATTGTATGTGTACAGTCACCTACCTGCCCTATAATGGTGGATTTGTAATTACTTCGAACCGCGATGAAGCACCGGATCGTTCTCCCCACGAATTATCACGGGTCCGTCTCGAAGAAGAGGTCATTGTATTTCCGAAAGATGTGAAAGCCGGTGGAACCTGGATTGCAGCAAGTCAATCGGGAAAAGTACTTTGCCTCCTCAATGGCGCTTTTGAAAAACACCACCACCGCCCGCCATACCGGTTAAGCCGCGGGCAGATGGCTCTGCAGTTTTTTGACTATCCAAGCATCAATGATTTTGTCCATGGATATGAATTTCAGGACATAGAACCATTTACCCTGGTGGTCTGGGATGGGGTAGAGCTAGCTGAGATTCGCTGGGATGTTCACAATTGCCTTCATTTTAAACAGTTGGATGCTTCTATGCCGGCAATCTGGTCCTCAAGCACACTATATCCACTGCCGGTACGGAATCAACGGCTAGCCTTATTTAACCAGTGGCTGTCCACTCATAGCAACTATGAACCAGCAGAGGTAAGGGCACTGCACACCTTTGGCCGGGTAGGCGACCCCACAAATGACCTGGTTATGGATCGCGATGGCGTGGTGCGTACTGTCAGTATAACCCAGGTGATTCTCCAAAAGGATACAACCAGCATGCATTACGAAGAATTGATCCAGAATGCTGAGGAAGAGATATCACTGCCTTTAACAGCCCTTCAACATCAATGATTGGCAGGATGGTATCAGATGTTTAAACCACCACAGACACTAAGTACCTGACCGGTAATGTAGGAAGAGTCATCGGACGCCAGAAATAGTGCCAGTTTGGCCACATCCTCGACCTTGCCCAGGCGATTCAGCGGTATGTTTTGCAGGTATTGTTTCATGGTTTCTTCGGAAAGTTCTCCCGTCATTTCGGTTTCGATAAATCCCGGAGCGATAGCATTGCAACGGATATTTCGGGATCCCAGTTCCTTGGCAATTGATTTCGTAAATCCGATGAGCCCGGCTTTGGACGCAGCATAGTTTGCCTGACCCGCATTTCCGAAAACACCCACTACAGAGGACATATTGATGATCGACCCGCTCCGGGCTTTCATCATCGGCCGCAGCACCTGTTTCGTGAGGTTGAATGCGGACTTCAGGTTGGTGTGGATGACCTCGTCCCATTGTTCTTCGCTCATACGCAACATGAGGGTGTCCCGGGTTATGCCGGCATTATTGATCAGTACATCAATAGTTCCAAAATCCTCCAGTACCTGCTTAACCAGTGCTTCCGCCTGGGTATAATCGGCTGCATCCGATGCATAGCCCTTAATGGTGACGCCGGAATCCTTCATGGCTCCGATGAGTTCGTCGGATGCCTGGTGGCTGGACCGGTACGTGAAGGCAACATGAGAACCTGCAGAGACAAATGCCTCTACAAGGCCTTTCCCTATGCCCCTGGTACCTCCGGTGATGAGTGTGACTTTCCCATTCATGTTATCAAAGATTTAATCATGCTGCCACAAAGTAATGGGTATTTCATCGTACTACCAAACCAGTGCCGACCAAGGTTGGTTTACCCAATCCATTTGCTCAGCATCCTGGCTAGAAATGATG
This sequence comes from Lewinellaceae bacterium, assembly GCA_020636135.1. NCBI lineage: Bacteria > Pseudomonadati > Bacteroidota > Saprospiria > Saprospirales > Lewinellaceae > Lewinellaceae bacterium. Next base: position 929,484 of record JACJYK010000001.1, read on the forward strand.
CGCATGAAACCAATATGTCATTCTATTACACGGTCACATCGTGGTCTGACTTAAAAGTCATATTGCATTATTTACGTTATTTTTAGGGGAAATCCTCTGTAATGATTGCACTTCCAGTCTGGTCAGGTCCGATAACTCCCGGCATGCTTTCCATTTTGCCAATTCTATACGTAGCATGGTCCGACACGGTTCTCAGCCCTTCCGAGATGAGTTTGATCCATGACCGCATCAGCCGGATGCCCCATCTCACACCCGCAGAAAAGAAAGCATTAATCCAATGGGCTGACCCTGCGAATCCTCCCGGAGAGGAGATTTTCCGGGATTGGATAAAAGCCATGCAGGAGGCCTCTGGTAAATTAACCGGTAAGAAGCGATTGTCACTAGCAAAACTGGGCGTTGAAATGGCAGAGGCTGCAGCCAGAAAAGGAATGGATCCGGTCCATCTGCATCAGGTTTTGGATTCACTGCAGGAAATGGAGACGGCATTGGGGGTAACCAATCCAGAGAGCTACCGGCTTCTCGCTGGACGACTTAGTAACTACGGATCACTGGAGACGGAAGAACAACCTTCCTTCAGTGTCAAAGCGATGACTGCAGTACTCGATGACGATTATGCTTTAGAGCGTCAGCGACTGCGACGGTTGCTTGAGGACCCGGCTTTCAAATACCGCTATACCCGGGATAAAGACCGCCATCGCGAGCAGGTATTGTCCTGGTGCAAGATGCTGGCTCAACAGGGATATGGAGCTATTTCTTACCCGGAAGCATACGGTGGCCGGAATGATATGGGCAGGTATGCTGCAATCTTCGAAACATTGGCTCACCACGACTTGAGCCTGGTGGTCAAATTTGGTGTACAGTTCGGTCTGTTTGGAGGGGCCATTCTCCACCTGGGGACGAAGATGCACCACGATGCTTATTTACGGGATGCCGGAACACTTACCCTGCCGGGGTGTTTTGCGATGACTGAAACGGGTCATGGTTCTGATGTGCGGGGGATCCGGACGACCGCCCTGTACGATCCGGCAACCCGTGAATTTACTATTAATTCATCGGGGCCCGAATCCAATAAGGAGTACATCGGCAATGCATTGCACAGTCGCATGGCAGTTGTATTTGCTCAATTGAGCACGTTAGGCTCAGCACATGGAGTGCATGCGTTTCTGGTGCCTATGCGCGACAATGAGGGGCATGAGTTGCCCGGAATCCGTGTGGAAGACAATGGATACAAGATCGGACTGAATGGGGTGGATAATGGCAAAATATGGTATACCGATGTACGAATACCAAGGGAAAATTTGCTTAACCGGTTTGGATCGGTTGCTGAGGATGGTAGTTATGCCAGTCCGATCGAGAATCCGGATAAACGTTTCTTCACCATGTTGTCGACGCTGGTGGGAGGGCGCATTTGTGTTGGCAGGGCAGGGCTGTCAGCAGCAAAGTCCGGATTGACCATTGCCATCCGTTATGCCTTGCACAGGAGGCAGTTCAGCCCCGGACCTGATCAGCCTGAGACATTATTATTGGATTATCCCACCCATCAATGGCGGTTGTTGCCACGATTAGCCACGGCTTATGCACTGGATTTTGCATTGACGGATCTGACCCGTCAATACCAGGCTGCCCAGGGAGGCGATTTGCGGAAAGTGGAAACAAAAGCCGCCGGCTTAAAAGCATACACGACTTCTTTTGCTGTGGAAACCTTACAGGAATGCCGTGAAGCATGCGGTGGTAAGGGTTATTTGTACGAGAACCGGTTTGCCGACCTTAAAGGAGACACCGACATTTTTACCACCTTTGAAGGGGACAATACGGTGTTATGGCAGCTGGTTGCAAAAGGATTGCTGAGTGATTTCCGTCAGCAATTACACGATCAGGGAAATCTGGCGCTGGTGCGTTTGATCATGGAGCGGGTAACCACTTCCATGACGGAGAAAAACCCTATCATTACCAGGAACACCGATGCCAGCCATCTGCTGGACTCGGAATTTCTCCTTTCGGCTTTCAGGTACCGGGAGCGTAAGTTGGTACAGGGTGTGGCTGAACGCATGCGAAACTACCTTCGAAAACACATGGACGCGTACGATGCATTTCTCCGGTGCCAGATGCATATGGTCACCGCGGCAAAGGCATTTGTCGAGCGGGAAGTTCTGGAACAATTCGTTAAGGTGGTAGAAGACCAGGAAGACCCTGCTATCAAAGTTGCCTTACAGCAACTAAACCGGTTGTATGGATTGTACACCATTCTCGAGCACAAAGGCTGGTACCTGGAGGCAGGTTACCTGGAACCAGTCAAGACCAAGGCTATACGCCGGATGGTGCAAAAATTGTGCGCGGATATCCGGGTCGATGCCCTTGCACTGGTCGATGCTTTCGCTATTTCGGATGTCGTGCTGGGAGCTCCGATTGCCATCGGGTGATGTTTGGGTATACCCCCGTTTAACAATGGATTGTCATAGGTTGACCTTCCGGCCATCCTGGATCAGGATGTGGTTACCGGTTACCGCTTTGTAGGTGGCATGCGGGAAGATGGTTTTGAAAGTGCCGTCGTAAAACTGACTGGTATGATGACGGTCAGCTTCTGTATAAGCCAGGCAGTTGTAAAAGATAAGACCCTCACGACTGAGAAGCCTCCGGCAATTTTCCAGAAAGTCCATGGTCTGGCAAGCCTCGGGGATCCGGGCATTATCAAAGACATCGATGCAGATGAGGTCATACCTGTGGTTGTCCTGAGCCACAAAAGTGGCGGCATCCGTTACATACCAGGTGATAGGCTTCCGGAGTCTTGGTGCGGTGTATTTGACGGCTAGCTCAACTACCGCTTCATCCAATTCTACCGCCGTTATTTCAGCCTCCTGGTGGAATACATTCTGCAAAATAAGCGGTATAGACCCTAAGCCAAAGCCCAGGACCAGAACCTGGTCACAGCGAAAGGTATCCCAGCCTATGGTCATAAATGAAAGCCGGAAATTATCGTAGGCCTCATCAAACGAGTAAATGGCATTTTGAGTGCTTAACTGAAATTTTCCCCGGACCAGACTTACGTTCAGTTGAGGATTCAGATCGGAAGATGTTCGTTCCAGGGAAACTTCCCACAGGTAACTCAACCATCGTTTCCAGGCAGGTATTCTCATCACGAAGTATAAGATGCGCGATTGGTCTGGGTTTTCTGAAAAACAGCCTCGGTAATCCGGCTGTCGAGATCGCGGAAAGCCTGATTTTTTGAAGCATGGGCAGCTTCGGCTACTTCCTGCGCTTTAGACAGGTTATAGGTGAGGAAGCCATGCGGGCCACCCCAGGTAAATGGAGGTATGAATTTACGGAAATAGCCATCTCCGAATAAGTTGCAATACGGTCCGGCGACGGTTCCGGTGGTCAGCATGGTTTGGATACCCGTGCGGACGTGATCCCCCATGATGGTGCCGCAATAAGGGCTGCCGGTGGGGATGAATTTGTTTTCAGGATAACTCCAGACCGACACATCATCAAGGGTGTTTTTAAGATTGCTGATGGTGGTTCCGGCTCCCAGGTTGCAATACGATCCGATGACCGAGTTTCCAAGGTATCCGTCATGACCTTTATTGGAATAGGACTGCATCACGGTATGCTTGATCTCTCCGCCTCCGGTACACCCTGGTCCCAGGGTGGTGGGCCCGTAGATTTTGGTGCCCATTTTTAAAACACCCTGTTCACCCAGGCTGAAAGGTCCGCGGATCAGGCACCCTTCCATGACCTGAGCCCCTTTGCAAATATAGATGGGGCCTTGTTCGGCATTCAGGATGGAATGTTTCACCTGGGCGCCTTTCTCGATAAAGATCTGATCTGCCTGGATCAACTGATTGCTGGCGTCGGGCGATTGAAATGTTTTGACTTTCCGTAGCAGATCCACATCCCACTGCATGGCAATGGCATTGTATTGAAAAAAGTGCCAGGGCCGGTTCAGCTTAAAAAAAGGAGTATCACTGACCTGAAATCCATTGAGCTCCCGGATCGGCTCTTCCCGGATCAGCAGATCAAATTGACTGCGGGGAAACCGTGCGGCGATGAGGTCTTCACCCTCCATGATCGCCTCATTGATGTTCAACTGATCAACCAGTTTAATCAGCTCCCGTGAAGGCAAGTAGGCCGCATTGACCAGATAATTGTCGTCTTCGATATTGAGTGGATAGGCTTGTGCCAGATGATCCTGAGTGATGTAGGATGCTTTGCCATTCAGGAGTTGTTCCCATTTTTCCTTCAGGGTGAGTATGCCAATTCTAAGTTCACCGACAGGTTTGGTGAAACTGAGGGGAAGCAAATAGTCCCAACTATCATCATCAAACAATATGATGTTGCGGCTCATATTCCTTTCTTGGCTTTAAAAACGCATCAATTTGCGTGGCATTGTGTGATTGATTTTGGATAAAATGAAGAAAGCTGCCTGACCCGTCGCCAAGCAGCTTTCATCTATATCATTTTTGGATTGTATGATTACTCTTCCTTCTTGGCAAATCGGGAGTTTGCAAACTTCTTATTGAACTTGTCAATACGACCTGCAGTATCTACAAATTTCATCTTACCAGTGAAAAATGGATGTGACATGCTTGAAATCTCCATTTTGACCAATGGGTACTCTTTGCCGTCTTCCCAAACGATGGTGTCACGGGTAGGAGCACAGGAACGTGTAACGAAAGCTTTATCCACTGAAAAATCCTTGAACACAACAAGGCGATAATTTCCAGGATGCAAGTCTTTTTTCATCTTCAATTCAATTATTGGAGTGCAAAGGTAAAGTAAATTCCTCAATATGGGAATACTCAGACTTGAAAAAATATCAGGGTATAGTCGGTTAATCATTCCATCCAGGCCAAAATGCATCCCGGTAATGCCTTATGGCTGGAAGCTGACGGGAAGAAAGGTGAATCGCGATAATATCAAAGCGGATCTCCCACTGGTGATTATGCTGGATCATATAAGCTTCGGCAGCCTGCCACAACTTACGTTGTTTGGCCGGGGTTACAAAGGTCTCCGGCGTCCCATAATACAAGGATCGCCGCGTTTTCACCTCGATGAAAACCAAAATCTCACCGTCCAGGGCAACGAGATCCAGCTCCAGGTGACCATGACGCCAGTTTTTCGACAGGACCGGCCAGCCCATATTCTGGATCAGTTCCAATGCCAGTTTTTCGCCATATTCACCGGTTTGGAGGTGCTTTGCCATGGATTAGGGTAAGTTGACGTAAAGTTTAATATTGCCGTGTGATGGAAATGAAGATAACCTTTATTTTCGTGCTTGAATTTATTTCGCCTATGTTACCGAAAGTCAATCCACTGACGACTCAGGCCTGGCAAGCACTCGAATTGCAGGCTGATATGATACGGGATAAATTATTGAAGGCCTGGTTTGAGGAGGATCCTCATCGCGGTGAGACCATGATGATCCGTCACAATGAATTGATGTTGGATTATTCCAAAAACAGGCTGGACCAATCTACCCTGCAGTTGCTGGCAGAACTGGCATCCGCCTGCGGTCTGGAAGAAGCCCGCGCAGCTTTTTTCAGCGGAGAACTCATCAATGAAACCGAACACCGGGCGGTTATGCACCCTGCACTGAGGGCACCTCGCGACGCCCATTATTTTGTCGAAGGTGTCGATGTAATACCGGAAGTATACCGGGTACTCGATCAGATGGAAGCATTTTGCGCAGCCATCCACCAGGGAGTTACCAGAGGGAGTACCGGTAAAAAAATTACCGACATCGTAAATATAGGTATCGGCGGTTCTGATCTGGGAGCGGTGATGGTAACCGAGGCACTCCGCCCTTATTGGGTCGATGGAATTCAACCCCATTTTGTGTCCAATGTAGATGGAAATCACCTTTATCAGGTATTGCAGGAGGTGAATGCAGAGACTACTCTGTTTATTATTTCCTCCAAGACATTCACAACCCTGGAAACCATGACCAACGCTAAAAGTGCCCGGAAATGGTTCGTAGATCAGAGCGGTAATGAGGCCGCAGTCAAGGATCATTTCGTCGCTGTTTCCACCAATGCGGAAGCGGTGGCTGCATTTGGCATTGATACCCGGAATATGTTTGAATTTTGGGATTGGGTAGGCGGACGTTATTCGCTTTCCTCCGCAATAGGCCTCTCCATCGCATTGACGGTAGGTTTTAAAGCTTTCCGGGAGCTTCTGGATGGGATGCATTCCATGGATGAACATTTCCGTAAAGCTCCTTTGCTGGAAAATATGTCCGCATTGATGGGGCTTATCGGAGTTTGGAATATTAACTTTCTGAAGATGAGTACGCTCGCAGTCCTGCCATATGATCAGTATCTGCACCGGCTACCGGCGTATTTGCAACAACTGGACATGGAGAGCAATGGTAAATCGGTCGATCGTAATGGTCATCCGGTTCATTATGCTACCGGTCCGATCGTGTGGGGTGAAGCCGGTACCAACGGACAGCACGCATTTTATCAGCTGATCCATCAGGGAACGATCGAAATACCCAGCGATTTTATCGGCGTCGTTCAACCATCTCACCCGCTTCCCGGCCATCATAATTGGTTATTGGCCAATCTTATTGCACAATCACGTGCATTGATGCTCGGCCGTACCCGGGAGGAGGTGTTGGATAGTGGAGAAAAAGCCTCCGAAAAAGTAGTACCCCACAAGGTGTTTCCGGGTAACCGACCCAGCAATACCATACTGATGAAATCCTTGTCGCCATCTGCTCTCGGACAACTGATCGCGTTATACGAACACAAGGTTTTCGTGCAGGGCATTATCTGGAACATATATAGTTTCGATCAATTTGGTGTGGAACTCGGTAAAAAACTAGCGGTTCAAATCCATCCTTTCCTGGAGGATGGACGGACAGATGCATCCCTTGACTCTTCAACGAACGGATTATTAGCTGCCATTTATGACTGGAAGTAAGACCCCTCCCATTCCAATTCAGCCGACCATTCAGCACTATGCCTGGGGTGGTAAGGCCCTGATTCCATCCCTGGCCGGCATTCAGAACGATCAGGGTGAGCCATTCGCGGAATGGTGGATTGGAGACCATCCTAAAGCGCCTTCGATGGCTTTCTGGGACGACAAATGGCAGCCACTGGATCAACTGATCCGGAGTTCACCGGAATTTTGGCTCGGAGAACCTCTGAAATCCAGGTTTGGAGACCATCTGCCTTTCCTATTCAAGGTCCTGGATGTTCAGGATATGTTATCCATCCAGATCCACCCAACCAAGGCAAATGCTGAGATCGGATATGCCCGGGAGGAAAAACTCCGGCGTCCTTTGGATGCTTACGACCGGGTATTTAAAGATTCAAACCACAAGCCGGAACTCATGGTGGCCATTTCAGAATTTTGGCTGCTGCATGGATTTCAAAATGAAAAATCGCTCCAGCAGATCCTGGCGCGGGTACCGGAGTGGAAAGAGTTTCCGGGTATTCTTCGCAAGAAGCACGTGAAAGGGCTTTATGCACACATCATGCAGCTTTCGGATGCTAAGCTCTTTGATTACCTCAGTCCGCTGCGCGACCGAATATTACCGTCCTACCAGCGTGGTGAGTTAACCCGTTATCAACCGGAATACTGGGCAGCCAGGGCCTTTATGCAGTATGGCCTGGATCGTGGCATCTTTTCCATATTTCTGTTGAATCTGGTGTGCCTTTTGCCTGGCGAAGGCATATTTCAGGATGCAGGCATACCCCATGCTTATCTGGAGGGACAGAATGTGGAAATCATGGCCAATTCCGATAATGTCTTCAGAGGAGGGCTTACACCGAAATACGTGGATGTGGATCTGCTGTTACAACACGTGGATTCTCAATCGGTTGAGCCGGAGATCTTAAAAGCGGAGGACACTCCCAACGGGCGGATTTTTCATGTCCCAGTTCCGGATTTTAAATTGTACGAATACCGGTTAGAGCCGGGCCAGTCGGTTCAAATCCCTGCCGGAGCTCCGGGAGAACTGATCGTTATTTCCGGCCAGGGAAAGATCCTGCACGATAGCCGGAGCCGGGCACTTCGACCGGGTAGCGTTTTTTATTTATTGCCCGAGACCGATTGCCGGATTCAGGCAGATGATGTATTACTGGCTTATCTTGGGACATGTTGACCTGATCCTGCTTTTCCCTTTGGCACTAAAATAAAAAAGCCAGTCACTAGGGACCGGCTTAAGTCTTCGGGGTATGGTACAACCTTACTTGTACATGGACTCTTTCTTGAATTCTTTTACCAACAAGTAATAAAAGATCGCGCGGTATTTGTTCCGGTTGCTGGATCCGAATGTATCCACAACTTTAGCAATTGCTTTGTCCAGTTCCGGACCATCTTTCAAACCAAGTTTCTTGATCAGAAAGTTCTTTTTTACCCGCTCAAGTTCCTGAGGATCTCCACTTGAAACTTTACTGGCATCATTACGGTAAATGGAAGGACCACAACCTTTGGTAACGGATTTCAATAAAGCGCCATCGACAGTTTTTATGCCAAGTTTGTCTTTCATCTCCTTTTCATAAAGACTGACGCATTCATCAAATTTGCTCATAATTAGGATTTTTTAATGATTGATTGCAAATAGAGAACGCACGGAATGTCCTTGCGTGTATCAAATGTAAAGATTAATTAATACAATACCTATTTTTCCAGGTTTTGTAGGGTCAGAGCGGGGATTAACACCGGGTTGGTATCAGTTCAATTCCAAAACGATGGGGCAATGATCGGACCCCATAACATCCGGAAGCATGTAGGATGCCCTGATCTTTGGCACCAGGCGGTTACTTACTACAAAATAATCGATCCTCCAGCCCACGTTACGTTCCCGGGCTTTAAACATATAATTCCAGTAGGTATAAGCTATGGTATCGGGGTGAAGATGACGGAAGCTGTCTACCCAGCCGGCATCGAGTAAATTTTGAAACCCATCGATTTCAATCTGCGTATATCCGGCGCTTTTATTGTAGTTGCTTTTGTCATTGGCCAGATCTATAGGCCGGTGAGCCACATTCAGATCGCCCGTCAGGATGACCGGTTTTTTCTTTTCTAGCTCTTTCAGAAAAGACAGGAAGTCGGTATCCCAGGTCTGCCGGTAATCCAGCCTGACCAGCCCTCGACCACTATTGGGAACATAGGTGTTCACCAGATAGTAGTCTGTAAATTCAGCGGTGATAACACGACCTTCGCTGTCGTGGTCGGTTACCCCCATGTCGAAAGACACACCAATAGGTTCAACCCTTGAAAGTATGGCTGTGCCTGAATATCCTTTCTTGTCCGCAGAATTGATGTGAATGTGATAGTCGCTCCATTCGCCAAGTTCAGCAAGTACTTCATCATCCTGCGCTTTCGTTTCCTGCAGGCATAAGACATCAGGTCCCGCATGCTTCATGGAAGCATCAAAGTCTTTTTTGCGTGTTGCCCGCAGGCCATTCACATTCCAGGAGACGATCTTCATATTCAATACATTGATGGATGCTCAAAAATATAAAAAGCCGCAGATACCCGTTCGACTAGGTTGAAATTCACGGGTTGCAAACTACTTTTTTCCTATCTTTTGCATGATTAAAGTATCGCAACAAATGTCCTATATTTTAGCCCTTGACCAGGGAACGACCAGTTCCCGTGCCATTCTTTTTGATCAGAACGGTGCAATAACCGGTGTAGCTCAGCAGGAGTTCACCCAATATTTTCCCAAACCCGGATGGGTGGAGCATGATGCCGAAGAAATTTGGGATACGCAGCTCCAGGTTGCCCGTGAAGTCATCCGGAAATGCAACATCCAGGCCGGGGAGATCAGAGCAATCGGTATTACCAATCAACGTGAAACCACCGTCCTGTGGAACCGGAATACCGGTAAGCCCATCCACCATGCGATCGTCTGGCAGGATCGGCGTACGGCATCGATATGCGATGAGCTGAAAGCCCAGGGGCTGGAGGATTATGTGCGGCACAATACCGGGCTGGTAATCGATGCTTATTTTTCCGGGACCAAGATCAAGTGGCTATTGGATCATGTGCCGGGAGCCCGCCAGCTGGCTTCCGAAGGTGCTTTGTGTTTTGGAACCATAGATACGTGGCTGATTTGGAATCTGACTCATGGAGCTTGCCATGTTACCGATTACAGCAATGCCTCACGAACCATGGTTTTTAATATCGATCACCTTAAATGGGATGACCGGCTACTCGGAAGCCTGGATATACCGTCATCCATTCTGCCTGATGTACGTCCCAGTAGCCAGGTCTATGGAACGACCCATCCAGCATTGTTCGGTGACACCACAATTCCAATTGCGGGTATAGCGGGGGATCAACAGGCTGCCTTGTTTGGGCAGGCTTGCTTTGAAGCAGGTATGGCAAAGAACACCTATGGGACCGGGTGCTTTATGCTTATGAATACCGGAACAGAACGGGTGAGTTCGCACTCCGGCTTGCTGACAACCATTGCCTGGGGACTGAACGGAGAGGTGGTTTATGCCCTGGAAGGCTCCATATTTATCGCCGGCGCTGCCATCCAGTGGTTGCGCGACAGCCTGAAGCTTATCGATGAATCTCCAGATAGTGAATATTTCTCCTTTAAAGTGACCGATACCGAAGGTGTCTATGTCGTACCTGCATTTGCCGGATTGGGGGCGCCTTATTGGGATATGTATGCCAGGGGAGCCATATTTGGCCTGACAAGGGGATCTACCAAAGCTCACATCATCCGGGCCACCCTTGAGTCCTTGGCCTATCAGACCAGGGATGTGCTCGATGCCATGCAAAATGATGCCGGCATTCAGCTGCATACCCTGAAAGTTGATGGAGGAGCCAGTGCAAATAACCTGTTGATGCAGTTTCAGGCTGATATTCTCAATGTACCGGTCGAAAGGCCAGTGATCATTGAAACCACAGCCCTGGGAGCAGCCTACCTGGCTGGTTTAGCTGTTGACTTCTGGACTACGGAGGGGATCAGAAAGCAATGGGCACTGGATAGAATTTTTAAGCCGGATATGGAGGATACTACAAGAAATTCCCTGTATCAAGGATGGCAAAAAGCTGTTTCACGCACCATGGGGTGGTCAAAAGATGCGTGAAAAAACAAAACTTACTTTTAACAATTTGTAGTAATTTTCATTTGTATCAAATTCAATTTGTTACGGATAAATATTAGCCCTATTTCTCACATAAAGTTTCTTCAATTTAAGGCTAAAATTTAACTAAAAAGTGCTCACAATGAGCTACTTAAATAGGTTACTTCGCTATAACCTTCAGTCTTACCTGAGGCTTGTAATCCCGTGATATACCGATGAAATGGTCACCATTGTGGCACATTCTTTGGTACATATTTAGTGAATTTTACACTTGAATTATGAACTCATATCCTTTACGTCTGAGTTTACTCCTACCATTATACCTTTTAACCGCGACATTGCTCCCGGCCCAAAAGGTTCAACTTACCAGACTCTGCCAGCCAGCAAAGACCATTTATGTAAACAATGGTGATACCCTTGAAAAAGAAATCAAGACGGATCGTTGCGACATGGTCGTAGGCAATGTCACCAACTTACAAAAAGGCTATTATCATTGCATATCGGTGACCAAGGTGTATCCTCAGGATCCCAAGATGATGGTTGAATTATCACTCACCCCCAATTTCATTATTGGTTATCCCAATGATAAATTCATTACCGGACGATTATTGATATTCAGTGGTGACCTGGATGAATCGATCTTTACCAATACCTATTGTTACTCACCCAATCCAAGCCAGCCGACTGCCAAAGTGGATACCCTATTTGACAGTCAGAAAAACGGAAGCAAATTTAATACACTTCATGGGTTTGACCGGATCATGAGTAAAGCAGATGATGGCGCTTTGACGGTAGTCATTTATCTCTTGTCACTCGACCTTGGCAATTTTGAATTAAGAACAAACCTGGTGTCGCGTGGTCCAGCCGCAGAATGCATCCTTGCTTGCCACGACGATGTGACCATTTCACTCAATTCAACCTGCAGCCGGATTGTATCACCGGGTGATGTCCTGGCCGGATACGATCCCATAAGCTGTCAGGATCTTATCCTCATGCTTGAATATCCATATCCATTTTACAAAGATTTATACCCTGGTCGCAACATCGTTGACGCATCCCTGGTCGGCGAAACCATGATTTATAAGGTTATTGACCCGTATACCAATAACTATTGCTGGGGCAACATCAAAGTTGAAGACAAGTACCCACCCCAGATGGTCTGTCAGAATGTTACGGTGAGCTGCCTGAACCTGGATGAACAGGTACACGCGGTGACAACGAGTGACAACTGCCGGCTCTATGGAGATCCCCGAATGGACATATTGTCGATGAAGTGGGTCGGTTACGACTGTGGTGTGGATACCATGTTCCTTGGATATGTGGCACGGCAAACCCGCGTTACCGATGTCTGGGGCAATTATCGCAATTGCTCTGATACCTTGTTCGTATGGCGTGAGACCCTGGACTCTCTGGTTTGTCCACCGGATACACTGATTGATTGTACGACAGAAGTAGCGCGTAATGGTAAATATGTGGAGTTGCTGTGGAATACCGGCAAAAATGGGGATACCTACCTGGATGCCCAGGGATTTGCTCATCCCTGGCCGACCAAGGATGATGGATATTTCCCTGCGCCGAAATTGTCCAGTGTAGACACCACGCAGCCCGATGCTTACTTTCTTCCGGACCATACCGATACCGGTCCGGTATTCAATCAGAAATCAAAATGCCAGTTCATTGCGGAATACGAAGACTTTGTAATTCCAACCTGTGGAAAATCCTATAAGATCCGTCGCGTCTGGACCATCTACGACTGGTGTACTCTTACGGATACACAATGTGTGCAATGGTTTAAAATGGTGGATCAGTCCGGTCCGGAACTGGACCTGGATTATATCTCCAATCTCGATGGGGGTAACTGCAGTGACCTGGAAGTAATGCGCTATTCGACATTGGTCAATAAAGCCGTCGCTTCTCCGGCCTACCTGCTATGTGAAGTCATTGAGTCAGGTAGCGATGCACACGATTGTAAATCCACGGTTACCCTTCCGGACCCCCGAAAGTATGTCGAGAAAGACTGTGATGATGTCCTTGAAGTCCTTTATGAAGTAGAATATCTGGATCCTGCCCATCCTGGTAAATCCATTGTTCAGCAAGGTAAGATCACTCCGGGCGGTACAGCTCATATCTACCTTCCGGATGGATGGCATTGCGTTACCTACACCATTCGTGACCGTTGCTGGAATGAAACACAGCTTTTGCAAGGGGTGAGCGTCTTTGATAATACACCTCCGACGCCGGTCTGTGATGAAATAACACAAACCACTCTCGATCCGGATTCTTGCTGGGCACGGATCTACGCAAAAGATCTGGATGATGGCAGCCACGATAATTGCTGCGACCAGTTGCATTTCGCAGTGGCCAGCATGGATACCATCACCTATTGGAGGGAACACTGGCATGATTACATCGTGAATTGTGTCGGACATTATACTTATCTGGACAATCAGCAGTATTACGATGATTTGATTGAAGAATGGATCAATGTCTTTGTTTTTGATGATTACATCGACGTGACCGAATGTGGCAATGAGATGCTTGTCATGCGGGTTTACGAAGCTTGCGGTCAGCCCCTTTACGACGACCATCTCTTCTATGGAGGAGAACATGAATGGTACTGGTGGAATTTATCCGCAGATTTTGCTTCTTATTATTTATGGCGCCTCAATGATTACATTCATTACGGTGACCCGCGGCCCGGACTGATCTGTGATGATAGATTCCAGGGAGGTATTGGTTGGGATAATCCTCTATATGGCCAGGAATGTGCTTATCAGCTGAACGAACATGCGCCATACCTGGAGACATTCTGTGCTATTGTATTTAATCCGGCATCAGCCCAATCCGAATGGGAAAGCCGGGTGGCACAGCCTTATGGATCGGAAACACAGGTGACCCGGACTTTGATGGCCAATAGCCGCTGGCACTTCCCGCACCTGTACAACGATTGCATGATTGAAGTGCTGAAGGATGATAAACAACCCCCGGTTGTTCAGGCAGCTCCGGATATCTATGTTTATTGTGATGGAGTGCCTTATGCAGGTGTCATTACCGTGGCCGGAACCCGGGTCCACTGGGAGGGAGCTTCTTTTGCCCATGACATTTGCTCTGAATCGGACGACCTTTTGTCAAGCTGCTCTTCCATTGCGGATATTTATGCACCAGCTGCGTATTGCGTCAAGGTACCCTGGGATAGTGAATACGGATATTACCACGGTTCTGCTTGCGGTGATGCCTACCATTATACCGGAAAGCCATCCTGTGATGATTATTCAGCATGGTACGATACATACAGCTGGCAACCCACTTATTGCAGGGTTTGGCTGATGCTGGATAGTTACGATCGCGAAGAAGGCGCCAAGCCCAATCCACGTGACTATTTTGATGAAACAGCAGGTGACTGGGTGATCAGCGACAACTGCTGGTATCCTGATGTGGAAGAAACCATCGAAGGTGGGTTGAATGAATGTGGCATCGGTACTTTGTATAAAACAATAACTGCGACCGATAAATGCGGTAACCAGTCTTCTGACCGGCAAACCTTGCATGTGGTTTCCCGCTCCGATTTCGAGGTGATCTTCCCTACGGATGTGCTTGCTTATTGCGATGAAGACGGGTTAGATCTTACAGCTACACCGGAAGGAGCAGGTTATCCAGAGATCAGTGACGACGATTGTGAACTGATCGGAGTGACCTATTCGGATGAGAAATACGATATTGTCGAGGGCGCCTGTTATAAGATACTCCGGACCTGGAAAATAGTCGATTGGTGTGTTTATAGTCCGGACCTGCATCAGCATTATCCGGACATCATTGTCGATGACCGACTGGTAGCCAGTGACGACCGCTGCTGTGTGCACCGTAACCTGAAAGACGACGGAGACGGCTTTATGACTTATCTCCAGGTCATCAAAGTTATTGATGATAATGCTCCGGTCGTTACATGCAATGTTCTGCCTGAAGGTTGTATCTACGACGCGAATTGCGATGAGACTCCGGTATCGTATGATCTTGGAAGTGCCACGGACATTTGTACTCCCGCCGGTGACTTGCGATATCGTTATATCGTCAAACCCTACGAGAAGAATGTTCCAGCAGCCTACATCTATGGACAAGGACACGTTTTGAACGGAACCTATCCGGTAGGCACACATGGTGTATGTCTGATCGCTTCAGACCTTTGTGGCAACGAGGATACATGCTATACAACGTTTACGATCCGGGACTGCAAGAAGCCTACTCCTTATTGTTATAATGGCATTGCTACAGTGATCATGCCTACTTCTGGTTCAGTCGATATCTGGGCAATTGACCTGGATGCCGGCAGCTATGACAATTGCACTCCAAAGGATAAACTGCGGTTCACTTTTGGTCCGGTAAACCCCGACGATGATCCTCTGTATGATCCCGACATGAGAAGTTCTTACCGCACCCTGACCTGCGATAACATTGGTCAGATCAGTGTCACCATTTATGTTTGGGATGAGGAAGGCAACTACGAATTCTGTGAAACCTATATGCTGATTCAACCAGGTTCTGATGCTTGTCCAGATATCAGCCTGACTACGCTGGAAGGTCAGATCACAACCAGCCAGTCGGTGACAGTAGAGTTTGTTAATGTTGGATTGGAGAACTCCAGTAATTCGTACCCTTCATTCGATACCAAGGCGGATGGTAAGTTTGTCTTTACGGGATTGCAGGGTCAGAAAACCTATCGGATCGTACCGGAACGTAACAATGACTTTACCAATGGTATCAGCACCCTGGATATCCTGGAAATACAAAAACATATTCTGGGTGTTAAACCACTCAACGGGCCTTACAGCCTGATCGCTGCTGACATTAACGGAGACCGGAAACTGTCGGCTATCGATCTGGTGCAACTCAGAAAAGTGGTACTCGGTGTAGTGGAAACATTGCCCGAGGACAAGAGCTGGCGTTTCTTACCTGCCGGTCAGACATTTGCCAATAATCAGGCACCATGGGAATACACCGAATCGACAGAAGTGACGGTAGATGATCAGGCACAATTGGAAGCCAATTTCATCGGAATAAAAATAGGTGATGTCAACAACTCAAATAAGGCCAATAGCCAGCAATTGCAAGGCGCTGAGGTACGTGATCACCAACCATTGGTTTTAGAGATTGCCGATCAGTCCGTAGTGGCTGGGCAGGAAGTGGCCATCAACATCATGGCTAAAGACTTCAAGCAAATCGAAGGATTCCAGTTCACGCTGGCAGCTCGTGACCTGGAGGTACTGGGGACCGAGGCCGGAGTATTGCAGGTTACACCTGACAACTTTGGGATGAATAGAAGTAAAGATGGCATCCTCACAGCAAGCTGGAATGAAGTTTCTCCGGTTTCTGTCGCGGATGGTACCACCTTGTTTACGGTAATGGTGAGGGCTTTAAAAGATGTTAAGTTGACCGATGCACTTGTATTGAACAACAGCATTACGACCACAGAAGGTTATCAGAATGGTGATATCATCCATATGGAGCTGAAAGCCAATGAAGAGCTGTCGGGTATCGATATCAATCAGTTTGCATTGCTGCAGAACAACCCGAATCCATTTAATGGTGAAACGTCAATCGGATTTGTATTGCCGGCGACCGGTACCGCAACATTGCGTATCATCGATGTAAATGGTAAAGAAATATACCGTGAATCCGGGTCCTATACACAGGGTTATCACCGGGTCACAATCAAGCGTAAAGAATTGCATTCCAGTGGAGTATATTATTATCAGCTGGAAAGTGGTTCAAACGTTGCCATCAAGAAGCTAGTGGTTATCGACTAATACAGTTTGTTAAAATTTGTTTTGGGAAAAGATAAAGGGGATCTGTAACTCAGATTCCCTTTGTTGTTTTAATCAGGATACCCCAAATTGGGAGATGTGTTTCATATCTCCAAACATGACCAGAATGTCATCCTCCTCAAGGACTGTCTGAATGTCAACAACGCCCAGGACGCTTCGCTTAACCGATTCACCACCCAATGCACCACGGAATTTTTTATAGCGGATGATGGTCAATACCAGCACCCGGTGATTGTGCCGTACATCGATATCGTGCAACGTTTTGCCGATGTATTTTTCAGGAACCTTGATTTCAACGATATTGAAGCGGTCTGATAGGTAAAAGGAATCGATGACCCCTTTGATGATGAGGCGGCGAGCCAACCGGTCGGCAGCTTCTTCCTCAGGATTGATGATCTCCTGAACACCCATGGCATGCAATATGGTCGAGTGGACCGGTGAAAGCGTACGTGCAACGATCCGCTTGACCTGGAGCTCTTTCATGATAGCCACTGTGAGCAAAGAAGGTCCCTCTTCTTCGCCGATCGCCACGATGACCACATCCGCATCACGTAAAGGCAACGATTCTACAGCTGACTTGTCCGTGGTGTCCATAGCGAGGGCCAGAGTGACGCGGTCTTTGATTGAATCGACTTTCTCCATTCGCTTATCCACGGCCACGACTTCATGTCCTAGCAGCATTAATTTTTCACTCAGCGCGAGGCCAAAGTTTCCGATTCCGATTATTATGTATTTCATGATTTCGTGTTCTAATATACGACGAGTTCCTCGGCTGGTAATTGATAGCGCATGGATGCGGCCTTAGGGACCAGCCCCAGCATGAGTGAAAATAATCCAACCCTGCCGGTAAACATGGCAAAAATAATGATCACCTTTCCGATGGTGGATAGGTGAGGAGTCACATCAAGCGAAAGACCAACGGTTCCAAAAGCAGAAAATACCTCGAAGATCATCTGATTCAAAGTAAACTGCTTTTCACTTAGCGAGAGTAAAAATATGTATATACCTATGGCCAGAATGGATAGCCCGATCACCGCAAATGCCTTGCGAATGCTGTTTTCGGCAACAATCCGGCTTTCTATTTCTATATTCTTTTTTCCACGGGTCAGGCTGACGATATTCAATATTCCGATTGCAAATACGGTCGTCTTGATACCGCCGCCGGTCGAGTTCGGTGAGGCCCCTACATACATCAGCAGCAAAGTTACCATAATGCTCGCCAGGCTCAGGGTATTCAGGTTCATGGTGTTAAACCCGGCTGTCCTGGTCGTGACAGACATAAACATGGCCTGAAGCCAGCGCTGGCCTTCATCCAGTTTGCCAAACAGCTGGTGTTTTTCCAGGATATAATACATGATGGTACCGAACAGCAACAAACTACCGGTTGTAACCAGCGTGATGCGGGTGTTGATATGAACTTTCTTACGTAATGGGGGCAGCTGGTCCCTACGGATCACCTCAAGATAGAGGCGATGCAGGCGATTGATCACGGCGTCGTAAACGTCAAACACGATATTGAATCCCAAACCGCCAAGGATGATGAGGGTCATAATGATCATCAAAACGCCTCCTGCCTGGGCAATATGCGGGTCAGCGAGCCCATCGGTAATGGTAGAGAATCCCGCATTGCAAAATGCTGAAACCGCATGGAAGACAGCGTAAGGCACCGTGCGGTATCCAGAACTTTCAGGCATAAAATAATACAGGATACAGGCACCGATGGTCTCCGTCATCAACGTGATGAAAAGAATTTTACGGATCACATTCATTACCCCGCCAATGACCTTGGCGTTAACCATCTCTTTCAGGATGATCTGATTGCTGATCGAACTGCCTCCCCGTAAAATGTAGGCGACAAGTCCGGTATAAGTCATGATGCCTATACCCCCGATCTGGATCAGAAACAGGATGATCCACTGACCCAGATCAGAAAAATCAGTTGCAGTGTTCATGACGGTAAGTCCCGTTACGCAAACGGCACTCGTAGCCGTAAACAAAGCGTCAATGAAATCTATTCCTTCCTCCGTTGCATTGGGCAACATCAGTAACAGCGAACCAATTAAGATGATCAGCGTAAAACTGGAGGTGAACAACAGGTTAGGATGTATTTTGAACCGTTCGAGATACAGGGAATGCTGGATCGAGATCAATCCGGCGAAAAACAGGATCCAGGCGAGACTAAAACTGCCCAGGGCATGTTGGTGCCATAAGGTGATTCCTTTGAACAGCAGGTCATAAGCTGTATAAAAAATGGTCAATAAACTGATAAAATGGATGATAAAAGAGAATGTCTTGAAGTAACTCCAGTGGAAAGACCTCCATTTTTCCCGGTCACCGTAAAAGGATATTGGCGCCACAATAAACAAATACAAGAAGTAAACCCACTGGTAGGAGTAGAGTACGCCGTGAACATGTTCAAACCCAAAGTCCCAGATGAAGAAGGCTATGATGGCCATACTCAGGAACATAGACAAGCGATCAAACCATTTTGTAAGAGCGGACATCCCGAGAATTAAGGGCGGAAAGTTATAACGTTCTGACCTATATTTGGAAATTACCTTATGTGGATATTTATTTGAAAGTGAACTTGATTCTTATGTCCCGGCATCAGGCTAAAGTGGTGGATAATGCAGAATAGGCATTTGCTCTGGATTTTGTGGGGAGCTGTCTTCTTCATAACGGGGCCGGGACTGATCGAGCCTTACCAAATCTTCAGGGCTCTTTTTATACTGATATTGGCTTTAGAGTGTCTGGGTTTACCGGACAGGCAAAGCTCCGGACGATGGTTTATTCCAAAGCCCTTCCTATGGATTGGGGCTTCCATCACCTGGTCAGCACTATCCATCATATGGGCATATAATCTCGTAGAATCTGTCTGGACTCTTTTTCTGTATTTCACTCCTGTGATCAGCCTCCTGGTTGTTTCCCAAAAATGGGGTAAGCACCACTCTTTGATTGCATGGGTCGGGTATCTGGGCTGGATCTATGCACTGATCGTCGCTGTTTTACTGGTGAGTAATGGGATCCGGCATGGATGGACCAATCAGGAATTGTATCGTATCCATTATCCCTCCGGCCACAAATCAATGATAGCTGCCATATTGGTTGGCTGGTTTCCATTTATGTTAAATTCTGATTTGCCTAAGAAAGCGATCCAGGGATGGGTATTGCTAGCTTTAGCTCTGATCTTGTTTCTTCAGAGCCGGGCAGCTTTTCTTGCCCTCCTGGCATTTGGAGTGATCTGGTTATTACATCAACCCATCCGGTGGAAAACATACCGAAAGCTGTGGGTCATACCGGTAATTGGCCTGCTGATCTGGTGGATCAACCCGGGAAGGATCAGGTTGCGGATACATCCGTCCTACATACTGCAATCTCCGACCGCTTCGGATCGGCTGGTCATGTGGCAAAAAACGCTCCATCTGATCCGGGAGGAGCCATTATCCGGTTTTGGACTCGGACAGTGGAAGGTCCAGTGGCCAGCACTTGGCATACCCTCGAATCAATATTACAGTGATAAGGATGAGGAAGTGGTCTGGACACATGCTCATAACGACTGGCTGGAGACTACTGCGGAGCTTGGGTTACCCGGATCTTTGTTGCTTTTTCTTTTTCTGGCATCAGTGTGGTATTACAGCGGATATCTGGACCCGAAGCTTAAATCATATTCCCGGGCTTTAGTAGGCGCCTACATCATGTTCAGTATTTTTGACTTTCCCCGGTTGCGTCTGGATATCCAATGGATTTACCTGTCCTGGTGGGTCTGGTCGCTGAGAACTACTACCGTGTCCGGCCTTTCATTTAAAGTGAACATCCCTCTTAAAATTGCATCAGCCGGGGTCTTGGCTTTGATGATCACCTACGGAATGTTCCATTACGCTGATGAATATTGGGTTCGGAAATTGTGGCTGGCACGTGCTGCAAAGCAACCCGACAAAATAATTGCGCTTGCCGGCAAAATTAACCGGTCGGTGATGAACCTGGATGAGGCAGCCGTACCCATAGACTGGTATGCTGGTATGGCAGCACTGGATAAGGGACAGCAGGCCGATGCATTGAATGATTTCAGACAAGCTCGTCTTGTCCATCCCAATCATCACGATGTATGGAACAACCTGGGGGTAATTTATTTCCAACAAAGCCAACTGGATTCTGCCATCATCTGTTTCGGAAAAGCCAAGCAGATTGCACCTTCGCGGTGGGAATATACACGGAATCTGGTCAATGCCTATGCGGCCGGGGCACAATACAGCGAGGCGTTGAAAATACTGGACAACTGGAAGGATAATGCGGATGAGAAAGAAGCATTGCGCCGGAAAATAGTGGAATTTCAAAAGGCTTCAACGTCCAATTGAGCCCAATCAGGACTTACGGCGCTGAAACCATTGGTACATTTTCCAAAGACCAAAAGCTGCTGTTGCCAGCACAAACCATCCGATCATAAATCCAGGCTTTGAATTATTCAATCGGGAATTCCCTTCCTTCAGATGAAGTCTTCTTATCTTTTTGGCGTAAATAGGTAACGATATCACTATGAAAAAAAGAGATCTTATGGCCCGGCTAAGTGTTTTAGGTTGTTTATTGGCTGCAAGTCAGCTGCTTATTGGACAAACCTTATTTGGTCCTGAGGTTCAGTTTCGTCAAGTGGGACCTAGCCGTGGTGGTCGGGTGACTACAGTGACCGGCGTCGCTGCACAGCCGGGTACGTTCTATATGGGCGCCACCGGTGGGGGAGTCTGGAAGAGCACGGATTATGGGCAATCCTGGAAAAATATCTCCGACGGCTATTTTAATACGGGTTCCATTGGATCCATCGCTGTGGACCCACAGCATGCCAACCGTATACTGGTGGGCACCGGATCCGACGGTATTCGCAGCAATGTGATCATCGGGGATGGCGTCTATTTCAGCCGCGATGAAGGTAAATCCTGGAAACACATCGGCCTGGAAGATGCCGGGCAGATTGGTGCGGTATTGATTCATCCTCAGGATACCAACCGGTTTTTTGTAGCAGCAATAGGCAATGCCTTCAAGTCAAATGACATGCGGGGAGTATACCGGAGCAATGATGGCGGGGCCAGCTGGCAGCAAGTGTTATTTCATTCCGATAGTGTTGGGGCGGTAGATCTGGAGTTCGCTCCCGATAATCCGGATATCATGTATGCTGCGATGTGGCACGGGTTGCGGAAGCCCTGGACCATCATCAGCGGAGGAATGGAAGGAGGAGTCTACCGCAGTATGGATGGAGGAAATACCTGGAGTAAAATGAGCCAGGGACTGCCCCAGGGTCTCATCGGCAAAATTGATTTTACCGTGAGCCCGGCGATGCCACAGAGGGTGTGGGCGCTTATTGAGGCTCCGGTAGGAGAGGGAGGGGTCTACTTATCCGAGGATCATGGTTCTACCTGGACGCTGGTAAGCACCAATGAAGACATCCTGGACCGCCCATTTTATTACTGTAACATCAAAGTCAACCCACAAAATCCCAATAGCCTGTATGCGATGGCAACCTCTTTCTGGCATAGCTCTGACGGTGCTAAATCCTGGAAAAGAACCTCTGCCCCTCATGGTGACCATCACGATCTATGGATCAATCCATTAGATACCCTGGTTTGGATAGAATGCAACGACGGTGGAGCCAATGTGACACGAGATGGCGGAAAGACCTGGTCCACCCAGAACAATCAACCCACTGCTGAATTGTATCAGGTAGAAATTGACGATGATTTCCCTTATAATTTATACGCCGGGCAACAGGATAATTCAACCATTATGGTGCCCAGTATCCCTCCACACACACCAACTTTTGATGCAACCTCATTCTGGATCGCTACGGGTGGATGCGAAACCGGTCCTGCGGTACCTAAGCCAGGTGACCCAAATATCGTTTATGCCAATTGTAAAGGCAGATTTGGCGTTTATAATAAATTGACCGGCCAGGAGCAGCAATATTATGTAGGAGCTGCCAACATCTACGGACACAATCCAAAGGATCTGGCCTACCGGTTCCAGCGTGTTTCCCTATCCACGTATCGCCCTTTGATCCCAACATCGTTTATCATGGATCCCAATATCTGCACCGGACTACGGATGGTGGTAAAACCTGGGAGACCATTTCACCGGATTTGACCGCCTTTACGCCGGAAACACAGGTGATCAGCGGTTCGCCCATAACCCGGGATGTGACCGGAGAAGAGTTTTATTCAACCCTGTATGCGGTCCGTGAATCACCCCTTGAGCGAGGTGTTATTTGGACAGGATCCAACGATGGTCCTTTCTATGTGACCCGGGACGACGGCCAGACTTGGCAGAATGTAACACCAGCGGATCTGCCTCCGGGAGGCAGGGTTCAGAATATTGATGCTTCACCTCATAGTGCATCAAAAGCTTATTTTGCGGTCTACCGGTACTTGCTGGGGGACTATCAACCCTATATTTATAAAACGGAAGATTACGGCAAATCCTGGCAGCGGCTTACTGATGGCAAGAACGGAATAGCCATGGACGACCCGGTTCATGTGGTACGTGAAGATCCGGCAGTGCCGGGGTTGCTATTTGCGGGCACCGATCATGGTGTTTATGTTTCTTACAATGATGGTAAGACCTGGGAATCCTTGCAACAGAATTTACCGGTTACCCCGATAACCGACCTAAAGATTCACAAAGGTGATCTGGTGCTTTCTACCATGGGACGAGGTTTCTGGATTTTGGATGATATGCGTTTCATCCGCCAGGGTTCTTCTTCGGTTGCGACGAAACTGTATAAGCCTCAGGATGCATATCGCATGCGTTATTTTACCCGGGGCGGAGATATTCCGGTTGAGTACAAGCAAAATGGAGTCATCATCGATTATGTCATCGGCGATACTTCCTCGGCACAGGTCCTATTGGAAATTCGAAAAGGCACTGAGGTCGTCAAATCCTGGAAACTGAAGCCCGAAAAGGCAGCAAAAGAATCGAAAGGATACAACCTGCCTATCCGTCCTTCCTACACAACAGGACATCACCGCTTCCTCTGGAACATGCAACCGGATAAAGCTTCCCGTGGCGCCCTGGTTCCTCCGGGAGCTTATACCATTGAGTTAAAGAAGGGGGATGACCGGTTCACCGAAGATTTTTACATCAATTTGGATCCAAGGGTAGAAGCTTCCGGAGTGACCGAAGCGGACTTGGTGGAACAATACCGCCTGTACCAGGAAATTAGCCAGTTGCAGCAAAAAGCCAATGACCTAAAAGCCAGAATCGAAGCGGAAAAGAAGGCGATAGATCCCAATGCACTTAAAGGGAAAAAACGACTTGAAGCTGAATTAAAGGTAGATAAGCTTAATCTTGCTATCAAGGAATTAGTGACTGAGGAGGGCAGGTACATGACGCCCATGTTGTTGGATCAGATTCGTTATTTGGCAAGCATGATTAGTTCTGCGGATCAACGCCCTGGAAGGGATGCTTATGAGCGCCTGGATCAACTTTTCCAATGGTTGTCTGAAGTTGAACACGCTCTGGATTGATACTAGAAGCGGATAAGGGCATACCCTTTCTGCTGATACTCCGTCAGAATCGTCATGGCTGAAAGTCCAAGTTGTACAGCAGGATTGAGTGTTGACGGTTGTAAGCCGCGGCTGTAAGCGGTCTGACCGCAAAGGAAGAGCTCCACACCGGCATCCTTCAGTTCATGCATTAAATTGGTGTTGGGATTAGGCATTCCAAAGCGCTCCTGGTAAGCAGCATCATTCAGGGCATCCTTACCTGCAGATCCATGGAATACCCCCGCAACATGCAAGTGATCGAGTGGGACACCATAACGGGTATGCAAATTGATAAATCGGGCAATACTATTCAGTAACAAGTTGATCTGATCCGGGTTTTGTTCACCCGCATGGATATCAAAAACCACCCGATAATGAATGGTGGTATCCACTGTATGTTGTGGCTGATACCCGTAGTACACCGCTCCCTCGGTGGGTATAGCAGGACCAGGCCAGTGTTTTATATCTTGCCCATAGCCCGCAGTGGTAAGGTAAAGGAGAATGACTAGGGGTAGTAAGTAGCAAGACTTATTCATCATTACCGGATTCGGGTAAAAAGCGAAGTGAAATCGAGTTCACGCAGTGACGGGTATTTTTCGTTGTAAGGCGTTCTCCGATAAACACATGACCCAAATGCCCTCCGCAATTGGCGCAAAGGATTTCAACCCTTAAACCATCGGCGTCCGGAACTCTTTTTACAGCGCCAGGTATCTCATCGTCAAAGGCCGGCCAGCCACAACCGGAATCAAATTTATCTTTTGACCGGTAAAGTGGCGCATTGCATTGGCGGCATAGATAGGTACCGGAAGCAAAGTGTTTGTCGTAGACCCCCGTGAAGGGTCGTTCCGTTCCTTTTTTCAGAATGACTCTGGCTTCTTCGGGGTTTAGAGGATTGAACTTATTCATTGGTCTTTTTTAGCTTGGCTGCAAATTGTTTCCGAAATTTTTCCACTTTAGGATTGATGATGACCCGGCAGTAAGGCTGATTGGGATTCAGATTGTAATAATCCTGGTGATAATTTTCTGCCGTATAAAAAGTCTCGAAAGGTACAATCTCCGTCACGATCGGATCATCCCACAGAGCGGTGGCAAAATCGCTTTTAGCCGACTCGGCCGCCTGTTTTTGCTGATCGTTATGATAAAACACCACAGACCGGTATTGCGTACCTACATCATTGCCCTGTCGGTTGAGCGTCGTCGGATCGTGAACCGTAAAGAAAACTTTCAGCAAATCGTCGTAACTGATCAATTTAGGATCAAAGTAAATCTGGACCGCCTCGGCATGTCCGGTATTCTCATAACAAACCTGCTTATAGGTCGGATTTGGCAGATGACCTCCTGAAAAGCCGGATTCTACTTTAATGACACCGTTTAGTTCCTGAAAGATGGCTTCGATGCACCAGAAACAACCACCTGCTAATGTCGCCACCTCCAGGTCGGTTCTGTTTTCAACCGGCATGTCCATGGATTTATCTGTGATGGTGGCTTTGGGAGCACAAGAAATAAGACCCCACATAAAGAAAGGAAGCACTAGCCCAAAAAAGCCCGACCTCTTCATGTCTTTTGATTTGCTTGTACAAACGGTAGTCGTAAAGATAAGTTTTTTGCCAGGATGAATTAACGATACTTTAAAGCATTACCCTTGTGTCGGTATTGATTCAAATGGTTGATAGTCAGTTCGGTATCTGTCAGCCAGGCGAATTACCGATTGATGACATTCTTGAATCTGGGTCGATGCGGGGTGTTATCCCCGGACGCCGCTTTCTTGGCGCTCTCATAATCCGAATAATTACCCTCAAAAAAGACTACTTCCGAGTCTCCTTCAAAAGCCAGAATATGTGTGGCCAGGCGGTCTATAAACCACCGGTCGTGAGAAATGACCAGGATACATCCGGCAAAATCCTCCAGGGCATCTTCCAGGGCCCGCAAGGTATTGACGTCTATGTCGTTTGTAGGTTCGTCAAGGAGCAATACGTTACCTCCCTCCCGCAAAGTCATAGCCAGGTGCAGGCGGTTTCGTTCTCCCCCTGAAAGTACCCCAAGCTTTTTTTGTTGATCGGCACCGGCAAAATTGAACTTGCTCAGATAAGCACGGGCATTAACGCTGACATTACCCACCGTAATCAGGTCCTGTCCCCCTGAGACTACATCGTAAACGGTCTTTTCACCATCCTGGAGTGCCTTATGCGATTGGTCGACATACGATAATTTGACGGTATTGCCAATTTTGACATTCCCCTGGTCCGGCTTTTCTTCTCCCATGATGATGCGGAAGAGCGTACTTTTTCCAACGCCATTCGGGCCAATAATTCCGACAATTGCATTGCGGGGTATGCTGATGTTCAGATGTTCGAAAAGGATGCGGTGGTCAAAAGCTTTGCTGAGATCCTCAGTGTCAATGACGACGTCTCCCAGTCGGGGCCCCGGCGGGATATATAATTCGAGACGCGCCTCTTTTTCTTTGATTTCCTCATCCGCCAATTTCTCGTATGCATTAAGACGCGCCTTGCCTTTTGCATGGCGTGCTTTGGGTGCCATCCGGATCCATTCCAATTCGCGCTCAAGGGTCTTGCGTCTTTTACTTTCCGCTCTTTCCTCAGCCTCCAGTCTGCGGGCTTTCTGTTCCAGCCAGGAAGAATAGTTTCCTTCCCAGGGGATGCCTTCACCGCGGTCCAATTCCAGGATCCAGCCAGCGACATTATCGAGGAAATAGCGGTCGTGGGTTACGGCGATAACGGTACCTGGAAATTGCTGAAGGTATTGTTCGAGCCATTCCACCGACTCGGCATCCAGGTGGTTGGTAGGTTCATCAAGCAGCAAAATATCCGGATTGCTCAGTAATAATCTCGCGAGCGCCACCCGGCGCTTTTCACCTCCGGAAAGAACCTGGACCTTTTGACTTTCTTCCGGACAACGCAAAGCATCCATGGCCGTCTCAATCTTGTGATCAATCTCCCAGGCATTGTGATGTTCAATCTGCTCCATCAATTCGCCCTGGCGCTCAATCAATTGCATCATTTCATCGGTATCGATGGGTTCGGTAAGCTTCAGATTGATCGCTTCGTACTCTTTAAGCAGATCCATGATCGGCTTAACTCCTTCCTCAACGATTTCCCGGACGGTTTTCCCGGGGTCCAGCTCAGGCTCCTGAGCTAAATATCCAATGCGGAATGATCCGTCAAAGCGGATCTTCCCTTCGTAATTGCTGTCCAGTCCGGCAATCAATTTTAACAAGGTTGATTTTCCGGATCCGTTTAGACCGAGGACACCAATCTTGGCCCCGTAGAAAAAAGAAAGCCAAATGTTTTTTAAGACTTGTTTGGAAGGTGGAAATGTTTTTGAAACCCCTTCCATTGCAAAGATGATCTTGTGGTCTGCCATACGATTGCTTGCGGTAAAATTTTGATTATTGCTTGCAAAGGTATGATTCTGTTCCACATTCCCGGATGGTTTTATCCAGGATTGGAGGCAATCAGTGATGGAAGGAGCTTGTAAGTAGACAGCTCTTGAAACGGGTTAAAATGGAATGTGCCGGTAGGAGAGCCGGCACATTCCAAAGAGAAGCTATTAATTTAGTTTGATTTCACATTCATAACAATTAATCACCGCCTTGCCGGACCCATTACTTCCGACCATGGCTTCCATCTTTAGATTGGAATTTTCTTTATCTCTGATCCGGACGGTAGTCCTGGAAGGCAATTCCACTTCACTGTATTTCGCATCAACGGTGACTGAAAAGTCTCCTCCTGTCTGATTGGAAGTCAACTCCAGGTATTTCGCATTAAGCTCGAGCCTGGTTAATTGTTCTATGCGGCCAATCGTGATCTCATCCTCGTAACTTTCCGGAAATATCAGCTCATTGCCTAATGCATCCAGTTTGTATTCCCCGTATTTACTATTGACTTTCAGTCGGCCAACGCGGGTAGCGCTGAACTCATCTTCATAGGAGCTTTCTAATTCGATTTCACCGACGGACTTAAAATGAAACTCACCATATTTTGATTTGCCGCTGATGGATTTCGCGTTGCCCAGGGTAAGATTGCATTCATAACCGTCGAATACCAGTTCACCGATATTTCCCATTTCATAATCGGAGTATTTGTCGGTTATAGAAGATTTTCCGGGTACTGCTCCAAAACGAAACTCCGAATCGTAGGTTTCCAAGGTAACCTGATTAAGGTCTCCACCGGTCATTTTGGAATATTTCAGGGTGCCGGATAGATTACGGGCAGACTCATAGGTCATATCCGAATCATAAATATCCATTGTTACATCGCTAAGAGCACCTAGACTGGCCTTGCCATATTTCATATTGAGGGTGAAGGGGCCGGTACAACTAGTCACATGCACTTCACTGTCGTATTGCTCAATTCTAAGTTGACCTTTTACCGCTTGGTCGATGGTGATGGGATCGTATTTATTTTTGACTTCAATCAGAGCAATGTTATCGGGTATCCGGACCTCCAGCGTCATATCGATATCCCGGATGTCCTTCGCTTTATCACCGGATTCGAAAGTGATAGTGCTCTTGTTGAGGACTGTAATCCAGTTCTTAATATTCCGATCGGATTCAATGTTGATTTGATTACCGGACTGGGAGGCCCTGATATCCATGTTGTCCAGAGCAATTTTAGCATTCGACTCATCACTTGCTTTTACACGGATGGTCCCCAGTATGTGGATTTTTCCATCGGTGGAAGGAATCAGTTTGACCTCACCACCTCGATGACTGATGTAGAGCCGCTGGTCATGGACTACGGAATAATCCTGGTTCAGCGTTTTGGTCTTATCCACCTGACCAAATAGCGACCAGGTCAGGGAAAAGCAGAGCAGAAGATTAATAGATTTCATTAGGAATTTCATTTCGCTCGGGTTTTTGTAGTTCACGTTGTAATAATTCAAGCAGTTTGATTTGGATCTCATTGTTTTTACGCATGAGTTCCAGAATCTTATTTCGGGTGTTTTCATCCATTTGGTCGGAAGAGGTTTGGATGGTAAGTCGGGTTACTTCTTCCCATTCCGAGTTTATGTCTTGTAGTACGCCATGATCTACTTTAGATAATTCATTGGCGGTAAGAGGCTGCTGAAACTGTTGCTCATAAGCTTTTACAAAGGAGGCATCCAATGGGAACTGGGTCTTCTGTGCGACAATGGCCGGGGCTGGGCTGGTTGTATACCAGGCGAAGAATCCGCAAAGGATGACAATTGAGGCGGCTGCCACCTGCAAAACCCATCTGGATCGTTTATGAACTTTGGGTTGCCGGATGGAACTCCATAAAGCTTCGTGATCGAGATCTTCAATCTGATCCAGTGATTTCCTGTTATGCAGGATCCACCGTTCCAGTTCGTCCTGTTTGTTCATTGATTGATATTTTCTGTTTTAATAATTGTTTGGCACGCCAGTACTGAGACTTCGACGTGGATTCGGTTATCCCCAGGGTTTCAGCAATTTCCTGATGTTTGTATCCTTCCAGGAGGTGCAAACAAAACACTTGCCGGCAACCATCCGGTAAATCAAGGATCAGATCGTGCATGTCCTTGACAGCCAATTTAATTTCGGCTTCGGCGGCGATGGCCAGTTCAGGAATATACTCCTGGGGCTCTATGAGCCAATGACGCCTGGCCTGAACATGGTCCAGCGAACTATTGACGACAATCCGTTTGATCCACCCTCCCAGAGCCTTCGCATCCTGGATGCTTCCGAGATTGGCAAAAACCTTTATGAAGGATTGTTGTAATACATCTTTTGCGTCTTCCCGGTTACCCACGATCCTCCAGGCCGTGTGGTACATGGCCTGCGCATACCTTTGATACAATTGGTATTGCGCAAGTTCATTACCTCGGATACATTTTTGGATCAATGTGGCATCTTGCATAGAATCCGGTCAATCGGGTTTTTTCAAAGTTAGGACCGCTGGATGGGTAAAAAGGTTGGAATGGGCCAAGAATTTTGTGAATTGTTTTTTACACCATTGTAAAGTGGGATTAAGTCGTACCTTTTTGGAGAAAAAGCAAACAAGTCGATGCAAAAACTGATTTTTGGTGCGGTAATGATATTCCTTATGGCTCAATGTGGTGAAAAGACTGCATCCATTGAGCTCTTCGACGGATCAACGCTGCAAGGCTGGCACTCCGATGTGCCCGAGCTGGATACGAATTCACTTGCCCGAGATCCGTTCATTGTCCGAGAAGGGATGCTGGTCAGCCTGGGTACGCCGGGAGGCCACCTGATCACAGATTCGGTGTACTCGGACTACGCACTGGATGTCGAATACCGCTTCGCCGGTGAGCCGGGCAATTGTGGTGTGCTGGTTCATGCCTCTACCCGCGTTTTTTGTACGGCATGTTTCCCAAATCCATTGAGGTCCAGATGATGCATGAAAATGCAGGTGATTTCTGGTGCATTGGTGAAGACATTACCGTCCCGGATATGGTTGAACGGCGTGGCCCAAAAGATGAATGGGGAGGTACGGAAGGTAAAAAGCGGCGTATTCTCAATCTGACGGACGGATCTGAAAAACCGGTAGGAGAGTGGAATCAAATGCATATCGAGTGCCTGGGACGTGCGGTTAAGGTATGGGTAAATGGAGACCTGGTGAATTCCGGTACCGATTGTACGGCAGATCATGGTCAGATTGCATTACAGGCTGAGGGATCTGAAGTTGAATTCCGTAAGGTCACCCTTTCGCCGCTTAAACAACTTTCTGCCGATGATGCATTTTCATCCGGGGCGAAATAAATAATTGCAAGCAAGATCAGGGCTTGGGGAATCCTGCTGCCTGACTATCCAGTATTAACAACCAGTCATTGCCCCTTCTCGGGTCGCCTGGAGGATCGAACGGGATTGTTGCTGCGAAGTCCAGCGTACCGCCATCCAGGGAAGTTCCCGTTGCTGGATGGTACCACCAGGCATGTAATTTCCCTTGATTCATATAGGTAGTTCTGACTTCAAATGCATTTCCATAAGGGGCATAGACCATCAGAAATGTTCCTTCGCGATCACAGGCAGCCAGACAGGCTTGTCCACCTTTATTGGGGGCGTTCTGTAAGATGTCCTGATGCGGCGCCAAACGTTGCCAGGGTCTGGTTTCAAAAACATGGCGCATGTACCCTGCTTGATAAGCGCCAGGTAGATCAAGGGCCTGCTCCCAAGGTGTGCGGGCTACTGAAACGGGAGAAAATTTGGGGGATAAAATTGCCAGATATCATGACAACCATACGTGTTTCCACATGCGCCGGCCAGCATGGACCAGTAGCCGGCTCTTCGGCTGTCGAAATCATCAAACCAGCCATTGGCCGGAGTCCAGTTGATAGGATGATCCTCGTAATTGGGTTCGCCGTCCAGGACTGGTTTTGCTGGAATAATGTCGTAATCATGGCGGGTCATACGGTAGTTTGGATTGTCAAATTCGCCATGACCGGATTGGAAGAGGTTGAAATCAAGCCAGGAACTGTCTTGAAAAAACCGGGATGAGGATTCTCCTCCCATCGGATGAAAAGTGATCAGATGCCTGCCGCCGTCACCTTCCCTCAACCCTCGCGCCATGGAAGCTATGATCTGGAAGTCCTCCGGTTCTTCCGGTATCCGGTCACCTCCTAAAATCCAGATGATCGCAGCATCCTTATACCGCGCTCCCAGGAAATGACCATATTGAAAGGCATTCTGCGGGGTAAAGATTTCCGGGCCAATGCCCCAGCGTTTGTTGTATTTGTCACCCCAGGTAGGCAGCATGCCCATCACCATCCCCAGTCGATTGGTTTCACGGACGAGGTAGTCCACGTAGCTGAAATATTTTTCATTAGGCTGCGTAGGATCGTCATTGGTCAAGGGAATTTCTCCATAGGCATTTGGAGTGTGCAATCCGTCAAATTCGGCTAATGCCACAGCCTGTATCACTGTAAACCCTTTCTCTGAGCGGTTCTCCAGGTAGTGCAGTGCCTGAGTGCTATCCAATCGATGAAATAATTCCCAACCGGTGTCACCCAGATAAAAAAACGGTTTTCCATCGGCATGAACCAAGTGGTGTCCATCTGAGCTAATTTTTAAGGTTAGTTTTTGCCCCTGAATGGAGAAAAAAGCTAGTGTTGCTAATAAGAGCAGTACCAAAGATTTCAATTTCATGGAATTAAGTTACGGTGAGAATGAAGCAAGTTAGTGAAAAAGGAGAGTGAATTACTGGCCTGAATTCTCTCAGGTGGGTTATGTCACATGATTTGTGGGATTTCCCACATTTTGACCATTGGGAGTAGGCTTGTCGAAAATTGAACAAAGGTGTCTTTTTGGTCAAAAAACAAGGGTAATTTACATATTAAGAAAAATTGGCATTATTTATGTTATTGTTTAAATGTTAAACTAATTGCTTATTGCCAATTTTTACGGTATCCCTTTTAATTAATTAAGTTTTTTCTGTTAATTGCATCCAATGAGCCGAACCAATCGATCTGCTATGTCTTCATACCTACTGGGTAGCTTTGCTATTCCAATTATCCGTTATGCATTAATTCCACAAGGAAAGCAAAGTACATATAAAGAGAAAATATATTTAGCTTGGCCAATTACCCGTCCAAACTCCGTATTTATTTCCTCCCATATCTTGCCACATCCTCAAAACAGTAATCGAGTATGAGTATTACAAATTACGTAAAATCTGTAATGATTATTACCCTGTTTTGGGTATTTGGTTTTGTTCGTACGCCTATACTGGCCCAAACTTACCCAGTTACATTTTATGTTCCATTACCGGAGGGGGAAATCCGGAATACCCTCTATGCAATTAATTCAGCTACAGGTAATTCCATAACCTCAGTTATTTCATTGGTTACCATTGAAGGCAACGCTGTGATCGTCTATGATCAATGGGAAGATGGATATGAAGCAGATATTAATAATCCGGTTCAGAGTACCACGTTGGTTTTTGGGGATGGGAATCCGGCGAATGGGGATTTGGCAACTCCTCCTTCAGGGCTCTCCTGTTTCCCGCTCTGCCCGGCAGGGGATGGACCACTGCCTGTTGGATTAATACTCACTTTTAAGAATACGATGAATGCCGTTCCCACCAGGGGAAATACCCCAATATTGTTTGATGGAAAAGATCGAATCTCGAGCAACCGCAGTCTTTCCATTTCCCGGGCTGCGTGGTCTCCAACACCTGGAACGGTTTTAGCTGGCGCGGTAGAGGTTGTTGACACTTCGGCTTATGGCCTAAGCTTTGTAGCCCCGGTTGGGCAAAATACTGCGAATCAATACAGCATGTTTGAGCGTACGGATTTTTACATTATGGCCGCTCAGAATGGGACTCAGGTGACCATTGACGTGAATGGTCCGGCAATGGCAGGAGGTATTTCGACGGTAACGCTAAATCAAGGACAGGGCTATTGTGCCACTCAAGTATTGGAAGGAGCTACCATTGTTGCAACTAAGCCTATTCAGGCGCATTTGATAACGGGAGATGTAGGAGCAAGTTATGAGAGTCGCTGGTTTACGCTTTATCCACTGGATTTCGCGGATAAAGTTTATTATAACCCGGTGGCATCAGCATCCAATGATGACCCCACGGCTGTATTTCTATACAATCCAAACGCTGCAGTCATCTCCGTGAATTACAATACAACTACCGGGAGTGGCTCCTTTAATATACCAGCAATGCAATCGTACCGGTTCAATGTGCCGGTTAATTCGGGAGTAAAGTTTTCCGGCACCAATAACTTTTTTGCGATCGCTGTAGTCGATGCAGATGCTACCAACAATCTGACTCACGACTGGGGTCTAACCTTGTTGCCCGAAAATTACCTTACCTCTTCGGTCGTGGTAGGATGGGGGCCAGGAGCAGATGATATTTCTGGACCAGTTGGACCTGATGCCAATTACAGCCCCATATGGGTTATCGCTGAAAACGCTACGACAATCTACGTGGACTGGGATGGCAATCCGACGACTGGAGCAAATACCGATCCGAATGGAAATAAATACGACCAGTCATTTTCGGTATCTGCCTACCAGAGCATACGCCTTTATGACAATGTCAATAACGATAACGATCAAACTGGTGCAAGGATTTATACCGTCGATGGAACAAAAATAGCTGCAGCCTGGGGCCAGGATCCTTCGGTGGCTGTAGCCGGTAATCCGGCCCTGGATTTAGGAACTACCGTTTCTCCCAGTCTGGTGTTAGAGGCTTTTAAAAAAGCCCAATTGGTTGACGGAGATGCGGATAACCTATTGGATAATGGAGAGAACATCGTTTATCGTATCATTGTACGCAATCTCTCCCTTCGTACAGCGACCTCGATTGCGGTCAGTGATATGCTACCTACAGGACTGATCTATGTTCCTAATTCCACCATTCGGTACAGCAGTGATCCTATATTTAATAACGTCTCCATCCCAGATATGGGAACGACAACTTTTCCATTGGATGAAGGGGGAATAATGTTGATGGATGTAAAAGGTGGGCAGATCGATACGATCGAATTTCAGGTGACTGCAGCATTGATGGCACCCTTTCCCGAATACGTGACCAACAATGCATCCATAAATTCAGGGGACTACAATTTCATGGTTGATGTAGACATCCCGGTGGACAACAATTTTACACCCTGTTCTTTAGAATTTTACACCAACAATACTTATACGACCACCACTACGAACTACCAAGTAAACAGCACTTTGTACATTAGTACTACGATACCATATCTATTGAATGCAGGTACAGTAAATGTAACCGTCGAAAACACCTCCAACGGTGATCTAGAAACCGTGGTATTGACGGAGTCTCCAGCCGGATCGGGCATCTATCTTGGATCATTACCATCATCTAACGCGACGGGAGGTGCACAACAAGATGGAACCCTGCTGGCCAAGCTAGGACATTCATTTACAGCTACTTATACCAATGCCCAATTTGCCAACACGTGTAGTGCCAATGCCATCATTACCCCTCCCGTACAGACCAAACCGTTATACCTTAGTTCGGATGGATCAGGAACACCGGACCAGGACCTGGACCGGATCGACCCAGTCACCAGCGGGGATATGACGACGGCATTAAGCCAGACACTATCTTCTGGAGGCGGAGGAAGTATTTCTGCAGTGCAGACATTGCCTCTAACAGCAGTTGAGGAGACCAATAACAATGATAATACAACGAATTTTACACACACTGCAGGGAATGGTTCGAATAAATTACTAATGGTTGGAATTGCTGTTGGAAATAGAGATAATTCTGGAACCCCGCCAACAGTCACATCGGTAACCTATGGAGGAACACCACTTACCCTATTAGGAACCCGGCAGTCTCCAGGTACCTCTGGAAGTTATGATGATGATGCCAGATCGTACATATTTTATTTAATTAATCCGGCTAGCGGTCCAGCCGATATACAGATTAACTTTTCCGGCAATCGAGGAGTTGTGGCGCAAGCTGTTACTTTTACAGGAGTGGACCAAATCCAGCCATTTAGGGATTTCGATCCAGGGCCAGGTACTACCTATTTTCTTTCGGATGCAGGAACAAATGGCCAGGCAAGTTTAAGTATTGCATCTACCTCAGGTGAGTTGGTTTATTCCATGTGGGCAGGCGACCAAAATGGCAATGAAGCAAATCCTGGATCAGGCCAATCCACTGTCTTTACCGGATCCACGAACCAGATAAGTGGGGTGGCAAGTATCGAAAGTGGCACTTCACCTGGTAATCAAACTTATTCAGATCAAAATACCGATTGGGCTATCGTAGGTACTTCGATCCGACCAGCTCCAGCCGGAGTGGCTACAACAACTTTTACCCAGGTGCCAACCATGTGTGACGATTTCAATCTTATAGCAGGTACTACCATAACTTCGACGCTGTACCTAAACATCGTATCCGGTACCATGCCTGCTACCCCATCTATAACCGGGGTATTGAAAGCAAATGGTAGCCCGGTGGCAAACTTGACTACAGCCTCGTACAATTCTGGAACGGGTATATTGATTTTAACCGGCACTGTGAGCAGCAATACGACATTAACTGCCGGGCAAGCCCTTTCGTTGGATGTTACTACGGCACAAGCAGGAGTTACCTTTCAGATCCGCTTCGATTCACAAACCTATCCATCCCGAATTGACATTCCAACCACAACCGTCATATCGGTGGATAACCAGGCAGTTTACGATGCTCCCTATCCTGGTGGCTCAACCATCACTTCTGCCTTCAATGGAGATCTGGTTTACGTGCGCAGTACAGTGAGTGATCCCTTCGGATTCAATGACATCACTGCCATGGATTTAAAAATTACCGACCCCAATTCCGGCATGTCAACGGTTTCAGCTACATCAGTGGCTACAGCAGGTTGTACCCGTACTTATGAATATGCTTGGCAAACTCCTCCCAGCCCGGAAGGAGACTACGACTTACAAGTTACGGCGAAGGAAGGTTTGGAAAATACCATTGTGGATCAAGCGGTGACGACAATCAACATATCAAAAGAAGACCTCGGAACGCCATGCGAGATCAGACTTTTCACGGATAATACCTATTCCACAATAACCACCAATTATGATCCATCCAGTACTATCTATATTGAAGTGGTAGATGCAGATGAGGATGAGACTGGCGGCATGGATATGGTCAGTGTTGTGATTACTACGACCAATGGTGACTCAGAAACCCTGACTCTAATTGAAACTGGGAACAGCACAGGGATCTTCAGGAGCTCAATCGCCTCCAACATTGGCAGTGCCGCTGCGGATGGCATCGTAAATGCACCTGCTGGATCTCAAGTGTATGTGACGTATACCGATCCGGACAATGTGCTGGACGTATGTCCGGTTACCGCATTGATCAATACCCCAGCGCCATCTATAACACTATCCAAGTCACTGATCACTCCAATGGACGGTTCTGCCACAGTTGGGGAAACGGTTCAATTTCAAATTCAAATTTCCAATACGGGAGCTACTAACATTACGCAATTGACACTTAATGATGCTTTCAACCCGGCAGAATTGATGTACACCATGGCATCCATTACACCGGATGCTACAGCTTCCGGGTCCCTAACATGGAATTCATCAGCGTATAGCTTTTTACCTATTCCGGCAGGACAAACCAGAACCATTACGGTAAGTTTTACGGCAATGGCTCCTGCGGTTCCTTCCATCAATACAGCCTCTACCAGCAATGGTCAGGATCAGAATGGAACTTCTATTTCTGATCACATGGATAACGCTCAAGTGAATATTACAAATCCGTCGGTGTCGATTGTAAAGACTCGGACAAGTGTCAATCCAGCTTCTGTTGGGAATCAGATAACTTACCAAATTGACATAGTTAATAACGGTAACACTACTTTGGAATCACTTCCTTTGGTAGACAGCTATAGTGATGTGTGCCAATCTTTTGCCTCAACTACCGCTCCGGTAAGTCCGACAAGTGCTGGAGGTGGAGTTATTATATGGAATGATCTTCTACCAGGGTTGACAACTTTGGCGCCAATGGCTAGCTTAAACTTCACGGTGACCTTCAACGCCATCATGGAATGTACGAATACCCTAAATACGGCCTCGATCAATGGTGCGGTTGACGTAAATTTTGATCTTGTTCCTGCAATTCAAGACACTGCACTGGTGACAATAATAAGCATGGCCGATTTGAGCATTACGAAGACGGACGGCAGTGCTACGTACACCCCAGGAGTCGGGGTGACCTACACGGTGGTGGTGAGCAATGCAGGCCCGAGTGATGCGGTGGGTGCTACGGTCGCAGACATTGCACCGGCGGGGACGACGATCACGGGCTGGAGTGCAGTGTTTGCGGGCGGAGCGACGGGCAATGCCAGCGGCAGCGGCGACATCAATGAGCCAGTAACGATCCCCAGTGGTGGCAGCATCACGTACACGATCAGTGTGAGTGTACCGAGCAGCCAGACGGGAGACTTAGTAAATACAGCGACGGTAACAGCGCCCAGTGGGGTGACCGATCCGACGCCGGGTAACAACAGCGCCACGGATACAGACATGCAAAACAGTATGGCGGATCTGAGCATCACCAAGACGGACGGCAGTGGAACCTACACACCGGGAGTCGGGGTGACCTACACGGTGGTGGTGAGCAATGCAGGTCCTAGCGATGCGGTGGGTGCGACGGTCGCGGATGTGGCACCGGCAGGCACGACGATCACGGGCTGGAGTGCGGTGTTTGCGGGCGGAGCCACGGGCAATGCCAGCGGTAGTGGCGACATCAGTGAGCCAGTAACTATCCCGAGCGGTGGCAGCATCACGTACACGGTCAGTGTGAGTGTACCGAGCAGCCAGACGGGAGACTTAGTGAATACAGCGACGGTAACAGCGCCCAGTGGGGTGACGGACCCGACACCGGGCAACAACAGCGCCACGGATACGGACACGGCAGACCCGATGGCCGACCTGAGTATTACGAAGACGGACGGCAGTGCAACCTACACGCCGGGAGTAGGGGTGACCTATACGGTGGTGGTGAGCAATGCAGGCCCGAGTGATGCGATGGGTGCCACGGTCGCGGATGTGGCACCGGCGGGTACGACGATCACGGGCTGGAGTGCGGTGTTTGCGGGCGGTGCGACGGGCAATGCCAGCGGCAGCGGCGACATCAATGAGCCAGTAACGATCCCGAGTGGTGGCAGCATCACCTACACGGTCAATGTAAGTGTACCGAGCAGCCAGACGGGAGACTTAGTGAATACAGCGACGGTAACAGCGCCGATGGGTGTGACCGATCCGACGCCGGGCAACAACAGCGCCACGGATACGGACACGGCAGACCCGATGGCCGACCTGAGCATTACGAAGACGGACGGCAGTGCTACGTACACCCCGGGAGTCGGGGTGACCTACACGGTGGTGGTGAGCAATGCAGGCCCGAGTGATGCGGTAGGAGCTACGGTCGCAGATAATGCACCGGCAGGCACGACGATCACGGGCTGGAGTGCGGTATTTGCAGGCGGTGCGACGGGCAATGCCAGCGGCACAGGCAACATCAGTGAGCCAGTAACGATCCCGAGTGGTGGCAGCATTACCTACACAGTGAGTGTGAGTGTGCCGAGCAGCCTGACGGGAGACTTAGTAAATACAGCGACGGTAACAGCGCCCAGTGGGGTGACGGACCCGACGGGGGGCAACAACAGCGCCACGGATACGGACACGGCAGACCCGATGGCGGATCTGAGCATCACCAAGACGGACGGCAGTGCAACCTACACGCCGGGAGTAGGGGTGACCTACACGGTGGTGGTGAGCAATGCGGGCCCGAGTGATGCGGTAGGGGCTACGGTCGCAGACAATGCACCGGCGGGGACGACGATTACGGGCTGGAGTGCAGTATTTGCGGGCGGTGCGACGGGCAATGCCAGCGGCAGCGGCAACATCAATGAGCCAGTAAATATCCCCAGTGGTGGCAGCATCACCTACACGATCAGTGTAAGTGTTCCGAGCAGCCAGACGGGAGACTTAGTAAATACGGCGACGGTGACGGCGCCGATGGGTGTGACCGATCCGACGCCGGGCAACAACAGCGCCACGGATACAGATATGCAAAACAGCATGGCGGACCTGAGCATGACCAAGACGGACGGCAGTGCAACCTACACACCGGGGGTAGGGGTGACCTACACGGTGGTGGTGAGCAATGCAGGCCCGAGTGATGCGGTAGGAGCTACGGTCGCAGACATTGCACCGGCGGGCACGACGATCACGGGCTGGAGTGCAGTGTTTGCGGGCGGAGCCACGGGCAATGCCAGCGGCACGGGCAACATCAATGAGCCAGTAACGATCCCCAGTGGTAGCAGCATCACCTACACGGTCAGTGTAAGCGTACCGAGCAGCCAGACGGGAGACTTAGTAAATACAGCGACGGTAACAGCGCCCAGTGGGGTGACCGATCCGACGCCGGGTAACAACAGCGCCACGGATACAGACATGCAAAACAGTATGGCGGATCTGAGCATCACCAAGACGGACGGCAGTGGAACCTACACACCGGGAGTCGGGGTGACCTACACGGTGGTGGTGAGCAATGCAGGACCGAGTGATGCGGTAGGTGCTACGGTCGTAGACAATGCACCGGCAGGTACGACGATCACGGGGTGGAGTGCGGTATTTGCGGGCGGTGCGACGGGCAATGCCAGCGGCACGGGCAACATCAATGAGCCAGTAACGATCCCCAGTGGTAGCAGCATCACCTATACGATCAGTGTGAGTGTACCGAGCAGCCAGACGGGAGACTTAGTAAATACGGCGACGGTAACAGCGCCCAGTGGGGTGACGGACCCGACGGGGGGCAACAACAGCGCCACGGATACGGACACGGCAGACCCGATGGCGGAACTGAGCATCACCAAGACGGACGGCAGTGCTACGTACACACCGGGGGTTGGAGTGACCTATACGGTGGTGGTGAGCAATGCAGGCCCGAGTGATGCGGTAGGAGCTACGGTCGCAGATGTGGCACCGGCAGGCACGACGATCACGGGCTGGAGTGCGGTATTTGCGGGCGGTGCTACAGGCACGGCGAGTGGCAGCGGTGACATCAATGAGCCAGTAAATATCCCGAGTGGTGGCAGCATCACGTACACGATCAGTGTGAGTGTACCGAGCAGCCAGACGGGTGACTTAGTGAATACAGCCACGGTAACAGCGCCGATGGGTGTGACGGACCCGACGCCGGGCAACAACAGTGCGACGGATACGGACACGGCAGACCCGATGGCGGATCTGAGCATTACGAAGACGGACGGCAGTGCTACGTACACCCCGGGAGTCGGGGTGACCTACACGGTGGTGGTGAGCAATGCAGGCCCGAGTGATGCGGTAGGAGCTACGGTCGCGGATAATGCGCCGGCAGGCACGACGATCACGGGCTGGAGTGCAGTATTTGCGGGCGGCGCTACGGGCACGGCGAGTGGCAGTGGCGACATCAGTGAGCCAGTAACGATCCCCACTGGTGGCAGCATCACCTACACGGTCAGTCTGAGTGTACCGAGCAGCCTGACGGGTGACTTAGTAAATACAGCCACGGTCACGGCGCCCAGTGGGGTGACCGATCCGACGCCGGGCAACAACAGCGCCACGGATACGGACAGCCAAAACAGCATGGCGGACCTGGGCATCACCAAGACGGACGGCAGTGCAACCTACACCCCAGGGGTCGGAGTGACCTATACGGTGGTGGTGAGCAATGCGGGGCCGAGTGATGCGGTGGGTGCCACGGTCGCAGACAATGCACCGGCGGGCACGACGATTACGGGCTGGAGTGCAGTGTTTGCGGGCGGTGCGACGGGCACGGCGAGTGGCAGTGGTGACATCAATGAGCCAGTAACAATCCCGAGTGGTGGCAGCATCACCTACACGGTCAGTGTAAGCGTACCGAGCAGCCAGACGGGAGACTTAGTGAATACAGCCACGGTAACAGCGCCGATGGGTGTGACGGATCCTACGGGGGGCAACAACAGCGCCACGGATACGGACACGGCAGACCCGATGGCCGACCTGAGCATCACCAAGACGGACGGCAGTGCAACCTACACACCGGGAGTCGGGGTGACCTACACGGTGGTGGTGAGCAATGCAGGCCCGAGTGATGCGGTGGGTGCTACGGTCGCAGACATTGCACCGGCGGGGACGACGATCACGGGCTGGAGTGCAGTGTTTGCGGGCGGAGCCACGGGCACGGCGAGTGGCAGTGGCAACATCAATGAGCCAGTAACGATCCCCAGTGGTGGCAGCATCACCTACACGTTCAGTGTAAGCGTGCCGAGCAGCCTGACGGGAGACTTAGTAAATACAGCCACGGTCACGGCGCCGATGGGTGTGACCGATCCGACGCAGGGCAACAACAGCGCCACGGATACGGACAGCCAAAACAGCATGGCGGACCTGAGCATCACCAAGACCGACGGCAGCGCAACCTACACCCCGGGAGTCGGGGTGACCTATACGGTGGTGGCGAGCAATGGAGGTCCCAGTGATGCGGTGGGTGCCACGGTCGCGGATGTGGCACCGGCCGGTACGACGATTACGGGCTGGAGTGCGGTGTTTGCTGGCGGTGCGACGGGCACGGCGAGTGGCAGTGGCAACATCAATGAGCCAGTAAATATCCCCAGTGGTGGCAGCATCACGTACACGGTCAGTGTGAGTGTACCGAGCAGCCAGACGGGAGACTTAGTAAATACAGCGACAGTAACAGCGCCCAGTGGGGTGACCGATCCGACGCCGGGTAACAACAGCGCCACGGACACGGACACGGCAGACCCGATGGCCGATTTGAGCATCACCAAGACGGACGGCAGCGCAACCTACACCCCAGGAGTCGGGGTGACCTACATGGTGGTGGTAAGCAATGCAGGTCCTAGCGATGCGGTGGGTGCGACGGTCGCGGATGTGGCACCGGCAGGCACGACGATCACGGGCTGGAGTGCGGTGTTTGCGGGCGGAGCCACGGGCAATGCCAGCGGTAGTGGCGACATCAGTGAGCCAGTAACTATCCCGAGCGGTGGCAGCATCACGTACACGGTCAGTGTGAGTGTACCGAGCAGCCAGACGGGAGACTTAGTGAATACAGCGACGGTAACAGCGCCCAGTGGGGTGACGGACCCGACACCGGGCAACAACAGCGCCACGGATACGGACACGGCAGACCCGATGGCCGACCTGAGTATTACGAAGACGGACGGCAGTGCAACCTACACGCCGGGAGTAGGGGTGACCTATACGGTGGTGGTGAGCAATGCAGGGCCGAGCGATGCAGTGGG
This sequence comes from Lewinellaceae bacterium, assembly GCA_020636135.1. Lineage (NCBI taxonomy): Bacteria > Pseudomonadati > Bacteroidota > Saprospiria > Saprospirales > Lewinellaceae > Lewinellaceae bacterium. The sequence continues at coordinate 972,642 of JACJYK010000001.1, forward strand.
AGCTACGGTCGCAGACAATGCACCGGCAGGCACGACGATTACGGGCTGGAGTGCGGTGTTTGCGGGCGGCGCTACGGGCACGGCCAATGGCACGGGCAACATCAATGAGGCAGTAAATATCCCGAGTGGTGGCAGCATCACCTACACGATCAGTGTAAGTGTACCGAGCAGCCAGACGGGCGACCTGGTGAATACAGCGACGGTGACGGCACCGAGTGGGGTGACCGATCCGACGCCGGGCAATAACAGCGCCACGGATACGGATATGCAAAACAGCATGGCGGATTTGAGCATTACGAAGACGGACGGCAGCACGACGTACACGCCAGGAGTAGGGGTGACTTATACGGTGGTGGTGAGCAATGCAGGCCCTAGTGATGCGGTAGGAGCTACGGTCGCGGATGTGGCACCGGCAGGGACGACGATCACGGGCTGGAGTGCGGTGTTTGCGGGCGGCGCGACGGGCACGGCGAGTGGCAGTGGCGACATCAGTGAGCCAGTAACGATCCCGAGCGGTGGCAGCATCACGTACACGGTCAGTGTAAGTGTACCGAGCAGCCAGACGGGCGACCTGGTGAATACAGCGACGGTGACGGCGCCTAGTGGGGTGACCGATCCGACACCGGGCAACAACAGCGCGACAGATACAGATATGCAAAACAGTATGGCCGACCTGAGCATTACGAAGACGGACGGCAGCACGACGTACACACCGGGAGTCGGGGTGACCTATACGGTGGTGGTGAATAATGCAGGGCCGAGCGATGCGGTAGGAGCTACGGTCGCAGACAATGCACCGGCAGGCACGACGATCACGGGCTGGAGTGCGGTGTTTGCGGGCGGTGCGACGGGCACGGCGAGTGGCAGTGGCAACATCAATGAGCCAGTAAATATCCCCAGTGGTGGCAGCATCACGTACACGGTCAGTGTAAGCGTACCGAGCAGCCAGACGGGAGACTTAGTAAATACAGCGACGGTGACGGCGCCCAGTGGGGTGACGGATCCGACGCCGGGCAACAACAGCGCCACGGATACGGACACGGCAGACCCGATGGCGGACCTGAACATTACGAAGACGGACGGCAGCACGACGTACACACCGGGAGTCGGGGTTACCTATACGGTGGTGGTGAGCAATGCAGGACCGAGCAATGCGATGGGAGCTACGGTCGCGGATGTGGCACCGGCGGGCACGACGATTACGGGCTGGAGTGCAGTGTTTGCGGGCGGTGCGACGGGCACGGCGAGTGGCAGTGGTGACATCAATGAGCCAGTAACAATCCCGAGTGGTGGCAGCATCACCTACACGGTCAGTGTAAGCGTACCGAGCAGCCAGACGGGAGACTTAGTGAATACAGCCACGGTAACAGCGCCGATGGGTGTAACGGATCCGACGGGGGGCAACAACAGCGCCACGGATACGGACACGGCAGACCCGATGGCCGACCTGAGCATCACCAAGACGGACGGCAGTGCAACCTACACACCGGGAGTCGGGGTGACCTACACGGTGGTGGTGAGCAATGCAGGCCCGAGTGATGCGGTGGGTGCTACGGTCGCAGACATTGCACCGGCGGGGACGACGATCACGGGCTGGAGTGCAGTGTTTGCGGGCGGAGCCACGGGCACGGCGAGTGGCAGTGGCAACATCAATGAGCCAGTAAATATCCCCAGTGGTGGCAGCATCACGTACACGGTCAGTGTAAGCGTGCCGAGCAGCCAGACGGGCGACTTAGTAAATACAGCCACGGTGACGGCACCTAGTGGGGTGACCGATCCGACGCCGGGCAACAACAGCGCCACGGATATGGACACGGCAGACCCGATGGCGGACCTGAACATTACGAAGACGGACGGCAGCACGACGTACACACCGGGAGTCGGGGTTACCTATACGGTGGTGGTGAGCAATGCAGGACCGAGCAATGCGATGGGAGCTACGGTAGCGGATGTGGCACCGGCGGGCACGACGATTACGGGGTGGAGTGCAGTATTTGCGGGCGGTGCGACGGGCACGGCGAGTGGCAGCGGCAACATCAATGAGCCAGTAACGATCCCGAGTGGGGATATGATCACCTATACGATCAATGTAAGCGTACCGAGCAGCCAGACGGGTGACTTAGTGAATACAGCCACGGTAACAGCGCCGATGGGTGTGACCGATCCGACGCCGGGCAACAACAGCGCCACGGATACGGACACGGCAGACCCGATGGCGGACCTGAGCATCACGAAGACGGACGGCAGTGCTACGTACACCCCAGGAGTCGGGGTGACCTATACGGTGGTGGTGAGCAATGCGGGCCCGAGCGATGCAGTGGGAGCTACGGTCGCAGACAATGCACCGGCAGGCACGACGATCACGGGCTGGAGTGCAGTGTTTGCGGGCGGTGCGACGGGCACGGCGAGTGGCAGTGGCGACATCAATGAGCCAGTAAATATCCCGAGTGGTGGCAGCATCACCTATACGATCAATGTGAGTGTACCGAGCAGCCAGACGGGAGACTTAGTAAATACAGCGACGGTAACAGCGCCCAGTGGGGTGACCGACCCGACGCCGGGCAACAACAGCGCCACGGATACGGATATGCAAAACAGCATGGCGGACCTGAGCATCACGAAGACGGACGGCAGCACGACGTACACGCCGGGAGTAGGGGTGACCTATACGGTGGTGGTGAGCAATGCAGGCCCTAGTGATGCGGTAGGAGCTACGGTCGCAGACATTGCACCGGCGGGGACGACGATCACGGGCTGGAGTGCGGTGTTTGCGGGCGGTGCCACGGGCAATGCCAGCGGCAGCGGCGACATCAATGAGCCAGTAACGATCCCTAGTGGTGGCAGCATCACCTACACGGTCAATGTAAGTGTACCGAGCAGCCAGACGGGAGACTTAGTGAATACAGCCACGGTAACAGCGCCGATGGGTGTGACCGATCCGACGCCGGGCAACAACAGCGCCACGGATACGGACACGGCAGACCCGATGGCCGACCTGAGTATTACGAAGACGGACGGCAGTGCAACCTACACGCCGGGAGTAGGGGTGACCTATACGGTGGTGGTGAGCAATGCAGGCCCGAGCGATGCGGTAGGAGCTACGGTCGCAGACAATGCACCGGCAGGCACGACGATCACGGGCTGGAGTGCGGTATTTGCGGGTGGTGCGACGGGCACGGCGAGTGGCAGTGGCAACATCAATGAGCCAGTAAATATCCCCAGTGGTGGCAGCATCACCTACACGATCAGTGTGAGTGTACCGAGCAGCCAGACGGGTGACTTAGTAAATACAGCGACGGTGACGGCGCCCAGTGGGGTGACCGATCCGACGCCGGGCAACAACAGCGCCACGGACACGGACACGGCAGACCCGATGGCCGACCTGAGCATTACGAAGACGGACGGCAGTGCAACGTACACACCGGGAGTAGGGGTGACCTACACGGTGGTGGTGAGCAATGCAGGTCCTAGTGATGCAGTGGGAGCTACGGTAGCGGATGTGGCACCGGCGGGCACGACGATCACGGGCTGGAGTGCGGTGTTTGCGGGAGGAGCGACGGGCACGGCCAGCGGCAGTGGCAACATCAATGAGCCAGTAACGATCCCCAGTGGTGGCAGCATCACGTACACGATCAGTGTGAGTGTACCGAGCAGCCAGACGGGCGACTTAGTGAATACGGCGACGGTGACGGCGCCGATGGGTGTGACCGATCCGACGCCGGGTAACAACAGTGCGACGGATACGGATATGCAAAACAGCATGGCGGATCTGAGCATCACCAAGACGGACGGCAGTGCTACGTACACCCCAGGAGTCGGGGTGACCTATACGGTGGTGGTGAGCAATGCGGGCCCGAGTGATGCGGTGGGTGCTACGGTCGCAGACAATGCACCGGCAGGCACGATGATCACGGGGTGGAGTGCGGTATTTGCGGGCGGCGCTACGGGCACGGCCAGCGGCAGCGGCAACATCAATGAGCCAGTAAATATCCCGAGTGGTGGCAGCATCACCTACACGATCAGTGTAAGTGTACCGAGCAGCCAGACGGGCGACTTAGTAAATACAGCGACGGTAACAGCGCCGATGGGTGTGACCGATCCGACGCCGGGCAACAACAGCGCCACGGATACGGACACGGCAGACCCGATGGCGGAACTAAGCATCACGAAGACGGACGGCAGTGCTACGTACACCCCAGGAGTCGGGGTTACCTATACGGTGGTGGTGAGCAATGCGGGCCCGAGCAATGCGGTAGGAGCTACGGTCGCAGACAATGCACCGGCGGGGACGACGATCACGGGCTGGAGTGCGGTATTTGCGGGCGGTGCCACGGGCACGGCGAGTGGCAGCGGCGACATCAATGAGCCAGTAAATATCCCCAGTGGTGGCAGCATCACCTACACGGTTAATGTGAGTGTGCCGAGCAGCCAGACGGGAGACTTAGTAAATACAGCGACGGTCACGGCGCCGATGGGTGTGACGGACCCGACGCCGGGCAACAACAGTGCCACGGATACGGACACGGCAGACCCGATGGCGGACCTGAGCATCACCAAGACGGACGGCAGCACGACGTACACACCGGGGGTCGGGGTGACCTACACGGTGGTGGTGAGCAATGCAGGGCCGAGTGATGTGGTGGGAGCTACGGTCGCAGACAATGCGCCGGCGGGGACGACGATTACGGGCTGGAGTGCGGTATTTGCGGGCGGCGCTACGGGCACGGCCAGCGGCAGCGGCGACATCAATGAGCCAGTAAATATCCCCAGTGGTGGCAGCATCACCTACACGATCAATGTGAGTGTACCGAGCAGCCAGACGGGTGACTTAGTGAATACGGCGACGGTGACGGCGCCGATGGGTGTGACCGATCCGACGCCGGGCAACAACAGCGCCACGGATACGGACACGGCAGACCCGATGGCGGACCTGAGCATCACGAAGACGGACGGCAGCACGACGTACACCCCAGGAGTCGGGGTGACCTACACAGTGGTGGTGAGCAATGCAGGCCCGAGTGATGCGGTAGGAGCTACGGTAGCGGATGTGGCACCGGCAGGTACGACGATTACGGGGTGGAGTGCAGTATTTGCGGGCGGTGCGACGGGCACGGCGAGTGGCAGTGGCAACATCAATGAGGCAGTAAATATCCCGAGCGGTGGCAGCATCACCTACACGATCAGTGTAAGTGTACCGAGCAGCCAGACGGGCGACTTAGTGAATACAGCCACGGTGACGGCGCCTAGTGGGGTGACCGATCCGACGCCGGGCAACAACAGCGCCACGGATACGGACACGGCAGACCCGATGGCAGACCTGAGCATCACCAAGACGGACGGCAGTGCTACGTACACCCCAGGAGTAGGGGTGACCTATACGGTGGTGGTGAGCAATGCAGGCCCGAGCGATGCGATGGGAGCTACGGTAACGGATGTGGCACCGGCGGGGACGACGATTACGGGGTGGAGTGCAGTATTTGCGGGCGGTGCGACGGGCACGGCGAGCGGCAGTGGCAACATCAATGAGCCAGTAACGATCCCGAGTGGGGATATGATCACCTACACGATCAGTGTAAGTGTACCGAGCAGCCAGACGGGAGACTTAGTAAATACAGCCACGGTCACGGCGCCCAGTGGGGTGACCGACCCGACGCCGGGCAACAACAGCGCCACGGATACGGACACGGCAGACCCGATGGCCGACCTGAGCATTACGAAGACAGACGGCAGTGCAACCTACACGCCAGGAGTAGGGGTGACCTATACGGTGGTGGTGAGCAATGCAGGCCCGAGTGATGCGATGGGTGCCACGGTCGCGGATGTGGCACCGGCGGGTACGACGATCACGGGCTGGAGTGCGGTGTTTGCGGGCGGTGCCACGGGCAATGCCAGCGGCAGCGGCGACATCAATGAGCCAGTAACGATCCCTAGTGGTGGCAGCATCACCTACACGGTCAATGTAAGTGTACCGAGCAGCCAGACGGGAGACTTAGTGAATACAGCCACGGTAACAGCACCGATGGGTGTGACCGATCCGACGCCGGGCAACAACAGCGCCACGGATACGGACACGGCAGACCCGATGGCCGACCTGAGTATTACGAAGACGGACGGCAGTGCAACCTACACGCCGGGAGTAGGGGTGACCTATACGGTGGTGGTGAGCAATGCAGGCCCGAGTGATGCGATGGGTGCCACGGTCGCGGATGTGGCACCGGCGGGTACGACGATCACGGGCTGGAGTGCGGTATTTGCGGGTGGTGCGACGGGCACGGCGAGTGGCAGTGGCAACATCAATGAGCCAGTAAATATCCCCAGTGGTGGCAGCATCACCTACACGATCAGTGTGAGTGTACCGAGCAGCCAGACGGGTGACTTAGTAAATACAGCGACGGTGACGGCGCCCAGTGGGGTGACCGATCCGACGCCGGGCAACAACAGCGCCACGGACACGGACACGGCAGACCCGATGGCCGACCTGAGCATTACGAAGACGGACGGCAGTGCTACGTACACACCGGGAGTAGGGGTGACCTACACGGTGGTGGTGAGCAATGCAGGTCCTAGTGATGCAGTGGGAGCTACGGTAGCGGATGTGGCACCGGCGGGCACGACGATCACGGGCTGGAGTGCGGTGTTTGCGGGAGGAGCGACGGGCACGGCCAGCGGCAGCGGTGACATCAATGAGCCAGTAAATATCCCGAGTGGTGGCAGCATCACGTACACGATCAGTGTGAGTGTACCGAGCAGCCAGACGGGCGACTTAGTGAATACCGCCACGGTGACGGCGCCCAGTGGGGTGACCGATCCGACGCCGGGTAACAACAGTGCGACGGACACGGATGTCGAATTTGGAATGGCAGATCTAAGCTTGGTAAAAACGGTTGATAATCCATTTCCGATTGTTGGAGAGATTGTAACCTTTACCATACAAATCGACAATTCCGGACCGAGTGATGCAACAAATGTAGCTGTAGAAGATCTCGTTCCTAATGGATATTTCAATATTACGAATATCAGCAACAGTGGTATGGAGTTGATGAGTACCATAGCCTGGAGTGGCTTGGTAATACCTGTTGGAAGCTTATCGCTGACATTTGATGCTACAGTGGATACTCCTGGAGTAGGTATTAATTATATAAACATTGCCAGAGTATCCGGAGCAGATCAATTTGACCCTGATTCAGATCCAAGCAATGCTGCCGACAGTAACCCGGGTAGCGGAATAGGATCAGTTGATCCGGATGGTAGTCAGGACCCCCTCGACGAAGATGATGGCGATGATGCTGAAGTCACTCCTCAATTATTCGATTTGGCATTGACAAAGACACTGGATATACTTTCCATCCCGGGCCCCTATTTGCCTGGAGATACCATCCAATTCATATTTACTATTTATAACCAGGGGGATATCCCGGCAGATTCGGTTGCAATCATTGATTATTTACCATTCGGTTTAACCTATGCAGATGGTGGAGTGGGATCCATGATGACATCCGGAGGGACACCGGTCCAAGTGACTTATTCAGGCGGAATTTTTGGAATAGATACCTTGCCTGCTGGCGATGAATTAAGCATAACTGCACGATTTAGGATTACACCCGGATTGATGATGCCATTTCTTACGAATGCTGCAGAAATTGCTTTTGCAAGTAACCCACTTGGAGCGAATGACCTGGATAGCTGGGCAAACTCAATACCGGATGATGACGCTGGGGGCATGCCTGGTAGCCCTGCAGATGGATATATTTATGGCGATGGGACCGGTGTTCCTGGAGATGGAGTTGCTGCTACGGATGAAGACGACCATGATTCTGAGAATGTTCCCGTGCTTCAATTCTTTGATCTGTCAATTGCGAAAACTGTTACTTCCAATCCGCCATACTTCCCGGGTGGACAGGTTACTTATTCCATTTCGGTATCAAACGAAGGAACATTAGATGCCACAGATGTTATAATTGTCGACTACTTACCCGCTGGGCTGATATTAAACGATCCCAATTGGAAGGATAATCTGGATGGAACTGCTTCATTAATAAATCCAATACCATTGATTCAGCCCGGTACATCTGCCTCAGTAACTATTTCTTTCGATATTGATTATAGTACAACAGGTAGAATCACCAATGCGGCAGAAATTGAATCAGCCTCGAATGCACTTGGATTTATGGACATGGACAGTCAACCAGATAATGGATCCAATGGTGAAGACGATTTTGGAACTGTTTCCATTGACATTGTTTGTCCGGCTTTAGTATGTCAAGACCGGATTATTGTCAGTTTGAATTCAAGTTGCGAGTACCCGTTGTCAAGCCGGGATATCATTCGTAATGTATTCATTCCCAACGAACTATTAAATTGGACCATTACCGACAAGGATGGAAATAGGTACAATACCAATATTCTTGATTCACGTTTTCTCGGTCAATGCGTAACTGTCCGAGTGGAATTTGAAGTTTGTAATCAACAGTCCTGTTGGGTAGAAGTATGTGTTGAAGATAAATATCCGCCCCAAATCATGTGTGAAAACGATACAGTGAGTTGTTTTAATTTGGAAGAAAGTGCCGATGAAATTCAACTTGCAGATAATTGCCAAATGTACCCGGTACAAACGAAAATCCTTGAGAAACGTTGGGTGGATTATGGGTGTGACAATCCTCTGTTTATTGGATATTTGGCCCGTAAACTTCGCGCAGAAGACGTTTGGGGCAATTACAATGAATGCCGCGATACACTCTTTGTTCGAAGGGAACTATTGGACAGTCTGGTTTGTGGACCAGATACATTGATTGCCTGCAACTTGCAACACCAGCTTTCTAATGGAACCTGGGTAGATGTTTTGTGGCAAACGGGCAAGCAAGGGTATACTTATCTGGATAAAGATGGGTTTGTCCATCCCTGGCCAACCGATAATCAGGGACTTTTCCCTGCACCTTACCTGGTGAGTGCTCAATCCAATCAGGATACAGCATTCTTGTTACCAGACCGAACAGATTCCGGACCGGTATTTAATCCGACTGGAAAATGTCAAATCGTATTTGAATATGAAGACCATGTGATTTCAACCTGTGGTAAAGCTTTTAAGATTAGGCGAACATGGAAAATTTACGATTGGTGTGATGGAAGAGATACGACGTGTACTCAGTGGTTTAAAGTGGAAGACAATACACCTCCATATCTGATGGAAGAAATGGTTACAACATCCGGTGACCTAACATCAGAGCAGGAATCCATAACCAGAGATTTACTGACCGCAAACAAGGACCTTTTAGCCTATACCGATGCTCACGATTGCAAGGCGGTTATTCAGTTACCAGATATCCGCCAATTCGTAGAGCGTAGAACAGGAATGAATAATACGTATGAATGCGATGATCAACTTGAATTGTTGTACGAAGTAGCATATGATGATCATAGTCATCCGGGCAAAACCATTATCAGTCAAGGAAATTACGATGTTGAAGGCGGGCATATTTATCTACCGGAAGGATGGCATTACATCCTTTGGACCATCCGTGACCGTTGTTGGAATGAGTACCAAATTTGGCAGCGTGTCAGCGTGATTGACCGGACTCCACCATCGCCTGTTTGTGATGAGATTACTCAGGTGACGCTCGATCCGGATTCCTGCTGGGCAAGGGTATATGCCAAGGATCTGGACGACGGCAGCCACGATAACTGTTGCGATCGATTGCACTATGCGGTAGCCAGCATGGACTCAATCACCTACTGGAGGGATTATTGGCATGAATATTTTGCCGGATGCCTTGATGCATACAATTACCATCATTACAGCGACTACATCGATGAGGCCATCGAGGAATGGATCAACATCTTTGTCTTTGACGACTACATTGATGTGACGGAATGCGGTGATGAGCAGCTGGTATTGCGTGTTTATGAGGCCTGTGACCTGCCACTTTATGATCCACACACCTTCTTCGGCGGGGAACATGAATGGTACTGGTGGAATTTGTCATTGAATTTTACCCGGTGGTATTTCTGGCGGCTGAATGACTACATTCACTACGGTGATCCCAGAGCAGGCTTTTTATGTACTATACCCGCCGAATTGGATCCTGCACAAAGTGTTTCTACACCACTAAATCCAATTGAGTGGGATATTCCCAATATAGCTTCAATCTGTGATTCGGATAAATCGACCGTTCATGGTACCTATCAGGATGGTGTTTGTTTCTCCTACCTGTACCGGACACCGGCCGATTACCAGGATTTTCTGACTCGGGTAGATGCCAAATACCATAGTGAAGCTCAGATTACCCTTGCCTTATCCGAAAAGAAGCGGTGGCACTTCCCTCACCTATATAACGATTGTATGATCCAGGTGCTGAAAGACGACAAGCAGCCGCCGGTGGTTATCGCCCCGGACGACATCACGGTCTATTGCGATGGGGTACCGTACCACTGGAATGTTGAACGCTCATACGATGCCGGGCGAAAGGTATATTCTGTGAGTGGATATGGAGCACATTTTGCGCATGATGTATGCAGTGAAGATATCCTTAGCACCTATTGTTCCTCTCCTTATATCAGCCTTGGTTCTGATTCCCAATCAGGTGATATTGGACCAGTTAGCTATTGTGTGGAATATCCATGGAGTTCAGAACACGGATACTATGGCGGAACAGTTTGTCCCGAATCCAATCATTACCCGGAAAATACAGGTTGTGATGAATATTCGGAGTGGTATGGACAAAACGATTGGAGTCCGATTTATTGTCAGATCTGGTTATTGTTGGATCAATACGATTCCCCGGACGGCAGCAAACCTGAAATTGATCAATATTTCTCTTCGACGGATGCGGATTGGCAGATCTACGACAATTGTTCTGTGGCCAGTCAACGTACCCAATTTTCCGGTAGTTTGAATGAATGTGGGGTTGGCACATTGAGCAAGAAAATTGAGGTTACCGACCGGTGTGGAAATACAGCCTATGATGTTCAAACGGTCTATGTTAAACCTCGTAGTGACTTTGAAGTTGTTTTCCCGGCCGATTTGATTGCCGAGTGTATGGATACCGAATTTTTAATGCCGGAGATATCCGGGCGTCCTGTTATCTCCGATGATGATTGTGAATTAATAGGTATTACGTACCAGGATGAACGGTTTGAAACTGGCGAAGGGTGTTATAAAATTTTGCGCACATGGAAAATCATTGATTGGTGCGTTTACCAACCAGAAATTCAACATCGGAATCCAGACATTGTAGTCGATGATCGGCTGGTGGCAAGTGCCGATCGTTGTTGCATTCACCGGAATCTTAAGGATGATGGAGATGGTTTCATCACGTATCTCCAGGTCATAAAAGTAATTGACCAGATTGCACCCGAAGTAACATGTAACGATTTGTCAGAAATATGTTTATATGACGATCAATGTGCCTCTACGCGAGTCAACGTTGATTTACTTGGACATGTGACGGACAATTGTGCTACACAAGATGAAATCCGATTCAGGTATTCCGTATTGCTCAATGAGACCGAACTGGTTCATGCTCAATCGGGTCATGTTTTGATCTGGAATTACCTGTCGGTCTGTATGGTATTTGGTTAATTGCAGAAGACCGTTGCAATAATGCCGACAGTTGTTACTCGACATTTACAATTAGGGACTGTAAAAAGCCAACGCCATATTGCCATACAGGCATCACCACGGTTGTCATGCCTTCAACTGGAAACATTGAGGTGTGGGCAAAAGATCTTGATGCTGGCAGTTACGACAATTGTTCTGACCAGGGGAATTTGCGTTTTAGCTTTACAAGTGATGGACTGACACCTTCCTTGTCTTTCTCTTGTTCTGATATTACAAATGGCAAATCTCAGGAATTTGAACTTGAAATCTGGGTCATTGATGAATCTGGAAATGAAGATTATTGTACAACGACATTAATGATTCAGGATAACTCTGGCAACATTTGTCCCGATAGATCCCCATTTAGTGCAGGAGGAGTCGGAATCGCAACTCCAGGTCTACGAGTGAATAAACCACAACTGTATCAGAATGTTCCCAACCCATTTTCTGAGACGACAAATATTGACTTCAATCTTCCCGAGACCATGGAGATAACCTTAAAACTCTTTGACATTACGGGAAAGGAAGTTTATTCTCATCAGGGTGTTTATTCCCGCGGTATGCACCGTCATACCATTGCAGCAGGACTACTCCCAGATACGAAAGGAGTTATCTTCTATCAGTTGCAGACACCGAAAGGTATTTTGAATATGCGAATGATTCGGGTAGAATAATTTGAACTGATTGCAAAATGATAAACGGGCCAATGAATGAATTGGTCCGTTTTTATTAATAAGAATAATTTATACACTTCTCAAGCGCTCCGCTGCAGTTTCCGGCGTAATGTCTCTTTGGGGGTAGGCAAATAACTCATATCCTACCATAAATTTTTTAACACTTGCTGACCGGAGCAATGGCGGATAGAAGGACATGTGCATATGCCATTCCGGATGATCCAGGCCATCAGTAGGGCTTTGGTGAATGCCGGATGAATATGGGAATGAAGTGTTAAAAACCAGGTCATAACGTTGGGTAAGATCCTTCAGAATTGCTGCAAATTGATTTTTTTCTTCTTCTGTAAGCAGTCCAAGGTGGGGCACGTGCCTTCGGGGGATGATCATCGCTTCAAAAGGCCAAACTGCCCAAAAAGGTACAAGCGCAACAAACCCAGGGTTGGTGGCGATGATCCGTTCTTTGAGCGTCAACTCTTGTTTGAGATAGTCCTTAAGTAGGCTGGAGCCGTTTTGCCTGTAATATTCCTCCTGTTTATGACTCTTTTTGAGGACCTCCGTAGGTATGGATCGCTCTGCCCAGATTTGACCATGGGGATGGGGGTTGCTGCATCCCATGATTTCTCCTTTGTTCTCAAATATCTGAACGTGGTTAATGGTTGGATTTCGTCCTATTTCGAGGTATTGCTCCTGCCACACATCGATCACCTTGCGAATAGCAGGCAATCCCATTTCAGGAAGAGTCAGCGAGTGATCCGGTGAAAAACAAATGACTTTACAAACACCTGTTTCGCCCTCCGCATGTAAAAAGCCTTCGGTATAACTTGCCTTGCTGCTATCGGGTAATAAAGCTGCAAAATCATTAGTGAAGACATAAGTATCACTATAGTCGGGGTTTATGGATCCGTTGGACCTGGTGTTACCCGGACATAAATAACATTTAGGGTCAAAGCGTGGTCTGGTTCCCACGTGTGGCGTTTCCTGTTTGCCTTGCCAGGGACGTTTATTTCGGTGTGGGGATACCAATACCCATTCGCCGGTTAAAATATTGTAGCGTCGATGTGGATCCTGGCTGAAATTGAGTTCGGGCATTTTCTAATCCATTTAATCTTAAAGGTACAGCAGTAGAGCAGAATCACCAAAATGTTCGTCCAACGACCTCCGGGTCGCTTGATTCCAAAAAAAAAGGCTGTACGAATACAGCCTTTCTTGTGGTATTATTTTCAGGATCAGCTCTTAGGACCCAATGTTTTGTTCTTATGCATTTCGTACAATTTGCCAATGTTGGGTACAACAATGATTTCTGTACGACGATTCTTAGCCAGTGAATCCGCGTCGGTACCTTCAGCGGTAGGCATAAACTCGGCCCGGCCGGCAGCAGTAAGTTGCTTTGGATCTACGCCCATCTTGATCAACTTACGCACAACTTCAATACTGCGGGCAGCACTCAGATCCCAGTTGTCCTGGTATTTGTCCGTATGAATGGAACGCTTGTCCGCATGACCTTCAACGATAAAGTGCATATCAGGATTAGCTTTCAGCATGGTAGCAATTTTGTCCAGTGTTTCCTGGTCGTCTTTACTAACCACAGCAGACCCGGTTTTAAAGTTGATAGGATCATCCATGTCGACGTATAGCATGTCTTCCAGTTCAACCAGACGTTGATTGGATTCCAGTACGGCGTCTTCTACGGTGGTGAATGCCTCATCCATAGCAGAACGGATCTGATTAATTTGTACTTGCTTGTCATTCAGGTTTTTCTCAACATCTTTCAGTTGGGTTTCTGTAGATGAAAGCTGGGTACGGACCTGACTGATGTTTTGATCAAGGGTGGCTTTTTCGCTGTTAAGCTTGGTGTTCTCTTCTTCCAGCATGTTCACTTTTTGCTCAATCTTGGCCATGCTGGCAGCAAGTTCATCCTTTTCACTTTGCAGTGCATTGAATTTCTTTGTGCTTACACATGAAGACAACAACACAAGCAATAACAATGGTAGCATCCAAATCTTCGTCTTTTTCATTATGCGCCTTTTTAAAGAATTATGTAAGAGTCTTTTCCTCCCCAAAAATAGGGGTCAAAACCTAATATTCATAATATTCACGCGAAGTTGCGTCGCATGAAGTGAATTTAATCCAAAGCATTAACCTCCAATGCCGTCGATTGACCTCTCAGGTTCATCAATAACGGTTTCCGGCAACCCCCTCGTCAATGAGCGACTCCAGGCGTTTCAGGTGTTGGTCCTGAAGTCTGATCTCCTGGGAGCTCCAATTTTCTTCCAGCCGTGGTATGCTCCTGGTTCCCGGTATGGCGGATATCGGGATGTCCCTGGACAATAACCACGCAAGCGCTACCTGTGCCGGCGTAACATTCAATTCTGTGGCAACCTCGGCTACGGCATCGGCTAACTGTATGTTTTTCGCAATCGCTTCTTCGGAAAACCGGGGGTTCTGCAACCTCCAGTCACCCGGCTCCAGATCTTTTCGTGAGCGGATCGAACCAGAGAGAAATCCACGACCCAGTGGACTGTAGGCTACAAAGCCGATATCCAGCCGCTTTAGGGTAGGAATGATTTCAGCCTCTACTTCTCTGGACCACAGGGAATATTCTGTTTGCAGGGCACTGACAGGGTGTACTGCGTGTGCCCGGGCAATTGTTTCCGGATCGGCTTCCGACAATCCGATATAGCGAACTTTGCCTGCTTTTACCAGTTCGACCATGGCGCCCACGGTTTCTTCGATGGGTGTCTTTGGGTCAACCCGGTGCTGGTAATAAAGGTCAATGTGGTCGGTACCTAGGCGTTTCAGGGAAGCTTCGCAACTTGCCCTGACATAGGATGCACTTCCTTTTGTGCCCAGCCAGCTACCGTCTTCTCCCCGGGAGATCCCAAATTTAGTGGCCAGGGTGATTTGGTTTCTGCGTCCCCGTAACGCTTTGGCCAGAAGTTGTTCATTGGTAAACGGACCATACATATCGGCGGTGTCCCAAAAGGTGCAGCCGATATCAACAGCCCGGTCCAGCACCGCCAGGTTATTGGCTTCTGATGAAGAACCATAGAAGTCCGACATGCCCATGCAGCCAAGACCAATGGCTGGCACCTGCAGGCCTTGTGATCCTAATTTAACCGTTGACATGATTTATTTCCTTTTTCAATGTTAGGGGAGAAGACTCCTCAAGCCGCCAATCTAACAACCTGATTAAGTTATGGTTTGGAGTTACCGGGAGTTTATGCAGGATGGATGTGCTCCGTCAATCGGTTTGCTGCACTTTTTGGGCTTTTTGCTCAATCGCCGAAAATACCCGTAAATAATTTTCACAAGTAATTTTTTTTAACTCTCTTTTGGACCAACCACGCTTGGCTAGTTCAATTAAAACCTTTGGAAAGCAAGACACATCTTCAAGCCCTGGTATGGGATAATCCATCCCATCGTAGTCACCACTGATGCCAATGTAATCTATACCAATTAATTTTTTTACGTAATCAAAATGATCCGCAACATCAGATACCGTCACCAACGGCATCGGATATTTCTTTTCCCATGCTTCCATAGTTTCTTGAAGTTTCGCATTGTCTCCTGGAAATTCTTTCATGAAAGCATAATAAAGTGAATCTCCCTGATTCATCCATCGGCTAAACGACATGCTGCTGTGTTCAGCAACCATGTCAATCATAATCAATCCTCCATTCGATTTCAACTTGAGTAAAATGGTGTCGGGCACGTTGCGGTTAACATCGCTTAATTTTCGTACGTTGGAATGACTGAAGATCACCGGAGCTTTTGAGATCGCCAAAATATCACTCATCGACTTAGCGGAGATATGGCTCATGTCAATGATTATCCCAAGGTTGTTCATTTCCTGAACGAATTCTCTCCCCAATGCTGAAAGGCCATTGTTCCGTGGTTCATCATCGCTGCCATCTGCAAGTTCGCTGGTGTGATAAGTGAAGGTCACACAGCGCAATCCCAGCTTGTAATATGTACGGAGCAAAGAAGTTTTATTCTGTAAAGCATCAGACCCTTCAAGCATGGGAAGTAACGCAATTTTACCCTTATTCATTGCTCTTCCCATTTCATAAGAGCTTCGTACAATTTCTAAATCGCTGGTATAGGTATTTTGAAGGCGGTAGAGTAAGTCATAAGCGTCCAGTAAACTGCTTAGTGAATCACTTGCCACATTAATCTGCACACCACCCACACCGCCTTTCCGCCATCTGGGAATATCAGTCTGTCCTGCTGTAATCTGGTCCAGGGGGTAATCATCAATGTCCTGCGGGCACTTGGGAAGATGTTTGTAGTTGCAGCCATAATACCAGGCAAATAAATCATTATGACCGTCTATTATTGGCGAATTTCTTAATACAGAGGCTACAATTTTTTCGGCTTTGGCTTCACTTCTCGGATATTCGTTCTGCGCTTGAACGAGGCAATTGACAAAAATCAAAAGTGACAATAGGTGTAGCCTTTTCATATAAATTTTTTCCTCTGTGTTAAGCGTGTTTACCTGGATTTGCCTACGTTCTCGAATAAAGAAAGATAATGAAAAACAACAGGTTGGTTCCTTGAAGATTTTATGGATTGGAAAAATGCAGAGGCATACTGCTTGAAATATGGGGTTAAAGGCTAGAACAAGTGACTTCACATTGAGATGCGTGGTAAAAAGAATGGAATAAAAAAGCCCAATACGAAGTGCCGGGCTTTCTCTTTGGAGTGGAAGAGGAAGTCGAATCCCGCTTGGGCGGAACAAGTACTGCGTCCGTCAGCTGACTAAATGAGTCGACGAGTTAGGTAGTAAAAACGAAAAGGGAACCCAAAAATTGGATTCCCTTTCCTTTTGTAGCGGAGGCAGGACTCGAACCTGCGACCTTCGGGTTATGAGCCCGACGAGCTACCAACTGCTCCACCCCGCGATGTAATATCTGTTTGACTAAACAAACAGGGATGCAAATATACGAAATCAATTTTCAAAAGCAAGCCTCCATATGCATTTTGTAAAATTTAGATGGACGTTCCGACTAAACGGTAATTTCTTTACAACGAAATCCCGGCATTCGTTAATTTCAATGGCTATGAAGAACAAACCCTTACAAATCGTCTGTCTGGGAGCTGGCTATCTGACCATCCATGCCGTACGGACCTTGATGAAAAGCATTCGCAAAGGCATCGTAGAAGTTTCCGTTATCGACCGTAACAATTACCATGTCTTCCATGGATTGGTGGCGGAAGTCTTGACAGGTAAACTTTCACTCGGAGATATTGTAAGCCCAGCCAGAAAACTGTTTAAAGGTCTTGACTTTATTAATGGGGAGATCGAGTCAGTGGACTTTGAAGCCAAAGAAGTCGTTACAACCCGCCTTTTGGATGGGAAACGCTTCCGGATCAACTACGACCACCTGATCATTGGCATGGGTTCTACCGATGATCTGGATAAATATCCCGGTGTTTCGGAAAACACCTTTCGGCTAAAAGTGTATTCTGATGTGGTGAGCTTAAGAAATCACATCATTTCCTTATTCGAATATGCATCCATAGAAGAGGACCCAGAAGAACGCAGGGAACTGCTCACCTTTGTCATCGCTGGAGGCAATTATGCCGGTATCGAGGTTGCCGTGGAACTGGATGAATTTGCGGGTGATATGACCAGATATTATTTTCCCCAGATCGGATATGAGGAGGTCCGCATCATTGTGCTGCATTCCGGTGCATTCATCCTTCCGGAACTGGGTGAACGGTTTCCCGGATTGCTTAAATATGCTGAAAAAAAGATCAGTGAAACCAATATTCAGATCCATTATAATGAACGGATCCAGTCCGCAACACCTGTTTCTGCCCGCACCAACAAAGGACTTGAGATCAGTTCCAGGACCATCATCAGTTGTGTAGGTAATGCACAATCACCTTTATTCGACCAATGGCCGGTAGAGCGGCATGAATCGGGCCGGTTGTTGACCGATGCCTATTTCCGTTTGGCTGGAAAGGAAAACCTGTGGGCAGGGGGAGATTGCGCCGCTGCTCCGCATCCGAAAGGAGGATATTGTCCCCCTCTGGCGATTTATGCGATGAAAGCCGGAAAACAAATTAGCAAGAATATTTTGCGCTCAATCCACAATAAACCCCTTGCTCAATATCGCTTTACCGGTTTGGGAGATGCCTGCACGCTGGCACACCGACGTGCCGTAGGGCATTTGTATGGTATCCCCTTCTCCGGGTGGCTAGCCTGGGTGGCCTGGCGGATTTTTATGTTCAAGTATTTGCCGATCTGGGAAAAGAAGATACGCACGGCAATTGACTGGTGTATCTGGCCTTTCGTAGGAAGGGATATTGCAAGTTACCAATCGGATAAGCAGCTGCAGGTTAAGGAGCTTTTTTTTGAACCAGGACAGGATGTGATCGTTGAAGGAGAAGATGGAAATACCATGTTTATTATTTATGAAGGTGAGGCAGCTATATCCAAAGAAGGTCATGAGCTTGGTCAGCTCAAACGAGGCGATTATTTCGGTGAGCTGGACGTTTTAGGAAAAGGGACACGAAGCTCAACCGTTAAATCCATAACCCGGTTAAGGTTGCTGGAAATACGCAAACATCTGGTTACCAAACTGAAAAAGGCCCTGGAGTAGGCCCTGACCGAATCAGCTTACCGCTCTTGTCAGAGATCATGACCCGGATCCAGGCGAAATCATACGGAAATGCCTAAATTTTTTTCATCTTTAGCCACAGCCAAACCAAAATATCTCGATAATGCGACCATCTTTTCTTGTTGGTGGAGTGCGCACCCCTATCGGTAAATTCGGTGGAACATTAAGTACAGTACGAGCCGATGATCTGGCTGCCGGCGTGATACGTCATCTGGTCGATCGGTACGGACGAATCCCCTTTGAAGAATATGATGATGTGTTACTGGGATGCGCAAACCAGGCCGGTGAGGATAACCGGAATGTAGCCCGCATGGCACTGCTTTTGGCAGGGTTGCCCTGGTCGGTACCCGGAGAAACCATCAACCGGCTTTGTGCCAGTGGAATGAGTGCCGTCATCCACGCGCACCATGCCATAACCAACTCCGATGCAGACCTGCTGATCGCCGGAGGTGTCGAACATATGACACGGGCCCCCTGGGTGCTTTCCAAATCAGCGATGCCATTTGGCCGTGATGTTGAGCTATTTGATTCCTCCTTCGGCTGGCGGTTTATCAATCCCAACATGCATGAGCGATTTGGCACTGACAGCATGGGTGCGACTGCTGAAAACCTGGCACAGGCTTATCACATCAGCCGCGAAGCCCAGGATGCTTTTGCGTTATCTTCACAAATAAAAGCGAGTGCCGCAGATGCAAGTGGACGGCTGGCGGAAGAAATTGTTTCCGTCGAGATCCCCAGACGAAAAGCAGATCCGCTTCTTTTTGAAAAGGATGAGTTTATTAAACCACAAACCACACTGGAAGGGCTCTCGAAACTGAATCCTGCCTTTCTGACCGCTGCGGAAGGTGGTACCGTGACCGCCGGTAATTCTTCCGGGTTGAATGATGGTGCCATTGCGCTTTTGATCGCGAGTGAAGATGCAGTCCATCGCCATCAACTTGAACCGCTGGCCAGAATTGTCGCTTCTTCAGTCGTTGGTGTCGAGCCTCGAATGATGGGAATCGGACCGGTGCCGGCTACGAGAAAATTATTGGCTAAGACCGGACTCACACTGGGTGACATGGACATTATTGAAATCAACGAGGCATTTGCTGTTCAGGTCCTGGCCTGCCTCCAGGAGCTCGGCCTGCCCCAGGATGATCCGCGTATCAACCCGAATGGAGGTGCCATTGCCCTCGGGCATCCACTAGGCATGACCGGTGCACGCATCCTCCTTACAGCAGCACTGGAACTGGCCAATCAAATGAAACGCTATGCCCTGGTAACCATGTGTGTCGGGGTCGGACAGGGATATGCCGTATTATTAGAAAGAAGCTAATCAGACATGCAGCAACTGGAACATTTTATTGAAGGTAAATGGCAAAAAGGAGCAGGCCAGGGCAAGATTCTGTATCATGCCATCACCGGAGATCCCATTTATCGTGCAGCAGGTGATGGTATCGACCTGGGCAATGCGCTGGAATACGGACGCCGCGTCGGAGGCCCTGTATTGCGTGGAATGACATTCCACGAAAGGGGACGGATGCTGAAAAAGCTGGCATCCTATCTATACACCATGAAGGAAAATTATTACCCCATTTCTTATCAGACCGGGGCTACCCGCGCAGACAGCTGGTTTGATATCGAAGGAGGTATCGGGAATTTATTTTCCAATGCCAGCCTGAGGAGACAATTTCCGGATCAACCTTTCTATACGGAAGGCGATGCGGTCCCGAGTTCAAAAGGTGGTACCTTCATCGGGCATCACATCATGGTTCCCCGCGAAGGCATCGCCATTCACATCAATGCCTATAATTTTCCCATCTGGGGCATGCTGGAGAAAATAGCGGTCAATCTGCTGGCAGGTGTGCCGGCTATTGTAAAACCGGCCACAGTCACGGCTTACCTGACCGAAGCCATGGTGCGCGATATTGTCAACTCCGGTATATTGCCTGACGGCGCTTTGCAGTTGATTGCAGGTGGCGGCCGTGGTCTCCTTGATCACGTCATGTACCAGGATGTGGTCACCTTCACAGGATCTGCAACTACTGGCCTGCAGCTTAAATCACATCCGCGTGTGCTAAGCGAAGCAGTGCCATTCAATCTGGAGGCCGACTCATTAAACTGTACGATTCTCGGAGATGATGCTTACCCTGGTACTCCGGAATTTGATTTATTCATCAAGGAGGTGCGTAAAGAGATGACCATCAAATGTGGTCAGCGATGTACGGCAATACGCAGGATATTGGTACCTGAAAAATTGACCGGGGATGTCCAGGCGGCACTTGTTTCCGTATTGCAAGAGACCACGATCGGTGACCCGCAGCGGGAAGGCGTACGGATGGGTGCGTTGGTCAGCCGGGATCAGGTTGCCGAAGTTCGTGAACGTATCACCCAATTGACCCAGTCGGCCAAGATCGTTTATGGCGACCCGCACCAGGTGGAAGCCCACGCCGCCGATCCCGGGAAAGGAGCTTTCATGAGTCCCATTTTGCTGAGAGTGCATGACCCTTTCCATCAGGTAGCGGTACATGAGGTTGAAGCATTTGGTCCGGTGAGTAGTCTGATTCCTTACCGGGACCTGGATGAAGCATTGATGCTGGCCCGCATGGGCAAAGGATCACTGGTAGCCAGCATGACGACATACGATGATGCCCTGGCCCGGAAGTTTGTCCTCGGAGCTGCGGCCCATCACGGGCGATTGTTAATCCTGAACAGAGATTGTGCGAAAGAGTCCACTGGTCACGGGTCACCCTTGCCCACGTTGATCCACGGAGGGCCGGGCCGGGCCGGAGGGGGAGAAGAAATGGGCGGTAAACGGGGCGTATTGCATTATCTGCAGCGCACCGCTATCCAGGGAAGTCCCACCACCATAACGCATGTCACAGGCATTTATCAGCGGGGTAGTAAGGTGACTCACGATGAGGTGCACCCGTTTCGTCGTTATTTTGAAGACCTTGAGATTGGCGGGCAGTGGATCACTGCAAAACATACGGTGACCGAGGCCGACATTGTTAACTTTGCAAATGTAAGTGGGGATCACTTCTACGCACATGTCGATGAAACTTCTCTCGAGGGTACCCTTTTTGAACGGCGGGTTGCACATGGATACTTCCTGTTGGCTAAAGCTGCCGGATTATTTGTTGAGCCACGCAAAGGACCTGTATTGTTGAACTACGGCATCGATGAATGCCGGTTTACCAAACCGGTTTATCCGGGAAATACCATCGGGGTTAAACTGACTGTGAAAGAAAAAATTAACCAGGACAAAAGGGATGAAACCGATATTGCCAAAGGAATCGTAAAATGGGATGTGGAAGTCTATGATGAATCCAACGAGCCGGTAGCATTAGCCGTTGTTCTCACCATGGTTAAAAAAAGAAATCAGGATTGAGATGAAAGAGGGGTATGTGCAAACGACAGCCATCAACGATCGGGTGCGGCGGATCGAATTTTTTCATCCGGCCCATAATGCATTGCCCGGCAAGCTCTTGGCTGAACTGGAGCAAGCCATAAAAGCATTGGAGAATACACCAGGTATTGTTGCAGTCCTGTTGACCAGTGCCGGTGACCGGACGTTTTGTGCAGGTGCAGACTTTGATGAACTGGCGGCGATCAGGGACGAGGCCGGTGGATTCGAATTTTTCTCCGGATTTGCACGGATCATTAATGCCTGCCGGACCTCTTCAAAATTGATCATCGGCAGGGTGCAGGGTAAGGCTGTCGGCGGGGGAGTGGGTCTTGCTGCTGCAACCGATGTATGTTTTGCCACCATTGAATCGTCGGTTCGGCTCAGTGAATTAGCCATAGGCATCGGACCGTTTGTTATCGGACCTGCAGTAGAACGGAAGACCGGGAAGTCTGCATTTTCTACGATGGCCTGGAATCCCGAACAATGGTTTGACGCCCAATGGGCGAAGGACCAGGGGCTTTTTCAGGAGATCTACCAGGATATCAGCCTGATGGATCAGGCAATCACAGCTTATGTAGCCCAAATTGATCGTTATCATCCTGCTGCGATTGAAGCCCTGAAAATTGTAAATTGGGAGGGGACAGAACATTGGGATCAGCTATTGGCGGACCGTGCCAGGATAAGCGGAAAGCTGGTCTTATCCGATTTTGTCAAGCATAAAATTCAAAGCATTCAAAACAAGATTAAACGTCAGGAATAATGAAATCAGCTTATGTCATTTCGGCTGTTAGAACCCCTTTAGGTAGTTTCGGCGGTCAGCTGGCTATGTTTGGTGCAACAGCACTGGGTAGCAAAGCCATTGAAGGTGCACTTGCCGTCGCCAACATCGACCCGGGAGCCGTTGAAGAAGTATTTATGGGTAATGTGGTTTCGGCAAATGTGGGGCAGGCACCTGCAAGACAGGCAGCTCTGGGTGCGGGGATCCACATCAACGTGCCCTGTACCACTATCAATAAAGTGTGTAGCTCCGGAATGAAATCCATCATGTTTGGTGCACAGGCCATCCAACTGGGTCTTGCCGATGTGGTTGTTGCCGGAGGCATGGAATCAATGTCCAATATTCCGTATTACATTCCCAATGCCCGCTGGGGATATAAATACGGTGGAGGAGAGCTGATCGACGGATTGCAGCGCGACGGTCTTAATGATGCTTACGGTCATGAACCCATGGGTATCTATGCGGACCGGACTGCAGAAAAATACAATATCTCCAGGGAAGCACAGGACGATTTTGCCATCAAGTCTTACCAGAAAGCGGCCCGGGCAACAGAATATGGCAAGTTCAGAAACGAGATAGTAGGGATTCCGATACCGCAACGCAAGGGGGATCCGGTGATGATGACCGAAGATGAAGAATTCCACCGGGTTCAATTTGACAAGATCCCGGCCCTAAAGCCGGCTTTTTCCAAGGGAGGCACCGTGACGGCTGCCAATGCCTCAACCATCAACGATGGTGCGGCAGCACTTGTACTCGCGAGCGAGGATGCCATTAAAAAATACGGTCTGAAACCCATTGCCCGCATCGTGAGCTATGCCGATGCCGCCCATGAACCGGAGTGGTTTACGACTGCACCCGCCCTGGCAGCACCGAAAGCCCTGCAGCGTGCGGGATTGACTAAAGAGGACATTGATTATTACGAAGTCAATGAAGCCTTTGCTGTGGTGACCATGGTCTTCAATCAGATCCTCGACATCGATCCCGAGAAGGTGAACGTGAATGGTGGTGCGGTGTCCCTCGGTCATCCATTAGGTGCTTCCGGCGCTCGCATCGTCTGTACCTTACAGCATGTATTACAGGACCACGATGCCAAATACGGCCTGGCAACACTGTGTAATGGTGGTGGCGGAGCTTCTGCAATTATTCTGGAAAAGATCTAGGATTCCTGGCAGGTTTTCATTTAAATCTGAATGGTAAAGCAGGTGCCCTGACCGGGGATGGAAGTGGCAAAAATATGACCTTTATGCATCTGGACGATTTGGCGGCTCAGGCTGAGCCCAATCCCGCTGCCATTTTTCTTGGTTGTGAAAAATGGAACAAATATTTGATCAGCCAGTGAATCGGAAATGCCGGACCCATTATCCAGGATGGAGATCTCCACTGCGCCTTGAGAATTTTTAATAATGGCTACCTGCAGGACCGGATCATCCGTCTTCGTCATGGCTTCCAACGCATTCTTGATTAGATTGATAAAAACCTGTTCCATCAGATCCGGATCCATCAATGCTGTGACCGGATAGGTAGGATATCGCTTTTCGATCGTGATGTGTCGTTCCTGAATGTCCTTGGTGAACAGGACGAATGTTTGATCCAGCAGGTTCGTGGGATCTATTTGTTGAAACTTGGGAGGAGGTATCTTGGTCAGCTGGCGGTAGGTTTCCGTAAAATGCAACAGACCATTACTCCGCCGCTCAATGGTTTGAATGGACTTTCTGATGTCTTCCTGTACATTGGCTTCTTCCAGTGAATCGGAATTAAGCATTTCATTGGTCATGGCAGCCAGCGACACCACCGGGGTGATCGAATTCATGATCTCATGAGTAAGGATCCGGATCAACTTCTGCCAGGAGTCGACCTCCTGCTGTTCCAGTTCCGCATGGATATTCTGCAGGGCAAACAAGTGCAGAGGTTCGTCCCGGAGCTTCAGGATGGTCTTCCGGATGGCTATTTGTTTGATTTGATTTTCAATGACCAGCTTGACAAGCTTTTTCTCCCCGGGTTGAATATTTTGGAGTGCATCGTACAGGTTAACATTGTATCGTTCGACCGCTGAGAAGTTGGGGAAATAGGATTTGTGGAGTAATTGCTGGATGCCCTTGTTCATCAGGACAGTTTTACCGTTCTGCTCGAAGCAAATCAGTCCGGCATCTACATTTTCAACAATGGCTTGTAAATATTGAAACTGAGCCTCCTTCTCCGACCGGATATTGCGGAATTTTTCATTGACCAGATTAAATGCACTGTGAAGATCCTGGTAACTATCCTGTACATTTTTATTTTCCGGATAACTGACTGCATAATCGTTGTAGCGGATATTGGATAAGAAGGTTGCCACCTCCGAATTTGTCTTGTCAACAAGACGAAACAGCCGCCAGATCAAAATTCCGGTCAGCGGGATAAAGAGCATCAGATGCATTTTTAATCCATCCCTCTGCCACAGGTATGTAAAGAGCAAAATCAGGATGAGGATGGCAATGAGGAAGGAAACGACCTTGACTTTAAAATGTTGGAACATTAACGATGTTTAGGACAATCCGAATTTTTCCAGACGACGATATAAAGCAGCTCTTGTGAGCCCCAGGTCTTCGGCTGCCCGGGTGATGTTGCCTTTATGCAAATGCAATGCTTTTAAGACATACTGACGCTCCATATGGTCCAAATTTAAGGATTGGTCTTCATCGGTGGTGGTATAGATCCCTTCTTTTTGTAACAGGATGTCTTCCGCACGCAACGTATTGGAGTCAGCCAGGATCACCGCCCGTTCGATGACATGCCGCAATTCCCGGACATTGCCGGGCCAGTCGTGCAATTCGAGTTTATGGATGGCTTCCGGAGCAAAGGCCAATTCAGGTTTTTGATATTTCCTGGCATTTTGCTCAAGGAAAACACTGGCCAGGATGGGGATATCACCAATGCGCTCTCTCAGGGGTGGGAGCTGGATGGCCACGGTGTTGATGCGATAGAGTAAATCCTGCCGGAAAGCTTTTTGCTGGACCATCTCGTGCAGTGGCATGTTGGTGGCACTGATCAACCGGATATCGACGGGAACAGGTTGATTGGATCCTACCGGCGTAACTGCTTTATTCTGGATGGCGGAGAGCAGCTTACTTTGAGAGGCCAGTGACAGGTTGCCGATTTCATCCAGGAAGAGCGTGCCCTGATGAGCCGATTGAAAACGGCCAATGCGGTCTTCCCGGGCATCGGTAAAGGCTCCCTTCTTATGTCCGAATAATTCGCTTTCAAGTAAAGCTTCCGGAATAGATCCCAGATCCACATTGATAAATACTTCATTGTGTCGTGAGGAAGCGCGATGAATGGCACGGGCGACCATCTCCTTACCGGTTCCGTTTTCGCCCAGTATCAGCACATTGGCATCGGTGGTAGCTACCTTATCAACGGTACGGAAGACCTCCTGCATGGCCGGTGACTGTCCGATGATCTCGCCGGACTGCTGATACAACTGTTCGGTGAGGACCTGACGTGTTTGCTGGAGTTGTTTGATCTCCCGTTTGGATAAACTGATCGAGAGCGCCGACTCAACAGCCGAAAGCAGTTTTTCATTTCGCCAGGGCTTCTCTAAAAAATCGATGGCACCGATTTTTAGGGCATTAACCGCTATTTCAATATCCCCGTGCGCGGTGATGACGATGACCTGGGTTTGGGGACGTATCTCCTTGATCTTGCCCAACCAGTGCAAGCCTTCTTCTCCTTTGATCGCCCCCTTGTTGAAGTTGAGGTCTAGCAACACAAGATCGGGCTCGTACTGACGCAATAACCGGGGTAAATGGTAGGGATTCGACTCCGTATAGAGATGACTGACCCTGGATTTAAGCAACATTTTCAGGGTGAGGAGGATGTCTTCCTCGTCATCCACGATGAGAACGGTACTCTCCAGCTGAGAAGCGATTTTCATGCGTGTTTGGTTCACAATTGGATCCTGGTTGGTTAAATATACGGCAATCTGTCCGAAATCGAACACTATTGCTAAGACGTAGCAATGTCCCAAAACGTTGCAAAGGGTAGCTGATTTTTTGTGAATAACTTATGCAGAAGCCCGAGGGGGCCTATGCAATCCGGTACACCGGTACAGTCTCTGCTTTACCCCGTAGTTCCAGGTCGCCCACGCGTTCGGCAGGATAAGGAGTCGATTCAAGCTGCATGATCAGTGGACCGGTGGCGGCCAGCTTGGCTTCGATCCGGTTGCACATCTGCTCAACCCTTGAGGTTGTATTCAGCACATCGCCGGAATATTTAATGCTTTTTTTGATCTTACCCATCTCCCCGATGATCACCAGCCCGCAATGAACGGCTGCCTTGAATGCCGGCACCACCCCGAACTTCTCCAGGTATACACCTCTTTTACCTTGAATTTCATTCTCGATGTCAAAAAAGCATTTCAGACATCTGGACTGGTTTAGCCCGTCAGACATTTTCCAGCAAACCACAATTTCATCCCCCACGTATTCGACGACTTCTCCGCGGTTGGTCTCGATAGCGGTTGCCAGGTCGTGAAAGAAATCGTTCAGCAACTGGTAGAAACGTGCATTGCCCAGGTTTTCAGCCAGCGTGGTTGAGCCATTCAAATCAAGAAACATAAAGATCCTGGGTTCTTCCTTCGGATGGAAATATTTGCCCGAGATCAGCCGGAGCAATTCCTGGATGCTGAATCGTTCGGTCAATTGTATGAAGAATATGGATATCAGTGCCAACACTAAAAAAGGAGTCACCGGATGCCAGAAGGAGGTGGAAGTAATGAAATGCATCGTTTTCTGCCAGCCATCGGCAGTAAACAAACCGTCTCCGGAAAGTACCGTATTAAATAACCAGGAGGTACCGGTGATGATAATGAATAGAACACCGCTATAAAGGATCATCTTCAGGATCAAACCCATCCAGAACTTTGTCCGTGCTACGATGGACCTGAAGAGGAATAATTCAAGAACTCCCAGTAAAAGTCCCCCACAGCCAAGAGCAATGGATGCCGCCATCAGATTCTTGCTGAATTGGTAGTTGGACATCGGAGTTGTATCGAGTACCCCTGGATAATTGGTGAGGAAGAGGTATTCGTGCAGGGTGATCAAACATCCGGCGATGAGCCACAACAGTGTTATTAAAGCCAGTTTAAATGCTTTGGGACGAAGGAACATCGGGTCAGGTTTTAGTCATCGAAGTATGATATCGGATTTCATTTCCTTAAAGTAGACGTTGGACTCAACGGAATCGTTGCAATTTTTGAGAAAATGTAACCTTTTGCGTGATCTGGTTGTCCGATATCGAACATGCGATCGTTCATTTTCGCACAGAAAATTATATATTATAAAATATTTAATCTGTAAATGAATGATATCCAAATATATAAAAGTTTGGCATGGCTTTATTATATAATAAGTAAGAAGAAAAGGTTTAAAGAACACTGAATGGACCGTAAGATAGAAAAGAAGACCTGGACATGGCAACGCATAGCAATCATCGTCGCCGTCGTTGGAATTGCCGCGTATTTGATCTCCACTATGGTGAAGTCAGCCGGCACTTCAAAACTGAATGTACAATCGGAGCGCCTGCTATTGGACACCATCAAAACCGATGTGTTCCAGGAGTATATTCCCGTTACCGGGGTCGTAGAACCGATCAAGACCATTTACCTGGATGCTGTGGAAGGCGGGAAGGTGGAAGAGCGACTTGTCGAAGATGGTGCAATGGTTAAGAAAGGACAAATGATCCTCCGGCTTTCCAATCCGGACCTGATGTCCAACTTTCTGAATCAGGAGGCTAACATCATTTCGCAGATCAACCAGATCCGGAACACCTCACTCCTGATGGAACAGCAGAGCCTGAACCTTAAGGAACAGGCGCTTAATGTCGTGTACCAGATCGATCTGACCAGCAAAAGGCTTGAACGCAACAAACAACTCTATGCGAACAATGTGATCGCCAAAGTAGATCTCGAGGAAATGGAAGACGAATATGAGAACCTCCTGCGCCGCAACGATCTGTTGAAAAAAACCATCGCAAAGGACAGTGCTTACCAGGCCCTGCAACAATCACAGATGGAATCCTCTCTGGACCTTATGCAGCGAAACCTGGAGATTACCCGCCAGAGCCTGGAGAATCTGGTGATCAAGGCGCCCATCGATGGTCAGCTTTCCGGATTGAATCTGGAGATCGGTGAATTGGTCACGGAGGGTGAAAACATTGCAACCCTCGACAACCTGGAAAATTTCAAAATTCAGGTACGTGTGGATGAATACTACATCTCCCGGGTATTCCTGAATCAGGAAGGCTCCTTTCAGTTTGCCGGGAAATGGTACAATCTGCGCATCGCCAAGATCTATCCCCAGGTTACCAATGGTGCCTTCCTGGTAGATATGGTATTCACTGATGAGACCCCGACCGGGATCAAAAGAGGTCAGTCGGTTTCTGTGAAACTGGAACTCAGTGCCGAAGAGCGTGTCATGTTGATCGCTCGTGGAGGATTTTATCAGACGACCGGTGGCAACTGGGTGTACGTCATCGACCCGGCTACCGGTAATGCCCGCAAACGCACCATCCGCCTCAACCGTCAAAACCCTAATTATTATGAGGTAACCAGCGGTTTGAATGAAGGTGATGTGGTCATCGTCTCCAGCTATGAGAATTTCGGAGACAAAGACGAACTGGTATTGAAATAATTTAAGCTTAAATCATATCGATATGATCAAAACAGTAAATCTGACTAAAGTGTACCGGACCGACGAGGTCGAGACAACCGCTTTGAACGGTGTCAATATTGACATCAAAGAAGGCGAGTTTGTCAGCGTTATGGGACCCTCGGGATGCGGTAAATCAACCTTACTCAACGTATTGGGGATGATTGACAACCCAACTACCGGAGAGTACTTGTTCAATGGAGAAGAGGTTGGCCATCTCTCCGAGCGGAAACGTTCCAACGTACGTAAACACAACCTGGGTTTTGTGTTTCAGAGCTTTAACCTGATAGACGAACTGACCGTGTATGAAAATGTGGAGCTCCCGATGCTCTATACCAAAGTGCCTTCTGCCGAACGTAAGAAAAGAGTGGAAGAATTGCTGGAAGGTATGAACATCATGCACCGCCGCAACCATTTTCCCCAACAGCTTTCCGGGGGGCAGCAGCAGCGGGTAGCCGTGGCTCGGGCCATCGTCAACAAACCCAAGCTGATCCTTGCCGACGAACCTACCGGTAACCTGGACTCTGCCAACGGGGATGAGGTCATGAAGATCCTTGCCGACCTGAATGCGACCGGAACCACCATCCTGATGGTTACGCACTCCCAGTACTGCGCCGAATTCGGCAACCGCATCATCCGTATGCTGGACGGCCAGGTCGTTACGGAAAATGTGGTGAAGCAATATTTGTAGGCAGAGAGCATGGAGCATGGAGCAAGGGGCATGGAGGATGGAGTAGAGAGCATGAAGGTGTAAGCAAGGAATGCGTGTGACGGACTGTATAATTGTGAGGCAAAATTGAATAAAAATAACCGTGGCAAAATTCAGATTCGAAGATCTTGAAATTTGGAGGGAAGCCATATCTATTGCCTCAGATTTATTCAGGATAGCCCGAAATCTTGAAGAGCAAAAATTATTCAGATTCGCGGATCAACTGCGAGGTTGTGGTATTGGTATTCCCAATAATATAGCGGAGAGTACTGGTACTTCAATGATCAAAGAACAACAACAGTTGCTTCGTTATGCCAAACGGGAATGCTTTGAAGCTGCTAATATACTTGTCATTCTGGTTAACGAATCCCTGGTATCTAATGAATCCAAGGATGAGTTATTTACCCGGATTGAAATATTGAGCAGAAGGATTCAATCATATTCAAACGCTTTGATAAAAGCAAAATAAAAGCAATTGAATCTTATAATACCTAGTCAACCAAAGGGGGACTATCTCAAGGTCCCATATTCTATACTAAGTACTTATGAAAATGACCAATAAAGAATACCATAAAATAATTGCATTACAATGTGGGTTTGAAGCTCCATGCTCCATGCTCCATGCACTATGCCTCCAAGCCTATGATCCAACTATCTAACATTGAACGCCTTTACACCACCGGCCTGCAGAAAACGTGGGTTTTACGGCAGGTGGACCTGACCATTAACCAGGGTGAATTTGTAACCATAATGGGTCCCAGCGGAGCTGGTAAAAGCACCTTGCTGAATATCATCGGGATGCTGGATCAGCCGAATAAAGGGGAATATTTATTTCTCGATGAGCCGGTATTTCAAATGAGAGAAAGGCATCGCAATGAATTGCACAAACAGTACATGGGATTTGTTTTTCAGGCTTACCATTTGATCGATGACCTGACCGTATACGAGAATATAGAGACCCCGTTATTATACCGGAAAGTAAAAAAGAATGAAAGGCAATCCATTATTGCTGAATTATTGGACCGGTTTAATATGGTGGCAAAAAAAGACTTGTTCCCGAGTCAGCTGTCCGGTGGTCAGCAACAAATCGTAGGTGTAGCGCGAGCCATCGCCGCCAAGCCGAAATTACTCCTGGCCGATGAGCCGACCGGTAATTTGCATTCTTCGCAAGGTGAGATCATTATGGACCTGTTCAAACAGTTACACGAGGAAGGGATGACCATCATTCAGGTTACCCACTCCGAAAAGTATGCGCAATACGGTACCCGAATTATTTTTATTGAAGACGGATTTGTACGAAACGATGAGCGAATAAACAGATAGTATTCGAACCTGATAAAATGAAATTATATGTTCTTTAATTATTTTAAGATCGCATTTCGCCAGCTTAAAAAGAACCGGCTATTCAGTTTCACCAACATAGCCGGTTTAAGTATTGGAGTGGCATCCTGCCTGCTTATTTTACTCTTTATTGCTTACGAGCTGAGCTTTGACCGCTGGATCCCGAATATCGACCGGATCGTCCGACCTCATGCTGAAATTAATTTTGGAGGAAACGAAGATGCGTACCCTTTTGTGGGTAGCATTGTTGGCCCGGACGCTGCAGCGCAACTGCCGGAAATCGAATCGTGGTCCAGAGTTCGTACGTATGGAGGCTACCTGGTCAAAGTAGATCAGACCAATCAGCAAAATAATCTGGAAAGGCAGGTGATGAGTGTGGATAACGCATTCATCAATTTATTTTCATTGAAGATGCTGGCCGGTGATGCCGGTAGTGCACTGAACGAACCCAATACGTTAATCCTCTCCGCGTCCGCGGCCAAAAAATATTTTGGAACACCGGAAGCAGCCCTGGGTAATAATTTATTACTGGATAATGAAAAGATCTGGAAAGTAAACGGAGTTTATGCGGACATACCACCGACCACCCATTTCCAGGCAGATATGCTGCTTAGTTTAGCTGGAAATGAAGAAATCAAGAAGGAGTCTCCATTATGGGCAACGAGCAATAATTTTTATACCTATTTCTTATTGCGAAAAGGTGTGGATTATGATGAATTCAAACAAAAATTCCTGAATCTATCCAGAGAAAAGATCAGCATTACAGCCAGGCAATTACTTGGAATGACACTTCAGGAGTTTGAAGCTACCGGTCAATATGCCCGTATGGATCTGGACAAGGTGGCTGACATCCATCTGTATTCAAAATTAGGTGGAGAATTATCCCCTGGAGGGAATATTCGCTACATCTATATTTTTGGTGCGATTGCCATATTTATATTGTTGATCGCCTGCATTAATTTCATGAACCTGACCAGCGCCAAATCTTCTCAGCGAAGTATGGAAATAGGTGTTCGTAAGGTCATGGGTAGCAGTAAGCAGAACTTGTTTTCCCAGTTCCTCAGTGAGTCTTTTTTAATGTCTTTTTTGGCAGTGGTAGTGGCAGTGATTATTGCATTACTGGCACTGCCCGCATTTAATACGCTCACGGCCAGGCAAATTACCATGCCGTGGACCAGTCCGGTTTTCTGGGCCTGTCTGATTGGCGGAATATTGATAACCGGATTCTTAGCAGGGGGTTATCCTGCCATGGTCCTGGCAAGTTTTGACCCCATCCGTTCTTTGAAGGGTCAGAAATTAAAATCTGCAGGCCGGATTAATTTACGCAGCGTCCTGGTGGTCTTTCAGTTTATGATCGCCATCGTGCTTATCGTGGGATCCATCCTCATCTACCGGCAACTGAACTACATTCAGAACAAGGATCTGGGATTTGATAGAGAACAAATCCTGATTATCAACAACACGTACGCCCTTGGGGACCAGATCCAATCCTTTAAGAACCGTATCCTGAGCCAGCCGGAGGTGAGCAGTGCCACCATCAGCAGCTATCTTCCGGTGCCCTCAAGCTACAGCAACAGTACCTACACCAAAACACGGGAATTCAGACAGGACCAGTCCATCAATATGCAAGAGTGGAATGTGGATTTCGATTATGCCAAAACGCTGGATCTCAGGATGGCTGAAGGTCGTTTCTTTGACCCAAAATTTCCGACCGATAGCTTTGGAGTGGTTATCAATGAAGCGGCAGCCAAAATCCTCAATTTCCCTGATCCTCTTGGTCAGAAGCTCTATGGCATAACCGGTCAGTTGTCCGGCCCGCCCAAGCCGGAAGACTTTACAGAATACACCATTATCGGGGTAGTAAAGGATTTTAACTGGCAAAGTTTGCATGACAAGGTCGGCGCCTTAAGTATGTTTTTGGAGCCTTCACGGGGATTGGTTTCCGTACGCTATCAGGCGAAGGACAGTAAGAACCTGATCCAGTCAATCGAAGGGATGTGGAAGGAGATGGCACCTTCGCAACCATTCTCGTACCGGTTTATGGATGAGTCATTCAGCCGGATGTACGAATCCGAACAACGGATCGGTAAGATCGCTCTGATCTTTGCATTTCTGGCCATCCTGGTTTCTTGTCTTGGCCTGTTTGGCCTCACACACTTTGTTACCGAATTACGTCGTAAAGAGATCGGTATCCGTAAGGTTTTGGGTGCAACGACAGAATCCATCGTGCGGATGTTGAATAAAGAATTTTTGATCCTGGTATTGATCGCACTGTGCATAGCGACGCCGATTGCCTGGTACGCCATGAATAAATGGTTGTCGGATTTTGCTTACCGGGTAGCTATTTCCTGGTGGGTATTTGCGTTGGCGGGTATCATTGCCCTGAGCATCGCTCTGCTCACTGTCAGTTTCCAAAGCCTGAAAGCTGCACTCGCCAATCCGGTGAAGAGCATTAAAAGTGAATAATTAAACACTTTCCGGGATGCCCTTGCCACATGAATGTATGAGGAGGCGCATCAACCCTGAAAAATAAAGATCAAAAATCGGGATAAGCGATAGGAGCTGGATAATCGGTGTGAATTACACGAATACCAAAATCAAAAAGAAATAATTCATGTTGCAGTCATTTTTAAAAATAGCCTGGAGGAACATTATTCGCAGTAAGGGATTTTCCTTCATCAATATTATGGGTCTGGCTATAGGTATGGGCAGTAGCATGTTGATCCTGATGTGGATTTCCAGTGAAGTGACGTATGAAAACTTCCATGAAAACGGGGATCGGATCTATGAGGCGTGGAATCGCGCAAATTTCAGTGGCAAATTGCAGTGCTGGAATACCACACCAAAAATATTGGCTAGAACGGTAGAGAAAGATTTACCGGAGGTTGAGCAGGCTGCAAGGGTTGACTGGAGCAGCCACTTCCTGTTTAGCGTTGGCGACAAGCGAATCACCGAAAAAGGTAATGTAGTCGATTCCAATTTTCTGCAGATGTTCACATTTCCGCTGTTGAGGGGCGAGCCGGAAACGGTTCTCAAGGAGCATAATTCCATCGTGCTGACCAGGTCTTTCAGTAAAACGCTATTTGGTGATGAGGACCCCATGGGGCAAATCATCAAAATCGACAACGATCAGGACTTTAAGGTTACGGGTATCCTGGAAGAATTGCCTAATAATACGCTGTTTAGTTTTAAATATCTGGTGCCTTGGTCGTACAAGCGCTCCCTCGGTGATGATGATAGTTACTGGGGGAACAACAGTACCCGCACGTACGTGATGTTAAGACCCAATGCATCCATCGTTTCAGCAAATGAAAAGATGAAAGCACTAAAGCCGAAATACGACCCAGAGGATCCGACCTGGGAAATGTTTCTTTACCCCATGGCCAAATGGCGTTTATACTCCAGTTTTACCGATGGAATAGAAGATGGGGGAGGACGCATTGCCTACGTCAGATGGTTCGGTGTCATCGCGCTGTTCATCCTGTTGATTGCCTGTATTAATTTTATGAATCTGAGCACTGCCCGGAGTGAACGTCGGGCGAAGGAAGTTGGCATCCGCAAGGTGGTAGGTGCCCGGAGAAAAGGATTGGTCAGTCAGTTTATCGGTGAGTCGGTTCTGATGGCATTTATTGCAGGTGTCCTGGCCCTCGTGCTGGTTTCGGTTAGCTTACCCGCATTCAACCGGCTAACGGGTAAATCCCTGCAAATCGATTTTACCAATCCCTATTTCTGGATGCTGTTTTTGGGATTCATCCTGCTTACCGGCATGTTGGCGGGCAGCTATCCCGCCTTTTTCTTGTCCTCTTTTCAGCCATTGAAGGCTTTGAAAGGTGCCATGAATAAGGTGAACACGCTGGTGACTCCGCGAAAGGTACTGGTCGTTTTGCAGTTTACTTTTGGCATCGTCCTGATGATCTGCACCATCATTGTCCGGCAGCAAATCAATTATGCCCAACAACGGGAGACCGGATACAACAAGAACAATTTGATCTACCACCCATTTACGGGAGATATCAGCAAGAATTACCGGTTGATAAAAAGTGAATTGCTATCAAGTGGTACCGCTACCTCGGTAGCTGTGACCAGTGCTCCTATTACCCAGAGCTGGAGCGATGGTTGGGGCCAGGAATGGGAAGGAAAAGACCCCAATGATAAAACCGACTTTTACCGGTACAATGAGGAAGAAGATCTGGGTGAAACAGTTGGTCTGACGTTCGTCCAGGGACGGGATTTTGATTTGTCCCAATATCCTACCGACTCTACTGCCATGATCATCAATGAGACCTCACTTAAGGTGATGGGTTTCGATAATCCGATCGGACAAATCGTGAAGGATAACGGTCAGGAATGGCATATCGTGGGCGTGATCAAGGACTTTATTCTGACCTCCCCTTACCTGCCGACCCAACCCATGCTCATTTACGGGGCAAATTCCTGGTTTGAGACCCTGATGATCAAACTGAGTCACGATCATTCCACAGCAGATAATTTGAAAACGGCCGAAGCCATATTTAAAAAATACAATCCGGAATATCCCTTTAATTATCAATTTGTGGATGAGGAATACGCGCAGAAATTCGCCAATGAAAGGCGCACCGGCACACTGGCCGGATTATTTTCCGCACTGGCCATTTTGATCTCGTGCCTGGGATTGTTTGGACTGGCAACTTATATGGCGGAGAGCCGGATCAAAGAAATAGGTATCCGAAAAGTACTTGGAGCTACGGTGACCGGTTTGACCTCTTTATTGACCAAGGATTTTCTAAAACTGGTTTTGGTCTCCTTTGCCATAGCGGCTCCACTGGCCTGGTGGGCCATGCATCACTGGCTGCAAAGTTATCCCTACCATACCCCTATACGCTGGGAAGTATTTGCAATGACCGGTTTGCTCTCTGTTTTGATTGCTGTCGTGACAGTCGGTTATCAGGCGGTAAAAGCAGCATTAACCAATCCGGTAGGAAGCATAAAGAATGAATAGGCATAAATGATTTTAATTAATTGAATTCAGGATTATGTTCAAAAATTATTTATCGGTAGCACTGCGGAGTTTCATGCGCAATAAGGTATTTACCTTAATTAATATTGCGGGACTGGCCATCGGAATCAGTGCTTCACTGGTTATTTTTTTAATCGTCCAGTATGAATTCAGTTACGAAGATTTTTTAAAGAATAAGGATCGCATATACCGGGTGGTCACGACCTTACATTTTCCTGATATGTTGATTCATAACGGGGGGGCACCAGGGCCACTTCATACGGCTGTCGAAGAGTCGATACCGGGTATCGAAAATTCAACCGCGTTTTGGATGAATTACCAGATGGATGTGAAAATTTCTAATGGCAATGATAAATCTGAAACCTTCAAAAAGCAAAAAAATATCCTGTATGCCGATGCAGGGTTTTTCCAGATGATCCCTTACAGCTGGATTTCCGGTGATCCGGGTGATGCCCTGAACAAACCCAATCAGGTGGTCCTAACTGAAAGCCGAGCCCGGGCTTATTTCCCTTATCAGGACATAACCCGCGCAGTTGGAAGAACCATCATTTACAACGATTCAATCCAGGCTGTAGTTACCGGCATTGTGGAAGATCTAAATGAAGTATCAGGCTTTAATTTTTCTGAATTTATTTCACTTCCTACGTTTCTTGATGACTGGGAAAAAAATCAAAGTGGCGATGAATGGGGTAGTGTCTCCTCATCTTCTCAATTTTTCGTCCTGCTTGAGCCCGGTGTCAATCCAGTCCGCATCAACGAGCAATTGGCTGAATTAAGAAAGCAACATGCCTCAGAAAATGATGTTCCGACCGAATACACGCTGCAGCCGGTAAGTGACATTCATTTCAATGCGGACTACGATAGCCTGTCATCACCCCATGGTCATAAACCGACACTCTATGGCTTATTGGTCGTTGCAGCATTCCTCTTGCTATTGGGATGCATTAATTTTATCAATCTGACAACAGCCCAGGCAAGCCAACGGGCTAAAGAGATCGGGGTGCGTAAAACACTGGGTAGTACAGTGGGTCAAATGCGTGTTCAGTTTCTCAGTGAAACATTTATCCTGGCGGCAATTGCAGCAATTATTTCTTTATCGATCACTCCCGTCATCCTGCGGATGTTTTCAGGTTTCATTCCTGAAAGTTTGCATTTCAGTTTGCCTCAGCATCCGGTAGTCTTATTGGTTGTAGCCGGCTTGATTGTACTGGTAGGGTTGCTGGCAGGCTTCTACCCGGCGATGGTGCTTTCTCGTCTGAAGGCCGTAATTGCCATAAAAAATACAGCTTCTGATGCCGCCACAAACCGGGGTGCCCTGATTCGCAAGTCGTTAATCGTATCTCAGTTTGTCGTTGCCCAGTTCTTCATCATTGCCACCCTTATCGTCGGCAAGCAGATCCGGTATTCGCTCAACAAGGATATGGGCTTTCAGCGGGATGCGATCATCAGTTTCAGAGCGCCTTACAATTATATGAACCCGGACAACAAACAATACGTCCTCAACGATCGCCTGCGGTCCATTCCGGGTATTGAAAAGATGAGCCTTGCTGGTGCTCCTCCAGCCAGCAATAGCACCAATACCACCTCCATGGAATTTACAGAGGATGGAAAAGACATAGAAACCATGGTTGAAGTAAAAAATGCTGACACCAGCTATTTTAATTTGTATGGAATCCGATTGTTAGCCGGACGCAACTTACAACCGAGCGATACCCTGAAAGAATACGTCATCAACGAATATTATTGTCATTTTTTAGGCTACGATAACCCCCAAGATATCATCGGAAAAACGATTAAACGGAATACCAGGAACATTCCCATTGTAGGTGTTGTAAATGATATTAATACGAAATCGGTGGCACGAGCGATTGGTCCACTGGCATTTGCCAGTATTGGAAAAAACCACAGCACTTTCCACGTCAAGCTGCCTTCTCAAGGTGAATCTACCAGCGCCTGGAGTAAAACAATTGATGCCATTCAGAAGGTATTCAATGAAGTTTATCCCGACCAGGAATTCAGTTATACTTTTTTTGATGACGATGTTGCTGCTTTTTACAAGAAAGAAAAGGATATCGCAAAACTGCTCAACTGGAGTGCCGGCCTGACCATTTTCATCAGCTGCCTGGGCCTCCTGGGACTGGTACTGTTTACCACCACCCAACGCGTCAAGGAAATCGGAGTACGCAAGGTTTTGGGTGCATCGGTGGGCCAGCTGGTGGTTTTGCTGTCCAGTGATTTATTGAAACTGGTCATGATCGCATTTTTCATTGCAGCTCCGTTTGCCTGGTGGATCATGCACCGATGGCTGGATAATTATGCCTATCGCACATCCGTAGGCATCTGGTTGTTTGCGCTGAGTGGCCTGGTTATGCTGCTCGTCGCCGTCATAACTCTAAGTACGCAGACGATACGTTCGGCGCTGGCAAATCCGGCTGACAGTCTGCGCAGTGAATAAATGATCATAAATCCTGACCCTGGTAAATCCGGGGCGGAACTTAATAAAAATAGTATGTGGATCAATTCTTTGAAAGCTGCTATCCGGAACCTGACAGATCAATTTTCCGGGACCTTCAATTGGCTTAAAAAGGCAAAGTATAGCCCGATCAAAGCCATTCAAAATTAGAAGATATGGCCGTACCGCTTAACAACATTAAAATAGCATTGAGAAACTTGTGGAAACATAAGACCTTTTCGGCTATTAATCTGCTGGGCCTTGCACTAAGTATGAGTGTGTGCCTCTTTATACTTCTGCTGATTCAGGATGCTTTCAGCTACGATCGCTTCCATCCCCGTAAAGAGAACATCTACCGCGTGGTAACATCGGCACACCGGATCAACGGTAACAGTGAAGATTATGCCACTTCACCCTACCCGTTTGGTTATGTAGCCCAGGAGCAATTATCCCAGGTCGAGCTCTGGACACCGCTGATCGCACGGTTTTCGGGAACGATGCAAACCCCAAACAAGCATTTGGATTTTGGCGGGTTGTTCACTACGCCATCGTTCTTCAACATGTTTGGATTTAAGCTGGAAGGTGATCCAAAAGAGGCCTTAAGCGCCCCGTACAATCTGGTGCTTACGGATAAAATGGCACTTAAATTATTTGGGGACCGCAATGTTATCGGAAGGATTATTTCAATTCCTGGTTATAGCCAGGATTTCCGCATAACCGGAGTTCTATATCCGTCGCCGGGAAAGTCCCACCTTGACTTTGATGCACTGGCTTCAGTGGCAACCATGGAAACTGAAAATAAGAGCAAGGGTGATGTTTCCGGGGTGGATAACTGGAAGGATTATTATTCAACCTACAATTACATCCGTCTCGAGGACGGTGCAGACTTCCAGAAGGTCCAGGGAGAAATGAACGATGTCGCCCGGCCTCATTACGCCGGATTAAGTTTGGAAAGCCGGGATGCTAATTATTCGTTTTCTCTTCAGCCCCTGAGTGAAATAACTCCCGGCAGGGTGCTTTCCAACCAAATGGGTAAGGGCATGCCACTTTTCCTTGTTTGGTTTTTATCCGGACTCGGATTGATCATCGTTCTGGCTGCTATCTTCAATTATACCAACCTGACGATTGCACAGGCACTGGTGCGTGTAAAGGAAGTAGGAGTCAGAAAAGTAATGGGCGCATCAATGCGTCAGGTCTTCTGGCAATTTATCGGAGAGTCGGTCATCATGTCCTGGCTCGCTTTGATCTTGGGATACAGCCTGATGCAATTGGTGAAAGGAGCATTTAACCAGTTGAGCATTACCGAGCTGCTCGACATGGATTTGCATGAAAATGGACAGGTTTATCTGCTCTTTATTCTTTTCAGTACTCTTGTAGGTATACTGGCCGGATTACTGCCTGCCTTAACGCTATCCAAAACAAAACCCATTGCAATTTTACAGCGGGCCGTAAGCTACCCGTTGATGAAAAGAATGGGCTTGCGAAGAATTTTATTGGTCACCCAGTTGAGTTTTACGCTCTTATTTATGATCCTGGTGACCATCTCCTGGAAACAGGTACAATATGCGCTCCGGGTAAATTTCGGTTTTGACCGGCCCCAAACTTTACTGGTGGACTTGCAGGACCAGCCTTACGGCAAAGCAGCCCTGGCGCTGAATCAGGTGCCTGGAGTAGGAGCCTATACCGGAATTTCTATTCCGATGGGCACCTGGATGGACGCATCCGAAGATGTCCGGACAGCATCGGATAAGGAAAAAAGGGGTGTGCGGGACTATTTCATTGACGATGCCTATCTGGACTATTTTCATCTCCCGTTGATTGCCGGTAAAGCATTCCAGGACAATCCGGCCCAGCAAAAGGAGGCTTTCGCTATTGTTAATGAATCTTTTGTCCGGCAGTTTGAACTTGGAGACCCGCATGAAGCAATCGGCAAACCACTGATACTCGGAGACAGCACCATGGTAAGTATTCTCGGTGTCGTGGGGGATTTCCCTTTCAAGCCGGCCAATTATAAAATGGAACCTTTGTTACTGCGCTATGACCCGGGACGAATAGGATATCTCATGCTGGATATAAACAGCAAAGATGTTCCGGCAACACTTCTTGCATTGGGAAGTGCCTGGAAAAAACTGGATGACCAAAATCAATTTTCCGGTGAGTTTTACGACCAGACCATCCGGTCAAACTTTAACAATCTCATGGATCTCACCCGTATTGTTGCACTGTTTGCAATCCTGGGATTGATAATAACCTCCATGGGCCTCATGGGCATGGCTATATACAATGTGGAAACCAAAGCAAAAGAAGTGAGCATACGTAAGTTAC
Organism: Lewinellaceae bacterium; assembly: GCA_020636135.1. Lineage (NCBI taxonomy): Bacteria > Pseudomonadati > Bacteroidota > Saprospiria > Saprospirales > Lewinellaceae > Lewinellaceae bacterium. Next base: position 1,014,213 of record JACJYK010000001.1, read on the forward strand.
TGGGAGCAACATCCGGAGAAATCATTGTATTTCTCTCCAAGGGGTATGTCTACCTGATTGGAGTTGCTCTGATCATAGCCATTCCGGTCGGGATAATACTGGGGGCTCAACTGCTCCAATTATTTGTGGATCGCATACCCTGGGGAATTAATGTATTTCTCCCCGGAGTGTTGATCGTGACCGTGATAACCTTAGGGACGATAGGGACACAAACCTGGAAAGCAGCATTTCGAAATCCGGTTGATTCATTACGCAACAATTCCTAAAATTAGATAGCATGTTCTGGCAAAACCTCAAAATCGCTTACCGCCATTTCGCAAAAAATAAATTATACACGGCCATTAAGCTGACTGGTCTCACCATAAGCCTGACAGCGTGTGTCCTGATCGGGCTCTATCTGAATTATGAGTTGTCGTACGATGGAATGCATGAACATGCTGATCAGATCGTCAAAATGAATATGGAATATCATTTTGGTGGCGAGACAGCGCAGGCAAATGTGACCGGTACCCGCGCAGGTGTGGCATTTGAGCAGGACTTCCCGGAAGTGGAGTCTTTCGTCCGGGTTATTGATTACCCTCAGGTGGTGAAATACGGGGACAAACTTTTTGAAGAGCCCCGGTTCTATTTCGCCGATTCCACATTTTATAAATTCTTCAGTTTTCCATTGGTGGAGGGCAACCCGGATAAAGTCCTCAGTGGCCCGAATCAGATGGTCCTTTCTGAGCGGATGGTTGCCAAATATTTTCCGTTCGATAATCCCATCGGGAAATCGATGAACATAGGAGGTACACGGGATGCTACCATCACTGGTATCATGAAAGACCCTCCGTCGAATACCCACATTAAACCGGACTTTGTTTGTTCATTTATGTCTTTGCCACAGGCTAAACCGGAAAATGAGACCTGGTGGAATGCCAATTATACCACTTACCTGTTGCTTAACCCGCATGCCCGCTGGCAGGACCTGGAGAAACGGATTCCCGAATACATGCAGTCAAAAACCTCGGAAACCGGTATGGAGGATGGCAATTACGTCACATTCCACCTGGTACCCATGAAAGACCTGCATTTAAGGTCTACCGTGGCGGGCAATTTTGAACCCAACGGTGACATTCGTTATCTCTATGTATTGGGGACAGTGGCACTGTTGCTTCTGCTGATTGGTTGCAGCATTTATGTGAATCTGACGACTGCCGCCAGTACGGAAAGAGCCCGGGAAGTAGGTGTGCAGAAAGTCCTGGGTGCCGGACAGACATCCCTGAGCTGGCAGCACCTCAGCGAATCCGGATTCCTAACGTTCGGTGCACTGGTTCTGAGTATCTTCCTCGCCTACCTGATCCTGCCGGTATTCAACCGGCTGTTTGACCGCCCGTTGACCATGGAGCCGATGGCACAGCCTGTAGCATGGGTGGGTCTGATAGGCCTGGGTACAGCCATTACGCTGGTGGCCGGCTTCTACCCGGCCTGGGTGATCTCCCGCTTCCGGCCGATCAAAGTTCTGAAAGGACAATTCAAGATGAGTGCCTCCGGTTTGTGGTTGCGCAAATCGTTGCTGGTATTCCAGTTTGCCATATCTATCCTGCTGATCATCAGCACACTGCTCCTTCGTGGACAGATGCAATACATCCAGAACAAAAAACTGGGCTATGAAAAAGATCAGGTGGTTGTGATTCCGTCAGACCGCCAGATCAACAAAGCCTTCGATGCACTCAAATCCAGCTGGAAGCAAAATGCCGGTATACTTTCGGTCACCAGGAGTTACGATCCTCCGGTGGATATCCGGGGCGGTTATGATATTGGTAAAAATCCGGATGGCAGCGATGTGGTTCCGGTGACCGCTATGCCAGCGGACCAGGATTTTCTGCAAACGATGGAAATTCCCCTGGTTGCCGGGTTGGATCTTACACCTAATGAGTCGGATCTGGAAAGCCGTATGGAGGCAGATTCAACCTTACAGGGGGTGGTGCTGATCAATGAGGCAATGGCCGGTTATTTCGGCTGGTCGGCGGAAGACGCAGTAGGTAAAACCGTACGTTTCAAAGGACGCATGTGCAATGTAAAAGGGGTCTTCAGGGATTTTAATTTTAAATCATTGCATGAGCCCATCCAGCCATTGGTGATGTTTCCAAGTACCTCAGGCCGATTCATTCTGGTCAAGCTGGGTACCCAGGACATCCAGCATACACTTGGTGCTATGGGGGATGTGTGGCGGCAGCACGTGTCGCATCGTCCCTTCAGTTATGAATTTCTGGATGACACCTACCGGAACATGTACGAATCTGAAATGCAAACTTCACGGGTGGTGTCGGCATTCACCTGGATTGCCATATTCCTTTCCTGCCTCGGTTTGTTCGGTATGGCTTCCTATACATTTGTGCAACGTACCAAGGAGATCAGCATTCGCAAGGTGTTGGGGGCATCTACCTGGGGAATACTAAGACTGCTTTCCCGTGACTTTCTGGTCATGGTTGGGATCTCCCTGCTGGTGGCATCTCCCATTGCCTACTTCCTGATGAGAAAATGGCTCAATGACTTTGCTTATCGCATCAACATTTCATGGTGGGTGTTTATTCTGGCGGGACTGGTCGCGGTAATACTCACCCTGCTTACAATCAGTATTCAAGGATTCAAAACGGCCCGGACAAGCCCGGCCGGCAAATTGAGAAGTGAATGAAAAGGAATTGATCAAAGCGGTGTTGGTCTGATAACCTCAGTATGATTTTGAAATTGACAGATCTAAAAATGTATATAAATGATTAAAAATTATATCCTGATCGCCATAAGAAACATGCGTAAACATCCTACGTATGCACTGATCAATACCTTTGGCCTGGCCGCCGGGATCGCTTCGGTATTACTTATCTACCGTATTGTCAGTTATGAACTGAGTTTTAACAAGTCCTTTCCCAACTACGATAACCTGGTGCGCATCGTAAAGGAACATCAGACATTGGATGGCTCCATCGAACACAATGTCTGTGTGCCTGCGCCAGCCATGGATGCCATCGAGTCCACGGTGCCTCAATTTGCCGGTGTCAGCCGCGTCAAGGAAGTTTGGCCAAGCATAAAGATGGAGGAGCCTGATGGCGGGGAGATCAAGAAATTTAATGTACCGCGCGGTCAGACAGCCTTTTTTGTTGAACCGGATTTTTTTACCATGTTTTCGATACAATGGCTTACCCAGCCGGACGTAGCTTCCTTTCAACGGCCCGGATCCATCGTCCTCACCGAATCCTTCGCACGCCGGTTTAATGTGGATCCTTCATTGATGGTCGGTAAGGTCTTGATGATGGATAATGTAGCGGAAGTAACAGTAACCGGGATCATCAAAGACATGCCTTCGAACTGTGATTTCAACTTGCCTTTCCTGGTAAGCTGGGAGACCATGCTTGCCCATAAGGAAGCATTTTTCTTCGATGAGCGCTGGGGCAGTTGCGCATCCAACAATCAGATGTATGCCCTGATGAAAGACCCCGGCGAAGTGAATCAGGTCAACACCATTCTTGCCGATATCGGCAAGGAAGAATACAAGAACCGCAATGGCAAGCAATCCCAGCATCATCTGCTTCAACCGCTGAGTGACCTCCATTTTGATGAACGCTATAATAATTCCGGAACCCATGTTATGCTGAAAAGCCGGCTGCGGATTTTAGGAGCTATCGGCCTGCTTATTCTGATCATGGCCTGCTTTAATTTTATCAACCTGTCCACGGCCAGAGCAACCTTGCGGGCCGGAGAAGTGGGTGTACGCAAAACACTTGGTAGTGACCGTCGCCAGCTGATCGGACAATTCATGGGAGAAACGGCACTGGTTGTTTCTGCCGGTGCAGTCCTGGGAGCAATCCTCGCACACTTTCTGGCTCCATTGCTGAGCTATGTGTCGGATGTGCCCAGCGATTTTCCTTTTTTCTCCAATCCACAGATCTTTGTTTTTCTGGCTCTTTTAGTTCTGGTCGTTACTTTGCTGGCCGGATTTTATCCTTCCATCGTACTGGCATCCTTCTCACCGGCACTGGCGCTGTACGGACGCCGTAATAATCAGGCCAATACCGGTATTACCCTGAGGAAGGCTTTGGTTATTTTGCAATTTGTGATCGCACAGGGTTTGGTCATCGGTGCGGTGATCACGTTGCTTCAGCTGGACTTTATCCACAACCGTGATTTGGGCTTTAAGCAGGACCTGATCTATACGTTCCCGATTGGGATTGATAGTTCCTCGCTGTCCCGCCAATCTGCATTGCGGTCAACGTTGCTGGCCCAGCCCGATATCGCTGCGGTAACCTACAGCAGTGATCTTCCATTTTCCGGAAATACCTGGTCCAGTAATTTTAAGTACGGCAGTCGGCCTGAGGATGAGACGTACCCGGTGACCATGATATTTGGCGATGTAGATTATCCAGAAGTATTCGGGTTGGAGCTGGTGGCCGGACGTTGGGTCATGCCTTCGGATACCATTCGCCAGGTCGTAATTAATGAGACACTGGTACATAAATTGGGCATTCAAAATCCGGAAGAAGTCATAGGGCAGAGTCTTGTATTGGGCAGGAAAAGGACGGAGATCACCGGTGTCGTCAAAGACTTTAATACACACAGCCTTTACAATGAAATGCTGCCTTTGGCGATCTCAACATTCAAAGATTATTACTGGAGTGTTGGCGTAAAGATTAAGCCGGGAGATGTCAATGGTACGATCCGGGGTATAACGCAAGCCTTCGATCAGGTCTATCCGGAACAAGTGTTTGAAGGCCGTTTTTTTGATGACAGCATCCAGGAGTTTTATGAAAATGATCAGCGCCTGTCCCGAACGTGTAAAGCATTCGGGCTCCTGGCCATCCTGTTGGCTTGTCTTGGACTCTTCGGCCTTATCACGCACATTGTACAGGAGCGGATTGGCGAAATCGGAGTACGTAAGGTTCTGGGTGCATCCATTCAGAGTATCGTGGGATTGTTATCACTCGACTTTATCAAACTGGTCCTGATCGCACTGGTCATAGCAAGTCCGCTTGCCTGGTATCTGATGCATCGCTGGCTGCAGAACTTCGTCTATCACATCGACATCAAATGGTGGGTATTTGGAGTGACCGGCCTGGTGGCTGTTCTGATTGCCTTTGTGACCATTGGGTTTCAGGCCATCCGGGCTGCTCTGGCCAATCCGGTGGATAGCCTGCGATCGGAATAAAAGGATTTATAAAAAACAATCGACAAGGTATATGATCTGGAAATACATCAAAATAGCCACCCGGAACTTAAGACGCAATCGCATCGTCGGGTTTATCAATATCGGTGGTTACGTACTAAGTGCTACCAGCTTTTTATTGATTGTTTTGTATGTATTGAATCAAACAGACTACGATAAGCATCATCAATATGGAAAAGACCTGTACCGCGTTGAGACCAAACTGATCAATACGGGTACTCCCTGGATCACCGCGACCGTGTCTCCGCCTATTATTCCAGCCCTGGAAGTTGATTTCCCTGAAGTATTGAATGCTACGCGGGTTGTCGATCCGCCAGAAACATCCCAGCATATTCTGAAGCATGACAATGTGTCTTTTTTTGAAACCAAGGGCTATTATGTAGACAGTACTTTTTTCTCCATGTTCAGTTATGACTGGGTGGAAGGAAATCCGGAAAAGGCACTGATGGAACCCTATACGGTCGTCCTCACCCTTCCAGTGAAGGAGAAACTTTTTGGGAAAGATCCAGCCATAAATCAAACCATCCGGATTATCAACCGATTTGGAGACCATCCGTTCAAGGTGACCGGTGTAGTTGATCCAAAGACCTATAAATCCCACATCCGGGCTCATTTCTACATGTCGATGAACAGCGGCGGAATCGGGGAATACGTGCGCCAAAACGACCAGTGGGCCGGTGGAAATTTCATATTTGGTTATGTGCAGCTGACACAACATGCTGATCCTAAAGCGCTGGAAACCAAGCTCCCGGCGTTTTTACAAAAGCATGGCGGGGATCAATTGCGTGAAACAGGTATTGAAAAAACACTGACTTTGCAAGCTGTCCGGGACATCCATCTTTACAGCACCCGGGCGAATCAACTGGATACAGGTGGCAACTTGAAATTGCTGAGCATCCTTTCGTTGATTGCATTTATCATCATACTGATTGCAAGCATTAATTACATGAACCTGGTGACGGCCCGGTCAGTGGCCAGAAGTCAGGAAGTTTCCGTACGTAAGCTTCTGGGTGCGGAGAAACGAAATATCACAGGCCAGTACCTTGTAGAATCGTTTCTCACCGTTGGGATTTCACTCATAGTTGCCGTATTACTCGCATTCCTGCTCTTGCCCGAGCTAGGAGAATTTACCGGCGAAAACCTGGACGTGAGCGGTAGCAAAGTCGCTTTTGTTGGAGTGGGATTGATTGGGTTTTATATCCTGATTGGCCTGCTTTCAGGAAGTTATCCGGCGTTGATGATGGCACGTGTTTCTCCCGCTCAGGGAGTAAAAGGGCTGGTCCGTAAGGGGGTGATGAGCGATCACCTCCGCAAAGGCCTCGTGGTGGCGCAGTTTGCCATTTCACTGATGTTGATAATTGGTTCGGTCATTATGTCCCGTCAGATCCAATTTCTCAAAACCAAGGATCTGGGCTTTAACCGTGACAACCGCATCGTAATCCCATTTCAGACCAGTGAGGCCCGTGAGCAAATGGCCATTATCAAATCAGAGGTACAGCGTTTGTCCGCGGTTAAGGGCTTATCCGGCATGCGGGTATTGCCGGGACAATTTGTGGCGCAGGACTTTAATCTGACGGCTGCCTCCACGCAAATCGAAAATAACCTGAAATTGATCCAGGTCGATGAAAACTATTTTTCTGTGCTGGACATTCCCATTGTATCCGGGCGAAATTTCACTCAGGGAGATACTTCTCATCAGGTATTGATCAATGAAAAGTCCCTCAAGGCATTTAACCTGAATCCTGCTGACGCCATAGGCCAACATCTTATATCTGAATATCAGGGCGAGCGGACGGAATATCAGATCATAGGCGTAGTAAGAGATTTCAACCAGAATTCACTGAAAGAGGCTATCCATCCACTCCTTTTCCAGTATCAGCCTACAGACCGGAATCTTTACCTGATGCTGGCACTGAATGCCGGTGTACAGGGGCATTTGATTTCCGACCTATCACAGATATGGAACGGGGTGATCCATGATACTCCCTTCGAATGGCATTTTTTGGATGAACTGGTGGAAGCCCAGTATCAACAGGATACCAAAATTTCGACGATCATCGGCGGGTTCACGCTGCTTGCCATACTGATCGCTTGTCTGGGATTATTTGGACTGGCTCTTTTTATGGTTGAGCAAAAATCCAAAGAAATAGGGATCCGTAAAGTGCTGGGCGCGTCGGCAACCCAGATCGTAGTCCGGATCGCATTGCAGTTTATTGTCCTGGTAGGCCTCGCCCTGATCATTGCAACCCCGGTAATCTATTGGCTGATGGATCGGTGGTTGCATAATTATGAATACCAGATTGCCATACGGCCCTGGATGTTCCTGGCGGGCGGATTGGCTGCAATAATCATTGCATTTATCACGGTGAGTGTGCAGAGTATTTCCGCTGCATTGGCCAATCCGATAAAATCACTCCGGGAAGACTAAATATTTTTCAATAAAATGAAATGAGATACCAATGTTCCTGATTTATCTGAAATCCGCCTGGCGCAGTTTATTAAAAAATAAACGGCTGACAATAATTCATATCACCGGACTTTCCATTGGAATGGCGGTGGCCTTGCTGATTGCCATGTGGGTCTACGATGAATACACCTTTAACCGTCAATTTCCCAATCACAACCGGATCGCGCAGGTCTATCAAAACGTAACCAATAACGGAGAAATACAGACCTGGACTAACGTGCCCTATCCACTTGCTGAAGAATTGCGGAGCAATTACGGATCGGATTTTTCACATGTGGTCATGAGCACCCAGCCGGATGACCATATGGTAACGATTGGTGCAGAAACGATGAGTGTTTCCGGATGTTTTATGGAGCAGGAAGGTCCGGAGCTGTTCTCACTGGATATGATCCGGGGAAGCCATCAAGGGTTAACAGATCCTACATCGGTCCTGCTTTCGGAGTCGACAGCCGCTACTTTTTTTGACGGTAAAGACCCCATGGGACAGGTCGTTCGCATTGATGAATTACCGGAGGTGAAAGTGACCGGTATTTACCGGGACTTTCCGGAGAACAGCAGTTTCCGTGGGCTGGATTTTATTATCCCCTGGCAGTTTTTCTATTCCAATCTCGATTGGGTTCGGAGTAACACCGACCCCTGGCGCCCCAATTTTGTGAATCTTTTCGTTGAAATAAACGGCCAGGCAAGTTTTGCAGAGATATCGGCGCAGATAAAAGATGCCAAGCTAAAAAAGATCAGTCCTCAGCTGGCACAAAAGAAACCGGAGCTCTTCCTTCAACCCATGGATCGCTGGCACCTTTACAGTGAGTTTAACGACGGAATCAATACCGGAGGAGCCATTCAGTATGTGATCCTTTTTGCCGTTATCGGTATTTGTGTGTTGTTACTGGCGTGTATCAATTTTATGAATCTGAGTACGGCGCGCAGTGAATCCCGGGCAAAGGAAGTCGGTGTGCGTAAAACAATTGGATCAAAACACGGGCAACTTATTTTACAGTTTTTTGCCGAATCGTTTTTTACGGTCTTAATCGCCTTTTTCGTCACGCTGGTCCTGGCCCAGGTGGCCTTGCCTTTTTTCAATCGCGTGGCACAGAAGGACTTACACATCCCGTGGGGAAACCCATTGTTCTGGCTGGCAAGCACAGCGTTCCTGGCGCTGACCGGACTAATCGCCGGAAGTTACCCATCCTTTTATCTTGCCGCCATCAATCCCCTTAAAGCCATTAAAGGGACTTTCAAGGCTGGTCGCATGGCAGCTGTACCCCGGCAGGTGCTGGTGGTTTTGCAGTTTGCCGTTTCGATCAGCTTTATCATAGGTACTATTGTGGTTTACCGGCAGATCCAGCACGCCAAATCGCGCCCCGTGGGTTATGACCGCGATGGGCTGATCATGGCGCCGGTAAATAATTCGGCAATTCACGATCACCTTCCGGCTATACGCGATGCCCTGGTTAAGAGCGGGGCGGTCAAAGAAATGGCGGAGTCCGGCAGCCCCGCCACCGGAGTCTGGAGCAGTACCAGTGGTTTCAGCTGGCCGGGTAAGGATCCCAATTTGTCCATTGACTTTGGAAATGTCAACGTCTCCCACGATTACGGTAAAACCATTAAATGGAATATACTCCTGGGCAGGGATTTCTCCCGGGATTACACCACGGATTCCAGCGCAATTATTTTAAACCAGGCTGCGGTTGAATTCATGGGCCTGGACGACCCGGTAGGCAAACCAGTCACCTGGTGGGATAATAAGATGCAGATTATTGGTGTGATTGAAAACACCATCACCGGTTCACCTTATGAAGAAGTCCGACCGGTGATCTATTCCCTGACCAGTTATCCCGGCAATTACGCCCTCATCCGGCTTGGTGACGGGATAGGTGTTCGTGATGCCCTGGCTCAGGTTGAAAAGGTGTTCAAATCCTTTAATCCGGAACAACCATTTGATTACCAGTTTGTGAATGAAGCTTACGCTTACAAATTCGGACAGGAGGAAAGGGTGGGGACGCTGGCCGGATTTTTTGCAGCACTGGCCATACTGATATCCTGCCTAGGGCTTTTTGGCCTTTCTGCTTTTGTGGCGGAGCAACGCACAAAAGAAATTGGGATCCGCCGGGTGCTGGGTGCAAGCGTGATCGGGGTATGGAATATGTTGTCCTGGAATCTGGTCAAACTGGTTATGATTTCTGTGCTGATTGCGATACCGGTATCGTACCTGGTTATGGGTGGCTGGCTGAACCATTACACCTACCGGGCTAGTTTGTCGTGGTGGATTTTTGCTATCGCAGCAATTGGGGCCATGATACTTACGGTAGCGGTGGTAAGCTATCAGACAGTGGCTGCCGCCCGTGCCAGTCCGGTTAAAGCACTAAAAGATGAATGAACATTTTCAATCAGATAATCAATTCTTATGATCCGTAATTATTTTTTGGTTGCATGGCGGAACCTGACCAGTCAAAGGTTGTATTCTTCAATCAACCTTTTGGGCCTCACCATCGGGACTGCCGTGGTCATTCTTTTACTTGCCCATGTCAGGGACGAACTGACCTTCGATCAATTTCATCCCAATGCAGATCGCATTTCACGTGCCTGGGTCAAAGAGCATGCTGACGGTAATGTTTTTTTTAATACGATTACTCCTTACGTATTGGGCCCGGTGCTGGAAAATAATATTCCTGAGGTCGAGTCGGTCACGCGCTACATGACCTTTCCGGTTCAGTTCAAGGAAGAGACCCAGGTCGGCCAGGAAGATGTTCATGCCGTTGAGCCATCTTTTCTCCGGATGTTTGGATTTGAGCTTCTGCAGGGAGACCCTGACCGGGTCTTAAGCGAGCCTAATTCCATTGTACTGACCGAATCGATGGCACAGAGGTATTTCGGTGAACCCAGGCCTATCGGAAAGACGCTCAAGGTGTATATGGATGACTGGTCGGATTTCAGGGTAACGGGTGTGATGGCTGACCCGCCCGTCAATTCAAGCCTTCAATTTACATCATTGGTTCCACTGGCAACTTTCAAAAACCGGTTGTCGGAGAATGGTCAGGTGAGCTGGACTAATGTCAATGTAGAAACTTATGTACTTCTGAAACCGGGTGCGGACCGCCTTGCCGTTGAAAAAAAGATACAACCGTTGATGGATGCCCAGGTGGCGAAAATTTACGATCCGGGGGAATACGAAGTCGGTTTGCAACCTTTGACTGATATTCATCTGGATGATGCTTTTCCGGTCGGGTTTGTGCCGGTAAGCAATCCTCGCTACCCTTACATCCTCGGGGCGATTGGACTGCTTATCCTCCTTCTTGCCGGAATAAACTTCACCACCCTTGCTGTGGGAAGATCCATGACCCGGGCCAAGGAGGTAGGCATCCGCAAGACCACTGGTGCCACCCGTGGTCAGTTGATCGGCCAATATTGGGTTGAATCGGTATTGACCGCCACGATAGCCGTTATTGCCGGTTTTATTGTCGCAAGAGTTTTACTCCCGTATTTCAATGAACTGTCAGACAAACATCTTAACCTTTCCCTCAATGGTAACATGATTTTATTCCTGGGAGCACTGGCTTTATTGACCGGTTTACTGGCCGGTATTTATCCCGCTATGATCGTATCCGGGTTTAAGCCCATTCAGGCCTTACAGGGGAATAATAATACCGGTAAACAGCAAAAATTTGGGACTTTAAGAGGGTTGGTGGGGGCCCAGTTTACCATTTCCATTTTATTGATCATCTGTACCTGGACCATGTCCCAGCAATTGCACTTCCTGCAAAATAAAGATCTCGGATATAACCATGATCAATTGGTTGTTATTCCCTACCTGGAAGAAAAAAGTTTCATTGCGGACATGTTTGAGTCTGGTAAGGCACTCCGGCAACGCATCCTTACGGAGCTCGGATCAGAAAGCGGGGTTCAGGACATAGGTGTCTCTACCAATGCACTGGGCACCCCCGGCTGGGTGAAACTGGGGTATACCGATGCTCAATCACGGCAGTTCCGGCAATTTACCACGACGGCGATCGATCCGCACTTCTTACCCCTGATGCAAATCTCCCTGGTGGAAGGCCACAACTTTACCGGGGCGGATGCCACCGATGCCAATTCAGTAATTGTCAATGAAGCATTCGCCAAAGAATTTAATGTGGCGCTGGGACAGCCTCTGCCTCAGCCGTTTGACCAGTTCAGGGTGACCGGCGTGGCGAAGGATTTTAATTTCGAAAGTCTGCATGAGCAGATCCATCCCCTGGTTATGACCACGAATATTCGTGGGATGTTCATGGCTGCTACGGACGTCAGTTTTGATGATTTTCCGAACCCAAAGCTGACCTTTAAGTTAGGTGCAGGCCAGATCGCTTCGACCATGTCCAGGATAGAAAAGATATGGAAAGACCTGGTTCCGGATCAGGCATTCCAGTATTCCTTTATGGATGATTCGATTGACCGGCAATACCGTACGGAGCGGCGCCTGGGTCAAATCGTTACCCTGGCGACCCTGCTGGCCTTGTTTATCGCCTGTCTGGGATTGTTTGGGATAGCCACTTTGACCACGGCACAGCGCATGAAGGAAATTGGGGTGCGCAAAGTACTTGGGGCATCCACTGGTGAAATATTGGTCTTGCTGAATAAACCATTGACACTGATCATTCTTCTGGCTACCGGTATCGCCATTCCGGTCGCCTGGTACCTGATGCAAAACTGGCTGACCAATTTTGCTTTCAGGATCAGTCCTTCCATCCTGGTCATGATAGGGGCAGGGTTGGGAGCGCTGTTTTTGGCGTTGGTTGCTGTGTCCTGGCAATCCTTCCATGCAGCCAGAAAAAGTCCCGTCCACTCATTACGAAACGAATAGGTTAAGAAAATCAACAGAATATCATGAAAGCGATACTCTTAAATCTGATCAAATCCGGTTTTCGCAGCCTTAAGCGAAACAGTGGATATTCGGCCATCAACATTCTGGGTTTAGCTGTTGGCCTGGCCAGTTTTTCATTCATTATGCTGTATGTCCGGGGAGAGCTGGGCTATGACAATTGGCATGAAAAGGGAGATCGCATATACCGCATGGCGCTGGAACGAAAATACCCCGGCCGTTCACGTTTTTATGCCATCATCCCCAATGGTTTCAGTCAAGTCGTAGCGCAGGACATTCCTGAGGTGGAAGAGACTTGCCGGTTATTTTATTTTAACGGGAATCAAACGACCATCAAGAAGGATGGCAATCTGTATGTTGAGGATAACTTCATGTGGGCGGACAGTAATTTCTTTGACCTGTTTTCTGTACCCTTACTGGAAGGCGATGCCAAAAAAGCCTTATCCCAGCCCCGCAGTGTCATCATCACCCAGCACATAGCCAAAAAATATTTCGGGGATGCAGATCCAATGGGGCAGATCCTGGACGTAGCCAATAACGATAATGATTTTAAAGTGACCGGTGTATGTGCCGATCTTCCGGAGAATACCCATTTGTCTTTTGATTTTCTGATTGCATCGGCGGACCTGGGCGCTTTTATTCAACAACCAAATTTCGTAGGTTTTTCGGCTTATACTTACCTTTTGCTGAAACCGGGTGCCGATCCGGTCGCCGTAGAATCCAAGTTGCCGGACATAGTCGTGAAATATGCCTCTGGTCAGATCCTGCAAAACTTTGGCGTGGATTATCCTACCTACCAGCAACAGGGGAATGGCTACCGCTATTTTCTGCAGAAACTGCCGGATATACACCTAAAATCCAATCTGGAGTCAGAAATCAAAGCACCGGGATCTCTGAAAAGAGTTCAGTTTTTCATTCTGATCGCCCTGTTGATCCTGCTCATCGCTGTCATTAATTTTATGAACCTGACAACGGCAAAATCAGCCAGCCGCGCCCGGGAAGTCGGTATCCGCAAGACGATGGGTTCATCACGGGGCGCCTTAGCCGGCCAGTTTTTTACAGAGGCAATACTGGTATCGTTAATTGCCGGAGTTTTGGCACTCGGCATAAATTTTTTAGCACTCCCCGGATTGAACACCCTCACGGGAAAGACCTTCACGTATCAAAACCTGATGAGTTGGTCGTTCCTGGGAATGCTGTTTGGGGCATCGCTGATCACCGGACTTATTTCCGGTACCTATCCGGCCACGTACCTGTCCTCCTTTAAGCCCATCGATGCATTCCGCGCTCACATATCGACCGGTGTTCAGCGGGTTATCCTGCGCAACGCACTGGTTGTATTGCAATTCAGCATCTCTGTATTTCTGATCATTGCGACCATCCTTATCTATAATCAGTTGAAATTCAGTCAGAATCAGGATCTGGGGTTTGATAAGGAAAACCTGTTGAATATCGGCGGCGGATTCAACCTGGAATTCCAGCAAGAGGAGACTTTCAAAAAAGAGTTGCGACAGCTGTCCGGCGTAGTCGCCGTCAGTGGTTGTAATAACCAGCCGGGTGATAATTATTTTGGCATGTCCTTTAAACCCATGGGAGCGGACGAAACTACCACAGGCTCTGGCCTGATCATCGACGATGGATATGTGGAATGCATGGATATGAAGATCCTGCAGGGAAGAAGTTTTTCGGAACAATTTACCGACTCACTGAATGTAGTGGTCAATGAGGCTGCTATCCGGGAAATGGGCCTCAAAGATCCGATAGGAAAGACGATGACCTCCAGCGATAACTTTCTTAACCCGGTGGAAGGAACTCCATCGGTGTACACCATTATTGGTGTCATTGAAGATTTTCATTTTCAATCGTTTCATCATCAGGTAACACCTCTGTTCTTAATTCATGATACCCGCAGTTTCCGCCCTGGCGTGGATGGTGTAATAACCGTTCGTCTGGCGGGTGGGAATATTCCGGCTACAGTAGAAACCATCCGGAAGATGTGGAATAAAATGGTGCCTGAAGTACCATTTTCGTATACCTTCCTGGATGACGACTGGTCAAAACTGTACACCAGTGAAATGACCATGCGCAAAGTCTTCGGCGTCTTTTGTCTCATCGCCATCTTCATTGCATGCCTCGGATTATTTGCTCTGGCAGCCTACACGATTGAAAAACGGGCCAAAGAAATAGGCATTCGCAAGGTCCTGGGAGCGTCCGATGAAACCATTGTCGGATTGTTGTCCAAAGACTTCCTCAGGCTGGTATTGATTGCAATTGTGCTGGCCAGCCCGATAGCCTGGTATGTGATGCATCAATGGTTACAGGGTTTTGCCTACCGGATTCCCATTCACTGGTGGGTTTTTCTCCTGGCGGGTGGTGCAGCTGTGCTGATTGCATTTCTCACGGTGAGTTTTCAAAGCATAAAAGCGGCAATGAACAGTCCGATCAAATCATTACGGAGTGAATAGTCCAACTAAATAATTCGATTATGATCAAGCATAATTTGAAACTGGCCTTTCGCAGCCTCGTCCAACAAAAAGGTATCACGGTTATTCATTTAATCGGCTTATCATTTGGCCTGGCCAGTTGTCTGCTTATTGGTAGCTACATCTATAATGAATACAGCTACGACCGGTACAATCACAATGCCGATCGTATTTACAGGATCAGCCGGGAATTTATCAACCGAGATGGTTCGCGTCAGCTTCATCTGGGGCACCTGGCACCCCCGTTTGCCCCTCTGTTGAAAAGCGACTACCCGGATATTGAGCAGATCGTCCGTATGTTGGAAACGAACCTTACGTTCCGCAAGGATGACAACATTTTTGATGTTGAAAAGGTCTTTATCGCCGAGCCTTCCTTTTTTCAAATCTTTGATGTTGACCTGATCGAAGGAGATACCGCCAGTGCGCTGGATAATGCATTTACGCTTCTCTTGAGTGAGTCCATGGCTAAGAAATTTTTCGGTAACGAGGATCCGTTGGACAAGACGATGGTCGGGATGGGCCAGTATAATTTTCAGGTATCCGGCGTGTTTAAGGACTTTCCTCCGGAGTCCCATTTTCACCCGGATATTCTCGCCGCCTTCAACACCTTACGGGACTCAACCATTTATGGCGAAGAAGGATTGCGTACCAATTGGGGAAACAACTCCTTTTCAACGTTCATCCTTTTGCCCAGGAATTATCCATCTCAACAGCTTGAAGCGCAATTCCCTTCATTTGTAGACAAGTATATGACGGGTGTTTATGGCAATCAAAGTAAACCCAGCGATCGTACCAAGCTGCATCTGATGCCGCTCACGGATATTCATTTGCATTCCCATCTGGATTCGGAGATAGAAGAAAATGGCGACATCAAACGCATCTATATCTTTGCGGTCATCGCTTTGCTGATCCTGCTCATTGCCTGCTTCAATTACATGAATCTTTCCACAGCCCGGTCAGCAATACGCGCCAAGGAGATTGGCGTTCGTAAGGTGGTTGGAGCCCGCCGGACAGAGATCATGCAGCAGTTCTTAGGAGAATCTGTTGTGCTCACCCTGGTTGCCGCTGTCATTGCCGTGGGACTTTGCTGGCTGGCTTTCCCGGTGGTCAACCAGTTACTAAATATCCATCTGCAATTCAGCAAGCTGCCACTGTTTGGTGTGGTGGGGTTGATCGTCGCGGTGGCTGTAATTACGGGCCTTCTGGCGGGAATTTATCCGGCGGTCTTTTTGTCGGCCATGCGTCCGCTTGGTATGCTGAAAGGCGATCAGTCCCGTGGAACCGGCGGTGGATCAGGAGCGTTGCGCAAAGTCCTGGTCGTTATGCAGTTTGCTATCTCCGGAACTTTGATCATAGCCACGATCGTGGTGTTCCGTCAGTTGAGCTATATGCAGAACAAGGACCTGGGACTGGATCAGGACCAGGTGATCACCATTAATTTTTATCGCAACCTGGCTCCCCAGTTTGAGAGCTTTAAGCATGAGTTATTGGCAAATCCGTCTATCCGCGATGTAGCCAGGAGCTCCAGGATACCTTCCGGCAGGCTTTTGGACAGTTATGGTTCTGCTGAGGTACAGCTATCGGGTGATTCGCTGGAAAAGCCGGCTGCTGATCTGAAGACGTTGTTGATCGATGAAGCATTTGTGCCGACGTACGACATTAGGCTGACAGCTGGAGATAATTTCCGTGATTTTGATAAAACGGGTAATATCATACTCAATGAGACAGCCATCAAAGACCTCGGTTTTAGCTCGCCTGCAGAGGCAATAGGTAAACGCATTAAATATGCCGGCAGGGATACCTATATCACCGGGGTTCTTCATGACTTTAACTTTGAAAGCCTGCATCAGGACATCCAGGCTATGATTATGATCAAGCCTTCTGACAGTACCAACTACAACTGGTTATCAATCAAGATGGCCGGACAAAACCTTTCAGAGGGAATCGTCCACCTGGAGAAAACATGGAAGCAATTCTTACCGATGTTTCCGTTTAATTATCAATTTGTGGATCAGCAATTTGGTGAATTGTACCAGGCCGAACAGCGCCAGGGTAAAATGTTCATCGCCTTTGCCTTGCTGGCAATCCTGGTGGCTTGCCTGGGATTATTGGGCCTGACTGCATTTGTGGTTCAGCAAAAAGTCAAAGAGATCGGTATACGCAAAGTGCTGGGGGCAAGTACAGCTTCCATTGTCACTATGCTGAACAAAGACTTCCTAAAGCTGGTCCTGTTGGCGCTGGTGATCGCCAGCCCGCTGGCCTGGTACCTGATGCACCGCTGGCTCGAAGACTTCGCCTATCGCATTCAGATCCCTTGGTGGGCATTTCTTATTGCCATCGTTGTGGCAGCACTGGTGGCCTCACTAACCATCAGTTTTCAAAGCATCAAAGCCGCACTGGCCAATCCGGTTAAATCATTAAGAAATGAGTAAGTAAAAACCTGACTGACTATGTTACGAACTTATCTTAAGATCGCCTGGCGTAATTGGCGCAATCAACGTTTTTATACGTTGATCAATACGGTCGGACTGGCATTGGGCCTGACCAGCTTTCTGTTCATTTTTCTTTATGTAAACTATGAATTGAGTTTTGATCGCTCTTTGCCCAATGCTGACCGTGTTTACCGGTTCAACTTCATGGCAAAGCTGGGGGATCAGCTCGCTCATACAGCAGCTTCGCCAAAACCGGCGGGTCCGGAGTTCATGCAAAGGATACCGGAAATTGAAACTTTTTGCCGTCTGAGAAAGTGGGGAAACCATGTCGTGCATTTGGAAAATCAATCGTTCAATGAGGAAGTCGTTTATGCTGACAGTACGTTTTTCCGGGTCTTCCCGTTCAAACTCCTGGAAGGTGATCCGCTCACAGCACTCCAGTCGCCTACTTCGGTGGTATTAACCCAGCAGGCAGCCAGGAAATATTTCGGTGATCAGGATGCGGTCGGTCAGCATCTCAGGATTGGTGATGTTGAACTGCAGGTCACAGCTGTTATCACGGACCTGCCTAAGAATATGCATTTTCATTTTGATTTCTTCAGGTCCATGTCCGGCCTTAACCTGGAATGGGACAACGATTGGGGAAGCACAAATTATTACAATTATTTCCTGTTGCGAAAAGGAGCCGACCCCGGAGAAGTTTCACGGAAAGCTACCCAGATCCTTGATGAACACCTGGCTAAGGTGATCAAAGACTATTTGGGTACCTCGTGGGAAGATTTTACGGCTGCAGGCAATTATGCAAATGCCGTAATATTTCCAGTAACAGACATTCATTTGTACAGTCATCTGGAAGATGAGCTTAGCCCGAACAGTGACGGTAAATACATAACCATTTTTGGAATAATCGGATTATTTATTCTGGGCCTTGCCTGCATCAACTTCATGAATCTGTCCAGCGCCCGTTCTACGGTACGTGCTAAAGAAGTTGGAGTAAGAAAGACGCTGGGAGCCAGACGTGGTGAGCTCGCCTGGCAATTTTTATTCGAGAGCAGTTTGATGAGCCTGTTTGCGCTCATAGTAACACTGATTGCTGCTCCATTCCTGTTGCCTTATTTTAATCAGCTTTCTGGTAAACAGTTGTCGAATCATGTTTTATGGAATCCGGCTTTGTTGGCAGGGGGCATACTCTTTACGTTGCTTGTAGGCCTGATATCCGGAAGTTATCCGGCCTTTCTGTTGTCCAGGTTCCAACCGGTTAAGGTGCTGAAGAGTAACTCGACCCAGACCGGTAACACTTCAGGCTGGAATTGGACGGGGTCTATTCGGAGTGCTCTGGTGGTATTTCAGTTTGTCACAACGACTGTTCTACTGGTGGGTGCACTGGTGGTGAGCAAGCAACTACATTTTATTCAGAACAAGAAATTAGGCTTTAACAAGGAGCAGGTTCTGGTATTGCAAGATCCCTACCTGGCTGGGGATAATCTTCGTGCTCTCAAGGAGCAGCTCCTGCA
Source organism: Lewinellaceae bacterium (assembly GCA_020636135.1). Lineage (NCBI taxonomy): Bacteria > Pseudomonadati > Bacteroidota > Saprospiria > Saprospirales > Lewinellaceae > Lewinellaceae bacterium. The sequence goes on from JACJYK010000001.1 coordinate 1,033,164, forward strand.
ATTACACGATGTCAGTTCAGTCAGTGTAAGTGGCAACTTACCGGTCAACACTTCCGATAATGCCGGAAGCACCATCCGCGGCAGGGTGATCGATCAGGAGCACACCACGCTATCCAACAACTGGTGGGTCGATTTTGACTATTTAAAAACGATGGGAATGGAGATCGTTGCGGGCAGAGACTTTTCGCATTCGATCAGTACGGATAGCAGCGCGGTGATCATCAATGAAACCATGGCTCGCAAATACGGCTATCCACAAAATGACGTGATAGGGCAGGAGGTTAACTTTATTCAGGATGGGCAGCAACTGGATATTCATACCATTGTAGGTGTAGTCCGTGATTTTAATTTTGCCAGTTTACACAATCAAATTGAGCCTCTGGCTCTTTTCCGGGGTGTCAGCAGGAGTTTCATGAGCATCCGGTTGAATACCGCGGATCTCGATCATTTTATCCATGATCTGCAGAACCTATGGGAGAGGATGGCTCCTTCACAACCTTTTGTTTTCTCCTTCCTGGATGAACGCTTCAATGCGTTGTACGAATCGGAAATTCGCATCGGAAATATCACCAATCTCTTTGCCTTCCTGGCTATTTTCATTGCTTGCATGGGTCTCCTTGGCCTGGCAACCTTTACGGTACAGCAGCGGACGCGAGAAATAGGCATTCGCAAGGTTCTGGGAGCTTCGGTGCAGGGGATCGTGGTCCTGCTGTCCGGCGAATTCCTGAAGCTGGTGATCCTGGCACTGATCATCGCTACACCGATCGCCTGGATCATGATGCACCGCTGGCTCGAAGATTTTGCTTACCGGATCCCTGTGCCCTGGTGGGCATTCGTTTTAGCCGGTATCATCGCTATATCAGTAGCTTTCTTCACGATCAGCTTTAACAGTATCCGGGCGGCACTGGCTAACCCCACTAAATCATTGCATAACGAATAATGAATTACCTGGCACCTATTTAAAAAACAGTAACCAATGTTTTACAATCATCTCAAAGTTGCAATCCGAACCATCTGGCGGCAGAAAGGCCTGAGTTTTATCAATCTGGTCGGCCTCAGCGTCGGAATAGGCTGCTTCAGTTTATTCCTTTTGTATGCGATCAATGAATTCAGTTTTAACCGGTTTCACCAAAATAAGGACCGCATATACCAGGTGGTCGTGTGGAGGCAGCCTGTAGGTAATCAGACAGAGGTTGGGTCGGGCACTTTTTTGCCCATGCCATTGGGGCCGGCGATGGAGTCCGAACTCCCGGGAGTAGAAAAAGCAGTACGTTATAAGCCTTCGTGGAAAAAAAGTTTTGTACGCGCTCATGGCCAACTGAGCCAGGCAGGAGTAACTCTGGTCGACACTTCATTTCTTTCGGTCTTCTCCTTTCCACTCATTGAGGGAGAGATCAGCTCGGCATTGGATGATCCGTATAAGATCGTTCTGACCGAAAAAACTGCGGATCGTTTATTCGGAGACCGGCATGTTATCGGAGAGCAACTTCAGATTAAATTGGAGGATCGGTTTGAAACCTATACCGTTGGCGGCGTGGTCAAAGATATTCCATCCAATTCTTCACTTCAATTTGAGATACTCAGCCCATTTTCCCGCTATCTGATGACTGATAATGGAAAGTCTGCCAAAGATGAATGGAACTGGTCCAATGGCGAAGCGTTCGTGATGCTCCATGCGAATAGTGATCTCGCTGGCCTGGATGGGCCGGGAGTAGCCAAGCTGCAAGATTTCTACAACAGGCATTTCCCGGAAGAAGAAGCATTTCTGAGAAAAGAAGGACTCTGGACAGGAGTAGGGGCTCCCTCCACGTACCGTCTGATGCCAATGGATGAGATGCATATGGGCAAAGCACAATGGCTGAATGCCGCCGAGATGGACCCTGAGTTTATCTGGATGCTGTTGTCGATTGCCGCCGGTGTTCTGCTTATTGCCTGCATTAACTTTACCACACTCTCGATTGGGCGATCCGCAGGCCGGGCGCAGGAAGTAGGGGTTCGGAAAGTACTGGGGAGCAACCGCAACCAATTGGTTCGGCAGTTTTTAGCAGAAGCACTGCTCATGAGTATTTTTTCTGCAGGCCTGGGATTGACGCTGGCTCAGTTGGCTTTACCGTGGTTCAACACCCTTGCAGACCGTAGCCTGCAGTTCTCGCTTCAGTTGTATCCGGAGATAGGCTGGTTGATCATCGGGTTGATTTTACTCGTCGGTTTACTGGCCGGGGCATATCCTTCGGCGGTTTTGTCCGGGTTCCGCCCGGTTGCCGTATTGAAAAGCAAACTTCGGTTGGGCGGATTAAATTTCTTCTCAAAAGGCCTGGTCACGACCCAGTTTGTGCTTAGTGTCGGGTTAGCCATTTCTACGGCCATTATCCTGCAACAAGTGCATTACATGCAAACCCAAAATCCGGGATTCCAGAAGGAAAATGTCCTGGTGGTCAAGGCCAGGGAGACAAATGCAGCAGAGATTTACCCCAAGTTCCGTCAACTGGCGATGCAAAACCCGGATGTACTCTCCATCTCAAGCGCTGAGATGAGCTTTGGCCAGGACGAGGGATATGCCCTCATGGGCTGGGAATACCACGATGAACAAAAAGAGACCTACCAGTATATTGTTGATACCAATTTTGTTGCGGCACTCGGAATGGATGTGGTGGCTGGTTCCAATTTTCAACCGGGCATGGGGCAGAACCGGGTGATTATCAATGAGGCATTTGCCCATAATTTCGGCTGGACGGCGGACGAAGCTGTAGGAAAAACGATTGATGGCTACAACGACACAAATGCACCCCCTCTGGTACAGGGTGTCGTACGGGACTTTCACTTTCGCTCGTTTCGGGAAAAGGTAGAGCCCCAGCTGTTTCTGCCCTACCAGCCAGGTGACGCACATCCTTACCAGTTTTTTATCCGCCTGCGACCGGGAGATCCGGCGTCTGCATTGACAGCCCTAAACAAAAACTGGAAGCAAATCGAACCCGATTTACCCTTCAACTACAGTTTTCTGGATGAAGACCTCAATCGATTCTATCAATCGGAATCGCGGTTGGGCAAGATCATCGGATGGGCTGGAGGCATAGCCATCTTCCTGGCATGTCTGGGTTTATTGGGACTGGTGGCACTGGCAGTGGTTAACCGTACGAAAGAAATTGGCATCCGCAAAGTGCTGGGTGCCAGTGAGCTAAGCATTGTTGAATTGTTGTCGAAGGACTTCCTCCGGCTGGTCGCTGTTGCGGTAATTATAGCCAGTCCGGTTAGCTGGTTTCTGATGCACAACTGGCTACAGAGGTTTGCTTACCACATTATCATGCCCTGGTGGATTTTTGTAAGCATTGGTGCCTTTGCCTTGGCTATTGCTTTTCTGACCATCAGCTTTCATGGCGTACGCGCGGCTGTCGCAAATCCGGTAGACAGCCTGAGAAATGAATGATTAACACCTGAATTGGACCGGGTAAATAATTTAATAGAAAATGCATTTCTTCCAGTTAAAGATCCTTTTTAGAAATTTATTCAGGCAGCGGGTTTTCACCCTGATTAACCTGTCCGGGCTTGCCCTCGGGATCATGTGCAGTCTCTTGATTTTTTTATGGGTGGCTGATGAGCTGGGCTACGATCGGTTTCATGAAAAATTGGATCGATTGTATGTGGTTACCAGCAAAGAGGTCATGGAAGGCGAAATGTTTGGGAGCTACGATACACCCGGATTACTTGGAGAGGAACTACCCCGAAAATTTCCGGAGATCGAAATGGCCTGCAATATGTCCTGGACTCAATATATGACCGTGTCGGTAGGTGAGCGGAACATGTTGAGGAGAGGAAATTATGCCGGCCCTGATTATTTCAGCATGTTCACCTACCCAGCTCTTGCAGGCTCGGTAGAAAATGCCCTGAAATCTCCAGACAATATGGTCATCACTGAAAATATGGCCGTTGTATTTTTCGGGAGTGCCAATGAGGCAATAGGGCAGGTCATTAAAGTAGATAATAAATGGGATATGAATGTCGCTGCGGTGGTGCAGGACGTCCCATCCAACAGCTCCGAACAATTTGATTTTTTATTAAGCTGGGAGTTATTTAAAAAATTCAATCCTTGGATGGATAACTGGCACAACAGCGGACCATATACGTTTGTGCTGCTGAAAGAAAATACCGATGCAGGGAATTTAATTGGAAAATTAAAGGCATTCATCAAGCAATACGATAAAGATTATGCCGACAATGACCACCTGGAACTGGGATTGCAACCTTATGGAGAAAGGTACCTGCATTCGAATTTTAAAAATGGATACGTAGCCGGAGGCCGCATCGAATATGTCCGCTTATTTATTCTGGTGGCCCTTTTTATTTTAATGATCGCCTGTGTCAATTTCATGAATTTAAGCACGGCATACTCCTTAAAAAGGAGTAAAGAAATTGGGGTTAAAAAAGTAATGGGAGCAGAGCGGATGGTCCTGATCCGGCAGTTTATTTCGGAAGCCATTCTTTTTTCTTTCTTTGCTACGATACTGGCTCTGATGGTTGTGCAATTAATTCTTCCTTTTTTTAATCAGGTCGTATCCAAGCAACTTACGCTTCCGTTGGGTCACCCGATATTTTGGTTGGCAATTGGTGCACTGAGTGTATTGACCGGACTTTTAGCCGGCAGTTATCCGGCCTTTATGCTTTCGGCATTCAGTCCCGTTTCCATTTTAAAGAATGAACTTAAACCCGGTTTGTCAGGGGTGCTGGTACGCAAGGGACTGGTCATTTTTCAGTTTGTTTTATGTGTGGTATTTATGATCTCCTCACTGGTCATCACCGATCAGGTACATTACATCTATACCAAAAATGTAGGGTATGAGAAAAATAATTTGCTCTATATCCGCCTGAGGGGTGATTTGCAAAATCAATTTCAGACGTTTAAAGATGAAGCATTAAAAATCCCGGGCATCGAACACGTAAGCCGGATTTCGCAAAGGCCATTTTCCATAGAAAATACAACCGGGGATGTCGATTGGGAAGGTAAAACGCCCAATACCAAACCACGCTTTTCAGAAGTAGCCGTCGATGATGATTTTTTAGAAACCATGAAGTCAGAGATGGTGATGGGGCGAGGTTTCAGTGCTGCTTTCCGGGACACAGCCGGATTTATTATCAATGAAACGGCATTAAAACAAATCGGGTATGAAGAACCCATTGGTAAGCCGTTGACATTTTGGGACACCAGGGGAACAATTGTCGGCGTCATTAAGGACTTTAATTTCAGTTCCCTGCATCAGCCGATCGAGCCTCTCGTCATGCGCAAGGCACGTAAAAGACAGGGTGGCTACGCAATGATCCGGGTTGAACCGCAGGCTATGGATCAGGTAATAAGAGACCTGGAAACACTGGTGAAAAAAATAAATCCTGCTTTCCCGTTTGCCCACCAGTTTGCGGATGAGGAATACATGTCCATGTACCAGAATGAATTGTTGACGCGCAAGTTGTCCGGCTATTTCACCTTTCTGGGCATTTTTATCGCTTGCATGGGATTGTTTGGATTGGTCCTTTTTATGATCGAACAGCGCACCAGGGAAATAGGTATCCGGAAAGTGCTGGGAGCGCCGGTAAGCCGCCTGGTGGGGATGATCTCGCTGGATTTTGTCAGGCTGGTATGGATAGCCCTGCTTATTGCCATGCCTTTGGCTTATGTGCTGATGGAGCGATGGTTACAGGATTTTGCTTACCGGATTGGCATCCCCTGGTGGGCATTTGTTTTAACCGGCATATTGACTTCTTTTATTGCATTTGCTACGATCGGGTTCCATAGCCTGAAAGCAGCAACGGCGAACCCGATAAAAAGCCTGCGAAATGAATAAATCAAAAGCCAAACACATGAAGCTGAAATCGATATTCATTCTGGCCCTGGGATTAGGTATCACAGGCGCAACTGGAAAAGCTGCAGCCCAGAAACCCATGACCCTTAAACAGGTGCTTATAGAACAATTAAAGACAACCCATGCTGACAAAGACTGGTTTGTGCCGGCAAATCTGGCAGTGGCAGGATTAACGGCTGAACAGGCCAACTGGGATGACGGTCAGGGGAATCATTCCATTGGCCAGCTTGCCACCCACCTCATTTTCTGGAATGAACGAATGCTCGAGCAATTTGAGGGTAAAAAATTGCCGGCATTCGAAGGAGACAACCAGGAGACATTTACCCAATTTAATCAGACCGGATGGGAAACGACAGTCCAGAGGCTGGATGAGGTGTTGAGCAAATGGGAATATGCCGTACAAGCTGCAAATGACGAAAAAATTAATCAGTGGGCTTCAACCATCGCCCATATCGGAACGCACAACGCGTATCACATCGGACAGATTATTTACATCCGCAAAGACCGCGGATGGTGGGATGCGGAAAATGGAGTTAAATAAATAGAAATAAAATAAAATCCTTGTTTCTATGCTCAGGAATCATTTAAAAATTGCTCTGCGCTCGTTGCGGAAGGATGTATCCACCAGCACGATCAATATTGTTGGACTAAGTGTCGGTATGTGTGTTTCATTGCTCATTGGATTGTGGGTATGGGATGAAATTTCCTACGACAAGTTTAATGAGCATCACGAACAACTTTATCAGATCATGCTCAATGATCACATGGGTGACGGAAGCATCAATACCTTTTCAGCAGTTCCGCTACCATTGATCGATGTACTGCGCTCTTCTGTTCCGGAAGTGAAATATGCAGCAGTACAGGACTGGGGTTGGGAACATGGGTTAATGGTCGGCGATCACCGGTTTTCCAGGCATGGTTTGCAGGTAAGTGATGATTTTCTCAGGATGTTCACTTTCCCGTTGATAAAGGGCGAAATTGGTACAGCTCTGAAAGAAACGTATTCCATCGTACTGACCCAGCGGATGGCAGAAGCATTATTCGGCGATGAAGATCCGATGGGCAAAATGGTACGGATAGATAACCGGGAGGACCTTATGGTGACTGGTGTCCTGCAGGATCCACCGCAAAATTCAAGCTTTGACTTTGAGTTTCTGGTACCGTTCAGCTATTACGAATTTTCCGCACCATGGGTTAAAGACTCACGGGACAATTGGCAAAATTTTGCTTTTCAGGGTTATGTGGAATTACAACCCGGAATTACTGCCGATCAGGTGATACCCAAGATCCGGAATCTTGTTAAAGAACATTTGTCGGGGGATGAGGTAAATGCAGAGGTGACACTCCATGGCATGGATAAATGGCGCCTTTACAGTGAATTTGAGAACGGAGTTGCGGTAGGCGGATTTATCAAATACGTTCGCCTGTTTGCATTGATCGGAGCATTGGTTCTCTTTATTGCCTGCATCAATTTTATGAACCTATCGACGGCGCGGACCGAGCGTCGTGCACGCGAAGTAGGTGTTCGTAAAGTGATCGGATCCAACCGCAGCCAACTGATCTCCCAGTTCCTGACGGAATCGGTCCTGATGGCCGTACTGGCATTTGTTATCTGCATCCTCCTGGCTGAGGTGTTTATGCCAGGCTTTAATCATTTGACCGGAAAGCATTTGTCGATACCTTATTCGTCGATGTCATTCTGGATCCTTGCCACCTGTCTGGTGGCGATCACCGGACTATTAGCCGGCAGTTATCCTTCGCTGATCTTGTCAGCTTTTTCACCACGGACGATCATTAAAGGACTGGGATATTCCGGAGAACGTTACCGGGGATCGCTGGCGCGAAAATTTCTGGTGATCACTCAGTTCGCATTGTCTATAGCCTTGATCATCGGCACCATGGCGGTGTTTTTACAGGTGCGATACTCTATGGCCAGGCCTTCGGGTTACAACCCTAATCTGCTGGTCATGGTCAATACGACCCCGGACCTTTCCCGGAATTATACGGTATTAAAAACTGAATTGATCTCCTCGGGGGAGGTACAGGCTATCACCAGGTCTGGTAGTCCGATCACAGCGGTTTTCCAGCATTTTGCTGACATAGACTGGCCAGGGAAGCAGGCAGGTGACCGGGCGGTATTCGCCAATGTAGATATCGGTGACGATTATTTTGAAACGACCGGAATCAGGATACAGGAAGGACGTGCTTACCGCCACGGCAGCATTGCGGATACAGCATCCATCATCTTTAATGCTTCGGCGATCAAACGGATGGGACTACTGAACCCTGTAGGTCAGACGGTCCGGGTTTTCGGAGCGCCACGGACCATCGTTGGAGTTGTCGATGATGTCGTTATGACATCACCCTTTGAGCCGGTAGAACCCACCATGTACCGCATGAATTACGACTGGGGCGACGCCATTATGTTTCGTCTTGATCCGAAAGTGAATGTGCATGAGGCACTGGGTACCATTGAACGTATCTTTCAAAAGCATAATCCGGCTTATCCATTTGCTTACCAATTTGCAGATGAGCAATACGCCCGGAAATTTGGGGAGGAGGAACTGACGGGTAAACTGGTTGGGATCTTTGGTATGCTGGCCATTTTCATATCCTGCTTGGGTTTATTTGGCCTGGCCATGTATATGGCTGAACGCAGAAACAAGGAGGTGGGTATCCGGAAGGTTTTGGGCGCGTCGATCAGCAGCATATGGATGAGCTTATCCCGGGAATTTTTTGTGTTGGTTTTCATCGCCTGCGCCATCGCCATACCCGTAACTGCCGTGGTGTTGAAAAAATGGTTGAGTGGTTACGTTTATCATACCAATTTACCCTGGTGGGTGTTTGTGCTGGCAGGTGGGTTTGCAGGACTCCTTACCCTGATTACCGTGGGCTACCAGGGAATAAGGGCTGCTTTAGCCAATCCGGTAAAATCACTGCACAATGAATAACAGGACTTTTTAAACTTAGTAATGCATCTCAAACGGAATAAAATATGTTGACCAATTATCTGAAAATAGCATTCAGGAATCTGTTCAAACACCGGTTTTTTTCATTGCTGAACATTACCGGATTAGCCCTGGGCATGGCGTCTTGTCTGACGGCTATCCTTATCCTGAAAGATCAATTGGGTTACGATCGTTTCCAGCCAAACCGGGACCGGGTGTACCGCATCATCTGTCAGAATAAGGAAGGGATGAAACTGGCCTCAGTGGCCTACCCGCTTGGCGATGCCATTGCAGAGAATTACAGTCAGGTTGAGAACACCGTTCGGCTGGTAAGGAGCATTTATGCTGCCGATGCTACCACAGCGGATAATAAAACATTACAGGTCAGTGGGTACTTCACCGAGCCCTCCTTCTTCCAAATTTTTGGCTTTGAACTGGAGGCCGGCAATCCGGCAAACGCACTTTCACAACCCAATACCATCGTTTTATCACACGAATTTGCTGAGCGCATGTTTGAAGGTAGAGATCCGGTGGGCCAAACCCTGGAGCTGGGTGGGAAAGGTACTTATCAGGTCACCGGTGTCGTTGCACCACCGCCAGGAAAAAGTCATTTGCGGTTTGATGTCCTGGCATCTGCGGCTACATTGGCCTCGCTGGACCAGGCTTTACCAACGTCTGAAGCCGGAGAAAAGATCCTGGACAACTGGGCTAACCGTTACATGAGTTATGTCTATGTATTGGTCAAGCCGGCAACCACGGAGAAGGATCTGAAGCTGGCCTTGGATCAGATAGCCGTGACCCGTTCTCAGACGGATTTGGAAGATAGGAATGTGGTCTTTTATCCACAGCGTCTGGCTCATATTACGCCTGCGCCGGAACAATTGGCCAATGATACAACGGATGGAGCTCCCTGGTTTTTTATGTATGGCATTGGATTTTTTGTACTCCTGCTGACGTTGTTTCCGGCTTTGAATTATGCCAATTTAACGACGGCCAGGGCACTGTCCAGGGTGAAAGAGATCGGGATTCGTAAGACGGTGGGTGCGAAGAAAGCGGACGTGCGTAAATTGATACTAACAGAATCGGTCCTAACGGCTTTAATAGCGCTGGCTATTGCTTCTCAGTTGAGTATACCCCTGAATCATTTTGTGGTCAGGTATTTTCCGGTTTCCATTGACGCTGCAGGTTTACAAATTGATGGATTTGATTGGGCAATATTTATTGTGTTTGGCCTCCTGGTAGGCCTGATCGCAGGCTGGCTCCCTGCCAATCGTATGGCAAAAATGGAATCCCTGTCGGCCTTAAAACATAGCACGCGTATTTTAGGAAGGTCACCATTCCGGTGGAAATCGGTGATGCTGGCGGGACAATTTGCACTTTCGCTGATATTCCTGGTTTTTGTGACGACCATCTGGATGCAGATGAAGTACATGTTGATAACGGATTATGGCTTCCAGAGGGAAAATCTGGTTACGGTATCCCTACAAGGTAACGATCCGGCGATTCTCAAGAATGAATTCAGGCAGGATCCGCATGTCGTGGGCATCACACAAAGTTCCTTGTTTCTGGCGAGCAGTAATTTGCAGGGCATGCCGGTAAAGCTCGAACCAGGTGGCGAATATCAGGAAGTACATAGTACGTTGGTGGATGCCGATTTTAACAATGTCATGGGGCTCAAACTGGTAGCTGGTCAGGATTTTCCGTCGAATTATACAGGAGGAGATCAAACGTTTCTCATCTTCAACCAGACAGCCGTGACTGCCTTTCATTGGGGCACACCTGCAGAGGCGGTTGGCAAGACGGTGTGGCTGGACGATACGACAACGGCGGTGGTCCGGGGTATCGTAGAAGATTTCCATTACCGGAATCTGGAAAGCGGGATCGATCCGTTTGCTCTACAACTGAAGGATACCAAATTTGGCACCTTATATCTGCGCATGGCGCCGGGTGATCCGGTGATCGCCATGCAGGCTTTGCAAAGCATCTGGAAGAAGGTAGATCGCGTACATACCTTTGACGGGACTTATATGGAAGAAAACATCCGGCGGGCGTATCAAAGCGTAACTTTTGTTGGCGGCTTGATGAGTTTCTTCACCCTGCTTGCCCTGGTCCTGGCATGCATGGGATTATTGGGAATGGTAACCTTTAGTGTGAACAATAAGATCAGGGAAATTGGCATCCGCAAGGTACTAGGGGCATCCATCACGCAATTGACCATTCAATTGTCACGACAATTTATGGTCTTGTTAGGTCTTGCCCTGATCATTGCCTTACCCCTGAGTTATATGTTGGTAAGTAAATTTCTGAATGTGTTTGTTTACCACATTTCCATCGGCTTCCTGATTTTGGGAGGTAGTGCTTTTATGATGATTATACTGGGAATAGCAACCATTGGCGTTCAGACCATCAGAGCGGCCAGGGCTAATCCGGTAGATACGTTAACGCAGGAATGATCAGCTGGATGAAATTAAAATCAGGTCATAAAATGATGGGTCATTCTCCTAAATCTGCCGGTAGCCATTGGTTTCCGGTAATTCCTGTTCATTCTGTTGAAGTTCAGACGGATGGTGACCTTACGATAATGCATCAAAGGATTTATACAACCCATATTTTCAAATGATTAAAAACAGAGCTTATGTTACAATTAGCCATACCAATTCCTTCTGTTCCGGGTATCCAGGACATTGACATGGAAATGAATATCCAGGGTAAAAAGCAAAAACTGCATTTCAAAGTGCAGGTGTTTACTTGGGATGAATGCGTGCATACCCTGGATGAACGCATCGAATGCATCCGGGATATTATCCGGGATTACGGGGAGGAATGGAGCATCTATCACATTGGATCGCCGACGGAATCTTATGTTCCATTGACTTTTATCCGCACCGATGACTGGAACCGTCAGCGGCAGATGATGATGGAAGTGCTTAAGGAAGGTTGAATGTTGAATGTTGAATGTTGAATGGGAGTGGAATTTCATCTTGTGATGATTAGTAGTGGCGAGGGGACTCGGGGATGGCTCACTCAACAACAAATGGTCAATAATGAAACAGGCGGGAGCAAGTGTTATGGTGATTCCGGCCTAAAATTGTATAAGCATAAAAATGAATAAAAATACCACAACGATGAATTGGAATGAAGTATTGAAAGGGATCCTCAGTGCCGTAGTGATGTTACTGACAATTACGGGTCGTGGTCAGGAAACCTTGACCATCCAACAGTGCATGGATCTGGTTGAAAAACAGAGTTTGTCTGTGCAGGCCAGTACGTACGACGTACACCGTGCGGAGATCAACCTGCGCGAAAGCAAGCAGGCGCTAATGCCGGATCTATCGGCAGACGGTCAGTTTAGTTACAGCTTTGGACGGACAATTGACCCGACGACTAACCTGTTTGAATCTCAGAATCTGGGATTTAACAGTTTTAATCTCCGCAGCAGTGTGCCTATATTCCAGGGTGGGCAACTACGGCGCGAGATCATCGCAGCACAGCAGTCCCTGGCGGCGCTGGATCTTCGCAGTCAGGAGACTCAACTAAATACACGCATGGATGTGCTCCAGGCATATGTCACCCATTTATTTGAAGCGGAGCGTATCAAAAATGCCGAGGGGCAGATGGCAATATCCCAGCATCAGCTGGATCAGGTCGATGAACGAATTAAAGCAGAGGTGGCACCAGCGGTCGACCGGCTTCAATGGCAGGCACAACTGGCCCGCAACACACAAGACCGCATCCAGCGATTGAATGCGATGGAAAATGCCGGGCATCAACTGCGCAACCTGTTGAACCTGGATCCGGAAGCTCCGCTGAACCTTCAGGAACCGGACGGTTCCGCTGCGGTAGCAGAGGAAGCCTATACGTTCGCTTCGGTGATGCAGCGGCTTATGAACAGCCATCCCGGAATCCAGGCGGATGCCCGGAATGTACAATTGGCAGAAACCAACATTTCCATTGCGGAGTCCAGATACCTGCCTACCCTGTACGCCGGAGCGAGCGTGAACACTAATTATTCAACCCTGGGTTCGACTTCTTATTTTGAACAATTGAATCAAAACCTGGGTGTTGGAGTAGGGGTGGCACTGAATGTCCCGATTTACGACCGGGGTACCCGCCGTGCGGAAGTCCACCGTCAGGAAAATGCCCTGGATCTGGCACGAAACACCCAACAGCAAAACCTGAACAGTCTCCGCCAACAAGTTCAACAGTTATTGACTGACCTGCGCAGTGCCCGGGAAGAAATGACCGCAGCAACGACCAAAGTTGAATACCTCAAAACAACCCTGGATAATATGCAGCAACGCTTTGGACTGGGGATGGTCAACAACTATGAACTGCTGGATGCACAAAACCAATACGAGCAAGCCGTCAACGACCTGACCATTGCCAAATTTGATTTGCTGTACCGCCGCCTGGTTATCAACCTGCTGGAAGATGGTACCATCAACTAGGACCGGACTTGAATTGTGAAACTGAGAGAGGATTCGCCGGTCAATCGAAAGAATGAATCGATTTCCTTGTTACCTTCGCAGGGTGAAATAATCAAGGAAAGTGCGATTGATTGACCGGATTTACATTAAGGTGCTGGCTTGGCGGAGGCGCTATCTGAGGGATTATACATTTGTTCTTTTGCTTGCTGTCCTGGTGGGCATCGTTGCCGGACTGGCATCTGTGGTATTAAAGACCATCATCAATACGGTGGAGATCTATACCACCACACTTACCTCCAAAGGTTTTTTCCTCTTTGTGCCTTTATTGGGTATCCTGCTCGTTAGCGCACTGAAGCGTTTTTTCTTTCAGAAGGTCTCGACCTTTTCGGGTATTGGCAGCATCATTTATTCAATTGCCCGCACCAATGCACGTATTCCGGGCATGCTGATGTACACCCGGATGATCACTTCGGGCCTGACCATGGGTTTTGGTGGCAGCGCCGGACTGGAAGCCCCGGCCGTGGTGACAGGTAGTGCAATCGGAAGCAATCTGGCATCCTTCTTCAATTTGGGTCATAAGTTCAGGACCCTGTTTATCGGGTGTGGATCTGCAGCCGGCCTGGCAGCCATCTTTAATGCACCGGTTGCGGGGACCTTGTTTGCGCTGGAAGTGCTGATCCCTCATTTTTCGACGGAGATATTTATTCCGGTACTGATCTCTGCGGCCTCCGGGAGCTTGTTTTCTCAGCTGTTCATGGACGGTGAAGTATTGTTTCAGATTTCGGAAGTTTCGGTATTCAAAGCGAATGAGGTGCCACTGGTGGTCTTGCTGGGATTGCTGTCTGGGATAACCAGTATCTACTATACGAAAGTGGGAGGCTGGGTGCAGAACAAGCTGAAACAAATGGAAAGCTGGTACTTGCGGGCCATTATAGGCGGTGTGTTGCTGGGTGTCTTGTTGTATGCTTTCCCGTTGTTTTACGGTGAAGGATACCTGAGTGTCCGGTTTTTACTGGATCATGAAGTGAACGGACTTTACGAGTCTTCCTTGTTTAGTTTCTTACCCAATACGGCCTTGTTCCTGTCAATATTCATGATCGCACTGGTCCTGTTTAAGCCGATCGCTGCCAGCCTGACCCTGGGTGGGGGTGGTGACGGAGGTATGTTTGCTCCCTCCTTCATCACGGGAGCTTATCTGGGATATTTGTTTTTTTCTCTGGTTGAACTGGCATTTCCTTCCTGGCTGATCAACCCGACGAATTATATCCTCCTGGGGATGAGTGGTGTGCTTGCGGGTGTTATGCATTCTCCGCTCACTGCGATCTTTCTGATCGCTGAGATGTCCGGAGGATATACCCTGTTTATCCCCCTGATGATCATCGTGTCCTGTGCCTATTTTATGAAGTTGTACTTCCACCAGAAGCCGATCTACCTGCAATCCAAGTTATTGGAAGACATCAACTTTGAACACCAGGAAGCGATTTCGCTGCATCAGATGGAAATGCAGGATTTACTGGAAACGGATTTGCGGCAAATTAATCCTGAAATGACCCTTGGGGATCTGGTGAAAATTATTGCTAGCTCCCGGCGTAACTTATTTCCGGTCGTTCAGACCGGACAGTTGATGGGTGTGTTACTGTTGGATGACATCCGCCCGATTATGTTTGATACCAGCCGGTACCAGGAGCTGAAGGCCAAGGATTTGATGATCCTTCCTCCTGCGACCATCGAATGGAATGAGCCCATGTCTTCGGTGCTCTCCAAGTTCGAGAAGACGGGAGCCTGGAACCTTCCGGTCCTGGATGGAGGAAAGTATAAAGGTTTCATTTCAAAATCCAACATCCTGTCTGAGTACCGGGAGGCGTTGAGGAAATCCAGGGATATTGATTAAGGGAAAAGGGAAAAGGGAGAAGGGAGAAGGGGAAAGGGAAAAAGGGAGAAGGGGAAAAGGAAAAAGGGCAAAAGAGGTATCAGGGGTAAAAGAGGTATCACAGGTGAAACTCTCATAGTTCCATGGCTTCAGCCTGAGCAAATCGTATCAAAGTCAGAAACCCCTATAATCCCATGGCTTTAGCCTGGGGAAAAACCAGGTGGAATGCTGGACCTGCGTATCTTTGTGGAGCAACCGCTAACGTTAACGGTGAATAGTTACCCAAAGGAAAACACAGTATCATGAAGTTATTCGACATGCGCAAGGAGTACAGGGCCCCGGAGATCAGTCTGGAGGATATGAATCCGGATCCCTTCACCCAATTTGAACAATGGTTCTCCGAAGCCAAAGAACTTTATGGTGACCACACCAATGCCATGAGTCTGGCTACCGCATCGGCCGGGGCAGCACCATCGCTGCGGACGGTCCTGCTGAAATCATTTGACCGGGAAGGCTTTGTTTTCTTTACCAACTACGCCAGCCGCAAGGCCCGGGAAATAAGTGATAATCCTCAGGTTGCGCTGATGTTTCCCTGGATCGAAATGCACCGCCAGGTGATCATTACCGGAACAGCCAGCAAGATATCCACAGCGGAGTCTTTGTCCTATTTCATCTCCCGGCCCCGGGGTAGCCAGCTGGGTGCCTGGATCTCACAGCAGAGCAGCGTGATCTCATCGCGTAAGGCACTGATGATACAGTGGGAACACATGAAAGAAAAATTTAAGGATGGTAACATACCCTTGCCGGATTTCTGGGGAGGTTTCCGGGTCGTACCGTCCAATTTTGAATTCTGGCAAGGACAGGAAAACCGCCTGCACGATCGTTTTTATTATTCTCCACAGGATGATGGCGGATGGGTGATCGAGTTGCTTTCGCCGTGATGTTGGCAGAAGCCTTGTGAATGAAGTCGCAACAATTAATTAACCTTGATGGGTCTGATCACCTGCGGACGTAGTCTCTGATAAAAATCCTGGGGATTACTGGAGATGTATGGCGAATGCCGTAGCCATTTTATCGAGAACGGCTTTCGTCTGTTTACTGCCAATTCCTATTTTTTGTTTAAAATCAAAAGTTGATATTACTTCACCGGTAGAGGTTTGGATCAAGGAGGCATTGAAATTTGCCATACGTTCCCTCCAAAGGTTATGGTAAGTATACCGGAGGATACAGTCGGACTGTTTTGCCTGAAACAACTCCTGAACAATAAGTCCTGTCTGGGGTATGGAATAAAATGTATCCAACACTTGAATGGAAACCGGAGAACCGGTGGGCAGAAAGGCTGACACCCGATTATTTGCTATTACTTTCCATCCACTCCGCATCATGGCTTGTTCGATCAGGGTGACCAACCGATCTTCCGTATTGGAATGTACTATTTTAACAGTGGTTACCCGCGCATTCGAAATGCTTTCGGAATCAGATTTCGGACAGGAGATGCAGCCGGCTTCCAGAAAGAATAAGGACAAAATGAAAAGAGAGGTAAATATTTGGTTCATCGTGATACTTTTCGCCAATTTACCGGAGTTGGCCTCAGCTAATTATTTGCATAATGTTAAACCGTCTTAATTTGGTGTTAATCCTGGATGACAATTTAGATCATCCCTTAAACGAAAAGAATTGACACGCAATGATCACTTCTCGCGGCAGGCGGAAGGTTACTCTCTTTATCGTCCTGCTTATCCAAAGACATTGATAAATTTTCTCCTGGAGAATGCAGATGGCCGGGATAGGCTATGGGATGCGGGGACAGGTAATGGACAACTGGCCCGACAGCTTGCTACTGATTTTACCCAGGTTTTTGCCACGGATCATAGCGCCAATCAGCTCAACTTTGCCCGGGGCCCGGAAAATGTTAAGTTCATCCATTGTCCGTCGGAAAAAACGCCATTGCCGGATAACAGCATTGATATGGTGACCATCGCTCAGGCTATCCACTGGTTTGATCGCCCGGCATTCTACCAGGAGGTGCGCCGGGTTGGGAAGTCCGGGTCTAAAATTGCCGCCTTAGGCTACGGATCATTACAGATAGAAGGCCTGGAGGAGATTTTGGCTGCGTTTCATTCCAGAACATTTGGGGAATTTTTATCTGCTGAACGGAGACACGTGGATGAACATTACCGTAACCTCTACTTTCCATTTCCGGAGGTCCCTTGCCCGGAATTCAGGCAATCGTTTGTATGGGACTTGCCAATGCTTGAGGGCTATTTCAATACCTGGTCCAGTGTACAAAAATACATCGATAAATATGCGGTCAATCCAGTGGGTGCGTTGATGCGCGCGATTCAGGATAAACTGGATGGGGAAATGGAAGTTCGCGTGACATTCCCTTATTTCATGCGGCTGGGGACCATCGGAAGCGGATGATTATTTGCCTTTGCCCTGCAGGATGACCAGGATCGTATAAAACATGATCTTGATATCCAGCGCCAGGGACATATTCTCCAGATAAAGGATGTCAAATTTCATGCGTTGTACCATTTGCTCCACGGTAGAGGCATATCCATATTTGACCTGTCCCCAGGATGTGATACCCGGGCGCACCTTGAGCAGATGTTTGAAATGCGGATCCTTCTGCAGGATCTTGTTGATGTAATAGCGGCGTTCCGGGCGGGGGCCTACCAGTGACATATCACCTTTCAACACATTCCAGAATTGCGGTATCTCATCAAGTCGCCATTTACGCATGAGCCGCCCCCACGGGGTGCAACGCTCGTCATCGGAATGGGAAAGCTGTGGCCCATTCGGTTCGGCATCGACAAACATCGAGCGGAACTTGATGATATTGAACGGCTCACCCCCTTGACCCACCCGCTCCTGGGTAAAGAAAATCGGGCCGGGAGAAGACAGCCGCACCCGGATGATGATGTAAATGATCAGGGGGAACAGGATTACCAATGCAATCAGGCTGATCACAATGTCCATCAGCCGTTTAAGCATTTTTTCCCATTTGGGCATCAACACCGGTTGGATCTCAATCAGGATGGCGCCGTAAACGTGATTCATTTTCACCGTTCCCAGCATGATGTCATACATGTCAGGTGTGATCTTCACCAGGACCCGGTCGTCGTAATCAAACAGAATATTCAGAATGCTTTTTAGCCGGTTGTGTTCAGAGGTCTCGATGGCAATCAATACTTCCTCGATCTCCTGATGTTCGATGATGTCGGGCAGCTGTGCTATATGTCCTAATTTGGGTAGATATTGAGCCAGCAGATTTTTCGATTTTCCATTGCTGTCAATGAATCCAATGAACTTATGTCCCAATTTTTTTGGCCTGGAGATAATGTCCTGATACAATTCCAATGCAGTGGTATCCCCGCCAATAATGATGGTATTGTACGCCACCAGACCAGCTTTCAGTTTACGGGAGGCCCGCGTCAGCAGGATCATCCGGGAGGTGACCGTGAGTAGGAAATGCAGGCAAAACAGGGTAAGGAAGGACTGGTAATAGGTTCGGTAGTTCACGATGAAGTCATCCAGGATCAGGGTGAAAAACAAGAAGACCACCCCCATGAAACTCAGGAAGAAAGTGCGGGTGAAGGTAGCCAGGCGCGAGAGACGGTAGATGTCGTTGTATTTGTCAAATATATAGTAGAATAGTATCCAGCCGACGGGGATGATCAATACAGCGTAGAAGTAGTTGATATCGTTCAGGTCGGCAGGTAACTGGATAGAACCGTTCTCCAGATTTTTACGGTAGATAAAGAACAAGGTCCAGGCAAGCGCTGCCATGAGGAAATCGGCAGCGATGTAAATCCGCGTATCTAACAGGCGTCTCTGGCGATTCATCTACAGATGTAGCAATTTAATATTATCCAAATATACAGACCCTTCCGAGAGGGTATCCGGGAGTTCTGCCCGGAATACAACCTGATATTCCGAGAGGTCGGACAATTGTACATCAGGGGTAAAGTTAATATATATTTTGTTCCACTCTGCTTTAGGGAATAGCGCCAGTTTATAATTGATTACCGGATTGATGCCAGGAGCAACACCGCGAAGCCCGATTTGCAGCAAGACATCTCCATGGTAATGCAACTCCATCCAGATTGGACTGCCATCCTTGGGAAGTTGTGTCAGTGCAACCGACGTCGTCACCTCGATCACGGGATGGGCCCTGGTAAGGCTGGTAGTAGCTGCATCCGAGCCTCCGATGCCAATACCGGGTATAATCTTCAGGTGGGTAAAGGTATCCTGATCCAGGTCCAGGTCCAGGGACAAAGACTCGTTAAAAGGTTCCAGCCAGCGGTATTTAACGCGATCCTTGTACCGGAAAACCGGCTGAATGGTCTGACTGTCGGCGGGAATAGCTGCGGGTTCAATGATCCATGGCTCAAGCATAGGATATAACGCAGGATACAGCTGTAGTCCGTTTTCCCGAACGCCTGGAAAGAGTGTTATGGATTTTTCAACATTGGGAGACCCGATCGGAGCGACTGCGGGAATGCGGAAGGCTCCCAAAAATCCCTGATCTCCATACAAATGGTATTCCGTAAGCTCCTGATCGGTAGTGGTTTCGGCAAAGCGAAGATCAAATTTTGGTTGCTCAAGGACAAGATAGGTCACCGGAGGGACTTCTTTGATGCAACCGGATACAAGGATGATTGCCGGCAAAAGAACCCGCAATAAAAGTTGATCAGATGGCTGCATGCGATGCATTGATCTTCTCCATGATCCTGAACGCGATCTCCAACGCCCGCGTGCCATCCTCCAGATCTACCAATACCGGTTTATCATCCCGGATGCTCTGGAGAAATTTTCGGAGCTCATCCACGATCGCATTGTTGGGCTGCACGACCGGACTCTCCAATTTGATGTATTTACGGCCATGACCGGTATCAAGCGGAATGTATTCGGATGCCTGATCCGGACTGACGGTATCGGCCAGCTGAACGATTTGTACCTCTTTTTCGAGGAAGTCGATGGATACATAGCAGTGTGGCTGAAAGAGGCGCAATTTGCGCATATTCTTCAGTGAAATTCTGCTGGCAGTCAGATTGACAGTGGCTCCGTTTTCAAACACAATGCGTGCATTGCAGATGTCCGGTTCTTTGGAGATAACCGCCACACCGTTTGCGTGTATCTCTTTAACCGGAGCATGGATCAGGTGCAGGACCAGGTCCAGATCATGGATCATCAGATCAAGGACTACAGATACGTCCGTACCTCGCGGATTAAATTGGGCCAGGCGGTGACCTTCAATGAACATGGGTTCAAATCCATATGGCTCAATGGCCTGAAAGGCAGGATTAAAGCGCTCTACATGACCGACCTGTACTTTTAGCCCTTTGTTGCGAGCCAGTTGTAATAATTCGCTGGCTTCCAGCATGGTGGCACACACCGGCTTCTCGATGAATACATGTTTTCCGGCAATCAATGCCTCTGAGGCGAGGGCATAATGGGTTCCGGTAGGGGTCACAATATCCAGGATATCACAAGCGGCAACCAATGAAGGGTAATCCGAAAATGCTTGAACACCCAGGTCAGCGGCAACCATCTCACGGGTATCCGGATTCGTGTCGTAAAATCCAACGAGTTCGTATTCAGATATTTGTTGGATGCATCGCAAGTGGATTTTTCCCAGGTGCCCTGCACCGGCTACTCCTATACGCATATAAAACAGGTTAGGACGGACTTATCCATCCGTTGTTGAAAAACCATGCTATCAGCAGGATGGCGACCAGCAAAACGATAAAAGTTTGCATGGATTGCTTCATATATTTCGCAAGTAAGCGGATATCCTCACGGTGTCCGGGAAAGCGTTTTAATAAATCTTCCGTTTCTGACCCGGGCTGAAATAACATTTTAGGAGAAATTTCAATCTTGGACCGGGTAAGTTTTCTTGAAAGTTTTAATACTTTGATCCGGTAATAGACATTGGTCACCAAGAGGGCGGCCACTAATAAAATCATGCTAATAATAAGAATCCAATGCATAAACTTTTGAATCCGTTCTTGCCCGCAAAAGTAACACAAATCGCTAAGTCCATGGTCATAGCCCTGGGGGTTTCTGTGGCTTGTGCCTTGTCCGGACAGCAACCTACGCTGGCATATTATCTTCCGGACATACCTTATGATCCGGCAATTACCACCCCGGCAGCCTTTCTCGGTCATGAAGTAGGAGAGTGGCACGTAAGCCATGACCGCTTGTACCAATACATGTTACAATTAGCCAGAGAATCGGACCGGATAACCGTGCAGGAGTATGCCCGGACTTATGAAGCACGGCCGCTTTTATTGCTGACCATCACTTCGGAAGCAAACCAACGCAACATAAAGGCCATCCAGGCAAAACACATGGCATGGTGCGATCCGAATCAGGATGTGGGCATGGATCCTCAGGATATGCCTACCGTATTGTATCAGGGTTACAGCATCCATGGCAACGAACCCAGCGGCGTCAATGCTGCTTTATTGACGGCTTATTACCTCGCAGCAGGACAAAGCAAAGAGGTAAAAGATATCCTGGATCATGTCGTGATCTTGTTTGATCCATGTTTTAATCCCGATGGAGTACAGCGCTTTTCCGGGTGGGTAAACAGCTATAAAGGACAGGAACTGATCTCCGATCCGGCGTCAGAAGAATTGAATGAACCCTGGCCAGGAGGACGTACCAATCACTACTGGTTTGATCTGAACAGGGACTGGATGTTGCTGCAACACCCCGAATCGCGTGGCCGTGTGGCCAACTTTTATGCCTGGAGGCCCAATATCCTCACGGACCACCATGAGATGGGATCCAACAGTACTTTTTTCTTCATGCCCGGCGATCAGCGACGGGTACATCCGTTGACTCCGAAAATAAATCAGGAACTAACCTTTGCGATTGCAGAATATCACGTCAAAGCTCTGGACAGCATCGGTTCCCTGTACTTCTCCCAGCAGAATTACGACGACTATTATTACGGCAAAGGCTCATCCTATCCAGATATGAACGGATGTGTGGGCATCCTTTTTGAACAAGCCTCGGCTCGCGGACACCTGCGGGAAACCGATAACGGATTGCTTTCTTTTCCCTATGCTATCCGTAACCATGTTAATACCGCCTTGTCCACCTATCGGGCTGCCGTCGGCCTGCGTAATGACTTGCTGACGTATCAACGGCAGTTTTTTATTGACAATGCGAAAGAAGCAAAATCATTCCCGGTCAAAGCCTATGTCTTTCAGGATAAACAGGATCCGGTGAAAGTGGCGCGTCTGGTGGATCAGCTCAAGCAGCAGCAAATTAACATTTACCATTTAAAACAGCCGGTCTCGGCACAGGGGAAAAACTTTAGTGAAGATGCCTACATCATCCCCATGGACCAGACCCAGTACCGGGTGGTAAGAGCTTTGTTTGAAACGATCACCCATTTTGAAGACAGCATCTTTTATGACATATCAACCTGGACCATGCCCCTGGCTTATAATGTGGAATATGCCACGCTGGATGCCCGGAATTTCCGACCGGATTTGTTAGGCAGTCCCGCTGATGGAATGCTTAAGCCGGGGATGATCAAAGGTGGAAAAGCAACTTATGCGTATATGATCCCCTGGGAAGATTATTTTACGCCTGCAATTGCTTATCAGCTGCTGGCAAAAGGGTTGCATGTCAGGGCTAATGATGAACCATTGCAGGGAATGGTAGGTTCAGAAAAGCGGGATTTCGCTGCCGGATGTCTGATTCTCCCGGTCGCCAATCAATCCATGGATGCAGAGTCTATCCACGCTTTGCTGGAATCGCTCTGCCAGAAAATGGGCGTAAATGCCTATGCACTGTCCAGTGGATACACCCACCCGATCAACCTGGGTAGCCCGAATACATCGGCCATCCAGGAGCCCAAGATCGCATTGGTCATCGGAGAGGGGGTCCAGTCCAGCGATGCTGGTGAGATTTGGTTTATGCTGGACCAGCGTTTTCAGATACCGGTTACCTTAATTTCTTCAACCGATTTTTCACGGTTGGACATCCAGCGTTATACGACAGTCATCATTCCGGATGGATCTCCGCGGATCAATCAGGCCGGTGTGGATAAATTGAAATCCTGGGTGCAGGCCGGTGGTATCCTGATTAATATGGAGGGAGCGGCATTGTGGGCTGCTTCCAATAACCTGGCTAAAGTCAGCAGGAAAAGCCTTAAAGATGGGGATGACATCAACCTCCCGTATGGGGAGCTGAGTGATTACCAGCGTACCCGGTACATTGCCGGTGCAATCATGCAGGCAAAAATGGATCTTACCCATCCGTTGGCATTCGGCTATACACGGGAGACTTTGCCCATTTTCCGCAGAGGTAACACCTTGTTCGAAATGCCGGCCAATAAAAATGCCACTCCGATTCAATACACCGATCATGCGCGGTTGAGCGGGTATGTACCTGCAGCATATCTCCCAGCAATGGATGGCAGTGCCGAGGTGGTCGTCAATCAATTAGGCCGAGGGCGGGTCATCAATTTTGCGGATGATCTCAATTTTCGTGCCTTTTGGTATGGTACAACCAAGTTGATGATGAACGGGATCTTTTTTGGTTCCATGATCTCACCCAACGCCTGCGAGCGGTTAGGGGAATGATGCTGTAAGCATGGAAGTTGGCGGTCAATTTTGACTATTTGTGAATAGGTGACTTCTTGCCCTGGCGGGCACGGCGCTTTCTTTCTAAAGCCAGTGGTATTTTCGCTTGATTGGGTTGTTGAGTCACCAATTCAGCCTGCAGTAATGTGAATTAACAACAGTGGTTCCTGATTGAGTTGGTATTCGCAAGGCTCATTAATCCGTTTGATTGACCGGGAAATTGGCTGAAATGGTTATTATTGGGTGTCAAAATAAACCGAGATGATAAGGTATCTAAACCTGGTAATCCTGCTACTGCTCATAAGTACGTTCATTGAAGCCCAACCCATCATTCGCTATCCGGCTATAAGTCCGGACGGCCAGTCCATTGCCTTTTCTTTCCAGGGGGACATCTGGGTGGCTAAATCGGACGGTTCGGACCCGCAGCGGCTCACCATTCATGAAGCCTATGAATACGAACCGCACTGGAGCCCGGATGGCAAGAACATCGTGTTTATCGGTAACCGGTTTGGGAATGATGACCTTTTCATAGTAGACCGTGAAGGAAAAACAGTCAAACGGCTGACCTACCATTCGGCAGCGGACCGCGAACCTTCCTGGGGTTCGGATGGCCAGATCTACTTTACCACCAACCGGGATTTTGCTTCGGTGGAGTGGGAGTATGAGATCCATACTGTTCCAGCCCAGGGTGGCACTCCGGGACGATTGCTGGATGCATTAGGTTACAATCCGGTTCTTTCCCCGGATGGCAAAATGATTGCTTTTGAGCGGGGGTCATGCCGGATTGTTCGGGAAGATTACCATGGACCGGCGAACCGCGACATCTGGATCTATCACATTCCTACCAAAACCTATCACCAGATCACCACATTTGATGGACAGGATATCGAGCCTGCGTGGGGAAAGGATAATCAGTTGTATTGGTTGTCTGCGCAGGACGGACGCTATAACCTGTTTGTCATTCCAGTCAATGCAGACGCAAGTGCCGGCAAACAGCGCCAGGTTACCAATTTTAAAGGTACCGGTATCCGCTATTTCGATGTAGGGATGAGTGATGTGGGCGTGGTAGAAAAGGGCAATGAAATATTACGCCTTGATCTTAAACAAGGGAAATCTACACCGATAAATCTCACATTGACCGGCGATGACCGCTTTGATCCGGTAGTGGACAAGTCCTTCTCCAGTGGAGCCGATGAATATGCCGTGTCACCCAATGGAAAAATGATGGCACTGACCATTCATGGGGATATCTTTATCAAAGCGGTGGACAAAGATATCGACAGAACCACACAGGTCACCCACCATCCTTTCCGTGACCGGAATCCGGTGTGGGTTAGCGATTCGGTCCTGCTATTCATTTCCGATCGTGATGGAAACTATGAAATATATTCGGCTAAGTCTTCAGATCCAAAACAAGCCAATCCTTTCCTGACTCTGAAATTTGATGTCCATCGAATCACCCGCACCCCGGAGGATGAAGGTGAGTTGATTATTTCTCCGGACCACAAAAAGGTTGCGGTCCTTCAGGGCAGAGGTAAATTGATTGTGATGGATGTGGACAGTACCGGGATGTTAAAAAATCAGGTGGTCATGCAGGATGGCTGGGATACGCCTGGTGGTGTAGCCTGGAGTCCGGATAGTCGCTGGCTGGCTTATGCTTTATCGGACCTTGACTTTAATTCTGATGTGTATATTCAGCCGGTTGACAATCACCTCAAGCCTACCAATGTTTCCATGCATCCGCGTGACGATTCCCAACCATTCTGGAGTCCGGATGGGAGCAAACTGGGATTTATGTCCATACGCAACAACGGTGATAATGATGTTTGGTTTGCCTGGCTGAAAAAGGAGGACTGGGAAAAGAGCAAACCCGACTGGGACGGAGACAAAGAGACAGAGTTATTTGCCGAGAAGAAAGATGCCAAAAAGGAAGACAAAAAAGAGCCTGACAGCCTGATCATCGATCTGGACGATATTTATGAGCGTCTGGTTCAGGTGACCCATTTCCCGGGCAATGAAGGAGATCTGTCCATTTCCAGGGATGGGGAGACCTTTTTCTTTACAACCTTTAATGGCGGTCGGGCCGGATCAGAGGGAGACCCGGAGTTAAAGAGTGTCAAATGGGATGGATCGGACCTCAAGACGGTTCTCAGCAATGGGCGTATCTGGGGAACCCAATTAGGTCCCAAAAATGAATACCTGTATTACTTTTCTACGCCTGGATCAATCAACCGGCTTAAGCTGCCGGATGGTAAACCGGAGCGCCTGCCTTTTGTTGCCAAAATGAAAATTGACCAGCCTGCAGAACGGGAACAGGTGTTTGAAGAGGCCTGGAAAACCATTGAAGAGGGCTTTTATGATCCGAAATTCCATGGATACGATTGGGATGCATTGAAGAAGAAATACAAGCCCTGGGCCATGGCGGCTTCGACCAAACAGGACTTCATCTATTTATTCAATGAAATGCTGGGTCAGCTCAATTCAAGCCATATGGGTTTGTTCGGATCCACACCGGAAGAGACCCAGCGGGAGACTACCGGCAAGTTGGGCGCTGAAGTCAAACCGGTGAATTCCGGAGTAGAAGTAACCCATGTTATTGCCAATACGCCGGCGGCAAAGGAAAATGCATTGCAGATTGGTGATGTGATCACCGCAGTCAATGAACAGGCGATCACCAATTCGGGTAATTTTTACCAACTATTGGCAAATACGGCCAATGAACGCACCTTGCTGAGTGTTCGTGGTAAAGATGGGTCTACCCGGGACGTAGTCCTGCGACCTTCGGTATCCATCAATGCTGATCTTTACGATGAGTGGGTGCAGCAACGCAAAGACCTGACTTCCAAATATTCAAATGGCAAACTGGGATACATCCATATCCAGGGTATGAACTGGCCAAGCTTCGAACGATTTGAGCGGGAATTGATGGCCAGCGGAAACGGTAAGGAAGGAGTCGTGATCGATGTGCGGTATAATGGGGGAGGGTGGACCACTGACATGTTGATGGCGGTTCTCAATGTCCGTCAGCACGCCTATACCATTCCACGCGGTGCGGCCGATGACCTTAAGAAAGAAAATACCAAATTCAAAGACCACTATCCGTATGGTGAGCGGCTTCCATTATCGGCCTGGACCAAGCCTTCGATAGCTATGTGCAATGAGTCCAGCTATTCCAATGCAGAGATTTTTTCCCATGCGTATAAGACGTTAGGGATCGGTAAGCTGGTCGGAAAAGCCACCTTTGGTGCGGTCATTTCAACGGGTGGTTATGGGCTGATGGATGGCTCTTTTGTACGGCTTCCCTTCCGGGCCTGGTATGTTAAAGCTACCGGTAAAAATATGGAGCATGGCCCAGCTGTACCGGACATCCAGGTGGAAAATGATCCGGAATACAAGGTTGGTGACGACCAGCAGTTAAAAGCAGCAGTAGATGAACTATTACGTGAAGTAAACAGCAAAAACTGATTTTACTCGACGGTTCTCGATCAACAGGACAACTATCAACCCCGCAGTTTTATGCAGGGTTGCGAACCCTAACCACCTACTACCTTACGGACTACGTCGATGGCGGCACCCAACCCTCCGGTGTCGCTACCGCCTGCCGAGGCGAAAAAGGGTTGTCCTCCGCCACCGCCCTGGATGGCTTTGGCGGCATCACGGACCAGATTGCCTGCGTGCCAGCCTTTTTCGTCAACCAGGGATTGACTGATCTTGATCAACAATTGCGGTTTCCCGTCTACAGCGGCACCGATGGCGACAATGGCGGGCTGCAGGGTAGCCTCCAGCTGGAAGACAAGATCTTTGAGAACTTTGCTGTCCTCGATCTGAACGACCTCGGTCAAAACCCGGAACCCATCTTTACTTTTTGCTTTACCAGCCAGGTCCGCTTTGAGCGACACAGCTTGCTGGCCCAGTAAGGCCTCGATTTTTTGCTTTAAGGCGCGGTTTTCTTCCAGCAATTGTTCAATCTGGGGCGTGGGATCCTGCTGAGCTTTAACCAATTGCCGGATATTCCGTAGTGTGGCTTCTTCGTCGCGGACCATGGTTTCAGCGCCTACCGCGGTTTTAGCCTCGATACGGCGTACCCCGGCAGCGACCGCTGATTCGGACGTAATCTTAAAGAGTCCGATCTTTCCGGTGGTGCCAACATGGCAACCCCCGCACAATTCCCGGGAATAACCCGGATCAAAGGTGATCATCCGCACGGTATCGCCATATTTTTCACCAAAAAGCATCATCGCTCCGGCGGCTTTGGCTTGCTCGATAGGAATCCCCCGGTCTTCACCCCGGTGTATGTCCTCACGGATCCTGGCATTGACAATCTGCTCGATACGGTCCAGTTCATCCTGTTCGACCTTCTTGAAGTGGGAGAAGTCGAAGCGCAGATAGTCTTCATTGACCAGTGATCCTTTTTGGTGCACGTGATCGCCCAATACCTGACGTAAAGCGGCATGCAACAGGTGGGTGGCTGAGTGGTTATTTTCAATGAGATGCCGGCGATTCGCATCAATGACAGCCTTGACCGGCTGTTTCAGTGTGCTGGCATCTGGTAGTTTATTGACCAGATGAATGAAGAGGTCGTTTTCTTTAATGGTGTCGATAACCCGGATGGCTTCCCCGCCAAACCATAAGGTGCCGGTATCGCCAACCTGACCCCCACCTTCCGCATAGAATGGTGTCGTTTCCAGGACCAGTTGATAAACCGGCTTTCCTTTGACCAGCATTTGCCGGTATTTCAGGACATGGGTTGCGTCGACTTCGGATTCATCGTAGCCTACAAAATGGGAGCTGCCATCCCGGAGGATCACCCAATCACCAGTCTCTACACTGGCATCGGCACGTGATCGTTCACGCTGGGCTTCCAGCGCCAGCCGGAAACCATTCTCATCAACAGTAAGCCCTTTTTCGACTGCGATGAGACGGGTCAGGTCGATCGGAAATCCATAGGTATCATACAATTCAAAAACGAAAGCACCATCGAGCACCCCATCCGTAACTTCAGCCTGATCCACTTTTTTTAGTCCCGCTGCCAGTGTGCGCAGGAAAGAGCGCTCCTCTTCAAAGACGACCTGGCGGACAAACTCCTCCTGGGCTTTGAGTTCCGGAAATACATGCTGAAAGCGATCCGCAAGCAACGGTATCATGGTATGCAAGAAAGGCTGATCCTGCCCGAGGAAACTGAAATTGTAGCGTACGGCACGGCGCAGGATGCGCCGGATGACATATCCGGCGCCAGTGTTTGACGGGAGTTGACCATCGGCGATCGTGAAGGCAACTGCCCGGATATGATCGGAGGCCACGCGCATGGCAATGTCTGACTTAGCCTCCTCTGTATAACGGCCGGTATACCTGATACCGGTAGATTGTTCAATGAGTTCGATGAAAGGTGTGAATACGTCGGTGTCGTAGTTGGACTTTTTACCCTGGATTGCCATGCAAAGCCGTTCGAATCCCATACCGGTATCGACATGTTTTGCAGGTAGTTCCTCCAGCGTGCTGTCTGCTTTCCGGTTGTATTGAATGAAGACCAGGTTCCAGATCTCGATAACCTGAGGATGACTTTCATTGACCAGGTTACGACCGGGAAGTTCCGCCCGTTCTGCATCCGAACGGAGGTCGATGTGTATTTCGGAACAGGGTCCACAGGGGCCGGTATCGCCCATTTCCCAGAAATTATCTTTTTTGCTGAAGCGCAGGATGCGCTCTCCGGGGAGGTATTGTTTCCAAAGGTTTTCCGCTTCCAGGTCGGTATCCAGATTTTCCGCTTCATCACCGGCAAATACACTCGCATATAAGCGTTCGGGGTCCAGGCCGTATACACCGGTGAGTAATTCCCAGGCCCAGGCGATGGCTTCCTTCTTAAAATAGTCACCAAAGGACCAGTTGCCCAGCATTTCAAACATCGTGTGGTGATAACTATCCCGGCCTACTTCTTCCAGGTCGTTATGCTTTCCGGATACCCGCAGGCATTTCTGAGTATCGGCAATGCGTGGATATACCGGGGGCTTATTGCCGAGGAATGAATCTTTGAATTGATTCATGCCGGCATTGGTGAACATCAGCGTTGGATCATCTTTATTGACGATGGGAGCCGAGGGAACGATGCGGTGGTCTTTGGATTGAAAGAAATCCAAGAAGGTTTGTCTGATTTCCTGTGCCGTCATGGTACGGTATTTGAATTGAATTGGGCTGTAAAATTAGAAATTCTCGGGTTCTGTTTGCTTTCCGGAAACAGTTTCGGTTTTTCAATTACATAATAATGTAATATGATCTGAATATGGTTGTTAAGACTGGGTGCTAAAGGTTATTTGTTCGTTAAAATTTTGTTTAGCAAGGCTTTCCTGCTAATTTTACGCCTAATCTTCACATGGAACATATCTAAAATTATTATTGGTTCGTATAATGATGTGTATACATGAGCTCAGATAAGTATGTTTATAACCCGCATACGTTGCGATTTGAGAAGGTAAAAGTGTCTCTGAAGCAGCGCCTTATGCAGGTATTTGGTTTTGCCTCAGCAAGTTTGGTTTCTGCATTATTGCTGGTTTATTTAATCCACGAATACTTTCCTTCCCCTAAAGAAAAATTACTGCTGAATGAGATCGAGAATATGAAGGTCCATTACAGCGGATTGACCGATCAGCTGGACATGCTGAGTAAGGTTCTGAATAACATCCAGGAACGCGACGCCAATGTTCACCGCACGTTATTAGGGGTAGACCCGATCGATGAAGCGGTATGGAATGGTGGTGTGGGTGGTCACCAGCAATACGAGGAGTTTCAACAATATGAAAATACGGGCCAGTTGCTGATCAGTACACAGAAAAAAGTAGACAAGCTGGAGCGTCAGCTCTATCTGGAGACCAAGAGTTTGGATACCATTACCAACCTGGTCGCCAAGAATGAAGATCGCCTGAAGTCCATACCGTCTATCAAACCGGTACGGGAAGATAAATTAAATCGCAGCGTCACCCTGTTGTCCGGTTTTGGATTGCGTATTCATCCCATTTATAAGATCCGCAAGATGCATTACGGCATCGACTTTTCCGCGCCGAAAGGTACCGCCATTCAGGCTACCGGTGACGGTAAAGTGGTCGAAGTGGTCAATGGTGGTCGCGGGTTTGGTAAACACGTGGTCATCGCCCATGGATACGGTTTTGAAACCCTGTACGGTCATATGTCGCGCATCGATGTGAAAGTAGGACAACACGTGACCAAAGGCCAGCAGATCGGCCTGGTCGGCAGTACAGGTACATCAACTGCTCCGCATTGCCACTACGAGGTGCATCACGATGGCAAGCAGATCAATCCCATCGACTACGTCATGGATGGGTTGACACCGCAGGAATACCAGGAACTGGTGCGCAAAGCTTCCATCGCCAACCAGGCTTTGGATTACTAATAAGCAGACTGATTAACTGAGAATATAAAAAGGGCTTCTTCGGGAGCCCTTTTTTGTTGGTAATGTTTTGTTAGGCCTAAAGCCCTTAAGCCCCCTTCTTAGTCACGCGACTTTCTGAAGCCCGGCTTCGTGGTCCGGCAGGCTGGTCCTACCTGAGTTTTCCCAGGCTAAAGCCGTGGGTCGATGAGGAGTTCTGCCTTGGATACCTACTGACACTCGTTACACCCGGTCGGCACTGCCTCTTTTACCTCCTCAACTTCTTTTACTTCTTTTACCTTTGTTACCTCTGATACCTCTTTCAATATGCCTCGTAAACAACGTCAGATCAACAAGGAGATCCATCAGTGCCTCAATTGCGGGACATCCTTCAATGCTCCTGACAACTATTGTCCGAATTGCGGCCAACTGCGTACGGATGGTATGGTTTCCGTGTGGGACTTCATCAAAGATGCGTTTGAGGACATCTTCAATTTTAACGGTCGGATCTTCCTGACCCTGAAAAGCCTGATGATCCCCGGCAAGCTGACCAAGGCATTTTTCGATGGAAAGATCAACAGCTATTACAAGCCGGTGAGGATCTTTTTCATCTCTATGATCATCCACTTTTTCTTACTCAGTCTCACGTTAAATGACATCTACGATTCCCAGAATTTCCAGCAGTGGGGGAGGGAGTCCGTCACCCGCGAGCAGTCTATCGAGTTGTTGGACTCGGTCAGAAGCAATTACACATGGTCCACCCAGCAAGAACAAACATTGGACACCCTGGAAAAGCAAATCAGAAAACGCTTTAGTGGCGGTGATTCGACGGATTTTAGTATTTATCAGGAGCCTATAAGAATTGCATTTTATGACATCTATTCCGGGATGAGCCGGGAGGATATGATCAAAGCCTATCAGCTGAAAGGAGTAAATGCCATTTTGGCACCGCAGCTGGCCCGGCTTTTGCGCTCACCGGGAGATGCTTTGCGCTTTGCCATCGGTAATCTGACGTGGATGATCCTGGCCCTGATCTTCGCCCTGGCACTGGTCATGAAGCTGCTTTATATCCGGAGGCGAAAGCTGTATGTCGAGCACCTGGTTTTCCTGTTTCACAACCACGCCTTCGGGTTTCTGATTTTTTCGATCAATTATTTGCTGAATTTCGTCCTAAACACCGACGCATTCATTGGATTCTCTACGATCATTTTTATGATCTATTGCTTCATTGCGATGCGACGTTTTTACCAGCAAAGATTCTTCAAAACCTTTATTAAATCAGGTATCCTGTTGATATCCTATTTCTTATTGTTTTCCATCTTTGTGGTGATAACCATGTTGGTAAGCATACTCCTGTATTGATGAACGATGCTGCTATGAAATACGATCTGGTGGTTGGTCTGGAGATCCATGTCCAGATGAACACGCTTAGTAAAGCATTTTGCGCGGAGCGAAATGCCTTTGGCGCTGCGCCTAATACTCAGGTTGGCGTTGTTTCACTGGCTTACCCGGGAAGCCTACCGGTGCCGAACCATAAGCATATGGAAAAGGCCATCCGCCTGGGCCTGGCGCTGGACAGTACGATCGCACCCGCAGTCTATTTCGACAGGAAAAATTATTTCTACCCCGACTTACCTAAAGGCTATCAGATCACCCAGGATGCCATGCCTATCTGTAAAGGTGGATTTCTTTACCTTGCCAATGCTGGTCGGAAGGTTCGCATCCATCATGTGCATATGGAAGAAGATGCCGGTAAACTGATTCACGATCAGGATCCGGATGATACGCTGATCGATCTCAATCGTGCGGGTGTGCCCTTGCTGGAAATCGTGACCGAGCCGGACCTTTTCAGCCCGGAAGAAGTCTACGAATTCATCACGGAAATCCAGCAATTGGTCCGTTACCTGGACGTCTCCGATGGAAACATGGAAGAAGGTTCGTTGCGGTGCGATTGCAATGTTTCGGTGAAACCTGCCGGATCAACCACTTTGGGTCAGCGTTGCGAGATCAAAAATGTGAATTCACGCCGGTTTGCGCGTCAGGCGGTGGAAGCAGAATTCGAACGTCAGATCAAATTGCTTGGAGAAGGAGGTGTCATTCGTCAGCAGACATTGCACTTTGACAAAGACCGGCGACTTACCATTCCAATGCGTAGTAAAGAAGAAGCGCATGACTACCGCTATTTTCCGGATCCGGATCTTCCCCCTTACCCCGTGACGAAGGAAGCAGTGGATCGTATCCGTCAGGAAATGCCAGCCTTGCCCTGGAAAATCAAGGAAACCCTGCAACAGGAATACCAATTGTCTGAAGAAGATGCTTCGAATATTGCAGGTCATCTTCATGATGCTACGTTCTACCTCCGGATTGCGGATGCTTTACCCATTGAACACCGAAGGATATGGACCGACCTTTTCATCCATAAGATCAAACCGATGGATGCGGGTGAAACCTTTCCTCTTTCTGAAAACCAGTTGATCGGGTTGATCTCCTGGATCGGTGATGAAAAGATCAATCGGACAGTAGCTTTCAGCACCCTATGGGATGCGTGGCTGGAGACGCCGGATCATACCCTGGAGGTTATGGCGCAAGCGCTGAATATTGTTCAAACCGATGATGAGGGTTTTCTCAAGGATCTGATCCGGGATGCCTTCAGACAGTTTCCCGACAAAGCAGCAGCTCTGAAGAATGGCAAAAAAAACCTGATCGGCTTGTTTATGGGTGAGGTGATGCGCACATCCGGAGGAAAAGCCCACCCTCAACGAACACGTCAGTTGATCGAGAACTTGATACAGGAGTTAGAGTAATTTATCGGCCTTCCCTTGCAATTTTATTGGAACATGCATCGTATCTAACAATATCGATGTTTAAATAGCTGATATCAAGGCTATTGCATGTCCTGAATTTGAGTATCTTTATTGTATGATCGATACTTCCAAACTGGAAAAACTGTATTACTCCATCGGAGAAGTGGCGGAAATGCTCGGCGTTTCCAAGTCGCTGATCCGCTATTGGGAATCGGAGTTTCCAACGCTGAAACCCAGTAAGAATTCCAAGGGAGATCGTCGATTCACCAAGAAAAACATCGAGCAGCTTAACCTCATATTCCATCTGGTCAAAGAACGCGGCTTTACCATCGAGGGTGCCAAAAACGAGATCAAAGAAGGCAAGACCAGTTACGAAGCGCGCATCGAGGTCATCGAACGGCTGAAGTCCATGCGCCAGCGCCTTTCCCGGTTCAAAGAGACTTTTGAGTAGTCAGTAGCAAGTAGTCAGTAATCAGTTATACTTCTTTTACCTCTTCCACCTCTTCTACTTTTTCCACATCTTTTGCCTCTTCTCCCCCTGTTACAATTCAATCTTTCTGCCACAAATCCGGTAATCAAATCGTTCGTTGGAAGCGATGATCAGGGTCCGGTCTCCAAGGTAAGTTTCCAGTAATTCCTGATACCACTGTTTGTAATGTTCATCCAGGTTGGAAGTAGGTTCATCCAGGCTAACCAGTTCACTGGATGTCAGAACCGCCAGGGCAATGCGCAGGCGTTGCTGCATACCGGTGGAATAGTGGCGGATGATCTTGTTTCGTTCTCCATAGAGATGGCAGGCTTCTAGGAAGCGACCGGCATCCCAGCCTGGTAATAAATGGCGGTGGCTCATATGGAAACCGATGAGTTCGTTGGCGGAAAATTCCTGAATAAGGTCCAGATATGGTGCGGTAAAATTGAGGTGTTTCGGTACGTCTTCGAGTGGGTTGCCTCCAAGGGTGAAACGGACCTTGCCAGCACTTGGGGTGAGTAGTCCGCTGGCAATTTTAAGAAGTGTTGATTTACCCGCCCCATTGGATCCGGTTATGGCGATGCGCTCACCGGGATGGATGGTGGTCGTTAAGTCCTGGAATACCCAACGATGCCGGAATTGTTTACCGACGTGATCCAGGTCAATTTGCAGTCCCATTGATCTGGCGGAACCCTTTCATGATGCCGCGGTCGGAATTACGGATGAAACGAATGATCTGGTCGCGTTCTTCCGTCGCCTCCAGTTCGGTTTCGATGATATTCAGCGCCTGGGTGGTATTGTACCCTTTGACAAACAGAACGCGGTAAATATCCTGAATGTGGTTGATGATCTCGGATGAAAAACCTCTTCGCCGTAAACCGACCGAGTTGATCCCGGCGTATGACAGGGGCTCTCTTGCCGCCTTGACGAACGGTGGTATATCTTTACGGACCAGCGATCCACCCCCAACCATCACATGTTCTCCGATTTTGACAAACTGATGAACTGCCGTTAATCCTCCCAGGATGGCGTATTCTCCAATCTCAATGTGTCCGGCCAGGTTACAGCTGTTGGCCAGGATGACGTTATTACCCAGTACACAATCGTGAGCGACATGCACATAAGCCATCAGCAGACTGTTGTCACCGATATGCGTTTGAAAGTTGGCTTTGGTACCGCGATTCAATGTTACGTACTCCCGGATGGTGACCCCGTTTCCGACGGTAACTGTCGATTGTTCGCCTTCAAATTTCAGGTCCTGGGGGATGGCGCCAAGTACGGCTCCCGGGAATACTTTGCAGTTGTTTCCCAAGCGGACACCGTCCATGATCGTGACATTTGGACCGATCCAGCTATTGTCACCGATTTCAACATCGGCACCGATGGTCGTAAAGGAGTCAACGGTGACGTTTTGACCGATGCGTGCATCCTTGTGGATATTGTGAAATGCCGTCATGCGTCTCTTTTGATGATTTGTGCAGTGAGTTCGCCTTCTGATACAATTTTGTTGCCCACGTAGGCTGTGCCATACATGTGGCAGATTCCCCGGCGAATCGGGTTGAGTAATTCCATTTTTAAGATCAATGTATCACCAGGCATTACCTTGGATTTAAACCGGGTGTTATCAATTTTGATAAACAGCGTGTCCCAATTCTCGGGGTCAGGTACCGTGGATAATGCCAGTATGCCTCCGGTTTGAGCCAGCGCTTCAATTTGTAAAACACCGGGAAAGATGGGATTGTTGGGAAAATGCCCGGGAAAGAACCACTGATCGTAGGTGATATTCTTGATCCCCACTACGTGCTGAGGACTTAATTCAATGATTTTATCTACTAACAGGAAGGGATGCCGGTGGGGAAGAAAATTATGGATCTGATTGATGTCGTAGACGGGTGTTTCATCGGGGTCGTAATTGGGTTTGCCGCGTAGCTTGCGTTGCTCAACCAGTTTCTTTTTCAGGACCCGGGTAAATGCCACATTAGGGCCATGACCGGGCTTGCGGGCCACAATTTTTCCTTTGATCGGCGTGCCCAGGAGCGATAGGTCACCCAGGACATCCAACAATTTATGCCGGGCAGGTTCATTCTTGAACTGGAGCTCAGTGGTGTTCAGTACGCCCTCTTTTTCAACATGGACCACCGATTTACCCAGTTTCCGGGCCACGCGTTCCAATTCACTGTCGGTCATGATCCGGTCGGCAATAACAATGGCATTGTCGAGGTCGCCGCCCTTGATCAGCCCCTGATCGATCAATCCTTCGATTTCATGGAGGAAAACAAACGTGCGGCAAGATGCGATTTGTTTGCCATAATCCTCGATGTCAGTCAGGGTGGCATATTGCTGACCCAGATAAGGGGAGTTAAAATCGATCAGACAGGTTATCTCCAGCTGGTCGGCCGGTAGGGCCATGTATTCCGCCCCGCTCTGTTCATCGGTATACAGGATCGGCTCCTGGATTTCGAAATAGGCGCGCTCGGCATCCTGAGCCACTTTCCCTGCCTTTTCACATTCGGCATAAAAGGTCCGTGCACTTCCATCCAGGATGGGTACTTCCGGGCCATCAATTTCGATTAAAGCATTGTCGACTTGAAAGCCTGCCAATGCGGAAAGGATGTGTTCGACCGTGGCAATGGAAGCATCTCCCCGACCGATGGTTGTACCCCGCTGAGTGGTCTGGACCATGTTGATGTCCGCGGGGACCACTGGACGATCCGGAAGATCAATGCGTTGGAATTTTACGCCGTGATTGACGGCAGCCGGCATGACTTTCATGGTCACAGAAACACCGGTATGCAGTCCCACTCCCCGGAGTGTGAAAGAATCTTTAAGCGTGCATTGTTTGGCGGTCATAAGCTATGGCTGAATAAATCGTGTGCAAAGATAGGGTTCCTGACGAAATCCGGAGATTATTGGCCTGCGATCTTATCGGGATCCTACTTATCCAGCAAGTAAAATCACCGGCTCCTGGTCACTTTGGAGTCATGGGATATTAACCTGCGATAACCGTCTATTCACTTAATTCCTCGGTGGACTGCAGCTCTTTCTCCAGCGATATCAGTCGCTTGAACAGCTCCGGAAGCTTGCGGAATATGGCATAGGATTTCAGGTAGTCCCGGTAAGGGATGGCTGGTGATCCATACCAGGCCGAACCGGGTTCTTCGATGGAGGCTGCGATGCCGGACTGGGCCTGGATCCTTACCCGGTCGGCTATACGGATGTGACCAATGATTCCTACCTGTCCTCCGATCTGGCAATAGGCACCAATTTTTGCACTTCCGGCTATGCCAGTCTGGGCTGCAATGACCGTATGCGGGCCGATCTCCACATTGTGAGCAATCTGGATCAGATTATCCAGCTTGCATCCCGTACCAATACGGGTGGATCCCATGGTAGCCCGGTCAATCACCGTGTTGGAGCCGATTTCCACCTGATCTTCGAGGACAACGTTGCCGATCTGTTGAATTTTTTGGTAATTACCCTGACCATCCGGTGCAAAACCAAACCCGTCACTTCCGATCACGGCATTGGCATGGAGGATGCAACCCGCACCGATCCGGCAATCGTGATAGATCCGGACACCCGGATAGATGATTGTACCATCGCCGATAACGACATTTCGACCGATAAATACCTGACCGTGGACAACAGTCCGGGCGCCTATATGGGCACCTTCCTGGATGATCGTGCCTGGTCCAATGGAAGCGGAACCATCAACAAAACTTTCCGGATGAAGATGAGCTCCAGGGTCAATACCTTCCGGAGTTGTTTGCTGTTGTTGGTAGACGTCCAGTAACTTCTGTAATGCCGGATAAACCTGATCAACCCGGATCAAGGTCATTGAAAGGGCTTTTTCAGGCAGGAAATCCGTTGACACCAACACGATCGAAGCCTGGGATTCGTACAGGTAGTGTTCGTATTTGGCATTCGCCAAAAAAGTGATACTACCTGGCTTACCTTCTTCAATCTTGCTTGGCTGTGTGACGACCACGTTGGGATCTCCTTCGACCGTACCCTGAAGCAGGGCAGCAATTTCGGAAGCTTTCCATTCCATGGTGCGAAGGTACAGAATTGTACCTATACTTTCGTACTTTCGTGCCCGGGCACATTATACACCTTATGCTGATCGGTTACCATCCCCATTCTGAAAAATTGATCCAAAAACTACCCCTGGATGAGCGGAAGATCATCCTCACACGCGATCCATGGAATCCTGCCTTTTGGGAAGCTCAGGACATCAGCGGTTTGTGCTGGCCTATGCATGCAATTCCGCTTTCCGGTGTTCCGGGATTCAGGATCAGCGCATTAAGTTATCGGGTTCGTCGCAGTGCCATACTATCCATTCCAAAGGTTTCCATTGATCGCAAGCAGGATTTTCACCTGAAAACGGAGTCGATCGTTCAGACCCGCTACCCGCTGTATGCATTTCAGTTATTGGGCCTTCGGCCGGACATTCGTGTTGAGCTACTGGATCTGGAAACAGAAAACGATCCTGAAAAAGCGTTTATCGGTCATCACCAGGTCGTGGAGCATACCCATCATTTGCATCTGCATCCCGGCGAAATGGTTCCGGTGAGTGCACTTGGTTTCTACGGCTGGGCGACCAGGGACCAGGACGAGCAAGCACATCTGCTGGTCCGGAATTTTCATTATCCCGAGAGCATATGGTGTAATAACCTGGAAAGGGGCCTGGCTCGTCGATGGGAAGAGTACCGGGTAGGGGTTCATGTCAGACAGGAGAACAACTTGCTCCAGGTCTGGATGGCTGGAGCCGATCAGGATGATCATTTGATCCGGGTCAGTGCGTCATTTATTTCCCAGGCCGGTGTAGAAGATCACATGAATCTGTTATTCAGCAAGCAGATCGAATTCATCCGGGACCATCAGCCCTGATTAATAGGTTGCCATAACCCCTTCAAAATCTCAAATCTCAAATCCGAAATCTCAAATCTTAAATCTCAAATCACATGTATCTCTTCTTTGATGCTTCCGCATTATCCATGCCGGCCCATTGGAAAGCTGCTGTTGAAGACACTTATCACTGGCCACGCCTGGTTCATCTAGCCTGGGAACTGGTGGATGAAGAATCCAATATCGTAGAGACGGCGAGCAAGATCATCAAACCATCCGGTTTTGAGATCCCTTACAGTTCCACCGAATGGCACGGTATCGATCACGATGTGGCGATGGAGCAGGGTGAGGATATTGCCGATGTCTTAAAAGCCTTTGCAGCAGTGGTCCGTAAAGCGGAATATGTGATTGCTTTCAATATGCAGTTCAATGAAATGATCGTAGGTGCTGAGTATTTCCGTGCCAGTATTCCGAATCCACTGGTCTCTGCAGAAAAGATCTGCCTGATGCGGGAATCGACCTACTTCTGTAAGATCCCGGCTCCTGGTGGTCGGTATAAATGGCCCAGTCTCAGTCAGTTATTCCAGAAATGCTTCGGGCACAAGTTTGAGGGTGCCAATGAGGCCGATAAAGATGTCCGTGCCGCCAGCATGTGTTTCTTCAAACTGCTGCAGCTGGACGAGCTGGATGTCTTTTGAGGGGTAGTTAATGGGTTCATGAGAGTTTAAGTTACCATGGATGGATTAGGTCATGATTTCAAGTTATTTTATCTCCACTGTCATTTCGACTGAGGCCGAAGAATGAGGCGGAACGGAGAAATCTCCGGTCATTACTGTGAGTTATAATGGTCCTCGGACGTTTCTATCACTTGTTTAGATTCAGCATGGCGATATAAGGTATAATTCCATCATTATGTTTACATTGTAATCTGCTCAACCCGGAACGGCCGGATTGTATTATTACCGGCTCAAACAAATGGACATCGATGGGCAGTTTGAATATTCACCCATCCGGCAGGTTCGTCTGCTACCGGCGGTGAGAGAAATTTCTGTTCGCAATACACTGGTCCGGGACCTGTTAACCATTGACGTGGGCAAGGAGATAGAGGATTTACAGCTAAGTGTATTCGATCTGGCGGGACGAAAAATGAATGCCTGGAGGGTTCCGCATGGTATTACCGAAAAAGTCCTGGATCTTAGTGAATTATCCGCTGGAACTTACGTGCTCCAGGCCCAGGGTGGATCCTTTAACGGAGTCTGGAAAATCATTAAGATTTGAGGGCAACGCCATCAAGATGGATAATCTTATTTAGTTTAAATCAAGTTGTATCCATTATTTACGTAATACATTATAGATTTCAGGCATATTGTTATGCATGGTAGGTGAATTTGCATTATCTTCAATGCAAGAATCTCCTGAATTATGCATAGAATCGTTTCACTCTTTGTAGCAATACTATTCTCCACGTGGATATTAGCACAGCCTGCTGATTCAACGTATTCCACACCAGGAAGTTATGTATACACCATTCCGACCGGTTATACAGCTACCCTACAGATTGACGTCTGGGGTGGAGGTGGAAGCGGAGGCCGTCAGACCGGTGGTGGCAAAGGCGGCGGCGGCGGTAGCGCGTTTGCAAGTTCTACAATTGTTTTAGGGGCTGGAACGTACAATCTTATGGTTGGAGCTGGTGGTATAGCTGGAGAAGATGGTCAGTCTTCCGATTTCAATAGCATGGTTGTAGCTGTTGGGGGTAAAACCACGAAAGATGAAATTGGTGGTTTAGGCGGTGCTGCTACCGACTGTGTTGGACAAATTAAATATTCCGGAGGACATGGAGGGAATGGCATTCAAGACGGAGGCGGTGGCGGTGGCGGCGAAGCTGCCGGGCCAGAGGGTGATGGTGCTAATGGTAGTAACCAAATGACAGGTTTTGGAGGAGATGGTGGTGCCGGAGCTACTTCCGGAGGAGATGGTGGTAACGGTGGTTATCGCATTGATTTTGCAATCGCAGAAGATGGCTATGCTCCTGGAGGAGGAGGTGGTGGTAAACATGGCCCACATCAAGCTAATTATGTCGGCGTTGGTGGAGACGGCATGATCGTAGTAACTGTAATCGACTATGCCCTTCCTATTTCCCTTCTATCCTTTGAAGGATATGCCCAAAGTCATTCCATCCAGCTGAAGTGGAGCACCGCTACGGAAGTCAACAATGATTTCATGGCCATCGAGCGCAGTGTTGATGGATTGCATTTTGATGAAATCGGACGGGTGAATGGCCAGGGCACAACCTATGAAGCACATCAATACCAGTATCTGGATGCAAAACCCATTTCCGGACTGAACTATTACCGGCTGCGTCAGGTCGATATCGATGGCGTGCCTACCTATCATAAGATCATCTCAATCCAGATGAATGATGTGGCACAATCTGGTACACTGGTCGTGTATCCCAATCCGGTTCAGGACCGCTTGCATCTTCAATGGCAGGCCAGTAATGCGCCTTCGGATATTAAAGTGTTTGATTTGAACGGCAAAGAATTGCTGCGTAATCGCATGCCGGAAGGGTCGACGGAATATCAGTTATCGGTAAGTAATCTGCCGGCAGGAATCTATGTATTACAGGCGATCCGTGCCAGTTCAACTGAAGTGACCCGGTTCCAGAAGCTCTAAATATTTAAGGTATTCATTGCTTGAAAGTAGTTTGGTATAAGCCAGTAAATTAACCACTTAAAGCAAGACGATATCCACTTTTGTCAAGAAGTCAACTTCTGTCTTCGGCGTTAAAGTTGCAATGGTCTGTTGCAATATGAATCTATTTTGGTATATATTAGTACCTAGTAATCTGATTTGTATTTTTTCACGCACTAGGAACATTGACTTGCTAACCCCATAGGTCCCTGTTTCGCCCAAATAACAAGCGACCATGCAACGTTTATTTTTACTCTCTCTGGCCATATGCCTGACAACCTTGATAAGGGCTCAACCAATGAGTCAAATCTTTAACTCAAGTGGAACTTGGACTGTACCAGTTGGATATTCGGCTATCGTTACTGTACAAGTTTGGGGAGCAGGTGGTGGAGGTGGTAATAGTAACCATGCAGGCGGTGGTGGTGGTGGTGCATATGTTAATCGTGGAACAATGACAGTTCCTAGTGGTACTTATAATGTTACCGTTGGTGTAGGAGGAGGCCCAGAAGTTAATGGCACCAACAGCAGTATTACTTTAAATACTTCAACTGGAATGGTAACATTAACAGCAGGAGGAGGACTAGCAGCAATTGGGTCCACTGGAGGATCAGGAGGTACCCCGATTGCAGGTACTAATCTACATTCTGGAGGTAGCGGTGCAAATGGAACCGGAATTATAGGTGGAGGTGGAGGTGGCTCAGCAACTTCCATTTCAAATGGAGGTAATGCAACTGGCTCAACTGGAGGTACAGGAGAAGGAAATGGTGGAAATGGAGGGACCGTGAATAATCAAGGTGGCCAATCGGGAGTTGCACCTGGAGGTGGGGGAGGAGGTAAGGCAAATGGAACCGGAATCTCAGGATCTGGAGCTGCAGGCAGAATAATTATCACTGTCGATCAGGCTCTTCCCATCTCACTTTTATCTTTTTCAGGCGAAGCACAGGGACATCACATCAATCTATCCTGGAGTACCGCCACAGAGATCAACAACGACTACATGGCTGTAGAGCGCAGCGCGGATGGCATCAATTTCAGTGAGATAGGTCGCGTAAATGGTGCAGGAACTAGCTATGATGTGCATCGCTATCACTTCACCGATGCAGCTCCCGTCAATGGATTGAACTATTACCGGTTGCGACAGGTCGACATCGATGGTGTCGGTAGCTACCATAAAATCATTTCCGTTGAAATGGATGCATTACGGCCTGGTATCCAGGTGAAAGCCTATCCGAACCCCACCAGTGATTTCCTGTCCCTGAGTTGGGATAGCCATGCTGAACCGACCCTGATCCGGGTCTTCGATATGACTGGAAAGGAACAAATGCACCGGGTGACTGCAGCTGGATTGACACAGTATTCTTTACCGGTTTCACAACTATCCAATGGAACCTATGTACTGCAGGTACAACATGGAAATATCAATGAAGTGATTCGCTTCCAGAAATACTAAATGATTTACAAGACGTAACTGAAATGCAAAAGGCCTTTTCTGTGAAGGCCTTCTGCATTTTAAGATATCACTGGTTTTGTCTCCAGGCCGGATCTTCCTTGGCATCCTCCAGGAAATCATCAACGTCATCCAGTTCCGGTGATTCTTTGACGGCGCGCCAGTCAAAATGTTCGTCAAAAGGATCCAGAGCCTTTTGAGGATCAAATACCCGTACATCCACCGGTAGCGCTTCATAAGGCGTGTAGTCCGGATTCCCGGTGAAAAAATCTGCCAGGTCCGTGGAGCCGGCATCGTATTGGTTCAGATAGGGCAGGCCAAGAATATTCCAGAAAGTCTTGAAAATACTGCCGAAACTCACGTGGGTATGACCGGTATACTGGCGCTTGATATATGGGGAGATTAACATCAGTACGCTGCGATGAGCATCAATATGATCCACTCCGTTCTGACTGTCATCTTCCGTGATCACGATCAGCATGTTTTTCCAGTACGGAGTTTGAGTGAGGAATTCTACCGTACGACCAACTGCGAGGTCATTGTCCGACATATAACTCTCCCGGTAAGGATAACCAGCTTCAGGACGCTCTCCAGCTCCGTGATCGTTAGGAATGATCAGTGTAACGAATGAAGGCATGGTGTCCGAACCATCGACCCACATCCGGTTAAACTCACTTTTGAACTGATCAACCCGGAATTGATCTGGTATGGCCATATTGTAGGATGGAAAAACGCGACTGGTGCGGTCGTACAGACCCTGAGGTAATGGATAGTTGATGATGTGCCGGATGCCCTGGTATTTGAAGTCGGGACTATAAATGCCCGGTTCAAACATGATACTGAATCCAAAATTGTAGAAGGATACTTCATTCCGTAATAAATGATCCCACATCGAACCAGCCTCATTGTAGTCTTCCGGATAGATGGCTCCGGCAGCACCATTCATTGCGAAGATGCCAGGTGCTTTTGAACCGGATTTAAAGCTCCGGTTTCCGCCATAGGAAGCAGAGGTACAGGTTTCGGTCCATTCATTCGGATAGGTATTCACCAGCCACCGGTGGCCATCAGCAGAATGATCAGAATCTACATAAAAATTATCGGCAAAGGCATAAGCTCTGGCCAGTTGCAGGTGATTGGGCATAACTGTGGCATCATGCACCGTGTCCTCTTTCTCCCGGTTGGTGAAGCTGACCCCGGCCCCGTACCTGGCCAGAGATGGATCGCCGGTTGCCCTTTTGATCTGGCCGAATATCTCATCGTAGGTGCGGTTTTCTTTAGATATAAACACGATGTGCCGGATAGGTGACGATTTTTCGCCCGGATACAAGGGGATTGGATTATCCTTTCTACCGGCAAATTGCGAGTCATTGGATTGCATGAATGACCAGTTGTTTGAAACGACTTCAGCTGTCATGGATTTCAGCGTCGTTTCATCCGGGATCGCTACCATTTGAACGTTGCCCTTCATTAAATTGCCAACATAGGTGCCCTCTGGACCGGAAGTGAAATGCTCACCTCCATTGGGGCCTGCACCAAATCCTTTGGCATTGGCGATGATGAGATGGCTATTGTCTGCACTCACT
Organism: Lewinellaceae bacterium; assembly: GCA_020636135.1. NCBI lineage: Bacteria > Pseudomonadati > Bacteroidota > Saprospiria > Saprospirales > Lewinellaceae > Lewinellaceae bacterium. Next base: position 1,078,087 of record JACJYK010000001.1, read on the forward strand.
TTTAATTTGGATGGGAACCAGGCTGTTGGGATATGGCCCAATACTTCCAGAGTAGCAACATCAATGACTGCAATGGCATTGATACCACTTTCTGCCACGTACAGCCTTTTTTGGTCGGGGGATAATGCCAGTCCGAAGGGAATGACTCCCCGGAAAGATGAAAGCCTGGAGTCCGGTTTAAGGTAGATGGTTTTAACCACGGTGTCGGAAGCGGGCGATAACACCGAAATGTTATCGTTATTACCATTTGATACGAATACATAATCATTGGTTGCAACCAGGGAGTTCGGGCTGGAACCTCCTACGGCAGGGATATCTTCAATCAATGCTCCAACACGATTACCAGTTTTCGTCTTTTGGATTACTACGGGAGCGGCTGGGTTTTGGACATCTACGGTGAATACAGAAAAAGATTCTGCAACATTCGGGTCGCCCAGGCCGGGCACCCACACACTATCCTTCGTATAATATCCTTTCAGCGATTCCTCACTCAGGTATTCGTAGGGAGGAAACTCCCAGGCGGTCGAATCGACATTTGAAGGATCAATCCCGGGCAGTAGATTGTATTGATACATACCCACATTGGCGACGTAAGCTTTTAAACCATCGCTGGATAAACAGATTCCAAATGGATAGCGACCGACCGGAACTTCACCGATGACCTTCTTATCCTTCGTATCCAGGATGACCATGCGAAAACCGATTTGATCCACAATGTATAGCGTATTGCCATCTGCTGAAAGTACCAAATCTCCGAGGTAACCATCTTTCGTTTGTTCCGAAGTCATACATGAGATGCTATCCATTTTTTGGCCTGTTTCCAGGTCGAATAGATAGACCAAATTGGTCTGTCCGCCGGAAACATAGACGTATTTGGACGCCGGATCGATGGCCAGGCCCATGAAAACAGATGCCAGTACACCCCGGTCCGTGTTAGCTCCTTCAGGAATTTGGGACACCCGGGGGTGGTCCGTGAACGGATCCTTAATAATTGTGATCGAAAGAGGGGTGGTTCCGGAATTGGCCGTGACGGCGAAACGATTGTCCGGGCTAAGGACCAGTCCATAGGGATGTGGAGCAGTCTCTATCCAGGATCCTGCTGGCCGCACGATGCGACCATTGGGGAGAATTGCCTCTCCGGACATCTCCTTATGGGTGAATTCATCACCGGCAGGTGCCTGGATTATCCATACCGGAGAGCGCTGTGTACAGGACTGAAGCAAGATGATTAGGAGCACAAATGGTACGAGTCGCATCTTTTTTTTCCAAAAAAACAAAACTGGCCGCATAATTCCTGGGATCTTATATTAGGTTATTGTAATGATTTACAGTATGAAGGGGAAGCATTGAATTTTCCACCCTCATTTTAAAGGTGTTGAGGTAGCCGGACGGATGATTGAGGTTTGCCTGCCCTTCCAGTTTGGTCCATCCCAGGCCGATCGCATGACATCAATTTGTCCATCGATCCAGGATTGTGATTTTTCCAGGAGCGTGCGGTAGTTGCCCGACCGGATTACCGGACCATACCTAAGTTCTACGATACTGACGGGTTTGCCAAAATGCCGAATGAAATGCAGGATGAAATTGCAGCTGTGATCCCAGTTATCGTTGCGGTCTTCATATTCCATGGCTACTGGTTGGACAGGAAAATGATTTTCTGCAGCCACTTCAAAAGAACCTTTTTTGAAGAGTTGAGTAGGATATCGGTTACTGGTTTTGCCTTCCGGATAGATCAGCACATTGAAACCTTTGCGCAACGCCTCCGCGATAGCGATTCTCGTCCTGGCCCGGCTTGCGGTGCTTGAGCGGTCAACAAAAACAATTCCTGTTGCCCAGGCACCTTGTCCGATGATGGGCCATCGTCCGAACTCGACTTTCGCTACCGGAAAGAGTAAGGCATCCGCGAGATTGATCAATGGGTCGATCGAAGAGCGGTGATTCACAACCACCAGGTGGCCATGCTCAGGTGGCGTTCCTACGCGTTTCAACTGGATGCCGCCGATTCTCATCATATGCTTAGCCCACACCTCTTTGCGAAAACGCATACCTTCTTCTACATTACCTGAAAATATATTTTTAATCAGAACCCAGATCAGATAGAATAAGGTAAGTCCAAACAAACCAAACAGGCGGAGGATAGCACGGAGAGGATACAAAATTTGTTTCATGATTAACCTACATCATGCTATAGAAACCGTTGCGAGGTGCATTTATGGAACCTGCCTGTCTACCGGCAGGTAGGAACAAGCGTTTCGCTCAGGAGTCATCACATGAAGTTAATAACTATTGTACCCTATTCAAAGGATTCTGGCATTAAGATAGGGTGGATATCGCAAGTATTATTTCCGGAGTGATTTCAAAATCAAGGACCTGGTTAATGTCGATTTGTGAAACGGACACAAGACCTCAACCGGGAGTTTCCGTCCGCTCCAAATGACCATCCATCCAGGACTTGACTTGATCCATTCCCTGCATCGCATCCTTTACCAGGATTTGTTGCCCAATTTTCAGGTTTACCCGGATGCTGGGTTTACCAAAGGTGGTTACAAAATGACGGTGCATGGACCCACTTTCCCAGGCGACATCGTGATCGAGATACTCTATCAACAAAGGAAGGACCGGTATGTCCTGCTCAAGGGCCACTTCAAATGATCCTTTGCGAAATGGCCTGGTTAACTGCTCGCCACCGGTAGTTCCTTCAGGAAAAATCAGGATAGAATATCCCCTCTGAAACCATTTTCCAATGGCTTCCCGGGTTTGCCGGCGGCTATTCGGATCGGTACGATGCAGGAAGATAATTCCGGTGGCTTCTGCAGCTCTGCCCAGGACAGGATATCGGGCAATTTCAGCTTTCGCTACCGGGATGCAGGTATAGTGCGCCAGAATGACAACCGGATCCATCATCGACCGGTGATTGCATTCAACCATCACAGGGTTTTGAGGCCAAAAACCTTCCCAGGATACGCTGATTTTTAGAATGCGTAAGGCCAGCCGGCACCACCGTTGACGAATCCTCAGCGCATGGCTGAGATCGTCCCCGCTCCATAGTCTCCTCAATAATATTACCGAGAGGTATACACCCATTGTAATCAGGACAAGTGCCATCCGGCTGTATGCTCTTATTCCTTCCAATTCCTGCGCCTTACTTTGAACCTAATAAAGTTAAAAATCTCTTTCGATAACTATCTTTGGATATGAACATGCAGGAATTACTGGCCTCATATCCACATCATGGAAGTGTCAAATGGATCGGAATCCGACCCGGATTCCGGGAGGCGGTGCAGGAATTGGAAGCAGCAGAGATTACTGCTACACAGGGCCTGGAGGGGGATCATTATCATGGCCGCAGTAAAAAGCGCCAGGTAACGCTACTCCAATGGGAGCATTTGCCGGCGATAGCCGGATTGATGCAGACAGACCGGATCGATCCTTCTTTGCTCAGGCGAAATCTGGTGGTGGCAGGAATCAATGTCCAGAGCCTGATGTACAGCCGCTTTCGAATTGGTGAAGTGATCCTGGAAGGCACCGGCCCATGCCATCCCTGCTCCCGCATGGAAGAGAACCTTGGTCCGGGCGGTTATCAGGCCATGCGTGGTCATGGAGGAATAACCTGTAAGGTGATCCGTCCGGGAATGATCCACCGGGGCGATGAAGTTGTTTGGTTGGAAAATCCGCATCCGCCATCCAAAAATTCCGACTGAATCTACATTTTGATGGTTGAGACGTTATACTAGTACTACCGGTTAACATCATCGTTTTGGTCACCTCCCGGAATAGGGAAGGATACTTGTATTTGCCAAAACGAAATCCAATGCATACTTCATCGTATGAAATCCGGGTTAATCACCTGGACGAAGCAGAAAAGTTCTATCGTTTCATCCTGCAGGTTAAAGGAAAAAGACAGAAAGGTAAACGGTACTTTTTTAAACTCCCGGATCTTGAGATTTACCTCTCTGAAAGGAAAGAAAGGGCCACTGCGAAGATCAACCCGGAAATCACCATAGCCGTAAATCATCTGGAGTATTATTATGCGCGATACCGGGCACTCGATCCACGCCTGGTTCTTCGAGGCATGTATGAGACACCGGGGCAATTTACCACGCTGGACCCGTTTGGTAACCGGTTGGTTTGGGTTCAATTGTAATCAGGTATCTGATTTATGTACTAGTAGTAGTTCCTCATTTTTTTGGGATTTTGAGGCGAATTGGCTATGATAATTTGGTCATGGAGTTAAGTGGATGTTTCGATAATAAAAAGCAGTCCTTGTTATTCATTTCAATGACCGGATAATTTCACTTTTTTAGTAAGAACAGCTTTGTCCTACTTGTACCCAGCATATTGATTGGCATTAAATTCGAAACGCTCATACGCTGATTCATCAGGAGGACCTGGTGTAACCTGGATATAAGGTTTGTCTGCCATAGTCATGATGACAGATGCAAAAGTGTATCCTTTTCCATTCTGAAGATTGGTGCGACACACCGGATTATTGTTAAAATCGCGGGAGCGCAATGTTGCCATGATGGTCGATTCAGACACGTCCTTATTTTTACTTATTCGTTGTTCCACGGCTTTGAAGCGGTAATAACTGTTGTCTTGCACCTGCTTGGTTCCCTTCGGACCGGAAGGTTTAAATGCAGCGAACCAGGGTTTAACATCGTCATTGGCCAGCGGATGGTTGGTGTGATAAACCGATCCGTTTTCGTTCACCGGATTGAAACGGGTGACCTGATTTGCAGAGGCTTCAAAATCAAAAACTTCACCTTTTATGCCGATGATGTAATTCTGTCCGGACGCATGTGGGACGGTTTGGATAAATTGTAAAAGATCTTCTTTGTCGGTGGACCGGATGATGCGGCGGATGATAAAAGCCACCGGTAATCCCGTTGAGGAAGCTTGCAGTTGCATGAGGGTGTTGACGCATACACCAATGCCCTGTTCATTTAAGCCATTTAAAGCAATCAAACCAGGATGGGTCAGGATAAGCTGTTCTGGTTGATCGCCTGATTTCTCAATGCGCATCATCACCTGAAATCCGTCTGTATAATTTTCCAGATCCATATTCTGGGAGATATATCCTGGACGGCTACCCGTTGCCGGTACACCAATCCCGCTGCAATGATGATTGTTCAGATTGTTGACATATACCCAAAATTCATCCAGCAGGTTCAGGACCATAATATCATTAAAGGCTTGTCCGGAGCCATCAGCTATTCCGCGGATTTCCTGATACAGGTCCGGAGTCCATTTTCTAATGGCATCATCAAAGTGGGCATATTCAAAAAAATCTTTTAATACGGCATCAGCGTCTTTTTCCAATGCAGTGGAAGTGTTCTTTTTCCACGCTGCAATAATTCCGGCAATTTCTGTCTTTAGTGTTTTACCATGTTGGACACCCAATTCGTAGCCTTCTCCCGTAAAGGTTACGGTTTTCAAATTTCTGTCCGTTGGCTGAGCAAATGAATATATGCCTGTAAATAGTAAAAGGTGTACAATGATACTTTTCATGGTATGGAGGTTATTCCTTCAAGTTAAGGTATTAAAGGTATTATTTCAAAGAAGGAAGAATCCATGGATTAAATGTAGGTGGTATTGCAAGACAAAGAAAAGTGACATTCTAAAGATGAGACTGCAGTCAGCCAGGAAACTGGAAAGTTTTAGGACAGGTTGGGAAACAAATCGCTGTTTCATAACATCAAGTGTGTACAGAACATTGCTTGCTACGATTTTGATGGATGTAGTTATTTTTAAATAATTGTGTGAGCGCAGTACGGATGTGAAATGCATGCTGGGTTCACAATCGATACTTTTCATTCCTGACTAAATGACTTATTCATGACTAAACGGTATTTCCTCTCAGCCATACGTAACCTATGGCGAAGAAAAGGTATTGCCCTGCTCAATGTGTTTGGACTGACCCTGGGTATTACGGTATTTCTCCTGATAACCCAGTATGTTCGGTTTGAGACCAGTTACGACCAATATTATCCGGATAAGGACAGGATTTATCGTATTGGTTTGGAACAGTACCAAAACGGAGAATTAGTCCAGGCGAGTGCAGAAAATTATCCTGCCCTGGGTCCGGCTTTACTGAAAGACTTTCCAGAAGTGGAATCGTATGCCCGTATGTATAACCTGGGCGCCAAGAATAACATTGTTGTCACTTACGAAGACGGTCTTAACAAAATTGCCTTCAAACAGAAACGCTTCTTGTATGCCAGTGAGACATTTTTGGATCTCTTCGGCTATCAAATGGTAACCGGAGATGCACACTCTGCTCTCCTGGAGCCTTTTAAGGCCGTCCTCTCGGAAAGTACCGCAAAAAAATACTTCGGGACCAGCAACCCGGTAGGTAAATACCTGCGCATGCAGGATGATGATTTCAATAATGAGCTGTACGAAGTGACCGGTGTAGTCAGGGATGTTCCGGCTAATTCCCATCTGAAATTTGATATCCTGGTTTCTTACAGCACTTTGTTCAGCCGCTACCAGGGATCAGCAAGAGCAAGAGTCCGGTTCGATGAAAGCTGGCAGCGCAAAGACATGTACACCTATATAAAGCTTCGGAATGGTGCAGATGCGCAAGCAATGACCTCGAAGTTGCCGGATTTGGTTGCCAGGTCAATTCCTGACCTTCAGGCCCAGAACCGGGAAGAGCAAATGGTGGTGCAGCCGGTAACAGCCATCCATTTGACGTCTTCGCTTAATAATGAACCTGAGCTTAACGGTAATGGGAGGACCGTATCTTTTCTTGGGTTGATTGCTCTGTTTGTCCTGATCATCGCTTACATCAACTACATTAATATTTCAACCGCAAGATCCGTAGAAAGAGCGAATGAGGTAGGGGTCCGCAAAGTATTGGGTGCAAACCAACGGCAGTTGTGGACCCAATTTTTGACCGAATCATTCCTGGTTAACGCCTTTGCTCTTTGTATAGCTGTAGGCGTATATGCATTGTTTTTCAAATCGTTCAGCAGGATGGTAACGAATCTTGCGGATGAACAGTTTGGAGGATTTGCACTATGGTACCAGGGATATTTTGTATGGCTGCTATTGGGATTGTTATTGGGTGGCACCTTGTTATCCGGGCTGTATCCTGCATTTGTGCTTTCTCAGTTTAAGCCCATACGCATACTGGGAAAATCAATGGAGTCCGGCCGGCGTGGTAACCTGTTGCGTAAGGGGCTGGTACTCTTTCAGTTTGCTGTTTGTATTGCGCTGATCGTCGGTACGATGATCGTATACGGGCAGATGAAATTCATGCTCAACCAGGATCTTGGATTCAATGGAAGTCAGATAGTCGTCGTAGAACAGCCGGGCGTGTCTGCTAACTTTGAGACCAGGATGCAGAAAATTAAGAATTTCAAGACGGAGATAGCCCGCAATACAGGGGTCTCCGACGTGATGAGCACCCTGGTTATTCCCGGCAGAAAGATGCGGTGGAAAGTCAATGTACGCCGTTATCAGGATGAACCGGAAATGGCCCATGCCTTCAATTACAACTTAATAGATGCACATTTCATCGATGGCTTTAATATGCAAATGCTGGCTGGACGTAATTTCTCAGAGGACATTGCCACGGATGCCGATACCGCCTGCATCATAACCCAACTGGCCAGTCAATTACTGGGCTACCAGGATCCGGATGATGCCATTGGTCAAACCATCACTTCAGATGACCTGGGCACAAGCAGGATCATCGTCGGCGTGGTGAATGATTATCATCAGGAGTCATTGCGTAGCGAGGTGCAACCCACCTTGTTCTTACTGGATGATTACGCCGAATATTATCTGATGCGGATTCAGGCAGGCAACCTGCAGCAAACCATAGGGTATATAGAGACGGAGTGGACCAAACGATTCCCCGGAAGTCCCTTCCAGTATTTTTTTCTGGATGATTATTTCAATGCGCAATACCAAAATGAACTGAGGTTCCAGAAGTTGTCTTTCATTTTTGCATTTTTGGCTATCCTGGTAGCGTGCCTGGGGTTGTTTGGGTTGTCTGCATTTATGGCTCAGCAACGTGTGAAAGAAATCAGTGTCCGGAAAGTGTTGGGTGCTGGTGTCGGGCAACTGATCCTTATGCTAACAGCGGATTTTGCCAAAATTATTCTCGTAGCAAATATTCTGGCCTGGCCGGTCATCGGATGGCTCATGTACCAGTGGTTGCAGGGATTTTCACTGCGGATACCACTGCATTTCTGGTATTTTCTGGTTGCAGGATTTATCGTGATGCTTCTCGGAGCCCTGACCGTGTTCTTTCATGCCTGGCGGGCGGCAAATTCCAATCCCGCAGAAATATTGGCGGGCGAATAGAGATATTCTGATCAGTCACCTGAAACTCACAGCAATGCATTCCCTCACGTGTGGAGGGGTATGTTGTCCTTGAATTTTAATACCTTGATTTCTGAAATTATTGAAAGGTAAAATGATTTCAGGATGAAAGGACTTAAACTGTTTTTACTGGTTAGCACTTCCGCCTGTACAACTCTGGTTACGGCTCAGGATCATGTGCAACGGATCGACCACGGTGTACGTATCGAATTTGAAAACGCATCATCCGATGCCCCTGAATGGCTGCAAATTCAGGCGGTGACTGACCAGGTCATCCGGGTAACCGCTGGTAAAAAAGGAGTTTCTGTATCCGAGCATCAGGATCTCATTGTACTGCCTGGTGTCCCCGCAGCTGTAAAATGGGATATCCAGGAGTCGGCAGAAAAGGTCATCCTTAAAACCGATTCGCTGCAAGCCGAATACAACCGGGGGACAAAACAGTTGCGCTTTCTGGATAATCATGGCGGGGAACTGTTACGTGAAGCCGATGGCAATGCACGAAGTTTACACGCCGTGGATATCGAAGGAGTGCCCTACCAGGCGATCTCTCAAAGTTTCCATCAAACGGAAGGCGAGGCATTTTATGGCATGGGGCAGCACCAGGCTGGATGGACCAATTATGCCGGAACTCAGGTTGAATTGGCTCAGAATAATACCGAAGTAGCGGTACCTTTTTTGATCTCCTCCCGGCACTACGGGATCTTGTGGGACAACTATTCGACCACACGGTTTCTCGATGTCCGGGACTTTCAATCCCTCACTTCCTTAAAATTGTTCGATAAAAATAGCCAGGAAGGTTGGTTGACAGCCACCTATATCAATAAAAACACCAATGAACCCTTTGTGGTAAAACCGGAATCGGTCATTGATTACGATTTTCTGCCCGATATGCGATATTTTCCGTCGGAAGCGCCGATGGGACAAAGTAAAGTCACCTGGGAAGGATCGTTGGAGTCACCCCATACCGGCACACATTTGTTTCAATTTAAGTATGCCGGCTATGTCAAACTCTGGATCGACGGAAAGTTATTGGTGGACCGCTGGCGCCAGGCCTGGAACCCGGCTACCTTAATCCTCAAAGTTGATCTTGATAAAGGTAAACGTACGCCGGTGCGAATCGAATGGGACCCGGATGGGGGAGAATCCTACCTGACGATGCGCTGGCTACCACCCACTCCGGATGCGCATGCTTATGATATCGCTTCGGAGGCAGGATCTATCTTATCCTATTATTTTATTGCGGGTTCGAATCCGGACCAGATTATCCACCAGTACCGGAAGATCAGCGGCAAGGCGCCCATCATGCCCCTTTGGGCGTATGGGTTTTGGCAAAGCCGCGAAAGGTATAAGACCCAGGCGGAACTGATGAATACGGTTCGAACTTTCCGCGACCGCAAAATACCGCTCGACAACATTGTCCAGGACTGGTCCTACTGGAAACAGGATGAATGGGGAAGTCAGGAATTTGATGAAAGCCGTTTTCCGGATCCGGACGGGATGATCGATAGCCTGCATTCGATTTACCACGCTCATTTTATGATTTCCGTATGGCCCAAATTTTACGAAGGCATTCCGGCTTACGATGCTTTCAACAAAAAGCACTGGTTGTATCCCCGCAATATTGCCAAACAGACTCGGGACTGGATAGCCCAGGGTTATACCTCGACATTTTACGATGCTTTCAACGCCGAGGCCAGGGATGGATTCTGGCAGTTGTTACGGACTGAATTATTTGAGAAGGGCATTGATGCCTGGTGGCTGGATGCGACGGAGCCGGATATTCACAGCAATGCTACCATGGAAGAACGGAAACGGTTGATGTCGCCCACCGCCCTTGGTCCTGGTGGCGCTTATTTTAATGCTTACCCGATCATGAATGCCCGGGGTATCTATGAGGGACAACGCAGGGACAGCCCCGGACAACGGGTATTTATTCTTACCCGGTCAGCCTTTGCCGGTCAGCAACGTTACGCCGCTGCGACCTGGAGTGGAGATATTGCATCCCGTTGGCATGACTTTAAAGATCAGATACCAGCCGGAATTAATTTTTCATTATCCGGCATTCCATATTGGACCATGGATATCGGTGGCTTTGCTGTTGAACGCAGGAACGAACATGCACAAGGCGAGGCGCTGGAAGAATGGAGGGAAATGAATGCACGCTGGTATCAGTTCGGCGCCTTTTGCCCACTGTTTCGCTCGCATGGCCAATATCCCTTCCGGGAAATTTATAACCTGGCGCCGGAGGATCACCCGGCTTATCAGGCCATGCTGGGATATGCGAAATTGCGTTACCGGCTGATGCCTTATATCTATTCGGTCGGAGCCAGGGTATATCTGGAGGATTACACCATGATGCGTGGATTGATCATGGACTTTGGCAATGATCCGAAGGTGCAGGACATCGGCGATGAATACTTGTTCGGTCCCGGTATCCTGGTGAACCCGGTGACCGATTATCGAGCACGGAAACGATCAGTGTATATGCCTGCGGGAACAAACTGGTTTGATTTTTATACCGGAGAATTCATCACAGGCGGTCAATCCCGGATGATGGATGCCCCCCTGGATCATATGCCTTTACTGGTCCGCAGTGGTTCTATCATTCCGGCTGGTCCGGCCATGGAATACACCACCCAGCATCCCCAGGATACGTTGTATATCCATGTTTATACCGGGGATGATGCCCACTTCGACCTGTACGCCGATGATGGCACCTCCTATGCCTACGAACAAGGGGCTTATTCCATTATTCCAATGGACTATACAGAGTCATCCGGATCCTTGATTGTCGGAGATAAAACAGGTGGATTTACCGGTGATTTGACCGACCGGTATCTCAGGATCATTTGGATCACCCCGCAGCATGGGAGTGGATTCATGCAACTACCTAAAGGCAGGGCGAAACGGTACCGCGGGAAGGCTATCACGTTCCAACGACCGAAAAACTATTGAAAATGAAGCGTAGGAAATTTATACAGACCACCGGACTTGGTGCGGGACTTTTCACGATTGTTCCCCGACAGGTGCTTGGGAAAGGCTGGGTAGCGCCGAGTGATCAATTGACGAAAGCCATCGTTGGTGTTGGTGGAATGGGCACCGGACACATTCAATATGAAGGCCGGTTAGTCGCGATCTGTGATGTGGATGCCAACCACCTGGCCAAGGCCAGCGAGATTGCAGGCCCCCAGGTCAAAACTTTCCATGATTATCGTGAGCTACTGGCCATGCCTGAAGTCGATGTAGTGCATATTGCAACACCTCCTCACTGGCATGGATTGATTTCAATAGCGGCAGCGAGGGCTGGCAAGGATGTCTGGTGCGAGAAACCAATGACCCGGACCATCAGCGAAGGCAAAGCAGTGATCCGTGCGGTTCAGGAATACGGCCGAATGTTTCGTTTAAACACCTGGTTTCGCTTTGAATCAACTTTTTATGGCATGGGGGTTCCGGTCGCACCGATTAAAAAGCTGGTAGATAGTAAGGTTTTTGGCTGGCCACTGAAGGTTACCTTAAATGCCGCTACCGGGTTTAACTGGAAATTTTACTGGCAGGGTAAAACCGATCTGATACCGGAACCGGTGCCTCAGGAACTTGATTACGATTTCTGGTTGGGGCCGGCACCTTTTAAACCCTATCATCCGCACCGGGTTCATGCTTCTTTCCGTGGTTACTGGGATTACGACGGAGGTGGCCTTGGTGACATGGGGCAGCATTATCTTGACCCGGTCCAATTTCTTTTGGACAAAGATGACGAGAGCCCGGTTACCATTGAGATTGATGCCCCGCAACAGCATTATGATGCCGTCGGGACCTGGCGGCGAATTACGTTCACCTACGCAGACGGTTGTCAGATCGTTCTTGATGGTGCCAACGATGATACCAGGGCTCCATTCCTGGAAGGGCCCGGCGGGAAATTGTATCCCGGATTAAAAACGGATAGACTGGACGTCGAAAAATTATTGGCCTATTTACCGGATCCTCCTCCCGTGATCACCCGGTTTTCCGATTCGGTTCGTACCAGACAAAAATTTGCATTGAACGAAATGAACGGACACCGGTCGTGCACTTTGGTGAATCTGGGGAAAATCGCATTGCGGTTGGGTCGAAACCTCACCTTTGATTCGACAAGTCAGCAGTTTGTCAATGACCCGGGAGCGAATGCCTTATTGGAACAGCCGATGCGGGGAAACTGGAAAATGGAATTGTGATGAGAACAAGCTGGAAAATAAATTATGGGGGTTGGATATTGACCATCTTCCTGTTTCTGCTACCCGTGTTAGCACGTACACAGGATCACTGGCCTGTAGATTACCGGGTATCACGATGGCTCGACCGACTGCCAGCCGGGAATAAGCATCAGCTGGATGGAATGCTCAGGGAGTTTTTTATTTATGGCAATAACAATGTCAATGCGTTAATATCCGGGCATTTGGTGAAGGCAAAGATGGTCGCAACTCCCCTGGATTATGCGATCACTTCCATCTTCCGCTATGTGGGTCAGGAAGGGCATGACGTAGAGCGCTCCCTTTTTATTAATGCCTTGGTTGAACAGTGGGATGCTATCCAGGCCGTTCCGGTGAAAAAGTATTTGTTGCAGGAAATGCAATTTATCCATGATGCACGACTTGCTCCGCTGATAGCTAATTGCCTGAGTGACCCTGAGCTCAGAGGTGATGCCATCCTTGCCATGAATATTTATCCGGACCGGAAGTTAAATAAGCAGATTAAAAAAGGACTTAAAGCCGGGGATCCTGCCATCTGGTCATGGGCCTCCGCACATCCTCAGGAGCAATTCCAATCTTTGATCTGGAAAAAGTTTCAGCGGTCAGAAGGTGAAGAACAGGAGATGTTCCTCAAAGCCATCGCAATGCAGGGCAATCCCCGCGACAGCTCAAAGATGACTGAACTTGCAGCTGCTCATCCGGTTACCGCGTTGCATTATCTGGAACGTGTGGACAAGCAGTTTTTTCCGGTTTCCACGGCAGAGGCAATCATGACAGCGGGGGAAGCTGTTAAATGCCAGGCGCTCCATGAGTTATTTGAAGCCAGGCCACTCTACACTTTCCGCCATTACGGACAATCTGTGATAGAGGGACCCTGTGCTGCATTGATATCCAATGATCTTACCAGTTCGAATGACAAATCCCTGGATGATGCCATCCAGAAGCAGCTACTGGCAGATTCTGCTCATGCTGAAAGACAACGCACCTGGTTACGGATCTTGTCCGGGCGGGGCGGATTTTCCAATGCCAGGTTTCTGAAGAGCCTGACAGGAAACCCGGATCAGGATGTGCGGGTGGATGCGTTACTGGCATGGTCCAGGATCGCAGGCGCAGAATCCATGCCTTATCTGACGGATTGGTACTTTCATACCCGTGATTCGGCCCGACAGATCGAGGCGTGGCCCCTGATCCGTCAATATACTGACGGGGGAAATATGAAATCATTAGCTGACCGGATAGCTTTCCTGACTCCTCATTTCCGGATCCAGCTTCTTGATTTGATCGCTGATAGACAGGCAGGTGCCTGCTTTTCCCAGGTTTATTACCAGACCCAGCAAAATGACACAGCGGTAGCAAACCAAGCCTGGAAAACCCTGGCCTCCATTGCCGAGCCTCAACACGATGCCCTGATGCACTCGCTTATTCAGGAAGCACCTGAGAATCTCCGGGCGATGGTCGCAGAAAGCTTATTGAATGACCTGCATTCTCCAAGGGATAAGTTGAAAAACTGGCAGTGGATCAATCAATCACTGGATGCCGGCGTCGTATTACCTCTACTGATACGCCATAGCGAAGAGCCTTATGCTCAAAACATGATAGATCACCTGGAGCAAGTTCCGGCGCTGACGACCCGCACCCTGGTTAAGCAGTTGTTGGAGAAATCCGATGAAGAGTCTTTACAAGTCCTGCTTTGGATTGCTGGTCATCATGAAACCCTGCGCACGATGGTGATCGATGAATCGGTTCCTCAGGTGAGGCGGAACATATCGGGTAAGGAAACTCAGCGCCTATGGCTGGTCGATTGGTTAGGGATCTGCCGCTCCCAGCATGAACGTGATGTCGTCTTTCAGCAATTGGCCGGTTTACCCGGATGGAGTACCTACTTCACCTTAATGGATTATTTTAAAGAGGAGAACCTTAAATCACTGGCTTACCTCCGTGCCTTGACATCGGTCTGTCTGCCATCCGGGGACCATGAAGGACTTAGCGGACAATCGGTGAAAAATACCCTTCAGCAACTGGTACCTATTGCAGAGGAAATGGATCATCAGGAATCTTCTGCCATCGAAAATTACCTGGTAGAAATGCCCCAGGGTGATGCATTCCAGTCGCTTTTTAATGGTGTAGACCTTACCGGGTGGCAGGGATGGGTAGCCGATCCTTATACATTAAAAAAGTTGAGTGCTCAGGAAAAGAAAATGCGCCAGGAGGAGGCAGATGAGAAAATGCGTCAGCACTGGCAGGCGAAAGACGGGAAGATCGTATTTAGCGGCGAAGGCGCTAACCTGGTCACCAAACGGACCTTTGAGGACTTTGAAATGCACGTGGACTGGAAGATCACCAAAGACGGTGACAGCGGTATTTATCTGCGGGGTTATCCCCAGGTCCAGATATGGGATACCAGTCGGGTGGAAGTCGGGGCACAGGTTGGCTCCGGAGGCCTTTACAACAACCAGAAAGGTTTCTCAACACCACTTACGGTGGCAGATCGGCCAGTTGGCACATGGAATCATTTCTTTATCCGGATGTTGGGAGACCGCGTGACGGTGTACCTGAATGATGTACTGGTGGTTAATGACGTGGCATTGGAAAACTATTGGGATCGCAATCTGCCGGTCCTGGCTGAAGGCCCCATTGAATTGCAGGCGCACGGTACCGATCTCGCATTCAGGGACCTGCTGATCCGTGAAATTGATCCGGCTTCCTACACGCTTACTCAGGAGGAAATTGACCATGGTTATCAGGCATTGTTCAATGGTATGAATCTGGATAATTGGATCGGGAACACCACGGATTATCAAGTTCGCGATGGTGTTATCGACGTGGATCCTTCCCGTGGTGGGGAAGGTAATCTGTACACGGTGGACACCTTCAGTAACTTTTCTTTGCGCTTTGAATTTCAACTTACCCCAGGGGCCAATAATGGGATTGGCATTCATACGCCATTGACGGGGGATGCTGCCTATGCAGGCAAAGAAATTCAGGTCCTAGATAATACGGACACCATATACGATAAACTCCAACCTTACCAATATCATGGTAGCGTCTATGGGGTTATTCCAGCGAGACAAGGATATCTTAAAGGCATTGGTCAGTGGAATGAAGAGGAAATCCGCGTGGATGGCGATCACGTTCGGGTGACCTTAAATGGCGAAGTGATCACGGAAGGTAATGTGAAAGAATGGACCGAGCATGGGACGATGGATCATAAAGATCACCCAGGCCTGCAGCGTCATTCCGGACATATTGGATTTCTTGGGCACGGAAGTCCGTTGAAATTCAGAAATGTGCGTATCCTAAGACTTTAATTGCCGACTCATCAGATGAAAAACGGAAGAATCTCATTGGTACAGGCATCTCCGGCCTTATTTGACAAAAAAGGCACGCTCGAGATCGTCCGGGATTGGTTGGTCCAGAGCAAAAAAGAGGGTGCGGATGTAGCGGTCTTTCCGGAAGCATTTATTTCAGCTTATCCGCGGGGGTTTACCTTCCAGTCGCCGGTAGGGGACCGGAAGCCTGCCGGGAGAGCACTGTGGCAACGTTATTGGGAGGAGAGTGTAAACCTTCCCGGGCCAGAATTGGAGTTGCTGCAGAAATGGTGCAAAGAACTGAACCTCGTACTCGCTATAGGTGTGGTGGAGAGAACGAGGGGGAGCCTCTATTGTACGCTTGTTTACATTGATCAGGAAGGTCAATACCTGGGAAAACACCGCAAGCTTAAGCCTACAGCAGCCGAGCGGATCATCTGGGGCGAGGGAGGTGCCCAAGACCTGGTGTCCTTCGCCACCCCGTATGGACAGTTGGGTGGTTTGATCTGTTGGGAGAATCGGATGCCTCTGGCGAGGATGGCCATGTACGAACAGCAGGTTACCCTTTATGTGGCGCCAACAGCTGATCAACGGGATACCTGGTTTCATACGCTACACCACATTGCCGCTGAAGGCCGTTGTTATGTCTTTGGCGTGAATCAGTTTGTGCGTAAATCCGACTATCCATCAGATCTCCCGGGCATTGAGGAGTTGGAAGGGTGGCCGGATATCATGTCGCGAGGGGGCAGTTGTGCGATGGACCCGATGGGTCAGCTTATCGCCGGGCCGCTTTGGGATCAGGAGGGATTGGTTTTGGTTGATGTGGATCAGGGCCTGATAACCAGGTCCCGGATGGATTTTGACCCGGCAGGGCACTACCACAGGCCCGATGTATTTGAGTTCAGGGTTAAAGAGTAGTCAGTAAGAAGTAATCAGTATTCAGTAAGCAAGCAGGACCAGGTGAATCCTTAAAAGTTATAACTATTCAGGAATTGAGACGTCACCCATCAGATATTCATCCACCGAAACCGAAAGCTTAATGATTGGAGACTATGAATAATCGTACATTTCACGTATGAACTCTTGCAGTCAAAACACGATCCTGAACTTGGTATTGGTATCAGTCATTTCGGCTTCAAGCCTGATGGCTCAAGTTGTCCCGCTGCCCAATGCCCATGCCCACAACGACTACGAGCATAACCGGCCGCTGTTGGATGCGTTGGATCAGGGCTTCACCAGTGTGGAAGCAGACGTTTACTGGTGGAATGGGAAGTTGGTGGTCGCTCATAATTTGCCTCACGGCGAGGAGGCCAGGCAGGCCCTGCCCACGTTGGAGGAGCTTTACCTGAAACCATTGCAACAACGCATCCAGGACCATGGAGGAAAAGTGTATCCCGGCTACGATGGCGTCTTTTTCCTGATGATCGATTTCAAATCCGGTGCCGACGAAACGTATGCGGCACTGATAAAGACACTGGAACCTTATCGGGAGATGCTGCATACGGCCAATCATCCCGGACCGGTGACCATTTTTATTTCCGGCAACCGACCTATCGATCTGATCCTGCAGGATCCAGAGATCCTTGTTTCCCTCGACGGCCGGCCGGATGACCTGGTACGCAACATAGCGACTGCCCGCATGCCGGTTATCAGCACCTCATTAGCCACCATAGGATCCTGGGACGGCCGGTCTCTGATGCCCCGCACGATGCGTAAATCCATCCAGCAACTGGCCAAAGCCTGTCATACGCAAGGCAAAAAGCTGCGCTTATGGGCCATCCCGGACACCGAATTATCCTGGTCCACCATGCAGCGCCTGGGCGTCGATCTCATCAATACGGATGATCTGGAAGGGCTGAGGAGGTTTTTGGGGAGATAGTGTAGGGTAAAATGAAAGAGCCACCGGACCAGATCCGATGACTCACTTTGATTGCTCCAAATGCAAGCAGGATTGTTCCAAAATTTATCGACTAAAGTCTAATAACTTTATTGTCACCATTTCCCACTCGAATCCGGGGTGAATCGTTTGTTTGGATATTGTGTTTGTCATTGTCGAACCTCTTATGGATTGAAGGGTTTTTGTGGAATCTATTTTGACAGTTTCCGGATTTTGAGTTGTTGATTTGGATTTAGGAGGCTTACAGACACTGCATGCGGTTTTGCCTAACTCTAAGGCTTTTTTTAATTCGATTGAAATCGAACTATATTTTAGATATCTGCAATCTTTCATGTGGTACTTAGCTCCGGTTTTTGTTATGTATACGGTTTGGGCTATCGTGTTGCTAGAGCTTCCAATCAGGATGCCCAATAGCAGGACAAAGTAGATTAATGGACTTGATTTTATGGACATGATAAATTATTTAAATTGAGGAAGTTGAATTGTGAATATTGTGAAAAGTTCTAAGCGTGGGAGCAGTCTTGTTGTCAAAAAGTAATAACTTGAAATAGTTCATAAAATTGCGGATTAACCGATCATCAGTTCGAGTTGAATAAGAAGATTAATCCGGGAAATCCGCGATTAAAAATGGTGACTAATTATAGCCGTTAGGCTTGATAACCTTTACTGGAGTAATGTTAGGTATCCCATTAGTCGTATTGTAGACATCATATCCCCCATAAATATTAGGTTTGGTGGTTTGTGCTGGAGTGATGTTAGGTATTCCATTGGTTGTATTATAGATATCATATCCCCCAAACATATTTGGTTTAGTGGATTTTGACGCCGTGATATTAGGGACTCCATAGGTTGTATTGTAGACATCGTATCCGCCATACATATTTGGTTTAGTGGTTTGTGATGGCGTAATATTAGGGATTCCATAGGTTGTGTTGTAGACATCGTATCCGCCATACATATTGGGTTTGGTGGTTTGTGTTGGTGAGATATTAGGTATCCCATACGTTGTATTGTAAACATCATACCCACCGAAATTATTTGACTTAACTGTTTGTGTTGGCGAGATGTTTGGAAGTCCGTAAGTGGTATTATAAATATTATATCCATTTTGAGCAAAGCAAATGTTGATTGCACTTAGAAGGATTAATAAATTAAATAGTTTTTTCATCAGAATAAGTTTATTGAATTCGGTTCCTACTCTTATGGATTTTCGGAGTAACTCCCTGTTTAAAGCTGGTTTTCTAGACTCCAGTCGTTTGTCACAATAGGTTGCCAGCCTGTACTTAGTAGCTAAATGGTTGTTTAAGGATTGATATTGTCAAGCTATTTTGAAGAAATAAATGTTTAATGCCTGATCATTAACCGGGAGGGCCATAATTTTTCAATGGAGAATTCCTCCCGGATCCATGATTTTAGTTAGAAATAGAAGCTTACGCCAATGCCAAACTGAAATGCATTAATGTCAATTTCTGCTTCGGAGTCATTGTCCTTCAACGTGCCGAAGTCACTGCCAAGACTCATTCGGGCTCCGATTTTATGGTCGATTAAGTATTCCAATCCAGTGCGCACTCCAAAGGAAATGCCGCCGAAGGTTAGCTCATCGTAATCGTTATCAATCGTTAATGAATTGTATCCAAATCCTCCTAAAATGGGTAAATACAAATTGTCAGAAATAGGAACCATATAGGCGACATGTGGACCAAAAGTGAATCCGGATTGTTTTTCCTCGTAGGGATTCAACCTTAGATTTATTGGACAAAAGCCCTAAACTGACGCCTATTTCCAGGTTATCGATCACATAATAGCCTCCGGTTATGCCAGCGTTCAAATTGGACTGCTTGAATTTTGCATTCAAACCGTCTATTTCGAGTTTGCTGTTGCTGAAGCTAATGTCCGGTCCAATCCTAATTGAGCCCTGCCCGATTTGAGCATAACTTGTGGTGAGGGTAAATAAGAACCCGAATAATGGAATTTTAAAAAGGTGTTTAAATTTCATGTCAAAATAATTTAAGGGATTTATTTAAACGGAATGATTTATAACTTATGCTAGAAAGGCATTCTCACCGATTGATGGGAACGGCGTCTTGCTGCCTGGCGTTGGGTTTTTGCACGCTTGCGAACGCATTTACGCTTTGCAACGTATTTCTTTGTTACCCGGGTTTTGCGTTTGCCGTAGCGGGATTTCACCATGAGTGTTTTTGATCTTCCTCCATTGTGGTGTTTTTGCAAACTACTGGCAAATTCTGTACGGGCTATGGTTGGCTGACCCTGGGAGGATAGTGGTTGTATGGCGATTAAGAGTGTTAAAGTGAAGAGTGTAATGATGGTTTTCATGGTACGTGATTTTTGTTGTTTCTAATCTGTTCACGTACATGTATTGCAGATTCAATGCATTGTTAACAGCTTGGGCAAATTATTTTTTCACCAGCAATGGAAAAGCTTAATAAACCAATGAAGTTCGGTTTATCTGGACGGTGAGGCACAAGGCGTGAAAGAGAAGCTATAGGAGATCCACCGGCGGGTATTTGGTTCGAAGTAACTTAAATATTGCAGGTGTTCACCTAGCACTTGTTTAACTTCATGGAAAGGTGTGATTTGGTTCTTTAGCGGGTCTATCCGTATAAAATCAAATTGGCAACCAGACGTTGTGGTTACTCGATAATCCTGTCCGGAAACCTCAACCAATCCATGTTCAACTTTAAACCGAAGTTCTGTGGGAGAACTTAAAAATTTTGAAGTAAGGTCGATTTTACCAGTGAATGCTTTCTGCGATTCTGTTTTTTCTTTTCTTGCTATTTGTTCATTTAATTTCGCATAGTAGGCAAAGGCTGGATCACTGATTTGATTGAAGCATTGATTTGCATTGCTCACCGTGCCGATTGCCAGATGATTAATCCCAAGAATCAATAGAAGCAAGTCTTTATCCTTGCCAGGGAGATTTTCCGATTGCAGCGTTTTAATCAGTATTCCCTGACTTTCGGTGAATTTTTCTTCCAATAACTTCACCATGGACCACCCGGCGATACCATTGGTGTATTCCGGATTTAATTCAAGGCTATTCTGGAAATGGATGCTTGCTTTCTTCAAATTGATATCTCTCCGGTAACGCTCACCGATGGGTAGATCCTTGGCCCCCCCCGGTAATTCTGGAAGATCTAACCGCAACGACCAATCCAGCTCAATTGGAAGGACAAATTGATCGATCTGATAACTGCAACTTTTCAATGCTGTCCGGATATAACCAACCCCGATGTTGTATTCCAATACCGGGCTTGGTACATAGGACAATATTTCCGAATACAATTCAATTCCCATCGACTCCTCGCCACCTAAGGTCAAAAGATTTGCTAATTCATACATGTATTGAAGCTTGTTGACCTGATCAACTACTTTCCAGATGGTATACTGTCTTTCAGATTTACTTGGATATCCGGCCAACTGGTCTTTCAATTCGTAGATTTCATAGATGGCATCAATGAGTTTGGGTAATACCGGACCACATTCATAACCAGCCAGGTGCGCCATGAATGCACCTTGAATATCGGCACGCTCTTCTTTACTCCGCTCCTGATTCGGGGTTTTATCGTAGGCAATAAAATGTTCGTCATGATCCAATTGTTGAAGTGCGTGGATTAGTTCATGGCCAATGAGAAAAGCCAGCGCATCTTTTTTTGCTGCACCAAACTGATTAAGCGCCTGAAGTAGATGGTTTTCCACCAAAATCGTATTTGAGGACGGCTGATAAGCAGCTCCGAATCGTTTTGATGTTGCAATTTTTATTTCCGGGGCGATGGACGGGTCAATGGCATTAGCCTGTAGGATATTTGATAGATGGTATCTACTGCTGTTTGACTCTGTACAGTCAATGTCAGTAACAGGAGTCCGAACGACAGGCCATATGTCCAGATTTTTTTCATGTTTATTGAATCAGTTGGTTGATTGCTTCCATCAATGGACAATCCGGATACTGATTTGGTATATTTCGCAATGCCATGAGGGCATCTTTATCTCCATTCATTCTGTGGATCAGTGCCTTATAAAAAGGTAATTTACATCCTAAGCTCTCCTCATTTATTTTGTCCAGAGTAGACAGAGCCTCGTCGTATTGCTTTAATCGGGCCAGTGCAATGGCCTTGTAAAGATATACTTCGTCCATAACGGATCCCTGGTCGATCATTGCATTTAATTGTTCCAGGTCCCGGGAAGGGTCGTTACCAAAAGATTTTAGTACTTCGGATAATTGTACACGCTGGACAGGATTTTCCATCCCGATGCCTTGCAAGCCAAGTTGTTCTACATCGTCACGGATGAATTGATCATAGGCCAGCAAACCTTTTTTTATCTGTTGATCAGTGTTCCATCTTTGATATCCCCAAAATCCAACAATAGCCATCAATACAATGGCTGCAACCCGTATAACCCGCCGATAAAGGATACCACGGATTACTGGTTCCTGTTTTTCTGGTAATTTTTTGATTTGATGGATTTCAGATCTGATTTTATTGGACTCGGTCAGATCCATGGCCTTCATTACATCTTCTTCCCAGGCTTCATCAGGGTCTTCGGCGCCTGTTTGCCAAAAATCGTGCGCAGCACGAATTTCTTCCCGTATACGATCTTCAGAAACTTTTTCTACTGCTTTGATAATTTGAGGGAGTTGATCATACCAGAACTTTACTTCCGGATCCTCGTTGACCAGCGATTCGAATTCCGGGTCATCCTGACCTGCCATAAGCTGCAGATGTTCTTCACATCGTTCCAGCGGGGTTTTATCGTTCTTATCCTTCGGATTCACCTAGTACTAATTTTTTGAGATAATTCATACAGCGATTCTTTTTCACGCGTATCGATCCTTCCGTGTATTTCAATTTCTTCCCAATTTCCAGCAGTGGGACCTTTTGGTAATAAAACCATTGAATTATTTTCTGACATTCTTCATTGAGCTGTTTAATTTTCTCAGCAATCAATGTGTGTTTTTCTTCGTACGCTGTCTTTTCCGCCAGATCGTCTTCCGTCCATCCTTCGAGTTCGGGCGCATTTCCATTGTCAAGACTTACTGCTTCTTTTCCTTTGCGTTGTCGAAGGGTATATAGCCATAGTTTACTGGCAACAGCATAAATGTAGGTTGTCAGCTTTCCCTTTAGCTCAAAGGAACCCTTGCGGATCTGTTTGACCAGGACAACCAAAACTTCCTGGAAAAGATCTTCAGCATCTTCTGAGGAACCGCTATTCCGGATAACCAACGTTCGAATGAGGGAATAAGCGTCATCGTAAAGTGCTAGTAAACCTTCTTGTTTTTCATCCTGGATTAACCGGATGATCTCCTGATCGGTCATGACTTACCTGTTTAGATTGCTCCATTGCTACAAACGTTAACAGGAGGCAAATAAATTTCTCAATTGTGTCCAGAAAATAAGTGCTCCTGATGCATCAATTTCTAGTGACTGTTAACATTTGGTATTTGCTGCAATCTATGGACAAATCGAAAAAAATCCATGATTATGAAAAAGAACATGTACCAAATCCTCTGGGCGATATGCTTGATCTTTACGAATTTGTTATCCGCGCAAAGTCCGGATTCCTGTGCAGATCTTGCCCTCATTCAAC
This sequence comes from Lewinellaceae bacterium, assembly GCA_020636135.1. Taxonomy (NCBI): domain Bacteria; kingdom Pseudomonadati; phylum Bacteroidota; class Saprospiria; order Saprospirales; family Lewinellaceae; species Lewinellaceae bacterium. The sequence goes on from JACJYK010000001.1 coordinate 1,101,459, forward strand.
TGAATGTTATTGAATTTACACCGACGGATCAAACCATATCCTTCCATTTGAAAAATATTGGAACGCAGGCTGCTGATCTGCAAGGTCCAACATTGAATCTGGATGATAATGCAATGGTTTCCATTTATTTTTCGAAGGATTCCATCCTGGATCAAACGGATGTCCTCCATAGCAAGGTGACATTGGGTGAATTTCCTTTGAATCCTATTGCCGCGGGAGAAACCTTTACGATCGTTAGTTCCAATCCGTTATCCCTGAATTTTAACGACTACCATTTTTTAATTGCAATTGCGAATGCGGATTTCCTGCCAGAATGCTCCAAAGAAAACAATGTATTGGTAACGCCGCTGGATATTCCCTACATCCGTCTTTCCATGCCATCAGTGGATGCGGACCCGGCCAGCCAGGTTGCAATACCTGTTTATGCCAGTGGATTTACCATGATGCTTGGCATGCAGTTCAGCATCCAGATGCCCGATGCTTCTTTGTTTCATTTTGATTCAGTAGGTTCTATCCAGTTGCCTGGATTGTCAGGCCAGGACATTGCTGCACAAGATGATCACCTGGGATTGATCTGGTTGAGTGATGAACAAAATGGTACAACCTGGTCCGGTGAGAATGCCCTGTTTTATCTGTACTTCACGCCATTGGCGGCTGCTGACACCTGTGTTTCGGTAAATTTTGACGGTGAATTTTTGCCGATTGAATTGTATCGTGCCAAATCAAACGGATTGCAAGCCATCCCTTACGGATTGGAGTCGGGAACCATCTGCTTGCGGGCATTCAACGAGTGCTCAGGTCTGGTACATCTCGAGAATGGCAAGCCGATTGCCAATGCACTGGTTCAGCTCAATGGATTTGAAACCTTTACGGATGCCAACGGTCACTACCATTTTGACCATATTCCCAATGGAGAGGATTACACCATTCAGGTTTCCAAAGGGGGTGATTATCTCAACGGGATCAGTATTGCAGACATCATTGCCATCAAGCAACATCTCTTAGAGATCCTGCCCCTGGACTCTCCCTATAAAATAATCGCTGCTGATGTTTCTGATGATCATCATTTGAGCGTGATCGACCTGGTTCTGATCAGGCGCCTGATGCTGGGCGTCATCGATACGTTGCCCAACCTTTATGTCTGGAAATTCATACCAGAATCCTATGTATTTGAACATCCTGATGCACCGCTGGCAGAGGATTATCCGATGGTTGCCCAGATCATTGATCCTGCCAAAGTGGAAGAAGGTGTTAATTTTATCGGGCTGAAGATCGGTGATGTAACCCTCGATGCCCGTCGTAATTTGCAGGAACAACCTGTCGAAGTAAGGGAATCCATAACCTTGCAGTCTGAATTTGACCCCAATACCGGCACAGGTGAATTTAAGACCATCAATCTGGTGGCCATGAAAGACCAGGACCTGGAAGGTATGCAGTTAAGCTTGCCATTGAATCCCGGATTTGAGGTGCTCGATGTCGAATCGGACGTGCTCGGTGGTTTGGACGACCAGGAATATTACGTTCGCAAAACAGCATCCGGTAATGAGCTGAACATCGTTTGGGTGAATAAATCCGCTGTGTCAACGGCTGTACATAACGGTGATGCTGTATTGCGTATCCATATTCTTACCAACGCTGAAGCAGCTGCTCAGAACTTGTTTTCTAGCAAAGAAGGTCGATTAATGAACCTAGTTCAGGATGGGCAAAATGATTCGTATGCTGTCCGGATTGAAACCAGGGCATCGGCTCCACACCAGGTATTCGAGATCAAGTCCATTGCGCCTAATCCTGCATCCTATTATACCCTGATAAAGCTTGACATACCGCAGGACGGTGATCTGGAAATAAAAATTTACGACATGGTTGGACGCAATGTCTGGAATTACCATGATCGCCGGGAGGCAGGTTTACAGCAAATCCTGGTGCCATTGTCGTCCTGGAGTGCTGGTGGATATGTTGCGCAATGCCGGATGGGTGCTACCTATCTTTCGGAACAGTTCATTAAGGTATCCAATGAGACACTCCGGTAAACCGTATTCGAAACCATGGTTTTTTTGGTACGTGTCAATAGATAGCAGCTTGAATTAAATCATAACCATGACCGGATTATTTCGGTCATGGTTTTTTTTGTTAAACAAGCATGCATTAATTTCAATGATCGTACTTTAGAGTAGCCTATTTGATTGATGAGTTTCAACATGAGCTATCACCCAATCCACCTTTTTTTGTTGATGCTGTTTTGTGCAGTGCCTTTCCAGGAGTTGCAAGCACAAATCACTGAGCCTTTATCGGAAAGTCTTTCCCTGTTACCGGGCGACGACGGATTTCAGGCTATGGATGCTTTTCCGAATGGTGATGTGGTTGCTGTGGGATATACACAAGGCAAGGAGGGTAAGGGTAAGGATATTCTGGTTCAGTTGGCTGATTCCACGGGCAAAGTATACTGGACGAAGAATATCGGGTACACCCACGACGATGAGGGCAGGGGAGTGCTGATCAATAAAATGGGACAAATAATCGTGGTTGGATCCATATCGTTACCAGGTGCTTCGGGGTTTACAGAAGTTAAACCCATCATGCTGATTTTTTCAAAGGAGGGACGGCTTGTGGACCGGTTCATATATTATGATCCTACTCCATATGCCTATTGGAATACAGTTACAGAAGATGATCCCGGCCACTACTTCCTCGGAGGCTCGATGGAAAATAAGCCAGGTGTAGTTGCCTTCCGGAACCATGGGGTGATCTGGAAAAAGAGCCTGGATGCGGACCCCGGTTCGGTGCAGAAATTGATCCTCCTTAATGGTAATTTGTTTGGAACCGGATCTGCAGGAAATAACCGTTTACTCACCTTTTCAATGAATCAGGACGGCGATATTCTGTGGCAAAAACGCAACCAGGAGCCATTCAGACAGGGTGTGGATCTTATCGCCTTCTCTTCGAAGGAATTAATCGTTGCGGCCAATGCCTGGGATCCCCGCCTAAGAGACCAGGCGGGTATCCTGAAAGTGGACGCGGCTTCTGGTAAAATACTCGCATCCCAATTATATGGCGGCAGGTTCAGGGATGAAGCACGAACCATCCTAAGAAGCGATGTCGATACGCTGATTTTGTTTGGATTGAGTTATTCTCATCTCCGCCAGGGAGCTCACCGCTCCCAGGGCTGGATCCAAATCATTGATTCAGCAGGAAATGCAATCCGGGATCAATATCTGGGAGGCAGTCAGGACGAATGGTTTGCTTCAGCCAGGTATTTGACATCGGGTAGGATCCTGGTGCTTGGACAAAGTGCCTCCGGTGATGCCATTGGTGCCGATGGCTGGATGGTTCGTTTGCAGGCATCCCCGCAGTTGAAAATCTTTGATTGGTCAGAAAATCCATGGCGTTGGCACCCTCCGGCCGATACGGTCCGGAGCGGAGAAAAACTGATATCCTGGCTGGAATTAACAAATAGCGGATCTACACCAATCCGGACTCCGGAAGTAGCCATTCAGGTGGATGGTCAGACCCCGATCCGGGCTACCCAGACTTCGGCGTGGATCGCACCCGGCGAGCAAATAAGCCAATATTTTGCGTTCCCGTTCGCGTCACAAAACGCTGGTACTGCCTTCATTCAACTGGAGGCTGGGGGCCGGCCCATAGCTGATGCTCAATTCTTCGCCGGTGTTGCCCCGGAAGAACATTACCTGGTTACACTGGATTCCATTCGCCTGGGTGATCAGGAAGACCATTTTGCATTTCTTCCTTTGCAAATCAAAAATACCGGTAACACCTCAACTCAACCGGTACAGTTGAAGCTCATCGCTCCGGGTTGGCTCGAATTGGATAATGATTTGGTACCCTTTCTGGTTGCTCCTGGTGAGACCAGGGAAATCCAGGTGCCCTTCCATTTGGGACAGGATGCCGGAGATAGCCTCCATCTGGAAGTGCTGGGATCGCATACCAATGATTCCATCCTGTTTATGGGGCATTTTAATCTGGACCTTGGCCGGGTGAAATCGGCTTACCAGGAGGCCCGGCAGCAGCGCATCACCGTGGTGGCACTGGATGCCTTAAAAAACAGATCGCTTGGCCAGATCACGTCGGACCAGGTGGAGGCGCTGCCTCTGGATTCATTTCTACAAAAAGTTACGGTGACCGGATTTGAACCCACATTGCCTGCCGAGGAGGAGGTCATTCAACCGCCCGAAGAAGTCGCTTGGCAAGGACAATTGTTCTGGATTCAGCCGGACCCGATCCAGAAAGCGGATGTGGTGCATACCCAGCTGGATCGCTTTCCTTTGTTGCTGCGTTATGTGTCCAATCAGCCGGTGGATTCTTTCTGGAAGGTCCAGGCCCTGGTCCATTATCAAGGTGGGGCCGACACCGTGTCATCAACCTGGCAGGGCGGGTCGTATGTTGTTGGCTATCAGTATAATCTGCAGGCTTCTGCTTTGTTGCATGAAGGGGAAAACCGGATAGAAGTTTTACTGTCCAATGGTGAGCACCAGTGTCCGGTTCCCGATGTCTTCGTCTATTACGAACCTCCCCGAGTCAATCTGCATGTGTACGCCTATGGAGTGCCTTTTGAGGATCTGCCCTGGGTCAGCAAGGATGCGCAGGACTTCAGTCAGCTTTTCGGTGGCCAGGAAGACCTGCTGTTTGATCGCGTCAACACCACGGTTTACAATTCGGCCAGTAGTACAACAACGCAGGCTATCCGGAAGAGTATCCGTGATATCCAGCTGGACTACCTGGAGTTCAGTCGCATCAAGCCCAACGATGTGCTTATTTTCTATTGGTCTTCGCACGGTTTTGTTCTTGATGATCGCTACCGGCTGGCGGCTTCCGATTTTGATTTTCTGTATGAAGAGGAAACGTCACTGGATTTTCAGACCGAGGTGCTGGATAAGCTGAAGCTACTACCTTGTAAGAAGATCCTCTTCATCGATGCCTGCTACAGCGGGTCCATCGCCAACCTGGATGTGCCGGAAGGGGTAAAGTCGGAACCCATACCCGATGAGATTGCGTTGTCGGAGGCCCTACATGCCTTGGCTTCCAGCGCCAATGATTTTTACTTCGTGCTGTCGTGTGGACCCGGCGAGCTGTCCTATGCCGATGACCGATGGGACAACAGCGCGTTCACGCTGGCCTTAAAGGAAGGGTTGACTACGAATGGTATTGACCGGGATGACAACCGCATCATAACCCTGGGTGAGTGGTACGAATATGCCAGGGACCGGGTGCCTGAGCTGGTTGCCGAGAAGAAAGACATCATTACGACCCAACGCCCGGTCTTGCTGCAGGAACCGGTAGCAGGCCGATTGCCGATATTTATTCGTGATGAATAAAATCATAATGAGGGGATGTGTTAACATTGGAGGACGGAACGCAATACACCCAAAACCATTAGCATGAATGCGAGATATACACGTTGGATCAATCATGGCATTAACAATCTGATCCTTATTATCCTTATAGCCAGCTTTTTGCCCCAAACCCTTTCCGGCCAAACCTGTGACCGGCAGCGGGACTCGTTGGCGCTGGTGGCGTTGTATAATGCGACGGATGGGCCGAACTGGACAATAACCTGGGATTTGAATAGGCCGATGAGGGAGTGGTATGGCGTCATACTAGATAGTACTGGTTGTGTTCAAAAATTAATATTAAATGGTGGAAGAGGCCTTAGTGGTGAATTACCTGATCAGGTTTTTAATCTTGAAAATTTGGAAGTGTTGGAACTATTTGGGAATAATCTTACTGGTACTATCTCTAGTGGTTTCGAAAATTTAACCAAGCTACGATCACTTAATTTAGGACAAAATAATTTCCACGGTCAAATACCAACAGAGATTGGAAAGTTGAGTAGGCTTAACTTTCTTAATTTACAAAATAATAACTTGACAGGTAATATACCTATTGAAATTTTTAATTTCACCAATTTAGAAACATTATCACTTAGCTATAATGATTTAGATGGTAACATTCCAAATAATGTTGGTAAATTGATAAACCTAAGGAATCTGAGCTTTGCAGGAAATAGGCTTAATGGAAACATACCCGAATCAATCAATCAATTACAGAACTTAACATCCTTACATTTAGAGATCAACCATTTAGATGGTGAAATACCAAGGGGAATTACGTTCTTGGATAGTTTATGGTGGGTCTCACTTTGGGGAAATAATTTTTCCGGAAGTATTCCAGAGGGGTTTGGTCGATTAGAAAAATTAGCTATCCTTTCATTAAATCATAATCAACTTAGTGGTTGTATTCCAGAAGATTTGATTTCAAAGTGTAGAGTTGATGTGGATTTTAATGCAAATCCGCGACTTCCCTGGCAAGGTGATTTCTCCCGTTTCTGTGTCGGTGAGCCACAAACCGGAGCACCTTGCGATGACTCCAATCCCTATACAGCAAATGATCGCATTCGGACAGATTGCTCCTGTGCTGGAGATACTATCTCTTGTAGGAGCCAGGATTCTTTGACTTTGGTGGCTTTTTATCAGGCTACTGGAGGACCAAACTGGACGGTGACCTGGGATTTGAATCAGCCGATGGATACCTGGTTCGGAGTTAAGATGAATGATGAAGGTTGTGTAACGGAAATTAAGTTAGGAGCAAATGCTTTACATGGAGAGATACCGGTCGAGTTGGGACAGCTGGGACCATTGCGTTTGTTATTGCTTGCAGATAATGATCTATCTGGACCCATACCTGGTTCGATAGGAAATTTAAGCCAACTAAGCCAGCTGGACTTGCGTTTAAACACCTTTGCGGGTGAGATTCCAAAAGAGTTAGGAAATCTAACTCAATTGTCCTGGCTGCTGCTTGCAAATAATGAACTATCGGGATCAATACCTTTCGAGTTATCCCAATTGAAAGATCTTCAATTATTATGGTTGGATAATAATCAGTTAGAAGGAGAAATTCCAGAAATTTTTGGTTCAATGTCCAAACTGAAAGCGCTTTGGTTGTATCAGAATAATTTGTCTGGAGCATTGCCTCAAAGTTTAAGTAATGCAGACAGTCTGGCTGAATTCATCGCCTATCAAAATCAATTGAATGGTGATTTGCCTGATTACCTGGGAACATTAAGTAATCTTTCCATATTAAAACTGAACGATAATCGGCTTAGTGGTTGTTTTCCTCAATCACTGGCTTCCGGTTGTTTCATCGATTATGATTTTACCAATAACTCATTGCTCCCCTGGCAGGGTGATTTCTCTCGCTTCTGCGCCGGAGAATCGCAAACCGGCGCTCACTGCGATGATTCCGACCCCTACACGTTAAATGACCGAATACGGACAGATTGCTCTTGCGCAGGGGATACCGTATCCTGTCGAGGCCAGGATTCTCTAGCATTGGTAGCCTTGTACAATGCGACAGATGGACCAAACTGGACGGTGACCTGGGATTTGAATCAGCCGATGGATACCTGGTTTGGGGTGGAGCTGAATGAAAATGGCTGTGTGACTTGTTTGGATCTGGACGGAGTGCCTGATTGTGGTATTGTTCAAAATAATTATCAATCAGGAAATAATCTTACAGGAAATATACCAGGGCAAATTGGTGACTTACAAGAATTAAAAGTTTTATCTCTTGGCTTTAATAAATTAGACGGAATCATTCCCAAAGAATTGAGTAGATTAATTAACCTTGAAGACCTAGACCTTAGTAAAAACAATCTAACAAGTTCGATTCCATTTGAAATAGGTAGTCTAATAATCCTAAAAAATCTGGACCTTGGTTATAATCAATTGACTGGTGAAATCCCAAATGAATTGGGGGAGTTAAAATCGTTGATTTTCTTGGGATTAGATGTTAATTCCTTATCAGGTTCAATCCCAACTGAACTAGGTCAACTTACGAATTTGGAGGATTTAGGCCTAGGCAATAATCACCTCAGTGGTCAAATACCCAAAGAAATTGGAAGTCTATATAAATTGAAGACCTTTAGACTTAGTTTCAATGAAGTATCAGGAAGCATTCCTCCTGAATTATCAAAGTTATCCAACCTTGATATCTTATGGCTAAATTTTAATCAATTAAGTGGTGAGATACCAGCTGAATTAAGTCAATTGGAAAACCTCGGTACCATTGGTCTTGACAATAACAATCTTGAAGGTTGTTTTGATGGCTCGTTTAGTGCATTTTGTTCGATCAGTTATGGTTTTTCTAACAACCCAAAGCTACCCTGGCAGGGCGATTTCTCCCGCTTCTGTGCCGGTGAATCGCAAAGTGGAGCACCCTGTGATGATGGAGATCCCTATACGGTCAATGACCGAATACAAGGTGACTGTGGGTGTGTTGGTCAGGCAGTATCCTGCCGGCAACAAGATTCACTGGTTTTGTTGGCCTTTTACAATTCGACGGGCGGTTTAAATTGGAATACCACCTGGGATATTAAACAGCCGATGGACAACTGGTATGGCGTTGAGTTGTTCGACGATGGTAGTGTAAAATCATTAGAAATTTGGACTAACAATCTGACAGGCACCTTGCCTTTTGAAATTGGTAATTTCTGCAATATCCAGACCATTTCAATTGGAGGTTCTCAAATAGGAGGACCTATTCCATCTGGAATAGGAAATCTGACGAATCTCGAAGTGCTTACTTTGGGTCAAAATGAATTGTCCGGGGAAATACCTGTATCCATTGGAAATCTGACCAAATTGAAGACTTTATACTTGGATCAGAACAATCTTATTGGACATATTCCCACCGAGATTGGGTTCTTGATTAATGTAGAAGATCTTCATCTTTATGACAACCAACTCACCGGTTCGATCCCTGAAACCATCGGGAACATGATCAGTCTGAAAAATGTTCGCCTCGACCGGAATCAATTATCTGGTATTATTCCTCCTTCCATTGGCAATTTGGCAAACCTCGAGGTATTAGCTCTGGGATACAATCAATTAAGTGGAACTATTCCACAAGAATTGGGAGATGATTCAAAACTGAATATCCTGCATATGCAGGAGAACCTACTCAGTGGTGCTATTCCTGTTTCTTTGAGTGGGCTCAATAATCTGAGTGAGTTATTTCTTAATACCAACCAATTATCTGGTACGATTGATAAATCGTTTGGTCAGATGCAACAATTGCGAAAACTTTATTTGCATAAAAATAACTTATCTGGAGCCATACCATCTGAGTTAGGTGGCTTAATAAGCCTGGAAGAATTTCGTGTTGACAGCAATGCACTCACTGGAACAATTCCATCTTCCCTAGGGGATTTGGTGAAAATAAAATTATTGGTTCTTCGGGACAATCAGTTGTCGGGCGGAATCCCCGCCTCTCTGGGAGGCTTATCCAATCTAGAACTGATCCAATTAAATAACAATGAACTAAGTGGTTGTTTTGATGATGCACTCAATTCGCTTTGTTCGGTGATGTATGACTTTACTAATAACCCACTACTTCCCTGGCAGGGTGATTTTGCTCGTTTCTGTGCCGGGGAGTCCCAGGTAGGAGCGACATGCAGTGACAATGATCCGAATACGACTAATGATCAAATCCAGATGGATTGTGGTTGTCTGGGAGAAATTGTCACTTGCCGCAGCACAGACTCCCTTGCTTTGGTAGCATTGTACAATGCAACAGATGGACCCAACTGGACCGTGACCTGGGATTTGAATCAGCCGTTGGATACCTGGTATGGGGTTGAGTTGAATGAAGAGGGATGTGTCATATGTTTAGATCTTGATGGAGAAGTCAACTGTACAAATACATTCAATAATGTGCCAGGAAATAACCTCACTGGAACCTTGCCTGTTGAACTATTTCATTTAGATCAGCTTGAAGTTTTAAGTCTGGCAAATAATGCGATTACAGGTGAAATTCCGTCCGACATTGAGAATTTGGCATTCCTTCGAGGCCTATATTTACAGGATAATAAAATTTCAGGCCAATTGCCCGACGAAATCGGTAATTTAAAAAGCCTGGAAATGTTTTGGATGCAGAATAACAATTTGACAGGAGAATTGCCTGCTAGTATGGGTAATTTATCCAAGCTGATAGGTTTTACACTTCAGTATAATCAATTGACTGGAAATATTCCAGGCAGTCTTGGAAATCTAGAGAATGTGCAATGGATGGGTTTGGCCTACAATAACTTTTCGGGACCTCTTCCAGCTGAATTGGGTGAACTATCTAGCATACAGGCTATAGGTTTCAATAATAATCAATTAACAGGTGAACTCCCTTCCTCCTTTAGTAAACTACAGAACTTAGTGAATTTTCAATTAGAGAATAATCTCTTGTCGGGTGAAATTCCAAGTTACTTTGGGGACTTTCCTAAATTAAGATTACTTTACCTAAATGATAATCGGTTATCTGGCTGCATTCCCGAAAGCCTTCTAAACAAATGCGATAGTTCTGTCAATCTTTCCAATAATCTTCAACTTCCCTGGCAGGGCGATTTCTCCCGTTTCTGTGCCGGTGAATCACAAACTGGAGCACCCTGTGATGATGGAGACCCCAATACGATCAATGACCAGATCCAGGTGGATTGCGGTTGCAGAGGGGAGGTGCTTACCTGCCGCAGCAGAGACTCACTGGCACTGGTAGCAATATATAACGCTACAAATGGCCCGAAATGGACAAAAGGCTGGAATTTAAATACACCAATCACTTCCTGGAATGGCTTGAAGTTTAATGGTGATGGTTGTCTATCTCAACTGGACTTAAGTAATAATAACCTTAGTGGTTCCTTCCCTTCCGAAATAGGGAACCTAATCGACCTCCAGCATCTGGACTTGAGTAAAAATAACCTGACCGGCGGTATTCCGGAAACCATCGGTGAGCTTAATCGTCTAGAAACGCTACTATTATTTGAAAATCAACTCTCCGGATCGATACCTGATGGAATAGGGAATTTAATTCATCTGAGAAATTTTCAATTGGATTACAATCTACTGACCGGTCCGATACCTCTATCGATTGGTAATCTTGGTCAATTAGAGATTCTTTCCATGGGCTTCAATCAACTGAATGGAGAGATACCAGGGGGATTGGGTACTTTATCCCATTTGCAGCAAGTCTTTTTATTGCATAATCAATTGACTGGCTCCATTCCCGCCAATTTAGGTAATGCGGTGAGCCTTGAAGAATTATTTTTAGATGATAATCAATTGACCGGGAGTATTCCTGCTGAACTTGGTCAGCTTTCCCGTCTGCGGATCTTGCATTTATACCGTAATGGGTTGGTTGGCTCCATCCCTGCTCAATTGGGAAACCTCTCGGCATTGACGGAGTTGCGATTGGAATTTAATCAGTTGGGAGGTGCCATTCCATCCTCGCTGGGTAATTTGAATCAGATGAAATTATTCGTTTTGCAGGGTAATCAATTGACCGGAGAAATACCTGGTTCCCTGGGTAATTTGTCAAGCATTGAATTGATTCAATTAAACGATAATCAACTGAGTGGTTGTTTTGATGAGACGCTCCGGCCATTGTGTTCGGTTACTTATGACTTTACAAATAATCCCCAGTTAGCCTGGAAGGGTGACTTTTCTCATTTCTGTAATGGAGAAGCGCAGCCAGGAGCTACCTGTGATGACGGTAACCTGACCACAACGAATGATCAAATTCGTTCGGATTGCGGTTGTTCTGGTGAGATAAACGATTGTGGTTCCGTTACGGTGGATATTTCGAATTACACCAATCAGAGCTACTCCATGCAACCCGGTGAGCGACTATTCGTTGATCTGTTTGCAGATAGCCCTTTACCTTCCAATTATGAATTCCAAGGATTTGGTAGTGTTAATCAGGGTACCATAACCTTAGGACCGGTTCCTGGTCAGTTCACTTATGTGATTAATGACGTTGCATCAGCTACCATCCAGGTACCCTTTGAGATTTGCAGCAAATCGTGTCCTGATGCCTGTAAATCTGGGCTTGTTACCATTCAGGTAAACCGCGACTGCTTCAACGAAGAAAACTTCAACTTGCCCAACATCCTCTTCCCCGATGGCCCGGCCGGAACCAACCGTTACTTCATTGTGGAAACTACCAAGTTATGTGCGGACCTTTACGGGGAGTCTACCACAGCATTAAGGGTCTTTGACCGTTGGGGCAAAGTCATCTACCGGGATGAAGACTACCAAAACAACTGGAGTGGCACCGATCAGCCCGGTGCTCCGCTAGCAGCAGGAACGTATTATTATGTGCTGAACATCCACCATGAGCGGGGGATGGAGCAGGTGACGGGGTATATTACGTTGTTGAGGTGATGTCAGACATGGAGCATGGAGCATGGAGCATGGGGCATGGAGCATAGTGAGTAATGAGCAATGTGACAGTATGGTAATAGTCAGATCAGGAATATTTTTCTTGCTTTTACAATTTAGGAAACTGTAGTCCAGTCAATGAAATCCTGTGATTGACCTCATGGAAATTTAGCTTTACATCATGGATTTATTTTTTTGGGACTCTTAAATTTATACCCACTCTAAGAATAGTTTTAGAACATTGAATGTCCCTGTTAACATGAAATAAAAAATGGCAATACACCCTAAAGTGAATTGATGAAAAATTGGTTTACACAACGATCAGGCTGGAAGTTGAGGATTAAGCTACTCATTCTTCTTTTCGGATACCTAACGCAGAGCGGAAGGGCCCAAACCTGTGAACGGCAAAGAGACTCTCTGGCTCTGGTGGCCCTTTATAATTCGACCAATGGACCAAACTGGTCGGTAACCTGGGATTTGAATCAACCGATTAATGCCTGGTATGGGGTTGAATTGAATGATGCGGGCTGTTTGAGAAGTCTCATACTGAATAATAATGGCTTGAAAGGCAGTATTCCTCCGGAAATAGGGAATTTTGAGAATGTGCTTCAGATTAAGATGGATGATAATGCTTTGGTTGGATCCTTGCCAGATAAATTGTATGATCTTGCGTTAATAGAAACATTAAGTCTCCTGAATAATCAACTATCTGGTGAATTATCAAGTATAGTTGATCATTTGAAAAGCATAGGAACACTTAATTTGATGGGCAATCAATTCAGCGGACCAATACCAAAAGAGATAGGTAATCTACACCACATAACGTGGTTGGGATTGAATAATAATCAATTTTCAGGTGAAATACCTCATGAAATCGGGCAATTGACAACGCTTGGAAGTCTTTGGGCATCATTTAATCAATTATCAGGTCCTATTCCGGAAGAGTTTGGTAATATGGTGAACTTAAGTCAGCTTACTTTGTCTCAGAATAATTTGTCCGGGGGTATTCCCAGTTCTTTAGGTAATTTACCCAACCTTACATTCCTTTACCTTGACGGTAATAACCTTACGGGAGAAATTCCTGCCACGTTTAGTAATTTACAATCTATGCATTCACTATTTCTTCATAATAACAATTTGGAGGGATGTTATCCGGAAGGGCTATGTTATTTGGCATTAGAAGATAGGCGCGGAGGCTATTGTCAAGGTGCTTATGAAGGATGTCAATTTAATTTTAGAAATAACCTCAAGTTGCCATGGCAAGGTGACTTCTCTAAATTCTGCGCCGGTGAATCACAGACTGGTGCTACCTGTGATGATTCTTATCCCTATACATTAAATGATCGAATTCGGGCTGACTGTTCCTGTGCGGGAGATACTATTTCTTGTCGAAACCAGGATTCCGTGGCATTGGTAGCCTTGTACGATGCGACGGATGGACCAAACTGGACGGTATCCTGGGATTTGAATCAACCGATGAATACCTGGTATGGGGTGGAGTTGAATGCGGAAGGTTGTGTGCAGTGCATTGATATGGATGGCGTCTTTGATTGTGGTGAGGCAGGAAGTGACTTTCCCGGAAATAATTTAAATGGAATTATTCCACCTGAAATTGGGGACCTCTCTAGCCTTCAATATTTGATCCTAAACAATAACCATTTAAGCGGTTCGATCCCTCCTCAGATTGGAAACCTAACAAATTTGGTATTACTGAATCTGAGCTCTAATAATTTAAGTGGCAATCTGCCATCTGAGACTGGCGATTTATCCTCTATGAAACATTTAAAGATTGCTTCAAATCAAATATCTGGCCAAATTCCAGGCCAAATTGGGAACTTGATAAATGCAGAAGTGATCGATCTAAGGTTCAATCAGCTTTCAGGACCGATTCCACCGACTCTCGGAAATTTGAAAAAGCTTTATGGGTTGACGGTTGGCTTTAATCAATTATCTGGGCCTATTCCTGCTAGCTTGTCTGGTCTAAGTAATATCAATTGGCTGGACCTTAGTAACAACGACTTATCTGGCGAAATACCAAATTCTTTAGGTGACTTAACAACATTGCGTTTTTTGGGGATAGGCGTAAATCAACTCATCGGCCCAATACCAGCCTCCTTTGCTTCTCTTAATTTAATCAATATTCAAGCTGAAGAAAACCAGCTCTCCGGTGAGATTCCTGCTTTTTTTGGAGATTATCCCAGTCTTCAATTACTTTCTCTTCGAGATAATAATTTTACGGGTTGCTTTCCGGAGAATTTGCTCAGCAAATGCAACATTACCGTAGATGCTACGCAAAATCCTGAACTCCCCTGGCAAGGCGACTTCTCGCGTTTCTGTGCTGGGGAATCACAAACCGGAGCACCCTGTGATGATGGTGACCCCAATACGATTAATGATCAAGTTCAGAGTGATTGTCGCTGTAAAGGTTCGATAAGTATTGGAGCTGATTGTGATGATGCAATCATAATATCGGACACTGGGAGAATTGTTATTGATACATTGTATGGCCCTGGTAAAAAACGTGAATTTAATGGATTTAATTGTTTCAATATAGTTGGTATAGATAGTGAAACAAACTCAAAATGGTTTGAATTTTATTGTGACTCTTCAAAGGAATTAAACTTTACTATTACTCCACTAAATAATGCGGATGACATTGATTTTGTATTTTTTGAGCTTCCGAATGGATTTTTTGATTGTGATTCGTTGATAGTTTTAAGATGCATGGCTTCATCATGTGCGGGACCCACTGGCCTAAGAGGTGATTCTGAAGATAGTTCTGAATTGCCAGATTGTAAAAATGGACAAGATGGTTGGTTATCTACCGTCTGGATTGAACGTGGTAAATATTACGGTATAGCTGTAAACAATTTTACGGGATCCGGCGGTTTTATATTGGATTTTAATGTAGAGTCTAATAGGACCGATTGTAACTCACTTACATTCGATATTGAAAAATACGAGCAAAGATATGCAGTGCCACCTGGAGAGCGTTTATTTGTGGATCTGTTTGCCGATAGCCCTTTGAGTGCCAGTTTTGTCTTTAATGGATATGGTAGTGTTAACCAGGGTACCATTAACTTAGGACCAGTACCTGGACAGTTCAGTTTCGTTCTGGACGGTGTTACTTCGGCTACGATTCAGGTGCCTTTTGAAATTTGTAGCTATGTCTGTCGTGATGTATGCGCTAATGGATTTATTACCATTGAGGTGAATCGAGACTGCTTCAACGAGGAAAACTTCAACTTGCCTAACATCCTCTTCCCGGATGGCCCGGCCGGCACTAACCGGTATTTCATCGTCGAGACCACGAAACTATGCGCGGACCTCTATGGTGAATCTACGACAGCTCTGCGTGTATTTGATCGTTGGGGTAAAATCATCTACCGGGATGAAGACTATCAAAACACCTGGAGTGGCACCGATCAGTCCGGTGCACCATTGCCTGCTGGTACCTATTATTATGTGCTGAACGTCCGCCATGAGCGGGGGATGGAGCAGGTGACGGGGTATATTACGTTATTGAGGTGATGGACAGGCATGGGGCATTTTGCATGGTGCATGGGTATTCATTGAAGACGGCGAATGCAGATCTTTGTAACATCAGTAATTTAATGCCTTATCCTTAGCACTTACTTTTTTATCAAATTTATGATGAGTTTTTGGATTGTGCCTCTTTGTTCAGGAAGGCTTTGAGCTATCAATAAAGCCAATGTAACAAGGGTGTTTTCGCTAATTTTTCGTTCTCCATTGTCATTAAAGTGGAATTTATTTTGTTCAAGAAACCAAACGAATAAGAATGAACCTATCCTTTTATTACCGTCACTGAAGGGATGTCCTTTTATAATGGAATAAAGCAATTGTACTGATTGCTCTTCGATAGTTGGATATGCTAACTCACCAAAAACAGTCTGTGAAATACTTCCCAAAATACCTTTAAACGAATCATCCTTTTCATTGCCAAAAAGTTCACTTGCCTCTCCTCTTTTCAATAAATCAGATTTTAGTTTTTCAATGGCGACCTTTACATCTCTATAGTTAATTAGATAGATTACTTCCCTATTGAGATTATCAGAAACTAGCTCATCTTTGTCATATTTTTCGAGTAGCTCAAATGATTTCGAATAGTGTGATATTATAGAAAGGAAGCCATCGGTGATTGCTTTTTGTTTTTCAAAAAATTCTTCATTGAGACTATTTAATTCCTTTTGTAAAACTGCAACCCTGTTTTGCTCTTTCTCCAGGAGTTTTTTATTGATCGAATAACCTTTGAGAAGGTATTCTTTAAGTTTTTGAGTTGCCCATTTCCTGAATTCGGTGCCAACCTGTGATTTGACACGATAGCCGACTGAAATGATAACATCTAAGTTGTAGTAGGCAACTTTTCTTGATACTTCTCGTTCTCCTTCCTTTTGAACTTGGCGGAATTCCCGCCAAGTTGATTCTTTAGTAAGTTCTCCTTCTTTGTACAGGTTCTTAATATGCTCTCCAATTGTTCTTCTAGCTTTTCCAAACAAGTCCATTATTTGTTGTTCTGAAGCCCAAACAGTGTCATGTTCACCATCAAGAACAACCTGGAATTCAGTATAACCATCTTTTGGTTTGAAAACTACAACTTCACTGTTTATAATATCAGGAAGACTCATATTTGAATTGTATCGTTCTACAAATGAAGTTTTTTTATATACTTCTTCAATACCTTTGTGTAAGACTACATATTATGTAGTAAACCGCAAATAAATTATAATTTCCATATTCCATTCATTTGATCTATCCATTAGATGCTTCTCTCCTCGGCTGACCTACCTGACTGAAATCGATCGGGCGGGTATGACATTTAGTAGTAAATAGTATCAACGCGTAGAAAAAGCAACTGACATGAACAATTCGTGGGTCATGCCCAGGACACTCGACAGTTCGCTGAAGCTTTGATTAAATGCATAGCCGAACCGGTAATTGTTTAGGGAGTTGATGTTTTCCCCTAAGGATAATCCTGCCTGGAAGTGAAAGGTCTTTTCGGTGGAGAAGCCGACACCCAGCCAGAATTCTTCGGACAATTGAGCCCGGATCATTCCATCCACATGCAAGCCGGAGGTTTCTACATAACGAACCCACACACTGGGCTCTATATAAGAAGTCTCTGAAGTGTATTTGATGTAGCCCATGGTTGCATAATAATGCGGTACACGGCGGACACCACGGTATTCCCGGTTGCCCACGTTCAGATAACCCTGAAATGAAAAGAACTGAGGGATGGATAGGCCTCCATAGATGTTGTCGTCGTTATTTAGTTGTTTTTGGGCAAATACCCCGATCCCAATATCCGGGTACCACTGGCTCTGCAAGTCATCCAGCGGTATCTCGGTGATATCGTTCGCCCGGATGTCATCCATATCGATCCCCAGGTAATTCATGCCGATTGAGAGTGCACCGGATATGCCACCATAATAGGGATCGCGGGAGAAAACGGTACCTAATTGGCCATACAAACTGGTTTGGCGGGTGGAGCCCAGCCGGTCCTGCATCAGATAGCCGCCGGTAATCAAATGGGCATTGCCGTCATTGCGGGTGATCCAGTGTCCATGCATCAGAGCCGTAGAAGGAGCCCCTTTCAAGCGTGTCCATTGTTGCCGGTAAGCAAGACCTGCCTTGGCATTCTGGTCGTAGAGAAAATATTCATGATGAATGACAGCTGGATTTAGGACTGCGTGATAGTCCTGGTAAAAGGTGAATTGAGGTAATTGCTGTGCCTTGATGGAAGGGATGACAGCCCAGAAAAGAATCCAGCAAAGCCATTTTTTATGCATGGTCAATACATTCCAGTCAAAGGTAGCTAAATTCAATTTTTGTGCCTAATATACTGTAAACACACTTGTGATTTCAAATCCAATTACGCGGCAAAGCACTTCAGAATTATGCCTTCATTCCTTACCTTCATTGGCCTAAATAAAGAAGTCGATGAAAGAACGGATGATTCTCATGACTGCCCTGGTCATGATCTTAGCTGTGACGCCAGACTGGGCGCAGCGAAAAAGCAAAAAACAGGAACCTGCACCTGCGCCAGAAGTGGCGGTAAAGATGGTCGATGCCAAAGAATACTCCGGCATGACCTTCCGCAATATCGGCCCTTTCCGCGGTGGACGGGCAGTAGCGGTATGCGGGGTGGTGCAAGATCCCTATACCTTCTATTTTGGCTCTACCGGCGGTGGCGTTTGGAAGACCGAAAATGGTGGCGAAACCTGGAAAAACATCACCGATGGTTACCTCAAGACCGGTTCCATAGGTGCTATTGATGTTTCCCGCTCCGACCCGAATGTTGTTGTGGTCGGGACTGGTGAAGGTCCGGTGCGTGGGGTGATGACCTCGCATGGGGATGGTGTGTATATTTCCACCGACGGAGGTGCCACCTGGGCCAACAGAGGTTTGGATCGCGTACGGCAAATACCCAAAGTCCGCATCCATCCGCAAGACCCTAACATCATCTATGTCGCTGCACAGGGAAGCCCTTATGAGCCGACACCGGACCGGGGTGTCTATCGTACCAAGGATGGTGGGAAGAGCTGGGAGAAAGTCCTCTTTGTCAACGACAGCGCCGGCGTCTGCGACCTGTCGATGGATATGACCAACCCACGGGTGCTGTATGCTGCCTTCTGGCACCACCAGCGGTTACCCTGGAAGATGGTTTCCGGCGGCCAGTACAGCTCGATCTGGAAGACGACAGATGGAGGTGATACCTGGACAAAATTGACCAAAGGATTGCCGAAGTCCATCATGGGTAAGATTGGAGTATCGGTATCCGCGGCAGATCCTCAGCGGGTTTATGCTGTCATCGAATCGGAAGAAGGTGGGCTATACCGTTCTGATGATGCCGGTAACAGCTGGACCCGGATCAACAAAGACCGGATCCTGCAGGCCCGCTCCTGGTATTACATGCATGTGTTTGCCGATCCGCATGATGCCAACCGCGTCGTGGTGCTGAATGCGCCTTACCTGCTTTCGGAAGACGGTGGTAAGACCTTCCGGACTGTCCCGACACCGCATGGCGACAATCACGATCTGTGGGTGCATCCTTTGGACCCGAACATCCAGATCAACTCCAACGACGGCGGCGCCAACATCAGCTATAATCGCGGGCTGACCTGGAGTACCCAGGGCAATCAGCCTACCGCCCAGTTCTACCGCATCAATGCCGATAACCGTTTTCCATATTACGTCTACGGCGGCCAGCAGGATAATACCTCGGTCTGCATACCTTCCCGTAGTGACCGTGGAGGCATCTCGAATGACGAATTTTATCCGGTAGGAGGATGTGAATCGGCCTATTGTGCCTTTGATCCGGACAATCCGCGATTTGTGTATGCCGGATGCTATCAGGGCATCATCTCTGAGACAGATACGGAACTAAAAATTTCCAAAGACATCATGGCCTATCCCTATCTGGGACTGGGTTCAAAGCCTTCTGATGTCAAATACCGATTTAATTGGAACGCCCCAATTCTGGTCTCACAACATGATCCCAAAGTGATCTATCACGGTGGAAATCAGGTCCTGAAATCTTCAGACCGTGGAACCACCTGGAATGAGATCAGCCCGGATCTTACCCGTAATGATCCGAACAAACTGGATTTTGGCGGTGGCCCCATCACCAATGAAGGAGCAGGCGGTGAGGTCTACCAGGCCGTCTATTACCTGGCGGAGTCGCCCTTTGATGCCAACGAGCTTTGGGCCGGCAGCGATGACGGATTGGTCCACATGACCCGAGACGGTGGCCAGAACTGGGCCGATGTGACACCTCCGGGGCTTATGGAGGGGCAAATCAACAGCCTGGAAGTGTCTCCTAATACGCCGGGTAAGGTGTACGTGATCTACAACCGCTACAAGTTCAATGATTTCAAACCACACATCTACATAACCACCGACTTTGGTAAAACCTGGACTGATCATGTTCAGGGTATTGCTCCGGAAGCACATGTACGTGTCGTACGCGAGGACCCGGTGCGCAAAGATCTGTTGTTTGCCGGTACCGAAACCGGAATGTACATCAGTATAAATGGCGGTATGCAGTGGGATTCGTTCCAGCTTAACCTGCCTATCGTGCCCATCACCGACCTGATGATCCATCACGGTGATTTGCTGGTAGCTACCCAGGGCAGGGCTTTCTGGATATTGGATGACCTGACACCATTACGTGAAATGCAACCCAAATCCGCCGGGCAGGTTGCCCTGCTGGCTCCACGTGACCCGATTTTATACGGAGGCCCAAGACGTGAATCACTTACCATGGGTACCAATCCGGACTATGGTTTGGCATTGTATTACCAGGTAAATGAGAAACTGGATTCTTCCGACATCAAGATCCGGATCCTGGATGATCATGGGAAGGTGTTGAATGGCCAACCACTGGGCGACAATAAAAAGTCACTTGACAAAATGCCCGGGTTGCATAAATACGTCTGGGACATGCATGTACAGGATAAGCCTGAAGTGAAAGGTGTCCTCACCCTCGGTGGTAGGGGAGGCCATCTCGTCACTCCGGGAAAATATACCGTGCGCGTCGTCGTTGGAAAAGACAGCATCGACCAAACCTTCATGGTTGATGCGGATCCCCGCCTGGAAATTACCGATCCGGCGGCTTATCAGGAAAAACGGAAACTATTGGATCAGCTGGATGCCGGAGCCCGTGCTCTTAATGACGAAGTGAATACGCTGACTGCGGTCAAGCAACAACTGGAGGACTTTGTTAAACGCCCGGGTCTGGATACCAGCTTAAAAAAAGCTTGTAAAGATGTGATCACCTCGATTGAAGATGTTGACAAGACACTGGTGCAGCGCAAGCAGCAGACGTTCCAGGATGTCATTAATTTCCCCAATCAGCTGGACGCTGAGCTCAAGCACATAGAGGGGTTAATTGAGGATGGATACCTGCCGGTTACCAATGGACAGAAGATGCGGGTCCACGATGTCATGGATAAGTGGGATAAAGCAGAAATGCAAATCAATGAATTATACAAGAAGGTCAGTGATCTGAATCAGATGATCCAGGAGGCCGCAGTTCCGGTCATTCAGGTGGATCGCAAAGGTAAGACCTGATCCGGAAGCCCTTCAATAAAAGCAGAAAAGGTTGCCATTCGAAAATCTGGATGGCAACCTTTTTTCATTTGGTACTTGTCTATATAAGACTTTTGATCCGGACCTGATGATGCATCAGATCACTTCCGTAGGTATTAGTTGAAATACCAATTGGCGTACCTTTCGCGACAATTCCTGCATAACATCCTGGATCGGGCCGGATAACTCCACCGTCAATGGTTGTACCATTGAAATCGAAACGGTAAACAGATGAATGGTGGGCAGAGATCCCAGCAGTTGCATACTTTGGATGACATCTTTCAGACCGATCTCATGGGTGCTCATAGCTTGCGGGAAGTCCTTTACGAATCTTGGTTTGATCAGACGTATGGTACCGGGAGGATTTTCGTCCATCGTGGCATCGATCATGATCACCTGTTCGTACGATTCGATCTGGTTCATCAGCACAAATCCGCCGGTACCTCCATCCAGTATATCGACATCATCAGGCCATTCCTGATCTTGTAATGCCTTAACAAAATGGACGCCCAGGCCTTCATCACCCATCAGGTAATTACCCAGTCCAAGAATCAATACAGGTTTTTTGTCCAATGGTCAGGCGTTATGTTGGTTTTCAAAAACTTCTTCTTCAATGAATTTCCAGCCACCACCCATGGATGACATTTCACCTCTGCCTTCCACAAAATCATGGAAAAACACCAGATAGATGTGGATGATGGCGAAGACGATGAAAAACCACATGGTGATGTGATGTACCATGCGCAGCGTTTGGTCATTACCAAAAACACCAGGTACCCAGGCAAACAACGAAGGCAACCAGGCATCACTCATCCCGGCATAGAGCCCTCCACCCGTAATACACTGGATGGCAAATGCTATGAAAGTCATGAAATAAATGAATCCAGCGAGGGCATTGTGGCCTACCGACAGGTGTTCGCGGTTTCTTTTTAATAAAATGTCAATCCGGATGACATCCCACATTTCCTTAAAATACTTTTTCGTGATAGGGACGAAGTTTTTCCAGTTGGCGTACTTGTTACCCACGAAACCCCAATAAATCCGGAAAATGAAATTATAAAAGAAGATGTAGGCGGCCAGAAAATGCAAAAACCGTACGATTCCAAACCAATAACTGAATGATGCTTCTGCATTCGATTGTATGGCGATTGGTGAGCCAATCAGATAACCGGTGATGCACAGCACCACGATGGCCAACGCATTCAACCAATGGTAGAAACGCACCGGGCGTTCCCAGACGTAAACACGTCTTAAAACTTTATTTTTCATTGGTTTGGCATTTTAAGGTACTACCTGTATGCGGCTTACTGTTTCTCCCTCTTCATCGTAAAGGTGTACTGCACAAGCCATACAGGGGTCGAATGAATGAATTGTACGCAATATTTCAAGCGGCTGTTCTTCATTAGCAACCGGTGTGTCCAACAGTGCAGACTCGTATGCTGAACGTTGACCTTCCGGGTCCCTCGGCGAGGCATTCCAGGTAGTAGGTACCACCAGCTGATAATTTTTAATCTTTTGATCTTCGATCACGATCCAGTGGGCGAGTGCCCCCCTGGGTGCTTCGGTATGACCTACGCCCTTAGCCTCTGCAGGCCAGGTCTTCGGTGCAAACTTGGTCGTATCCGCCATGCGGACATCACCGTTTTTGATGTTTGTGATCAGGGCGTCATAGAACTCCTGTGCCCACTGGGCGACCAGAATGGACTCGAGACCACGTGCAGCGGTACGGCCTAGCGTCGAGAACAATGCTGTAACCGGAACATTAAGGTTCGTGAGTGCCATGTTAACTACTTCCTTGAAGTCTTCACGACCGCGTGCATAACCCACCAGGACACGGGCGAGGGGACCAACTTCCATGGCGTGCCCTCTCCAACGGGGTGTTTTCAGATAGCTGTATTTCTGATCGACATCCAGATGTTCGTAGGGTGGTTTTGGCCCGGTGTAATTCAGATTTGTTTCACCGGCCCATGGATGCAGGCCGGCTGCATCGCCGCCGCTGTATTCGTACCACGAACGGCTGATAAATTCCTGAACCTGAGCATCTTCCCGTAAATCGACTTCCTGCAGATTGTTGATATCTTTATTTAAGATTACCCCACTGGGGAATTTAAAACTGGATTCGTCACGGTAGCCATTCGTCGGTAAATCACCGTATACGAGATAGTTGCCAAGTCCACCTCCGATGGCTCCCCAATCCAGGTAATAGGGCGCTATGGCCATCAGGTCGGGGATATACACCTGTTCGATAAACCGTTTGCCTTCTTCCAGAAGCTGACCGACATAAGCCAGTCGCTCTGCATTGATAACACTTACATCGTCCAGGCCAATGGAACAAGCCATACCTCCCACCAGGTAATTAGGGTGTGGGTTCTTGCCACCGAAGATGGCGTGCACTTTGACGATTTCTTTTTGCCACTCCAGCGCTTCCAGGTAATGAGCAAGACCAATCAGATTGATCTCCGGAGGTAGCTTATAGGCGGAGTGCCCCCAGTAACCATTCGTGAAAATGCCCAGCTGACCGGTGGAGACGAAGCCTTTTACTCTTTTCTGCAAATCGGAAAAATAGCCCGGTGAGCTCTTGGGCCAGTTGGAAATGGACTGTGCGATTTCCGAGGTCTTTTTCGGATCTGCATTTAAGGCATCAACGACATCTACCCAGTCCATGGCATGCAAGTGGTAAAAATGGACTACGTGGTCGTGCATGTATTGTGCGCAATACATGAGATTCCTCACCAATTCGGCGTCGGGTGGAATGATGATATCGAGGGCGTCTTCGACGGCCCGGCAGGATGCCAGTGAGTGTACCGTGGTGCAGACACCACAAACCCTGCCTACAAAAGCCCAGGCATCCCGTGGATCCCGGCCCTGCAGGATCCGTTCGATCAGACGCACCATGGTTCCTGAACTGTAAGCATCGGTGACTTTGCCGCCTTCAATATTCGCTTCAACCCGCAAATGGCCTTCTATGCGGGTAATGGGGTCAACAACTATTCGAGAACTCATTTTTTTTGGTTTGTTGGATTAATGGACTTAGTCACAGATCATTCATGATCTAATTCTTCCGCGCTGGTACGGCCTTCCTGAACGTGACTCTGAATGATTTTTTTCTTCATAATGTTGGTACCGATGGCATGTGCCGCAATACCTGTTGCGGTAACACCGGCTGCAATGGCTCCGATCTCATCGGCGGTGCTTTCGATACCGAAACCCGGGAAACTGGAAAGCCTGCGGTAGAATGGGCCATTATCCCAGAAATTCTCTTCACTGCAACCAATGCAGCCGTGACCGGATTGAATGGGATAACTGGTACCATTGTTCCACTTGGTCACTCCACAGGCGTTGTAGGTCGTTGGTCCCTTACATCCCACTTTATAAAGGCAATACCCTTTGCGGGCATTCTCATCATCAAAACTTTCAACGAACAACCCTGCATCGTAGAATGGACGGCGGTAGCAGGTGTCGTGTACCCGCTTGCTATAAAATGCTTTGGGTCTGCCTACGCGGTCCAATTCAGGAATCCGGCCAAATGTCACCACGTGGACCAGCACCCCGGCCATGACTTCGCCGATAGGCGGACAACCAGGTACTTTGATAATGGGTTTGCCTTTGACCAGTTTGTGAATAGGAGTAGCTCCGGTAGGATTCGGTTTGGAAGCCTGAACGCAACCATTGCAGGCGCAGGAGCCCCAGGCAATGATAGCCTTGGCTCCGGCAGCAGCTTCCTGAAGGATATCGATCGCCGATTTTCCTCCGATACAACAATAAGCACCATCAGCACCCATTGGTACAGAACCTTCGACACACAGTACATATTCACCCGGATATTCTTCCATGGTTTTGCGCATCGATGCTTCGGCCTGGTGACCGGAGGCTGCCATTAATGTTTCCGTATAGTCCAAGGAGATCTTATCCAGGATGATGTCCGCAACGATCGGGTGAGAAGACCGGATAAATGACTCACTGCAACAGGTGCATTCCTGAAAATGCAACCAGATTACCGGGAGTCTCGGTTTGGTCATTAAAGCTTCGGTGATCTGAGCCACGCCGGTCGATTCAAGGCCCATATAGGCTGCGATCATGGTCGTGAACTTCATGAAATCCCGGCGGGAATAACCTCTTCTTCGTAAATCTTCGTAGTAGGTAGGACGCTTAACGCTGGTTGATGATGGAGCCATTTTTTATGAATTCAAAACGTTTTGAAAATGGTATCAAAAAACATCTTAAATTAATTGATATCTATACGGATTAAAGATGACATACATCATAATCGCGCATGATGATGTAGGATCTATTTAGGATGCTGAAAATTTTAAATTTGTTATTGCTCTGATATTTTGTGACCGGAGCAGTTAAAATCAAACCCTTCTTTACTATGAAACCAATTCGAATTGTAGTTCTTCTGCTGAGTCTCTTACCATTCACTTTAATTGCTCATCCCGGACATGGGATAGGCAATGGATGGTCGTTGACCCATTACACCGGTTCACTGGAGCACGCCTGGATACTTGTGGTAGCAATTGTGGCCATCAGTTATTGGCTAGTGCGCAGCACCAAAAAATCATCCAGTTGAAATGCATGAGCTTTCAATCGTGATGAGTATTTTGGATATTGCCAACGATACGGTGAAGGCTCATAATGCACAGGGTGTCGAATCCATTGAATTGGATATCGGAGAAATAGCGGGTATAGAGATGCCTGCATTGGAATTTGCCTGGGAAGCTGCCGTGCCGGGTACGGTATTACAGAAAGCAGAAAGACAGATCAATCACATACCCGGTAGGGGGAGATGTCTGGAATGCGGATCCACTTTTCCCATGTCAAATTTATACACACCCTGTCCCGGATGCAACAGCTACTTCACGGATGTGATCGCTGGTAAGGAATTAAAGATCAAATCATTAACCCTGGCTACGGCCGAAGACTAAATATCAACTGTTATGTGTTCAACTTGTGGATGTGGTGATACGGATGGCATCACAATTACCTTATTTAATTCCGGAGGAAACCTGAAAGCAATTGATCTGCCTGCCATGAAAACCATGGGACCGGTTCCCTTTGCTACTGCCACTGAACATCACCACCACGGACACCATCACCATCATGATCACGGCTCCCACCATCATGAAACAGGGCACATACACAGCCATGGAGATCATGGCCATCCGCATGTGCATTTCACCAGCCCGAAAACAGTGGTCGATCTCGAAGTGGACATTTTACAGCAAAATCAATTACTCGCAGAACGCAACCGCGGGTACTTCCTGGCCAAGTCTATTCTGGCCCTGAACCTGGTCAGTTCTCCCGGATCGGGTAAGACCAGCCTGCTGGAGCGAACACTCACAGACCTGAAGGGTAAAATGGACTGTGCCGTGATCGAAGGGGATCAGCAATCTTCGCAGGATGCCAGCCGGATCGCTGCTACCAGTGCCCCGGTGGTTCAGATAAACACCGGGAAAGGATGTCATCTGGACGCGGACATGGTTTCGAAAGCACTGCAACAACTTAAACCAGCTAACAACAGTTTATTATTCATTGAAAACGTGGGTAACCTGGTTTGTCCGGCATTGTTTGATTTGGGAGAAGCAAAGCGCGTCGTCATTATCAGTGTGACGGAGGGTGATGATAAACCCATCAAATACCCGGATATGTTTCACAGCGCGCAACTTTGCATTATCAATAAGATTGACTTATTGCCCTATGTTCAGTTTGACGTGAATAAAGCAAAGGACTATGCCCTGCAAGTCAATCATCATCTCAAATTCCTGGAGCTTTCAGCAACAACCGGACAGGGCATGGACCAATGGTATCAATGGCTGGAAGAGGAGATGAGCCGGATCGGTTGACTCAGGATAACACCCTATCATAGATAACGTAGCAATTGTTAGGTAGAAGCATTCATATAAAAGGCCGGGTACAAGGGGTCGGATTCAGGCCATTTGTCTATCGCCTGGCGGTTCAACTCCAATTAGCCGGCTGGGTCAAGAATGGTCCTGATGGTGTACATATTCTCATCGCCGGAGATGAGGAGTCTATGGACCGGTTTGAAAACCATCTGCGGATCAAGCCTCCTGCATTATCGATCATCACGTCGTTTACTTCGGAGCTGGAAAAAGTCAATGACCTGGCCATATTTCAGATTATAGAATCCGCAGCTTCAGGCCCGGGAGAGGTGCTGTTAACTCCTGATCTGGCTTTGTGTATGGAATGCCGTCATGAATTGCACGACCCGTTGAACAGACGTTACCACTACCCGTTCATCACCTGTACACAGTGTGGGCCCCGTTATTCCATCATTCAATCGCTTCCCTATGATCGTCCGGGGACAACCATGTCGCCATTTACGATGTGCCCCACTTGTCAGTCAGAATACAATGATCCCCTGGATCCAAGGCATCATGCGCAGACCAATTCGTGTCCGGATTGTGCAATTTTACAGAGCTGGTGTGACGCCACTGGGAATGTGTTGCATCAGAATCAGACAGTGGCTGTCAATTCTGCGGTCCAGGCTTTATTGTCCGGATTTATTGTTGCCGTAAAAGGAGTGGGAGGTTATCTGTTGATGGGTGACGCCACACAAGCCCGTGTTATCGAGCAGCTTAGGGAACGTAAACACCGGCCTTCAAAGCCATTTGCGGTTTTATATGGTGATAAAAGCCAGCTGGAGCTCGATGTGCTGCTTTCCGACCTGGCGTGGAAACAACTGACAAGTCCCGAGTCCCCCATCGTCTTACTGCCATTCCGGAGCGATGAACCCGATTCCGGCCTGCAACGAAACCTGGTGGCTCCCGGCCTGGATCAGTTAGGGGTCATGTGGCCTTATACACCATTGCTTGACCTGATCAGTAAAGAGGCAGGCAGGCCTTTGATCGCTACCAGTGGAAACAAAAGTGGTTCTCCCATCTTTTACCAGGATGAAAAAGCAATTGCCGGATTAGAAGGTATTGCAGATTTTTTCCTGGTCAATAACCGGACCATTGTTGTACCGCAGGACGACAGCGTGATGCGGTATTCTCCAGTATACCGCCAACCTGTGATCCTCCGGCGCAGCCGCGGATTTGCACCCAGTCTGATCCTCCCTTCATCACAGCCGATGCAAGACGGAGTTCTGGCCATGGGAGCAGCACTTAAAAGTACATTTGCCTTTACACACCGAAACAATTGTTATGTCAGCCAATATTTGGGAGATACGGACCATTACGAAGTTCAACAGGCTTATGAGCATACGCTTGACCACTTGCTAAGAACGACCGGTCAGGAACCCCGGGTCATCCTGGTTGACCGCCATCCGCAATATGCCAGTACCTTGCTGGGGCAACGGTTGGCGGAAGAACTGTCCTTGCCTATCCTGAAGGTTCAACACCATGAAGCCCATTTTATGGCTGTACTGGAGGAGCATTCGTTGTGCGATCGGGAGTTTCCCATTCTTGGTTTCATTTGGGATGGCACGGGTTATGGCCATGATGGCCAGACCTGGGGGAGTGAATGTTTTATGTATCAGAAAGGTAAACTCCGGCGGGCCGGGCATTTAAATTATGTAGCACACCTGGCCGGTGATCAGATGGCACGGGATGCCCGCTTACCGGCATTGGCATTCAGCGGCGGCAATCCAACCATCCTGGCGTATTTGGAAACGAAGTTCAGCCGATCAGCCTGGAACATTTACCAAAAACTCCTGGAGAATGATTCCAAAATCCAGACCTCCAGTATGGGCCGCTTGTTCGACGCAGCCGGATGCCTGCTGGAGTTGGGAACACATCAATCCTTTGAGGGGGAAATTGCCATGAAACTGGAAGCGCAGGCCTGGGAAGGTATTCGGCGGATAGGGTGGGAACTGGAACCCTACGGTGTATTAAGATGGGATGGCGCTGAGCTTCTGATGGCTCTTTTTCACGACAAGTCTGCGGTGCCTGAACGTGCTGCGCGATTTCATCGTACCCTGATAGGCTGGATGTTCGATGAAGCGGGAATGCATCCGGAGGTTGAACACCTGGCAATGAGCGGGGGCGTTTGGCAGAATGGATTGCTGGTGGATATGGCTCTGCATTTTAAACCTTCGCAATACAATTTGTATTTTCATAAACAGTTGTCTCCGAACGATGAAGGCATATCCTTTGGTCAACTGGTCCATTATCAGAAAGTAGGACAGCAAGGTTTTGTCAGGGACCAATTGATGAAAGCATTTGATGCTTCTACTTCGAGCAATTGATGCACAAAAAAAATTAAGATTATGTGTTTGGCAATACCGGGAAAAATCACTGCGATCACGGAGCATCTGAATGGTGCATTCCGGACCGGGAAGGTCTCTTTTGGCGGGATCCAGCGGGAAACAAATCTAAGTATGGTTCCCGATGCGCAGGTCGATGATTATGTATTGGTCCACGTAGGTGTGGCCATCAGTGTTGTCGATGAAGAAGAAGCCCGTAAAACGTTTGAGTTGTTGAAAGCGATGGGTGAACTGGAGGATGAACTCGGACCGGAGCCCAAAACCGATGGAGTATGAAATATCTGACCGAATACCGTGATGCTGTGATGGTTCAGGAGTATGTCAAACGGATCCATCAACTGGTGACCAGGCCCTGGTCCATCATGGAGATATGTGGGGGACAGACTCATGGTTTGGTGAAGAACGGGATCCTTGAAATGTTACCAGAGCAGGTAACCATGGTTCATGGCCCCGGATGCCCGGTATGTGTCACACCGCTTCACCTGATTGATGATGCCATCGCTCTGGCCTATAAACCAGGAGTCATCGTGACCTCCTTCGGTGATATGCTCCGCGTGCCAGGGTCTGAAGAATCTCTTTTGGAAGCCAAGGCCAATGGAGCCAATATGCAAATGGTTTACTCTCCCCTGGATGCCCTTAAAATTGCCCAGAAGAATCCGGATAAAGAGGTTGTATTTTTTGCCGTAGGTTTTGAGACAACTGCCCCGGCCAATGCACTGTCGGTCATCCAGGCGGATGCCATGGGGCTGGAAAATTACAGCATACTGACTTCTCATGTATTGGTACCTCCTGCCATGGAGGCCATACTGTCCGATCCGGAAAGCAAAGTAGATGGTTTTCTCGCCGCCGGTCACGTATGTACGATCATGGGTATAGAGGAATATTACCCGATCGCTGAAAAATACAAGGTGCCTATTGTGGTGACCGGATTCGAACCCATCGATTTACTCGTAGGGATTTACGAGACTTTAAAGCAGCTAGAAGAAGGCACTTACCGGGTAGACAACCAATATGCGCGAGTCGTTCAGGCGGCAGGAAATCCTCAGGCCAGGAAGGTTATCGGAAAAGTATTCACGACCTCAGACCGGATCTGGCGGGGTATAGGTGAGATACCAGGCAGTGGCTATGAGGTTGACCAGGAGTTTAGCCGGTACGATGCAAGGTTAAAATTTCATCTTGGCCACCGGGAGGTTCCTGAGCATCCTGAGTGCATCGCCGGACAAATCCTTAAGGGATTGCGTAAGCCTTTCCATTGCGCTCAGTTTGGCAAAGGGTGTACACCCGAACATCCGCTGGGCGCACCCATGGTCAGTTCGGAAGGCGCTTGCGCTGCTTATTATCATTTTGCTCAAATGAAAAACGAGACGGTCCATGGCTGAAAAATTGAGTATGCGGCTGCAATGCCCGGTCCCAAAGATGGATTTTGATGTGATTCAGCTGGGACATGGAAGTGGGGGCCTGATGACCCACCGGTTGCTGAAAAGTGGTGTTTTTGAAGTGTTGCAGAATGAGTTTTTACGTGAGGAACACGATGGTGCGATCGTTGACCTGAAAGGGAAAACGGCCATCACGACCGATAGTTTTGTGGTCTCTCCAATCTTTTTTCCCGGAGGAAATATCGGGGATCTGGCTGTAAATGGCACGGTGAATGACCTGGCCATGTGTGGAGCCAAACCACAGTATCTGACCCTGGCATGCATCCTGGAGGAGGGGTTTGCGCTGGAGGAATATTGGGAGATACTGTTAGCCATCCGTGAGGCAGGTAAGACTGCCGGTGTGCAGGTTGTGACCGGTGATACGAAAGTTGTTGAAAAAGGTAAAGGCGACGGTATTTTTATCAATACGACCGGCATTGGACTGGTGCATCCGCATGCAGACATTCGTGTTTCAAGGATCAAATCCGGTGATGTCGTCGTCGTCAGCGGTTTGGTTGCCAGTCATGGCATGGCCATTATGTCGGTGCGTGAGGGACTGGAGTTTGAGACAACGCTGGAAAGCGATACCGCACCGGTTCACGATATGGTGTGGGCACTATTGGATCAATTTGGAGAGGATATCCGGTTTTTGAGGGATCCGACCCGGGGTGGGGTGGCTTCAACATTAAACGAGGCTGCATCGCAAAGGAAACTCGGAATCCGGCTGGAGCAAACACAGATCCCGATGCTGGAAGAAGTGGAAGGTGCCTGTGAGCTACTGGGAATGGATCCGCTTTATGTAGCCAATGAAGGGATATTTGTAGCAATTGTCGCACCCGGTACGGCAGATGCAGTCGTTAAAACCTTGCAGCAATTTCCCGGGGGAAAATTTGCATCGGTCATCGGACGTGTGGTGGATGAACATCCGGGTCAGGTCGTCCTGAACAGCTCAATAGGTGGTAAACGTGTCGTTGCTATGCTGGCAGGGGAACAGTTGCCGAGGATTTGTTAATGCCCGGGCTAATAAATAGAATGGCTGTGTACGCATGATTTGGGTTGAAATAAAAAATGGCAATAGAAAGCACCTCGATCTATTACCATTTAGTTGGAAATAATCCGTCGATTTTATTCAGGATTTAATTTGCGGAGTCATATTCTACCATCCATTCCACGCCATATTTATCGGTAAACATGCCAAAATAGACACCTAATGGTCCGTTGGAAATAGGCATCTCTACAGCACCTTCTGAAGATAGGCCATTAAACAGACGGTCAGCTTCTTCCCGGCTTTCCGCACTTATTGAAATGGTATTTCTGTTGTCATTTTCACTGACCTTTCCCATCATTTCCAAAACATCGCTCGCTATTAAGCGGGTGTGTTTTCCGATCGGGAGGACAATGTGCATGATCCGGTTGGCATCATGGTCCGCTATTGGAAATTCAGGGCTGGATATGGACCCATACCGCAATAATTTTGTGAATTCTCCGCCGAAGACGGACTTGTAAAACGTAAATGCTTCTTCTGCATTTCCATTAAAATGAATGTGAGGATTAATTGTTGCCATATTTAATTGATTAAAGGTTAAAAGGTGTTGTTGTCAATGTTCCGGATTTGATTAAGTGATCGATTTTATTCATCGTTAATGTAAATCCTTCCCGGAAACCTTTTTCAATCATCATTTCCAGGATAGCCAGTGATTTGTATTTGATGCTGATACGCACCGTGGTAATCCCATTTGCTTCGCTGAATTTCAAGTCGTTTTCCGACCCGTAGAAATCCTGATTAATGTGTTCATCCTTGTCGCTAAAGCCTGAAAGGTATTTGAGATTTGTCTTAGGGGAAATGGATGTATAGTCCTGAACGGAATAATGTTCCTGTCCTTCGGGACTTATCATTTTGTAAAACCTGCGTCCACCCACTTTAAACTCCATACGTATGGTTTGTGCTACCCAGGGCTCCGGAGCACCCCACAGATCCAGAATTTCCTGTTTGGTAAAAGCGTCCCAAACCAGATCAAGCCCGGCATCAAATTCTTTGTGGACAAAAATGGTATTCGTTTTTTTGTCAACATTAAAATCAAACAGCAAATGATTATTCATGATTTTTGATTTTTAAGCTTTGATAATATTTTGTCAAGTTGATTAAACTTGTTTTCCCAAATGGATTTTAATTGGCTCAGCCATTTATCGACTTCTTTCATTTTATCCATTTCAAGTGAATAATAAATTTCTCTACCCTGTTGTTCCTGTTTGACCAACTGGCATTCGGTCAAAATCCGTAAGTGCTTCGATACGGCTTGTCTGCTCATATCGAAATGCTCGGCCATTGCATTCGGTGTCATTGCCCTTAAAGCAATTAAGGTGATTATCGCTCTGCGGGTTGGATCTGCTATAGCCTGGAAAACATCTCTTCTCATGTGCTGCAATTTATTTTAAGAAACCGTTCGGTTGCAAATATATGCGCAACTGTTCGGTTTCGCAAGTGATTATAAAAAAAATTTGATTTTTTGTGAGGCTGCATGAAGCGGCAGCCACCTGCTACGATATTAACCAGGATTTAGAATCAGCAAAATGCATCAATCCTTCCTGTCTGCTCTGGCAGGGGTGAACTAAGATTTGCCTGTGTAGAGGATAAATTAATTATTCAATACCGCTTCTGCCACCCTTCCACAAAATAGGTCGTCCGGCCCCCGATTTTGGCAGACTCCGCTACTCCGGGACCATTAGGGTTTTTGGCTCCCGGCTCCCGCCATTTCCAGAACCAGTCCTCCGGATAAACTTTGTAGTAAGCATCGCGCTCACAGGCCAGCGTGAGGATGGATTTCATTCGCTCATAGAGCTCCTTTTGTTTCTTGAGGGGGATAGCACCGGTTATAGATGCCGGATGAACCCTGGCTTGATAACAGATCTCATCGGCATACAGGTTGCCGACCCCGGCAAGTATGGACTGGTCCAGCAGCCAGGCCTTGATAGCCGTGGTTCTTCCTTTCATTTTGGCCAGCCACTCCGATTCGTCTATTTCGAGTGCATCCGGACCCAGGCCGGTTTCATTGATGTAGGCATGGATATCGTTCAGCAGGAGGATACGGCCAAACTTACGTGGGTCATCATATCCGATATAGAGCCCATTGGATAACTGCCAGTTGAATCGTTCGTATCGGGAGCGCTCCATCGGATCCTGATAATAACGCAGATCACCGGTCATGCTCAGGTGCAGTAAAACCGACTGTCCCTTATCCAGCAATGCAAAAAGGTATTTACCCCGGCGATAGGTTCCGGTGATGGGTCGTCCGGAAAGGGCCTGGATAAACTCATCCCCGGAAATATTCCGAAGGATGTGCTCATCCCATACCTCAACGCGGTGGATTTGCTGGCCTACCGCTTCGGTATGCAATAGTTTTTGAACGGTGTTGACTTCAGGTAATTCTGGCATATTGGTCTTAACAAACAGTTGTATAAATGGTTTGTGTCATCCAGTTACCAGATTTGGCGGGGAAGGTTGTATTTTCCCTTTGGAAAAGCAAATCATATGATGCGACGGATCAACTATGCTACTCTGATCATGGCTATGCTGGTATTGACCCAGTGCAGCCGTAAACCGCCCTTTTACATGGACCCGGGTTATTTTGGTTATGATCAATCATTTCTGGGTGAGCATGTCAAAGATCTGGTATTGCTTACCTCAGCGGACAGCAATCAACAATTGCTGGTTTCTCCGGCTTTACAAAGCAGGGTATTTACTTCTTCAGCGGAAGGTCGCCGCGGCAGGAGTTTTGGCTGGGTGAATTATGACCTGTTGAAGAGTGGTGAAGTCAGTGCACAGTTTAACCCCTACGGAGGAGAAGACCGCTTTTGGCTTGGTCCGGAAGGTGGTCCCTATGCCTTGTATTTTGCTCCAGGCCAGCCGCAGACATTTGACAACTGGGTGGTGCCCGGCCCGTTTGACCGTGATCCTTTTAATATAGTAGAGCAGGATCCCACTTACATCCATTGCCGCTCAGGATTTACCGTTCCGAATTATGCCGGTACTCCCTTGTCGGTGCAGGTGGATAGATCCGTACGTCTGCTTGATCAGGCGGGTGTGGAGCATGCCCTGAATATGGAGATGCCTAACGGAGTGCGATGGGTAGGGTACAGCTCGGAGAATGCAGTTCAGAACACCGGGGAGACAGCCTGGACGGCTGAGCAGGGTTTACCTTCTGTCTGGATACTCGATATGTTTCCTCCTGCGGAGAATGGTGCCGTGATCATCCCGTTCCGGGCAGGTGATGAAAGCGAATACGGCATGGTGGTGCGTACCAACTATTTCGGAGATATTCCAGATGACCGTTTGCAGGTCAACGAAGATTACCTATTGTTCAAAGTCGATGGCCATTATCGCAGTAAGATTGGCATACCTCCTCTACGGGCGAGGCAGGTTGCCGGCAGCTATGACCCGGATCATCAGACACTCACCATCATCCAGATAGGGCCCGTGGATACTCAATCGGTCTATGTAAATTCCGTTTGGGGCACAGACACTAATCCGTACGACGGAGATGTGATCAATTCGTACAACGATGGCCCACTGGAAGGAGGAGGACAACTGGGACCTTTTTTTGAGATCGAGTCTTCATCACCGGCTTTGGCATTGCAACCAGGAGCCTCTTACCAGCACCTGCAACGCACCTTTCATTTTACCGGGGATGCCGGAACCCTGAATCAGATCATGCAGACGGTGCTTGGGGTGACGGTCCTCGATGTAGAACATTTCATTCATCCCCCAATCCAATAGTTATGGCTGCCTCATGGTATTTGTATCGTACCCCGGAACAAATTTATCTGCATCAGGACAACAACTGGTGGGAGGCTCCGGCAGGATTATCCTGGAGCGCGGTCTCCAATCATGTCAATTTGTATCGCTGGCTGGAATTACATCATCAGGACTGGGACCAGTTAGCTGCGCCCCCTGAGCTTTCCCATTGCCTGCCTCCCCTGGACAAGCAGGAAGTCTGGGCGGCTGGTGTCACTTATTACCGCAGCCGGGATGCACGCATGGAGGAATCCCAGGAGTCCGGTGGTTCAACCTTCTACGATAAGGTGTATGTGGCGGATCGCCCCGAACTATTCTTTAAGTCCATGGCACACCGGGTTTCTGGCAACCATGAGAAAGTACACATACGGCAGGACTCAACCTGGAATGTGCCCGAGCCTGAACTGGCATTATGGGTGTCTTCCGAAGGGACCATCGAAGGTTATGCCATTGGAAACGATATGTCCTCGCGTGACATCGAGGGTGAAAATCCGTTGTATTTACCTCAGGCAAAAGTGTACGATCGCAGTCTGGCCCTGGGTCCCTGTCTGTATGTCCCGGATGGCCCACTGAGTTCGGAAACGCGTATCCAGATGATGATCGAGCGGCACCGTCAGGTTATTTTTAGTGGTGAGACGACCGTAGATCAGATCAAGCGCAGTTTTATAGACCTGGTAGGCTATTTGAATCATTCGATGGACTTTCCGGATGGCGTCTGGTTGCTGACCGGTACGGGTATCATCCCACCGCCGC
The DNA here is from genome assembly GCA_020636135.1 of Lewinellaceae bacterium. Taxonomy (NCBI): domain Bacteria; kingdom Pseudomonadati; phylum Bacteroidota; class Saprospiria; order Saprospirales; family Lewinellaceae; species Lewinellaceae bacterium. Next base: position 1,137,966 of record JACJYK010000001.1, read on the forward strand.
AATTTACCCTGAATGCCGGTGATCAGGTGCTGATTGAAATCGAGCCTATTGGTTTACTGACCAATCAGGTGCAGGTGTTCTCCCGGGAATGACCTTGTTAGTTTTTTGTCATTGAGAAGGGGACACTATCCTTTCCGGTAGCCCATCGCTTATCAGGCTGATCGGCCATTTTAAAATGGAGTGTACCACCCTGCATGATTTCCGGGTAAGTAAGAAAGGTGCGATCGATAGGCTTACCATTGAGCTGCAGCGACTGGATGTAATAATCCGTTGCTTCATCCTGGGTGGCCACGATGGTCATGGTCTTCCCATTTTCGAGCTTTAATGTGATCTGGTCAAAAAGCGGACTTCCGATAACATACTGGTCCGATGCCGGAGTGACCGGGTAAAATCCCAGTGCGCTGAATACATACCAGGCGGAAGTTTGTCCGTTATCCTCATCTCCGCAATATCCGTCCGGAGTCGGGCTGTACAATTTTCGCATCACCTGACGGGCCCAATATTGTGTTTTCCATGGCTCGCGGGCATAATCGTAGAGATAGATCATGTGTTGGATCGGCTGATTGCCGTGGGCATAGTTCCCCATATCCATAACTTGCATTTCACGTATCTCATGGATGGTAAAGCCATAGTAGGAGTCGTCAAAATTAGGGGCCATCGCAAAAACAGTGTCCAGCATGGATACAAAGGGTTGGTCTCCACCCATCAGATTGATGAGACCCTGGATATCCTGAAATACGGACCAGGTGTAATGTAAACTATTGCCCTCAGTGAAAGCATCACCCCACTTCAGTGGATTAAAAGGAGTTTGAAATTGGCCGTCCTCGTTTTTGCCACGCATCAGATTGTGCGTCGGATCAAAGAGGTTTTTATAATTCTGTGCCTGCCGGTAAAAGCGGTCGGCTATGTCTTTTTTACCCATTTTAGCTGCCATCTGTGCCAATGCAAAATCATCGTACGCGTACTCCAGGGTACGGGCAGCATTTTCAGGGATACCTACATCATAGGGTACATAACCGAGTTCGTTATAATATTCGACGCCAGCGCGTCCCACCGAACTGACCGGCCTGCCATCCGGTATGTTGCCATTTTTAAGCATAGCGTCCAACAGTATATCCGCGTCTTTTTCATCAGGAATATTGCCTTTCAGGTAAGCATCAGCAATTAATGACGCAGAATTGGAACCCACCATGCAGTCACGGTGTCCCGGGCTGGCCCATTCCGGCAGCCATCCCGATTCCTTATAAGTATTGACCAGGCCTTTCATGATCCTGGTGGTCAGGGAAGGATACATCAGATTAAAGAAGGGAAAGACTGCACGAAAGGTGTCCCAGAATCCATTGTCGGTGTAGAGGTATCCCGGTTGTACGGTGCCATTGTAGGGGCTATAGTGGAGGACCTCACCGCGGTCTCCGATTTCAAAAAATTCTCGGGGGAATAACATCATCCGGTAAAGGCAGGAATAAAAAGTTTCCACCAATTCCGGATGATCATCGGTCACCTGGATCCGGCCCAGTTCTTTTTCCCACACGCCCTGAGCTTTTTCTTTCGTCTCTATGAAGGTATCATTCCCGATTTCCTGTTTAAGATTGCGCTCAGCCTGTTCCGGGCTGATGAAGGAGGAAGCCACTTTCACGTGAACCTGATCTCCGCGCTTTGTAGAAAATCCGATGATAGCGCCTACATGATCGCCTTCTGCCAGCCGGCTGTTCTTTACCAGCTGCCATTCGTCAGACCAGGTGTCTGTGATCTCAAAATCATGGTCAAACACTGCCACGAAGTAGTTGTGAAAGTTCTCAGGCACACCACCGTGATTATTCCGGCAATAACCGATGATCTTCCGTTCCTCCGGTATTATACGGACCATGGATCCTCCATTGAATGCATCAAGCAGGATGAAAGCAGAGTCAGCCATGGGAAAGGTGAACTGGAAATGACTGGCACGCTCGGTAGGAGCCATTTCCATGGTTACATCGTAATCCGCCAGGTACACGGAATAATGATAGGGGTGCACGACCTCCGCTTTATGCGAAAACCAGGAGGCCCTCTCTTCTTCCTGAAATTTCAGTTTCCCGGTCACTGCCATCAGAGAGAATGCTGCATAATCATTGATCCAGGGACTGGGCTGATGCGTTTGTTTGATACCCCGGATCTTTTGTGCACTGTACTGATAAGTCCATCCGTCTCCCATCTTGTTGGTCATCGGAGTCCAGCTGTTCATTCCCCAGGGTAAGGAAATGGATGGATACGTATTTCCATGAGACATATCAAACCTCGAGTCGGTTCCCATCAGGGGATTGATCAGGTCAGCAAGACCGGATGGCTGGGCAGTCAGGGCAGACACCATCATCAATAGCAGACCGGAAAAAAGTTGTGTTCGCATGTTTAAAAGAATTGTTCGTATGGCGTGAATGTCAGCATTTGGTGGTCAGGATCAAAATGATTCCCTGGGTATTTTGTCTATAGTAACCAATAGCCGGCTCTGATGCCCAATCACCTTATTGGCCAGTAAATCGGCACCTTTCCATAGCAGGTAAGGTAAATATTTCAGCACAACATGCCCTTTCAGCATGACCAGTAGTTTGTTCAGAAATGCCTGCGTTGAGACTTTGCCATGAATACCGGATTCCTGGACCTGGTCTTGTATGAATTTTTCATTGACCGAGTGCAGATGGGCGTGCAGTGGCGTTTTTTGGTTGCAATGGATGCACAGTGAATATTGGATGACTTCATTGTAGGGCGTGGTCAGGATCAGCCTGCCGCCCGGTTTGAGTGCGCGGAATAATTCCTGCAGGAATTTGGCTACCTCCTCAATGTGTTCCAGCACCTCTGACGCGACGATAACGTCAAAGGTATTGTCCTGGAAGGGTAAATGCTGTGCGTCACCCCGGATGACCAGGTGGCGTTCGTCATGGACACGTTTTTTGGCATTTTGGGTATTAGCCGAGGAGAGATCCATCGAACAAATTTCTGACCTTTTCCGGTTTTGAATGATAGATGCTGCCAGCCAGGCGTTTCCGCATCCCACATCCAGAATTGATGTTGCCTGGCCCGGTATTTCCCGTATGATGGTTTCCTGCAGGCGACGGTGTTCGTGGAGAGTAGCCTGATTACCGGAGGATTCGAAATAATCAAACACCTCGGCATCTGTTTCATAGTGTTCGAAATAGTTTGTTATCCGGTGACTGGCAAATTCATTGGGTAAAAGCTGCCAGACGCCATCAACAGTAGAGTATCGCACCTGGTCTGCCTCCGCATGGGTGCCATCCGGAGAGAGGTGCAATGGAACTCCGGTGACCGGACACTGAAGCTTACCAAGTAATTCCATCATACCATTTGTTCAGGTAGGTTTAGGTTATCCGCCCAGGCTTACCCCAAGCAAGTGACCGATGCCAAAGGTAATAGCTGCAGCCATAGCTCCGAAAAGGACCTGTCTCATGCCGGACACCCATACTGATTTGCCGGTCATGAGGGTGATCAAGGCACCGATTCCGAAAAGTCCAATGCCGCTTAGTCCGATGCTTAACCAGGTAGCCCGGGGTGCCTGGGTGAAGAAATAGGGTAGTACCGGAATGATCGCACCCAGGGAGAACAACACAAATGAAGCGATGGCTGCTTCCCAGGCTGAGCCCCCAAGCTCCTCCGGATCAATACCCAACTCTTCGCGGGCCAATACATTCAACGCATTCTCATCATGCTTCATCTGTTCTTTGGCCAGGTTGTCAGCTTGTTCCTGGCTTAATCCTTTGGCCTGGTAAATCAGTGATAGTTCAAGTTGTTCTTCTTCAGGGTTGTTGGCTAATTCCTCACCCTCCAGGTCGAGCTGCCGCTGAAAGAGTTCACGGGCGCTCTGTACGGACAGCCACTCACCCAGTGCCATAGAGAGGGCGCCGGCAAGGAGTCCTGCCATCCCGGTGACCAGGATGTATTTGTTGTCGACAGCTGCTCCAGCCACGCCCATGACCAAACTCAGGTTGGAAACCAATCCGTCGTTGGCGCCCAGAACAGCGGCGCGGAGGGCATTGCCACCCACATTGCGGTGTCGTGATTCCAGGGTGGCTAAACGCCGGGGGTCAATGGTCTTATGCTGAGCCTGGATTCCTTCCAGGATTTGGGCATGATGGAGCAGGCTGGTTCTGGCTTGAGGTGAAGACTTGGGTGACTGGCCAAAAGCAATGGCCTTTTCTGTTTGGATGAGGTCTCCCAAAATAAAGGAAGTGCCGAAACGCTTTGCCAGCCAGGCTTTGGTCCTGGCTTGCCAGGAGGGGCGGAAGGCCACAGCAGATGCATCATTTAAACCTTCCTGGTTAAGGAAATGAGTGTAATGACGCTTTTCAATCGATGCCATTTGCTGGTATATTGCCCGGATGGCTTCCTCTTGTTCCAATCCGGCCAGGGTCTCATAAAGAAATGCCGCATCGAGCTCATTTTGGATGAGGGCCCGGGACTTTTTAGATATCGTGTTTCCCAATACTTTGTACTTTGGAACAAGTTAATAAGAGTCTCTATGAATCTAAAGCAAACCCGCACCTTTACCATTTTTGCTCCCTATCCAGTTCGTTATGCCCCTCCGGAAATACTTAAGCCAGAGACAGCAGCTGATGCCAAATTGCTGAACCCGAACGTCCAGGAAGAGATCCGGAACATGCAATCGGTTGCTGGCGTTCTATTTAGCGGAAGCTGGATGCTTGGAATAGCTAACCTATCAGGCGGCTAAAGCTGAAAAACATGCGCATGAATGCATTGCGGACATCGAAGAAGGATTCCAGGGGAAATTGTACAGGTTCCTGTTCAGCAATAAAAATTCCTTCTTCAAAGCCCTGATTCATGCAATGGGCATGGGTAATTAGGTAATCCCTGATGAAAAAATCATCTTAACTCTTTAAATAGCAACCAAATGGCATTCTGGAATGCAGGCATTATCGTATGGCTGTTTATTATGACCCAGCAGTCTACGCGGTATGTACTTACTTCAGGTACCATTTACTTCCGTTCGGATGCCCCGTTGGAGATCATAGAAGCAAAATCCGAAATGTTGGAAGGGGTGCTGGACATATCTACGAATTCCTATGCATTTTCTGTCAGGAATAGTTCTTTTAAAGGATTTAACAGCCCACTGCAGCAGGAGCATTTTTATGAAAATTACATGGAGACGGACCATTATGCAACCAGTACTTTCACCGGTAAGATCCTGGATCCGATAGACCTGACCAAAGAAGGTGAATACATTGTGCGGGCAAAGGGTATCCTTCAGATCCACGGTGTCAATCAGGAGCGGATCATAAAAAGTAAATTAACCGTACTGACCGATCGTCTTATCATTCGCAGTCAATTCACGGTTCCGCTGGAAGATCATAAGATCACGATACCCCGTATCGTTTACCAAAAAATAGCTGAAGAGATCCAGGTTACGGTGGAGGCCGAGTTCAAAGCGCAATGAACAGGATATATCAATTGGCCGGAGAACAGCTATGCCTGATGCTCATCTTCCTGGGGGCGTATGGTTCCGTATATGGCCAATACCACATTCGTGAGGTTCAGCTTCCTGAAAACTTACGTAGACATTCCATTCATTGTCAGCTTCAGACATCCAAAGGGTTGATGCTATTCGGCACTTCAGAAGGACTTTATCAGTACGATGGATGGCGATTTGATCACATTTCCGGCGACAGCATGCTTTCACAGAATATCACGGCTGTTTTCGAGGATGCCGACGAAACAATTTGGGTTGGCACTGAAACGGGAGTCATAGGTAGAGCCCAACAATGTGGTGCCCTGACCCTCGAGCCCTGGCTTATCGAGGAAGGGCATCCGCATGTCAGAATAACTTCGATACTAAGGGATAAGGCGGGGATCCTCTGGATTGCCACGTATGGTGAAGGTGTTTATGCCTGGACTGGCAGCCGGCTTTATAATTTCAATGAAGATGACGGCTTACCGGCTAACGAGATCTACCAAATGGCGCAAGGCCCCAAAGAAGGCGTATGGGTAGGTACAGATCTGGGTTTGATCCATTGTTCATATACCTCCAATCATAAATGGGTCAGAACCCTTACTACGGGCCTTGGGCTACCGGACCATATCATACCATCTGTACGGGTTTATGGCGCACGGATCTGGTTTGGCACATTTGATCTGGGATTTGGCTGGGTAGACTCTTCAACTCAGCAAATTGAACATCTGACACCGGATTGGTCAGGTGGAAGTATTGCATCCATGTTATTTCTATCACAAGATCATGGTTTCATAGGGACTGCGGAAGGTGGATTGTGGGAAATGGATGGTGACCGGATTACCCCCGTTCAATTTTCTCCGAAATTGTCCGGTAAGGTATCCATCGATCAATTGTGGCTGGATCACGAGGGGGTGGTCTGGATGATCGTCAACGAACAATATATTTATAACTTTCTTCCGGCCATGCAGCGCTGGGAACATTACCTGGGTGATATACAAAGCTTGGCTTACCTGGATGAGGATACAATCTGTCTGGGGAAGGTGGACGGATTGGCCCTGACCCGGATTAATGAGGACGGCAATCTGCAAGTCATTCGTGAGGTATTACCGGGTAGTAATGTCATCAGTCTTTATGCCGATGAAGACCGTTATGTGTACGCCGGAACTTTCGGGCAGGGTGTTTATGTGCTGGACCCGAAGTTCCAACTGGTTGCCCATTGGGATGAATCCACAGGTTTTTTAAACGGATCGATCCTGTCCATTACCCGTCAGGGTGATTTTCTGTGGTTTGCCACCCTTGCAGGTACGAGCAGAGTGCAGTATCGTCCGAAAAAGTCAAAAGGACCCGTAATCCAAAATTTTACCAAAGCACAGGGACTGCCTTCCAATTACATCTATCAGGTTCGAACAGATCATCGCGGACGGCTTTGGATCGCTACGGACGGAGCCGGTGTGTCGGTATTGGAAAACGATCATTTTACCCATTATCCCACTGCTGTCGTGAAAAGATCAGGAGGGTATGATACCCTGTCGATCGGCAACGTATACAGCATGGCAGAAGACAATAACGGTCATCTCTGGCTCAATACGGCCAATAATGGAATTATTGGGTTGGATATCAATGTTTCCGGAGACCCGCATTCCGATAAGCAGGTCAGCCCGAGGGCGAGTGAAGTAAGCATTCTGGCCTGGTCCGGAGCTCACCTGATTATGGTAGATCGTGATGGAGTCGAAGCTTTTTATCCCGGCAGTAACAGTATCACCTATTTTGAAGAAAGCGCTGGAATCAAGGATCTGGTATTAAACATTAATGCATCCTGGAATGATGATTCCCACGGTGTATGGTTTGTTTCCAACCAAAGCTTGTTTCACTACCAGGAAACGCCTGCGAAATGGTTTCAACCTACGCCGGTGATTAAAGAGATCCAGATCATCGATGGTGGAGCAAATCTGGTGCATACCAATCAATTCGGTTATGATCAGAATCACCTGCGGATCAGTTATGCCGGCATCTGGTTTACCGAACCGGAGAATCTCCTCTTTTCTTATCGCCTGCTGGGCAGTGATACGACCTGGCGGAGAACCAGGGACCATCAGGCTTTCTTTCTGAATCTGGATCCGGGGAACTATGAATTTCAGGTCAAAGCTTCCGCTCACGGTGATTTCACTTCAAGTGAGAAATCCAGTTATGCATTCACGATCGGCAAACCCTTCTGGCTCACCTGGTGGTTTATCACTCTGATGACAGTATCGGTCTTTGCCTTACTTCTCGGGGTGATCAAATGGAGGGAATATGTCGTCAATCAGCGCAGTGCCATGGAGAAGCATCAGATTGAGGCGGAACTGGCTACCATTAAGAATCAGATCAACCCCCATTTTCTATTTAACAGTTTCAATACCCTGGCGGCGGCCATTGAAGAAAATCAAGACCTGGCAATTGAGTACGTGGAGCACCTGGCCGACTTTTACCGGAAGATCCTCCTTTTCGGAGACAGCCAGAAAATCGAGTTGAGTGAAGAACTTAAGATCGTGGATGAGTTCTGTTCTATCCTTCAATACCGCTATGGAAATCAGCTCATCATCGATAAGCAACCGATGTCTCATGAAGGACAGATCGTCCCGATGAGCTTGCAGCGGTTGATCGAAAATGCAATCAAACACAATGAGATATCCAGGCAGAAGCCATTGACCATCACCTTGTTTAGAAAAGAGGATTATGTAGGGGTTTCCAACCCGGTACAACGAAAATGGACCAAGGAATCTTCTACCGGGTTTGGCCTGGAAAGCATCCGTAAACAATACCGCTTTCTCACGGCTAAACCTATCCACATTATGCAGAATGAAAATCGATTTACCGTAGAAATACCCATTCTAACCAATGAATGACTTATGAAAGTATTAATTATTGAAGACGAACATGCCGCTGCCAAGCGATTGATGAATATGCTGCATGAGATTGACGATACCATCGAAATAGAAGGTGTGACGGACACCATTGTGAGCAGTCTGGAATGGCTGGAGTCCCATAAAGAAGTGGATTTGCTTTTTATGGATATCCATCTTGCTGATGGCAGCAGTTTCAAGATCTTTGATCACATCGATATTCAGAAACCGATCATTTTTACGACCGCCTACGATCAGTATGCGATTGAGGCCTTCCGGGTCAATGCACTGGATTATCTCCTGAAACCTATAAAGAAAGCCGAACTTCAGGTGGCCCTTCAGAAATATACCGACCGTCTGCAGCGCGCTGCTTTTGATTACCGCGAACTGGCCCAGAGTCTGTTAAAGGAAGAACCAGCCAAACGGTTTCTGATCAAAGTTGGTCAGAGTTACCATGTGGTGGACATCCTGGATGTAGCCTATTTTTATACCCAGGATAAAATCACATTCCTGGTTACCAATCAGGGTAAGCGATATCCCATCGAATATTCCCTGGAGAAACTGGATGAGCTGGTGGATTCGAAACTCTTTTTCCGCATCAACCGTCAATTCATCATTAACTATCAGGCGATTCATGAGATGCATGCCTACTCCAAGTCAAGGGTAAAGATCGTTCTTGAACCGGCTTGTAAAATTGACAGCATTGTCAGTACGGAGCGGTCACCGGTATTTAAAAAATGGATCACCGGAGATCTGGAGAGCGGTGAATTATAAGAACCAGATACAAAAGCAGATTAAACGTGAAAAGTCCACTTTCCCGCATGGTGGGTAATAAGCCGGTTACAGCCGGACATTATCCCGGTTCAGCGGGTAATCCGGCGGAAGAATAAGTGGGTAAGGTACATTTGCATAGACGAAAGCAGAACATGCTATGAACATGAAATCACATTATTTGTGGATCACGGGTATTGTAATGATCCTCTTCCTGTCAAAATGCTATTATGACAATGAAGAAGACCTTTATCCGGTGGTGGATTGTAATACGACGAACATGAGTTATGCCAATGATGTGAATCCCATCATCACCAACAATTGTTTGTCCTGCCATAATGCACAGTTTCCCCAGGGAGGAGTGGTGCTGGAAGGATACAGCAACCTGCACAATTATGTGATCAATGGCAGATTGAAAGGCTCGATTCAACACGACAGTGGATTTAGCCCGATGCCCCAGGGTGCGGCCAAACTTTCGTCCTGTTTTATCCAACAGATCAATGCCTGGATTGATCAGGGAGCTCAAAACAATTAACCGGAAGTCATGATCAGGAAAGTGCTATTATTCTTGCTTTTAGTAGGCGTTGTTGGAGGTTTTGTTGTGTACAAGTTTGTCAACAAGCCATTTGAAGAGGTTAAAGACATCGCCCCGGTGGCTACCTTGACAGCAGAGGATCTGTTAAAAGCTTTTCAAGCCGACGAGACTAAAGCTAATGAGACCTATCTGGATCATTTCATTGATGTAACCGGAGAAGTAGAGTCGGTGAGTCAGGAGGATAGTATCTGGACGGTCATCCTGAATGCGGATGATGTGATGTCCACTGTGCGGTGTGAAATGGATTACGTCCAGGGTAATCATCGCCCGGAGTTCAACAGTGGTCAATTGGTCACCCTGAGGGGAAAATGTACCGGCATGCTGATGGATGTCGTACTGGTTCGCTGTATTGAAATAAAAAAATAAACCATGCATAACATGAAAAAAGGAATTTTCGCATTGAGCATAATGCTGTTAGGCGCTTCTGCCTTAATGGGACAGAAGTATTTTACCAAGGATGGCAAGGTCTCTTTTTACTCGGATGCACCGATGGAGAAGATCGAAGCACACAATACCAAGGCGGCCAGTGTGATTGATGCCTCGAGCGGGCAGATGGAGTTTGCCGTTCTTATCAAGGCTTTTCAATTTGAAAAGGCGCTGATGCAGGAGCACTTCAATGAAAATTACATGGAAAGCAGTACCTATCCGAAAGCTTCATTTAAAGGTAAATTGGAGGATCCCGGTAATGTGAAAATGAATCAGGATGGTACCTATCAGACGAATGTTTCAGGAGAGTTGACCATCCATGGGGTAACCAAGAATGTTACTACACCGGCAACCTTTACCGTAAAGGACGGTCAGGTCGTCGGCAAGGCCACTTTTACAATCCTTATTGAAGATTATGGTGTCAAAATTCCTGCCGTGGTCAAGGACAAAATTGCCCGAGAGGTCAAAATTGACATCGAGTCCCAATATTTACCCATGGATGACAAAAGTTGATCATGATGCGGCGAATTCAATTCATGCTTCTACTGGTGGGCTTTGTCATCTCCGGCAGCCGGGCTCAGGATACGGATCTGCTTTCTTTGCTGGGTAATGATGATGTGACTGAATATGCCACCGCAGCATTCAAAACGAACCGGGTCATCAATCTGCATTCGCTGGAAAGTACGGCCGGAGGAGTTTTGGACTTTAAGATCAATCACCGGTTTGGATTCATCAATGGTGGTCCTTATGAATTTTTTGGGCTGGACAATGCCATGATGCGGCTTGGTTTTGACTATGGCATTACCGATCAACTCACGGTAGGAATTGGCAGAAGCAGTTTTCAGAAATCATTCGATGGTTTTTTGAAATACAAGATCCTCCGCCAGTCCTCTGGGAAGAAGGTCATGCCGGTGACGTTGGCGGTGATGGCTGCCAGTTCACTAAATTCCGTAAAATGGGCTGACCCAACGCGAGATAATTATTTCTCATCGCGACTATTTTATACCTATCAGGTGATTGTTGGCCGCAAATTCAGTGACCGGTTATCACTACAGCTTTCACCAACCCTGGTGCACCGCAACCTGGTGGCTACCAGAGCGGAGAAGAATGACGTATATGCGGTAGGGGCAGCAGGCCGGGTTAAATTAACCAATCGTTTGGCCATCAATGCGGAGTATGTCTATGTACTCCCTAATCAATTGGGGCCTGATTACCACAACTCGCTATCTGTGGGTGTGGATATAGAAACGGGAGGCCACGTATTCCAGCTTCACTTCACCAATTCCACTTCGATGATTGAGAAAGGTTTTATCACTGAAACGGTAGGGCAGTGGGAGAAGGGTGGTATTCATTTCGGATTTAATGTCAGCAGGGTATTTACCATTGTTGACCGTACTAAACACCGATAAGACAATCAAGTTTGGTTCTTCGGACAAGAGCTTATGTTCGTTCTTTCGTCGGCACGCAGAAGGGATCTTATCAGGTCCCTTTTGCCATTTAATGGAGTTGATTCGTGGCGGGCTATGTAATCCGGGCTACAAACCCTGGCAAACAATTTGCAGCATTGTTGCGTTAATGCGTATATCTTTATGATTAAATAAGAAAACAAGTCCTTGTCATGCACTATCTTTTTTATCTGATTTTGCCCTACTTTTTTATTTCAAATCCGACACCGGTTACTCCAACCGCAGCGGAAGAAATCCACTGGATTACCTGGGATGAGGCCGTCCAACTGAATGCTTCCAATCCCAAGAAGGTATTTGTAGATGTGTACACCGACTGGTGTGGATGGTGCAAACGGATGGATGCTACAACCTTTAAGGACCCGAAAGTAGTCGAGTATATTTCCAAGAATTATTACGCAGTTAAACTGGATGCTGAGCAGAAAGAAGATATTGTTTTCCAGGGAAATACCTTCAAATGGATTGCTGCCGGACGTAATGGTATCCACCAGCTCGCTTATGCGCTGCTGGACGGTAAGATGAGTTACCCTTCCTATGTCACACTGGATGAGAGTTTTGCGCGTATCCTGATCTCTCCCGGATATAAGCAGGCCGATGGTTTAATGAAAGAATTGGTTTATGCCAGTGAAGAGAAGTACAAGACCATGACCTTCGCAGAATTCCAGAAAGCGAGATAGTAAATTTCTGACCCGCTAGAATTTCCAGCTCACCGAAAAGTATGGAGTGATGGGCAGCAACGATACATCGTTGCCCAGGATGTAATTTTGATTTGGAAGATTTGTATTGGGAGAGCCTTCCAGGCTGAGGACATATTGCCGGTATTCAACATTGTTGTGGTTGAACAGATTATAAACGCCAGCTGAGAACAAGAGGTTGGAATTTTTAACGGGCAACCGGTAACTGGCACCCAAGTCAAATCGCTGGTATGCCGGGAGGTAAACATAGGCTCGCCGGATGTTGATATCCCTGCGGGGCGTCTCGCCCACGCTAAGAATGTTGAGATAGGGTTTTCCGCTGACATATTGATATCCCGCCCAGAGTGACCATCGTTTATTCTGGTATTCCTGGACAATTTTCAACTGGTGCCGGCGATCATTTTGAGATGGATAATAGGCGCCCTGGTTGATCTCAGGAATGGATTGTTCCGCTTTGCTAAGGGTATAAGCGATCCAGCCTGGCCAATGGATGGCGTCGTGACGTAATAAAACATCGATGCCAAATTGTTTTGCTGATCCGTCATAGAGTTTATAGGTACTGGATCTTACCGGGTTCTTGCTGTCCACCCCGGGCATTTCCTGAGCATATTCCAACCAACCGGTGAGGTCATGATAAAATGCTTCGGCTTCTACCCTCCAGTCCTCTTTTTGCCAGGTCCAGCCTCCGGTAAACTGCCAGGACCCAAGGACAGGAAAACGATCTCCGTCTGCCAGGATGAAGAATTCAAAACTCCGGTTGTACCGGTCTTCATGATTTGAACTGCGTAGATACTGGTGGTAATTCCCGGCAGCCAGATGAAACCGGTGACCTGTCGGCGATTCATATTCCAGGTACCACCGGGGTTCGAACTGGATTTGTTTGGTTACCGAATAATAAATGCCTCGCAAGCCCGCTTCCATTTTCCACCCCTTGCGCTCAAAAATATATTCGCCATAGGACTGGAATGTCCGTCCCTGCAGTTCAACATTTAAGGATGGCAGTGCTTCCAGATTAAAATCCACCCAGTTGTCCATTTGGGATGCCTGTAAACCTACTTTTAGCTGTTGTTGCGGGTTCAAGGTAAAATCAACTTCCGTCTGTGCTTCTGCCAGCGAAGAATTGTTGAAAAATGAGTCGGAAACATCAAGTTTGATCGGAGGATACTGCACACCTTCGATCCGGTCCAGGTTCAGCTGGTTAGCGGCCTCACTGGAATGTGAGGTGTAATTGATCCAATTCTTCCAGACAATCCCCGATGCAAAGCGATGGTCCAGGTAAAACCCTGCAGCCTGGTTTTTCCAGGTACTGGTTTCACTCAAAGCGGATTTATACAGGACATGTTCATCGCGATTAGGGATCGCAAAGCCATTATTGCTCAGATTATTGAAATCATCGTAGCCAGTGAAGTATTGCAGGCGAAGCGAAGTGTTTAGCCAGTGCCCTTCAATACCGGCGTATCCATCATAAAACTGGAAGGAAGGCTGTGTTTCCCGGATATTCAGGGTGTTGCGGATGGGGTTTTCACCCGGGTATTCAAAGTAATCTTCTGTGGGTTTTTCATAAAGAAAGTTAAAAAGGCCGTCTGAAGAAAGGTTGTAATAGGTGGAACGACCGGCTACTGTGGCGTACAAATGTTTTGACAGGGGGCCCCGCGCCACTCCTGAGGTGGTGAGATTGTCCCAGGTTATCTGTCCGCTCCATCCCGGATTCTGCAGAGAGGGCTCAAGTGTATTTAAATTGATGATGGAAGCCGTGCGTCCGCCGTAATTTGCCGGAAAATATGAACGGTACCAGGTGACATCCTGAACCAGATTGGGCGGCAGGGCGCTAAAAATGCCGAAATAGTGATCTACTTTTAAGAGAGGCATATCATTCAGTAAGATCAGGTTTTGATCCGGCTCATTGCTACGGACTCCCGGCAACGCATTCAGGTCGTCACCGGTATTGACACCTGGTAGCCATTGCATGGATCGCAGTACATCCGATTGCAGGCCTCCCAATCCCATAGCCAGCATTTCATTGGGACGCCATTGGATTGCTGTGCTTTTTGAGCTGTATCCGATGGGAGGAGGTTTGGAAGCGATCAGGATTTCAGGCATTTCCTGAATCTGTGGGATCAGCGAGATGGATAGTTTGTTTGAAATTTGATTTTGGTTAACCCGCAGATCACCATATCCAAGCAGTTGAAAAGCTACCTGTCCGGACTGTTCATTGCAGGCCAGAGTGAACCGGCCCATCGAATCTGTGGTAGTCCCATGACGAAGATCCGTGGTGAAAACGGCAACGTTCTCAAGATAATCCCCGGTCCAGGCATCACGAACCCTTCCTGAGAGGATAAGGTGATCAGATCGGCTCGCATTCTCTCTGGGAGGATGTGTCCTGATCAGGTATTGTTTGTCTGAAAGCCGTTGGCACTCAAACTGGTTGTCAGCCAATAAATCTTCAAGAATTTTGTCCGGATGGTTCTGAACCTGGGTCGTATCAAAATATACGGAAGCTAATGCCGAAGCATCGTAGGCAAACCGGATGTTTAATTTTTTCTCAATTTCGTTCAGTAGGGTAGGTAAAGGGCATTGGGAGCGTATAACCTGTTGCGTGAATGCTGGCATCTGCAACACCCACCACGCAATCATAAGGTGTACTATCCGTGGTCGCAACATATGGTTATGGACTCAACGACTATTTGACGGTTATTTGTTTCCCATTTATTTGAAATTCTAATTGCATTGGCCAACAAATGTGATATAAAGCACTATCCAGCTGATTCAATTGATAAAAACCGGTATATCGTTTCGATCCGGTTTCATCCCCGTAAATAATGGTTACGTCGTATTGTCTTTCGATTTCTGCAAAAACATTGCGCAGGGGTTGTGCATTCACCCGGATCAGCCCGCTCCGCCAATCGTCCTCTCTAGCCGGATCAAAGGTATGGGATTCGGCAGCTCTGCCGGCTACATAGCCATATTGTTGCCCCGGGGTCAACATCACTGGATTCTCTCCCGGAACGGTTACTTCAACCTTCCCGGTGAAACATTTCACATCAAAAATGGAATCGCGGGCGAAGACATTAAAGGATGTCCCCCATACCCGAATGGAGCCCAGTTCGGTCTCTACCGTAAAGGGCGCCCCCTTGGTAACTTCAAAAAATGCCTCACCACTCAGGTGAATGTCACGTTTATTCTGGTATTGTCTCTTGCGATAAGTGATTTGTGATGCCGCGTTGAGGATGATTTGGCTTTCATCCGGTAATACATGCGTCAGGTGGGTTCCGGCCATACTGCTGATCCTTGACTGCCCGGCTACCTGAAGCCATAATAACAAACTGGCAGCAACGAAGAAGCAGGCAGCTGCCACGGCATACCACCTGGATGGAATGACACGTCTTTTTGCGACAGGTTTTTCTTGTATCTCTGATTGAATCTTGCCCCATATTTTTTCCCGTTGCCCTGCTGACACCGCGTATTCCCTCACGGCAAGATGACGGATCAGTTGCCTGGCTTCATCGATGCGGGGTTTAGTATCAGGATGGTCAGACTCCCATTCCTGCCAAGCCCGCCGATAGTGTTCATCCTTATGCAGGTAGGCAGCAATGAAAGAATCCACGTCGATCAGTTGCTCAGGAGTATATGTTATGTATTCTTGCTTCATAAGCTTTGCATGCTTTCCATACACTATTAAGTACCCGGATACCTGTTTGTACTCATCCCTGTTAAGAAAATCATAAATACCAAAGTCAGTATGGCCCTGAGCTTTTGGATGGCACGATGAACCTGATTGCGCAGAGACTGGTACTGTACGCCCATGATGTCTCCGATCTCTTCGTAGGTAAGGCCCTGATGATAACGCAGGTAAATGGCTTCTTTCTCCCGGTGTGACAGCTGATCCAGGGCTGATTCCACCTGTGCATACCGCTCTTCATTGGAAGGGCTGTCCTCCCAGTCCCAGATCAGTTCGAAGGGAATCTGATCATCGCTGCTGATTTTAGCATTTTGTTTAAGGGTTCTATAGAGCCGGTGACGGAGCGAAGCACAGAGGTATTTTCGCGGGGAGTCCGTATCTCCCAGATTGGCCTTGCGTTGCCAGAGGTCAACAAAAAGTTCCTGAATGACATCCTCAATAATCTCGGTCTGGGGTGTGAAGTGATGCCCGTAACGCAGCAGCGCATCAAGGTGTTCCTGGTACAACTGCTCAAATGCTTCCGTGTCTCCCTGTTTAAACCGCAACCAAAGCGGATGAGGTGCATTCATCGTATTCTATTTGCTAAGGCAGCCTGCGATTTGGATGGTTCCGCAGACAGTTCGTTTAAAAACCCGTATGCAAGTATCGAAAGATTTCACAGAAAATTCCCACTTTCGAACTGAAGTTATCCGGAAAACCGGTTTACGGATTATGGTAAAATAGCTATATAGGAGATCTTCATTATGAGATCAATACCCAAAACGGTCATCACGCTAGGCTTAATCAGCTTATTTACGGATATGGCAAGTGAAATGTTGTATCCGGTGCTCCCTCTTTTTATGACTGAGGTCGGCTTTACGGTATTCGGAATTGGTTTATTGGAGGGTTTTGCCCAGTTATTGGTGGGATATGCCAAAGGTTATTTTGGCCGGTGGTCCGATGTTTCGAAAGTGCGGGTTCCCTTCATCCAATGGGGATATACTCTGAGTGCGGTTGCCAAGCCTTTAATGGGAGTTATCATGATTCCAGCGGGAATATTCGTCTTACGATCATTAGATCGGCTGGGTAAAGGCGTACGCACTGCCGCTCGTGATGCATTGCTGGCCCAGGAAGCCACTTCTTCCACCAAAGGCCGCATCTTTGGGTTTCATCGCAGCATGGATACGCTGGGCGCCAGCCTCGGGCCATTACTGGCTTTGTTCTTTCTCTGGGCAAAACCCGATGACCTCCGGTCGCTATTTTATCTGGCGATCATTCCGGGTATGGTAGCCATCTGGTTTGCATGGCGTTTACGTGAAAATGCAAAGAGCAATTCCGGTTCCACTGCCAGTCGACCTGGTTTTCGGGATTTTTTAAAGTATTGGAAAGCGTCGCCCCGGGGGTACCAAACGGCGGTTGGGGGATTATTGATCTTTGGGTTGCTCAATAGCTCTGATTTCTTTCTCCTGCTCCAATTACAATCTTTGGGATATTCTGAAAAAGCAGTCATTGGTTTTTACATCTTTTACAATTTCGTCTATGCAGGCTTGGCATTTCCTGCCGGCATCCTGGCGGACCGGTGGAAATTCAAGTCTATCTTTGCGCTGGGTATATTGTGTTACGGCCTCGTATATGGAGGTATGGGGATCGTTCATGAACCCTTTTTTCTGGCGATCCTGTTTCTGCTGTACGGTGTGTATGCCGCGATGACAGAAGGGATCGCAAAGGCCTGGATATCCAATCTTATCCCACCGAAAGAGCTGGCTACGGCCATCGGTACCTATGAAGCTTTTCTGAGTATCAGCGCCTTTCTGGCAAGCCTGCTGGCAGGATGGATTTGGTCCACCTGGGGCGCATCTCTCTTATTTCTTCTGGTGGGTATTTCAGGCGTCATTTTAAGTGCATTTTTCTTTCTGAAGCCGATGCCGGAGAAAATTGCTCAATAAAATTCCTGTTTTTTATTACAGATTTTTTCCTATCAATTTTATGATAGTCTTCCATTTATACATAATAAAATAATGTAATTTAAACTTTCAGGCAGTTTGGCAGGTCCAATCGGTGAGTACAAAACAACAACTGTTCGATTTTCAAAACGAGTTCTTAATCGAACATTTTTTCACTAAAATTCACCTTGTCATGCAAAAAATTATTGCAAAACTGTTCTTGCCATTGGCCATGATCGGCCTGATGATCGCCTGTCAAAAGGAACACATTGAAACGACCCAGAATTACACAGAGGCGACGTTGGATCTGCGGGACGCAACCGATGATCCTTCCGATCGATGCTTTACGTTTGTATTTCCCGTCACTGTCGTTTGGCCCGATGGGACCTCGGCAACATTTGAGACCCAGGAAGCTTTTGTCGAAGGAGTATTAACCTGGAGAGCCGCTAATCCGGGAGCACGCATTTTACCTAATGTTCAGTTGCCAGTGGATGTAACCCTGTCGGATGGATCGACCAGTACGATCTCAACAGCAGCACAATTACATGAATTGCAGGTCGCTTGTGGCCTGGAACGATTGGGTAAAGGACACCGGATCCTGGATTGTTATAAACCGGTATTTCCGTTTACACTGGTCTTTCCGGATTCTTCGACTCAATCAGTCAATGACCGGGAAGAAATGCAGGACGCCATTGCGAGTTGGCGTACAGCAAACCCATCTACACCGGGCGTAGTCCACATTCAGTTTCCTTATGACGTGCGCCTTCAGGACAGTACTGTGATCACGGTTTACAGCAAAGAGGACATTGATGCCATCACAGCGGATTGTGATTTCGCTCCTCCTTATGGCCCCTGTGTCCGGATAATATTTCCGATCATGCTGAATTATCCTGACGGTACAGGTGAGGAGATTGCCGATCTTCAGTCGCTGCGCGATGCAATAGATACCTGGAACGCGGCACATCCCGATGACACGACGAAACCTGAGATTGCGTTTCCACATGAGATAGAGTTACCCAATGGCTCTACCGTCACCGTGGAGAATAAAGAACAGTTGGCAAAATTCCTCCGGGCTTGCCGCGAACAGCGTCCTTTTATTCCCAATCTGCTGGATAACGCATGTTATCAGGTGATCTTTCCGGTAACCATTGATTTTTCCGATGGATCTTCCTTGGAGATTGCCGGCTATCAGGCCTATCTGGATTTTCTTCAGGCCTGGCACAAGAGTCATGCCATGGGCGACCGGCCACCACATATTGCATTTCCGTTTGAAGTATTGATTAATGCCACCAACACAGTAGTGACAGTAGAGAATGCGGCGGACCTGGCGGCCATTGTTGCCAGATGCATTAACTGACAGACAGCTAAGTACATTTCATTTCATATCGTCCAATGAATTTATGGACCAGGGGGTCAGTCGTCGTGATTGATCCCCTGGTTATTTATACTGATTGCTGGTCTGAAATGAACCGGGGAGAACAAATCGAGCCGGGATTTGGTTATCTTGGCAGTAATCGGCTTTTGTGTATGCAGTTAAATCAGATTCCTTCCACATTTAAGATCAAAGCGCTGATCATCTTCTCAGCCCTGGTGGCATTTCTGGCGGTGGTTCCTGATACGTATAGTCATCCGGCAGCTGCCCAGGTAATCATAGAGGCGATACACCGGGTGCCCACCACTCAAAGCCGCATTTACCAGTTGGAGGTATGTGCTGAGATACCCGATAACTGGACTCGAACAGAGACTGCTTTCTTCCCGAAAACTCAACTGCCGGAAGACCCTTTCTCTGAAAATGTGCAATTCCTGCTTACATTTCGTTATTTGCCTCTCCTCGCCCGCAGTTTTCTTTCCTGATCTGTGATGGTTCCATAAGTCATTCAATGATGGTGTTTTCACAGCATACATTGATCCATTCATTCTTTAAATCATCATCATGATACTCAATAAAAGGATGCAAAGATCCTGGGGGATCCTCCCGGATTGCATCATCGATCAGGCGGATATTTACCTGAAAGAAGTAGAGGAAATTCGCCGGCATGAAGCCTTGTTTCGAAATGCCAGTCACCTGCCGGAAATATTACCGATGAAGCCAGATATCGACATGCTGGAATTTCTGGGCCTGGCTGGAGCACTGGTAAGTCACCACCTGGGTATAAGGCCATTCGACGAACAATATCAGGGAGCAATAGCACTGATAAACCGGCAGATGGTGGAAATGCAAACGGGTGAGGGCAAGACTCTAACCATAGCATTGGCAAGTGCATGGCTGGCATTTCATCTTGGTAAAAGCACCATATTGACGTTCAACGATTACCTGGCGGGCAGAGATGCTGCCTGGATGGAACCCGTATACCAGGCACTTGGACTGTCCGTCGCTGCGGTGCGGGAGAGTGACAATGCACTGCAGCGCAGAAGAGCTTATCAGGCGGATATCGTATACTCGACGATCAAGGCGATCGGGTTTGATTTTTTGCGTAACCAGATGATCTGGACTACGGACGAAGCGATGCCGATCGATTTTCGTTCTGTGATCATTGATGAGGCAGATGCCATACTTATCGATGAGGCCAGACATCCCCTGGTATTGGCCGGGCCCAGACCGGGAACTCCTCTGGACCTTAATTTTATTGCTGATCTGGTGGGTTCGCTTTCGGATGCAGACTTTGAAGTGGACGAACGCCGTCACGAATTATTTTTAACGGAATCAGGACTCCACATCATCCAATGTGCTTTCCCTGAGTTTGATTTTACAGTCGATGATGGCTTCAGAGTGTTTTCTGCTATTCAGGTTGCTTTACAGGCCCGGGTTTTGCTCCAAAGGGATGTACATTACCTGGTGGCGGGAGATCGTATCCAGCTTATTGATGAATTTACCGGCAGGGTTGTGCCGGACAGGCAATGGCGAAATGGGCTGCAGGCTGCGGTGGAAGCAAAGGAGAAGGTGACTATCCGGGCTGATGGTGAAGTTCTGCAAATGATATCCATACCTCATCTGATCCGGAAATACCAGCGTAAGGCGGGAACAACCGCAACTGCTGCTGATGTAGCTGAAGAACTCCATTTGCTTTACGGAATAAAAACCTGCATTATACCAACGCATCAGTGCTCACAACGAAGAGACCTGCCCCTCCAGGTATTGGTGACGCAGGAAGAGAAAGACAGGCACATTCTGGAAGAAGTCAAAAGAAGGCATACCAGTGGTCAACCGGTTTTATTGGGCACCCTGACAGTGAAAGAATCTGAACATCTCACTAATCTGTTGAAAGCATCCGGCATTACCACCCAGCTACTGAATGCCCATCATGATGCACATGAAGCACAGATCATCGCACAAGCGGCACTCCCGGGGATGGTTACGATCGCAACAAATATGGCTGGAAGGGGCACGGACATCCGGCTTGGGAACGGCATACCGAAATTGCAGGAAGAAGTATTGGCAACCGGAGGCTTATTTGTGTTGGGGACCAATTTGCATGAGGCACGGCGGATAGATCGTCAATTGAGGGGCCGGGCAGGCAGGCAGGGTGATCCGGGCGAAACGGAGTTTATCGTATCCATGGAAGATGACCTGATGGTTCGCTATCACCTGAACGAGATCCTTGATGCCTCCTGGCGAAAAAAAGATGTACACAGGATGAATCAATCAGAACGAGCTCATTTTGTGCTGATGGTACAGCAGATAATTGAGAAACGCCTTGAGGAGATGCGACGAAATATTGCGGAGTATGCGGACTTCCTGGAAAATCAGCGCATCATCTGGAGTCGTGAAAGACATCGGTATTTTAATGACGCATTGATTCAGGAGTTGTTGCAAGCGGAAATGCCCGGGCAATTCAACTTGATTCAGGGCAGGATCAAAGGGCTGAGGGAGATCATATTACATCACTACGATCAGTACTGGGCGCAGTTTCTTCAGGAGATGATGATGCGCCGGGATGGAATTTACCTGGTACGGCTGGGCGGTTATCAACCCTTGCGCATCTTCAGGGAGGAAGCCGATTCTCGTTTTGAGGAATTACTTGAAGACTGCCGGTCAGCGTGTGTCAGGGATTGCATCGAATATTTGACAAGAAGTGATTCCCACGATGATTCGCACGCATTTAGCCGGCCTACATCAACCTGGACCTACATCGCCAGTGATAATCCTTTTGCCGATCAATTAAATATCCGGCTGGCGAATCCGGGTGAAATAGCTTTGCAAACGGACGTGTTTACGTTACCACTTCTGTTTGTCAAGGGACTGCTGCAACGATGGCGTGAACGAATCAGGAAAAAAGGATGAAGCGTAATAGAATGGGCTATTTGAGGTTGTTTTCCAGGAAAAGGAGATCAATAGCAGTATTTCGCCATGCTTGCAATACCTCTCTCCCGGTTGGAGCAGGGGACCAGATGTTGGAACCCAGAATAACATCAAGATCGCCATCGTGATCGTAGTCCACACTTTCACTGATCAGCCACCGGCCTGCATTGGCTTCTTCCGGAAAGGTATACGATGTGAATTGAAATGTGTTCTGTGATTCATTTTGCAGATAAACGATGGATTCCTCAGGGAGCTGGTCGTAATCGGCAAAATAGGCGGTAACCAGCAGATCGGTATCTCCATCCTGATCGAAGTCCTGAGCTATTACCCGGGTGGCTCCATAGATGGGATAAAACCAGGCTTGTTCAAATGTGTTCGTACCGTCATTTGTAAATATCCGGACACCATGATAAGGTTTCAGTGCGTAGGAGTAGTCGGCATTGTCTCCATTAGCCAGTACGATATCCAGATCGCCGTCGTGGTCCATGTCGGAGAGTTCGATCCAGCTGGAACCATAAACACTGGGCAGGCGGATGATCTGTTGGGTCTTAAAAGTCAGATCACCCTGATTCATCATCAGGTATACGCCTTCATTGCCCTGACTGGCCAGCACGATGAGATCTGGTTTGTCATCATGATTCATATCCTTGACGATGACCCGGATGATGCCCGGTTGTCCCAATAAAGGAATGTGATCGTATTTACCGGTCCGATCGGAATGAAGCATGAGCAACTCTCCGGTCTTGTTGCCAAATTCGGCTAGCAGTATTTCATCTTTTCCATCTCCATCGAGGTCAGAGAATACCGTATAAACCGGACGATGTAAGGAATCACAAATTACGGTCAATGCCGTATCAATGGTTTTGGTAAGTCTCCCTTTTGGGATTTCGGAAGGGAGGATTGGTCCCATTTCGGTACACCAGGTGGTATCGCCCGATTGCCGGTAATCGGCAATGGTGTAATACCGTTTTTCGATGAACTCATGGTGATCGGGATCGGGAACGGAGTAAACCTGCCCCCGGACGAAGCCCACGAAATTAGTGCCGGCACCTTCATCATGATGGATGTAGGATACGAAAGATTCTGGCAGGTCATCCAGTTTGACCGCATGAGCTGTGAATTGCTGCATTGGTTTGTTCCGATGCATCCGGCTACTGTCAAACCTGAAGGTGTCGACTGCGTGAGATAACACATAATGGGCGATCGAATCCCAGGCAGCCTGTGTCAGGATCGGTTTCTGTGGATACGCCATTGAAAACTGCGTATAAAAGGTCTCTTCCATATTCAGACCTGCGTAAGGGTTGTAATGATCGATGATCAATCCCATACGGGCAGCCATTTCAGGCAATACACGGTTTTTCCAGACGGATACAGGCAGGTCAGTAGGCTGAGGGGCAAGGTGACAAGAACCACAATATTGGTCAAAAAGTGCTTTTCCGGTTCCAGCATCAGCTGAATCTGCCGGTTGACAACCCGTCAGTACCAGAGCCAGGAGTACAACCGACCATCCGAATTCCGTTACCTGGGCAAACCGGATGTCGGGTTGAGTAGAAATAATTTTTTGGCTTTCGATCACTGCTCACCCTTTCAATGCAAAGTTGCCGGATTGTTCGGACTTAATCCAAATCCTGTAACCATAAATCACGGTAAATGTGATTTATGGAACAATCAGGGCCTCAGGGATGCCTGCAAGAATATGTTATTCCTGAATTGGTTTAATTGTGGTACAAGGCGTTATGCACCAGCATTTCTCCGCAATTAGCACAGGCAATCGCTGAACCGGCACCACCCTCACAACCATTAGAGCAGGTATAATGCCATACTCCGGCGGCATTTTGAGGAGGATCAGGTGTTGAAGTCGGTGTAGTCGCAGCAGGAGTTGAATGATAGGCCTGGTTGTGCAAATAAGCAGACCCGCAAACCGGGCAGGTACCTTCGGCGTCGCCGCCACTCCCTTCACAATTATTCGGGCAGATGTAATGAGATACGCTGGTATTGACGGCTGCCGCTGCAGGCAGTTGATTGGCAGGTGCTGTATTGGCAAGGCTCGCATTTTGATCCAGCAGCGATTGCCGGGCTGATTCCCGAACTTCACGATCCTGGGCACTGGGTCCGCATGCAGAGATTGCAAAAAGAATAAACAATAAGGAGGCAAATAACTTCATTTGTCGCTTTTTAATTAGAGTTACGAAAGTAAGAAGATTCTCAACGTTGGCATGCAGGCGAAGGCTTGAGCCTCCGATTTCCATGACATAACTTAAAATTCCGTCTGTGCATTGTGCCAATGCTTAAAAATCACAGTATAGTTATTTTTTATTTTCCTTCAAGTCCTTCGGCTACCTTTTTCATGGACCAAAGACAAAGCGCCTTGTCTGAATATTGACCGTTGAGTTCCGTACAGTTTTCAGTTAAAATGAAATCTGGTTCAGGCAGTGCGATAGGCGGTAGTTGGAAGTTGAGGGCCCGCCAACCACCATCGGGTAATTCCTGATAAGGTCTGGGGCCGGTGAATGATGTCATCAGCAGCCATGTTGAACCAGACCGGGTAAAATTGGTCAGTGCTTTGCGGATGTTCGTTTCACTGAAATGAACCAGGCAATCCCGGCAAAGGATGAGATCTGCCCGGGGTAATGGATCTTCGGTCAGATCGCCCAGAATGAATGAGAAAGGTCGACCGGTAAATTGCACTTTGTTCGAAGCGATGATCTCCGGCACGATATCCATCCCGGTGTATTCAAGGTCATCAGGCAATATACCCTGTATCCAGGCAAGATCTCCGCAGGGGGCATCCAGTAAGGACCGGATTGAAAGCCTGGCAAATAAGTCCGGCAATACGGAACTTATGGTTCTCGTCTGATCTACATCGGATCCCGGTCCCGATACGGTACCCTGGTTATCCCAATAATTGGTTTGATGGATGGTATGGAATATTTCAGCCAGTGATTTTCCACCGAACTTTGCGGAAATCGTGTCCATATCATCAAGATAAAATGCCGGTATCGGTTCTTTTTTATCGCTGCTCATTTTGCCTGGATAAATTGGTGGATGGATTCAATTAATTTCTGGCGGTCCGGTTCATGGTTGTAGATCATGTGGCCGGAATAATAATAGGAGAATTCAATGCGATCGGTGGGTATGCCGTTTCGGGAACAGGTATACTCTCCGTCAAAGAAGGGTGTGATCAAATCAAAGTAACCACTGGCGACCATAACCCGGAGTGCATTGTTACGCCGCATAGCCAGGCCCATCCCGGGTGCTGTATTGACGTAGGAAGGCTCCCATGCTGCATCTTTGGGTACCGGCTTCCAGTCCCATTTACCATAAATAGCATCATTGCCGGTGAGATAAGGCCGGTCCATGCTAACTTTCAAATCCTTCGCCAAATAATCATTCAGGGCTGCGGTATAAGCGCTGGAGGTGCGGTAGTCGGCAGCGTCGCCCAGTGTCGGTTCGCTGGCGGACTGGTCCCATTCCTTTCCCCAGTACCTGGCGTCCAGCCGGCCAATGGTAATGCCCTGGTCGCGAAGCAATTCTTTTTGAAACCGGGGTACCAGGATCCGGAAGTTCGATTGGCGGATATAGGTGGTGTCCAGACCGGTAAAATAAGCCAGCGAATCGGCCAGCATTTTACGTTCCGGACCTGAAAGAAAATTGCCTTTGTACAGCCAGGGAGCATAGGTACGGTAGGTAAAGGATCGCGCCTGATCCAGGAATGATTCCAATGGCTGCCCAGCACCGGCCTTCTTGTGATACCAGGCCGTGGCTGCCATGCTGGGTAGGTAGGTCAGGTAAGAAGTGATGTTAAAGTCTACCGAGGTGGAACCGGCATAATCCAGTGCCTGAGATATAAGTATCAGCCCATTGAGTGCCAGATCCTGTCCGCCCTGCTCCAATGTCGCAGCGACTGCAGCAGCCCGGGTGGTTCCAAAACTCTCGCCGATAATGTATTTCGGAGACATCCACCGCTGGTGATCGGTTGTCCACAGTCGGATAAACTGTGCTACCGAACGGGCGTCCCCAACGAGGCCCCAGAACGATTCATCTTTACCTTTGCCGATTGCCTTGCTAAAACCTGTTCCGACCGGATCGATGAAGACGAGGTCGGCGATATCCAGGAGACATTGTTCATTATCAACAACGGGGTAGGGAGGCGCACCATCATCCCGATTAGCGTCTGAATCCACCAGCACCCGGCGCGGGCCTAAAAAACCCATATGCAGCCATATCGAGGCAGAACCTGGTCCACCATTGAATACGAAAACCACCGGCCTTGGCACATTGTCAGGTACATTTGTTCTCAGGTACGAAACCGACCAGATGGAGGCAACAGGTTCATTCTTATCATCGCTGAGGAAGAATTCCTTCGCTTCTGCACGGTAATGCACACCTACACCATGGTAGGTGCCCTGATGTGTGGTGATGAACGATCTGGGTTCAGGGATTTTCAGCGAATCCGGTTTTTGCCCGAAAGAGTAACCTGCCATCAGAAGGCATAAAAGTTGGATCAAGGTGGTTTTCATTGACTTAACAACAAAGGTTTAAACGAAAATAATCAATATCCTTAAAGGAGAATGCTGTGCTGGAACGCAGGTTACATATCAGGAAAATTGCAAATGAGCTTGCTGGGTTTTGGCGGAAGGATTAAAATAACCATAAGCCAGATGCGGAAAAGACGTTTTCAGTGTTTGCAGTAAAGTTGCTACTCCCATTACGTCGTCGATGGTTTCAATCCTGGCCTTTTCCAGGTACCAGTCAGGGTCTATATTAAAATTGCGCCACTGGATCATATTCAGGCCGGTATCCCGGATAAATTGCGACAGTGCTTGAAATTCAGGGAGACTATCGGTCAAACCGGGGTAGACGAAATAATTGATGGAAGCCCACCCATTGTATTTCCGCACCGTCTTCAGAGATTCCTTCAATGCTCCGAATGAATAGTTCCGTGGCAGATAATAGGGATTATACCATTCTTCCTGGGCGCTGTTCATGCTTACGCGAATACTTTGCAAACCTGCTTTACAGAGCCGTTCTACATCCTTTGGCCGGCTACCGTTGGTATTGATGTTGATGATGCCGCGTGGCGTGCGGGCCCGAATTTCACGGATGGCTTCTTCCAGGACATCAGCCACCAGTAATGGTTCTCCTTCACAACCCTGGCCAAAGCTGATGATCGGATCTTCAACGGTTTCCAGGTGGTCAACGGCTACTTCAACGATCTCCTGTACATCCGGTTTGAATTGCAACCGAAAATGACTTGAATGGATCTGATGCTCTTCCGGCTGCAGGGAGATGCATCCCAGACAGGTAGAGTTGCAGGCCGGGGAAGAGGGAATCGGGCATTCCCACCGGTTTAAAAAATAATTTTGTGCCGCACGGCAGTGGTAGCTCATGGCACATTGTGTTGCCAGATGATTGACCAGCCGGTTCTCCGGGTATTGACTACGGATCCTGGTTATTCCGGCTTCGATGTCCGGCAGGTCGAATTCTTTTACATCCTGACGGACATCGGCATCAACCCGAATTGCTGTAGTATAAAATTCATCATCCAACCATCCTACGGCAGTATAGGCATAGAGCGGTAACACAGGTGCATCCTCATCATTGGCATAGGCGGAAAGATAGGTCTGGGTATGCGCCGGCGCAATGAATGCAGATACGGCATGGCCATCCGTGTATATCTGAGCCTGCTGCCTGCGGAGGGAAAAACCCCATGGATTCCGGTTTTGGAGAAAGAAGATCTCGCTGCCTTCAGGTAAAGGGATAAAGTCTTCTTTTTGCAGCCGGACCATTTCTCTTCCGGTCCTGCCCATGACCTCATACCGGGTATCTTCCATAATGTTTCCCGCGTCATCTGCGAAAAGCATAAACGGAACTCGGGACGGATGTTTGACTCGATCTTTTTTCATGCAGAAATAACCAGGATTATTCGTTAACGAATTTATAACCGACGCCACGAACCGAGCGGATATACTTTGGATTCCTGGGATCTTCTTCGAAATATTTGCGAAGCGCCAGGATGAAATTGTCCACCGTGCGGGTGGAAGGAAAGATGTCGTAGCCCCATACCAGCTGCAGCATTTGCTGCCTCGATACCACTTTGTTCCGGTGATCTATCAATAGCTTCATGAGCTGGACTTCTTTTTTAGTCAGGGTTAAGGCTCCCTGGTGGCTATTCGCCTCAAAAGTGACAAAATTAATGCTGTTGGGACCGAATTGGTAAATCGAACGATTGGGATCGATCGGCGCCGTGCTCCGTTTGAGCAAATTGTGCACCCGTAATAATAATTCTTCCAGGTGAAAAGGCTTGGTCAGATAATCGTCGGCTCCGATGCGTAATCCATGGATGCGATCAGCACTGGTATCCTTAGCCGTTACGAAAATGATCGGCACGTGTTCCTGTTCAAGCCGTATAGCCTGGCAAACGGTATATCCGTCCTTCTCCGGCAACATAATATCTAAAATAATCAGATCGAAATGTTGTTCCTGTACCAGGTGGATGGCCAGATCACCCCGGTCTGCGGTAACGACCTCCAGATTTTCGATCTCCAGATTGATGCGAATGGTTTCGCGTATGCTGGGCTCGTCTTCTACCAATAAGACTCTTTTCTGCATTTATTGATTCTCCAGGATATTTGGAAAGGTAACTAAAAACCGCGAGCCTCGTGGTTCATTGGGCAAAACCTGTATCTGGCCTTTATGCCTCTCCATGATTTTTTTTACAATGTACAAGCCAAGACCAGTGCCGGATGTTTTACGGGTACTTTCCTGGCCAATGCGGTAAAATTTTTCAAAGATAAGTTTCCTTTCACGTGCATCGATGCCATCACCATGGTCACTCACCTCCAGGATCAGATTTTCAGAAGACTTCGTTGTCCTGATTCCGATGTATTGCGGTTCTTTCTGGTATTTGATGGCATTCTCGATCAAATTGGCCAGTATACTTTCCACATCTTTCCGGTCGGCCCATAAAGGTGGCAGTTTGCTCAATTGCAAATCCCAATGAATGTACGGGTGGTTCATGGTATACGTATTCTTAGCCTGTCGGATCATGTCATTAATATCCAGGGCTTCAGGTTCCATCCCATAGGCGGCTTCTACCTGTGCAGCAAGAAGCAGGTTCTGTATCAGCTTTTCCAAACGGTTATTTTCATTCAGGGCTCCCTGGATGAGTGTAGACTGTTGTTCGGCAGACAAGGAACGTTTTTGGATGGTTTCAAGCACCAGGCGGATGCCTGCTATTGGTGACTTCAATTCATGGGTAATGGAAAGAAGAAAGTTTTGTTTTTGAGTGGCAACGGCAAGCTCCTGATAATACGACCGGTTAATTAGGTATAAGCCAATGCCCAGTGCGGCGATAAATACGAGTCCTTCGCCGAGGATCATGATGGATTTTCGTTTATGACTTCTTTCTATCATTACCTCATCCTTCAGACTTCCTTGATTTTCTTGCCGGACCTGCTGCTCCAGCCGGTAGATTTCCTGGTTCTGCCGGTGCAGCAGAATGCTCCACCATGAGAGTGCAGCAGCCATGTAGATCATGATCATTAGGGTAAGCAACCTTTTATACTGCATAGTGAACTATGATCGTTTTTATTATTAATAAGAAATTGATAATCAAGTATATTGGAAGTTATTGAAGTTGTAAAGATACAATCAAAAGCAAATGAATTTTAATACATCACCTTTGCCAACACATTAAATTATTTACCTTTGATCGTGAAATCATGAGAATGGAGCGTCGACAGTTAGAGGAGCTGATCCGGTTGCTGATGAAAGAAAACGACCGGTTGTACATTCCCGGCTTCGGCGTGATCCAGAAGCACATGCAGTCTGCCCAATACGATAAGTTGCACAACCGCCTGCTTCCACCAAGTTATGAGTTCAGACTGGAAGATCATTTACACTACGATGATCCCTATCTTGCGGACATGTTTGCCTGGTATTCGGATTCCGATCAGGAAAAATCGGCAAATTTTGTGCAGACTTATGGCGAACAATTGCACCGCGATTTATTTGCCCAGGGGAAGAGTGAGATAGTTGGTGTTGCATCTTTCCAGCGGCATGGTGATGTCGTTTCAACTACCTCAGATCCTACTTTTTCCAAGACCAACCGGCTGCCGGTTTTAGAAATCCAGGATATCTGGGAAGAAGATGTCACACGCCAGCAGGTCTGGTGGGAATTCAGTGTATTTGGTGTAATGCTGTTGTTGGTGCTGGGGTTCGTTTATTTTCTCCTCTATACCGGGTCGAACGCTCCGGGATACTTACCATCCAACGATCTTCCGCATACCATAGGACAACAAATCAGTTTTCCGGACATTCATGATCAGCCGGATACGATCCAGAATCCCCTGATCGAAGGCATGCCGGATGAGAGCATGACTGAAATTCCTGAAGTTCATCTTGTCCAATCGCCGTCCGGAAAGAGCAATGCCGTAATCATTGTTGGCGCATTTGAAGACGAAAGTAATGTGCTCAAAATGCGCCGGATCCTGGAACAGCGCGGATGGCAGGTTTACGAAGAACAATCCAGGGCATTACCCATGACCAGGATAGGATTTGTACTGGATCAGGAGGAAGATATTGATTCAGTACTGGGCCTTGTTCGCCGGGAGATAGAACCGGGTGCCTGGTTACTGGTACGCAATAGCAAAGACCGCAAACATGAATGAACATCCCACACTTGCGCAGATACGTGATGGAGCCTTCTTCCTGATCGCCGGCCCCTGTGTCGTGGAATCAAGATCGCTGTGTGAGGAGGTTGCCGGACAGGTCAAATCGTGGTGTGAACAATTAGGAATCCCCTATATTTTTAAAGCGTCTTATCGGAAAGCCAATCGCTCAAGCATCCATTCATTTCAAGGGATTGGAGATGCTGCTGCATTAGAGGTGTTAAGTCATGTACGTTCAACCTTTGATTTGCCGGTTACGTCCGATATCCACACGGAGGAGGAAGCAGCGCTGGCTGCGGATCATCTGGATGTCCTCCAGATACCGGCCTTCCTGTGTCGCCAGACCACTTTGTTGCAAGCCGCTGGTCAAACCGGTAAAATAGTCAACATCAAGAAAGGTCAGTTTATGAGTGCACAGGCTATGCAGTTTGCACTTGAGAAAAGTCAAAATGCGGGCGCTTCAGACACCTGGCTCACCGAGCGTGGCAATAGCTTTGGCTACCAGGACCTGGTCGTTGACTACCGGAATATTCCCTGGATGCAACAGCTCGGCGCCACAACGATTCTGGATTGTACCCATTCACTCCAGCAACCAAACCAGTCCAAAGGTGTTACCGGTGGCCATCCCGAGCTTATCCCGGTCATCGCACAGGCGGGCGTTGCTGCTGGTGCCCATGGCCTGTTTATAGAGACCCATCCCAAGCCTTCGGTGGCATTATCGGATGGAGCCAATATGTTACCACTTTCATCACTTTACCCGCTGTTGGAAAAATTAATCAGGATACGTGAAGCGCTCCAGTAACCAAGATGCTTATCATGAAAGATGTATTTGATTTGATCGGAAGAATTTTAATTGCCGCCTACTTTTACTACGAAGCTTACGACTCAACGGTTTTTTTTGAAGCGACCATGCATACCATGAAGGAATACAATCTGACATGGAAACCCGAATTCCTGCTCATCTTTACCATCGTGTTTCTGATCATCGGAGCAACCATGATCCTGATTGGATACCGGACTTCGCTGGGAGCCATATTTTTACTTGGATACCTCTTACCCGTCACTATCATCGTCTATTCCTTCTGGAATGATCCGGCAGAGACACGCCGTTTTCATGGGTTCATGTTCATGAAGAATTTGGCCATTGCCGGTAGTTTACTCTATGTCATCAGTCACCGCGAAGGAAGATTCCGGCTACGGAGGCTCTTCCAGGCAGCCAAAATTTCCCGCCCGGACTGGAAAAAAGTCTGAAATAGCCACTTACTTGACCGCGAACGTTCGAACCAGCTGGTTGCCTTGATCGTCCAGTAAGACCAGGAGATGACTGCCTTTTTCCAATGTTATTGTCAGGGTATGGATCCTTTTTGTTGTTCCTACATATCCACCGTCAAGATGCCAATGGATGGATGCATTCGGGTCTTCATGGGTCGCTTTCAGGACCAATGGTTGTATGTTGCCAGCTGCGTTTACCGGTAAGTAGATTGCCTGACTGCTTGCATGGGGATAGATGAGCGCCATAGGCTGGTGATCCTGACCACAGCCGCTCTGCCAGGGTGGAGGATCCTGGTATTCGGGATGTGAATGACGGTAATAATAGGCTTGTAAAGGGGGTAATTGAAAGGAGGAAAGCGTCTCAGACGGACCGGAATAACATTGCTTGTCCACTTGTTTGCCATTGGCTGGATTGATCCAGATGTGGTGGTGGTAAGGGCAGGTTCCCATGCGTTCCATTGACGTCAATCCCCATGCCGTATCGACCGGGCAGTCCGGGCCTGGCAGTAAACCGGACTGGGCACACAGAGCAAGTTTGGTCAGATCATCATAGGGTGGGGTAAACCATGCAGAGGAAGGCAGGTAATTTATCAGTTGAAACAGGAGTGGGGCCGCCGCCTGGATTCCTGTACATCCCGGACGGCCTTCACCATCAGCATTACCAGCCCAAATACTAATGATGTACCGGGGAGTGATCCCCACCGCCCACGCATCACGAAATCCGAAACTCGTGCCGGTTTTCCAGGCAACCATTTGCTGCGATGGAAATTGTTGCCAGCGACCTTCTTCATCGGGTCTGGTCAATGCAGTCATGGCATCAATTGACAACCAGATGGCGCCAGCCGGCCAAACTACCGGGTCGGATTGATAGACCGGATGGTTTGAATCTTTTTGGCCTGTCCATCCATGGCTTTCCTGCCAGTCCTCCCTCGTGTATTGCGCATCCCGGCTGGTAAAATGCAGTAACGTTCTGGCCATAGCACCATAGACCCGGTTCAGTTGCCAAAGACTTGTTTCTCCACCGCCCAGGATCAGTGACAAACCATAATGCTCCGCAGTAAAAGGAAACGAAGTGAAACCACTTTTACGAAGATCCTGTAGAAAATTGGGCACGCCGTAGTTCCTGAGCAGTGAGACCATGGGAATATTGAGTGATTTTCTCAGGGCATCACGAACCGATACGGCGCCTTCATACTGCAAATTGAAGTTTTCCGGCTGGTAACCATTGATCAGCAGCGGCACATCCGGAAGCAAGGTTTGGGGATGTACAATGCCCTGGTTGAATGCACCCGTTGTCAGCAGAGGTTTGAGGATGCTACCCGTGCTCCGCAAGGCCTGCACGCAATCAACTGCACCTGCATGCTGAGCGCCTGCTCCAGGCAAATTTCCTGCATAAGCCAGGACTTCATTTTCTTCAACGGATGTGATCAGGATTCCGGCATTGTGGATCGCTTTCCCGGTCAGCTCTTTTTCATAACGTTCCAGGATCGCATTGACTTGCTTTTGCAGCCTGGTGTCCAGGGTGCTCGCTATGCGGTGGGTCTCAGGTGCTGATTGGACTGCAAACTGAAGAAAATGCGGAGCAAGCTGTGGCAGGGGCAGGGGAGATTCCGGGACAGGTTCATCAAGAGCCAGCGAATAATCCAACGAATCCAGAATACCAGACTCGAGCAGCTGGCGGAGTACCCGGTCGCATTTACCCTTCAGGGCAACATCGTGTTTGCCGGGACGGACTATGGAAGGCTGGTTGGGAAGGACAGCCAGGACTGCAGCTTCAGCCCAGCTGAGCTGGGAAGGAGGGCGGTTAAAATAGCGCCAGCTGGCTGCTTCCAGGCCGACTACATTGCCACCAAAAGGCGCCTGACTGGCATAAGTTTTTAGTATGGATTCTTTGCTGGTCTCCCATTCCAGTCGCAGAGCCCAGAACATTTCAATTAATTTTTCGCCCAGCGTACGGGGTCGCCCCGCTCGCACCAACCTGATGACCTGCATACTCAAAGTACTGCCGCCGCTAACGACCTTTCCAGCACTCAGGTTCTGCCGCATGGCCCGGATCAGAGCCAGGGCATCTACTCCCGGATGCCGGTAAAATTTCCGGTCTTCAAATTGTAATAGACACGTTTTGAATTTTATGGGGATCGTATCAGGGCCTTCAAATCGCCATTGGCCGTCATTTGCCACTTGTCCTCCGATCAACTGGCCCTGCCGGTCCAGCAGCTCCCTGGCCAGAGGACGGTCAAAGAGCGGTTCGGGCAGGCAAAACCAAAACCAAAAACCCAGTATAGCCACCAGTGCCGCACTGCAATGCGTGATTATTTTAGGAAGGAACAATGGTTGGAATGATTTTTGACCTGAAGATGGGAAAAAAGAAAACTATACACGCGATCGGAAATCGAAGAAACTTTTCTCTACGAAACGGTGTATCAGACAGCCTTTTCCGGTGTATAGTTTTCTAAAACTACTATTGTGTATAGATAGATGTGTTAAATCAAAAATACATATAAAATCCTATCCTCGTGCGCCCGCGAAAACATATTTATTATTTAAATAACTTATTCTCAGATGTTTAAGCGAGGTGTGAAGCACTGAGAATGTTATCAAGATGGCCTACTGCACAAAACGGAATATCGGATCGATCACAAAATGCAATCCCGGTAAATACCAATCAGGCCAGCCCTTTTCTCAGTGCAGCCCCTGCCCACCCGGCAAATCCACCGATCAGGCCACCAAGAAAACTTAAGACCAGGATCAGCGCAACAGGTGGCAGCCCGCCAAACAGCTCCCCAACTTTCGGTGTCAGGACCGTTGCATTGGTTTTATACAGCCAAACGGACCAGAGTAACCAGGTCACAAATACGGCCAGGAAGCCCAATGGAAAAGCTTTTCTCACCGGGAATTGCAAAATGAACACGGCCAGACCGATAATTACGGCAAAGCTCCACCAGGGGAGAACAAGGCTGGCCAGGTGGCATACCAGCACCAATGCCAGTAAGATTATCCAGAAGTTTTTCATTGTGCAGAAGTTATGGAGAATAATGGCTGGTGTGTCTGCCAGTATTCCTCCGGTACCAACAATAAAGGATAATATTTGCCCTGAACCCAGGCATCGACCATCTGATCGTAATATTTACTCCCCGGATGACCGCTTTGGCCACCAGGATATACTCCGATGGTCTGCGGCTCCTGGCCCAGTTGAACGATCATCCGCCAGGAAGGTCCGTGACTTGCCGGTCCATTCGTCGCATTTAATGCGGTTGAATGTCCCCCGGCAGGTAGATTTTTACGGCTGAATGCTGGTAAATTAGCCAGGTGGTTGATGTTTAATGGTGCATATTCACCCCAGCTGTGGGTGGTCAGGGAGTTGAAATCTTCCTGAGATTCCTGCCAGGACTGGAGCAATAGGTCACCGGCAGTTTCGATTTTATCCGGCGTATCCTGGCGGTCCATAAACGGATCATCCGGGTGATCCTGCAACCATTGCAAGGTCAGGAAATTTTCAGGAAACAGGATCGGCTCCGAGTCTGATTTTGCTTTAAACTCATCCCAGATCATATTGTAGAGGTGCCGGTACCAGATCGTAAAATAGATCGGTGCCTCAGCGTTTGCATTGAATTGATAATCCCAGGACTTCAGGGCTAGCCCAGGACCGGATGTGGAAGCCTCCGTTGGTATCCCGGCGAGCATGATCGGGAGCGCATCTGCGGCGAACTGACTGAAGGTGCTTAATTGGAAAGCCTTCATATCATCCACAGTAAATTGCTTTTCGGTAGAGAGGTATTTGTTGATGGTGCGACCGCGGTAATCTTCAAAATGACCATTGTAATAATAAGGATAGGTGTCATCTGTGCTTCGCTGGTTGGCGGATGCCACATAGCCTTGAGCCGGGTTGTGAACGGTCGGTAATTGTTCGAATGGTATCATCCCTTTCCATCGGTACTGAGGATCTTCAGCGGGGAAAACGAATCGGCCCACTTCGGGTGCCTTAACCGGGAAATGACCGTTGACAGTCAGCCCGATATCGCCCTGGTTCGAGGCGAAGACAAAATTCTGCGCCGGTGCACAAAAGGTTTGGAGCGCTTTACGGTAATCGCTGTAATTGTCTGAACGGTCCAGCCCCATAAACGTCTTCAGTTCATTGCCGTCACTGTCATGACTTACCCAGCGGTATGCCAGGTCTGCATGGCCATTTCCGGCATCTTCATAAACGATCGGACCGAGTACAGTCCATTTCACCGAATCAACGATGGGGTCCCCGTTCTTTACCAGGATCTCCTCCCTTCGCCAGGTGATCTCCAGGGTGTCGCCATCCATCAGGTAATGGTTTTTGACAGCATCCGTCCAGTGGACCTGATACCAATCGGCGACGTCTTGTCCCACATTGGTCACTCCCCAGGCCGTACTCTGATTAAAGCCGATGACGATGCCGGGTGTGCCCGGAAGTGCGACTCCATGGGCATTTATAGTCGGGGTATGCAAGGACATTTCAATCCAGATGGAAGGTAAAGTCAATCCAAGATGCGGGTCATTGCATAGCATGGGCAATCCGGAAGAGGATTTAGACCCACCTACCGCCCAGTTGTTGCTACCGTCCTGTCCTGGCGGTTTTGGGTGTACCGGGGATGGTAATCCTCCCAATATACTATCTGGCAAAACAATGGGATTCGGTAGCTCGGGAATAAAATCCCAGGTTACTTCCGAAGGAATGACGGGCTTATCCAATGGGTTTATCTCCGGGAATAATTCGGAGAATCGCTGTATGCCCAGCCAATGTATGGTGTTGCTTGCTTCCAGGTCATCTTCGCGGCCATTGAGGCGCTGAGCCATGGTTTTTACATAAAGAGCACACTGGAGTACAGACCAGGGTTTGGGTTCATGACCTATAAGTTTGTACTCCAGTGGAAGAGTGCGTGCATCCAGCGTGCTGATGTACTGATTTACACCATCAGAAAAAGCTTCGAGGAGGGCATACTGATCCGGATCTTTTTGCCAGGAAACCACAGTTTTTTCCGCGGCAGCCAGCATTCCCAGTCTTCTCTGGTTTTTGTCCCGATCCACCAGCCTTGATCCCATAACCTCCGCCAGAAATCCACCGGCGGCACGGGTGGTCATGTCCATTTGCCACATGCGTAAACTGGCTTGAATATATCCCTGCGCCCGGTAGGCATCAGCATCCGATTGTGCATAGATGTGCGGAACCAGACGGTCATCGAAATAAACATGAACGGGAGCAGAAAATGAACTTTTCAGGCTGGGTGGAAAGTCAAATTCGGGATGGTCCGCGCCATTTTGTAAAAATCCGGTATAAGGACTGAGGAAATAGCCTAACCTGGGCAAAGTCGTTTTACCTATCTGGAGCGGGCGGTTAAAGAAATAGATGAGAAGAAATGCGATGATAAGTGGAATAACTCCAATAAACCGCTTCATATGTTATGCATCTTGCTGGCGAATGAACGTCCATTCGTTCGCTGAAGATAGCTCATCTGCATATTGATAAGAACTTTCGTTAAAGGTTTTTATGGCTTCCGGGTCAGAGAGCCGGTGGCGGATGATAAAACGGGTCATGATCCCGCGTGCTTTTTTGGCATTGAAAGATATGAACTGCAAATCGCCGCCGCGGTCCTCCAGAAATTTGATGTTGATGACCGGCGCTTTAACTTTTGCTGTCCGGATGGCCTGGAAGTATTCCTGGGAAGCAAGATTGATAACAACTCTGGTGTCTTCCGGCTGTTGCAGGATTTTATCATTGAGGTGGCGCGTAAGTTTCTGCGTCCAGAACTCGTACAGGTTCGAATATTTGCCTTGTTCCAGGCGGACGCCCATTTCCAGACGGTAAGGTTGGATCAGGTCCAGTGGTTTGAGCATCCCGTAAAGTCCGGATAAAATAATAACATGATCCTGGGCGAAGGACAAATCGTCTTCATCCAGGGTATCTGCTTCCAGACCAACGTAAACATCTCCCTTGAATGCCAGTACTGCCTGTTTCGCATTCTCCTTCGTAAACGGGAAATCAAACTGCCTGTACCGCTGGTGGTTCAGGCTGGCCAGAGCTTCGGATATGGACATCAGTTGTTGCAGATCGCCGATGGATTTCTTCTTCATGACCCGGATCAGCTTTTTGCTGTCATTCAGAAAATCGGGAAGGGTGTGGGTGGTGACCCCGGTCGGTTTGAAATCAAGGGTTTTAGCTGGGGATAACAGGATCAGCATACGGAATTTTACATGAAACAAAACTTAAGGCGGGAAAAGGTTCACCAGGGAGGGAATAAAAAAACCGTCTCAAAAAACGAAGTTCTTGAGACGGCCATTTTGAGAAAGGACTATGCGAAAAAAAATTAGTTTCCTTTAGTACCTAAAACCGATTGTTTCTTTTCGGGTAATGCTTCCGGTTCAGCCGGTTTGGCATTGATCTGTCCAATCACCTGGATGGTGATGGGCTGATCTCCCTGATTGGTATAAACGGTAACAGTTTTACGGATTGCTCCGATACGATGGGTATCGTAGCGGATGGTCATGGTATCGACTGCACCGGGCATAACCGGCTCTTTTGGCCAGGTAGGCACCGTACAGCCACAACTTCCCTTTGCGTTGGTAATGATCAATGGGGAGTCGCCTTTGTTTTCAAATGGCAATTTGCGATAAGGATCAGAATCCTGTTCGATGGTACCGAAATCTACCGTAGTCGTTGCGAGGTACATGACAGGACCTTTGTTTTCTTGCTTTTCAGCAGCAGGTGCTTGCTGAGCATGAGCGATGGCAAACCCTGCGAACAACATAAAGAGGAGAGCGAATTTTTTCATTATCAGTTACTTTTAGTTTACACGTTCAACAAAAGTATTAACAAATTTGAGGCCGGGAAAGTGCGTTAACAAATCATTTGAATTTAATAAATCTTCATTTAGATCTGCTTATAGCAGGATGACCGGTATCAGAAAGTAAGTTTTGCATGACCTTTCGGATGCTACAAACCGACCAAAGTCATGTGTTCCAGGCACCATTACATCCGGTGATTTTTTAAATAATTGGTATCTTTAGCCGTTCCATTTCTACAACAGTTCTTTCTTTTTGCCATGCTTGATTTCAAAGAAATAGAAGCCCTGATTCTACCCGAGAATGAAGATTCCGATCGCTTCCGCAACGAAGTTATCCGGGACTACTGGATAAGCTGTATCAGCAGGGAGGCAAGTATTCTGGCCCGGAAGGATGTATTATTGGGTAAGGCTAAATTTGGAATTACCGGGGATGGGAAGGAAGTGCCACAGGTCGCGCTCGCCCGTGCCATGCGGGCAGGAGACTGGCGTTCCGGTTATTACCGGGACCAGACCCTGATGTTTGCACTCGGGATCACGAATGTCGAGGATTATTTTGCCCAATTGTACTCGGATACCAACTTTGACCCTTTCTCTGGTGGCCGGCAAATGAATAATCACTATGCAACCCGCATGGTCGATCGCAGCGGTGCCTGGATAGACCAGCGTTCCGGCTATAATGTCTCATCCGATGTCTCCTGTACCGGGGGCCAGATGGCACGTGCTCTGGGGTTGGCCATGGCTTCCAAGATGTACCGGAATGACCAGGACACACAGGCTCTTTTTTCCAATGAGGGTGACGAAGTATGTATCTGTACCATCGGGGATGCCAGTACCACCGAAGGCATTTTCTGGGAAACGATCAATGCAGCGGGTGTCATGCAGGTACCACTGGCCGTCTTTATCTGGGATGATGGATACGGGATTTCCGTTCCCACTAAATTACAAACGACCAAAGGCGACCTGACGGAATTATTATCCGGTTTCGTCACCACAGATGAGAACAGGGGCATAGAAGTCTATACAGTGCCCGGATGGGACTATCCCACTTTGGTCGAAGTCTTTGAACGCGCGCTGAACCGTATGCGTAAACACCACATACCCATGGTGTTTCACATCACCGAGGTGACACAGCCTCAGGGGCATTCCACTTCCGGAAGCCATGAGCGTTACAAGTCTCAGGACCGGTTGCTGTGGGAACGCAATCATGACTGCATTAAAGTGATGGGCAACTGGATGGTCGACAACCAGATCGCCACCGAAGACCAACTCCAGCAGTTGCGCAAGAAAGCGAAGGAGTACGTACGACACGGAAGAAATGCCGCGCTGCACCGGTTTTATGATCCTGCGAAAAAAGAAATTGCGAAACTGACCCAGATCTATGAGACCATAAAAACCCACCACTTGCCCCAAGTACTGGAACACGCAATCCAGGAATTGAGAGGATTGCAGGATCCGTTGATCAGTGATATTGTCCGTAATGCAAAACATATCTATTATACGATTGCCCACATGAATGTGCCGGGAAAAGCCGAGTTGCACGACTGGATTGTCGAACAACAGAAACAACGGCATATCAAATACCATCAGCACCTGTATAATGAGACACCGATGAGTGCATTGCAGGTTCCGGTCGTTTATCCGGCTTACGACGCGGATCCGGAATTGTTGAATGGCTATCAAATCCTGAACCGGTTTTTTGATCAGGCCCTGCAGGCCAATCCGAAACTGATCGCTTTTGGTGAAGATGTAGGGAAGATAGGAGGGGTTAACCAAACCATGGCCGGGATGCAGGATAAACACGGGGAACACCGTGTATTTGATACTGGAATCCGTGAATGGACCATTGTCGGTCAGGCAGTAGGATTGTCGATGCGGGGTTGGAGGCCATTGGCGGAGATCCAATACCTTGATTATCTGGTGTATGCTTTGCCGGAACTGACCGATGACCTGGCAAGCCTGCACTATCGATCCAATGGTATTCAGATCGCCCCGACCATTATACGCACCCGCGGCCATCGCCTGGAAGGTATATGGCATGCGGGATCTCCTCTTGGAATGCTGATCCATGCCCTGAGAGGAATGCATATTATTGTTCCGCGCAATATGACCCAGGCCGCAGGTTTTTACAATACACTGCTGCAATCCCATGACCCGGCCCTGGTGATTGAATGTCTGAATGGATATCGGCTGAAGGAGCCGCTACCTTCAAATCTCGGCCAGATCGCACTTCCCCTTGGTGTGCCTGAAGTGCTTCATGAAGGAAGTGATGTGACTCTGGTTACCTATGGATCCTGTGTCCGGGTAGCTCTTGCTGCTGTGCCTTACCTGGAGAAACTGGGTATTCGCGTGGAGATCATCGATGTCCAGACATTATTGCCTTTTGATCTGGAACATGTTATCGTCAATTCCCTGAAAAAGACCAACCGGATCGTATTTATGGACGAAGATGTCCCCGGAGGCGCCACAGCCTACATGATGCAGAAGGTACTGGAAGAACAGAAAGGATATTATTACCTGGATTCCCCCCCGGCTACCATTACTGCAAAGGAACACCGGACCCCTTATGGATCGGATGGTGATTATTACACCAAGCCCAATGCGGAGGATGTGGTGGAAAAGCTGTACGATATCATGCAGGAAAGTTATCCGGATGATTATCCGAAGCCGGTCTGATCCTGAATAATGGTCTTTGGTATTATCTTCGTGAAATAATCAGGCATCTTATATATTAAGAAATATTATTATCTATATTTGTTCAGCACAAATCGCAGGACTTGCAGGAGAATCTCGTAGTTATCCCTACCTATAATGAAATCGAGAACGTGGAGGCCATCGTTCGCGAAGTGCTGACCCTACCAGTTGATTTCCATGTATTGATCGTTGACGACGGCAGCCCGGATGGAACGGCCGCGAAAGTCCAGTCTTTGAAGATTGACTTTCCGGGCCGGCTTTTTCTGTTGGAAAGGTCGGGTAAGCAAGGTTTGGGTACGGCTTACATCACCGGATTTAAGTGGGGACTGGAGCAGGGCTACCAATACCTGTTTGAGATGGATGCCGATTTTTCGCACCCTCCAGCCAAACTGATCGATCTGTATAAGGCTTGTTCTTCCGGTGCGGCCGATGTGACAGTGGGAAGTCGGTACACCAAAGGCGGTGACGTGGAGAACTGGCCCTTGGACCGCTTATTGTTATCCCGGGGCGCATCATTATATGTTCGTATGATCACCGGGATGCCTGTTAAGGACCCTACCGCCGGATTCATCTGTTACCGCCGGCAGGTTCTGGAGAAAATGGATCTCGATCATATCCAGTTTATTGGGTATGCCTTTCAGATAGAGATGAAATACAAGGCGTACAAGCTCGGTTTTAAGCTGATGGAGGTTCCCATTCTGTTTAAAGACCGGGAGCAGGGCGTGTCTAAAATGAATGCAAGTATCATTAAAGAAGCCGTGTTCGGCGTACTGGCCCTACGATTTGGCCGTAAATAGAGACGATTTTACCCACGACTAACCCATTCCCTTAAGCAGTATCAATTATTTGGTGTCACGACATCATCAATTTGATGATACGATTTTGATCGTGAGTTACACATTATGGAAATTTTTAATTTTTTCTTGAAAAAAAGTGGGCATAGGTGGGGATATGTGGTAAAAAGTTATACATTTGAATTGTAAATTAACTTGAGAGTGTAACCATGTACCAATTAAGAGGCGAATATGAGTGCAGTGTAGACGCGAAAGGGCGTCTTCGTTTGCCCTCCTCCTTGCTTCGTCAATTCGGTGGTTCAGGTCCTCTCTCATTTGTAGTGAACCGTGGCTTTGAAAAGTGTGTCATGCTTTATCCAAAGGAAGTGTGGGACCGCAAAGCAGCCGAAGTCAATGCCTTAAATATTTACAA
Source organism: Lewinellaceae bacterium (assembly GCA_020636135.1). Lineage (NCBI taxonomy): Bacteria > Pseudomonadati > Bacteroidota > Saprospiria > Saprospirales > Lewinellaceae > Lewinellaceae bacterium. The sequence continues at coordinate 1,180,804 of JACJYK010000001.1, forward strand.
TCCCAAACAGCGGACTTTTATTCGGTACTTCTATCGTGGGGCCACAGACATTGTGGTTGACGATGCCAGCCGGATCAATTTGCCTAACTCGCTGCTGTCGTATGCGGGTATCGATAAGGACATTATTCTGTTTGCTTACCATGAGCAAATTGAGATCTGGTCCAAAGAGCAATACGATCAGGCCATGCTGGACGAGCCGGAAGAATTTTCAGCTCTGGCCGCAGAAGTATTCGGAGGCCGGGATCTGGATGCCGCTCATGATGAGTGAATACCATAAGCCCGTACTGCTTAACGAAGCGGTGGAAGGTCTGGTGACAAATCCCTCAGGTGTCTATGTAGATGCCACTTTTGGCGGGGGAGGTCACAGTAAGGCCATCCTGGGTCGATTGACAGATAAAGGTCGTTTGATCACGTTTGATCAGGATGAGGATGCTGCAGTAAATGCCATCGACGATGACCGGTTTCAGCTGGTTCAGGCCAATTTTCGCTATCTGGTGAAATACCTGAGGCTGCTGGAGATCAGCCACATCGATGGATTGCTGGCTGACCTGGGAGTTTCATCTCACCAGTTTGATGAAGTTGACCGGGGGTTTATGTTTCGGGAGAATGCAGTGCTGGATATGCGGATGAATCGCAGCAGCCCGCACACCGCTTCCGACCTCCTGATGGAAATGCCGCAAGAGGAAATGGTGCGCATGTTTAGTCTTTACGGAGAAGTCCGGAATGCCCGAACTGTAGCCCAGCGAATCGTGGAAGCGCGAAAAAACGTCAAAATAGAACATTCGGCAACCTTAATGCGCATCCTGGATCCTGTGGTCCGGGGCTCTCGACTAAGGTATTATGCACAATTGTTTCAGGCGCTGCGCATTGCAGTGAACAGGGAACTGGATGCGCTGGAAGGGTTGCTTAATAGTTGTCACCAGGTTATCCGTCCGGGAGGGAGATTGGTGGTGATCTCTTACCACTCGCTGGAGGACAGGATGGTGAAACATCTGATCCGGAGTGGCAACACGGATGGAGTGAGTCACAAGGATGATTTCGGGAATGTGGAATGCCCTTGGCAGGCCATCACCCGGAAACCCTGGGAGCCTGATGAAAATGAAATAAAAACGAACAGCCGGGCACGAAGTGCACGGATGCGCATAGCTGAAAGACAATGAGTAAAAAACCTAAGCAGAACAAAGGTAAACTGAAGGGGACCTGGATGATGTTCCGGAACCTGCCCTATGTCTACTTTTTATGCGGCATCGGTTTGGTCTATATAGCCAATGCGCATTACGCAGAAAAGAAGATGAGGAAAATTCAAAGGCTGACCAAAGAGGTGGAGGAATTGCGATGGCAATACAATTCGCTGAAATCCGACTATCTGTATCAGAGTACCGAGAGTCAAATCCAGCAGAAAGTCACCTCTCTGGAACTTTCGGACCGGAATAACGCTCCGAAAGCCATTGAAAAAAAGCAAAGGCGTTAAGCCATGAATGTAAAAAATGAACTACTGCTGCGACTCTATGTCGTCATGCTGTTTTTCATTCTCGCGGCAGGCGTCATCGGTTACCAGTTGGTAAAGATCAGTGTAATCGAAGGCGACAAATGGCGCAAAAAGGGGACGGATGATTATCGTAAATACCGTCCCATCGAAGCAGAACGAGGAACCATATTCAGTGCTGATGGCACACCACTCGCTGTTTCACAACCGTTCTTTGATATCGCAGTTGACCCATGTCAGAGTAAGCCGAACGATTTCAAGGCTAATGTTGATTCTCTGGCGTACTTTCTGGCCAGATATTTCCAGAAGGGAAAGACCCCGCAATCCATTGCTTCTTCGCTGAAGAAAATGAGAGCGGAAGGGAAGCGCTATTTTCTGGTCGAACGAGGTGCAACATTTAATGACCTCAAGAAAGCCCAGAGCCTCCCTCTGTTAAAGCTGGGGCGTTACGGAGGTGGTTTGTTGTACGATGTTCAGCACAACAACCGGATGCGTCCGTACAAAAGCCTGGCAGCCAGAACCATCGGTGTTTACCGGGAAAACAATCCGGTCGGAATTGAAAAATCATTCGATGCCTTCCTGACCGGCGAATCGGGTAAAAAGTTGTGGCAGAAGTTGAATGATGGCGACTGGGTTCCTGTCAATGATATGGAAGCCATAGCGCCCAAGCGCGGAGATGATGTCTATACCACCATTGATGTGGAAATCCAGGACTTTGCCGAAAAGACTCTGTTGCAGACCGTGACAAAGTATCAGGCAGCTTACGGGACCATTATCGTGATGGAAGTCAAGACCGGAGCCATACGAGCGATTGCTAATCTGGGTAAATCGTCCGATGGGTATGATGAGATCTACAATTATGCTGTAGGTACGGCACAGGAACCAGGTTCCACCATGAAACTGGCTACTGCCATGGCTTTGCTGGAAGACCACGGGGCAGATCTGAATACGCCGGTACGGCTGGATGGAGGAAAGACCCAATTTTACGGAGAATGGATGTATGACAGTCACCAGCACGGTATCCAGACCGCGACGATGATGGATGCATTTGCGGCATCATCCAACATTGGAATGGCCCGTTTAGCCGACCAGTTTTACAATAACAAAGATCGTTCGGAGCAATTCATCAACCGGTTACAGCAGTTTGGCCTGAATGCCAGGACCAATATTGAAATCCCCGGTGAAGTTTCTCCTTTTATCAAGAATGCCTTTGACTACGAAGCCGGATGGAGTAAGACATCCATTCCGTGGATGGCCCATGGCTACGAGTTAAAAGTGACGCCGCTGCAGATGCTGACATTTTACAATGCGGTGGCTAATAAAGGGATCAAAATGCAGCCATACCTCGTCAGCAGGATTGAGGACGAGCATGGCCTGGTCAAATCTTTCGGTCCTAAAGCGTTCAAACAACCAATAGCAAGTCTCGTGACCATTGATAAGGCTCATAAACTGCTTGAGGAAGTGATGCGGACCGGGACCGGTAAGGACCTGCAATCGAACCTGGTTCAGATGGCTGCCAAGACCGGTACCTCAAAAGTCGGGTATTTCCACAAAGGACAATCTCCGGACTACATCGCCTCCATCGCAGGATTTTTTCCATCCGATGACCCGGTTTATTCCTGCATTGTCGTGATCGGCCAACCAAAAGGTGCTTACTACGGTAGCTCTGTAGCAGGACCGGCCTTTAAAGCCATAGCAGAAAAATGTTATCTGCGCCGGATTGCACCGGGAGATGTGGTTAATACTGGTAACATGCCCAGTAGTACCCAAATCACGCTTCCCCGGTCCAGCGTCGGGTTTAAAGAAGACTATAAAGACATCCTGAAGACACTTGCCCTGGAATACCAGGACGAAACATCCAGTGACTGGATATTATTGGAAGGTGGGCGGGTGCCAATGGAGATGAAACGCAGGTTCGTGGATTTTGAAAAGGTGCCGGATGTGATCGGCATGGGAGCGCGCGATGCAAGTTATTTAATGGAACGCTGTGGATTGCGGGTCCGGATCGAAGGAGCCGGAAAAGTGGTTCAGCAGTCGCTCCGTCCGGGGCTAACCGCCCGGGGACAAATGGTACAATTGAAATTAGGGTAATATAAATTCTAGTTCATTGAAAAGGTTGCGTGAAATCTTACCCAATACGGTAATCTCAGTAGTGGGTAATACCGACCGGGAAATCAGGAAAATCGTCCTGGATTCCCGGCAGGCAGGAGCAGGCAGTTTATTTGTTGCCATGCCCGGAACCCGGGTTGATGGTCATGAATTTATCGCCACGGCCATTCAAGCCGGTGCACAGGCAATCGTCTGTCAGCGGCTGCCTGAAAAACCGGAAGATAATGTAACCTACATCCAAGTGGAGAATGTGCCGCAAACGTTGGGGCACATCAATCAAAAGTTCTTTGACAACCCTTCCAGGAAAACCAACCTGGTAGGTGTGACCGGTACCAATGGAAAAACAACCATAGCCACCTTGCTCTACCAGCTTTTCATCAGGCTGGGATACAAAGCCGGACTGATCTCTACCATTGAGATCCGGGTCGGTGAGCGCAAGGAAGAGGCTTCACATACCACACCGGACAACATCACCTTAAACCAACTATTGGCCAAGATGGTGGATGAAGGATGTGACTATGTGTTCATGGAAGTAAGTTCACATGCACTGGAACAGCAGCGGGTCGCGGGATTGCATTATGTGGGGGCTATATTTACAAACCTCACGCATGATCATCTCGATTACCACGGAACATTCAAGGTATATCTGACTGCAAAGAAGAAGTTGTTTGATGCGCTGGAAAAGGATGCTTTTGCATTGATCAATATCGATGACAAGCATGGTACGGTGATGGTGCAGAATACCAGGGCCAGAATCCTGAAGTATTCACTCTTACGGCCAGCGGACATCAAAGGCAAGATCATCCAGAACAGCATCGAAGGATTGCAGTTGCAGATCAACCGGAGAAACGTATTTACCCGGCTTACGGGCAGATACAATGCTTCGAACCTGCTTGCCGTCTACGGGGCTGCCATTGAATTGGGACAGGGTGTTGATGAGGTGTTGACAGCCATCAGTGCGTTGAACCCCGCGAGAGGTCGTTTTGAAGTCGTTCTGGACCCTTCTCATGGTAAAACAGCAGTTGTGGATTATGCCCATACCCCGGATGCTCTGGAGAAGGTTCTCCAGGCTATGCGGGAAGTGAGACAGCCGGGAGGAAAGATCATTACGGTCGTAGGTTGCGGGGGCAATCGCGATAAAGCGAAACGTCCGGTGATGGCGAAAGTAAGTGCCATGCTCAGTGATCAGGTCGTATTGACATCGGACAATCCTCGCGACGAAGACCCGGATGCCATTCTGGCGGATATGTGGGCAGGGCTTGAAGAAGGTACACGGCAAGGGATATTCCGGATAACCGACCGGCACGAAGCCATCCGCATTGCCTGGCAATTAGCTCAGGCAGGGGACATCGTTCTGGTCGCCGGCAAGGGTCACGAAACCTATCAGGAAATCAAAGGGAAGCGGTATCCATTTGATGATAAAGCGGAAATACAAGCCTTGATAAGTCAGGCTTAAAAATATAGGTTCTATTATCATTCTCAGGTTGGTTTTACAGTTGCAGACGGCCGGCTAACGAGCTGGCCGCTGCCACTGATTTTTGGAATGTAAGAGAAAAAAGGATTATGCTTTATCACTTGTTCGAATATTTAGACCGGAACTACGATTTGGTAGGGACGGGACTTTTCAGATACATCACTTTCCGATCGGGCGCGGCAATCATCTTATCATTGATTATTTCCATGGCCATCGGTAAGCGGATCATCAGTTCTTTGACACGCTTGCAAATAGGAGAATCTGTCCGAAACCTCGGATTAGCCGGGGAAAAGACCAAAGCAGGCACTCCGACCATGGGTGGGATTATTATCATCCTTTCCATCGTCATCCCAACCTTGCTGCTGGCAAGGCTGGACAATATTTACATCATCTTGCTTTTGGTCTCCACCCTGTGGATGGCAACGATTGGCTTTATCGATGATTACATCAAGGTATTCCGCAAAGATAAAGCGGGATTAAAGGGTGTCTTCAAGGTGTTGGGTCAAATCGGCCTTGGGATTATCGTTGCAGCCACGATGCTTTGGCACAAGGACATCACCGTACGGATGCCGGCCGAACAGGTCAACGGTAAATACAAAGTGGTTGAACAGTTCACGGATCCGGAAGACGGCGTCCAGGTGGCAAATGTAAAGACCACCCTTACCAATGTCCCGTTTCTGAAAGGCAATCAACTGGACTACCAAGTTTTTGTACGGTGGTTTGCCGGTGATAATGCGAAGAATTGGGCCTGGCTGATATTTATCCCGTTCGTCATTTTTGTGGTTACGGCAGTTTCAAACGGTGCAAACCTGACCGACGGCCTCGATGGCCTGGCCACCGGAGTATCGGCCATCATCGGGGCGACCCTGGGTATTCTGGCTTATGTGTCCGGTAACAAACTAATCGCAGACTATCTGAATATCTTTTATCTGCCGAACAGCCAGGAGATCGTCATCTTTTCTGCCAGTTTTTTAGGGGCATGCGTCGGGTTTTTATGGCACAATGCTTATCCGGCACGGGTTTTCATGGGTGACACGGGAAGCCTTACTCTGGGAGGGATTATCGCAGCCATGGCCATTCTGCTGCGCAAGGAATTGCTGATACCGATCCTTTGTGGAATCTTTCTGGTTGAGAATTTATCGGTTGTATTACAAGTCTCCTATTTCAAGTATACCAAACGTAAGTATGGTGAGGGAAGGCGGTTGTTTCGCATGGCGCCACTCCATCACCATTACCAGAAAGGAGGGATGCCTGAATCAAGGATCGTCATTCATTTCTGGATTGTGGCCATCATGTTGGCCGTCATCACATTGATAACATTAAAAGTACGCTAATAGTATGCAGGAAGGACTCGGAACAATGTTGTACCATCGGTTAAAGGGGGACCGCGCGATCTGGCTGATCGTAGCGCTGCTAACCGTTTTGTCCTTACTAGCCGTTTACAGTGCAACAGGTAGCTGGGCTTATGTGAAGAAGGGAGGTAACACCGAATATTTCCTGGTGAAGCAATTCACACTGATCGCGTCGGGATTGTTCCTGATGTGGGTATGTTACCGGATTCATTACACCAGGTATTCCCGGCTGGCTCCCGTATTGCTGGTTTTTGCCATCGGCATGTTGCTGTACACGCAACTTTTTGGGATCGAGATCAACCAGGCGAAACGATGGATCGGAATTCCGTTCACATCGATAACCTTTCAGACCTCGGACTTCGCAAAGCTGGCGCTCATCATTTTTGTAGCACGGAGCATTGCCAAAAAGCAGGATAAGATCAAGGACTTCAATGGAGCATTTTTGCCCATCATCCTTCCGATTGTACTGGTATGCGGATTGATCGCGCCTTCGGACTTGTCCACAGCCATCCTGCTGTTTGCGACCAGTTTTATGATGATGTTCATTGGAAGGATCGATATGAAATACCTGGTCTTCCTGGTGATGATGGGGATGGTCGCTTTTGGGTTGCTATTCCTGGTGGGTAAGTTATTCCTTCCGGATGCGATCCGGGTGGATACCTGGGAAGTACGGGTGAAGGATTTTATGGAGAATAAAGAAGGCAGCCACCAGATCCAGCAAGCCAAGATCGCCATTGCCAATGGCGAGTGGTTCGGCAAAGGCCCGGGCCAGAGCACTCAGCGCAATTTTCTTCCGGCTGCATTTTCCGATTGCATCTATGCGGTCATTTGTGAAGAATATGGTTTGATCGGCGGATTTGTGGTCTTGATCCTGTACCTGTGGTTGTTGTTCAGGACCATTGCGATCGTGACCAAGTCGCCCAAAACGTTCGGAGCCATGCTGGCAGTAGGACTGGGCATGAATATCGTGATCCAGGCATTTGCCAATCTGGCGGTATCGGTGCATTTGGTGCCGGTTACGGGATTGACACTGCCTTTGGTCTCCTGGGGTGGCACTTCCATCCTGTTTACCAGCATGACCATCGGGATCATATTGAGTGTGAGTAAGTACATCGAGCAACAGGATAAATCCGCACCGGTGGAAGCGGCATGATGAAAGTGATCATCAGTGGTGGAGGCACCGGCGGACATATTTTCCCTGCTATAGCGATAGCAGATGCATTGAAAGACAAAGATCCATTGACCGAGATCCTGTTTGTAGGAGCTGAAGGAAAGATGGAGATGGAGCGGGTCCCGAAAGCGGGATATCCGATCGCTGGACTTCCCATCCGGGGATTACAGCGAAAATTGACATGGCAAAATGCTTTGGTTCCCTTCCGGGTACTGAAGAGCTTGTGGAAAGCGGCGGGTTTGTTGAGGACATTTCGCCCCGATGTAGCCATAGGCGTAGGCGGGTATGCCAGTGGACCTTTATTGTACGCGGCAGCGAAACGGAAAATACCGTGCCTGATCCAGGAACAAAATTCCTATGCAGGTATCACCAACCGCCTCCTGGCCAAAAGGGTAAATACCGTCTGTGTGGCTTATCCCGGGATGCAGGCATACTTTCCGTCAGAGAAGATCGTGGAAACCGGCAATCCGGTCCGTGCCGACCTGGAGATGATTGATGCTAAACGGGAGGAAGGCTATACGCATTTTCATCTGGATCCGACCCGGAAAACGTTACTGGCTTTTGGCGGCAGTTTAGGCGCCCGAACCATCAATCAATCTGTCCAGGCTCTGATCACTGAAACGGAAGTGCCTGATTTTCAGATTCTCTGGCAGACAGGAAGAGGTTATTGGAGCCAGTGGGAAAACCAGGTGGAAGAACTGAAGCAAAAAGGCATCCACATCATGCCCTTTATAGACCGGATGGACCTGGCTTATGCAGTGGCTGATCTGGTGATATGCCGGGCTGGAGCGCTGACCATCAGTGAATTGTGCCTCGTGGCCCGACCGGCGATCCTGGTTCCTTCTCCTCATGTGGCAGAAGATCACCAAACTAAAAATGCCCGGTCGATAGAACAGGCTGGAGGTTGTCTGGTGGTCAAAGATGCAGAGGCCGAAAGCAAGCTGATGCCATTAGCCAGGGAGCTAATGCACAACGACATAAAAAGGGAAGCATTACGACAGGCCATCCGTAAGCTGGCAAAACCGGATGCAGCCCGGGAAATTGTAAACGAAATCTGGAAATTGAATAAAGTAAAATAAATGAAAAACTGGTTTAAATCGATTCACCTTCAGGACCGCCGGGTCAAAGCCATCGTTTGGATGGCGATGGTTGCGGTTTTGATCATGCTTTTCAGCATGGGTGCGTCCTACAAAAACCAGCAGATCACGCAGCAGTTGGTGATCGACCTCGATGAAAGCATCAAGGATGACGCGATTACCAAAGAAGACATTATCCGGATGATCCAGGAAAGTTTTTCCTACGATCTTACCGGCTCCAGGATCAGCGATATTGATCTGGCCAGTATAGAGGCCGTTATCCGGCAATACGATTTTGTCGCCAACGCAGAAGTTTATGTGGATGCCGAGCAGAACATCCATGTGGATGTTAAGGCCAGAAAACCCCTGGTTCGGGTGAGTGATATATCCGGTAAGCAATATTTTCTGGATGACACCGGCATGCAGATCATGGCCGACGGGGATTTGAAAAGCAGGGTGATTGTCATGTCAGGCAATGTCGGACCATACAATCGCAATGAAGAGGGCCAGCTGGAAAGCAGACTGCAGAGGGGACTGGAACTGGTACGGGTGATCAACCGGGATGACTTCCTGAAGGAGCTGATCGAGCAGATCTATGTTCAGGAGAATGGCGAGATCACGCTGATACCGAAATTCGGAGACGAGCGGATACTTCTGGGCATGGTTGAAAATCTGGATGCCAAATTTTCGAACCTGAAGGACTTTTATTTAGGCGGACTAAGGTACCGTGGTTGGAGTACGAACCACGAAATAGACATTCGATACAATGGACAGGTAATAACAAGAAAAAGGGCTTAACAATAAGATAACTACAAAAATACGATCTATGAGCTTCAAGCATTTGAAGAAGTCCGAGCCGGTTGTGGCTCTGGACCTTGGTACCACCAAAGTTTGCGTTCTGGTGGGGAGGCGCAACGAATATGGGAAGATCGAAGTGATGGGATTAGGTAAGGTGGAATCTGAGGGTATTTTACGGGGCATCGTTTCCAATATCGATAAAACGGTGAAGGCTATCTCGGATGCTGTGGACATTGCCGAACGCAATTCCAAATACGAGATCAAGGGAGTGCATGCAGGCATCGCCGGGCAGCACATTAAAAGCCTGCAACACCGTGGCATACTGACCCGTGACTCCGCCCAGACGGAGATCTCACAGGAAGACATCAACAAGCTGATCAATGACATGTACAAACTGGTGTTGCCTCCGGGCGATAAGATCCTGCATGTCATTCCCCAGGAATATACTGTTGACCATGAAGAAGGCATTACCGACCCGATCGGTATGTCCGGTGTACGGTTGGAAGCTAACTTTCACATCATCACCGGTCAGATCTCTGCTTCCAATAACATCCTCCGTTGTATCGAGCGCGTAGGACTCAAGGCAGCGGACATGACCCTGGAACCGATCGCCTCAGCGGAATCGGTGTTAAGCCGCCAGGAGAAGGAAGCCGGAGTCGTGCTGGTGGATATCGGGGGTGGTACTACGGATATCACTATTTTCCAGGAGGGGATCATCCGGCATACAGCGGTCATACCATTTGGAGGTAACGTGATCACCAAGGACATCAAAGAAGGGTGCACCGTCATGAACGATCAGGCTGAAAAGCTCAAAGTGAAATTTGGATGTGCGCTGGCTGAAGAAATCGTAGATAACCGGATCATTACCATTTCCGGAATCAATGGCCGCGATCCCAAAGAGATTTCTGAAAAAAATCTGGCCAAGATTATCCAGGCCCGTCTGGAAGAGATCTTTGACTATGTGCTGTGGGAAATACGCCGGTCAGGATATGAGCGCAAGCTCATTGCCGGTATCGTGCTCACCGGGGGAGGCGCTTTATTAAAGGACATTGATTTACTGGCAGAATATCATACCGGCATGCCAACCCGGATCGGATTGCCAGTGGAGCACCTGGCCCATGGTTATGAAGAACAATTAGCCAGTCCCATCTTCGCCACGGCGATTGGACTGCTGATCCATGGCATAAAGCTCAGCGAGCAAAAACCCAAAGTGGAAGAGGAAGAAGAGGAAGATGTAACACCGAACGACAAAAACGGGGTGGATAAGTACCCGGAATTAGCGCAAAACAGTTGGTATACCAAGTTATTCAATAAGACGAAGGAGTTCTTTGAGGCAAGTCCGGATCCGGATTTACGCTAAACAAGGAAGGTCTATTTTACCAAAACTACTAAAACCTAAGTCATGATTTTTGATTTACCTAAAGAAGATCGATCCATCATCAAAGTGATTGGAGTAGGTGGCGGTGGCTGTAACGCGGTCGCGCATATGTACAAGCAGGGGATTGTCGGCGTAGACTTCGTGATCACCAATACCGATAACCAAGCATTGGAACTGAACCCGGTGCCTGTCAAGATCCAGTTAGGGCCTTACCTCACGGATGGCCGCGGAGCAGGTTCTAAACCTGAGGTAGGCAAGGAAGCTTGTGAAGAATCCATCGAGGACATCCGGTCCATTTTGGAGGAAGATACCAAGATGGTATTTATCACCGCCGGTATGGGTGGTGGTACCGGAACCGGAGCAGCTCCGATCATCGCCAAGCTCTCCCGGGAGATGGGTATCCTCACGGTGGGGATCGTTACCGTACCATTTACTTTCGAAGGCCGCCGGCGCAACGAACAGGCGAAGCTAGGCCTGGAAGAACTTAAAAAATGTGTCGATGCCATTGTCGTGATCTCCAATGATAAACTGCGTGAGATCCATGGAAACTTACAGCTGTCGCAGGCGTTTTCCAATGCCGATGACATCCTGTCCATCGCTGCCAAAGGCATCGCGGAGATCATCACTGTACCCGGATACGTCAACGTTGACTTTGAGGATGTGAATACAGTGATGCGGGACAGCGGCGTAGCCATCATGGGAACTGCTGTGGCCGAAGGGGGTGACCGCGCCCGCAAAGCAGTGGACAGTGCATTGAATTCACCGCTCCTGGAGGACAACGATATCCGTGGGGCAAAGCACATCCTGCTGAACATCGCTTCCGGCAGCCAGGAGGTAACGATGGAGGAGATCTTCGAAATTACCGAATACGTTCAGGAAGAAGCCGGATTTGGTACAGACCTTATCTGGGGCCATTGCAAGGATGAAACTTTGGGTGAAAAGATCAGTGTTACCATCATTGCAACCGGATTCGAGCACAAGACCAAAAAAATTATCCATGAAGCCGCTCCTGAAAAAGTGATGGTTTCACTGGAAGAAAAACACGAAGATGAAAAAGTCTTCGAAGTGGAAACAGCCCCGAAAGAAGAACTGAATACGATCGAATTTGATCACGTGGACGGAGGAGTCTACGATAAATTTCAGAAGAACAGATACAGTTACGAAGAGCCATTTGTGAAGGCCGAAGCGGATGAGAAACGTGATGAAATGCGTGAACGTTTTATACGTCAGGAAGCAGAACGCCGGGAGCGCCTTCGTAAGATGAACATCAAATTAAACAACCCCAAGAGTGTGGTAGACCTGGAGAGTAAGCCGGCATACCAGCGCCGGAATGTTGAGCTGGATGATGTCCCGCATTCTTCGGATAATCCCCGGTCCAAGTGGATCCTCACGGATGACAATGAACCGAAGATCAGGGAAGAAAATTCTTTCCTGCATGACAACGTCGATTAGGTAGTAGTTTATCATATAGACCTAAAGATTTCTTTCTATTCGTCTTTTTCTGAGATTGGTTTATGGTTCCGGGCGCTCCCCGCGCCCGGACATTTTCAAAATGTCGAATTTTTAGGAAACTTTATGATAATATTTAATGTATAATGTATTATTTTAGATACATTTAAAGATCTTCTTTTTATTCGTCTTTTTCTGAGATTGGTTTATGGTTCCGGGCGTTCTCAGCGCCCGGACTTTTTATTTTACCCATTTTGTACAGCATTATTCAATGATTCCATCTCTCATCCTCGCCTTCATGGAGGTAGGTGACCGGCAGGTTTGACCCATAAAAACCAGTGTCATGTATCGGAAGACAGCGGTGCGTACGTATCCGGATCCAGGATGTTGTAGATCCATTGTACCACCTCTTTCAGTACCATTTCTTTTTCCGGCTCGTTATGCAGTTCATGGTAAAGGCCATCCCATACTTTGAGTGTAAGGTCACCCTCAAAGTTTGTTGCAAAAAATTGACTTCCTTTCAAAAAATTGATGCGGTCAGCAGAACCATGCATCAACAAGATCGGCACGGCGCTTTCGTGCCTTTTTGTATACAGGAATTCAGCTGCATCCAGGATGCCTACTCCAAGTTTTATTGATGCACTTTTGAACCGGTGGGGATCTGCATCTGCTTGCTTTACAATTTCTTCATCACGGCTGAGCCATTTTGTTTTCAGTCGTATTGGCAACATCATGGATGGCACAAATGCTGCTACTTTACGGACGATGCCACGCACCCATCTTGGAACATCGGCAAAGGTCTTGATAGCCGGTGCCGAAACAATGGCTCCGGCGATCTCTGGCTCATAGCGAAGCAGATAATATAGCAGGAGGTTGCCTCCCATGCTATGCCCGTACAAAAAAAGCGGCACCCCCGGGTAATCCTGTTCCAGTTGGGTCTTGAATCGATCTATGATCTGAAGTAACGTATCGTAATCGCTGATATGTCCTCTTTTGCCGCTGGACAGTCCGTGACCAGGTAAGTCGAAAGCTTCAAAAGCAATGTCTTCTTCCCTGAACCAGTCGGCAACGTGTGCATAGCGGACAGATTGATCTGCCAGTCCGTGGATCAGGCCGACCACGGCTTTTACCTCCTTAGGTGGTGTCCAATGGTGGAAAGTAATCGAGTAATCAAGGATTTGTTGTATGGAGGTAGAATGATGATCGTCTTCCATGTATTTAATAATAGCCCAGATAAGTTACAAACAAATTCCGGAATCCCGGAGGTACAGGAGGTTCTTGCAACATGGATTAGATGATCGTGGACATTCCTGCCTTCAATTTTTCCAGCTTCTGTTGATTGAGGGGTTCACCTTCAATGATGGAAGCTATCAGATCACCGGTTTGCGAGCAACTTAATTTATAGCTGGGTTTAAGATCTTCGGTACCAAACCCATTTGCAAGGTACACGTCGATGGCCTCCCGGATGGTCTGCGCTTCGGTATTCATATTCCAATGATCAAGCATCATGGCAGCAGAAAGGATGGTTGCAATCGGGTTTGCTATATCCTTGCCGGCACCCTGTGGATACGAGCCGTGGATTGGTTCATACATGGAAGTCTTCGATCCAACGGAGGCAGAAGGGAGCATACCGATCGAGCCGGTAATGACGGATGCTTCGTCTGACAGAATATCTCCGAACATGTTTTCGGTAAGGATGACATCAAACTGACCCGGATTAAGTATGATCTGCATGGCGGCATTATCCACAAACAGGTAGTCCAGAGTCACATCAGCATAGTCTTTTTTAGCCAGTTTGGTTACGGTATCGCGCCATAAACGTGAGGTTTCCAGGACATTGGCCTTATCCACAAGGGTTACCTTGTTGCGACGCAGTTGCGCGGCTTTAAATGCTTCGTGGGAGATGCGTTCAATTTCTTCAACATGGTAGCTGCAATGATCAAATGCGGTAGACCCCTCGGCAGAGCGGCCTTTTTCTCCGAAATAGATCCCACCGGTCAGTTCGCGGAAGATGACCATATCCACGGGACGAACGATATCCTCCTTAAGCGGGCTGTATTTGACCAGGGAAGGATATGCCTTTACTGGCCGGATGTTGCAGTACAGTCCCAGGTTTTTCCGGATAGCGAGCAAACCCTGTTCCGGACGCACTTTAGCATTCGGGTCCATATCGTATTTGGGATCTCCGATGGCGCCAAACAGTACGGCGTCGCTTTGCAAACTGGTTTCCAGGGTCTCGTCAGGTAGGGGAGAACCGGTCTTGTCAATGGCAGTAGCGCCTACGAGGCCAAAATTATAATGAAATTGATGGTGAAAACGGTCAGCGATTGCTTCAAGCACTTTGATGGCTTGTTCGATGACTTCAGGTCCGATGCCATCACCGGGTAGTACAGCGATTTTTTTATTCATGACGATTAATAGATGACTTGCTGCTTTTCAAAAGCCGCGATTTTATCTTTCAATGATAGTAAAAAGTCGATATCATCATACCCATTTATCAGGCACATTTTTTTGTAATCATTGATATCAAACGAAAAAGTTGCCCCAGTGCTGTCATTCCGGATGATCTGATCTTCCAAAGAAACGGTAAAAGTAGCTTTTGGATTTTGTTCAATAGACTTAAACATATCATCTAAAAATGCAGGACTAACCGTCACGGGTAGAAGTCCGTTATTGAGCGCGTTCCCTTTAAAGATATCGGCAAAGAAGGATGAAACCACAACCTTGAAACCAGCATCGTAGATGGCCCATGCCGCATGTTCACGACTGGATCCACATCCAAAGTTCTTACCGGCGACCAGGATTTTACCCTGGTACGTGGGATTATTCAGTACAAAGTCCGGATTAGGCACATCGCCTTTCATATAGCGCCAGTCACGGAATAAATTCTCACCAAAGCCATCGCGGCTGGTCGCTTTCAAAAAACGGGCGGGTATGATCTGATCGGTGTCAATATCTTCGATCGGAATCGGGACAGCAGTGGACTGCAGGGTGGTGAATTTATCCATTAGTTCAAATATTCTCTTACGTCAACAATTTCTCCGGCTACCGCACAGGCAGCGGCGGTTAACGGGCTGGCAAGCATGGTCCGTGCTCCGGGACCCTGACGACCCTCAAAATTCCGGTTTGATGTGGAAACACAGTATTCACCGGCGGGAATCTTGTCTTCATTCATCCCCAGGCAAGCCGAACATCCCGGTTCTCTCAGGTAGAATCCGGCGGCTTCGAAGATCTTATCCAGACCTTCTTTTCTGGCTTGTAGTTCGACTTGTTTCGAGCCGGGTATGATCATTGCCTGGACATGGTCCGATTTGGTCTTGCCCTGCAGGAATTGAGCTACCAGGCGCAGATCTTCGATCCGCGAATTGGTGCAGCTTCCTATAAAGACATGCTCGATGCGTTTACCCAATAATTCCTGGCCTGGATCCAGACCCATATAGTGCAGGGACTTTTCATAGTTCACCTTGTTCTCGACTTCATCCATGCCCGGGATATGTCCGGTGATACCGATGCCCATCCCGGGATTGGTTCCGTAGGTGATCATCGGTTCGATGTCAGCCGCATCGAAGATATATTCCGCATCAAAGACGGCATCTGCATCGGTGTACAACGTTTTCCAGTAGGACAGAGCTTCTTCGAAAGCAGCTCCCCTGGGAGCGAACTCACGTCCGTTCACATAGGCAAAAGTGGTCTCATCGGGTGCAATCATTCCACCGCGTGCTCCCATTTCTATGCTCATGTTGCAAATGGTCATCCGTGCTTCCATAGACAGGGAGCGTATGGCTGATCCGGCATATTCAACGAAATAACCGGTACCGCCGCTGGCGGTAAGTTTGGATATGATGTAGAGGATGATGTCTTTGGATAATACACCTGGTTTAAGCTGACCTTCCACACTGATCCGCATCTTCATGGGTTTAGCCTGAAGAACGCATTGCGAAGATAGGACTTGCTCAACCTGGCTGGTGCCGATACCAAATGCGATGGCGCCAAAAGCTCCGTGTGTGGAGGTATGACTGTCACCGCAAACGATGGTCATTCCCGGACGGGTGATACCCAGTTCCGGACCAATGACATGCACGATGCCCTGATAAGGGTGGCCTAAGCCATAGAGTGGCACGCCAAACGCTTCACAATTCTTCGTCAGGGTTTCCACCTGGTGGCGGCTTAAGGGATCGTTGATCGGCAGGTGCTGATTGATCGTAGGCACATTGTGATCGGCAGTGGCAACGGTATGATCCGGTCTGAAGACCTGAATATGTCGTTTTCTCAACCCGTCAAAAGCCTGAGGGCTGGTCACCTCATGAATGAAGTGCTTATCGATGTAGAGGACATCCGTGCCTCCCTCCAGGGTATGGACAACATGTGCATCCCAGATCTTGTCAAAAAGTGTCTTTCCCATAAAATTTAAGATCCTGTGTGATTAGGCTCAGGCGGCGTGTATTGAATTTTTTTCCAATAGCTGGCAAAGATCGTCTTCCTGGACTTCTTTTTTATCATCCGCCAATGAAAGAAATTGCTCATAGACGGAATCCAGCTCGTTTTTAGTTAATTCAAACCCGATCTGCCGCGCTTTAAATGCCAGGGCAGCCCGGCCACTGCGTGCGGTGAGGACAATGGAGCTGTGATCAACGCCGACATCCATCGGATCAATGATCTCGTACGTCTCCCGCTTTTTGATGACCCCATCCTGGTGGATACCGGAGGAGTGCGCAAATGCATTGGAACCCACGATGGCTTTATTAGGCTGGATCAGGACGCCCATTTTCTCGGAAACCAATTGACTGGTTTTGCTAAGGAGACGGCTGTTGATCCCGGTTTCAAAATTCAGGTAGGGGTGTTGTTTGAGGATCATGACAACTTCTTCCAGAGCGGTATTTCCTGCTCGCTCGCCGATCCCATTGATGGTGCATTCCACCTGACGGGCACCGTTCTGGACACCCGCTATGGAGTTAGCCGTGGCGAGTCCGAGATCGTTATGGCAATGCGTAGAAAGGGTTGCTTTATCAATGCCCTTCACATTATCCCTCAGGTAGGCGATCTTGGCTCCGTATTCTTCCGGAAGACAATAACCCGTCGTGTCCGGAATGTTCAATACTGTAGCTCCGGCAGCGACAACTGCTTCGATGACACGGGCCAGGTAGGCATTGTCTGTGCGGCCGGCATCTTCAGCATAGAACTCTACATCTTCCACAAATCGTTTGGCATACTTCACTGCAGCGACGGCCCGTTCCAGGATCTGCTCCGGTGTGGATTTGAACTTATAGCGGATGTGGCTCTCGGAAGTTCCGATGCCGGTGTGGATACGAGGATGCTTGGCATATTTTAAAGCGGCAGCTGCGGCTTCGATGTCTTTTTCCACCGAACGTGACAGTCCGCAAACCGTTGCATTTTTAATCAATTTGCTGATTTCCTGTACAGATGCGAAGTCGCCGGGACTGGATATAGGAAAGCCCGCTTCGATGATGTCCACACCCAGTTCTTCCAGGGCTTCTGCCAGCTCCAATTTTTGATTGGTATTCAGTTTACAACCCGGGACTTGTTCCCCATCTCGCAGTGTGGTATCGAAAATCTGTATTCTGGTTGACGACATAATTTTGCTAAATTTGACTTTGATTCAATCAAAAATATCGGGCATCTCTCGAAATCAGGAACTATTTTAACAGAACTGTTACAATTTCTAAGTCCGGTATATTTTCATAATATTTTGATATCCAATTACTTATAATTTTCTTATTACAATGCCAAAACCGCAAACGGACTATTTGGTACAGCTGATCAAATCCATGACAAAGTCTGAGAAGCGATTTTTCAAGGTCTTTGTCAACCGGAACAATGCTTCCGAGGATACCCTCTTTATCCAGCTATTCGATGCCATAGACCGGATGAAATCGTACGAGGAAGAGTCGATCCTAACGAAGATTCCTGGCATCAAGAAAGCCCAATTATCCAATCTGAAAGCCCATCTGTACAAACAATTACTGGTGAGTTTGCGACTGCTTCATCGCAATCAGATGGCCGATATTGAGATGCGTGAACGCCTGGACTATGCCCGCGTCCTGTACAGCAAAGGCCTGTACCGCCAGAGTCTGGAGATCCTGGATAAACTCAAAAGGAAATCAGAAGCCCTTTACCAGTATACCATAGCCCTCGAGATCCTGGAATTTGAAAAACTCATCGAGACCCAGTACATCACCCGGAGTATGTCCGACCGGGCAGAAGAGCTTACCCGAGAAGCTCAGGATCTGACAAATAAGGTGCGCCGGTCGCATGAGTTTTCCAATTTGTCCCTGTTGCTGTATGGATTATACCTGAAAGTAGGCTATGTGCGCAATGAAAAGGATTACCGGTTTGTAAAACAGTTTTTTGAGAGTCATTTACCCGCCTATTCCATATCCCATCTGGATTTTTTTGAAAAACTGTACCTCTATCAGTCCTACGTTTGGTATTACTATATGACGCAGGAATTTACCATGTACTTCCGCTATGCACAGAAGTGGGTGGATCTGTTTCATGACCACATTGAGATGATCGATTTTGACATGCCTTTGTACATCAAGGGACTGCACAATCTTTTGAATGCCCATTTCCTGACAGGTCAGTACCACCGCCTTTCTGAGGCGCTCAAGGAGATGGAAAATCTCCTCGCCCACAAGAGCCTGGATAAGAACATGGAGAGCCTGCTGACCCAATTCCTCTATACTCATCAGATCAGCAAGCATTATCTGGAGGGTACATTTACCGAGGGAATTGCATTGGCGGAAAGGCTGGCCAAATTGATTGATGAAAATCCCTATAACTGGGATTCGCACCGGGTAATGGTATTTTATTACCGGATTGCCTGCCTCTATTTTGGAAGCGGAAATCCATCCATGGCCATTACCTATCTGAACCGGATTATCAATGAGATCACGCCCGATTTCCGGGAAGATATCCAGGGATTTGCCCGGATACTCAATTTGATCAGTCATTATGAATTGGGCAACGACCAATTGGTGGAATACCAGGTCAAGTCGGTGTACCGATTTTTAAGCAAAATGGAAGATCTGAATAAAGTGCAGGTCGCTATCATCCGTTTTATCCGTAACCTGACCCGGATTTTGCCTGCAGACCTCAAACAAGAGATGATCCGTTTGCGTGATAAACTGGTCAAGCTGGAAAACGATCCGTATGAACGCCGGCCATTTCTTTATCTGGATATCATCTCCTGGCTGGATTCAAAGATCGAGTCTATTCCGGTACAGGATGTCATTCAGCGCAAATTCAGACAGAAGCAGAAAGCTATTCTGGAGCGATCACTTTCCACCTAGCGCGGCGGAATCATCTTGCCGCCAGTTTACCAGATTCAGGTACATGAGGATGATCCCTGCTAACATCATGACGATGCGCAGTATGAAAGCGCCTAATCTGCCGAAGTTATCGATCCAGGTAAGAAAGACAAACTGAAGTCCAACGAGATTGAGAATAATGGACAATATTCCAAATAGAAACAACAGAAATCCCAGGACGGTATAAAATGACTTCATAACTGAAATTAAACAATGGATCAAAGGTAGTTGTTTGTGTGGAAACATGGTATCCAAGGCTTCAACTGGCTTGGATAGTGTCCACAGAAAGCATTGTATTACGAATCCCCGCAGCAAAAAGTCTGAATATATGGATGGAGCAAAAGTAAAACTGATTGAATGTCCCCGGGATGCAGTCCAGGGCATTCATGCTTTTATTCCAACCGAATTAAAGGTGCGCTACCTCCAGCAATTGTTAAAAGTGGGATTCCATACCATTGATTTCGGGAGTTTTGTTTCCCACCAGGCTATACCTCAGATGGCGGACACTCACGATGTTATTCAGCGATTGGACATTTCGGATACAAATACCAGGTTGCTAGCCATCGTGGCGAATCTCCGCGGCGCTATTGAAGCGTCGGAATACGATGAGATCACCTATCTGGGATATCCCTTTTCAATTTCAGAGGTGTTTCAGATGCGCAATACCAACGCCACCATTGAACAATCCCTTGGTCGCGTGGAAGCCATACAGGAAGTTTGTGCAACCCGGAATAAATCACTGGTCATTTATGTTTCGATGGGCTTCGGAAATCCCTATGGTGAAACCTGGAACGTTGACATTGCTCAATATTGGGTAGACCGGCTGGCGGATATGGGGATCAAGATCATGTCTTTGTCCGATACCATTGGTGTGGCTACCCCTGAAACGATAAGTTATTTGTTCGGCAATCTGATCCCTCCTTATCCGGACGTCGAATTCGGGGCACATCTGCACACAACGCCGGACTCCTGGGGGCCAAAGATTGAAGCAGCTTTCAGCAACGGGTGTTTTCGATTTGACGGAGCCCTGAAAGGATATGGCGGATGCCCGATGGCCAAGGATGAGCTGGTGGGCAACATGCCAATGGAAAACCTGCTCCGCTTTATGCATCAGCATGGAGAACTAACCGGTCTGGACATGGAAGCCCTCGCTGAAGCGGAGCAAATAGCGCTGGAAGTCTATGCATATGCGGATCGGTAAGGGTTGGCTTTCAATATGGATAACCGTGTCTCGATAACAGTTCCTTCAGCCGCGCTTTTCGTTCTGTGACCGTTTCATCCAGTATGGAGTCCGCCAGGGGAGAAAGCTCCTCAGGATCGGTGGGCAGGTGATAAAATCGCCCGTCCGTGTACAATTTCCAGGTCCGGTCCTGAGCAAAGGTCGCAGCTTTCCAGGGGCCCCAATGCGGGTCGTAGGAGCAGTATATGGCATCACGTCCGGGTTGTGATTGATGCATTAGCCCGCGCCAGAATGATTGACCGGGACCATCATAACGATTATTCACTTGATGCGAAGCATCCAGCAAAGTAGGGATCAAATCCGTAAAATCGATCAAACCTTCGTAAACGGAATTTCCGGTTATGGAGTCCGGGTACCAAACGAACCCCGGAACATGTGTGCCCCGGTCATTCGGTAATCCTTTGCCACCTTGGACAATTTCCCCATTGCAAATACTTTCGATTTGTTGGTCTGTTCCGTTATCACTCATAAAGATCAACAGGAGTGGTCGCGGGTGCTCCCGGGCGGCTTGCAACAGGATACCTATCTCCCGGTCCATAGCGGTTACCATACTCGCAAAGTTTGCCGGATTGCTGCGGATGGAATCTTCTGCACCGGGAACTTCCGGAGCGGGAAGAAAAGGATCGTGTGTCAGCACCATCGAATAGAAGAAGAATCGCGGAAAGGCAGCAGCCTGATGCATCAGACTGTTCAGTTTTCCGGCAAAATAATCCGGTCCATAGCCGCCGCTAAAGGTCTGCGTATGTCCATTTTCTGTAATGGTGGGACGATAGTATCGTGATCCCAGAGTGTCCATCTGCCAGACATAATGGTAATCAAAGCCCGCTTGTTCCGGGGTAGAACCTCCCTGGCCAGCCAGTTTTCTTTGGTATTCGTTTCCATATAGTTGCCATTTACCGATGATGTAGGAGCGATAACCTGCGTCTTTCAGATAATCCGGTAAGGTCGTAAAAGAGGTATCCAGGATGCCGAATCCACGATAGGTTTCATCGTTGTATTTTCCGGTAAGAAGTTGAACCCTGCTCGGAGTACAAAGGGGCATGCTGTACAAATGTTTGAGAAGTACCCCTTCACGGGCAATCTGATCCAGATTGGGCGTGGAATAACTGGTTCCACCATAGCTCGTAAGCGTTTCCAACCCAAGGTCATCAGCCAGAATAAAGAGGATGTCCGGAGCAGTTTGATCTTCAGTCGATGAGGTGGAACAAGCCATCCATAGTAGCAGGGGTATGAGCAGCCCGATCTTTTGTATCAATGTGGTGTACATGGCCATAAGTTGTGCACTATTTGACGATCAGTCGCAACGCTTCTCTTCGGGTGAGTGGTGCCAGTTTGTGGGTCTCGGTGAAGGCGATTACCGCCTCAGGACTGACTCGTGAATAGTTCCGCAAAGCCCATCCGGCTGCTTTTTGCAGGAAGAACTCCTTGCTGTCTTTCACATGGAGGATGTAATCGAATAATAACGTTTCATCGGTTTTGTCACGATACAGTAGTTGAAAAATAATTGCAGCTCGTTGGAGCCAGAAGTTGTCGCTTTTGATCCAGCGTCTTGTGACTGGAATCTTTTGTTCCGGGAATTGCCGAAAGTGTATGCCCGCAAGTTTGGATACCCAGTCCACGGTATCCCACCAGCTTCGATGGGTTATCTGCCACTCCAATAATTTGATCAGCTGTGGATCTTTCTCTTTTTGTGCATATTCCACCATTTCGATGGACGCGTAATGCAGTTCGCGATGATCGTCCTCAAAACAGAGTTCAACGAAATTCCATAACCTTTTACCGGTAAACAGTCCATGTTCTCGATAAAAAGGCTTGACGATATGGAGCCATTCAGGTGCTTTAAGCCCGTAATGCTCAAACTGGTTACGGAGGTAAGCCATCTGACCCGCTGCGCGTATCGGATCACCCTGTTCAGCAAATAGTTGACTTAAATGATTCAGATAACCTTCCGGCGTTTTTTGAAAAGACATGATCTGAACTAGTTTTTTGACATCAGTGCAATCCGGTTTCCTTCACTGTCTTCTATGACTGCCATAAATCCTCGTTCTTCGGATATTTGTCGTTTAGAGATCAGGATTTTATGCCCGCTCTCCGTTACCCGTTTTAAGACCGGATCCAGTGAGGGTTCTGCGTTCAGATAAATTAACGGTCCTTGATTCCCCGGAAAATAAAAATCAGGGTGATAGGCCAGTGCCCCCTGTACCTCATCCTGCTGGCCTGGAAACAGGATCAATACGAATTCATTTCCAAGGGGTAAACGCTGCATGCTGATATCAAAGATTGATTCATAAAACTGCTGAGCCCGGTCCGGATCAGATACCGGAATTTCGAACCATGCAATCCGATTGGCCATAATAATATAGGTTTACAGCAAGGTACGTTTCTTGGAAAGAAGATAAGGTATTGCCCCAAAGAAAACGTGGCTACTCCGCTTTCACCAGCCACTTTCCCTGTTGCGAATACCTGGTTTGATATCTGACATAATAGGTGCCGGCAGGCAGTAGGCTCGCATCCCAATCCTGTGTATACCAACCTGCTGCGAATTTGCCTTGTGCCAGAGTGCTTATGCGTTGCCCGGCGCCATTAAACAGCTGAACAAGGATGGACTCTTCACTATTGCCTGCAAACCGGATGGTGGTTCGCTGTGAGAATGGATTGGGATAAGCGTCAACCAGACTGCGACCTGCCACCTGATTTTGCTCGTGTATGGCCGTTGAGATGCATGGGCTATTGGTGACAAATGGAATTTTTTGAAATTGATTGGTAAAAATGGATCCCAGATCATTGGGGCCCAGGCAGAACCAATCTTCCAGAATGGTCGTATAGATACTCCGGAAATCATAATGCATGGGTAAGTTTACTTCAACATCGACTTTTTCGGGTAGGGTAGGATTGGGGCCCCAAACTGAGGACTGAACGCCGTCACCAAACACAAAAAGTGGAGCAGCGGCGCCATGGTCGGTCCCAAGACTTGAGTTTGAAATAACCCGGCGGCCGAATTCGCTGAACGTCATGCCCATCACCCGTTCAGAGATACCCAGGTAGCGTAGATCATCCACAAATGCTTTGATACCATCACCCAGTGCTTGCAATAAATTGGCATGTTCACCTTTGGTATGATCGTTATTGATAACCTGCGCATCATGGGTGTCAAATCCATCCAGCGATACCATGTAAATCCGGGTCTTTAATCCACCGGCAATGAGCTTGGCTACGATCCTGAGCTGTTCTGCCAGGGCATTATTGGTGGGATAGTTGTTTTGTGTGGTCACCCTTCCCGCTGCTTTTTTAATAACCTGACCATAAACCTGTGATTGTTTGGTGATCAGGCGGATGTATGCGAGCTTTTCACCGGAAAGGGTATCCTGGGCTTGTTCTTCCACATCATCAACCAGGCTGTAAAACCAGTTGGGATCACCGACAACCATACCCATCGCGCTGGCTGGCCCCTGGAATGCAAGGGAGAGGTTGTAGCCAATCTGAATGGCAAGGGGATCGGGCATGATGTCATTAGGGTAGTCGATGGGGAAGTTGGGATATTCCTGGTTCAGGTAGCGGCCCATCCAACCGGAGGACAGGATTTCATCGTGGTCGGCAGCAGTCATCCAGATGTCCGTTGACCGGAAGTGGGAATAATCCTGATCCGGGTATCCAACGTTCTGGATGATGCTGAGATGTCCATCGTTGTAAAGGTCGCGTAACCCACCTAATGAAGGGTGGAGTGCAACCCGGTCTACACCGGTGAGTGAAAGCAATTTGTTTTCAGGGATGATCACCTCCGGCCTGACGTTGGCCAGTGTGTCGTACAGGTCCAGCGGGATCACCGTGTTTAATCCATCATTGCCACCTGCCAGATAAACCAGTACCAAAACTTTGTCGGTGTCGACGAAGTCGTTGTACATAGCCTTAAGAAAAGGAGAATTCATGAAGGCCTGCACCCCGAATCCACCGGCCAGAGATGGCATGAACAAGGCGTTGTATTTAAGGAAATCTCTTCTTTGCATGGAATAGGGTATTTATTGAAGGTGATATTCCGAAAGCTGAAACAAATACTGGAAGAATGGCTTTACCCGGTTTTCTACCGTCATCCGGGCCATTTCATCGTAGGGAGTCAGTTTATAGGCAAACCAGGCCTGGTTCCAATAGCCTTCATTTGCCTGACCGGAAAGCAGGATGGACTTCATCTGGTTGCGTTGCAATTCACTGACCGGTACAGCCAACAGGAGATCGATGATCTCATCAAGCATTGGGTTTAGTTGATTGGGATTGTCCAGGCTGTCTATGAACGCCAGCAGATCCACATTGGTCAATAAGTTTTCCGACCAGAATCCCCAATAAATGAAGGAATCTGTGGTCAGCGCACGACGAGGTATGGAATCCGTGGTAATCCACGACTTATCGTACTGAGGGTATTGGTGGTAGGCCGGCCAGCCGGCAACATTGGGTGGATCCATAAGTTGCTGTCCCAGGCTGGACATCTGCCAGAGGGAGGAAGTCCTGATCTCCAGGTTGTTTTGTACCGACGCATTGGCAGGCATTTTGACCTGCATCGAACGCCAGAAACCAATGAAGAAGTCAACCGGACTTTTAATCATCGCTCCACGCAGTTCCGGGTCAAAAAAATGAGCGGAGTTCAGCAGGGTACGCAGTACTGGCTCGATATCGTAGTTGTTATCACGGAGCAGCATGGCCAAAGGCTCAATGATCGATTGTTCAGTCTCGTCAGAAATGTATGGATACACAAAAAACCGGTAGATCTTTCGACAGATGAACAAGGCTGTCTCCTGGTTGGCAAATATCATATCCAGCAATTCATCGGTTTCTTTTGCTCCATCCGGACCATAATTTCCCTTGATAACCTTGTTGCCATAAAAGGATGAGAATTGTTTGTCAGACTGATCGTGTAGCCAATAATTAAAGTAAGACTGGTAAGTTCCTTCCCACTGGATCGTCCAGCCGGTCAGGACTTTGGCTGCCATCTTGACGTCCTCTTCGGTATAATTGGAATTGGGGCCTTTACCAATGCAGAACAATTCCTGTAGTTCACGACCGTAATTTTCATCCGGGCTTTCCTGGTTGTTGAATGCGCCATTAAGGTAGAGGAGCATTTGCGGATCGGTGGTAATGGATTTAGTCAATGTCCGGAAATTGCCAAATGCCTGCTCATGTAATAATTTAAAGTGACGGTAAGCCTGATTAGCCCAGAAAACACCCCAGGTCTGGGTCGAAAAATGGTTGTGCCAGAACAACATCATTTTTTGTTGAAGGCTGGCCGATTGGTTCATTAACTGATC
Source organism: Lewinellaceae bacterium (assembly GCA_020636135.1). NCBI lineage: Bacteria > Pseudomonadati > Bacteroidota > Saprospiria > Saprospirales > Lewinellaceae > Lewinellaceae bacterium. Next base: position 1,206,959 of record JACJYK010000001.1, read on the forward strand.
AACCCACCATGCCTTCAAGCTCACTATGCGCGCACTGGTCAGATCACCGTTTGTTGTGTGATCGTTCACCCAGGTCTGACCAAAGGGAATGTTGGGGTCTTTCAGATCATCACGGTTGTAATCATTGACAGGTAATGGTTGGGGGTGAACCTCAAACAAACGATCCAGGGTAGCTGCCAAGCCAGAAACGACGGCCTGATCCACTTCATCCTTCTTTGCTCCAAACAGGGTCCGGCGCAGCAAATGCACGGCATCCAGGTAATTAAAGTCACCGCCATAAGGTTCCAGCCCACTGGTTATTCCCAGAGGCTGCCATTCTTGTATCGGGGTAAGCATCTCCATTTAGCAAGTCATTTTATAGTTAACGCAATTGATACTCTGTCCGGTACCGGTTAGGGTAATGCATTTGGAATATAAAGGAAATAACATATCCCATGACGCGTAGATCGGACGATGGTTAACAGAGGTGGTCAATAATACAGTAACTTATAAGATACATCGTTGAAAATGGTCAGATCTTTCTTAAATTTTATCCATGGAAAGTGATTCTTAGTAAAGAAAGAGCCGTAATTCCAAATAACATTTTAAAGATGATTTCCGGAGTACATACCATTATCTATTCCATGAATGCAGAGGCAGACAAGGCTTTTTTCCAGGACATCCTAAAATGGCCATACGTTGATGTGGGGCATGGGTGGTTGATCTTCAGGCTTCCTCCAGCTGAACTCGCCGTGCACCCCTCTGGAAACAGTCATCATCATGAACTGTACCTGATGTGTGATGACATCCATGGATTTGTGGAGGATATGAAGGTGCATCACGTCAATTGTAGTGAAATTAAAGATCAGGGATGGGGATTATTGGTTGATCTGACCTTGCCCGGAGGAGGAATTTTGGGGGTGTACCAACCAAGACACCCAAGGCCATAAATCAGGTACCTTATGTGGTAGGCTTATATTACAGGGATGTTGTGGAACGCTATCGGTTGTCGTAATTCCACCTTTGCCTGACGTGTTCGTAGGCCAGGATAGCAGCCGTGTTGGAAACATTCAGGGAATCGTTTTGTCCAAACATTGGAATCTTAACGAATTGATCAGCCCGTTTGCGCCAGGCTTCCCGCACACCCGTGGATTCTGTCCCCAACACCAGGGCTACCGGCCCTGCCAAATTGACCTCCCAGGGCGGCAGACCTCCTTCCAGTTGCGTCGTGATCACATGGACCGACTTCAGCCATTGCAGCGCTTCATCCAGGGTACACAACGCAACGGGTACAGAAAACAGGGTGCCTACGCTGGAGCGAATGACATTAGGGTTGTAAAGGTCGGAGACAGGATCTACAACGATCACCCCGGCCAGCCCTGCTGCATCTGCTGTACGCAGGATGGCTCCGATATTGCCTGGTTTTTCTACCTGATCAAGCAACAGGTAACAAGAGGTCCCGGTAGGTGTGCCCAGAGAACTTAACGGATGTTCCTTAGCGGTGGCAATTGCACATGCATCTACGGTTCCGGAACGGTAAATCAGGGTGGAGAACAACTCACTTTTCACCTCACAGCAGGGGAGGGTAGAATATTTCCAGTCCCCGGGCATCCCCGAGCCTTCACGCAGGATCAGATGGTTAATGGTATAGCCATTCTCCAGAGCCATCCGGATCTCCTTCCAATCCTCCATGACAAACAGACCTTCCTGTCTGCGCGCACGGGATTTTTCCCGTAAACGGTGGATCGATTTAATGGTTGGATTGGATGCAGAAGCAATGATCATTATCTTTGATTATAGCTGTGCGGCGATCATAAAGGTAAAAGTAATATCGGTACATGATTTACGGTAACATACCCTTCTTTCGAATCAAATGGTCATACCTATTAGGGTATGGACTATTGTTTGGAGGCTTGTCGGGATTCATTTCATGGCTTGAGTTCAACTATACCCTTGAAGCGATCGATCCACGTTGGGCATTTTTCTGGATAGGGCTGTTATTTACGATCGTAGGTGCATGGGGAGGCCGTGTCCTAACCAGTCAGGTGACATCCACGGCATCCATGGTTAAGATTCATGAGGTTTCCAACGATGGAACGGACCTACGCATTTCAATGGATCATGCGACGAAACCTGTCAATGGATTAAGTGACCGGGAATATGAAGTTCTGGTAGCCATGGCGGCCGGAAAGTCTAATCAGGAAATTGCCAATGATCTTTATATCGCCATCAGCACTGTGAAGACCCATGTTTCAAGGATTCTGCAAAAAACGGATGCCAAGCGACGTACCCAGGCTATCCGGCATGCTAAAAGAATGGGTTGGATTCGCTGAAATAGTCATTTTTTCTGGATAATTGGTTAAAATCCTACTTTAGGCGGATGCGTCTTATCAGTCTTTGCTGCAATTTTAGTTCAAAAAACGAATATGCGTAAAATCATTTTAACCAATGGATTGATCGCCGGATTCATGATACCGGCAATAATGGGATTGGTGGTATTGGTAGCCGGGGAAGGAAGCGGATTCACCGAAATTGCCGGTTTCGCTTCCATGATCATCGCCCTTTCTACCATATACCTGGGAATCAGGCAATACCGTGACCGGGTACAAGCAGGCAATATCACGTTTTGGCAGGGTGTGAAGGTAGGCATGCTGATTACACTGATCGCCTCGGCAATTTATGTGATCAGCTGGACCATTTATTATTACCTGGGGCCGGGCCAGAATATGATGGATCAATATTTTCAGAATCAAATCGATCAACTGCAGGCGGATGGCAATCTTACCAAAATACAAGCGATGCAGGATATGAAGGTCAACTACAGCAAGCCATACATATTGATCGCTTACACCTTTATGGAAATCTTTCCGGTAGGATTGCTGATAACACTTATCGCTGCAATGATCAACAAGCGCTGATCAGAGGAATGTCCTGATTGACAGCCTCAGTCCTGGATGATAAAGGGCAACCGTGCCATAGGACCTTGATGGTTTTGCCAGAATTCCAGCTCCCTGACGTATGGTTCCCATTTCCCAAGTTTAAATTTCAACCTGGAAGAAATCAGGTCATCGGAATTTTGTCCCGTAACTTGTTCCAGAATCCGTGTTAAAGGATCTTTGATCGGAGGATAGGAAGCAGTCCGGTAATCATCAATACCTGCTAATTCAGCGGCTTTCTTAATAGCGTCGTTGAGGTTGCCAATCTGATCCACCAGTCCTACCTGCAGGGCATCTTCCCCGGTCCAGACCCGCCCCTGAGCTACTTCATGGACAGCTTCTTTGGACATCTTCCGGCCTTCGGATACATTGGAGATGAACAGGTCGTAGAAATTGTCGGTCTGTAACTGCAGTATTCTTCCCTCTTCATCCGAGAGGGGTAACAGTGAAGTAAACCCTGCCGCGTATTTACCGGTAGAAACGGTATCAACGTAAATCCCGATCTTGTCTTCCAGCAGGCCATTGAAATTGGGCATCATCAGAAACACGCCGATGGATCCGGTCAGTGTATTCGGTTCGCTGATGATGAAGTCCGATTTACAGGAAATAAAATAGCCACCGGAAGCTGCATAATCACCATAGGAAGCGACCACTGGTTTTCCTGCCGCTTTTATTTTTTCTATTTCGGAGAGGATGTCCTGGGATGCCATAATACTACCCCCCGGAGAGTTTACCCGTAAAACGAGGGCTTTGATTTTGTCATCGAGGCGGATCTTACGCAATTGCCTGGCATATTTTCCTCCCCCAATCACACCTTCGGCTGTACTTCCGTCCACAATGTCACCCTCTGCATACAATACGGCTATTTTGTCCCGGGCGCTGTAATCCGTGCCGAGACCACGGGCCTTCTTGTATTCATCCATGGTGACATAATTAATTTTATCATCCTCTTCCAGTCCTATCTGTTTGCGGATGTAATCATCGGCAGCAAAGGGTCCCCCGATTTCATCCACCAGGCCGTATTGAAGAGCCTGTTCTGCATTTTGGGCCAGAAATTCATTGGCGATTTCACGCAGTCGGTCTGTGGTCTGATTGCGATCCTCGCCGATCTCCTTAAGATAGAGTGCATAGATGCTTTCCAGATACTCCCGAATCTGATAGCGGTTTTGCGGACTCATTTTATTCAGGCGGAATGGTTCGGTTGCCCCTTTGTACTGGCCTTTGTAGAAGACCTCCATTTTAACCCCTATTTTATCGAGTGCATCTTTAAAAAATGGAGTTATCGACGCAAAACCCCTGAAGTCAACACCTCCAACCGGATTAATAATGATGTGATCTGCCGCGGATGCCACCAGGTAACCGGTCTTGTCAAAATACCTCCCGTCAGCAACGACGAACTTTCCGGATTTCCGGAATTCATCAAGGGCATCTTTTAGGGCCAGGGCAGTGGCCTGTCCGTGGAGATTGGACATACTGCCAAGTTTGACTCCTTTTACATCGTTATCTGATTCGGCCTTCTTCAGCAGGGTGATCAGGTCCTGAAGTCCGACATAGTCTTTTTGTTCCAGAGAGAATGAGAAGTTTTGAACGTTGTTGGTCAATTCTGGTAATGCATAATCCAGTGACAGGTCCAGAACCGTGTTGGGCTTTACGGCAACCTGCTTTTCCGCAACTTTTGTGAACCACCCCACCATTGCGATCCCCAGAAATACCAGGATTACTGATGCGAGAATGGTACCCAGACAGGAAGCAAATAGAAATTTAAAAAATTGTTTCATGATCGATTATAACTGCCTTATATCTAATAAATCGCTCAAAGCTAATGCTTGTTCAACCGCCGTATGGGAATATTAGATGGAAAGGTGCCTTAATTAGATCAATGGGTCCCGGACATGCGTTAAAAATATAGGTCGCACCGGACCTCCGAATATAAATTTTTTAATTTCACGCCCCATTTACACACTGCTTGAGGTGATGAATAGAAGTGGATTGCTCTGGGTTGTTTGTATGTTGGTAGCCTTGCCCATGTGGTCACAGGGACTGCAGGTTTTTGCCGAGGATAAACTGCCCGTAAAACTGGAAGAAGCAATTCGACAGTTCCTCCTAGGTGGTGGTGTGGAGATCCTCTCCATTCAGTACGAAGGTGATTCACGGGCCATCGGGTTTTTTACAGACCACCAGGCGACTACCGGATTTGATCAGGGCATGGTCCTCTCCACTGGTTTGGTGGACTCGCTGGCTCAACCGAATCGCAGCGACAATCTCAGTACTTCAACCTCAGGACTCCGGTACAGTGCAGAAGGACTCGAAGCGCTGGTCCATACGCTGGATACGACCGATCAGCTACTCTTCGATGTAGCCAAATTAACCATTCGTTTTCGGCCGGCCACCAGTCGGATTGCATTCCGCTATTTTTTTGCCTCGGAAGAATATCCGCAGTTTACCTGTAGTAATTTTAATGATGTCTTCGGCTTTTTCCTTTCCGGACCAAACCCGGACGGTGGTCAGTATCAATTACAAAACCTCGCGGTTGTCCCTGGTACCGACACCATTGTTTCAGTGAACACCATTCATCAGGGTAATCCATTAAAACCGGATTGCAAACCTGTTTACCCCCAGTATTACCATGACAATTCAGGCGGTCAGGTCTTTGCTTATAATGCGTATCTGGATGCTTTTACGGCCACCGCCGACGTGGTGCCCTGTGCCGAATATCAAATGGAGCTGGCTTTAGCCGATCTGGCAGATGATCATTTTGATACAGGTGTCTTCATCGAGGCCAATAGTTTCCAGTCGGTGCCCTATCGTTTTGCCGAAGGGACGCTGCCAGAGCCTTTTATCTTGCAGGAAGGCTGTAATCCGATGCAGATCCAGCTGGATTGGCTGGACACGCTGACACCGGTGCACTATAAGGTAGTGGGTACACGGGGCAATAATGATGATCTCTACGTACGGGAGACACTGCGCCAGGATATTGCTGGCAGCAGTATATTGTTTCAATTGGTGCCTTTACCGGATCAGGAAGACGAGGGTGATGAACCCATCTATTTTATACTGACCTATGGCTCTTGTGGAGCCGATACCATTCATCTGACTTTGCTCGATGGTTTTAAAACGATTGAGCAGATGCCTGAAGACACGGTAGTCTGTCAGGGGACCTCCCTGGAATATCTCGGAAATTCCAATGCCCCAATCCGGTACAATTACCGGGGAAGCAGGGGGCCGGTCAGTCCGGGGAGGAATGATTATTCCCTGCAGATCCCTTACTTCCCTGCACCCTATCTGGATCTGCAATGGCTCCAATCATTCTGCATGGCGGTCTCTGCAAATACAAATGCCAATTGGGATGTGTATTTGACGACGCCCGGTGGTGTCCGAGTCCCCCTTATCCTCTCAGGTGAAGGACCCCGGGGCTGGACCAGTGCTTGTTTTAACTGGGATTCTACCACACTGTGGCGCGATGCCACACCACCTTTTTCAGATTCCTATCGTCCGGACCAGATGCCGGTCATCCACCTGCCCTATAGCGGACCGGTGGCTGGAACCTGGTATCTCACCATCTATAACCACAGTCAAGAGGAGGGTCAGTTGCGTGACTGGAATCTTACCTTAAATGACCCGGTGCAGGAAACCTGGGTCTGGAACCGTGATGATTCCAACCCTTGCACAAATTGCCAGCTATTATCTACTGATCCGGACTCATCGGCAAATTATACCCTGATCCGGAGTACTTCTTTACGTTGTCAGGACATCCAGCAAATGCATGTCGAGGTGCTTCCCAATAGAATGGATTCCACAGGTATCCAATGTATAGCTACGAATGATAGTTTAGCCTTTATCTGGAACTATGAGGAAGGTGTTACTTACGAGGTAAGCACGAATGGCTCTGACTGGTTTGCTCCTAACCGGACACCTTACCGTCAGGTTTATGACGTTCAATCCAGTCCGACGGATAAATTCTATCTGAAGGTTCAGGGACCTTGTCTCGATTCGGTCATCACATTCAACTGTACGGCCATACCCTGTGCTGCAGGGCCAATAATCAGTCCCCCAGGAGATACTTCAGTTGCCTGTTTTGGACAACGCATTGACCAATATCAGGTTGAGCCACACGCCGGGTATACTTACTGGATGCAGGGCCTTGAGAATAATACCGGGCGTTTCAATAACCTGGCTGCCGGAACTTATCCATTGGTTGTAACGGATGAACAGGGTTGTAAGTCGGAATTTACGATCCATATCGCGGAGCCTGACTTACTGAATGTGGAAGCCCGGATCTTACAAGAGGTAACCTGCCACTATGCCAGTGATGGTCAGGCAGAACTTCTGGTCTCGGGAGGGAATGCCCCCTATGCCTATGCCTGGTCCAATGGAAATAATGATCCCAACCCGAAAGACCTGCCATTTGGACCAAACCGGGTGGTGGTCACCGATCAAAAAGGGTGCGCGGCTTACCGCACGGTCGAATTATCCATTCCCCAGGACCTGCAACTCACCGTGATAGAGCAGGATATCCATTGCGCCGGGACTAAGACCGGCCAGGTGCGGATTGATGTGTCGGGTGGCAATGGTCCGTTTCAATTTGATTGGTCACATAACCCGTTCCTTGATAATGCAGTGGCAACCAATCTGGCAGCAGGTTCGTACCGCGTCACAGTCACCGATCCTTCCGGCTGTCAGGTATCCGCCATGGCGGTCATTAACGAACCGGAATTACTAAAGGTAGAGTGGGAGAGCGAAGCCATTTCCTGTCCTGATGCCGGTGGCGGTGAACTGAAGGTCGTAGCGACCGGTGGTGTATCCCCGTATATCTATCAATGGAACAATGGGTGGGAAGAAAACGTACTGACTGAAGTCCAACCCGGTAATTACTGCGTCACGGTAACCGACAATGAGGGATGCCAGCAGACCGCCTGCCAGCTGGTGTCACCCGGTAGGACCGCATTGGTTGAAGCTAAGACCATTCAACCCAGTTGCTTGCTGGGACCTTTAGGGGCGGTTGACATGCAGCTGGATCCTGCATTTGCACCCTATTCGATTATTTGGACCGGTGGCTCAAAATACATGAGTAACGGATATGGGATCAAACTCGCTGAACCCGGAAAATATACTGCTTTCGTCAACGATGACCGGGGGTGCAGTTTTTCCAGGACCTTTGAAATTAATCCTCTGGATACGCTGCAATACAACCTGGCTACCAGTGATGTGACTTGCGCAGGCTATCAGGATGGATTATTTATGATCCAGGTCCTGCAATCCAATGGATCGGTTTTCTTTTCCCTGGATAGCATGCAGTGGCAGACTACCGGCCTTTTCCGTGACTTATCGGAAGGTATGTACCGTCTGTTCATTCGCGATCAGGCAGATTGTACTGCTGAAGATACCGTGGTGGTCCTTGCACCGGATAGCCTGCGTATCGACCTGGGACGGGATACCGTAATTCGCTATGGCCAGACATTGGTGGTCAGTCCGGTGATTGAAAATGCACAGGGAAAGCCAGCACTGGTCTGGACTGGAACGGGAGTGCCTGCTGACTGCTTGGATTGCCCGACGCTATCGATCCAACCCTCGTATTCTACCTCATTAAAAGTGATCGTCATGGATGAAAAGGGATGCCGGGCTGAGGATTATCTGGACATATCCGTCGAAGATGAGGTGTTGATCGAGGTGCCTACTGCATTTACGCCGAACGGGGACGGACTGAATGATCATTTTGTGATTCACGGGACACCGCCAGTTCGACTGCTCGAAGTCATGGTTTGGGACCGTTTGGGAAACTTGTTGTACGATTCAGATACCAATGTGTTAAATGACCGGTCCTCAGGCTGGGATGGGACATTCCGGGGGAAGGAGGTTCCAGCCGGGGCTTACCGCTGGCTTGTCCGTGCGGAGACCAGGCCCGGGAAGCAAGAATCACTGAGTGGATGGATACAATTGCTGCGATGAAGAAATGGCTGCTGATATATGGTATGTGGTTTGTAGCCGTGGGGGTAATCTGCGGACAAACCATCACGGTTGTCTGGCCGGATCGCAGTTCCATGCCAGCACGTATTGGAGATCAGGGCAGGATGGAAGCAGGAGCTTATGTAGCTACCCAGGGGCAGGAAAAATCCACCAGGATCCGACAGTGGAATGCGGATGCTGCTGTTCGGTTGTTACAGACCGGATACGATCACCTGGCCATAGGATTAAATATCCGGCAGGAGCAGGTGAGTACATTGTTTCGCAGCCAGCAGGTTGCTGCAGGGATCGCTTATCGTCGTGAACTGAATGAACCGCGAGCAGATTTCCGGAACATTGTTGGAGCTGGGGTTCAATTGGGACTTTATCACCTTAATCTGGATGCAGGAGACTGGATCTTTTCCAGTCAGTTTAATGATCAACTTTATCAGTTCGACCCAGCTATCAATTCAAATGAACAGTTGAGTGGAGTGAACTGGAGTTCAAATGTCCAGCCCGTGGTCCACGCCGGTCTGTATTACCGGTTGATGACCGGTCCATGGACCATGCTGCTTGTTCCGTCCTTTGCCACCTTAAATACCCCATCTCTGGACATGGATGGATGGTCCTATGTACTGCCTTCGCAAATGCAGCTGTTGGGACAGCTCGAATACCGTGATACGGAACAGGTTACTCTCGGAGCGGAAGGGTGGTATACACGCCTTGAAAAATTATCCGACCTGCAACTGCAGGGTTACATACGCATAGGAAAGCAGGACCGGGAAGAAACGACTTTTCAACTTGGCGGCATTCTAGGAGTGAATCGCGATCCAAATGAGGTACAATTTATGCATGGCGGATTACAAGCCAGAATCCGCTGGAAAGATCACCTCGCAGGATTACGGGTTGAAGATGCACTGTCCAGAGTGAATCGTTGGGGCACGCGGCTTCTTATTCAGTACCGTTACGTACTACGTGATGAGTAAACCTCAATTGATCAGCTGGATGCGGTGTACACCAGGCTGGTAGGTCCTGGTTATGAGGTTCTTAACCTCATCGTAATCTGCATCATTGGACAGGAAGTCCAGCCGGTCAGCGTCCAGGATAATGATCGGGAAGCTCACCTCTGACCGGAAATATTCGAAATAAATATCCTGAAGGGCCTGCAGGTAATTCAACTGGATCTCTGCTTCAAATTGCCGCCCTCTCTGGGCAATATTCTTCAACAGATTGGCTGGCGAACGATGCAGATAGATCAGCAGGTCCGGATTAGGGAAATTGTTGGCCAGGGTAAAGAACATGCGTTGAAACAACCGGTATTCATCCTCTTTCAGATTGTTTTTGGCAAACAATAAGGTCTTCAGGAAGAAGTAGTCAGCAACGATAAACTCATGAAAGAGATCCTGATGAATCAGTGATTTTTCGAGCTGCTTATGCCTTTCCGTCATAAAAAATAACTCAAGCGGGAGTGCGAAACGGTCCGGATCTTTATAAAAGTGAGGCAGAAAGGGATTATCGGTGAATTCTTCCAGTACCAGATTGCAGTTAAAGTCCTGGGCTAGGCGCTGACACAACGTCGTTTTTCCGGCACCGATATTGCCTTCGATACAAATGTACTGATGTGGTATTGATTGACTCATTCTTCCTCGGCAATCATAACTTCATTGAAATCTTCACATTGGTTATACAATTCTTCAATGCTGAGATCATAGACCGGATGGACCCAGTCGGAAACAATTTCCATTAAAGGGACCAATATAAAATTTCTTTCATGTATTCTTGGGTGTGGAATGATAAGTTCTTCGGTATCCAATACAAGATGGTCGTAAAAAAGGATATCAATGTCAAGCGTACGTGGTCCCCAGTGTACGGTGCGTGTCCGGTCGAAGTGAATTTCGATTTGCTGGCACTCGTGCAGAACCTGTAACGGTGATAGGCCCGTTTCGAGCATCAATAGTTGATTATAAAAATGGGGCTGGTCAGGTTCACCCCATGGTTCTGTAAAATAGAGCCGGCTTGCATTGATTATCGGACCTACCTGCCTGATCAGCCTCTCCCGGGATTTGGTAAATGTATCCAGGACTTGTCCTACATTCCCTCCCAATGAGAGGATGACCTGGTGCGGTGGTGGTAAGGGTGTCATGAATGCAATTTCCGACAAAATTAGGTAAGTCGAAAAATTTTTAAACGATAGCTCCTTAACCGTTCAATTCAGTTTTGCCTCGTAGTCCGCGCTGATGGAGGTGTATCCTTTTTGTTTGGCTGAGTTGAGAAACTTGCGGGCTGCAATGAGGTTTCCACTATTGAAGTATGCCTGGGAAATGAAATAATCAAAGGACCCTTCCTTTGGATTCAATTCAATGCAACGTGTAAATCCATCTATGGCTTCCTGCAGCTTTCCACTGGAAAGTAAAGCAAAGGAACGGTTGGGCAGCACATCCCTTTCGGAAGAGCCCATTTCCAGCGCTTTGTCAAAATCGTTGATAGCCAGCTTATATTCTTTCCGTAAAGAATAAGCAATTCCCCGGTTTTGATAGACTGAAATCAAATTGGGGTCAATCTTAAGCGCTTCGTCGTAGTTTCGGATGGCAACGTCCACTTTGCCCTCCATGCTATTTACATTGCCCAGTGACTCCTGGATTTCAGCATCAAAAGGATCCAGCCCGGCACCGGTATTCAGTAGCCTGTGTGCTTCGGTCGTGTTGCCGGATTGAGCCATATAATTACCCAGGTTTTTATAGGCTGTGGCATACCGGTTGGGATATTTTCTGATCATATCCCGCCACAAAGTCTCACTATTGTTCCAGACCGGAATTCGTGTCCAGGTGACGGCGCCATATACAACCGTCAGGGCAGTGAGGAATGCCAGCCATGGAATGCAATTCTTAAAGCGTGCCATATGAATGGATGTTCCGGCGGACATCAGGAAAAATATACCCAGTGAAGAGACGTAGCTGTATCGATCTGCAAGAACCGCCGAGCCCACCGAAAGCCATTGCAGAACGGTCAAAACCAATAGCGTATAGAAACTGAAACTCCAGAACATCAGCATTTTTCTTCTACGCCACTGAATGTAGATCACGACCAGGAGACCTGCCCCTGCGAGGGCCAGAAGGTAATAGCTGAAAGGAAGCATCCCGGCTGATGTCAGCCTGGGGTAAGGATAGACATTGCTCAGATGAAAAGGAAATAACAGCTTAAGCGGATACATAGCCAGACCATAAAAGCCTACCGTGATGCGGTTATACCAGGATAACGCTTCCATCTTCGAGACGGCACCCGCTTGTTGTTGAACCACAATGGCCACAATTCCAATGGCCAAAGCAATGACAAAAAAGGGCAATTTTTCTTTCCAGTCGCGGGCCTCCTGTTTGAAGCGACCATATTTCCAGTAATCCATCAGTAACAAAGCCACCGGAAATACGACCGCCATCGCCTTGGAAAGCACTGCGAGCACAAAGCATAAAAGTGTTGCCGCGTAATACATGCGGTTGCGGCTGCCTTGGTAATGGAGATAGGAAACAAGTCCGGCGATAAAAAAGAGACCATAAAGGACATCTTTCCTTTCTGCGATCCAGGCTACCGATTCGATGTGCAGGGGGTGGATCCCAAACCATAAAGCTGTGAATAATCCCACCCATCCATTGCGTGACATTTTGGAAAATAAATGATACACCAGTATGGTAGACAGTACATGCAGGACTACATTGATCACATGATACCCCGAAGCGGAGGTTCCGAAGAGGAGGTGGTCGATACCCAGTGATAACATGGTTAACGGATGGAAATTGCCCACGAAGGATTGGGTCATCAGGGCGCCCCAGTCCAATTGCAACATGGATTCATTTTCCAGCACATAACGTGGATCGTCCCAGTTTGTCCAACCAAGTTGAAAAGCCGGAATGTATAAGATAAATGTCACTATTGCCGGTACTATTCCCCACCACCATGCCAGTGGCATAACAGGTATCCGCTCCGAAGACTTTTTGGGTTTTCCCGGACGTTTCTTTTCAGCTGCCATAGATCAATCGCTTCAAAATATCAGTTTGACAGGTAAAGACAATTTGTGAAAACCTGCCAATATCAGTAACGTTATTTTGAAGCAGGGCTCCACTTCTTGATAGCCAGTAAATACCGGTTGAGTTCCTCTCTTACTCTGGGGAAAAGGAGGAGTAATCCCAGCATGTTAGGGAATACCAAAGCCAGAATCATGGCATCAGAAAAGCCCCACACCGCGCTCATGTTTGCCGCAGCACCGATGACAATGAATACCAGGAAAATAACCTTGTAGGAAAGGTCAGCAGCTTTGCTACGGCCGAAGAGGTATTTCCAGGACTGTAACCCGTAGTAGGACCAGGAAATCATGGTCGAAACAGCAAATAGGACGATGGCTACTGTCAGAACATAGGGAAACCAGGAAATGCGCTCCCCAAAGGCCAGGGATGTCAGTGTTGATCCCTCAACGGACACTCCGTTGACAATCACCGAACCGGTTCCGTATTCAAATACGCCATTGAAATTATAGAAAATAATGACCAGGGCGGTCATGGTACAGATTACAACAGTATCAATAAATGGTTCCAATAAGGCGACGAGTCCTTCCGATGCTGGAAATTTGGTCTTCACTGCGGAGTGTGCGATAGCCGCTGATCCGGCACCGGCTTCATTGGAGAAAGCTGCCCGGCGGAATCCGATGATCAATACACCGACCAAACCACCTAATCCGGCCTGCGGGGTAAAGGCGCCTTCCATGATCACCCTGAAAGCATCGTCGATAAGGCTGAAATGTTCGAAGACGATAAAAATACAGGCACCGACGTACAGAATTGCCATGAAAGGAACAATCTTCTCGGTAACGGATGCGATCCTTTTGATGCCTCCGATGATGACGAATCCAACCACTATGGCTAAAACTACACCGATGATGGTGCCGGAGGCGCCGCCTTGCATCCCTAACATGGAAGCCAGCTGGGAGGCAGCCTGGTTGGATTGGGCTGCATTACCACCTCCAAAGGAGGCACCAACGCAGAGGAATGCAAAAATGAAGGATAATGCTTTACCGAGGCCGGTGAAGCCTTTTTCTTTCAGTCCTTTTGAAAGATAGTACATCGGTCCGCCATAGACGGTCCCGTCAGGCCCGATATCACGGTATTTTACACCAAGAGTACATTCCACAAACTTAGTTGACATACCCAACAATCCACAGATAATCATCCAGAAAGTAGCGCCCGGACCACCTAATGCGATGGCCAGCGCGACCCCGGCGATGTTGCCAAGTCCTACGGTACCGGATACAGCAGTAGCCAGTGCCTGAAAATGGCTTACCTCACCATGTTTGCTTTCGTCTTCAATGGTCCGGAGCACGTCCCCGTCAACCACAATCGAAGAATCAGGTGAAATGGCTTCGTGATGATCCATTTCATCGTATTGGCCGCGGACTACACGTATCGCCAGAGGGAACCTGCGGATATTGACAAACGAAAAATAAATGGTAAAAAACAACGCACCACCGATCAGCAGGAGTAAAACGATGGGTAATTCTTTGCCCCCTCCCAACGGGATGGGATATAATACGATATTTTGCCAGGCATTCGAAAATGGGGTGAACGCCTCATTGATCCGGTAGTCTAAACCGGTGGTATCAACGGCTGCCTGACTAAATAAGGATATCTGGAGGAAGAGGAGTCCTCCCATTGCGAGGAAAAATTTCTTCATACGTGCGATGGTTTTGTTTTTTCGGTTGCTTTCTATCCAATTGGATGCGGGAAATTAAGAAAAAATCCCGGTTAGGAAAGTAGCCTAAAAATGAAAGTGCCATGAGGGTGTCTGATTTGTGACGAAAGAATAGCGGTAAATTCTTTTATACAGGGCACCGTTTTTCATTCGTATTCCCGGGGCAAATGCCTGATACGCCAATGTTTGGGATAATAATTGTTTAAGCGGTTGCCTACTGATTTTGCCCATCCCAGCCCCAACGACTGGTAGGTTATGCGGAGCCAACCCGGAGGTGCGGAAATCGGTAAAGGTTTTTGTGCCAGGAACACCAGTGCCTGATCCAGTTCCAGTTCAAGATCCGGAAAAGAGACTTGATAGACCGTCGAAAGAGCCAGTGCCGGGTGTGGTTTAAATTGTTGGCCAATTAATTGCCCCAGTCCGGTCACAGGTTCGGCCTGCGGAAAATGATGGAGGAATGATGAGACAAGTTCCAGATGTGCTGACGGAATTGCATAGAGCATGTTATGATGGTCTAGGGGAGCCAGTCCCTGAAGGTCACTGATATGCCGGGTAAACACTTTTTCGAGTGACGAATGAACTTTCGAATGCAGAAGTTTCGGTTTCTTCCAGGATTGCAGTGGTGTATCAGCAGCCTTTATCAGTACTGAAAAGAAAAAGCCTTCTCCGCTGATCCGGTGTGGCCAGCATTGATATCCCGTGGCATCACCGGTCGTTACCGGCATCACATTGGCAGGGAGGTCGTGCCTGGGAACGGAACTTGCTTCCGGAAATTCCCTCAATAAATGATTCACCTGATCCAAATTCTCATAATGGTTGTACGTACAGGTTGCATAGATCAGTGAGCCTCCCGGTGCAAGCAGGCCCCAGGCTGCCTCCAGGATACTTTCCTGCCGTAGGGCACATTGCTGGACCAGACCGGTCGACCATTGTTCCAGAGCTATGGGCTCTTTGCGGAACATACCTTCCCCGGAGCAGGGGGCGTCCACCAGGATCACATCGAAAAGAGCCGGGCATTTGTCCTGAAGCTGCTCCGGACGGGCTGATAAGGTCACGACATTGGGAATACCCCACTTGGTAAGATTTTCGTGCAATATGTGATATCGTTGAGGTACGATTTCATTGGCAATAAGAAGATCGTCTGGTCTGAGAAGTGAGGCGATCAGGGTCGATTTCCCACCGGGAGCAGCGCACAGGTCCAGGACCCTTTTGGGCGTACCTTGAATCGCCTCCCTGAGCGTGGAATACAACAGCATGGTGGAAGGATCCTGTACATAATAGGCACCGGCATGGAGCCCTGGGTCGAGTGTAAATGTGGGCCTGGCATCTAAAAAGTGCCCGTCCGGATGCCACGGAATGGGGTGTGTAGGCCAGGGGAGGGGATACAGCTTGTAAGGGTTGGTGCGAAGGCCTGTGACCGGATCTTCCTGTATGGACTGTTCAAACCGGTTATATTCATCGCCCAGTGGGATAGAAAGCCAGGATGCCAGTTCTGCCGGGATCTTACGACGGACCATCGAAAATTGTTTTGGCGGGATGACCAATTGTTTGTAGAGAAAATACCTGCATCAGCATGGACAGATCTGTGATTTGATCAAACATATGCAGACAACTGTTATTTTACAAACGAAAAATAAAAGTTTGATGTACCGAAGCCTGAGGGAGAGTCTCGAAGATTTAAAGCGCCATGGTTACCTCATCGTGGTCCGGGAAGAGGTAGATCCTCAACTGGTGATGGCGGAGGTACATCGGCGGGTCTTTGAATCCGGAGGGCCGGCATTGTGGTTCCAAAAGGTGAAAGGAAGCCCATTTTCAGCTGCTTCAAACATCTATGGGAGTAAAGAGCGGATCCGCTTTTTATTCAGAGATACGCTGGCCCGGGTGGAAGAGCTGGTGCGGGTGAAAAATGATCCTGCATACCTACTGAAGAAATGGTACCGTGCCCCCGGGGTCGGTTGGACCGCATTGAGTGCCTTGCCTAAAAGACTTCGTCGCAACACTGCTGTGGAATATGGACAAACCACGATTGATCAGTTGCCCCAGGTCGTCGGTTGGCCGAAGGACGGCGGTGCGTTTATTACACTGCCGCAGGTATGTACCTTACCCCCACAGGATAAAAACATCATGCATTCCAATCTGGGAATGTATCGCATCCAGCTATCCGGTAATGCGTATTTACCCAATCAAGAGGTAGGCTTACACTATCAGCTGCATCGCGGGATAGGCATACATCATCAGGCCTATCAGGCCAAAGGCATGCGTTTTCCTGCATCAATTTTTGTAGGTGGTCCTCCCAGCCACGCTTTTACAGCCATCATGCCATTGCCTGAAGGCTTGTCGGAGATGACGTTCGCGGGGATGCTGGCCGGTAGGCGTTATCGTTACAGGTGGGAGGGAGAGCATGTTATCGGAGCAGATGCTGATTTTTGCATTTCTGGTGAGGTGTTACCAGAGACTTTAAAGCCGGAAGGGCCATTCGGGGATCACCTGGGCTATTACAGCCTGGAACATCCGTTTCCGGTGATGAAGGTGGACAAGGTTTATCACCGCAAGGATGCCGTGTGGCATTTTACGGTGGTGGGCAGGCCACCGCAGGAGGATACCTGGTTTGGCTACCTCATCCATGAGATCGTGAAGCCATTGACATCCACGGAATTTCCGGGATTGGTATCCATCAATGCGGTAGATGCCGCCGGCGTACATCCTTTATTATTGGCCGTTGGAAAAGAGCGCTACATGCCTTTCCGCGAACAACGGCCTGAAGAGATCCTGACCATCGCCAACCACTTGCTGGGTAAAGGGCAAACGTCACTGGCAAAATATCTGTTTATCGCAGCGCAGGATGAATATTCAGATCTGACTACGGAAGATATCCCCCGTTTTTTTGGTCATGTGCTGGAGCGCGTCCACTGGGATCGCGATCTCCATTTCCAAACTCAGACAACAATCGACACGCTGGATTATTCGGGAGATCACTGGAATGCAGGATCCAAACTGGTGGTGGCTGCCCGTGGGGTAAAGCTGAGGTCCCTGGCTACCTCAGTTCCGGCGGTATTCCCTGTCCTGGAGAAGGTGAAAAAGATATCCATCCCATTACCCGGAATCATGTGTCTGGAAGCCCCAGCTTATCAAAATGAAGAACAGGAATCACGATGGAAGCAACAATTGGCTGAGGCGATACCTGTCGGGACGGTGGATCATTTTCCGTTGCTAGTCCTCGTCGATGACGCTGATTTCTGTGCCCGTACACTGAATAATTTCCTGTGGGTTACGTTTACCCGTTCCAATCCGGCGCCGGATATCACCGGAGTCGGGGCTTTTGAACAAGACAAACACTGGGGATGCCGTGGTCCGCTGATCATCGATGCGCGGATAAAGCCGCATCACGCACCGGTCCTGGAGGTGGATGCGAAAACCAAAAATGCAGCGGACAAGCTTTTTGCAAAAGGTGCCAGCTTGTACGGCGTGGGATAGAATATTCTAAAGCATTTTCAGGACACCATGGATGTAACCCGCAGACTCCGCAAGTCCCGGGAGAGGATCCTGTCCATCCTTTTCGTATTCGATGGCAGCAAAGCCGCGGTATTTGACCTTTTTTAATGCCTTGAGGACTGCCGGTATATCGATGACGCCCCGGCCAATTTCCACCGGAGTACCATCAGCATTATTCTCTGTTTCATCCTTAAGATGCAGATCATAAAGCCGTTCGTGGTATTTTAGGATCATGGCTGCCGGATCTTCATTGATGCGGACCACATGCCCGATATCGATGCAAAAACCTACCCGCGAATCGAGGTCTTTGATCAGCTTGTTGACGTCATTTACACTGGAATACAGGCTGTCACCGGGTCCATGGTTATGGATAGCCACTTTGATGTTGGTCTTTTTAACAAGTTCATTGACTTGTGGCAACAGATCATGATCTGGCACCCCGATGATCACTTCAATACCTGCCGCCTTTGCATAGTTAAATGCATTGGTAACCTTATCGGCGGATTTCATATAGATCACCCCTGCGGCATACAGGTTCAAACCGGCATCACGGACTTTTTTGGCCAATCGCTTTATCTCTTCTTCAGAGGCATCAAGCGGCATGTGCATGCTTTTCAATCCAATATTCAGTAATCCTACCCGTTTTGCCATTGCAATCGTGTCATCCAGGCTGAATTCCCGGGTGGTGTACGAGGCAAGACCAAGTTGATATCCGGGCTTGTCACTTTCCCAGGGAGTATTATCCTTTGGCATGAAAGGCTGTAGTGTCGAGTACCCGGTCAATGCCGCAACGCCGCCTAAGAATGATTTTCTCGAAATTTTCTGTGCCATATGATCTGATTGGATTGAATGAGAATTTCGCGCAAAAAATACAAAATATATCAGGCGATGTGGTCTAACACTACAAAAGAATTGGCGAATCCATCGATCCCTGGATCCACCCGTTGGTCCCAAAATCTTAGTCAACCATAACCCAATACTTTTGCCGGAAGATAAATCCCGTATTTTCGGTGGAATGAATAACAATTCACGCCAATCGCGTATTCCTACTTTCTGGAGTCAGTTACCCATACCTTATTTCTATATGATCCTTCTGGGCTTTGGACTGGGATTGCTTTTGGGAGTGCGCTTCTATTTTACCTTCTGGATGTCCGGAGAGATTAACAACTGGACATTCGAGAATTACTTCATACCTCCCTTTACCAATCAGACCCTGTGGGGTTTTATCGCTCCTCTGGTTTATTGGGCTTTGCAGAGGTTTCCGGTAGGTAGGGGCACTTCGACTTCTCGATGGGTGCAGGCTATCGGATTCAGCATGCTGATTGCCATGTTCCATGAGATCATGTCTTATGTGGTCTGGTGGGTGCCTTATCATCTTACCGGATATGAGAAGATCACCTGGGAGATGATCCGGAACACATTAGTACGGATTCCAGCAGGATTCATTGGGCAATGGGTCGAGTATTGGGTCTTGTATCTGGTGTTTGCCGGCATTAATTATTCCAGGAAATACAAACAGAAAGAATTGGAGCTTATCCGACTGGAAGCC
Organism: Lewinellaceae bacterium; assembly: GCA_020636135.1. Taxonomy (NCBI): domain Bacteria; kingdom Pseudomonadati; phylum Bacteroidota; class Saprospiria; order Saprospirales; family Lewinellaceae; species Lewinellaceae bacterium. The sequence goes on from JACJYK010000001.1 coordinate 1,226,588, forward strand.
CAGCGCAACCAATCCCAGTTGAATGCCTTGCGCCTGCAGCTTCAGCCTCATTTTCTGTTTAACACCTTAAATACGATTTCTTCCCTGGTGGACATCGAGCCAAAAGATGCCCAGACTATGATCCGCAAGCTGGGTGATCTGTTAAGAGGTTTGCTGGCAACTCATGAGAATCACCTGATCCCCTTTGAAAAGGAGATGGAATTCGTGCGTAACTATTTGGACATTGAGCAGGTTCGTTTTAACGATAGGCTAAAGATTGACTATGAGATAGATCAAGGTACAAACAGAGTGCTCGTGCCGGCATTTATATTACAACCCCTGATGGAGAATGCTCTTAAGCATGGATTTTCGGGTAAACTGGAATCCTGCACTATCCGTGTTTCAGCCAGGTGGTGCGAAGAGGATATGCTGTGTCTAAAAGTTGAAGATGACGGGCATGGCACCAATGCAGAACCTGGCGAATTACTCCAAAAGGGAATTGGGCTGCGCAACGTAAAAGAACGGCTTGAACTGATCTACCAGGACCAGGCCAGCCTGCGCGTTTCTAATCCAGAACAACCGGGCTTCATGGTAACGATAGTCCTTCCTAAAAAAATGGCATGACATGGAACGGATAAGGACTCTTGTCATTGATGACGAACCGCTGGCCCGGGCCAGGATCATACGTTTGTTATCAATGTATCCGGAGGCAGATCTGATTGGTGAAGCGCGGAATGGCAAAGAAGCGATTCTGCAGATGCGTGAACACCAGCCGGATTTGATATTCCTGGATATCCACATGCCTGATTTAAACGGCTTTGAAGTTCTTGAAATGCGTGGGGACGCATCCAGGCCATTCATCATTTTTGTGACAGCCTACGATCAGTACGCTGTTCAGGCTTTTGCAGTTCAGGCCATTGACTATCTGCTTAAACCTTATGATGACCAGCGATTTGCCAGGGCCTATGACCATGCCAGGCATCAGATACTGCTCAACCGGCACAAAAATAAAGTACCTGTTGAGGCATCGCCTAACCAGGCTGGAACAGACCAGGCAACATTTATTGTGAAAGGCGCCCATGGTATTGACAAAACCCTCCGGTACGACGGTGTGATCGGTATCCGGGCAGATGGTAATTACCTGCATGTCCACACCCTGGATACCCGGTACCTGGTTCGGATGACGCTGGCCGAAATGATCGAAAGATTGCCGGACCGGATGTTTTTACGCATTCATCGCTCCTTTGTAGTCAACCGGTTGCATATCTCCCAGGTCCATTATTACGGGAACAATACCTATCGTTTCCTGCTTTCCAACCAGATGTCCTGGTGCTCAAGCCGTGGCCATAAGCCAGAAATAATGGCTTACCTGAATGAAAGCTGAGATGCCGATCAGTGTGATTCTTTTACTTGGGAAATAGTTGTTGTTCGATGAGCTCACAAATGATGTGTCCGATGAGGATATGGCTTTCCTGGATCCTGGGAGTGTCCTGGGAAGGTACGTTGATAAGGTTGGTCGATAGGGCTTTCAGTTTGCCGCCGCTTTCTCCGGTCATCCCGATGGTTACGATCGATCGCTTTTGAGCTTCCTCAAATGCCCGCAGGATATTCGGTGAATTGCCTGAGGTACTTAAACCGAATAATACATCTCCCGGCCGTCCTTTAGCCCGTACCAGGCGCGCATAGACTTCTTCGAACGAATAATCATTCGCCACTGCGGTGAGATACGAGGTGTTTACGTGCAGGGCTTCCGCAAAGAGGGGCTCCCGGTCTAGGTAGAATCTGCCGGACAGTTCTGCCGCCAAATGCTGGGCATCTGCAGCGCTGCCTCCATTACCACAGAACCATATCCTGCCATCCCTGGTCAGGGCAGAAGTACACACATCAATGGTTTGATTGATACGATCCATCAGTCCGGGATCCTGGAGCAGTTGCTCTTTAACCCGGATGCTTTCCTTGATGATGGCTGGAATGCGTCCTTTCATGGCTTGGATTTTGAAGATAAAGTTCCCGGTCGTTCAATGCATTCGAAGAAGGCAGACCAGGAATAGTGTGGTTTGATGGACTGGATATGCCGGGTAAAGTCAGCCTGGTGATTCTCCTCGAAATAGATTTTCATAGCATCACCGATGGATACAGGATTAGTATCCACGACGAGTCCACCCTGCCGGTCGCCGATGATTTCCGGTAGTCCGCCAACCCGCGTTACGACCATTGGTTTTTCGAAAAAAATGGCAAGTTGGGAGATACCACTTTGAGTCGCCGAACGGTAAGGCTGGGCGACCAGGTCGACCGCACTGAAATAGTATTTAACGCGATCATCCGGAATGAATTCGGTATGCTCTACCACCACTTCAGGATGTGGAAGTGACTGGATCAGGGTCTGGTATTCTTCCCTGGGCTCATAATATTCTCCGGCGATCAGCAGACGTATTTTGTTTTGCAAAAAATAGGGGTCTTTCATAGCCAGGATTAATAGATCCAGCCCCTTGTATTTGCGGATAAAACCGAAATAGAGGATGTAGCGGTAATCCGCATCAAGATGTATGGCGGCCAATGCTGTATTGCGATCTACCGGATCCCCATAGTTGTCATAGATGGGGTGGGGATGATAACGAACCGGTTTCGTTTTGGTGAAGAGTCGCATCTGTTCTTCCACGGACCTGGACATAACTACGAAATCATCGGTCGCCCGGACAAACAACCTGGTAAAGGCCTGATCAAAAGGTCTTTTCTCATGAGGGATGATGTTGTGTACGATGCCGGTGATCGTGGTAATCCCTGACCTTTTGGCCAGGCGGGCAATCACAGCGAAACAGAATCCGAAGAAAGGAAGCCAGTAATTGATCAGTACGCGAGTGGCTTTCTTTTTACGGATGTAAAGGCCGGTGCGTATCCAGCTCAATGGATTAAGCGCATGGATCATCCTGCGAATCGGGATGGTCGTTGGGTTTGGGCCTGTATTGTACTGGCTGGTACCGGGAAACAGGAATCCCGGATACTGAAGCGTAAAAGTTATGATTTCTACCGTATAGTCGTGTTTACGGTATTCTTCACCCAGCCTGTGTATAAAGGATGCTATACCTCCCCGGTAGGGGTAAGCCGGCCCAACTAAAATGATATGAGGTTTTACTTCCAAATGCGCGTGTTGTGTTGTATTACCCAGGGCCCAGCAGACCCTTACATTGGGCTTGGGCAAAGCTAAGGAATTGGTTTATTTCAGCCATCTTCTGAGGGTTAACATCATAGGAATTACAGTCCACCACAGAAAAGGTCCATTCATCACTATCGGCTGACTGAAGACATCAAGCAAACTTAACTTTCAGTAGAAAACCTGACAAAATGAAATGTATATTGACTTGTTTGATTGCCGCCCTGACGCAATTTACGGTCGCACAAACCCAATTAACGGTAACTCCTGACGTAAGTCCTGCTGCTTCGGTTATGCAACAAATCGGGCTTACCCAGATTCGGGTGGATTACCATCGCCCGGCTGTGAATGGCCGCACCATCTGGGGTGGGCTGGTACCTTACGGCCAGGTCTGGAGGGGCGGGGCGAATGAAAATACCGTCATTAACTTTTCGACACCGGTAAAGATCAATGGTAAAACGCTGGATGCCGGAAGTTATGGCCTGCACTTTTTGGTGGAGGAAAAATCCGTTACCGCCATCTTTTCCAGCAACAGCACATCCTGGGGTAGCTTTAGTTACGATCCCACAGAGGATGCACTACGAGTGAGTGCAGCGTTGGCCCCGGTGGAACAACCGCGCGAACGATTGGAGTATCAATTTGAAGACCTGACTCCGGAAGCGGTGAACTGTGCAGTCACCTGGAGCGATAAAGCCATTGTTTTTCAGATTGCCGTGGACGTGGATGAAACAGTGGTCGCCAGTCTGACGGAGCAATTAAGGAGTAAACCGGGATGGACCTGGCAGGGATGGTATGAGGCGGCTGGTTATTGCCTCAGTAATAATACACACCTGGACCAGGGGTTGACCTGGGCGACCCGGTCCGTATTTATAGCTCCCAACGCGCAAAACATCCTTCGCAAGGCACAGCTCACCAGCAGGGTGAAAGGAATGACCGGCGAATCTGCAGTTGCTGCCGAGATGGAATCCATTCAGCAAGATCTGTCACGGGGCAATGTGACCTGGAAGGAATACAGTGCGGCTGCAAATTATGCCTTGAGAATGGATCAGCTGGACCAGGCAATCCGGTGGGCAGATGCAGCCATCGACCAGGGGGGAGGTATGAACCCATCCATGGTCAAGGTGAATATTCTGACCAGGCAAGGCCAGCGTATGGAGGCAGAAAACCTGCGATCAAATGCTATTGCGATGGGATCCAATCAGGAATTAAATACCTATGGGTATCAACTTTTATACGCCGGGAAGAGTGTCGAAGCCATACGCATCTTCGAAGCCAATGTTGCCAAAAACGCAGATGACCCCAATGTATGGGACAGCCTGGCAGAAGGATATATTACCAATGGAGAAAAGGAGAAAGCAATATCCGCTCTGAAAAAATGTCTGAGCATGAACCCTCCTGCCAATTTAAAAACGCACGCTGAAGCACTTCTGCAGCAGGCAGAATCAAATGAATAGCCCGCTAGACCTGACTTAAAACGATGAAAGGTCCTCCTGGTGACGGGAGGGCCTTTTTGTTTTATTTCTAATACGAACCCCAAAGATTGATCCCCCACTTTTGATTCAACCTCAGCAAAGACACAGACTGGAGGGTAGCCGGAACCTGTATGAGGGCGAAATGATTATGACCTAAGCTCTTCCTAATTCATGAAGAAATCTTCATATATTGCCCTGGATTTTATATTTCATATTCTGTTTTTTTATATACCTAATAAGAAAAAACTATCTTGCAGCGTCCAAACGGATTAAAGCCATCATGAGATGAAAGCCTACCAGGATCTATTACGACATATCTTGGCTGACGGTGTTGTCAAAACCGATCGGACCGGCACGGGGACCATCAGCGTCTTCGGTCATCAGATGCGCTTTAACCTTGCGGACGGGTTCCCCATGCTGACCACTAAAAAATTACATCTTAAGTCGATCATCTACGAATTGCTTTGGTTCTTGCAGGGAGATACCAATGTGGGCTATCTGCAGGAACATGGTGTACGGATCTGGAATGAGTGGGCGGATGAGGCTGGAGAGCTGGGACCGGTATATGGAAAACAATGGCGTAGTTGGGAATCTCCGGACGGTAAAACGATCGACCAGATCTCTAGGGCTGTCGAATTGATTATAAATAATCCGGACTCGCGGCGGATCCTGGTCAGTGCCTGGAACGTAGGGGAATTGGATCAGATGGCTTTAACGCCCTGTCATGCCCTGTTCCAGTTTTATGTTGCGGATGGGAAGTTATCCTGTCAATTGTATCAACGCAGTGCTGACGTCTTTCTTGGGGTACCATTTAATATTGCATCCTACGCGTTGTTAACGATGATGATGGCGCAGGTGTGCGATCTTGAACCCGGTGATTTCGTCCATACTTTTGGTGATGCCCATCTGTATTCCAATCATTTGGAGCAGGCACGCCTTCAATTGGAGCGGGAGCCAAGAATGCTTCCGAAAATGATCATAAATCCAACTGTGCGTTCAATTTTTGATTTTTCGTTTGATGATTTTTCATTGATCGATTATCATCCGTACCCGCATATCAGAGCGGAAGTGTCGGTATAAATGGTGTCATAATTTAGATAGAGTCTAAATAGATAGAGCTTAAGTGGATTTATTGTAAACTATAGGACCGCTCGTTATTTTTGCGCGGGTTTTTAACAGAGGGTTAACATTTTTGAATACCTCATCGTAGAAAACATTGAAAGGCTGAAATTTTCTAAAAATATGAAGATCAACATGCGTCGCCTGGTTTTAAGCAGCCTGGGCTTCTTTTTTGCCCTGGCCTTGTTCGCCCAGGATAACATCGAAGAGGGTAAGAACCTCTTCCGGACCAATTGTGCGGCATGCCACAACAAGAACATGAAGGACAAACTCACAGGTCCTGCATTGGGTGGTGTTGAAGACCGCTGGCCCAGTAAAGAAGATTTGCATGCCTGGGTCCGTAATTCTCAAAAGTTGATCGCAGATGGTAATCCACGTGCTGTCGAGATCTGGAAAGAATACAGCCCGGTGGTAATGCAGTCATTTGAGAATTTAACAGATGCTCAGATCGACAATATATTGGCCTACGTCAATGATGTATATACCGGTGCATCCGCCGCTGCGCAGACAACTGCTACCGGACAGGAAGGCGTGCCGGTAGAATCTCATTCTAAAAATTACATCTATTACATTCTATTGGTTGCCCTGGTTTTCCTGGCCCTGATGATGAGTCGCGTCATCCTGAATACCCGCGGAATCGTCAACGCGGAATCTACCGGAGAGGTACCCGTGAAGCATTCCATGTGGAGTATGTTCACCAACCGGACCGTGATCGGGTTTGCCATTTTCGCATTGATCGTTTTAGGCAGTTATACTACCGTCAAGAATGGTGTAGCACTGGGCCGTCAGCAGAACTACGCTCCGGACCAACCCATCAAGTTTTCACATGCCACTCATGCCGGACTCAACAAGATCGACTGCCAGTACTGTCACGACGGCGCACGCCGCTCCAAGCACTCCATCATTCCGGCTACCAACACCTGTATGAATTGCCACCGGGCTATTAAGAATGGTAGCACCTATGGGACTGCAGAATTGACCAAGATCTTTGTAGCTGCCGGATTTGACCCGAATACGGACACCTATATTGATAACTACGAATCCCTGACCAATGATGAGATTGCCGCCATCTATAAAAAATGGATCGGCAACCAGTACATGGAAAGTGAAGGAGTGGCCTCACTGGATGTGGATGGTACCCGCACGGTCGAAGAGCAGTGGACCAATATCGAAGAATCCATGACCAGCGATACCAAACCCACATTACAGGGTCCGATTGAATGGGTTCGCATTCACGCACTGCCCGATCACGTCTTTTTCAGCCACCAGCAGCACGTGACTGTAGGCAAACTGCAATGCCAGCAATGCCATGGCAAGGTTGAAGAAATGGAGAAAGTGCGTCAGTACTCCACCCTGTCCATGGGTTGGTGCGTCAATTGCCACCGCCAGACAGAAGTCTCAAGCTTTGGTGATAATAACTATTACCTGGATTCCTACAAGAAATACCACGATGATCTGGAAGCTGGTAAGCGGACCGGAGTCACGGTAGAAGACATCGGAGGAACCGAATGTCAGAAATGCCACTATTAATTCGATAAAATAAGATTTGTAAGCAGCATATAACTTGCTTTATGAAAGACAATAAAGTAGCCATCTGGATCGGACAAAAGGACCTCAATCACGATCCGAAATTTTTAGAGGAGGCCGGCAATGAATTTGCCCGTATTCCTCTGGATAAGATGGCGGAATCGTCCTCACTGGAACATGTGGGAGCTACACGACGGGATTTTCTGAAATACCTTGGATTCGGATTGGGAGCTGCCACCGTTGCCGCAGCCTGTGAAATACCGGTTCGTAAAGCCATCCCATATGTCGTAAAGCCGGATGCCATCGTTCCCGGAGTAGCTAATTACTACGCCAGCTCCTTTGTTAAAGGCGGTGACTATTGTGCCGTCCTGGTAAAAACCAGGGAAGGACGTCCGATCAAGATAGAAGGCAATGACCTTTCTCCGGTCACCATGGGTGGAACTTCAGCTAGAGCCCAGGCCACCGTCCTGGAACTCTATGATGTGAACCGCATCAAAGGCCCCGGACGCATTAGCGACGGTGACGTCATTGATGGTAGCTGGGCAGCCATTGATAAAGAAGTTACGGGTGCTTTGCGGCCGGAATCCAAAGTCCGCATATTATCCAACACCATATTAAGTCCGGCGTTGCATGCCTCCATCGCAGAATTTACAACTGCATATCCCAATACGAAACTGGTTCAGTACGATCCCGTTTCTTCTGCAGCCATGCTCATCGCGAATGAGCAGCAATTCGGAATGAAAACAGTGCCGGATTACCATTTCGACGGCGCCAAGGTCATTGTGGGGATTGAAGCGGACTTCCTCGGAACCTGGATCTCACCCATCGAATATGCTAAAGGCTACGTGAAAAATCGCAGGATTGAACACGAAGAGCATGCTACCATGTCGCGCCACTATCACGTGGAATCGCATATGTCAATGACCGGTTCCAATGCCGATAACCGCGTGTTGGTGAAACCAAGTGAAATCGGTGCTGCCATCGCAGCACTGTACAACGAAATTGCTGCTCAAACCGGAGGCGCCAGGGCAAATGCCCCTGCCGGCCTGAATGAAAAAGCGACTGCTGCTATCAAAGCTGCAGCAAAAGACCTGCTGGCTAACAAAGGCACTTCCCTGGTGGTCAGCGGATCCAATCTGGTTGCCGAACAGCTTTTGATCAACCAGATCAACCTGCTGCTGGGCAACTATGGTAAAACCATCACCTTCGAACATGCCTCCAAACAACGTCAGGGTGACGAGAGAGATGTGGCCCGGTTAATTGACGAAATGAAAGGTGGCCAGGTGGATGTCCTCATCCTCATGGGTGCCAATCCATCATTTGACCTTCCTCAGGCAGAAGCCTTTAACGCCGCACTGGAGCAGGTGCCTCTGAGAATTTCCATGAATTATCACGTGGATGAGACCACCGGACGCTGTCATTGGGCTGCTCCGGATCATCATATCCTGGAATCCTGGGGAGATGTCGAACCTAAGTCAGGTGTTTACAGCCTGATGCAACCGACCATCAACCCGCTTTTCGATACACGACAGGCAGGCCTCAGCCTTTTAACCTGGGCAAAGAGTGCGAAAATATCGGGTGGAGATCAGCCTTACCACGATTTCATTCAGCAGCTGTGGCAGGAAAATATGTTTCCGCATCAATCCGAATATTCTGTATTCCAGGCATTCTGGGATCATACCTTGCACAATGGCGTGTTTAGCGCCGGAGGAAACGCTGAACCCGCCTATAATGCGGTGGATGTCAGTGGATTACAGGTTCGCAAACCGGCAGGCGAGGGGATGGAGTTATCCCTGTTTGAGACCGTAAATATGGGTGCCGGCCAATATTCAAACAACCCCTGGTTGCAGGAAATGCCGGATCCCGTCAGCCGTTGTGTATGGGGTAATTACCTCTCCGTACCGGTATCATTTGACGGATGGAAGACGATTGAAGGATTTGCCGGTTTAAAAGACGGTGACCTGGTAAACCTGACCTCCGGCGAGGCAACGCTCGAAGTACCGGTGATTCAGCAATTCGGACAGATGGACGATACGTTTGGAATTGCCCTGGGTTATGGAAGGACTGCTGCCGGACGGTGCGGTAACGATATCGGAGTTAATGTCCAATCCCTGGTCCAGATCGATAACGGCCTGTTCCAATATTACCGTTCGGGAATCCAGGTGAGTGGCAAAGCCGGTCGTGAGGATCATTTTGCCTGTGTACAGTATCATCATACCATGGGCGTGAAGACCCTGGATAAGAATGGAGAAGAAATAAATGCTGACGAAGCAGCACTGGCATCCGTATCGATTCCATTCTTCAAAAAGACACGTCGCGGATTCCAGGGAGCTTTGACCGACCGTTCCATTATCCACGGGACCCACATCAATGATCTGGAGACCTTCCTGGAAGAACTTCATGAAGAACGGGAAGAGTTCCAATATCTGAATTCCCGGAGTTTGTATCCTGACTACTCAGACCACTACAGCCGGGGTCACCACTGGGGTATGCACATTGACCTCAATGCTTGCATCGGTTGTGGAGCCTGTACAGTGGCATGTATGTCTGAAAACAATGTTCCGGTGGTCGGTAAACACAATGTCGCCCGCCATCAGGAGATGACCTGGCTGCGGATTGACCGCTATTTCTATGGGGATTTTGAGAACCCGAAGACGGTCTATCAGCCGATGATGTGTCAGCATTGCGATAATGCACCTTGTGAGAACGTATGTCCGGTGGATGCCACCAACCACAGCTCAGAAGGTTTGAATCAAATGATCTATAACCGTTGTGTAGGTACGCGGTATTGTGCCAACAACTGTCCTTATAAAGTACGTCGCCTGAACTGGGCGGATTACACCACCGCTGACTTGTGGCCGATTAACGAGCACAAGATCAATGAGGAAAAAGTACAGTTCTATGCCGATGATCTGACGCGTATGGTATTGAACCCGGATGTTACGGTGCGTAGCCGTGGTGTCATGGAAAAATGTTCTTTCTGTGTACAGCGAATCCAGGAAGGTAAACTAAATGCCAAAAAAGAAGATCGCCGCCTGCTTGACCGCGATGTTCGCCCGGCATGCCAGACGGCCTGCCCGACCGGAGCCATCACCTTTGGTGACCAGAATAATCCGGAAGGTGAATTGACCGGAAAGTTCAAGTCACCGCTGAATTACATTGTATTGGAAGAGACCAACGTACGGTCCAGTGTAAATTATACTGTTAAGGTGAACAATGCCAATGAGGCACTGGACGCCTGAATTGAAAGTCAAAATTCAACGAAACTAATTCATTAATAATGAGTCATTCTCCTGTTTCACCGATCAGATCTCCATTAGTTGAAGGTCATAAGACCTATCATCAGATCACGGAGGACCTCTCGGCACCTACCGAGAATAAACCGAATGCGGCCTGGTGGGGTGCCTTTGCAGTCGCTCTGACCTTTCTGACGATTGGAGTTGTTTGCATCATTTTGACCATTTGGGATGGTATTACAGAATGGAATCTGAACCGGACCATTGGGTGGGGCTGGGACATCACCAACTTTGTATGGTGGATCGGTATCGGTCACGCAGGAACCCTGATTTCAGCGATCCTGTTGCTGTTCCGTCAGAAATGGCGTACCGGGGTAAACCGTGCGGCAGAAGCGATGACCATCTTCGCGGTAATGTGTGCGGCATTGTTTCCGGCCATCCACGTAGGAAGGATCTGGGTAGTATTCTTCTTCTTCCCTTATCCGAATAGCCGGGGACCCTTGTGGCCCAACTTTAACTCACCATTGTTGTGGGACTTGTTTGCAATCAGTACCTATTTTACCGTATCCCTGTTGTTCTGGTATACCGGTCTGGTACCGGATTTTGCCACTTTGCGGGACCGGTCAAAGGGGTTACGCCGGAAAATGTACAATTTCGTATCCTTCGGATGGACAGGCTCAGCCAAACACTGGCAGCGGCATGAGTCACTCTCATTGGTTTTGGCAGGGTTAGCTACACCACTGGTACTTTCGGTACACACCATTGTAAGTTTTGACTTCGCCACCTCGGTGATTCCGGGATGGCATACGACCATATTCCCTCCTTACTTCGTGGCAGGGGCTATATTCTCAGGATTCGCAATGGTGCAGACACTGATGGTCATCACGCGTAAAGTGCTGAACCTGAAGGAATATATTACTCTGGAGCACATCGAGTCCATGAACAAGGTCATTCTGCTGACGGGTACCATCGTAGGTGTGGCCTATCTGACGGAGTTGTTCATCGCCTGGTACTCCGGGTACATTTACGAGCAGTTTGCATTCTTCAACCGTGCCCTGGGCCCTTATTGGTGGTCGTATTTTGGTATGATGTTGTGTAATGTGATATCACCCCAGTTATTCTGGTCAAAGAAGATCCGCCGCAGTGTATGGTGGACCTTCTTCATGTCCATATTTGTGAATATTGGTATGTGGTTTGAGCGATTTGTGATTATCGCCACCACATTGGCCCGTGATTATCTGCCTTCATCCTGGAGTTATTATTCACCTTCATGGGTTGAGATTGGCATCTTCCTGGGAACACTGGGTATCTTCTTTACCTTCTATCTCCTCTTTACAAGGTTAGCGCCGGTAGTAGCCGTTGCGGAGATTAAACATATCCTGAAGTCGGCTGGCGACCAATACATCGGAAAAGATGCACATCACCATCATTCCAAAGAAATAACACAAGAATCCTAATCATCACATATAGCTGAGCAATGGCAAACCATAAAGACGTTTTATTCGGATTGTATTCAGATGAAGAAGTACTGCTTAAAGCTGTACGGAAGGCCAAGGCTGCTCATCTGGACATCATGGATGTCTTCACTCCATTTCCGGTACATGGCCTGGATGAGGCATTGGACTTAAAAGAGTCAAGACTGCATATTGTAGGTTTCATTTTTGGTCTGATCGGATCGCTTACGGCTTTTCTGGGGATGACATGGATCTTCACGGATGACTGGCCTATCATCATTGGTGGTAAACCTTACTGGTCGGTACCAGCATTTATCCCCATCACCTTTGAGCTTACCGTATTATTTGCCTCTATTGGCATGGTGGTCGTCTTTTATGTGATTGGCGGACTGGGACCAGGTGTGACGAATCCGACACTGGATGACCGGATTACTGATGACAAATTCTGTATAGCTTTTGACCAGCACGGCTTGAGTGATAAGGATATTGATAAAGTGAAATCTTTCCTCAAAGACAGCGGAGCGGAAGAAATCCATACAAAAACCATCTAAGCAACGAAAATGATGCGATCAATAAAATATGGCGTATTTGTTTTGGGATTGGTCGTCCTGGTATACGCCTGTTCACCAGCGAAGGGCAACCGTACCGGGCATGAATTCATGCCGGATATGGTGCACTCAACTGCTTATGAAGCAAACGTCCTGAATTACTATTATTACAATACCTGGGGGACTATCCAGGAATTGAAGTCGTATGCCACTCCACGCCTTCCGGTGAAAGGAACCATCGCCAGAGGTTTTGAAGGGGGCGGAGTCGAACCGGGTAATATCAGCATTCCTATGAATGGAGCGGTGCCCTTTTATTACGGACCAAGTGAAGAAGAACGAACACGTGCCATGGCCGAGATCGTTCAGAATCCTTTTCCGATCACTGCCAAGGGGCTGGCCGAAGGTAAGAACCTCTACACCATCTATTGTGGTATCTGTCATGGAGATAAAGGAGACGGCCTGGGCTATCTGGTTCGTGATGATGGCGGGAAATATCCTGCACAACCGGCTATATTCACCAGTGATGACTTCTTGAATGCATCGAATGGACGCTACTATTATGCCATCATGTATGGTAAAAACGTCATGGGATCCTATGAGGATAAATTGTCGTACGAGGAGCGCTGGCAGGTGATCCATTACATTCGCTCGCTGCAGGCTGCGAAAAATGGTACGGTTTATAATGAAGACGCAAATACCTTTAATACCGTAGATATCCCTGGTGCGCAGTGGAAATCTGACGAGGATAACATGCCTGCCGAACCTGCCGGTATGCACGAAGAAATGTCAACGGAAAGTCATTCAGAGCACTAATCATTTGGAAAACAAGAGTATGAATACCTTTACTTTTGAACGGAGCCAGCGCATGTTTTTAGGAATCCTGATGGGAATAGGAATTCTAAGCGCTATCATTCTATTGTTACAGCACGATCCTCTGAAAGCTCGCTTTTGGTCGGACTTTCTGCATAACTCAGTGTTTTTTTCCGGCATAGCGGTCATGGCACTCTTTTTCATGGGTGCCAGTATTACAGCAATGGCGGGCTGGTACACGGTGTTTAAACGTGTCTGGGAAGCTTTCAGTCTGTTTTTGATCGTCGGGATAATCCTTATGATCATTCTGGGACTGGGAAATTACCTCGGATTACACCATCTGTACCACTGGAATGATCCAGAATCTGTCGCGGATGATGTCCTGCTAAAAGGCAAGTCACATTTTTTAAATAAAGGATGGTATTTGATAGGCACCATAGTCATCATGGGAGCATGGATCTATTTTGCCCGCAAGATCCGCACCTTGTCGCTGGAAGAAGATCAGAATCCTGGTCCGGACTTTGAAAAACACCGTAAAATGCGGGTTTGGGCTGCGGCCGTTCTTCCCTTCATTGGCTTTTCCAGTGCTGCGGTCATTTGGCTCTGGGTGATGTCGGTGGATCCACACTGGTATTCTACACTGTTTGCATGGTATAGTGCGGCCAGCTGGTTCGTAGCAATGATCGCTATGACTATCATGATCATGGGCTACCTGCAATCCAAGGGCTATTTCCCGGAATTTAACCGGGACCACCTGCACGATCTTGGCAAATTTTTATTTGCATTCAGCATTTTCTGGACCTATCTCTGGTTCTCTCAGTTCATGTTGATCTGGTATGGCAACGTAGGGGAGGAGACCACCTATTTCTTCACACGCCGGGATCATTATCCCGTTTTGTTCTATGGAAACCTGGTGATCAATTTTGTACTTCCCTTCCTGATCCTGTTGCGCAATGACACCAAACGGAAGTTGGGTACCATGTTCTTCGTTTCCGGTCTGGTCTTTTTTGGCCACTGGATCGATTATTTCCTGATGATTAAACCAGGGGTGCTCCACACGACACAAACGCTGAGTGCGGCAGGGGATGACCACGGATCACATGCCATTGCTGCCGGATTTGGAATCCCGGGATTTTTGGAGATCGGAATGATGTTAGGCTTCTTAGGCCTGTTTATCTATATGGTTTTCTGGCAATTGAGCAAGGCATCACTGATACCGAAAAACGATCCGTATTTAGCTGAAAGCTTACACCATCATGTGTAAATCATTAAATCGAAATTGTAAACATTAATAGCGCGTAATATGTCGACTCCGCTGATCATTGTTTTGATTGCCATCATGGTTATGGTACTGATCGTTCAGATCGCAAGGCTTACCGAACTTTCGGGAATCCTGCGAGGAGAAGAGGAAACAGAAGTTCGTGATAACCGGGTCCAGGCCAAATGGTTATTGATATTTATGATCCTGTTTCTGGTCTTTTGTGTATGGTCCGCGTACCATTATAAAGATTTTATGCTCGGTTACGGGCCACTCAAGGCTTCCAGTATACACGGAAAGGAGCTGGATGACATGTTCAACATAACTTTGTTTTTCACTGGTATTGTATTCATTGCCACCCAGATAGCATTGTTCTGGTTTAGCTTCCGTTATCGCGGAGAAAAAGGAAGGAAATCAATCTTCCTGCCTCATAACAACACCCTGGAGATCTGGTGGTCGGTGATACCCGCCCTGGTTATGTGTGGTCTGGTCGCAAAAGGATTGGTTGCCTGGAACAATGTGATGTCAGATGTCAATGAGGACGAAGAAGCCATAGAAATTGAAGCTACCGGGGTTCAGTTTAACTGGATCCTACGCTATCCCGGACCGGATGGAGCACTTGGTACCCGGGATTACCATAAAATTACTGCTGCCAACCCGCTGGGCCAGGATTATACCGATGATAAGAACCTCGATGATTTCCTGCCCGATGAGATTGTATTACCGGTAAACCACAAAGTACGGGTCCGGATTACCGCCCGGGATGTATTACACGACTTTTATCTTCCCCATTTCAGGGTTAAAATGGACGCCATACCCGGTATACCGACGTTCTTTGTCTTTACGCCTAAAGAAACGACGCAGGAGTTCCGGGATCGTCTTCGTGCCAGTGGAAAATATGATTTCCCTTACGATGAGACCGATCCTTCTCTGGGGCCCTACTGGAAGAATGTGAATTTTGAATTGGCTTGTGCGGAATTGTGTGGTAAAGGGCACTTCTCCATGCGCCGTACAGTCCGCATCGTATCAGAGGCCGAATACGAATCATGGCTGCAGACACAGAAATCCTATTATTTGAATAGCATCCGTAACTCGGATGACGATCCGTATAAAGGACAGTTGTTGAATGTGGATGTTGCCAGCAGGAAAGCAGAGTTTATGGATGCTTTTGCCAAGGCAGATACAGCGGCTTCTGCAGCTGCCCGGATCGTGCGGCTGAATTATGTACATTTTGAAACAGGTTCCGCAACGTTGACGGCATTGTCCCGTTATGAATTGTCTAACCTGATCGATGTATTGAACGATCATCCGGATCTGCGCATAGAACTGGCAGGCCATACCGATAATACCGGTGACGCCGCTGCCAATCAGGAATTGTCCAAAAACCGGGCAGAAGCCGTACGCGATTACCTTATACAGCATGGTATCAATGAAGGCCGGCTGACTGCGGTAGGCTACGGTCAGAACCGTCCGGTGGATACCAACGATACTGAAGAAGGAAGACAAAATAATCGCAGAACCGAATTCCAAATCTTAAATTAATCGAAAAATCAAGCATATGGCTGAGGTAATAAAGTATGAGCCTGAAGTGTTGATCGAGGAGCAAGGATTTGATGACCATTTCCATGAACACCACCATGGAGATAAGTATCAGTCCAACTTCATTACAACCTATATATTTAGCCAGGACCATAAGATCATCGCCCGACAGTTTTTGATCACGGGTATTTTCTGGGCGATCATTGGAGCTGCTATGTCGGTTATCTTCCGGCTTCAGCTGGGTTTTCCGGAAGAGAGCATGGCGTGGTTGAAACCTATACTTGGGCAGTGGATCACCATCGGTGATGATGGAGTCGGTCATTTATCGCAGGACTTTTATTATGCATTGGTTACCATGCATGGTACGATCATCGTATTCTTCGTGCTGACGGCAGGACTGAGTGGGACCTTCTCCAATTTGCTCATTCCTCTGCAGATTGGAGCCCGCGATATGGCCTCTCCCTTCCTCAACATGCTTTCTTATTGGTTTTTCTTCCTGGCCAGTGTGGTTATGTTCCTGTCATTATTTGTAAGTACAGGGCCCTTTGCCGGAGGATGGACTGCATATCCCCCGCTCTCGGCGCTTCCACAGGCATCATCAGGATCAGGCACCGGTATGACCCTGTGGTTGGTCAGCTTGGTTTTCTTTGTCGTCTCGGTTTTGTTGGGAGGTATTAACTACATCACTACCGTATTGAACCTGCGTACCAAAGGGATGAGCTTATGGCGGATGCCCCTGACGATCTGGGCGTTTCTGGTTACAGCCATTATCGGTCTGTTGTCATTCCCGGTATTGGTTTCCGGATTTTTGTTGTTGATGTTTGACCGGATTTTAGGGACCAGCTTCTATCTGAGTGATATCTACATCGCAGGACAGGCACTTGATCATTCCGGTGGTAGCCCCATCCTGTATCAGCACTTGTTCTGGTTCCTTGGACACCCTGAGGTTTATATTATCATCCTGCCGGCTATGGGTATCGTTTCCGAAGTCATGTCGGTCCATGCCCGCAAACCCATCTTTGGATACCGGGCGATGGTCCTTTCGATATTGGCGATTGCCTTTTTATCCTTCATTGTTTGGGCACACCATATGTTTATGGCCGGAGTTAATCCGTTCATTTCCAATTTCTTTGTACTCTTTACCCTGATCATTGCCGTTCCTTCGGCGGTGAAGGTATTCAACTGGATAGCCACACTTTACGGAGGGAACCTCCGGTTGAATACGCCTATGTTGTATTCCATTGGCTTTGTATCCATGTTTATATCCGGCGGATTGACCGGTATCTACCTGGGTAACTCAGCGATCGATATTCAGATGCACGATACTTATTTTGTAGTTGCACACTTCCACATCGTAATGGGTGTTGCTGCATTCTTCGGAATGTTTGCCGGGATCTATCACTGGTTCCCTAAAATGTTTGGCCGATTTATGAATGAAACCCTGGGTAAGGTCCATTTCTGGGTTACCATGATTGGCGCTTATGCCATATTCTGGCCCATGCATTACATAGGAATGGCCGGTGTACCCCGGAGATACTACAGTTTCGACCAGTTTGATGCTTTCCGTCATTTTGCGTCGATGAACAAATTCATAACCATTGCAGCAATCATCGTGTTCTTTACCCAGCTGCTCTTTGTATTCAACTTCTTCTACTCCATTTGGAAAGGGAAGAAAGTAAAAACGAAAAACCCCTGGGGTGCCAACACCCTGGAATGGACTACACCTATCCATCCGCCGCATGGCAACTGGCCGGGTAAAATTCCTACGGTGCACCGGTGGGCCTACGACTATGGAAAAGACGGAAATGAATTCATTCCTCAGTATGTTCCGTTGGCTGAGGGAGAAGAAGCGGGTGATCATTAAGTGAAGCAATAATAGCAGTAAGCGTTGAAGCAGATCAAAGAACAAAGTATGCCTCTGGTTGGATCTCTGGAAGTGAAGACATATTCCAAAGTCCAGGATTTGAAATTGCTTTTCAAGTTCAGGCTGACTTTAATGGTCGTATTTACGTCCATCCTGGGGTATTTGATTGCCTCTGGTGGTAACATCCAGTGGAGTAGTCTGGCCTTGTTATTTATAGGAGGTTTTACCATAACAGCAGCCAGCAATACCCTGAATGAGGTTTTGGAAAAAGACTTTGACGCATTGATGCAGCGCACGGCCAACCGGCCATTACCGGCAGGCCGTATGTCAATCTCGCAGGCGGTGATCATCGCCGGCCTCCTTGCTGCAACCGGGATCATTACCCTGGCATTGTTTAATCCACTGACGACACTATTGGGTTCTTTGTCTTTGGTGTTGTATGCATTTGTGTACACGCCGTTGAAACGAATCACATCATTATCCGTGCTGGTAGGCGCTGTACCGGGAGCCTTGCCTGCATTGATAGGCTACGTGGCTTTTACCGGTACGATAGGCCCGGTGGCGCTGATATTGTTTACCATCCAGTTTATCTGGCAAATGCCTCATTTCTGGTCGATCGGATGGTTGGGTTTTGAAGACTATCAGGAAGCGGGGTATAAGTTGTTACCCAATATGTCCGCCGGTAAAACGGGTGACATTAGCAAATATGCATTTATCTATACCCTGGCGCTGATACCTGTGAGCGCTTTGCCGGGGTTTCTGGGCTTGTTATCATGGGTTAGCTGCCTGGCGCTTGGCGTGGCGGGATTCTTTTTTATCTGGAAAGCATACCGCTTTTACCGTTCCAATGATAAAGCAAGTGCAAAAGGGTTGTTGTATGCATCCTTGCTGTACTTGCCCATCACATTTATCGTCGTATTAATTGATTCAATCTGATGCAGACATTGAGCCATCAAGAAAGCTATACGCAGAGTAAGATTCACCCGCACAAGCTGGCGTTGTGGATCTCCCTGGCGAGTATTCTGATGATGTTCGGAGCATTTACCAGTGCCTATATGGTACGAAAAGGAGCCGGTAACTGGCTG
Source organism: Lewinellaceae bacterium (assembly GCA_020636135.1). Lineage (NCBI taxonomy): Bacteria > Pseudomonadati > Bacteroidota > Saprospiria > Saprospirales > Lewinellaceae > Lewinellaceae bacterium. Next base: position 1,245,630 of record JACJYK010000001.1, read on the forward strand.
GACTATGAGGTTCCGGGTATTTTTTATGTTAGTACGGTGGTGATGTTGCTCAGCAGTGTTACAATCCAGTACGCATATCTTTCGTACAAATCAGGCAAAGAACTTCTCTACAAAGGGGCCCTGGTGCTCACATTTTTGTTAGGGATTGGATTTCTGATCCTGCAATACAAAGGGTGGATGGACTTGTACGGGATCGGCATAGAGATCAACGGGAATCCTTCCGGATCCTTCTTTTATGCTATTAGCGGAGTTCATGCAGCACACGTGTTGGGCGGACTGGCTATAATGGTCGTGGCCATGGTCCAGGCATTCAGTTTACCATTTACATTTTTAAAAAATCGATTAACCCGCCTTGAGTTGACCACCACCTATTGGCATTTTGTGGATCTTCTTTGGGTATATTTATTATTCTTTCTGTTAATACAATGATGTTCATATGGCTGAGACGATATCTAGCACAGAAGTAGTCGAACAGGACAATAATCTATGGTCTGGCGGTAAACCACCCATGAAGGCCAGTTATGGCAAGTTGATGATGTGGTATTTCCTGCTGTCGGATGCCTTTACCTTTGCCGGCTTCCTGATCGGGTATGGCGCTTTGCGCTTCAGTATGCCCAACTGGCCGGTGCCGGAGAAGGTGTTTAATAAATTTCCGTTTACCGGAGAGGCGAACCTGCCATTGATCTTTGTGACCTTCATGACTTTCGTACTGCTGGCCAGCTCATTTACCATGATGCGTGCGGTCCAGGAAGGTCATAATGAGAATCGCAAAGGGGTCATTAACTGGATGTTACTGACCATCATCGGTGGATTAACCTTTCTGGGGTGCCAAGCCTGGGAATGGACTACCCTGATTGCGAAAGAATATACCTCGATCCATGTCAATCCATTTGGGCGTATGACCGAGGACGGCGTTTTCCTGAATGCCGATGGCAGTGAAGGAGAAACCTTTGAAGCGGGATACAGTTATCTTCTGCACAATATCAATGCACATGCAGATGGTCATGGAGAAGAGGCTGGGGAAGGCCACGGCGAGGCCGCCGTCAGCCACACCCACCCCGGGGATTACACCGATGCATTGATTGATGAGGACGGTTACATCCACAGAAAATATAAGGTCACATCCGGAAATGATGCCGGTCAGATCAAATCCGAAGCTTTCGGCCCGAGAGCCTTTGGGGCACTCTTCTTCTTTATCACCGGGTTCCACGGATTCCACGTGTTTTCAGGGGTCCTGTTTCTTACGATCATTTTGATCAATGTGATTAGCGGCATTTATGTTGCACGTAAGAATGGGTATGAGATGGTCGAGAAAATTGGGCTCTACTGGCACTTTGTGGACCTCGTATGGGTCTTCGTATTTCTGGTATATTATCTATTGTAAATCGATCCAAAACACATCATCGAATGGCACACGATCTCGAAGCAGGTAAAAAGTTAGCTTTAAAGACGATCTTAATATTGGGGGCGATAACCGTTACCGAAGTATTGGTTGCGCTGACCGGCAAAGGATACATCATCAGTGGGTTTCATATGGCTGAAGCAATTCTGGCTATCATCATGATCGCCATGAGTGCTTATAAAGCTTACCTTATCGTATTTGAATTTATGCACATGCGGCACGAAGTGAAGGGACTGCGCTTTAGTGTTCTCCTCCCGATGTTGCTGTTGGTATGGGCTATAATTGCATTTTTCTCCGAGGGCAATCACTGGTTGCATAACCGCGATCAGATCATTGAAAAGAATGAACAGGTGCCTGCCGTTGAAACCATCAAGCCGGTCGGAGATTAATCGTTGGTGTTCCTCTGACACAGGAACCTGTCTCCTAAATTTCTTACCGGGAATTGGCGCTCAAAGCATTGCGCGGACTAAACCAGAATGCATCTGCAATGTTTTTTAATCACACGATTTAATCGCCATCCAATGCGTAAATACCTTACCTGGGCTTCCGTTGCTTTAATTCTTATTGTTTTGCCGGTCGGTTCCTTCATCTACCTGAAGCGTGGATTTGATTTTCAGAAAAAGAATTTTGCGGAGATGCAAATGCTTGGCGCCATGCCGTATGATTCTTTGGTAAACTGGGATCCGGGATTGAATGCAGTATGGCTATCCGGGGATGTCCACGTTGTTGCATTCTTTACTCCCGGCAACAGGATCGATATGGGAAATACCCTGGTTACCCTTCAGGAACAGTACGCCAAAGTAAGCCATTTCCAACTGATCGGTATGGCCGACAACATTGATGCCATGCCGGAATTGGCGACCTATAAGATTGTAAGCTCAAATCCCAATCTGCCGTCCATCCGCTCCCGGTTCCCGACCAATTTCGGTCCGGATGTTCTCACCCTGGTGGATAGTAAAGATGAGATCCGGGGTATGTACCATTGGCGTGATGCCGAAGAAATGAAAAAAATGGTAACGCATATCGCACTGTTGTTGCCAAAAAATGAATAGTATATGAGCCAACCTAATCTTCAGCTGGCCCGCAAACTGAATACCGTCGCATACATTGTGAGCTTTTTAGTCCTCGCGTTGGTCGCCCTGATGCGGCAGTTTAAACTTAATACAGACATTGATTTTTCATTTCTGCCGCCTTTTCATGCCACGTTAAATGCGATAACAGCAGTTATCCTGGTATTTGCTTACATCGCCGTCAAAAGGAAAAAGATCTCTCTACACCGCAAATTGATGATCACCGCCCTGATCACTTCTTTGATCTTCTTGATTTCTTATGTTTTGTACCACATCACGACAGAAGAGACGCGATTTTGTCAGCCAGGAGCCATTCGCTATGTTTATTTTCTTCTGTTGATGACCCACATCCTGTTGGCAGCAGTGAGCTTTCCCCTGGTCCTGTTCACATTTATTCGGGGGTACACCGGCCAGTATGTACGTCATCGTAAGATGGCAAGGTGGGTTTATCCCTTATGGTTGTACGTCGCAGTGACCGGACCAATCTGTTATCTGATGCTGATGCCTTGTTATTCGTAGAAATTGTAATTTCGTATCATGAAAAAATTAATCCTTCCGTTCACTCTTGCTCTGGTGTTGCTGATGGCTGTTTCTCCTGCGTTTGCACAATGTCCCATGTGTCGTGCTACCGCTGAATCCAATTTACAGCACGGAGGTACCGCCGGGAAAGGATTGAATACCGGCATTCTCTATATGCTTGCGATGCCGTATGTATTGGTAGGAGCGATCGGAGTGATCTGGTGGAAAAATCGTATTACTTCTCAGAACGATTATCCGCCGGTAGGTGATGATCAGATGAATTGATTATTGCACACTTGCCCATTTTCTTTTCTGCATTGGACAAACAAAAAAGCTGCCCCGGCAATTCGAAGCAGCTTCGTCATTCTGATTATTGGGAGTCCGTTTTAATTCAGTGGGATCTGGTATCCAATGTTAAATCCAAATCCATAGTTCCGTACGTGGACGTCGATGATTGGATCGCGGATGAAATCTGTAATCAACTGCTGGTATTGGCCTTCCAATAAGAGTTTTCCTTTTCCGGCAGGGATTTCTACGCCAGCCAGGCCAACACCATTGACTCCCCAGCGGTTGTAATTCTGGTTGTTCAGGTTGATATTGGTTTCGCTGATGTTGAAGTCCAGGATTAAACTTGCCTTGGTTTCCAACCTAGCCCTGGAGGCATACGAGACCGATGGGCCGGCAGCAAGATAGAATTGGACCGGGCCTTCACCGAACCGGTATTTCAATAACAAAGGAGTTTCAACGAATTGAATTTTGGTGGTAGCTTTTAATTGTACATCCAGGGGAATCTGCAAAACTTTCATGTTCCAGCCTTCTTTCAGATGGAATCCTTTTTCCTTGTAGGACACACCCGGTACAAAAGACCACTGTTCATTTAGCGGGAGATCATAGTACAACCCAGTTGCATATCCGGCATAAAAAGCTTTTTCAGGTATTAAGGCATCCATGACACCATTGACCTGGATATTGGACAGCAGCACGCCACCTTTTATCCCCACGGATGAGCTATTCTGGGCTAATGCCATGGTGGTCATCAAACTGAAGCAGGCTCCGAGGAAGAAGTTCTTTTTCATAATTCATCATTTTTGCGGTGAATAATTTGATTCATTTTCAGGTAGACCGGTAGGCGATTGTTAAATAGCGTTAAGCCTGATGTTATGGATCCATTAAAATTTCAATTGACCGGAGAGATTCTTTTTTGATTAATTCCTTGTCGGTGAATCTTTTGGCACGAAAAATGCGGTTGAAGCATTACCCTCCACTCCAATCAGTCCATTGTTCACAGTCTCAATGATGCTTATGATGCACAAATACTCCAGTATTGCATGCAGTTTTCTCGTGTTGGGGGGCATTCTGCTTATGGGACTTCGTGCAAGTGATTGGTCGGAAACCAACGCCTTTGATGACCAATTAGAACTGGCAACCTGGATGGATTCTTACCAGACCACCATTGACCAGGCTAAAAACTACATCAAGGAGAGGTATCCCAATCTGAACTGCATTCCCCGCGAATGGGTATGTATCCAACTGGGTACCGCTTCCTGGTATACCTATACATTGGAATCCAAGCAAAATGGCGGATGCATTCAGACGATCTACATGGTTGACTCCAGCGGTAAAGTCGAGGAGAACAACGTTGATATCAGGGAAGAAAGGGAACTCTATGACCGGATCATCCAAAATGTTGCTGATCTCATGATCGATGTAAAGGCAGATCCACGGATCCAGTTTGTACCTTTTATCAAGCGTAATGAAGACAATACCATATCGGTATGGATGTTGCCGGGGCAGGAGGAAGAAGAAGGTGGTGACAGCCTGGCATTTTATGGTCCTGAATACCATTTCAAATTTGAATCTTCAGGAAGCCATGTTATAGAGCAGGATATGATCAACCGGGATCTCCTGTGGGGCGTTCCTTTGAATCGCGGCAGGGAGATCTGGTTAAACTATCAGAAAGAGGAAACGATAACGACCGGGGCTATGTATTTTGCCTGGCGCTACCGGAACAACTTCAACCGGGTATTCATTGAGACCAGGAGGCATATTACGGCGATTCAATATTATGATGATGGTAGTTATACACTTTCCCAGATGACCAAAAAGCATCGTGGCGACCGTTACATTTGTTTTGATCCCAACCGCAGAGGCTAGTGAGTAATCAATGACAACGCTAAATAAAAAAGCCGGTCGCAACAGCGCCGGCTTTTATTTTTTGTCTTTTATCGTAAGGTTATCCGAACTTCTTAACCAGCCAGATGACCAAACTTACAGTACCAAACAGCCAACACAAGGAGCCGAGGATCCAGATGAAGCCGCCAGTCGAAAACAAGGTTGCAGCTCCAATAATGGACAACAACAAACCTGCTCCCCAACCGAAGATCCAGAACCACATCCATTTGTTCACCGGATCCTGGAAATCGATACCTGCATCGTATTTTTTCTTCATGACTTTCTGAACGAAAGCTATGCGCTTTTCAAAACGAGCCTGCTGGCGTTCTGCACGCTTGATGTCTTTGATTTCTGCTTTAGTCAAGGCCTTTGAGGTGGCGGAAGCGATTTCAATTTTAGATTTCGCTTCTTTTGCTTTTATCTCTCCATGAGGTAAAGCCCACATAGTGTTGCTCAAAAGTGCCAATGTGAAGAAGCTTAGTAACAGTTTAAGTTTCATATGGCGTTGTTTAATTGTGAAATAATAAATCGGTGGCTAAATATATAAAGAAAATCAATAAGTGAATCGCAACAATCGTCATCATTTTTTTATCAGCCCTTCCCAGGGTATATGGTGTATATCGGCTCAGTGGATACCAACCTGCAGACATCATAATCTTAATTGGGATCGATTCACTGTCTCAGAATGTAAAATACCGGTTCAGAATGCACTTGCCGCTTGTCTCCGCTTTAACTGGCTTTGACCTCATTTGGCTCACGGATGCCTATAAAGAGACTGACCCATCCGGCGATCATCAGAAGCCCACCCAACGGGGTGACCGCACCCAGCCACCTTGCCTCAGTCAATGCCATGATGTACAGGGACCCGCAGAAGAAGGCAGTGCCCAGTAAGAAAAAGAAGGCAGCCCGGCGGATCCACGGACTCGAGATCCGGTAGCCTAAAAGTCCGGCGAAGGCCAGGGCAAAGGTGTGAATGACCTGATAATATTGAGCGGTATTCCACCAATTCAGCTGGTCAGCATTAAATCGGTCCGAAAGTAAATGAGCCCCGAAAGCTCCGAGTACTACGGATAGACCTCCTAATGCACTGGCCCATAACAATGTCTTTTTCATACTTCCATTATTTCAACTGCCAATCTATGGGTTTTAGGCCTTGTTTTTCCAGGATTTCATTGGTTTTTGCAAAATGACCATTACCCAGAAATGCATTCCCAGCCAGTGGTGAAGGATGGGCAGACTCCAGAACATAATGCTTCATTTCATCGATCAATTCAATTTTTGAACGTGCAAAACGGCCCCATAACAGGAAGACCAATCCACTGCGATCATCGGATAATTTCTGAATGACAGCATTGGTAAATTCCTGCCACCCGATGTTTTTGTGTGACCCTGGTTGTCCAGCAGCGACCGTCAGGATGGCGTTGAGCATGAAGACACCCTGTTCTGCCCAATAGGTAAGATCGCCGTGATTAGGCGGTACAAAACCCAGGCTGTTCTGCAGTTCCTTATAGATGTTGCGTAGCGAAGCAGGAATGGCAATGCCGCGGGGAACAGAAAAGGATAGCCCCATCGCCTGTCCGGGGCCATGGTAGGGATCCTGCCCGATAACCACCACTTTAACCCGATCAAAAGGTGTGGTATTGAATGCATTGAAAATCAGGGGACCGGGAGGATATACGGTTATGCCCTGTTGTTTTTGCTCCTGCAGAAATTGCTTTATACCCTTAAAGTAGGGCTTGGCAAATTCCTCCGCCAACTTCCTCTTCCAGCTTTCCTCAATCTGTATTCCTTGCTCCGGCATACGTATCTCAGGTCTTTAATGGTTGGATTCCCTTATCTTGTCTGAAAATAACAATTTTAAAGGAACCCAATGCACCACGGCACCTGGCATCGTGAACCGCTCTCCGGTTGGGAAAAGGCAATCCGCGAAAAGATACAGGGCGAATTGGCTACGGATGAGCTAAGCCAAATTCTTTATGCTACGGATGCTTCCGTTTACCGGGAGATGCCATTGGGTGTTGTTTACCCACGGGAAGAGCAGGACATTGCGGCCCTGATCCAAATAGCCTCCGCCTACCACCTCTCGCTTATACCGCGTACTGCGGGCACTTCATTGGGTGGCCAGTGTGTTGGCCATGGTTTGGTCGTTGATGTTTCCCGGCACCTCCATAAAATTCTCGAACTGGATGTCGAAAATCGTCGTGTGACAGTGCAGCCCGGAGTGATCAGGGACGATCTCAATCGTTTTCTGGCACCGCACGGACTCTTCTTTGGACCCAATACCTCAACGGCCAATCGATGCATGATCGGGGGTATGGTCGGCAATAATTCCTGTGGTTCGACTTCGATCGTTTATGGTTCTACCCGCGATCATGTTCACAGCCTGGCCGGATACCTTAGTGATGGGTCACCGGTCACATTTGGTCCTCTGGATCTTGAAGAGGTCAACCAGCACATGGACCAGGAAGATTTCAGCGGAACGCTGTACCGTCATCTTATCAACAGGCTCGATAAAACAGAAGTACGGGATAACATCCGTCAGTGGTATCCAAAAGAATCTATCCGGAGGCGAAATAACGGTTATGCCATAGATACACTGATCCGTCAGCAGCCTTTTGATCCGGACGGAGATCCGCTTAACCTGGCCAAAATGGTCTGTGGATCGGAAGGCACCCTGATGCTGATAACCAGGATAACGCTCGATCTGGATGAGCTTCCACCCGTCAGTGGTGCCATGGTTTGTGTTCATTTTGCAGATTTGCTCGAAAGCATGGAGGCAGTGGTACCGATCATGAAGATGAAACCATTTGCCTGCGAACTGATGGATAAAGCGATCCTCGATTGTACCAAAGGGTCCAGGGCACAGGAGAAAAACCGTTTCTTCCTGCAGGGAGATCCTGAAGCTGTGCTCATGGTTGAGTTCAGGGCAGCTACCGAAAAAGCTGCGTTGGCCATGGCCGAAGATTTGATCATCATCCTGAAAGAGCACCACTTTGGTTTTGCTTACCCGCTGGTGACAGGAAAAGATATTCACCGGGTTATGTCGCTCCGGCAGGCAGGCCTTGGCATACTGAGCAATATTCCGGGGAAGAAAAAGGCGGTGGCTTGTATAGAAGACACCGCAGTGGCAATCACGGATCTGAAGGATTACATCCGTGATTTTAGCGAATTGATGGCGTCATTTCATCAGCAGTCTATTTATTACGCTCATGCCGGTGACGGGGAGATTCATCTACGACCTGTACTGGACCTTAAAGAAGCCAGGGATGTGGCTCATTTTCGGTCAATCAGCGAAGCATCTGCCCGGCTGGTCAGGAAATACCGGGGCTCCCTGAGTGGAGAACATGGAATCGGTAGGGTACGGGCCGAGTTTCTTCCTGATTCCATAGGCCCCGATAATTATGCGCTACTCCAGGAAATTAAACAGGTCTGGGACCCCGGGTATGTCTTTAATCCGGGCAAGATCGTAGATGCACCACCCATGGATGCTGCTTTGCGGTATACAGTAAATCAGCCCGAACCAAGCTTCCCAACTGCTTTCGCTTTCGGAAGCCTGAACGGGATGTTGGGGGAAGCAGAGCGATGCAATGGTTCGGGTGACTGCAGGAAATCGACCGAGGCCGGCGGAACCATGTGCCCAAGCTACCAGGCCACCCTGGATGAAAAACATACAACCAGGGCCAGAGCCAATGCACTTCGGGAGTATATGACCAGATCGGCAGGTTTGGAAAACCCACTGGATCATCCTGAATTATTGGAAGTACTGGACCTGTGTTTGAGTTGCAAAGGGTGTACCGGTGAATGCCCGTCGAATGTGGATATGGCAGCCATGAAATCGGAGTTTCTATATCAGTATTACCGTTTCCATCGTCGTCCTCGTGGTCATTATTTTATCCTGAACAACGACCGGTTGGCACGGTTAGGAGGCTTGGTGCCCGGTATTGCAAATTGGGCCATGAAACATCACTGGCTGGGAAGACTGATCCGGAATGTCATGGCAGTGGCGCCGGAAAGGTCGTTACCGGCCATTGCACCCCATACGTGGTGGTCACTCTATAAACGGGAATCTGGTCGGTTAAGTGCTGGATCCAAGGACACGATCGTATACTTTCTGATTGATGAATTCACCAATTATTTTGAACCGCATATTGGCATGCAGGCCATGCAATTAATGCACCGGTTGGGTTATCCGGTCAGGGCTATGTCGCCGGTTTCCACTGGACGTGCTGCCATTTCCAAAGGTTACCTTGACATTGCAAAGGACCTGGCTGAAAAGCAGATCAGACGCTATCAGCCACTCCTAAAGAAAGACGTAGTGTTGCTGGGCTTAGAACCTTCGGCTATCCTGTCGTTCCGGGATGAATATCCACGGCTTTTAAGAGACGAAGACCAGGCAGTTGCCAATCAGTTGGTGGGAAAAGCATGGCTGGTAGAAGAGTTTTTGGTGCAGGCGTGGCATAATGGGTTGATAGATGCCAGTCGATTTGATCAAAAATCCCGGCATCTGCTGGTCCATGGACATTGCCATCAAAAGGCATTGGCAGGTATCGAGCCTACCCTGGAAGCACTTTCGATCCCCACAGGTCATCATGTTGAGCTCATCCCTTCCGGTTGCTGTGGTATGGCCGGTAGCTTTGGTTATGAGCCGGAGCATTTTTCCACCAGCATCAAAGTAGGAGAACTGGTCCTTTTTCCCGCCCTGCGCCAAGCGGGCAAAGATCAATTGGTCGTAGCATCGGGTACCAGTTGCCGCCATCAGATACTTGACGGGGTCAATATGAGGGCACTTCACCCGGTAGAGGTTCTTTCACTTGCCCTCAAACCACATTAAGGTTGTTATTCGTCGAAGGATTGCATTACTTCACACGATCAATTTGGTGATTTTCCGGGTTATCCTTTATCCTTGCACCGGATCCAGATCCTATGGAACAATCAGCATATTCCGGCTCCGACCTGCTCGCACTTATCCGTGCCAGTGACCCTCGTGCCCTCACCTGGATCTACAATCGTTATTATCAGGACCTGGTACGGGTAGCATTTCAGATTACCGGCGATGGTGATTTAGCCGAGGACGTTGTCCAGGAAAGCATCGTTTACTTTTGGGATCGCAGAGAGGCCATTGAAATCACCCAATCGTTGTTTGGGTATCTGAAAAGAATGTGCGTCAACCGGGCATTGCGCAGAGTGCAGCAAGAACAACGCCGGAGTGAGGTTCTCCAATTCCAGGATGCTGACCATTCTGAGTCCAGACCCCTGGAGTTTGAAGAACTCCAAACGTCCATCCATCAAGCCATCTCCACTTTGCCGGACCGTTGTGAAGAAGTGTTTCGTCTTTCCCGCGAGGATCAGCTGACCTATGCAGAGATTGCAGATCGCATGGGGATCTCCATCAAAACCGTTGAAAACCAAATGAGCAAGGCGCTGCGATTGCTGCGAGAAAAATTAAAAGATTTCCTCATATCCATTTTTTTGTAAAAAGGAATAGGGGTGCCGGCATTATCGGGGTATCCTGCCTATGAAAGCTATGAATCAGGACATATACAACTGGACGAAGAAATTCCATCAGGGCCAGTTATCGGAGTCAGAATGGAAGCAGTTGATGCAGGCAATGGAAGATGATCCGGCGCTGGCCGATGCATTTTATTCCGTCTTGACATTGCTGCAGGGAGAAGAAAAAATTCCTCCGGAAGTAGACGTCCGCAAAGCATTGGACAAACATTTAATCAGGGAGCAACCAGGTAAGCGACCAATACGGCACTTTATGTCACGGCATTGGTGGAAAATTGCAGCGATGATAATACCGATTTTACTCGTGCTTAAAGCTTTGTGGCCTACGTCCCCTGAAACACCGGCCCTGGTCAGCACGATCCGGGCAGATAGTGTACAGCTGGATGTGGTGCTTCCGGATGGCAGTCAGGTTGTGCTGGCGCCATTCAGTAACATAACCTGGCAAGAGAATTTTAAAGTCCGTGATGTGACCATTGCAGGGGAGGCATTTTTTACGGTTCAGCGGGATAGTCTGCATCCATTTACAGTGCAGGCGGGTACATCCAGCGTGCGGGTCCTGGGCACAGCATTTTCGGTCAGGGCCTTTGAGTCATCACCCATTCAGGTTGAGGTACTGCATGGCCGCGTAGCTGTAAGAAGAGAAACCACTGCGAATACCGTAATCCTGACCGCGATGGAATCGACAGTCTGGGATGAACAACAGGGAAGCTGGTCCACCAGTGAGATGACCGATGAAGGTGATTTGGCGTGGGCTACCCGGGTTTGGAAAATTGATCAGCAAAAACTCGAAGACATCATTCCAGGTTTGGAAAGGATGTATGGCATTGATCTGGAATTGGCCAATCCTGCTTTAAGGCATTGCCGTGTTTCCGCTACATTGGATCACAAGACACAAGAGGAGATGCTCGAGATTCTTAAGCTGATCCTGCAGGTGGACATCACCTACCAGTCAGGTAAAATCTATCTTGATGGGCCCGGCTGTTAAATGGATCATCGGATTGATTTTGACCGCCTCGGCATGCTTCGGTCAGGAACTGGTCATCGAAAGGACAACCATAGTCCGGGTTCAGGGATTAACCATTGAGGAGGCCATACGCCGGCTGGAAAGTTTATACGGCATGCAGTTCGCCTACAGCCCCGACCGGTTGCCGTTAGCGCGGACCGTTGATTGGCGTTTTCAGGAACAGCCTACGGAGACGGACTTGATTAACTTCTGGTCCCGGTACGGAATTCGTAGTCAGCGAATCGATAATTTATTTGTCCTGAGTGCAGATCCGGACTTTGTGGTAGAGCAGTCAATACCTGAATTATCTGTTAACACAACGGAAGCGATCTATCCGGTGCGGGAAGCCTACCAGGTATCATTATTGGATCAGCGGAAGATACCCGCATACCTTCCGTCGGTAGTACCGGAAGTCATCCATGCGCCCGGCTCGATGAAGTTGCCACCTCTTCAACCCGAAAAATATCAGATCACCTTTCTGCCAGGGATATCCAGCGGTGGAGTGATGCCCCAGCTGAAAGCTTACCATTTGTCTTTTAACATGCTGTGGGGACAGACCGGACTGGTGGAAGGGGTGGAAGTAGGTGGATTGATCAATGAGGTGACCTGGGATATGACCGGGTTGCAATTAGCCGGATTTATCAATCAGGTTGGCGAGTCCATGGAGGGATTTCAGATTTCCGGCGGTGTCAATGTGAACCATGGCAGGACCTGGGGTGCACAATTCGCTTCTTTGGCCAATATAACCGGGTCCATGGAAGGGTTACAAATTGCTGGGATGTTTAACGTGGCTCATGGTGATGTGGTGGGAGTGCAGTGTGCGGGTGGTGCCAACCTGGCTTACGGAGCAACCAATGACTTTCAGTTTGCCGGCATCTTTAATAAGGCTAAGGGTAGCTCACGGACACAGGTGAGCGGATTGTTTAACAGTGCGGGAAATGTAAAAGGATGGCAGTTGTCCGCATTGGGGAACCGGGCAGATACGGTTTATGGAAGCCAGGTAGGGCTTGTAAACATTGCGGATTCCCTGACTGGTGCTTCCATTGGCCTGTTGAATTTTGTCAAACACGGACACAACCGTATTTCACTGGCTGCCTCAGCTGCTTTCCCGGTGGAGATCACAGGAAGTCTGGGATCCAGGGCACTGCACAATTTACTGAACGTGGGCTGGCAAAAAACCGGAGATCATCCGTTCTGGGCTCTGGGTTATGGGCTGGGATCCTATTTAGCACTCAGAGATTGGGGAGGAATCAACCTGGAAGGTTTGGCCCAGTGGATCATCGCTGGTAACCAACTTGACAGAAATGGTGTCTTATACTCTGCCAAGCTTGATCTTGAAATTGCGGTGACCAGAAAGCTGGCCATTTTCGGGGGACCATCCTGGCAAATTTTCGGCCATCCGGACAGGGATGTCTTGCCGGATGGATCGGTCGAGTTCAGGCCCTGGACTGGTAGAACGAGGGAACTTGATCACAGCAATTGGCGGGTGTACCACTGGACCGGCTGGTCTGCCGGTATTCGGTACGGCTTGAAATAATTCATCTAAACCTTATTAAAATAACAGACTATGAAAACACATATTGGAGTTTTCTTTTTGACAAGTGTTGCTTTCACTTCGTGCTTTTTTGACTTTGGGAACCGTGATATCTTTGGTTGTATCACGGCGGAAGGGGATTACATCGAGCAGAGCTTTAACCTGGAAGACTTTGATCGCATCCAGTTGAGTATCGACGCCGAGGTAATCGTCGAACAGGGAGATCATCAAAGCGTTGTCGTTGAAGGTTATGAATCGGTGGTCGATAACCTGAACACCGATATTCGCAACAGGGAATGGAACATTCGCCTCGACCATTGTTCCCGCAACATTAAAGAAGTAGTTATTCGGATTACATTACCCAGACTGGAAGCGGTAAAAGTAAGTAGTTCAGGATCATTGGTATCCACGAATACCATCTCCGGAAGCGGGATTGATATTGACATCAGTGGTTCCGGGAAAGTGGATATGGCCATCAATGTATTAAGTCTGGATGGACAGATCTCCGGCAGCGGCTCCCTGATTCTGGAAGGAAATGGAGAAAATGTGGATTACCGGATTAGTGGAAGCGGTAAATACCAAGCATTCAATCTCGAATCAAAAAACACCTCCATGGACATCTCCGGATCGGGCGATGCAGAAGTTCGTGTCAGTGATCAGCTTGATGTACGCATCAGCGGATCGGGCGATGTCTTTTACAAAGGGAACCCGCTATTAGACGTGCGCACCAGTGGCTCCGGCCGGGTTATTAATGCCAATTGAATACATTCTTGTTCTCATCCTAATTTAAAGAGGTACACGCACAGTACCTCTTTTTTTATGCTTCATCCAGGATAATTATTGAAAACTGAAACCTTTGGGCAGTCTCAGACGTCCTATCCCTGTTCCGTAGCAGGAATTGCTGGCTTCAGCACTTAACACCTGGTATTGGTCGATAATAATGGACCCGGGTCGGAATTCGGAATAGTTTTGACCCATCATTCAACTGAACTAAACTGACTTAAATGAAATCATTTAACCTGACTTTCGTATTGCTAATGCTATCTACATTCCTCTTCGCTGGTAAGGAAGGAGCTATCAATGGTAAAATACTGGACCCGCAGGGAGCAGGTGTTCCCTTTGCCAATGTGCTCCTTTTAGCCGTACAGGATAGCCAACTGGTGAAAGGGGAAGTCTCCAATGAAGATGGTGGATTCAGCATCCCGGGCATTGATGCCGGAGAATATTTCCTGCAGGTAAGCTTTATTGGTTTTGATACCTACAACTCAACCCCATTCTCCGTGTCCGAAGGCCAGGAGATCAGCCTGCCGCCGGTTCAACTGTCTGAATCTGCCAATGAGTTGACCGAGGTGGTGGTCAAGGCAACCAAGCCATTGATTGAAGTGAAGCCGGATAAAATGGTGTTTAACATCGAAGGCAGTATTAATGCGCAGGGGAATGATGCCATGGAATTGTTGAGGAAATCTCCTGGCGTCGTAGTAGATAACAATGATAACATCCTTCTGCAGGGTAAATCGGGTGTAAAGGTTTACATCGATGGTAAACCCTCACCTTTGAGTTCCGATGACCTGGCAGCCATGCTGAAGACCATGCAGTCATCGGAAATTGAAGCCATCGAAATCATTACCAACCCGTCCTCCAAATACGAGGCGGAAGGAAATGCCGGGATCATCAACATAAAACTCAAGCGGGATAAGAATATGGGTGCCAATGCTACCGTAGACCTGGGGTACTCCATCGGACAATTTGCCAATTACAACGGTAAAATAAGTGCCAACCTGCGGCAGAAGGAATACAATCTCTACGGCAGTTACGGCTACAACGAAGGCCAGCATTACAATTATATGAACCTGTACCGTGAACAGGTTGGTGGTGTATTTGATCAGAAGTCCAGCCATCAGGGTTCAAGCAACAACAACAGCTTCCGCCTGGGTGGTGACTATTTCCTGAATAAGAAGAATACCCTGGGCTTTCTGGTGAATGGCAATGTTTCAAATTACAAATTCAATTCAGATTCCCGGATGGCTATCTCCAGAATAGGTAGTTCGACGATTGACAGCTTCTTATTGGCCACCAGCAACAACACAGGAAGCCGTTCAAATTATAATTTCAACGTGAATTACCGCTTTGACAGCGGATCTGGTACAGTCTTCAATGTGGATGCAGACTATGGACGTTATGATAACGATGGCACCGAACTGCAGCCCAACTATTATTATGCTGGGGATGAATCCGGTTCACTACTGAATCAGCGTACGTACCGGAATGTGACACCGACCATTATCGACATCTATACATTAAAGATGGATTATGAGAAAGCACTGTGGGGAGGGCAACTTGGAGCAGGAGTTAAATTTGCCCTGGTAGAAACCGACAACACCTTCAATGTCTTTAACGTATATGGGGGCGAAGAGGCTATAGATCCCAACCGCAGCAATTCCTTTTTCTATTCTGAGAATGTAAACGCTGGATATGCCAATTATTCAAGGCAATGGAAGAAGTGGAATGTTCAGGCTGGATTGCGTATAGAGCAAACCAATTCAGAAGGTGACCTCAAAGCTTTCCTTCCCGTAGATAATCAGAATGTAAAAAGGCACTACATGGACCTGTTTCCATCCGGTGGATTGACCTATCAGGTCAACGATATCAACAGCCTCCAGCTGACCTACAGTCGCAGGATCCAAAGGCCTAATTATCAGGACCTGAATCCTTTCCTGGGTTACCTGGATGAGTTGACCTATGAAAAAGGAAACCCTTTCCTGAATCCGCAGTATGCGCATAACATTCAGCTTACGCACACCTACAAATACCGCTTCAACACCTCGCTTTCATACAGCCATACGACGGATCTGATCACTCGCATTACGGATACCGCCGGGGTGGCTGCCAGCTTCATTACCTGGCTTAACCTGGCAGAGCAACATAATGTCAGCCTGACCTTCAGTGTTCCTTTCCAGATCACCAAGTGGTGGAGTTCGTTCAGCAACCTGAGCGGTTATTACACCCGGAATATCGCAGATTATGGCAATGGCAAGTCCGTAGACCTTGCTGCGACCACTTTCAATATGTATGCTCAGGAGACATTTACCTTGCCACACGACTTCCGGCTGGAGATCTCCGGCTGGTATAATTCCCCGTCCTTGTGGGGAGGAACTTTCCGCATGGGCGGTATGGGATCATTGGATATTGGCATTCAGAAGAAATTGCTGAATAACCGCGCTAACCTGAAGGTCAGTGTCAGCGACGTGCTCAAGACGAACAAATGGCATGGAGTAAGCCAGTTTGGTGCTTTGTATATGAACATCAATGGTGGCTGGGACAGCCGCCGGCTGAAGGTGAACTTTACCTACCAGTTGGGAAATAACCAGGTCAAATCAAGAAATCGCCGCACCGGCCTTGAAGACGAGCAGAACCGGATAGGGGGCGAAAATTAATTGTAATCTGTTCTTCATCTGCATAAGGCATCCTTTTAACCGGGGATGCCTTTTGTTTTAGGTGCTTTGTAAAGTCAACAATTTACTTTCCAGGAGATCGCGTTCGGTACTGGTCTTAACGAGCTCAATTGCTTTCCGGAGATGGGCAATGGCCAGGTCAGGAAGATCCGGCAGAAATAACGTGGATAGCAGGGAGTGATAATACGGGTTGTTTTCCAGCTTTAATTTTAAGGCTTCTTTTCTGGCTACCTCATTGCCTTTGACTTTGGACAGCGCATAGGTGCGGTTGAGTGCAGCTATTGGCGAATATTCCAGGACCAGCAAATGGTTGTAGAGGTCCAGGATATTAGCCCACTTTGCCGGAGTATCTTCTTTCTGTGTGTGCCAATAAGCTATACCTGCCTCAAGATGATAGCGGGATAGATGGTTTCCCTGGGCTGCCTGATGGAATAAATAAGTCCCCCGGATTATCATGGGTTGATCCCACAATGCCGGATCCTGGTCCTGGTAAAGAATGGGGTGACCGAATTGATCTCTTCGCGCCGGGAACCTGGAGGCATGAAAGCACATCAATGCCATCAGCGCATAGACTTCCGGAATTTGGGTGACCGGAGTCTGGAGTAGCAAATCTGTCAACCGGATTGCTTCTCCTGCCAGGTCTTCCCGGATAATCGAGTCATGGCTCTCTGAGTAATAGCCTTCATTGAACAACAGATAGAGCATGGTGAGGACCGTCGGCAGGTGGTCGTTTACCTGCCTGGCCGAGGGTGTTTCCAGCGAAACGCCTTCGAGACGAAGTTTCTGTTTTGCCCGGTAGAGTCTTTTGTGGATCGTTTCTTTACTGGTAAGCAGTGCATTGGCAAGCTCATCAATGCCAAATCCACACAGAACGCGAAGTGCCAGTCCTATTTGATCCCGGGGATGGATGGAAGAGCGGCAAATGGCAAAAAGCATGCTGAGCTGGCTATCGCGGATGTACCCTTCAGAAAGATCTATATAGTCGGTTTCGCTGGCATGCAGTGAAATGAAGTCTGCTTCCTTTGTCTTAAAATTCTGGTGTCGTCTGATCCAGTTCAGGGCATTGTTTTTCGCCACTGCATACAGCCAGGCCCGTGGATTTCCAGGGATTTGACCATAGGTCCAGGATTCGAGGGCTTTGGCAAAAGTAGCGCTGGCAATATCCTCTGCATCCTCTAAATGCTCAAATCCGACATATCTTGTCAGCACTGCTGTGATCTTTCCGAACTCAGTCCGGAAGAGATGTGGTATTAATGCTTCAGAATTCATAACGGTAACCGGTATCCGGTGGTCAGACCGGATACCGGTCGTGCATAACTCATCTGTGTGTCGCAATCTTTCTGACCTCTACGGTATTGCCATCACCCTGCAGGACAGGACAACCTTTGGCAAATGCAACGGCTTCATCAATGGATTCTGCCCGGACAATGATCAGGCCACCGATGGTTTCTTTAATGTCACCAAATGGGCCATTGGTCACCACATCATTGAAGTGGACTACCCTGGCGTCATCAAAAATCAGTCCCTGGCTACCGACAAATTTATTCTGGGCGGCAATACCTCCGATCCAATCCATGGTTTGTTTCATCCAGATTTGCATTTGTTCGGGTGAGGCGATCCTGGACCCGTCCTCATGGCGCATAATCAACGAATATTCATTCATACTGTTCGTTTTGTGTCTGTCAGTAAATGCAGACGATGATCTAATTTATTTCATCCTGATGACAATCGGGCAGTTCGGATTTGGACAAATCCTGTGAAAAAAATTTAATTATCGCCAGGTACGCGCTTTCATTTCCAGATACCGGTTGATCAGGTTGATGGTCAGCTCTTCCGGTTTGGTGTAAAGTGACTGAATGCCATGTAGACCCATCTGGTAGATCATCTGTTTTTTTTCAGCGAGGATCTTCTCAGCCAGGGTGTGGTGATAGATCATACGAAGGTCTTTGGGCACGTCCTGTATATAACGTTCAAGTTCTGTGTTCTCAAAAAAAACGGGAACAAGCAAATGTCGCTTGTTGATAAGTCGGAGGATGGGTAAAACCCTTTCAAATGCAGGCAAGCTTTCAAAATTCACGAATAAAAAAAGGAGGGAGCGCACTTTCAGCGATCGGCGAATGGTGGAATAAAGCATTTCATAATCCGACTCACCCGACGATGGCTGCAGGTCGAAAAGTTGTTCCAGTAGGAGATGCTTTTGCCGGGAAGAAGCATTTGCCTGTAGAAAAACATCGGTTTTTTCGGCGAAAGATAACAACCCGATCTGGTCATACTTTGCAAGAGCTGTATTCGCCAATACCAGACCGGCATTGATCGAATGATCGAGGAGGGTAAGTCCATCGAATGGTAATTGCATGGAGCGGCTACGGTCAAGCAGGAGGTAGATTGGTTGGGCCCTTTCATCTTCATAATGATTGACCTGTAGGTCCTGACCCCGGCTGCTGGCTTTCCAGTTGATGCGCTGGAAGTCATCACCGGTCACATAATGCCGGATGTGGTCGAACTCCTGGCTTTGTCCAATCCGGCGAACCTGCTTGATGCCGTAATGCGCAGCCAGGGGAGTAGCCAGTATGGCTTGCATCTCCCTGACCAATTTTACGGAAGGGTAGACAGGGATACGAGAGGATTGTCCGGTAACCATCCGGCGCGATATCAGGCCCAGAGGTGATTCTAAAAGTAGTATCGTTTGACCAAACTCATAAGTTCCACGATCCTTCGGGATTAAATGATAGGTCCAGTTACAGTTTCCATTGGGTTCCAGAGAAGTAGAATAATGTAGATCCCGAATCTGGAATTCAAACGGAACCTCATCCAAAATCTGGATTTTTAGAAGGAGGTCGGTATGGTTTTGTACGGTGATAGTAACGGATTCGCTGTACCCTAATGACAACAGTTCACTCATAGACCGCGTACTGCTCACCGGTTCGCTGGTTCGGAATAACCAATAAAGATCCAGTAGGGTAAGGATGCCTATTACTGACAGGAGGTAAGGACCCAAAGCAAACAAGGGTGTGATAAAATAAGAGAGGATGAAATAAATGACCAGGCTTCCCCATATCAGGAAAAACTGCGGAGTCAAATAAGCATTTCGTCCTATGTAAGCAAAGCTATTCATCGTTAACGCGGTACCGGTATCGTTTCGATAAGCTGACGGATAATATCGTTCGGTTTGATGCCTTGAATTTCTTTATCTGCCGAAAGAATGATGCGATGGTTCAGTACAGGATATGCCAGTTCCTTGATGTCTTCCGGAAGTACATACCGGCGGCCATGCAATGCAGCTTTCGCTTTCGCAGAATGCATGATGGCAAGGGATGCGCGGGGTGAGGCACCGAGGAAGAGGTCCGCAGTGGCCCGGGTGCGATGGATAATTTCTGCAATGTAATCCAGCAGATCGTCCTTGATATGAATACCGGCCACGATGGATTGGGCCCGTTTCAGGTTTTCACCATCAAAAACGGGTTCTATCCTTTCAAGCAACAAGGTGTTTCCGGGATTATTAAACCGGCGAAGTATTGCTTTTTCTTCCTCCAGTGATGGATAATCCATTTCAATGCGAAAATGAAAGCGATCCAGCTGAGCCTCGGGTAACTTGTACGTGCCTTCTTGTTCGATGGGGTTCTGGGTAGCCAGAACCAGGTATGGGAATTGCATGGGATAGCTGGTACCATCTACTGTCACCTGCCGCTCCTGCATAACTTCAAACAAGGCTGCCTGTGTCTTTGCCGGGGCGCGATTCACTTCATCGATCAGTACCAGGTTGGAAAATAGTGGTCCGGGCTTAAATTCAAATTCGACGTTCCTGGTATTGAAGACCATCGTACCGATGATATCTGCAGGCATCAGATCAGGAGTGAACTGGATACGCTTAAACGGCGCCTTTATGGCTTTGGCAAACAATCTGGCCGTGAGGGTTTTGCCTATTCCTGGAACGCCTTCCAGCAGGATATGGCCATTGACAAGGAGTGCGATCATCAATAAGTCGATCATGTCTTCCTGGCCAACGATGATGGAGTGAATTTCTTCTTTTAATCGACGATGTTGTTCCTGCAGCCATAACAGGTCTGCGTCCGGGGCATACAAATAGTCTGTATTTTCTTCAGTCATGACAGATCAAGCTTTAAATTTTGAATTTGCAGATGTAACTTTTGTTTCATTATGGTTGATTTGGGCCAGAATTCGTTGCAGTTTTTCTTCGTAAGCAATTACCTCCCGGGAAGGGATGGCCGGACGGCGGACCAGTGAAGTATATTTTTCCTTTATTGCTTCGATCTCCGAAATTGGAATGCCGGATTTAGAGGCCACTTCTTTGGTGAAACCGGATGATTGGGTCGAAATCTGAATATTCAGCATGTTTCGCAAGCCTTGCCAGAACAGTTCTGAACGCATTTTCAGCCAGGGCAAATGATCTCCGGTGGAAAAATACAAGTCACCCAGCGTCTCGGCATAATGGATGGAGGTGTTTTCGATTTGTTTGAGAACAGGTATCGCACGTTGCCGGCGTCGGATCTGGGAAAGTACATACAATAAGGCTCCTGCCAGGATCAGATACCAGGCCCATCGCAAAGCAGGGTGTTTCAGGATGTAATCCAGGTAAGAACTGGGCCTCGGAGGAGGGTTTGTAAATGGTAATTTACTATGCTCGTCCCAGAACACAGGGCCCTGTGGCATGGCCGAGGCCAGATACTCGAGATGGCGCTTGCCTGCTTCTTCCCGCATAAAATAATTGGTGAAACACAAAGGGGCTGCATGCAGGATAAACCGGCCTTCGCCCATTGGTATGGCTATGCAAAGCGCTTCAGGATCATCCGCTACCAGGATTTCCCGGATGAGCGTGTCCGGGAAGATCTGTTGCGAGTCAGCCAGATAAAATACGGGGCGTACCAGCTCCGTTGTGTCAATGTTTTTTGTTACAAAGGAAAGTGTGTCCCATAACTGTATTGAATCCATCGATGGGATACTCAGAAACCAGGATGTATCCTGGCCAAATGAAAAATCGGACTCCACGATCCATTCTTGCTCTTCATCCAGGATCAGGTTGGACAATTCAAACCAATTCTCAAACGACATGAATGCGGTGCCACCACGGTCTACAAATTGTGCTAGCTCTCTGAAATCGTTTGGTTGGTAATAAGCTTTCTGACCAATACAGACATAGGTAGCGTTTCCGGGATCCGATATCGTATCCAGTGTGCTTTCCAGGTCATGATAAATGGTTATTACGGAATCACCACCCAGCATCCGGCCCAACAATTCATGCGTTAACCAAAGATCATAAGGGTTTTTCTGGTGGATGGAATAGCTTCTGCCCCAGTGCACAACTTGTACGGGCCTGAACAAAATATACCAGGCTATTAAAGCCAGTATTATGATGCCGGTCAATGCTATGGCAACTCTGGATTTACGCATGCGTTGCCAGAGATTGAATTATTTGCAAGAAGGCATCGCTTTTGTTGATCTCGGCTTGCAGAATGGACTCGGATGCACGATATCCTCCGTACCATATCAGTTCATAAAATTGGGCAATAGGAATAAAATGCGACTGCAGGGGAGGATGGGGTTGCAATTCGCTGCGATACGCAGCATTGGTTTTACCTTTGCGCCAATCGACCAGATTGTTTTTGTGCAATAACCATAAAGCATATAAAAACTGATACCGGATGACCTGGATCAGATCCTGTTGCTTTCTGGCCTCGGCAATCCGGTCCAAAAACCATGGTTCCGTAAATGCTGTAAGGGTTGTTTCCGGCAATACAGATTCATCGGGTCTCACAGGGGATTGGATAATCCTCCGGATCCGGATGTTTCGGAATAATAGAAAAAGGAATATTGCTCCCACGGCAATCAATAATATACGGATGATTTTATTGACCCAATTTGGTATTATTCCGTGCTTTTCCGGTTGTCGTTTGGTGACGGTTTCAGTTTCTGTTGCTGTTTTCTGAGTTCCTTGCCCTCCGCGAACATTTCGGTTTTTCTCCCACCTTGATGCCGGATCTTCATAAGATGGAAGCTGTCGGATTTTCGCTTTCCATTCCGTCGTATCGAGTGAGACAGGGTTCTGCCCCGATACGATGGTGCTTGCCACGCTTAACAAGACCCAGGTAATCGCCATCAGTCGCCTAGTCATTCACAAAAAATTTGTTGACATCTTCTTTGATCCCGGTGGCTTCATTCAATTCACGAAACGACCAGTACATCATCCGGCAAACCTGATAATGGATGGCAAGGAATACACTGGAGAGGAAGGAGATGTACACAGCCAATAGTCCTTTGCTGAATGCTTCGTTCATCCCAATGTTCCAGGAGATCATCATCTGTATTCCTTTCGCAATGGTGAAATAGCTCAGGTACAATACCATTAACTCCATCAATAATAATGGGGCCAGGACCGTCATGAATCGGTTTAAATTGCCATGCAGTAAATTTTTAGTTCGGATCATAGTCTGCATCCATGTTCCTGGTTCTTCGGACCAAACAACCAGCATAAAATAATAATATCCCGCCATCAGAAAGAGCATCAGCAATCCCAACCACCTTGCTGTAAATGAAAATCCGATCCAGAATAATATATATAATCCAGTGGCCAGCCATAACACACCATTCCGGTGATGTGTGGATTTAAAGGAGGGTAGGAGGGGAATGGTCAGGTTTAACCACCAAAGAATGCCACACGTGATACTAACGTACCATCCACTTTGTATATCAGGAGCTGCAATTACACCCAGCAGTTCGAACAGTGGCTCTTCATACGTGCTCACGAGATTGAGATGATGCATGACACCAATTGCCAGGCCTACCGTTATCCAGGCCGGCCATTGGGATCTGAGGTATTGGCCTATTGTTTGCCGGGTAGCAAGGAGCGCGTCACCGATAAGCCGGTCCGTAGATTTTATCTGATGTAATTCGATGGCTGGATTATATAAGGGAGTGATTTCCGCACTAAGGGTTGCGAGCTGTCCTTTATGTTTTAATTGCATAGGATACCAGACGAAATACCAGAGTACAAAGGCCAGACACAACCCGATAAAAATTAACCTTATCAGGTCTGGAGTATCCGTGTACCGTGTAAAAAAGCCTTCAATAAATGCAGCCATCGTAATCAGAGGGAGGATACCCATAAGAACCTGAAGTCCTCTGACTCCACCCAGTTTAAAGGACTGAAAACGTGTATACGTACTCGGAAACAGAAGATGTTTGCCCATAATCAACCCGGCCCCGCCAGCTATAATGATGCAGGAGATCTCAATGGTACCATGCATCCAAATCGTTAATGCCGATTCACGGAAAAGGCTATGCTCAATAAAGAAGTACTGGAAGCTGCCTACCATGACGCCATTATAAAAGAGGATGACCAGGCTTCCGAATGCAAAAAATAGTCCCATCAAAAATGTCCGGATCGATACCAGAATGTTGTTTAAGGTAATCCCCAGGAACATGTCTGTCTCATTCATCGATTTGTAGACGGCCATTGGGTCACCCTTTGCGATGTTTTCTTCGGTCATCTGGACGTATTCTGACCCTAATATGGTCTGCACGAAAGCAGGGTCCTGGTACGCTGAAAATACCCCGACGATAAATGCAAAGGTGAAAACGATCAAAGACAACCTTAGCTCTCTTCGATATTCATAAGCAAGAGAAGGCAATTGGAGCGTCCAGAAATGGATCAGATCCTGTAGTGAAAATCGCCTGGTACGTGATAATTGGTAAAATAAGCGTTGAGCAATGCTATTCAGGTAATACCGGACGGAACGGTTAGGATAAAAAGTGCGGGCATAAGACAGATCATCGGTAATTTCTACGAACGCCTGATGAAGGGACTCCGGATCCTGGACCTCACGGCTTATCAGCGCCTCATAGGTTTTCCATTTTTGTTTATTTTGCTCAATGAAGGAGGACTCCCGCATACATGGGCTTCTTTCGCATCAGGGAAGATATGCAAAAAATTGATATTACGACCACGCAAAACGTGATCATCCAATACGATCAGGCTTCTACTGGTGAGCGTGTCTATGCATTCATTATTGACCTGATCATCAGCATCTCATTGTTCCTGCTCATGGTTTTCTTTTTCAACGTTTTCCGATTTGGTGATGAGGCAGGTACTATCGTGGGAATTGTGCTGGGGCTTCTGTATCCGCTGATTGCCGAATGGACCAATTCCGGACAGACCTACGGAAAGCGATGGATAAAGATCAAGATCGTAAAGCTTGATGGGAAGGATGCGCGGGGCCTGGACTATCTTATTCGCTGGTTCTTCGGGTTTATTGAGCTGTATTTTACGCTAGGGATCCTGGCCTACATCGTGGCAAAGATTACCCTTCCGCACCAGCGCATCGGAGACCTGGTCGCCGGAACCACCTGCATCACCATTCAGCCGGATTATAACATTTCCCTGAAACAAATTCTGGATATGCGTACGATGGAGAATTACACGCCCGTGTACCAGCAGGTATCCGTATTCAGCGAAGAGCAGATGCTGGTACTCAAGCAAGTACTGGACCGCTGGCAAAAATATCCTAATGCGGCCTATCAATCGCTGATCGACACCCTGTATAGTGCTGTTCACCGGCATATGGAAATGACCGAAATGCCCGCCACCATTCCTCAAAAGGTGGAATTACTACGTCAGGTTTTATCCGATTACATCGTTGTTACCCGGTCGTGACAGATGGTCGAAAACAATCGGAAAAAATTTAAGCCGAAACCCGGCTAAAGAAGGGTTGCAGGATCAGGGAGAACCCAATGACAAGCAGACATCCAATAGGGTTCAACCAAAGGAACGAGATGTCCGACTTGAAAAATAAGATCAGGATGGTTATTTCGGATAAAATGGCGCCTACGAACACGGGCCATGCAGTAATGCGTTTCACATAAAAAGCTGCCATGAAGATACCCAGGATCGTACCATAAAAAAGTGATCCGACAATGTTGACAAACTGGATCAGATTTTCCGCCAGTGAGGCGAAAAAAGCAAAACCTACCGCCACCATTCCCCAGAAGAAGGTAAATGCTTTGGACATGTACAGGTAGTGTTTATCCGATGCTTGTGGCCGGATCAGCCTTTTATACATGTCCACCGTAGTTGTTGATGATAGCGAATTTAACTCGGCGGAGGATGAGGACATGGCGGCTGAAAAGATGACGGCTAATAATAAGCCCACCAATCCTTTGGGCAGATGATGCAGGAAAAAATGCAGGAAGACGTAGTCCCGGTCATTGGTTTCAATGGAAGAATCCACGGCTTTGATCAGGCTTTTTGTCTGCTCTCTGAGATCATTTTCCTGAGCATAAAATGATTGCAGTTGCTTGCTGGATGAAGCTTTTAATCCGGCATCATTTTGTTCCAGCGCTTCTTTGAAAATTGATTGTACCTGAGTTCGGTCGGATACCAGTGCATCGTATTCGGCTTCTATTTGCCGGAGCTGGCCCGCCATATCGGTTTCGTATACATGATCCACAACATTTTCATTGAAGAAGATGGGCGCCCGGTGAAACTGGTAAAAAATGAAAACCATAATCCCTACCAGAAGGATGAAAAACTGCATGGGTATTTTCAGCAATCCATTGAAAAGCAATCCCATACGGCTTTCAGTAATACTGCTTCCAGTGAGGTAGCGCTGGACCTGGCTCTGGTCCGTGCCGAAATAAGCCAGGAACAAGAAAACACTGCCCAGTATCCCGGAAAATAACGTGTACCGGTTATTCAGATCAAAGGAGGTGTCAATGATATTCATTTTGTTGTTAGCCCCGGCCAGATGCAAGGCCTCGGTCAACGACCATCCTTCCGGGATGTAATTAAACAGTACCATAAAGACCACGAACATGCCGCCCATGATCACTACCATCTGCAATTTCTGCGTTTGGTTGACGGCTTTTGAACCACCGGAGACGGTATAGAGGATGACCAGTGATCCGATGATCATGGTGGTCCAGCGCAAACTCCATCCCATGATGGTGGTCAGGATAATCGCCGGGGCATAGATGGTGATGCCGGCGCCCAAACCACGTTGGATCAGGAATAAAAAGGCTGCTATGAGACGGGTTTTGATGTCAAACCGGGTCTCGAGGTATTCATAGGCCGTGTAGACCTTAAGACGGTAATAGATCGGTATGAATGTGATGCATAAGATGACCATAGCAATGGGCATCCCAAAATAAAACTGAACAAACTGCATACCGTCCGCATATGCTTGTCCGGGAGTGCTCAGAAAGGTAATGGCGCTGGCCTGGGTAGCCATAACAGAAAGACCGACCATCCACCATTTTGCCTGCTTGTCTCCTAACAGATATGAATCGATATTTTGCTGGCCACGCGATTTCCACACGCCATAGATAACTATGAAAAGCAGGGTGCCTATTAATACGATCCAATCTAACTGCTGAAGCTGCGCCATTATGGTTTCAAGTTCCGGATGCTCTCTGCCCGTGGATTTGGTTAAAGATAGAAGAAAATAGCTGAGCTGAAAGGCCAGGTCATGGCATTAAGAAAATTTTAAGGGATGGCATGGATTGGCCTTTTGGATATAATGAAGGCCCGTTCTCTAAAATCCATACGCTTTGCGTGCACTGGCGATTTGGGCTTCTTCCTGCGTGGCAGGGAATAGGGTGTAACGAGGTGCAATAATGGGTCTGGCCCTGCTTATGGTAATGAGAAAAATCGTAGTGAAAGGGAAAATTCCACCGGTCATCGCGGTCAATCGCTGTTCTTTTTCCGGATAATCCGGTGAAGTGGGGTCAATTACCTGCGCTGTGCCATACAACTGATACCCTTTTTGAACGAGGATGTCAATGAAACTGACACACACTTTGTTGTTTAACCGGATATTCCTCGCCGACTGCGGCGAGGCGATATTGGCTATGATGATCTTATCCTCACCGTAATGGGTGAATATTTCTTTGGGAGAAACAGTGGGTTGCAGGTCCGGGCTGGTCGTCGCCAGCCAACAGAGGACACTCTGATCGATGTATTTCAGGATTTCCGGCGTAAGGTTGTGCATTGGAATTTCTGTTTATTGGTTCAATATTTAGGTAGGTGGCTATAGTCTCCAATTATGACATCATTTCAATTTCTTAGCAGAATAGCTTAGCTTTATCGAATGAGTTCAATGGAAGATAAAACCCTCAATGAAAAGCCGCCGCTCACCAAATCCTGGTCCAGCTGGTACATGATTGTGTTGTCCTTTTTCGTATTCCTGGTGGTGATTTTTTTCATGCTGACCAAATGGTTTGCAGCATAAGCCAATTGCAGTTACCCTCCCGAATAGCTGCATGGACTACTGTTGAAGTTGTTTGCGGAGCCAGATCATGAGGATAATCCCTATTGCAGCAAAACTCAATCCGCTCGCTATCCCAAAACGCCATGGTTCCAATTTACCCGCCCAACCGGTCTGATCGATTGCTCCGATGATCTGATATATGCCTAGAAATGTCGTCACCAGGGTGATCATCACGAAGAGCAGGTTATGAATTTGGCTATTGCGGTATTTCGGAGGGATTATGCGGGCATTGCTGATCACAAAAAATAAAAATATCGTTACAACCGGCAGTAGAATGCCATTCAATGCCTGAGCCAGGATAATTACCGGAATGGGTTTTACATCCAGCAGGCCAAAAAGCAGTCCTACTCCCAGCACCAACATCCAGCTCAGCTTAAAAAATAATCCTTCCGGTTGCCAGGCAGGACGATCCGGGAATAGAGTGCGTCCGGCGATAGCGGTAGCCAGGGGTGCCGTTATGGCCGAGCTGATTCCTGCGCCCGCCAGCCCAATACCAAACAAATAGCGGACCCATCCGCTGCCGGTACCTGCCAGCTGGTCGGCCAGAGCGGCAAAACTGAACGATCCGTCGATGGCGGTTCCCACCACCAGCACGGCAATGGAAATGATACCACCGAGCGTGACCGCAATTCCAAGCCCCCACCGCATCTCGTTAAGGGTTTGTCCGGTTCCGAGGCGACTTCCCAGAAACAAGTTGTAAGGGACAATGGTAGTTCCGATCAGGGCGACCACCAATAAGGCACTGCCTGCCGGTAATTGAGGAATCAGGGCACCGCTTCCAATTGCACTCCAGGATAGGTCTACCTGGGATGATGCCAGCAGGAATGAAAAACCCATCAGGGCAACCATGGTGCCCAGGATCCGGGTGATTTGCTTCAGGTTCCCCTGCCAGAGCAGGATGAATGCGATCATAACGATCAGGATCACCCAGACCGGCCGCGACACCCGGGACATCAGGTCAAGTCCGGCCACAGCTCCCAGGATGTTGCCAGCTTCATAGGCAGCACACCCGGTCATGAGGCAAATGAAGAGGAATACGGGTAGCCAGCTCCTTCTTTGATATTGTTCAGCGATCAGGGTGCCCAGCGGTCTTCCGGTGGCCATAAAGATGCGGGCCACCCCTTCTTGGAGGAGGATGGTGGCAATCGTGGAAAACACCAGAGCCCAGATGAGACTGGCTCCGTAAGTGGCTCCGGCTTTTCCTGCGGTAGTCACGGTCCCCGGGCCGATAAAAGCTGCTGCTATGACCGACCAGAGGATGATGTTGGCAAAACGATGGCCCCAGTTCAATGGCTTTTTCACGAAGAGGATTTTTGCTGTAATATACGCCAGCCCAGCTGGAGCTGTCCGGCATGATAGATGTCGTGGGTATATACCCCTTCCATCAGTTCGGCAAACGAATAGTTTTTGCCAGGGACTTTTTCGCCAAGTTTATTCAGCGGAAATTCATGGATCGCCTGGATGAGCTCTCTCTGATTCTGATCCATTTGTTCCACCAGGCCGTGAACAAGGTCTTCCGACCATTCCCGTGGAGATGGCCAATCCTGTGGACTGTTTACGTCAAGCCGGTAGTCATCCTGTCCCTTCAGGTGAGCCAGGGTATATTCGCGCCATGCCAGCATATGCTGGATAATCTGTCCCAGTTGTTTTTCGGTGTGAGGTAAAAATTGGGTCAGATCTTCCGCTGTCAGCCGGGTTATGATGTCTCTGATGGCTGTCCCATACCATGGGTTTCCCTCATATGTTTCGAGATACCGGTGGATGAGATAGGATTTTAATTCCATGTATTGCAGATTAGGACCATGTATGGCAAGAAAGATAATGGATTTCGATAGCAAGGGATGATCAACGCGGTTTAAATTCTTGAAACTGTGCCGGTAGTATAGCAACACTGGTTGATTTTTATTTCATTTAGTTGATTGTGTCAACTAAAATACATTTATTTACTATAAAAAATGGAAGACGTAACCATACAGGAGATCCGGAGATTTAACCGGTTTTATACGCAGATCATCGGGTTGTTGGATCGTCACATCATACAAAGCCCGTTTTCATTGCCAGAAGCCCGGGTATTGTATGAACTGCATGCACAGCAACCTACCACCGCTTCCAGTTTGGTTGAGAGCCTTAAGATGGACAAGGGGCTGCTCAGCAGGATCCTTTCGGCTTTTGAAAAGAAAAAATTCCTTCATAAAGAGAAGAGTGTTACGGATGGAAGGTCCTTCCTGCTTCAGCTGACCCCGGCAGGTGAACAAGCCTTTGGCAACATCAATACTGCTGCAAACCAGCAAATCCGGACTTTGATAAGTGATAAAACACATTCAGAACAACAGAAGATCATGAAGGCTATGCAAACCCTGCAACATGTATTTGGAACCAGTGCAACGGATAATAAAAAACTTACGCTGGATGACCTGATCATTCGCACCGAATTACAGTCCGGAGATCTGGGTTATATGATTCAGATGCATGGCCAGGTGTACCAGGAAGAATACGACTACGGGATTTCATTTGAATCTTATGTTGCAGGGGGTGTTGCCGAATTTTATCAAATGTATGACCCTGCGAAAAGCAGGATTTGGATCGCAGAACATCAGGGCTTGCGTGTTGGATTTCTGGTTTTGCTGGATCGGGGTGAAGTAGCACAGCTCCGGTAT
This sequence comes from Lewinellaceae bacterium, assembly GCA_020636135.1. NCBI lineage: Bacteria > Pseudomonadati > Bacteroidota > Saprospiria > Saprospirales > Lewinellaceae > Lewinellaceae bacterium. The sequence continues at coordinate 1,276,226 of JACJYK010000001.1, forward strand.
TTTTTGTTGGATCAGCACTATCGCGGGATCGGTCTGGGGAAGCGGTTGATGGAATTGTTTATGGAATTTCTTCGTGCCAAAAAATATTCCGGAGCTTATCTGTGGACTGTGGATGGATTACCTGCTTCCGCAGCATTATACCGGCGACATGGATTTCAGCTGACCGAAGAAAGGCCCTCATCTGCATTCGGGAAGCCTTTGACGGAGCAGCGATATGACCTTAAATGGTAGAAGAATTTGGATCAATAGCCTCCCCAAAAACGGCGTAGGAACCATTCCAGAGCCGCCAGGAAAAAGAGCAGGAAGAACAGCCATTTCATCATCAGCAACGGCTGGGTGACCGATTGTGCATAGGCTACCGGCTTCACATCCTGACGTGCCTTGATACGATCGGGGAGGGTACTCATGGCATCTGGTAACACAACTTCTCCGTTGCGGTTACTAGCCAATGACTCCAGTACCGACCGGTCGGCGGTCAGGTTGTACATTTCCAGTTGTACGGGTTGGATGCTGAAACTGCCATTGAATGTGAGTTCCTCATTATTATAGGTGGTACTGGCACGGTAGGTATAATTGCCTTCCGGAAAATAACCGGCTTGTAAGGTATATTGCAGACCACGGCGATCCATGGTAAATCTAAATTCCTCCCGATTATCATTGTAAATAGAAATGAATACATCGGGATCATTCACCAGTTCATAGGATTGGTTGTATAATTCTGCATCCATCCGGACGATTTCATTTTCCCGGAATATCTTTTTAGGCAGGTACACCCTGAATTGACGTTTGTCTTCCTGGAGGGCCAGGTACTGGACCGTTTTGTCGATCAACTCATCCACCAGCTGGTGATCCTGATGGTTTAAATAGTCGTAAAGACGCCATTTCCAGATTCCTTCAGCAGTGAGTATCCCGGTCTTAACCTCTCCGTCCTGATGGAAGAGCCACAACGGATAATTTGTCTCCACTTTGCTGATCACCTGATTCATTAACACTGTTGTTCCGGCCCGCAGGCCATATTCGCCAAAAGGAGCCTGCAGCGGTGGCATTTCCGTGAGGAAATCTTTGAGTGCGTCGCTGAGGGTGAACAATCCAAAGCTGTTTTGCAGTTCACCGGTCACTTCATCGGTATTCCGGATCTGCGTTTTGATGGATAATGCATTTTGTATCTGATTGAAGGCATTGATGTCCGTATCGGCACCCAGGATAAACCAGCGATTTATCTTGCGGTCATCCATTGTTTTGAGCATGGCATTGATGGACTTTCCCGGAGCCGGCAATTGATCAAAGACAACCAGATCAAAGTCCTGAATTTCAACCGGGTCGCCAAATATTTTAGTGGTGACCTGGTAATTTTTATTCTTTTCCAGGCTTTGGCGGATGGCAGCCAGATCCGGATGGGGTGTGGAGGCCAGTAATAACACATTTTGCCTGGCATCCAGGACATCTACGTAAATGTCTTTGTAATTATTGGAGGTCGCTTCCTCTCCGGTGACCGGGGCCAGGGCGATGCGGTAATGCTGCACTCCCGGTTTATCTGCTTCCAGGATGAAATTTAGCGATTGGAAGAAAGGGTCCCGGTTGATGGTTATGGTTGCCTGGTCAGACCGTGTCCGGCTATCACCCTCCACCCGGTAGATCTGTAGATTGGACCGGTCCCCATCACAGGCGTCAGCCTGGACATCGACCTGTACCTGAAAGCGATCTCCCAGGTAAACGATGTCATTGTAATACACATTTTCAACACGGGCATCCTTCTGAATGGTCGTATCACCCAGTAATACACCATAGATCGGGGCCTTCAAATTCTTGCTGCCGTAAATCGGATTCTTGCCTTCATTATACAATCCATCCGTGGCAAGAATGACGGCACCCAGATTCTGATCATTGTACTGATCGTAGACATAATCCAGAAACTGTGTGATATCTGTAACCGGATCTGTAAAGCTATCGCGAAAGCCTTCGTGGACACCGTCACCGAAACTGAGCCGGTGAATATCGTAATCCCCGGAGAGCTGATTGGCCATTTGATCCAGTTGCCGCTGGTAAGCAACGATCTGTTCAGGTTTCATACGTGCCGGCACCGATTGAGATACATCCGTACCTAACACAATGATCGGCTTTTCGACCGTGGAGGTTTGATATTTCAAAAATGGAGACAACAGCAGGGCTGCGAGCAGGAAACTGACAATAAAGCGCAGGATTCCAAGTAGATATTGTTGCCACCGGTGTGAAGTCGGAATGATTTTATTCCGGTAATATAAGATCAATGTAATGATCAGGGCTGCCGCTGCACATAGAATGAGGTAGACCGGAGGATATAAAAAACTTAGGTTTTCCAAGTGTTCACCAAATTAGCTGGGGCGTCAAAGATACGCCGCCAGGTAAAAAATCATATTATTCTCCCAATTATTGGAAAAGGTCTCTCATCTTAACATGAATTTAAGGTTCCTGTTGATGAATACATTCTAATTTTGAACGATTTCGAGCGCCAAATGTGTTCTTACTTCATCAGCTGGAATTGAAACCATAACATCATGCGTCTTAGATTAATCAGCCTATTGCTCTTTCTTAGCTTCACAGCAATTGTCCGTGCCAACTACATTTTGATTCCTATGGACTTAAAGCAGAAGCAGCATCTGAAAGCTTATGGTATCTGCTATTGGGTTTTGGAACAGAACGTAGAAGCATGGTGGCTGCTCAATTACCGGGGAGGGAGTTTTGCATTTCCCTATGCCCAGTCCTTTGAGAAGGAATGCCTGACCCGGGATGTGACCTTTGAGGTGATACCGGATGCAGCATTTGCGAAAATTCGGAATGAAATCGCCCAGGAAGAGGTGAATCAGGATGCCATTAAGCTGGAGAAAGCGCCAAAGATTGCGGTGTATACGCCGGAATTCAGCCAGCGGGGAGAAAAAATTCAGCCGTGGGATGATGCGGTCACCTTGGCATTGACTTATGCGGAAATTCCATATGAAACCATTTACGATGCGGAAGTCATGTCGGATAAGCTGGCATTGTATGACTGGCTGCACCTGCACCATGAAGATTTTACCGGCCAGTATGGAAAATTTTATGCCTACCATAACGAACCCTGGTACCGTGAGAATAAGCGTCAGCAGGAAGAACTAGCTGCCAAACTTGGATTTAAGAAAGTGTCCGAACTCAAGCGGGCAGTCGTAAACAAGATCCGGGACTACGTTGCAGGAGGTGGATTTATGTTTGCGATGTGTTCCGCTACGGATACGTATGATATTGTATTGGCTACTGAAGGGGTAGATATTTGTGCGGACATTTATGACGGCGACCCGATGGATCCGGATGCCAACCAAAAGCTGGATTACTCCCAGACCTTTGCTTTCCGTGATTTTAAATTGGTATTGAATCCTTTGGAGTATGAATTTTCCACTATTGACAATACACGCCGGCGAACGGTGACTCCTGAAAACGACTATTTTACACTCTTTGACTTCTCGGCGAAATGGGACCCCGTACCGACCATGCTGACCCAGTGTCATACCCGCACCATCAAAGGGTTCATGGGGCAGACCACGGCATTTCCCGAAGACATCATTAAATCCAATGTACTGATCCTGGGTGAGAATAAGGCCATCCATGAAGCACGCTACATTCACGGAGAATATGGAATGGGCACCTGGACTTTTTATGGGGGCCACGATCCGGAAGATTACCGCCACCAGGTCCATGATCCGGAGACGGATCTCAGTTTGCATCCCAATTCTCCCGGCTACCGGTTGATTCTTAACAATATCCTCTTCCCGGCAGCACGTAAGAAGGAACGGAAAACCTGATGTTGAAGCACCTCTTGTGGCTGCTGATCCGCTGGGGCTTTTACATTTCCCTACCATTTGTTTTGTTGATCCGCGGGGGTGTATATCTCCACCGGCATTTCTATTTGCAAGCCTGGCTCACGGTACTGGGAGGGGTTGTTATGGCTTCGGTCATCCTGCTGGTGTACTGGACGCTGATACAACGAAGGCTTTTTCCGGAAAAATCGATCGAACATAATAGGTTTAGTATAATGTTGGTTTTTCTGGTGGTGACGGCCTACGGCTTCCAAAGTGCATTTTACCTGGCTCAGAATCATGCCAAAACGGATGCTATTCACGCTGAATTCCAGGAGTTACATCCGTTATTAAGGCTTAGCGTATCGACTGTGATCCTTTTGGATCGCAAAGTCCTCATCACAGATGCTTCACGATTACCGGAGGACTATAAGAGGATGGGGATGTCCTCCAAAAAGCAGTCGCTTCACTACCTCCAAAAGGATGGTTATACCCATGCCATGGACCTCCGGACCAGAGGACAGCCGGCCTGGCGGAATGCCTTGTTGCAGGCTTATTTCAAGATCATGGGATTTAACACCCTGCGGCATGGAGGGAACAATGATCATTTACACGTATCCTTATCCAGCTGGGACCGGCCAGGATCGATATGACTTTATCTGGGAAGTGAATACCTGGTCAATATCCTCGCAAGACACACCCGGTGCGGTCATTTTTTTGTATTTTGTAAACGTATAAAATTAGGATTATGTACCGAACGAAGATAGCAGGGATTGGATACTATGTACCGGAGAAAGTGGTTACGAATAATGATTTGACCCGGGTCATGGATACCTCCGATGAATGGATCATAGAGCGCACCGGAATACAGGAGCGCCGCTATGCGAAAAAACATCATGAGTCTACCTCCACCATGGGAGCAGAAGCTGCCAAAATTGCCATAGAAAGGGCTGGGATCACTGCCCAGGATATCGATTTTATCATCTTTGCTACCCTTTCACCCGATTACTTTTTCCCGGGTTGCGGCGTATTGGTTCAGCGCCTTTTGGGAATCCCGAATGTCGGTGCATTGGATGTTCGCAATCAATGCAGTGGATTCATATACGGACTTTCAGTTGGAGACCAGTTTATCAAAACCGGCATGTATAAGAATATACTTCTGATCGGGGGGGAGTTTCACAGTGCAGGCCTAGATTTTACGACCCGGGGGAGAAATGTTACGGTCATCTTTGGGGATGGCGCCGGTGCAGTTGTCCTGCAGCCTACGGAAGAAGATGGTCAGGGTATCTTATCCACCCATCTGCACGCGGATGGGAATTATGCCGAGGTACTCGCCTACATCAATCCGGGATGTCATGGCGGTGTGCACCTGGGGACAGAACGATTTGGCTATCCAGACCAGGAATTTGGTGGTGCCTTTCTGACCCAGAAAATGTGGGATGACGAAGATTATTACCCCAATATGGATGGCCAGGCAGTCTTTAAGGTCGCCGTTCAGAAGTTTCCGGAAGTGATCATGGAAGCATTAAAAACCAATAACCTCACTCCGGCAGATATCAATTTGTTGGTTCCGCACCAGGCGAATCTGCGGATCAGCCAGTTTGTCCAACGCATACTCAAACTCCGCGATGACCAGATTCATAACAACATCCAGAAGTTTGGGAATACGACAGCAGCGTCGATCCCCATTGCCCTGTGCGAAGCTTGGGAAATGGGCAAGGTGAAGCCGGGAGATTTGGTCTGCCTGGCAGCATTTGGGAGCGGATTTACCTGGGGTTCGGCTTTGATCCGCTGGTAAAATTCAAACCACATCGATTTCCGGAAAGTCGGCCTCAATACAACACCTGGATTGATTTTTCCATGCCATTGTATTTCTCTCAACTTATCTACATACTTCGTGTTTGTTGAGCACGATGAAAACCATATACGACCATCAGATCCGGGATATTTACGGGAATCAAATTCCGCTTGAGAAATATCGGGGTAAGGTTTTGCTAGTCACCAATACGGCTTCACATTGTGGGTTTACTCCCCAATTAGCCGGACTGCAAGAGCTATATTCTCTCTACCGGGATCGGGGATTAGAACTGTTGGCTACCCCAAGCAATGATTTCCGTAACCAGGAGCCGCTGGAGGGGAATGAGCTACTGGTATTTTGTGAATCCTATTTTAAGACCACATTTACGATCACGGAGAAGATCCACGTCACGGGCCCCGGGCAACATCCCCTGTACCGGCAGTTCGAGCATACATTGGGGCCAATGTCTTGTCCCCGCTGGAATTTTTACAAATATTTGATTAATCGTAATGGAGAAGTAGTATCGTACTTTGTTACATTTACCAAGCCCAATTCAAACCGGGTCAAAAGAACCATTGAAAGATTACTGAATTCATGAAAGTTGATATTCTTGCCATCGGGGTACATCCGGATGATGTGGAGTTGTGCTGCAGCGGAACGATCTTTAAACACATAGCAGAGGGATATAAGGTCGGTATCCTCGATCTGACAAAAGGGGAGCTTGGCACACGAGGCACTCCCGAAATCCGGGCGGCCGAAGCTGCGGAGGGAGCGCGGATAATGGGCGTCGAGTTCCGCAAAAACATCGGACTGCGGGATGGATTCTTTGAAATTTCAGAATCATCAATTAATCCGATTATCGAGGTCGTCCGTTATTGTCAGCCGGACATCATACTGGCCAATGCGATTCAGGACCGCCATCCCGATCATGGCCGGGCCAGCGAGTTGGTTGAGCAAGCTTGTTTTTTAGCCGGATTACACCGTATAGAAACGAACTATGAAGGGGTATTGCAATCACGGTGGCGACCGAAGGCTATCTATCATTACATTCAGGATTTCCAATTGAAGCCTGACCTGATCGTAGATATTACAGCTCACATGGATAAAAAGATGGAAGCCATCCTGGCATTTAAATCCCAGTTTTATGATCCGAATAGCCCGGAGCCTACCTCACCCATATCCGGGAAGGAGTTTCTGGATTACGTAAAATCCATTTCTGCGGCAATGGGCCGGCGAATTGGAGCAGACTATGGGGAGGGATTTAACGTCATGCGGCCCATTGGTGTGAAAGACCTCGTGAAGTTGGATTGAGAAGATGTGAGCGGGTTGAATTACCGGTTATAGGTTATCTTCAGCGTATGGAATTGCGAAGTCGTCGAATACGTTTAACCAGCCCGCTGTATCTGTATATTTCGGCATTGCTGCTCCTGATTTATGTGTTTCTACGGGCCTTGAATCTCTCCATGACCCACGACGAAGCCCACACCTACCTGGCTTTTCATGATGTTTCCGTGTGGTCCTGTTTCTGGTCTGCCTCGTGTTGGGAAAATGCCAATAACCACTTATTGAATACACTGCTCATGCAAGGTTCAGTAGCATTGTTCGGGCCATCCGAATGGGCTATTCGACTTCCCAATGTATTGGCTTATGCCTTGTATCTCTGGGTATCATTGCGCCTGGTGGCATTGCTGGCTCAAGATAAGCCTGGATTACAATGGATCGGATTCATCCTTTTGAATGCCAACCCCTACCTGCTCGATTTCTTCTCCCTTGCCAGAGGATACGGATTATCGGTTTCCTTTATGTTGACGGCTTTATGGTTTTTCCTTCGCTGGATGCGGGATGGTAGAATGCTGGACATATCCCTGTCTTATCTATGGTTGGGGCTGGCAGTCCTCAGCAATTTTACAGCATTAAATTTACTCGCGTCATTTATGATTGCACATGGTATAATGGGACTATCCTTGATTTATCATGAGCACACCTTTAGCTGGAAAAGGATCATAAGCACAGCCCTGCCGGCCCTGGTCCTTCTTCTGGTCCTGGGTGTTTTTCTGGCATTACCTATTCAGGAGTTAAGGGCAAAGGGCGAATTTCTTTATGGAGCACCATCGTTATGGGATACCATTTCCATCCTGGTTTCTGATACCTTATACAGTCAGCATTATCTGGGAGATGCAACGGTCAATACCGGCCTGGTATTTCTGTTGGTGATTATGGTTCCAGCCGTAGGGTTTGCTTTAGGTATTTATTCTTTGCGGAAAAATCTGACCCAACGCTTCTATTTTTCTGTTGTTCTGATCTTACTTACTTCTTTCGCCATCATGCTGATTCAGCACCAGTTACTGAGATCACAATTCCTGTTTAACCGCAAAGCCCTGATGTACATTCCTTTGCTGGCACTGATCCTCTGGTTATTCATATTGGTTAACCGGGACAGGCTCTGGATGCGGATAGGAGGAGGTGTGATAGCCGGATTTCTGGTGTATCATGAATTGCGGTCTGGCAATTTAACTTCCTGCCGGGAATGGTGGTATGATGCTGATACCAAGGCCATGATGCTGTCCTTGCATGATATCACCCAGGATGACCCAAAGCCGGTGTCCGTCGGGTTGAACTGGTTGTTTATGCCGGCTTCCGAATATTATCGGGTGGTTTACCATCTTGACTTTCTGGAGCCATTGGTCTACGACAAAGAAATCCAGACCGATGGTCGATTTGACTATTACTACATTGATGGTGGAGATTGGCCTAAACTGCAGGACCGATACGATAAACTGGTTGATTACGGTGGCCGGTTCTTATTGAAGAAGAAGGGGGGAGGTTAGTCCAGTTTCGCGGTGACTGCTTCTGAGGCGATCCAGGCTCCAATCGCTAGTGACGAAGTAGCTGCCGGAGAAGGTGCATTAACTACATGGACGATTCCCGGACTCTTGAACAACCTGAAATCTTCCTCCAATTCTCCATTGTCACGTATGGCCTGAGCACGCACGCCTGAAGGCGCAGCCTCAACCTGGTCTGCTCGCAATTCTGGTATGAGATGTTGTGCGGCCTTGATAAATGCTTTTTTGGAGAATGAACGGTAATATTCGTCCAGGCCTATTTTCCAGTAACCTTTAAAGAGTTTCCAGGAGCCGGCAAATCCCATCCAGTCTTTCATGTCCCTCCAGGAAAAATCGGTGCGTTGATATCCTTCTCTTGCCCAGGCCAATACTGCGCTCGGTCCGACATCGATGATGCCGGTGATGCGCCGGGTAAAATGGACACCCAAAAAGGGTAGGGCAGGGTTCGGGACTGGATAGATTAGGTGATTAACCAGATGGCGGGCTTCTTCCTTTAAGGCATAATATTCACCCCGGAATGGCAAAATGCGCAGATCCAACCGATTCTCGGTCATCCTGGCCAGCCGGTCAGCCCATAGCCCACCACAGGTTATTACCAGCTTGGTGGTAAAAGTCCGGGTGCTTGTCTCGATGGTCACCTGACGGGGGGCATGTGTGATACCCAATACTTGCGTATTTTGATGGATCTCACCTCCTGCTGCCCGAACCTTTTCAGCAAATTTGGTTGCCACGTCGGCAAAACGAATGATACCCGCCTGTGGTACAAATAATGAAGCCAGTGCCGCTACATGGGGCTCGCGCTCTCTGGTTTGTTCAACGCCCCACCACAGGACATCTTTCATCCCGTTTTGGATACCCCGCTGCTGGATGGATTGCAGTCGAGGTATCTGGTCCGGGTGAGTAGCAACGATCACTTTTCCACAGCGTTCATAATCGATGCCCTCCCGTTCACAGAAGTCAATCAATTGTTGGTATCCCTCTTGACATAATTTTGCTTTGAAACTGCCGGGACGGTAGTAAATGCCGGAATGTATGACACCACTGTTGTGACTGGTTTGATGGGTAGCTAGCCCGGATTCCTTCTCCAGTATGGCCAATTTCCAGTGCGGGTATTGCATGGATATCCGGTAGGCTGTGGATAGCCCGACAATACCACCACCTACGATCAAGACGTCATACGTATTCATGGCACGAAGGTACTGCATTCAACATCCGCTTATACCATCTTTCCTGACTCTTTCGTTTGTAGGACATGATCCGGAAGACTGGGACTTCCGGGCAAAGATTCCGGAAACCCGGATGGGATAAAAATTTGTTTAAATTTATCCACATGGTCAGGTTAAAGCAGTACTGGGATAATTTGTTTCGTGTAGCGTTTGTCAGCGTGTGGATTGTGCTGTCTGCTCAGGTTGTGCTTGGTCAGGACACCCTGTCCAATGAAATGTACATAAGTCCGGCGGGTGAATTGAAATACGAGACTGTATATCACTGGGACCGGAATCAGGGCTTGCCGGGGGGGCAACTCAAGCAAACCTTCAAAGACTCTCTGGGATTTTATTGGTTTGTTACGGAAAATGCCATCACCCGATTTGATGGAGAACGCTTTTTGGATTTTACCATCAAGGATAAAGATCGTCACCTTTCAGGAGCTCATATCCAGAGTGTGTGGATGCCGGATGCGGAGAATTTGTGGGTCTTTTACGAGGACCGGCAGACAGGTTATGATCGGATCAATGCCATCAATCTTAGCGTCAGTTACGAAGACTTTCCCTATGGCAATATGATTCGTTTCTATCCGCTGGACCGGCAGCGCTCCCTTTGGATCACTGGAAATCAAAGCGAGATTGAGATATATGTCAAGTTGCAAAGCGGATCGCGGATGGTCCGATCGTATGTATTGCCTTCCAATTGGGATCCGGGACAGATTTTGATCCGGGCTAATGAGCAAACCATTTTTGTCGGTAATCTGATCAATGATACGTTGTTACTGATCCATGATCAGCAATTGGAACAATACCCGGTGCGGGGGCAACTGAATACGATAACCCCGCGCGGGGACCGGGATGCCTTACTCACCTATGAAAATGTTCCGGGCATCTTCCGTCTGGACCTGATGACCATGGTTCTGGATCACTTTGGATACGTCTCTGCCAACGAATATTTTGATGGCGGATTTAAGGATCGCCAGGATAATATTGTTTTTTCCATCCGGAGTAATTTCAAAACACCCAAGGGGTACATTATCATTACTCCGAAGAATGAGGTGGTGCCCCTATACCTGAATATTGATGGGGGAGAGATCATCAGCGACCTGTACAGCGACAACATTTTTAATGAAGCCACCCTGGCGACGCCTACCGGCGCCTATTACCTGTATAAATCCGGAAACAAGATCCACAATTTTTTCACCAAGAAAATCTCGAAAGGACAGTGGGGAGCCGTGATGCGCGGTATGGCTGAAGCGCCTGACGGCACGGTATATGCCTTAAGGGAATTTGATGTATTACACGAGCTGTCACCCGACCATGAACATTCCAGAGCTATTCTGCTCCATCTTCATGATACGCTGCAAAACAGGTATTTACCACTGAGTTGCAGCTCGAACCTGGCTATGGTTGACAGTACAGTCCTGTGGGGAAGTCTCTGTGATCAACAGCAAAATGCCTATTTGTTTTCCTATAATGTGAAGAACCGGCGTTCTCACTTATTCTGGGTTGGTTCAGATATGCTGGTACGCGATCTGACATACGATCGTTCCCGCAACAGTATCTGGCTTGCTGTGCGGAGGAATGTGGATAATGGGGGATTATTGTTGCGTTTTAACCTTATTACCAAGCAATTCGAATTATGGAAAAATAAGGATCAGGAAAATCCTTTGGACGATGCCCTGCCCAATTGCATCAAAACAGATTCCCTGCAAAAGCTGTGGATAGGCACTCAAAACGGATTATACCGGGTCGACCCGGACAAAAATGAATGGCAAGCCTGGACACAATCCAATCAACTACCTAACGAGCAGATATTGGATTTCTACCTGGTCAGTCAGGAAGAGATCGCGCTGGGCACCGAAGGTGGATTTGTATTGTTTAATCCCAAAACAAATCGTGTAATTCAAAAATACGATGCAGAAGCAGGGTTGAATAACCTCACCGTCTGCAGTATCCTGAAGGATGCTTCCGGTAATTTCTGGTTGGGCACATTCAATGGCCTTTCCTTCATTAATGTAAAGGATGGCCTGGTCACGAATTATCTCGAACAAAGCGGAATAAGCCATACGGAATTTAATCGATTGTCGGTATTAAAGGATCACCGGGGTCAATTTTATTTCGGAGGCATGAATGGTGTAAGTGTTTTTTACCCGGATCAGCTTCGTGATAAAGATTTGGACAAAGGCTTGCGGCTGGTCGCTATCAATCAATTAAACAGAAATTTAGGTTTGGTCCGGCACACGGATGAAGTGCCTTTTTTGAAAGAAATTGTCATGCGGCCCTCGGATGTATTTCTGGAACTTCAATTTTACCATCCGGATAATATGAATGCGCAGAACATGACGCTGGCCTATAAGATCCAGGAGGCCGGTAGCTGGAATATTACAAAGAGTAACCGGATTCGCATTGAACAGTTAAGTCCGGGATTTTATACGTTACGGATACGGGGCACAAATATTGCCGGTAACTGGCTTGAAGAGGAATGGGAAATGCCGATCCGCGTAAAAAATGTATTTTACAAAAGTCCCTATTTCATTGTTTTTTTGTTACTCAGTGCAGGAGGATTGATTTATGGTTACATCAAACGAAGGACCTTGATTATTGCGGAGGAAGAAAGGCAGAAAGCGCTGATAACCAAACGGTTTGCTGAACTGGAAATGCAGGCATTACAAGCCCAGATGAATCCGCATTTTATTTTTAATGCATTGAGTGCCATCCAGTATTTTGTACACTCAAATAATAAAAAGGCGTGTGAGCTTTACATCAGTAAATTTGCGTACTTAATCCGCTCTGTCCTCGAAGCATCAAAGAATAAATACATCTCATTGAGGGATGAATTAAAAATTGTAGCAACTTATGTGGAGCTTGAACGAATGCGGTTTAATAACAAGTTTGATTTTGAAATGGATATTGACGGCTCGGTAAAGGATATGAATGTCCAAATTCCGGCATTGTTTTTACAACCATTTGTGGAGAACAGCATCAATCATGGTTTATTCCATAAAAAAGAAAAAGGTCATTTGCAATTGCGTGTAAATCAGGCAGGAAAAAATATTCACATTCTTATCCAGGATAATGGAATTGGCCGGTTGCAATCGGTGATGATCAAGGAGAAATCAATTGGAGCCCACAAAAGTCGCGGTTTACAGATGATGGAAGAACGCAAGGAAGTCTATCAGAAGGTGGACGGCTATCATTTGAATTTTAATATTGAGGATTTATTTGATGGCGGTAAACCTTCCGGAACCAAAGTAATAGTAAATATTCCCATTTTCGAAAATTAGTAAAAATGATACGAGTTGTTTTAGTGGACGATGAAGAATATCCGCGTTTATTGTTAAAGGAATTGCTGGAGGAAAGTTTTCCTGAAATAGAGATTATCGGTGAGGCAGACAATGCCGATGATGCCTATGTGCTAATTGAAGATGAAGAGCCGGATCTGGTTTTTCTGGATATAGCCATGCCGGAGAAGACGGGGTTTGATCTGTTGCAGATGTTCGATCATCCGGAATTCGAAGTCATCTTTGTAACCGGTTATGATCAGTATGCATTGGATGCATTTAATCACTTTGCCATAGGTTACTTACTGAAACCCATTGACAGCAGCATGCTTTCGGAAGCGGTATTGAATGCTAAAAAGCGCATTGAGAGTAAAAAATCCAATGCTAATATTCAGGAATTGTTACAACATCTTAGCAACTCCTCGCGGAAGACCAATCGGATAGGTATTCCCACCATGGAAGGTTTGGAGTTTGTTGAGATGAATGAAATCATCCGGTGTGAAGGAGATCAAAAGTATACGAAGGTTTATCTGACGAACAGGACCAATATCCTGAGTTCATACAATATTGGCGAATTCAGGCGTATCCTGGAGCACCATAACTTTTTTCAGTGTCACAAGTCTCACCTGGTGAACTTAAACCATGTAAGAAAATACAATAAAGAAGGCACTTTACACATGTCGGATGACAGCTCGGTGCCGGTTTCAAAACGTAAAAAGATCGAGTTTCTGAACCAACTTCCCAGGTTATAAGGCCGATTATGACTTATTTGCATGCGGTCGTCAAATTAGTTGGTAAGTTTCTATATGAAAACATATATTTGCAACTGCATATCCTTATAAGTTGTTTCACCCAAAGAGTTCAACTTAGAACCACCTGTCATTGATGGGTGGTTTTTTTGTTTAGAGGAGTAATGTAAACTTCCCAATACGGCGCATACTCTGTCTGGGCCGTTATCCCAAGTTACCAATCAGGTACAAACAAGGTACTTCAGCCATACCTGAAAATATTCCGTTTTCATTCCCCTGGTGCGAATAACTGTATACTTTGATGCTGATACTACACTGTTGAACTAAACCGCTACGCGGTAGCATCTTAACTCAAAATAGTGTAAAAAGACTCATTGGTTAATCATTAAATCTTTAACAATGAGTCAATTAAGTGATCGGTTCCAACGGGACCTTAACATTCGTAATTACAGCCCTCGAACCATTCGCAGTTATACCCTGGCGCTTCGGCAAATTGGTAGGCACACCGGCAAATGCCCTTCCCAAGTTTCCATACCAGAGTTGAAGGACTATCTGGATTTTCAGGTCAAGCAAGGTAAAAGTTGGTCCACCATTAACGTGATCATCTCTGCGGTTAACCTCCTGTACACCGAGACCCTGGGCGAGCCCCCTATTCTCGATCGCATCAACCGGCCCAAGACACCGGTTAAATTGCCTTCCGTCCTTTCTACAGAAGAGGTAGCTTCCTTTCTGGGATGTATTCGCAACCTCAAACATCGTACCCTGTTTATGACTACCTATTCCGCCGGATTACGCATCGGTGAAGCTTGTCGATTGAAAGTCACCGATATCGACTCCGCACGCATGCGCATCATCGTTCGCAATGCCAAAGGACATAAGGATCGTGAAGTGATCCTATCCCAAAAGCTCCTTGACCAGTTGCGCTCCTATTATAAGTTCTACCGTCCCACAGAATTCCTTTTCATGGGTCAAAAACCAAATACACCCCTTACCTATCGTGCCGCTCTGGATGTCTTTAAAAAATCCTTGGCACGCGCCGGAGTCCACAAACACGCTTCCACCCATACCTTGCGGCATTCCTATGCCACTCATCTCCTCGACAAAGGCATCGACTTGCGCATCATCCAGGCCACGCTCGGTCATAAGTCCATCAAAACAACTCTTAAGTATTGCCACCTCACCAACAATCGTTATGCCGGCGTGACCAGTCCGCTGGATGACCTCAACCTCTAATGCGTCCCCAATGGGAAGTGGCCGATGTCCTGCATCTCGTCGCTGAGCAACTCAAGGAGGATCCTTCATTACCCCAGGTGGTCAAAAAAACCATCACCGATATCCTCCAATGCCGTACTAGCGCCCTTGGAGGTCATCTGCTCGAGTGTCCTAACTGTAAACACACTGTCATCTCCTATAACTCTTGTCGTAATCGCCATTGCCCCAAATGCCAGTACTCCAAACGCGAACAATGGTTGCTCGATCGCAGTGTCGATGTCCTCCCCGTTCGCTACTTCCATGTTGTATTTACGTTGCCTCACCTGCTCAATCCGGTGGCTAAAGCCTTTCCCAGGGTGGTGTATCACGCGCTCTTCCATGCAGCTTGGATGACCATTCAAACTTTGAGCATGGATCCTAAATGGCTAGGAGCGCATTCCGCTATGATTGCCCTGCTGCACACTTGGGGTCAAAACCTCTCCTTTCATCCCCATCTCCATTGCATCATCCCGCAGGGAGGCTTCGTCCCACAGCTGAATCGTTGGGTTTATGCCTACCATCGCAAAATGCTCTTTCCCGTCCGCGTTATCAGTGCACTCTACCGTCGATTCTTCCTTGATTTACTTCAACAGGCTTTCTCCAATAAGCAAATACTTTGGTCCCTTACGGATTGGAATACTTTAATGCAAAAGGCTCAAAGTAAATCTTTTAATGTCTTCGCTAAGTTGCCTTTTACCGGTCCTCATAAAGTCCTCGAATATCTCAGTCGGTATTCCCATCGCGTGGCCATTACCAATCAACGATTGATCCACGTTTCCAAGGAGTCCGTTCAGTTTTCCTACCGCGATTACCGCGACAACAGCTCCAAAACCATGTCGCTTAATCCCTGGGAATTCGCCCGTCGTTTCCTCCAGCATGTACTCCCTAAGGGGTTTGCCAAAATCCGTCATTACGGCTTCTTATCCAATAAAGCCAAAGAAGTCTACATGCCAGCCATTCTTGCTTTCTTCGAGCGCCGTAGACCTGCTAAAATTCGCTTTGACCTAATCGAACATTTCATCAATATCTTCAACACTGATCTTTCCATTTGTCCCCACTGTCACAAAGGCAAACTCCTGCCCATAGCTCAATTACCACCTGCGCGTGGCGATCCGTCCTGTATCATCTCCAGGCATCTCTTGAACAATATTTCAATTCCTATTGATTTTTAATCCAAAACAGACACCATGCTGATCAAATCCTTTTTGCATCCATACTTCAAATACCTACCAGCAGTAGTCCTATTGTTCCTCCTGCATCCATTCTCCAGTTCATGCACCTGTCAATTACCTTTCTTTTATCGATGCGCCAGCATCCATGCTTCTCTTATTCTACATTCATTTCAACCCAAACCATCATTTCCTTTTCCCATAGCGCGGCTTCGTTCAACTCAATTGTATCTATAGTCCTTTTTATCTATCTTTAGCTTAACTATTCAGGTTGTATTGCCCTCCACGCAACACCTTACTTTCGTTCCAGCCGCGAGGACTACAGATACAATCCTTTTTAGGTAAAGGTGGTCGTCAAGGCTATTAAGTTCTTTGTCAGCCGGCCATGAAAGGGGTCTGGAGTGGATTTTGATCACGGTCATTCTGAATTATCGTCCGATAATCCAATCAGTCTTTCTTTTCGACGCTGTCGTGTGCAGATTTGTATCAGCGAAAGGGAAACCTCAAAGTCAGGGTAACTTTCTTACGAACCAATGTATGTACATCACTCATTGACCGCTTTTTTTCATTAGTCTCTCTACATAGTTTAAAAAGCGTCTTATATCATTCAGCATTGAAGTTCAATTCAAAGTTATAGAAAGCGGTTAATGAGATAAAAAAGTAAAGGCAGTTCATTTGAACTGCCTTACTTTTTTCAAAGAAGTGCAAAAACATCGCTTGGGTTATTTTATGGGCGCTTTATCATCCACTTAGAATGCAGGACATTTCACTTTACTGCGCTTTCTGGCCGGACGGTCAAAATCAAAGTACTTCATAACCGAAAGTTCAGGACCTCCCAGGGTACGGGATGCTTTTGCCAAATCTGAAATATTCATGTCAAAGGAGAAGGTAAATACCATATCCTTATAGTCGTATCGTAGTGCACCGATCAGGGCATCGCGTTGGAACTTGCCATCATTGATCGCCCAGCGTAACCAAAAACCGGTATAGACGGCAGATTGTGCACGGAAGTAAGTACGTGGCTCTTTGGACATCCTTACAAAAGTCCCCAGGTTAAATTCACGGTGTGGTCCCTGGTAGTGAAAGATAAAACTGGGTTTCAAGGCCACATATGCATTGACACGGATGCTACCCCCACCGTGAAAGGTATATTTTGGGTACAACTGCAGGCCTTCGGTTTGGATATCCTGATGATCCATGAAAGAAATGGTAGCCCGGTTGAGATGGAACCCCGATAATCCCAGATACAAAAAATCGTATCGGTTGTAGAGCGGAACGAACCATCCCAAACCAGCGGAAATATCCAGATATTGGGTGGTGTTCATCAGCTCTCCGTTCAGCAGAGAAGGATCTTCATCCAGGAATCGTAATTTCTCAATATCAAATTGATTCTGAACAAATCCTATCCGGGCACCGGCAGATATGAGGTGGTCGCCATTGCGATTAAGCGCTTTCAGATAGGACAGGGTGAGGGCGATATCCGTTGTGTTGTACGCAATATCTCCTGCCTTGTCACTTAGTATCTGCAATCCTGCTCCAAACTCATCACGCAGGCCAAAACCTCTGAACGCTTTCATGTCCGCCGAGGCAATCATGGTGCGGTATCCGGCATTGAACGTTTGCCACTGGCTTCGATAATTGCCGATGAGTCGCAAATCTTCGTTCATCAGCCCCACCATGGCGGGATTTAGAAATGTTGGCGATGCATGGATATGTGACAGGTGCACATCCTGCCCCACAGCTGTCCTACTCAGCATGATCATCCCCGTTAGGAACATGAACAAGTAAAAGTGTTTCATAACCCTAGCTTTAAATTTTTACCTATATAAGCTCGTGGCGGGGGGGAGGCCACATGACATCTTGGGGGGCGAATAAGCGATTATCACATCACTCGGTCATCAAAAAAATGGCATTAAACTCTTTGGTATTGATGTTATCTTTTGTTTGTTATCGAATAATTGAAATGTTGCCGCTCTTGACAAATCTGTCTCCCGCAGCACAGTGACCCTCCAGCAGATAGACGTAGACGCCGCTGTTAAGAGGAGCATTCTTGTACGTTCCGTCCCATAGGTCATTCTCGACATTTTTGGTAGAGAAGATCAGTTCACCCCAACGGTTGAAGATCTTTAACGACTCCAGGGTCGATGAACCGGAATTACGGATCAGGAATTCATCATTACGTCCATCATTATTGGGCGTCATGGCATTTGCGATCTCGATCTTATCAAATTCACAATCGTCAGCAACGAAGACTATGAAGTCTGCAACGGCCATACATCCTGCAGGGTTGCTTGCTTCCACGGTATAGGTGGTGGTCTTATCCGGATTAACTGTTATGGTCTTACAATTGGAACAGATCAGTTCTCCATTGGCGTACCAGTCAAGGATCACATCCGGGCTGGAGGTTTGCACCGTTAAGGTGGAGGATTCCCCTTTCTTGATTTCTACATTTTCAGGTTTGATCATTTCCGGCGCTTCATAGACCGTAACCGTTACCTGAGATGAAATGGTGTCACCCGTGCATCCGATCGTTTTCACGGTGTAGGTGGTCGTTTCTGTCGGACTCACCTTGGGTTGACGGCATTCGGTACAGGATAATCCCGGGCCTTCCCAGTATAAATCGAGATTAGATGCTGCATTTACCTTTAAGATGGCATCATCTCCCAGGCAAATAGCCTGATCTATACCCACCAGGGATTTTTCCGGAATGATTTCAATGGCATAAGTTACGATCGAATCACAGCCTGAGGCAGCCTGATAGGTCTTGCTGAATGATGCTGCCTGTGTATAGGACTGACCATCGATGATAACCGAGTCGCCCTGGCACAAGGTATAAGACACATCTTCACGGTAGGCATCGAGGACAGTGGCATGCACATGGATGATGCTGTCGCAACCACTCGCGCTTGTCAGAGTGACTTCATAA
Organism: Lewinellaceae bacterium; assembly: GCA_020636135.1. Lineage (NCBI taxonomy): Bacteria > Pseudomonadati > Bacteroidota > Saprospiria > Saprospirales > Lewinellaceae > Lewinellaceae bacterium. The sequence goes on from JACJYK010000001.1 coordinate 1,295,254, forward strand.
TCACCACTGGCATTGATTGTGAGGCCCTGGTAGTCGATGCTTTCGCCTTCGCACAGGGTGACCTCATCGTCCACATCAATGGCATCCAGAACATCCAGGTTCAGGGTGATGATGCTATCACATCCTGAGCTGCTGGTGAGGTTTATGGTATAAACACCGGCTGAAGTGTAGTTCTTACCTGCAAGGGTAAAGGTCTCGCCTTCACATATCGTTTGATCCACCGTAGTCTTGATCTGGCTGGTTACTTCCAGTTCCAAGGTGACGATCGAATCACAGCCTGCTGACGTGGTTAATGTGTCGGTGTATGTACCGGAGACTGTTAACTGTTGTCCTCCGAAAGCATACGATTGACCTTCGCAGATCTGTTGCTGAAGGTTATGCTCGATGAGATCGGCAACAACCAGGTTTAAGGTAACAATTGAGTCACAACCGGCTACCGATGTAAAGGTGGCAGTATAGGTTCCGGACGCGGTTAGGTCCTGACCGTCAAACGGATATACTTGAGAGGAACAAATCGTCTTGTTGATGGTTTTGTTCTTTTGTTTTACCACCGTTAACTCCAGGATCACGGTGGAGTCACATCCGTTGCTCGTGGTAGCCACTTCCTGGTAGGTCCCGGCTGTATTCAGATTCTTACCGAAGAAGGCATAAGATTGACCTTCACATATTTCTTCCGTAATGGTGGTCGTCGGTGCCGGCAATACCTCAAGAGCCAGATTTATGATGGAGTCACAACCTGCCGCACTGGTATAAGTAGCGGTGTAATCCCCCGTGGTGCTTAAGTTCTTCCCGTCAAATGAATAGGTTTCTCCGGCACAGATACTTGCCGCCATGTCTACCACGACAGGATCAATAACCTGCAGATTCAGGGTTACAATCGAGTCGCAGCCGGACGAAGCCGTTAAGGAAGCAGTGTATGTGCCGGCTGTATTCAACGATTGACCGTCGAAAGTATAGGTTTCCCCACTACAGATGGTTTGATCCAGGTTGGTGGTCAACTGATCGAGGACTTCGAGATTGAGCGTGACAATGGAGTCACAACCAAAGGCTGAAGCTAAAGTATCTGAATAGGTACCCGGTGTCGTAATGGTCTGGCCACCGAAAGTATAAGACTGTCCGGAGCAGATCTGCTGGTTGATGGTTTTGCGGATTTTGTCCAGAACAGCCAGATTCAGAGTTACAATAGAATCACATCCGCTGGCTGAGGTCAGATTTGCAGTGTACGTACCACTCGTGTTGAGTGTCTGTCCGTCAAACAGGTAAGTCTGGCTGGCACAGATTTCCACATCCAGTGTTTTGGTAAGCTGTGGCAAGACCTGCAGATCCAGGGTTATGATAGAGTCACAACCTTTGATGGTGGTCAGATTAGCCGTGTATGTGCCGGTGGTCGTTAGTGCTTGTCCGTTGAAGGTAAAGCTTTGACCTTCACAAATTTGCTGGCTGATATTTTGTGCATATTGTTCATTGACCGTAAGATTCAACGTTACTATGGAATCACAACCACTGGCAGCAGTAAGTGAAGCGGTATACGTGCCACCTGTACTTAAGGACTGACCATCAAAAGTGTAGGTCTCTCCTTCGCAAATGGATTGATCCAGCGTGGTTGTCAGTTGATCCAGTACTTCCAGATTCAGAGTCACAATGGAGTCACAACCAAAAGCAGAGACCAGGGTATCCTGATAGGTTCCTGCTATGGTCAGTGTTTGACCACCAAAAGTGTATGACTGTCCGGCGCATATCTGTTGGTCAATGGTGCGACGGATCTTATCCAGAACACTCAGGTTGAGCGTGACGATAGAGTCACAACCATTTGCTGAGGTCAGATTTGCCGTATAAGTGCCACCAATGTTCAGATTTTGTCCGTCAAACAGATAGGATTGCCCGGCACAGATCTCTACATCCAGTGTTTCGGTGAGTTGCGGTAAGACCTGCAGATCCAGTGTCACGATGGAATCGCAGCCATTGACCGTGGTCAGATTGGCTGTGTAGGTTCCTGATGTGGTCAGTGTCTGGCCATCGAAAGTGAAACTTTGACCCTCACAGATCTGTCTGCTGATATTTTCTGCATACTGCTCATTGACTGTCAGATCCAGAGTGACAATGGAATCGCATCCTCCAGCCGATTGCAAAGTATCAACATAGATTCCGGAAGTATTCAATGATTGACCATTGAACGTGTAAGATTCGCCTTGACAAATAGCTGCTGAAATGGATTCAGTGAAGCTTGGTGATACTTCCAGATTTAAAGTGATGATACTGTCACAACCGGCTGTAGATGCTAGTGTATGTGTATAGGTCCCAGTCTGGTCAAGGATCTGACCGAAGAAGTCATACGTTTCTCCTTCACAGATCCTCTGATCCAATTCCGTTTGGAAATTGTCGTTGAAAGTTAAGATTAAGGTTATAATGGAATCGCAACCTCCCGTCGTGGTTAATGTATCGGTATAAGTGCCGCCTGTGGTAAGTTGGGTGCCATTGAAATCATAAGTCTGTCCTGTACACAGCTGGACATCAAGGTCTGTTAAGAGTGCTGGTAAGACGGACAGATTAAGTGTCACGATGGAGTCACAACCACCGGAAGTTTGCAAAGTGTCAATAAACGTACCACTGTTCGTCAATATGGTACCATTGAAATTGTATGTCTGACCGGTACAGATTTGCTTGTTGATCGATTTTGTGATCTGAGGCAATACCGACAGGTTCAGGGTGATAATAGAATCGCAACCGGATGAACTTGTTAATGTATCCACATAAGTTCCCGACGTATTCAGTGACTGACCTCCAAAGGTTACGGTTGCACCATTACAAATTTGCTGATTGATCTCCCGTGAATAGGAATTAAGCAGCTGTACGCGCATGGTAACAATACTGTCGCAACCCCCAGCGCTCGCCAGGGTATCCCGGTAGGTTCCTGCCTTGGTGATTGTATTTCCATTGAACACGATGGATTGGCCCTCACAAAGGGGTTGATCGAAGGAATATCGAATGGTCGACTGAACAGTAAGATTCAGTGTAACAATACTATCACATCCTGCTACCGAAGTGAAATTACCGGTGTATGTTCCAGATGTGGAATAAGGTGTTGAGCCCAGATAGAACACATTCCCTTCGCAAATTTGCTCATCCAGGGTCGTTGTGATTTGCGGAACAACAGAGAGATTCAGTGTGACTACACTGTCACAGCCAGCCTGAGAGGCAAATGTCTCCGTATAGGTGCCACTTGAATTCAGGGTCTGGGAACCAAACACATAAGATTGACCATCACAGATCTGCAAATCGATATTGGAAGTCAATTCCTGTAGTACGGTTAAGTTCAGATGGATGACCGAGTCACATCCATACCTTGTTTGTAATGAGTCGGTGTAATTGCCGGTACTGTTATAGGTATGACTGCCAATGGTTACCGATTCACCTTCACAAACCTGACGGGTGATGGTTCTGTCAAATACTGGCCGAACAGTCAGACGAATCACCACTGTACTATCGCAACCAAAGACGCTGGAGTAATCTTCCTGGTACGTTCCGCTTGTCGTGTAGGTTCCTTTAGGTGTGGTATAAGATTCACCATCACAGATTTCCACCTGGCTGGTTTGTGTATATTCCGGGTGGACAGTAAGATCCAGCGTGATGACTGAATCACAACCAAACGCATTTTGCACGGTGACCGTATGAATACCAGTGGTGTTGTACGAGTTTCCACCCACAGAGTAGGACGATCCCTGACAGATATCCGTTACAATACTTGAATCACGGCGAGGGACCACTGTCAAATGCAGGGTAACCAAACTGTCACATCCACCGTGCGAAGTGAACGTATTTTGATAAGTTCCACTTGTGGTATAGGTGTTCGATCCAACTGAATAACTGTCACCTTCACAAATGATCTCATCCAATGTCGTGAGGATATTATCTACTACTGTCAGGTTTAGGGTTACAATACTGTCGCACCCTGCCTTTGAAACAAAGGTACCCGTGTATGTTCCGGATGTATTGTAGTAGGTCGAACCCAACAGGGTTGAATCACCCAGACAGATGGTACGGTTGATGGTCTTTGTAATTGCACTTACGACCTGAAGGTTTAAAGTTGCAATGGTATCGCAACCCACAGTTCCTGGCACAACGGTAGAATAATTACCGGATATCGAATAGATCGTGCCATAGAAGTTATAGGTTTCACCCTGGCAAATTTGTTCATCAAGGTATTTGGTAAGTTGAGGATCAACAACCAGGTTCAGATTGATTATCGAATCACATCCAAATGCTGTTTGCAGGCTAATGGTGTAATTACCCGTTGTATTGAATGTTTGTCCACCTATAGTAACATCCTCACCAAAACACAACCTGAGGCTTTGATTCTGGATAATATTTGGCTTAACAGTCAGATCCAAATTAATGGTGCTATCACAACCGTGAACATCGGGAACAACCACCGTGTAATTTCCAGTGGTATTGAAGAGGCTTCCTCCAACATTAACAGACTCGCCATCGCATATGATCTCGGACAGGTTTGTTGTTTGAAGGGTATAGTTAGAAAGGGTTAAATGCACGATACTGTCACAACCGGAGCTGGAAGTCAGGGTTACATCGTAGGTTCCCGGAATGGAGAAGTTGGTTGATCCTACAGTTACTACCTCACCCGGACAAACGGTTTCCACAAGACTGGTCTCTTCGTGAGGTATGACGGACAAATAAACTTCATTTGAAACGATACTGCAATCAGGATCTCCCAGATTGCCGGGAGCATCAGCCACAGTTACCCGGTAGAATCCGGCATTGGCACTCGTCGCATTGGTGATACTTATGGATGAACCGGATCCTGCCGGTGACCAGTTTATGTGGTCAGGGCTGAATTCCCATTGGTAGGCCGGATTGGTAAATACCCCGGATACGCTCGCAGAGATCACTGATGATCCACCTTCACAGATCTCATCAGGTGAAACGGTTACTGAAATTGTAGGGAAGCAGTTAATGACAGTTACCGTTTGGGTTGCGGTTGCAGTGTTTCCACAGGCATCTATTGCCGTGTAGGTGCGAACAATCTGATAATTGGATTCGCATGAACCAGGGACAGTGGTTTCATTCACGGTAAATGAGCTGATCGTGCAGTTGTCGGTTGCGGTTACATCCACATTCAGCACCGGAGCAGGTGGGATACTGCTACAATCTACGATAGCATCGGTACCGACTCCATTGATGACGGGTGATTCCGTATCATTGATAGTGATGATTTGTGAGCATGTAGCTACATTACCACAATTATCTTCAATTTTATAGACCCGGGTTACTATTTCTGGACAGGAGCCTCCGTTGCTCGTTTCGCTCACGAGACCGAAGGATGCCTCATTCAGGCCACAGTTGTCGAAACCTGAACCACCAGCAATTTGAAACTCGGTGTAGGTGCTATAAGGTGGCAATTCTGAAATATCGCAAGTCAGATTCTCATTGCCCGGACAGGCAAGAGTTGGATCCACATCATCGATGATTGTGATCGTTTGATTGCGTGTAGTTACATTGCCACAGTCATCAGTAAGTGACCAGGTACGGGTTATGGAACCTGTGCCATTGCAGCCCTGGGAAGCATTATCCGTAAAGGTGGCATCCAGGTTCGTGGCACAATTGTCAGATTCGTCGGTTACATCACCAGTAAGTCCAAGATCATAAGGATCCTGATCACAGGTAAGTGTAATGGCGGCAGGCACCGTGAAAGTAGGCGGCTGATCGTCAATGACTTCAATGGTCTGGGTGTATTCAAGTAACCGACCGCAAGCATCGGTATACGACCAGGTTACATAGATATAATCATTACAATCCAGTGCATTTAAGGTTACCGTGGGAGATACCGTTCCACTGATCGCACATCCTCCGGTAGAGCTGTTGTCATAGGTCAGGTCAACCGGTGAGAAAGCTCCTACAGCATCACAGGCAATGGTGACATCAGCAGGAGTGGAAGTAAATACCGGTGCTGAAGCCGGTTGTACATTGATGGTCTCAGTGAAGCCCGGCAATGTTCCACAACCATAATCCTGGTCCGGATATTCAACGGTGATGGTTCCACCACAGGCATCGAAGCTTGGGGTTACTACTGGACTAACTGTATTTTCAATCAGGCAAGAGCCCGAGTTACTGTTTGAATAGGTGATGCTTGGAGCTACAAAGATTGATGCATCGTCACAGGTTAGATCAGTAGGAATGGTATAGCTTCCCCAGGTAGGTGCAGGAGCAGGATCCACGGTGACACTTACCGTGATATCCGGTAAAGTACCACATGCGAGCGTTGGGGCCGGGTAAGTTATAACCAGTGTCCCACCACATTCATCAAAAGCCGGACTGGTAATTACGCCGTCAATAAGACCTGAAATTTCGCACGCTCCGGTTTCTCCGTTGGTGTAGCCTAACTGTGGTATAACTACCGTTGCAGTTTCAGCATCCTGGCAAGAAATGTTGGGGATGGAGGGAGTAGGATCCCATGCCGGCGATGGAGCAGGCAGGACATTTACGGACACTGTAATGTCTGTAAGCCCGCTACAGGGTAAGGTTGGTGCAGGGTAAGTTATTGTAACCGTCCCACCACACGATGTATAGTTCGTATTTGAAATTACGCCATTTATAGTTCCGGATATCTCGCAGGTGCCGGTCTCACCGTTGGCATAATTCAAGGGAGGAATTATGAATGAAGAAGCATCTGCTTCTGAGCAGGAAATGTCCGGAATACTCGGTGTCGGATCCCAAACAGGACTTGGAGCCGGGACTACAGTAACGGATACCGTGACATCAGTTAAACTGAAGCATACCGGCAAGGATGTCGCAGAATAGGTTATTTCTACCGTGCCACCACAAGCATCAAATGTGGTATTGGTTATGACACCATTGGCGGTACCAGATACATCACAGCTACCTGCTTCACTGTTTGAAAATCCTAACACCGGAATTGTGAATGAACCGGACTCGGCTTCAGAGCAGGTGATCGGGCCAATGGCGGGTGTAGCATCCCATGTGGGATCTGCCGCGGGATCCACCGGTATCGAAATTATATAATCTGCCAATGTCCCGCAGGCAAGCGTTGGACCAGCCCAGGTAATGTCAATCGAGCCGCCACAGGCATCGTAAGTGGAAGAGATCGTGGGAGTAACTGTCCCATCTATAAGGCATGATCCTGCTTCGCTGTTCGAGTAAGTCAGATCGGGTGCAGTAAAGGTAGCTACGTCACTACAGGTGACACTTGCAGGCAGCGTAGGCGTACCCCAGGTTGGTACCGGAGCTGGATCCACAGTGATGGAAATGGTATAGTCGGATAATGATCCACAAGCAAGGGTCGGTGCTGGCCAGGTGATGTCAATGGTTCCTCCGCAGGCATCGAAATTGTTGACTACTGTTGGTGTTACGATTCCATCAATAAGACACGAACCAGCTTCGCTGTTGGAATAGGTCAAATCTGGAGGTGTAAAGGTTGCAACATCTCCGCAAGCCAGATTTGAAGGCACAGTTGGTGCGATCCAGGTTGGTACTGGTGCCGGATCGACGGGGATAGAAGCTGTAAAGTCAGATAAACTACCACATGACAAAGTTGGAGCGGCCCAGGTAATATCAATGGTACCGCCACAAGCGTCGAAGTTGTTGATAATTGTCGGGGTAATTATTCCTTCAATCAGGCAGGAGCCGCCTTCACTATTGGAATAGGTCAGGTCTGGTGCGGTAAAGGTAGCAACATCACCACAAGCCAGGTTTGCCGGCAAGGTTGGCGTTCCCCAGGTTGGTACTGACGCAGGGTCAATGGTAATGGATGCCGTATAATCGGTCATGGTACCGCAAGCTAAAGTAGGAGCGGTCCAGGTGATATCAATGGTTCCACCACATGCATCAAAGTTGTTTATTATGGTTGGTGTAATGGTGCCGTCAACGAGACATCCTCCGCTTTCACTATTGGAATAAGTCAGATCCGGAGCAGTAAACGTTGCTACATCGGCGCAAGCCAGATTTCCCGGCAAGGCAGGTGTTCCCCACGTAGGAGTCGGTGCCGGATCTACGGTTATAGAAGCGGTAAAATCACCGATTGTTCCGCATACCAGTGTCGGTGCCGGCCAGGTAATGTCAACGGTTCCTCCGCACGCATCGTAGTTTAGGGTAATGGTCGCTGTGACGATACCATCGATCAGGCAACCTCCGGCTTCACTGTTGGAATACGTCAGGTCAGGAGCAACAAATGTACCGGCATTTGCACAGGTCAGAGACGCCGGCAGTGTTGGTGTTCCCCAGGTGGGAGTCGGAGCTGGATCAACCGGAATCGATACGGTATAATCTCCAATGCTTCCGCAAGGAAGTGTCGGTGCCGGCCAGGTAATATCAATGGTTCCGCCACAGGCATCGTAGGTAGTTGATATGCTTGCCGTTACGGTGCCATCGATCAGACAAGATCCTGCCTCACTGTTTGAGTAAGTTAGATCGGGTGCTGTAAATGTAGCAACATCACTACAAGCGACACTTGCCGGCAGGGTTGGTGTACCCCAGGTTGGAGTTGGAGCCGGATCTACAGGAATGGAAACGGTATAATCAGTCAGCGAACCGCAAGACAGTGTCGGAGCTGGCCAGGTAATATCGATGGTTCCTCCACATGCATCAAAATTATTAACGATTGATGGTGATATTGTACCATCGACCAGACAAGAGCCAGCCTCACTATTAGAATAAGTCAGATCAGGCGCGGTGAAAGTTGCAACGTCAGCGCAAGCCAGATTTGCAGGTAATGCAGGAGTACCCCAGGTTGGAACTGGTGCCGGATCTACCGGAATAGAAGCCGTATAGTCTGTCATAGATCCGCAAGACAGCGATGGTGCTGTCCAGGTAATATCAATGGTGCCACCACATGCATCGAAGTTGTTTACAATTGATGGGGTCACCGTACCATCAATCAGACAGGTCCCTGCTCCGCTGTTTGAGTAGGTAAGATCAGGCGCAGAGAATGTAGCGACATCGCCGCAAGCAAGATTCGCAGGAAGGGCCGGTGTACCCCACGTTGGTATTGGAGCCGGATCTACCGGGATAGAAGCTGTGTAATCGGCTAAAGTTCCACACGCCAGTGTTGGGCCGGTCCAGGTAATATCGATCGTTCCACCGCAGGCGTCAAAATTGTTCACGATGGTTGGGCTAACTGTTCCGTCTACCAGACAAGAGCCGGCCTCGCTGTTCGAATACGTCAGATCCGGAGCGGTAAATGTTGCAACATCCGCACAAGTCAGGGTTGCTGGTAAAGATGGAGTTCCCCAGGTTGGCGTTGGAGCCGGATCCACTGGAATGGAAGCCGTGTAATCCGCAATAGAACCACAAGGCAATGAAGGCGCAGGCCAGGTGATGTCAATGCTTCCTCCGCAGGCATCGTAATTTAATATTATCGTGGCAGTTACGGTACCATCAATAAGACAGCCGCCGCTTTCACTATTCGAATAATTCAGATCAGGCGCCGTGAATGAACCGGCATTGGCACAGGTGATACTGGCAGGAAGTGACGGTGTACCCCAGGTTGGTGTTGGAGCCGGGTCTACTGGTATGGAGACGGTATAATTTGGAATAGAACCACAAGCCAACGAAGGCGCAGGCCAGGTGATGTCAATGGTACCACCACAGGCATCATAGGATGTTGAAATGGTCGGTGATACGCTACCATCAATAAGGCAGGATCCCGCTCCACTGTTTGAGTAGGTCAGGTTTGGAGCCGAAAAGGTAGCTACATCACTACAAGCAACGGTTGCGGGAAGGCTGGGCGTTCCCCAGGTCGGCGTTGGAGCCGGATCCACGGTAATAGAAGCAGTGTAATTCGCTATTGAACCACAGGCTAATGTAGGAGCTGGCCAGGTAATGTCAATGGTTCCCCCGCAGGCATCAAAGTTGTTTACGATAGTCGGAGAGACGGTACCATCGACCAGGCATGAACCTCCTTCACTGTTGGAGTAAGTAAGGTCAGGAGCAGTAAACGTCGCGACGTCGCCGCATGCCAGGTTGGATGGCAGTGTTGGTGTACCCCAGGTTGGTGTTGGAGCCGGAGTTATCGTAATTGAAGCCGTATAGGGAGCCATTGTGCCGCAAGAAAGTGATGGTGCCGGCCAGGTAATATCAATGGTGCCACCGCAGGCGTCAAAATTGTTGACGATTGTCGGCGAAACGGTTCCATCGATGAGACAAACACCGCCTCCACTGTTGGAATAGGTTAGATCAGGAGCAGTAAATGAGGAAACAGCAGAACAAGTCAGGGTTGCCGGTAAAGTTGGTGTGCCCCAGGTTGGTGTTGGTGCCGGATTGATGGGGATGGAAGCCGTATAGGCGGTCATGGTACCGCAGGTCAGAGATGGTGCGGCCCAGGTAATGTCAATGGTTCCTCCACAGGCATCATAATTATTGACCACTGTTGGAGTCACAGTGCCATTGACCAGACATCCTCCACTTTCGCTGTTGGAATAGGTTAAGTTGGGTGCAGAAAATGATCCGGCGTTGGCACAGGTAAGACTACCCGGCAGGGCCGGTGTACCCCAGGTTGGTGTCGGTGCCGGATTAACCGGTACAGAGGCTGTATAGGCAGTCATAGTCCCACATGCCAGAGACGGCGCAGCCCAGGTAATATCTATGGTTCCTCCGCAGGCATCATAATTATTGGTCACCGTTGGAGTTACAGTACCATTGATCAGACATCCTCCACTTTCGCTGTTGGAATAAGTTAAGTTAGGGGCAGAAAATGATCCTGCATTGGCACAGGTAAGACTTCCGGGCAGGGTTGGTGTTCCCCAGGATGGTGTTGGTGCAGGGGTTACCGGAATAGAAGCTGTGTAATTCGTCATCGTGCCGCATGGTAAGACCGGTGCCAGCCAGGTAATATTTATGGTGCCACCACAGGCGTCATAGGTTGTTGATACCGAGGCTGCAACGGATCCATCTATAAGACAGGTACCGGCTCCACTATTGGAATAGGTTAATGGAGGCGCTGTAAATGTAGCCACATCACTACAAGCAACACTGGGTGGTAATGATGGCGTTCCCCAGGTCGGTGTGGGCGCCGGACTGACGGTAATGGATGCGGTATAGTTGGTCATCGTGCCGCAGGATAATGAAGGTGCAGCCCAAACGATATCGATGGTACCTCCACAGGAAGTATAATTGAGGGTCATTGTAGGGGTAACCGTTCCACCTACCAGACATGCTCCGGATCCACTATTGGAGTAAGTCAGGTTAGGAGCACTGAAGGATCCTGCATTAGCACAGGTCAAACTTCCCGGGAGAGATGGGGTAGCCCAGGTTGGTGTAGGTGCCGGAGTTACCGGAATGGACGCGGTATAGGGTGCTGGAGGACAGGCTCCGGTTCCGGTCCAGACGATGTCGATGGTGCCACCGCATGCGTCATAGTTATTGGTGACCACTGGTGTTACACTTTCAGTGATAGCGCAACTTCCGGATTCACCATTGGAATACGTTGCATTTGGCGCGGAAAAGCTGGAAGCCGTAGCACAGGTCAGAGATCCTGGTAAGGACGGCGGTGTCCAACTCGCTACAGGAGCTGGGTTAACAGTTACTGTTGCCGTTTGGGTAATGGTTCCCCATCCGCAACCACTTACAGTCCAGGATAAGGTGATGGACCCTCCGCTACATGCATTAAAGCTGGACGAGGTAATGGTTCCGTTTGCCGATCCGGAGATCAGACAGTTACCGGATTGTCCATTCGTATACGTTAAGGTAGGCGCAGTATAACTTGCTGCTGTCGCACAGGAAATAGCCGGTAGGGAAGGAGTACTGAATGATGGAGCAGGAGCAGGATTTACACGGATCGTTTGCGAACCTGAGCTGGAGTTTGTACAGGCATCGGTTGCTGTCCAGGTACGATTTATGGTATAGCCGGTTGCCAACTGTGTCGGGCCAGGGCAATCGTAGGTTACTGCATCCACATAGGTTGGTGTTACCGGGTTATGACAGTCATCTGTTGCAGTTGCGGATCCGGTGGAACCTGGAGCTGTGCTACCGCCGCAGGATACGGTCACTGCTGCCGGGACAGAGATCACCGGGGCTGTAATATCCCGGATCGTGATTTGTTGTGGTGTTGAAGCGCCGGAAGTGTTTCCGCACAAGTCGGACACCCTCCATTGGCGGTTATAGACTGTGGTACACGTGTTACTGGATACCAGTACATCCGTATAGGAAAACATCAGTTGACCGGTAGGAGTACAGTTGTCCGTGGCTGAAACGACTCCGGTGATTCCGGTATCTGTATAGTCCTGGGTACATGATATGGTTATGTTCGGTGGATTCGTTTTGACTGGGTTGGTATTATCATTACAATAGACGTAAAAGCTACTAAATTCAAGGAAGTTGCCACCTGCATCATAAGCTGTAACCGTGAAGAGAGCAGGTGTCACACCGGATGGCGGTGGGCTTCCAACGGTGACTGATACCGAACTACCGGGGATGGTGCCGGTAGGACTTACATTACCGGAAATGGTCCATTCAAAATGATCGAAGGAAGGATTCGTAGAGGTTGCACTAAAATTGAGAACTTGTCCAGGCAGATAACAGCCGGTCGGGGAATCTCCGGAAATGGAAACGGCAAACGGGGCAAAGGAAGAGCTTCTTTCCAGATCAAAGTTCGTAACGTAGTTGTAGGGTTTACCTTTATAAATATATTGGACCAATACTGATTTCGATCCGGCTTCTGAATAGTCGTATGAAAACCCATTTTTTCCGGATTGCAGCAATTCACCCTGTGCATTAGGCATATCATACCAGGAAATCTGAAATTCCAAATCCCGGTTATTTATTGCCAGGTTCACGGTGTAGGACTTATTTGAGGCAGCAAGATGCTGTGGTGAAACCAAACGCAATTTTCCTTCCTCCAATGAAAATCCCAGATCGGCACAGTCGGCCATCTCATAGGGTTGATAATCAATATCAAAAGTAGAATGGAAAGAATCCGGAGAGTCATACACTTTGGCACTATAGCCAAAGAAGTATAAGGACAGCAGGGCTGTCGTGAACACATACCTATACGAAATCATACAACCTAGATTTTAAAGTTGTATGATAGATCCCATACGATGTTTTGCTAAATTGATACCCGTTTCGTAAAGAATCTATCTATACACAGTAGTTTACGTGATGTGGATAAGGCAAAATCTATGCCAAGGGCAGGGATGTGCAACGCTAGGCGCCACAGCTCCGTCCACTGTAAAAATGATGCATATGTATGATGCACATGAAAATCTGTTGGTTATATCTGTGAGATTTAGATAATATGATATCAAAAAAAAATGGAATAGCAGAATGTGGGTACTGTTTACTTGGGATGATGCTATTATTGAATGGGTGTAATCGCGTAGGAATGGAGGTTGAAACCCAGGATAGATCTGTATTTTTAGGTTCTTTACCTCACTTGTTTATTCAACACAATGAACCCTATATTAGCTGGATTGTCCAAGAAGATAGCATGGATTGGTGGCTGGTACAGAATCTGAATACTTCAGAAATTGATACCATTGATGGTAGGTTGGATTGGTTTGTTAACTGGGCAGATTTTCCAAAAGTATTTTCAGGACAGAATGGTATGCTGGCCCTGGGCTTACGTTACACTAGTTCAGGTAAATATTCCTATACCATTGATTATTACACCAAGACGAATGATCAAAAAGGTTGGATCTCACATGGTTCTCTTCCGGACGATTCAACCTTTACAGAGCATGGATTTGCATCTGCTATAGCCTATCATTCCGGATGGCTCGTCGTTTGGTTGGATGGTCGAAATGGTGAGAAAGGCGGTTTTACAGGACTGCGCAGTGCTGAAGTGCTTACTGATGGTAAGGTCTTAAAACAACAATGGGTCGATACCTCAGTTTGCGATTGCTGTCAAACTGCAATTGATGTGATCGGAGGCATCCCGCAGGTTGTATACCGTAACAGAACAAAAGAGGAAATCAGGGACATCTACACCGCAAAATATAACCATGGTACATGGTCTGAGCCTGAACAGATTTATGAGGATAATTGGACTATAGCCGGGTGTCCGGTCAATGGTCCACAGATTGTGGGTTATACCGATAAAGGTGTTGTAGGTTGGTTTACTGCGTCACATGACAAACCTCAGGTGAAATTTTCATTTACGGGAGGATCAATCATGGAAGCCCGGATCTTGGATTCGTTAACTCCATTGGGAAGAGTTCGAATGTCAATGATAGATGACGATGGATTTGCAATAGCCTGGATGGGTAATTCAGAGAATCGGACCAACTTGAATTTGCATTTATTTGACTGGGATGGCGTAGAAAGGAAAGCCTGGTCGATACCACAGTTAAGTCCTTCCAGAGTAAGTGGATTTCCTGCACTAAGTTATCTGGATCAAAACATTTATCTGGCATGGACCAGCCCCGGCGAAAAAATAGATACTGTTCAGTTAATTAGATTGCCAGTTTATGGAATTAATTGATAACACCAGCGTCATTTACCAGATTACCATACTGATCATTTTTGGTGTGGCATTGCTCTTCTTCATTTTTATGTACCGGTATTCCGTGGCATTGCGCAAGTCAATCCTGGAAGAAGAAGAGGCAAAACGGCTCCTGACGAGTAATTCATTTAAGCTGGAAAAAAGTGTTTTGGAAAATCAAAAATTAGAAGCAACTCAGAAAATGCAGAAAGAGCGTAATCTTCGCCTTGAACAGGAAGTGGTTTTGCGAAATAAAGAGTTGGTGACCTCTACCTTGCTTATCAATAAGCAAAAAGAAATATTGGCAAATATTGACAAAGAGACCAGTCAATTTTCAGACTCACTTCAAATTACAGATCGGTCCGTTTTGAAAAATATTAAACGAATAATTCGGACCAATTCAAGTATTGCCAATGAATGGGAAGATTTTAAATTGCATTTTGATAAAGTTCACCCGCAGTTTTTTGAAAAACTTTCGGAAAGGCATCATACGTTATCACAGCATGAAATAAGGCATTGTGCTTATATAAAAATGGGGTTGGCCACCAAAGAAATTGCCAGGCTGATGAATATTAATGCGACCAGTGTTCAAATTGCCAGAGTGCGGTTGAAGAAAAAACTAAAACTGACCAAAGAATTGGATTTGATTGGATACATCCTCGATGTTTAAACAGAACTAAACCAGATGGACCACGCCGGATTGCATGTAATTGATTTGACTATCGTACTGTGGTATGTGGTCATTTTATTAGTGATAGGATTGTCCTTTTCTAGCCAGACTAAAACGGAATCGGAATTATTTCTTGCCGGAAGAAGGCTGACCTGGCCAGCGATTGGCTTTAGCCTTTTTGCATCAAATATTTCCAGTACAACGATTATTGGATTGGCTGCTTTTGGTTACACCTATGGTGTTGCAGCGTCCAATTATGAATGGATGGCAACGCTTATTTTAATTTTGGGTATTTTTTTCTTTTTTCCTTATTATATAAAACAACGAATTACAACCGTACCGGAATTTCTGGAAAAAAGATATGATGCAAAAGTCCGGAAATATGTTTCTGTCTTTACCATTTTATTAAGCGTGGTGATTGATATTGCGGCAAGCCTGTATGCTGGCGCTTTAATTATTCAGGTATTTTATCCGAATGTTCAGATTTGGCAGACATGCATGTTTTTAGCTGTAATTGCAGGTATTTACACTGCAGCCGGAGGGCTTGCGGCGGTGGTATATACGGATATCCTGCAGAGCGTCCTGGTATTGATGGGATGCTTTATTTTATTTCTGGCAGTTCTTGGACAATATGGATTCTCCTGGGAAAATGCAGTCTCCCACATTGATCCAAAATGGATGCAAATGATCCTGCCCAGCAGTGACAAGCACTTACCGTGGACCGGAACATTGTTTGGCTTGCCCATTCTGGGTTTTTATGTCTGGATCATTAATCAGTACATTGTTCAGCGCATACTTGCTGCCCGGAGTTTAGCCCATGCCCGCTGGGGTGCCATATTAGGAGCTGGATTAAAACTAACGATCCTGTTCCTGATGGTTATGCCCGGGGTATTGGCGATCCCTTTGTTTCCTGACCTTGATAATCCGGACAAAGTATTTCCAACGTTGATGACCAGTCTGCTGCCTCCTGGCGTATTGGGCCTCATGTTGGCAGCAATGATCGCAGCAATCATGTCGAGTCTGGATTCTGCACTGAACTCGGCCTCTACGCTGATCGTGAATGATTTTTTGAAACCGTCTTTCCCTGACCGGTCCACCAAACATTTTGCCAAGTTAGGAAAGTATACCACCTTGATTCTGATGATTTTTGCTGGGGTTTGGGCGCCGTTAATCTCCCGGTTCGAAGGAATTTTTGTCTATGTTCAGGTAGCGCTCGCTTATCTGATTCCCCCGATCGTGGTCATCTTCTTAGGAGGTTTTATTAGCCGTAGGGTATCCGGGAAAGCTGCATTCCTTACTTTGATAATAGGTCACTTGTTATCTATTATATTCATTCTGTGGGAGTTGGATGTGCGTATGGGCATCCATTACTCGATGCTTCCCATGATTCTGTTTATATTGAATGCCGCTTTGTTAGGTGTCATGACCTATTTCCATCCCAACACCGATGATTCCAAACTTATTGATACAACATTCTATTCAAAATTGGGGATTGAGGAAAAGCCGGTTTCCTGGTATTTTGATTACCGTGTCCAGGTTGGTGTCTTACTCGTCATCACCGTATTGCTGATTATTGTATTCCGTTAACGGCAATACTTGCTATCTATTCCCCTAATGGTATTCGTTTTTTAACCTTAAATGCGTGATTTTGTTTGGTGAAGACTCCGGCACCCGGATCCAATGGAGTTGAGAATAAGGGAGTTCAGATCCGTATAACAAAACTATTACACAATAATACAAATGTACATAATGTATATGTATAAGTCCTTGGTAAAATCAGTAATTCAAGGCTGGATTGATGCTATTACAGCAGTCTGATTTTGGATTGGATATAACAAATTTCGTTTATTGCCAAAAGAAATCTACCTTAGTGTCAAAGAAATTGTAAAGGTTGCTTTTTAGAAATTAGCAAAATAAATTTTGGTATGAGAGTTAAGTTGGACCAATCGGTGAAACAAGCCTCCGTGTTTGTGGCTTTCTTACTGCTGACAGCCATGACCTGGGCGCAAAAAACCATTACAGGTACGGTTACAGATGCAGAAAGCGGCGAGCCATTAATCGGAGCAAACATTGTGATTAAGGGTACGTCAACTGGTAATGTGACAGACATTGATGGAACCTATTCGATACAGGCCAATATGGGCGATGTATTGGTGTTTTCTTACACATGATATGAAAACCAGGAAGTCACAGTAGGAGCTTCCAATGTAATTGATGTAACATTAGCAATCGGTAAGCAACTCGAAGAGGTTGTGGTAATCGGTTACAGCTCAGTGAAGAAATCTGACCTTACTGGAGCGGTAGTACCGATCACCGAGAAAGATTTCAACCGGGGTGTGATCACTTCGCCGGAAGAACTTATTCAGGGCCGGGCGGCCGGAGTACAGATTACCTCTGCATCCGGTGAGCCAGGATCCGGGATCAATATCCGGATACGGGGTACATCCTCCGTGGTAAACGGAAATAACCCGCTTTTTGTGGTGGACGGTGTTCCACTAAGTGGAGACAATACTTCCGCTTCTGGTCGGGGGATCGGAACGGTTGCTGCAAAGAACCCGCTCAACTTCCTGAACCCGAGTGACATTGTAAGTATCGACATTCTTAAAGATGCATCAGCAACGGCGATTTACGGATCACGGGGTGCAAATGGTGTTGTGATCATCACGACTAAGAGCGGCCAGTCTGGCGCTGGTGTTCTGGACTACAATGTATCGTTTGGATTGTCAACGGTAGCTAAGCGCTATGATCTTCTTTCTCCTTCTGAATTCATCGACGCTTATTCCAGTTTTAATGGTGCAGCAGCAGCTGCTACTTTGAATGGCGGATCTGAAACAGACTGGCAGGATGAGTTATTCCGTACTGCCTTCACACAAAACCACAACCTTTCTTTCGGTGGTGGTAATAACGGAGGCAACTACCGCTTTTCCCTTTCCTATCTGAACCAGGATGGGGTGATCCAGGAGAGTGGCTTGCAGCGTTTGACGGGACGATTTAACGGGTCTAAGAAATTCATCAGGGATAAATTGAATCTGACGGCTCAGTTTACGGTTTCCAACAACCATGATGATAACGTACCCAACACCAGTGATACCGGATTTGAAGGTGACTTGATTGGTAACATCCTGAAAGCAAACCCTACACAGCCGGTATACAATGCGGATGGAACTTTCAAGCAAGTGAGCAACACAGAACCGAATCCACTGGCAATGGTTAAGCTTACGGATGGTTTTACCAACACGTTGCGTACCCTTGGTAATGTATCTGGTGAATTTGCCATCACCAACGATCTGTCCTTTAAATCTGTTTTGGGATTTGACCGCTCCACTTCATCAAGGATAGATGCATTGTCGAGAGATCTGAATGCATTGCAGGGTATTTACAACATCGGACGCCTTTATAGTAGTGATATTTCCATCCTGAATAAATTGTGGGAGAACTACTTCACCTACGATAAAGATTTTGGCAGTATTTCATTCAATGGACTGTTGGGATATTCCTACCAGAGCTTTGATTACGGAGGGAAGTCCCTTGAACTGGCAAACTTCCGCACGAATGATCTCAATGTGATGATCAACAACTTCGGAGCAGCGGAAAATTCAATTGTGAACAATTCCTACCGTACGATTGACGAATTGCAATCGTATTTCGGCCGGGTTACATTCGACATTGCAGACAAGTATTTGCTGACTGGTACAGTTAGGGCCGATGGTTCGACCCGCTTTGGTCCAGGAAACCAGTATGGTTATTTCCCATCCTTTGCCTTTAAATGGCGCCTGATTCAGGAATCGTTTGTGCCCGATTTCTTCTCGGACCTGGGGCTCCGCCTGGGATGGGGTCTTACCGGAAACCAGTCCATTCCTCACGATCAATTCCAGCTTAGAAGACGTTATGGCAACTGGAGCCTCCAGACCGACGGCAAAGGGATCAACTCCGGTGGTTTGTCAACCATCTCATTCCAGAACCCGAACCTGAAATGGGAGGCAACCAGCCAGCTGAACCTTGGTATTGATTTTGGTTTTGCCAACAACCGTATTTCAGGCTCTCTTGACCTGTATAAGAAGAATACCAAAGATCTTTTGATCCAGGTGTTCTCTGCGCAGCCAGCTCCCCAGCCGTTTACCTGGGAGAACCTTGACGCCGACGTGGTGAATCAGGGCGTAGAACTGGCGCTGAATACCTTCATCGTGGATAATGCCGATTTCTCCTGGAATTTAGGAGCCAATCTTGCATACAATCACAACATTGTTAAGAATTACAATGGTTTGTTGAACACAGGTGCTATTCGCGGTCAGGGTTTGTCCGGCGCTTTTGCTGAACGTATTGCAGGTGATCAACCCCTGTACGCATTCTTCCTGAGAGAGTTTGGAGGTTTTGATTCGGAAGGCATTACCCTCTATCCGAATGGTGACGTCCAGGAATTTGTGGGAGCAAGTCCACTTCCTACGGTGAATGCCGGTTTGACAAACACCTTTACGTACAAGGACTTTGATCTGAGCTTCTTCTTTGCGGGCCAGTTTGGACATTATGTATACAACAATACAGCTAATGCGTACTTCACCGCCGGTGCACTGGCAAACGGCCGGAATGTTACGAAAAATGTTGTTGGCAATGGCGAAGGTCGGTTGAATGCTCCTGACGTATCCACGCGATTCCTTGAAAAAGGTGACTTCGTTCGTTTGCAGAACTTGTCGTTGGGTTATAATGTCAGAACCTCGGGTGACATCTTCAAATCTATCCGGTTATATTTGACCGGACAGAATTTGTTCCTGATTACCAAGTACTCAGGTCAGGATCCTGAAGTGAATAATGATGCATCGATCAATGGTATTCCTTCATTGGGTATCGATTACACGACGTATCCACGTCCTCGGACGATTACGTTTGGTGCCAACTTTTCCTTTTAATCAAGCAAATTCATCATGATCATGAAAATGAAAAAAGCTATAAATATAATAATGGGCGGGGCATTCATTCTGACCCTGGTGCCAGCCTGTACCGATCTCAAAGTCAATGAAGTTGATTCCATAGTAGAAGAGAATGCCGGTGGCGGTTTTGTGGCCGGAAATCCTACTGATTTGTTGTCATCGGCGTATAATGACCTTGGATCCTATACCGACCAGGCAAATATCTATGCACTGCTGGAGCAGCCTTCGGATGAAATGATCCCGCCAACACGCGGGGTTGACTGGGGTGATAATGGAGTATGGCGTTTGCTGCATACCCAATCATGGGATGCAACGCATTCACAAGTACTCGGTGTCTGGAACCAGCTGAATTCGTTTGCTTATAAGTGCAATGAAATCCTGGCCTCCAATCCAAGTCCGCAACAAGCGGCTGAAGCTAAAGTTTTACGTGCGTTGAACATGTACTATGTCATGGATTTTTACGGTCAGGTGCCTTTCCGGGAAGTTACCGAAGGTGTTGATGTAGACCCCAAGGTACTTTCAAGGTCCGAAGCTTTTGATTTTATCGTCAAGGACCTGACGGATGCGTTGGCAGCACTGCCAAATGATGGTCCAATGGTAGGGGGACGCTCAACAGCGACACAGGCCGCAGCCAATGCCCTGCTATCGCGCCTTTACCTGAATAAAGCAGTCTTTACAGCAGCCGATGCAGCCGGTCCCTACAATTTCGATGCAGGTGATATGACAAAGGTGGTTCAGTATGCTGATGCCGTTGCCGCTTCAGGATACGACCTGGAAGATGAATACTTCAAAATTTTCTCGAACAGCTCAGAAAAGGAAGTTATCCTGAATAGTGTTGCCGGTACTCCGCAAAACCGTTGGTTTATGACGCTTCACTACGATCAGAATCCCAGTGGATGGAACGGTTTTACCACCCTGGCTGATTTCTACAATAAGTTTGACAAGAGCGATCCCCGGATCGGTAACTATCCTGCACCGGATGGTTCCCAATTCTCCGGTATTGGCAGAGGCTTCCTGATCGGTCAGCAATACAAAGATGACGGAAGTGCATTGGTCGATTCACGGACACAAAAGCCACTGCAGTTTACCACCGATGTACCTCTGGCTGGTGCTGCCACAGATAAAGGTATCCGTGCGATTAAATACCACCCGTCAAATGCCGGTAAATACATTATGATCCGATATGGTGAAGTGTACATGAATAAATTGGAAGCCATCGTACGTGGCGGTAGCAGTAGCCAATCCGCTTTGGACGTGGTGAACAATCTGCGTGCAAAGCGTGGTGCTCCTGCACTGGCCAGCATCGACGTAAGTGGCGTTCTGGACGAGCGCGGCCGTGAATTGTACTGGGAAGGATTCCGCCGGGATGATCAAATCCGGTTTGGTACCTTTACGGGAACCTGGGAATCCAAGACAACCACAGATCCTAGTCGTGTTTTGTTTCCAATACCGCAGCAGGCATTGGATTCAAATCCAAACCTGACTCAGAATCCGGGATATTGATTTAAGTTCATTTCCATAAACGAAAAAGCTGTCCCTGGGTCTTCTGCACAGGGACAGCTTTTTATTTTTTTGAAACTCGCTGACACCGAGCATTGAAAACACCTAATTTTGATTTCGTGAAAAAGGCCCTCGCCGGTATAGTGTTCTGCACACTTCTGATAAGTTCATGGGCTTGCCATGAAGAGGAAAAACCGGCTCTTTTTCAGCTGATGCCCTCTGAGGAGACGGGAGTTCATTTTGTCAATGATGTTGAAAATTCTCCGGATTTCAATATCCTGTTGTATCGGAATTTTTATAATGGTGGAGGAGTAGCCATCGGGGATATCAACAACGATGGACTGGCAGATATTTACTTTACCCGAAATCAGGGGCCCAACAAACTTTTCCTCAACAAGGGAGATTTTCATTTTGAAGATATCACCGAATCAGCAGGTATCGGTGGAACGAAAGCCTGGAGTACAGGTGTGGTCATGGTTGACATCAACAACGATGGTTGGTTGGATGTATATGTATGTAACGCAGGTTATGTTAAAGGTGATGATCAGGAGAATGAATTATTTATCAATAATCATGACCTGACATTCACCGAATCAGCAGCCGAATACGGGCTGAATGAAAATGGGTACACCACCCACGCCGCATTTTTTGATTACGACCTGGATGGAGACCTGGATGCCTACATTTTGAACAATAGTTTTATACCGGTCAATACGCTTAACTACCAAAACAAAAGAGACCTCCGCGCTAAAGACTGGCCAGTAGAGGATTTCCTGAAGGGTGGGGGTGACAAATTACTTCGCAATGACAATGGCCATTTTGTCGATGTGAGTGAAGAGGCTCATATTTTTGGGAGCTTGATTGGTTTTGGGTTAGGGGTCACTGTCGGCGACATCAATGGCGACCTCTACCCGGACATCTATGTGTCCAATGACTTTTTCGAAAGGGACTATCTCTACATCAACCAGCGGGACGGAACCTTTAAGGAAGAAATTGAAAAATGGATGAATCATCTGAGCCTGTCATCCATGGGTGCCGATATGGCGGACATCAACAACGACGGGTATCCCGAGGTGTTTGTTACGGAAATGCTTCCGGATAACGATTACCGCATGAAAACTACCACTTTGTTTGAAAACTATTCGACCTATCAGCTCAAACAGTCACGGGATTTCTACCACCAGTTTATGCAGAATACGCTGCAGTTGAATAATGGAGACAGTTCATTTAGCGAGATTGCTTACTTCAGTGGTGTCGCTGCATCCGATTGGAGCTGGGGAGCCCTGCTCTTTGATATGGATAATGATGGCTATCGGGATATCTACGTATGTAACGGAATACTCCAGGATGTTACTGATCAGGATTTTCGTGACTTTTTTGCCAATGAAGTAATTCAACGCATGGTCCTGACCGGAGAAAAAAAGGATATTGATGAGATCCTGACCAGAATGCCTTCCAAACCTCAATTGAACAAGGTGTTCCATAATCAGGGCAATCTGACTTTTAATTCGGTGGGCCCCGAATGGGGTTTTGATAAGCCGTCTTTTTCCAACGGGGCAGCCTATGGCGATCTGGATAACGATGGAGATCTGGACCTGGTCGTGAATAATCTCAAACAGGAGGCATTTTTATTCCGAAACAATTCCTCCTTACAACTACACCACCATTATATCGGGTTTAATTTGAAGGGCAGTCCGGAGAACACATTTGCCATCGGTACAGTCATCCGTGTGTATAGCGGGAACAAAATCCGCAATGCTCAGGTAATCCCATCACGGGGTTTTCAGTCCTCTGTGGATTATCGGACACTGTTTGGAATGGATACTTTGACGGATATTGATTCCATTCAAATAATCTGGCCGGACCGGACGCAGACTTCCCTCGGCCCGCTTGCCCTTGATTCAGTCTATTCACTGGATTATGCCACCCTCCAGCGTCAGCAAATACCGGCTCCCCAACAAGCAGGCACGGCCACCTACCTCACCGAGGGACCTAGCCCGTTTGCGGCACAACCTGAAGATGAATATGTTGATTTCTATCAGGAAGGTTTGGTCTTTAAAATGTTATCGAAAGAGGGCCCGCGTGCTGATGCCGGCGATGTCAATGGAGATGGCCTGGAAGACGTATTTATTGGAGGTCCGGCAAATGTTCCCGGGCTCCTGTACATCCAGTCCCCTGCAGGATTTTCGATAGCGGATACGCGTACCTTTTTGCGTGACGCCATCTATGAGGATACGGCAGTCCGATTTTTTGATGCTGATGGAGACGGCGATCTGGATTTATTCGTCGGGTCCGGAGGAAATCGCGGCCGGGCGGGGTCAACCAACTTTCATGACCGGTTATACATCAACAATGGTAAAGGGGATTTTGCCTTGCAGTCCTTTGCCTTTCCGGGTAATGGCTACAATACGGCAGTAGCCGTAGCTGAGGATATAGATCGTGATGGAGACCTGGACTTATTTGTTGGTAATCGGAGTGTTCCGGGAGTCTACGGTATTGATCCACAGAGTTATCTTCTGGAGAACGATGGCAAAGGGCATTTCCGGGATGTAACACATACCCTGGCACCGGAACTTGAACACATCGGCATGGTGACCGATGCTCAATGGATTGACCTGGATGGGGACCAGACCAATGAATTGGTTGTGGTGGGAGACTGGATGGCACCTCAAATCTTTCACTGGAAAGATCAGCAATTGCATCCATTTGACAGCGGTCTTGAAAAACTGTCGGGATGGTGGAATGGTATGCAAAGTAGCGATCTCGATCAGGACGGGGATATGGATCTGATCCTGGGTAACCGGGGAGAGAATTTCTTCTTCACCGCAGATGAAGAACATCCGGTCAAATTATGGTTGGAGGATTTTGATGACAATGGCACGATCGAAAAAGTCATTACCCGTACCATAGACGGTAAGGACATGCCGGTCCATACCCGCGATGAGCTGGCATCTCAGATCGTCAGTCTTAAAAAACAGAACCTGAAACACGTCGAATTTGCGACCAAATCGATGGATCAGTTGTTCTCTGACAAGGTGCTTTCAAATGCGCAGGTCAAAGAGGCGACCTGGTTTAAATCCTGTATTGCATGGAATGATGGAACAGGGAGATTTACAGTTGAAGCCCTGCCTCAGGAGGTTCAATTTTCTTGCGTCTGTGCCATCAATTGTACCGATGTCAATGCCGATGGGCGTCCGGATATCATCCTCGGCGGTAATGAAAGTAATTTCACGCCCCAATATTCACAGTTGGACGCCAGCAGGGGGCAGATAGTCCTGAATATGGGAGCAGAAAACTGGCAGTGTGTCGATCTTGCCAAAACAGGAATGCACCTTGAAGGTGATGTAAAACAAATCTTGCCGGTCACCATTAGAAACGAAACCTACTTACTGGTCCTGATCAACAATGAGGTGCCGCAACTTTTCCAGATTAATTCACAGACGATCCCGGCATTATGAACCAGGCTCTAGGGGCAGAATGGAAAGGCGCAATAACGACTCAGAGCATCTTCATGATGCTGACTTTGATTTTATTCCTAACCGGATGCACCAGTGAATCGAAACGATTTGAGTTGTTATCCAGCTCAAAAACGGGTATTTCATTTAGGAATGACCTGGAGCCGACGCCGGAGATGAACATTTTTAACTACCTGTATTTTTACAATGGAGGCGGAACGTCAACAGGTGACGTCAATGGTGATGGACTACCGGATCTATTTTTTACCGCAAACCAAACAGAAAACAAGCTGTATCTCAACCTGGGTGATCTTAAATTTTCAGACATAACCAAAATAGCAGGTGTAGGTGGTCCGGAGGGATGGTCTACCGGGGTAACCATGGCGGATGTTAACGGAGATGGCCTGATGGACATTTATGTATGCCAGCTGGGCAGCCACCTGACTTTTCAGCAACGCAATCAGCTCTATATTAATCAGGGCAATGATTCGAACGGGATACCGCATTTCGTCGATGAGGCTAAAAAGTACGGACTGGATATAGCTTCCTATTCTACGCAGGCTGCTTTCTTTGACTATGATCTGGATGGAGATCTTGACATGTACCTGCTGAATCATTCCGTGCATAACAACGGGACTTTTGGTCAAAGGAACACCTTGCTGGATGAGATGCATCCTACCGCTGGTGACAGGCTTTTCCGTAATGACGGAAACGTATTTACCGATGTTACTTCCTCTTCTGGGATCTATTCGTCTGTGCTGGGCTATGGACTGGGTATAATAACACCGGATGTCAACAATGACGGATGGCCGGATATTTACATCGCCAATGATTTTCACGAAAACGATTATCTGTACATCAATCAGAAGGACGGGACTTTCAAGGAGTCATTGTATGAGACCGTCCAGCATACTTCCCGCTTTTCCATGGGTTGTGACTGGGGCGATATCAACAATGACGGCTGGAATGAATTGATGACCCTGGATATGCTACCGGAAGATCCGGTGATCCTGAAGTCTTCTGCAGCAGAAGACGCTTATGATGTTTATCAGTACAAATTAAAATACGGGTATGGTCACCAGTTTGCCCGCAATAACCTGCAATTCAACTGGGGGCTGAATCCCCAGAATGGGAAACCTATGTTTTCGGAGATTGGTATGATGAGCGGTGTCTACGCCTCCGACTGGAGCTGGAGCACATTATTCAGTGATTTTGACCTGGATGGATATGAAGACATTTTTGTTTCCAATGGAATCCTGCGACGGTCCAATGACCTGGATTACATCAACTTTATTACGAACGATTCCATTCAGGCCCGGCTCAGCAGCCCAATGGTCTCGGCCAGGGATTTCCAGTTGTTCGAGCACATGCCGGAGATCAAATTGCCAAATTACCTGTACCACAACAACCATGACCTGACCTTTACCAATGTCGCTCAGGAATGGGGGCTTGATAAACCAAGTTTCTCCAATGGCAGTGTTTACGTGGATCTGGATAACGATGGCGACCTGGACCTGGTAGTGAATAACATCAACGATTTTGCAGCCATTTACGAAAATCACACCCGGGAGAATCAGGCTGATTCACTTCACTACCTTACCGTCATTCTGAAAGGAACCGGGGCAAATTCATATGGAGTAGGTAGCTGCCTTATTGCGCGAACCCATGGTCAGTCATTGATCCGCTATGCAAGTCCGACCAGGGGATTTCAAAGTTCCGTAGACATACGGCCCACCTTTGGTTTAGGAAAACAAACGCGGATTGATTCACTATGGGTTATCTGGCCTGATCACCGGTATCAGTTGTTAACCGATGTGGCCGCCGATCAGTTTTTAGAAGTTCGCCAGGATCAGGCACAAGGTATCTATCCATGGCAGAATAAGGATAATGCAACTCCCCTGGCATACCGTTACAAAGACCTTTCGAAAGAAACAAACCTGAACCACGTCCATAAAGAGAATAGTTTCATTGAATTCAATCGTGAGCCACTAATCCCGCATATGAGCTCACAGGAGGGGCCTGCATTGGCTGTGGGAGATGTGAATGGTGACGGGCTGGAAGACCTGTTTGTAGGAGCTGCCCGCAGGGATACAGCCGTCCTTTTCCTGCAATCGCCGAATGGTACATTCAGGCAGGACCTGGTAAATCAATCTTTGTGGAATGCCGAAGCACATTTTGAAGATACTGAGGCATTGCTCAAAGACTTAGACGGTGACGGGAAGGTTGATCTGGTGATTGCCAGTGGAGGAAATGAATTCAATAACAATTCGCCCGAGACATTCACCCGGTTTTACCGGAATCACGATGGCCGCTTCATCCGCGATTCTTTTCCACCAATCGGATTATCGGCGTCGGCCCTGGTTGCGGTGGATATCGACCTGGACGGCGATGAAGACCTGGTCATTGGAGGCAAGTCCATTCCCAGGCATTATGGTAAACCGGCTTCGTCGTATATCCTGGTCAATGATGGCCATGGCCATTTTAAGGATGCGACCCTTGATGTGGCTCCTTTTCTGATGGGTATCGGGATGGTTCAGGATATCGATGTCGCGGATATGGATGGTGATGGCCGCCCGGATTTGCTTATTGCCAGTGAATGGTCCCCGGTGATGATTGCGATGAACCGACCCGGTCATTTCGAACTTCTGAAAGGCGATGATCTCGGTATTCCCCATTCGGAAGGCTGGTGGAACACCTTCATTCCCGCGGATTTTGACGGAGATGGAGATCTGGATTTCATCGGTGGTAATTTGGGACTAAATTCCAAACTCAAGGCCACAGCAGAGCATCCGTTGATCCTTTATTTGGCGGACTTTGACTTCAATGGTGATCAGGAACAGGTGTTGACCTACTACGATAAAGGCTCCTACAAGTCGTTTGCCACGATGGATGAGCTGGTCAAACAGATGCCCACCATTCGGAAGAAGTATCATACTTACCACGACTTCGCCAGTGCGGACATCAAGGAGGTCTTTGACCCCCAGATCATGGACACCGCTGTCCAACTGGTCGCGTATCAACTCGCGAATTGCTATTTTGAACAGGTTGCGCCTATGCAGTTTGAAATGCATGTTCTGCCATTGACCTGTCAGGTATCCACCATCGAGAAAGGAATGCCTGCCAATCTGGATCGCGATCCGGAACCTGAAGTAACTGTAGTAGGAAATTTTTACCCCGTTAATATTCAGCTTGGCCGCTACGATGCTTCCCCTGGCTTTGTGCTTGATTTTCCCGGGGGTAATCCAAGAGTAATTCCTCCCCAGGAATCCGGTTTGGTCGCTTTTGGACAATGTCAAAATGTTGTTCAGATCAATTCTCCACATTATGGACCATTATTTGTTGTAGGTCGTAATAACGATGCGTTGCTGTGCTTCGGAAGGTCCCCTGCGATCGTGCCTGATAGCAAGCAATAATGGTCGTCCTTGTTTTCTGTTAAGGGCAAACAATTCCATCATTGTTTTTGAACACAATGATTTTGAATTAGTTATATCTTTTTGTTTTCTGATATATCATTTAATGTATTGCTCTTTTCAGGATGACCGAGGGCTATTCAATCAATAAAATGAAACCAATATGTGTGGTATTGTAGGTTACATCGGTGATCATTCTGCCGTTTCGATCTTATTAAAAGGTTTGCAGCGACTGGAATACCGTGGTTACGACAGTGCAGGAATTGCCGTACTCGAAGAAGGTGAGCTCGTTGTTTACAAGAAAGAAGGGAAAGTAGCGAATCTAATCTCGCAGCTAAATGGAAATGGATTGCATGGATCCATCGGTATCGGACATACCCGGTGGGCTACGCATGGTGTACCCAATGACACCAATGCCCATCCCCATGTCTCGGAAGATGGCAAGATCGCATTGATCCATAATGGCATCATTGAAAATTACCTGACCTTAAAGTCCGAGCTCAAGGCTAAAGGTTACCATTTTCAGAGTGAAACGGATACAGAGGTCCTCGTGCAGTTTATAGCTGATGTTTACCGCAATACCGATGTGGATTTTGCGGAAAGCGTTCACCTGGCCCTGCAACGCGTAATAGGAGCTTACGGTCTGGTGATCCTAAATGTGGATGAACCGGATCAACTCATTGCTGTACGCAAAGGTTCACCCCTGGTGATTGGGAAGGGAGAACATGCACATTTTATTGGATCCGATGCAAGCCCTTTCCTGGAATATACCAATGAGGTTATCTATCTGAATGATGATGAAATCGCGGTGATCAAACGTGATTCAATAACGATCACGGACAGCAGACATAAGCGTGTGTCTCCCTATTTCGAGAGACTGGACCTGGAGTTGGATGCCATTGAAAAAGGTGCTTATGATCATTTTATGCTGAAGGAGATCTTCGAACAACCCGACCGGTTAAGGGATTGCATGCGGGGTAGGGTGTTAGCCCAGGCAGGTGAAGTCAAACTGGGTGGCATCAGGTCCTATGCAGACAAGGTATACCAGGCTAAACGACTGATCCTGACCGCTTGCGGTACCTCATATTATGCAGGACTCACTGCCGAGTACCTGTTTGAAGATTTGTGCCGCATTCCGGTGGAGGTTGAATATGCATCGGAGTTTCGCTATCGCAATCCGGTCCTCTCACCGGATGATGTCTTGGTGGCCATCTCTCAATCCGGAGAAACAGCTGATACCCTGGTTGCTGTTGAACTGGCAAAATCGGCAGGATCTACTGTTCTAGGTATCTGTAATGTGGTTGGATCTTCTATCGCCAGGGCGACCCATGAGGGCATCTATACCCATGCCGGACCGGAAATCGGCGTGGCAAGCACCAAAGCATTCACCGCCCAGCTCATCGTTTTGTCCATGCTAGCCATAAAAATTGCAAGTGAACGCGGGACCATCGATGCCCGGAAAAAACAGGCGCTGATCAGAGAACTTCAGTTGGTACCAGAGCTGATAGAGGATGTGCTGGATCAGGCAGGCAGGATAAAATACATTGCCCAAAAGTATTGGCTGGCTTCTAATTTTCTGTACCTGGGCCGGGGTTACCAGTATCCGATAGCCATGGAAGGAGCATTAAAGCTGAAGGAGATTTCATACATCCACGCTGAAGGATATCCAGCTGCTGAGATGAAGCATGGACCCATTGCCCTCATAGATGCAGAAATGCCGATTGTGGTATTAGCCCTTAAAGACAAGGCCTATGATAAGGTGATCTCCAATATCGAAGAGATCAAATCCCGTCATGGCAAAGTGATTGCCATTATATCCCAGGGGGATGAAGCGATTAAAAATCAGGTAGATGACTGGATTGAAATCCCCGCAGTGCTCGAATACTTTGCACCCCTGGTCTCTGTCGTGCCGTTACAATTACTGGCCTATCACATCGGGATTATCAAGGGATGCAATGTAGACCAGCCCCGTAACCTGGCTAAATCGGTCACTGTGGAATAATGGGAGGCATTCAGAAGAAACCGATCGACCACATTGGATATGATTTTCTTGCAGGAGGGGCACTGCGGAAGGTAGAGGATGATGCACGCCGCAGAGACAAGCAAAAGAGCTGGCCTTATGCATTCCGACCGCTTGAACCGGCAGAAATTGAAGTTTTGGTTCATCAGGAAAATACGGCAAGTGACTGGCGGCATATCTGGGTTGCTGACGGGTTTAATCCCCGGTTGGTTCGCAATAGCCGTTTCTTCGGTTTGGTAAGGATCGGGCCTTTGCACCCCGTTTATCTTGAGTTTCATGATTTGAGCCTTCCGGTAGGCATCTACAATTCCACCATTATCTCCTGTGATGTGGGGGAAGATGTTGCCATCATGAATGTTCGCTATTTGGCACATTACCTCATCGACCCCGATGTCATATTGCTCAATATTGACGAAATGCACGTGACAGATCATGCAAAATTTGGTGAAGGGGTACTGAAGGAAGGCGAACCGGAATCGATCCGCGTTTGGCTCGAAGTAATGAATGAAAACGGCCGTAGAAAGATTTTGCCCTTTGCCGGTATGCGTCCTTTTGATGCCTGGATGTGGACCCGCTACCGCGGAGACCTACTCCTGCAGGCCCGCTTTAAAGAATGGACCCAGGCCTTATCCGGTGACCGATTCGATGGATATGGTGAAGTAGGATCCAATACAGTGATTAAGAGCTGCCGTATCCTGAAAGACGTACGCATCGGATCCTACGCATACATCAAAGGGGCCAATAAGTTGAAAAATCTGACCATCCTGAGTGAAGAGGCCAGACCATCTCAGATCGGAGAAGGCGTCGAAATGGTCAATGGTATTATGGGCTATGGTTGCCGGGCCTTTTACGGTGTTAAAGCCATTCGCTTTTTAATGGATGACCATACCACACTGAAGTATGGCGCCCGTCTAATCAACAGTTATCTGGGAGCTAATTCAACCATATCATGTTGTGAAGTATTGAATAGCCTGATTTTTCCATTTCACGAGCAACATCACAATAACTCGTTTCTGATTGCCGGTCTGATCGAAGGACAGAGCAACATCGCTTCCGGGGCTACCTTAGGATCAAATCACAATACCCGGCAAGCGGACGGGGAATTTACTGCAAAACGTGGCTTTTGGCCCGGACTCTGTGTGAACATAAAGCACAACAGTGTATTTGCAAGTTATACTCTGCTTGTCAAAGGTGATTACGCTTACGAACTGAATAACCCTTTACCCTTTGCCCTGCTGTCCAATGATACGTCAAAGGATGAATTGACCATTCTTCCTGCCTACTGGTGGATTTACAACGCCTATGCATTGTTTCGCAATGAGATGAAGCACCAGACCAGGGAACAGCGGAAGAACCGACCGGCGAATGCCATCCGGTCCTTTCTTGCAGCGGACACGGCACAAGAGATCCTGCAGGCTTTGGAATTTTTATCCCGGTATCAACCCGGCGATGACGGAATGGCAGAGATCGATACAGGCGTGATCGAAAACAGTAAACGCCGGGTAATGATCGTAAAATTCGAGGAGGCCATGAATGCCTACCGGGAGATGTTATTGTTTTACGCCGCACGTTGCATGGCTGAACAGGCAGGTGAGATTGAGCTTGATACTTCTTTTGACAACACGCTAAAATGGAATGATCACCACTGGGTTAATGCCGGAGGATTGCTTTTCCACCAGCAGCAATTAGAATTACTGATCGATGGTATCCATAAACATGAAATGGTGTCCTGGGAAGACTTCCACGATGTTACGGATCGTTTTGCAACGGAATATCCTCAAGCCAATTTCCTGACCGCAATCGGTGTCCTTAATAAACTTGGATACCAAAATCTGGAGTCGGTTTGGCATGATCAGATTCAGTTACTGAGTAAAGTGCGGCATCGAATTCATGAAAGTCGTCTCAAGGACTATCAAAACGAATTCAGGAAGGCTACATCCGAAACAGAAGCGGAATGGAACGCCGTTTATGGCGATCTGGAATCAGAAGAACAATATCAATCGATACTCCGGTTCATAGAGACAGAGATTCAGCGATTCAGTCAATTATCCCTGATTTCACACTGAATTCAGGTATGAACAGAGGGAACAATCCACGTATCCCTTTTTGTTGATGAAGATCACAAAGGTCAATTCAATGAATGACTGTATATTTAGTGCGCTTTAAAGAAAGGTAAATCGATCCTCCTTTCGGATACCGGGTAACCGTGTACGTACGCGATGGCCCATAAAACAGCATTGAAGAAACAGTTAACTCCATTCCTCGCATTAACCAAATGAGACCTCAGCAATGAAGAAATTCGGATTATTAAGTATGCTGACCATCCTACTCTTATCCGGGTGCCAGAAAAAAGATGCCTATCTCACCGTTCTGAAAGACCCCGATAACATCCACCATTCAATGAAACAATTGTCGGATGTGATCGTACACGACATTTTTTCCCCTCCGGTTGCTTCCAGGATCTATGTATATCCCAGTATCGCAGCTTATGAGGCCATGCTGCCGGCTTATCCCGACTACAAATCGCTGGCAGGCCAGTTGCATGGATTGACACCTACACCGCAACCAGATACCACCAGGACAATTTGTTTTGAACTTGCCTCGGTCCATGCCTTTCTGAAAATTGGAACCATGCTGATCTTTTCCGAGGATAAGATGAAAGAGTATCAGAAGAATCTTTATGCCAAACTGAAGCCCACTATGCCATCCGATGTGTGGGATAATTCTCTTGCCTATGGTGAGGAGGTTGCTGCCCATATCAAAGCCTGGATGGATGGCGACAATTACAAACAGACACGTACATTTCCCAAATTCAGCATTACCGATGAACCGAGCCGGTGGAAACCTACGCCGCCTGCCTACATTGACGGCATTGAGCCTGCCTGGGCAAAGATCCGGACAATGGTCATTGATTCTTCCAGCATGTTCAAGCCAGCAGCCCCTCCGGCATTTGATATGACAGAAGGAAGTGAGTTCCGGACCAAAGTGGAAGAAGTTTATCGGGTGGTCAATGAATCCACTCCGGAGACCAAAGCGATAGCCAGCTTCTGGGATTGCAATCCCTATGTCTCCCATCAAACGGGTCACGTCATGTTTGCCACGAAAAAGATCACTCCAGGTGGACACTGGATAGGCATTACCAATATAGCCTGTCACGTAGCAAAAGCAGATTTCCCCAAAACGGTTGAAGCGTACACCCTGACCTCCATATGTTTGTTTGATGCCTTCATCAGTTGCTGGGACGAAAAATACCGGAGTAACCTCATTCGCCCGGAAACAGTCATCAATCAATACATGGATGAGAACTGGGTACCGATCCTGCAAACGCCACCTTTCCCTGAGCACACCAGCGGCCACTCGGTTATTTCTACTGCTTCTGCCATAGGACTGACCAGTCTGTTTGGAACACCATTCGCTTATACCGATAGTGTTGAGGTTGAATATGGCCTGGAACCACGTCATTTTAATGCATTTCTCGATGCATCGAGTGAAGCAGCTATCTCACGGCTCTATGGAGGGATCCATTATATGCCTGCCATTGAGTTTGGAGTGGACCAGGGTAAGAAAGTTGGTGAGCTGATCGTTTCCAGACTGGAAATGGAAAAGAAATAGTGAACCGTAAGGCCGTTTCTTTTATTTAATGTAATAAAATGGCCTTGGTATGCGCTTGATGCTATGCTTTACATTGGTGTGTTTATTAACAGGCTGTGACGCACAATCCGGTAATGGGTTGGACAAGGCATTCAAAGCTTATTGGTTTGACGGACAGGCAGAGATTACATCCTATGAATTGCAACAGGCACGATATGGGAACAGTTATCCTGGAGAAGCTGTGGTAATCTTTGTAACCGAAGATTTTTCCAGATCACGCCAGGTTAAACTGGATCATCCTCTTAACGCTGGGTCCGATGCGGTGAATGTATTGAAATGCAACATCACCAAGAAATTTAATACCGGCATTTACCCATACTCCATGATGCTTTCCAGTTTTGTGCCGACCGGAATTCCTGCTGTTCATGCCCTGAAGGTTACAGCCAGTTGCCAGGAATGGTGCGGACAAAGTTTTACCCAGCTCAACTGGATCGACCACGGTTATCACCTACAGGGTTTCTCGTATTTTGAACAGGAAGGAGATGAAGAAAAGAACCTGACCGGTGATTTCTGGTTGGAAGATGAAATATGGCAACAGATCCGGCTGGATCCTGCTAGCCTTCCCATCGGCAAAATCCAGATGATTCCGGGGCTCCTGTTTACGCGTTTAAGGCACCAGTCCGTCAAGCCACTGGAGGCGGAATGCCGCTTTGTCCGGGAAGAATCCACAAGAATCCGTTCCTATCATATCCGGTATCTGGAGGTGACGCGTGAATTGATCATCAATTTTGAAGCGGATTTTCCCTACCGAATTGTAAGTTGGAAAGAAATTACTGAAAATGGCTTTGGTCCCGACAAATCGATTTCAACGACTGAAGCCATCCGGAAAGAAACCATCCGGCTGGATTACTGGAACCATCATCAGCCGGTGGATAGTACGTATCGTAAGACCCTGGGACCGAAGACCATTCATCAAGGAAACTGAGGGCTTAATAGAAATTACGTAGATTCGTCGTTTATCTGTTGGAAATGGAAAAACTGATCGATAATCACGGTAGATCCATAGAATACATCCGGATTGCAGTCACGGACCGGTGTAACCTCAGGTGTTATTACTGCATGCCTGAGGAAGGCATTGAATATGTGCCCAGAGATCATCTGTTGCATTATGAAGAAATCGAAAGGCTGGTCCGGGTGCTTGCGGAGATGGGTGTCCGGAAAGTTCGGTTTACCGGAGGGGAGCCGTTTATACGCAGAGATGTCATCCATCTGATGGAGTCCATTGCATCAATCCCCGGTATCGAAGCCCTGCATATCACAACGAATGGAACGGTAACCAGGCCATTTATCCCACAGCTTAAAAAACTCGGTGTGAAAGGGATAAACCTGAGTCTGGATACGCTTGATCCACAACGGTTTAAAGAGATTACGCGGAGGGATGTCCTGCAGGAGGTGATGGATACACTGGATGAGCTCGTTGATGCCGGTCTTCCGGTAAAAGTGAATATGGTTGTCCTCGGCGGTATTAACGAAGATGAAATCGGGACCATGGCACGACTGGCAGAAACACGGCCAGTTGACGTACGGTATATTGAAGAAATGCCATTCAACGGGGGAGGGCATGAACAACAACAGACCTGGAGAGACCACCGGTTTATTGTAGAAAATTTGAAATCAACCTTTCCGGACATCATGCCGGTAGCTGCGGAGAAATCTTCCACAGCATTGATGTATGCCATTCCTGGCTTTCAAGGTAAAATAGGCATCATTCCAGCCTACAGCAGAACATTTTGCGGGAGCTGCAATCGCATCCGTCTCACCCCTGAAGGTGTGCTCAAAACGTGCCTTTACGATCGGGGGATGTTTAATATTCGTGACATCATACGGTCAGGGGCGACTGATGAACAGATTAAAGAATCCATCCGGGATGCTGTCGGACATCGGGCTAAAGACGGTTTTGAGGCAGAAAGACAGGCGTTACAGTTTCCATTGGGAAGCAGGGAATCCATGTCTACCATTGGCGGATAAATATCGGGAAACTATGACAAAGGAATTCAGTCATCTCAAAGATGGTCAACCCAGTATGGTTGATGTTACTGTGAAGGAAGTTACCCGAAGGCTGGCCAGGGCGAGGGCTACTGTAATCCTGGGTGAAGACCTCATCGGGATGCTGGAAAGTGAGGAACTTTACGTGCCTAAGGGTCCGGTTTTCCAGACGGCTATTCTGGCGGGCATCATGGCTGCTAAAAAAACCGGGGATCTCATACCACTTTGTCACCCGCTCCCGCTAAGTCATTGCCAGATTACGATAAAAATGGTTTCGGGTGACCGCTTGCATATCGAGTGTATTGCCCAGTTGGATGGCAAGACAGGCGTAGAAATGGAAGCACTTACCGGCGCATCACTGGCAGCGCTGACAGTATATGACATGTGCAAGGCATTGTCTCAGGACATTCAGATCACCGACATCATGCTCATGGAGAAGACAGGGGGAAAAAAAGATTTTATCCGGGAGTTATGAATACACATCAGAAACACGCAAATCTGGTCAAGCCATCCACCGGTCATTTTCACCGGCACGAGTGGGGAATCCTCGGTTCCAGCTGTTCGACCATCGGTGCCTTGGTTCAGAAAATTGCCCAGGGATTTCCAGGCTCCAGGATGGGATACCTGGATGCAGCGCACCGGTCAGGAGACCAACCATTGGATGAAAATCACCCGCTGAACGCAGCAGGACTGCAAGTCGTGGTAACCGATCACATTCATTACCGGGAATGGCAGGACGGTCAAGCCATGAATGGGTTTGACTGGAAGATCCGTTTTGCAGATCTTGACGTCCTCTGGATCAATGGCAATCATTATCCATCGGCAAATCAGATCATCATCGTAGACCAGGCTAAAGAACACTCACTGAAAAAACGTCTGGAAAGGATCAAAAACATAGAATTGATTTTATTGAAAGATAAGGATAGCGGACTTCCGGCATTACTTACAGAACATCCCGCATTTGATCGTGCTATCCCGGTGATCGATATCCAGGATGAGGCAGCATGGATGGAATACATCAGATTATTGGTCAATGCCTCCAGGCCCGATGTAAGCGGGTTAGTCCTGATTGGTGGAAAAAGTAGCCGGATGGGTAGAGACAAGGCCGCTATCGAATATCATGGTCAAGCTCAGAAGGATCACTTGTACCAGCTCCTTCACTCAAAACTGGATGCGGTTTACTTTTCGGTTCGGCCGGGACAGGAAGTAACGGGACCATCCATCGAAGATGCATTCCCGGGGCTGGGCCCCTTTGGTGCCATCTTGAGTTATTTTCAGCAGCATCCGGATGAAGCCTTGCTGGTGGCAGCGTGTGATCTGCCCGGGATTCATACTGAGGCCATAGGTTATTTGTTGGAACACCGGAATTCGTCCAAAATGGCTACGGCTTTCTTAAACCCGGAAACTGGTTTTGCGGATCCGCTTTTTACTATCTACGAGCCAAAAATCTATCCCCGGATGCTGCAGTTTCTGGCGTTGGGCTATTCGTGTCCGAGAAAGGTGTTGATCAACAGCGACATTGAAATATTGGAAGTACCCGATCCGGACTGGTTGCAGAATGTGAATACACCGGAGGATTTTGCCAAATATTCCATTGTGTAGTGTGATCCGGAACAGTCATACGGATCTTTTATTTATCCGCTGGGATTAAATCAAAACGAAATCCATGGAAGAGATCATTAAGAAACTCAATTTTAAGGGACAGCAGGAAATTCAGGTTATCCGGATGCCCGCAGAACTCAGGCCTTTGTTTGAGCATTGGAGCAAAGATGTCAACGTACTGGAGGACGAAGCATTAAAAAGAGATGTGGACTTTCTGGTGGCATTTTTAGTGGATCCCGCGCATATTGCACAGCTGGCAAAAGAACTACGGAAAGTAGACCAAACCAGAGACCCGGTACTGTGGTTTGCCTATCCGAAAAAATCATCGAAGCGATATAAGACCGAATTATCCCGGGATCATGGATGGGAGCCGATGGGAGCGATTGGTCTGGAACCTGTTCGTCAGGTAGCTTTGGATGACGATTGGTCGGCACTGCGGTTTCGTCCTGTGAAGAACATAAAAAGCATGACCCGGAGTTCTGCATTATCCAAAGAAGGCAAGGAACGTATCAAGAAGTAATTTCCGGAATATAGAATTATTTGCGAAGAAGCTGATAGAGGTAAAATGCAAGGAGAGCTATGATCGCAAGGACAAACACAAGGCCTGCCAGGTTTATTCCAATAGCTATGATGGAAGGCAGGTGTGTTATCGTCCAGATAATACCGATGGCCAGTACTCCCATGATAATCAAGCCCAGAATTTTGTTGGTAGACATAGCTGATCAATTTTGGTTAAACCATCCTGCTCCACGAATAACATTACAAGATTAAACATCATGTTCGCCATACAGGTTCAAAATACCGGCATTAGGTGCTAATCCGTTAATTTTTTCATATATCTTAATTGGTACGCTTTTAATGGATTAGTTCATGTTACTAGTTTCCATCCTGGTATATCTGGTCTTCACAGTATCCATCGGTTATTTTGCCAAACGTTGGGTTTCCAATGCCGAAGATTTTATCATGGCTGGCCGTAACCTTCCCGCTTATCTGAATGCAGCCGCGGTCTTTGCACTCTGGTTTGGGAGTGAAACGGTTTTGGGGGCATCCGCTGAGTTTCTGGAGCATGGGCTGCTCGGAGTTATTGAGGATCCGTTTGGGGCAGTGCTTAGTCTCGTACTGGTAGCAGTATTTTACGCCCGCCGGCTTTACCGGCTCAATGTGTACACCATTATTGATTTATTCCGGATGCGGTTTGGACGGGTAGCCGAACAAATCAGCGGGATCATGATGATCTTCTCTTTCTTTGGTTATTGTGCAGCACAATTGGTTGCCCTGGGGTTATTATTATCGACCATCACCGGGCTGGAGTTAACCACGACCGTCTTGATATCCGCAGGCATGGTCATCTTTTATACCTTTTGGGGAGGTATGTGGGCGGTGTCGGTTACTGATTTCCTGCAGAGCATCATGATTGTCACCGGATTGGTTGCCTTGACGATCGTATGGGGAAGCCAGAGCGATGGATTTCAAGCTGTAATACATAGTGTTCCAAGCAGCCATTTTCAGTTTTTTCCACACGAAGGATCGCTGGAATGGATCCACTGGATTACGGCATGGATGGTCATTGGACTGGGCAGCATAGCCAGCCAGGATGTCTTCCAACGAGTCAATTCCGCGCGATCGGAAAAAGCCACCTATTATTCGACCCTGATTGGAGCCGGGTTGTATCTCATCTTCGCACTTATTCCACTTTACCTGATCCTGCTGGCTAAGAACCTTTTCCCGGATATGATGGCTGGTGACCTCCAGACGGCCTTGCCTTCCATTGTTTTGCAGAAAGGTCATATTGGGCTCCAGATCCTGTTCTTTGGCTCTCTGGTGAGCGCGATACTAAGTACTGCCAGTGGTGCCTTATTAGCCCCCGCCAGTATACTTTCAGAAAATATCCTGAAACCGCTTGTCGCCGACCGGTTGACCACACAACGATTCTTATGGCTGACCAGAATTTGTGTTTTGATGGTTGGCCTGATCTCAGTCCTTTTCGCCCTCGGGCACCAAAACATTTACGACCTGGTCGGTATCTCCAGTGTGTTTGGACTGGTCTCCCTATTTATTCCATTAAATATAGCTTTGTTTACCAAATGGAGTAACCGCTCCGGGGCTTTGTGGTCCATGATCTGTGGGGCGGGATGCTGGATCTATTTTGAATACGTTCATCCGCTTATCGTTGATGCGCTCTGGCCGGGAGTACTGGCCAGTATTGTTGGGTATTTGATAGGGACGCTGATTCACAACATCCGAAATGCGGATTTGGTACAATCCACAGACTAGCCTTCCGGCAGCTTTTCCCAGGGGACGGATTTCAGGATGTATTTGATGGCTTTCAGGGTTGTTTGCGGTTTGATGTCACCTTCAATGACGTGCCATGGAGCTTTGCCTACCCCGGTCAATTTGAACATCTTTGTTTGGTATTCATGGTACTGGTCATACAGACCTACGGCATTCAGGTCCACAGCAGATAACTCCCACCGTCGCAAGGGATTTTGTTGGACATGTTCGATGCGCAGGGCTTGCTCTTTACGACTGATGGTAAGATGGATTTTGACCAGGATGGTGCCTGCGGATAAAAGCATTTTCTCAAATTCCAGTACTTCTTCCATAAAAAGCTGATGTTGTTCCGGGGAACAGAAGCCGTTGACAGGTTCAACGACGGCACGGTTGTACCAGCTTCGGTCGTAAAAAACAATCTCG
Organism: Lewinellaceae bacterium; assembly: GCA_020636135.1. Classification (NCBI taxonomy): domain Bacteria; kingdom Pseudomonadati; phylum Bacteroidota; class Saprospiria; order Saprospirales; family Lewinellaceae; species Lewinellaceae bacterium. The sequence continues at coordinate 1,335,613 of JACJYK010000001.1, forward strand.
CCCTGTTCGGGAAGACTGGCAATGTATCGTTTGAAGTACCACTGACTCTTTTCCTTTTCGGTAGGCTTATCCAGGGCTACCAGCCGTACATTCCGGGGGTTCATATGTTCCATACATGCCCGGATCAGGCTGCCCCGGCCGGCGAATTCGCTTCCTTCCACGAGAATGGCGACCCGGCTGCCACTGCGCACAATCCAGCTTTGCATCTGGTTCAGGGCAATTTGCAGCTTCTTGAGTTTGCTCTCAAACATTAACGCCTGCAATACCTGCGGAAAGTCCGGGACCTCCTGTCGCAGGAGTAGTTCCAGGGCACGCGTAGAAGACAGGCGCTTCAGATCTTTCTTGGAATACATAAACATTGATTAGATATACATCGAACGATAAAAACGGTGGACAACATTCGGATCCGGACTCAGGATGGTCTGCGCCTGGTCCTTGCCGGGATAGTTGAATCTGGATAGCAGATACCGGATGCTTTCCAGACGGGCCTCCATCTTCGAGTCGGTATTGATGATGATCCACGGAGAAAATTCAGTGTGGGTCTTAATGAACATTTCCCGGATGTGCCGGGTATATTCATCCCATTTCTCCCGTGATGCCAGATCTACCGGGCTTATTTTCCATTGCTTGAGCGGGTTGGTCATCCTGGCCTGGAATCGCTTCTCTTGCTCTTCCTTGGAAATGTCAAACCAGAATTTGATGATCTTAACCCCATCTTCGTACAGCATATGCTCAAATTCCGGAACCTGCTGAAGGAAACGTTCGTATTCTTCCGGGGTGCAAAAACCCATCACCGGTTCCACGACGGCACGATTATACCAGCTGCGATCGAAGAAAACCATCTCACCACGATTGGGGAGTTCCTTCACATGGCGCCGGAAATACCAGTGTCCTTTCTCAATATCCGATGGTTTTCCCAAAGCAACTGCTTTGGCAGCCCGTGGATTGAGGTAGCGCATAAACCGGCGGATAGCGCCACCTTTGCCGGCCGCATCGCGTCCTTCAAACAATATGGCCACACGCATACCCTGCTGGGTTATCCAGTTTTGCATTTTCAGAAGCTCGATCTGAAGTAATTCCAGGTCGGTCTCGTATTGGATCCGGTCATACACCGGAGTGAGGTGGACCATGCGCTCAAACAACAAATGTTCAAGGTCAGCCCGGGTAGCGATTGGAGCAATTTCTTCATTGGAGAATAAGAAGGGCTCTGTTGACATGCTTTTTTCACCTTTGATCAGACTAAAATAATTGCTTTAAACTAGTCATTCTACTAGGAAAGCCGTAATTCAATCCGCAGATTTACATCATCATTAAGGCCAGACGGCCTCACCCGAAAAGTCAGGTGTATTAAGTTATTAAACGTAAATTAAACCAAAAGTAACCTGTCATGAAGCCGTTTATACTGGAAGAAACGAATTGGAAAGCTGTCCGGGAGCAGCAATACGATGTGGCTATCCTGCCGTGGGGGGCAACCGAAGCCCACAATTACCATTTGCCCTATGGTACGGACAATTACCAGGTAGAATACGTCGCGGATCAGGCGGCTAAAAAGGCCTGGGACAAAGGTGGAAAACCATTGGTATTGCCTGGCATCCGCTATGGTGTGAATACCGGCCAGCTGGATGTGCCATTTTGTATGAATCTTTTGCCTTCTACTCAGCTGGCCATCCTCAAGGACATAGTGGACATTCTTAACCGGCATGGTCTGACTAAACTGATCATCCTCAACGGGCATGGAGGTAATGACTTTAAGACTATGATACGAGAATTATCCATCACCTTTCCTGATGTGTTCGTGTGCTGGGTGAACTGGTGGCGAGCAGTGGACTGGTCACTCTTTTTTGAAGATCCGGGCGATCATGCAGGAGAAATGGAAACGAGCGCGGTCCTGCACATTGCCCCACACCTGGTCCGCCCTCTGGAGGAAGCAGGACCCGGAAAGGCTAAAACTTTCAAACCAAAGGCGCTGCGGCAGGGATGGGCTGTCACCCAGCGGCAATGGACTCGGGTAACCGAAGATACCGGGGTTGGAAATCCCTACCCAGCAACCGGAGCTAAAGGCGAAAAATATCTGGATGCTATAACCGACTCATTGGCAACCTTTTTCCTTGAACTCGGCACGACACCGTTGAATGAGCTTTATACGGATTGATCGTTCCTACTGATTAAAACCTGCTGCGCAAAGTGTAGGATGTATACCTTTCATTCATCAGATAACCGCTATATTTGCAGCCGGAAAAACCATTTGGGCCCCTTCCTTGTTAAGGGGTAATATGAAATTGAATACATGGCAATTATTATAACTGACGAATGCATTAACTGCGGAGCATGCGAACCGGAATGTCCGAATAATGCAATCTATGAAGGAGGTATCGAGTGGGCAATGGTTGATGGAACAACGTTGACAGGATCCTATCCGTTGCAAAATGGCCATCAGGTGGATGTCGACCAAAAGCAGGAACCCATCTCTGAGGATTTTTATTATATCGTGCCCGATAAATGCACCGAATGTGTTGGTTTTCACGAAGAACCACAGTGCGCTGCCGTGTGCCCCGTGGATTGCTGTGTTCCGGATCCCGATCACGTAGACAGTGAACAAGTCCTGCTCGATCGCAAAGAAAGATTACATATAGCCTGATCCGGGCTTAGTCCAATAACATAGCTGCAATCTCCTGGTTTAATTTCCCAATCCACACATTGGATTTATTGGTCAAGACAACAATAACCATTTGATCATCAGGATAGATGACCAGATTTGAAGTTCCACCTACCGACCCACCGCTATGTCCGAACCAATGCCGGCCTGCATCATCCATATCGCTGCGAAATCCGATCCCATAACCCGTGTCCTGACCCGAAGCATCCTTCTGTGAGGTTGTGAACAGGGTGCGGACGGATTCAGACCAAAAGTCTGTGCCCAGCAGGGTATTGGCAAAGCGGCAGAGATCTGTCGCCGAGGATAAGTATCCTCCGCCAGCCCATTTATAACTATTATCCACCGCAGGAGCATTGGTGATATTACCCTGCAGGTCTTCAACGTAAAAACGCGTGCGCCCGGGGATGATGGCATTTACCATTTCCGGTCCGGTGTGGAGCAAGCCAAGCGGCTTAATGAGCTCATCATCCATCAGGTAGAGAAAAGGTTTTCCACCAACAGTCTGCATGACGGCACTGATCAGGTTAAAACCATAGCTGGAATAAGCATATTTACTGCCAGGTTTATGAAGCAGTGGATCATCTTTGAAAATATCAAGAGCGGTAATAACATCCGAATAATGTTCATTCATTAAAATTTCATTGCCGTTGTAGTGTCTGATGCCGGCCAAATGTCCGCCGAGAAGCCTTATTGTGATCATGGATTTATCACCATCGGCAGGGTAGGATGGCAGATAGTGCTGCACAGGAAGATCAAGATCGATCAGGCCCTGCTGATACTGTTTTGCAAGGACGGATGCGGTAAGGGATTTTGAAATGCTGCCAATCCGAAAGCGGGTTGACAATGCATCTACCGTGACATTTTGTTCCAGATCCGCATAGCCAAATCCTTCCGCATAGATGAGTTCACCGTGACTGGTAACAGCTACTGCGACTCCTGGTACGTGCTGTGATTCTTTAAATTCCTCAACCCGATGCTTGACCTGATCGAGCTTGTCGGAAAGATTTTGCGCATTGGAAGATGTCCAGGTTAGGACTGCAAATAATAAGGTAATGATCCATTTCATATGTTACGATTTGAAGTATTTCCAGGGAACCACCAGCATTCCGAAACATTCGCCATCTTCTTTCGTCAGATGTTTATGATGGATTTTATGTGCCCTGCGGATTGCTCTAAAATAAACATTGTTTGAGTTCCTGAACCATTTAAATCGCTGATGAATGAATACGTCATGAATCAGAAAGTAGGTGAGGCCGTACAGAAGTATCCCCAGTCCTGCCCAGATCATCCAGATCATAGTAGTTAAACTGCCTAAAATGAAAAATGTCGCGCTGGGTATGGCGAAAATCAGGAAAAAGCGGTCGTTTTTCTGAAAAAAACCTGGCTCGCTGACGTGATGGTCCCGGTGCCAGGACCACAGGAATCCGTGCATGACAAACTTATGGGTGAACCAGGCCACAAACTCCATGACCGAATAGGTTACAAGGGTGATGATAAGTCCTATTACAAGATTCATTGTGTAAACATTTTAGCTAATATGTTTTTGCGATATGCGAATATTTGATCAATTTTTTTACTGATTAACCATTTATCAATCCATTTGCCTATGAAGCCAAATGGGACAGCATAGTACAGCAAGTCAGTCATTAGAATACCATCATCCTTTTTTTCAAAATGGTGTTCATGATGCCAATACCGGTAAGGTCCGAAGCGTTGTTCATCAACAAAATAGAAGGGTGCCTTGACCTGAGTTATTTCAGTGACCCAGGAAGCGGGAATGCCTAGCAAGGGAGTAAGTCGATAACGAATCACCATGCCGGGATACATAGGTACGGACTGAATATCGCTGAGCACTTTAAAATTCATTTCCGGGGGAGTGATTTGGCCCAGATTTTCCGGCCTTGAAAAAAATTGCCAGGCTTCTTCTAAAGTGACAGGCAACGTCATTTCCCATTTTTTGACCTGCAGTTGCATCAGACGCGATTAAATTTAATATTCATTTTCGCGAGGATTAAAAGCAAAATTTTAAAACCATTGGATATTCGAATTCTTTTCTCCAATAAAATCTGCGGCTGGCAAGACCTGATTTTCAGGAACAAAGCTTTGTAATATACATAAGCCGAATACACACCGAATTTTGCCTGGGAGGGCAGTCGTTGGATAGCCTGGCGCGCGGCTTTAAAATCTTCCGCAATCTCCTGTTCTATCTCCTGTTTTATTTCGGCATTAAGCCCACTGGAGGCCCAATTTGGGAAATAGATCCTGCCCAGTACTTCCTTATCATTCTTCAGATCCCGCAGAAAATTGACTTTTTGAAATGCAGCACCTAATCGCATTGCTCCCGGTTTAAGTTCCTGATAACAAGCTTCATCTCCTTGACAAAATACTTTTAAACACATCAATCCAACGACCTCTGCTGAACCCAGGATGTATTCTTCAAATTTCTCCCGTTGATAGTTTTGCGCATACAAGTCCATCTCCATGCTTCCCAGAAATTGCTCGATCAATTGCAAGTCTATTTGAAACCGATTGACTGTGACTTGGAAAGCATGCAGGACCGGATTGGTGCTTATACCTTCATCGATCGCCCTGTAAGTCTCACGCTTAAAGCGGTCCAGAAGACCAGCCTTGTCGAAGTCATGAAAGGTATCGACAATCTCATCTGCCAGTCGAACGAATCCATAAATTGCGAAGATATGTGGGCGGATCGAATGGTCAAGCATTCGGATTCCAATTGAAAAGGAAGTACTGTATCGCATGGTGATCACCCGCGACAACTGCATACAGACATTATCGTATAATGCCATCATGCCTGGTCTTGCTGTTGTTTTTTAAGAATGTATTTTGCAACCACTTCGCCGCTGATAACAGCTGGAGGTAATCCTGGACCAGGTACCGTTAGCTGTCCGGTAAAAAATAGATTGTTTACCTTTTTGCTTTTAATTTTTGGTCTTAAAGGGCCAGTCTGTAACAGCGTATTTGCCAGGCCGTATGCATTACCTCGGAAAGAATGATAGTCTTTGATGAAATCATTGATGCAATAACTGCGGTGAAACAAGACTTGGTCCTTTATGGTGCACCCAAGTTGGCGCTCCATGCGATCAAGGACCCTATTAAAATAGTGGTCATGCTTTGCGGGGTCATCTTGTAACCGGGTGGAGAGCGGTATCAGAATGAACAGATTTTCTTTTCCTTCCGGAGCAGCCATGGGATCGGTCTTGGAAGGCGCACATACATAAAATAGGGGATCTTCCGGCCATATGTGGTCGTCGTAAATGGACTGAGCGTGCGAAGAGAATGGTGCATCGAAGAATAAATTGTGGTGCTCAAGGCCGGAGACCTTTTTATTAACACCTACGTAGAACAACAAGGATGAAGGGGCCATTACTTTTTTATCCCAATAGGCTTTTGAGTAAGACCGGCTTGAATTCGGTAATAGGTCCATTTCCGTATGATGGTAGTCAGCCCCTGATATCACCAGATTTGTCTCAAACAGACCGTTGCATGTAGACACGGCTTTCACATTTCGGTCTGAACCCATGATGAATGAATCTACCTCCGTGTCAGTAATTAATTCAACTTCATTCTCTGACAGGATTTGACGGAATGCTTCTGAAATTTTCGTCATTCCTCCCATTGGATACCAGGTCCCCAGCATCATGTCCGCATAATTCATCATACTGTATAATGCAGGCGTTTCTTCTGGTTTTGCTCCAAGAAATAGAACTGGAAACTCCAGCAACTGCACCAGATGCGGATCCTGAACATATTTACGGATGTGCTTTGCGATGGATTGAAAAAGATCCAGGCGCATGCTTTTCTGAATCAATTGCAGATCAGCATATTCCGTGACGTGGAGCGATGGTCTGTAAATGAATTCAGACATCGCTGTGTCGTATTTAATTTTGGCTTCTTTCAGGAAAGCTGCAAGGCGGTCCCCACTGCCTGACTCAAATCCATCAAACAAAGTCTTTAAGCTGTCAAAATCGGATGGAAGGGTGACGGGCTCCCGGTCACTCCAGAAAACCTGGTAGGAAGGATTAAGTCGCTTTAATTCGTAAAAATCCTGGTGGGTATGCCCGAATAGCTGGTAAAAGCGTTCGAATACCTCCGGCATCCAGTACCAGGAAGGTCCCATGTCAAACTGGAAGCCCTGGTGATCCCATTTTCGGTTGCGGCCACCTACTGATTGATGTTTTTCAATCAATCGTACAGAGTGACCAGCTTTGGCCAGGAGTGCGGCACAAGCCATTCCCGCGATTCCGGCACCAATGACCACTGTCTTGCTTCCAGATTGTAAATTCATACCTAATAGATCAAATTTTAGTTAGTTTTGTTTAACGAAAATCAAAAAAAATTAAACAAAACATGCAACAGGTTACCCTGTACTGGTTTAGAAGGGACTTGAGATTGGATGATAACCACGGATTTTCACAAGCGTTGGCTTCCGGTTTTCCGGTCTTTCCAATTTTTATTTTTGATCGCAACATTCTGGATGAACTCGAGGATAGGTCAGATGCCCGAGTGCAATTCATACACAACCAGCTGGTTAACCTGAATAAGGAACTGGCAGTCTATGGATCCGGATTATCTACTTTTTACGGTACGCCTGAAGATGTTTTCCGGGAGCTGATCCAAATCCATTCGATCCGGATGGTTATGACCAACCGGGATTATGAACCTTACGCTATTCAGCGGGATAAACGAATCCATGCTTTCCTTTCAGACCATGGAATTCCATTTAAGGGATTTAAAGATCAGGTGATTATGGACCGGCGAGAGGTCCTGAAGGCTGATGGGGAACCCTACACAGTTTTTACTCCCTACAGCCGGAAATGGAAAGAACTATTCCGCCCGGACCTGATCCAGCCATTTCCGGTTTGTCTCTCCAGGGAGGTGCTTTTGCAAATACCCGGCAAAGATGTGCTGCCCTTGAAATCAATAGGATTCCAGCCTGTAGGTCAGGCATTTCCGGGCAAGGTAATGGATGAAGAGCTTATTCGTAACTATCAGGAAATCCGCAACTTTCCGGGTATCAGAGGGACTACAAGGCTGAGCGTGCATTTGCGATTTGGCACCATCAGCATCCGAAATCTGGTCAATAAAGCAATGGCCTGGAACGGCACTTTCCTGAATGAGCTCATTTGGAGGGAGTTCTACATGATGATCCTGTACCATTTCCCCCATGTCGTCCATCAGTCTTTCCGGCCACAATATGACCGTATACCCTGGCTAAACCAGGAAGAAGCGTTTGAAGCATGGTGCGAGGGGCGTACCGGATATCCGATTGTTGACGCCGGAATGCATGAACTGAACGAGTCCGGCTTTATGCACAACCGGGTTCGTATGATCACCGCTTCATTTTTGACCAAGCATTTGTTGATCGATTGGCGATGGGGGGAAGCCTATTTTGCCCGGAAATTGCTGGATTACGAATTAGCGTCAAATAATGGAGGCTGGCAGTGGGCGGCAGGATCGGGCGTGGATGCAGCGCCATACTTCCGTATTTTTAATCCGGCATTGCAAGCCCAAAAGTTTGATCCTGACCACCGATACCTGGATGAATGGGCGCCGGGATGGCAATTGCCCGGGTATCCGTCACCTATTGTAGATCATAAGTTAGCCCGGGAAAGAGCTATTTCCACATTTCGCAAGGCCTTGGATTGAATCAATTTCCAAATTAGATTATACCCTCCGGATGAATTCCATTGCCGGTTCAAATGGCGATGATGTATGGAAATCAGGCAGTTCTAACCAGTTAGACAGAAGCGGATTTGGCTTGCCATATACCTGGTGTGCTTCCCAGACATAATCCAGATACCAGTCAGGCTCGTTGCCCCAGCGGGTTTCCTGGTGACGCATTTCCCAATAGGACTTTCTGGGTAACCGGAGATAGATGCCTCCTGAATAGCGATGGTTTAAGTCAGGGTGGGCAAATGCCAGGATTCCTTCAATAAGAATCAGATCGCAGTCATTTTCACAGTCTTCGATGGCTGAGAACAATCGATTCCAGTCGACAGACAAGGGATGTTCCCAGTCCTCGGCTTGATTGATCCTCGGAAGTTGGTTTTTGGGCAGGACGTAGTCATCCAAAGCCAGCAAAACAGTTTTTTCAAATATTCCGGCCAGGTGAAGAGCCAGGGAGGTTTTACCCGCCCGGCTAATCCCGCCAATTCCGATCATTTTACTCATCATCGGGCTGATTGCGCAGCGATTTGCCGGCTCTTACAATGGCCTGCGGATTTCGCAACCACAGGTCCCGCTGCGGGAAAGGAATTTCTATTCCCTGTTGGCGGAACATATCAATGATACGGTAACGGATCTCACTTTTGATTCGCTCGATGCGGAAAAACTCACGGCAATAGATATGCAGGGTAAACTCAAGAGCTGAGTTGCCAAAGTCGGAGAAATGAACGGAAGGTGGCGGCAGATCCAGCACTTCTTTTTGCTCTTCGGCAGCCTGCATCAGGATTCTGGTTACCAGCTGGACATCCGACTGGTAAGAGACTCCGACATGGATCTGAAAGCGGGAAGGCTCATTATTGTTGCTGAAATTGACCACATTGTTCACAACCAGTTTCGAATTGGGTATGATAATGACCACGGAGTCCCTGGTCTCAACCTTGCTGGTACGGATACCTATGTATCGTACCCGGGCCACCGTGCCATCTACGACGACAATGTCGCCTACTGCTACAGTACCTTCGATAAGCAGCACAATGCCTGAAATCCAGTCCATGAAGGTCTGCTGCAAACCCAGACCTAAACCGACCAACAGAGCAGCCGCACCGGTCCAAACATAGGAGAGCGTAAATCCCAGAGCCTGGATTGACCAAAGCACCGTGATGGTATACAGGACGTATTTGAAGGTTGTAATGATGGCAAACTGACGGCCAATATCCACCCCACGGCGCTGAAAACGGTTTTTTAATGTTTTGGACAACAGATAGCTTATCAACCGGGCCAGGGTGATGATCGCAAGGGCAATCAGCAGGTTCTGTACAGTAACCGTGTTGGTGCCTGCCTTAAAGAGAACTTGATCCAGTATCTGTTGCAAGAAGGACGGTTTGGCAACGAAAATAGAAAAGATTATTCCAATTCGGGTAAAATGGTTGCCGGCGGAGTGCAGACACCAACCCGTTGTTTTCCATCTTGTTCAGAAGATTACACTGAAGGACAAGTGCTAACCACGGGAGGTATGAAGTGCGGGGTCCCTAGGTTTCAACCGAGTAAAACCTGAAAGTTTATTACCTTAATCCTCATACAACAACTCATCAGCTTGGATTCATCTGAAACTATTACCACAGCAGGCACATCGGCGAAGAAGTTCAATACGATGCCCGTTTTCTTTACTGCTATTTCAACCATCCTCGGAGCCATCATGTTCCTGCGGTTTGGTTTTGCAGTAGGGCAACAGGGACTATTGGGTACCATCATCATCATTCTGATCGGGCATATGGTGACTATTCCGACAGCTATGGCCATCGCAGAAATAGCGACCAATCAGAAGGTTGAAGGAGGGGGAGAGTATTACATTATTTCCCGGTCTTTTGGTCTGGTAATAGGGTCTACCATTGGGATAACGCTTTATCTATCGCAAGCCATAAGTGTAGCTTTTTACATCATTGCATTCACCGAAGCGTTCACACCGCTGTTTAACTGGATTGACGGACTTCATCCTCCTGTCTGGGTGTCCTGGTTGCTGGCTCAAAAACAAACGATCGGGATCCCGGCATTATTGGGACTTACCTATATCATGCTGACCAAAGGGGCATCTTTAGGCGTGAAGACATTGTATGTGGTTGTTGCCACTTTGGGGGTGGCTCTCGTTGCTTTTTTTCTGGGAAGTGCGCTGGATCAAACATCTCAATACGGCCCGACAACCACCATTCTGGATTTTCCAAGTACCGGGATCAAATCAGTTGATTTCTTCACCGTTTTCGCCATTATTTTCCCTGCATTTACCGGGATGACCGCCGGAGTAGGCCTGTCCGGGGACCTCAAGGACCCATCCAAGTCGCTTCCATTAGGGACACTATCAGCTACCATATCCGGAATGATCATTTACTTGTTTATAGCCTACAAACTACACATTTCTGCGTCCCCGGTAGAACTGGCGGATACTTCACGACTGATCATGTCGGATATAGCCTGGCAGGGATCATGGCTGATTCCGATCGGATTAGCTGCTGCAACCATTTCTTCCGCCCTGGGATCCATCATGGTAGCGCCGCGGACCTTGCAGGCCATATCCCGGGACCGCATCTTCCCCACGCCCTTCCTGAATGACTTCCTGGCCAAGGGAAAAGGATTGTCCGATGAACCCTACAATGCCAGTCTGGTAACCATTCTGATCGCCGGTGCATTCATCTTTCTGGGCCAGTTGGATGCAGTAGCACAGATTATATCCATGTTTTTTATGGTCACTTACGGTTCATTGTGTCTGATATCTTTTCTCAATCATTTCGCCGCGGATCCTTCCTACCGGCCCAGTTTTCGTTCCCGGTGGTACATTTCCCTGTTTGGCGCGATAACCTGCTTTGGCCTCATGTTCTTTATGAATGCTTCGTATGCCATTATGGCAACGTTGTTACTGATATCACTTTACTTCTTAATTGCTTTTTTTAACAAGGATAAAAAGAGTATTGCCTTGATTTTCCAGGGTGTGATTTTCCAGTTCAGCCGGCAGCTTCAGGTCTTCCTGCAAAAGGCGGATAAAGAAGCAGCCCGTAGCTGGCGCCCATCCGTTGTTGCCTTGTCTAAATATACGTTTGATCGTATCGGTCCATTTGATCTGTTGCGCTGGATTGCCCACAAATATGGATTTGGAACCTACATTCATTTTGTCCCTGGTTATCTCTCCCGCCAACTCAACCGTGATGCTAAGGTGGCTAAGAACCGGCTGATCAAAATGGCAGAAATCAGTGATAGCAATATTTATATTGATACGATGATCAGCCCATCCTATCAGTCTGCAATCGCTCAGATCATCCAGTTACCAGGTATGGCTGGTACGGATAATAACCTGCTGCTCTTGGAATATACAAAGCACGATTCAAGCGGTCTGACAGACCTGATCGATAATTTTAACCTTATCCGGTCTGTGGATTTTGATTTGGCTATCCTGGCAAGTTCGGACCGTGGGTTTGGAATAAGGAAACGAATACACATCTGGATCACACAACAGGATTACCGGAATGCAACCCTGATGATCTTGCTGGCTTACATCCTCATGGGACACAAGGAGTGGGCCGGCGCTGAACCACGGGTTTACGCCTATTTCACCGAAGACATTATGGATCAGGAGAAGAGCCGCCTTACCGGGCTGATTCAGGCGGGTCAGTTGCCTATTTCTACCCATAATGTTGAATTTATCACACGCCAACACGATGCAAATCCACACGAAATCATCATTGCGAAATCCCGCGATGCTGATCTCACTTTTATCGGATTCCTGGCCGAAACCGTTAAGAAACTGGGGGCTAAAATGTTTACCGATTACGACCTGCCCGGAAACATCTTGTTTATCAGCAGCTCGGACGAAATTGACCTTCAATGAGACCAACTACATCTTAGCGTTTTTGGTTTTAATGATGATGACGCCGTGGTTGCCTTCTTCTCCGTAAATGGCAGTTTCAGAGAGGCTGCGGAGAACCCGGACACTCACGATTTCATTGGCATTGATGCTGTTATTGACCGAAGCATAATTCCTGCCCATGTTGGTGTTATTGACGATGAACAAGGGCTGCGTTTCGAGGGTGATCGTGCTTTGACCCCGGACGTAGATACGGGCGTTATCGCCATCCCCCTGGATTGTCAGGGATGAATATTTGCGCAAAACATCAGCCAGGCTGCGGTTGTCCTGCTGATTGTTTATTTCATAGGGATCCTCCTTGGCAGCTTTTTTAGGGGTGTCTTTCGATACAAAACAACCTGTAAGGAGAACCAGGGTGAGCAGGTAAAATAGATTTGTGGCTCGCATACGTATGGGTTTTAGTCCAGACATCAAATTAAACATTCTTTTATAAGATGAAAAGGGTAACCCTTATGGCGTATGGGTAAATAGCAGGATTAATACGTGTTTTCTTCCTGAGTGCTCAATGAATGACCACAACGATGGCAATATTGGGCGAATTTATGATGTTCGGTCTGACCGCATTGCGGACATTTGAAATAATGAAATTCTTTCTGGTTCATTACCCGCCCGCTGATCTCGGCTGTTACAATACCGGTAGGTACGGCGATGACGCCATAGCCAAGGATCATGACCACGGTAGCCAGCATTTGCCCCAGGGCAGTGATCGGGATTTTATCCCCATATCCGACCGTGGTGAGCGTCACAATGGCCCAATAAATACCATCGGGAATAGAACGGATCTGTGGATTGATGTCTCCTTCAACCATGTACATCAATGTACCCAATAAGACAGCCATCAGAATCACGAAGGAAAGGAATACGTAAATTTTGGTCCGGGACGCCTGCAGTGCACTAACCACAATGGAGCCTTCACGGACAAAATGTCCCATTTTGAAAATGCGGAATATCCGCAACAGACGAAGGACCCGGATAATCAGTAAATGTTGTGCGCCAGGAAAAAAGATGCCGATGTAGGCTGGTAGGATTGCCAGTAAATCCACGATCCCAAAGAAAGAGGTGGCGTAGGCAACCGGGTTCCTGGAGGCATACAAACGTAGGACATACTCGACGGTAAAAATTACCGTGAAAAACCATTCCAGCGAGTAAAAAAGCCACCAGTAGGTATGGTGAAATGAGCTTACCGTTTCGAAAATGATCGCCAGTACACTCAGTACAATGGCGATGATCAGGATCCGGTCAAATCGCCGGCCTTCCTTCGTATTTGACTCAAAGATTATTCGGTGCAGCCTTTCCTGGCCTTTAACACTGATAAAACGGTCCAGGAGCTTCCGGCCACGGTTGCCCATGAAGAGTAAAAACTTTCCCAAACGGCGAAAGAATCGAACCAACAGATTGCCATCTTCAGTCATGGTTTGGGTAAGATAAGCCATCGCTGGTAATTAGGTGATGATTCTTGTCAAAAAATGGAAGAGTTCGGTACATGCATTAACCTCGGCAGGGTCGTACCTTTAAGTGGTAAATATCAAGGGGTTATGCACGTAGAATCATTTCGGGACTATTGTTTGTCCAAACCAGGCGTTACCGAGTCTTTTCCCTTTGGGCATGACACGCTCGTTTTTAAAGTGATGGATAAAATGTTCGCTTTGACAACACTTGATTCAGACGGCTTTACGGTGAATCTAAAATGCAGACCTGAACTGGCCCAGGAATGGAGGGAATCTTTTCCGGAAGTTAAGCCTGGCTATCACATGAATAAAACGCACTGGAATACGGTGGACTTTGAAGGATCCCTGGACGATTCCTTTTTAAGCAAGATGATCGATCTGAGCTATCAACTGGTTGTGGAAGGGCTTCCAAAGCCGGTTCGTGAACAATTAAATCGACTGTAGTATGCATATCGGGATCGTAGGGCAGGGGCTGGCAGGTACATTGATGGCTTTCCGGCTTATCCAGGAAGGATATCAGGTTACCGTAATCGATCCGGGTGGCGAGAATTCCAGTACCATTGCCTCAGGTCTTATCAATCCGGTTACGGGCCGGAAATATGTAAAAAGCTGGCTGGTGGAGCGATTACTCGATCTGTCAGACCGCGTGTATCCGGCTATGGAAATTGAGCTGAACATCAAATGTTACCATCACCGGCCATTGTACCGCATATTGCACGATCACCAACAGGCCGAGTTGTGGATGCTGCGAGCCATCATGCCTGGCTATGATTCTTACCTGAGTTCCAATACCGAAAATTGGACTCCGGAAGATTCCGGATTACGCAGACCTGCAGAGTTGGGCAAAGTCCGGGAAGCCAGGTGGCTGGACACAAGTTTGTTGCTTACGGCGTTTCGCAGCTATTTACAGGCTCGCGGAAACCTCCGACAAAGTAAATGGCAACCGGATGAGACGACAATCCGGATTGATCACATCCTGTGGAATGGAGAATCCTTCGATTATCTGTTGTTTGCAGAGGGTAGTGGCATAAGTGATAATCCGTATTTCAATTGGTTACCAATCCAGCCCAGTAAGGGGGAGAGACTCCTTATCAAAGCCGAAAGCAAGCTGACCCGAACACTGAAAGCAAATTATTTCATTATTCCGTACCGGGAGCCTGGTAACTTCTGGATTGGTTCCCCTACGGACTTCACTGCTCAGGACTCAGCGCCGAGTGAACGGGGTAAGCAAGTGCTGGAAGAACACATCCGGTATTGGCTTTCAGATTCCTTTACCATTGCGCATCACGCGGCGGCATTCCGGCCTGCCAGCAGGGATCGCAGGCCGGTGATCGGTTTTCATCCTCAATATCCCAGGATCGGTGTCCTGAACGGTCTCGGTACCAAAGGGGTATCCATAGCGCCTTACCTTGCTGACCTGATGGTTGAATATCTGCGGGACCAGTCTCCATTTCCCGCAGAAGTTGATATCAAAAGATTTGCATACCCGGGAGGGGGTGAATCGCGTTAAATTTATATTAATATGGATCCAGCAGCTTACCGAAGTGGCTTGAATAGCCATCTATCTAAACATACCAACCAACAAACCCTGCTTTATGATTCGCAACGTTTTCGGTATTACCATCATGGCCAGTTTACTCTGGTTCTGTCATACCACACAACCATTACCACAAAAAGATAAACCATTGAATTGGAAAGGAATTGATAGTCTTGAGGCCATAGGTAAATATCAATCAGCAGCTGACGAATGCCGAAAATTATACCTGTCATTACCTGAAAATGCGGTCTCCGAACGCACCAAAGCCCTTATTTACCTGGCAAAATACATGGTCTATCTTGATGCCAGGGATCAGCAGGCAGCCATCCTGTGGCTGGATAAGCAAGCCAAATTGGCATCGGGGCCGGTTAGTAGCCTGATTCATTCGTTTGTTGGTGAACAGATTGCAGCCTGGGCAGATCAAAACCGTTGGGGGAGAGAGAACCTCTTGCCGGGTGCAGTGCTGGATACAACGGATTTGCAAACCTGGCCCTTATCCGAGTTATACCATTGGGCCATGACCCATTATGAGGCGTCCCTCGTAGATGTACAAGGCACCTCGATACCTCTGACCGAGCTTGGAGATTTGATTGTCTGGGATACATTGGCACAGCAATTTGCACCCAATCTGCATTACCTGTTGCTGGATCGCGCACTTCAGTTCTTGCAGAGGCCGGAAGTGACAGCAGTAGCAGATGAGTCTGTCCTGCAGGATCTTACTGCTGCCGGACCATTGTCTGAATTCCTCGCGTGGCAAATTACCGGATCGGACCACGCGTCGCAAGTGCTCAGACACTTCCAGGCCATGCTGAAGTATTCCCGGGAGCATTTATCCGCCCCTCTGCAGATCCAAACAGACCTGAAAAGACTGAACTATGCATTTAATGCACTGATCCATACAGGCAAAGAGGCTCAATTTGAGGCAACACTTTTCTCAATGACGGAGGAGGATTATCCGGTAGCCGAAAAGGCCTGGATTCGATATACGCTTGCTGATTATTGGGTCCATACCAAGTCCTATCTGTCCGAAGAAGCACATGCTGCCCTGAATCGTAAAGCACATTCCGAAGCAATCGCAATAATCACGGATGAACCGGGGGTGCCGGCAGCACAGGCAGCTCAGGCTCTGATTGATGAACTGGAGACCAAAGAGTGTAATGTGCAGATGGAAAGTGTCTGGCTTCCTGACCAACCTGCTCTGCTCCACGTGAATTACCGGAATCTAAGCAATGTTGATTGCCGCATATATCGCCTTGAAAGTACGGATGAATGGCAACGATTGGATGGCAGAGAACGTAAGGCCTGGCTTGAAAGTACCAAAGCCTACAAGGTTTGGACCAGTAAAATCACCGATCCCAAAGATTATTTGAGACATTCGACGGAAATCCCGGCACCTGCATTACCGTTCGGCCGGTATGTGCTCGTGGTGACTTCTCAGAATGACCGTGGGGAGTGGATTTATGCCGAAGCATTTCAGGTCTCCGACATCATTTATGAACGCAACCAAAAAACACCGGTCACTTTTTCCATCTCTTCCCGGTCCAGTGGATTGCCTCTGGCAGGAGTGAAAGGAACCCTCTATAAATGGGATTACGGCCGTAATCAGCAAAATGCCAGGAAATCCATTGCCGGAACCATTGAAACGGACAGTCAGGGGCAGGTAACCACAGATAACGGTAATTTTCAGGAGGTTGTCTGGACCCTGGGTAAGGATACCCTGGAGTCGATGGATGGAAACGGTTACCAAGGTTTTGACGGAGTAATCCAGCAAAATGCTTCGGTGGTTCTATCTGACCGTTCTATCTACCGGCCAGGTCAGCGTATGCAGGTTACAGTTTTATTTTACCAGAATAGCCGGTCAGACCGCAAAGTCATGATCGACCAACCCGTTGAAATTCAGTTGGTCGATGCAAATCAGCAGGTCGTATCCTCTATGAAGTTGAGAACCAACAGATTCGGTAGTGTGAATACCAGTTTTCTGCTTCCTTCCGACCGGCTTGCTGGAAACTGGAGTATTCAAACTCCTGGTTATCAGGGCTATTATGGATTTCAGGTTGAAGCTTATAAACGTCCTACACTTGAAGTTACCTGGACGCCGGATACCTCCATTCATGTTCTAGGCGATGCGATTACGGTGACCGGTCATGTCCGGAATCTTGCCGGAAATCCGGTACAGGGAGCCACGGGTAAATTCACCGTTTACCGGCAGATGCCCTGGTTCGATTATTGGAGAATACCTGCCTATAACAGACGGGAACAGATTGCTGCCGGTGTCGTAAAGGTTGACGACCAGGGCAACTTTTCATTTAATTACGATGCCTTGCCGGATCCGTATGCCACCCAGGCCAAGCGCCCGGTCACCTATCATTTTTCCATCGAGGTTGAGGTGACGGATTTGAACGGAGAGACACAATCCAATCAGCAGGTTCAGATCCTTACTCAGGATCCGGTCCGCGTATTGATTCCTGTTCAGGATGTATTGGTTGATGCGACGGAAATTGCATTGTCCTGGCAGTTGCAAAATTATTCGGGTCAACCCTTGTCCATATCCGGAAACTACCAATTGGTTCAGTTGGCAAATCCTGGACGCCTGATTCGGAGAAGGTTGTACCCCAGGCCGGATATGCCCGTGTTGTCACCTGGTGAGTTTCAAAAACTGTTTCCGCTGGATGCCTATCAAGACGAAGACAACTGGCAAAACTGGAGAGATGATCAGGTGATCCGGCATGCATCCTGGCAGTCTTCCACAGATGGGAACGTAAGCATCAATCTGACCGGCATAGCACCCGGTGCCTACCGGCTGGAGGTAATAGCTGAAGGCCAGAAGGAAGCCAAATACGGATATTTCCTGGTAGCCAATACTTCTCTGCCACTGGCCATTTCCGACTTGTTGCTATTGAAAAAGGACAAGGGCTCGTATGAACCCGGAGAACAAGCCGTCGTGAATCTTGGTTCTGCGTGGAGCGGACTTCCGGTTACCATTCGTATTATACACAGTGGAGCAGAGATTATTTCGTCCATGATCCGGCTTGAAAGTTGGAGCAAGGTAGAGGTCCCGATCCTACTGGGTGATTTTGGTAATGTGGTACTTCAGATCTCAGCCGTGAGGGATAACCGGACTTTATCGCAGACGATGGTATTGCCTGTTCCCTGGAAGAACAAAACCCTGCTGGTCGATCGGATTAGTTTTGATTCGGTGGTTGAGCCAGGGCAGATTCTGGATTGGTCACTCCGGGTAACCGATGCGGACGGGACGCCGGTGGAAGCAGAGGTGACCGCTGTATTGTATGATGCGTCATTAGATAAACTGAATCCCCATGAATGGTTCCTGCCGGAAATGCCTCAGCGATGGTATCCGGAGGATCCCTGGACCTGGCGGATGAGTGATATCAAATGGTTATCCATGGTTCAATATCCTCCGATCACCAGTGCGGGAGTACCTTCGATCCCATGGTTTTATCTGAACAGTTTCCGATATCCTCAATTTGGTGGCCGGGTACTTCGCGCTCAGAACATGGAATCGGATATGATGTCCAGGGAAGCAGGTAATCCAGCTCCCGCTCCACCAGCAACAGCACAGGCAAAAATGGAAGATCAACCTGTTGAAGATCAGCCTGGACAGGAACAAACATCCGGAGAAGCATTAATGAAGATCCGGAAGAATTTTGATGAAACCGCTTTCTTCTTCCCTCAGTTGAAGACAAAACCAACGGGAGAAGTAGAATTACCCTTTACGATGCCGGATGCCTATACACGATGGAAATGGATGATCATCGCGCATACACCACAGATGGCTGCAGTCATCCATACCGAATCGGTCGAAAGCCGCCTGGACCTTATGTTATTCCCTAATTTGCCGCGTATCGTGCGCAGCGGCGACCTGATCGAATGGCCGGTAAAAGTAGTGAATACCGGTAATGAGAACCTTCCCGCAGTCGTACGTCTGGATTTCTTTAACGTGAACAACAGAGAACCTTTGCCGGGATTGACGGGACAGCCGGAGCGGGACATTAACCTGGAGGCCCATGGATCAGAATTCATATCCTGGATGGTTCAGATACCTGCTGATTATGTAGGTGTATTGGGATGCACTATTCGCGTTCAATCCGGAGCTAAGGGAGATCAGGAAGAGCGGCTGATCCCGGTGCTCACCAATCAGACGCTGGTAACCGACACCTATCCATTTTACATGGATCCGAATACGGACAAAACGATTGAAGTCGATGCACTCAAACGGATTTTCGAGCGACCAGAGCTGCAATTGATTGGTTATCAAATGGACTGGACTGCAGATCCGGCATGGCTGGTCCTGCCAGCCTTGGCTTATGTGCAGGGGCAACGTCACCTCACTGCTGCCGACTGGGCGGAATCAGCATACAGCTGGATATTAGGTGAATCCATCGTAGCCAATCCCCTGATACGCCAGGAAATTGCCAATTGGCCGGTCGAAACACTAAAAAGTCCGCTGGAAGGACAGGATGAAGTTAAAGCCGTCTTACTTCGTGAGACCCCCTGGGTATTGGATGCCAGTTCAGAGACCTGGCAGATGCAACAGATCAAAGGATTCCTGGAGCCAAATACGGTTGCCTATCAAAAGGTGCATAGCCTGGAGCAGTTACGGTCTCTCCAGAATGGAGATGGCGGATTTACCTGGTGTCCTCAGGGAAACTCCGATGTGTGGATGACGATTTATGTAATGGATATCCTGAGTCGTCTGCACAGTGAGCTCGACTGGCATCCTGCTGATACGGACTGGATAGGTGAAGCGTTGGCCTATATCGACAGGCAAATGGAACGAAACATTCAACTGGACCCTGACCGCAAACATATCACTTCGCTGGATGTAAAGGCATTGTCCGTATTAACACGCTGGAGCGATGTGCGGACCGTACCGGATAGCAAATGGATCCAATTTGCCTTAAAGGTACTGCCGGAGCAATGGATCGATCTTCCACTACAACTGCAGGCTTATGCAGGGGAATTATTGCGAAAGGACCATCCCGATGTTTCAAAGACCATCCTGGAGTCGCTGTTGGAACGTTCCATCGTCCATCCGGAACTGGGTCGATACTGGAAAGGTCAGCCAGGATACAGCTGGGAACACGCACCGATAGCCACCCAGGCTGCCATCATTCAGTTCATGCGAACCATGCAAGTCGATGAGTCGGTGATCCGTTCGGGCATCCAGTGGCTGTTGAAAAATAAACAAACCAATCACTGGGACTCGGGCAGTGACACTTATGTTGCCATCCAGGCCATCTGGACCGGTACCCGGAGCCTTCCCGTGAGCTCGGTTCCTCTGGCGATCCGGGTCGGTAATTGGACGGCGCCGGCAGTGATCCGCGGTGAGAAACGCTGGGATCCGACAGACATCGGGAAAGACATGCAGACGGTAACTGTTACCAACAAAGGCGGTCAGATTGCCTGGGGTGGGATTTATGTACAATCTCTACAGCCCCTTTCTGCAGTCCAGGCTCAACGTCAGGAAGGAGTGGTCCTTCAACGACTCATCAGTGAGGTGAAAGGGCAGGAGATCGTGCCCTTATCCGGTTCCGCACAACTCGCAAAAGGCGCACGGATAAGGGTTCGTCTGACCTTGAAAACAGACCGGGACCTGGACTATGTATACATCAAGGATTTACGGGCTGCCGGGTTGGAGCCTGTCGATCAGCGCAGCGGATATCACTGGCAGCAGGGCTTGAGTTATTATCAGGTTGTTCGTGATGAAGCCCAGGAGTTTTTTCTTGATCACGTACGCCCTGGGACGCACATCATCGAATTTGATGCTTACGTAAGCCAGTATGGTACTTACGAGGCAGGATATGCTTTGATGCAATGTCTGTACGCTCCTGCATTTGCTGCACGGACTGATGGGAAACAAATCCGGATCAATCCTGTCCAGTAAGTTGACCGGTATTCATATGGCCAAAGAATGCATTTCATCGCCCGGAGCATGCGTTGAATCGAAAATTGATGCACGCAGGCAAGAGATGGTCTATCTTTCTGTTGATAAAAACTACTGAAAATGACAGACGATAAGAATTTCCGTGAAGATCATGCCCAAACCATCATTCGCAATCATATGATCTGGTCCATGGGAGCCGGGTTTATTCCGGTACCTATTGCCGATTTCTTTGCGGTCAGTGCGATCCAGTTGGATATGATCCGCCAATTATGCAAATTGTATGAAGTCGACTTTAAGGAACGCCAGGGAAAGGCGCTGGTCACTTCCTTGACAGGTTCCGGGTTGGCCCGCCTGGGAGCCCGTGCCGTGAAGTTTATCCCGGGAGTGGGTAGCGTCTTAGGTGGGATTACGATGGCTGTTCTGTCCGGAGCTTCCTCCTATGCGTTGGGACAAGTCTTCATTAAACATTTTGATACCGGGGGGACGATCCTGGATTTTGATGTGGAGCGGTTGAAGAAATATTACAATGAAATGTTTGAGAAAGGGAAAGAAGTTGCTCAGGATCTGCAGCGCCAGCAACAGGATACCCGCGAACAGAAAAAGCATGAAAGAGATGAAGCTCTTGCTGCCGATGTCGTAGAAAAACTTAAGTCTTTGGCTGAATTGAAGAGTCAGGGCGTAATTACCGAGGCGGAGTTTCAAAAAATGAAAGAAAGGCTGATCAACGCCTGATCGGATGATGGGGCAGGGGCATGCGGGCAGCCGGTGCCAGGTCAAGGGATGCAAAATCTCCCTCCAGGTATTTATAATATCCGGCAACGGCGATCATGCCTGCATTGTCCGTACAATAAGCAAAGTCCGGGATGAATAGATCCCATCCATGAAGTTTAGCTGCTTCAGTTGCGGCGTGGCGTAATCCACTGTTGGCAGAAACACCTCCGGCCAGAGCCAGGGTATGAATGCCCGTATCTTTTGCCGCCTGGATAAGTTTTTCCATCAGGGACTGGATGATAGCGGACTGGATGGATGCACACAGATCATCCAGGTTGTTATTGACAAAATCCGGGTCTTCCCTGCTTTGTTTTTCAACAAAATAACGAATCGCAGTTTTCAGTCCTGAAAAGCTGAAATTGTATCCCTCCAGCTGCGGTTTTGGAAATGGATAAACTGGTGTGCCTGAACGTGCTAACCGGTCGATCTTTGGCCCTGCGGGATAGCCCAGTCCCAATAATTTACCTGATTTATCAAATGCCTCACCGGCAGCGTCATCCAGGGTCTCACCGAGAATTTCCATATCGGCATGGTTATTCACCTGAACGATCTGGGTATGGCCTCCGGACACGGTAAGGCACAGAAAAGGAAATTTCGGATAAGGAGTTTCTGCAAAATGAGCCAGTACATGGGCTTCCATGTGGTGGATAGCCAGCAGGGGTACATTCAGACTGAGGGCCAAACCTTTGGCAAAGGACATTCCAACAATTAGTGAACCCAGTAAACCCGGGCCTGCGGTGACCGCAATCGCATTAATTTCCTGGAGGGATACACCAGCCAGTTTTAAGGCTTTTTCTGTAACCGGCAAGATGGATTCCTGATGTGCCCGGGATGCAACTTCAGGAACTATTCCTCCATAATTTACATGCTCCAGCTGAGATGAAACGATATTGCTCAGCACCGTTCCATTCTTCCAGATTGCGACTGAAGTATCATCACAGGAGGATTCAATTGCGAGGATGACAGGATTTTGTACTATTTTAAACTGGCTATACACCAATCAAATGTTTTTTTTCATCTTTAAGAATGCAAGGACAAAGTTCCGGATATTCAACCAAAAAGAAGATTTGGTATTGGATGAAATGTGGTGAAAAATAATTATAATTGCGCAAAACCGATCTAAAGACGTCAGATTATGCGATTGATTATCAACTTAGTTTTAGTGCTTATCAGCGTTGCCTTGATCTACATGGTAGTTGAGTCCATTGCGGTTCCAATCCGTTTCAAGACCATGAAAGACAAACGGGAGCAAGCTGTAATTGATAAATTAATGTTGATCCGGAATGTTCAGAATATGTATCAGGACATTACCGGGTCGTATGCTCCTACCTGGGAGCAACTGAAAGACACCCTGACCAATGGTCGCTTTATGTACATCAACATTAAGGGTGACCCTGATGATCCTAATTTTAAAGATTTCGAGCGCGATACCTCTTATTCGAATGCAATTGACAGCATTCGTGCCCTTGGTATTGACCTGGCTCATATCGGAAATATTCCTTTTACGGAAAATGAGCAGTTCAATTTGTATGCGGATACTGCAGAATACCAGCAGGTCAGTGTTAACGTGATTGAAGTTGGTACACAGTACAAATCATTCATGGGTCCTTATGCCGACCCCTCCTTTGCCCGGTATGATAACTCCTATGATCCGAATAAAGTGATTAAATTTGGCGACAAAACAACGCCAAATACTGCAGGCAATTGGGAGAAAAGATAGAAAAAGGATCAAAAGGTATTTATATTCCAGGGAACAAATCAGCCGTTCCCAAACTGTCTTTACTGCTTGGTAAAGACAGTTTTTTTTGCATCCATATCGACTCTCATCAGCGCCTGACGTTTTATCGCACCGGACGTAAATCCTCCTTCAAGCAATCGGTCATCGAGTGGCTTGAAGAAAGTATTCAGCTATCGGAGTTACTCCAGGAATCAACCCTTGAGGTGTGGGTAGGACTGATCCAGCAACATTATACCTTTGTCCCGGTACCCCTGTACCAGGAAGAACACCGGGATCTCTACGCACAGCGGGCCTTTTATCTGCCACTTCGGGATGCTACCTGGACAGACTCCATTACCACCAGAGACTATATAAAGGTGTTGTACGAAGCAGACCGTGAATTATACAAGGTGCTTTACCAATACCTGCCCGAGGTTTCCTGTACCCATTATCTTACCCCCTTGTTGCGCCGGTTTTACGAACAATTCGGGGATCACAATAAGACCCTGTGTCTGGCCAATGTGCGGGGCGGATACCTGACACTGGCCGTCTTTGCGGATGGGAAACTGATCTTCGTAAACCTGTTTGAGTGGCAGAAAGATGAAGACATCTACTATTATCTGGCATTGATGGTCAACCAGCTTGAACTCGATCCCGGTAAGCTGATCATGTATCTGAGCGGAGAATGGGTGCCGGATAGCGATCGGCACAAATGGGTCAGACGCAAGTTCAAACAATGGAAATGGACCCACGTACAAAATCATCTTTTCTCTGCTTCCGTGAAGAAGCACAATCTTCAGGCTTTCCAATTGTATGATCTAGTTTGTCCCTTCTTATGAGGATCATAGGAGGGGCATTTAAGGGACGGAGATTTTATCCGCCAGCCGATAAGTGGCCGACCCGCCCGACCACCGATTTTGCAAAAGAAGGGTTGTTCAATATTCTGGAAAACCGGATGGACTTTTCCGTTTCTGTCTGCCTGGACCTTTTCGGCGGTACAGGAAATCACAGCTTTGAGCTGATCTCCCGTGGGGCTGCACGAGTGACGTATGTTGACAAGTTCCGTCCAGCGGTAACTTTTGTTCATCAATTAGCCAGGGAATTGGAGATTACCGACCGGATACAGATCGTACTTGGTGACGTGTCGCGCTTCCTGACCCATAAGAGTGGCGAATTCGATTATATTTTTGCCGGGCCTCCCTATCCGCTCCCCTGGATCTCCGAAATACCGGATTTGATTTTTGATCACGGCTGGCTGAAAGAAGGAGGAATATTTGTTTTGGAGACAAATCCGAATCATCGTTTTGATCAACATCCGCGTTTTAAGGAATTGAGGACCTACGGAAAGACCCACTTTAGCTTTTTTGGTTAGACGGGGTCAAATTCCCTTATTCCTTGTAATTTTGTCGGTCTTTAAGCGGATGTATGGAAATCGTGCCAAAAATACAGGCGGCAGTAGCAGCATTTCTGAAGAATAACTACCAGGAAGAGGTGGCCTTTGATGCGGTTGTCGTTTCACCTACAAAAAGGGAATTTGCTGGCGACTTCACGGTTGTTCTATTTCCATTCGTAAAAGCATTACGGACCAACCCTGCCCAGCTCGGAGAAGCAATCGGAAACCAGCTGATCAGCCAGACCTGGGTCACTGCATTTGAAGTGAAGGGCGGATTTCTGAACCTGACTCTGGCTAACTCGATCTGGAAAGAATTGCTGGATACAGTAACCGTATCTGACCGGCAGCGTGACCCGGAGCCGAAAATCATCATTGAATATTCTTCACCCAACACCAATAAACCTTTGCACCTTGGACATATACGGAACATCCTCCTGGGATGGTCGTGTGTACAGATCTATAAAGCAATAGGTTACCAGGTGATCAAGACTCAGGTGATCAATGATCGTGGTATTGCCATCTGCAAGTCCATGCTGGCCTGGAAGAAATTTGGCAATAAAAAAACGCCGGCATCAACCCGGACAAAGGGAGATCATTTTGTCGGTGAATATTACGTGTTGTTCAATACCAAACTGGACGAAGAATATAAATCGTGGCAACAACAAACGGAAGCTCAGGGAATCTATGTTGCCAACAGGAAGGAAGATCAGAACGAGGCTGCCTTTTTTAAAGCATATGCCAATACCTACTTTAATGAACACAGCTTATTAGGCCGGGAATCCAAAGAAATGCTCCTGAAATGGGAAGCCGGTGATCCGGAAACCATCGAGCTGTGGCAAATGATGAATAATTGGGTGTACGATGGTTTTAATGCCACGTACACGGAACTGGGTGTCGATTTTGACACCATTTATTACGAGTCGGAAACCTATTTGTTGGGCAAGGAATCGGTCGATATCGGTCTGGCAAAAGATATTTTTTACCGGAATGATGACGGCAGTGTCTGGATCGATCTTGAAGATGCAGGCATGGATAAGAAGATTTTGCTCCGGTCCGACGGAACATCCGTGTACATAACGCAGGATATCGGTACGGCCCAGCACCGTTATCAGGATTTCCATTTTGACCGGATGGTCTATGTTGTAGGCGATGAACAGGAATACCATTTTAAAGTTCTGTTTGAAATATTGAAACGCCTTGGTGAGCCCTATGCAGACCAGCTTTTTCATCTCGCATATGGCATGGTAGATCTTCCCACTGGCAAAATGAAAAGTCGTGAGGGAACGGTCGTTGATGCCGATGACCTCATCACGGAAATCCTCGGGGAAGCACGCAAAGCAGCAGAAGAAAGGGGTGAACTGGCGGACCTGGCACCTCAGGAACAGGAAAAGATCATTCGAAACATTGCGTTGGGAGCCTTAAAATTCTTCATCCTGAAAGTCAACGCCAAGAAGCGCATGGTATTCAATCCCGAAGAATCCCTGGACCTCCAGGGCCAGACCGGGCCTTACGTTCAAAACGCATATGTGAGGATCCGGTCCATCCTTCGCAAGGCCGATCAGATGACCATCCCACAGGATTATTCCGGCTATCAACTGGTACCGGAAGAACGCGAGCTGATCTCCCTGTTGTTGCAATACTGGGAGACTCTGGTGCAGGCAGCCAATAATTTTGATCCTAGTGGAGTAGCGAATTACGCATACCAAATGGCCAAATCGTTCCATCGTTACTATCATGATGTATCGATTTTACGTGCCGAATCGGAGGAAGCGATGGCATTCCGGTTTGTACTGATCCGGAAGATCGCCAAGGTGCTGCAGCATGCCATGCTCATGCTGGGGATTGAGATGCCGGATAGGATGTGAGCCCATTATTAATTATTATGAATTGATTGAATTTATGGCAGAGGAAAAAGAATCGTTGAACTTTATTGAACAGATCATAGAAGCAGATCTGGCAAGTAATAAACATGGAGGTGACGTCATTACCCGCTTCCCTCCCGAACCCAATGGGTACCTGCATATCGGGCATGCCAAGTCCATCTGTCTGAATTTCGGTATT
Organism: Lewinellaceae bacterium; assembly: GCA_020636135.1. Taxonomy (NCBI): domain Bacteria; kingdom Pseudomonadati; phylum Bacteroidota; class Saprospiria; order Saprospirales; family Lewinellaceae; species Lewinellaceae bacterium. The sequence goes on from JACJYK010000001.1 coordinate 1,362,696, forward strand.
GCTCAAAAATATGGAGGGCGTACCAATCTCAGGTTTGATGATACCAACCCGGTTACGGAGGATACGGAATACGTGGATTCGATCAAGGCCGACATTCACTGGTTGGGTTTTGACTGGGAGGACCGTGAATATTATGCTTCAGATTATTTCCCACAGTTGTACGAATGGGCGATACAGATGATCAAAGCTGGTCAGGCTTATGTCGATGATTCGACGGCAGAAGAAATCGCTGCCATGAAAGGCACTCCTACGGAGCCAGGCAGTGAGAGCCCATACCGTAATCGCTCGGTAGATGAAAACCTCGACCTTTTTCAGCGCATGAAAGCAGGCGAATTCGAAGAAGGTTCCCGTGTTGTACGGGCTAAGGTCGATATGGCCTCGCCGAATATGCACATGCGCGATCCGGTGATGTATCGCATTAAATTTGCCCATCACCATCGTACCGGTGATACGTGGTGCATCTATCCGATGTATGATTTTGCTCACGGACAGTCCGACTCCATGGAGCATGTGACGCATTCACTGTGCAGCCTGGAGTTTGAGAACCACCGTCCCCTATACGATTGGTTTATCAAAGCGTTAGACATCTATCCGTCCCGGCAGATCGAGTTCGCCCGCCTGAATGTGGAATACATGCTGACCAGTAAGCGGAAGTTGTTGCGGCTGGTGAATGAAGGATATGTGCATGGATGGGATGATCCGCGTATGTCAACCATCAGCGGTATGCGCCGCCGGGGCTACACTCCGGCTTCGATCCGTGAATTTGCCGATCGGGTAGGTATTGCCAAAAGAGAAAATGTAATCGAGTTTTCCTTACTCGAATACTGCGTTCGGGAAGATCTGAATAAAGTAGCCCAGCGTGTCATGGCGGTTCTGGATCCGCTGAAGCTCGTCATTACCAATTATCCGGAAGGTCAGACCGAATATTTACCAACGGAAAACAATCCGGAAGACCCCGATGCCGGCAGCCGTGAAATGCCTTTTTCCAAAGTACTCTATATCGAACGGGATGACTTTATGGAGGATCCCCCCAAGAAATACTTTCGCCTGGCACCTGGTAACATGGTCCGCCTGAAAAGCGCCTACATCATCGAGTGCACAGATGTTATCAAAGATGCGGACGGCCGGATCTCAGAAGTACATGTCCGCTATATCCCGGAAAGCAAAAGCGGTCAGGATACCTCAGGGATCAAGGTTAAAGGTACTATCCATTGGGTGGCTGCCGCAACGGCTCTTGACTGTGAGGTGCGGATGTACGATCGTTTGTTTACCGTACCAAACCCGGGGGATGATCCGGATAAGGACTTTACCGCATTCTACAATGCAGAGTCACTGCGGGTATTGGAAGGAGCCAAAGTGGAACCCAGCGTGCAGAATGCCAGGACAGGGCAGGGGTTTCAGTTTTTGCGGAAAGGATATTTCACTCTGGATATGGACAGCAAACCCGATCACCTGGTATTTAACCTGACAGTTAACCTGAAAGACAGTTGGGCTAAAGTAGCTGCTAAAGGGCAGCCGGCATAAAGTAAATTACGCCGGCATGCTCCATGATGGTATATAACAAAAAATGACTACCACAACTGTAGAATGTACTGATGATTAGATGTTATTGGTGTCCCTGGGTTTAACTGCAGCCTGAAATATTTTCTGGCCTAAATCCATGGCAGGTTTGCTGGATACTGATCATGTTTCATTTATCTTTGCTACCATGGTATCGGACCGTGTCATATTGGAGGAACCGCGATTTGTGCTCACCTTGAAGCGACTCAGTCACCAGCTCATTGAAGACCACAGTGATTTCGCCGAATCCTGCCTGGTGGGAATACAACCAAGGGGAGTTTGCCTGGCTAACCGGTTGCACCATATCCTGACCAAAGAACTGAAGGTTAAGTCCCTGCCTTACGGTAAGCTGGACATTACCTTTCACCGCGACGATTTCCGCACCCGGCACAAGCCACTGGCTGCACATGAAAATGATATGCCTTTTTTGGTTGAAGACAAAAGGGTGATCCTGGTTGATGATGTACTCTATACCGGCCGGTCAATACAAGCGGCCCTGTCGGCACTGACCCATTATGGCCGGCCCCGGGAGGTGACACTGGTCGCACTGATAGACCGTCGGTTCAACCGTCATCTGCCGATACAGGCAAATTATGTAGGTCTTCGGGTTGATGCGCTGGATGAAGCCTATGTTCAGGTGGAATGGAATCCGGACGGATCACCGCACCAGGTATTATTGTTCGCCCATAAATCAGAAAAAGAAGATTAGCATGGCGTCTCAACTTTCGACGAAACACCTCCTGGGGATCAAATACATCGAACGAAAGGATATTGAATTGATACTTGAGACCGCGGACCAGTTTAAGGAGGTCATTAATCGTCCCATCAAAAAGGTACCTTCCCTACGCGATACCACCATTGCCAATTTGTTTTTTGAGAGCTCTACCCGCACCCGGATATCCTTTGAGTTGGCTGAGAAGAGACTTTCCGCGGATGTTATCAACTTTTCCGCATCCTCATCATCGGTCAATAAAGGGGAGACACTGCTGGATACCGTCAATAACATCCTATCCATGAAAGTGGATATGGTGGTTATGCGACATCCGGCGCCCGGTGCACCCTCCTTCCTGGCCGGAAAGATCGATGCAAATATCATCAATGCCGGAGATGGCACGCACGAGCACCCTACCCAGGCCTTGCTGGATGCTTTCTCCATCCGGGAGAAATTAGGAACATTACAAGGCAAAAAAATTGCCATCATCGGTGATATTCTCCATTCCAGAGTTGCCCTGAGCAACATCTTCTGTTTGCAGAAATTAGGGGCAAAAGTGCGGGTTTGTGGTCCGGCAACCCTGATCCCGCGTTATATTGGCGACCTGGGAGTAGAAGTAAGTCATTCGGTAGAGGACACCCTGCAATGGTGTGATGTTGCCAATGTATTACGGATCCAGTTGGAACGTCAGAACATTAAATATTTCCCTTCCTTACGTGAATACACCCAATATTTCGGAATCAACCGTGCAAAACTGGAAAAGGTGAAGAAAGACATCGTTATCATGCATCCGGGTCCCATCAACCGGGGCGTTGAATTGTCCAGCGATGCGGCTGATTCGCCCCATTCCATCATTCTTCAGCAAGTGGAGAATGGGGTAGCGGTGCGCATGGCCGTTTTGTATTTATTGGCTGACCGGAGAAATTAATTTGGACTTGAATTCGTTGACATGCTTGTATTTCAAGTAGGTAATCTGTTATTATGAAATTATTACGTACGTTTCTTTTCGCAGTCCTTGCACTGCTTTCGATCGGGATCCATGCCCAGACTCCTGCTTATCACATCGAAATAGCCTGTCCAAGCTGTCATCAGGATACCATTTTCCTGGGCAATCACTATGGAAATAATCAGTTTTACCGGGATACAGCCTACCTTATCCAGGATACATTTTATGTTTTTGAAGGAAATAAGCCTCTGGAACCCGGTGTTTACATGCTGATTATACCTCCCAATCCACCCCGCATCGTACAGTTTATCGTCAATGAGAATGAACAGGAGTTTGCTCTGCTCTTAACTCAGGATTCATTTCCTGCCATCGAGGAAGCCGTTGGATCCGATGACAATCAACTTTTTGCCGATTACATCAAATACCTCAAAGTTGCAGAGTTGCAGCGAAATCAGATCCTGGTGAAATACGATGGTAAAACCGACCCTGCCAGCCAGGATTCGATGCAGGTCGATCTTGTCAATTTGAACGCACAGGTGCGCGGTGCCCAGGAGCGGTTGGCTGCTCTGATGCCCGGCTCGACTGCCAGCATGCTGATCCGCAGTTCCTGGGAGCCACAGATTCCTCAGTTTACCGGGGATACGCAAGAGGTAAAAATGCAGAACTACCAGTACTACAAGAACCATTATTTTGATGAAATTGACTTTGCCGATCACCGGTTGATCCGAACCCCTTTCATCCATCAGAAAGTTTTTAATTACCTGGAACGGCTGGTATCCCCGGAACCGGATTCACTGATGAAAGAAATGGATCTGCTTCTGGCCAGGATGGAGGGCAACGATGAATTGTACAAATATTTTATTATCCAGTTTCTCAACTGGTCTGCCCGGTCGGAAATCGTCGGATATGATGCCATTTACGTGCACCTGGTAGATCAATACTATGCGGATGGGAAAGCGGACTGGCTGGGAGAAGACCAGCTTAGCCGCATCGTAAATACGGCAAACACCCTACGCCCTCTACTGATCGGTAAGCAGGCGCCGGACCTTGAGATGCATACGCAGGAAGACCAGGTGCTGCACCTCTATGATGTGGAAAGCCCGTACACCGTTTTGTTTATCTGGGATCCAGAATGCGGACATTGCAAGAAGGCCATGCCCATCATGGAGGAGTTCTACCAGAAATACAAAGACGACGGTGTGAAGATCTTTGCCATCTGCAGTAAACTGCGTACCCAAAATGAACCTGAGGGAGACAAGAAATGCTGGGAGTTCATTGATGAGCATCCGGAGATGAAAGAATGGATAAACGTAGTCGACCCATATCATCAATCACGGTTTAAAGTGGTTTATGATGCCAAGACGACACCTCAGATCTATGTTCTGGACAAGGACAAAAAGATCATATCCAAAAAGATAGGAGCGGAACAATTGCCCGGATTATTTGATTACCTGCTGGGTCAGCAGGTGGCACCAGCCCCCCCGGTTAAATAACCATAAGCGTCAAAGCCTCGACGGATTGCTGTGAGTTATTTGATGGTAAATGTCTTCTTGACTTCGTCAGTGCCGGACTTCAGGATTACTTGATACTTGCCGGCCCTCAGATAATATTTACCATTATCCGCAGGCTTGATTTCTTCCTGATCGTCTTCCTTTTTATCCTTGTTGATGGCTGCGGAATATGCATCGAGTACGGACTCAGAAAATGCAAGATTGTACTCTGGATACTGGATCCCCTTGTTTAAATCCAGCGTTGTCTGGTACAAAACGATGTCATCCATAAGCACCTGCATATCCGCTTTTTGTGTGTCTTTGCTATAGACCGGTATCTTTAAAGCCGGTTCACGCACGGGGTAATAGGGTGAAAATTGCCTGCCCCAGAAACCACTGTACCGCTGTTCTTCCAGATCGAAAAGGGCCAGGTTCTTCGCGATCATTTCCGGATTCAGCTTTTCAACTTCGGAGACATTACCCACATAAAGCGAACGGCCATGGGTGGCCAGGATCAGGTCGTGATCCCGTGGATGGACGATCAGATCATGGACTGGGACAGCCGGAAGATCCTGGGATAACGCCATGAAGGATGCTCCTCTGTCGAGGGAAAGATAAGCACCGAGGTCGGTACCCACATAAATGATATCCGGGTTGACCGGATCTTCTTTTACAACATTGATGGGAGCCATGGGCAAGTCTTTGCCCAATGCTGTCCAGGTGCTGCCAAAATCTTCTGATATAAAGAGATACGGTGTAAAGTCATCCCAGCGGTAGCCATTCAATGCTGCATAAACACGTGATTTTTCATGGGTACTGGCTTGAACACGTACAACCCACAGGTCTTTGGGAAGGCCGGCGCTGATGTTGGTCCAATGTCCGCCACCGTCCTTGGTAACATAAACCAGTCCATCATCACTTCCGGTGTACAATAAGCCAAACTGCAGTGGTGACTCATGGATGGTTGTAAGCGTGCCGAATGCCACGTCCCCGGTCTTGCCCCCGTTCGTAAGGTCACCGGAGATAACTTCAAAATCATCACCCTGGTTCAGGCTTCGGTGAACCATGTTGGATCCCATGTAAAGTATATCCTGATTATGGGTGGATAACCAGATCGGCGCCTGCCAGTTCCACCGGAATGGATGTTCACCCAGCTCATGAACCGGTGTTATACGGGTAGGTCTTCGTTTGTTTTTATTGGTGCGGAAATAATTGCCAAATTGTGAGCCGGCATAAACGGTTTCATTATCCCGCGTGTCCACCGCTGATTGCATGCCATCACCGCCTCCTATTTCCTGGAAAGGATACTGACCGTTATCCTGCCATCTGGTGTTCATGGTATTGTTACTGGGTCCGTACCATACGCCATTATCCTGCAACCCGCCGTAGATGTTGTATGGCTTCTCCATATCGACGGAGATGTGGTAATACTGTCCTACATTCGGTGTGTTGCATTTGATCCAGCTGGCGCCATTATCGTAGGATATGTTTATACCTCCGTCGTTGCCCAGGATCAGATGGCCGGCACGGTTAGGGTCAGCCCAAAGCGCATGATGATCGCTGTGCACATTATCGCCATCAATGGATTTCCAGTTTTTACCTCCGTCATCCGACTTGAGGACCGGAACCCCCAGCACGTACAGCTGATTTGGGTTCTGCGGGGCGACGCGGATCTGTCCGAAATAGTAGCCATAGGAATAAAATAATCCATCCAGATAGCCTTCGTGTGTCTTCTGCCAGGTTTTTCCGGCATCTTTGCTGACGTACACTTCGGCGCCGATCACTTCGGTATCAAAAAGCAGAGCATTAGCATCTTCCAGGTATTCGGCGAGAGCAGCCGGTGCGATTTTACCCTGGCGTACCATGGCTTTCACCGACTGGACCGTATACTTGGCTGGGAACCGGTTGTCGGATAAAAACTTCTTGAGGGTCTTATCCTTTAGTTCCATGAAGCCCTCTTTGGACATCTCTTTCAGACTTGCTTTGGTTAACACATCCGGTTCTTTTTTCTCCTCGCTGGGGCGCCGGTTGTAATTATCCACGATGGCATAGAGATAAAGCTGATTACCGGCACGAACGGCATCCATACCGATACGGCCGACACCGTCACCGGTGGGAAATCCACTGCCCTCATTCGTAAGAAGGGTCCAGGACTTACCTCCATTGGTACTCTTATAGATGCCTGAGCCACTGCCTGCTTCCACGAAGTTCCAGGCTCTGCGTTCACGATGCCAGGTGGCGGCATACAAAATATTGCTCTTGCCCGGCTCCTGAATAAGTTCAATAGCGCCAGTGTTGTCATCGACAAATAAGGTTTGCTGCCATGTTTTTCCTCCATCGTTGGTAACATAGACGCCTCTTTCCGGATTGGGTGAATACAGATGGCCCAGAACGGCGACGACCACGTGATCCGGGTTTTTCGGATCGAGGATTATTCTGCCAATGTGCTGACTTTCCGGTAAACCCATAAAATGCCAGGTCTTTCCATTGTCTGTGCTTTTGTAAATGCCGTTTCCGGCATAGGAAGACCGGCTGCTGTTGTTTTCTCCGCTGCCCAGCCAGATGATATTGCGTGACCAGTCTACGGCAATGTCACCAATGGCAATGACGTCCTCATGGTCAAACACCGGAGTGAAAGATGTTCCGTTATTCTCCGTTTTCCACAAACCTCCGGAGGCGTAGGCTACATAGAAATGACTCGGATCGGTGGGACTGATATCAATATCGACCACCCTTCCACTGAATATGGTGGGCCCGATGGCTTCAAATGGTACTCCCGTAACGAGTGAACGATCTACCAGAGCTTGATTTTGACTCCGGGCTTTCATCCGGTCTCCTGCTGGGGTGGGTCCAGGCTGGGCCATTGCTATGTAAGAAAAGAGTATACAGGGTAGTAAGAGCTGAATCCGAAACTTCATCGATATGGTTTATGGTCGATTTGGAAAAAAAAGAATGCCTGAGATAAAGATATCCCAGGCATCCATTATATCCAAAGTATGTATTCAGAATCAACGTGCCGATACGACCATATGATCTTTAAGGTTATTCAGGTCATCTTGATTGAATCGACCCTTCAACTGGAAAAGTAGAAGATTGTCCTCGTCTCCACCCTGGATCAACAGGATCAGCTGATCCCGGTGTTTTGGATCTTCCTTCAGGAACAGATGAACTTCATCACCGTCATCGCGGACCATAAACAAGGTTTCAAAGCCTTCCCGGTTGAGGTCTTTTTTCAGGAATCTCAGATCCGAATTCAGGCCATCTACATGCTGGTCAAGGATCAGAAAACGCAAGGAAGAGATCCGGTTGGATAGAGAAGCCAGGGAGGGCTCTTCTTTGGCTGCGATATCAATTCCAATTCGGGCTATGAAGCCGGGGAAAGAAAGCTGCAAGGCGTTATCGTATCCTTTGTAATAGGAGATGAATTCATCAACTGCACTTTGTGCTTTGGACTGGGTTACAAAGAGAAGGGATAAAAAAGTCAGGTTTAGCAGAATGAATTTTTTCATGTCAGTCGTTTTTTTGCTTTTTATCTAAATCTTCCAGGTGTTCCATGCCTTTGACATCCATTTTGTCAGAAAGCTTGGAGATCTTTTTCAGGTCGATATTTCCTACAAAACTGATCAGGGCAAAGTCCTCTCCGCCAACCAAGAGCAGTAATTCATTGATGCGGTTGGAGTTGGCGGGATCTTCTTTCACCCAGAATCGTACATTGGAATCCCCATCGCGTACGGTCATGAGCGTTTCGTATTCCTTGGTGTTCAGGATGTTCATAGCCTCCTGATAATACTTTTGACCATCGTTGTCGCGGGACAATATCCTGAGACCTTTCAGGTCCTTGAGGACGTCCTTAGTATCCTGGTCCATGTCATCCACGTCCAGTTTGGATACCAGGTCAAACATCTTTGGGCTGATATACACGACGGAGAAAGACTCGTCATTCAGGTATTTGTCAAAATATTTGCTGATGGCATCGGCTTGTGCCATAGACGCAGTGACTCCAAAAACCAGGAGTCCACATGCTATTAGGAACTTTTTCATGATTGAATCCGAATTTTGATTTGTTTATGAATCAGGTTTAGTTATTCTCTAATGATTTGAAGTTTGTCAAGTTCCTGGATGCTTTCCATGGACTTGGTTCCTTCGTGCATTTTATTACTGACCATGGCCAGGGCTGCTTTTGTGGTCTCCCATGCTACCCTGGGATCTTCATACGTATCCCGGCTGGGCCTGTGCTCGTAATGAAAAGTGGTCCACACCACACCGCAAAACACTGCAGCAACCGCTGCTGCGCGAGACCATAGAATAATACGTCTGGCCGTCGGACGAGGCGATTGTTCCAGATGTTTGGTATAATCCCGGGATGTGGACATCTGACGAGCTTCCTGTAAAAACTGGAAATAGATGGCGTCAGCCGTTTCATCTTCCATTGGCAAATCCTCTTCACCAAAGTGTTGTAGCAGGATTTTTTCTTCCTCCTGTGTGGACTCTCCGGCCCAGTATTTCCGCAGGAGTTCTTGCATGGATTTATTTGGCGCTGTCATAAGCTTGTAATTGTTCAATTTGTTTACGAATAGTGGTCCTGGCCCGGAACAGGTTTATCTTGACCTGGTTCAGGGTCAGATTCAGCATTTCTGCGATTTCCTGGTAGGCGTATCCTTCGATATCCCGCAGGTGCATCACATCCCTTTGCTGTTCTGGCAACTCATTCATCATGTTTTGTATCCGCTGGAAGAGGTCTTTTTTGGTTAATGCCAGATCAGGGGTGTGATCATGCGATTCAAATTGCCTCACTCCATCCAGCCCTTCTGTTCTGCGGTGTTTTGAACGCAGATGATCAATCGAGATATTCCGCGTCAGCTGCATACACCAGGCTTCCACATTTTGGATCTTGTCCAGGTAGTCTTTCTGTTTCCACAATTTGATCCAGACTTCCTGAACGACATCCTCAGCCTCTTCTACGCTGCCTACCATCCGCAATGCGAAGCGGAATAATTTGTCCTGAATTGGTGTGATGAGTTCTTTTATCGCATCCATGGTATTAGAAGATCGAATGAAAATGGAATTGGTTACATAAAAATTAACTATTCAGTGACATAATATGACGATCCAGCAGGTGCAGTTGTGGATAACCTGGTCTAAATCATTTGCCGGGCGAATTAAATGCAGTCAATTCCTATTCTGTCTGATGGACACCGCGAGCGTATCATCCCCCCGATTCGATGGGCATGGGAGGAGAAAGATGCCCCTGGATTACAGTAGACGGGTTCCGGTTTGCCAGAGGAATGGGGCAGCATGAACGATTTGCCTGGCGTTTCTGTTTTTTAGGCAGTTTGAATAACCGCACGCACTTACGGTAATTCTCCTACTTTTGCATAGACTATGTTCAAGTTAAAGCGGATCGATACATTACTGGTTAATTCTTTCTTACCTCCCTTTGCATTGTCGTTCCTCATTGCATTGTTTGTGCTGGTCATGCAGACCATCTTCATCTACATGGATGATCTGATGGGGAAAGGATTAGGGCTGTTCATACTGGTCGAGATGATCTTTTATTTATCGGTCAAATTATTTCCTCTTGCACTGGCTATCGCCGTTCTGCTCGCCTCGGTTTTGGTTTTTGGCAATATGGGCGAGAAATATGAATTATCCAGTCTGAAATCTGCAGGTGTGTCCCTGCTGCGAACCATGCAGCCACTGATCTACCTGGTTACCTTAATCAGTGTGCTCTCTTATCTAAGCAATGATTACCTGTCACCGATCGCCAATTTGCAGTTTCATTCCCGGATGTGGGACATCCGAAAACAAAAGCCTGCTCTGGCCATTGAACCGGGCATCTTCAATGAAGACTTTATGAACACCGCCATCTGGGTACAGGAAAAAGGCGTAAACCAGCGTGACATCAACAATGTATACATCTACAATCAGGATCGCAATGAAGCGAATATTGACATGATCCATTCAAAGACGGGTGAGATGTTCATTACTGGCGATGGGAGGTATTTTGTCATGTCACTCCATGACGGGCACATGTATAACGAACAAAACCGGCGTGTCACCAATGACAATAAAATATCCTATCCGTTTGTGCGGGTTAATTTTAAAAACTGGCACAAAGCCAACGACATGTCTGAATTTGATTTGGATATGACGGATCAGGATCTGTTCAAATCCCATCAATACATGAAGACCAGCCGTGAGCTTATTTTGGATGTGGATACATTCAATCAGCAGCTGGCCAATGTCAATCCCACTTTACTTGAAAAATATCCCAATTTTATCACGGGTGTCGATACCTCCAAGAGTGAGAACTGGAAGGAGAATGCGATGGCATCGCTGAAGAATGGCGATAATATACCCAATGGGTTGCCACGGGATATCATCATGGACAGGATGAAACAAAAGACCGATGTGCCAACCGATGAAGCGAACGAATACTACATTGGCCGATATGCCCCCCCGGTCGAACTGGTTACCGGAAGTGTCGGGCCGGGCCATTTGGAAAAGCATTTCGCAAGAGGTGAATACTCCCGCCTCTTCTATGCTGCGCAATCCAAAAGCAGCCGTATCGTCCAGGAAATTTTAAGCCGCGAAGCAGAGAAACGCAACCTGGAGGAACGCAAAGCGAAATTCCTGTTTGAATTGCATTCCAAATTTGCTCTGGCAATTGCCTGTCTGATCTTTTTGTTCATAGGAGCACCTATGGGGGCCATCGTGCGCAAGGGAGGCTTTGGATTTCCTTTTTTGATCTCCATTTTCTTCTTTGCCCTCTTCATCATTTTGTCGATCATGATGCGTAAGATGGCAGAATCGTTGGCCATCAATCCCGTTCTCGGAGCCTGGCTGCCGGTAATCATCATCTTTGCCATGGGTTTCACCCTTACGCTGCGTGCCATGCGTGATTCCAAACTGATGAATCTGGATACGTACACACAGGGCTTCCAAAAATTCTTTGCCAAACTGTTTCAATGGAGTTAAGGTCCCTGGTCATTTTTTCCTTGCTGATCCTGTCACTATGGCTTGCATCACTGGCTGCATTAAACCATTATCCGGTGGGCACCGAATTGGATCATATCCAGCTCATCAGGACACCGGCAGCCGATTTTACCTTCAAATGGATCACCAGGCTGGGGGAGGTGTGGATTTATTTTATAGTGGCTATCTATTTTGGTTTGCACCGTCGGTTTGGCAAGGTAGGACAGGTGGCCTTATTGGGTTCACTGGTTATGGTATTAAGTATGGCTTTAAAGCTGTATTTCGCACATCCCAGGCCGGCCCTTGCCTGGGCCGGATTTGGTCAAATGGCCTCCATCCCGGGGGTGACCTGGAGAGCGACGCTGGATTCATTTCCTTCCGGGCATACCATGTCTGCCGTTGTCATCTTCGGATGGTTGGCGCTGCGAAGCCGTAATGGATTCTTCGCCGCCCTGTCAGCGCTGACAGCCGGATTGGTGGGTTTTTCGCGGATTTATCTTGCGGAGCATTTTCTTAAAGATGTCAGTATGGGATTGATCACCGGACTGGCATTGCTTTGGATTTACTGGAGGGTACAGTGGGCGCTGGATCCTGGCCGGCATGCAAAGCCAGGGATATCATCAGATCATTCCTCTTCGAAATAATCTTCCAGTTGGCGTTCAGTGGTGCGAAGCCGGTCCCGGCAATAATTCAATAATTGCTGTGACTCTTCAACCAGCTTTGGTAAATCATCGACAGCAACCTCCTGGGATTCCAGCATTTTTAGGATGGCTTGTAGTCGCCGGTAAGCCTCCTGGTACGTTTTTATTCCTTTCATGGTTTTCTCGATTTAATGGCAGTGACAGTACTGGTGATCTGACCGTCTTTCAGGTAACTCGTAAGTTCATCGCCAGGGCTCACGTCATGAACCGTAAGGAGGGGCTTTCCGCCAGAAAATACCCAGGCATATCCCTTCTCCATCAGATACAATGGATTCTTCCATTCCAATTGCTCCTCCATCCGCTCCAGTTGATTGTAGAGATCACGAAAATAGGATTTCAGAATGGAAGAACGCATTTGTTGAATGTGTTCGATCTGTTGCTGGGCCCTCAAGATGGGTACTTTGATCATCCGGTGCAGATCGTGGCTGATGGACAGTAAATTTCTGGACTCTGTCTGGATACGTTGATGAATAAGGGAGGTAATGCGTTCAGCGGTTTCTTCAATCAGGCCTTCAAACCGTGCATTGTGGTCTACGATCAGGTCTGCGACGGCTGTCGGTGTCTTCAGCGAGGAATGTCCGACAAGGTCCAGTATGGTCTGGTCGATATCATGGCCAATTCCGATAAGTACTGGCAAGGGAAACCAGGCCACTTTCCGTCCCAGGGCCTCACTGTCGAAGGCGGCAAGGTCGAGTTTTGAACCGCCCCCACGCACGATGCATACGGCATCAAATTCATCGCTGCGATCTGCTATCTGTTCCAAGGCTTCCGATACTTCGCGCTCCGTGTTGATGCCTTGCATGGCTGCGGAGAAAAGGGTTACGTGAAACCGATACCCATAAAGGTTTTCTCCAAGATGATTGAGAAAGTCCTGAAATCCTGCTGCTGTCGATGAGCTGACCATGGCGATGTGCTGAATTACAGGAGGCAGGGTGATTTGCTTGTTCTTGCCGATCAGGCCCTCTTTTTGCAAGGCCTCAATAACCCGCAATCGCTTAAGGGCGGCCTGGCCATAGGTGTATTGTGCGTCCAGGTCTTCGACGATCAGTTTTAAACCATAACGCTCATTGAATTCCACTTTGATCTTGAGTCGTACTTCCGTACCATCCTGGAGCAGATCATCCAACAGGTCAGGATATTTTTTCTCCAGAAAGCGGTATTGGCTGCTCCAGATAGCTGCCTGGGTCTGGGCGATGATCTGATCGCTTTTTTCGTCCTTTTGAATAAGATCCAAATAGTGATGTCCCCGGGATGATCCTACCTGATTGATCTCCGCGGTGATCCAGATGGCATCGGTAAAATTCAGGGCGATCACCCTGCGGATGTATTCATTTAATTCAAACAGCGAAAAAGTCTGCATAGTGCCTAGTTCACATCATCCAGGATGAGATCAACTGTGAGTTCTTTTTGGCCGGCGCTATTGGCATTGCGGATCACGGTGACCTTGACCTTGTCTCCGGCATTGTGTTTTTCCAGCACCGACCGCATTTCGATCAGGTTGGTGATCTCATCGTCGTCAATCTGGACGATGATATCACCCCACTGGATGCGTCCGAACCGGTCCCTGTCGGTGCCGTGCAATCCGGCTTTTTCTGCTGCTGAACTCTGGGCTACCTGCAGGATCAGGACACCATTGATTTTATAACTCGAGGAAGTATAAGGGACTATGCCGAGTGAAGGACGGCGAATCTTGCCATACTGGATCAGGTCCGGGATCACCGAGCGAACCTCATCGACCGGTATCGAGAATCCGATGCCTGCACTGGCGCCGGAAGGGCTGTAGATGGCGGTGTTTACGCCGATCAATTGCCCGGATGAATTAAGGAGCGGACCACCCGAGTTGCCCGGGTTGATGGCTGCGTCGGACTGAATGACATCACGGATCGGCGTGCCGTCTTTGGCCCGTATTTCCCGTCCGAGAGCGCTGATCACTCCGGTAGTCAGCGTCTGGTCCAAACCGAAAGGGTTGCCAATCGCGTAGACCGACTGCCCCACCTTAAGTTCGTGGGATACCCCTACGGTAATCGGCGTTAACTGGCTGGGTGCTGCCTTGATCTTCAGGACTGCCAGGTCCCTTTCTGCCGCATAGCCGATGATTTCTGCCTCCCATACCGACTGGTCGGCGAGTGTAACAGTTGCCTTGCCACCATTGATGGCTGACTCGATCACGTGATAATTCGTCACGATGTGTCCCTGATTATCCCAGATAAAGCCTGAGCCGGACCCCTGAGGCAATTCGTAGACATTGGTAGACCAGTAATCCTTTTCATAGACACTGGTATTGATAAACACGACCGCCGGTGCAGCATGTTGAAACAAGTCGATGGTGTGTTGTTCATTATCAAGTAATGGTGCCGACGGAGTAGACTCTCGTTCACCGGTGGTGGTGGGCACGGGGGTGGATGCGACCTCCCCGGCTTCTGGTGGCAGTGATTCCTGGTCCTCTGCAGCTGTCCGGTTTTGCCAGGATACACCCATAAAAAATCCGGCAGCAAGGAGGAAAACATAAAGAATCGTGCGCAAAAAGGAATAAGTTTTCATTTTAGTCCAAATTGAATTGGTAAAATAAATTGAAAGCAGACTTTGAGTCCCGCCACGGTTCAGAACAAATAAAAGCAGAATCGGTTTTCCGCTTATAGACCAACGACATCCTTACCCTGATCAAAGATCAGGTCGACAGGTATACCCAGTGCCGCACAGCGATCAAGATCGGCTTGCAATTGAGGTGAGACTATCCCTTTTTCAGTGACAAATTTAGCCACTCCGGCATAGTCGCCGTCACCTTGCAGTGTCAGGATTTTTGTCGACAGTGCATCAGTAGCCTGTTGGAACTTATCAAAATTGACCCGGTACTTTCCGGTAGCTTCGTCGCGTTCGAAAGCGCCCATGTCCTTAAAGAAATTAAAACGGACCATATTGGCCCGGCCGTGTGCGTCTGCTCCGCCAAACCGGATCGAGCGGAAAATGCTGGCCATAAAAGTGACGACGTTGCTTTTGTAGTCGCCTTCGATTTCACCCTTGTCGTGGAGCTGTTTGACCATATACAAACCCAGGACATCCGCTTTGCCTTCTTCCAGGGCCGAATAATGTTCCTTAAGTGCCATACGAACGGTTCCTTTTCCGTCGATGGTGTTTTTAATGCCCAGGCCGTGCGCAACCTCATGAAACATGGTGTTTGCAAAAAAAGCGTCAAAATTGATGAATGAAACCTGATCCGAATCGATTAACTCGTCGGCCAGGGGTATCAGGATCTTATCAAATTTGGCACGCATGACATTCTTCAGTTGGAGACGGCGTGTTCCTTTTTCCAACTGGACCTGCTCGTCGTTTGGCAAATTGATGGCAATGGTTTTTCCGCCGGAATTGGCCTGACCGGCATAATAGACCACATCGTATGCATTCAGGTCGGTGTCGGTACCTGGTTTTTCTTTTTTATAGGCCGCCGGGACAGGAAGGCCTGCTTGCAGTTCAGGCAGGAATTGTGCAAATCTTGAAAGACGTTTGCTCCAGGTCTGATCTTTTATCAATACGTAGGCTTCATGCGCGGCTTTATAGCCAAACAGCTGATCTTCATAGGTTTCGATGGGGCCAATGACGATATCCAGCGTGTTGTTTTTCATGTCTAGCCAGGCCCGGTCACTATCCTGATAGTCGTCATTCAGCATGGCTTTTGCACGTAGTTCCAGATACTTCCGGAATCCCGGATCTTCCGCAAGTACAGCGGCCTGGTTGAGCAATTCAGCTGCCCGGTTCACAGCCATGTTGAACTGGTCGTGATAAGGTATGCTCTCCAGTTTTCCTTCCGGATCCCGGCGAATGAATGTATATAAACCGGTCTTATCCGGAATATCTGCAGCTTCGAACTCCTCCTTGGTCATATCCGTCGGATAGAAGTTTGCTCCGGCAGGTTTGGTTCCTGCACCGGGTAAGAATGGTTTGTTGTCATCCAGACGATCCCATGGTCCGTAATTTATCTCCATAAATTGCTTGGCTACGGGCTCAAGATTGGCTTCCAGAAACTTGTCTTTCCCACCGTACGATTCGTACCAGAACAGATTGTCCATCACCATGGCAGCATCCATTAAAATAGGGATCATCTGACGCTCCTTGTCGGTAAGCTGAGCCAGATCCGTGGTGAGCGGCACGGTGACGTATTGATCCAGCTTGGCTTGAATTTCTGCTTTGACCGAGTCACTCAGGTTTTCATCCCTGGCTTCGGTAACCTCAGGAGCAGGCTTGCAATGTGCGAAAAGTATCAGCAGGGCGAAGAAATAAGTTAGCTTGCGCATAGCTATCGATTTATGATAAAAATTGAGTTTTGCTACCAATTGGTTTCCGCTACATCCGTAAATACTTGTTCGGGTAATTCGACATAGACTTTGATATCTCCCATTTCCCGGTTAGGCCCCCTTCCGGAAGACAGCACGATGCCGGTAGGCTCATAACGCTGATAATTAGTCCAAAGGTTCGTAAAACCCGGCATGGTATCCTGGGCATTGCGATAATAAGCCCATTGCAGGACTTCACTGGGTTCTCCACCGATCCAGATGTGGTATTTGTTTTGGGGAGTGACCCCTACGGCGGTAAACTCCATTGCAACTACCTCAGCTGATGCACCTGCCTGCGTTGTATCCTTTCCTATGTAAGACAGATGAACTCCAGGGTCACGAAGCTTGAATGGCATTAAAAGCCAATAGCTGTCATTGATCCAGGTCCGGTAGGCCTGGTTCAGGTATTTATCCAGAGAATCCGGTTCGGTCATAGCCACGCCATTCTTCCAGACCATTCCTGTGGTGTCCGGAATGTGCAGGCTCATATCCATACTGCCGTCTGTATAATGGATCCTTACTTCCTGCCCCCATTTATCCCAAACCAGACGTCGACGGCCAAAAAATGTCCAGGCTATGTAGCGGCTATCGGTCCAGGCTTTTTGACCTCCATTTGTTTCCAGTACCTGGGCGGCCAGATTCAGAGCAACGGAGTCGCCAGTGGCTGCAAATTGCATTTCATCGGGATTGGGTTGCCCGCTTTGATCCTGACAGGCCATCAGGCCGGACAACAGTACGATTACCAGAAATGAAAGAATGCGACGCATGGGGATTGTTTAAGAATGAACTAAACTACAAAGATAGCATTTACCTATATTTGCATGCATTATTGCAGCTCCCTCAAACAGCCCTGGCTATTCCTTTGGTGGAGAAAAAGCAGACCATAAATACAGATTATGTTTGATAGTTTGAATGAAAGGTTGGAGAGTGCCTTTAAGAACCTGAAGGGCGAAGGAAAACTAACTGAACTAAACGTTGCTACATCGATAAAAGAGATCCGTCGAGCCCTGGTCGGCGCAGACGTGAATTATAAGATCGCGAAGGAATTCACCGATAAAGTAAAGGATAAAGCTCTGGGTACAGAGAACGTTCTCCAGGCGGTCAAGCCTGGTGAATTGATGGTGAAGATCGTGATGGATGAACTGGTGGAATTGATGGGAGGCCAGTCGGTCGGCATCAACATCACAGGCAGTCCCGGCATCGTACTGATTGCCGGTCTCCAGGGTTCCGGTAAGACCACCTTCTCTGGTAAACTGGCTAACTTCCTGAAACAAAAGCGCAAGAAATCTCCTTTACTGGTTGCCGGCGACGTCTACCGTCCGGCTGCCATCAATCAACTATCCGTAATCGGAGAGCAGATCGGGGTTCCGGTTTACAAAGATCTGGAAAGCAAAGACCCGGTGGATATCGCTCAGCGTGCCATCGAGTTTGCAAAAGCCAATAAACATGATGTCGTCATCGTCGATACGGCTGGTCGTATCGCCATTGACGAAGCCATGATGGATGAGATCCGCAGGATCAAAGCGGCAATACAGCCTACGGAGACCCTTTTTGTGGTGGATTCCATGACGGGCCAGGATGCCGTTAATTCCGCTGCTGCCTTTAATGAGGTGATCGATTACGATGGTGTCGTCCTGACCAAACTGGATGGTGACACCCGGGGTGGTGCTGCCCTTTCCATTAAGTACACCGTAGGCAAACCCATCAAGTTTGTCAGTATGGGTGAAAAGATGGAAACACTTGACGTCTTCTATCCCGAACGGATGGCTCAGCGTATCCTGGGCATGGGTGATATCGTTTCCTTCGTGGAAAAGGCGCAGGAGCAATTTGATGAAAAAGAGGCCAAACGACTCGAAGCTAAGATCCGCAAGAATAAATTTGATTTCAATGACTTCCTGGGCCAGATCAAGCAGATCAAGAAAATGGGTGACATCAAATCACTCATGAATATGATCCCGGGGATGAGCAAGATGACCAAGAACCTGGAGATCGACGACAAAGCATTCGCCAAAGTGGAGGCCATCATATTTTCGATGACACCGGAGGAACGTAACAAGCCGGAGTTGCTGAATATGAGCCGGAAACGCCGCATTGCCAAAGGTTGTGGTCATAACATCCATGAGATCAACTTGTTTATCAAGCAATTCGATCAGATGCGGAAAATGATGCACCAGCTGAGCAAAGGTAAAGGGATGGCCAATATGATGGGCAACATGAACCAGATGCGCCGCTAGTAGCCTGCCAATTGATCTTGTGCACCTTTTAGGTTATTTTTACGTTAAAATCCTATTACTCCATGCACCACCATGGGTAAAGTTGGTAGGTTCAGTTATCCATTCAAATTCATCAATATGAAAAATATACGCCTGATTACCATTGGCTTTGGTTTGCTATTAACCATGGCTTGTACTCCTAAAACAAGCCAACCCCTTCAGCTGCCGGCTCCTCCGCCGACACCAGCGATGCCGCAGGAGGCCATGCCTTCCACGGCAGATGAGACTCCCTTACCAAAGGACAGTACGGTCAGGCAAGGTACTCTGGCTAATGGAATGACCTACTTCATCCAGCACAACAACAAACCCGAGAACCATGCTGAATTGCGGCTGGTGGTCAAGGTGGGTTCATTGCAGGAGGATCCGGACCAGCTGGGTGTGGCTCACTTTGTTGAGCATATGGCCTTCAATGGCTCGGAACACTTCAGCAAGAATGAATTGGTGGATTATCTGGAATCCGTGGGCACCCGGTTCGGGGCGGACCTGAATGCTTATACTAGTTTTGACGAGACGGTGTACATGTTACAGGTACGTACGGATGATACGGTTCAGTTGTCGAAAGGCCTGCTGGTCCTGCACGACTGGGCTGGAGGTGTCAGTTTTGATGATGAAGAAATCGACAAAGAGCGCGGTGTGGTGGTCTCGGAATGGCGTACCGGATTAAGCGCCGGTCAGCGTATGCAACAGCAGTATTTGCCTGTACTCTTTAAGAATTCCAGGTATGCGGAACGATTGCCGATCGGAAAGCCGGAAATCATCGAAACCATCTCGTACGACCGGGTACGGCAATTTTACCACGACTGGTACCGGCCGGATGAAATGGCCGTCGTTGTAGTCGGCAATGTGGATGTGGATGATATGGAGTCGCGGATAAAGCAGCAATTCAGTGCCCTTGACAATCCACAACCGGAGCGTCCCCGTGAAAAATATTCTGTCCCGATGAATGGGCAGACCTTGGTCTCCATTTGTTCGGACAAAGAAGCGACGAATACGGCCGTACAGTTGTTATACCGTCATCCGGAATACAACACCCGGACCGAAGCCGATTTTCAGGAGTCGCTGACCCGCAGCCTGTACAATAATATGCTGAATAACCGGCTCTCGGAATTGTCGCAGAAAGCAGACCCGCCTTTCCTGTTTGCCTATTCTGGTTATAGTGGCGGCCTGGGACATGTCTCCAATTATACATCTTATGCTGTCGTACAGGAAGGAGGTGTTGAGCAGGGGTTAAAAGCCGTTTTGGAAGAAAATGAACGGGTATTGCAGCATGGATTTACCGAGACCGAGCTGGAGAGGAGCAAGACCGAGATCCTAAAGGCTGCTGAACGATTGGCCCGGGAGCGTGACAAGCAGGAGTCAGGTGACCTGGCTTCCGATCTGGTCAGCTATTTTACTGATGGAGGTCCATTGCTCAGCGCAGAACAATATTATCGACTGGTAAAAGAATTGATGCCGGAAATACCTTTGACGGATGTGGATGCCCTGGCGAAAAAATGGATCACCAAAGACAACAGAATACTGGTTGTCACCGGTCCGCAGAAAGAAGATGCACCACTACCCACCGAGTTGGAATTGTTATCCTTGGTAGACCAGGTTTCCAATGCTCCTGTTGACGCCTACGTCGATGAAGTGACGGAAGCTCCCTTATTCAGCGAAGATCTGGTGCCGGTGCCGATTGTCGAGAAGAAGACCGATGACGCTACCGGAGTGATGGAGTGGACCCTGGCGAATGGCATTCGTGTTTTTGCCAAGCCTACAACTTATAAAAATGACGAGATCCTGATGAGCGCTTACAGCGACGGAGGGACCTCACTTTATGACGACAAGAAGTTCTTACAGGCGCGCTTTGCATCATCCATCATCAACCAGTCCGGCCTTGGTGCTTTTACCGAGGTTCAGCTGGAAAAACTGTTAACCGGAAAGCGGGTGTCGGTGGTGCCGACCATCGGTTCCCAATCCGAAGGATTTTCGGGCTCCGCTTCACCGGAGGATCTGGAAACGATGTTTCAGCTGATTTACCTCTACTTTAAAGACCCCCGGAAGGATGAAGAGGCTTTCGCTTCGTATGTTTCAAAACAAAAAGCATTTATCGAGAACCTGGATGCCAATCCCAATTTCTTTTTCTACGATCAAACCACCAGGATAAAATACAACAATCATCCACGGACCGGATATCCCACAGTCGAAGAGCTGAACAGCCTGAACCTCGATTCGATCTTTGCTATTTACGAGGACCGCTTTTCCAATGCGGGTGATTTTACTTTTTATTTCGTGGGCAATTTTGATCCTGAAGTATTGCAGACCATGACCAGGGAGTATCTGGGCAACCTGACCAATACCGGTCGTAAGGAGCATTGGAAGGATAATGGCATTGAACTGGTCAACGGGGTCATCAATAAGGATTGGGAACGGGGAGCGGCACCCAAGACCACCGTTCAAATCGTATACCACGGTCCGATAACGTGGGATGATGCTTCACGATACCGTTTCAATTCTATGGTAGATCTGATGCGGATCAAATTGCGTGAGTCGATGCGCGAAGATAAAGGCGGGGTTTATGGAGTAGGGTTGTCTGGTAATATAAGTCGCGATCCGAAGCCTGAATATTCACTGGTTATCTCGTTCAACTGTGACCCTCCGCGCACCCAGGAATTGATCAATACCGCCTCGGAGACCATCCGGCAGGTAGCAGAGGATGGTGTTTCGGAAGAAGACCTGCATAAGGTAACTGAAACACAAAAGCAGACCCGCATAAAGAGCATGGAGCAAAATCGCTTCTGGCTGAATGGTATTGAAGACTGTGACTACTACGATTATCCTTTATCCAAATTACTGTTGCCATCACTGGAATCGAGTATTGAGTCCCTCACTGCTGAGGACCTGCAACAAGCAGCAGCAACCTATTTTAACGCGAATAACCGCATGCAATTCGTGATGAATCCGGAGAAGGAAGCGAATTAATACATTCCGGGACAGATTAACTTGCAATTACAGTTCATAGGATGGCAGATGGATGTTCAGGATTATCTGTTGGAAATGAACATAATGATTGTCCTTGTCCTCAAAACTGGTTAGCATCACAAAAGAATCTGAGCTGTTACCGGTGGAAAAGCTGTGATCCTACATTTTACGGATCCAATCAGTAAAGATATTTTTCTGAAGGTCATCCATTTCAGGTAAAACCGTCAGCAAATATTCAGTGCTTGCCGGGTCAACTGCTCTGGGTTGTTTACTCAAAGTCAGTCCGCCATAGGATAAATAGCGGTCGTAATCCAGCGGTTTGGTGGTATAGATGTTTTCAAAGAAATCATCCAACGAAACTCCGGCAATCTCTTCGCAAGTCTGCTGAAATTCAGCATCTGTAAAACCACGACCCATTGCCTTATAATATTTTTGGTAGAGCAAACGCATCACATCATCCAGGGATCTGTTGTTTTTAGTCGTATGACGGATGGCAAAATCCAGCATAAGTCCTACCACCGGGCCTTTTTCGTAATAGGATATAGACCGGTCATCAGCGCTGTTATCTCCTCCGAATGGACCATCCTGCCAGGTCGCATAACTGGCCTGAGCCAGGGACTGATAGGGAAGACCGGGATCCTCTTCGGTCGCTTTGATATTGCCCGCGAATTGTCTCAGCAAGGTAGCTTCATCCACCAGGCCTGCCCGGCGTACCGTAAGATATTCGTAATAGACACTAAGCCCTTCGCTGACCCATAATAGATTTGTCTTGGACCCTTTGTCGTAATCAAAGGGACCCAACTCAAAAGGCCGTATACGCTTGACGTTGTAATGATGGAAATACTCGTGGCCCAGGAAGTTAAACATCCGAAGGAAACCTGCTTCATCCCTGAGTTGATCTCCGCTAAACCCAAATGAGGTGTTGTTCAGGTGTTCAATACCTCCGCGGCCGGGCCCGATGCCTATGAATGTGTATTCCCCATATGGTATTTCATCAAAAAGATCGACGGCGGCTTCAACAATTTTATGTAAACCATTCATAAGTTTCTCCCGGTCAAATTCACCGGCCTTATAGGCAAAAAAGCGGTGATCAATTCCACGTACTTTAAAAGCCGGTAATTCTTCAAGGTCGCCCACCAGGATCGGACAATCATACAGGATATCAAAATCGGCTGCGTAAAAAGACAAGGTGGAGCCTTTTTGAGGGGCGAGGCCCGTGGCAACCTGATGTTGAGGCGATTGGGGCAGGATCGTCACCGTTGAAGGCAAGTTCAGATGCCCATCCGGATAAAGAAATGCACTTTCAGGGATTACATAGGAGTGGAGTGAATCCACATAGCTGGTGGCTACAAACTGGCGGCTGGTCGATACATCGTATTCAAGAGTGATCTCCTGACCCCTGGTTTTGGATAATCGCCAGGTATTTTCATTGGGATGATCTACGGTAACATTCAGATGGTTACCATTGGAAGCCTCAAAATGGTCCACCGCCGCACCATAATGCATGTACTGATAAAAACCAGGCATCCAACCGGGCATTTTTAGAATTAGGGTATCTTCCTCCCATCCGGTCAGATGCATCTGCACATGAAACTGATGCCTGGAAGCCTGTTCAAAAGACAGGGTGTAATGGATCGAAGGCTGAGCCTGGCAGGAAGTAATCGTGGTTAACCCAAGAATCAGAAATGTGTTAGCCAGCATGCGAATAGGATGTTGTCTAGTAGAACGAGTCATGTACAAGCAAATCTGGTTTTGTTACTGCAACATTTATTTTTTTACAAGCTGAAACGTCAGCCTTTGAGGTATTTGACAGGACTATTGGTATTGTAGAAGAAGAAGGACAATACATCCGCCCCTTCTTCAATTATTTTACCGGTCGGTTTACCTGCACCATGTCCGGCATCGGTTTCGATACGGATCAGTACCGGGTTCTCGCCCTGGTGTGCCTCTTGTAGCCGGGCTGCAAACTTGAAGGAATGCGCCGGTACCACACGGTCGTCGTGATCCCCGGTCGTCACCAGGGTTGCTGGATAATGCACGCCGTCTTTGAGGTTGTGTAAAGGAGAATAGGCCTTTAAATATTGGTACTGTTCCGGATCGTCACTGGAGCCGTATTCTACAGCCCAGGCATGACCGATGGTGAATTTTTGGTAACGCAACATATCAAGGACTCCAACGGCAGGAAATGCCACTGCAAAAAGATCCGGTCGCTGCGTCATCGCAGCACCAACCAGTAAGCCGCCATTTGATCCTCCGGAAATAGCCAGTTTGTCCTTTGAGGTAAATCCGGTGTCGATCAGGAACTCGGCTGCAGCTATAAAATCGTCAAATACATTTTGCTTCTTCTCCAGCATCCCGGCACGATGCCATTCTTCGCCGTATTCACCTCCGCCGCGCAGGTTTGCCAGGGCAAAGACGCCGTCATTTTCCAGTATGAGGATGCGCATCGGGCTGAAATACGGCGAGAGGGAGATATTGAAGCCGCCATAACCGTAAAGGAAGGCCGGATTTTGGCCGTTCAGAGCAAGTCCCTTTTTGTGAACTAAAAACATCGGTACCCGGGTCCCATCCTTGCTGGTGTAGAAGACCTGCTCTTCTGTATATTCATCAGGATTATACTTAAGCGGAGTTTCGAAAAATGGCTTGGAGGCCCCGCTGGCGATATCATACAGGAAAATAGTCGGTGGATAGAGGAATGAAGTATAGGTGTAGAAAAGTTCCTGGTAATCTTTCTTTCCATGAAAGCCACCAGCGCTTCCCAGTCCGGGTAGTTGTATTTCTTTTTTTCCACTGCCATCCTTTTCAAACTGAAACATCCTGGTGGTGACGTCTTTCAGGTAATCCGCAAACAACTTCCCGCCGGCACTGGACACTCCCTGAAGAAGATCATCGGATTCAGGAATTATTACCTGCCAGTTTTCAGGTTCAGGCTGTTTGATTTCTACCCGGATCAACCGGTATTTTGGAGCATCTATATCCGTATGGACCAGGAAGGCGTCCTGATCATGATCGACGACTGAGTTTTTATGAGCAAACCCGGTGAACAGAGGGATAAAAGCACTCTTCGCTTCTGCCGGACGGTACCAGGTCTCAAATCCATCCGTGCCGCTGCTTTTAGTAAGGATCAGATACTGTTCATCCTCCGTGATGTCAATGCCCATTGTATAATTTGGGTTTGCTTCATCTCGGTAAATGAGTTCATCCTGGTCCTGTCCTTTACCGAGTTGATGGTAATAAACAGAATGATATTGGTTGGCTGCTGAGAACTTCTCATTTTCATCCGGATCGGGGAAACGACAGTAATAGAATCCAGTTTTGTACCAGGTTGTTCCCGAGAATTTGACATGTTCAATAACGTCCGGAAGCTCCTGACGGGTGGCAATTTCCATGACATGAACTTCAGCCCAGTCGGATCCGGCTTCCTGACGCAAATAACTCAAATAACGATCGTCGGAGGATGAACCGGCCAGGGATATGGCTACGGTGCCATTTTTTGACAGCGTATTGGGATCAATGAAGACCTCAGGATCTCCATCCAGGCCATGTTGCACATAGATTACGGATTGATTCTGCAGCCCGTCATTCTTGTAGAAAAAATAATAATCACCAACGCGGTAAGGACTTGATAATTTGGGATAATCATACAGTTCACGATAGCGATCTTCGATGGCCTGACGAAAAGGAATTTTATCCAGATAACCGCGAGTGGTTTGGTTTTGGTGGACAACCCAGTCTTCTACCTCCGGTGCCCGGTCATCTTCCAGCCAATGGTAATCATCGCGGACTGCATTGTCACCATAAGTATCGGTGTGTTCCTTCTTTTCAGTATTTGGATATTCAACCGGGATGGTTGGATTCTTCATGTGTTCGTTTTTTTCATTTTGACATGCGATGATCAACAGCAGGGGCAGAAGGAACGTTGGTTGATATTTCATTGATTTGCTGATTAAGGAGGTTACTGGGGTGGGCGTAAGCTTTGACTGATCTTTTTATACCTGGCTGACCAGGTGTCGGATTGTTGCTTAAGTTGAAGCAATTGAGCATTGATGGAGACCAGTTCCTCCGCCTCTTTTTTCAGGTAGGCGTCAAATGGGGAGAAGTTTTCCAGTATCCGTATCCTGAGCTGATCGATGTAATGTTCCAGTGCAGTCGTTGTTTTCTCCTTCAATGCATTTTTTCCCTGTGCCGTTGCTTCCTGGAATCCGTTGATGATCTGCTTCCTCTTTATCCCGGCTGTGACCCCGGCAAATACCAGACCGACTGCCGTAAGTACACCTCCGGTAATGTCGAAGACAAGTCCATTGGCCAGGGCGGTCAGGATAACTCCGATAACGGCAATACCGCTCCCGGCTGCGATGTCTGTGGATATATTGTACTTCTCAGAGAACAGGCTCCGGTCGGCAAATTGTTCGGCATCCTGCATGAAGCTTTGAAAAGAACCGTGGAGTTCTTCGATGGCTTTGGCACGCTGCTCATAAACACCGCCAAAGAGTTCCGTTTTCCGGTTGGCTACCAGTGGATTATCACGTAGCTGCATGTCAACCATCAAACCCATTTGTTGCACCGATTGGGAAAGGTGGATAACTCCGCTGCTCATGCGTTGATGGAGTGATTGCTTCAGGTTTTTGGCAAACGTATCGTTGAGTTCTTGCAGCCAGTCCTGGATCGATTGCTTCTTGCCAAAGATGGCGCCAAATGATCGCCGGAGCAAACTGAAGAAGGACAAGCCTTCCCGCAATTCTTCTTCCGTGTTTTGACATATATCCTGATAAGCATGCAGGATATTCTCTACGAAGATGTGCACCTGATCCTTGGATTTTTTACTTTCCAGTTGAAGGATCTCGTCAATCTGATCCCGGAATTTACGGTCCGATTCGTATTGACGGGTACGGATATCGACGGCCTGGGTGATTTTCCCATGGATGGTCTCCAGCGAAGTATGTGCACTTCCCAGTTTCAGGAATGGCGCTTTTCCTCCCGTAATGGTGTCGCTGATGTACTTGCGCAATTCAGCGAATCCTGAATCCGGAATATGATCGAGTTCCCCTTTTGCCGTGACCGAAAAGATAATTGGCCGGTCGACGCCCTGTTTTTGAGCATATTCTTTGAGGCCCTTTTCATTGATGGCAAGATCTCCTGCGCTGAGCAGGTCTTTCTGCTGAAGGACGAAAACGATTTTCTTGTGCCATTCGGCATTGATGAACTGGAAAAAATCCCATGCCGATTGCCGGTATGGATTTTTGGCTTCGAACACAAACAGGATCAGGTCGGATTCCGGGATGAACCGCTCCGTGATCTCCTGATGGTGGGCCACGATGGTATTGGTTCCGGGAGTATCCACGATGGCAATCTCCCGGAGTATTTCGAATGGAGCATAGCGCTTGATCACGAAAGGAGAGATGGTTTCCTGATGGGGATTCTCTCCGTAAACGATCAGCTGAATTTTGTCGGTCAGTGGCATTGGTGCGACCGGACAGATCTCTTCATCGGTTTCCAGCAATGCATTGATAAAGCTTGACTTGCCTGCTTTGACTTCTCCCACCACAACGAACATGAAGGGTTCCTGGACTTGTTTTTCGATGCGTTCCAGGGTCTCAAACAAGGAGTCTTCGGAAACAAAGTGCCTGATTTCCAGTAAATTGTGAATAAGTTGTGTCAGCTGGCTCTGGAGGCTATGGTATTCTTCTTGAATTTTCAGCTGCATAGTTCAGGATTCACATCTCGCATGCGTAAGGTCGCTTCGGGACCACAGCAAAAGATGAGATCCAAAATACTACAATTCGCTATAAATCCCTGCCTGTCTTCGAAAACTTGCGGGTAGGGAGGACATCCTGCAGCAGCTTTCCCGGTCACCGGATAAGGATTGGTTCCGCGAAGATTGATATCGCTTTCAGCGCTACCGTCCGCTATATGGCTCGTCATTTGTATGGTGGCCGGCCAGTGCAGGATGGATTGCAGGATGGATATCGCGTCCATGTTTAATGTGGCCAGGTGTGTGTATTCCCGATGAAAGATGGGTTCAAACAGATAGGCATAGTGCATAAAGTAAGGCGATTTACCATAAAGTGTGGATAGCGTTCGCCAATGGATCCTTTGCCAGGCCTGTGCATTGTCGATGCGGACGTCCTTCATCCGTTGTCCCTGATGTTTCCCCTTCAATAAGGGTACGGAGAGTACTACGGGGCCATCCGGACCAGCCAATTGCGTTTTATTTCTCCAGGTACGTTTCTGGTAGTTATCGTTAACTTCAAGATAGATAATATCGTGATGGTAAAATGATGCAATGTTTTGAATATTAGGGAAATAGAATAAATCGGTATAGGCCTTAGTCATTTTTGTACAGCAAAATTTTCAACTAAATAAAAAAATGGTTTGTGTTTGTCTTTGGAAGTTTATTATCTTTGTTGCGGATAGAGGAACAATAATACATATCTTTTACGTTAATAGGTTATATCCCTTAAGTGGGTTAAAAATATAGTGGGTAGTATTATTTTCGAAGGGGATTAGTCGCTCGACAACGCCCCTTCGTTTTAACTTCTTAATATTTTGTTAAGATTTGGTTAAAGCGAAGGTGAGATCCCAAGAAAATAGTCACCTTTGAAATGATGAATTAAACCCGATTGGGTCAAAATATAGTGGGTAGTATTATTTGAAGGGGTGAAATCGCTCGATGGAGCCCCTTCGTTTGGTTCTTCCCAACTTCCTGATGAGGAAGTAAAGATTTAGTGGGTAGTATTATTTGAAGGGGTGAAGTCGCTCGACGGAGCCCCTTCGTTTGGTTCTTTCCCGACTTCCAAAAAAGGAAGTAAAGATTTAGTGGGTAGTATTATTTGAAGGGGTGAAGTCGCTCGACGGAGCCCCTTCGTTTTTTTAGTCGGCAACTACCAGATGATCATAACAACCAGAGTCCCGGTCCATTTTGAGCTAACAGCAATTTCCAGAAAAAGCAATTTGTACTTCAATAGTACGAGTCCTTACTGTTAGAAAGCCTAATGCATAGGCGATGTATCAACGGTAAGCTGATAAGTCAGGTAAATGAAATGCCAATCCAATTGATCTTTGTGAAGGAATTGTCAGGTAGTCCGGAAAACAAAGTAAAGGATAATGATCAGAACGACCAGGATCCCAATGGTCCAAACGAAGAAATTTTTTTCTTGTTTACGGTGTTGCCGTGCCAGTTTGAGTTTTCTTTTTGAAGTACTCATATCCCATTTTCTTGCTCCTGAAATTTAATAAGTTTTATCCATTCCGCACAATGGACTGGTAAAAATCTGTAACTCTGGGATCAACCAGTATGTCCTGCGCCCTGATTGGCCTCTTGAGGTGAATCCCTTCAAAAGTACGGCACCGGCTTAAGGCAACATACGTCTGGCCGTGCTCAAATGCCCCGCTTCCCAGATCAATGATAACCCGGTCGTAGGTTTTTCCCTGGCTCTTGTGGATGGTAACAGACCAGGCCAGCTTGACTGGAAATTGACGGAATACCCCAACCACTTCAGCTTCGATTGGTCCTTTTTTACCTTCGGGTAAATGGTACTTAACAATTTCCCAATCGGAAGGCTCCACTTCCAGGAACTGCTTTTCTCCCGACGGATCAATGAAGGAAATACCAATGTGTTTGTCATCCAGGGTTTCGATCTTGCCTATGGTTCCATTGACAAAACGCTTCTGGAGATCGTTACGCACCAGCATGATCTGGGCGCCAGCCTTCAGAGTGAGGATGGCTTCGGTAGGATACAACCGGGGATCAAACTGTCCCAGCACCGTGGCTTTGTAGGTGAACTCGGTCTGATGAAGGCGATTCAGTTCCATTCGGTTCATGGCATCAACCTGTGCATTACGTGCCGACAAGGTCACCGTATATTCACTGGTAGGCACTTCCTGCTGATACCGGGTGTTTAAATACTCCAGATCTTCATAATCCATATCGTTGAGCCGGATCTGGTTGAGCAACTGGATGAATGACCGCTCATCCTGACGGTAGATCTTCTCCATCTCGATGCACTGAAGGAAAAATCCGTTTTCCCTGAATAATCTGGCATCAAAAAAATAGGGAGAAGCGTAGACCTCATGGAAGTACCCTTTCTCAAAAGGAGTACTGACGACCGGTGGTAGCTGAAACAGGTCACCAAAAAATACAACCCGTACTCCTCCGAAAGGCTCCTCATTTTCACGGTTGAGGCGTAGGAAAAGATCCATGTGATCTATCAGATCGGCCCTTACCATTGAAATTTCATCGATGACGAGGACTTCCATCCGCTTGTAAATCTGATTTTTAGGCCTTTTCCTTATCGTGCGGACATCCATCAGATTGGGCGGGAAGGCAAAAAATGAATGAATGGTCTGTCCACGTACATGCAGGGCTGCGACCCCCGTCGGAGCCAATACGACGACTTGCTTTTTAGTGGTTTGCCGGAACAATTGAAGCAGGGTAGACTTTCCGGTACCGGCCTTTCCGGTAATGAAGAAGGAATTATTGGTGTATTCCAGCTCATGTAGGATATCGTTAAACGATTGGTCTAAGATTAATGGCCCGGTATTGTTCATAGACTTTTGGACAAACAAGCATTCGCTTAACGAATGTATTGATTTAATTTGTGGCATGAAGCCAAAGACTTATGTCCGCCGGATTGGTATGGCATTGCTATCCATTTGTTTTATTGCCCAGGTACTTTCAGCTCAATCTGCTATTTCCATCGTCCGGCAACTGCAGCCAGGTTCTGAAGTGACCGTACAGGGCGTGGTCCTAAACGATGACGCTTTGGGTATCATCCGCTATATCCAGGATTCGACGGGAGGTATTGGGGTATATCCAGGAAGTGGTTCCGTGACGGGTGTGGGGGAGGCAGCTCCTGGCGATGTCATCCAGGTTACGGGAACTTTGGTAACTTACCACGGACTGCTGGAAATCAACCCGGTAACTTCTTTTATTCGTTTAAGTCAGGGTCATACTTTGCCTGATCCTCTTCCATTGACCTTGGGTGAGCTTGGCCCGGCCAATGAAGGCCAGCTGGTGCGTATTTCCTGTCTGACCTGGCCATCCGTTACCAACTTCTCCGGAGGTGAAACCCAGGTTGCCGATCAGGAAGGAACGACCGCGACCATTTTCCTGCGCAATGGTCATCCGGCTATTGGAAAGCCAGTTCCCGGTGCCACAATGGACATTGTTGGCATCTCGTCCCGCTTCGATGGGCCTCAACTCTTACCACGCGGGGTGGAAGATTTTTATTCTACATCCTGCGAATACCTGACGGAAGACCTGAATCCGGTTGCAATCGAACGCGACGGATTTACATTCACCTTTTCATCCAATATTGCAGCCGTAGGAGGAATTCGCTATCGCCAGGATAATGGTCCGTACCATGAAATCCTGTCTACTGCAAAACAACAGGGCCACGAACTGCAGATCATTGGGCTCGAACCGGCCACCATGTATGCATGTCAGCCGTTCATCGAAATTGGAAAGGAACGTATCTATGGCAGCACCAGTCTCTGGATCACGGAATCTGAAAGTCCGGGGGATATCGAAGTATTTTTCAATTATGGAACAGATTCAACGATCTCATCCGGGCTTTATCCGTCCGGGACTACGGGCACAGTCATGCAGGCCCGGCTGTTGTCTCTGATCAGTAATGCCTCATCAAGCATTGATTTTTGTGCATATAACATCAATCAGGATTGGATCATTGATGCGCTCAACGAAGCGGTGGATAGGGGAGTGGAGGTGCGCTACCTTGGGAACGAAGGAACATCAAATACTTCATTATCGAAAATGCTCGATTTTCCGGTTAGCCTGGTCAATCCATCCGAGTTAATGCATAATAAATTTGTGGTCGTCGATGCCGGTATTCCCGAACAGGCGATTGTCTGGACCGGATCTGTCAATTTTACAAGCGATCAGATGCTGGTTGACCCGAATGATTGTATTCTGATCCACGACCAATCGTTGGCGCGGGTGTATACCGTTGAATTCAATGAAATGTGGGGCGGGACAGGCGATCTGCCAGGTGGCGATGCCCGGGTAGGGTCTAGAAAAATGGACAATACGCCGCACTGGATCAATATCCAGGGTACCTGGTGTGAATCCTATTTCAGCCCTTCGGATCATACGACGGATGCCATTATCCGTGCAATTAATTCAGCAGATCATACCCTGTCATTCGGGGTCTTATCATTTACCAGGGATGACATTGCGGATGCAATCATCGCGCAATACCATCAGGGCAGGCAGGTGCGTGGCATTATGGAGAATATTGATGACCAGGGATCCGAGTGGGTCAGGCTTTTGCAATCTGGTATACCGATGCACTCGTTTCCGGATAAAGCTTTGTTCCACCATAAACTTGGGATTGTGGATGGTGATAACCCGGACTCCGATCCTTTGGTTTTAACCGGGTCACACAACTGGACCACAGCAGCGGAACGAGATAATGATGAGAATCTGTTGATTGTACACAGCCATCAAATCGCCAATATTTATGATCAGGCGTTTGAAGCCATTTACCGGCTGTCAACCACCCGGCGGGAAAGTATCATTCCGGAATCGGCTACTCTGCAACTCTATCCTAATCCAACAACCCATCTGCTGCACATCCGTTTGGAGACCGCATTACCTGGCAGGATCTGGCAAATACTGGATGGAGAGGGCCGGTTGATTCAATCGGTATTGATACCACAATCAGCCTCAGAATTGGAAATCCCGGTGGAACATCTTCTTCCCGGCATCTATTTTATCCAGGTTCTGGACCGGGGCAAATCTCTCAGTTGTCGCTGGTTCAAGTTATAATGGCTCTACCTTCCGTCCCCAATTTGTCGGGAAATCCCGGAGGCACATCATTGACATAGCAAAACCACCAACTGGACAGGTTATAAAATAACGTATAACTTTGCCTTCGCCTAACCGACCAAATGTTGATGGATTCATGTTTTTTCTGGTCATATTCACCATAGAATCTTTGCGTTAACAATTAGATCAGTGATTAGTACACGTTCGTTATGAAAAACAATGTCCGGCCTCTGGAAAAAGAAGAAACATTTCGGTTCAAGCAATTTGCAGTTCGCCAGTCAGATCAGGTTATGAAGATTGGTACCGATGCTGTTCTTCTGGGTGCATGGGCTCATCATCAGGATCCCAAACACATATTGGATATTGGTACCGGCAGTGGTGTTATTGCATTGATGATGGCTCAGCGTTATCCCGGGGCTCAGGTAACTGGTATTGACCTGGACCCGGCAAGTGTTGATCTGGCGCGCCAGAATTTTAAGAACAGCCCATTTAATGATCAACTATACGCTGTTTTGTCACCATTGCAGGCTTTTAAAGGGGAAGGCAGGTTCTATGATCTGATTGTTAGCAATCCACCTTTTTTTACCGGCGGGGCTATTACCGAACATGGAGGCAGGGCTGTCATGCGACACACGACCAAACTATCCCATAATGAACTTCTGCGGGCGGTGAGATCCTTATTATCTCCTAAGGGTGTTTTCGCCGTCATACTGCCTTTGCTGGAAGGATTGCGGCTGATCGAGTTAGCCGGACTTTACCACCTGCATGCGGATCAGCAAGTTCAGGTCAGGAGTTTGGCTGACAAGAAGGTAGAGCGCCTTCTGATCCGGTTTAGACTGGAGCCGGCAAAACTGGACCAAAAAGAGCTGATCATCCAGAATAGTACGGCAAATCATGATTATACCCCGGATTACGTTAACCTGACCCACGCATTTTATCTCAATATGCCCGATCAGGTGGATTAAATGCAAAACCGAAAGATGAATTGGTTTTCTACCCATCTTTCGGTCTCTTCAAAGCAAAAATGTTGGGGTGGGAAAAGAGGTGGAAATTGAAAATCGGAATTTTTCTAATTGGAGCTTGAACTGCCTGTTTCGGTAATGATCTGCCGGGCAAGGTCCAATATGGTCGTGTCTTCGATGTAGACGATGCCTCCATCAGGTCCTGGCTGAACATGTTCGTTTACGATCTCGCCATTTTCATATTTCTTGGCTCCGAAGTAATTACGAACGGTCTGCTCATCAATATCTAACTCTTTGGCAATTCGGCTTACGCTGCCGGTTGGCAAGCTATGTTTGATTTGACGTAGCTCATTGAATGTAATGTGCATGGTCGATCAGATTTAAGGTTAGGAAATAAATAATATTCAATGTAGTAAATTCCCCAAATATGGATCAAGAAAAATGCCATTATTTAGGTCAATTTTATGAGTCCTGCCTGTCGGCTTACAATACCTCTTCTACATCGATATAGGGTAATCCGAACGCATCGGCTACTCCCTGGTAAACTACTTTTCCTTTTACGATATTCAGTCCCTTGCGTAATCCCGGATGTTCGCGGCATGCCTGTTGCCAGCCCTTGTTGGCCAGAGCCAGAGCAAACGGCAATGTGGCATTTGTCAGGGCGATGGTGGAGGTTTGTGGTACCGCTCCCGGCATATTGGCTACGCAATAGTGAACGACATCATCAATAATGAAAGTCGGATCATCATGGGTGGTCGGTTTGCAGGTTTCGATACAGCCTCCCTGATCGACAGCTACATCCACGAGTACGGTTCCGGGGCGCATGATGGAGAGCATCTGGCGCGTGATCAGGTGGGGTGCTTTTGCACCAGGGATCAATACGGCGCCAACAACCAGGTCTGTACTCGGCAACAGCTCGCGGATGTTGTATTCGTTGGAATAGAGGGTGGTCACATTGGCCGGCATGATGTCAGCGAGTTCACGCAACCTTGACAAACTGATGTCCATGATATAGACCGAAGCGCCGAGTCCTGCTGCCATCTTGGCGGCCTGGGTGCCGACAATACCTCCTCCGAGGATCATTACCTTGGCGGGAGGCACTCCGGGAACACCACCCAGCAATACACCACGGCCTTTTTGTGGTTTCTCCAGGTATTTCGCTCCTTCCTGTATCGCCATCCGGCCGGCTACTTCCGACATCGGGATCAGCAACGGCAAACTGCCATCGATGGCCTCAACCGTTTCATAGGCCAGGCAAATCGCCTGACTTTCAATCATGGCTTCCGTCAATGGCTGGTAGGAAGCAAAATGGAAGTAGGTAAACAGTAGTTGGTCCTTTCGGATAAGTGGATACTCTTTTTCAATGGGTTCCTTCACTTTAATGATCATGTCGGCAATGCCGTACACTTCTTCGATCGAAGGGAGAATTTTGGCACCACTATCCTGATACGATTCATCGGGAAAGCCGCTACCTTCTCCTGCCGTGGACTGGATGTATACCGTGTGTCCACGTTTGACAAATTCGCGTACTCCAGCTGGCGTTAACGCCACGCGATTCTCGCTGGTTTTGATTTCTTTTGGAACACCAATGATCATGATCGGAAAAACTTTTGATGGCGGTGAAAAAGGCTATTTTTAATAACCGGACAAAAGTAGAAATTGTTGACCAATTGTATGGTTGAACAGCAGGCATTTTAGCAGGAAGCTTTGCGATATTCATCACCGGAATGGATTGAGAGGCTAATTCCGGGCAAAAAAAATGCCCGCGACTTTTCACGAGCAAGACGAATTTTACACTATTAAAACCAAAACTTACACAATGCAAAGATAATACGCATTAGATATATATTCAATATGTTTTCTAAATTAAATATCACTATTTCGTTATATATTTATTTTCAAATGTGTAAATCAATGAAGTAGTAGTGGTTAAAAGGTAACCCAAAGGTCGATCTGAAGCTCAAGAAAATTTACAGTGGTTTAGGTATCGCACTGCACAGGGGAGTTCAGGGCACAAAAACAGGTGTGGTGATTTCACTGGTCAAGCCGATCTCCCGAGCCTTATCAAGCAGAATGTGAACGGCTTGCATCCCCTCATCCCCTAAATCGAGCGAATAGGAATTCACGTACAGATCAATGTGCTGCCGCATAACGCCGAGATCCATTTCCTGAGCAAATTCACTTACGTAAGGCATGATTTCGTCGGGATTTGCATAAGCGTAGTCCAGGCTTGCGCGGATGGCACGCTGGATCTGACGCTGGATCGGGAGGGAAAGATCACGCCGGATCCCGATGCCTCCGAGAGGAATGGGCATGCCGGTCTCTTCTTCCCAGAATGCGCCCAGGTCCTGTAGGGATACCAAGCCCCGGTCCTGGTAGGTAAATCGATTTTCATGAATGATCACCCCGGCCTCGGCCGTGCCATCAGAAACGGCTTGTTCGATGTTGGAAAAAACCATTTGCTCCACATGTTGCATTCCGGGGTACTTCAGCCGGCTGAGCAGATGTGCCGTGGTTAATTTTCCGGGCATTGCCACGACTGCTTTTCCCATATCCAGCGAAGCCTGGTGTTGTGGGGTGGTGATCAGTAAGGGGCCGCACCCCCGACCCAGGGCACTGCCACTGCGGCTGAGGATATACTGTTTCTGTGCATAGATGTAAGCATGATAACTGATCTTGCTCGCGGACAATTTTCCTTCCAGAGCCCATTCATTGAGCGTTTCCACATCCGCCAGCAGGATTTCCCAATCTATGCCGGAAGTCTTAACTTTGCCGGTGGCCAAAGCCCCGAAGATAAAGGTGTCATTAGGGCAGGGCGAGTAACCAAGCGTCAGCTTCATGTGCAATGTTAAACCAGGGTTTTCAAGTTATATACGAAGATAATCATTTGCTGGTAGCTAATAAGCCGGCAAACCTGTTGTCCCAGGGCGACCATACCGGGGATGCATGTCTCCTGGATCTGGCCAAGGCCTACATCAAAGAGAAATACCAGAAACCAGGGAATGTATTTCTGGAGCTGGTTCATCGCCTGGACCGGCCCACTTCCGGGATTCTTTGTATGGCCCGAACCAGTAAAGCCCTGGAACGCCTGCAGGAACAATTCCGGAAGCGAACCGTGGAAAAATTTTATTTCGCTTTGGTGGAGCCGGCCCCGGACCGTGAGCAGGCCTATCTGGAGCATTATCACTGGAAGGACCGGTCGCTAAACCGTGTCTTCATCTGGGATCAGGCCAATCAGGCGGATGCGGTGAAAGTTCGGATGGAATACCGGACCATTGGTGCCATCAAAGGAATGGCCGTATTGCAAATCAAATTGCATACAGGTAAGTCGCATCAGATCCGTGCCCAGCTGGCACATATCGGCAGCCCGATTGTAGGAGACGAGAAATATGGAGTTCGTTCGGATAGTGAATACACCCGCTCCCTGGCCCTTCACGCTTGCGAATTGAGAATCGACCACCCGGTTAGGGGAGAGCGTCTTGCACTCTTCGCTCCGCCTCCCGCTGAAGAGCCCTGGCTGCGATTCCAGAATTACACCTCCGAGACAACCTATTTTTAACAGGTATTGCCAATCACAAAATTCCTTTTACCTTTGCAATCCGTGAGGGTCATATGACCAGCTCCCTCCGAACTCCCCCAGGGTGGAAACACAGCAAGGGTAGGAGGTTGTAGCGGTACGATATGATTCCTCACGTTTTATTTTCCATCCGGTACCTGCGATAATTATTGTGATGTTCGTTTTCCAGGTAAATGGCGAAAGGATATACATCCGCCCAGGAATGCACATCATCAAGATCACCCAGTTTCGCCAAATAGTCCAGATCTATCTGAATCCTCTCCATCATAAATGCAGCATCCTGATAACAGGGTCCATGTCCGGGAATGGCTATTTCCCATCCAAGCTTTGGTAAAATATCCTGCATTTTTAGCAACGTATTCTGGTAGGCGATCCAGCTGTCCTCAATGAATGGGAATTCAAGAGGGCTCAGGTAATCTCCCAATAATAAGGTTTTGGCCTGTTCAATAAAGTACATGGC
The DNA here is from genome assembly GCA_020636135.1 of Lewinellaceae bacterium. Lineage (NCBI taxonomy): Bacteria > Pseudomonadati > Bacteroidota > Saprospiria > Saprospirales > Lewinellaceae > Lewinellaceae bacterium. The sequence goes on from JACJYK010000001.1 coordinate 1,400,427, forward strand.
GCCATCTTCGGTATGTCCACGGGTTGGAAAACCGCGAACTGTAAACTCGCCCAGCTGCAGTTGCTGCCCATCGGATTGTATGGTCAGATCCGTGATAGGATAGCGGTGGAGGTAGTTACGTTTAATGTATTTCTGACCGTCCCACTCATTGACCCTGGTCAATGCTTTGTCCTTGTCGATGACGGTCTGCATAGCCTGGCTGGTCACCACCCGGCCGGGGGGCATGGCACCATATCCAATGATGTGATCGTAATCCGCATGCGTAAACAGGTAATAAAAGGAATGCGTCTCCAGAAATGGCTGGAGCTGGCTCAGAATGGCTTCTATCTCCTGAGGTAACCAGTTCGGATCACATACTAATATGGTCTCCCTGCCGAAAACCAGGGTGGTATTGGTTTGGTACAAGCTGCTGGAACTTATCCGGATCTGACCAAAAGGAAAAGATTTAAACAAGTCCATACAAATTGCATTTTCTTATAAACAGGTGACAGCGTTAAGGATAAGATTATATTCTTTCACAATATGTAAAATGTGCTGTTGACAACCTACCTTTACGAACTCAAAAAAAAGAAATCATGAAATTTTTCATTGATACCGCCAACATCGATCAGATCAAGGAAGCCAAGGATCTGGGCGTTCTTGATGGTGTAACGACTAATCCCTCCCTGATGGCTAAAGAAGGCATCTCAGGAGATAAGGCTGTCATTAAGCATTATGAAAAGATCTGTAACCTCGTTGACGGGGATGTCTCCGCAGAGGTGATCGCTACCGATTTTGAAGGCATTGTAAAGGAGGGTATAGCTTTGAGCAAACTAGCTCCGAACATTGTGGTGAAAGTACCCATGATCAAGGATGGTGTTAAAGCTTTGAAATATTTTTACGATAACGACATCAGGACTAATTGCACCCTGGTCTTTTCAGCCGGACAAGCAATCCTGGCAGCTAAAGCCGGAGCCAATTACCTTTCTCCATTTGTGGGTCGCATCGATGACATCAGTTGGGATGGCATGCAATTGGTTTCGGAAATAGCGGAGATCTATGCCATCCAGGGATTTGAAACGGAAATCCTTGCCGCATCCATCCGTAGTTCCAAGCATATTGTTGAAGCAGCAAAGGCAGGAGCAGATGTCGTGACGTGTCCGCTCTCAGCCATATTAGGGTTATTGAACCATCCGTTGACTGATATCGGTCTGGAGAAATTCCTGGCTGATCACGCCAAGGCAAAAGTAAAGAAGTAATATGGTAATTACCAGACGTTGGTTTTTACTTTTGGTCGCCATATCCTTTTACTTAACCCAGTCGCTGCAGGCCCAATCGAAAAAAAGGGAATTCAGGGCAGCATGGATAGCCACGGTTGAAAACATTGACTGGCCTTCCAGACCGGGACTGTCCCCGGAGGAACAACGCCGTGAACTGACCAGCCTGTATGATCAATTGAAAGGAATCGGCCTCAATGCAGTCGTTGTTCAGATCCGTCCGGCATGCGATGCCTTTTTCCCCTCTACCATTGAGCCCTGGTCTGCATTTCTGACCGGACGTCAGGGCGAATCTCCTAACCCGTTTTATGATCCGCTGGAATTCATGATCCAGGAAGCCCATAAAAGATCGCTGGAGTTCCATGCCTGGATCAATCCGTTCAGGGCAGCCAACAACAATCAGCGTCAGGCTCTTTCACCTGATCATATTGCCAGAAAACATCCGGAATGGGTCATCGAATACGACGGCAAACTCTACCTTAACCCAGGAATGCCGGCAGTTCAATCGTATGTCCTGTTGGCAATTCAGGAGATAGTTCAGAATTACGACATTGACGCCATTCACCTGGACGACTATTTCTACCCGTATAAAGTTACCGGTTCCGTTTTTAATGACGCTGCAGCCTATGCTGCAAGCCCGGTGAAGTTCACCTCCATTGATGAATGGCGTAGAAACAACATCAATACCTTTGTTTTTCGGCTCCATAATATGATCAAGAGTACCAAGCCTTATGTTCAGCTGGGCATAAGCCCATTTGGCGTATGGAGAAACCAGGACAAGGATCCGAAACTGGGTTCACCTACCCAGGCCGGGCAGACCTGCTACGATGATCTGTATGCTGATATCCTGCTCTGGCTGGACAAAGGGTGGATGGACTATGTCGCTCCTCAGTTGTACTGGCCCCTGGGCTTTAAGCGCGTGGACCCGGCGACGATGATGGATTGGTGGAGCATGCACCGGAATCAGGCAAACCTATACATTGGTCATGCGATTTACCGGGTTGGCTCTCAGGGAGATCCGGCCTGGCTTTCACCAAATGAATTACCCAATCAGCTTCGGTTGTCAAGGCTAAACCCATCCATCGAAGGCAACATCTATTTTTCAGGTAAATGGTTTGAAAAAAACAACTTAGGAGTAACGGATTCACTGGCGGTTTCTTACCGGTTTCCAGCCCTCACTCCCGTACCTCCGGATGTTGAAATATCACCATTGCAGGCGCCACAATGGTCCAGGATAAAACGTCGTAAAAAGTATGTAAAACTTACCTGGGAGTTATCCGGATTATCCAGGCACCGCCCTTACTATTACGTGATCTACCGGTATGACGGGACGAAATATCAGGGCATCGACGATCCGCGCTTCATACATGAGATCACTCCATTTGATGACCGGAAGCTGGAATTTGTGGACCGGAATATTCGCCGGAAAGCATCCTACACATACGTGATCACCTCCGTCAACCGGGAACAGGTTGAAGGATTGCCCAGTAAGGCACTTCGTATCGAAACAAGATAATAATCCCGGTCTAATCGGGTAATGTGATCAATCGTTCCAGGGTATAGGCGATCAGTCCGTCAATGGATTTAGCCGGATCTGGGCTGAAGGTGTTGGCCAGCCGGTTGGCTAAGATCGCATTCAGGCTGAGTGCCCGGTGTCCACAGAGATTTGTCAATCCATAGATCGCCGCTGTTTCCATTTCAAAATTGGTGATCCGATGTTCCTGGTATAGCACATACCGCAGGAGATCGGTAACAGGCATTTTGGGCTCCAATCGAAGTTTTCTTCCCTGAGGTCCATAAAATCCCGGACTGGTCGCGGTAATGCCGGAATGAATGCCGGTTCCGGTGAAATGATTGCGCAATGAGACATCACCGGGCACCAGGTACGGGGCTACCGGCAGGGTAACTTCTCCACAAAGTACCTTGCCCTCTGCATAGAATGGTTCACTGCCCGCGTAGTAAGCAAGCAGGTTGTCAAGTCCAAGCCCATGTGAAGATGCGACCCAGGCATCCACCGGGATGTCGGCTTGCAGCGAACCCGAAGTTCCAATCCGGATAAATGTAAGTTGCGTATGGGTTGACTTTGGTGTCCGGCTTTCAAAATCAATATTGTGGAGGGCGTCCGCCTCATTGATCACGATGTCAATATTGTCCGGACCAATTCCGGTTCCGATGACCGATACCCGTCTATTGCCAATCCACCCGGTGTGCGTTACGAATTCGCGGTGCTGCAGTTGATGCTCCACGCGATCAAAATGACGGCTTACCCGTGCGACTCGCTGCGGATCTCCTACCGTAATGATGGTCGTTGCCAATTCACCGGGATGCACATCCAGATGGTATATGGAGCCCCGTGGGGTAATGATTAATTCGGAAGGCGGGATAAACATTTTTGCTGTCATACGATTTATTAGGGAGACCAAAAATACCTGGTTGATTTCGATTGAGGGTCCATCCCGTTGTTTTTTTAATGATGTCTATATCGGAATCGGACCAACCATCGATTCATCCATCAACCAAATGGATAATTTACAGTTAATGTTTATAGCATGAAAAAGATATACCATTTATCGACCTGCTCCACGTCCCAGCGGATCATCCGTGAAATAGGTCCACAGGGGTTTGTACTACAGGATATCAAAACCGATAAGATCACCCCTGAACAGCTGGATGCCATGGCCAAAAAGGCAGGGTCATATGAAGCATTGTTTAGCCGGAAAGCGCTGAAATACCGGGCCATGGGGTTGCACGAAAAGCAGCTGTCGGAGCAGGATTACCGTCAGTTGATTCTGGATGAATATACATTTCTAAAGAGACCGGTTATAGAGATAGACGGAAAGCTATTTGTAGGTAACGCCAAATCCACTGTTGCGGCAGCCAAAGCGGCCAATGAAGCGTAAGCGGGTACAATTTCTACTGATTCAATCTGGCCCTGCTCAATTACATCGTATGACGATGGGGCTCGTTTCAACCCGGTTGGATTCATTACCCGCGCGATCTATAATGTAGATGCTGTAGCGCATGACATCGTAAAGCTGATCGCCCAATGCCGGGGTGCAGGGCTGCTGGCCACTGGCATATTTACAGCATACGTTAAACTGCGTATTGATCAGCAGTTGTATAGTACCGCTGACGTCACTAAGAGACTCACCACCGGGGATAACCGGTGACGCATATTTGATCACGTACCCGTCCCGCATATCTTCAATGAAGATATTGGCATCGTTGTTATTAAAGCCGATGTCGCCATCACCATCCTTAAAACGCAACAGGATAAAGATGGAATCATTTTGCTTTACATTCTGATCTACGGTGTCCTTACTGATGCCGATGAATTCGATGTCTGGAACAACACTGATATCGGTTGATGGCTTGCAGGCCAACCAGTAAATTAGAATGATAAAGACGGGTATCAGCTTTCGCATTCGACTAAATTATGGAAATTCGCCCAATACCATAACGTGTGGAATTCTCCTTTGGTTATATTTTTCGGGATAATCGAGTTTTCATCCTGAATTAAAGGTAGATGCCATTTTTAGATGTTTTCCGATAGTGGTAATAACATTATGTCAATCAATTGGTTATAAAACAATGAGGGCTAATGGGCTTACGGGGCATGTGATCCACGCTAAAAGATCAATTCTTAAGAGGTTACTCGGGTGATACCGGAAAGGATAGTTAATGAAAGAACAAGATACAGCGGTCATCATTAGGCAATTTAAGGACCTCATCACGTCCGGTGATTACGATTTTGATCAAATAGCTATGAATATCTTCCAATTTCAAAGCCGGAATAACATGATCTACCATAACTACCTGGATTTGATAAATTGCTATCCGGAGCAGGTCACGAGGTTGGAGGAGATCCCTTTTCTTCCGGTACAACTATTTAAATTCCGGGCCATTCAAACCGGGAAATGGAAATCCGAAGCATGGTTTGAAAGCAGCGGAACAACAGGTCAGCAGCCCAGCAGGCACATGGTGGAAGACCTGTCGTTTTACCACCGGAACTGTGTGCGTGGATTTCAGAATTACTGGGGGGATCCTGCGGAATGGTGCATCCTGGCCTTGTTGCCTTCTTATTTGGAACGCCACCACAGCAGTTTGGTATCCATGGTGGATTATTTCATCCGGGGTTCTACCTATCAAGAATCAGGATTCTATCTCTACGATCATCAGAAACTCTATGATCAATTGATGCACTGCCAGTCGAAAGGGATTCCGACGGTACTTTTTGGAGTTGCGTTTGCATTGACTGATTTCTTTGAAAAGTATAAAATGAATTTCCCAGGATTGCATGTAATCGAGACTGGCGGTATGAAGGGGCGGAGGGAGGAAATGACCAGGGAAGCTCTGCATGAGTTCCTGCGCCAGCGCTCTCGGGCTCAGATCCATTCGGAATATGGGATGACTGAGCTCCTGTCACAAGGTTATGCCACCGGTGATCTTATTTTTGCCAATTCATCGACCTTTCGTGCACGATTATTTGAGCGGGAAGATCCCCTGGTGCCTGAAAACAGAGAAGGACGGGTAGGACGGATAGGGGTGATCGACCTGGCGAATGTAGCAACATGTTCGTTCATTCTCACCGAAGACCTGGGTCGTTACCGGCAGGGAGGATTTACGGTGGAGGGACGCCTCGATGCCAGTGAATGGCGGGGATGCAACCTCATGGTCCAGGACCTGTAAGGGATTACGAAACGGTCAGATTTCCGGATTCGATGATGCGAGGCGAGGTCCGGATATCTGAATCCATATCAGTCTTTGATGATACCCTCGAACAACCATTGAGCAAGATATTGCCGGTTCGTGGGGCTTAGTATGCGCTTGTGATCGCTTTCATTTTGAATGTTGGCCAGTTCAACCAATACCGCCGGAGGAAGTGTATTGACCAAAACAAAATATTCGTAAGGGCGTACCGAACCACGATAGCCTCTCCCTTTCTGGTAATAGTCGTATTTCTGCTGGAATGTTTTATACATATTGAAGGCAAGATGGCTGCCGGCTTTGCTTCCGGGTGCATGGAAAAAGTAGACATCCTGCCGGTTGTTTTCATTTTGCGAGTCCACATGGATGGAAATCATTTTCTGATCGGTATAACCTTTGGCCTTATATTCCCGGTAAAGCTTGTTCACCGCATCCGAGCGTTGTTGTAAACGCAGTTTTTGATTGCGGGGAAGTTTTTCACCCATACAACGTTCATCGTAATCTTTATCCAGTATTTCCGCGTCACGGATTCCGTCGTTGGGATCCTCAATGATGATCTCCACTTTGGCTCCATTTTCCATAAGCAACCGGGAAAGGCGTAAAGCCACATCGTAGGCATATTCATCTTCACAGAGGCGATGACCGTCCTTGACAGTATTGCATCCGATATCCGGTCCGCCGTGACCTGCCACAATAAAAAATACTTTCCGTTTAAGTGCGTCACTTTTTATCGGCACTTCCGCGTATTCCTTGCCAAAGAGGGGCACGGTCATAGACCGCTCGCTTACGGCGACCACGCGTGGGCCAGCTTCATCAGCCACAGAAGTTTTGGTCTGTGGTTTCTGGTTGACCACTTCCGGCTTGCGCGTCACCTTTTCAGCCATGCAATACAACTCATGGAAAGGTACCCATATGATCCTGCTGTTCTCGATGGTCATTTTTCGGAGCCCCTGGTTTTTCAGGAAGTCGTTATAGCTCTGGATCCGACGGGCCTTTTCCTCGTCCTGGATGTCCAGTGTGGTTTCTATACTCTTACCATCATAGCGATAGATGTAAACCGGAAGCAGATATTGCGTTCCGGCTACCAGGTAGGTTTCCGGATCAATGTTATTGATGTTGTAAAAGTGCTCCAGATTGCAATCATTGAGCAGTCCATATTTGCGCAGGATGGAGTAAACTCCGTCACCGGTCGTGGCGGTCACTTTGTAATATCCAGCCTCATCTACCGGCTTGAAGCTGAACAGAAATGGAACCAGTAAGAGTAAAATTCCCAGACGTCGCATTCAGAAAGGTTTTGAGGCACAAATTACATAAATATGATATATATAATCAATTGAAATAATAATTTTTATTTGTCATATATAAAAGATATTTATCTGAAAGGAGATTGGTTGGCGGCAAAACACAGATAAATGGCAATCAGCATCTTATCTTTAGGCAATGAAAGCAATGGCTCAGATATGGTCGCTGATCCGGAAAGACTGGATGATCGAATGGCGTCTTAAATACGCCCTTTCCGGGTTATTGCTCTATCTTATAACGCTGGTATTTGTGATTGTCATATCCTTCCAGCAGATCAGTGGCCCCGTGTGGAATGTATTGTACTGGATCCTGTTTTTATTTGTAGGTATGAATGCGGTGCTGAAGTCCTATCAGCAGGAGAGTGGTAACCGCAAATATTATTTCCAGCAACTGATCGACCCCGTGACATTACTCCTCAGCAAGACCATATACAATATTGTATTGCTGTTCTTAGCCGCCATCCTGATTTACCTCTTGCTTACTGTTTTTATTCCAAGCCCGGTACAGCATTTTGCATTATTTATCGGAACCGTTGCCGCAGTGAGCGCAAGTTTTGGGATTTGTCTTACGTTTATTTCCATCGTAGCCAATCAGGCAGCGGAAAGCGCTACCTTGGCGGTTATCATTGGATTCCCGGTGCTGCTTCCTATCCTGATCACAGGAGTCAGAATGAGTGCGTTTACCATCGGGATGTCTATGGGAGGCGAAATTGGTGGAGATTTTACTATCCTTTTGGCAATTGATTTGTTGTTAATGGGATTGTCTTTATGGTTATTTCCATTTTTGTGGAAGGACTAAAGCAGCAATGGTATGAGATTGGAATGGTGGAAATATCTGGGTATTGCAATTTTATTGTACACCCTTCTTTTTGGTATGCTGGTGCCATTGGGCCCCGGGATCGTGGAAGTGTCTCCGGGCCAGACATCTACTGGAACACAAAAGGAATTTGATATCTGGGGGTATAATACCCGGTTTACCCGGTTTGATCAGCTTAATGTGGTGCTCAAGCTGGATGATGACCACTGTGTTTCGGCTAAAGAATATAAGGTTATTTCTGATTATCAGCTTTCCGCCAAATTCGATATTCCTGCTCTTCCGGAAGGTGCAAAATCGGCGGAGTTTGCCACCCTGTTTATCTATCCCGCTGGAACGGGCACAGCAATCCTTCCTTCCGCAGTTTCCATCCGGCAAGGCGAGGAGGGACCTTCGACAGGTCAATGGGTACCTGAGTCTCAATTTGCATTTGACCGTAATACCAGCCTGCATTTTCCCTACCGTAATATCCTGATGGAGAGTATCCGGAACACCTATTTCCACGTAGCGCTTTGGTTTGCCATGATGTTCATTCTGGGTGCTTCGATGGTGTACAGCATACGTTATCTGCGTTCGGGCCGGCTGGATTGGGATCTCAAAGCCAATGCCTATGCACAGGTTGGTATATTGATTGGTTTTCTTGGCATAAGTACCGGGATGATATGGGCCGCAAATACCTGGGGCAAAGCGTGGAGCTGGGATATCAAGCAGACGATGGCAGCCGTGGCCATGCTGATCTATCTGGCCTATTTTGTCCTGCGCTCCTCCATCGAAGACCAGGAAAAACGTGCCCGTACCGGAGCAGCCTATAACATCTTTGCCTTCGCCACTTTAATACCGTTGCTGTATGTGGTTCCCAGATTGGTCGACAGCCTCCATCCGGGCAGTGGTGGCAATCCAGCTATGGGAGGTGAGGATCTGGACAATACCATGCGCCTGGTCTTTTATCCGGCGATCATCGGATGGACCCTGTTGGCGACGTGGGTTGCCCAGCTGACTTTCCGCTACCTGAAAATTCAATATCAGGCCCGCAGCAGAAATTTAACCGAACAATATTAATTCCAGCGATAATGGTTCATCATTTAGAATTATATTTGGCCCGTCTAAAAAATGGTTTTCAATCATTTTATAAGATGCGTATTTCAAGAGTCCTTTCCGTTATATTGTTGGTATTCACCTCACACCTGTTGTGGGGGCAATCGCAGTCACTGGATTATTACCGGAATTCCGGTAAAATTTATGTCGTCGTCGCGGTAATTGTGGTGAGCTTTCTGGGCATCGTACTTTTTTTGATCAGCCTGGACCGGCGGATAAGGAGAATGGAGAAAGACCTTAACCAAAAATAATTATATGTCAACATTTTATGAGAGCGTACAGTCTAATTTTGACCGCGCTGCCGCAATGACAAAAATCCCCAAAGGACTACTCCATCAAATCAGAGAATGCAATGCAGTACTTCAGTTGCGATTTCCGGTAAAGATCGGAAACCAGTACAAAGTGATTGAAGCATACCGTGTGCAGCATAGTCAGCACCGTCAACCGACCAAAGGTGGTATACGCTACAGTTCCCGGGTTACCCAGGATGAGGTCATGGCATTGGCCTCATTGATGACTTATAAGTGTGCACTCGTGGACGTGCCTTTTGGTGGAGCTAAAGGAGGTATCAAAATTACTCCCTGGAAATATACCCCTGAACAATTGCAAGCCATTACTCGCAGATACACCGCAGAACTGATCAAAAAGAATTTTATCGGTCCCGGACTGGATGTTCCTGCACCTGATTACGGCACCGGGGCCCGGGAAATGGCCTGGATCCTGGATACCTATATGAGTTATAAAGGGGGTGACATTGATGCCGTAGCCTGCGTCACCGGTAAGCCGGTTTCACAAAACGGGATCAGGGGAAGGACGGAAGCCACCGGGAGAGGTGTCTATTATGCCATGCGCGAAGCGGTTTCCATCAAGGAGGATATGAAGAAACTCGGGTTGGAACCAGGACTGGCCGGAAAAACAATGGTTATCCAGGGACTGGGCAATGTTGGTTCCTATACCGGGAGTATCTCGCAGGATGAAGGGGATGTGAAGATCATCGGCATCTCAGAGTACGAAGGATCCATCTACAATCCGAATGGCATCAACATCGATAAGTTGTTGAAGCACCGGAAGGCTACCGGAAGTATTTTGAATTTTAACGGTGCCAAAAACCTTCCCAGCAGGGAAGCTGCTCTGGAGCTGGAATGCGATATCCTGGTACCTGCAGCTCTGGAGAATCAGATACACATTGATAATGTGAACAACATCAAAGCCAAAATCATAGCGGAGGCAGCTAACGGTCCGGTGAGCGCCGATGCCGATGAAGTCCTGCGCAAGAAAGGCGTGATGATCATCCCCGATATGTACATCAATGCAGGAGGGGTGACCGTTTCGTATTTTGAATGGTTGAAAAACCTTTCCCACATGCGGTTTGGCCGGATGGAAAAACGTTTTGACCACAATACCTATTCAAATTTGGTAGGCCTGATCGAAAAGCAAACCGGAAAATCAATTGGCAATAAAGAAAAAGACTTCCTCACCAGAGGGGCTGATGAAATCGATTTGGTGCGTTCGGGACTAGAGGAGACCATGGTGACCGCTTACCATGAGATCAATGAAGTACGCAAGCGTAAGAAAAGTTGCGAAGACCTGCGTACCGCTGCTTTTGTGGTCGCACTGGAGAAGATTGCGTCGGATTACCACAATTTGGGGATTTTCCCATAAGCCATCTCCGGAATTGGCTTATTTTATTATATTGTTTTTTGCAATAAATGGGTCATAAATCATGAAGTTGGATAAGATAGATCGTAAAATACTTAAGTTACTCCAGGAGAATAGTAAGATTACCAATCTTGAACTTTCTAAAAAAATAAATTTATCTCCGGCTCCCACCCTGGAACGGGTGAAGAAGCTGGAGCAAACCAATATCATCGACAGTTACCATGCCGAGGTAAACCCGCAGTCGATCGGCTTGAATGTCAAGACGTTTGTGCTGGTTTCTCTGGCCTGGAAAAAAGAAAATGTGCTGGATCTTTTCATTGAGAAGATCCAGCATATCGATGAGATTACCGAGTGCTACATCATCACCGGAGAAGCAGACCTGTTGCTTAAAGTCGTGTGCAAAGACATTCCAACCTATGAGCAACTTCTGTTCAAAACCTTGTCGCAGATAGGCGAGATCGAACGCCTGAAAACATTGGTGACCCTGTCAACCGTAAAGGACTCAAAGGTTTTGCCGTTTGATTACGGCAAGGAGGACTGATGTCCGGTCGATTGGATCATTTGATCTGGACTGCCAGGCATTCCGTCAGGCCTCCTGTTTATTTATTTGGTACCATGCACCTGGACTGCGACCTCTTTCCGGAATTGCAGGAGCGTTGTCTGCGTTTGGTTGAATCAATTGATCTCCTTGCCACAGAAATTGATCTGGAATCCATGGAAAATACTGCATTTCCCATGCTGGAGCAGGGCATCCAGGACCATCTTTCCCCGCAACAGTACGAACGGCTTCGAGACCAGCTCATTCGGTTTTTTGAATTTGACCTCCTGCCCTGGGATCGGGTGCCTCCCATATTCATTTATCAGTTCCTCATCGAAAAGATCCTGCCTAAAGCTGCGGGAAAACCGGTGGACCATTTCGTATGGCGGCTGGCGGAAGAAAGGGGAAAGAAAAGGACAGGATTGGAAACGCTGGAAAGACAGATGGAGATAGCCAGCCACCTGGACTTCTCCTGGCAAATCAAAAGCCTGAAATCCATCGCCCGGTCGCCACAGCGTTTTCGGCGGATGATCGGTGAAATGGTGGCAGGTTACCGGCTTGAACGATTACCGCAATTGTACCGGTCCAGTAAAAAACAACTGGGTCCTTACCGGAAATTAATGCTGTACGACCGCAACAAAGTGATGTTCTCTGTAATGGAGGATCTGATCGGAGACCAGATCGTCCTTGTGGCTGTCGGTGCTGCCCATCTCTGGGGCCACTACGGTTTGCTTCGTCTAATAAAACAGGCCGGTTATCGAGTATCACCCTGGAAGGGCTAGCATTCCATCTGTTTTCACCCTTATTTTTGCAGCTGGTTTTAATATCTCCGGGACTCCCGGCAGAATACTGCAATATGAACACCTTGAGAGATACCCTAAGTATTATTTGTATTTTTTTGTTGATGGCGTCGGCTTTGCCTGCTCAAAATGCTACGATCAGCGGTTATGTCAGGGATGCTAATAGCGGGGAAACACTGATAGGCGCCAATGTGTACAACCAGGCCGATCCCGGGCAGGGTACTTCAACCAATGCGTATGGATTTTATTCCCTGACCTTGCCGGCTGGTGAGTATACCCTGGTTTTTTCCTACCTGGGTTATCAGGACCAGCATCAGACCATCCAACTTCTGGATAATCAAACCGTTAACATCAATTTGAGTGAAGGGGTGGCGATGGATGAAGTGGTCGTAGTCGCGGAACAAAGAGACCGGAATGTGACCAGTACGGAATTGGGTAAAATAGATTTGCCGATTGAAAACATAAAATTGTTGCCGGCAGTTTTTGGCGAGGTAGATATCCTGAAAGCTCTCCAACTTCTACCGGGTGTAATGTCCAGTGGTGAAGGCAGTTCCGGATTTTATGTACGGGGTGGGGGAGCAGACCAGAACCTGATCCTGCTGGATGAAGCTCCGGTATATAATACGGGCCATCTGCTGGGATTTTTCTCGGTATTCAATGCGGATGCCATTAAAAACACCACCCTGATAAAGGGAGATATGCCGGCCCAGTATGGTGGCAGGCTCTCCTCGGTGGTGGATGTCCAGATGAAAGAAGGCAATAATCAGCAATATGCAGTGGATGGGGGTATTGGCCTGATCGCTTCCAGATTAACCGTCCAAGGCCCGGTGATCAAGGATAGGAGTTCCTTTATGGTCTCCGCCCGGCGTACTTATGCACTGGACCTGGCTCAGCCTTTCATCCGCAGGAGCAACTTTGCCGGTACCAACTATTATTTCTACGACCTGAATACCAAATTGAATTATCAGTTCTCGCAGAAAGATCGCGTTTACCTGAGCGGATATTTCGGCCGGGATGTATTTGCCTTTAACTCGAATCAGTCGGATTTCAGTCTGAGGATGCCTTATGGGAATGCAACTGCAACGCTGCGGTGGAACCATCTTTTCAATGACCGGCTGTTCATGAATACCTCGGTGATCTACAACGACTACGATTTCAGTTTTTCGGGCGGGCAGGATCTTTTTAAGTTCAAGCTTTTCTCCGGAGTGCGGGATTGGAATACCAAGCTGGATTTTGACTATTACCCGAATTACCGTCACTCCATCCGTTTTGGGATCAACGCCATTCGTCACCGGTTTGTACCCAATGTCGTACAGGGCACCAGTGGAGATGTAACCTTTGGCTCGGACTTTACCGATAAATTTGGTGTGGAGTCGGCAGCCTATTTTCAGGATGAGATCAAGTTGGGATCAGCTTTTAATGTGCAATTGGGTATGCGCTATTCCCGATTCAGCCAGGTAGGGCCTTACACTTCCAAGTTCAATGGCGAGCAATACGGCTCCTGGAATTCCGTGGTGACCTACGATGGCTGGGAGCCCAGGGCTGCCTTGCGCTGGCAGCTTTTACCATCCGCTTCGCTTAAGGCCGCCATAACATTTACCAACCAATACATACACCTGGTGAGTAATTCCGCAAGCACGCTTCCGACTGATGTTTGGGTACCCAGCACGGAAGTGGTCAAGCCGCAGCAAGGCATTCAGTACGCTTTGGGTGTGTTCAAAAACTGGAAGGATAATACGCTGGAAACTTCCGTAGAAGTCTATTACCGGGACCTGGCAAATCAGATCGATTACCGTGATTCCTATGTAAACAACCTCTCCAATGATGTGGAAGATGACTTTGTGTTTGGAGTAGGGCGGGCTTACGGCGCCGAATTTTTCCTGCGCAAATCGAAAGGGGACCTTAACGGCTGGATCGGTTATACCATATCCCGTTCTGAAAGGTCTTTTTCGGAGATCGAAGGGGGCCGTTGGTATCCTACGACCTTTGACCGGACCCATGACGTCTCGGTGGTTGCCAATTACCAGCTCAACGACCGTTGGAGTTTCGGAGGTGTCGTGGTTTACGGTACAGGCAGAGCCTACACTCCGATCGATGGAGTTTATCTCATTGGGCAGGACCTGGTGACGGAATATGGCCCCCGCAACAGTTCACGGCTGGAGCCCTACCACCGCCTGGACATTTCAGCGACTTATGTGCCTGCCAGGTCTGCAGAAAAGCGTTTTCGGGGTAGTTGGACCTTTTCGGTTTACAATGTGTACAACCACCGCAACCCGTATTTCACCTATACGGATATTGACACCAATCTGGCGACTGGTGAGGCTCAGGCAAAAGCCTATAAAGTTTCGATATTCCCGATCATCCCTTCCGTTACCTGGAATTTTAAATGGAAATAATGGCACTGAGAAATAACTTCTGGATCCATAGCCTTGCCTTGTTTCTTTTCCTTGCAGGAACCGGGTGTGAGGAAGAATACATCCCGGACACTGTCGAGGGACCATCCAAGCTGGTTGTGGAAGGTTACGTCGAAGCCGGGGATCAACCGATGCCGGCGTATGTGATACTAACCCGTTCCAGATCCTTTTTTCAGCAGCTGAATCCCGGAGATTTGGAAAATAGTTACGTGCATGACGCACTGGTACAGGTATCCTACGATGGTATAACCGCCACCCTGCCGGAAATTTGTCTGAACGACCTCGATACGACCTTGCGGAAAGTGGTAGCCCGTGAGTTTGGGTTTGATCCGGATAGCCTGGAGATCAATATCTGTGTATATGTGGACCTCAATGGTCAGGTGGTGGGACAATTTGGCAAACAATATGCATTGCATGTGGAAGCCGAAGGTAAAATACTGGAAGCAATTACGACCATACCGGAATTGGTCCCGTTGGACTCTTTTCGTTTCGAGCCCACGCCAGGTATGCCTATTGATAGCCTGGCCCAGCTGATAGCGACAATTTCCGACCCGTCTGATGAAACCAATTATTACCGCCAGTTCATCCGCATCAATTCTGGAATTTACGATCCCGGCTTTGCATCCGTTTCCGATGATGCCTTGTTCAACGGTAAGACACTGGACTTTCGAATCAATTCCCCGCAGCATACTCCGGATGACAACCCTGAAATATTTGGCCTCTTTCATCGAGGGGATACCATTTCTATAAAATGGACCAATATCGATGCCGATCATTTCAAATTTTGGAATACCTTCGAATCCAGCCGTAACAGCGGCGGACCATTCTCCAGCTATGTGCGGGTGAGTTCGAACATACAGGGAGGACTCGGAGTCTGGGGAGGCTATGCTGTTGCGTATTATGATGCAATCGTACCGGAAAAGTGAAAGATCCGCTTGACATTCATACCGGCAATAAAATCGCGATCGTTGCCGGCGCTACGGGATTGATAGGCAATGAAGTCGTCCGTCAATTGCTAAACCATCCGGCCTATGGCAGGGTGAAGGTTTTTGTACGCCGCCATCTCAGCTTTCAGCATCCCAAACTGCAGGAGATCATGACAGACTTTGATCGCCTGGAAGAGTATGCTCACGAATTTAAGGGCAATGACCTATTCCTGTGCCTGGGAACCACCATGGCCAAAGCCGGGTCCCGAAAAGCGTTCATCAAGGTAGATCTCACTTACAACCTGAAGATGGCCCGGATGGCCAGTGACAATAAAGTCCATCAGGTTCTTTTGGTTTCATCGGTGGGTGCCGATCCGGACGCATTATTTTTCTATAGCAAAGTAAAGGGTAACCTGGAGCAAGCCATTAAGCAACTGCCTTTCTGGGGTATTCACATTTTCCAGCCTTCGGTGCTCCTGGGCCAGCGGGAAGAATTGCGTATGGGTGAAAAGGTGGCAGGATCGGTAGGCCACTGGCTAGATAAAGTGACCGGGGGAGGTATGACCGTCTACAAACCGGTCCATGCCGAAACCGTTGCTTTGGCTATGATCCGGGTGGCGCAAAAGCTCAGTGGCGGTGTCCATACCTATGAGAGTCACATCATTGCGGAGATTGCCGGTGTTGAGGACCCAAATTGAATGTCTTTCCTACCTTTGCCTGCGAAATTAAATTGAACATGCAGAAGAAGTCTGAAATTAAGCTGGAGGTCCAAATGGACAGTAAAAACATTCCGGAACAGATCCTGTGGGAGACATCCGACGATCCAGCCGGAACCGGTAAGCAGGAATGCAAAGCCATCTTTCTCTCTCTGTTTGATATGAAAAGCGGTGATACCCTTAAGATAGACCTGTGGACCAAAGATATGCAGGTGATTGAAATGGACCGGCTGGTATATCAGACCATGCGTTCATTGGCAGACTCCTACGCGCGGGCAACCAATAATGTCCGCATGGCTAATGAGATGCAGAAATTTGCCCAGTTCTTTGGTGAAGAAACCGAGATCATCAAGCGCGGTTAATCCCCCGAATGAATCACGGTGGCAATGCGCTCACAGGGCATCATTGACCTTAATTACTCCGGAAATTATTCTTTCTTACGGGCACTCCAGGCATTGAATCCGCCCTCTACGTTGATCACGGACGTAAATCCGGCCCGGATCATCTCATCGGCTGCAATAAGACTGCGGTGACCGCTGCGGCAGTAAACCCAATAGGTATGGTTCTTGTCCAGTTTTTGGATCTCTTCCTTGAAATGTTCATTCTGAAGAATGTCTATTTGCTTCGCATTGGCAATATGACCTCCAACATATTCCTGAATGGAGCGTACATCAAGTACATGAATGCTGGAGTCGGCAGCCAGAGCTGCTGCCAGTTGGTCAACTGAAATGTTGGTCACCACACCGGGGGTTGTCTTTACACCCGGAACGACGGTTTCAGTGGATTGAGCATGCGCACATGAAATTGCTCCTATCGATAGAAAAGCAAGAAAAAGCCAATTATTCATTCTGCCAGTTTTTATCGTATTTAACAAAAAGATGAAGCCAGATGCTCCGGCTGAGTCGCAAAATATAGACGAACAGAAGGACTATGATGGCAATGGTCCAGCCGAATGCGGCCTCCAGTGAGGTATTGATTCCGAAATAGAACAAAGCAATCAGGCCAAACATGAGAAATGCACTGACGGCATAGGATACAAACATGGCTCCCCAGTAAAATCCCGGTTCCAGTTCGTATTTCTGATGACAAACGTCACAGTGCTTCCCCATGGATAGCGGATGAGCATAGTCAAAAACGGAAGTTTCAAATAATTTCCCTTCGTGACAACGGGGACATTTCAGGTTAAAAACACTGTACAGAGCACTTCCTTTCATAGATGCGACGCAAATGGTCACGCAAAGATGAAGTGCTCCGCACAGTTTTTATGTAATCCTGATCACTTATTTTGCCAGGGCTCCTTCTTTGATCTCATCCACAACTTCTGGATTGAGCAGTGTCGAAGTGTCGCCCAGGTTGGATGTATCGCCTTCCGCAATCTTTCGCAGGATGCGCCGCATGATCTTTCCGGACCGGGTTTTCGGCAATCCGCTTACGATCTGTATGATGTCCGGTTTTGCGATCGGACCGATTTCCCGGGTGACCACGGCCAGGACCTCCTTCTCGAACACCTGAGTATCACCAATGATGGTGCTTGTGATCACATAAGCATAGATGCCCTGTCCCTTGATCGGGTGGGGATAACCAACTACGGCGGACTCAATGATAGCGTCATGCTGGTTGATGGCATTTTCGACCTCTGCAGTTCCGATACGGTGGCCGGATACATTGATGACGTCATCTACCCGTCCGATGATGCGGTAAAGGCCGTCTTCATCCCTCTTGGCTCCGTCGCCGGTAAAATACATGTTTTCAAACGTCGCAAAATAGGTGGTCCGGCAACGCTCATGGTCTCCATAGGTGGTCCTGATGATGCTCGGCCAGGGAAACTTCATACACAGCAACCCTTCGACACCATTCTCTGTCAGTTCCTTTCCGGATGCGTCCACCAGGCAGGGCTGAACCCCGGGTAACGGAAGGGTCGCATAGGTCGGTTTGATGGGAGTGATTCCCGCCAGTGCTGAGATCAGTATCCCACCTGTCTCGGTCTGCCACCAGGTATCCACGATTGGCGCCCTGCCTTTTCCCACATTGTCATCGTACCAGTGCCAGGCTTCGGCATTGATGGGTTCACCTACCGATCCCAGAACCTTGATGGAGCTCAGGTCGTATTTGTTGGGCCACTCGTCACCGGCAGCCATCAGTGCCCGGATAGCTGTCGGGGCGGTATAAAACTGGTTGACCTGGTAATGTTCACAGATCTCCCAGAAACGTCCCGGGTCCGGATAAGTAGGTACGCCCTCAAACATCACCGAGGTAGCGCCGGCTAACAGAGGGCCGTACACGATGTAGGAGTGACCGGTGATCCAACCGATGTCCGCCGTACACCAGTAGATGTCACCTGGTTGGTATTGAAATACGTTGAGGAATGAATAGCAGGTGTAGACCATGTATCCTCCGCAGGTGTGCACCACGCCTTTAGGTTTGCCGGTACTCCCGGAGGTGTAGAGGATGAATAGCATGTCCTCACTGTCCATGGTTTCGGCTTCGCAATGGATGGACTGCGGCGAAACGAGTTCATGCCACCAACTGTCCCGTCCGCTGGTCCAGTTTACCTGTTCGCCGGTACGCTGGTAGACCAGCACATGCTCTACGGAGTCACAACCCATGGACAATGCTTCATCGACGACCTTTTTGACCGGTATGTTTTTGGCACCGCGTGGATTGTAATCCGAGGTGATCACCATCTTGCAACTGGCGTCTTTGATCCGGTCTGCTAATGCGGATGCCGAGAATCCGGCAAACACCACGGAATGCACGGCTCCGATGCGGGCACAGGCCAAGATACCGATGGCTAATTCCGGGATCATGGGCATGTAAAAACAAACCCGGTCTCCCTTTTGGATACCCAGTTGTTTTAAGGCATTGGCTGCCTGATTAACCTCGTTGAGCAGCTCCCGGTAGGTGTAGCGTTTTGCCGGGGCATCCGGATCATTGCTCACCCAGAGAATGGCTGTCTGATCGCCACGCTCAGCAATATGACGATCCAGTGCATTCTCGGTGATGTTTAGCTTGCCGCCCTGAAACCATTTGATATCCGGTGTCTTAAAGTTCCATTGCAGAACCTGATCCCACTTTTTCCGCCACAGGAAATTTTCAGCTATGGATCCCCAAAAGCCTTCCGGGTCTTTTACACTCCGGTCGTAGGTATTTTGGTATTCTTCCCAGGTTCTAATTTGCATGTTCATATCAATATGTTTTATTCATCTGGTAATCGAATGTGTTCCACCATATTCTGCACTGCTAAGGGAGGAGGTGGTGTCATATAAGTAACTCCAATGGACACGATGAAGTTGATAATCATGCCCACCGTCCCGATACCTTCAGGGGATATGCCCCACCAGTATCCATCGGGGGTTCCTCCCAGAAACTTGAAGTATACAATGTAAGCTGTGGTAAACACCAGGCCGGTAATCATGCCGGCTATGGCGCCTTGTTTGTTAATACGCTTCGAGAAAATCCCCATAATGATGGCCGGGAAGAAGCTGGCGGCTGCCAGTCCAAAGGCGAATGCAACCACCTGGGCCACGTATCCTGGTGGATCAATACCGGCCCATCCCGCGATGACAACCGCTATGGCGATGGTAATACGAGCTGTCTTCAATTCTCCTTTCTCTGAGATGTTTGGCCTGAGCCAGTTCTTAAACAGGTCATGGGAAATACTGGTGGAGATCACCAGCAATAATCCGGCAGCCGTCGAAAGGGCGGCAGCCAGACCTCCTGCTACGACCAGGGCGACAACCCAGGCCGGCAGGTTGGCAATCTCCGGGTTTGCCAACACCATGATGTCCCGATCTACCGTCAGCTCACTACCTTTCCACCCACGCTCATTGGCTACCGTTTCGACGAAGGTCGGATTGGCATCGTTGTAATACTGGACTTTCCCGTCGCCATTTTTATCCTCAAATTTGAGGAGGCCAGTGCCTTCCCAGTTCTTGAACCAGGCCGGCAGCTCGTTGTAGGGTTGGTCCTGGACGGTGTGAATCAGGTTGGTTCTTGAGAATACAGCGATAGCCGGTGCAGTGGTATACAGCAGGGCGATGAACAGCAAAGCCCAACCGGCTGACTTCCTCGCATCCTTCACATTGGGTACGGTGAAAAATCGCACGATCACGTGGGGTAATCCGGCGGTACCCAGCATAAGCGCTGCCGTAATAAAGGCAAAGTCAATGGTATTCTTTTTAGAGATCGTGTACTCTTGAAAGCCCAGGTCCCGGCACACCTGATCCAATTTGTCGAGGAGGTATGTCCCATCACTGAGTTTTCCGCCTAGTCCCAGCTGCGGGATCGGGTTATTGACCATCAGCACCGAGATAAATATGGCAGGAACGAGATAGGCAAAGATCAGTACGCAGAATTGGGCCACCTGGGTGTACGTGATGCCCTTCATGCCGCCCAGTACTGCGTAAAAGAAGACGATCAAGACTCCGATAATGACTCCGTATTTAAAGTCGATCTCCAGGAACCGGCTGAAAGCCACCCCGACGCCTTTCATTTGCCCCACCACATAGGTGAAGGACACAAACAACGCCGCAATGACCGCCACCAGGCGCGCTCCCTGGGAATAATACCGCTCGCCGATAAAATCGGGCACGGTGAATTTCCCAAACTTGCGCAAGTAAGGGGCCAGTAAGAGTGCAAGCAGCACATAGCCACCCGTCCATCCCATCAGGTATTCCGCTCCCTGGTAACCAAGGAAAGCGATCAGTCCTGCCATGGAGAGGAAGGAAGCGGCGCTCATCCAGTCTGCCGCGGTGGCCATCCCATTGAGTACAGGGTGGACGCCGGAGCCGGCAACATAAAACTCCGAAGTTGATTTGGCTCTCGACCACCATGCAACGACGATGTACAGGATAAATGATATCCCGACAATAAGGAAGGTCCATACGGTTTGGCTCATGGTGTCGTCTTTTTGGCTTTGAATTTCTGATCCAGACGATTCATGAGGATGACGTACACGACAATGATCCCGATAAAACAATAGATGGACCCTTGCTGTGCAAACCAGAACCCCAGCTTGAAGCCGCCGATACGGAACTGATTGAGCCAGTCAGCCCACAGAATTCCAAAGCCGAATGAAACGATAAACCAAATGAGGAGCAATACGGACAAATACCAGATGTTTTGTCGCCAATACATTTTGGTCACTTCAGTTGACATTTTTACAGTTGATTACAGCGTTTATAAGGACTCGGAAATTAAGGAATATTTACCGAAACAAGGTATGCATGCAGGTCATGTTTGGTAATGATTAGTAGTGTACGGTCAATCACTATGTGTGGACATTGATCGGGTTATCAGGGATTCCTGTCCATTTACCTGGAAAATGCGAACACCATCTGTTTGGTGGGGTATATCATATGTTGGTTCAAAAGAAGAACTGTCATGCTGAGCCTCAGACGAAGCATCTGTCCAGCGGAGAACTTTATGCATAGTTACCTGGGAGAATAATATGAACAATGTTATACTATGTGATTAATCATTGCAAGCAAGAAAATACAGCCAACGACCGATGCTTCACGACGCAACGCTACGCGGTTGCTGTTCAGCATGACAGGTATGGCATATGGTACTAAAAAACCAGAACTGTCATGCTGAGCCTCTGGCGAAGCATCTGTCCAGCGGAGTACTTTATGCATAGTTGCCAGGGAGTATATAGGAACAATGTTATAATACGTGTCTAATCACTCCAAGCATGAAAATACAAGCATCAACCGATGCTTCACGACGCAATGCTGCCCGGTTGCTGTTCAGCATGACAGGTATGGCATATGGTACTAAAAAACCAGAACTGTCATACTGAGCCTCAGGCGAAGCATCGGTTCAACGGAGTGATGGCACTAATGATCAATACTGTCATGCTGAGTCACCGGCGAAACATCTGTCCAGCGGAGAACTTTATGCATAGTTATCAGGGAGTATATAGGAACAATGTTATACTATATGACAAATCACTGCAAAAAAGAAAATACAGCCAACGACCGATGCTTCACGACGCAACGCTATGCGTTTGCTGTTCAGCATGACAGGTATTGATTATTATCCTTAATGAATCAAAAGCAGAACTGTCATGCTGAGCCTCTGGCGAAGCATCTGTCCAGTGGAGTACTTTATGCATAGTTATCAGGGAGTATATAGGAACAATGTTATACTACGTGGCTAATCACTACAAGCATGAAAATACAGCCAACGACCGATGCTTCACGACGCAACGCTGTACGGTTGCTGTTCAGCATGACAGGGCGTTGAATATTATTCACGATGAGTCAAAAGCAGAACTGTCATACTGAGCCTCTGGCGAAGTATACGTCAGGTAAAAGTGGCAAACAATCAATATTTATTTGATCACCGGCCTTAACACAATATTCCGGTATTCCACCGTACCATGGTCTCCCTGCAGATAGATAGGACCCGGGATGAACTCATTGGAGGTGATGGCACCTCCGGTACATCCGCGGACTGGCTGATTGTCGATAATCTTTTTGCCGTTCAGGATGACCGTCACATGCCGGTCAACCAGGGTCATGTCCAGGGACTGCCACTGTCCGGCAGGCTTTTCGGCGGCCATGGATGGTGTGATCCTGCTGTACAACGCGCCCATGTTGTGCGGATCAAGGTCCTTCCCATAGCTGTCGAACACCTGGATTTCGTAGATGCCGCGAAGATAAACGCCGCTGTTGCTTCCTTCCGGTACATTAACTTCCAGGCTAAGATTGAAATCTTCAAATTCATCTACTGTCCGTAAATTCCCGTAATGGATGTGGTGGTTTGGGTCGTTCTGAACCGGGTTATTGTTCAATATGCCGTTGGACACACTCCAGCCGCTGGTCACATCATCGCCCATGATCTCCCAGCCTTTCAGGCTATTTTGATCCAGGAGGTTGATGGCCGGTCCGAATTTAACTTTAGCAAGGTCCGGAGCCGGAGGATCGGCCGGTAATTTTTTTCCATAAAAGCTCGCGCGTTCGACCCGGGTACCATCGGTGCGCGGAAAGTAACGGACGCCATTCAGGGTCTCGCCCTCCAGGTGCATTTTTAACCAGGAGGTGACTTGTGCTTTTTTATCACCGGGTAAATTACGCTCGCCTACAAACGTAACGACGAGGTCATCCCCTTCGAGGTAGGCGTGACTGACCGGAACCACGCTGCCGCCATACCAGAGCACGCTGGCTCCGATGTAGCCATCTTCCTGGGTGACTTCCAGCCAGCCGGCATTGAAGGTGCCGTCAAAGGGTGGGAGGGTGAGGGCCCAGGTACCGAGATAAGGGGTTAAGGATGCATTATCTTGGGCAGAGACGTTGACCTGTACGATCAGGGCTAGGGTCAGGGTAGTCAGTAGAATCTGGATTCGTTTTTTCATCGATGATGGTTTGAAGTGTCAAGGTAATTATTCCTGCAAACAGCGCCAAGAGTATCCTGCCAGATACCTTTGAATTAAAATAGTAAAAAAGAGATATGTAGGTGTCAGATTTGAGACGCACAAGCTGAATCTTGTGGGTCGAGATTAACTGTTGGTCAAAATCAGACGATATGGGGCTTTGGTGTAAGCCGCAACTGTTTGAACAATGGGTACGCCCCTCCTTTGACAGCCGTTGAAAAACGGTGGAATTGTGGGTGGCCGTCAAGGAGGGAGGGAGCAAATACCTTATAAACCAGACTCTTCAGATCAATGACTGGACGCAAAGGTGAGTTTTGCGGATTACGAGGTTTTTCTCCCTTTTTGCCGATACAAAAAGGGAAATAAAAAAAGAACAACGATCAGGACCAATAAGGTAATTGATTGAACCTTTAAAACAATCAAGGGCTCACAGCTATCCACATGTTGTTAAGTCAATTTTTGCATCACAATAGGCCCTGGCACCTCGACCTTACATTTTGCAATAAATATGTGACAGTCCTTTGTTTTTCCTTGTATTAAAGACATACGGTCAATCCCTGCCTTCCAGGGCTCTGCGCTGGTAATTAATCTGACCGAGGTGGTAATTCAGGTGAGCCAATAGCTGGACGACGACATAGCCGTTGGTGCGTAGGGCATCGTCAAATGGGATGGGGTAGGGAGCAGTTAAGTCGATGCTATTTATTGTATTGGTGATCAGGGGGATCAGTGCCTCCATTTGCCGGATCAATTCTTCTTTGGGGACTCCGTTTTGGGTGAATTCCCGCTCCCGGTCCCGGACATATCCGGTATGGGCCAGCACCGTCCCAAAGAGGTAATTGGATCCGCCGATCAGGTGTAAGACCAGGTTCCCGCTGGAATTACGAATCGAACCTGCCGTTTTCCACAGATTCCCTTCATTTCTGAAGGCCTTGACTTCATCGATAAGTTTGTGTAAGTCGCGGGTATAGAATTGAGCCAGCGTTTTATTCAAAGTGCAAGGAATTTACTTCGGGTGGAATAATCTTCGGTCGATCGTAAAATCTTCTATGCGAATGATCTTTACGTGAATCCTATCCGGATGCAATGGATTTATAATCACATTAACCTCATCCGGGATGATGGCTGAAGGCACCTTCAAGGCCAGGGTCTTCATAGCCAATAAAAAATGATCGCCCAGTTTTTGCGTTTCATCCGTCGGAGGAAACCGATTCCAGTTTTCGGACAGGGATTTTGGATCTAAAACTTCGATCAGCGCATCGGGCACTTCTAACGTTGCAATGGAATACGATGGTGGCACCATTCCCAAAGGCAAATGCACCGCCACTTCGAGCAGGCTCAGAGCCCGGGATTCTGAGGTGTAGATGGCGGGGATCCCTTTCCGATTCCAGCGACCACCAGCCATTTGCGCGCCTCTCCCTGATAGGTCACCGGCATATTTTCGTTTGCCAATCCGGTAGACGATCATGCCAGGATGCCGTATTCGATCCGGTTTAATTCATCTTTGACCACTTCGACTCCGAACGTACTATCCAATAAGTCTTTGGGCTTGCGTCCTCCTAAAGCAATGCTGTTCAGGTTCAGCCATTGATCAAAGGATGCTTGATCTTCGAATACTTCCAGCCCGAGCTGATAGATGATCTGAATCTGGAGGATTCGTTCGGAGATGGGCTGTGGCATGGGTTTTTTATCCTTTTTATAGCGCTGCAGGGTACGTAGGGTGGTGTTTAAAAAATGCGACCATTCTTGCTGGGTGAAGGCCAGGTAACTGGCCAGCGTTTCAAAGGTTGAATAGAGCAACCCTTGGCGTGCTACCTCTACCAGTGTCATGACATCCCGGCCTTCTACTGCTTCGATAAGGTGCTTGCTTGATCCCATTGCGCAGATTATTAATTCCAATTTACGAAAAATGTCATAATATTAACGACAAATTGCATTAAGTAGTTTCGACCCAGGGAGGCGAACTTCGGGAAGGAGCGAATCGTGTCAACGCGCCAGAGTCCGCTCAGGCCTTCTTGACAAATTCGGATTTCAGCCCCATGGACCCAAATCCGTCGATTTTGCAGTCGATGTTGTGGTCGCCATCGCTCAGTCGAATATTTTTGACTTTGGTGCCCGCTTTGATGGGAGCTGAAGCGCCTTTCACCGGCAGATTCTTGATGACGATCACCGTGTCCCCATCCTGCAAGAGATTTCCATTGGCATCTTTGACCACCAGCGTTTCTTCGGCTGGAGTCTCGGCCGGGTTCCACTCATGACCGCATTCCGGGCAGGCATAGGTCTCTTCCCGCAGAAAGTATCCATAGGGTGAGGCGCATTGCGGGCAGGTTTGAAGGGTGTCGGGCATCGCTATTTTGGTGTTTTGATGCGGCAAAAATAAAGATCTCCCGATAGCAAACACTGGTTTTCGGTGATTATTCACCGGGGGAAGCGGATACGGCTCATCAAATACCAGTAAATGAAATGCAAGGATGCAATGGTCTATGTTAAGTGATCAATAGGTTTTCAAAGGCGATTTACGGTCAGTTTTCCACCGAATGATCTCCCCGGGCCGCTTGCCTCCCTCATGCTGCTTGAGTATGCCTACAATCGGTGTCTCTGTACAATTTGTTCTTTTCGTGGTCAAACAGTTTTAGGTTAGGTTTTCTGGCTCGATTTAAGGCGTCTGGTTCTCGTTGAAGTCTACATTCTCTACTGTCAAATTCGCTGCTTAAATATATTCAGATTTAATATTTATATCCTAACTTAATAGGATGATTATCAGATTACTATAACTTTAGCTTTGACTTACGCATGAAATGCCCTCATTGCAAAAATGAAAATCCAAGCCAAGCACAATTTTGTACGAATTGCGGCTCAAGTCTCCAAGGAATATGCAATCAATGTGGTGCAGCAAACCCCACGACCGCCAAATTCTGTATGGCTTGTGGGGCAACACTTCACGTCCAGAAAACGATAAATATCAATGTTTCCCAAAAGACGAGGAAGGCCGAACGACGCCAACTTACCGTGATGTTTACAGACATCGTCGGATCGACGGCACTATCTGAGCACCTTGATCCAGAAGACTACCGTCAAGTGATGTTGGACTATCAAGAGGTTGCCAATATAGCAATCCAGAAACATGGAGGCCATATCGCTCAATATCTTGGCGACGGATTGTTAGTTTACTTTGGCTATCCGAAGGGCCTGGAAGATGCACCGGTAGCTGGAGTAAGAGCTGGATTAGAAATCATTCAAGACATTCAAATAGCAAATAAGGAATGGATCAAACGCTGGGAGACTGAGATTAAAATCCGAATTGGGTTGCATACTGGAATAGTGGTGGTAGATGATCATTTAGCTTTGGGAGAAACGACCAATATAGCAGCCCGACTTCAATCGGAGGCCCCAATTAATGGATTGGTAATTAGCCTGCAAACTATGAAAATGATTGAAGGGTGGTTCGAGGTCATAAGTCTAGGTGAAAGAACTCTGAAAGGCATAGCACAGCCTGTGGAGATTTTTCAAGTTCTTCGTTCGAGCAGCGCTAAAACTCGTTTGGATGTCACCCAAAAAGTATTAGGTAGACTTTCACCACTGGTTGGGAGAGAGTCGGAATACAAATTGATCCAGGAAAAATGGCAAAGGACCCAAGATGGCAATGGCAATCTCATATTTATTTCAGGAGAAGCTGGCATCGGGAAATCGAGGTTGGTACGGGCTGCTTCCGACGAATTGGTTGAAGCGCATAACTTGTCAAAGCATGTAATTAGATGTTCTGCTTATCACCAGACCAGTGCCTTTCATCCACTAACTGAATTTTTAGAGATTGAAATATTTCGAATCCGAAGTGAGGATGGATTGGAGGATAGATATGCAAAGGTGAAAGAGGTATTGAATCGAATTGGAATCGACGACCAATCCACCATTTCGCTACTTGCAGAATTCTTGAATCTTAAGTCGGATTTGTTTTTACCCCTTCAACTCAGTCCTGTCGCCAGAAAGCAAAGATTAATCGAAAGCATTTCCCATATTGTACTCAGGCACCTACCAAATCAAGTTCTGGTTATTGAAGATTTGCATTGGGCGGATGCCTCAACTTTGGAATGGCTTGACTTTTTAGTTGATCATCTACCTGATCAAAAATTATTTCTTCTATGCACTTCACGGCCAGGATATACACCCAACTGGGTAACTCGGTCTGAAGTTACCCCGATAACTTTGCAGCGATTATCCAGATCTGAAACCAATCAGATTTCCTCGTTCTATGCGGATGGTAAGGGATTGCCTCCTGAAATATTGAATCAAATATTCCTGAAGACGGAAGGTATTCCTCTTTTCGTAGAAGAATTAACCAAATTGATTCTGGAATCCGGCACTATGCAGGAACTTGAAACGGAATACAAAATGAAAGGTGACAAACCAAAACTTGCAATACCTACTTCTTTGCAAGATTCATTGCTTGCTCGATTAGATCGATTAGAGCAAGTGAAAGAAGTTATACAATCAGCGTCTGTGATCGGACGAGAATTTTCTGTGAACCTTCTTTCAGTTGTCACAGAAACTGATCCAGGTAAACTAGTTCAATCTCTTGAAGCATCCGTTCAAGCTGAGATCATTTACCGTCAGTTGAATGATCACCGGGTGGTTTACAAGTTCAAGCATGCCCTAATTCAGGATGCAGCTTATGAATCCTTATTGAAAAAACAGCGAGTACAACTACATCAAAAAATTGCTGAAATACTGAATGATACATCGGATACTAAAATAACTCAACCTGAGCTAATAGCATACCACTATACCCAGGGTGAGCGACCCTTGGTTGCGATTCCAATATGGCTGCAAGCAGGACAAATGGCCGCACAAAAACATGCTAACAAGGAGGCAATATCACACTTGGAGCAGGGCATGTCGCTACTTAAGTACGTTGATAATGATGAAAAACGGCAGGATCTTGAACTTGATTTTAATTTGACGCTCGGAGGAGTAAGTATTGGTTACTATGGTTATACGCATCCTAAGGTTGGCATCTATTTCAGTCGAGCACAACAGATTGCTCAAAACATTGATATAACACCTAAACTTGCATTTATACTTTACAATCTGCAGACCTACTATATGCTTTCCGAAGAATCAAAGACAACAAATGATTTAATTGAATATTGCTTACAAGTTGGTACCTCGATTGAACAAGGCTACCTTTTTAATCTTTTTGGCCTGCATATTAAGGGTACCGTGAACGTGTTCCTGGGTCAATTTAAACTGGCAAATAAATTTTTAAAAAATGCGATAGAGATCTATCTGCCGGCTATTAATATACCACTAGAATTGTCACCAGGGGGCAAGGTCGATATTTGCGTTGAGGTATGGTGGTCAGTTAGTCTACAAATCTCTGGCTTTCCTGATCAAGCTAAGTCCATCACCAAACACCATTTGGAAATTGCTGAAAAACATAAGGACTCGCGTACTTTATATCATATCTATGCTTGGGCAGGCTGGCAACTAATCGAAGCCAGAGAGTGGGAATCAGCTGAAAAAATTTTGAAAAAATACTTGCCAAAAGCTATGGAATTCGGTGATCCGTTCTTCATGCTTGCAGGAGAATCTTTTTATAATATTTCCAAAGCATATCAGGGTGATCTTGACGCCTTCAGGCATTTTGTTAATGTAAATCTGGAGACGGCAAGAAAAATGGGTGCCAAATCAATAGAAAGCATTTTTTCATCCTATGTTGCAGAAATATATCTTCTAAATGGTGATTTTATAAATGGCCTGAAATGGGTTAACTCATCCATTTGTCTTGTAAATCAATCCGGATACCATATGCATACCGCAGAGCTCTATAGGATAAAAGGTTTGATGTTATATGGTTTGAATCCACAGGATCCTGAAATTGAAATTAACTTAACTATGTCGCTTGAAATGTCGAAGAAACAATTTGCTAAAACTTATGAACTGCGAGCTGCCTGTGATCTTGCAAGATTGTGGACTGAGAAGGGAAAGATAAATGAGACCAAACAACTAGTTTCGGGAATTTACGATTCATTTACAGAAGGTTTTGAATCCATCGATTTGAAATCCGCCCAGAACCTACTCAACGAAATTGAAAATCTTAGGTGAGAATCAAATGATATTTTATCATAAATATTTTTAATTATGCTGTTTAAGTATTTGATCTCATTGTCATTCATTATTAATAGTTAATTTATTAGCTTTTTCAATTAATTTACTCCCATGACAGCTCTTGATTTCGATTATACCAGTGAAATAATATTTCTGTTCTAAAAATGCTATTTGGATCCTTTTGTAGCCTTCCCCGAGACTGTAGCCTTCCCCGAGAATGTAGCCTTCCCCGAGAATCGGACAGTTTAAAACTAGACAGAAATCTTAACTTTAAACTGTTTGACCATGAAAAGAACAAAATTTACAGAGACAAAGATTGTCGGCATACTCAAGGAGTATGAAGCCGGCAAGCGGACAGAGGACATCTGTCGTGAGCAAAAAATCAACCGTGCGACTTTTTACACCTGGCGCAAAAAAGTACGGAGACATGGACAACCAGCAGCTGAAACGGCTTAAGGAATTGGAGGATGAAAACCGCCGGCTCAAGCGTATGTTTGCGGATTTGAGTCTGGATCACCAACTGCTAAAAGAAGTATTGGAAAAAAAGTTCTGAAGCCTGCTGAGCGAAAAAGGCGAGTGTAGTATTTGATGGAAGAAAAAAAAGTGTCCGTACAGCAGGCTTGCCGGGTCGTTAATTTACCCAGGTCCCAATGGTATTATAAGTCTAAACGGGACGATCATGAAGTAGAGGTAGCACTTCAGGAGTTGGCTGACTTATTACCTACCCGAGGATTTGACAACTATTTCGGCAGATTGAGATCGCAGGGATATACGTGGAATCGCAAACGGTTACTTCGAGTATACCGGACACTGCAATTACCGATAAGACGAAAGCGCAAAAGAAGACTGCCGGCAAGCATAAAGCACCCTTTGGTCCTTCCAATTACCATCAATCGTACCTGGAGTGCCGATTTCATGCATGATTCACTGGAATATGGTCGAAGGATCCGGGTATTAAACATCATTGATGATTACAGTCGGGAAGCCTTACGCATCGAGGCTGATTACTCACACAGTGATGAAAGCGTCGTTCGGATCCTGAATGAACTGGTGTGGGAAAGAGGCATACCCCGAGCTATCCGGGTAGATAACGGTCCGGAGTTCCGGGGAAACTCCTTTACCAATTGGTGTAAAGAAATGAATATAAACATCCTTTTTATACAGCCCGGAAAGCCGATGCAGAATGCTTATATCGAACGATTCAACCGATTATTCAGAGAAGATGTACTGGATGCGTACTTATTCGAAGACCTCGAACAGCTACGCAAACTGTCCGAAGAATGGCGCGAAGATTACAATTTGAATCATTCACATAGCGGTTTAAATGGATTGTCACCATTGAATTACAGAAATCAAATAAATTTGAATCTGTCTAGTTTAAACGTGTCCTAATTTGGGGAAGGCTACATTCTCGGGGAAGGCTACACATGCTTCTATTTCGGTGCGGTCAATTGGTATCATTTGAGTACTGTGTTTTTTTACATGGCATACAACGTTCGAAGCTTGACGCATGGCTGGTATTTTATAACTGTCAGCCCGCCAACTGAAACAAATAAAAAACGGTTGCTGAAGTTAACAACTAAAAGCTAAATAGAATTCAGTCAAGCCCGATATTAGCTGATAGCAGTACAACCGCCGATTGTTGTTCCGTCCGCCAGCCTTGCGGCAAACCTTTTGTTGGGCGTTCGTGCTGTTCCTTTAAGTCATTACGGATTTACCTAAACATTTTTCTCTTAATTCTCTTATTTGTTCCTTGCTTAATCCGTCAAATTTTTTGTCAATGAATATTTTAATATTTCTGTCTAAACTATCTAAATGAAGTATTCCATTAATGTCAATCGTCAATATGACTTCTATCTGCTGACTACCTCTTAGTTGTGGCGGAACATTGTCAATAGTAAATTTTATAAGGCTTTTATTCTCTTTCGCTACAGTGCTGAAACCTTGAAGTAAATGAACTTTAATATTCGTTTGCCAGTCTTCGGAAGTCTTAAAATTTATTGTTGTTTGTACTGGTATTGGTGTATTTACTTTTAGGATAAGTTCGGCTAATCCGTTTGGTAACGCATAATAAAGAGACAAAGGAATAACATCTTCTAATGAATGATTTATTTCAGAAAAAAGAATATGTCCAATTGAAGTATCAGCAAAGTGCGATAAAATTTTTCCAGCGATTGTGGGGCAAATTAAATCTAATAATGACTGCTTAAAAGCTTCGTCCAATTTCATTGAAATTTCATAAGGCTTTGTATCCTTCATTCTATCAAATGCTTCGCCCTCAATTCTATCTTTGTATGAACATCTGGGAAATTCAAACTTATGTTTGGTACTTCTAATTCTGTCAAGTATTTCTTTTGAAATTTCAGTTGTAGTATAATAGTATTTTGTTCTTTCTTTCCGAAAAATTGCACTCAAAAAATACCAAAAGTTCACCTTGATAAATTCAATCAACTCTTCTTTTGCTATATCATTGTACTTGTTCTTTAACGGGTCATAAAGTTGCAAAGCCTGATTTGGATTAGCCTTGATTAGTTTATTGGTGATATTTATAGCTATCTCAACACGTCTGATAATCTCGCCTTGATATTTCGTAAGTTCATTGCCCATCCTCAAAATTGTTTGCTTGCTGCTGTAATTTTAGTTTAGCCTTTTCAAAGTATTCATCCCAATTCACAATGCTGATAATCGTCTTATATGTTTCACTGTTCTTTATAAGTTCAATTTCTTTTTTCAATTCTGCAATTCTAAATCGTAGCTTTTCCATTTCAGCTTTTAAAATTTGCTTCTCACTAATAACATCAGATTTACTGACAAAGAAGTTTCCTTTTTCTAAATTGCTTAAAATCTCTTTTACTTTTTCTAAATCGTTCTCCTCATATGCAAGACTTAGTTCCGAAAAGAGTTTTGTGGCTAATTCTTTTTGTTCATTACTGACCACATCTGGATGACAAAGTTTGCTTGCTTTACGATACTTGTCTTTTAGTTCTTTCTGTTCCTCGTCTGTGAGTACTATTTCTTGCTCATCTTTTGAAGCCTCAAATTGATTTTGGTAGGTATTGTAATCGTATTCAGCTTCACTTTCATTATTAGTTCCCTTTGCTTTTTCTTTTCGGTAACGCAAAACTTTTAAAAGCAGTTCTCCTAATTCTTTGTTATGCCTTACTCCAAATTCATGAATAACCTTTTCTAAATCAGCTTTATCATTCGACAATGCATTTAATTCAACTTCTAAAGATCTTATTTCTAATCTTAATGCTTCAACTTGTGGGTCATTGTATATAACAAGCCTTTGGTGGCTATTGATAAAAGTATCAATGGTAGTTACTGCTTCACTATAAGATTTGGACTTAAGAGCTTTAACGATATTTTTAACATCCAATGGTAGGTTCTGTTGCTCAAGTTTTACAATATGAGCATTGATTTCATCTTCCTCTTCCAAGGCGATTAGGTTTCTGATTAACTCTAAGCGTTTGATGAGTTTGGAAATGTCAAGGGTTGGTTCTTCTATCATTTTTTGATAAGTTACAACTCACTGTAGCATGACGCCCACCGTCTGGGCGCATGCGCCGTCCCGCCTTTGATTGAATTCTTCTAAGTTACAATGTCGGTTGATAGTTTCATATTCTTCCTTTGTACCTCATTCTATCAGGCGGGATGGTAGTTATGCGCCAGGTTGGCAGCAGTATAATTTTTACCAGATGCTATTTGAGTATCTTTTAGTACTTGATAATTTCGGGGCTGAATATTTGAAAGAAGGGGCCTTGTAGGGTCTACTAATTGATTTCGGGGCTGAATATTTAAAAGAAGGAGCCTTATAGGGTCTACTAATTGATTTCGGGGTTGAATATTTGAAAGAAGAAGCCTTATAGGGTCTACTAATTGATTTCGGGGTTGAATATTTAAAAGAAGGAGCCTTGTAAGATCTGCTTGTTGACTTCGGGGTTGAATAGTTAAAAGAAGGAGACTTATAGGATCTGCTTGTTAATTTGGG
Organism: Lewinellaceae bacterium; assembly: GCA_020636135.1. NCBI lineage: Bacteria > Pseudomonadati > Bacteroidota > Saprospiria > Saprospirales > Lewinellaceae > Lewinellaceae bacterium. The sequence goes on from JACJYK010000001.1 coordinate 1,434,121, forward strand.
GGTTGAATAGTTAAAAGAAGGGGCCTTATAGGGTCTACTAATTGATTTGCGGGTTGAATAGTTGAAAGTTTTATTGCCATATGTTGAACTTACATTTCTTCTTTCCGTAGCAGTTTTCTGATTATGTTGTTCTATAGTAATTAACTGCATGTTACTGGGAACATCCCGACCTCCTTGGGATAAAGGAACAATATGGTCAACTTGGTAACCATTTGGAACTTTTAAGTAACCCCTACTTTTTAAAAATTCCTTTCTGGCCGATGAGTTTCGTTCTACTTTTGGTTGTCCTGTTGTTTTGTATGTTTCCCCTAAAATGTATTTAGTCCCAGCTAAATTGTAAGTTGGTTTCTTTATTTGGGATGTAGTATATGTAGATTTTTTATATGTCGTGTTAGTTGTCTGTGCATATGAATCGTTATCAACCGACAAAGCTGTCATTAAAAGCAGGATAAATCCAAATTGGCTTATGTTATTCGTCATATACTCAAATTTAAGAATAGTTTTAAAATAATGCTGCCGAAAGTTGGCATTATGGCTAGTTCGTTTGATGAGCACTTGGTTTCTTTCGAAGATGGGACATACGGAACTAAAAGACTTTATCTGGTACATGGCTAGCACATTGGCTATTACAACAGTTCTTATAGCCTAAAGTCCTTTAAAAAAGAATAACTCCAATTTATCGGCATCAACATCATTGGTTTGTGATATTTCGTGCATTTGATTCACATAGTGAACATAGGCTTCAGGCTTTTGATTTGGCTCTATATTTAGAATATGGCAAAGATCCTGATTGATAGAGTTAACTAGACTTATGGTTTTTGCCACTCTTGCATCAAAGATCAATGGGTATTTTTTCATATTGAGGGATCGACCAAGAAAATAAAGGAACTTGGAGAAGAAGTTGACTCGGCACCTTTTCATTTGATTGAATGAAACATGCGCTGCATGTATATCATTTTTTTCCAAACATGTTTTGGCACTTTCCAAAATGGTGAGAGCCTGATCGTATGTATTTAGCATATTTGAGACCTTCCATGGACCTCGGTTATCGGCTCTTCCATTTTCTGAATAACCGTGACCCCAGATCATTGTCAAAATGAATCCGCTCATCAAAGACCCATGCTGAGATCGTAAATGATTGATAATATCGCCTCGTGTGATATGATTTGCATATTTATGGGCAATAAAAATCATTTCATCAGAGACCAAATTATTTTTATAGTCGAAGTTTACCCAATGGTCACTGTTGAAGTAAACTACTTGTTCTAGTGGATTGAGGTTATTTATTTGCTCAAGATAAGGTTGTATGTTCATGGCATATCATTAAGGATTGACAGCAGTTTTTTTTCTAAAATAGTCCTAAGTCCTTTCCTTTTTTAACATATTCATCAAATGATGTAATTTTTTTTAGCTCGTCCTCTGTCAAAGGTCGTTCAGCTAAGTCTTTTGTTTGTAAATAGCTATTCAATGAGCTATCGTCTCCTAGTATAAATCTGTCTGCCTTTTGAAATTGCTCTGTATTTGAAATCAATTTTTCGGTCTTACAGAATAGTCCAGATACATTGTGCCTAACAATTAAATTTCTAGCATCCTCATCAGCATCAGGAATCAAGAACAACACATGTTTTTTATCGAGAGGAAGCTTCATTATGTTACTTGGGTCAAACGGAGTAATATGTCCACCTTTTAAATTTTGAAGGATTACAGGATTGTCGCTGGTAATAAATTCACTGTCAGCATCAGAAAGTTTTGAAACAAAAATGTTGTCACTTATCACTCTAATTTGAATGAGCTTTAGTGCTACCTCCAATTGAGTAATCACTTGTCCTGGTCTATTTTCAATTTTATGCTCGATTAAAAGGTCATCTAATGATTTATCTTTTATAGATATTTTGGTTCCCTCAAACAGAAAGTAATCTTTGCCTGTTTGTTGACAAATTGCAAACATTTGTGCATAGACTCTTTTCATCAAATCGTTATGCTGATTAATCCATTTGGTTGTCCTATAAAATGTGGTTACAACAGTTGAAATAATTAACTCTCTTTCCTCAGGGGTGACATTTGTTTTAGCTGGGTTAGTTAAAAGCGAATAAATATTATTATAATGTTGTTCAATTTCGTCAGAGTAAAATTTCTCTAATAACATTTGCTGATCTACAGTTTCTCCAGGAAGTGTATAAAGGTTTCGCTCAAGGCAAACGTTTTTGATATTGATTTCAAAAATCTTGTCAGATTGTGGATTGTCTATTGGTAGAGCCTTTACAAAAAATTCATCACCCTTCTGTTTACTGGCAAAATTTTTCAAATATGTCCTTGGAACGTAATGTTGCCGTTTAACTAAGTCTTTTGACATTTTCGTTTAGTTTGTCAAGATTTTACCTTATTGCTGCCAACGGGAGTCTGTGCATCAACTCCCTATCTAATTTATCTTTTGTGTTGTCCTAAACTGTGGCAGCTGAGGGTATGTTAAAAATGAAAGTTGAATGTGGCGTACCATCAAGACTGTCAGCAGTATATTATCAAATATAGTCAAAAAAGCGTCTTTTAGGCGCTTGAGGAATACCGAAAATCCAAGTATAGAAACAGTTCTCCTGAGATTGTAGGTTGAGAATAGAAGTGCGATCTCACCAAGTATTTGATCCTTTCCTTTCATGAGGACATAAGTGAAATCCCATTGTCTTTTGAAAGTTCCGAATTGATGCTCAATGATTTGTTGACGTTGGCGGTAGTAGTCTGGTTTTTGATGTACTCGCTTATTGTTGCGATCAATAGAAGATTGGAATTCGATTCGTTGGATGATTCTGCCATTTCTGGCATTGGTGCATTGCGATCGAATGGGGCAATGCTTGCAATCAGCTGTTCTGTAATGTTTAAAACGTGCAGCTGGATGTTTGGGCTTTTTAGATTTGCGATGGTAGATCATTTCATTGGATCGCAAGATGGAACCATTGGGGCAACGATAGGTATCGGATCCAGGGTGATATTTGAAGTCCTCGACCGGGAAGACTTGATTGGTGATATTGGCTGAGTTGGCTTTAGGTGAAACATAAGTGGTAACGTTGAGGGCTTCACAGGCTGCTAGCTGGGCGGCGGTATGATATCCTTTATCAGCGAGTACATCAAACTTAGTGATTTCCAAGTTTTCTTGAACCTGGAGGACCATGGATTCGAGGGCATGGGTATCATTGACATCACCGGTATCAAAGGCAGCGAGGAGCTTGTGTTTAGCATCACTAGCTGCTTGGATGTTATATCCTACGTTGACAATATTTCGGTGTAGGATAACAGCTTGAGCATCGGGATCGGTAGTGGACAGTTGTTCTTTACCGGATTGGATGATTTCATCTCCAAGTTCGCAGTACTGATTCCACTTGTCAATCTGATCGTTGATCTTGGCATGCAGCTGCTCTTTTTCTTCGTCATCATCAGCTTGATCGAGTTCTTCACAGTAAGCATCGATTTTGGCATCGATGTAATCCAGGTGCCGGTGGATTTTGGCCAAATTGTAGTTGTTTTTGAGGCTATTTTGAGCCCGGACTTTAAAAGAGTCGATCGCAATGGTTTTGCCCTCAATAAGTCTCCAGCCTTTGAGCATGGCAACAAAATGGCGAAAGACCTGACGAAAAGCTAGTGCATTCTGCTTGCGGAAATTAGCAATGGTCTTATAGTGAGGTCGTCTACCTTTTAAAAGCCAGATGACTTCCAGATTGACCTTACAGGCATGTTCTAGTTTACGGCAGGACCGGATGCCATTCTGATAGCCATAGAGATAAAGTTTGAGGAGTACACCTGGGTGAAACGGTGGGCGACCCTGTTCATTTAACTCAAGGTTTTTGAAATCAAACTGCTCTAGAGGAAGCACATCAATAAAAGCATCGATAATACGAACAAAAGCTTCTGGGTCGACCATTTGTTCGATCGAAGAGATGAACATTTGTTCGCGATCTTGACCTTCGACAAAGTCCATAATATATGTTCGTTGGTGATAGTATTAATTTACGAAAAAAGTATCACATTAAAAAATATAATTATAGGTTATTGCACAGTCTGACGGTGTTGTGATATGGAGCGGACGCAGCGACAGCAAGTCTGATCTCATATCACTTGTTAGAGATAGTCATTCTACTTTTTGTTTTGAGCATTCCATTGTTTAACTGCTGAAAAGTTGTATGCAATCATTCTCGACTCTAAGGTTTTGTGATAAGATTTAATCTCAACTCCATTATCACGAACGTCCAGTTGAAAACGTTTAAATGTATCTTCCATACCAAACTGAATTAGTAGTTTTTCAAGAACTATGGCTGATCTTATGAAGATATTACCATCGTTTATTGAAATTGGATATTTCTTTTTCATAAGAATCTCTTTAAAATGAGTTGAAATCACTCCCAGAATATTTAGTGCTCTAATACTGTTATGGGGATGTGATCCTTCTTCTGTATAGAATTCTTCTTTGCACATAGGTAATGCTAATATGTAAGCCATCACCGCACCAATGATTATTGCTGGCAGTTCATTTAAGTTACTGTTGTTCATTCGTCCTTTCATCCATTTATCAATTAATTGAAAGAGATGAGTGGCGAGACATATTCCAGCAAATGTATCCGCATCAAACTCTTCGGTTTGTATAACTTCATTATATTTACAATCTCCAGCTAAATAGTCTTCCCTTTCAAAAGATTCTTCTTGGGCGAATTGGATTAAGTGGGCAAATTCGTGATAAAAAGTGAAATGATTTATTGATTGTTCTAACATTTCTGAAATCTTATGACCAAGTTCTTTATTAAGATCAGCAAAGCTTTCAAGCCCTGGAATTTGTTCAAAGTCAAAATACAATCCGAACCACCGCTCCAATCTATAAACTATGCCTTTGTCAAAAGCAAGGATATAATGGTTATTTGATTTTTTTGCTTCTGCATATATTTCATTCTTCCCGTAATAAACTAAGTAAGAAGGATTTGCTCCAAAATGTGAGTTGTGTTTAAGGTTACCTGTGTAAAATTCAAAAAGTTTTTGAAAGTACTCTTCACCTGCATCACCTGTGTAATCGAACACTTTTGCTTCCTTAAGACTTGTATTGGCAATTAAGTATTCTAATGTCTGTTTATAATTCATCTTTGATTATCTCTAACTTGTTTATATACGCGTATTTTGTTCGGTTTACAGACTCATACGTCCTATTGTACGCTACTTCGTAGCGGTTTATCTCAACCATCGTATCTTAAACTTCTACGGATAGTGGTGCCTAATGGCATAGTGCTCCTTTGTACCAAATCTACATATTAGGGTAGAAAAGATCTAGTAAATGTTCATTATTTGTAATAAAAGGCAGTTTGATGATGCGTCCTGAAGAGGTTTATTGACCAAATGAGATTGGATGGTGAGTGAATATCCAGATTTAAACTCCATCCTGACATCCCATTCTGTGGACTATTGAGTTAGCCATGTGTCATCTGGTTAAAACCGCAACAGTTTCACCTACAGATACTTATAAGTTCCTAGAATACTGTAGTATTTAGTAGCCCCGCCAGGAATCGAACCTGGATCTAGAGTTTAGGAAACTCCTATTCCCCGCCCGACCGAACGTCGTTCGGGCGGGTATCCGTTTCGCCTTGCACTTGAAGAGGTAATTAGTTATATAATGGACCTATCTTTTTATTCAGAAAGCGACTGCCAGCAGCCGTTTTGAAATATTTCTCCCGAGTCCTGGCCTCTACAAAGGTGTCAAATACTTCGATGTATACAATCCGCCAAGGAATGAAAGATTTGGTTGATTTAGTCAGGCCAGCGTTGTGTTCATGCAATCGTTTCTCTAAGTCACTACAACACCCCTTATACCGTTTAGCATGAATATCAGATTGAATTACATAGGTGTAGTACATAGTAGTATTTTGTAGCCCCGCCAGGAATCGAACCTGGATCAAAAGTTTAGGCCCGCCCAACTTCGTTGTTCGGGTAAAAAAGTACGGGCCAAGTTAGTTACACGCTCATTATGACTTTTAGTAGCCCTGCCAGGAATCGAACCTGGATCTAGAGTTTAGGAAACTCCTATTCCCCGCCCGACTGAACGTCGTTCGGGCGGGTATCCGTTGAGCTTTGCCCTTGAAGAGGTGATTAGTTATATAATGGTCCTATCTTATTATTTATAAAACGCCTGCCTGCTGTGGTTTTGAAATATTTCTCCCGAACCCTGGCTTCTGCAAAGGTGCCAAATACTTCAAAGTATACCATCCGCCAAGGAATGAAAGCCTTGGTTGATTTAGTCTGGCCAGCGTTGTGTTCATGCAATCGTTTCTCTAAGTCACTTCAATACCCCTTATACCGTTTAGCATGAAGATCAGATTGAATTACATAGGTGTAGTACATAGTAGTATTTAGTAGTCCCGCCAGGAATCGAACCTGGATCTAGAGTTTAGGCCCGCCCAACTTAGTTGTTCGGGTAAAAAAGTACGGGGCCAGTTAGGTACACGCTCATTATGACTTTTAGTAGCCCTGCCAGGAATCGAACCTGGATCTAGAGTTTAGGAAACTCCTATTCTATCCGTTGAACTACAGGGCCTAACTTATTATTCAGAAAGCGTCTGCCAGCAGCCGTTTTGAAATATTTCTCCCGAGCCCTGGCTTCTGCAAAGGTGTCAAATTCTTCGTAATACACCAACCTCCAGGGGGCAAATGGTTTTGTGGATCGGGTTTGACCAGAATTGTGCTCTTTCAAGCGCTTGTCCAGATCTTGACAACAACCTTTATATCGCCGGCCAAATGAATCGGATTGAATGACGTAGGTGTAGTACATACAATGCTGTTGAAGTGTTTAGTATCCTGGATCAAAAGTTTAGGAAAGTACCATTCACTATCCGTTGAACCCCGCCTGAACGAATTCAGTCGGGCAGGTACGGGGCCATCTGGTGGTTCAGCATGCAAATTTGGTTATTCCCGGCCATTTCACCAAACAACGGGAAGGCTTCGAATAAACTACCTCGACAACAGATAGGCTTTGATGGCTTCCCCAATTTCACGGTCGCCGGCCTGGTTGGGATGCAAGCCATCCCTATAGTGCTCCGGATGCACCACCCGGAACAGGCTTAGAAAGGAGATGCCTTTTTTTGCCGCCAGCAGTTGGTATTGCTGCTCCATCCTGGCCAGTAATGGGGGAGTAATGTCATATCCTTTCGCCAGGTTGATGGAATCCATCAACGCGGGATTGACATTGCAGGGTGCGATGAGTACGATGTCTTTGGGCTTAAAGTAATGCAATGCTAAATCTATAGCCACAGCAATGCTGTCCACGCACTCGGCAATCTTGACATCCCCGGGCCGCGGGTCCCGCGCCGGCAAGTCATTGACACCCAAAAACACCAATAACAGGTCAAGGTCCGGATATTGATTTAAGTAGGGCGCCAGTTCCGCCCGTGCCTGAACGGCCCGGCGACCACCCCTCCCGGCATTGATCGTGCTGAAAGAATCCAGGTTGCCTACTTCCTCCACCCATTCGCCATACGCCGTTATGGAATCCCCAAAACATAAAATGCGTTTGGTTTGAACTTCCTTTACGGCGAAAATGCTTATAAGAAACAGACCCAGGAAAATGGTGTTGTGGATTGGATTCATGCTTATTGATTGATTAGCCCAAGGAAACTTACAACAAATTAGTGCTAACGCATTGAGTGGTTAGCTTACCAAATCATATACGGTTTGTAGAGAATCTAATATTATTACCTTTTATCAAAAAATTGAGGAAGATTTTTTATGGAAATTACATTGTACCGTAATGTCATTTGGTTGCATGTCGTTGCTTAGCGTATTCGTTCATTTTTGTTCCGGCAAAAACGAACCAAAAACCTCGTTTCACGCAAAACTCACTTTAGCTTCGGATCAACTGTATGTGGTTCAGGATATTAAGTTCTTCGGAGTCACCATTTTTGCGGCAAACGCACGCCTCACCGTCTTTCGACGGCTGCAAAAATGCTGTTTTGAATTGTTCAAACAGTTGCGTGAACCCTCCTGAAGAGATATCGGTAACTTGAAACTACCACTTTTGAATATAAGCAACGTGAAAAACCTTAGCTGCAATAGTTTGGTCCTAAATTGTGCATCCTAAATGAATGGCAATAAGCAGAGCTTCATAACATTCTTTGGTCGAGTATTCCTATCCTTGTGTAAACGGTCCTGGGTTATGCCATCGCTTAATCGTTCAGTACTTAGCTTTATGCATCGCCTGCGATTGGATAGGCCATAATCCCAAACAGGCTCGTAAGTTTGGACTGGGTTCATTAATTTTTACATCAAATCCGTTGAAGTGCTAAACAAAAAGATTGGAGTTTCCCTTGCGCTGTTGATCGCAGTGACCTTTTTCGCCGCTTTTAGCGCTCGTGAGAAGAATGCGCAGCGCGAAGCTGTATTAATGCAATCGCTGTTGTCGAGTCTGAGCACCTTCCATATCCAACCGTTGGACATCGATGATCAGTTCTCTGAAAAATTGTACAACCTGTATCTGAACCGCGTCCATGGCTCGAAATCCTGGCTGACCCAGGAAGATCTGGACGTGCTGGAAGGGTACAAATGGCAATTGGACGATGAAGCCAATGAAGGATCCTTCGCTTTCCTCGATCAGGTGATCAAGTTGGAGCAGAAAGCCCTCCGGAAAACAAAAAAGTACTACCTGGAGCTGCTCTCGAAACCATTCGATTTTACGCATAACGAAGACTACGACACCGATCAAAAGAAAAGGCCCTATGCCAAGAATGATGAGGCGCTGAAAGAATACTGGCGGCAGGATTTGAAATGGGAAACGTTGACGCGTCTTTCAGAAAAAATCACCAAAAAGGAAAATAACGAGGAAGCATACCGAAGTAAAAGCAATGAACAACTGGAAGAGGAAGCCCGCAATGAGGTGCTTAACCATTACAATGATTTATTTTCCGGGTACGAAGCATATACACGCACCGAAATCATTAGCGAATACCTGAGAGCGCTGACCAACGTCTTCGACCCCCATTCGGACTACCTGGAACCTGCCGGAAAACCAGCGGACGACGCAGCGCAGATCAAAAGACTGGAGGGTATCGGCGTATCCCTGACAACCCAGGGCGGATTCATCGTAGCGGATGAAATTACCTTCGGCGGGCCAGCCTGGAAGCAAGGTATCCTGCAAGTGAATGACCGGATCGAAAAAGTCGCGGAGGGTGACCGGGGAAAGTGGACCGACGTTACCGGAATGAGCGATAATGAAGTGGTCCAACTGATCCAGGGCAAGCCGGGTTCAAAAGTCCGCCTTGTCATCAGAAAGCCGGATGGATCTTCCCATGAAATCGCATTGATGCGCGATGTGGTCATTGTGGAGGAAGATCTGGCAAAATCCCTGCTCCTAGAAACGGGAAATCAGGAATTAATCGGCCTGATCCATTTGCCGGACTTTTATGGGGATTACGATCATGACAACGGAGTGCATTGCGCGGATGACGTTGCCATGGAAATTGAAAAGCTCAGGAAGGAGGGCGTCAAAGGCCTGATCATCGACTTACGGGATAATGGAGGTGGCAACGTGGGGGAAGCCATCAAGATGACCGGATTATTCATCGGGGAGGGTCCGGTCATGCAAACCCTGGAGCGGGAGCGATACGCCTTTCGCCCGGATGGACCTCCCGTTTTGATTGGCGGTAAGCCCGAGGTAAATAGCGATGAAGATCCCAGTGTGCTTTACGACGGGCCACTCATCATCCTGGTCAACAAATACACGGCTTCCGCGGCAGAAAATGTAGCGGCAGCATTACAGGACTATGGCAGAGCCATTATCGTAGGAGAAGGTAATGCGACCTGGGGGAAGGGCTGCGCGAGTTCTGACTTTGACCTGGACCGGTCCCCGATTGTCAAGCCCAAATTCATGCCGCTGGGTACCGTCACCGTGACGACTTCCCTGATCTACCGGGTGACAGGAGGCTCCTACCATCTGCAGGGCGTCGTGCCGGATGTTGCTCTACCCGCAGCTAACAGGTACCTGGGATTGGGTGAAAAGCAGTACGACTTTACGTTGCAGTGGTCAGAAATTGAACCGGTGCCTTTCGGGCAAAAGGTATATAACCTGAAAAACCTGAAGGAAATTCAAACGCTCAGCGCTGAACGGGTAAAGCAGAACCACGCATTTTCGGAAATCGATCGGTATGCTGCATTTTTAAAGAAACTCCGGGATGAATCCGCCTGCACGCTGAATCTGGATGGTTATCGTCAATATCTGAGCAAATTAGAGGCAGAAAAAAAACCGTTTGACAATCTATTCACCACCACATCCATGAATCGGGTGAGAAACCTTACCGCAGATATGCCTTCCCTTGAAGAAGATGAGAATAAAAAGTCTCGTAATGCAGAATGGGTTACTAACGTGGCGGGCGACATCTACCTCATGGAGACGCTCAACATCATGCAGGACCTGCTGGGGGGGAGTAACTAGGAGCATGGACGATGGATTTAGCCGACGCCATTCACTTTGAAGGCAACGGTGGAGAGGCTCCGAAGTACCAGTTACGCTGATGCGCTATTTTTTATCCGTTGCATGATTTGGTTGATCAAATAATTGTACTTTCGAGCCCAGATTAGATGTTTTAGCCTGCGTCTTTTGGACGGATTTCTGGTAACCGTTACCAGCAAGAAATTCCACAGGCTAGTGAACTGTATTCACATTGTTAACTTCAAAAACCATTTACTTTTATGATTAAGCATTTTAATCACCTTCTGCTTGTCCTTTCCACGCTGTTTATCGTAGCATGTGGTGACCTTGGGACAGAAAAAAATTACAACGGCACGCAGCTTTTTTACACTTCGGATATCACGGATGCGGAAGCGGATAAGGTTGGAGAATACCTGGTGTCATCAGGTTTTGCGGACGGCCAGGAAAAAACCGTACAACTTGCCAAAACCGGAGGCACCTATGAATTCAAGATGGTGGTGAAAAAGGGGTTGGAACAAGACCAGGAGTACGCCACTTTGTTTAAAAACTTTGCCGCGGAAATGTCCAGGGACGTATTTGGTGGCGCCCAGGTTGATTTACATGCCTGTGACGAGAACCTGGAAACATTGCGGGTCTTCCCCATGGCCATGGAGTAATCTTCAATCCTTTTTAGATTTATCGATCTCCTGAATTATTTTCCAGGAATACCTGAACAGCCATGCATCAACAACTGATATCTTTTGTTGATGCATGGCTTTGTTATCTGTTGGCAAATCGAACACGGAGATCAGGGATGTTAATACCACGAATATGCGTAAAATCCTAGTTGCCGCATGGATGGTGTTTAGCACTATTTCCTGCCATCAAAGCACCGTTGCAGAAAGAGAAAGTGCAGCGGAACGCGTAAAAGAAGCCCTCACGCTGGAACTGGTTCAAATCCATCAACGGGGATACATCAATGGATTTTCAGTAGCGATTGTCAATGAAAATCAACTCTTGTATGCAACCGGAATCGGATATGGCAATAGCAAAACCCGTGAACCCTACACGGAGCAGACCATTCAGAATATTGGTTCCATATCAAAAACGCTCATCGGAATAGCCCTGCTGAAAGCCCAGGAAATGGGAAAATTAAAATTGGATGATCCGATCAACAGCTATTTGCCCTACGCAGTTAATAATCCCTGGTTCCCGGAAATACCCATTACCATCAGGCATCTGGCTACACATACATCCACGATGTTGGATTCCTATCGTTACTTTAATCAATCGTATGTCCTCGCACGGGATGAAAGCAGCTCCGATTCCATGGTTTATCGGGCATTGCGAAATCATGGTGTGACTTTTAAACCAGCTGCTGCCAAAATAGCACCGGAAGAATTTCTTCGTAAAATGCTGGTTCCTGGTGGGGAATATTATGGCCTGGAAAATTTCTCCAAATATCAACCGGGTGAACGATTCGAATATTCTAATGTAGGGGCTACGCTCGCCGCAGTAATACTTGAACAAGCTGTCGGGCAATCATTTGATGAATTTACAACCGGGCATATCTTGATGCCCTTGAAGATGGATGCTTCCGGGTGGTCGTTTGATGCTGTTTCCATGGAGCACCATTCCAGGCTTTATTTGGAGCCGGAGCTGGAATTGCCTTTGTATTCGCTGATCACCTATCCGGAGGGTGGCCTATTGACCAATATCCATGATCTCGGAACCTATTTAGTGGAACTCATCCGGGGATATAATGGAGATGGTCTTATCCTTTCGAAGGATAGTTATCAGGAAATATTTAGGGCACAATTGACCGGTGAAAATTTTGCAGAACGTCCATTGGACAACCCCTATGCCGATGATTATAATTATGGAATCTTTATGGGATTTACGCCAACCGGATATATCGGTCATTCAGGATTGGAGCCCGGGGTATCAACTTATATGTTTTTTAATCCAAAATCAAACACCGGCAGGGTTTTAATAACCAACACTAATTTCTTAACCAGTGTTGAAGGAGCGGAGGAGTTCGATGCGATCTGGAATGTGCTAGGTAAATATGAGCATCAATTGAATCAACTATTATATAGGCCAAAAGAAGGCTATTAATCCAAATCAGCACGGAGCCTTCAATTTTGTCAAAAACGACAGGCGGGATCTACTCTACTGTAATCGGAACCGTTACTTCTGCGGTCACTGATTGTCCATTTTTGTAGTGAGAATGTAATGATCTACTTAATTATCAGATAAAACGGTAAGAATAAGCTACCGCTATCGATAACCTAAGGGAGAACCCATCTCAGTACATCGATATGAAATTGAAATTAGTGCTTTTGCTTTTGTGCCTTCCCACACTTTCTACGACAACGACTCCGGTATTGCGAAATCCCGGATTGCCGGCTAGCGAAGCCTTTGTCATCCATGAATACCTGGATGCAAAAACAGGTTACGTCACTTCGACGATCCACATAGAATTAAAAGGGGATAATGATTCAAAATATTATGCCATTGTTGTCGACGAAGGTGGACTTTACCGCAATGAAATAAATGTGAACTACGCAGATCTAACGACCATTTCCGAAAAACGCATCGATCTGAAGGACAATAAAGTGGTTCAATCTTTTGAGAAAAAAGGGGACCAGGTTCATTTTTTCAATGCAGAAAAATCCCTTGATAAGACCTATACGACCAATGAAACGAACATTTATTCTCCCCTGGCTTATCTGGTGGCTTTCCGGGGATTTCCCTTCAAGCAGGGGAATCGGGTTTCCTTCAAAACCTACATGTATGCTTATGGTGGTGTGTTATCCATGAACCTGGAGCAAATTGGCGTAAAGACCGTCGCTGTGAAAGCCGGGACATTTACATGCAATGTACTTGCACTTTCGGTGGGAGGTTGGCAGTCCTTGTTTGCACCGGAGAAATATTATTTTTACTACTCCGTTGACTATCCCTATCCGTTTGTCAAATTCGAAGACATGGAAGATGGAAAGTTAATGGCTGATGAGCTGATGCGTAATCTGGATTGACTGGGATGGGGATATCCCTTTGGCCAGCTTCTGAATCACAATCCGTTGGCTGATCAATTCCCGGATTTGCGCTGGAATCAACACGTCTGTTTTAGCAAGGTCTATTCAAATTTTCTCCCTATCTTTTGCCGGGAGAGATTCTTCTTTTTTGGTAATCATCACCAGTCCAATTACACCTAATTAGTTACCATGAACCATATAATCCGCACAACCCTGTTGATTTTAATGCTAACAACGACTGCCAATGCGCAGAATAAACCAGCGTATCAGTTGTTCACCAATCAGGGTGCAATCGCCGATTACGACCAGATGATCGTTGATCTGGCGAATAGCGATATGGTCTTTTTCGGAGAACAACATCACAATCCCATCTCCCACTGGTTGCAACTGGAAATGACCAAAAGTTTCTTTGAGATCAAGGGACAGGAATTGTACCTGGGTGCCGAGATGTTCGAAAATGGCAATCAACTGGTCCTGGATGAATATTTGCAGGGTTTTTATCCGGAGGATAAGATGATCCCGGAAATCACGCAGTTGTGGGGAAACTACAAGACCGATTACAAGCCCTTATTGGATTTTGCCAAGGCCAATGGATTGCGGTTTATCGCGACCAATATCCCCCGCCGGTATGCTTCCATGATCAATACCTATGGCATGGAGGCCCTGCGGAAGTTAAGCCCCGAAGCCTTGGCTATGATCGGGCCGGATCTGGAGAAATATTTTGACCCAACCGTGAAAGCTTACGCGGAAATGGCCGAACACATGGGTGCGCATGTGCCGGAAAATATGTTGAACATACAAACTGCACAGGCTTCCAAAGATGCCACCATGGCTTATTTCTCCCTGAAAAACTTCTCGCCGGGAAATCTGCTCCTCCATTTTGATGGCTCCTATCATTCCAATAACGATCAGGGCATCATCTGGTGGATCAACAAAACGCATCCGGGTCTTACCATTAAATCCATCACCACCGTTGATCAGTCCGAATGGGATAAAATGACCGGAGAAGAAAAAGGGACCATCGCGAATTACATCATCGTGGTCCCGGATAACATGACCCAAACCAAGGGATAATCCGACGCGATCAGGCTCCGTCCCCAAACATCAACAGGATACCCTCCAAAGGCTCGTCGTTTTCATTGTAAAACTCGTGTTCCATACCAGCGGGAATGAAGATGGCTTCGCCCTTGGCAACACGAGAAGTGACACCGTTGATGATCATCATGCCCTGTCCATTGGTTGCTATGAATAAGGTAGGGAAAGGATTGCTTCTGGATCGCTCGTCCTGATTGGCATGCTGACCTTTTTTGACCGCCACAAAGGCAGACCGGAATCCTTCCTGATAGTAAAATATGCTGGCCTGGGCTCCATGCGTCATCCTGGTATAGTCCAACCCGAACGGTATCCGTTCCGGCACCCCTTTTGTCCAGAAATGAAACATCGTCGATAGGAGGGTGTTCAGGAAACCGGCGTCCGGCTGAAAGCCCTCCATCACATCCGCGTCGAAGGGAGCGAAATCCGACTCAAAGGCCTTGGCAGCTCCGGTCAATGCATTGAGGGATCCTCGTTCAATCTTCTTTAATGTTTCGCCATCCGTATAAAAATAAAAGGTAGGCTCTGCCGGCGGCCCGGCCGTTACTGCAACATGAGCAGGGGAATCATCTGTTTTGGCAACCGCTTTAACCTGGTAAAATTGGTTGTCCACTTTAACCCCAAAGGTTACGTCGGATTTTAAGGTAACATCCTGTTCATAGTCTTTCGCGAACCCGTTAAGGATGGATAAGACGTTGATTTCCTGGGCTGATGCAGGGTTATTAACGAAAATAATTGCAAGCAGGAATGGCAGGAAATGTTGACCCGCCACCTTTGCAGGCATTCTGAATTTCAATTTTTTGTTTAGCATGACGATTTCATTTTAGTTTCATCAAAAGACGGGACCTTCCCGATCAAAAGCCATGTTATCCATGGAATAGGGATGAAAAAAGCCTGCCTGGGGATGAATGGTGGGTTGATTTACCGGGTGAGCTGTTCGATACGCTGGATAAGATCCTGCTGTCGCGACCGGGCAACCTCAATGATTTGCGGAACCCCGTTCAATTTCAGTTGAAGCTTTCCGGAAACTGTCCTGGAAGATTCCAGGTGGATCAGATTGACCAGGGTGGAACGGTTGCAACGCACGATGGTGGGCCCTGCAATCTTTTGCCCCAGACCAGCCAGGGTGGAGCGGATCAGGTATTTTTTGATTTCGTCGCCTTCCACATAATTCAGGCTGGCATAATTGTCCTCCGACTGGATGTACACTACATTCTGAAGGTTCAGGGCAATCTTATCTTTTTTGTAATCTCCTGAAAACAAAACCACATTTTCCAGGTCCGGATGATCATCGCTGACGGAAACAATGGCTTCATATTCTTTAACGACTGTGGTATGCCGGAAATAAAAGAGGGTACCTGCTATGGGAAACACCAGGATGGAGCCCATCTCCATCAAGTGTTTCAGATAACTGTGGAAGTGAAAATCATGAAATCCCCCAATCACGTTATAAAACAGGAAAGAGATGGATCCGATGAGGGCTATTTCAAAAACAAGCCAGCCATAGAACCATAAACCCTGGCTCCACCGAATCCGTTTGGGCCTGATGATAAATTCACCAACCAGAAAGCTCATGAATATGATCAGGCAAAATGCCAACAGTGCCAGCGCCAGCAGCGGGGTTATTTTTTCATCCGGGCGATAATTATTGATGCCGAAGGGCTGAAAGAAGAGCAGGAAGGTATACGAAAAAAGACTGCAGGCACCTGCCAGCACGATTTTGTATTTCTTCCCGGTTGTAAAATCCAGCGTCGATCCAGCGCTCATAGGATATGAAAAATACGCTTTTCAGTGGTTTTCTTGCAATGCATCGGCAGAACCCGGTTTTCCGACTAAGGGAATTTCAGGCAAATGCTTCCTGTCTGTGTTATTAGCTCAATTATAATGTCTAAACTCCTTTTCTTCTGAACTTCCTTACCAGGGTAGGCTGGTAAAACCCATATTACGCCTTAATCATCGCCATACAGCGCCTGGTATTCATCAGGTAACTCGGTCAATGGTTTGATGCGGATATCCCGGTAGAAGACCTCCGCAGCTTCACTCTGGAGCTGGATTTTGCCTTCGATCATGGGCACCTCCTCTCCATCCGGAGTGATGTAGCGGGAGTTTTGCAGGACCATCACCACATGCCCGTTTACGATGTGGATACTCTTGCCCTCGAAACAAATCAGATCCAGTGTGGTCCATTCCCCATCCGGGCTTTCGCGATTGCAGGAACGCATGCAAAAAGACTCGGAACCCGACTTGAACGGGTGGAATGGTTGGCTGATATCTGCGACCGAATTCATGTTCCCTTCCGGTAGGTAAGACCGGATGTCAATGGCTGAATTGGCTTGGCACCAGAAATCACCCATATGCCCTTCCATCACCTGGAATTCCTGGGATAGCATCCAGGACCGCCAGTATTCGACCCCAGCTTTGCCAATGGAATGGTAGAGGATGCCCGAGTCCTTCAGTTTATCCAGGCGGGACACGTATTTGGTATCTCCCCATTTAACCTGCATCGTCAGGTGATAGTTTTTATAGGATTTTTTGGAAAAAAGGCATCCGTAGATTTCACCGCTCACCCGCAAAATGGGCCCTTCCGGGCTCTGTATGACCGAGAATACATGTGTCTCGTCTTTGTTGTACCCAATCGGGGCTATTTCATGGCCCTCGTCGTCGACAGGTACCTTCCCGTTGTAGTCGATTTTATGGCGATAACTTAAGTAATTCTCCCATTTTGTCAGTCCGGAGTCCAGTAGTGGCTCCCAGCCATCTTGTTGAGGATCCGGCCATGAAAAGATTGCACCCCAAAAGGCAATTAAGGCAAAAAACACCGTGCTCATCCTTTCTGTTTTATGATGGTATAAAGATAGGACTACGAGCTTGGAATAAGAGTGACCTTTGCTGATAATTTGTAGGACTACTTTACTTCCATTTTTATTACTCCGGTCCAATGATCGGGGACGCCCTTTGACAAAAAAATGTTCATGATATTGAAACCTATGATGTAACTTCAGTAGGATTTTCATTCAGGGAATAATTCCACCTACTTATTTGGTTTTTAAGTCTTAGAGGATACCCTTCCAGATTGATCATTAACTCTGGAGCAGAATGAATGGGACACCTTGTCTGATCATCCTATGCTCAGGGTGAACGAGATATTTTTTAATCCTAAAACCAATTCAATGAAATTCAATTTTGTATTCATTGTAACTGCTATCCTCTATGGTTTTCTTGGCCTCGCAACAATTTTTTTTACGAAAGGCATGTTGGATGCAGCCGACATTGAATCTGAGATACCTTATGGGGTGATCATGGCCCTTCGGTTTTCAGGGGTAGAAATGTTTGGCCTTGCCATTATTGCCTGGTGCGTACGCAATGCTGCTGCTTCTCAAGCGAAAGCAGGCGTTTCCCTGGGATTTGCGATCTATTTTTTATGCCATGCATTAACCAGTCTGTATGCTCAGTTTACGGATCCCTCCAACAAGGTCCATTGGGTGGCTGCAACCATACAAATTCTGCTGGCAATTGGATTCTTTATGGTGAGCAGGTCGAACGATTCGAAATCGGCTGGTTGATGGCAAATTTGCTGTCTTAACCATCAAGTTCATCCAATAGTTTAAATGTTGCTCTGCAGGAATTACAGACAGACAACCTGCATTGGCCTGGCTTACGTTTTTCAAATACCCGGGGGATTCTTCCCGTGGCGAACCAACCCGGGGGATTGCTGTTTAATAAACACAAGCAGCAATAATGGAAGAAAACGAATACCACGAAGTAGAGGAATCACAGAACAAACCATTGCTGGCGGGGAAGGTATTGCCAGGTAACCTGAACATCATCCCGCTGTTCAAGCGGCCTATATTTCCTGGTATTGTGATCCCGATGCTGATCGACCGCAAGGAAGATATCGAATCGGTTCAAAATGCATTGGACAAGGACAATGGCAACGTGGGTTTGGTCTATGTGAAGGACCAGGTTGGAGACGAGATCGAATATTACGATTTGGGGACTATCTTCCATGTCTTCCGGTCTAATCCCATGCCCAATGGCAATTTGCAGATCCTCGGTCAGGCGGTGAAGCGCTTCCGGAAAAAACGTATTTCGCTGGTGGTACCCAGGCTGCGGTGGGAAGTGACCTATTATACGGACCCGGAGGATAAACCCGGCACCGAGCTGAAAGCCTACATGCTGGCGATCAGCACCCAGGTGAAGGAATTGCTGCAACTGAATCCTACCTTTAAGGAACAGGTCAACCAGCTGGTATCCCAGTTGAACTACGATACTCCCGGGCTGACCATGGACCTGATTTCCAACCTCCTCACCACCGACAGCGATGATCTGCAGCTGCTGCTCGAGAAGATTGATCTACAAGAGAGGGCTGAGTTCTTAATGGAATTGTTGCGGGAAGAGTACGAGGTGGCTAAGATCCAGCAGAAGATCAACGATCAGATCAACGAGAAAGTCCAGGAACAGCAACGGGAATTTTTCCTTAGAGAACAGCTCAGTGCGATCAAAAAGGAGCTGGGGCTGGAGAAAGATGAGACGGAGAATGAAGTTGAACAACTGCGCGAAAAACTGGCGGGCAAAAAATTACCTGCGGAGGCACAAAAAGTGGTTGATGAAGAGATCCAGAAGATGCAGGTCCTCAATCCACAGTCACCGGAATACAATGTCACGCGCAATTACCTCTTATTAATAGCTGATTTGCCCTGGGGAGTTTACTCCCAGGACAGTGTCGATATCAAAAAGGCCAGGCGCATTCTGGATCGCGATCACTACGGCTTGCAGGATGTAAAAGACCGCATCCTGGAGTATTTGAGCACCATCATCAAGCGGGGCAGGATAGGGGGATCCATCATCTGTCTGGTAGGCCCTCCTGGAGTCGGGAAGACTTCCATTGGCAAATCCATCGCTTCTGCATTGAATCGCAAGTTTTTCCGATTTTCGGTTGGCGGTATGCGTGATGAGGCAGAGATTAAAGGGCACCGTCGGACGTACATCGGTGCCATGCCGGGAAAAATCATCCAGAGCCTGAAACGGGTAGAGACCGCAAACCCGGTGATCATGCTGGATGAGATCGATAAGATCGGTATGTCCTTCCAGGGAGACCCAGCCAGTGCATTGCTGGAAGTCCTGGATCCTGAACAGAACCAGGAATTTATGGACCACTACCTGGATATCCCCTTTGACCTTTCCAATGTTCTCTTTGTAACCACGGCCAATCAGCTGGACACCATCCCGGGGCCCTTGCTGGATCGCATGGAGGTTATCCGACTATCCGGGTACATCATGGAGGAAAAGGTGGAAATTGCCCGGAAGTACCTGGTTCCCAAACAGCTGGAAGCCCATGGTTTTAAGCGCAACGAGATCACCTTCACCAAAACAGCTCTGAAATACATCATTGACAATTATGCCCGTGAAGCTGGGGTACGAAACCTGGAAAAAGCCATCCGGAGAATTATTCGCAAGGCTACCCTGGCCCTGGCTGAGGGACAGGAGGCTGACCTGCACATCGACAAAGAAGACGTTGAAAAATTCCTGGGTAAACCCATCTTTCACACCGAGCAGCTGTACGATAAGCCGATTCCCGGTGTCGTGCTGGGGCTGGCTTACACTTCTTTTGGAGGTGCCACGCTATACATCGAGGCTGCTGCCATCAAGTCGGCGCGCAGTGGGTTTAAACAAACCGGTCAACTGGGGAGTGTGATGCAGGAGTCTTCAGAAATAGCCTACAGTTATGTGCGTTCACTCCTGAGTCATGATGAGCGCTACAGTAAATTTTTTGATGAGAACTTTATCCATCTGCACGTACCAGCAGGAGCGACACCGAAGGATGGACCTTCTGCCGGGGTGACCATGGCCCTGGCCCTCTACTCCCTGGCCGTCAATAAAGCGGTCAAACCAGGGATCGCCATGACCGGTGAATTATCCCTCACGGGTAAGGTTTTGCCGATTGGTGGAGTTCAGGAGAAATCCATCGCGGCCAAACGAGTTGGTATCAAGGAGTTGATCTTTCCTTTAGAGAATAAAAACGACTTTGATACACTACCCGACTATGTCAAGAAGGGCCTTAAGGTACATTTCGCTGGTCATTTTTCCGACTTACTGGATGTCGCATTTCGAGGAAAACCACCTGTGACCTCCTGATACAACGAGGATTATTCGACCAGGATTTTTTGGGTTTGTGTTCCCTGATCAGTAGTTGCCGTTAAGAAATAAAGACCTGGTGACAGCGAATTCAGGGGGATCATATAGGTGCCAGCGGATATCTCAGTCTGTTGCATCTGACGGATCATTTGTCCATTAAGGGCGTACAGTCGGACCCAAACGATGGTATTCATGGTGTGGCCAAAATCAAGGTAGATCTCATGACTTACAGGATTGGGATAGGCATTAAAGAGTCGATGTTCTTGGTCCAGTCCCGGATGCCTTCCGGAAGTCAGGGGATTGCCAAGCAGGTCCCTGGTCAGGTTTAGGAAATCCTGCCCATAGCCTTTGAAGGTATATCCCAGCGTATATTGTTTGCTCGTTGGACTGCTATCGGTATTGGTAGGCTGGGTCAATATCGTCGGTTCGATCTCTGTGTCCTCATGCCATTCGTTCCAACTGGTGATCATGACCAGTTGGTTGGCAGGATCAATGAATGGGCGGGATACTTTGATGGTATATTCGTAAACGGATGTCAGGGGATCTTCACTTGATAATTGCCGGGGCAAAATGAATCCATCATCAATCCTCCGATTATTAAATCCAGGATAAACATCTGGTATAAACAACTTACTTTTTGATTTTAATTCCTGCTGACGTGAAGCTTCCGCGCCAGCAAAGTGATTGAGAAAATCAATATCATTGGGGTATTTTCCGGCTGGCATGGATTGAAGGGAAATGTATGGTGATGCACCATCCAAAACCGAAATATGATCCTTATCAACCGGATTATAAAGATCCATATCTCCAATCAGGAACAGATCAACTCCTTTAGCGGACAGCATCTGCCGAACTTCCTGGATGGCTTGTTGGTATTGGCCGGAATAAATGTGTTCGAGATATAAGAAAACTACGTATTTGCCGTTGATTTTCAGATAATTGGATTCGCTGAAGTAGGTGTCTGCCAGATAATTGAAATGATCTTTAAAATACGCGATGTTGGCCGTATTGAATTCGATTTGCCCATTGTCAAAGCCCAAGATGGCTGATTCGTAGTAAACGGCAAACTTAAGATCCCTGTTCCTGATCTCAGGTAGGATGTTTTGCTTTAAAACTACATCTTCCCGCGAATTTGGGCCCCACCAACTCGATACAATAAAGTCGATCCCGGATGCTTCCATCCAGTCGAAATGTTGATTGATAACGGCTTTTGAGGCACTGGAATAATGCCCAAGTTCCGGGGGCTGAGTGGGCACCATGTAATAACGTGCGTACTGTCCGGGCCACAGATGATGGGATAATTCGGGCTGGTACCACGGGTAATAATAGACGCCGGTCTGGTAATCGGCCCGATGGATGGTCCGCGATACAGAAAGGCCGCTGAATGACCCGGCATGCCCATCGGCATCATTAGCTACCATCAGGTAGTAATACAATTTATCCCGTTCGATGCCTGCGTCCACATAAGCTATTTGATCGGAGTCCAATGAAGCGATACGATTGGAGGCGCCCGTTTCGAAATTAGCCGAGGTGGACCGGTAGATCGAATACGATTTTGCTCCGGATACCGGCTTCCATTCCAACTGGATCACTTCATCCAAGCCATAACTGCGAAAACCCGGAGGAGCAATTAGAGGGACATACCCAATAGGGGCAGTTGACGTGACAATGGAAGCATTCCCGAACCGCGCAGCATTGTTTTTGTTATGAGACCGGTCAAATACCCAGTCACTATCGGAAAATTCAAAATCCAGGTACAGTTCCAGGTTAGCTTCGGCCCCGGTTAGTTTCTCATGCATACGCGATTGGATGAGCGCGGCGGAGATCTCTTTGCTCCAAATCCTGATTTCATCCATGGTGCCAATAAACCGGAAGGTAGCTCCCGGATAACCTAAAAATTCACCGATGCGTAAAGGGGCGGTGGACTGGGTGTTGTAATCGCTTGAAGAGGTGGCAGCAATTAATTCACCATTCTGATAGATTTTACTGGAGTCCCTGGTGAATACATAAGCAAAATGGGTCCACCGTTTACCTCCTATGCCCGGGAAGGCATGAATTTCATTGGAGGGCAAATAGAAAGAAAATACGGGTAATGGATATTGCTCACCGGCAAGACGGATGTTGAACCCCTTGTCATCTCCCCGTTTGTCAAACAGGGTTTGTTCTCCTCCCGGAGCGGAGGATGTGGATTCGGAATAGAGCCAGAACTCGATGGTCATCTCAGGCGTTTGCAAACTGGCCTTGTTTGGCACTTCCAGATAGGCGCCTTCCCGATCGAAACGGATGGCTTTCTGAGCAACAGCATGGCTACTCGATAAGATCAACACATAGAGGGAAACCATTCGAAGAATGCAGGACACCGCGCAGTTCCGATGAGCAATGGACATGGGTTTTCATTTTTGTGCCTTTTGAAGATAGGGCATACCAGGTTCTAAAACAACCGCAACTGGCCGTCACCATCCTTTTTCATTTTGCGGTCATCCATGACGGTCCGTCCGCCATAATGTTCTTTGTGGTTCCATTCTTCCTGGATAAAAGCGTCGTAACCGTCCGGATTGGGTTGGAACTGATTTTCCATTTCTTTACTGCGGGTATGCAATTGCTGTAATGCTTTAAGTTTATCCGAATGACCAATTTTAGCTTTTTGAATCGCCTGATCGAGGATCCGGATTGACTCATCATAGACTTTTAGTGGTACCGGAAAGGGATGACCGTCCTTGCCTCCATGTGCAAATGAATAGCGTGCAGGATCCGAAAAACGGCTGCTGGTCCCGTAGATAACTTCTGAAACAAGGGTTAATGATTGTAAAGTCCGTGGACCCAGTCCGGGCAGTAAAAGGAAATCTTCAAAGAGTCCTGGCTGTTGATCATGGGATAATGCAACGACAGAACCCAGCCGTTTCAGGTCAAAATCGGTCAGTCGGACGTCGTGGTGCCTCGGCATGAAGAGCTTCTTAATTTCGGGCAACAGGTGTGCGGGATGCTCGTGACTCAGGTCCAGAATTTTGTCGCGGGTTGGATTGGCGTCGCGGTGGGTCAGGTTAAGAATGAGCCCCTGATTGTCACCGCACACACCGGCATGTGGTTCATCGACAAATGATCGAAGCGCCGGCCCGTGCCAATGATATCTTCTGGCGTATCCGGAATCACCATTCATGCCTTGCTGTACGATGGTCCATTTGCCTTCATCGGTAACCAGAAAGGCGTGTAGGTAAAGCTGAAAGCCATCTTGCACAGCGGTGTTATCGACTTTAGCCGTCAGTTTGCTGGCCTTCACGAGTTCAGTTCCATTAAGGCCTAACCGGTCTGATAGAAGAAGTAGTTCGTCCGGTGTTTTCCTGGAATGTTTTCCACGGCCTCCGCAAACATAAATGCCCAATTCATTGCTCCGATCCTTCAGGCCTTTCTTCAGTGCCCCAATAACCGAGGTTGTAATGCCGGATGAATGCCAATCCATCCCCATCACCGACCCGAGAGCCTGGAACCAGAAAGGATCTGCCATGCGTCGTAGTACTTCGTCTTTACCGAATTCATAAACTACCGCCTCGAGGATAGCTCCTCCCAGCAGGGCCATGCGCTCCGCAAGCCAGGTAGGCACCCGGCCACCATGAAGTGGTAAATCGGCAAATCCACTGCGTCGCATGTCAAAGGATTACAGTAAATACACCTGAAATAACGCAATCGTTACCTTATTGTTTTTTCATCCCAGTTCCAGTCAGGATCTGTCCCGGGCGGGTGCCCGTGTGTTCTCCATTATCAATAACAACAACACCATTGACCACGACATAATTAATTCCGGTACTGTAAGCATGCGGATGGTCAAATGTAGCCTGGTCACTAACTGTAGCTGGATCAAAGATGACGACATCAGCGGCATAACCGGGTAAAAGCATGCCCCGGTGCTCCAAATGAAACTTTTGCGCCGGTAAGGATGTCATCTTTCGGATAGCATCTTCCCAGGTTAAGGTCTTGTGCTCGCGGACATAACGTCCCAGCACCCGGGCATTGGTGCCGTAAGCGCGAGGATGCGGAGAACCGACATCCATGGCAGGGATTCCGGCATCCGAAGCAATCAAGGCATAGGGTAATTGCATCAGTGTTTCCACATCGGTTTCATTCATCTTGTGATAGACCATCTGGACTCGCCGACGTTTTACAGCCAGATCAAGGATGGTTTCCGTTTCCAAAGTGGCTTTCCCCTTGCGTCCCATTTTCAGATTGATATCATGCAGGTTCATACCATTGATGGTTGAATCCCAGGGACAAAATGCCACGAAAGCATAGCTGTAATTCTTGAAACCACTTTTCTTAAGCATTTGTAACATTTCCGTCCGGATCTTCTTGCGGGTGGCAGGATCCTGAATCCTGGCTACAATTTCTTCATCAGTCCCCTCCAACGCCCAGTCCGGGAGCAATACATCCAGGCTGGTAGAGCTGGCAGTATAAGGATATTGATCCACCGTCACGTCAACCCCGCGCTTGCGGTATTCATTGACCAAATCGATCATCTCTCCTGTGCGCCCCCAATTGGGTTTGCCGGTGATTTTAAAATGGGATATTTCCACAGAAATACCACTTGCTGCGCCAATATCGGCTGCCTCACGGATTGCGGCAAACACGCGTTCATCTTCATTGCGAATGTGGGAGGCATTGACTCCACCATAGGAATGTGCGACTTTGGCTAAGGAGATGATTTCATCCGACTTGGCAAATGTTCCCGGCAAATAGATTAAACCGGTACTCATTCCTACCGCACCCTGCTCCATGGCGCGGGCCACCAGTTTTTCCATATTTTCAAGTTCCTCTGCAGTCGGCGCGCGGTCCTCATTTCCCATGATCGTGCGGCGGATCGTATTGTGTCCGATCAGGGAGGCCATGTTGATGCTGATTCCCAGTGTGCGCAGATCATTGAAATACTGTTCGAGATCTATTCGGGAGCCACCACAATTTCCGGTTACGACAGTGGTTACCCCGTCGTGGATGAAGTTGTCTGCCGTTGGCCGGTTTTCCAGGGATCCTTCCACATGAGCATGGACATCAATAAATCCGGGACAGACATACTGGCCCTTGGCATCAATGGTTTTCAAGGCATTACGGTCAGCCAGTTCTCCGATCTCGATGACCTGACCGTCTTTAATTCCTACATCGCCCAGGTACCAAGGATTGCCGGTACCATCCAGTATTTTACCATTGCGGATGAGGACATCAAATTGCTGTCCAAAACCCTTGAAAGTTTGCAAAAGTAATAGAAGAAACAGCAATTTTACTTTCATGCCGCAGCTTTTTGACCATTGGTTTTTTCATTAAAGAATATAGCGAAGATGACCATGACGATGGCAGCCAGGATGGCTGGGAAGATCCAGATGTGGTACCAATCGTGATTGGTTATCTGGCCACTGGCATCGACAAATTCATTTTTCTGCTGAATCATACCCTGTACTTTAGATCCAATGTACATGCCCACGCCATAGGTAGCCAATGTGATCAACCCCTGGGCGCTGGCTCGTTTTTGCTCGGGTGCGGCATTTTCGACATAGATCTGACCGGTCACGAAAAAGAAGTCAAAACATACTCCATGCAGGATGATGGCCATGTAAAGCATCCAGATCAGACTGTCACCATTGCCATAAGCAAAGAGCAGATAGCGGATAATCCAGGCGACAACACCGATCAGGATCATTTTTTTAACACCGAGTCGTTTAAAGAACAACGGCATCAGAAGCAGGAATAAGATTTCAGACCATTGGCCAAGCGTCATGATACCGGCGGCTGCGGTAACATTGCTTTCATTCAGAAAGAGGTTGGTTGAGTTGTAATAAAAGGTCAGAGGAATGCAGATCAGCAAGGAACCCAGGATCATCACGGCAAAGGATCGCTTTTTCATGAGCCCGATGGCATCCAGGCCAAATAGGGCCGTAATGGATACTTTCTCGCCTTTCGCCTTTGGTGGCGTTTTAGGAAGTGTGAATGAATACAAGCCAAGTATGATGGATACAATTGCCCCGATTTTGAACGGGATATTGGTCGGTTCAATGTTTTGTTTGATGAGGTAGGATGTGCCTACGATGGTAAAGCCGGCTGCTATCCAGCCTATGGTTCCCAATACGCGCACCTGTGGAAATTGCTCTTGAGGATTATGCATTTGGTTGAATGCTATGGCATTGGCGATAGCCAGGGTCGGCATGTAGCAGATGCAATACAGGAGCATAACCCAGAAGAATCCGCTAGGGTCGGTGACCGTGGTGACCCAATAGAGCAGCAATCCACCCAGCAGGTGCAATACCCCCAGCAACCGCTGGCCTTCAAAAAAACGGTCAGCGATGGTCCCCACCAGCAAGGGTGCAATGATCGCACCAATGGCGGTGGTAGAGTAGGAGTTGCCAAATTGAGTACCGTTAAATCCCAGTTTGGTGATGTAGGTGCCCATCGTGACGTACCAGCATCCCCACACAAAAAACTGCAGGAACATCATCACGGACAGCTGTACTTGTATTCTTCGGTTCATAGTCCATTTTTGTTGCAAGGGGAAGATAAAAAGAAAAGAAGTAAAAGAGGTATCAGAAGTAAAAGAGGTGTCAGATAGCATTACATCCCATAGCCCCATGGCTTTAGCCTGGGGAAGAAAGGGCATGGGGCATGGAGTAGGGAGCATGGAGCATGGAGCATGGAGTAAAGAGCATGGGGCATGGAGTAGGGAGCATGGAGCATGGAGTAGGGAGCATAGAGCAATGGGCATGGGGCATGGAGCAAGGAACAGGGGAATTTGTTGGCTGTCCGGTGTGGATTAACTGGGCGACACAGCCTTTAGTTTTTACCTTTCGCCGGCTGGAAGGATTGTGATTTTCCAGGTTCCCATTTAACCAGGTATTGCTGCTCCAGCTGATTGACGTAGGAGAGGGAACCCAGCCTGAACTTCATCGGCATTTTGTGATCCTGGTTTCCCATGTCTTCCCACCGGCAGATGGCGCCGAAGTGGAAAGGAACAACCTGAGGAATCTGGAACGATTTGGAAAGGAGCAAATTATTTTCCAGCGGTAATTTGAATTGTTCCAGCCTGGATAAGTGCGAAGCACTAAAATTATGTCTCGTGCTGTCCGTGTACATGCCGGATTGTTGTCCGTAGGCTAGCTGACTGCCGGATAAAAGTAGCATTCCGATAACCAGGTATCTAATCATACTGATCTTTACGCTTCCCTGCGAAAATAACGAATTGCCTTAACTGTGCAGGTAATTGACCATTGTACAGGTTAATTTTACGGGACGGACGTAATCCGATGGCTTTCATGGCTTCCGGATTGGCAGAAAAAATCCATGCTTCACACGGAGCAAACTTGTGCTTTAAAACGGTTCCTATTTCCCCGTAAAATTGTTCGATGGCACGGTGCTGCAAGCGGACATCGTAAGGCGGGTTCATGATCAGGACAGGTTCCTCCCACGGTAGGGGGAGTTGTTGAAATGCAGCTTGCTTCCATTGGGTTATCTCCTCCACACCGGCAGCCTTGGCATTGGTACGGGCAATGTCAACTACGCGTCCGTCCTGGTCGGCACCTAATAGCCGGATATCCGGAGACTCGATGATGGCAGCGTCGGCTTGATTGACAACTTCTTCCCATAGACCGGATTGGAATTCGGGCCAGTGAAACAATGCGAATTGTTTGCGGTGCATCTGGGCTGGCATTCGTCTGGCCATACGGGCAGCTTCAATGATGAACGTTCCGGAACCACACATAGGGTCCACCAATGGACGGGATGGATCCCAATCCATGTTCCTGATAATACCTGCAGCCAATACTTCATTAAGGGGTGCCCTGCCCGTCTGCTGGCGGTAACCACGCTGAAAGAGTGGTGCGCCGGAGGCATCGCGGCTCAATTCAAACTTTTCTTCATTCACCCGGAGGACAAAATGATGGTCTGCATGATCCCGGTCGACCGATGGTCTTCTTCCAAATTTATTCCGGAAAAAATCAACCAGGGCATCCTTAGCCAGTTGCATGGCATAGATGCTGTTGTTAAAATAGGAGGAACTGACGTGGCCTTTAAAGGCGAAGGTCTGCTGCTGGTCCATGTACTTGTCCCAGGGTATTGCAGCCAATTGATTGTAAAGATCTCTGGGCTGGCGCAGGGTGCCGGCTAATATCGTTTCCAGGATGGAAATAGCAGTATAAAGCCGGTAGTTGGCTTCGTATAGGAAACGTTCCGGAGCTTCCACCTGGACGGCCCGGGTACGAACCTCCACGTTAGGATAACCCAGTTCTACGATCTCTTTGGCACAAACATCCTCGAGTCCGGCCAGTGTTTTTACGGTATATACTGGCATATCGGTCAGGTCTGAAAAACTCCCACGTTAAATGGTTTAACATTAGCCTGATTGGCTGCTTCTATCCCGGCGGAGATCCATTTCCGTGTCTCCAGCGGGTTGATGATGGCATCTACCCACAAACGGGCGCCGGCATAATAAGCCGTTGTCTGCCGGTCATAACGTTCTGAAATAGTGCGGAACAATTCAGTTTCTTCTTCGGAAGTTGTCTTTTCTCCGTGTGACTTCATGGATGCCACCTGAATCTGAGTCAGGACTTTCGCGGCCTGTTCTCCACCCATTACGGCGATTTTAGCGGAGGGCCAGGCTACGATCAATCTCGGATCGTATGCTTTTCCACACATGGCATAATTTCCTGCTCCGTAAGAATTTCCCATCACGATGCTGATTTTCGGGACGGTACTATTAGCTACAGCATTCACCATCTTGGCTCCATCCTTGATGATACCGCCTTGTTCAGATCGTTTGCCCACCATAAAGCCGGTCACATCATGCAGGAAAATCAGGGGGATCTTCTTCTGATTGCAGACCAGGATGAACCGGGCCGCTTTATCCGCTGAATCGGAGTAAATCACTCCACCAACCTGCATTTCCCCATTGGAAGCCTTTACCACTTCGCGGTTGTTGGCAACAATCCCGACAGCCCAGCCATCGATCCGGGCATAGGCACAGATCATTGTCTTACCGTAATTTTCTTTGTATAAGGTCAATTCAGACCGGTCTACCAACCGTTTTAAAAGTTCAATGGTCCGGTAGGGCTTGTTGTGATTTTCAGGGAACAGACCCAGGATCTCAGTTTCTGGAAATTCCGGAGCGACCGGTTCAATGCGGTCAAATCCTGCTTTTGGGCGTTCTCCAAATTGGGACACCAGTTTTTTAATAGTATCCAGGCATTCGCGGTCATTAGCTGCTTTAAAATCCACGATCCCGCTGATTGCCGTTTGCGTGTCGGCCCCGCCCAGGGTTTCTGCGTCAATATCTTCACCGATGGCGGCTTTCACCAGGTAAGGGCCGGCGAGAAAAATAGATCCGGTCTCAGCCACGATCAGGGACTCATCACTCATGATGGGGAGGTAAGCGCCCCCGGCTACACAGCTGCCCATAATCGCTGCAATCTGAGGAATCCCTTCGGAGGACATCCGCGCATTGTTGCGGAAAATTCGTCCAAAATGTTCCTTATCCGGGAAGATCTCGTCCTGCATGGGGAGAAATACCCCTGCACTGTCTACCAGGTAGATGATGGGCAGATGATTCTCATAGGCTATCTCCTGAGCCCGCAGGTTCTTCTTGCCGGTCATCGGAAACCAGGCCCCGGCTTTCACCGTAGCATCATTGGCAACAATCACACACTGTCTGCCGGAAACCCTGCCGATACCCACGACTACTCCGGCAGCAGGACATCCACCGTGTTCTTCATACATTTCATAGGCAGCAAAGGCTCCAATTTCCAGGAAATCAGTGGCATCATCCAAGAGAAAGTTGATCCGCTCCCGTGCGGTCATTTTACCTTTTAGATGTTCTTTTTCAATTTTTGACTTACCACCACCTTCATAGATTAGCTCCAGTCTTTTTTCCATCTGCCTGACGGCCAACTTCATCGCATCTTCATTCTGATTGAAGGCCAGGTCATTGATCACGGACTTGTTACTCATCTATGCTGTCTTGATTTGACGGCTGAAAAGATACTAAGAATTGTAGCACTATCGGCTTTCTCGCTTAAAGGGCTTGTAATTTACAAAGGTTCACAGAAGTCGAATTAATAATTAATTCATATTAAGATCACAGGGTGTTTACGCAGGTTCCAGAATTTTGCGGCAAAGCTCACCAGGTTTATTAGTTATTTTGTAATATGTAAATATCTTTATTACACATAAATAGTCTGTATGATCATACCATTACACACCATTAAGCACTTTCTGAGGCTTGGTGTTCTGCTATTTGTCCCGATGTTGCTGCACGCTCAAAACATTAAGGTGAGTGGGGTGGTGCTGGACGATGAAACGGCTACGCCTCTTCCCGGGGTTACCATTAATCTGAAGTCGACCAATACCGGGGTCATTACGGAAGCGGATGGGACCTTTCAAATGGATGTCCCCACCGATGCTATCCTGATTTTTTCCTACATCGGGATGAAATCCCAGGAAATTGCGGTCAATGGCAGAGCCTATCTCGAAGTGCGCTTGCTGACCGACGCGGTGAACCTTTCCGAGGTCATCGTGGTCGGATATGGAACCCAGAAAAAGGCGAACTTGTCCGGGGCCGTCGATCAGATCAATACCGAGCAGCTGGAAAACCGGCCGATCAGTAATCTATCCCAGGGGTTGCAGGGTTTGGTACCCAATTTCAATGTGGATTTTACTGGTGGCGAGCCGGGAGCCGCAGCTCAGTTCAACATTCGCGGATTTACTTCGATCAATGGAGGTAGCCCATTATTTGTAGTCGATGGTGTGCCTTATGACGATGGCGAATTGAATGTGCTGAATCCCAGCGACATCGCTTCCATTTCGGTTCTGAAAGATGCCTCGTCAGCGGCCATTTATGGTGCGCGCGGCGCCTTTGGGGTTGTCCTGATCACGACCAAAACCGGCAAGCAGGACAAGATCTCCTATTCCAATTATCTATCGGTGGCCAGTCCGACCGTTCTGCCGCATCCGGTCACTGACCCTTACATCTTCCTGCGCATTGCCGAACTATCTACCAATAATACGCCCTGGGATTACAACAACTATTCGGATGAAGAATACCTGTGGGCCAAACAAAGATCCAACGATCCTTCGGTTGAATCGGTACGCCTGGATCCGAACAATCCCAATCAATACGTGTACATGGGAAGTGAAGACTGGAATGATTATTTCTTCAAACGCAACTCATTTTCCCAATCCCACAATGTCTCTTTCAGTGGTTCTAAAGACCGCTTCAACTATTACATCTCAGGGAATATTTCCGGTGAAGATGGGTTGAATAAGCTGGTGACCGATAACTGGAGCCGTAAAGCATTACGCAGCCGTCTGGGATTTACTCCCAGAAAATGGCTTGACATTGAAAACAATACCAACATTTATCAGACCGACCGGGATGCTCCGGCCTATTCATTACCCAATGTTTATGACCTGAGACCTGTTGATGTGGCGACCAACCCGGACGGATCCTGGGCCAACACAGACGCCGGTCGTACGGCTGCCCGGATCGTAGACGGAGGAAGGTATACTGAAGCCACTTACGGTTTTCAAACCATGAACCGTGCCAATGTCAGACTTTTTGACGGCTTGCTGACACTCACCGGCGATGCAACCTTTAAACGCATTTTTGGTAAAATACATCAGGATGGCAGGCCTTATTCAATAGGTTATGGCCCCTCGGATGTGCGGTTGGAAGGTGGAGAAGGTTACGCACTGGAGCGCAGAAGCTCGGATGCCTATAATGCCTATAATTTTTATGCTACCCTGAATAAGACGGTGGACATCCACCAGTTTCAGGCGATCCTGGGGTACAACCAGGAAAGCTATGTGGAGGATGAAGCACAGGCCCGGCGTGACAGGCTGATTGTCGGATCGCTGCCCTACATTGGTGTGGCATCCGGTGAACAGACCGTCGCTGTAGAGTACGTGGATTGGGCAGTGCGGGGTATTTTTGGCCGGCTGAACTACATCCTGGACAACAAATATATTTTTGAGTTTAACGGACGATATGATGGTACATCCCGCTTCCCGAGTAATAATCGCTGGGGATTCTTTCCATCCGTATCCGCTGCCTGGATTGTAAGTGAAGAAGACTTTTTCAGTTCAATCTCCGGAATTGTTTCTACCCTGAAATTACGGGCTTCTTACGGTTCCCTGGGTAATCAATCCGTCGACGAATACGGATACATCCTGAATCTGCCATCTGGAACTACAAGTTACCTGATCGATGGCGATTATCAGCGTTACATTGGCACACCCGGGTTAAGTGTGGACCCCAATAATTATTCATGGGAAGTGGTTCAGACAACCAATGGCGGACTGGAATTTGGCCTCTTCAAGGATCGCATCTTTACCACCTTTGATTATTACATACGTAATACCAAAGGGATGCTTGCACCGGGAGGAGAATTGCCCGCAGTACTCGGGACTGCGGTTCCTGCCGGCAATGTGGCTGACCTGCAAACCAAAGGATGGGAATTAAGCATACAATTGCGTAATAAATTACAAATCGGTAATAAACCACTTGACTACCAAATAGCTTTGACAGTGGGAGATAGTAAATCCGAGATCACCCGGTATCCGAACGACGAACTTCTGTTCAGCGGGGCCTATTATCCCGGACAACAGATCGGAGAAATCTGGGGACTGCAAAGTGATGGTTTGTTTAAATCGGTGGATGAGATCAACCAGCTGGATGAAACCAACATCATTCCCTGGGGTGCACTGGCTATCGTACCCGGTTGGCCAAAATACATTGATCAGGACGGAAGCAAAACCATTGAAAAAGGGATTTCTGTCAACGATCCCAAAGATTATGTGATCATTGGCAATTCACAACCCCGGTACCGTTTTGGAGCAGACATCAATGCCAGCTGGAATGGTTTTGATGCAAGGGTCTATTTTCAGGGTGTCGGTAAGCGGGATTATTATCCCATTCATTACTTGTTTTGGGGATTGTACCAACAACCTTATGCGAATGTTTATCCGCAATTGCTGGACTTCTACCGGCCCTCTGACGACAGTGAAAGTGACCGTTCACAACATTCACAAGCCTATCTGGATGCCGGCCTGGACCGCGCCAATACGGATTCTGAATACCCCATTCTGCAGGCCTGGTTGGCTGACTACCGGGTGGATAATGGTTTGGCTATTCCGCAGACCAGGTATCTGTTGAATGCCGCCTATATCCGCCTGAAGAACATCACTGTAGGCTACACCCTGCCTGCATCTTTGACGAATCGGGTAGGAGTCAGCCGGTTGCGCATCTTCCTGAGCGGGGAGAATATTTGGGAGTCTTCCCAGGTTTCCAAAACCGTGGACCCGGAAGCCATAGCGACTGCTTATTCCAATGGAGGCGCCTGGGCCGGATATGCCTATCCTTTCCAGCGCAGGTATTCAGTAGGTATCAACCTGGACTTTTAATCGATTACCCATATCAAAATAAGAACCATGAAAAAAGGATTATATATTTCAATCACTATTCTACTCATCCTGGTATCTGCTTGCCAGAAAGACTTTCTTGACCGGGTACCGCAGGATTCAATTTCTACGGAGGTGTTTTTCAAAACTGAGGAAGACCTCAAGTTGTATACCAATGGGTTGTTGTCCATCCCAAATGCCTGGGGACTCTATCTTGCAGACCAGGGGTCCGACAATGCGGCCACCACCGGTGCCGTTGAAATCAAGACCATCATGACCGGAAATCCCACCTCTCAAAACCTGACCAGCGGATGGGACTGGAGCAGACTGCGTTCCATCAACTTTTTCCTGGACAATTACGAGCGGGCAGCGGTCAATTCTTCGGTCAAAGATCATTATGCCGGCATTGCGCGCCTATACCGAGCTCAGTTTTATTTTGATAAAATAAAAAGGTATTCGAATGTGCCCTGGTACGATCATGTCCTGAGTACGGCCGATGAAGATGAACTTTACAAGACCCAGGACCCCCGCGAAATGGTGGTAGCCAATATGATGGATGACCTTCAGTTTGCTGCCGATCACATGTGGGAAGAAGTACCTACCGGGACGCCAGGCAAGTGGGTGGCCGTTTTCATGCAGGCCCGGATAGCATTGTATGAAGGTACTTTTCGCAAATACCATCCGGAGCTTAACTTACAGGGAACAGCCAATGAATTGCTGACCATGGCCCGGGATGCTGCTAAGAAGATCATGGATTCGGGCTTGTTTTCGATCTATTCAACCGGCGACCCAGCCAAAGACTATTACCAATTGTTCGTTAGTGGAGATCTGTCGGGTAATCCGGAAGTAATCCTGTCGAACATTTACGATTATTCGAAGTCCCGAAATGCCGGCTATCGCTATGAAATTCAGGATTACGAACAGAGCCCGTCCAGGGATCTGATCCAGAGCTACCTTATGGCAGATGGCTCGCGGTTTACCGATCTCAGTGGTTATCAAACCATGCAATTCGTACAGGAGTTTCAAAACCGTGATCCCCGGTTAAGTCAAACCATGGCTTATCCCGGGTGGATCAACTATGCCGACCGGCAAAGCACTCCAAACATCCAGGAGCTGAATAAGAACTTTACCGGTTATACCATGATCAAAGGCTTTGTCAACTCAACCGAACAAGCCGAATACGAAAGTGTGGATCTGCCGGTTTTGCGCTATGCCGAAGTTTTATTAACCTATGCGGAAGCATCTGCAGAATTAGGCACGCTTTCTCAATCCGATCTTGATAATACGGTCAATGTACTGAGGGACAGGGTAGGGATGCCTCACCTGGATATGGCTATCGCCAATGGCAATCCGGATCCATTCCTGGTTTCCAAATATCCTGATGTGTCCGGTAACAACAAGGGAGTGGTCCTTGAGATACGCAGGGAAAGACGTATCGAGTTTGCGCTCGAAGGGCGGCGCTTCGATGACCTGATGCGCTGGCATGCCGGTAAACTACTGGAGGTCAAACCGGTAGGTATGTATTTTCCCGGGTTGGGAAAGTATGACCTGACCGGCGATGGTGTACCGGATATAATCCTCATTAGCCAATCGGAGTCAATCCCGGACGCAGACCAGAAGGAGACAAATTCGCTGGGGATGAAGCTGGTTTACTACAAGGCAGGATTTATTGATGATGATGTCACCGTCTTTCTGGAAAATGGATCGGATGGTGGCCAAATCGTAACAGAAAAACTGGACCGGGTGTTCTCAGAGCCCCGGGATTACTACCGGCCGATACCCTTCAGTGAGACTTTGTTGAACCCCAATCTGGTTCAGCCATTTGGTTGGAACTGATCCATGGATTTTAAATAAAAAAGGCAGGCATCCCGACGGGATGCCTGCCTTTTTTATTGCGGAGTTCAGTATTAGTTTTTCCAGATCTGGTAGGTATATTCTCCTTTTGCGAATTCGTAAAATCCGTCGATGGATACCAGCCCTTCCGCATTTTGGAGTGCGCTTTTCAACTCATCGGCATTGCTTACCTTGACTCCGTTTACGCCGGTGATAACGTATTCTTTCTGCATGTTGGCACGGGAAATCGGAGATCCGGCTTCGATTTCAGTTACCCGTATTCCTTCTTTTCCAAGTCTTTTCTTCTCGGAGTCTGAAAGATCTTTGACAGTAATGCCCATTTCATCGAATATCGAGCTTTCCACCAGGGTATTGTTAACTACACGGGCATTCATATTTTTCAGGAGTATCTTACTTTTTACTTTTTTCTTATCGTGGACATACTCTACTTCCACCAGATCGCCAGGTCTCATCCGTCCAATCTGGTCCTGTAGCACTGAAATGGTGGGTGTTTTGATCCCATTAACTGCAACGATTACATCCCCGGATACCAGTCCGGCTTCCTCTGCTCCACTTTTTGGATTGACACCATAGACGAATACACCTTCGGCATTTTCCAGTCCCAGGTTCTCTGCCAGATCGGTAACGCGCCGGAAATTCAGGTCCTGAGCGAGGCCCATATCTACATTGCGGATCTGGACACCCAGAAGTCCTCGCTGCACCGAACCGTATTCACGTAAGTCACTGATCACCTTTTGGGCGAGAATACCCGGTATAGCGAATGAATAACCTTCGTATTTGCCGCTGAGGGTGACTATCGCGGTATTGATTCCGATCAATTCACCATTGGTATTGATCAGGGCGCCTCCGGAGTTACCCGGATTCACAGCAGCATCGGTCTGAATAAAAGCTTCGATCCGGTATTGGTCGGATATCAGATTGAGGTCCCGTCCTTTGGCACTCACGATACCGGCGGTAACTGTAGACTGCAGTCCCAGCGGATTCCCTACTGCCATTACCCACTCACCGATCTGAAGTGAATCGGAATTACCGAAAGTCAAAAATGGAAGTTCATTTTCCGTGACCTTAACCAGGGCCAGGTCGGTGGTCGGATCGGTACCGATTACCCGGGCATCGTATTGCCGGTTATCGTTTAAGGTAATATTGATTTCTTTGGCATTTTCGATGACGTGATTATTGGTAACGATGTAACCATCTGAAGATACGATGACGCCTGAACCGGATGATCTGGAGAGGCTTCCCCACCGGTCATTGGTCTGCTGGATGGCTTTGATGGATACTACGGCGGGAAGGGCATAATTTGCTGCTGCCGTGAAATCATTGGGTGTTGAAGCCCGGTAATTCCGCTGGACGGTGCCGGAAAGCAGGATGTCGTTGATACCAACCTGATTGGTGGTAGGCTGTGCAACCTCTTTGACGACAACTTGCTGGGGCTTGGCAATGAAATTGCTGTAAACCACCACACCGATCAGCGCTCCCAGCAGTGAAGCCAGTATTAGTTGCAGTGTGTTTTTCATAAGCACAAGAATTCGGATGTTATCGAATCACAGTGTCGGAGGGCTTTGGGCGCTCCATAGTTTGGTTCTCTTTATCTATTTTCGCGACAAATAGCGGTCCAATAAATAAAAATAAGGGCTTTGACCATGAAACGAAAGGGCATTTTAACCTTTTAAATCATTTTTAACGAAAATTAAGGGCACAATTTTAGGTTGGCCTGTTAGCTTTCTTGAAATTTCATCAGATCATGAAAAAATGGAATGACCGCCTTAATGAGATTGAATCTTCCGAGAAGGAGTACATTGGAAATTTCTTCGGCTGGCGTTTTTCAATCATTTCAGCAACCCTCATTGTACTTTTGCTTTTGCTCATGTTGTGGAGTAAACAGCGTAATGAGCGTATGGGCATTAATCCCGTGCAGGATAGCATCACCATAGTAAATCCGGAACGATGAATATTCCATTTACCAAATACCAC
Source organism: Lewinellaceae bacterium (assembly GCA_020636135.1). Classification (NCBI taxonomy): domain Bacteria; kingdom Pseudomonadati; phylum Bacteroidota; class Saprospiria; order Saprospirales; family Lewinellaceae; species Lewinellaceae bacterium. The sequence continues at coordinate 1,472,050 of JACJYK010000001.1, forward strand.
GGCACAGGAAATGATTTTGTCATGATCGACCAAACCCGGCATCAATGGCTCGGAACCGGAGATCAGGCGCTGGTAGCTATGCTGTGTGATCGCCATTTTGGCATCGGTGCGGATGGATTGATTTTGCTTGAACCCGGGGCCTCCGGCGATTTTGAGATGCTCTATTTTAATGCGGATGGTGGTGTTGGATCGTTGTGTGGCAACGGATCCCGGTGTACCGTGCATTTTGCCCGTGCCTGTGGATTGCCACTGCTAACAAATACCTTTCTGGCTGCTGACGGGATGCACGAATTCCGGATCGATGATCGAGGCTGGATTGGGATTCATATGGCGGACCTGGAGGTAGAACCAGGAACTGGCGATGATTATATTCTCGACACAGGGTCACCGCACTTTGTTCAGTTTTGCCGCGATCTGTCCCATGTAAACATACTTGAGGATGGTAAGGCAATCCGTTATCAGCCGCGATTTCCTTATGGGATCAATGTCAATTTTGTCCATTGGGATCAGCACACCCTGCAGGTTAAGACCTATGAGCGGGGTGTCGAAGCTATGACGTTATCCTGTGGTACCGGCGCTACAGCCAGCGCTCTCGCTCTGGCTCTTCACGAAGGATTGCAGGGAGAACAGGTTATTCCGGTGGAGGTGCCGGGAGGATCGCTGGAAATTCATTTCGATCGACTGGGTTCAAATCAATTTTCGGACATCTGGCTCTGGGGACCGGCTAGTCCGGTTTACAGCGGTACCTTTCCAGTCTAAATACTGCGTCATAAATCCAGGCTGGCATTGGTCCGGGCATTCATCAATTCACTCAGCGCATGGTGATCACCGGTGGCACGAGCTCTGGCAATACCCAGATCGAAGCATTCTATAGCCAGCTGCGGTTCACCTGATTCTGCCAGTAACTGGCCCCGGTGAAAATATACTCCCAGATAATCCGGGTCTTTTTGCAGGGTCTTTTCATAATAAGCAAGTGCTTCATCCACATCGTTGTGGGTCTCGTATTCTTTGGCCAGAGCGAAGAGAATAAACGGCTCATCCGGTTGGGATTCAAGCAACTCCAGAAGCTGTTCCAGGCGTGTAGGCATGTGCAATTAAATTCGTTTTTTGACTTTGAGTCAACTTTCTCTTGGATATGAAGTTATAGCATTATATTTGCCATAGCTGCATTTGAATTCAAGACTATGAAGATACTTGTTTGTGTGAGTAAAACGCCTGAAACAACTGCAAAGATCGCTTTCAGCGCGGATGGCAAAGCATTCGCTTCAGCAGGGGTTAATTTCATCATGAACCCATACGATGAATGGTATGCCCTGGTGCGGGCACTGGAAGTCAAAGAACAACTCGGTGGAGAAGTGGTTATCCTCAGCGTTGGTCTTGCCGATAATGATACTATACTGCGCAAAGGGCTAGCCATAGGTGCGGATAAGGCCATTCGGATCGATGCAGAACCGGTTTCTTCTGGAATGGTAAGCGCTCAGATCGCAGCTTATGCCCGGAACCAGGCGTTTGACCTGGTCTTCCTCGGTAAGGAGACCATCGATTACAATGGTTCTGAAGTAGGAAGCATGCTGGGAGAGTTGTTATCAGTACCATTTATCTCTTACGCCAGTAAGCTGGAAATGCAGGGCAACACGGCTACCATTTACCGTGACATTGAGGGCGGGGAAGAGATCCTCGAAGTGGATACACCTTTTGTGCTCAGCGCTGCAAAAGGGTTGGCAGAGCAGCGTATTCCCAACATGCGTGGTATTATGATGGCGAAGTCAAAACCCCTGGAAGTTATTGCTGCGCAGCCATATGAACCAAAGGTTGAGGTCGTGTCGTTTTCATTGCCACCAGCTAAAAGCGGTGTCCATCTAGTCGATCCGGATAACATGGATGAACTGGTCCGGCTATTGCATGAGGAGGCTAAAGTAATCTGATCATACGCTCATAAAATCATCAATATGAATGTCTTAGTCCTGGCCGAGCACCAACAAGGCAACTTTAAAAAATCTGCTTTTGAATCCATCACCTATGGCAGGCTGGTGGCGGCATCCTCAGGCGGCAAAGCCACGATCCTGGTCCTGGGGCCAGCAGCCGACCTGAGTTCGCTGGCACCTTATGGTATAGCCCATGTGATCCAACTGACAGATGCGTCACTGGCTACCCTGGACAGTCAGCTGTATACCGAAGCAATTGCATCTGTTATGCAACAGACCGGAGCGGATTTATTAATCTTATCCAATTCGTCCACGGGTAAACAGATAGCCGGGGGACTGGCTGTTCGCTTACGGGCTGGTCTGGTGTCCGGTGTGAATGCATTACCCCAGTCGGGTGAAGGCTTCATCGTTGGTAAAAACGTCTTTTCCGGAAAAGCGAATGAATTATTGGAGATTAAGAGTCCGATAAAAATCATTACCCTGATGTCTAATTCCGTTCCGGTTTCCACTCAGCCGGTATCCCTGGAGATAGAATCGAAGTCCCTCGGACTGCAGTCTGGAAAAGTCCGGGTAAAAAAAGTGGAGCGTGTGGAAGGAACCGTTCCGCTGCCTGAAGCCGAGCGCGTTGTATCGGCCGGCCGGGGGATGAAAGGCCCTGAAAACTGGGGTATCGTGGAGGACCTTGCCACAGTCCTGCAAGCTACTACAGCTTGCTCACGACCGGTAGCGGACTCCGGTTGGCGTCCTCATCATGAGCATGTGGGGCAAACGGGATTGGCCATCAGGCCCAATTTGTATATAGCTGTTGGTATATCAGGAGCGATTCAGCACCTGGCGGGAGTCAATAACTCCAAAACGATCGTTGTCATCAACAAAGATCCGGAGGCTCCCTTTTTTAAGGCGGCAGATTATGGCGTGGTAGGTGATCTTTTCGAAGTGGTGCCCAAGCTGACCGCCGCTGTGAAGAAATTCAAAGCAAGTCATTAGTTTAGGATCATGCTCTGCTTCAGGTTGTCTAAGGAGGAAAGATTTTTGGATTCATACCAGAAGGTAGAATCCTAAATTAGAATCTATTTCGTTTCTTTGCTGTTTATTGTAAAGCAGTTAATCGGGACTAATGACGGATATGACAAAAATCGAATTGGATATTGTCGCTATTTCGCATAGTGTATCCCAATCCCATAATTACGCGGTAGTTTTAAGCGAGATCAATGGCAATCGACGCCTTCCCATCGTGATCGGGGGCTTTGAAGCACAGGCCATTGCAGTAGCCATGGAACGAATGGCTCCAAATCGTCCGCTCACACATGACCTGTTTAAAAATACCCTTGAAACATTTGATGTCGGGTTGCAGGAAGTGATCATTTCCAATTTACTGGATGGTATCTTTTATGCCCGGCTGATCTGTGAGCGTAACGGAGAGATCTACGAAATCGATAGCCGTACTTCGGATGCAATTGCTCTGGCTGTACGTTTCAATTGCCCCATTTATACCTACGAATTCATAATGGAATCAGCAGGTGTTGTTTTGGATGGAGACAAGGAAGAAGGGGAAACTCGGCCGGAACCCAAGATGCGTAAGGATATCAACTCATTCTCACGCTATTCACTGGATGACCTGAATGATATGCTGACCGAAGTGCTTGCCGACGAAGATTACGAGAAAGCAGCTAAAATCCGTGATGAAATAAACCGGAGGAAGGTTGAAGGCGATTGATATCGCGTGACTTTATCCAAATAATCTGAAATAAGACTTCCCGGTTGACAACCGGAATCTCAACTCAGTTTTGACTGTGATTTTTGCCATTCAGAACTTTCGAACGGGCTTCATGCATCCGGAATGGCGACTCAGAATGTTTTGAGTACTGCCAAAGTTTCTGCCAACATCTCCTCTGTAAAATCCAAATGCGTCACAAATCGCACGGTAGCCGGGCCCAGAGCGACCGCTTTAATGCGATGACTTAATAATTTTTGGAGGAATTTATCCGCGTTGTTTTCCTTCAAATGGAATACGATGATGTTGGTATGGACAGGTTCCACACGGTCCACGATTTCCATAGTCTCTAATATTTTCCCTAATTGTTTTGCTCTGCGGTGGTCTTCTTTCAAACGCTTCACATGGTGATCCAGTGCATAGATCCCGGCGGCAGCCAAATAGCCAGCCTGACGCATGCCGCCACCCATCACCTTGCGGTAACGCCGGGCTTGTTTGATGAAATCCCGGTCACCGATCAGTACCGAACCAACCGGCGCCCCCAATCCCTTGGAAAGGCAGACGGAAATGCTGTCAAACAGGTCACCAACCGACTTCGTGGAATCGCCGGTTTCGGCCAGGACATTAAAAATGCGTGCGCCATCCAGATGGAACTTCATCCCGGCATCCCGGGTTGCACGGGACAGGGCTTCCATTTCGTGGAGGGTGTAATACGACCCACCTGCCTTATTGCATGAATTCTCGATGACCACCAGGGCGGAATGGGGGAGGTAATCCTGATCCGGCCGCACCGCAGGTTTGATCTGATCCGGATCCAGTTTGCCATTTTTCCCCGACAACAACTGGATGGCAATTCTTGAATTGTAGGCATATCCCCCTACCTCGTATTGATAAATGTGAGAAGATTGTTCACAGATCACCTCATCCAATGCCCTGGTGTGTACCTTGATGGCAATCTGGTTGGTCATGGTGCCGGATGGACAGAAAAGAGCGGCTTCCTTTCCAAAAAGGCTGGCTGCTTTCGCCTGCAGAGCATTGACCGTAGGGTCCTCACTGAATACATCATCGCCAACTTCGGCATTAAACATAGCCTGAAGCATGCCCGGGGTAGGTTTGGTAACGGTGTCAGACATCAGGTTTATCCATTCAGCGCCATCCATGATTTATGCATTATTTGATTTCGCACTGAAGGTACAAATGCTGACAGGCAAAAAAAGGTGCCAGGCACATTTTGTTGCCGCCAAGATATTTGGGTGGAAATAAACTGAATGAAAAACCAATGCGGTCAGGCAATGCTTGTCATCCCGAAAGGTTAGTACCAGGTCTTACCCTGGGAATTGACAAGATGTAGGCTGATGGCACCCGGATAAGCCTGGTGAAGCTTGTTAACCCAACCACTGATCTCTTCATCGGAAAGCTCCTCCACGAAAATGAATGCTTTCGAGACTGGCAGGTTTTTGTCGAGTCCCGGCAGGGTAATGGTCGTCCTGTTTTCCATCACGAAATGACCGTAATTACCACTTTTGATGTTCGCTTCTTTGTTCATCCCTCCGAGTTCCTGGACCAGCAGATCGGCATCCGAGCTGTATTTTGCATTGGAAAAAGCCACGTATCCCCAAATCAGATCGTCGGGCACGCGCAACATTTCAGTCCGCTCAATGACGAAACCCAGTGGTTTTTGACATTCAAAGAGGTACCGGTCAGGTGTAACAGTCAAGGTGCCATCACTGTACAAGTCTGAAGCTACCCGCACTTTAAGGTCATAAGTGCCAGGGGTCAGGACGTCAATGGTAATCAGGGTATCCTGGATCTTCATCTCTTCGGTACAAGGCTCATCGGCACTCCACTGATTGATATTAAATGATATGGTTCTGCCATTTCGGAACGCGTTGTTGTGGATGATGGCCTTGCAGTTTTGTTCCTTAAGCGTAGCAACCCGTATCTGGATGGGCTTGTAGGGTGCGTCGAGTTTTTCAACCAGATCAAGGTTAAACTCCGGTTCTACATTGTCGACTATGGTGACGTCATCTCTGAACCAGGAACAGCCGGTTGAAAATACCAGAAAGCACAAAACAATGAACCCGATGGGTAAAAGGTGCCTCATATATTTTGGAAATAATTTGTGTCTAACCCTAAAACGAGTGAAACGAAATGATGCTGCTTCTTAAGCAGGAAATTTTATTGAGTTGATGAATAAATGGGTTACTGAGGTAGTAATTGGATTAGTTAATGGGAAGAACCAGAATACCATAAAACCATAAAACCACAATACCATAAAACCACAATACCACAAAACCACACAATACCACCTTCAACCGCAAACACGTTATTCCAGCTTCAACACATCCAGGAAGGCCTTTTGAGGTACTTCGACGCTACCGATCTGCCGCATCTTTTTCTTTCCTTTCTTCTGCTTTTCGAGCAACTTGCGCTTCCGGCTGATGTCACCACCGTAGCATTTGGCGGTTACGTCCTTACGCAGTGCGGAGATGGTCTCCCGGGCGATGATCTTAGCGCCGATGGCAGCCTGAATGGCAATCATGAATTGTTGTCGGGGTAACAGATCTTTCAGCCGGGCACAGATCTTGCGTCCGAATGCGTATGCTTTGTCCCGGTGAACCAGCGCGGATAGGGCATCAACATTCTCATTATTTAGCTTGATATCCAATTTGACCAGATCCGACTGGCGATAATTAATCGGCGTATAGTCGAAAGAGGCATAGCCTCGCGAAATGGATTTGAGCCGGTCATAAAAGTCGAACACGATTTCTGCCAGCGGCAATTCAAATGTCAGTTCCACCCGGTCCTGAGTCAGGTAATGCTGTTTGGTCAGAGTACCTCTTTTTTCCAGGCACAGAGTCATGATCACTCCGATGTATTCTGGTTTCGTGATAATCTGTGCTTCGATATAGGGCTCCTCCACATAGTCCAAAACACTGGAATCCGGCAGATCATTTGGCGTGTGAATCACAATCTTTTCCCCTCTGGTATTGTACGCGTAATAGGAAACGTTTGGGATGGTGGTTATGACTTCCTGGTCAAATTCCCGGCTTAATCGTTCCTGCACGATTTCCAGGTGGAGCATGCCCAGGAATCCGCAACGGAATCCAAAGCCCAGCGCTGCAGATGTCTCCGGTTCAAAGACCAGGGAAGCATCGTTGAGCTGCAGCTTCTCCAAACTGTCCCGAAGATCTTCGTAATCCTCATTTTCAATGGGAAATATACCCGCGAAAACCATTGGCTTGACATCTTCAAAACCTTTGATGGCATCTTTACAGGGATTTTCCACTTTGGTGATGGTATCGCCGACTTTGATCTCACGGGATTCCTTGATCCCCGTAATGATGTAACCTACGTTACCGGCCTCCAGTTCTTCTTTAGGCTCAGGGGTGAATCGCAATACACCCACTTCATCCGCCTGGTATTGTTTGCCAGTATTGACAAACCGTACCTGGTCTCCTTTACGTAGTGTCCCATTGAGGATCCTGAAGTAGGCGATGACGCCTCGAAATGAATTGAAAACGGAGTCGAAAATCAAGGCTTGCAACGGTGCTTCCGGATTTCCTTTGGGTGCCGGAATGCGTTCGACAATAGCGTTGAGGATTTCCTGTACGCCCTGACCGGTTTTTCCACTCGCCAGCAGGATTTCATCTTTACCACAGCCGATCAGTTCGATGATCTGATCCGATACCTCATCGATCATGGCGCTTTCCATATCTATTTTGTTCAGGATCGGTATGATTTCCAGATCATGTCCGATGGCCAGATAGAGGTTGGATATGGTTTGCGCCTGGATACCTTGCGTTGCATCGACCAGTAACAGCGCTCCTTCACATGCTGCTATCGATCTGGATACTTCGTATGAAAAATCCACGTGTCCAGGGGTGTCGATGAGATTCAGCGTATAGGTTTCTCCATCCGTATGGTTGTAATACAATTGGATGGCATGAGACTTTATAGTGATGCCACGTTCGCGTTCAAGATCCATGTCATCCAATGCCTGAGCCTGCATATCCCGCGTGGAGATGGTCTGGGTCACTTCCAGCAACCGGTCAGATAGGGTGCTTTTGCCGTGATCGATATGCGCGATGACACAAAAATTGCGGATCTTCTTCATAGGGTGTAAATATACGCCATAAAAACAATGCCTTATGATGGCTGCGGTTAAATCAACTTTAAGTTAAATTGAGCGCAAAAGTAAGGATTTCGGCAATTATGAAGAAGCTTACTTTTACTATCTGAATAACATCATATGGCACGCAGAAGTATGTATAATTGGTTATTGCCCACAAGTATGCCTGTTCTCGTTTTTATTTTTTTGGTCATCCTGGCCCTGGGTTGTGTTTCCGCATTGCCTGCCGTAGACCTGGAACGTGCAACTGCCGGGCGGCAGGTTTACGAACAATACAATTGTTTGCAGTGCCATGGTTATGATGGAAACGATAAGATGGACTTGAAAAAAGCATTGCATAAAAAAGGCTTGGAAGATCTGAAAGCTTGGATACTGGATCCCGGAAAGTTTAAGCCGGGCACCGAGATGCCTGCTTACGGAGGTGTTTTGAGTGATCGCGAACTGGAGGATGTGATTCAATACCTGCGCCAACTTGCCGGGCAGTGAGTTTATGAATCCCTCGTCTGAAATCTAACCACTAAAAACCCTATTTTTGCTTCATGGCCAAGATCATTAACTATCAACCCAATCAGTGGCCCGGACGTAAAGTCGGATTTCGAAAAGCCAATAAAACAAAGGCCGAGCAACAGGAAGCGGAAGGCCAGCTCAATTTATTTCAGGCGACGGACCCCGATGAAGCTATTGAGACCCCGCAGGTTTCTAAATTGCGTAAGCTGACATCCCATCGTACGCCTTTTGAAGAAGCGCTTTTTCTGGATGAGATGGGTGACCCCAGAGCCGAAGCCCGGTATCTTGATGCCATTGCTGCCAACAGTTCCAGTGCAGATGCCATTTGCAATATGGGAATTATATATGCTGGCAAAGGAGAAACGGCCAAAGCGATCGGTGCTTTCACCAAAGCCTTAAGTCTTCAGCCCAGGCATTTGGAAGCACATTACAATCTGGCTAACGTCTATTTCGATGCAAGTAATTACGATCTGGCGATCGTCCATTATGAGGTTGCCCTTGAAATTGATCCGGACTTTGGTGATGCCTGGTTTAATTTAACCATTGCATTCCTGGCTACCAAAATGCATAAAAAAGCCATGGACGCCTATCTACAATACCGGAGATTGGTTCCTGCGGATCAGGAAGATTTACTTAGTGGATATTTGAAACAATAGTACCAATCAAGTTTCAAGGTATTGCGGACTCCGTTCAGGATATCTTGCGGATTTTCTCCTCCTGTTTTTCTTCTTTAGCTTCACCAGTGGCTTTTTTCATTGGTTTCATCTGAGACTTTGCCTGACTGATACTGGCTTGAAGTGCGGCCATAATATCCACAACCGGAGCATCTTCCTCGACGCGGGCGATGACTTCCTTTCCGGCTATCTTGGCGTCAATGATTTCCATAAGAGCTTCCCGGTAGCGATCTTTTAATTCCAGATCGGCAAAAGGTTTGGTCATGGTGTCAACCAGTGTATTGGCAAGATTAAGCTGTGCTTCGTCAATTTTTACATCGCCAATTTGTGGCACCTGATTCATAGACCGTAGTTCCTCCGGATACCGCAATTTATACAGTAACAGGCCGGACTCAAATGGTGCTATCAGGACCACATTTTCACGATCCCTCAACACCACGCGGCCGATACCCATCTTGTTCGACTTGCGCAATGTTTCCATGAGAAGTCCGTAGGCTTGCTGGGCAACCTCTCCATCAGGTCCTGCAAAGTAAGGAGCGTCAAAGAGTGTGTGATGAACTTCAGAAGCATCCACAAAGGCTTCGATGTCAATGACTTTTGTGCTTTTGAGTTTTATTTTGTCAAAGTCTTCGTCCTGCATGATCACAAAATGATCAGGCTCGTATTCATACCCTTTCACGATGTCCTGTGTTTTTACAACCTCACCACATTGTTTACATTTCTTATCGTAGCCGATTGCGCCGTTGTCTTCCTTATGCAACTGTTTGAACGAGATGGTAGCAGAAGACTCTAAGGCACTATATATGCGGATGGGGATGGTCACCAGGGAGAACCGGATATAACCTTTCCAGATGGCTCGAAGCATAATATGATATTTTTTGATTATGTATCAATTATTGTGCCTCTTTGAGTTAATTATGTGTTCAGGTGTTTAAGTGCTTAGGTGTTTACGTATTTCGTGTTCCCGTTTCAAACCCAAACCTTACAACTGATAACCCAAATCCCAAATCCCCAATCTTAAATCTTAAATTTCTACCGCTTACCTGTCTTCCATCAGGCTCTTGAACACGGGCTCTCTTAATGTGCCCTGATCGGTGATGGAGGCATATTCGACCTCGCAGATTAGTTCCGGTTTCACCCAGGTACTAACCTTATCATCCGGTGTAGGGGTATCAAATGGTTTTGACACGATGGTTAAGGTATCAAGCCTTTCGCGCAGGTATTGCATAAAGTCGGTGTCGAAACCAGTACCCACTTTGCCCCTGTATACCCAACCCTGGTCCTGCTTTTGCAGCAGGTGAAGTGCTCCAAACACGGATGCTCTTTCTCCCTGTCCTTCTGTGAAACCCGCGATGTAACATTCCATGGTATCGCGAAACTTGAGTTTATACCAGTCGGAAGAACGTTTGCCCTGATAGTAAAAACTGTCAGCCCTTTTCGCCATAATACCTTCGAGTCCCATTTTCTGGGCAGCATCGTAAAGGGCAGCGCCATCCTCCACATCGGAACTGAACCGGAAGGGAGACCCTGATTTGATCAGGTCCTGCAACCAGGCTCGCCTCCGTGCCAATGGCTCCTGCGTAATACTTCGGCCATCCAGGTAGAGGGCGTCAAAAAGATAGCAAACGACAGGTGCTGATTTGGAAAGTCGCTCAATCTTGCCGGCATGAGATTGATGCAACCTGCTGATGACCTGCTTGAAGACCGGTCTGCCCACCTCATCAAGACGAACGATCTCTGCATCAAGGACAGCATTGGATGCTTTCAGGTAGGAGAGGGATGACACTAATTCGGGAAACTGTTGGGTCAATTCACGCCCGCTCCGGCTAAGGATACGTATTGAGCCCTCATAAATAAGTATCAGTGCCCTGATACCGTCCCATTTAACTTCAAAACGGAAATCTGATCCGGTTGGGATCCTGGTGGTTTGTTCCGCAAGCATGACCTGCCAGGTGCTTTCAAACGGATGATGTAATGCTGGCGAAACCCTTTCGAGTAGCCACTCTTTTTCTTTCATATGGTGGATGCGGTATTCAGCTTCCCAGCGTGAACCGGTGAGTTGAAAGTAGAATCCATCTTTTTTATCCTTAGTCTTCCGATATTGGCCGGAAGCGAATATCCACATGGAACCGGCACCGTACTGACCCTTTGGAATTTCACCTTCAAAGGTCAGGTAGGCCAGGGGATGCGGCTCGGTCTCCACTGCGAGGCGTTTGATGCCCGGTTCCGGTGGTAATCCACGGGGGACCGCCCAGGACCTCAATACGCCATCTTCCTCCAGCCGCAGGTCGTAATGCAGCGTAGTGGCATGGTGACGGTGAACTACAAAAGCGTGTCCTGTTCCGGAGGTGACTGCGGGAGGTGGCTCGGGCGTATTGGAAAAATCACGTTTGGCAGCATATTCTTCCAACTGCTCCGGAGTCTTGTGTTTTACACCGTCCGGATTGAAGGGCGTTGTCGTTTTTTGCACCCGATGTGTATGGATAGACACCGCCTGGCTGTGCATACCTTCCCAGGCATCCCCATTTGTTTCCACATGATCCAACGCCTCCCTCAGAAAAAAACTCTGAGAAGATCCGATATCCCCTAATGTTTCCCAGCTAACTGGCATGGATACCGGTGCCCCCGGCTTGCCCCGCAGGCTGTATGCACCTACCACTGTTTGCGTTTCCCGGTTACGGTATATATCGATTAACAACTTTTGCTCACGCTTATCCTTACGCAGCTGCAGCGTCCCGAGTTGCGGATATTTTTTGATGAAGCTTTCGGAAAGATCTTTCGCCGCCTGGAATACTTCTCCATGGGTGTTGGACGGTGCAATTGGGCAGAAGAGATGCAGGCCCTTGCCTCCACTGGTCTTCACAAACGGGTGGTAATCAAATTCCAGCAGGTGTTCCTTGAGCAGGTAGGCAATTTGTTTCACTTGTTCGAAGGTCATATCGGGTGCCGGGTCAAGGTCAAAAACCATCAGGTCGGGATGCTCCGGGTCCTGTTTGGTGAATTCCATGATGTGCATTTCCAGACAGGCAAGATTGGCCAGCCAGACCAGGGATGCTGCATTGGTAAGGAAAATGTAGTCCTTCTTTTCCTCCTTGCCCAGACGGATTGATTCTATCCAGTCCGGTGCCCAGGATGGGCGGTCTTTCTGGAAGAATTCGTGGCTGGCAATTCCATCCGGGTACCGGACAAGCGAAAGGGGACGGTATTTGTTGTGCCGGAGAAAATATGGTGCAATTTTCAGGTAATACTGGATGACCTCGGCTTTGATGATCTGTTGGTCAGGAAAGAGGACTTTCTCCAGGTTGGACAGTTTAATACGGTGTCCATCGATTTCCACAACTTGCGTATTACCCGCCATACCTTAAAGGTAGTAATCATCGTTGGTTTGCATGGGAAGGTTTAACTTTGCCAACACGTATGCATCCAGGCTTAAAGTTTTGTTTTTGGATTCTTTTTCTGGCAGGGACTTCTGCCTCGGCCCAAAGCGGGATCATCAGAGGTCATGTGATTGATCGCGAGTCAGGGGAAGCATTGTCTTTTGCCCTGGTTCAGCTCAATCGCCAGGCTACAACCACCGACGACGAAGGTTATTTCAGTTTTTCCCATTTGAAGGATACCCTGTACGAACTTTCAGTCCAATATCTCGGATATCAGACCCTTACCCAATCCATTGACCTCGCGGCCGGTGAAGTATGGTATCAGAAGATCCGGTTAAACAGCGATGCCATCAATCTGGGGACTGTAGAAGTAACCGGAAGCAATCAACAAATTCCCGTTTCATCACTAGGGAATTATTGGATCACACCGGATCGTATCCAGCAAATGCCCTCTTTAGGGCAGGGAGACCTGGCTCAATTTCTGACCCAATTACCCGGTGTCATCACAACCGGTGACCAGGGAGGACAATTGTATATTCAAGGCGGTGATCCCCATCAGAATTTATTGATCATTGATGGGATACCGGTTGTTAATGCATTCCATTCACTGAGTGCTTTTTCGGTTGTTCCGGCTGATGCCATTCAACAAGTGACCTTATATGGATCAGCCTATCCCGCCAATTTTGGGGGCCGGTTATCTTCAGTCATGGATTTGCGTTTGCGGGAAGGAGCCAGCAAGCCGCTGGAAGGGATGGTCGGTGTTGACCCGCTATCAGCTCAGGTAAGGTTGCAGGGAAGGATTTATGCCAGAGGGGACCAGCAATGGACCTGGCTGGTTGCGGGGAGAGAAGCGCTCTGGCCTTACTTAAAGGATGCCATTCCGGCTACCTACCGTGATGCCCTGGACTTTAAATTCCGGGATATCACCATGAAAACGACCTGGCAGGGGGAGAATGGATCCAAGTTATCCTTTACCTCTTTACAGATCAGTGACGAGGTGCCATTGGCTGCCAACACCTCAGTAAGCTGGCAAAACCAGGGTTATGGCATGCAGTTCCGGGTACTGCCCCTCCAATCGGACTACCTGATTGGTGGGAGTGTGGGATACAGCGATTACCGTCTGAACTTTCTGGAGGAAGGAGTACCCCGTTCTACCGGTTACAAGCAAGCCAATGCTCAGCTATGGTTTGCCAACGGTCATGCGGAAAATAGACTGGAATATGGGATTGCTTTGAATGCTATCCGCAGTGATCTCACCTTTAAAAACTACCGGAACATTACCTTTAACCGCAGCGATAATGCCTCAGAGTTGGCTGTTTACGGTCTTTATGACCGATCCTGGCAGCACTGGCGGATTGAGCCCGGACTGCGACTGCATTACCACGCTTCGGTCTCCTACCTTTCCTTGGAACCCCGGATTCTGGTGCAGTGGAAGCCGTTACCTCAGTGGCAATGGACCCTTGCCGGAGGGAGGTACAGTCAAAATCTGGTGACTGCCCGGTCCAATCAGGACGTGGTTCATTTTTTCCAGGCTTTCATTACCGGTCCGGAAGGCCTGCTGTATAATAATTCAGGGGAAACAGTACCCTACAATGTACAGACGGCATGGCATGCAGGCACCGGATTGCAATGGCAGCACAATGGCCTCACCCTCAAGTCGGAAGTGTATCTGAAGTGGTTTGATCAATTGATAGAAATAAACCGGGATAAGCGCAAGGTGGCAGATCCTGATTTTGCCACCGAACAGGGGTTGAGCTATGGGGTATCTTTGGCTGCTGAATGGACAAACCGCCACTGGAACATGGGAGGCCATTATACCTATGCGCATGCGAACCGGACCATAAGTGGTGGCTGGTTACCCGCAATATTTGACCGGCGACACCAGGCCAACATCCTCTTGCGGTGGTCCTCAGGCGATCCGGGATGGTATGCTAGCATTCGCGGACAGGTGGGCAGTGGATTTCCATTTACCCGTACTGCCGGGTTTTATCCGATGTTGAATTGGGAAGACGGCCTGTTTACGGACGTGGCCGATGCCGGAAACACCATTGCAGTCCTGTATGAGAAACCCCTTTTTCAGGGAAGGCTACCGGATTATCTCAGGTGGGATGTCCAGCTGGGTAAACAATGGAAATATAGCTGGGGAGGGCAACTGGATGTTGCGCTTTCTTGTATCAATGTATTCAATCGGAAAAATATATTTTACTTTGACCGCATCCATTATCAGCGGGTGGATCAATTGCCTGTTTTGCCCTTGATCGTGGTGCAGTTTCATTGGTAATCAAGTACTTAATGTTCAATGATGAAGCATTTGTCAAAAATCATGTACCTGGCTGTTGCAGGAATTCTGATCGTTGCCTGCCAGCAGGATGCCGGTAAAAAGTCTGAAGTTCCGGAGACTACACCAACCATTTTATCTCCTCCGACCGCCCAGGATGCTCCTGATCTGGTGGAAGGAGCCCTATTCCATGATGTAGAGATGGCGCATCTTTATCCGGATTCCAAGACTTTTGCAGACGCAGGTCCGAAAGGAAACATCGAAGAAATTATTCGAAAATACGACCATGAGCGTCCACTTGACGGAGATAAGTTAAAGGCATTTGTTGAAGGGAATTTCAACCTCCCTGCATCAAAGGCAACGGATTATCAGTCGGATAAAGGACAGGATCTGGGCGAGCACCTGAAAAGTCTTTGGCCGATCCTGACCCGGCAGCCGGAGCCACAGCAGCCGGGATCGCTGATTGCCCTGCCTAAGCCCTATGTGGTGCCCGGAGGACGTTTCCGGGAAATCTATTATTGGGATAGTTATTTCACCATGCTTGGATTGTCAGTCTCTGACCGATGGGATCTCATCAGGGATATGATAGAAAATTTTGCATTTCTGATTGATACTTACGGTTTCATCCCGAATGGAAGCCGCACGTACTTCTTGACCCGGTCACAACCTCCATTTTTTTCATTAATGGTATCCCTGCTGGCTTCTAATGACGGGCCAGAAGTATATAAAAAGTATTATCCCGAGTTGTTGAAAGAATACCTTTTCTGGACGGATGGCATTGACAAGATACCGACGCCGATGACTGCTTACCGTCGTGTGGTCCGTGCCCACAATATGGGCGTCCTCAACCGTTATTGGGACGATAGTCCGCGTCCCAGACCCGAATCTTACCGCGAAGATGTTGAGTTGGCGAAAAATAGTGCGGATGCTGACACGGTCCTTTATCGAAATATCCGGGCAGCTTGTGAATCGGGCTGGGATTTCAGTTCCCGTTGGATGCGGGACGGAGCAAGGGATCTGAGTAGCCTTGTGACCACAGAGATCATTCCTGTTGACCTCAATGCTTTACTTTATCATCTGGAAAAGGTATTGGCGTTAGGCGCAGAACAATTGGGAGACCCTGAAGCCGTGTCCTATTACCAGCAGCGGATGCAGTACCGTGAAGATGAATTGCGGAAACTCTGCTGGGACAATATCAATGGTTATTTCATCGATTATTGGTGGGCACAAAAACGACCCGCCGGCAGCCCTTCACTGGCCGGGGTCTATCCCTTGTATATGGGGATAGCCACGCAGGAGGAAGCAGAGAAAACAGCAAAATTCCTGGAACGGTTATTCCTAAAACCGGGAGGCCTGATGACAACCCTGCTCAATACCGGTCAGCAATGGGATTCACCAAACGGATGGGCGCCCTTACAATGGATGGCTATTGTCGGATTAAGAAATTATAACCTGGATGACCTTGCCGACGCCATAAAAGAGCGCTGGATGCGGGTCAATCAGGACGTCTATCGCAATACGGGGAAGATGACCGAAAAATACATCGTTACCGACCTGACCGGAGAACAGGCCGGGGGCGGAGAATATCCAAATCAGGATGGCTTCGGCTGGACCAACGGCGTATGGCTCGCCCTGCAAGCAAATCTGGATTTGCGGTGGGGATCGGTAGAGGGTCCCAAATAAATCGATTCAACGGATCAGGATAACCGTCCCGTTCCGTTGATCAATGGAACCGTCGATCAATTTGAATTTCATGATGTAAGCGTAGGTATCCGAGGGAGCTTTTTGACCTCCCTGAGTGCCATCCCAGCCATCAGGACTATTTCCCTGATAAACCAATTGACCGAAACGGTTGAATATCAGCATGTCATCCAGTTCGGCGCCACGCAGGTTAACCGGCCGAAAGCGGTCATTCAATCCATCTCCATCAGGCGTAAATGCGTTGGGAATATCCACATGATATTTGGGAATAACCCACCGGATGGAAACGATGGCAGCTCCCGGGCATCCGTTGGGATCGGTGAAACTGACCATGTAGGTTTTTGTACCTTCTTTGTCTTCTGATACCTGGATGCTTTTTCCCGAACCAATGTTTTGATTTCCCTGGGTCCAGCTAAAATCGGTGATTCTGGGATCGGTCTCAACGGTCAGGTTTATGATCGATTTGACATAGGCACTGTCACTAAGCGGGTCCACTACAATTTGTGCGCCTGTGGGAGGGAAATTACTCATCGTTGCACTGCCACTCTGGGGACAACCCAATTTGGTTCCCTTGATGGAAGCGTTGATATCCATGGAAACCATGTATTTGGGCATATCGCACTGCTTGCAAAGATTGATGGGATCTCCGCTCCATTCATTCTTACCGATCATGAAGTCCGGATCATTCAGCTCCGGGGCGGAAAGTTGTACCATTTCGCCGGGGCAGACGACCGTATCCATCGGGAAGATGTCGATGATCGTATCGATGGAAGGGATCTCCAGGAAGTCCTCCTGCATACAAGCATGATTGACGGTCTTCCGTGTATAGGTAATGGTGTCAGGCTGAGCCACAAGGCGCAGGTTGAGGAACATATTTTCATCCATGGCAATACCCTGATCCGGTGTCCAGGTGAATGCGATATCCGGGTATTTAGCCTGGTCATACGATGGAGAAATCAATACAATGTCGTCTCCTTCACAATAGGGAGATTTGGGAGGTACCGCCCAGATGGTATCTATTTTGGGTAATGAATCTACGCGAACATAGATGGAATCGAATGCTACACAACCGGTAGCATTGGAGGATATTTTTAAGATGTAGGTCGTGGACACTTCGGGCATAAAGCGAATGGAGCTGCTGCCGTTGTAAATCACCGTGCTGTCACTGGGAGAAACTGTTATTGTCAGGTTGAAATCAGATGCGTTCAGGTTAACTACCCGGTCATCTCCGAGACAAATTTCAACAGTATCTTCAGCATTCAACTGAATGTCGATGGGTATGATGTTGATGGTGACCATATTGGTGTCGGCACAATAACCACGCGCAGAGGTTGAGATGACCTGGTAAGTAGTGGTGTCTTCCGGCCGGGCAACCGGGCTGGCAGAAGTGGAGTCATCAAGATAGGTGCCGGGTTTCCACTCGTAATCGGTGGTTTTATCCAGGGTAGGATAGGCCAGCAGGTATGCCTCGCCCTGACAAATTGATGTGTCGCCTCCGGTGAGTAATGCCGGTGAAAATGGATCTACCTGAATCGAGACCGTATCGGATATGGTGCAGTTAGCCAATGGGATCAAGGCAATATAGGCGATATCCTGGCTGGGTGTGACCATGATTTCACTCGCTGAAGGATCAGCAATACCATCCGATGGTTCCCAGTGGAATGCAGGGCCGCTCCCAATTCCATCAACGGTGGCTTTGAGTCGTACGGAAGTTCCTTCGCATATCTGGGTCGGATCCAATGCTTCAGCGGTAATCGTTTGTGCGGAAACATTTAATTCCAGGGTGTCCGCAGAGATACAGGTTCCGGTTGTTCCGGTCACAATAATTCGATCTGAAGAGCCTGTTGTCGCAATGACTGAGGCCGATGCGGGATCGTCAAACGTGGTGGAATTTCCAGACCATTGATAGGAAACGGAATTACTCGCGGAGAGAGAAACCGGAATACTGGCGCATATAAACAGCGGGTTGGTCTCATTGATCTGAACCTTCAGATCCCCGGTCTCCAGTACTGGTATGGTCATTTGTTGCAGTGCATTTCCGTTGAGGCTGAAAACAAGCATTATTTCTTCCTGTTCGATTGCTTCATCCGGAATCCCTGAAAGTGTAAAACATTTTTCGCCTTCTCCCGGGATGAAACTGATGTGATCAGGCAGGCTGGTGGTATAATCCGAGATGTTGGTCGCTGTGCCTCCGAATGATACATCAATGGTAACCGGTGAAGTAATAGGTTGTGTCAGTTGAAGGCAGATGGTATCGGGAATGGTCGCGCATCCTTCGGTCAACCCTGCAGCCCCGATACTGGAAACATAGCGCACCGCGAGATCTTGCGATGCCAGATTCAAACTGAAGCATAAGGACAAAAATAGAGGGAGGATGAATTGCTTCATATGGTTCCGATTATAGATGCGTTCAAATTTTGCAGCGTAATATAGAACTAAAACGTAAGATATTAACAATTATTGACAAGCCTTAACGGCCTTCACAACCTCTTGCTCACTGACAAAACGGGGATCCACCGTCCATTGCTTTTTTACATAATTGATCAAATTGGCTATCTGGGTTTCCGTCAGGGTATTGAATGATGGCATAGCTACAAATGATTTGGTGGTATCGACAGTTTGTCTGCCATTATACAGCAGGCATGCGAGGTCCTGATAAGGGCCGCGGATTACCGGTGACTCATTGATGGCGGGAATGATACCCTGCAAACCGCTACCATCCGCCATATGGCAATTAACGCAATGTTCGGCATACAATGATTCCCCTTCTTCCGGGACACCGCAATTCCAGGAAAGTGCCACCAGGCTGATAATCAGAATGAAATTTGCACGATTATTCGCCGCCATTATCCAATAACCATTGCACATCTTCCATAAATCGGTCTACTTCTTTGGGGTCTGTGCCATTACAGAAAGAGCGCACATGAGCATTTTTATCGACCAGGATCAGTCGGCCACTGTGGTCAAATCCGCCGGGAGCATCCGGATCCTCCAAAACAATGCTTACATAATCTTTGGATATGGCATGTAATTCATCCTTGGGTCCTGTCAGAAAGACCCAACGATTCGGATCTGCTTCAAGATTTTGGGCATATAAGTGCAGGCGTTCCGGCGTGTCTCTTTTCGGATCAATGGTAAACGAGACCAGGAGCAGGTCCGGATAGTTATCAAAGCGGTCGTATAGCCTTAGCTCCTGCTTTTTAACAATGGGACAAATGGAAGGGCAGGACGTGAAAAAGAAATCAGCGATCGTAACCTTACCCAGCAGGTCTTTATTGGTCACAACCTGGCTATCCTGGTTGATGAATGAGAAATCCCGGATCACCGGATAGATGGTGTCTCCGTCTGATGTGGTTTCAATATTGCCAATGATGGGCAATGGTTTTTTTTCCTGACAACCGGAAGCCATGACGGCGATCGCCAGGGTAATGAACACTAAATATCTCATGAATTATTTTTTATACTGGTCTACCAATTTCTGAGCGGATTCCATACTGGAAGTCATGGCTTCACCTACCACCTTTATGGACTCCTTTTTATCGTCAAGGTAACGCAGGGCTTCACTTTTATCGGTTCCAGCCTCCGGCTTCTTGAACTGATTCATCCACTCCCACATACCTTCTTCTGCATCTCCCAGTTGTTTGAGGCATGACTGCAAAGAATCAAGGCCGGACTGGCTGATGGTGCTGTCTTTGACAATTTCCTGAAGGGTCATTTCAAGCCCGCTCATGGTACTCATCTGCGGCATCACTTCATCGTGCAGAGCCAATACCTGTGCATAGGCATTCTCTATGGCATGATCTTCCTGGCAACTGAAAACTGCCATTAAAAGAAACAATACCCCAATTTGGTATCCTGTTTTCATGGTCCTGGTAATTTGCTGCAATTTTAAAACAAATTGTATTAAAGCAGGTTGATTAGATAGCACGGTTTCTATACTTCCCGGGTATGAAAAGAGCATTGGTGTGGTTTAGACAAGATTTGCGCTTACACGATAATGAGGCGCTCCAGGATGCCTTGGAGTCGGCTGACGAGGTATTCGGAGTGTACGTATTTGACACCCGGAATTTTAAGGGAAAAACCAGGTTTGGCTTCCCCAAGACTGGGGAACATCGTGCCCGGTTCATTATCCAGGCCGTAGCCGATCTTAGAAATCAGTTGCAAAAATTAGGCTCGGATCTGGTTGTCCGGACAGGCCATCCGGAAAATGAACTCTTCGATCTGGCCAAGGCATTGAAAACCAATTGGGTCTTTTGTAACCGGGAACGGACCCGGGAAGAAGTGCTGGTTCAGGATGCCCTTGAACAGCGTCTGTGGTCTATAGGACAGGAAGTGCGCTATTCGCGGGGGAAGATGCTCTATTATACGGCGGACCTGCCCTTTCCGGTCACGCACGCACCCGATGCATTTACCCAGTTTCGGAAAGAAACCGAACCCATTACCCCCGTGCGCAAGCCCTTGCCTGACATGGTTCAGGATCTCCCTCCTCTGCCTGCTCATCTGGAAGCCGGCACTTTACCTCAATTTAGTGATTTTCATCTGTCCGAAACTCCGGGGACATTTCTTCCGGGCGGTGAATCGGCGGCACTGGAACGCTTAAATCATTACCTGTGGGAGACACGATCGATTGATCATTACAAGGAAAGTCATAATATATTCGACGGGGTGGACGCATCGAGCCACTTCTCTGCCTATCTTTCACAAGGATGTCTGTCGCCAAAGACTGTCTACTGGAAGGTGAAAGAATATGAATCCGCTTTTGGATCGAGCGCCTCAACAGAGGCATTAATCCATGAGTTGCTGTGGAGGGACTACTACCGCTTGATGGCCAAGAAACATGGCAACCTGATTTTTCAGCAACAGGGAATCCGTGGCCATCGGGTGTCTGGTTTGCGGGACTGGGAATTGCTACATCAATGGATCTCCGGCAAAACAGGTATTCCGGTTGTCGATGCAAACATGCGGTATTTCCGGCAGTTTGGATTTATGTCCGATCGCGGTCGTCAGCTGGTATCCGGTTTCCTGGTCCATGACTTGAAGCTGGATTGGCTGCTGGGCGCTGAATATTTCGAATCCCAGTTAATTGACTACGATCCCTGTTCAAATTATGGAAATTGGCAGCAGGTCGCCGGCATTGGGCCAGATTTGCGGGAAGAGCGCAGTTTTAATTTATACAGCCAGGCAAAGCGGTATGATCCCCGGGGCGATTTTGTGCGGGACTGGGTACCGGAACTGGCCCGTCTGGAAGGCGCAACCATCCATCTTCCCGATCAGGCTGACCAGGAGGTCCTACGTGGGGCAGGGATTCGCCTGGGGATCACTTATCCATTTCCATTGATTGAAACCGACCGCTGGATCTAGTCCAGGATCTTGCCATCCTGCATGGTCAGAACCCGGTCACAAAGCTCTGCGAGTTCCATATTATGGGTTACAATGATAAAGGTCTGTCCAAGGTCATGGGCAAGCTGACGGATCAGGGCGTGAATATCTCTGGAAGAGAGGGTATCCAGGTTGCCTGTAGGCTCATCGGCCAGGATGATATCAGGATTGTTGATCAAGGCGCGAGCGATGGCCACACGCTGCTGTTCACCTCCCGAAAGCTGAGCCGGTTTGTGGTCAAGACGATCCTCTAAACCAAGGTAGGTTAACATTTCCCTTGCCCTAGCTTCGGTTTTTGAACGGTCAGCCTGGTGAATAAGCGCCGGTATGCAGACATTTTCAAGGGCGGTGAATTCGTCAAGCAAATGATGAAACTGGAAGATGAAGCCTATTTTTTCATTCCGGAATCTTGCCAAATCATTCTTGACCAGTTTTAGGATGTTTTGCTGCCCGATGATGATCTCTCCGGATGTTGCCCGGTCAAGAGTACCGAGGAGGTGTAGCAAGGTACTCTTGCCAGCGCCTGATTTACCGACAATAGCAATGAGCTCACCTTTGCGAATAGTCAGGTCCACACCTTTCAACACATGCAATTCACCATAAAACTTCTGTACATCCTGTGCCTGGACAATGATCTCTGCTTCCTGCATATACTTGGGTGGATAATTGTGATCCGACTGTAAATAAAATAAAATTTAATGCGTTATTTAAACGATTCAACGATTCAGGTGGTCTTTATGGGAGAGAAGGCCAGAAGAGTTTTGCAATAAACGACAAGGATTTGGTACATTGCTCCTATCTTTGTTATCACAGGCCGGTCCGAAACCATCCATATGAAGATTCTTCAAGTCTGTAAAAAGTTTCCATATCCTCTTAAAGACGGAGAATCTATCGCCAATACGTACATCAGCCGGGCACTTCAGCAAAAAGGATGTTCCATTACCCTGCTGGCTATGAATACCAGCAAGCATTATGTAGACCTGCAACAGTTACCGGAAGATTTTGACCACTATACCCAGATTGAAACGGTATACATCGATAACAACATCTCATACATTGAGGCATTTAAACATCTGATTCTCAATAAGTCTTACAATGTAGAACGATTTATTTCCGCTGCCTTCAAAGAAAAACTGGTGCAGCTATTACAGGATCAGGAGTACGATGTTATCCAGCTGGAGACTGCTTATTTGTGTCCTTATATCCCGGCGATCAGGGCGAATTCAAAAGGATTGATCGTCATGCGTGCCCATAATGTGGAATACGAGATTTGGGAGCGAATGTCGGATAACTATGCGTTTGGGCTCAGAAAATGGTATTTCCGGCACATCAGCAAGCAGTTAAAACGCTTTGAGAAAGCCTACCTGGAAGATTATGATCTGCTGGTAACGTTCACCGAGCGGGATTTGCAGCAATACCGTAAAATGGGTTATCACGACGGGGTTCATTTATCGCCGATAGGGTTGAATCTTGAACATTATTCCGGGGGCCGCAGGTTGGCGGATCAGCCAAACAGGCGTATCGGATTTATTGGGGCATTGGATTGGATGCCCAACCAGGAGGGGCTGTTTTGGTTTATGCAGGGGATCTGGCCGAAGGTGGAGGCAAGCATGCCCGAAGTTGAATTGCACATCGCCGGAAGGAATACACCTGGCGAAGTGAAATCACTGGGCAATGACAAAGTTATCGTTCACGGTGAGGTTTCAGATGCACTTGAATACATGCGTCAATTCCCGTTATTGATCGTCCCATTGTGCTCTGGCGGAGGGATGCGCGTTAAGATCCTTGAAGGCATGGCACTTGGCAAACTGGTAATCACGACTTCCCTGGGGGCCGAAGGCATACAGGCAACCAATGGCAAAGAGATCGTAATAGCGGATGATCCTCAGGAATTTGCTTCTGCCATACAGTACTACCTGAACCATCCGGAAGATCTAAAAGATATAGGCGAAGCTGCCCGTCAGTTCGTAGAAACCCATTTTAATAATGAACGCATCGCCCTGGAACTTCTGGAAATTTATCGTCAGGAAGTGATTAAGCACACGGTGGCTGATGTGCACACCTAAAGAGATTGCTACCTTTGCGCGGTGAAAATTTTGATCGTAGCACCTCGCATACCCTTTCCCATCGAAAAAGGCGATAAGCTTCGACTATTTCATCAGATCCAGTTTCTAAGCCAACATCATGAGATCATCCTGATCGGACTCACCGAATCTCCGGATGATGACCTTTCGCCATTGAAGCAATGGTGTAGTGCGGTGCATCCCATCCAGCTAAAGAAATGGCAGATTGTCTTAAATCTGGTTCGTGCTCCGGGACGGGGATTGCCGATACAGGTGGGTTATTTCTACAGCAGGCATATCAAATCTCAGATTCAACAGATCATTTTCAAACACAATCCGGATGTTATCTATACGCAGCTGATTCGCTCCGCTATGTATACCCGCAATTTACCTTTTCCGAAGGTGATTGACTTTATGGATTGTTTTTCTCTGAACACGGAAAGACGCGCTAAGCAGTCTTCCCTTGCCGAACGATGGTTTTGGCATTGGGAGAGCAGACAAGTACGGCGTTTTGAAAAACATTGTTTTTTTGATTACGATGCCCAGGTCATCATTTCTGAATTCGACCGCCTGGCCATGCCTTTGCATGCAAAACACCGCATGCAGGTTATTCCTAACGGGATTGATACCGCCTATTACCAGCCTCGTCCTTCGGTTACTAAACGGGTGGATGTGTTGTTTGCCGGAAATATGGGGTATTACCCCAACATCAAGGCTGCACAATACCTGATCGGGGAAATCAAACCCTTAATTACTAATAAAATGAGGTGGCAGATCGCCGGAGCCCGCCCGGACCCAAAAGTGAAACGACTTGCGGCGCCGGACATTGAAGTGACCGGTTGGATAGAAGATATCCGTTCTTCCTATGCCGAAGCAAGACTATTTGTGGCGCCGATATGGGAAGGGGCAGGACTGCAAAACAAGATCCTGGAAGCGATGTCAATGGGGTTACCCACCATCACAACACCCACCGTCAATAATTCCATTCAGGGCATACCGGGACAGCACCTGATGGTAGCACAAAACCCCGCAGAATTCAGGGATGCTATCCGGACCTTATTAGAAGATGAAGCGTATTACCTGCAAATAGCAGAAAATGGACGTAATTTTGTGCGGAACCATTATCAGTGGAACTTGTTTAATGAACAACTTGAAAACTTGTTAGTGCATGTCGGTCAGTCTAACGAATCATGAGATTCTTTTAAATACAGTGGAGGAAGCAATAGCAGATATCAAAGCTGGCAAGGTGGTGATCGTCGTGGATGATGAAGACCGTGAAAATGAAGGGGATTTCATCTGTGCCGCGCAATGTGTGACACCGGAAATTATCAATTTTATGGCGACGCATGGACGTGGTCTGATCTGTGCACCGCTGGATGAAAGAAGGGTGGAAGAACTGGGTTTGCCCATGATGGTACAGGATAACACGGCATTGCATGAGACGGCATTTACCGTTTCTATTGATCTCATTGGCCATGGATGTACGACTGGAATTTCTGCACACGACCGCGCTTCCTGTGTGCGAGCCCTGGTCGACCCGAAAGTAAAGTCGGAGGATTTCGCCCGTCCCGGACATATATTTCCGCTTAAAGCCAAGACTGGCGGGGTATTGCGCCGAACCGGGCACACTGAGGCCGCCATCGATCTGGCCCGGCTGGCAGGATTTTACCCGGCTGGCGTTCTGGTCGAAATACTCAATGAAGATGGGACAATGGCCCGGCTACCCCAGCTGATTGAAATTGCCGCCAGGCATGACCTCAAAGTGATTTCGATCAAAGACCTGGTTTCTTACCGGATGCGGCATGAACGCATCGTGAATGAAGTATATTCAACTCATCTCGATACCCAGTTCGGACAACTTGAAGTTAAAGTATTTAACCAGATTACCACCGGAGACACTCACCTGGCTGTCATTCGAGGCAATATCAAAAACCATGAGCCGGTATTGGTGCGGGTACACTCCTCTATGGGAACAGGCGATTTGCTGGCTAACTTGCTGGATGACAACAGCCAGGTAATGCAGAAAGCCATGGATCGCATCGTGGAGGAAGGAACCGGAGTCATCTTGTTCATGCGCCATGGTGATGGAGAATCCATCATCAACCAATTGAAGAATTGGACCGGGCAGACCGTTCCGCACGGCGCTCCCCAACGAGACTTTGGCATCGGTGCCCAGATACTTCGTGAGCTGAATATTTGCAAGATCAAATTACTGAGCCGTCATCCGCGCAAACGCATTGGATTAGAGGGATATGGACTGGAAATTGTAGAAGTGGTTCAGTTATAAGCACTAGAACTCGGGGCAATAGATCCCGTCACTATCCGTGTTCCCGATAACGATGAGTGAAAACTCAATGGAACCCCGTTGACCGAATGCAGAAGCGATTCCGCTGATGTTTGTATCATAGCTTAAACCTACCAATACTGCACCCAGCTTCAAACCTCCAAAAGCAGTCAGGCTTTCAGCTCCAAATTTTTCCATTTGATTGGTAAATCGTGTCCAGGCTCCCAGGTACAAAACCCGTGAACGGTCAGAAGTCAGGTCAAATAAAAACTGACTACCTGCCTGTAACGCCCGATGTGGACCCTGATTGATGTAGGATACCCTGGGGGATATGGCAAATCCGTCTCCTGCCGGCATTTCAGCCTGGGCGTAACCGGTCAACCGGGTAAAAAGGTTGACTTTGTTTGGTATAACGGCGGCATCATCCAGCTGGCGGAAGAACGAGATGTTAGTCGTTGCAAAGTGGTGCATCGCAAGTCCTGTGACGAATTTAATCCCGTCAGTGGGCGATCTTCCCAGATTAAGGCCCACTGCATAATCGCTGTATCCATAATTATTTTCAGCTGCGGGCTCCTGAGTAGGGTTTGAGTATCCGGAACCTTCTAAAAACTGATCTCCAAAACGCAGGTAGTCGTAATTGACATTTTTCTGGACGATACCTGCCTGGAAGCCCAGAGAAAGAACAAGCTGGCTGGGCACATCGAGTGTCTTGTGATAGGCGCCGAAAAGGGAGATCTGGTTGGTGTTAAAATCAAATCCTCCCAATTTGTCGGCAAAAAACTGGACGCCGGCACCAACCCGATCATTGCTGAAGAAGGATTTACCTTTGAGTTTTACATTGACATCTGCGCTCAGCGCAAAGCTGGAAAAAGGATTTTCCAAAGCCATGGGCCATTGAGAACGGTAAGTCACTGACGTCCGGTAATCTCCCAGGAAAATTCCCGTCAGCGCAGGGTTTGAATACATGGGATTAGCAAATTGCTGGGAGAAATAACGGTCCTGGCCCTTTACGGAACTAAAACACACGAGCAAAACAATCGTCAAGCCGGCGAATCGTTGCATGTACACAGTTTATTGAATAACGATTTCAAACAGATCATATTGGCATAAAGGTATTCAATTTCCATGCTCAACTTTCCTGCGTACCGACGAAAGTGTTCAGAATGGCCCGATATCTGGCGGTTAAAGCCTCAGTGGTTTTGATAATAGTTTTCCCAAAATTGAATCTGCGGCAGGGTAGGGAGCGGTTCGCTGTGGCTGACCGTATCAATAATCATGGTTAGGTTGGATTTGGTTTCAAACGCAGGCCAGTCCGGCAGATTTTCACCATTAGGATTACCAGTACGCACGAAATTGACCCAATAAGATGAAAGCAGGTTGGCAATTTCATGGTCTATTGCTTTCCAGGGCCGGTCTACCGTATTCAGATTATCGTAGGCATAAACTATTTCACCGCTATGGAAGGCGCCAAAGGCCGTACTTGCATCATAAGCCGGCAAGCTGCGGTTGAAGTTGTATACGTAAGCCGGCTGGCCGTTGGCTGAATGCATCCTGGCCCAGGTGTACACCTGAACCCCAAACGATTCATCCCGGTTTATGGCTTTTTGGACGGCATCCGATTGCGCTTGTGAGTTATTAGGGTACACCTCCCAAAGTTGAGATACTTCTTCACCAAAACGCTTTTCCATCGTGGACCGGAATGCATCCTGATTAGCTGGTGGCCCCATGATGACGTCATTCCCATTCCATCCGGCTAGCAAGGCAAATTTGTTTTCCTTCGCAGCCTGATAAATATCCATTACGGTGCCGGGTAGAACATAACCATCGGATATGGGCCAGGAAATACTGCGGTAGGTCGAAAGGATTTGTTCGGCCGGCAAATTGCGCAATGCTTCCAGATCGGCTGCCTGCATCGTGCGGGCATATTCCAATCCTGCATTTTCCGCGGACTTAAGGTCAGCAGGCCCTCGTCTGGGATTTGAATAAAAATTCGCTCCGCTTTCACCGATAGCACGGATAAACAGGCCTTTAGCCATGGGAGAAGCCGTTAAAAAATTAACAGCGAAAGAACCTGCGGACTGACCGGCGATGGTTACCTGGCTCGGATCGCCACCAAACGCAGTAATGTTGTCTTGCACCCACTTCAGTGCGGCGATCATATCCAGCAGGGCGTAGTTTCCGGAGGCACCGTACCCTGATTCAGCCGTAAGTTCCGGATGTGCAAAAAATCCAAAGCTTCCGACGCGATAGTTGATGCTGACGAATACAATCCCTTTCTGGGCCATGGCGGTACCGTCGTAGATGGCGCACCCGGTGCCACCGGATTGAAATCCTCCACCATAAATATAGACCAGTACCGGCCTTTTTTCATTGGGGTCTTTGGCTCCGGTCCAGACATTCAGGTAAAGGCAGTCCTCACTTATGGGGCTTTCAGGAATCAGGAATTCTCTGGACCAGTACATGAAAGGCACAGGTTTGGATTGCATCGGGCTCGGCCCAAATGAGGTGCATGCACGCACACCTTGCCAGGGGATGACCGGCTGGGGAGCACGCCACCGGTTATTGCCAACCGGCGGGGCGGCGAATGGAATACCTTTGTAAGTATGAACCTGAGCCTGGTCAAGGTATTCACCGGAAATTAGCCCTCCGGTGACCGCAACAGGATCCTGAACCATCACATTTTCCCGGCAATTGCCGAAGAAAAGAAGAAAGCTGAAGATCAATTGAAAATAGGTTGTCATAGACATATGCATTGGATAACAAAGTACATTCTTAATTTCGGAAATGGATTGAAATTGACAGGAAGGAATTAATTTATACGGGTGAAGTCGACAAATCCCGGATAAATCGATAAATCAATTTAATTTGGATAGTCTTAACCTCCAAATGATCTAAAAAGAATCGATGGGTGCCCAATCTAAAATGCCATCCAGGCGCAAATCCAGTTCGAAAAACCAGGTATTAATCTTAAAGCTGCCCTGGCTGGAATCAAGAGAACAACAAATTGCCTGGATCCTGTTGGGATTGATGTATCTGACTTACGTCATTTGGGGCTTGTCCAGCAGCGCGACCTGGGATGAAGATTGTCCAACCCGTTATTTCAATGCCCTTGCTGCAATCCATGACCCCTCTCAGTTTATTTCTTTCTGGAACCGGCCGCTGTTCATCGTTCTTTTTTTCCTTCCGGTGCATTTAGGAAAGGCGATTATACCGATCATGATGTCGGCCATTTCCGGAGCGGGAGCTTATTTTTTGTACAAAAGCAGCAAGTTGCTAAAATGGAATTTTGCCTTTATGGCTATTCCTTTTCTGATGCTTCAACCGTACTTTCTTGGAGTGGGGAGGGATGCGATGACAGAACCCTTGGCTGCAACCATTATCAGTGCAGGCATTTATCTGGCCCTTGAAAAGAAATGGTTGCTTTTTGCCCTTGTCGGCGCATTACTTCCTCTGGCGCGTGCAGAGATGTCCGTTTTACTGATTCTTTGGGCATGGGTCCTTTTAATGAACAAGCAATGGAAAATGATACCCCTTCTCGGAGCAGGAGTACTGCTCTGGGATCTTGCAGGCTGGGTTATCGAAGGAGATCCGCTCTATGTCGTTAATACGGTCCTGCATGGTGCCCCGGATGAGAACCGGTATGGTCATCAACCGGCGGATACTTACCTAAGGAGATACTTTTACGTAATTGGTCCTACCATTTTCTTTTTCTTTCTTCTGGGCATCCTGGGAAGAATAAAAAGCAAATCAGTCAGCTGGCTGATTGATGGTCAATTTTATCTTGGTTTTTTGGTCTATACCCTTTTTGCGTGGAAGGTGAACCTGGGTCAGTCTGCAGGATTTTTAAGGAATCTGATTCCCATTTCACCACTATCCGCGATGATCGCTTTATGGGGATTGAACGAATGGATGCTTGGTATGACCGGTAACCTAAAAAAAACCAATTGGACGCTTATCCGGGCAGGTGCTGTAATCAGCTTAATACTAACCGGATTTTTCTTCAGAAATCACATCAGACTGCACCATTTGGTGGAAGATAAACTGGATTATTTTAATCTGCCCATTGTCGGAATTTTAACACTGGTTACTTTTATCGGGCCACTATTTCTCCGCAAGAAGGACAATAATAAATGGTACCTGGTTGTTCTGCTCGGGCTCACGTTTACACTGCTGGCTTCTCACACGTTGATAACTGAAAACCCTCAGGCCAACTCCAATCTCGAGCGTCAGATGATGGAAAAAGTGGTTAATATCTATAAAGAATTGGGATTTGAAAGTGCCCCTATGACATTCGCTTCACATGGGTGGTTTTACTGGACAGCTGGTTATAATCGCAATGATTCCAAATTCTCACTGATGAAACTCGAGGAAATTGAGAAGGCGCCTGAAGGAAGCATTTGTATCTGGGAAAGTCATTTTTCAAACCGGCTGGGTTCCAATGTGCCGGAAGGCAAGCTTGAAGGGAATAAGAATTTTGTGCTACTGGCGAAAGTATTTTCACAGGATATCAATAACCAGGCACTCATTTTTGTCAAAACAGATGGTAAAGAGCCAGCTGAAAAGGTTATTGATGATGCGATTGCCAAGCATCCGGATATCGCTGAACTGTATGTCAGAAGAATGGAGCTGAATGAAAGGAAAGGATTCTTGGATCAGGCGAGGGCCGATCTGATTCAGGCCAGTAAAGCCGAACCAGAAAATAGTTATGTAACCTGGTTGATGGCCAGTGAACTGCGTAATCAGAATAAAAATGACCTTGCCTTAAATCTTTTGAATCAGCTCATCGAGGCAAATAATAACAATTACAACGCACTGATGATGAAAGGCAAATTGTTAAATACAACACAGGATTACAAATCGGCAGTTGAAGTCTTTAATGCCATGATTAAACTGAATGCCAATCAGCCAGACCCGTACATTGAACGTGGGTTAAGTTATACTCAGCTGGGCAAGAACAGTCAGGCTTGTAATTCTTTCAAAACGGCACTTAAGCTCAAATCCAGCCGCGCTCAATCTTACATTGATCAGTATTGCAAGTAAGACCACGGTATCACACCGCGTGGATCAGGTCGTACTGGGTGATGATATTATAGCCACCCTGACCATCCTCAACCAGCACTGCCGGCGTTTCGCGGGTGATGTAGCGGTGCAGTTCTTTTAATTTAATGGTACGGTCCACCAGCGGGAAAGGAGGACCCATGATACCGGATACCGGCTCATCTGCATGCTTCATCGGATTGTCCAGCAGGTATTTCAGGATGGCGGTCTCAGTAATGGATCCGATGACTTTGCCTTCCTGCATAACCGGAACCTGAGAAATATCAGCAGATTTCATCATTTCAAAGATGTCTCGCACCCGGTCTGATTCCTTCACAGCGATAAATTCATCACCTTTTTTAGTGCCGAGGATGTCTCGTACGGACTTTTCATGATCCAGGAAGCCTCGATCACGCATCCAGTCGTCATTGAAGATTTTAGCCACATAACGACTGCCGTGATCATGAAAGATGATTACCACCACATCGTCAGCAGTGAGCTGATCAGCCATTTGCAGCAATCCAGCCAGCGCAGATCCTGCTGAATATCCCAACAGCAAACCTTCTTCCCGGGCTAACCGCCGCGCTGCCAGAGCGCCATCTTTGTCGGTGACTTTTTCAAAATGATCGATCAGACTAAAGTCGACATTCTTAGGAAGGATGTCTTCTCCGATGCCTTCGGTGATGTAGGGGTAGATCTCCTTTTCGTCGAATATCCCGGTTTCCTTATATTTCTTGAATACCGAGCCGTATGTGTCAATACCCCACACTTTGATGTTGGGATTTTTCTCTTTCAGGAATTTGGCGGTACCGGAAACAGTACCTCCCGTGCCAACACCAACGACAAGATGGGTGATCTTTCCTTCGGTCTGATCCCAGATCTCCGGTCCGGTCGATTCATAGTGGGCCTGAGTATTCGCTAAATTATCGTACTGATTACACCAGAATGAGTTGGGAATTTCTTTACTCAGCTTGTCGGCCACGGAATAATAGGAGCGCGGGTCATCCGGTGTGACATTGGTCGGGCATACGATAACTTCTGCACCCAACGCTTTCAGCATGTCGATTTTCTCTTTCGACTGTTTATCGTTGGTGGTAAATATACAATGGTAGCCTTTGACCACCCCGGCGAGGGCCAGGCCCATGCCCGTGTTCCCGCTGGTGCATTCGATGATGGTCCCGCCGGGTTTTAGCAATCCCTGCGCTTCGGCAACTTCGATCATCTTCAGCGCCATCCGGTCTTTGATGGAATGGCCCGGATTATAGGTTTCCACTTTGCCGAGCACGAGAGCTGGTATATCCTTGACAACCTTGTTTAGTTTGATCATCGGGGTGTTGCCGATGGTTTCAAGGACATTCTGGCAATAGTGCATTATTTTACGATTTGGGGCGCAAGATATTTAACTTTTACGAAAAATTTGGAGTCCACCGCCCCGAGGAGGTTGGCAACTCCGGGGGATACGATAATGCATACATTGTTCGGATAAACGGCTTCGGGCATATTGGCAATAACCTTGGCATATACCGTCTTGTTGATCATTGGATTGGTGATCTGAACAGTAGAGCCGATGGGAGCATCACGCATCATCGCATATAGGTCGCTCTTCTGACGGATGTCTTTATTCCAGAGGGCTACTCCCCTTTGCTCGTCGTAAGCATAGGAGATCTTGGGAGTAGTAAAGGCGTCCTCCAATTCGGTAACCTCCTCACGGATGGAAGGTTTTTCGCTCGGTAGTCCGGTTGACTCATCGATCGATAATGGCTTGCTGGCGGAAAGAATAGGGGCTGACTCCTGATTTTCAATAGACTGATTAACTAAAATCGGTTTGTTCACGGGATTAACAGAAGCCGCCCCCTGAATGCTGATGTATCCTACGAGTAGTTTTTGATTGATGGATAATGTATTGTCTTCGAGGTGGTTAAGTGCCCGGATAGTTTCAATGCTCTGGTTGAAGTATCTTCTGGCAATCCGGAATAAATTGTCAGAACTGCGGACCGAATAAAACACCGGAACGTATTCATTGGGATTGCCATCGCGCGTGGTGACCAGCAGGTGCTCATCCAATGCAACAATGACGGTATCGTGTACCGCCAATACCCGGTTGCGCAACCAGGGGTTGTAGTCATAGATTTGATAGACATCCAATCCATAGAACCGAGCGAGTGAATAAAGCGTTTGCTTTGCTTCAACAATGTGGTTGAAGACCTTTTGATCATCGGGTGCAATATGCACGATTATGGTATCCTTAAGCGTGAGGTAACTGGTTGGGTTGCCGGTTGCCCAGGACCACTGAGCCCATAACAGAAGCGGTAAAATCCAGCGCATAGGTTCTATTTCTAACAAAAATATGTTAAAAAAATGTAATATGTAAATAATTGGAACATTTTTTAACATTCAGACCTTTTACAGATACCTTTGACCTTCCTGGAATACGCTGATTTATGGCAATTGTTATCATACCGGCCCGATTGAATTCTTCCAGGCTACCCGAAAAAGTCATTCTGGACCTGGAGGGTAAGCCGGTCCTTCAGCATGTATACGACCGGGTACGTAAAAGTAAATCAATCGACCGGGTTATCATCGCTACCGACGATGAGAAAGTGGTCCGCGTTGCATCCGGTTTCACCGATCAGATTGTGATGACTTCACCCCATCATCCCAGTGGAACGGATCGTATTGCTGAAGTTGCCGGTGGTCTTCATGTTGCTTCGGATACCATCATCATCAATGTCCAGGGCGATGAACCTTTCATTGAGCCCGATGCGATTGATGCATTGGTGAGCGAGATGACGTCCCATCGCTGGCAGCTTGCGACACTGATCCACCGGTTAACCCTCCCGGAACAATTGGTTAACCCCAATCTGGTAAAATGTGTCCGCGGAGAAAAAGGACAGGCATTGTATTTCAGCAGGGCTGCAATTCCTTTCCTCAGGGATATACCATTCGAACAATGGATTGATCAGCAAGCTCACTTCCGTCATATCGGTGTCTATGGATTCCGCAAGGATGTGTTGTTGTCGCTGGCCGGGCTTCCGCCGGTGACTATTGAGATGCAGGAGAAACTGGAACAATTGCGCTGGTTATCCCATGGCTACACCATTCATGTGGTGGAAACAACTTATGAACCCATAGGAATCGATACGGCTGAGGATTTGCTGGCTGCAAGTATCCGGCTCAGGAAAGCAACACATCTCCACTGAAATAAAAAGGTAGTAAGATCTGAACACTTTCAATCCGCATGACAGGACCTGCCTCACCCTGAAGCAGCAATTTGATTGTTTTTTTTTGCTGATGTTCCACCTCGATCAACAATTGGCGGCAAGCCCCGCACGGAGTGACCGGTTGAAGGATGGGGTGATCTGCTTTTTTAGCCCGGATGGCAATCAGCTCAATGGATTCATGCGGATAACGGGCTTTCGCAAAGTGGACTGCAACCCGTTCTGCACAGGAACCTACCGGGAAAGATGCATTTTCCTGATTGCTGCCGCTGATAACCTCACCATTTTTTAATAATACGGCAGCGCCAACTGCAAAATGACTGTACGGTGAATAACTGGTTTCTGTAGCCTTCCAGGCTTGTCCCAGCAAGTCCCTTTCCTCTCTGCTCAATTCATCAGGATCTGAAATGAGAGTGTACTGATACTGTAAGGTTTTTTCTTTCAATCGCAGGGCTTGAGGTTTGGAAAATAGAGAATAAAACGCAAAATGGATATTTTTGCAGCCGAAATCAATACATTTCATGGTAAAGATTACAGTGATAGGTGCAGGGAGATCGTCGACGGCGCTGATCGATTATTTGTTGAAACAAGCCGAATCTCATCCGTGGACCATCCAGGTGGTTGACCGGGAATACGACCTGGCATTGAAGAAGATAGCTGGCCATCCGAAAGGGGAAGCCATCAGACTATCGGTTCTCAATCCTGAAGAACTGGACCTGTTGATCAAGAACAGCAACCTGGTCATATCACTCTTGCCTCCCAATTTGCATTATCAGGTTGCCCTACTGGGTATCCGTAATCATTGTCCGGTACTTACAGCGTCCTACCATACCAAGGAGATGTGGGGGCTGGATCAGGAGGCTCGCAAAGCAGGCGTACTCATCATGGGAGAGCTGGGCCTCGATCCCGGCATCGACCACATGTCGGCAATGCAAATGATCGATGCCATAAAAGAAAAAGGGGGGACGATCCGGTCCTTTGATTCGGTGACGGGTGGACTGATGGAAACGGATGCAGTCGCCGGGAATCCCTGGCGTTATAAGATCACCTGGAATCCCCGTAACATCGTTCTTGCTGGCCAGGGTACCGCCCAGTACCTGGATTCTGGTGCCATCCGCTGTGTGCCCTACTATTCCATTTTTGAACATACCAAAGGGTGGGACCTTGGACCTGCAGGTATGTTTGACTCCTACCCGAACCGGGATTCGTTGCAGTATATCGGACTTTACGGACTGGAAGGAATAGACCGGATTTACCGTGGGACCTTGCGCTATACAGGATTTTGCCGAGATTGGCACTGTCTGGTCCGCCTGGGACTGACAGAAGATAAGACCAGTTTACACCAATTAGGAGGAGCTACCTGGGCTTCCTACGTACGGCGTTTTGTTCCGGATTCTGGGCTGGGATTAGCCGGAGATGTTGCTGAATTTCTCGGAGTGACAGAGCAGGACGAACGCATGGCGGCTTTAAAATGGCTTGGTTTATTCGGTGAGGGGCAATTGCCCGTTGAATCCGGCACTCCGGCGGACATCTTACAGGTATTGCTTTTGGATCGATGGTCTATACAAAAAGGAGATCATGACCGTATCCTGATGCACCACCAGATCGACTATGAGCTGGACAATCACCGATACCGGAGAACTTCCACTATGGACGTACGGGGTGATAATGATGAACGGACCGCTATGAGCAAAACGGTTGGCCTTCCTCTCGGCATTTTGGCAAAAAACATCCTTACGGGCACTGTTTTCCCCAGCGGGGTGCACATCCCGGTCCGGCGGGACTTTTATGAACCGATCCTGCAGGAACTCGCGGTAGCTGGAATTGGCTTTGACGAAACACAGGTTGCTCTTGAGGAGGATTGATAAATGGTACCACTGGTTAAACAATCCGGTGCTTGCTTTGCAGGGTTACCAGGCCAGCCAGCAGATCCTTAGTCTGGCATTTAGCATTTTGCTGGCCAAAGTTTTACAGGACACCGCCCAGATCGGATTCTTTGAGATGCTGGTTTTTCTGGCATTTCTGCTGACTTATTTTTGGATGACCGGAGTAAGTCAGTCTTTTATGAGGAGTACCGACGCAGAAGATCCCGACCGCTATGGCAAATGGCTGTTTACTTATCTTTTTATGATGGCCCTGAATGTCCTGGTTTTCGGGTTGTTGTACCTGGGCCGTGGTCGTTTTCTGCCTTTTTTGCTCGGACAAACCCATGTTCCTTACCTGGCAGAATATTCCCTCTACCTGCTATTGACCATACCCACACTGGCTTTACCGTTGCTCTGGGTCCTGGAACGAAAGGCATGGCACATCTGGTGGTTTGCAGCAGGCTCCTGGCTGCTTAAGTTTTTGGCGATGGCCATTCCGTTGCTCCTGGGCTGGGGGCTGCAGTCGGGTATCCGCTGGCTGATTGGGGCCGGTTTTTTGATGCAACTATCCCTATTGACTGTATTATGGAAACGGAGATTTGCTATTAAAAAATGGAGATGGTTCCGGTTGATCGGGCAGGGTAGTTTGCCACTTATTCTCTATGCCTTGATCGGGGCATTGGCGATGGCGATTGATTCGGTATTAATTGGCCGGTATTACGCAGACGAACGCATTTTTGCCATATTCCGCTATGGATCAAAAGAACTCCCTTTTGTCGGAGCCCTGGTGGGTGCCTTGATCCAATCGGTCTTGCCCCTTTATTACCGTGATGAACAGTCAGGAAACCATGCTCTTCGTGAGGGGAGTCTAAAACTGATCCATGTCTTGTTTCCACTTTGCATAGTACTGGTGTGGATCAATCCATGGCTTTTTCCGCAATTGTTCTCTTCAGCTTTTGCGGAAAGTGCATTTTTATTCAATATTTATCTCCTAACCCTGGTCCCGAGGTTGTGGCTGGTGCATACCGTTTTCATTGCCAGGCACCAACATCGCGCTATGGTATTGATTTCGGCTTCGGAGCTGGTAATCAATGTTGTGGTCAGCATTCTGGCGATGCAATGGATGGGTATGTTCGGCGTAGCAGTCGGTACGGTGGTAGCCTATCTGTACGAGAAAGTTATGATGAGTATCGTAATTGGGAGGCAGGGAGTTGCCCTGAACTCCATTGTTCCTACCAGGCTATTCACGGGATATAGCCTGTTATTGATCACTTCGGTCGTGGCCGTTTGGATGCTTTGGCATGGATGAGTTGATTAAAGACCGGAGTTCATGGAAAGCTTGGTTTGACAGCCAGGAGCTTGTGGTTTCACCCAGGGAAGTCACCTGGTACGAGCGCAGTTTGTGGGAAGATGTGGTCATGCCAATCTTAGCGAATGGACAAAAGGTTACAACCTCGATGTTGATGCCTTACATAGAAAAACTGCGACAAGGCGTCCCTCTTGCCTATGTGTGCGGACGGATTTATTTCTTTGGACTCCCTTTCCAGGTGGAACCTGGTGTACTCATTCCCCGTCCGGAAACAGAAGAACTGGTTGCCTGGATTCTGGAAGATCACCCCGCCGGTAAGCTATCTCTTCTGGATATCGGCAGTGGGTCAGGGGTGATTCCGGTAACTTTGAAAAAAAAACGGCCAGAATGGAACCTTTACGGGATGGAAAAAAGTAATGATGCCCTGCAGATATCGAAGCGGAACGAAGCATTAAACCGTGTTATCATAAATTGGATTCATGCTGACCTTTTTGATCCCACGGCTCTTATGCACCCGACCAGGATGGATGTGGTCGTGAGTAATCCTCCTTACATTCCGTTGAATGAACGCCCCATGATGGGAGAATCCACGTTGCGGTATGAGCCGGAAGAAGCACTCTTCGTGGATGGGGATGATCCGCTGCGTTTTTACCGGAAAATACTGCAGGTTGCTGAAACCACCGGTGCTGGTTGGGTCTACTTTGAATTGAATGAATTTCTCACCGGCAATTATCAAAACTGGGTTGCATCCTGTCTTGGTTGGGAGGCAACGTTCAAATTGGACATGCAGGGAAAGACACGCATGTTGCGCATGATCAGAAAGCCGGTTTAACCACCTCCTTTCTTGGTGTCTTTGTAACCGAGTTTTAGCAGGTGCTCAACAGATTTGGTAACCTGATCGCCCTGCAGGATGATTTCCCCATCTTTCGCACTTCCGCCAACACCACACAGCTGCTTTAATGTTTTTCCAATACCGGAAAGTTCGTTTTCCGGCAACGACTCTAACCCCTTGATTACGGTTGCAGTCTTGCCGCCGCGGTGCTTTTTCTCCAGGATTACCCGAACTCTAAGCCCCAGGTCTTTCGATCCTTCCTCTTCTTCACCCAGCAGGCCGCTGAATAACGACCCCATTGTCTCCGGATGGGTAGTGTATACCAGAGCATGGTCTCCGGATTTTTGGTTCTTATTCTTTTTCATCAGGCTTTTTTCTTTTCCAGGAATCATTGATCATTCGCAAAATTAATAAACCCAGATCATTCGTCTCTTCCGGAGACTGGCCCAGGATCATCACTGCCGTTTGGGTGGCCGGTACAAATCCCAGATAAGCTTTGTGCCCTCCGGTTTGTCCGCTGTGGGTGTAGATCTGACTTCTGCGCACCGGTTTTAAAACATACCAACCTCCTGCCATATCGATCCGGCCACGCAAATGGGTTTTCAGAGTGGGTTGGAACAAATTTTCAAAGCGGGGATCTCCAGCATGATTCAGCAACCAATGGGCGTAATGCATCAGGTCATTCATGGTGCCCGAAAGGCCGAGTGAAGCCTGATAGGCAGGCACATGCCAAGGAATGGCCACTATGCCATTGCGTCGGTAGCCGGTAGCTGTGACTTCGGGCTTCGGCGTTATTATTCCCGTGTTGATCAGGCCTAAACCATTACAAAAATCATTGATCTGGGCTTCGTAAGGCTGGTCAAAAAGCATTTCCAGTGCAGCCTGGATCATGGCATACGGATGGGGGCTGTAACGAAATGTCCCGGGCTTGAAGGGAATCCTGGAAATTGCTGAAATGAGATCTGGAAAAGCAATGTTACCATATGGATTGTCAGGGGATTGGTCGGCTGCCAGTCCGGGAATTACCCTGGGAAGCCCGGTGGCATATTGAAAACATTGCCTCCAGGTAACCTCCTTCCAAGTCCCCGGCAATGATATCCCGCTGATGGCTATCGGATCGTCTAAATCCAAATTTCCTTTGTCAGCAAGTTCTGTTAAGTAATGCGCTGTAAATACCTGACTCAATCCACCCAGCTCGAAAACCATATCGCCATTCAAACTATCGGCTGGCGTGCCCGGATAGTCCAGGATCCAATGGCGGTCTCCGTCAATGATTCCAATGATAAATCCATGATGATTTCCGGTGGGGATATCTGTGTCGTACCGGATGATTCGATCGATTTGCCCTCGTAGTGATTGGTAGCTGATCGCATCCTGACCCATGCCCTGCTGTATAAAAAAAGTTACCAGCAGCAAGGCTATTAAATTTTTGCATTTGAATCGGACCTGGATCACCATATCATTCATGAACGTCCGGGTTGTTCAATAGATTATTGAAGATGCTTCGATAAATTAGCCAATCCATGAAAGTGAAAAGAGGGCAATATCTGATTCGCAACGTACTTTTGATGTAGCAGGAAAAGGAATGATCTATGGAAATACATAAACAATGGTATACCAATAAAGCCACATTGCTATTTATGATCCTTGGTGGTTTTTTCATCACCAATGCATTGATCGCAGAACTGATCGGTATCAAGATATTTTCATTGGAAAAGTTGTTTGGGTTGCAGCCTTTCAACATGACTTTGTTTGGCGTGACCGGATTGGGCTTTGATCTGACAGCGGGTGTCATTTTGTGGCCGGTGGTTTTCATCATGACGGACATTATCAACGAATATTTCGGACGTCGTGGGGTACAGATGCTTTCCTGGATGGCCGTCGTTATGATTCTTTATGCTTTCCTGATGTTCTTTCTGGGCATCCATCTTCCTGCCAACGACTGGTGGCAGTCCCAGAGTGGTATCGTGGAAGCCAGCCCGGAGCGTTCCATTCCCAATATGGACCTGGCATTTAAAAAGATCTTCGGTCAGGGGCTATGGATCATCATTGGCTCCATGGTGGCATTTCTTCTGGGGCAGTTGGTGGATGTGGTTGTCTTTCACTGGATACGAAAAAGAACTGGTGAAAAATACATGTGGCTGCGTGCTACCGGATCCACACTGGTATCCCAGTTCATTGATAGTTTTGTGGTTTTGATCGTAGCCTTTTACATTGGTTCCAACTGGGATTTGGTCCGGGTTTTGGCCATAGGGTGCGTCAACTATATGTATAAATCGGTCATGGCGGTCATCCTGACACCGCTGATTTATCTGGGCCACGATATGATTGAGCGCTTTTTAGGTCACGACCTGGCTCATGAATTAAAAACCCTGGCCGCAAATCAATAGATAGCTATGGAGTCAGTCATTACAGATACGGTCATGATGATCCGTCCGGCTCATTTTGGTTTCAATGAAGAGACGGCGGCTAATAATGCCTTTCAACGGCATGAAACACAGCGTTCGCAGGCAGAAGTTGAGGTGCAGGCACGGACAGAGTTTGACGCTTTCGTACGCCGGCTTCAGGCAAGCGACATCCGCGTGAAAGTTATTGCGGATACCGCTGAACCGGTTAAACCGGATGCGGTGTTTCCGAATAACTGGATCAGTTTTCATGCAAATGGCAAGATCATTACTTATCCGATGTTTTCGTCCATCCGGCGTCAGGAGCGTCGCCCGGATATTGTCCAGTCTATCCAGAAGGAGTTCGGATACAAGACGGTGGTCGATTACAGCCATTGGGAGAAAGACGGGAAGTTTCTGGAAGGCACCGGAAGCATGCTTTTCGAGCGCCGTGAGGGGTGGGCATTTGCTTGTGTCAGCCCCCGGACACATCCGGATCTTTTTAAGTTGTTTTGCCGGGAACAGGGGTTTCAGCCGGTGTTATTTGAGGCTGAAGACGGGCAGGGACAGCTTATATATCACACCAATGTCATGATGGCAATGGGGGAGACGTATGCCGTAATTTGTCTTGATGCAATTCCCGGATCCAGTGACCGTGAGCAGGTTACCTCATCCCTTAAAAAGTCTGGAAAATCCATCATTGAGATCAGCCTTGAGCAGGTAAATTCCTTCGCCGGGAATATGCTTTTAGTCCGCAACAAACATGGGATTCGCTACCTGATTATGTCGGAACAAGCTTTCCTTTCGCTGAACTCAAGTCAGATCAATTTGCTGGAAAAAGATGTCTCCATATTACAGGCTCCCATTTATACCATTGAGAAGTTGGGTGGAGGAAGTGTCCGTTGCATGTTGGCCGAGGTTTTTTTGCCAAAAAAATAATTTTGAGTGGGCTTTTTTGCCAAAAAAATAAAGCATTAACCACTATAAATTAGTTCTTTAAATATTAACAATACGTTAATATTAACTATATAAATGTATCTGCATTCTCCCTAGCTTTGCTGCCGAACTAATCTCAATTCAAATATTCAGTCATGAGAATTTCCACCATTAAATTCTTAGGCAGATACAAGCTAGGCATGTGTCTCCTGATCATCGGTTTTTTGACCTTGGGTTCGAACCTCAGCGCCCAGGTTACCACCTCCTCCATGGTGGGGAGAGTAATAGACGAGAACAAAGAGCCCCTTATTGGAGCTACCGTAATCGCCGTACATACTCCATCGGGAACCCGATATGGGACGGTGACGAATGATGATGGCCGTTTTACCATTCCTACCATGCGTATCGGCGGGCCGTACCAGGTATCCGTAAGCTATACAGGTTATGAGGATATTGTTCAGGACAATATTTACCTGAGCCTGGGAACTGCCACCAACCTGGATTTCACCATGCATACCGAAGTAATGGTAATTGAAGGCGTGGTGATCACCTCAAGCCGTAGTGATGTCTTCAGCTCGGATCGTACCGGAGCTGCTACAACCATTACGGCAGATCAGTTGAATACCCTACCTACCGTCAGCCGGAACTTCCTTGATTTTACGAGGCTGACACCTCAGGCCAGAGGGTCTTCCATTGGAGGCCAGGACAACCGTTTAAACAATATTACCATCGACGGCTCCCTGCTGAACAACAGTTTCGGTCTGGCCGGCGAACCTGGTGGACGGACTGGTATTGCACCCATTTCACTGGACGCTATCGAAGAGGTACAAGTAAACATTGCACCATTTGATGTGCGCCAATCCGGATTTATCGGCGGTGGCATCAATGCTGTAACCCGTTCCGGTACCAACGAATTTACCGGTTCTGCATTTTACACCTGGCGGAACCAGAATCTCACCGGTATCCATGCCGGGGAGACCACGCTCATCCGGGATCAGAACCAATTTACCAACAAGCAATATGGATTTCGCCTCGGTGGCCCGATCATCAAGAACAAACTTTTCTTTTTTACCAGCGTAGAATTGGAAAGACGGGCCAGCCCTTATCAGGATATTGCCAATAAAGGAAACGACCCGGTAGAAGGAAATACGACCCGGGTACTGGAATCAGATCTGAAAGCGGTTTCCGATTTTCTTAACACCAACTTTGGTTATGAGACCGGCATTTACCAGGGATACGATCTGAATACCACCGGAGATAAATACCTGGCAAAACTGGACTGGAACGTCAACGATAAAAACAAATTCAGTCTGCGCTTTAACCGGCTGGATTCGGAGGCCGATCAGCTTATTTCCAACTCCACATCACTTGGATTCGGGAATCGCCGGACCAACGGCCGGGCCATGAGTTATCGAAATTCCAACTACATCATTTTTGATAAGATCACGTCGGTAATCGGTGAACTCAATACACTGTTTAGCAACAAGCTATCCAATAACTTCATTGCCGGCTGGACTTTCCAGAATGAAGATCGTGGCACCTACGGTACCTTTTTCCCATTAATAGAAATCCAGAAAGAGGGCCAAACGTACATTTCTACCGGTTTTGAGCCATTTACACCCAATAACCAGTTGGAATATAC
Organism: Lewinellaceae bacterium; assembly: GCA_020636135.1. Classification (NCBI taxonomy): domain Bacteria; kingdom Pseudomonadati; phylum Bacteroidota; class Saprospiria; order Saprospirales; family Lewinellaceae; species Lewinellaceae bacterium. The sequence continues at coordinate 1,515,307 of JACJYK010000001.1, forward strand.
CACCTATCAGTTGCAGGATAACCTGTCCTGGTATTTGAACAAGCATACACTGACTGCAGGACTTAATATTGAGCGATTGAAATTCCGTAACGTATTTTTCCCCGGCGCACAAGGGGTTTTTGTTTACAACAGCCTGGAAGACTTTTACAGCGATCTGACGGATGCAAAAGCCAACCCGAACCGGACCGTATCACCTGTGGAATTGCGTCGGTTCCAATACCGGTATTCGGCATTGCCCGGCGGGGCTGAACCCGAACAACCTACCCGGGTAACCTACGGCGGGCTCTACCTGCAGGATGAAATGGCTGTCAGTAGTAAGCTGATGGTCACAGCCGGTATCCGCATGGACGTGCCTATTTTTGATGACACCGGATTTGAAAACCCTGAGGTATTGACGCAAACTTATCGGGATCCGAGTGGCAATCCATTGAAAGTGAGTACAAAGAAACTTCCGGATCCTCAGTTTTTATTCTCACCCCGTGTTGGATTTAACTGGGATATGAGAGGTGATCGCACCGCCCAGCTCCGTGGTGGATCCGGTATCTTCACCGGCCGGCCGGCATTCGTCTGGATTTCCAACGTTGTAGGCAATAACGGTGTACTTACCGGTTTTGAACAGATCGATAAGACCACCACACGGCCATTTACGACGGACCCAGGCAAATTCATTACCAATCCATCTTTGCCTTCTTCTTATAACATTGACCTGGTTGACAATAACTTTAAATTTCCCCAGGTATGGCGTTCAAACCTGGCGTTGGACAAAAGACTACCTGGAGATTTTGTAGGTACCCTTGAGCTGATCTATAGCAAAGACATCAATGGGATCAGCTATTGGAATATCAACCAGGAGAGCGCATCAGGCACCTTTACAGGCCCGGACAAACGTCCTACATTTCCTGGGTTGGGACTTTCTGGAACGAATCTGAATAACGCCATCCGGATCAATGATAATGTGACCGGAGCCGTATACCTTACCAATGAGAACATTGGTTCTGCGCTTAACTTCACCGCATCTCTGGAGAAACGATTTAGTGATGGTTGGTTTACCAAAGTTGCTTACAATTTCGGTTCTGCCCAGAACCTGGTCGATGCTGGTTCCATTGCAAGTGGATCATACAACAGCATCGTGAGCGTTAACGGTAATAACTATCCTGACCTGGGTTATTCTTCCAACGACCAGCGCCATCGTCTTTTCGGAGCCATCTCCTACCGTTTTGAATACCTGAAATTCGGTGCAACGCAATTGGGTTTGTTCATTAACGGTGCAACGCAAGGACGGTTCTCCTATGTGTATAACCAGGACATGAACGGAGACGGGATCAATGGAAACGACCTGATCTTCGTACCGAACAATGCCAGTGAGTTGACGTTTGTAGATTTTACCAGTAATGGAGTGACCTTTACTGCAGCACAACAAGCTGCCGCATTCGATAAATACATCGACCAGGATGCTTACCTCAGCACCCGCCGTGGTCAGTATGCAGAACGCAATGGAGCACTGCTTCCCTGGTTATGGAGAGCAGATTTTTCATTTTTGCAAGAGTTTTATGTGAACACCGGTGGTAAACGGAATACCCTGCAGTTCCGTGCAGATATTCTCAATTTTACCAACCTGCTTAACAAGAGCTGGGGTGTATCAGATAAAGTGATCAACAGTCGTCCATTGTCTTTCTCGGGTGTTACCGGAGAAGGAGCGCCAAGCTATAAAATGGTTACCACCGGATCTGGTACTTCTACCAAACTGTTGGATCAAACGTTACAAAAAGATGCCATTTTCGCCTCGGATACCTACAGTATCCAATTTGGAATCCGGTATCTGTTCAATTAAGCCCATGGCATAGAATTAAACGATTCTGGTCCATTACAAGTAAGAAAGAGCTGCTTTTAATAAAAGCGGCTCTTTTTTTGCGCCGGAAGCAATTTTTTTTCGTGCCGATTATCACCGAATAATCACCTTATCTGTTGACGGATCGGCTCTTTTCATCGAGTTGGATTTGTACCCATTTGTATTAAAATGCCAAAAAAATTTTGGCCAACAATAGAATTATTGAAAAATGATTGAAGTATAATTGACAAAATAGTAAATATCATTTGGTCTATGAGGTTTTTTGAAATACCTATCTTCTTAACATTGAGCTAATTAAAAGTTAACATTACACTTATATTGGGTTTTGCGATATCTAATCATAGTGACTACCTTTACTTCAAGTTAAAACCGTAAACCTAATTTCTCAGCCATGAAAAGATTGTTCACCTCCGTAAGGCTGGTATTTCCTGTTATTGGAAAGGCCGCCTCAACGTCAGTTTCTGACGTCTTTCAGGTTAGGTCGAATCAGCATATCTCACCAGATGCTGACCTCATTACAGGAACTACTACTGTTGCAGAAGATTATGCCCCTGGCGGATATCAATCCGGCGAGGTGCCTCTTTGCTGATATTCCCTTTTTTCAAGGTTTTCCAGTTTGGATGTAATGCAGAAAAGTGGTTACGGTTTTTGCATTTGCTTTTAATTGAATTTTTAAATATTGATATATGTTAAAGATTGAAAATTAGCCTTTTGTTATTTATATATAGCGATAAAGACACTTGAAGGCGAAGGTTCAGTCATTTTATTAACAAAATTTTCCAAGGACTATGAAAAAACTTTTACTAAGTCGGTTTTACCTGGTCTTGCTCTTGCTAGCATCAGCTGCAATGCTTCAGCAGGGACTTCTAGCCCAGGGTGTTACAACATCGTCGCTTACCGGTTCGGTAACCGATGTTTCCGGTGAGCCATTGATCGGCGCCAATATTGTCGCCATCCATTTGCCCTCCGGTACAACCTATGGTACCGTTACTGACCTTGACGGATCATTTACCATCCCGAATATGCGTGTTGGTGGTCCGTACAAGATTACAACGACGTATACCGGTTTCGGTGATAACGTAACAGAGGGGATTATGCTTCGTCTGGGTGAAGCCCAGAAAATGGATATTGTCCTCGAAGATCAACCCATTGAGTTGATGGGCATTGAAGTCGTGTCCTCCCGGGGCGCAACCGGGCAAAATGCAGGAGCGTCCACTCAAATCACTTCAGCAGAGCTGGATGCATTACCAACCCTGAACCGGGATCTGAATGACTTCACCCGGTTGACACCACAAGCCAGTACTTCAGTCAGTGGTATTTCATTTGCCGGCGTTAACAACCGGTACAATGCTATTTATATTGACGGTGCTGTCAACAACGACGTATTCGGTTTGGCAGCTTCGGGTACCAATGGTGGTCAAACCGGTATCTCGCCAATCAGCGTGGACGTGATTGATCAGATCCAGGTGGTTCTTTCTCCATATGACGTAACCCTGGGAGGGTTTGCCGGTGGTGGTATCAATGCGGTTACCAAGTCCGGAACGAATACCTTTTCAGGAACGGCTTACTTCTTCAACAAAAACCAGGATCTGGCCGGTAAGACGCCAGGTAAACTGATTGATCGCATTGGTGGCGATCGCACAAAACTGGCTACATTCTCTGAAAAACTGTATGGCGCTTCTTTGGGAGGTCCTATCAAGAAGGACAAAATTTTCTTCTTTGCCAATGTGGAGATTCAGAAAGATGAAACGCCTTCTCCGTTTGATTTTGGTACTTACCGGGGCGATTCCGATGCCAGTGGACTGAATGAGCTCACCTCATTTTTAAAAAATACCTACAACTATGACCCGGGAGATTACGGAAGCAAACTGGATCAGCTCGACGGATTAAAATTGTTCGGTAAGCTGGACTTTAACCTGAGCGACAAGCACAAACTGACCGTACGTCATCAGTATACCAAAGCGATCCAAACAGACCAGACCGGTAGCAGCAGTACCACACTGAACTATTCGAATGATGGTATTTATTTCCCGAGTACCACCAACTCGTTTGCTGCCGAATTAAACTCACGGTTCAGCAACAAAATGTCCAATAACCTGATCCTGGGTTTCACCAGTGTATTGGATGACCGTGATCCGATTGGCGGTGATTTCCCATTCGTACGTATTCAGGACGGAGCAGGTGCCATCCAGTTTGGTAGTGAAGAATTTTCTACTGCCAATGAGCTGGATCAGAAGATCATCACCCTCACTGATAACTTGAAATTGTATCGTGGCGACCATACTTTCACCATCGGTACACACAATGAGTTCTACCACATTTACAACACGTTTATTCCACAGAACTATGGATCGTACGATTACGCCAATGTAAAGGACTTCCTGGATAATGCCACACCAACCGATTACGACCGCTCGTATTCATTGGTTGACGGTATTACCGGTGATGGAACAGCAGCAGCTGCAGACTTTAATGCCATGCAACTGGGTATTTACGGTCAGGACGAGTGGTCCATAACCAATAAATTTACGCTTACTGCTGGTCTGCGTATCGATGTGCCATTCATTACTTCTGATCCCAAGATCGACCCTTCATTTAACACCACCACCTTGCCGGCATTGCAGGCAAAGTACGACATTGCAAATGACATCGAAGGAGGTAAAGCTCCGGATGGTCAGATCATGTTTTCTCCAAGAGTCGGGTTTAGTTATGATATGAATCGTGACAACAGGTCCGTCCTGCGTGGTGGATTGGGGATATTTACCTCAAGAATACCTTTTGTTTGGCCGGGAGCTATGTTCAACAACAACGGCCTTACCCTGGGGTATGTCGGTTCTGCGCCGAACGGGTTTATTGCCAATGTTAACGAACAATACACCAATCCCCAGTTCACAATACCATCCGGTCAGGTGGATCTGTTTACCAAGAACTTCAAATATCCACAGGTATTCCGTGCCAACCTGGCATTTGATAAAGCGCTGTTGAGTGGCTGGAGATTCTCCATCGAAGGAATTTTCACCAAAACACTAAACAACGTGGTGTATACCAATGTCAACTCGGATCCTACCGTTAGTCTGAACTGGGCAGGGAAAGATAACCGTCCGGTATACACCAGGAAAAGCATTGACCCGACCTACAGCGCCATCTACGTGGGTAGCAATACCCATGAAGGCTACACCTATAATTTCTCCGGTATGGTCAGTAAGCAATGGCAGTCCGGACTGAACTTCATGCTGGCTTACACCTATGGTGACGCTACGGCTGTCAATGAAGGTACCTCTTCACAAAACTCCTCTCAGTGGCGTGGACAGGTAAGTATCGATGGAAGAAACTTGCCTGTGCTGGGCCGTTCGGATTATAGCCTGGGATCCCGTCTTATCAGCGCACTTTCTTATAAAGTGGACTGGGTGGAAAGCGGAGCATTTGCAACCACCGTATCACTTTTTTACGAAGGACAATCCGGTATTCCATTTTCTTACGTGATTGGCGCCAGAAATGGTCAGAACCCGAATAACGAGACGGGAAGTACCAGTAGAAACCGTTCATTGCCATACATCCCATCCACCCAAGGTGATATCGTTTTGGTAGAAAAGAATGGTTTGACACCGGCTCAACAATGGGAGTTGTTGAATGCATTCATCTCCGATGATCCGAGCCTGGATGCCAGCCGCGGCGGTTACGCCGATAAGAATGGTTCAAGAGCACCTTTTACCAGTCAATGGGATTTGGCAATTCGTCAGGACCTGGGTACTGTATTTGGAGCAGATCTGCACCGGATTCAACTATCATTGGATATTGAAAACGTAGCTAATCTGATCAATAAGAACTGGGGTACCATCTACAATGTAGTTGGTGATTTCAATAACTCAGAACTCTTCCAGTACGAAGGTTTGGATGGGAATACGCCTACTTTCAGCTTTACCAACGATCGTACAGGATTGGAGAAATACGACATCAGCAGCTTTGCATCTCGTTGGAGAATGCGGGTTGGTGTTCGTTACATCTTCAACTAATGAAGTGAACATCCTACTTCAGGATAGAAAATGCCACGCTGCAAAGCGTGGCATTTTTTTTAATCCAGGATGGATTTTACAGAAGAAGGGGCGTTCAAGCTTGAATTCTTGTCAAAAGCAAAAAAGTATCCCATAAGGCTGCCAGATTTTGAATAAGGATTTCACAGTTATCCAGCTTTACTACTCGATTAATCGTTTGATCAATTAAGTCATAATCCTGTTATAAAAGAGGTACTTGTAATCATAATGGATTTATTTCCATTGAAGTTTATAGAATGGTGTATACCCTAATGTTATTTTGTCCGTTCTTAGAACACATAAGTAGAACTACAAATATGAATTCAATTATGTAGCTGATTCGTCGGATGATATGGAGGATATCCTCACCCAAATCATTTAACTTGTAAACTCGATATGGAAGAACAACCGCATACTGACAACTCATCATCCTTAAGCATCGGTCTGGCGCTTTCCGGAGGGGGGGCCCGGGGAATCCTCCACATTGGTGTTTTTAAGGCATTGGCTGAACTGGGAATACAACCGGATTATATTTCAGGAACCAGTGCAGGTTCCATTGCTGGAACTTTGTTGGCACAGGGCTATGCACCCGAAGACATGATGGCATTTATTGAGGAAACTTCACTCTATAGTTTATTTTCATTGAAGATGCCTTCGCTGGGTCTGACCGATCTGTCCAACCTTCGTAAGAAACTCAAACAATACATCCCTCACAACGACATTGCTGCTTTGGGTATTCCCACGTATGTCGCCGTCAGCAACCTCAATAACGGTATGATAGAATACCGGAATTCGGGTCCTTTGGATCAGATTGTTGCTGCTTCCTGCACCATTCCATTATTGTTTAAGCCCATCCAGATGGACGGATCCATGTACGTTGACGGAGGATTGCTGGCCAATGCGCCGGTTGCGCCATTGCATCAGCATTGTGACCTCATCATCACCGTAAACCTGGTTCCCCTGGTTGCTATCGAAACCAAAGAAATGAGCGGAATGGTCAATTTACTGCAACGGTGTTTTGACCTGGCAGCATTAAACAACATCAAACCGCAACTGAACTACAGCGACATCATCATCGAACCGCGTGAGTTACATGAGTACAGCCGTTTTAACCTGAAAAAAGCCAGGGACCTGTTTGATTTAGGGTACCAGGCAACCATGCAGGTCGCCGAGGAGATCTCAACCAAAATTCAGTGGAAGTTAAAACAGAAAGTAGACGAATCATTGGTTTCAAAAATCAATGAAACAGCTTCAGGCAGTTCTCTTGTCAGTTGAGATAGACCTCCATTTCTTCTACTTCGCGCAATCGGACGTCAATGTCTTCCATAAATGTGGTGGCCAGACTTAACCCAACATAGTCCACTTTTACAGGAAAAGACTTGTGTTTGCGATCCACCAGGACGGCAACCTCTACTTTTTTGGGCAGAATATCCATCAATGGCCTGAAAGCATAATAAATGGTCCTGCCTGTATTGGCAACATCATCCACAACCAGAAGAACCTTGCCTTTGAGCTGCTCAATGGGCGCGCCGACTTCGATGGGGTGGTTCAGTGGCGTAGCAGGGCTCAGCTTGAGGGGTATCACCTTTAGAGGAATTTGTGTGATGCGCTGGAGGGCCGCTTTCAATAGTTTTGCAAAATACAGTCCGTTGTTGTTGATGCCCAGCATGATCAGTTCTTCCTCATCGTAATTGTTCTCCAGGATCTCGTAAGCCAGCCGCTTAATTTTTTGTTTTATTTGAGCTTCGTTGAGGATTTTCATACCTTTATTTCTAGCCTAAAAATACAGGATATTCCATTGGGCATGACCATACAAGCTATAATTTTTACCCTTATAACGTTTTCCGTTTTCTTTCTGGCCTTTCGCCGTTATCGCCGTATTGTACAAATCATCCGGTTGGGTAAATCACAATCGATAGACGATAATCCAGGGCAACGCTGGCGCAATGTGCTCCTCATAGCATTTGGCCAGAAAAAGATGTTCAAGCGCTGGCTCCCGGCTATTTTCCATGCCTTCATTTACACAGCATTCCTGTTGACCCAGATCGAGTTGATCGAAATGTTGGTCGATGGCGTCTCCGGGAAACACCGGATCTTTGCAGGTAAAATAGGAGTGCTCTACCCTCTGGTCATTAACCTGATCGAAATCCTTTCCGTGTTGGCTTTCATAGCCACTCTGGTCTTTTTGGCCCGCCGTAACATCGTGAAAGTCAAACGCTTCTGGAAGCCGGAGATGAAAGGATGGCCATCCCTTGATGCCAACCTGATCCTGTTGGGAGAGATATTACTCATTCTGGGCATCATGACCATGAATGGTGCGGACCAGGTGTTGCAACAGGTCGAACCAGACCATTATCACATGACCGGAAAACTGATGATGTCATCATGGCTGATATCGCCTTTGTTTGAAGGTTTGTCAACGTCAACATTGATCTTTTTAGAGCGCACCGGCTGGTGGCTGCACATCCTGGTGGTGTATGGATTTCTGCTCTACCTGCCTTATTCCAAACATTTGCACATCCTGCTGGCTTTCCCGAATACTTATTATGCACGGTTACAGCCCCGTGGCAAAATGACCAATATACCTGAGATAACCCGTGAACTGCAGACGATGCTGGGCCTGGCTCCTGAGGAAGCAGCCGAAGCACCCGTCGAAATTCCGGAATTTGGTGCAGCTGATATCACCCAGCTTAGCTGGAAAAACTTGCTCGATGCCTATACCTGCACGGAATGTGGCCGCTGCACCAGCGTGTGCCCGGCTAACCTCACCGGTAAAAAATTATCTCCACGCAAAGTTATCATGGATGTTCGGGACCGGGCAGAAGCAGTCTATACAAATATTGAATCAGGTGATGTAAAATACCTCAATACCGAAGCTAAAGACCAATCATTATCGAAGTTAAATTATACCGACGGAGAAAACCTTTTCCAGCGAATTTCTGATGAGGAATTATGGGCATGTACTACCTGTAATGCCTGTGTGGAAGCATGTCCGGTGTTGATTGATCCGCTTGACATCATATTGCAATTACGACGCTACAAGATCTTAAATGAATCAAGCGGTCCTCCAGATTGGCTGCCGATGTTCAACAGCCTGGAGAGTTCAGGAAGTGTTTGGCAGGTTAATGGAGATCGGGAAGCCTGGTATAAAGAATCGTAAATGTCATGCAAATGGAAGTCCGGACAGTCCAGCAATTAATAGCGAATGGAGAAAAACCCGAGTATTTATTTTGGGTGGGCTGTGCCGGTAATTTTGATGCCCGGGCACAAAAGGTCGTACGGGCTTTTGCCACAATCATGAATCAAATCGGGGTCACTTTCGCAGTTCTGGGTAATGAGGAGTCCTGCACGGGAGACCCGGCCCGCCGTGCCGGCAATGAATTTCTGTTTCAAATGCAGGCACTGCAAAATATCCAAACGCTCCAGGCTTACGAGATCACCCGCATCATTACGACCTGTCCACATTGTTTCAATACCTTAAAAAACGAATACCCCGATTTCGGTGGAGTCTTCGAAGTTTATCATCATACGGAGATGCTGAACCAATGGATACGGGAGGGTAAACTTAAAATTGAACCCGGAGGAGCCACAACAAGAACTACTTACCACGATTCTTGTTACTTGGGCAGGGTAAACGGTATTTATGCCGTCCCTAGAGAGGTGTTGTCCGCCTTGCAGGTTGAGCTGATTGAAATGGAACAGTCAGCTTCAAGGGGATTGTGTTGCGGTGCAGGAGGAGGACAGATGTTTAAAGAAGATGAACCCGGCCAAAAGCGCATCAATGTGGCTCGTGCCGAACAGGTACTGGAAACCGGAGTACAAACGGTCGCTGCCAATTGTCCCTTTTGCATCACGATGTTACAGGATGGTTTGAAGGCAAAAGACAAGCAGGATGAGGTGATGGTCCTGGACCTTGCCGAATTGATTATTCAAAAGAATAAGTGGTAAATCATACAATGTTGAGAACATGATATCAGAAACCAAGTCATTATCCACGATAAAAGAACAATTGGATACCCTGCCTGCATGGGAAGGTATGAGTCCGGACACCCGGATTTGGATCTATGCTTCAAATCGTCCGTTCACACCTGAGGAGGAAGAACAGGTAACACCTCATCTGGAAGCATTTGCCCGTCAATGGGCCAGCCACAACGTCCAACTGCACGCCTGGGGCGGAATCCTTTTCAACCAGTTTGTCGTGCTGGCCGTGGACGAATCCAGGCAGGATGCCAGTGGTTGCTCCATCGATACCTCAGTACGCTATCTGAGATCCCTGGAAAGCGCTCTGGGAATTGACTTGTTTGATCGCTGGAATTTCCATTTTATGGAAGATGACGCCGTAAAAACATTGCCAAAAGAAGAATTTGCCGCAGCCTTCCGCAGTGGTCGTATCCAGGATGATACGCTGGTATTTGATCATCTGGTCAATACGCTTGGTAAGCTGAAAGAATCATGGATCAAACCTTTTGGGCAAAGCTGGCATCGCCGTTTCGTTTGATGAGTGGCCGTGCCAGAAAAAGAAAGAAGGCTAAAAACCATTGGTTTCGTCCGTAAAAGATCCTCCTTTCGTCAAAAAAGTTACCCTCACTGCGATGTTACCGGTTAATTTAAGGTTGTTATAGGTAAAGACTACTGAAGTATGTTTGGAAAAGTCAAACGCTTACTGGGTATCGAAGGGGTCAAGATAGACCTGGACATACCTGCGGAAATACCCGCTAATGCACCATCCGTCATCGGAAAGATCCAATTGTACACCATTCAGCCCCAGACGGTAACAGAGATACACATTAAATGTGTGGAGAAATATTCACGTGGGCGGCGCAAAGCCAAATTGATCGATGAATACAATATGGGTGAGATCATCCTCCGGGAACGCATTGAAGTACCCAAAGACGAATTGCTGGAAGTGGAATTTGAATTGCCCGTCCGTTGGATGAAATCAAGGATGGATCAGATTGAAGAAAACAACTTTCTGTTGCGGGGTATGGTGAAGGCAGCAAAGACCCTGCGGGGAGCTAAATCCACCTACCGTGTGCTGGCAGAAGCGAAGGTAGCCGGAACAGCCCTGCATCCGTTCGCTGAAAGAGCCTTTGCAGTAAAATCGTAGGCTCAGTTTATCGGATTTAATGGATTATGTACGGATCGCCATCTGACGCGAAATATCCCGGCATGATTTTCACCAAGGCAGTGCCATGCGAGAAAGACTGCTCAGTGGAATCGTATTCCGCTCTCGGAATTATTGCTTTTCCGTATCCAGCTCCTGAAGGATTTCATCGTCGGATTTACCAAGATTTTTCAACAGAAATTTCGCATCATCAGCAAGTTCATCCTTCGGAAACTTGGCAATGAATTGTTCATAGAGTTGACGTGCTACGTCCACCTCTTTGAGTTCATTGTCGTAGGTAAATGCCTCCAGGAAAAGAGCCTGGCCCGCGCGAGGATCGTTAGGGTATTTGGTATAGATCCAATCGTAGAGGGAGATGGCTTTGCGGAAGGTCCGGATGGAGCGTGCTGTTTGCCCCGCCTGATGCAGATAGTCTACAGCATCTTTTGCGGTTGGGTTAGCAAGTACGTATGCTTCACAGCCATCCACGAAAGCGGTGGCAACATCCACGCTGTATTCATTAAGTGAATCGTTGAACATGCTGGTGCTAAGCCGGTCAAGGCGAGATTTAATATCCGGGTCCTGAGGATTGATTTGGGTTTTTAATTCTTGCAGGGAGGAGCTGTTGGGAAAAGCTTGCAGGCTGGCCAGACAGAGCGACGCTGCTGCTTCATGGTTTTTCATTTCCAGCAACATCCGGGTCAGTTGCGCGAGACGGGATTCCCGGTCGTCGTCCGGGTATTCCTTGATCAGGGTATTCAACAACCCTGAAGCCTGGGCTGCATTGGACTGTTCAAGGGAGATGGCAATCGCATCATTAAATAATTCATTGATGCGGGTGGCATCGGTTGGGTTCTTCTCTGCATACTCAATAACGGCGTTAACCACTTTCGAACCATTGATGGAATTTTTATTCGCATCGTAGGCTGATTTATAGGTTTCGATCGCTTTAAGTTGTTCCTGATCGACTTTATTTTGTTCCGATTGGCAACTGAAGATCAGTAAGCATGTCAGAAACAAGGCTGTTAATGCACGCATAGGAGTTCATTTCAAAACATCAAAGGTAATTATTTTACGAATTTAAGTAAGGTGAAATCCGAAGCTATCCCACCCGCACGACCAAGCCTTTCAGATAATGTCCTTCGGGATGATAAATATTGATGGGATGATCTGCGCCCTGACTGAGGTTAAATAATATTTGCATGGGACGGCCTACTTCCATGGCTGCGGAGATGACAGTGTGATGAAACAATTCGCGATCGATGACCTGGGAGCAGGAGAAGGTGAATAATAAGCCGTTTGGCCTAACCTTGTGCATGGCAGCTGCATTCAGTCGTTTGTAGGCCTGAACTGCATTGTGCTTCTTTTGTAAGGATTTGGCAAATGCAGGCGGATCAATGACCACAATATCCCAGCTGCGGTCCTCCTCCTGCAGAAATTCGAAGACATTTGCCGAGACACCCTGATGGCGCTGGAATCCGTTAAGTTGGGCATTATCTTCAGCCCACAGGATGGCTTTTTCTGACTGATCTACCGAGATGACCTCACTAGCTCCCTTGGCCAGAGCATACATCGAGAAACCACCACTGTAACTGAACGCATTTAACACCGTACAACCAGAGGCAAAATCACCCAATAGCTTCCGGTTGTCCCGCTGATCGATAAAGAACCCTGTCTTTTGCCCCTGTTCCCAATCAACATTGAAAGCTATCCCGTTTTCAAATAATTGATCTTTGATTGATCCATCCCCCACTACGTAGCCATTTTCTATGGTTTGCCGGTATTGTGTCGGCAGCGTATCCTGGCTTTTATCGAAGACCTGGTTTATCCCTTCAATTTGAATTAGCGCATGACAGATCAAATTCAGGTCCTGGTGCATGCCTATACTGTGGCATTGTACGACGGCCGTATTGCCATACACGTCAACGATCAATCCGGGCAACTGATCACCTTCACCATGGATCAGCCGGTATATATTGGAGTCGGTCCGGATCAGGTTTAACCGTTTTCGCATTGCATAGGCTTCTGCAAGGCGCTGATCGTACAGGATTTGTCTATCGCTTACCGGTCCGAAATCAAGAATGCGAACGGCAATGCTGTGATTCTGGTAATGCCCGGTAGCCAGCACAATATCGTTCCGGTTGACGACCTCGACCCAGGCCCCATCTTCCACCTGGTGGTGTAAATCGAGGGCTCCCGAGAAAATCCAGGGATGTCGCATGGATAGGATACTTTCTTTGTTTTTCTTTAGCCGGATCCGTATCATGATGGTTATTCTTGAGTCTGCACCAGAATGCGATGGTTACCGACCTGGACGACATCACCTGGCCGTACCTTTTTACGTTTTTCGTGAACCGGCATATTATTGACGGACACCTCACCATCCAGGATCAGCATATTGGCCATCCCGCCGCTATCCACAACATCCATGAGCTTGAGGAGCTTGTTCAGTTCGATATAGGGTTGATCCTGTAATTGTATGGTCAATTCTATCACTGGTGTGACTGCATTTTTCGGGGTCGAAGTTAAGAAAGCTTTTTGGAGTCGCGGCGCGTTTGGTAGGTATACCAGTCACCATGCTGGATGACTGGTGCATCCCGAAGTTTTTTCAGATGGTAACTCATGACTAAAATCCTGCCGTGCCAGCAGCTGACCTCGTAAACTTCTCGGCGATACTCATCTCCCTCGTAGTCATCGAGAAACTGTAACAGGGGGCCTGACGACGGGGGTAAACGGAAGCATTGGCCGTAGATCCATGATGCTTTTTCATTAGAGAAGATAGCACCTGGATAATTCCCAAGATCCAGGAGCTTCCCATGGATTAATCCCTGCCCGATGTAAACACATTCTGCCCTAATCCGCTGCGCTGCTTCATTTGTGTACTCGAGACGCAAGGTGCCGTAGACGAAAAGTGTTTCTGGTATCAATGCTTCAAGGCTTCTTGGTATCAATGCATCAGGGCTTCTTGGCTTAACAGCGTCCCTTTCAATGCTAAATAATATCTCCCACTAAATACACAAATTAAATGGGCTATACATGGTTCGCCATTCGCATTTGAAATCCTGATATTAATACAACTGCGAACCTGGCCAAGGAATCATCTCAATCAGAATTGAGAATTTATGGATGTCCTTATGACATCCCTTTACCACCTTTAAAGGTAATGACTTCCCAACCTGTAACATCATAACCACAAAATCCTAAACCTCGAAAACCATATATCCATAACACCCCAAAACCTTATAACACCCCAAAACCACATAACCCTTCGAAAAAACGTAAAAACGAAAACACCCCAACTCGATATTAAACACGTTATAATTTTTTCTTATATTTCCTGCCCTGAAACTTATTGAAATGCGCAATTACTTTACGGAATTCATTGGGACGTTCTTTCTGGTATTGGTGGTGGTGATGACCGGCAATGGTGGGCAGACCCAATGGATGCCTCTGGCGGTAGGTTCTGCCTACGCGGTGCTGATCTATGCGGGTTTTGCACAGTCCGGTGCGCATTACAATCCGGCGGTGACACTGGCTCATTATTTCCAGGGCAAATTTGAGCTTTCGGAAGTGTTGCCCTATGTGGCAGCTCAGATCGTTGGTGCTTTTTTGGCGACATTACTGGCCACCCCTTTGCTGGCGGAGCTCAACGTCGAGCAAGTGGCGATCCGTTCGGTGCCGATGATCCCATCACTGATTGCCGAGTTTCTCGGCACTTTCCTGCTGTTATGGGTACTGTTCCAGGTGACCATCTACCAACAGGAACGCATTCAGTCCTTTTATGGGTTTGCGATCGGTTTTGCCTACCTGACAGGCATATTTGCATTTCAACGCATCAGCGGCGCTGCCTTCAATCCCGCCATCGCCATTGGCATGATGACCGCGGGTATGCTAAGCTGGTCCGACCTGTGGATATTCCTGATTGCCAACCTGGCTGCCGCCGGCGTGATCGGCTATGGCTGGAAATGGCTGCATGGGTAGGGAAGAAAATTCATCCCAGTATACCCTTTACCTTCCTCACTACTTCATCCATCTCATTCATCGTGTTATAATGAGAGAAACTGAACCGGATGGTTTTGTAATCCGGGTCAGCACCGATGCCCTCCAGGACATGGGATGCAGCTTCGGCGCCGGAGGTGCAGGCACTTCCCCCGGAGGCACAGATGCCGGCAATATCCAATTGCAATAACAAGAGTTCATTCTTGGGATGAGGGGGAAAGGCAATGCTGAGGACTGTGTAAAGTGTGTTGTCCAGACCATCCCCGTTTAAATATGCGCCGGGGAATGCCAACAACAACTGATCAGCCAGGTAGCGACGTAAACCATCGATGTGTTTCTGGCGTGCATACCGGTCGTTGATGTATAATTCCAAAGCCTTGGCCAGGCCGACGATGTAAGCGATATTTTCAGTGCCGCTACGCATGGTTCGCTCCTGGGAACCGCCATCAATCAGAGGATTGATCTTCACATCTCCGTTGATGTACATAAACCCGATGCCCTTGGGGCCGTGAAACTTATGCGCCGACCCGGCAAGAAACGTCACCGGCATCTCCCGGACCGACAATGGATATTTTGCAATGGACTGAACGGTGTCCGGCAGGAAATATGCACCGGCTTCCTGGCACATTGCGCTGATCTCACGGATCGGTGTCAAGGTGCCGATTTCATTATTGGCATGCATCAGGGTGACCAGAGTGGGGAGGTTGTGGTTTCTCAGCAAGTTTCGCAAAACATCCAGATCCGGTAATCCTGTTTTGGAAACCGGCAAATACTCAACGTCAATGCCAAAATCGCGTTTCACCGCTTCCACGCTATGTAGTGTACAGTGATGCTCGATGGGACTGGTTATGATCCGCTGCACCCCCAGATCCAGAATGCTTCGCTTGATCGCTGTATTGATGGATTCAGTACCACAGGAAGTGAAAAAGACTTCGCCGATCGAAGCTTCCAGATAATGGGCTACCGTCTTCCGGGCTTGTTCGATGGCGGTGCGGGCCTTACGACCTTCGGCATGGATGCTGGAAGGATTGCCATAGTTGGTGGTCAACCAGGGCTTCATGGCCTCAAAGACTTCCGGGCTGATGGGCGTGGTGGCCGCATTGTCGACGTAGATCATGATAAAACGCCTTTTACCTGATCCACCAAAGCCTGAGCTGCCGGGAGCGTTGGAGCTTCGGCATAAACCCGCAAGATGGGCTCGGTATTGGATGCCCGGATCTGTACCCATCGATCGGGCCATTCCACCTTGATGCCGTCGATCTCGTTTAACAGATCGTTCCTGAAGTGATCACGTACTCTCTGCAGCACCTGCGATTTATCCAGGCTTCCGTCCAGTTCGATACGGTCTTTTACCATCTCATAAGGTGGATAGGTGGCTTTCAGGGCTTTAAGATCGGTGTTGCGTTCGGTGAGTAAGGCCAGGATAAAGGCAATTCCGACCAGGGCATCCCGGCCATAGTGCAGATCCGGGTAGATAATACCTCCGTTACCTTCACCCCCGATGACGGCATTCACTTCTTTCATTTTGGTCACCACATTGACTTCACCCACAGCAGCCGAATAATAGGTTTGATCGTGTGCTTCGGTCACATCCTTTAAAGCAAGGCTGGAAGAGACGTTGGAAACGGTGGCTCCCGGTGTATGTCCCAGAATAAAGTCAGCCGCAGCAACCAGGGTGTATTCTTCCCCGAACATAGAACCGTCCGGGCATACCAGGGCCAGTCGGTCAACATCAGGATCCACGGATATGCCGAAGTCGGCCTTTTGATCGATCACTGCCTGACTCAGATCCGTCAGGTGGTGGGGCAGGGGCTCGGGGTTGTGGGCAAAATGTCCGGTAGGTTCGCCGTGAATGAGCTGTACTTCACATCCCAGTTTCTCCAATAAAGGTGGCAGTGCCAGGCTTCCGGTAGAATTCACCGGGTCGACCACAACTTTGAATTGACGTTTTTTGATCTCTGCCACTGGTATTAATGGCAGGGACAAAATGGCCGTAATGTGTTTTTCGATGGCATCTTTTTTAGGAATACGAGCTCCTATTTGTTCGACAGGAACAAAATGCATCTTCCGGGTTGCTATGTATTCCAAAACCTCGGCGCCATCGGCAGCGCTGATAAATTCTCCTTTGTCGTTCAGAAATTTCAGGGCATTCCATTGGGCCGGATTATGACTTGCAGTAAGGATGATACCAGCACCGGCTTTTTCATCGGTGACTGCCATCTCAACGGTCGGAGTGGTCGAGAGATCCAGGTCAATGACCTCAATTCCAAGGGCCATCAGGGTCTGAACCACCAGTTCCTGAACCATTTTTCCTGAAATCCTTGCATCCCGGCCAACCACAACCCGGGCAATACCCGTCCGGTCCAGGGTCCACTGGCCAAAAGCTGCCGTACACTCAACGATGTCTATGGGTGTGAAATTTTCACCTACCGGTCCGCCTATCGTACCACGGATACCTGAGATGGATTTAATCAATGTCATGTTTGTGTTTTTTCAGCGGCGTAAAGATAGTGTTTCCAGCGTGTATAAAAGTTCAGGTGTTGCCTTGTTCAAAGAAGGAATGTGGTGTAATGGTGTTGTGGTGTTGTGGTGTTGTGGTATTGTGGTGTCGGGATGGATTGTAAGATGTTCAATTTGTGATTTCGTTGGAATAGGGAAACGGACTTCTGAAATCAATTCTCTACATTCGCTGCTATGTGGGAGTTATTGCAGCATATGGACGAAACCCTGTTTCACTGGGTGAACCGGGGATGGTCCTCCGGGTTACTGGATTTCTGGATGCCCTTGGTGCGCAATAAATACTTCTGGCTGCCGCTCTATGTCTTTCTGATCGCCTATGTCCTGATGAATCGCTCCAAACCCTGGTGGTTCTTGTTTTGCATCGGGATCCTGATCGTTTCCTCCGACACCTTGAGCAGCAAAGTGTTTAAACCGGTCTTCAAGCGTCTCCGCCCCTGCAATAATACTGAAATGATAGTGGTCCAACGCGTGCCCTGCGGCAGTGGTTATAGTTTTACTTCATCCCATGCCAGCAACCATTTTGCACTTTCCACGTTCTTATTTCTGGCCCTGGCAAGCTGGCCCTTGTGGGTGCGCAGTCTGTTGATGTTGTGGGCGTTAAATGTGGCTATTGCTCAGGTCTACGTCGGCGTCCATTATCCTTTCGATGTGCTGATGGGATCGTTGACGGGAATGGTTATCGGTTGGGCCGTATACCGGTACTTATTTTTAAAACGAAGCGAAACATCTGATGAACTGGCTGGTATTGATCGGTAGTGTCTGGCTGGGTGGCTTATTGGGTCTTACGGCTGATTTTATCCGGCAGACCATCTGGCCAAAGATTTTCCTCAGCTTTGGCGGTGCTTACCTCCTGGGAGTTTCATTTTTAGTATTGCTCCCAATGGTCTATCAGGGATCTGCTGCAACGGTAGGAGTTTGGGTACTGGTTGGTTTTTTGATCCAGATCTTTCTGGAGTATTTCTCCCAGGGCATCGAACATGGCCATATGCATCTTCACGAACATGGCAAGGGAAGCATTATAGTTTCCGTCATGTTTGGCCTCTGTGTACACGCCTACCTGGAGGGATTTCCGCTTGATTATTTATCGCATGGTCATGAACACGAACATCTGCTGGGATCGAGTTATCTGTGGGGATTGGCATTTCATAAGTTCCCGGCAGCCTTTGCGTTGGTGACTATTTGCAAGGGGCATCACCTGAAACGTCAGACTATCCTGATCTGCCTGACCATTTTTTCATTGATGTCTCCACTAGGGTATTTAACCGGGGGGATGCTGGATGTAGCACCATATTTACCGCAGATCAACGCATTGGTGGTGGGTTTGTTCCTGCATATTGCGACGACAATTTTGTTCGAAATGTCACCTTCGCACCGTGCCATTTCCCTTTACCGGCTGATTGCTATCCTCGCTGGCTTCGTGCTGGTTTACCTTACTCAATAGTTATAATGACAAATTAGGGTCGGTCTGATGGGCCAACAGGTCCTGAAAGGTCTCCCGCTCTCGGATCAGATAAGCTTTGCCATCCAAAACCATCACCTCTGCCGGAAGCAATCGTGAATTGTAATGTGAGGCCATCGAAAAGCAATAAGCTCCTGCATTGCGCATGCAAAGAATATCTCCCACCTGGATCTGTGCGATCTTGCGGTTGTAGGCAAAGGTGTCTGTTTCACAGATGTATCCGACAACAGTATAAAGCCTGGGTTTACCATCCGGGTTCGAAACATTTTCAATCTCATGGTGTGAACCATACATCATCGGTCTGCCCAAATGCTGGAATCCCGAGTCAACTCCTGCAAATACTGTCGAAGTTGTCTGTTTGATCAGGTTGGTCCTGACCAGGAAATACCCGGATTCCGAGACCAGAAACTTCCCGGGCTCAAAGACCAGGGTAAGTTCCCTGCCGTATTCTTTACAGAATTTACGGAAGCGTTTTCCCAGCTCTTTGCCAAATTCTTCAATGTCGGTTTCGTAATCCTCAGGTTTGTATTTCACCTTGAATCCACTACCGAAGTCGATGTATTCCAGGTCAGGAAATTCCTTAGCTACGTTCAGCAGGATTTCTGCAGCCTGGAGAAATACGTCAACATCCAGGATATCTGAGCCCGTGTGCATGTGTACTCCTTTGATCCGGATCCCTAGATTATCCGTGAGGCGGCGTACCAGTGGCATCTGATGGAATGAGATACCAAATTTCGAATCGATGTGACCTACAGAGATTTTCTGGTTGCCTCCTGCCATGACATGAGGATTGACCCGGATACCGATCTCCAGGTTCTCAAACTCATGACCGAGAGCTTCAAGCATCTCAATGTTGTCAATATTCATTGGGATCCCCATGGCTTTTACCTGGCGTATCTCATCGATGGCAACCATGTTGGGGGTGTACATGATCCGGTCCTTCGTGAATCCTGCATGCAATCCAAGCTCCACCTCGCCGATTGAGACGGCATCCAGACAGCTGCCCAGGTGATTCATGTAGCGCAGAACGCTGACATTTGACAAGGCCTTGAGGGCATAATTAATACGCAGCTCCGGTACCTCAAATGCCTTTTGCATGCGTTGAAACTGGCGTTTGATAATGCCTGCATCGTATACATACAAAGGTAAACCGTAGTCATCGGCCAATTGCTTAGCGGATATACCGCCAATCGAGAATGTTTCCTTCATTGCTTGAGCGATTCTGGATGTAAAGATTACATTTTATCTGTAAAGAAGGATTTGCTTTTATCTTTTGAAAATTTCTCGGCATTGAATGAGTCGGATTGGCCTTTGGGGATGGATAGAGACTTCCAATGGGATCCCGCCAGGGATTTAGACAAAAAAACGATCTGACCGGTATGATAGGCATAGTGAGCCAATTGCCGTTGGAAGGCTTCCAGCACGGTATGTCCTTCATTGCGGATGTACACGATAGCATCCAGCGGATGTCCGCGTGCCTGATCAATTGCCGTAAAGACTGTAATCCAGGCAGATTCCCACTCATGTAAAAGCTGTGACTTTCCGAGGGCGGGATCCAAAAATTCCGACTCCCGGTCCCGCCAGGATTTCTCTCCGTCCGAGGTGAAAAAGTCAGTAAATCGCGACCGCATGTTGCCGATCATATGCTGGAGGATAATGGCTACACTGTTGTCTTCCGGATGTATTTTCTGGTGAAACTGGTGATCATCGATTTGATGAATGGCCTTCTCAGCCATGGATTTATAATAGTGGAACAGTTTTTCCACAGTGTCGAGATAATTTACTGCTTCCATGTATTGAAAATTTATGGTTTGTGACCGGCCATGGCTATCCATTCTCCTTCCTGATTCATCCAATCCCAGTGAATGTCGGGGTAGGCTTTACGGATGGCCCGGTCATCACCGGAAAGGATACCGCTTACCACCATGTGGCCGCCTGCGCGTACGGCATTTGATAATTTGACCGAATGCATCTGCAATACATCCAGGTTGACATTGGCAATCACCACATCAAAAAGATCGTCTCCGATCACTTCCGCGGAGCCCTGTCTGGCCGTCATTGCTGCCTGGTTTCGCAGTGCGTTGGACTGCATGCTTTCAACAGCTTCAGGCCGGATGTCGATCCCGACTATAGTTCGTGCGCCAAGACGGCGGGCCACGATGCCGAGGATACCAGTACCGGCACCAAAATCCAACACAGAAGATTCGGTCAGATCCCGATAGCGTAGCCAAGAAAGGATCAGACGGGTGGTTTCATGATGACCGGTCCCGAAAGCGTTTGCCGGGTTGATGATCAGTTCGTGCTCAAAGTTTAGGTCTGCAGGAGGATGGAATTCTGCCCGGATATACATCCAGTTGTCCAGTATGACCGGATCGAACTGGGATTCCCAGACCGCGTTCCAGTTTTGATCCTTCAGTTGTTCCATTCTAAAGGTGAAACTGGTGTTTTCTTTCAGGTTGTTTAGGAATGATGTAAAGGTGTTTTTCTGATCCTCTGGCACATAGAAACCCATCGAACCTGCTCTTTCTTCCATGCCGGTGACTTCCGGACGTAGGCTAATTTCCGCATGAATCCGTTCCAAATACCTGGAATCCGCCACGATCCAATAAACCAGAAAATCCATTATCCGTAGATTTCTTTCCGGTTAGCTTTTAGGGTGTTCATCAGAAGAGACGTTATGGTCATCGGACCTACGCCACCGGGAACGGGAGTAATGTAGCTGCATTTTGGAGCGACTGCATCGTAATCGACGTCACCTACCAGCCGGGTTCCCTTGGGAGCGGATGGATCAATAATGCGATTCATGCCGACATCGATAACAACGGCTCCTTCTTTCACCATGTCAGCGGTTACGAACATGGGGCGACCCATGGCAACTACCAGAACATCAGCGCGCCGGCAGAGCTCCTTGATGTTTTGGGTCATACTGTGACATAAAATGACCGTTGCATTACCTGGATTGGCTTTGCGTGAAAGCAACAGACTAACCGGTGTGCCGACGATATTGGAGCGGCCAATGACAACACATTCTTTACCGGCCACATCAATATTGTACCGGTCCAGCATCTGCATAATTCCAAAGGGGGTAGCTGGAAGATAGGCCGGCAGCCCAATGGTCATTCGACCCACATTCATCGGGTGGAATCCGTCGACATCCTTGTTTGGGTCAATAGCCAGGGTTACTTTGATTTCATCGATGTGTTTGGGTAATGGGAGCTGTACGATGAATCCGTCCACATCGTCATTGTGATTGAGGTCATAGACAATCTGCATCAGCTCCTGTTCGGTGATGGAGGCATCTTTTCGGATCAGGGTGGACTTGAAGCCTACCAGCTCACATGCTTTTACCTTATTGCGGACATACACCTGAGATGCCGGATCATCACCTACCAGCACGGCTGCCAGGTGCGGTTGTTTTCCACCGTTGTCCATGATTTCCTTTACTTGTTTGGCAATGTCTTTTTTGATCTCCTGTGAGAGCCATTTTCCATCCAATAATTCCATTTCTATCCCTTTTTTTGTGGTGCACAAAGGTACGTGATTTTTTATCCCGACAACGGCTTACCATACTGTAAAACCTGAATTTTCGGTGAGAAACAATGAGTGGAAAAGCTGCGGGTATTACAATCTGAAGATGAATTTGTGCAAGGCATGATAGACTTCATGCATAGGCAGACCCATGATGTTGCTGTAGCTTCCATCAATGCGTATGATCTTATTCCAGCCGATCCAGTCCTGGATTCCATAGGAGCCCGCTTTGTCCATCGGGTGGTAATGATCGACGTAAAATTCAATCTCTTCCGGTGTCAGCTTGCTGAAAGTTACCGATGATTGTACGGAAAATGCGTGGGTACGGTCAGGTTGATGCAGGCATACGCCACTGACGACCGTATGGGTCTCTCCGGATAACCTGGTGAGCATGTGGATGGCATCCGCCCGGTCCTTTGGCTTGCCAATGATCTCACCCTGTAAAAGGACTACACAATCCGCCGCAAGGATCAGATCACAGTCGCCGATCCCAGGTAGTGCGTGACGGGCTTTCTGAATTGCCAGGTATTCAGGCGCTTCGTATTGATCCATATCCGGCGGAATAATCTCGTCGTATGCATTTGGGATCAACCGAAATTGAAATCCACCCTGTTTTAAAAGGTATTGCCGGCGTGGAGATTGTGAAGCCAGTCCTATCGTAAACGTTTTCATCCATTCCATACTTCCATCCATTTGAAGATCCATAACATGAACAATCCGGCAGTCAGATGCCACTTAAGCCATTGCTGGGCCTGGTGAAAATCCTTATAAATAGTGCATTTCATCGCGATAGCCAGCGTAGGTAAGGCTATCAGCGCGATTCCTGCCCAGGTGACAAATTTCACCCGGAAAAAGAGTAAGCCCAGAAAAACGACCAGACCTAGGAGATAAAGCGAACCAATGATCAAAGCATATCTTCTCCCGGAGGCAACACCAAAACGTACCGGAAAGGTGGAACATCCACCGTTGCGATCTCCGGATTCATCTTCCAGGTCTTTGACGATCTCCCGGTACCAGGTAGCGCCAAAGCTAAAAAACAAATACCAGAGGAATAAAAAGCGGATCCGTTCAGGGAATTCCAGGCTCCAGGGCAGTCCTGGTTCCCGCACCAGAAACATAGCCGGCAGGCAAGCAGCAAAAAAAGCCATCAACAGGTTACCGGAAAGTGGCTGACACTTGAGCCGGGTGGCATAAAACCACAAACCCACGGGCCCAAGCCAGAGCAGCCAGATAAGTGCATGATAATGATAGCTTTGCCAAAGCAAAAACCAGGAAATCAACGTTAAACTCTGTCCGGCAGTAAATGCGATCCATAACGCCTTGCGGGAAATGACACCCCTGATCAGCGGAGACCTCCGGTCATTGGCACGGTCTATCGCTTCGTCGTATAAGTCATTAATGATGTAACCGGCAATCATCATTCCGGTACTGAAACCGATAAATTCCAGAAACTGAAGACTGGAAACCAGAGCTCTGGCGACAGGTATCGGCTGTATCAGGATGTAGTAAATGGACCATTCAGCGAAAATTGCCAGAAAAATATTTAGAGGCCGGATATGATGCAGCACTGATTTTGCATTAGTATAGAGGAATACATCCTGGTTGCAAAGGATGTATTTTGAATACATTTAACACTTCACGACCAGATTTATATCATAAAAATCAAAACTAAAACTTTGTTGTAAAAGTAATTTAGTAGAAATTGACCGATTGAAGCCTGCAGCGAATGGAAGAAACCACACAAGCGATAAAAGAACTCAATTACAAGTTCCGTGAGATCAGGATCTATTCATCCACAGAATGGCTGGCTGATAACAGAAAGAAGTATCGCCAGGTCTTTGATCGTTTTGATACCACTTTTGTCTATGTAGAGCTCTCATTCTACAATAAGCTTTTCGATCGTGACAACTGGGAGGCAGAGGTTGTCCTGCGCTGTATTTCAACGCAACGGTCGAAAAAAGAAGTTTGCAACCTGCAGTTTGTCCGCAAGATCAATAAATACGACCCCGTCATCTACATCCGGGAAGGCTGGGGAAATAAGAAAGAAGGCGCTTTCTGGAAAAAAGGCACTTACTTCTGGGAGGCCTATATCGACGGAGAGAAAGTGGGGACCAAATACTTTTATGTTGAGGATGCCGGCCATGCCTTTGATAGCTTCAGCAATCCTTACTTCAAGCTCCATTCCCTGAAACTTTACGAAGGTCCTTATGATGATGTCAATGAGCTGGACCGGACTTACTATACGGTATTCCATGCCGAGGAGACTCGCTACATCTATGCAGAGGCGACGTTTGACAACCTGATGATCGACCGCAACTGGCAGTTCGAGCTCTTCTTCAAGTTTTTCAACGAGGCGCAAGAGCTTAAGGGCCAGGTGGTTCGGTTGCTCGAGGTTAAAGAAGATGAAGAATACATCAAGGTGACGGCAGGGTGGGGAGCCAATATGAAAAATACCTGGCGTCCGGGAAGCTATTCGGTGGCCATCACGTTCATGGATTATCTCGTAGCCCGGCTTCCCTTCGAAGTGGATTATGACTTTGAAGAAGGTGTGAATCCGGTCTACCTGCCCAATGAGCAGAACCCATTGCACCTGATGCCGGAAGAAAACATGAACCTCACTTTTGAAGAGGTTTTGGCCCGGCTGGATGCATTGATCGGGTTGCAAAAAATTAAGAACCAGGTCCGTGAACATGCGCAGTACATCCAGTTTGTGAAGCTGCGACGTGAGAAGGGATTTGAAGAAAAAGAAGGCATCAACATCCATTCCGTGTTCACCGGAAACCCCGGTACCGGAAAGACCACCGTTGCAAAGATGATGGGTCTCCTCTATAAAAAGATGGGGCTGTTGACTAAAGGTCATGTGCATGAAGTGGATCGTGTGGATCTGGTAGGTGAATACATTGGTCAGACAGCTCCCAAAGTGCGCGAGGCCATTGAGAAAGCCCGGGGCGGTGTGTTATTCATAGATGAGGCCTATGCCCTGGCACGCGCCAACGATGACAGCAAGGATTTTGGTCGTGAAGTCATCGAATTACTGGTCAAGGAGATGAGTGACGGACCCGGTGATTTGGCAGTGATCGTAGCAGGCTACCCCAAGGAAATGCAATATTTTCTTAAGTCTAATCCCGGACTTAGATCGCGCTTCAAGATATTCCTTGACTTCGCGGACTATCTGCCCCAGGAGCTCTCTGCCATTGCCGATTATGCCGCCCGGGAAAAAGAAGTGACCTTGGCGGATGATGCCAAAGAGTTGATTGACCATATGATCACCGAAGCCTACCGTGCACGGGATAATTCCTTTGGTAATGCACGCTATGTACATGATTTGATTGATAAAGCTAAGATCCAGATGGCGCTCCGGGTGATGGATGTCCAAAATCCGTACCAACTGACACCGGCAGAACTGGAGGTGATCTCACTGTCCGACGTGGAAAAAATTAAGGTTGCAGCTACACGCCGGGTGCCTAACATCCCAATCGATGAAGAATTACTGGCTAGTTCGCTTACCGCACTGGAAGCGCTGGTTGGGTTGAAAGAAGTTAAAAAGGAAATTCTGGACCTGGTCAACATTGTCCGCTATTACCGACGGCTGGAGAAGGATGTTCTGAATAATTTCTTCCTGCATACGGTCTTTGTAGGAAATCCGGGAACCGGTAAGACGACAGTGGCCCGTATTTTAACCCAACTCAACAAAGCCCTCGGTATACTGGAAAAAGGACACATGGTCGAAACGGACCGGCAGGGCCTGGTTGCAGGATTTGTGGGACAGACCGCTATCAAGACTGCCGAGAAAATCGATGAGGCAAAAGGGGGCGTTCTGTTTATTGATGAGGCTTATGCCCTTACCACATCGCATCCCCAATCCGGTGATTATGGTCAGGAAGCTATCCAGACATTGTTAAAGCGCATGGAGGACGACCGCGGTGTATTTTTCGTCTTTGTGGCAGGTTATCCGGACAATATGGAGCGATTCCTTAAGGCTAACCCGGGTTTAAGTTCACGATTCGACAAGATCCTCAAGTTTGAAGATTACGATCCGGATGAACTCAGGGAGATTGCCATTAAGATGGTTCATGATAAAGGATTGAAATTCAGGGATGATGCACTTGAATACCTGCATGAACAATTCAAACAACTGCATTCCAAACGGGATCGATATTTTGGTAATGCCCGCGCTGTCAGGCAGGCAATTCTTGAGGCCATCAAATTCCAAAACCTTCGCCTGGCCGCGATCGATAATCCTAAGCCGGAATTATTGCCGTTCATAGAACTGGAAGATCTAAAGCAAGTCAACCTGGATCTCACGCAAGCCATTAACAAGCAATCCGCAATAGGGTTTAAACGCTGACCAGCGTTAATTTGTCCATCATATACTTTGCAATACGGTCCACGGTTTCCACCGCGTAGGAATTGAAACCAGGTGTATGGAAGCTGGGACCGGCGCGTCCAAAATCAGGAGCCCCCAGCCGTAAAACTCAATAACCATGACCCGGTCAAATCCTTTGATCAGGCTTTGCCAGGCCCGGTACATACCCGCCGACCACCGGATATCATCGACAATGATTAGTGCCTGCCTGGCCAGGTGAGGCCGGATAATCTGGAAATAGGCCATCGTGGCTTCATAGCTGTGATTGGCGTCCAGATGAACAACATCGATCGGAGTCAACTGCTGAACAAGTATTGACAGCCGGTCTTCAATTTTGTCCGGATAAAAAGTGATATTCTGTAACTCCAGTTTGCCAATAACTTCTTGTGCATAGTCAACCAATGCCGGATCACCCTCCATGGTATGCAGTTGAGCGTTGGTAACAGGAGAAGCCAGATATGCTGCAGAGAACCCTAGTGCGGTACCCAGTTCAAGGATAGTGCCTGGCTTTTTCCAATTCATCAACCGGAAATAGCCTTCTCCACGCTCCCGGCTGATGGTGGCCTTTTGAGCGAAATGACCGATGGAGATGGTTTCATTCCGCTGCCCGGTGCCGTAATCGGTCCGTTTAATGATGGTGTTGTCATGGAGTGTCGCTTGCCTCAGCTTTTCGATAGCCCGGAATGCATAATATTCCTTGTCATGGGCCTGGATCAGCCCGATCAACTGATAGCCCAGGGGACTGTGGATCTGATAGACGGTACGGGCTTGCCGGTAGAATCTGAGGGTGGCTAAAATTGTCCAAAAAAGCTTGAGCATGTTAAGGTTATCCTATTTAAGAGGGATGTGATACTTTTTAAAAGATTGTATCCGTCTACAATCAAAATTCGAATCATGCGATTGCAAGTTAGTATTTGTCTGTTGATCCTGCAGATCCCATTGTTTAGCCAAGCTTATTTTACCTCCGGCGGCGTACGTCTGGGAACCGAAAATGGGTTAACGGTGAAACAAAGGATCTTAAAGCACTCCACCGTTGAACTCGGCATTTTGTCCGGGTTCAAGACCGACTACTTGTCCATGGGACTGGATTATCATCGTCACTATCCCATATTTATCAAGAACCTGAATTTGTATACCGGTATTGGTTTGGTCGCCCAGCGTTTTCAACCGCAGGCCGACCTGGAGTCCGTCTCCAAGCGGCATGGGATAACATTTACAGGAGGAATTGAGGCGACTCTGGGCCGTGTTAACGTTGCCTGGGATTACAAGCCTATGTTCTTTTTAGGGAATACAGACCGATTATTTGCTTCAAACAGTGGTATCAGTATCCGGTATGTATTCGTACGCAATAAGGATATTAAGAAATGGGAAAAGCAAAAAAATAAGAATAAGCGCAAAAACAACGAGCCCTTGTTCGGGCGAAATAAAAGGTCCCGGTAAGTTCAATGAATACCTGGAATTTGAATAAGGTTTCCCGAAAGTCTGCTAAAATATTAGAATATTTATTTATATAAAGCGATGCTGTTTGTACCTTTAGATGCGAATCATATTGTAATTCGCTATGCTAAAGCCGTTCAAACTATTTCCACTGATGCTGCTTTTCACCAGCATTCAGGCCCAGACCTTTTATGATAAAACCAATTGGCTGCCCGACCCGCAATTTAGAAGTGGTCTCACCATTGCTGTTACGGATTTTAATGGGGACCACTATCCGGACCTCCTTAGGATGCGCAATGGCAAGAGCCTGGAAGTAGGACTGATGGTTCCTGGTGATACGGTTTTCGTTTCGTACTCTACTGGTGTTGCGCATCCCAGTCCAGCCTGGTGCCTGGTGGTAGGTGATGTTAATAACGATGGATTCAAAGATATAGTCACTGGTGGTAACTCGGATCAGATCATTCTGTGGAAAATGGGACGTGATGGTCAGGTGATCGAGAAGACCATTTTGCCGGAAAGTAACATTTATGTTCAGGCCGCAAATTTCGTAGATATCAATAACGATGGCTGGCTAGATCTTTTCGTTTGTAATGACGATGGCATTTCACGCATTTACGGGAATGATGGTCAGGGTAACCTGCAGCCACAGACCGGCTGGTTGAATCTCCAGACTACGATACCTTCCGATAACTCCGGTAATTATGGCAGCATATGGACCGACTTTGATCAGGATGGCGACCTGGATCTGTACATTTCAAAATGCAAGGGAGCTGCCCAGCTACCTACGGATCCCAGACGGATCAATCAACTGTTTGTTAATTACGGTCCACAGGGTTTTAAAGAAGAAGGTGTCCAGCGGGGACTGGCTTTGGGGGACCAATCGTGGGTCAGTGATTTTGGTGATGTGGATAATGATGGTGACCTGGATTGCATCGTTTTTAACCATGATCCGCAGTCAAGGCTTATGATCAATGATGGAGGTGTTTTTAAGGATTATACCGATTCGATGGGTGTGAAGATCGAAGGTTTGTTGATCCAGGGCTTCTTTCGCGATATGGACAATGACGGTCATCTGGACATAGTGGTATTGGGCAATGCTCCTTATTATTACCATAATGACGGTAATTACCATTTCTCAGGACGGTCTGTCTGTAATGCTCAATACACCATGACCTCTGGGATGGTCGCAGACTTCAATGGGGACGGTTACATGGATATTTATGGCATCTATGGTAAAGATTTCGTCCAGCCAGGTCCAGATTACGATAAGTTATGGATTCAGAAAACGGGTGAGTATTGCTGGGTAACCATTGGTCTGGAAGGCACGGTCTCTAACCGTGATGGTATCGGAGCTACCATTGAGATTTACAGTTCGGTAGGCAAGCAGATCCGGGAAGTTCGTGCGGGGGAAGCCTATGGTGTGACGGCCTCACCTGAAGTTTATGCAGGCATCGGCTCGGATAAGGGCGTAGAAAAGGTCATAGTCAGGTGGCCATCTGGAATCGTCGATTCCTTTGGATACCTGCCTGCTAATAAGAGATATGTGTTCACGGAGGGGCAGTGCAGGTATCTGCCGGTTCCGATGCAGTATGCCGGAATTCCTTCCATCTGTGGTGGTGACAGCCTGACCTTGTCCTTGCCGGGTTGGGATTCTCTCGTATGGAGTACGGGATCTACCGAGCCCCAGCTCCAGGTAAAGGCCTCCGGGATCTATTTCGGTAAAGGAATTCTCAATGGTTGTCCCCAGGTCTCTGAACCGCTCCGGGTGGTGGTAGACCCGGTTGAGTCGCCACGCATATCCTTGTCCGGTGATTCTATTTTGTGCGAGGGTGGGGAGGTGTTCCTTTCTTTGCCGGAAGCTCGAGCCTATACCTGGAACAACGGATCCACCGAAAGGAGTATTCGCATTGATCAGCCGGGTGTTTTTTGGGCTGACATTACCGGACAATGTGCTGATTTTAAAACCGATACGGTGCGGATTCAGTTCATTCCGGTTTCCGATCCTGACTCGTTGGAAGATGTAACCTTGCCGGGGCCGGGAATGACGGTCCTGCATGCAGTCGGGGACAGTTTGCTCTGGTATGAACCGGAAAATGGTATTTTGGTTGGCACGGGTAATGATTTTCAAACGCCGTTTCTCACCTCAACCACTACCTATTATGTTAGCAATGTGACAACTTATCCCGGATACGCGGTTGGTCTGGGTGAAGTGAATAAACCGACGGTAAATGTATACCACAATAATAACTTCAACGGCCGCTTGATTTTTAATGTCTACCAGGCACTGACCCTGGATTCGGTGACCGTATTTACCGACACACCGGGTGTGCGGCGCATCATTCTGGTAAAGGGGGCAGATATTCTGGCTTCCCGGGAAGTAATGCTGGACACAGGCGCAACAGTGGTCGCTCTGAATTTTACCATTGAACCGGGATTAAGTTATGAGCTGACGACAGATGCTGCATACAACCGGGACTTATTTGGCGTTAATTCGCCATTCTTATACCGTACGGTGGGCTTGCAGGGGGCCTATCCCTATGGTGACCCTGGAACGATTGAAATCATTGGAAATAACTACGGCCTGGAAGAATATTATTATTTCTATCGGTGGAAAGTACGGACCATCGACCGTTACTGTGAAAGTGAACATTTTCCGGTACAAGTCCATATTATGACTTCATCGAGTGAGCTTTTAGAACAAGCAGGCTGGAAAGTATTTCCGAATCCGGTGAATAGCATGTTTTTTGTTCAGCCCCATCCTGATGCCAGGCCCATTCTGGAATTGAGACTGTTTGATGTTCAGGGAAGAGTGCAGTGGGAATCGCGATCGGTATCAAGGGCAGAAACCAATTCTATTTCGATGGGTGAACTTCCTGCCGGCATGTATTGGTTATCGGTTAAGACAGCGGAAGGATCCTACAATGTAAAAATTTTAAAATTCTAATGATCACATCCTAAATCAATTTTTATCTTTGCCCTCGCCTTCTGAATATGGTGGATGTAGCTCAGCAGGTTAGAGCGTCGGATTGTGGTTCCGAAGGTCGCCGGTTCGAGCCCGGTCTTCCACCCTACGGACGCTCCCTGCGGTCGGTCAGTATGGCCGCCCGCAGGGAGTAGCGGAAGTAGTGCTGACAAAATGGAATAGACAAAGCGAAGCGCAGGATATTACCTTTTTCGTCAGTAAAACTACCAGATACCCATGCAATTTTACGTATACATACTTTATTCTGATTCGACAAGGAAGTTCTATATAGGCATGACGGTTGATGTTGAAAATCGGATGTTACACAAGTAATTGGATTCGACTTAATCCGTTAATTATAAGTCCTTGTTTTACCCAAAATTGTTGAGGTGATTTTGTTCATCAGCGATTTTTCATTGACGTTTTCGTCATTAGCCTTTTTTCTTTCCTCCATGATCCGGGTTAATTCCTGAATGATGCCGGGCCGCTTTTCTACCAATGGCCGTAAATTAGCTGCCGATACTTCGAAGACGAGGGCATAATCTATGGCTCGAACGGCAGCTGTTCGTTTTTCTCCCGTAAGAAAGGAAAACTCGCCTACCACCGCACCTTTTTGTAACAGGGCCAATACCTGATCTACTTCCTGGATTCTTCCGACCACTTCCAGGCTCCCTTCATGAAGAACAAACAACGATGATCCTTCCCGGTCCTGAACAATGATCCGTTCCAAATGTCCAAGTTCTATTGGCCGGGCACGTTGAGCTAATTGCTGCAATTCGTCCTTATGTAGCGCTTTGAAAATCGAAACCCGGGATAGTGTATTATAAATGTCCTCCACCGGAAAACGGGTTTCTGCTTCCTCACGGTCTTTAACATCCAGGCCTTCAAGATATCCATCCTGGTTTTGCAGGTATTTCAGTCTGCCATAATTCTTGGCCAGATAGTTTTCAAGGATGCTGGCAGACGCAGGAACGCACTCTTTGCCGGTGTATTCCATCAACCCACGGCTTTTAGCCCATTCTGCCACTTCATTCATGGAATTCCGGTAATTACGGCAAGCGGATAGATACAAACCATCCTGATCACCGAAAGCCCTGCTGAATTGTTTGGGGATAAGTTTTAATCCGAAATAATTACCCCGTTCGTGCCACAGGACAAATTTTTTTAGATCGGTGGTTAGAAAATTCAATTCTGGAAATGCCTGTTCATCCATTTTTAATACGGCACGCTCGGCATCGCGAAATACCCGGTGCCAGGTTTCCTGGGAATTGTGCACATTCACTCCGGCTAATTCAATCGCTTGTTTTAAATCTTCATGGTGGGCATGCAAAAACATCAGCGTTGCAGTTTTTTTGCGCAGAAGATTCCCAAAGCTCACCGGCATATTTTTATTCGGACGAACTCCGCTTACCGCAATTTTCCGGGCGGCCCATACCTTTTTCCATGCTTTAACATCGATACGGTTTCTGATGGCTTCAAATGACGGTAATTGACCAAATATTTTGCGCTCCCGGGAACTGAGTAAATCCAGACCTTCCTGTTTGGCAACTTCAATGATACCAAGACAAGTCAGCAGTTCAAGATAAAGTCCTACGCGAAGAAGCCAACCCGGATCGGTAAGCATGCGCTTTTCTTCGACCATATCTCCGAAGATCGCTTTCATGTAAAGATTGGCTTTTTCCGTACCTATACATAGCACGGGAATCCACGGATGATAGTCGATACCGATTTTCTGATCCGACGTTACACCAGTCAATTGTATGTTGAGATCCCATGGTAAAAGTTGTTCGATAAGCCGTTTATACAGAGATCCAAAGAGGGACTCATTGTAAATTTCGAAATAATGATAATCCGAACTAACGATGACATCCTCTATCTGCAGGTCCAGCTGAAGCTTCAATCGTTCAAAGAAGAGAGAGGCAAATTCGAAAAGAGCTTGATGCGGTTTTGCTTGGCGTATATCTTCAACCAACTCATCTATTGGAATGGTTAAAGTCCAGGCCTCGGAAACATTTTCCGTTACGGCGTCGCGATGTGGATCAACAGCTGGCTCTGAATTCATTGCTTCTCCTTTCCGTATTGGTTTAAGGAGTCTGCCATTCCATGCAGGAACAATAAAATCCATTTTACCCTGATGATTCAAAACAGTGATCGTGGCCTTTAAAATCGCATTGTCCGGAAAGTTGTTAACCGACTTTTGATTCTGGAAGATCCGGTACAGGAAATTGATGGAAGATTCTGCTTTGTGGGTGTACAAGGCTGTTTCTTCGCTTGAGCCGAGGCCGGGATAAAATGCTTCATCAAAGGATCTTCTCCCCGGGATAAAAGGTATGATGGTCAAGTTGAAACCCAGAACCTCCTTCCTGGAGTGGTATAATTCAATATGTTTCTGCAGTAGTCTGGTTTTTTCATCTTCTGTGATGTTTTCAATGTTGATTTGAAGTAAATGATTGAGAGCCTTCAAATAATCCTGCAAATCCATATTTGAATTATTGTACCGAACCGGATTGATTTCTGGACCACCCTTATGGAGGCATGCCGCTATCTATGAAAGATAGTAATAAAGCGCAAAACCGTTAGGAAGGTCTGCTGATTTGTTTAGTGTGCGGGAAGCCCAATGAGCAGGAATTGGGTTTGCAATAGTTACCTATAAATTTACAATCAATGATTGTTGAACTTGAAAATGTGAAAACAATATGCATTTCGATCATTGTGGTAGTACACCGTGAGTTTAATAGGAACTGTTAATCAGGCAAGGAATGTCTTATGGGTTTCCATGATCGCTGCTGCTTGTGGTACTAGTCAAATGGTGCAAGTTAGAAAGTCTGAAAATTTCAATTATCACAGTAATTCATACTTTCGGGTGACCTGATATCCTGCCAGTGGGCATTACATTAGTTGTGATATCCTGAATTGTAACCTATTATAAAGGAACATGAAATTCATCGCATTATTTTTTGGCCTCTTTCTAACGACAGTAGTACTTGCCCAACCAGCTGCAGAAATGCACCCCATAACAAAGGATTCATTTAAGGTGTCTCTGGTAATAGATAAAAATCAAACATTAAAAGTATTGAGTTTCGTGTCTTCTAAAGGTGAAAGAATAAAGGCCCAAATAATCAGACAGGGTGATTTGTCAACGAAAGAAATGCGTCCGGGTCACAAAATCAATGGAATATTTCAGTTTACTTCATTTGCAAGCGATGGAGGTTTAGGAACTACACGTGTACTGAGAGGGAAGGGTGTGGGAGATCTACGGGATGCTATTCTGATTGTCGATGATAATATAGATTCCTATACACAAAAATTAGCCGGAGTGGGTGACATGGCCTTTCGCTTAAATTAACCGGATGTACCAGATTATTTTACCCCAAACACATACGGCGTTAAGATCCATTTCCTAATAAGCGTGTTCTGATCGTGTAGGCATCACGCGGATTTTCTACCAGTATTTGGTTGATTTCTGTCTTGGTAAATCCGTTTTTCAGCAAGAGGGGGATGAATGTCGTGAATAGAGCCGTGTGCTCCACATAGTTGTTACCTTCCCCGTACGAATACCAGCCGGCATCCATGGATAGTAATATGCGGTTTAGAAAGCCATTGTCTTTTAAGGCTTTTGTCATGGTCAGGTATTGATACAATGCACTGGAGTCCTGTTTCTGAGGGGTAACCCAACCCAATCCATCGAGGGATATCCATCCTCCCATTCGGGCCATGCGAAGGTGGCCTGCCGTACTGCCATTCTGGGCATGCGTCCAGACAAAAGCGGAAGGGGAAACATGCTCCTGCACAAGCACATTAATTTGATTAAAAGCCGCGGTGTCTATCCCGGTATGGCTGACAATGGTTAGTCCGGTTGCCTTGTGGGTTAAGGCTGCTGCTCTCACAATCCGCTCCTGAAGGCTGCCAAGACTGGAATCCGGATCAACGCTAATTTTGATA
Source organism: Lewinellaceae bacterium (assembly GCA_020636135.1). Lineage (NCBI taxonomy): Bacteria > Pseudomonadati > Bacteroidota > Saprospiria > Saprospirales > Lewinellaceae > Lewinellaceae bacterium. The sequence goes on from JACJYK010000001.1 coordinate 1,550,504, forward strand.
AAGCCGGGTCTGACATCGCTTTCATCAATACCATACTTGAATTCATGGATCCAGGCATCCGCCATTTGCTCTGCTGTCCAATCGTATGCTTTGGTGGGAATATAAATATTTTGTTGCGCGCCGTAGTATCCGGTATTGGTGATGAACTGGATGCCGGAGGCGTCAGCTAGTTTTTGCAACAATAGTATATTCCTGCCCAGGTAATTAGGTGTGCATTCAAGAATAGACCGTACTCCGAATTTTTTCAGAACCTGGATATGCGGAAGGATGGACTGGTACGCTGCCTCCTGATTCCAATCCGCCTGATTTGTACTGTCTGCTGGACGCCAGTCCAGGAAAACATGCTCATGGATCAGCGACAATCCCATGCTGTCAGCATCGATGGGGCCGTTTATGGTCATAATCCTGTTTTCATCCTCAGTGGTATTTTCCGTACACTGGAACAGGAAAAAGATACCGGGGGTCAGTACAAATACACTTATTTTGAAGATCCAGCGCAAGGTGGTAGCTGATGTAACTTTTGTAATTTGAGACAACATAATTAATGCTTTCAATTTAATGCTAAAGTTTGATTTTAGCATCGAAAATTATGTACAGCATGTTTTAAACGTCCCCCCAAATCCTTTGATCGAGGAACCAGATCCGGAAGGTATTTTGCCAGGATTCGATTTGTTACCTAAAATGGACTATTCTATTTATCTTGATATCCAGGTGTCAATGATATTATTATCATTTCATTTAAAACGCTGATCGAGCCAATGATTACAAATCTTAAATTCGTCATTTACCTGCTTGCCGCCATTCTGGGAAACCCATTTTATCAGATGGTATCCTATTTCGTTTGCCAAAGTTTGGGTTGGGGAGGCGAACCGTCATTTAATGTTTATCAGGCCAATCTAATGGGATACCTGTTTATTCTGGTCGTTATATTTATTATCCGCTTTGTAATTTATTCCCGAATTTTTACTTCGAAGGAATACCCGATGACTATCCGGGGAAGCAATAGCTTTCTTTATCTTTTCGCAGAAAGGCATTTATTTCAACTATTGGGGTTTTATACGCTTTGGCTATGGGCCCAAGAGTTGGAGGGAAATGTTATCGGATTTCTTGTTTTTCCTCTTACTTTAATAACCGGTATCGTTATTTCGGTTGTGACCTTTATCCGGATTCTCAAACTAAAAAAGAAATGGCGTCAGATACATTCAGTTAGTCTGGGGGATCCTAATTAGAATGAAAATTAGCATTACAAGCAAATTTCAAGAATTAAAACAGCAATTACAATCCGGTAAATAAAAGATTGTTTAGGTAACCGGACAGCCCTTTTTCAGGTACTTGATTTACAGGTGAATTACAGTAATTTAATTCTTTAAATTAACCTTTTTGAAAATGGGATTTTGTTCAATGCATTCCTGACAACCCATCTTTGACATTTTAAGTGTGCTTTCTTTGGCTTTGCTTAAAATATCATCCCACTTAGGCTCATCCTCCTCCCGGAACACACTGACCTCTTCACGGAGCGATGCGATCAGATTGTTGGTAAAGAATCCTCCCGTAACATTGCAATATGAATATTCGCCCTTGCTTGACCCGGCGGCTATGATGTTGCCTGAGGACTCCAGGAATAGCTTCGCTAATTTCGGCAAGCTCGCATTAACAGTCGATCTGGCGGCCAGGAAGGTAGTGCCTAATTTTTTTGTCACACCAATATCAGCATTGCAACAATCACCTATGATCAAGTTAAGACGGGCGCCTTTTTGCTGGATTATCTGATTAATTTCAACCAGATTCATACAGTTCTGCGGACTAAATTCCTGATAGTCGCTATAGCGAAAATCCAGTTCCGGGAATGGTTCTGTCTGATCGGAATAGCGGAATCCGTGTCCGGAGTATATGACGATAACCACATCATTTGGTCCGGGTTGGAAATTTTGTAACGTGGAAATCACTTGTTCCTTCGAGAAATTTTTATCGGTTATCAGGATCTTGTCGAATGTCATTTGCAGCACACTGGCAATGCCCTCAAATTCACTGGAAGTATTGTGAATATCAGCACTGGTAGAAGTACCGATGTCGGGTATTAACGTATTGGCAATCATGATGTAATGCAAAGTCGGAACACTGGTGCCCGGATTGGATGCGGGCTGTAGAATGGTTTGTGGCTTGGCCGCTTCCAGCAAGGTATAATAATCTTCATCATCCTGGGTATAGAACCATTGCAGGTATTCTGCCGTGAGGTTCGTCGGCTGTACTTCCGTTAATTTAACCTCTGCAATCTCATCAAAATTGTCGTTTTGCAAGTGATAATCGTCGATTGCATAGGGGCCGGTCCATTGATTGTTGTCATCCATGGCCCAGAAAATATGGAAGGGGTTGTATAATGTATCCGTCTGATAATACACGTATCCCGTTTCCAGCCCTTCAAAGACTACAAATCCATCCTGACGCTGAGTTTGATCGTAATGATATTCCGAATGGACCAGATTATAGCCACCATCATACGAGTATCCGACCCGCATGTAAATATCGTCTTCATTGAAGTAGATCATGAATCCGGCATAATCAATGCCTTCGGATGACCAGCGGAGATCATAGAGGGTCTGTCCGACCAGCTGAGTACACGCCAGGAGCAGCGCAATCAGGAATTTGGTTTTCATGAGGCTGAGTTTTTTTATTGCCATATAAAGATAATTTAATCCCGGATGTTGTGTGAGAAGATTCTCAAGCTCACTAACATACCTTCAAGGTGATTACAGTGAGCAGTACGATCAATTCAGGCTCTGGAGAAAAGTTATAAATTTTTTAGTATTGTACTGCGCCATCCCCTGATGATTAACTACGACGTTCCCATGTTTATCAATGACAAAAGTCGTGGGTATCGATGAAGTCTTCAGCACGGCCGGCCAACTGCCTCGCGCCTGGTAAACAGGGAAATCATATCCATTTTTCCGGACGAATTCGATGGCTTTATTAAAGTCCCGGTCCTGAGAGATCATAACAAACTGGATGCCGCTATTTTCCAATTCCTGGTAAAGGTGGGCGATGTTGGGCATTTCCGCCAGGCAGGGAGGACACCACGTGGCCCATAGATTGATGAACAGGACCTTGTCCTGGAAGGCCTGTAAATTCAACGCCTGCCCATCGGCGTCCTGCAGGTCCAGGTTCAGATCAAATTTTGGATAGGTTCCGGTGGTATTGTAATTGATTTCTGTTTTGGGTCGTATCAGTCCGGTAGCCAGTATGCCACGTTGTAAAAACCCGATAACCCGGACGTGTAATCCGGTGAGGTAGAGTACCAGGCCGATTGCAATGAGGATCCCCCATTGTTTTAGCTCTTTGCGGAGCGTTTTATTCATAGCTGTTCACATTAATTCGCGTTCAGTCAGGTGATGTCTCACTAACTAAACATTAATGCAGGAGATCGGTTCCAAGCAACCGGTTATCATAGTTGACATACCAGGTCCGTTTGCTTGGAATTTTGATACCGTGTTTCACAATTTCATCTTCAAGGATAATGTATTCTCCGTCGTATTTTGTTTCGTCATGATAAAAACGATAGCCGATCAATGCGTGTGTATCCGTGGTGAAATAGAAATACCAGGTATCTTTTCCTACTGATGGGTCATAGTTAACTTTAAGAACATCCACATCCTGCTTATTGAATTTGCCCCGCTCAACATCTGGAAGAATAATCGTACCGGGATCCTTTAATTTCATTGGTAACCCATATAAATAAGTGTAGTAATTGCGCAACATCAGGCTGCGAGCACAGGTCAGGTTTAGGTTTTCTGCGACAGTGGCCGTAATCGGCTGGTGGTTCATCCGGTAGGAGCAGTCCTCATTTTTAACGGTCTGTGTAAATAACGTATCATGGCGCAGTTGAGAATGGCTGAATTTTGATTTCCGGATGTCCAGGTACATACGGGTCGTTCGGGTGGGTTTACCAGGTACCTCCTGATTGATGATCAGTGAGTCGGCAAATTTTAACCACTGACCATTTGGATCATGATATTGAATGCTTTCATCCAAAAGAAGTTCCGCAGGTGACCTTTGTGATTGTGCCTGGTTTGTCAGATGGAAAAACAAAAGAATGACAATATGGTATTTCATAAATTGAAAAAATTATGAGGTGTATCGGTATGTAGGAATTGCAATAGGTTTTGCTCAGAGATGTCAGGGATTCAGCCGTTCACCGCAATATTTACAAAATACTGCGTCAGGATCGTGGCCTTCACTCGCACAATAGCGGCAGGTCTGATTGCTTACGTCCTCCTTCCTGGTGGGGGCCCTGATAAGGTCGGAAGCAATGATGCCAGTCGGTACCGCAATGATGGAATAGCCCAGGACCATGACAAATGCAGAAAGAAACCGGCCGGGTTCTGATTGTGGGGTGATGTCACCATATCCAACCGTTGTCAGGGTGACGATGGCCCAATAGATGGATTTTGGAATGCTGGAAAACCCCGGATTAAAACCACCTTCCAGAACATGCATAATACTTCCTATGATGGTAACCACAATCATGATGAAGAAGAAAAAAACCGTAATTTTTGGGATGCTGCGTCGCAGCGACTCAATGATAATCTGTCCCTGTCGTAAAAAGTTGACCAGTTTGAAAACCCTGAAAATACGGAGTAACCTGAGCGCACGTATCACTACCAGGTAATGACTTCCTACGATGAAAAACCCGATGTACGTAGGAAGAATAGCCAATAGATCGATGATGCCAAAAAAACTGAAGATGTATTTTCTGGGCTTATATACACTGTAGACGCGGAGCAGATATTCCAGGGTGAAGGCAATCGTGAAAAACCATTCCAATGCGGTGAGATAAGAACCAAACTTCACCCGGTAAGCCTCCATGCTCTCCAGCAAGACGATGATGACACTGGCTACAATAAAGATGAGCAACAGCACATCAAATGCCTTTCCGGCAGGTGTCTCGGTTTCGAAGATGACTTCGTGGATGCGGTCTCTTGTGGTCAGCTTTTTTACTTGTCCCGGATCTTCTTTCATTCGCATTCGTTAATTTAACAAGAATTACTTTTCCAGACCCGAAACGGAGTTCCTTGTAAGCTATGAGCAACGTTATTTGATGGTGTGAGTTAATGCAGGAATGGACTCCCTAATCACTCAGTAACCAGTCATCTGCACCTTCTTCCAGTAATGGATATCTTTTATGGACCCAATTGTAGAAAGTGCCGGATGATGTGAATTTTGTAAAATCGATTTCAACTTCTACACCGGCATCAATAGCGTAGCGGTATTCTTTAAGTCCGGAAACTACCGTGTCAAATCTCCTTTCCTTGTAGGTTTCATCGTAATCCCGAAGCTCCGTTTCTGACATAACATATCTTTCGACAGGCACCCATAAGATCATTATCCCATCTTTAAGTGCTGTCTGGAAATGTTCGTCATCAGAAAGAAGTTGCTCAAGAAATGATGATTCGAGTCCAAACAATGGATGACGCCATCCGCGCTCCTCCATCCAATGTCGCGTTGCTTTGTTTCCGGGTAATTCCAACTTATAATTGCCTTTGTTGACGCAATCATGTGCAAAAGCGCGGTCCGGAGCTTGTGCTTTGCGAAGAGCCCATGCAGGTACTTTCATGAACGATCATTGTATTTTGAATCACAAGATTGAATAAATATTCGAATGGATACTATTCTGCTACCCCGTATTTTAACAGGTGGATTATAATCGCAAGGACCGGGTTTCCATTAATTCAGGTCAAGGCGCTCACCAGCCCGCAATATTCTTACCGGTTGTTGCACTTCATGTGCGAGTGAGAGGCATTCGTCCGGTTCCACACTGTTAAAGGTAAATAGGTGGTAATGACACGGAATCAATAACCTGGCTCCAACAGTTTTAGCCATCATTACAGCTTCCCTCGCATTGAGATTTCCGGCTACACGGCGTTCAGGTAAGTTTCCATTAATGGGGAGAATGGCAATATCGATGGTAAAAGCAGCCAGGGCCTGAATGATTTCCTGATGCCAAAGTGTATCACCACTGTGGTAAATAAGATAGGGTCCAATTCTGAAAACATAACCCATATACCGGCAGTGGCCCAGCTCATCCCGTTCCAGATCATTATGAGCAGCAGGTATCCCAATGACTTCCCACCCCCAGGGTAATGTAGAGGTTTCTCCATCCCTAAGCCCTTCCGGCCATAGAATGGGGGTTGACAAACGCTCCGAGACAAATTTCCGGTTGGCTTCCGGAATGATCATCCGGATCTGAGGGTTCGCAGCAATTAAAGGTAAAAGTGTGTCTGCGTCCAGGTGATCGGTGTGATTGTGGCTGCTGGTGACGACGTCAATGAAATCCAGCATTTCCGGCGCCACTACGCGTTCCGACATGCGTATATGAGGCTTATCCGATTGTTCGTATTTCCTGGTTAACGAATCGGAAAGATAGGGATCAATCAAGAGATGATGACCCTGGTACTGAATGAGGTAGCTGCTCTGGCCCAGCCACCAAAGGTGCAATCCCGGCATCCGGCGATGCTGATGTACATCGGCCAGAAAATTGTCGTCTTTTTGAAAGGCAGGGATCATTGATCAGTAATTCAGCACGGAGTAAACAGTAATCAATCGTCAGAACAGGGCCTGACCCAGATAATCTCAAATCTCAAATCAAATAATCTCAAATCTCAAATCAAAAGCATTTCCTCCCTGACCCGATTGGCGGCTTCGACCATGTTGACCAGTTTTTGTTTGGCAGCCCAACGGGCAGTCTGACTTAATCCACAATCCGGCGCTACACTCAGACGTTCCGGTGGAGCGTATTCCAGACACCGGTGGATGGAATTGGTAAGATTTTCAACGCTCTCAATGTAATAACTTTTTACGTCAATGATTCCTACTGCGACATCCATTTTCCTGGTTATCTCACGAATGATTTCCAATTCTGAAAATTCACGATTGGCCATTTCAACATGCATTTCATCAACTTTAAAATCGAGGAAATCCGGAAACATGGGTGCCATCTTCCGGTAACCTACCGGGTGACCTTTGTAATTCCCGAAACACAAATGCGTGGATAGTCTGCAGCTACCATAAATGGCTTCCACGGTTTCATTGAAGATCCGGACAAAAGCTTTCGTATCCGATTTGTAGGCGTAGCAACTCATGGATGGTTCGTCGACGGTAATTTCCTGACAGCCGGCTTCGACCAGGTCGATCAATTCCAGACGGACGATTGGGATGAGCGCCTTGGTGATTGACATGCGGTCCGGATATCGCTCACTGGGCTCCAGCCGGCCACTAAGGGTAAACGGACCCGGAATAGATGCCTTCAATACCGGACCTCTCGGAGCTAATTTTTTTAGCCGGAGATATTCCTGGACGACACCCAATCCCCGGGGTGCTGACAGCTCATCGACAATACGGTATTTCCCGCGTTGATCATGAGCCGGTGGTCCCCATTTACGGTGGATTTGCACATACGGATCGATCCCCTGCAGGTAGCCGTAAAAGGACAAATTAAAATCCAGTCGGGTTTGTTCTCCATCGGTGATCACATCCAGCCCGGCGGCTACCTGGTCATGAATCGCAACCCGTACGGCGTCTTCCTGCATTTCCTCCAGGTCATTGCTGCCAAAGGCATCCAGATGCTGACTGGCATGCTCCAGCCAGGCAGGGAAAGGATAGGAGCCGATGACCGTAGTCCGTATGGGTCTTTCTTTCATGGTTTACTTTTTTTACCAGAAGTGGAAATGGGTTGGTTGTAAAGCTGAGAGATTAGCCGGCTATGCGTATCATACGCATCTTCAAATAATTGGGCTGATCGTTTGCTTCCAACCAATGCAGGTGCAGTAAGGACCGTGGGAGGGAATCCTGCCTGGGTAAGCAGATAGGCCACCTCGGCTTTCAAACAATTCACTACCAATACGCCTCCCAGCGTTGACCCCGGAGAGACCGGAGTATCCAGACCGGGAATGTGAACCATTGCGTCTCCGGCAGGTACACCTGTATCCAGAACCAGGTCGGCGAAATCGGCTAACTTCTTACCATCTTTCCGTTTGCTTTTACTTGTTTCTGAATGCCGCTGTGATAGGAGTGCGACGACTTTGATTCCATTCTTCTTGAAAAGTTCAGCCATTTCGACCGGTACCTGATTGGTGCCGCTGGAAGAGATGATCAGGGCACTATCGCGGTTATCCAGGTGAAAGTTGCGCAGGATCCGGTCAGCGAGCCCGGATACGTTTTCCAGGAACATGGCCTGACGTTGACCATTGGCGCCGACCACCTGGTGATGATTGGTTAATGACAATTCAACGATGGGATGAAAACCGGGAAAGGATCCGTACCTGGGCCACATTTCTTCAACCATGATCCGGCTATGACCGGAGCCAAATAAATGGACCAGGCGCCCTGCAAGAATGGAATCGGCAAACCATCTTGCTGCTTCTTTGATCGACTCTTCCTGCAATGCGACAGCGTGCAGAATGCCTTGTGATCTGGCTAAATAGGTCTGTGTCGGGTTCATTTATGCTTCGATTTATCCCATGCAAATAATGCGGCTCCCAGGCTTCCGGCAGCATTCCCCATTTTAGCAAAAGCAACGGGTGTACGATGGTCTTTGGGTCTCCACTCATACATATCCATAAAGGCCTTCAATGGGGTCATCAGGGAGGCGCCGGCGCGGGTGATGCCTCCGCCAAGCAGGATTAATTCCGGAGAGAGAATATTGATCAGGGATATCACCCCACGTGACAAAGCCCGGATGCTTTGTAGCCAGACCCATGAGGCGAAAGGTTCGTGATCCTCATAGCCCTCTACCAGGTCTTTGGTTGTGAGGTATTTCCCGTGTGACCGTTGCTTTACCGTACCTTCTCCAATGGCATCTTCTAAACTGCCAGGGGTCCTTACAATATCCAGTAGCGAATCATCGCTCACGGACATGTGTCCCAAATGACCGCCACGTCCTACCTGTCCCTGGTAAATTTGATCATTGATCAGGATGGCACCACCAACGCCGGTTCCGAGGGTCAGCATTACCACTTCCCGGTAGCCTTTAGCTGCTCCTATCCGGCTTTCTGCATAGAGCGCAGCATGGGCATCATTGATGACAAAGGTTTTCCGGTTCAGATATTCGCTCCAGTTGTGACCTTCAATGCCCAGCATTTTAGTCCCGTTTGAAATCACCTGACTGTGGGTAGGGTCGACCGTTCCCGGTGTTGAAATGCCAATGGCTGTGATCTGTTCAGGTGCTTTTTTCTCCAATTCTTCAATAAGCCTTTTTACCGAAGCTTTCCATACCGGGCTGTTGTCCTGTCCTGCAATGTCCAGGGTAGGGGTACTTATCGCGGTAAGAAGCGATCCGGTAGAGTCGGTAAGGGTGGCTTTAATAGCTGTACCACCGATGTCAATTCCTATCAATAAGGGTATATCTGTCATAGGTCGGGTGTCGATTGATCTTGAAGCATGCCATCATTGAGAGACCAACCGCCGCTTATTTCGAGCACTTGGCCGGTGGTGAATCCAGCACCATCGGAGAGCAGGAAGCAGGCAGCTGCAGTGAGATCCCCGGGTACGGCCATGCGTCCACCGTCCAGGGGTTGTTTGGTCTTTATATAGTTTTGAATTGCCGGATTATTCGCAGCGCGTTGTGCCATCGGGGTATTTGTCAACCCAGGAGCCAGAACATTCACCCGGATATCGGCAGAAGCATAGTATGCTGCAATGGCCTTTGAAAAACCGATGATCCCAGCTTTTGCAGTCGCATAAGCATGGGTAGCAAAGTAATGAGGAGCAGGATGAATGGCCAATACAGAGCTCAGGTTGAGGATGGATCCTTTTTGCCGTACATCGAGAAAATGGCGAATGGCAGCGCGGTTGGAAAGCATCACCGAATCCAGATTGAGCTGAATGGTTTTATGCCATCCTTCCGTGGTCATTGCGTGCAAAGGACCATCACCCCATCTTCGTCCACTTCCTCCGGCAACATGATAAAGTGCTTCAAATCCTCCGTATTCAGCTATACACCGCTGGATGGCGGTTTCAGAGGCACCTTCCTCACAGGCATCTGCTGCGATGAATTGAACCGAATCCAGGGCTGGGAGTTGTTCTGTTTCCAGTCCCAGAGCGATCACTGCAGCTCCTTGTTCCTGAAACGCCCTGACTGCCGCCAGGCCTATACCTCCTGTCCCGCCGATGACCACAATGCGTTTATTCTGCAGTTGCCCGGCCATTTACGATGCCATGAATTTTTGAATGATTTCCCCGGTTTCCTTGATCTTCAGGATAATCTTACGCTGGCCATCAGGCATTTTTTCTTCCTTGATCAACCAGTGTTTTTCATCGTATTCCTTGGGGCCAATTTTAGCATGAGGTTTAATGGCCCCACGCCATAAAGGCAAATTTACGGGTTCCCAGTGTTTTGAGTGCGCCGAGGCATAACAAGCATCCATTATGGTGTTCACCACATAGCCATCGTAAAAGTCTTCCATGGGTGACTGGTTTGCGTCCATAGCATCAAACATATCCGTAAACATATGCTGATATCCAAGGGCATTGACTTCATCACCAACCGGAAATAACCATCCCGATGAGGACTCAGCTTTCTCTGCAACGTAGCTCCCCGTTTCTCCGGAAGAAAAGACTTCAATACCGGTACGAAGCCAGTGATCCAGCCGTATGGTTCCTTCTGTGCCTGCTACCTCATCCTTAAGCTCCATGCCTCCACGGAATGTCCAGCTTACTTCAATCTGCCCGATAGCTCCGGTCTCATACCGGATCAATGCGATGGCATTATCCTCGGCTTTAATAGGCTTAACCAGCGTGTCTGCCCAGCACATCACTTCGACCGGCCGGACATCCTTCCCAATATAGTTCCTGCCGATCTCAATGCAGTGACATCCGAGATCGATGATTGCGCCGCCACCGGATTGGTCCGCATCCCAAAACCAATCGCTGTGAGGACCCGGATGTGCCTCCCTGGCCCTGGCCCAGGTAACCTGGCCAATGGATCCCTGCCGGATCGTTTCTATGGCTTTTAATGTCTTGGGGGTATAACACAGATCTTCTAGGTAACCGTGAAAAACGCCGGCTTTTTCCACCATTTGGAGTATTTCATAGGCTTCTTTGCCATGGAGTGCCAGTGGTTTGGTGCACAACACGGCCTTGCCTGCTTCCACACAGAGGGCAATGGCTTTTTTGTGCAGATTATTGGGCAAGCCGATCACGACGACGTCACTCTCGGGATCACGGATCGCTTGCTCCAAATCATCGGTCCATCTCGGAATTTGCCATTCCTTCGCAAACGACCGGGCATGATCGGCAGATCGGGAATAGACGTTAACCACCCGATCGGGGCGTCGGTGTTCGTGCAGGGCCCGTGTATAAAACATACCTATCAACCCCGTACCTAACATGGTTATTTTATGTGCCATGACATATGATTTAATCCAGGTTTAGTTGCCAGTCACCCCGATAATTCCTGCGTACAAACTGATTGGCCGGTTCAAAGTTGGTGATCTTCATATTGGGACCATCCCACAGCAATTCCTTTCTTCCGGGATAGGTCCATTTGACCCAGTCGTCTATGGGTTCTGCATAGTTATAGGTTAAGACGGCCAGGTTACCCATGATGACTGTTTCCGTCAGTGGGCCTGCATCGGCAAAGGAGGAACTGGTGTAAGCACCATACCCGGCTTTGCATGCTTTCACCCATTGCTGCTGATGCCCTTCTTCTCCTCCGGGTACCAGAGGCCTTGCCGGTTCAGGAAGGGGGATGTCCTTCATCATGTGTGTTGGCAGGATGGTCGGATTGCGGCCAAACAACCCTGCCATCATTTTACCGGATGTCCCTTCAAACAATATTCCGCCGTCCCATTCTCCCATGGACTCATCCGGTAATAGCTCCCGGGGACGTTCGGGTAATATACCACCGTCATACCATATCAGTTCCACCGGAACCATTTCCGTCCGGGCCGGAAAATGAAGATGGATCTTACTGGCAGCGGGATAGCTGTCCATAGAGTTGTCAACTTCAAAAAAACCATTCCATTTGGAGCTTGCACTGCAGTAAACACGATCAGGATATCCCAATTTAAGGGCCCGGAAAGGCACATCCATAAAGTGACATCCCATATCACCCAGTGCGCCGGTTCCAAAATCAACCCAGCCCCGCCAGTTGGCCGGGATGTAGATGGGGTTGAAGGGGCGTTCAGGAGCTGTTCCCAGCCAAAGGTCCCAATCTACCTCACCTGGTATCGGGAAATGTTCTTTAGGTATTGGAATGCCTTGCGGCCAGACCGGCCTGTTCGTCCAAACGTGGACTTTGTTTACATCGCCAATCAGGCCCTGCTGGATCCAGGATTCGATGTACCGTGTACTGTCCCCGCTGCTTCCCTGGTTGCCCATTTGGGTGACAACCTGGTATTTGCTGGCTGCCCGGGTCAGTATACGCGCTTCATAAATGTCGTGTGTAAGCGGTTTTTCACAGTAAACATGTTTGCCTCGCTTCATGGCTTCAAGAGCCATAACACCATGCATATGATCGGGCGTGCTAACCAGAACGGCATCCAGATGCTGGTCTTCCTTGTCGAGCATTTCCCTGAAATCCCGGTAATAGGGCACATTGGGAAATTGTTTGCGCCTTTCCACCGCCATACGGTCATCCACGTCGCAAAGCGCTACCATGTTATCCGAACCATTGTTGTAGGAGAGGGTTATGTTGACCTCTCCCTTACCCCCAACTCCGATAGCTCCGATATTCAGCTTATCGCTCGGGGCCGTGAACCCGGGGCCTCCCAGTACATGCCGTGGAACCAGGTAGAACCCTAATGCCGAAGCACTGGTCGATTTCACAAACTGACGCCTTTTCATAGGAAACGATTATCGAAGTTATGCCAGGGCTTTAATACAGTATTCCAGGCATTTCGAGACCTCAGTGACGGGGTCTGATCCTTTCGGAACCTGGTATTCCAATTCGACCGTTCCGGGAAATTTGTATTTCTGATCCCGCATTAATTGCAACACGGCCGTGAGGGGCGTATCTCCCGTACCCCACGGGAGGTTTCCTTTGCCATGTTCTGGCATCTGGCGATCCTTCAGGTGCATACTCCTGATGCGATCGTGTTTGTCCATCACGGTTTTTAAAGGGTCCGGATTCCCGGCGGCGACAAAATGCCCGAAGTCGAGATTCATCGCATTGTATTTGGATTGTGCCAGTGCGGTGTCCCATAGAGTAGGGGTCTGCTGCTCATGCCCGTGATAGGCTACATAAATCTTATACTTCTTGCCCATCTTCCCTAACTTAAGCGTATGGGTATCGTCACCCGGATGCTCCAGGGTTACATGACTTGCTCCCAGCGCTTTGGCAGCCCTCAGCCCGTAATCTATTTCAGCATCCGTATTGTTTTTTCCGAAAGCATTGGGTTTGAATGCGTAGATGCTGACGCCGGCATCGTTATACATTTTTCGGAACTGTTCGAATTTAGCCATAGACACCTGCGATCTCCAAACCTGGACTGTTTCATTGTATGCTTTCATTTGGGCCTGCAGGTCATCCCACTCCTTTTGTTCTTCATCGGTGAGTTTTTCTCCGTCCCGGCGCTTACGCCAGAATTTTGCCATACTGCTCATCGGGACCGGATTGCCCGGACACCCTGCAAAGGTCTCAGCCGGGTCCCCCATCAATTCAATGGCACTGATACCACAGTCCAGTACATACTTCAGGGTTGCTTCTGCGCTTTGATCAGGGAGTTCCCTGAAAGAATAGGTGATTGTGCCAATCTGGACGCCATTGATCAGTGAGTTAGGCTTGTTGAACGATTTGATGATATTTGGCATGCCTATTAAGCTATTGCCTAGTACCAGCCCGCCTACTAATCCTGAAGAAGTCTTCAGAAATTGGCGGCGTGTAGCTGTATGGTCATTGCCATTACGATTCATGATTATAGTAATTTCGGTTAAGGAATAAGAAACACCACTAAGAGTGCTTTGCCACTAAATATACCATTTCAAGAGAGATATTGCAGGTGGAAAACCTGTGTAGGCTCCGATTTTTTTAATTCTGCTACCCATGGCCGCCGATCGAGGTAAATGGTGGGAAGGAGACGGCCCTGCTTTCGAAAAGGACTCAGGTATTTCCTGGAAATTTTGGAAGCGGGTATAAAAATTAAGGGCAATCGCATTGCAATTGCCCTTAAGGTTATTTTTCGCTGACAGGAGTTATTTTAGTTGCTTTCTGCCGGATCGGCAGCCAGTGTAAAGGTACGGGTAACCGGGTTCAGCGGTGTATTCACCGGATTACCACTGCCGTCGATCAGGGTCAGTGTGATGGTATTTTCACCCATAGGCAATCCTTCGATGTAATAAGGCTTCCACTCATCCAGGATGTGCTCTTCGCCGTTGATGTCGGCCTTCACCTTGTAATTCGGGCCCAAATCCAGGTTGGTCAGATAGAAATCCAGCATCACTTTATCTGTTTCAGCATGCCCGGTGTAAGTTCCCTTAGGTCTGCTGTAGAATAGCATCGGGTCTTTGACTTCGTCCGAAGATGTGAAATTGTGACTGGCAACCTCCACTTTTTCCAGAAGATATGCCTTGGGCGTCTTAATGCTTTCGTGGTAGGACCTGGACAGGAAGGCCAGAACATAATGCGTTCCGTCAGGCATATCGTAATCAAAGTCTTCGGTATAATGGGCTGAGTAGGGTTGGTTGTCTACGATGAGGTGTATGTGCTGTCCCTGAGCCGAGTTTGCACACATTTTAGCACCAGCATCCGGGGTTTGTACACCCAATTTGTAGGAATCACCACTGACTCCAAATTCAAAGTGACCATCCAGGTAATTCATGGATTCCAGTGTGGCATCCGGAAAAGCCTGAGATGGGCTGAAAGGAGTGATTGTATATTTTAATGCTTGCTTATCAGCAACTTCTGTTTCATCACCTTCTGCGTTTGGATCATTGTTACAAGCAGCGAGAACCAACAGACTTCCGAGGAAAAACCAGTTTGAGAGTTTCATTTTTCTTTTTATTATTTTAACAAAGATAGCTGGTTTTGTTTCAGGAACAGAGAGACTATTTAACATATCTTATCGAGATGGCATATTCCTTGTAGTAGGTTTTCAAATAGAAACGGGAATCATGCTTTCCATCAGGTATTTCATTTGTACTTGTTTCGTCTTTATTTATCTGGGGACCTATGCCCAGGAGGAAATCGTATTCGATAGCCTTGGGGTTCAGCTGGACCGTATGGTGCCTCGTTTTGTGGAACGTGGATTCTCAGGAGCTATCCTGATCGAAAAAGATGGCCAGATTATCCTGAAGAAAGGATATGGCTTTGCACAGGACCGGGCTAAAATTCCATTTCGAACCAATACCGCATTTGGTATCGGTACACTATCCATGCAATTTATGGCTACCGCAATCCTGCAGCTTTCCGAACAGGGGAAAATAGCATTGGATGCACCTATAAGCCGATACCTGCAGGAAGTGCCTGATGATAAGAAGGCGATCACCATAGGCCAGTTATTGAGTTATTCTTCCGGCTTGCCCGATTTCTTTAACAACAAAAGCGATCATAAAAATATCTCGCGACAGCTTGCATTCAGGGAAATAATGGATTTACCGCTTCAATTCAAACCTGGTAAAAGCTTTCTCTTTTCGAATGCCGGTTACACTTTATTGGCCATTATTTTCGAAGAAATAACCGGAAGTTCTTACCTCGATTATTTACGTCAGGACCTGTTCCCGGCGGCAGGCATGACAGAAACTGCATTCAATGGATCACAGATCTGGTCGGAAACACGGGTGGCCGAAGGACGTGGATTTGTCGAATTGGCCGACAACAACCCGCTTCGCTGGCCGGACCCTTCCTGGAATATCATTGGTACTGGCGAAATCGTCACCACCCTGGATGATCTCTATGCATGGAAGCTTGCCTGGGATCAGAATCGTCTGGTAAGCGCCCAAACCAAGGAGCTCATGATGCAGAAACACGCTCTTGATAAAACCCAGCGATTCATCGAGTATGGTTACGGGTGGCGACGGAAGGAGGAATTTGATTATGAAATGATCTATAATTCCGGAGGTGGAGAATATGGCCAGTTGGCCACCATCCGATATTACCCGGAAAAGAACATCAGTATCGTGTTGTTGTCCAATAGTTACCAGGATGTCAATCCACTTGCTGCCGTGCTGGTAACCCAGTTTGAAAAACGATTCCTGCAGGATGAACAGTGATGTAAACGTATCCTGAATCTAATCTTCCTTTCACCGACATCTTTCTGTTATTTTTGTTGTTGATATCAGCAGAAAGAATGAATGGCATGGAAACCGCAGATCTGATGGAGTTGCGTGTGGAGGGAATGACCTGCACCAATTGCGCCAACTCCGTTAAGAAATACCTGGAGTCGATCGGACTGGAAGATGTAGCTGTAAATTATGCCGCTAAGGAGGTTCGGTTTGTCAAGCCAAAGAAGGATGTAAACTGGGAAGAAGTCCGCAAGGGACTGAGTGGCCTGGGTTACCAGTTGATGATGGGTGACACCAAAGCACCTTTCTGGACGCTTACCAAGAAATGGGTAGTCAGCGCCATTTTTACAGTACCATTGTTTTTAATCCATATGACCCATATGGTAGGCATCACCTTACCCGAGGTGTTTTACAATCCATGGATTCAGATGGTTTGGTGCCTGGTTCCATTTGTTATCGGATTTTTCCATTTCGGAAAATCGGCATTCTCCGGACTAAGGATGGGCGTACCCAATATGGATGTGCTGATCTTTATGGGAGGTACAGCTTCGTTTGTCTACTCCCTTATTGGTACTTTGCAGGGTAATCCGCAGATGATCTTTTTCGAAACGTCTGCCATGATCTTTACCCTGGTTCTGGTGGGACATTGGATCGAGGACCGGTCCGTATCGCAAACGACCAGCGCTATTGATGACCTCGCCAAGCTGCAGGTTGAGCAGGCACGCATGATCATGCCCGATGGAAATTACATCATGGTGGATCGCCATGAAGTACGGGAGGGGGATTTTTTACAAATCAATGAAGGTGACCACATACCGACGGATGGCAAGATCATTGCCGGAGAAGCCATGGTCAATGAAGCGATGATCTCCGGTGAGAGTATACCGGTTCACAAAGCGAAAGGAGATTTTGTTATCGGCGCGACCATCGTCCAGTCCGGTAATTTCCGGATGAAGGTAACCGCCGTTGGTCATCATACCGTGCTGCATAAAATCATTGATCTGGTTAAGAATGCGCAGATGGATAAGCCATCCATCCAGCGATTGGCTGATCGCATCAGTAATATTTTTGTCCCTGCTGTGATCAGCCTGGCTTTGTTGACAATACTGATAGGGTATTATGTGCTGGGGGTAGGCTTTCAGCAGGCGATGTTAAATGCCATTGCAGTCCTGGTCATTTCTTGTCCATGCGCTATGGGCCTGGCTACACCTACAGCGGTTATGGTTGGCGTGGGCCGAATGGCAAAATTGGGAATCCTTGTGCGCGGAGGTCGTACTGCAGAAGATTATGCAGGGATCCGGGAGATTGTTCTCGACAAGACCGGAACTCTCACTTCCGGCGCCTTCCGGGTACAATCCATTCAATACCGGGAAGAGGAGGAATTGGTGAATCATCTCATGTACCAGTTGGAATCCAAATCATCTCACCCGATCGCAATTTCTCTGGTCAATCATCTCCAGTCATTACCCCATCAAAGCAATACCGAATTGTCGCGGATTACGGAGGAGAAAGGGCAAGGGATGCAGGGTTTTGATGCAGAGGGTTCACTTTATCGCCTCGGGATAGCAGCATTTACAGGCAGCACCGAGTCAGGTAGCGGTGCCCTAACCCTGACTAAGGATGGTGAGGTTATTGCATCAATCCGGATTGAAGATGAGATCAAGCCAGATGCAAAATCGGTGATCGAATATTTCCGGGAACACCAGGTTCGGACGACGCTGCTAAGTGGTGATCAGAATACCAAGGTAAAGGAGGTTCAGCAAGTCCTGGGTCTGGACCAGAGTCTGGCTGAACAAAAGCCTGCGGATAAGATGGCTTACATCAAAGCGCACAGTAAAGGCACAACGATTGCCATGGTGGGGGACGGGATCAACGATGCCCCGGCACTGCAACAAGCTACGGTAGGTATCGCAATGAGTGATGCTTCAAAAATAGCCATGCAGTCTGCTAATATGGTCATGCTGGATAAACAACTGATCAAATTGAAGCAGGCTCATCAGTTAAGCCGCGCCACGCTGACAACCATCAGGCAGAACCTCTTTTGGGCATTTGCTTACAACGTAGTGGCAATACCGGTAGCCATGCTGGGATTTTTGAACCCGATGTGGGGTGCCTTATTCATGGCTTTCTCGGACCTCGTTGTTATCGGCAACTCGGTACGCCTTAAATACCGGCAGGTTATCTGATTCCCGACGCTGTTGGTTAGATGAATACGGAGAGCAAACAACCTCAATTCAGTCAAAGTCACAGGACGGTATTGAGATGAGATAATTCGATAAAATAATTGACAATGCGTTTCCCTTTGTATCCAGTTCAGGTAACCCTCTTACTAATGCTAACCCTCGTTGCCTGCAATGACAAAGAAGATCCTACTCCCGTTTCGACTGAACTGCCAGTGTTCACCTGGAGTGACATTTCAGTGACGGAGGCAGAATACCGCTTTCCGGTTGATATCCCCTATACCATTTCCGGAACTTTTACGGACCCCATCCGGCTGACATTACAGACGGAGGATGGGACGGCCAGGGCCAATGAAGATTACGTACCTCAGACCGATAATGTGATCAACATTCAGCCCGGGACGACGACCGGATTTATCCGCGTGGATGTGATCGGTGATGAAGGCCAGGAGTCAGATGAGAACTTTACTCTGCGTATTTCCTCCAATAAAAATGTCAAGGTCTCCCAGGCAAAGGTTGTTATCACGCTAAAAAACAACGATACATTGGATCAATCCGGTTACAATACCAATCTCACCGGTTATGATGCCGCTACATCTTATGATGGGTATTCACTGAAATGGTCAGATGAGTTCTCCGGGGACCAGATCAATCCCGATAACTGGAGTTTTGAAATTGGTAACGGAGACAATGGCTGGGGGAATAATGAATTGGAATATTACCGAAAAGAAAATGCCTATCAAAAAGATGGATTTTTGATCATTCAGGCCCGTGAAGAGTCTTTTGCTGATTTGCGGTATACTTCTGCAAGGATGGTGACGAAAGGAAAGCAATCCTTTCGATACGGACGATTGGATATTCGGGCGGCTCTGCCAGTCGGGCAGGGCATTTGGCCGGCCTTATGGTTATTGGGCGATAACATTGATGCTGTCGGCTGGCCGGCATGCGGAGAGATTGACCTGATGGAATACCTTGGACATGAGCCGGCAAAAACGCATGGTACACTACACTATGGGCCGTCCTTCGCAGAGTGGGCCTATCAATCAAGGGAGTACACAATACCTCAGGGAGACTTTCATTCGGAGTTTCACGTTTTTTCCCTCCTCTGGGATGAAAATGGCTTTGAATGGTTGGTGGATGATGTACCCTATGCTGAGATCGGTAGTAATACCATTGCACCGGTTAATCCGTTCAATGGCAACTTTTTCTTCATCATAAATCTCGCGGTAGGGGGCAACTGGCCAGGACGCCCGGATTCATCGACACAATTCCCTCAATTTTACCTGGTGGATTATATCCGGTATTATCAACAAAATCAATAGTAATGAAAGGAATCTGGTGGAGGACGCTGCTGTGGGTATTCCTGCTGATTGGAGTCCTGTCATGTTCAAACCGCGCTGCTCCGTCGGTTGCAACCAAACAGCGACATGAAAATATTCGCCGGCAACAGATGGAAAATGCAGGAAACCTTGCCGAATACCTCAGAACGCAGCCAGGAGTGATCGTATCCGGGCATTTTGGCAACTATACCATCCGGATTCAGGCAGGAGCCAATACACTGGAATCCGGTACTGAACCGCTGTTTATTGTTGATGGTATGCCATTTAACTCATCGTTCAATGAATTGGTTAATTTTGTGAATATGAAAGATGTGGATCGCGTTCAAATCCTCAAAGATGCCACCTCCATGGCCTCCTACGGATCTCGTGGAGCGAATGGCATCATTCAGATCTATATGAAAAAATAGTTGCTAATCAGTTTATAAATGAGATGATATGAGGCGAAGAAATTTTATTGCAGGTAGTGGAGCGTTGACTTTGGGCAGCTTGTTGCCGGTGGGTCTGAATTCAAAAAATCCGTTGCCATCCCAGGAAGTGATATCTGAAATTTACGAGCTCAGAAAATATACCCTTACATCCGGAGGTCGGTTACCTTTTGACCAGTATTGGCATGCGGTGACGGTCCCGGCCCTTACCCGTAACGGCGCAAGGTGCGTAGGCGTTTTTGAGGAGTTGACACCATCAGATCCGGCGATCATGTATGTGTTGGTGGTTTATCCATCCTGGAATGAATACTTGCAGCTTTCCGATAAAATTTCCTCGGACGGTACCTTCATGGAACTCAAGCAATTTTGGGATGACATCCGGCCACAGGACAAGCCTTTTGACCGTTACGATACCTGGATTCTGGAAGCCTTCTCCGGATTCCAGCAATTATTGCAGTACGATATCACCGAAGACCGCATTTTCGAAATGCGCACTTATGAGGGACATAATGAGGATGCCGTTCGCCGTAAAGTAGGCATGTTTAACAATGAGGAGATTGACATCTTTCGCAAGACGGGATTGCATCCTGTTTTTTTCAGCAAGATGGTTGCCGGGCCTCAAATGCCTGCGCTAACCTATATGCTGAAGTTTAAGGACATGGCCGAAAGGGATGCCAATTGGAAGGTTTTTGTGGACTCTCTGGAATGGAATGATATCAAGGACAAGCCGGAATATGCGGATA
Organism: Lewinellaceae bacterium; assembly: GCA_020636135.1. Taxonomy (NCBI): domain Bacteria; kingdom Pseudomonadati; phylum Bacteroidota; class Saprospiria; order Saprospirales; family Lewinellaceae; species Lewinellaceae bacterium. Next base: position 1,571,401 of record JACJYK010000001.1, read on the forward strand.
CCGTTTCCAAGATCATTCAGGTATTCCTGAAACCGACCAATTATTCGCAGATCTGATCAGGAAGCTTGATTTTGTTTTAACACCTTATGGCGTGGTTTCCAGAACTCGTCCTTCATGATCTATAGGCCTTTCAAACAGTTTTAGATACTGGTTAGCAAGGACTGCCAGCATTCGGCGGGTTAGCAGTGTATCTGCAGAAGGTATCCCTGACAACTTCAATTCCTGCCAATCGGTGGTTAGCCTTTGCATATCTGCCTGGAATGACAATTCTTTCAGGAATTCAATAAAACGGAGGAGGGTCAATGGCTCACCAGTTGCATTGTACTGGTGTAGTAAGCTGGGATAATAGTCCCGAATACCATCAATGAATTCAAATTCGGATACGTAGTTTTCAGGATAGAACCAGGTCTGGTCAGCCCACTTGAAAGGAACACCATGTCCTTTCAGCAATCCTGTTGCACCTGCTTTTTGGATGGCCTGGAAATGAGGGTCGCCGGAAGGAATATCTATGAATGGCATGATGTAGGCACCTGCATTTAAAAGGGACTGCTGTACCTGCCGGATAGAAACATCAGCAGGAGCTTTGTTCTGAGCTACAGCAACTGCTGCCAGTACGCCGGCAGCCTGGCCGATTTCTAAAACCACCGGCTGAAGTCGTGTAGCCCCATTCACGATGTTGCTTACGCTGATGCTTTTCTCTGCTACGATCAGATTCCGTACGCTTTCAGGAATCAGACAGCCCATGGGGATATTGAATGAAGGTACCTTGATGTTAATGAAGTCTATCCTGGGGGCATCCGGTCGCTCCCCATGGTGATGGTCAATGGGGTAATCCCCGACAGCGATACCTGCACGGTAATAAGCCCGCGGTTGATCATATGGATTCATGATATCATCAACACGCAGGAAAGCCAGGCCTTTTATCCGGCGCGATTCCCGGTAATAAGGGATCAGAGGAAGATGATCCGAGGTAGGGTATTCCATTTCATCAAGACCCAGATTTTTATATCCCAATTCAGTCTGGAGATAATATAGAAACCCCAGGGACTTATTTTTTGCTCCTTTCCATGGCTGCATACGGGTGTCTGGTTCCAGATCAACTGCATTGAGGTAATAATCATTGCCGCAGCGTGGCCAGTTGATCATGTATTTGTTGCCGGGTAATTTGCCATAAGCCAGCATCTGCTGACAATCGATGTAGGGTTTCGGATCCTGACCGGCAGGGGAGCAACTACAACGGAACATTTCCGGATCATAGCCTGGTGGAGGCAATATCGTCCGGTCTGCGTCCGGACCGTAGTCTTTCAGTGTTAGTACATAGGTCAGGTCCTGGATAATGTCATTCGCAATTTCAGGTGCGAATTTTTCCCCGGTGTCGTATTTGCTATCCATTCCAAGGCGATAGGAAACCCCCATACTGGCAGCCCAGTCACCTAGCTCGGTAGCATCGATGAAGATGGATGAATTGATTTCCACTGGGCCATCCGGTGTCTGAATGCGGGCATGCCATTGACCGTGGTCAAAGTCAGCTTCTTTTATTTCGGATTGGAGAAGCAAGGTTATACCCTTTTCCCGGTGAACCATGTTTTGCAGTATTGCATTCCCTGCCGACGGCTCAAACAAGGTGTTACTTACCCATCCGGTGGAGACCATTGCCGGACCTCCATACCGGTTGTAGATGGAGTCGCGGAGTTCTCCCCAGAGTCCGGAAGGCAGCTGGTGGTTGCCATCAAAGGCAGAGACTCCACCGGAGGTAAGCATGCCGCCGAGCCAGGATGTCGGTTCCACCAGTACACAGGAAACGCCCTGCCTGGCACATTGAATGGCAGCCATGGTGCCACTTGCGCCCCCGCCGGCAATGATGACTGGAATCGTCACTTCTTTTACGGGTTGAGCCGTAAGGTCCGGTCTCAGATATGTGAACGTAAGAACGACAACGATCCAAAAGGGAATAAGGAATTTACTTCCGGACAGCCATGGTTTTACCGCGTACTGCATATTTATTATTAACATTCAATTTAAAAGTGCTGGCCCGTCCTGCAGGTTGTGGTGCAACTGCATTTCGTCTTGCCTTTCTAAAGTTAGTATTTACCAACGGTGGTCAAATGTAATTGGGAACTCAGATGATGGATCCAATATCCTGTTTATTGAAAATAACCAGACATTAAAAAAATAAAAAGACCTTAGCTTCTAAATAGGTTCAGAAGTTGTAACTGCAATAATGGGTGCTTTCGGTAAGCTATTGCCGCTATCCCAAACTCCCGGATCTTTCCATGCCGGATCAGGATGTAGGAGGCCAGGGTGGTTTTGGTTCTTTTGGCCCGATATAAAGGAATAAAACACTTATAGTCGTCCCCGCTACTACCATGACCCCGGCTAAAATAGCCTCACTTATTGACACCAATCCTGGGGATCCAAAAATCGAATAAATTACAATTGCAATTCCAAGCAGGCTTTCCAGAATACCAATGATCAGGATGATCGAAGTAAACTGCTTGGCAATTTTCAATCTGTAGCTTACTGCTTCCAGGTAATAACCCGTAAGTTTTTTGAGAGTCTCATCTTCAGGCATGGTACATTATTTTGGTTTATTGTCTATAATTTACGTAAATTCAATGAATTACCGAAAAAATGAAAATGATCTTTTGAGGTAACGACTGCAATCACCAATCCAACATTTATCCATGCCAGCCAATCGGGATCACGAATTGGTCACTGTTATCTTTACCGATATTCAGGGATACAGTGCCTTGACTCAGCAGGATGAATCAAGGGCAGTAGACATGGTCACCCACTATCAAAGAATTATCGCGGACTGCACATTAGCACATCATGGTGAACTAATCCAGTTTTACGGAGATGGAAGTCTGAGCATTCATCACAGTACCCTGGATGCAATTCATTGCGCTATAGCTATGCAGACTTCTTTTCGGAACAATCCAACTATTCCGGTCCGGATTGGAATTCATCTGGGAGAAATTGTTCGCCAGGATCAGAATGTATTTGGAGATGCGGTAAATATTGCTTCCCGACTCCAAAATCTTTCCGTTCCGGGAAGCATCCTGGTGTCACAACCGGTGGCACAGCAATTTTTAAACTATCCGGAAATAAAACTAAAATTCCTCTGCACAGAAAGGGTTAAAAATATTACTGCGCCAATCCAGATCTATGCTGTTGAGCATGAAGATCTGATCGTCCCTTCCCCAAACGAAATACATCGTCGAAACCCGATTTACAAACGCCCCTACCTGCTCGTTGTATCGATATTATTTTTGGGATTATTAGCCGTTTTTCTTACCGATCAGTTCATCGATGCACGACGTAACCGGATCATGTATGAAAATAATATCGTTGTAATCCCCTTCACGAACAATACACGAGATACTTCTTTGTCTTACATCGGGGCTTGGGCAGGGGACATGATTACTCAAAGTCTGGAAGAAACGGAATCGGTCAAGGTCGTGAGTTATCGAAGTCTTGCAACGACCAAAACATTTGAGGAAATGGGTTTGATTTCTCCGCTCAAACAAATCCGTACCCTCAAAGCTCAACTCGCCATAAAAGGTAATTATTACCTTTTAGCCGATTCAAGTTTTCAGTTTACCAGTTCCCTGGTTAATCTGCAAAACAATGAGGTATTAATTCATTTTCCCATCATTCAAAGAAGATGGAAGGACTTATCCGACGGCATTCTGGAACTTAGTCAGCGTATAGCAGGCTATTGGGAAAGCAAAGGTCAACGAGTTTTGGTAATTCCGCGTCAGGATGCCCACCGGGCTTACATGGAAGCGATGCGTTATCTGGCTAAAGATTATGAAAAAGCCGAACAAGCACTATTAAAGGCCATTCAACTCGATTCAACCTATCTGGATGCCTACCTACTACTCACGGACATCCACATTAGTCTGAATAATCCGCATCACTCGGCCATTGCTGACAGTATTCTCCAGCAGATCGGAAAGCGCTTTGAAACATCTTCATTTTCCACCAAACAGGATCGCATGTTTCGCCTTTATCAGGCTATTGTGGAAGGGGAAAACGAAAATGCCTACCACATTCTTGAGGAAGATTATCGTCTCAATCCTGAAGACCTGTTCATCAATACCAGTATGGCTGTGGTCGCTTTGCAATTTGTGAACGAACCCTTACGGACACTGGAAATTTTAAGTGAAATTTCACCAGATACGTTGGATTTTGAGTCCAACTACTTTGCCCGTGATCGAATTTCTTACGCCATTCAGGCAAACTGCCAGCTGGGCCGCTTTAATGATGCGTTGCGTTACGCCAGCTACTACCCGGCAGATGATGAAGATGATGTGCACCTTGGCTTGCGAACCAGAGCTCTGGTTATGGCTCAGGATACCCCTGGGATAAACACATTATTGCAGGATGTGAAATTGACCCGGGACCAGGATAGTTATGCGAGAGTCTTGTATACGGTGAGCCAGGAATACAAAAAATTAGGCGATGCAACCAAATTTAGATATTATGCTTCTCTGGCATTGAATGAATACCGGTCTTTACAGGGTTATTATTATGCCCAGGTATTGCTGGACCTGGACAGTTCAGCAGTAGCAATGGACTACATTAAACCAATCTATGAATCCTACCCAAATATTGCGACTCTCATTTTTAGCATGGCCAGATGTTACCTGCAACAGGGTGATACGGCCCAGGCTCGGCTCCTCATTCAAAAACTGCAGGAAAATAAACCTGAGAAGTACGATTACGGCCAGAGTTACTATTATCAGTGCCTGATTTATGTGCTTTTGGGTGAGTACGAAAATGCTCAGCTTAAATTGAGACAGTCAATTAATGATGGCTTCTATTTTCATTCGGCAGTCGTGGACAACGATCCATTGCTTAAGCCATTATTCAATTTACCTGGTTATGAAGACATCACACATCCGCTAAGGAATTAGAAATTCTGGATTCTAAGCTCATGTGATTATAATTATAATAAATAATCGGCGGCAATCTTGAACGGTGGACAAATCAGTATTGTAATGATCTACTTTCTATCGCCGGGTCCTTCGTTCATCCAGATGTCCAAACGCGGGGTTTGCCAGGAATAAGGCTTGCCGAGCACATCCAGATCTCCGTCTCCGTCGAGATCTACCAGTTTGCCTTCATGGACGCCAAAACCGGTGGCTATCACCATTTTTTGAAAATACCCGGTTCCGTCACCCAGTAAAATACGAACCTCGGCATCCGGATTGCCTTCCCCGAAGCGCATTTCGGCATTGAAAATGTCAGGATGTCCATCGCCATTAAAATCCATGATTTCAAGGGTGTGTCCATTATCCACGGAATCGATCAGGATCTGTGGCCTCCAGGTGCCTTCCTGCCATTGATACAGGGTCAAGGGCCCAACTCCATCACCAACGACCATCACCACTTCAGGCCTGTCGCCTTCGATCAATTGACCGGCTGCGATCCGCGTAAAGGTGTAGCTTGCATCGATGATGTTTTCAATAAATCTTCCTTCCTGATATTTAAACCACCGTCCCCCAGCGACGATATCATCTATGCCATCACCATCCATATCCTGCCCGGCCAGGCCTTCATGTTCATTGACTTGCCGCCAGACAGGGTATTCACTTCGGGGCACCATTTCACCATCAGCTGAGTAGGTGTATACGGGTAAAAAAGTCCATGATCCTGCCGAAGGGTCAGCAGGTATTCGTGCATAAAACAGGGTGTGTGCATACTGATTCCAGAATACAAGTTCACACCTTCCATCCCCATCAAAATCAATAAAAGCGCGGTCGTGGTGTTTAGTGGCACCCTGGTGTTTGATCGTGTGTCGTTGCCAGCCCTTGACCGGGTCGATGTTCGGAAACGGATTCTCCCACCACCAGACTTCATTACTTCGGGCTTCACCACCGAATACCAGGTCCATATCACCGTCCTGATCAATGTCATAGGCGGCGGCTCCCGCTTCTATGAGCAAAGGTTCCGATTCGATGATGATGCGTTGCCATCCGGTGTCATTGCGGATCAAACCGATCAGTGCCGGTGCCTGGGTGCGCTCAGCAATAAATATATCGTTGATCCCGTCGTTATTGACATCCGTGACCAGGCTGGCCGTTTGTTCGGTGCCACCATTCATGGGCGGTATGTCACCTGTCGTAGTACTCAGGTGTCGCCATAAGTACGAAGGAGAAGGGGGTAGGGAGTCGTGAAACTGGAGGAGTGGATGGTTCATCTTTTCGGCGTGTTCCTGGCTGAATTGAAAAAGAACAGGATTTCCCGGTATAAAAGCAGAAATGATGAAGATGATAAAGTACATATCCGTAGTCTCAATATTTGCAATTTAATGATTGGAGATCAATAAGTGATACCAAGATCTGTACTATGTCAATTGATCGTCAAAGCACTATGGCAGCCACGCTGCTTACGCATCGTGTTTTTTTATGCCCATCAGGCTTAGTTTCCAGTACGAGATAAAAGTCTGCAATCTCCAATCTCCCAATCTCAAATCTAATTCAGGGGATTAGCTTACGCTGATCCCGGGAGGGGGATCGTCAAAGCACTACGGCAGCCACGCTGCTTACGCATCGTGTTTTTTTTATGCCCATCTCCTCGCACAAGCAAGCTTGGCTCGTTGATGGGCATAAAAAAACCGTCCCGCCAGGTGGCGGAACGGCTGCCGTAGTGCTTTGCGGAGGAGGAGGGATTCGAACCCCCGGTAGACTTTCGCCTACGCCGGTTTTCAAGACCGGTGCAATCAACCAGCTCTGCCACTCCTCCGAGCTCGTCTTTGAGGATTGCAAAAGTACCAGTAAAAATTCACCTATCCAATACCTAATCCAGTGGAACTTCAAGAAGGGATTCAACAATCATATCCGGAACAAATGCATAGTTTCCCAATAGTTCCCTTTTTGATACACCGGTAAGGGTAAGTATGGTGCGGTAACCTACCTGTAAACCACCCAGTATATCCGTATCCATGGTATCTCCAATCATGGTGGTGTCGGCTGTTGCCAACCCAATTTTTTTTCGGGCTACCCGCATCATCACCGGGCTGGGCTTACCTACAGAAAATGCTTTATGGCCTGAAGCTTCTTCGATCATCGCAACGACCGCTTTGATGCCCAGATTGGTCCAGCCTTTTTTCATCGGTGATGGGTCCAGATTAGTGGCTACCAGTTTGGCGCCGTCAAGGATCATATCCACGGCCTGGTTGACCATTTCCAGGGTAAAATTGCGTCCTTCACCTACCACTACAAAGTCCGGATTCTGAGTCACCAGTGAATAGCCATTCTCATGGAGGCTGGTAAGCAGCCCCCCTTCACCCAGCACATAGGCTGTGCCATGTGGCTTCATCCGGGACAAGAACCATCCGGTAGCCATGGCACTGGTAAAACAGTGTTCTTCCTGCACATTGATGTCCATGCCGGCGAGCTTATTCACCATGTCACGCGGGCTTCTCTGACTGTTGTTGGTCAGGAACAGGAAAGGAATTCCCCGCTCCAATAACTTATTTATAAATTCTTTGGCGCCGGGAATGGGTTGATTACCATTGTAGATGACGCCATCCATATCGATGAGAAAACCTTGAGGCATTGGATTGAAATGTTGGTCTTTAAATTCAAATTTGAGTGAGAAGGTTTACAAAATTACCGCAAATGTAACTGGTGTCCAACTCTCAACTACGAGCGATGTTCAGAATAGCCTGAAGTAATCTGTTGCCAGGCGTGGACTTGGCCTTTAATGGTGAATTGGCTAAGTTGTGCCTGATCCCAGGTTTGATAACAATCCAAACCCAATAATTCCATGGCTTGCTGGTATCGATGAACCAGCTGATCACTGGCAGCCAGATGAATGGTATCGCTGGCCACTTCCAGTTGCCGTAGTTCATGGCCAATCAACAGCCCGCTCAAATAGTCTGGTACCAAAGCAACTGATAAGTGGTCCTGTAAAGTCAATGCCCTGATTTTGAAAAGCTCATGCAATAACGCCTGGCTCTCGCTGGCTTCCACACCAAGGCGAAAAGCCTGATCAGGGTTTTCATTTTCGTTTGTTTTCCCCGGAACATTTAAAATGCTGTGTTCCAGGAGTACTTGAAATAACTCTCCAGTCAGATAAGTCTTAAAAGCAAGGATCCTTCCATTTTCAATAAAAATATGTTTGGAATGTGTGCCGGGTAGCAACAAAGTTAGCTTGCCTGACATTCCTGCACTCAAATACCATCCGAGAGCCTGCACTTCCTCACCCCGCATGACATCATCTGCTACGGATAACCCGGATAGAATCAGGACCCGGTTGGAAAACCCGGTCATCGGGTCCAGCCAGGCATGCATCAATTGGCCTGAGGTCAGTGAGAAAGGAATGGAGCTGTAGGGGATAAGTTTGATACCTATTGATGAGCTTGCCATGCCCGATAGGATGATATCAGTTCCGCTTAAGTCAGTCCCAGCCTCCTGGGATAATGCATCGACGCCCTCCTGCAATTGCGTACGGAAAAGTTGTGTTCGCAAATGCTCCTGATTATTCCTGATGATCTCGTGATGGATATTCAGGATGCCACGAGCATATCGAATGGAAGCCTGTATGGTACCGGTTGCTGCATTGACCAGGAATAAACGCAGATTTGTTGTACCCCAATCAGCACAGATCAACGGGGAATCGGTGATGCATTTATTTACCTTTTTCATTCCATTCCATGATCTTTCGTTTGAGTTGTGAAAAGTGCAACTCTAATCTGGTCCAGTCCGAAGTGAGAACGAATTTCCTGGGAAACAATTGACTACCCATACCAACCGCAAATACACCTGCATCGAGAAAGTCGCTTATGTTGTCTTCCGACACGCCACCTGTCGGGATAAGTGGAATCCCTGTCAAAGGTGCCTGGATGGATTTCAGATAAGCCAAACCTCCAAATTCAGCTGGAAATAACTTAACTGCGGTGGCTCCCAGATTCCAGGCCTGGTACACTTCAGTAGGCGTAAAAGCTCCGGGAAAAACAGGTATCTGCTGACGTACACAACTTGCGATGACCTCCGGCTGAACAATTGGGGTGACAACAAACCGGGCTCCTGCATCCAGAGATTGATCCAGGTCATTGATGGTAAGAATGGTGCCTGCGCCCAGGAGCAGATCATCCCCATAGGTGTCTGCCAGCATTTGGATGGTATTACCGGCATCCGGACTGTTCCAGGTAACTTCAAGGCATGTGAACCCAGCGGATAGGTATCGATCGACCAGCCCCTTTATCTGTCCTGCATGGTATCCGCGCAGTATGCCGATGACCGGTGTACTGCGAAACGAATCTTTCTGAAAATCTTCTGCCGGCATCTGATTCAAATAAAATGACTTTAAAGAGCGATCCTCCTGGAAGCAAAACTCATCAATATTCCAGCAAATTGAGCATTTTAGTGGTTGCCTTTATCGCTGCAATAGCCTGGTCGGAATCCAGACCTATCGTAGTAAATCGTTTTTCTTTCAACTCCCAGGTGATAGCGGTGTGGCATAAAGCATCCGTTTTACCTCCGGGAGGGATGGTGACTGTATAATCAACCAGTTTCGCGATGGGCTTGCCCAACCGGTCATAGATGGTATACAGCGCCCGCATAAAGGCATCATACTGGCCATCGCCCGATGCCGATTGTTCAAATTCCTTATCCTCCACACGCAGCCGCAAGGTGGCAACCGAATTGAGTCCCGCGGCAACCGAGAGGCTGTAATTGATGATACGGACTTTTTCTTCGCGCTGTTTGGTATCCAGTACATCGGCGATGATGTAGGGCAGATCCTCTTTGGTAACGGTCTCCTTCCGGTCGCCCAGTTCGTTGATGCGCTGGGTGACAATGCGGAGGCTTTCTGAATCGAGCTCGATGCCAAGCTCATCCAGGTTTTGTTTCAGTGATGCCTTGCCCGCCAGTTTTCCTAAAGCATATTGACGTTTACGGTTAAATCGTTCGGGTGATAGCTTATTGTGATAAAGGTTGTGCTTTTGATCACCGTCGGCATGGATACCACTGGTTTGGGTGAATACCGACTCGCCGATGACTGGCTTATTCTGGGGTATCCGGATGCCAGAGTACGATTCCACAATCTTGCATACGGCATATAAATTCTCCTCCCGAATGTTGGTGTTTAATTGCAAATGGTCTTTGATGACAGCCACGGCGCTGGAAAGGGGCGTGTTTCCGGCTCTTTCACCCAATCCATTCAGCGTAGTATGGATACACCGGATACCCGCCCGGATCGCCTCGTAAATATTAGCTACCGAAAGATCATAATCGTTATGGCCATGGAAATCAAAAGCAACCGACGGAAACCAGTCGATCATCTGTTTGCAAAAGGTATGGGTATTCTGGTGATTCAGGATGCCCAGCGTATCTGGCAGCATAAAACGGCTGACACCATGATCTTTAAGCTGGTCTACCATAAAATAGACGTAATCGGGATCATCCTGGATACCATTGGACCAGTCTTCCAGATAGATGTTCACCCGGAGACCTGCTTTCTGAGCTCGCTCAAGCACCTGGCAAATATCGCCGGAATGTTCCTGTCTGGTCTTCTTCAATTGGTAAGTGCAATGTTTTGCAGATCCTTTGCACAGCAGATTCAACACGGTCCCACCGGAATCCCGTATCCAGTTGATCGAGCGGTCACCATCTACAAACCCCAGGATTTCGATGCGGTCCAGCATATTTTTCTTCTCCGCCCACTGGGTGATCTTTCTGGCTCCTTCCAGCTCACCGACCGAGACCAATGCTGATGCAATTTCTATTCGGTCTACGGCAAGATCTTCCAGGAGCAATTTTGCAATACTCAGTTTCTCCTGGTCGGTAAATGAGACACCAGAGGTCTGCTCTCCGTCACGGAGCGTTGTGTCCAGGAAAAGAATGGTTTCTTCCGATTTCATAACTTAAAAATAAGGATTATCTCTAAGGACGGAGCTGGCAATCGGTCCGGTTGATTTTCAGGGTTAGCATCACTATGGCATGTAATGCATCCATTGTAACCATGCTTCCAGCGCTGGCAGCCAACTTACACCTGCTGCATTCATACCGAATCCATGGCCGCCAAAGGGTATGGTAAATAAACTCGCCGGGACGTGGTGTTCAAGTAATTTTTGGTAATAGTTGATGCTGTTGCGGATGGGTACGGCGGGGTCATCTGCCGCGTGTACCAGGAATGCCGGTGGTGTTTCGTCGTTGACGTTGACGACCGGGTCATGTGCTTCGGCTTCTTGTTCTGAAGGGTCGTTGCCGAGGATTCGATCCCGGGAACCAGAGTGTGCATTCGGCCCGGACATCTGGATGACCGGATAGATCAGGATGGTAAAGTTAGGCCGGGTCGATGAAATTGGTTGGGTGGAGGTCCAGGCTGCCAGATGTCCTCCGGCTGAGAATCCCATGATTCCAACCTTATCCGGGTTGATATGCCATATCGGGGCATTAGACCGTACCAGTTCCAGGGCCCGTTGGGCATCCAGTAAGGGCACCTCCCGGGAAGACACTATTTGTGGTTCGGGCAGGCGGTATTTCAGTACAAAGGCCGCGATTCCTCTTTCCTGGAACCATTTGGCGAAATCGTGCCCTTCGTGACGGATAGCCAGGACCCAATAGCCGCCACCCGGACAGATGATCACCGAGGCTCCGGTCGCTTTATCCGGTGAAGGCAGGTAAACGAAAAGTTCCGGCTCGGACACATTGGTCACCAGGTAATGCCCGTTTTCATTGATTGAACTGCTCTCATTCAATTCAATGGTTGGCAGGTTGAAAGGAATCTTGCCTTCGTAGAGAGGAATTGAATCAACAGACTGAGCCTCAATGGTTTCAAATTGAAATATCATCGCCAGAGATAAGATTATGAGTTGAAAGTTTGTTTTCATCGATTGACAGACTTTTTAGGTGTGTTGAAACGGTAGGATTAACGATCGTGAATGGGCCCCGGTCGGTCCTTCAGGAAAGTGCCCTGCCTGTCACGCATTACGGCGATGATCTCGCCCGCAATGGAGAGTGCAATTTCTTCCGGGGATTCTGCTCCAATATCCAATCCAACCGGAGCATGAAGATTGGCAAGGTGTTCCAGATGGACCGGTGGTTGGGATTTCTCCAGCTCATCCTGCATTTTCAACATTCTTTTTTTAGGGCCAAGCAAACCGAGGTAGGGGAACGGCTTGCCAATAAAATGTTTCAATAAGGTCAGATCGATTTTATAATCGTGTGACATCAGGATCACCGCAGAATAGTCATCCAGAGGCAATTGTTTGATGGTTTCGTAATCATGGATTTTATCTGCAAATTCATAGGCGTATTTACTTAATTTCCTCGCTTTGCCGGCTACATGGACTTCCCAGTTCAACTCATGCCCGATACTGACGAAGGCATTGACATCGTAATTATCACCAATGCAGACCAACTTGATTCGTGGCCGGACAAACTCGAGGAGGAGATCATACTGATCCTGTGTCCCGGTCGTGATGGTCCGGACCAATGATTTGCGCGATTCCTTGCATTCATTAGTCCAGTATTCAAGGGTTGAAATGTCAAATCCAATGGAATCTGCAAAAGCGTCAGCATCATTTTCCATAGCCAGCTGACCCAGCGGATGCTTGTCACCCCGGGGTACGGAAATGATTTGGTATAAAACGGTAGGTGCACGCCGGTTACGGACCTGTTTCAATAATTCCACCGGATTGGATGCATCATTCATCCTTACCGGTGTAAACAGCACATCGATGCGTCCATTGCAACCCAATCCGATTCCAATCTGATGGGCGTCATCGTCTAGTGTATCGTAAATGACAACTGAACTTTCGTCACGGGCGATGGCGATCTGTGCTCTTTTAAGGGCATCGCCTTCCAGACAGCCACCGCTGATACCACCGGTCCAGAAACCACTGGTACTTACCAGTAAGCGGGCACCTATGCGACGGTAGGCAGATTCCTCCACACGTACGACGGTGGCTAAAGCCACCTGCTCTTTGGCCCAGTCAATAGCATCGTAGGCTTGAATGATTTTGTTGATCTCTTTCAACGAAACAGGATTATTGCAATTTTTGTCGAGGAGGTGATGCGGAAAGGTAAAATGAACGGGTTAAAAATACATCCTTCAGGTTAATATCGGTTTACCTTTGGACATTTATTTCGTTACTCCGTGTAAAAGCTAAACCATAAAATCATGATTTCCGTCGAAGATGCAATAGCGATACTCGATCAGCATATCCGTGATTTTGGAATTGTGACCGTCGACCTGGATGAGGCCTGGAACCGTGTGCTCCGGGAGGACATTTATGCTGATCGCCCGATGCCGCCTTACGACCGGGTTACGATGGATGGTATTGCGATTCTGCATAAGCAATACGCTATGGGACAAATTACATTCCCGATTGAGTCTGTCGCAGCTGCCGGCGCTGTCCGGCAGCGACTCGATGATGGTATGCATTGCATAGAAGTTATGACCGGTGCCATCTTACCTTTGGGTACGGATACGGTGGTCCGTTATGAAGATCTGGAGATTCGGGATGGATCAGCTCATATCATGCATCCGGTCAAGGAAGGCCAGAATATCCATTATCAGGGTGAGGACCGGAAGTCTGGTGAACTTTTAATACCGTCAGGAACGGTATTTTCTCCGGCTGAAATAGGCGTTGCCGCTTCTGCTGGTAAAGCCCGGGTACAAGTATCCCAGCTGCCGCGTATTCTGCTGATATCTACTGGAAATGAACTGGTAGATATTCACCAAGAACCACAACCGCATCAGATACGAAAGTCTAATGTGTATCGCATCGCATCAACCCTGAAATCGTTGCGTTTAGAGCCGGAAATCATCCATCTTGACGATGATCTGGAAGAAATTATAAAGGTGCTTAAACCGGCAATTACGGAATACGATATTCTATTGTTAAGCGGTGGCGTGTCCAAGGGTAAATTTGACTTTTTACCCGAAGCACTGGAATCACTTGGTGTGGTAAAACATTTTCACCGTATCACCCAGCGCCCCGGTAAACCTTTCTGGTTCGGAAGCCATCCCACCGGCTCCACGGTGTTTGCATTCCCGGGTAACCCGATTTCCTCGTTCCTGTGCACGCAGGCTTATTTTATGCCCTGGATGAAAAAGTCTATGGGTTTTCCCGAATATACGCAACCAAAGGCGATCCTTGCCGAGGATGTAGTGTTTAAGCCGGATCTGACCTATTATCTGGAAGTAACGGTATTATTTGGGGATGACGGCCGATTAATGGCCATTCCCAGAAATGGTCACGGGTCCGGTGATCTTGCCAATCTGCTGAGAGCCGATGCATTTGTCAAATTGCCCCGTGGCCAGGACCTATTTGAGGCGGGAGCTGTATATCCATTGATTCCTTTCCGCAATTTCATTGGATGTTGAAAATCAGTAATAAGGTGAAATAGGGGTATTTGGTGGTTTGGATGAACCCTGTCGAAGGCCGGTAGTGCCGGATAAGAAAAGTCGATTCGGAGAGATACCTGGAAGGATTATTGATCCGCCATCTGCTTTCGGTAAGAATTTGGAAATAGTTGTAGTGCAATTCTACAGGGATCTTTCGAGTCTTATTGGAATAACCCTGGATGAAACTGCATTGATCCATCAGTGTTTGGAAAAACCGTTTGGTTTGTTTTATTTCTACACCCAGCTGAGATATAGAATCACCGCTGGTCGCCAGATAAATGGCCAGAACATCTTGCGAACGCAATCTCAGCTTGGGAAAATAGCTGCTGTCGACCTGGAATTTGAAATTCGTCACGCCATAGCGATCATCGATCTCCGGATGCTCAGGAAGAGTATCGATCCATTTGGCGATGCTGGTTATCGTTTTTTTCTTGAAGGCATGACGGATGATTTTATAGTGCAAGATATCCCGGACCTGTCCTTGTGAAGTCATTGGTCCCCCTAAAATTATACAAGCCACAATGCCAAAAGCCAGAAGCCTGCCTCTGTAAAGTGTATTGAAAAAACCCCCGGAACTCAAGATGTAGTCGTCATAAAACATTGACTAAACAAGGTAAGCAATGAACCATCAATCCGGATGGGGACCCAGGTAATTCTCGCAATAGTAAATCCGGAAATGCCGGACTACCTGGTCATTCCGGTAAACATCAATATCCCTGAGGAACCTGACGGATGTGAAATGTTTTTTCAACAAAGAGGGAATCGGGTGGGATTCCCGGTCGCGAAGTCCTGGGTTTGAATCAATGAACAGGCCATCTTTACCGGTCAGTGCTTCCAGATCTTCTCCCAGATAATCAAAATGCAATGCGGGCCTTCCTAAAATATTCTCAGCATAATAAATGCGATTGTTGATGAATCGCAGGACGGCCGTGGTCTTATAACCATCTGCAGAAAATACAAATGCCGCGGGGTACTGCTGTTCAAGTGAATCGACCTGAGTAGCCAGATCTTCCCAGCCAAACCAGGTATCGTCGGAGTGAATGGGTACCAGATAAAAGACGACTTCGAGGGTTAGCAGGAGATGTAATACCAGGGCAAAATAAAAATGTCCTTTGAACCAACCTTTCGTAAGTAATGGTGCAGCCATGATGAGGCCTGTGAGATAAGCAGGCATGACCCAGTTGATCTTGACCCAGTAAAGCAAACCAATAGCTGCAAAACCGAACACAAAAGGAGCAGTGAAAACAAACTGAAACCAGCTATCCGGAGTCAGTTTATTACGAAACCAATTCACCAGATTATGATAGAGCTGCACCCAGATTGGAATCAGCAAAAATGGAGAGGCGACTCCCAGTTGAGATCCCAGATGTCCGAAAAACAGTCCGGGGTCCAGTCGTTTAATGGTTGCTGCCCGTTCACCGGATTGAAATAAGAAGGATACGAAATGATGCTCTGCATTCCAGATGAAAACCGGCGACATGACTCCAATTGCAATCAGGGTAGCGAGGTATGGTCCCGGTGAGCGATACAATCGACGAAAGGATTTGGAGAATAACAATGCTCCATGCATGCCTAGTAAGATCCATAATCCGGTGTATTTGCTGTCAAACGTGAAACCTGCCAGCAATCCGGTCAGAATCCAGAATACCGGATGGTTACCCAGAAATGCTTTGCGCATAGCGACCAGCGCCCAGACCCAACTCAGGAGAAGTGGTACATCCGGTGTTGTATTAAATGCAAGGAGCAGGATCATCGGACTTGCACCCAGCCAGGCGGACAGATAGAGACTTTCCACCCGGGTAGTGAACGTGCGGAAGAGTTGGTAGGCCCCAATTTGAATCCCGATGGTAGCCAGCCAGTCCATGGCTTTCAATACAATTACAGAATGACTATTCAGGAACAGATGGAAGAAACGAATTAGCCAGGATACACCCGGTGGATGATCGAAATAGGAGAGGGATGGATGCATGGCATACAAGTGGTAATAAGCATCCTGGGGCATGATTCCCAACCAGGGAATCCAGACCAGATGCCAGGCATTAAAAAGCAGCAGGATCTTCCAGATCGTAGATTCCGGAAGGGGAGGATTTTCTCCGGTTCTGAGTGTTAAGAAATTAATCATTTATTCTTTTGCTCCTGATTTTTATGAACATGCTTTCTCCGGTTATACTTTTCCCATCCTGCAGGGAAGGTTAAAATTCAATTATAGCATTCATTGTTAAAGATAAAATGTAAGCTGTTTGTAATAGGTAAGAATGTAATTCTCTCCTTTGAACTATCTATTTTTGTCCAAATTCTCAGCCATGAAGACCAAAATTAACATCCTGCTACTCCTCCTTTCATTGATCATGCTCACGGTCGCCTGTCGTCAGGCAGCACCCGAGGAGGGGTCCACTGAAGTCATAACCTATCCACGTGTTCAGGATTGGGCAAAAGATGCTGTTGTTTATGAAGTCAATGTCCGCCAATACACCCCCGAAGGGACTTTCCGGGCATTTATAGAACATTTGCCGCGACTGAAAGCAATGGGTGTTGATCTTTTATGGTTTATGCCGATCCATCCGATCAGTATGACCAACCGCAAGCAGGGACTCGGTAGTTATTATGCCGCATCGGATTACAAAGCGATCAACCCGGAGTTTGGTACAATGGAAGATTTTGATGCGATGGTCACTGCGGTTCACCAACTTGGGATGCATATGATCATCGACTGGGTTCCCAATCACACCGGATGGGACCATGTATGGATCAAAGCACATCCGGACTGGTATACCCAGGACTCACTGGGAAACATCGTCGATCCGATTAATCCGGAAACCGGTGAAAGCTGGGGTTGGACCGATGTCGCCGACTTGAATTACGACAATCAGGATATGCGCCTGGAGATGATCTCGGATATGCTTTTCTGGGTTGACCAGCACAAGGTTGATGGATTCCGTTGCGATGTAGCGCATGGTGTGCCCAATGATTTTTGGGAACAATGCCGTGATTCAATTTACAAGCGTCAGGCGCTGTTTATGCTGGCGGAGTCTGAAATTCCTGCAAATCGCAACAATGGTATGTTTGTAATGACTTATGCCTGGGCTTTCCATCATCTGATGAATGATATAGCTCAGGGGCATCGCCATGTAAATTCCATAGATACCATGTTGGCTGAATCCCGGGTTCGATTTCAGAAAGGCTATGGGATGTACTTTACCTCCAACCACGATGAAAATACCTGGGCAGGAACTGAGTTCGAGCGTATGGGAGATGCAGCGGAAGTGATGTCGGTTTTAAGTTTCACCATTGACGGGATGCCTTTGATCTACAGTGGTCAGGAGGAACCCTTACGCAAACGGCTGCGCTTCTTCGAAAAGGACACCATACCATTCAGTACCTTTGCCATCGCACCCATGTATCAAAAGCTTACAGCCCTCCGACATCAGATGTCTTGCCTGGAGACCCATGTGGAAGGGAATACCGCAGCCGTAAGAATTAATGTATCTGAAGATGTTTATGCGTTTGAGCGGGGCAATGACATGGATAAGATTGTGGTCATACTCAACTTGTCTCCGAAGCCACAGGAAACAACATTAACCAGCAGTTATGAAGGTTTGTACAACCTTTTTGACCAGGATGGGCCGGAGGCGATCCCTGCCGGTCAGGCCATTGCCCTGGATCCCTGGGACTATAAAGTGTACACCAATAAACCTATCCAATAAAGTTTTGTTTTCTATGTCTGGAAGAAAGGTGGAACGCTGTTTCACCTTTTTTTGTTTGAAAAGCTTTGAAATATGATAATCTTGAAATAAGCTTGCACCGTTTTTGCTAATCAAGGAAGAAAATTTCGATCATGAGCAACGATGTTACCAGATATTCGGATACGGATCTTGAAATGTTCAAAGATGTTATTGACAAGAAACTTGCCCTTGCGCGTGAGAATCTTCATGACCTGCAAAGTCAGATGAACGACCTGGCTGAAAACTCATTTGACGACTTTGGTGGTGACTATATGGATGACTCGGAAACCAATACCGAGATGGAATACCTGAACAATATGATCATCCGGCAGAAAAAGTACATCCAGGATCTGGAAAATGCGCTGATACGCATTACCAACAAGACCTATGGTATTTGTGTCGTTACGGGTAAGCTGATCGATAAGAAAAGATTGATGGCGGTACCACATGCTACCAAATCCATGGAAGCAAAAATGTCTCAACCTCCCTCTTCTTCTTCCGGTTCTTCCTCGTCCATTTCATCTCGTTCGGAGTACAATGAGACTACGACAATGGGAGAAGAAGATATGGATTGATTTTCAGGACTCTTCAGTTCCAGATTCAGGCAAATTCTTAATCGGATTATCCCCACAGGAGGGATTCCGGCAATAGAGTGAGAAGAACTGGGTTTTACAGATTACCAGCCCAGTAGATAAGCAAAGATCAATGGAGCTACAATTGTGGCATCCGACTCAATCACAAATTTTGGCGTATCCACTTCCAGTTTACCCCAGGTTATTTTTTCATTTGGAACAGCTCCGGAATAGGAACCAAAGCTGGTCGTACTGTCACTGATCTGGCAGAAGTAGGACCAGCAAGGGACGTTGTCCAAAGCTAGGTCCTGGTGCAGCATGGGGACGACGCAGATAGGGAAATCCCCGGCAATACCGCCACCGATTTGGAAAAATCCAATACCATTATCTCCGGCATTTTCCTGGTACCATTTGGCCAGCATGATCATGTATTCAATACCTGATTTGAGGATGTGGGGTTCAAATAATCCTTCGATGCAGTGTGAGGCAAAGAAATTTCCGGTCGTGGAGTCTTCCCAACCCGGTACAATGATGGGAAGGTTCTTCTCACAGGCAGCCAGTACCCAACTGTTCTTGGGGTCAACCTCATAGGCTCCTTCGATCATGCCCTCCCGGATGATCTGGTAGAGAAATTCATGTGGGAAATAACGTTTACCTTCTTTATAGGCCCGGGTCCATACTTTGATGAGGTGTTCTTCTACTCGGCGCATGGCTTCTTCTTCCGGGATGCAGGTGTCTGTAACCCGGTTGAAATGATGATCCAGCAGTTCTTTTTCATCAATGGGACTGAGATCCCGGTAGTGGGGTATCCGCTTGTAATGTGAATGGGCGGTCAGGTTAAATATGTCTTCTTCCAGGTTGGCACCGGTGCAGGTGATAATTTGCACTTTATCCTGACGGATCATCTCAGCCAGGGATATTCCCAGTTCTGCAGTACTCATTGCGCCAGCCAGGGTGATCATCATTTTATTACCCTGTTGGAGTTGTTGTTCATAGGCTTTGGCAGCGTCAACCAGGGTAGCCGCATTGAAATGGAGGTAATGCTTCTGAATGAATTGCGAGATGGGTCCTTTCATGATTTTGATTTCCGTAGTTTGTTCAATAGCCTAATATATTCAACATTTCATCGGGGACTTGTTCATTGCGGAATACCCTTTCTACAAAATTTCCCTTGATGTCCCGGTCGATGATGATGTGTTGTGGTGATGGGATGAGGCAGTGTTTGATCCCGCCGTATCCGCTGATGGCATCCTGATAGGCGCCAGTATGGAAGAAGCCGAGATAGAGCGGCTCTTCGTCATCATTTCTGAAGACAGGCAACAGAACCTGTTGATTCAGGTCTTCCGAATTGTAATAGTCCGAATGGTCGCATGAAATTCCTCCAATGTTTACCCGGGTATATTCATTATCCCATTTGTTGATGGGCAATAGAATGAATTTTTCAAAAATACCCCAGCTATCCGGGATGGTGTTCATGAGGCTGTTGTTCACGATATACCAGATCTCCGTGTCATTCTGTTTCTTCTGTGCGATCACCTCAAAGATGGTAGCTCCGGACTCCCCGACCGTATATTTCCCAAATTCAGTAAAAATGTCGGGTTCTTCAATCCCGTCTTCTTCACATGCCTCCTTGATATTGCGTACGATCTCGTTGGTCATGTATTTGTAATCGTACTCAAAACCAAGTGAGTTCCGGATCGGAAATCCGCCACCGATATTCAGTGCGGTCAGGGTCGGGCACATCTTCTTAAGCTCGGCAAAAACCTTCAATGCTTTTTTGAATTCACCCCAGTAATAAAGGGTATCCCGGATTCCGGTATCGACGAAGAAATGCAGCATTTTCAATTCTACATTTTTCTTCTTCTTGATTTGATCCTTGTAAAACTGAATGATCTCCGAATTCCGAATGCCAAGCCGGGAGGTATAATAAGCGGACTGGGGTTCCTCATCGATGGCCATCCGCAATCCGATTTTGACGGGATTCTTCTGCAATTTCAGCAGCTTGTTCAGCTCCGCAACATTGTCCAGGATAGGAATTGAATTGACAAAACCTTCATTCTGGAGCATTACAATTTTTTCGAGGTAGGAGTCTGTCTTGTAACCATTATGGATAAGCATCACGTCCTTGGAGATCTGGCCATTGGCATAAAGCTTTTGGATCAGATCAATATCAAAGGAAGAGGAAGTCTCCAGATGCACATCATGCTTGAGCGCTTCCGAAATAACGTGGTTAAAATGGCAACACTTGGTACAATAACAATAGTAATAATTACCCCGGTAGCCGTATGCCTTGATCGACCTATTGAAAAAGTTCTTCGCTTTTTTAATTTGATCGCCAATACGGGGCAGGTAGGTTAATTTAAATGGTGTACCGTATTTCTCAATTAAGTATTTCAGGGAGAGTCCGTGAAAGGTCAGATAACCATCTCGAATGTCAAATCCATCTTGTGGGAAAAAATAGGTTTGATCAATCAGGTCGAAGTACTTATTCTTCATTTAACAAATTGAATGACAATGATTTAAATGTTCAACCTTGACCTTCTACAAAGGTGCATTTTCAGACGCCCCAAATTTAGGTAAAATGTGGGTTTTGCGGCCCATAAAATTTAGGAGCTTTATGATTTTCAAGAATTGGATCATCCTGGCAGTACCGCAGCTATGGCATCAATTTCGATCTTAAAACCATAATGTAATTCAGGGACCGGAACTACCGTGCGGGCAGGCTTGTGGTCTCCAAAATAATCTTTGTATTTGGCATTCACCTCGCTCCATAAGCTGATATCCGAGATATAAACAGTAGTACGGATGACTGCATCACGTGCGCTTCCTGCAGCCTGGAGGATAGCTTCCAGATTTCCGAATATGGCATTGAGCTGATCCTGCATGCTGCCCAATACTTTTTCACCTTTCTCTGGCAAAATGGGCAACAGACCTGAAATATATACTGTTTCTCCATGGATAACTGCCTGACTGTAATGGCCTCCCGGAGTAGCTGCAGTGGATGTATAAACTGGTTGAAGCATGATAACTGGAATTATAAGTCGTTGAATCAGGAATATTATTCATTGTGGTAAGACTCCCCCCGGATGATCGTGCAGGCCCGGTATAATTGCTCGGTAAAGATCAGCCGTGCCAATAGATGAGAGTAAGTCATCCTGGAAAGAGATAGTTTCTGATCAGCCCGTGCATAAGCTTCCGGTGAGAAACCATAAGCTCCGCCGATAAGAAATACCATACGTTTTCCGGTGTGCACAGCCAGTGACTTCTCCAGCCATCCGGCGAAGGCAACAGAGGTGAATTCCTTGCCTTTTTCATCCAGCAGAATGAGCATGTCCTGAGGCTTCAGGCTGGATTCGATAACCTGCCACTCATCCGATTTGATTTGTTCCGGCAGGTTTTTATTTCGGTACTTAATTTGGTGGAAGACCTGGTAGTCAAACCGGTAATAATGCCGGATTCGCTGGCTGAAAGCTTCTATACCCTCATCAAGGAATTCAAATTTTTGCTTACCGATAGCCCAGAGTGCAAATGCCATGCTTTAGGTGGTCGGATTTTGAATGCTGGTGCGATGCGCAAAATGAGCTTTTACCGCATCTTCACTGGCTTCGGCTTGCCTTCGCATACCCAGGTGGATCATGGCGTTGTAAAGGTCATGAAGGTGTTTGATGGGTTGTGTGCCGGCATACTGTTCCAGATGATGGATCAGCACGGGAGTCAGCAATTGTTCGATATCTTCTGGTGTCCATTGTTGATGCCAGAAAGAAAGAACCTGCCGGATGATCCGCAGATCTTCCAGTCCGGAAAGCCACATTTGCAATTTTTCCCTATCCCCTGTCCAGATCAACAAAATAGTACGGATTCTCAGGGTGTTTTCGTCCGGTTCAACAGGTTTATTCAACCAGTGTTCGACTTGTTCTGACGCATTCGGGTCGTGTTCCAATAACCAGAAAAGACCGGGAAGCATACGCTGGCGCTGCACCGTTTGCCAAAAATAAGGCCACAGTTGCTGATAGAATGCCTCATCCAGTTTGATCATCATCATCGCCCAGGTGAGTTGTTCACGGAACTGTGCATCGGTCTGTGTGTCCTCGTATAAAATCAAAGCCACTTGCTGGAGGACAAGGTATAGTTCATGGTCCTGGAGGTATTGCACAAAAGACTTGAGATGGATACGGTGAGCAGGATGCTCCTGAAAATAGGCTTTCAGCGGGTGGCCCTCCAGGATGTATAATAGCCACAAAGCATGGAGATGGGTCCTGAATTGGACCTGGGTGGAATGCATCAGCACCAGTTCAGTGATCTTGTCCAGGCTTACCTGCTGGGTGTAGAGCAGGCGGTATCCGTTTCGTGCCGGATCGATGACCTGATAATGGATACTGCTGATCACTTCCATGATGTGATCAATGATCTCTTCACGCAGCAGGGGAGGGATTCCTTTCTCAAGGAGCGCCTCGGTGGCAAAATACCAGTGTTTCTGCAGGGTAATGATTCCACCATGGGCTTCTTCCACCGATTTATGAATCAGGTAACGTATTTTCCGGTAGATTGCCAGCAGCAATGCTCCTGCCTCCCTCCATTTTTCCAAAGCGGTGAAATCCCTGGATTGATCGACCAGCTGGCTCAGAACATTGCATAATTCATCGCATTTTCGCTTGGTTATGTGCGGCAATGTTGTGGTTGGCTTAAATAGTTGATAGAGCAGTTGGTCATACTTGATAAACTCATCCTCAGAGGCAATCTTATGCGCGAAAGTCAGCTTGAGTTCGTGTTGCAGCTGCCTGTTTTTCTGGGCCTGTTGCCGGACGAAAAGACGCAATTCATCGGCACTCATTGCGTCAATGATTTGCTGAAAGCTGGGCCCGGCAGCGGTTTTGGTTTGCTTGCGTTGCTCGGCTTTGGCTTTTCTCCTGCTTTTCTGCAGTTCCGCGAACTGGCGGTAAGCAAAAAGGGCCATGATAACATGAGGGCAGAGTTTGTTAGCCTGGAAGGTCTGGCAATCACACGTGTATTTCCGGATGGTCGCATTACGGATAACCAGTTCCACTTCGAGCTCTTTGGACCGTTCTTCGATCACAGTGCGGTATAAGCCTTTGCCCATGGATTGAATGACGGGGACATCTGCTAATGCATCCCAGGCCTGTTCCGCTTGCAGGAGAACAGATTCTGGAACTTGAGCTTCGAATGCTTCTATTGGATTGTTTTTCAATTCCATAACCACGTCAACCTACAAATATACGTTATCAAAGGAGAATTGAATGAAGCCTTTGTGTTTCTTCATTTTGCCCATTGCGTCATTTAATCCGATATTTGCAGTACAAAGCAGTTGTATGCGCGAAATTTATCTTATTCGTCATGCTAAGTCCAGTTGGGAATTTACCTCCATCCCGGACATTGATCGCCCACTGAATCAACGTGGATTACGGGATGCCAAGGTCATGGCAAAATATCTCAATAAAAATGGAGTAAAACTGGATGCTTTGGTGGTCAGCCCGGCCAAACGGGCACTCATGACAGCCAGTTTTTTTGTGGATATACTTGCTCCGGAAAAATTCATCACAGATAAGAAACTGTATCTGGCGGACACAGATTCTATCTATAATGTGCTGTTCGGACTGGATGAAAACTGGCATTCCGTAGGCATGATTGGCCACAATCCTGGATTTACCATGTTTGCCAATGACTTTGCGGATAAGCTCATTGACAATGTACCCACCACGGGGATTGTCCATTTGTCAAGCTCGGCAGCTTCCTGGGCAGAAGTGGACACCAGTAACACGAAGTTGATGCATTTCTGGACACCTAAAAAAATCCTGCGGTGAAACAGGTATGGTGGTTTATTCCGTTATTCTTTCTGTTCCAATGCGGTCATGAGACACGTCCGCCTTATGAGCAATTGTCGGATTCTACTTATGTCAACCTGATTATTGATATGAGCATTGCAGATGTCGCCGTAAACAGGGAGTCAAACCGGAATATTGATAGCCTGCGAGAAGTATTTTTACAAACCATGGGTGAGAACTATCACCTGGACAGCACGCAGGTAACTGAAGCCATCAAATACCTGGAAAAAGACCTTCCCCGCATGAAAAAAATTTACGAGCAGGTGAGCGAAGAATTGAACAAAAGGATTGACAGTCTGTCAAAAGCGAAATAAAATATAATCATTTCTTAATATATTCATAATCTAAGCCGGTCAGGAAGTGCCTATTTTCACCCCTGGAAAAGAAGACATGTCATGGAATCGGACAACACACGGATCTTACTGGTTGATGATGAGGAAGATATACTCGAATTCCTCAACTACAATCTTACCAAAGCCGGATATCAGGTAGATACGGCTGAAAATGGAAAGACAGCCCTGCAGAAAACGGCCAAAACACCTTACGATCTGATCATCCTGGACATTATGATGCCCGAGATGGACGGAGTCGAAGTGTGCCGGGAGATCAGGAACCAGGAGACGAACCGCGATTCACTGATAGCATTCCTGACTGCCAGAAGCGAAGACTTTACCCAGATCGCCGCCCTTGATTCCGGCGGTGACGATTTCATAACCAAGCCCATAAAACCCGGAGTTTTTTTGAGTCGAATTCAGGCACTGCTGCGCCGTAAAAAACGATCAGAAGATGATGATGCAGGTCTGGTCCTCACATTCGGTGACTTACGCATCGATAAGGAGAAGCTGGAGGTATACGAAAGGGACGAGTTGATCCACCTAGCAAAGAAGGAGTTTGAATTGTTGTACCTTCTGGTGTCCAAACCCGGTAAAGTATTCAACCGTGATGAAATCCTTCAGAAGGTATGGGGTTCAGATGTGATTGTTACCAACCGAACGGTTGACGTGCATATCCGCAAATTGCGCGAGAAGATTGGTGATGATTACATCAAAACGATCAAAGGAGTCGGTTATAAATTTGATTATTGATGTTTAAAAACCTGACCATCAGGGCAGTGGCTTTATTGACTTCAGTGGTCATTCTGCTGCTCATCCTACTATTGTATCTGGTCTATACGAAAGTTCCGTCCATGGGGGAGGTCCAATGGGTAAGCAGTCTCATTTTGTTGGTGATTGCCTACGTATTGATCTTTTTTACCATGATGTTTTTCCTGGATAAATTCATCTACCGGAAAATAAAAGTGATTTATAAGGTCATTCATAAATCCAAAGTATCGACTGGAAAGAAGATTGATTCCGACGAAAACATCATCCAGAATGTGGAGCGTGAAGTAGCGGAATGGGCTGCCGACCAACAGCGTCAGATTGACACACTGAAGGCGCTGGAGACGTACCGCAGGGATTTTGTAGGTAATATTTCACACGAATTAAAAACACCCATCTTCAATATTCAGGGCTATCTGCACACCTTACTGGAAGGAGGCCTGCAGGATGAGACCATCAATCTAAAGTACCTGGAGCGAGCCGTAGCCAATGTGGAACGGCTGCAAAACATCGTGCAGGACCTGGATACCATATCAAAACTCGAATCCGGAGCGATGATCCTGGACATCACTGCATTCGACATAAGGATATTGGTACAGGAGGTATTGGAACATCTGGAGATGCAGGCCGCAAAGAAAAAGATCGCCATTGGTTTTAAAGAAGGAGCGGATAAATCCTTTAAAGTGAAAGCGGACCGGGAAGCCATCCGTCAGGTTTTCATCAATCTGATCTCCAATGCTATTAAATACGGGAACCCCGGAGGGTACGTACGGGTATCCTTTTACGACATGCACGCGTATGTGCTGATCGAGATTGCCGATAATGGTATCGGAATCTCCGAAAAACACCTGCCACACTTGTTTGACCGTTTTTACCGGGTGGAAAAGAGCCGCTCCAGAGCAGAAGGTGGCACGGGTTTGGGCCTCTCTATAGTTAAACACATTATTGAAGCGCATAAGCAGACCATCAACGTGCGCAGTACACCTCACTTGGGATCTACATTTGGATTTACACTGGAGAAAGCCTGATGGGAATCAATCCAGGTTCAATGCCTCCGTTTTAACTGTGGAGTCCGCAGCAGAATCTACTTTGGTCGCCATCACGGGTTGAGTCTGATCGATCGGGGCTACGATTTTGGTATCAATCATACTCCGGATCTGGTCCTTCACCACATTGAAAGCAGGCAAGTCATCCTTAGCCATTGGTTCAGGGGGAGGGAAGTTCAGCTTCAATGGGTCGATTTGTTTTCCATTTTTCCAGAAACGATAGCAGACATGGGGACCGGTGGCCAGTCCGGTGGAACCAACATAGCCGATGGTCTGCCCCTGGCGTACCCGTACTCCAGGCCTTATGCCGGAAGCGAATCCTTTCATGTGCAGGTATTGCGTCTCAAAGGTTTTGTCATGGCGGATCTTCACAAAGTTACCATTGCCTTTGGTGTAGGAAGCCATGATCACAGTGCCGTCTGCCGTGGCCTGAATGGGCGTGCCGTAATTTGCAGCAAAATCGGTCCCGAGATGGGCCCGGCGTATTTTCAGCACCGGATGAAACCGACTGGGGTTATAGCGGCTAGAGATACGATACTTGGCACTGATCGGGGACATCAGGAACTGACGAACCATAGGCCTGCCCTGACCGTCAAAGTATCCATGATACTTTTCATTTTCATAATAATAAGCGTAATACTCCTGCCCTCCGGTAGCGAAATAGGCGCCCAGTAGTTTACCCACGCCCGAGGGTTGGCCGTCAATGTATTCCTTTTCATAGACCAGTTTGTACACATCTCCGTGCTGGACATAATCAAAACTGATCACCCAGCCTAATGCTTCTTCCATTTTGGTGATCAGACTGTATGCAACCCCGCTTGAGGCCATGGCAACCCATAATGAACTTTCAATAGAGCCTTCGTCATAAACCAATTGAAGTTCACGGGGGCGTTCCACTACTTTGATGTCGTTCTGGAAGCCAAGATCGTAAATGACGTATTTACGGGAGTCAGGTTCATAGATGAAATAGAGAGGCGCGGTGGCGGTATCGCGGTAGACGAGCGCATAATTATTGCCTTCCCGCATGTTCCGGGTGCTGGCAATCTTGCTTTTGTCGGAACCGAACTGAACTTGTTCGGCAGCCTGTGCTATTTCAAAAACTTTCTGGGAACTGATACCGGCATCATTCAGAATATCGGATAAAAACTGATTGCGTTTAATGACTCCACTGTCTACAATGAATGAATCCAGGTCAAAGCCATAACTGAGTAACTTGGGGTGTACCTCCGTCATTTCAACGGCTTCTGGCTCAGTTTGTTGGTGTTTGTAGCTGCTATAGAAATTAGGAATGAGTAATACGGCAGCCAGAATAAATACCAGGACGGAGAGGATAATCCAAAAACTTTTCTGCATATGCTTCCGGTTTTGATCGGTGGCAAAAAAATCATGCCAACTCTGATAATCAATTTACCTTTAACAATAAAAGATCGCCAAAAATAGGGAGCTATCTTAAGCAAATCAAATATATATATTTATAATTTATTGATATTGTTAATATATAGGTCGCATGATTCCATATCGTAAGACCTGGAATGTCGCGGGTACGGTACTGGATTTCTCAACGCCGCGAATCATGGGTATTCTGAACATCACCGAAGATTCATTTTACGATGGCGGGCTCTACCAGGATGAGGCAGGTTTCAAAAACAAGGTTCTCCAAATGGTGGAGGAAGGAGCTGATATCCTCGATCTGGGCGCCATGTCTTCCCGTCCCGGTGCCATCGAATTGCCCGTCGAAACGGAGATCGAACGCCTGTTACAGGCTCTGAGGTGGATGCGCGAACTGGGCATTGATTGTTTCATTTCCGTAGACACCTATCGTGCAGACGTTCTGCGGGCCGCGCTGGATCATGGGGCACACATCTGTAACGACATCAGCGGTGGACTGTTGGATAGCGGCCTGTGGGGTGTGCTGGCAGAATACAAAGTCCCTTACATTTTAATGCATATGGCCGGGCAGCCGCAAAACATGCAAAATGCCCCTCATTACCAGGATGTAACCAATGACATCCTACAGTTTTTCATTACCAGGATCAATGCGCTTCATGGACTTGGGATATACGATATCCTGGTCGATCCGGGATTTGGATTTGGCAAGACCATTGAGCACAATTATACCATTTTGCAGGACTTGAATGCCTTTCATCTCACCAACAAGCCCATTTTAGTGGGCATCTCGAGAAAATCCATGATCTACCGGCCGTTGAAGACCACCCCAGATGTTGTTTTGCCGGGAACATCAGCGCTCCATTTTGCCGCTCTGGAACGAGGAGCGGATGTTTTGCGCGTGCATGATGTAGCTGCCGCCCGCCAGGTAATCACTGTGTTTGAGCAACTTAAAACAGGCTAACCTCGTTTTTAGTGTACTTTTGTGGTAAACATTTGTTAATTACTCCGTCCGGGATAATCAACCCTGTACTTCCGGTGTTTGGAGTGTGAGTACAGATCTTGAACTTCATGAATGCTGCGCCGGAGCCATATCGGAAGAATCGCAAATGGGTACGTGTACTCAGTGGGCTTCTTTTGATTCTGGTGCTGGTCCCGGTATTTCTTACCGTAGCAATCCAAATTCCGGTTGTTCAGAATTGGGCTAAAAATAAGGTGACGAATTATGCTTCAGGCCGGCTGGGCGTGGAGGTCCGACTTGACCAGGTTGATCTTGATATTTTTCAGCACATCTATCTCAACGGATTGTATGTAGCATCGCCTTATTCTGGCCAGGATACATTACTCACCGTAAGTAAATTCCGCGTGGATCTGGCAGCCGGGCTTTTTTCACTGTTACGGCAAAATTTGCAGATTGAAGATGTCCAGTTGCAAAAACTGAAAGCGACCATCATCATTGACTCCACCAGTAACAGCTTCTCCAAACTGATGGAGAAATGGAATTCGGTACAAGTTCAAAACCAGGATACTACGGCGGGAAAGCCTTCTTCCTTTAAACTTTCAGTACATGGCATAGATTGTTCGGATTGTGAGGTGAAGATGGTCAACCATTTCAATTTCAGTACCCAGACATTTGCATTTTCTGATCTGGCCCTGGATGCGAAGACCATTGACCTTAAGGAGAATGAATTTGAGTTCAAGTCATTCAAGGCAACCAAACCCTATGTCTTCATTGAAAAATACGGTACGGGACCAGATGTCGTGGAGACAGAAGGTTTGCCTCCAGTGTTCACGGATACACTTGCCAAAAAACCAGCTCAGTTCAGGATTGATCATGTGATCTTAAATGAGGGTCACTTTCAATTGGAAGACCGTCGCTATGGACCTGATGGGGGCGGGGGTATTGACTACCACCATATGGATGTAACCGAAATTGAACTGGATGCGGATGACTTATCCATCGCCGACCTGGATTTTACGGGAACATTAAACCAACTGACTGCCAAAAGTACCGGAGGTTTTATGATCAGGCAGCTGTCCTGTCCACAGGTCTCCGTTACCTCTAAAAAGGTAGATTTGCCTGGGTTTCAACTGCAAACCGGGAAAAGCCTTATTCAGGATACACTTCGGTTTTATTACCAGGAATATCCGGACTGGTTAAGTTTTGTTGACCGGGTGCGTATGGATTTCCAGATAGGAAGGTCATCACTTGGACTCGAAGACCTTATTTACTTTGCCCCGGCACTTGGCAATGTTTCTTTTTTCAATGACAACAAACAGGAGACCGTAGATATCTCGGGTCGTGTTCAGGGACCGGTGTCCCATTTGAATGCGGACAATCTGGATCTGCAAATTCAGAACCTTTTTGCACTGAGCGGAGATGTTTCTTCCCGCAATATCCAGGAAAGTGAACGTACACTGCTCAATGTGAAACTGGAAAAGCTGCAAACCCAGATGTCTACCATTCGCAAACTGTTCAGGGGAATGCAACTGCCTGCTGAATTTGATAAGCTGGCCACGCTTAACTTTACGGGTCGTTTTGATGGCTACTACCAGGATTTCGTGGCCTATGGGGCGCTAACCACCGCATTGGGTAGGGCAGAAATGGATATGAGACTGAATGCGACCCGGGGCAGGGATGCCGCCGAATATTCCGGGCAACTTCAGTTGATTGACTTTGATCTGGGAAAGTGGGTAGGTCAGTCTGACCTGGGGAAGGTGAGTTTATCGGCCGAGGTAAAAGATGGGAAGGGATTGCGAAAAGAAAACCTTGATGCCCTGATTGATGCCAACGTATCCAGTCTGGTCTTTCGAGGCTATCAATACCGGAATGCGATCATGAAAGGGCGTTTGCAACGCAACCGTTTCGATGGGGATTTTTCCATCGCCGACGCCAATATAGATCTGTCTTTCAATGGTTTGGTGGACTTCAGCGACACCATACCTGATCTGGTATTCAATGCCCGCATAGAGCGCTTATCAACATTGCCACTTCATTTGACCAAAGCGGAGATGGATATCTCCGGAGGTTTGCGCATGAATATTCGCGGTATTGATCCGAACCGGTTTGTTGGGGAGGTGGTTGCAGAAAATCTTCTGATCGAGAAGAGTTTTACAGAAAATTATGCACTACGCCAGTTGAAGATCCAGGCCCGCAATCAGAACAATTTGCGTTTTTTGACCGTGGATTCTGACCTCGGCAGTGGATCCATGCAGGGCGATTTCCAGTTGACCAAAACCATTCCGTTCCTGAAAAAATCGTTTAACCAGTATTACCCGGACTACGGTGCCAAGTTTGGCTGGGATAGTGTACAGGTCACGGAAATCCCCACCTTCTTTACCATGGATTTTCAATTGGTGGACGCCAAGACCTGGTTTAATTTGTTTGATCTGCCCATTCGCAATGTCCATAACGCCAGTATCAATACCCATTTTGACAACCGGAACGGGACGTTCACTTCGCGGGTTCAGGTGCCATCGCTGGACTGGGATAAGAGTTCCTTCCAAAACATCGCCTTTACCTGGAATGGAACGCCGGATTCCACCGAATTTAAGTTACAATTGGACAGCAGCCATTTATCGCCAACAGTCCCGCTCGATTACCTGTACGTTAACGGAAGGATCGAAAATAATCGCACGCATTTCCAGGTACAAACGGCGGATCTGGTTCGGGTGCTGGATGGCATTAACATCTCGGGTGAGTTTGAACCTTCAGCCAAAGGTTATGATATCTGGTTAAATCCCCAGGGCCTGACCTTATTCGGTACCCCCTGGGAATTATCCAAAGACAACCATATCTTTCTTGGCAACCGGGAAATAGCACTGGATAATTTTATCCTCTCCTCAAAACGTCAATCCATCGAGTTACGCAATGAGGGGCCCCAGGGATTGATCGCAGACATTAAATCATTTCCGGTCGGATGGATCGACAGCATCTGGGTTTACGATAAACTGAACTTCGGTGGGAAAGCAGACCTGTATTTTTCCATGAAGAACATCTTTGAATGGAAAGATCTGAATGTCAAGGGTGAAATGGATAGTTTACAGATCAACGGAGATCCATACGGCCAGGTCTTTTTGTCCATTTCCCAGGCTACAACCGCAGATGCTTATGCCGCATTTTTGAAAATCGAGGACACCGACAAACGGCTTTCACTGAGTGGGTTTATGCATCCCAAGTCTCCGTCAAACCCTGAGATGACTGTAGACCTGAAAGGCACCATCACCAAATATCCTTTAAAGATCGGGGAGTATTTTCTGGCTGGCAGTATTGCTGAAACCACCGGTACCATGGATGGGGATATTACCATTACAGGCCCTGTGTCAAAGATGAATATGCTAGGAACTGCCAAGATCCGGCAGGGAGAGACCAAGATCGTATACCTGGGTACCAAATATTACATGTATGATCAAACCGTCAATATCCGGGAAAATATCTTTGATTTTACGGGCATGCAGCTGAGTGATGCTCTTGGGAACCGGGCCACCGCAACGGGGGGCATTGAACATGACCATCTGAAAAATTTCCGCCTGAATGCACGTATCCTCTCGCCCAAGATCATGGCTCTGAATACAACCAAGCAGGATAACAATCTCTATTACGGTAAGGCTATCGGGCGCCTGGATTGTACTTTTCGCGGGCCTTTTAATGCCGTAGATATCTATGTCAATGCTTCAACAGGTGCCGGCACAATATTAAGCGTACCGATCAGTTACGCTACCACCACCAGCAGCGATGACTTTATCACGTTCGTGTCTTTCGATTCCACGCAAAACAGTGCACCCAATCGCACGGTTTCACGGGAAGGCCTTGATTTCCGAATGGACCTGGCCGTAACGGAGGAGGCGGAAATAAACATCATTTTTGATGAGGCCAAGGGCGACGTTATTCGTGGTAAAGGTACAGCCAACCTCCAGATTGAAATGGCCCGGTCCGGACAATTTGAAATGCGCGGGCTCTATGAGATCTCCCAGGGTAACTATCTGTTTACCTATGGCGTAATCAATAAACCATTCATCGTTTACCGCGGAGGGACCATACGCTGGACCGGAGATCCTTATGCTGCCGAGATCAACCTGGATGCCGAATACCGGGGGTTGCAGGCCAATATGGCCAATTTCCTGGCTGAATATGCCAATCAGATCTCTTCTACCAATTCCTACAACATCAACACACCGGTTCAGTTGATCCTGCACCTGACCGGGGATTTGTTGCATCCGAATATCTCCTTTGATCTGGGTTTCCCTGAATTGACTGGTGAATTAAAGTCCTATGCCGACGCTAAACTGAATGTACTCAAGTCGGATCCAAACGCACTGAACAATCAGGTTTTAAGCTTATTCCTGTTTGGGAATTTCCTGCCCAGCAACAACATCACCCTCAGTAACCAGTTCTTCTCCAATTCCGGGGCGAATACCCTGAGTCAGTGGGTTTCCAATCAGTTGTCAATCTTTTTGACTGATCTGATATCCGAAGCGGTATCCGATTATGGGTTTATTTCCGGTGTTGATTTTGATGTGAACTGGAACTTATACTCCCAGCTGAATACCTCAGCCGAGCGGGCCATTACCCAGGGAGGATCTGAAGTCCAGTTGCATTTCCGCAACCGTCTGTTCAACGACCGCCTGGCCTTGAATTTCGGGGCAAATTTTGTGAATGACTCTCCCATTAACGGCACCTATATTGCCGGAGACTTTTCATTGGAGTACTACATTACCAAAGACCGGCGTCTGGCATTGCGATTGTACCAGCGCCCGGAAGAAACGATCGAAGGACGCCGCAACAAATTTGGTATGGGTCTGACATACCGCAAAGAGTTCGACAACATCTTTGACTTCAAAAAACACCTTTCAGAGGACATTGGGAAGGCAGTAGGCAGCGATAAATCCAGCTTCTAGATCAGCGTATTGACACGTTGTCTCAGCAGATGGTCCAGAATAACCAGCGCGGCCATCGCTTCCACAATGGGTACCGCACGCGGAACGACACAAGGATCGTGTCTGCCTTTGCCTTTGACCGTCGTAGGCTTGCCTTCCTGATCGATCGATTCCTGATCCTGCATGATGGTTGCTACCGGTTTGAAGGCACAACGAAAATAAATGTCCATGCCGTTGCTAATGCCTCCCTGTATTCCGCCGGAGAGATTGGTTTTGGTGGTGACCTTCCCTCCCTCTGAGACGAACAAATCATTGTGCTGTGAACCTTTTAACTGTACGCCGTTAAAACCTGAACCGTACTCAAATCCCTTGCAAGCATTGATACTGAGCATGGCCTTACCCAGGTCTGCGTGGAGTTTGTCAAAAACGGGTTCTCCCAGCCCTACCGGACAACCTGTGATCACACCCGTTACAATTCCTCCGATCGTATCTCCCTGCTTACGAATGTCCCGGATCAGCGTTTCCATCGCTTCAGCAGTGTTCCGGTCTGCACAGCGCACCGGATTTTGTTCGATGTAGGAGCGGTCAATTTCTGTATCTGCCGGAATACGGATCGAACCAACCTGGCTCGTATAAGCGTATATCTCTATGCCGAAATGGGATAATACCTGCCGGGCGATGGCCCCGGCTGCAACCCGTGCGGCAGTCTCCCGTGCTGAGCTTCGTCCACCGCCACGGTAGTCACGGATTCCATATTTCTCCTGGTACGTAAAATCGGCATGAGAAGGGCGGAATTGATCCTTGATGTGGCTATAGTCCTTGGATTTCTGATCCTCATTGTGCAGGACCATGGCGATTGGCGTGCCCGTGGTCTTTCCTTCGAACAGCCCGGACAGGATCTGTACTTCGTCGGCTTCATTGCGCTGGGTCACGATGGCAGACTGACCGGGGCGCCGGCGATTCATCTCTTGCTGGATAAGCGAGAGGTCTATGGAAAATCCCGGAGGGCAGCCATCGATGATAACACCAATTGCGGTCCCGTGCGATTCACCAAATGTGGAAATCCTGAATGCATGTCCAAATATATTTCCTCCCATCCTTGCCTGGTTTGCAATGTGCTGACAAAGTTAACATATTACTGTTGCCGGAGGATATACCGGCCTTTGAAGTGCAAATCACATTTCTTGGGCGACAAGATAATAGGCCCCGCATTCTTTTTCCCTTCCCCGGACTACCCGGTTGCCTTTCAGGGAGCCATGGGTTTCGGTAACTACGGTGACCTGACCTTCCCGCCCCTCTTTTTCATAAAAAATGACCACCCAATCTGACGTTTTACCCAGGTTGTGTGCCCGGCTGGTATTGGAGTAGAGTGCAGTAAAGGACCAATCATCCTCTTCCAGATGCATGACCGGTAACCAGGCTTTACCTTCCGGATTGAACCTCTTTGGCGCAATCAAACGGAGTTTCCCGGCCGCTGCTTTATGACGGTAAACGTCATCTACCTTCAGGATCGTTGCGACGGAAGGCTCACTTTTAATCACCCTATTTTCGGGGTTTAAACGGGTGACCCTACGGGCGAGTAAGCCTTCAAGGCTCCATTTTAGAGCATCAATACGGCGCTTGCCAAAACCGGGGACTGTTGAGAGCCGTCCGTCATGAGCAGCCGTCTCGAGATCTTGCAGGGTATGAATATCCAGGTGATGTACGATGCGTTCGGCCAACTGTGGTCCTATGCCCGGAAGATGGGCAAACTGTTCTTCTGCAGTTACCGACCCTTTTAATCGCTCCAGTACCACCGACTTACCCGTCCGGACAACTTCCTCAATCAACCGGGCCAATCGTTCACCGATGTATGGCAGAGATTGTAAAGTTAGCCCGTCACCCGACCGGATGATGTCCCGGATAGGAAAATCCAGTCTTTCAACGTATTGAGCAGCAGAACGGTAAGCACGCACACGATGTGGGTTAGCTTCCTGGATCTCCAACAGGTTAGCAATTTCGTCCAGGATAATAGCAATGTGTTTATTAGTAATCTCCCTCATTATCAATTATTTATGGGTTGTATTCAGAGTTAGCAGTTCAACGTCTAATCATCAATGATGGTAATCATGATACAGGAGAATTTGGAATAATAATAGGTATAGGCAGTGATACAGGTCATTGGATAGTCTCAAAATTCCCCGTAATGTTAAATATCAAATTTGTTAATGGGATATGGCAGAGGGTTAACTATTTGGTCACCAAAAAGAAAACCTGATATGACAAAATTGACGAAGCAACTATTTAATAAATTGGCAGATACCCATGAAGGTCGTTGCCTTTCGATTTACATGCCAACACATGTTGCAGGACAGGAAGTATTGCATCACGAAGACCAGCTCCTGCTTAAAAATTTAATAAAAAGGACAGAGACGGTCCTGGAAACCCGTGGATACGATAAATCCAGTATCAAAGACTTTTTCCGTCCATTACAGGATTTATTACACGATATTGATTTTTGGCGCTATCGGACGGAGGGATTAGCAATTTTTCTTGCGCCAGGGCAGCTTCAAAGCTATGACTTGCCATATTCTGTAAAGTCCAGACATTACCTGGCTCATGAGTACTACCTCAGACCATTATTGCCAGTCATTCAGAATCAACCCCATTATCATGTCCTCTCACTTAATTTGCAGGAAATAAAATGTTATAGAGGCGAAGGGGAAGAATTTGGAGAAGTGATGCTGCCCGGCTTGCCGCAAAGCGTTGAGGAGGTCATGGGAACGGACTACCAGGAATCATCAATATCCTTTCATCGTCAAAAAATGGGAGGTCATTCGTATACTATTTATCATGGTAAAGGAGAATGGCAGGAAGACCAGAAGGATGAAGTAATGACCTTATTCCGGTCTGTTGACCATTTGCTCCAACCTATTTTGGAACTGGATAAATGGCCTTTATTGGTAGTGGCTACTCCTGAATTGTTCTCCGTCTACCGGGAAGTAAATACCTACCGATTTATGCATCCGGATCCGATCGCCCTGGATCCGAGGTACACATCTGCGAAAACAATAATTGATCGCTCTCAGACGGTACTGGATTCCATTTATCTTAAAGCAAGGGATACTAAGGCTGATCTGATCCGTCGCTTTCAAAACACGGGCAGGACTGCTGTTTCCTGGGAAAACCTTATACCTGATGCTGTGGCAGGTAAAGTCGATACGTTATTCCTCGATATGGAAGCAGAGATTTGGGGCATTTACGATAAATCCACCACAGAAGTGCGGATCCATGAATATCCCAACCTGACTAACACTTCTTTGACCAATCTGGCCGCAACCCAGGTCTTTTTACAAGGTGGGACGGTCTATGAAACGACCTTGAATGAGATGCCCTTGCCGGGTTATCAACTAAATGCTTTAATGCGGTATTAGGTAGTTCCATTTTCCGGTGACAGCATGGCATTAAGGTTGATCCAGTTGTGATGTAAATTGGTATTGGTTTTAATAGGAGTCAAAAGTGCTTATCATCAAAGAGGCACATCACATCCGTACAGGAAAACAGATTTCAGGTTTTTAGGAATCAGGCTTTCCTCCAGTACGCCCAATGTTCTAAATTTGCCCCTGCAACTTAACCGTATTTAGGTTGTTATTTCGTGTCATGCAGTGGATTCCAGGTAATATTGAAGCCAAGATTGAATTTGACAAGATCAAGCAGCTCATCGCAGGCAAATGTCTGACGAAAGAGGGTAGTGATCTGATTCGCAGTATTTCGCCCATGATTGATGTTGCGAAGATAGATCATCAAATGTCAGAGGCAGCGGAGGTCATGCAGGCAAGAGAAGAAGATATTCCACTACCATTTTCTTCTTTTGATTCCATCCAGTCTTGTCTTGAGCGTTTGCGTCTTGAGAATGCTCCTTTATCCCTGGAGGAGATGCAGTTGTTACTCGGGCAGCTGGCTCAGATGGATTCGTTGCATCAATATTTCAAAAAAATCGACCCGGATTATTTGCCATTACTTGGCGGAGCGTTCCAGGCCGCCGGCTATGAGCCTGAGCTGTACACCCGCATACGGTTGATCCTGGATGATGATGGTTCTATCCGCCCGGATGCATCCAGGATGTTGATTCAGATCACGCACCAGATGCAGGAAGAAGAGAAGGTTCTGGACCGCACATTTGCCCGTCTGATCAATACGTATCGCCAGCAGGGTTATTTGGGAGATACGTTGGAAAGCGTGCGTAACGGACGCCGGGTATTTGCAGTACACAGCGAGCACAAACGCAAGATCCGTGGTATCATTCACGATGAGTCTACTACCGGTCGCACAGCTTATGTAGAGCCGGATGAGATCATCCAGATCAACAACAACCTGTTTGATTTGCAAATGTCCTGGCGCAAAGAGGTTCACCGAATTCTTTCCGAGTTTGCCGCTTTTGCCCGCCATTACCGGGAGTCACTGGCTGATTGGCAGGAATACCTTTGGCAGCTGGATGCCATTCGTGCCAAGTCGCTTTTCGCAGGACAGATCCACGCGAAAAAACCAAGTCTTTCCGCTCAACCGGAATTTGCTTTGGTTGAAGCAAAACACCCTCTCTTATACCTGAAAAATCTTGAATCCGGCAAAGAAACCATTCCATTGTCCATTCAATTGGGCTATCCTAAACGGTTGGCTTTACTCAGCGGACCCAATGCCGGTGGGAAGTCGGTGGCATTAAAGACCATCGCCCTCTGTCAATGGATGGCACAATGCGGACTTTTAATTCCGGCAAGTGCAGACTCCACCATTGGGATCTTTGAAGAATTTGTCGTTGATATTGGGGACCAGCAATCCATTGAGGACGATCTGAGTACCTACAGTTCCCGACTGAAGCTGATGCAGGAGATGATCCGGATGGCCGGGGCCAGAACGTTGGTTTTCATCGACGAATTCGGTACGGGAACAGACCCAAAAATTGGAGGCGCCATTGCAGAGGCGGTGCTGATGCGCATGCATGATCAACAAGTCAAAGGAGTCATCACCACACATTATTCGAATCTCAAGATACTGGCTAACCACCTCGAGGGTATGGTCAATGGGGCGATGTTATTCAACCGCAAAGACTTGAAGCCTACCTATCGCTTGCGCCTGGGGCGGCCTGGCAGCAGTTTTGCACTTGAAATAGCCGAGAAGATTGGCCTGGATGATACCATCATTCAATACGCCAAACAGAAAATGGGGAACAAAGTGTATTATGTCGATCAGCTCCTGAGTGATCTGGAACAGGAACGCATCGATCTTCAACGGGTAATGCAGGAGCATAAAGAAAAGATCAGCCAGGCAGACAAGCTCATGAAAACCTACCAGCAGATGCAGCTCGATCTGGAGGTTAAACGCAAAAAGCTGAAACTCGAAACGAAACAGAAAGCCCTCCAGGACAATCAGCAAAACATTCAGGCTGTAGAGAAACTGGTCCGGGAATTACGTAAGACCCAAAAGGTTGAACGGGTGGAGCAGAAGTTGACGGAACTAAAAGCCGAACAAAAGGAACTCAATACAGTCGCCCAGAAGCTTGATACGACATTAAATATCCAGGAAACCAGAAATCAAAAACCCATTGAAATAGGTGATTTTGTACGACACAGCAAGAGTGAGTGGGTCGGTGAAGTTCTGAGGCTGGAGAAAGGGCAGGCCGTACTGCAAATCGGGGCCATGCAGGTGACATTGCCTGTGAAAGAGCTGAGGCACGGCCGAGAGCCACTTCCGGTACGTGGAGAGCGAAGTGTGAAAACCACCTTACACGACCATTCCTTTGACTTTGGGACACAGCTGGACATTCGGGGATTAAAGAAAGGCGAGGCGGAGAAAATTGTAGAAGGATTTATCGATAAGGCTGTCCTGGCCAATGCCTGGTCCATCAAAATCCTGCATGGAAAAGGGAATGGTGTCCTGAAGCAGGTGGTTCTTGACAAACTAAGTGATTACCCCACGGCCAAGGTT
Source organism: Lewinellaceae bacterium (assembly GCA_020636135.1). NCBI lineage: Bacteria > Pseudomonadati > Bacteroidota > Saprospiria > Saprospirales > Lewinellaceae > Lewinellaceae bacterium. Next base: position 1,611,275 of record JACJYK010000001.1, read on the forward strand.
TATCATCCCGACCCGGAAAGCGGGGGCGACGGCATAACCATCGCCCAGTTTCATACTTAATTAAGTAGTGTACTTTAAGCTTAACCGAATATTTCAGTAGCCGGAAAGTGGTAAGCGATTTCGATAGCTGCATTTTCATCGGAATCGGATCCGTGGACTGCATTTTCACCCATATTGCGTGCGAAAAGGGCACGTATGGTGCCTGGAGCTGCTTTCGCCGGGTCCGTTGCTCCAATCAAAGTACGGAAGTCGGCTACGGCATTGTCCTTTTCCAGTACCGCGGCAACGATCGGGCCTGATGACATAAAGCTGGTCAATTCTCCAAAGAATGGACGCTCTTTATGCACCGCGTAAAATCCTTCCGCTTTTTGTTTACTTAAATGGGTCATTTTCATTGCAACGATGCGGAATCCCGCTTCATTGATTTTCGCTAAGATAGCTCCGATGTGACCGTCAGCTACGGCATCCGGCTTGATCATCGTGAATGTTCTGTTACCTGCCATAATTTACTAGGATTTAAGGCTTTTTTATTTGCGGGGCAAAAGTAAACCATTGACCTAGGCTGTAAAAATATTTTGATATCAAATTTAAAATAGTGAATTTCGCCCCCTGCGCGATGAATACGATTGATATCATACCTCTTATTAAACAGCCGCGTAAGGTTACCATCCTTTCACACCGCAATCCTGATGGGGATGCATTAGGCTCTTCACTGGCAATGGCCCGGATGCTTACCTACATCGGGCATCAGGTTAAGGTGATCCTTCCGAGCGAGTATCCATATTACTTTGACTGGCTTCCGGATGTCGAATCGGTAGTGATTGCTGACAGCCGGGTAAGCTATGCCAATACGCTCATTGAGGAGTGTGACCTGATCATCTGTCTGGATTTCAACTCATTGGACCGGGTAGATAATGTGAGCCAAACTGTGGCTACCTCTAATAAACCCATTATTCTGATCGATCATCACCAGGACCCCATGCCTTTCGCCGGCTATATGATTTCGGATCCGCTGGCTTCATCAACGGCAGAGCTGGTTTACCGGTTTTTCGAGGAATTGGGTCTGCTCCACCGTGTCGATGCTGCGATTGCCACCTGTCTCCTGACCGGTATCATCACGGATACCGGATCATTCAAGTTTAATGTTAACCCTACCGTATTCAATATTGTATCTCAGCTGATCACCAAAGGAGTTGACTATCAGCAGATCCAGTACAATATCTTCAACAATATGTCTGCCAAGCAACTTCAGCTTTTGGGCTTCTGTCTGGATTTAAGGATGGAAATTGTTCCGGAATGGCATGCTGCGATCATTGGCTTGAACAAAGCCGATTTCCAGCGTTTCAAGATCAGCCGGGGGGATACGGAGGGGATCGTCAATTATCCGCTGATGGTGGGTGATATCTGGGTAGCTGTTTTGATCACGGAACAACAAAATCTGATCAAGTTCAGTTTTCGCAGTAAAGGCGACATAGCAGTAAATGAACTGGCCAGACGTCACTTTAACGGTGGCGGGCATAAGAATGCAGCAGGTGGCTCCCTGCAGGTCAGTTTTACCGATGCCCTGCAACAATTGAAACAACATCTTCCTTCGGTTATTCAATTTTCAAATATATGAGAACTACATTCTTAGGCTGTATCGTACTTAGCATCGGCCTACTTTCCTTTGGCTCTTGCAGTAAGGGCAGCAAATCCGGTGGTACAGAAGTAGGGGAGTTCCTGAAAACCCCGACTGGCTTTACGTATTACTTGTTTGAGCGCGGCCCGGGGCGTAAGATCAATGTAGGCGAAGTCGCCTATTTCAATGTCATTGAGGTCATGGATGACTCCGTAGTCCTTCAGAACAGTTGGGTCGACCGGAAACTGCGTAAGAATCAGATCTCTGAAGCAGGTCAAATCTCCCGTGATGTAGGACCTATCATGGATGTACTGCGCGAGATGCATATCGGAGACAGTGTCAGTTTTACCCTGACACCGCGTGACCTGAACATACCTACCGAAGCATTCCAGTTTGACCACCTTACCTATTTCATGAAACTGGAAAAAATAAAATCGCAATCCCAATGGCAGGCAGAAAAGGATTCCATGCAGGCCGTATTTGACCATTATGTGGACAGTGTCCGGTTGCTCACCGAGCCTATGAAGCAAAAATTGCAGGCGGATATCAAAGCCTGGAAGGGAGAATATGCGGATAAGATCCAGCGCACACCTTCCGGAATTGAATACTACGTACACACACTGGGAACAGGCTTGGTCATTGAAAATGGGGTTGGTGTAGCCATCAATTATGTGGGTGCATTGGAAGATGGTACGGTCTTCGACGACAGTTATCACGATGGCCGGCCTTATGCCTTTACCTTTGGAAGAGGTACGGTGATCAAGGCTTGGGATGATATCTTTCAATACCTGCCTCGCGGGTCGGTGGCTACCATCTGGGTACCGGCCAACCTGGCTTATGCTGAAGCTGGAAGCCCGCCGGCAATTCCTCCAAACGCTAATCTTTTCTTTCTGGTAGAAGTCATTGAATAGGCTGACTTCTGGCTATTCGGAAAGCAGGCTGCCGGGCAGGATTCATGATATTCAATTGGAAATTCACGTACCGTTGAATTGATTTTTTTCGTTTTACCCATAAAAGTCATGAGAAGGCTTTCCCATATTCTGGTGTGCCTGTATTTTCTTCCCCTGACTGCTCTGGCACAACCCGAATTAATATATCAGGAGGTCGTGCATGGATTATCCAGGCCTACGGATATTGCTTTTGCACCGGGATATCCCGATAGAATGTATGTGGTTGAGCAGGGTGGAAGAATCCGCATCGTTGAAGGAGGGCTGGTCGTCAGCACCTTTCTTGATTTGTCAGACCAGTTAGATGCGGACAGTGAGCTGGGCCTTCTTGGACTTGCCTTCGATCCACAGTTTGATGAGAATGGCATTTATTATATCGATTATGCCGGTAAGATAGACGGTAAGCTTATAAGCAGGGTGGCACGACGTTTTGTTGAATCTCCTGGTGATTACGTTTCATCAAACCGGGAAGAAGTTGTCTTGAAGTTTGATCAACCCTATAAAAATCACAATGCTGGAGATATCGCTTTTGGCCCGGATAGCATGTTATACATAACAACCGGCGATGGTGGGGCAGCCAATGACCCGGCCGGAAACGGGCAGAACCTGGATACGCTGCTAGGGAAGTTGTTACGCATAGATGTACGTGGACAAGAAACCTACCGCATCCCTGTGGATAATCCATTTTTAGATGTGCCCGCTGTCAAACCGGAAATATGGGCTTATGGATTGCGCAATCCGTGGCGCATAGCTTTTGACCGCCAGAATGGAGATTTGTGGATTGGTGATGTAGGTCAGGATAAATGGGAAGAAATCAGTCGGGTGCCAGCAGGCAAAAGAGGACTTAATTTTGGATGGAGATGCTTTGAGGGAGATCACTACTTTAGCCCTTGTGATTCGATCGACCAGGCTATGCCGGTTTATGTTTATGCACATTCAGATAATTGTCCGGACTCCCGGTATTGCGGAGAGTCCATCACCGGTGGGTTTATGTACCGCGGAGCAAATTCCGACCTGGCCGGACTTTATTTTTTTGCTGATTATGAAAAAAACCGGTTATGGGCCTTGAAATACGATGCCGCCAATGCTTCTCAGGTTCTTGATTTCGAGTTTCCTTACCTGCATACTTCAACTTTCGGCGAGAATGCGGATGGAGAATTATTTTTTGCGACAATTGAGGGCTTCGTTTATCAGATTCAGACCGATGCATCCACGCACCGGTTAGTGGACATCATGGATCAGGTTACCTTATTCCCCAACCCGGCCACATCCTCCGTTCAGCTGCAGCTACCGGTAACAACAGCAGGCGAATATCGCTGGATAGAGCTTTCGGGCAAGGCAGGCTCCTGGCAGCCAATCCCGGCAGGAGGAGGTACGTTGCCTGTCCCCGGAGCAGTAAATGGGATCCTCTGGCTGCAGGTTCGTTCTTCCGGCATGTACTCAAGGGTATTTATGGTAGAAATAATGCATTGAGTCTTCGATTCCGGTAAGTTCTTCTATTTTTGCGTGGGCGAAAAAATAGCAATCATGACTATTGAACAACTAAACGATCTCAAGGATCGATCCGCTCTTCTAAGGAGGTATCTTTGACGTCGACAGACGATTACTCGAAATAGAAGAAAAAGAACAAGTTGCCGGCGACCCGGATTTCTGGGCAGAACCGGACAAGGCAGAGATTATCCTCAAAGAGCTTAAATCGCATAAAAAGTGGGTTGAGCAGTACATGGCCTTCCAGCAGTCGCTGGATGATCTGGATGTTTTATTTGAATTCCAAAAGGAAGGGGAAGCTACTGAAGGAGAAGTTGATCAGGCATACGACCTGGTCGTAACCAAGATTGAAGACCTGGAGTTCAGATCTACCCTGAATCAACCGGAAGACGAATTATCCTGCATTCTGGAGATCAATGCCGGTGCCGGTGGTACAGAGGCTTGTGATTGGGCTTCCATGTTATACCGCATGTACCTGATGTGGGCTGAACGCAACGGCTACAAGGTATCGCTGCTTTACGAACAGGCTGGGGATGTTGCTGGTATCAAGTCGGTTTCGTTGGAATTGGACGGAGAATACGCCTATGGTATGCTGAAAGGAGAAAATGGAGTGCACCGGCTGGTCCGCGTAAGTCCTTTTAATGCGCAAGGCAAGCGAATGACTTCTTTTGCCTCCGTTTTTGTTCATCCATTGATCGATGACAGTATCGAAGTTGATATCAATCCGGCTGACCTGGAATGGGACACCTTCCGGTCCAGTGGGGCCGGGGGCCAGCACGTGAACAAGACCGAATCGGCCGTGCGCGTCCGGCATTTACCCAGTGGAATTGTGGTGGAATGCCAGCAGGAACGTTCTCAGCATATGAACCGGGACAAGGCGATGCAGATGTTGCGATCCCGCCTGTATGAAAAAGAGCTGGAGAAAAAACGCGCCGAGAGGGACAAGATCGAAGCAACCAAGATGAAAAACGAATGGGGTTCGCAGATTCGTTCCTATGTGCTTGATGACCGTCGTGTCAAAGATCATCGCACCCAGTTCCAGACATCACAGACCGACGCGGTTTTGGCCGGAGACCTTGACGGTTTTCTCAAGGCTTTCCTGATGTGGGATGGTTCGGGCAATTAACTCCAGGCTTATATGACCACCTCCGGCAATTCGGCCAACATCCAGTCCCATAGTTCCGTGACATGTCTGCGCTGCAGGTAGGTTTGACCCAGTACCACGCGGATCGTATACTTTCCATCAACTTTGGTATGCGTCAGGTAGGCTTTACCACTGCCATTGATCCTGGTCAGCCACTGCTGGTTGAAACTGTTCGCTTCCTCCAGACTCCATCCGGGTTGAACGGCTCGCAAGCAGACCATATTCAGGAAGAGTGGTGTGACTAATTCCAGGTGGGGATTGCCTTTCACCTGATCCGCAAACCAGTTTGCCCATTCGATGTGGTTTCGCAGCGTCTGTTGCAAACCTTCGATGCCGTATGTACGCAGAACGAACCAGAGCTTCAAAGCACGGAATCGTCTTCCAAGGGCTATTCCCCAATCGCGATAGTCGTTCACTTTACCGGTGGTAGCTGTTTTCAGGTATTCAGGAAGGATCGAAAAGGTACGGACCAGTGCGTCACGGTCTTTGACGAAATAGGCGCTGAGATCAAAATTTGTGAAGAGCCATTTATGTGGATTGGTTACAAACGTATCTGCTCGTTCGATACCACGGATCATCCAGCGGTATTCCGGCAAAAGAAGTGCATTGCCGGCGTAAGCAGCATCGATATGCAGCCATAGTCTGTGGGTTTCGCAGATGGAGGCGATAGGCTCAAGGGGATCGACAGCAAGGGTAGAGGTGGAACCGAGTGCAATGATGACACATAGCGGTATCATTCCGGCAGCCTGGTCTTTTCGGATGGCTTCTTCCAGTGCTTCAGGCTGCATGGATCGATTCATATCCACCGGGATTTTTACCAGGTTCTCCAGACCAATACCGGCTATCTGCACAGCTTTATCGATGGACGAATGAACATCCGTGGATGCATATACGCGGTATACGGGCAGTCCCTGGAGTCCCTGCTTGTTGCTTTGCCAGGTACTTTGTTTTTCCCGTGCGGTCAATATGGACACCAGTGTAGCTGTAGAAGCAGTATCCTGGATAACTCCCTGCCATGAAGCAGGCAGCCCATATGCGTCCCGCATCCATTCCATGACGCGTTCTTCCAGCTCAGCCGCTGCCGGCGAGGTATCCCAGATCATACACTGTGCGGCCAGGGCTGCAGTGATCATTTCTCCCAGGATGGATGGCAACGAGGTGTTCGCTGGGAAATAGGCGTGAAAGTGCGGATGTTGCCAGTGTGTCATCCCCGGTAATACAATGTCCTGAAAGTCTTTCCAGATCGCTTCAAACGATTCTCCGTGAGCCGGAGGAGATCCCGGCAGCTGGTCACGTATATCGCCGGGAGAAACTTGTGATTTTACGGGTAGATTTTCAAGTTGTTCGTAGTAGTTGCAAATCCATTCTACCACTTCGTGTGCATGCTTCCTAAATACAGGGATATCCATGATTTAATCCAATTGGTGGCAAAAGATAAATCTTTCAATGCCAATCCAAAAATGATTCAGGGCAAGCTATAAAATACATATGCCAGCCCACGGTTGGGCCGGCACATGTTCATCCTACTAAACCAAACTATTACACCATGATGAATGCAATTTCCTTATACTTTTTCGGGACTAGAACCGGTCAAAATCGGTGTGTCCACGAAAGATGCGATTGTTGTATCCTGATCCGGGACGGTTGGTGAAGACCATAGTGAGGTCTCCGTTTACGGACTGGTATTCAAGCAAACCGTGGTCGCTAAGTCGGATCTGATTACCATCCTCATCGATAAACATCCCATTCCTGTAACGACGCAGGTCGGACCAGCTATCCCGGTTGAATCGTACCCTCAGATTGCGCCTCGTTTCTTTGATTTCGATGCGAATACCCGTGCTTTGGTTGTACCAGGTTCCTTCCATGGAACGGAAGTCAAAACGGTCCCAGTCCCGGTCGTTCCATTCCTGATCATGCCGGTTCTGATCATTCCTGTCCCTGCCATAGGAACCGTAACCAGGATCATAACCATTGTCCCGGCGATTGTTATTCGTGTAAAGTATCCATGTCTTTTGTCCGTCCCGGGGGGTATATTGCAATTGATCGCCTACAAAGCGCAGTCGTGCCTGACCATTTGCCGAACGGAAATAATCGGCACTTATGCGACTGTAATTAACCCAGTAGTTTTCATCCGAAGCCCTTGCATCCAGTCCACGGGAAGTCTGTCGTATTTCCAATTGCATATGACCGGTTTGATCGGTCCAAATCCCGGATATCGTTGCATCTGCAGCAAAGGTCATCCCTGCCAGTAGCAGCAATAATCCGATCAACCCCATTGATGTTTTAAATCGCGTTTTCATAACCTTGCATTTTAGGAGGTGAATAATGCATTTTCACTAAGAATGGCAAGGAATTGTTAATGGTACCGGGGTATTCGTTAAATGGAGGTTAAGGGAAAAGGGAAATGGGAAAAGGGAAAAGGGAAATGGGAAATGGGAAAAGGTTGAGTCCACTCCGGACTAAAGGTTGAGGGCGTAGGTTAGTAGGATTAGCGGGTGATCCACATCAGGGCGTCCTGTGTAGTCGGGAAGATCTTATCAGCTTCTCGCAATTTTGCTTCTGGATGGGAATTGGTGACTCCGAGCGTGAATAAACCCGCCAGACGGGCAGCAGTGATACCCGCCGGGGAGTCCTCGATAGCAATTAACTTTTTGGGCTCGATTTGCAGCAAGGTGGCGGCCTGAAGATAGGCATCAGGAGCTGGCTTCATTTGTGCTACCTTGTTACTGGTAACAATGGCTTTGAAATAGGGCTGGATGCGGGTACTCAGGAAAACGGCTTCGGCATCCTCATCAGAACTGTTGGTCGCAATTGCCAGGGCGTATTTGTTGGCAAGGATAGGTAGAGCTTCACCCACACCACGAAAAAGAGGTGTGTATTCGCTGGCCAGCCGGTGATATTTTTTGCGTTTGGATTCGAGTAATGCCTCATCTTCAGTATCCCTAAGGACGTGTTCGACCACCCAGGATGCCAGCGTGCGGTCCGACTGACCAATCCACTGGCTGAACCAGTCTTCATCGTAGTGTAATTTGTAGGTCGACAGGGTGTCCAACCAGGCGTCACGGTGGAGAGGTTCGGTATCTACCAGGGTGCCATCCAAATCAAAAACGATACCTTGCCAAGCCATGCTGCGTTATTTCTTTTTCCCCGATTGTTTCTGTGCAGCTTGCCGCTGTTGCTCTTTCAATGCATCTTCCAGCCGGGCCTGAAATCCGGATTTTTTCTTAGGCTTCTTCTTATTTGCCTCCAGTTTCTCCAGGATCTTCGATTCATCAAACAAGAATCGTTTCGCACCCAGGGTCTGACCGATGTTCAGCAGGTTACTGAACAGGAGGTAACACGTAAGTCCCGAAGCGTAGTTGTTGAAGTAGACGGTGAACATCAGGGGCATCAGGTACTGGACATACTTCATGGCCGGATTGACATTGGACATGTCCATCATCTTACTGTTGTAGTAGGTATAGGCCAATGTACTTCCTGCCCATAAGATGGTAAAGAGACTGATGTGTGCCCCAACAACTGGCAATTCAACAGGCAAACGGAAGAAAACATCGTATGACGACAGGTCATGCGCCCACAGGAAGCTCTCTTGCCGGAATTCGATGGATGCCGGAAAGAAGCGGTACAATGCAAACCACACGGGCATTTGCAAAACCATCGGAAGGCAGCCTCCGAGAGGATTGACCCCAAACTCGCGATAGAGTTTCATGGTCTCCATTTGCTGTGCCTGCTGGTCGTCTTTGAATTTATCCTTCAGTGAGGCGATGTAGGGCTTTAAGGCACTCATCTTGATCTGCGAATGCAAACTCTGATAAGTCAGTGGGAATAATGCTGCCTTTACCAGCAACGTCAGGATGAGAATCACGATACCCGCACTTCCGATGTATTTGAGCAGCCATCCGAACAAGGGGCGAAAAACCCACCGGTTGATGGTACCAAATACCGAGCGGCCAAATGGAATGATATCCTCCATCTGATAGCCCATGGCCCGCAGACGCTTGAATTCATTGGGACCGACATACATTTTCATCTGGAAGGCATCGCTACCCTGCAGCGGTAGGGAAAGCTGGGTGGTGAGTTTCTTTAAGGCCGATGCCTCCTTGTCCAGCATTTCGGTGGATAATACAGCGTCGGGGAATGAGGTTCCTGCAATGATCGAGGTGTTGAAGAACTGATTGGAATTCGAGACCCATTTTAAAGGCTTGTTCTCGAATGTCTTGGTATCATTGGACCGGCAGGAGCAATAGTCGGGATCATCATCCACCTCCTTGAAATAATTGGTGGAATAGAACCGCTCAAACGAATCGTTGATCTCAATTTTATCCAGATAGTTTTCCCAGTCCAACTGTATCTGTTGTGTTCCGGTACTTCCGGGTAATCCAACCAGTTTGACGGAATAGTCCAGGATGTAAGAGTCTGGTTGTAAGGTATAACGCTGTTCAAAATAGGCTCCCTCTGCCAAAGGCAACCGGAAGACCAGGGCATCGCCTTCCCGGTCATAACGGAAGTAAAAATCATTGGTTACGATCTTTCCGTTGGAAGTATTGCCCCAGGGAATGGAATAGCCAAATTTATTCTGCGGGTTATCCAGTAGAAAAAGTGGACCGCTTTGCCGCTTATGATTTTCGTCCTCATATTCCCGCTGATAATCTTTCAGCTGGGCTTTTCTGATGAAGCCGCCTTTTGTACTGAAATCAATTTTTATCAGGTTGTTTTCCAGAGTTACCATTTCTTCCGTTCCGTGCAGGTAGTCTGCCAGGCTGCCATACAACGCTTGGTCCTGTGCCATCCTTAATGAGTCGGCAATGACAGTCGAGACGGAAGTGGTCGTATCCTGTACGGGAGTTTCTGCCGGAATTGTCAGGGCTATTGAGTCCTGTATCTTTTTCTGTGCAGCCGCGCGCTCCAGATTCTGCTTACTCATCCAATAACTCCACCCCAGTAGGATGAATAATATAATGATGAGCCCAACGGCGTTATTCCGATCCATTAAGTCTACTTTTTCTAAACGTGTGGCAAAGGTACAATTTTGATTATTTTAAACGGTGTCTGCTCTCCAGGCTTTAGATGAATTTACATGGATAATCGATCGGCGGAATGGAGGCCCTAGCTTGCCCACTTGTCAAGTTGCTGAAGTGTAGCTCTTAAATCCTTGGGTAATTCTGCAGTGAACTCCATAATGATTCCGTCTGCCGGATGTGGAATTTGTAGTGAGTAAGCGTGCAAAGCCAGCCTGCCGAGCAGTGGCCTTTCTTCCTGATCCTGAGGCATATTAAATTTGCGCTTGATGGCAGAAACAAAAAATCCTTTGCCATCTCCATATAATTCATCGGCAACAATTGGGTTTCCCAGATATGCCAGATGCACCCGGAGCTGATGCGTCCGGCCGGTCTCCGGCAGTAGCTTCACCCAGGTATACCCACGGTATTTGTGAATCACCTCCACATGGGTTGTGGCGGTTTTCCCCCTGGGGTCAATAGCCATCAAGGCACCGTGTGCCGTGGAGCGGATAGGTTGATCAATGGTCAATTGATCAGCCTGAGGGACACCGTGAACCAGCGCGAAATAAGTCTTAGTGACGTTGCGGCTGGAAAATGCCTCATTGAGGAAGCTGTGTACGTCTGCACTCCTGGCAGCAACCATGACTCCCGAAGTATCCTTGTCCAGCCGGTGCACGATCATGAAATCCGAATACTTTCGCATTCCCCAGCTCCGCACGCTGGGTAAATCAGCATCCAGACGGTCCGGCACACTTAATAATCCGGCTGGTTTATGGAGGACGACCAGGTGCGCATCTTCGTATAGGATTTCAGGCTCGTTCTTCATTTAACGAAGTCGTGTTCTGTGCATTGATTTGTGAAAAAGTCCTCAACCCCCGCACGTAATAATCCCAGATGATCGATCCGCGATAGAAGCCTGCAGTTGGTTTATTAGGCCGGAATTGATTGATCTTACGGTTGTAAACTTTTCGTTTTTCCAGCCATTTGGGAAACCGAACGATAAATGATCCGTAGGCATGCACTACCTGAAAGGCAAAATCAAACCGTTTTTTGGTAAGATAGTGTGCGGCGGCAGCTAAATCCAGGATAACCCGGACAGGGAATATCCAGAGGAGCTGATACCAGGGTTTATTTTTAAAATAGGTACACAGGTTATTGCGGAAATTAAGGTATACTTTTCTGGGGGACTGATACCCTAGTGTACCACCACCCAGATGATAGACCGGCACAGTAGGAGCACTGAGGATCCTGAATCCTGCCCTGCGGATCCGCCAGCACAGGTCAATCTCTTCGTGATGAGCGAAATATTCCTCATCAAATCCTCCCAGGCTGTGATAAATGTCTGCCCGAATGGCCATTGCGGCACCACTGGCCCAGGCTAATTCTGTGGGTGTGTCGTATTGCTGGTCATCACGCTCGATCTCATTCAGGAAACGGCCCATACAAAACGGATAGCAGGTTGCATCCATCCAGCCACCGGCACCTCCTGCATATTCAAACTCGTTTTTGTTGCGGTAAGACAATATTTTTGGCTGAACAGCCACCACATTGGATTCGTTCTCCATTACTTCAACCAGTTTTGTTGCCCAGTACGGGGATACTTCAACATCACTGTTCAGAAGGATGTAGTACCTGGCATCCACCTGGGCTAATCCACGATTGTACCCTTCCGCGAACCCGTAATTCCTGTTCAGCTTAATGACCTGGAGATAGGGGTACTTTTTTTGCACCCAGTCCAGAGACCCATCCGAAGAGCAATTGTCGATGATGTAAATCGGGATGTGAGAAGCGGTATGACTGACTACCGAAGGTAAAAACTCCTGGAGATGTTGCAGTCCATTGTAGTTTAGAATGACCACCGCCGTCTGATCCTGGTGAATAGCACGGTAGGGAGATACATAACCAGCCAGAAATTTCCTGGTCTCTATCTCGTCTTCCATGAGCTGGATCTTCAGGTCATCGATCTGATCAAAGCTCATCTCATCACGAATGTGCTTGATCACCTCGACACGGATCGGCAAACCATAAATGACTTCGTTGAAATCAAATAGATGGGCTTCTATGACCCTTTTGCTCTGATCTTTTAATACAGGACGCCGGCCGATATAGAGCATGGCGTCGTAGGTCATTTCATCGACCGTAACCGTAGCGGCATAGACACCGTCGCAAGGGATTAATTTTTCTCGCTCGTTTAGCTGGATATTGGCTGTGGGATAGCCTATGGTAGTACCAATTTTTTCACCGTGAACTATGGTGCCACTTAACAAATAATGATGGTGTAGCAGGCGGTTAGCCAGTTCTACCTGGCCATTATTCAGTGCATTCCTGATCTTGGTGGAGCTAATGACAATTTCTTCGACCGCTTGTTTGTCAATTTCGATTATTTCACATTTTCCCTCTTCTTCGTACTCCTTAAGCAGGGTGATATTGCCCTCACGATTTAATCCAAAGCGGTGATCGTATCCGATGACGATGTAGCGGGGATGGAAAGTTCCCAGCAGGAATTTCTCAATGTATTCGCGCGGATGGAGCTGGGAAAATTCTACCGTAAATGGGATGATCACCAGATGATCAATTCCAAACTGCTCGATCAGTAAAATCTTCTCCTCAAGTGTTGTCAGGATTTCCAGTTCCTTATCCTGAGGATATACGATTTTGCGAGGGTGCGGATGAAAGGTTATGATGACACTTTCGCCTCCGATGGCTTTTGCTAATCGCTTGACTTGACGGATCAGGCGCTGGTGACCACGATGGACCCCGTCAAACGATCCGATCGTGATAACTGTGTTGTTCAGAGCAGGTAGGGACGCAAGGTCCCGGTATATTTTCATAATGCTAAGCCTGATTCGGTCACAAAAATATCATTCTGATCAGCATATTTCAATGCCGGTAGTACTTTATCCTGACTGATATGCTTTCCGGGCGGCACGATGGTGTAACCCGGAGCGTTCTGAATATTTTCCATTTTACCGTTCAATCTTTGTCTTAAAATGAAAACAAAATGGCCTTTTTAGTATTCTTATGGCAGTAAAAGGCTGAATCATGATTGAAGTAGCAGATATAAAAAAGGTACTAAGCAACCTGAGGGATCCGGAGACGGGACAGGATTTGATCACCAGTGGCCGTATCAAGGATGTTAACATCCGGGGTCAATATGTCCAGTGCACTATGGTGCTTCCTTCCTTGCAGGCCACCTATAAAGAATCACTCTATCAGGCGGTGCAAGGAGCAATTGAGAAACAATTTCCTGACTATCAGGTCCACATCCATATGGAAGTAGCCGCCGCAGGGAGTACTGCCAGTTCTCCATTACCCCATGTAAAGAACATTGTGGCAGTTGCCAGTGGAAAGGGTGGGGTAGGAAAATCAACGATCTCAGTCAATCTGGCGCTGGCGTTGCACAAAGCCGGCTGGAAGGTAGGCATACTGGATGCGGATCTGTATGGCCCTTCGATACCTACAATGCTTGACCTAACGCATGCCAAACCCAAGGTCGAAGTGATCCAGGGAGCTCATAAATTAATCCCCCTGGAGGCTTACGGAATTCCCGTTATCAGCATGGGTTTCATCGTAGAACCGGAGCAGGCAGTTGTTTTGCGTGGCCCGCGATTGGGAGGTATCATCAAACAATTCATCACCGATTGCCTCTGGCCACAATTGGATATACTGGTTGTCGATCTGCCACCAGGTACCGGAGATATCCAGCTAACCCTGGTCCAATCCATTCCGGTGACCGGAGCGATTATGGTAACCACCCCTCAACAGGTAGCCGTTGCCGATGCGATTAAAGCCGCCAGCATGTTCATGATGGAAAATGTGGCCGTACCTATAATCGGCGTCGTAGAAAACATGTCCTGGTTTACGCCCGAAGAAATGCCGGATAAGAAATATTATTTGTTCGGTAAGGGCGGTGGCGAACGATTGGCACATTATACCCAATCTACATTGTTGGGACAAGTGCCTCTGATCCAGGCCGTGCAGGAGTTGTCTGACCGCGGAAAGCCGGCAGCGCTCCAAGGCGATCCGCTCCTGTACGAACCATTCAAGCACCTGGCTGAAGAGACCATCAAACAGCTGCAGGTTAGAAACGACACCCTGAAACCTACGGAGGTCGTTCGTATCACCACCGGATAGTGTGAAGGAGATTAACGTAAACCTTCTCCATCCCCATTCTGCCCGGCTTGAGTGCCAGGATGGATGCAGTTCTATTTGACGCATGCATATATATTTGATTTACATGTCATTGATGGTAATATTTCTCCGGATGCATGAATTGGGTTAAAGTTATTTCGTATTTTTGAGGCAGAAGAAATCAGATGTCTGAACAGGAAAAAGTACAGTTGCTCAGTCAGGTAGAAGTTGCCCTGGATGATATCCGGCCACACCTTGCTGTTGATGGCGGGGACGTGGAAGTGGTGGACCTCACCGAAGAGTATGTACTTAGAATTAAATGGCTGGGAAATTGTGAAAATTGTTCCATGTCCATGTTTACTTTGCGGGCCGGAATCGAAGAGAGTGTTCGCAAAATCGTTCCAAAGATCAACCGGATAGAACCGGTTAACAATTGATCAGCTTTCCCATTCTCCACAGACATCGTTGCTTCATCCGCTTTGAAATAACCGGAATCTTATGGATAAAGTCGCTCTTTGGAAGCAAATCAAACTTAAGTCTTCCATGCTGTGCGTTGGCCTGGATTCGGACGAGTCCAAAATGCCAGAATATTATACCCTGACCACCCATCCGCAAATTGAATTTAATAAAGCCATCATTGAAGCAACCAAGGATATCGCGGTAGCCTATAAGCTCAATACGGCATTTTATGAAACCAGAGGTGCGAAAGGCTGGGATGCCATGGAGGAGACCCTCCTGGACATTCCGGATCATTGCCTGAAGATCGCGGATGCAAAACGCGGTGATATTGGAAACACGTCAACCATGTACGCCAAGGCATTTTTTGACCAGTTAAAGTTTGATGCCATTACCGTTGCTCCCTACATGGGTATTGATTCGGTCAAACCATTTTTGGAATTCCATGGAAAATGGATCATCATTCTGGCTGTCACATCCAATGAAGGCAGCAGGAATTTTCAGTTTCAGGAGCTGAAATCCGGGATGCGTTTGTTCGAAGAGGTGCTGAACACCACTTCCAAATGGGGGACCGATTCCCAGATCATGTATGTGGTCGGTGCGACACATCCGGAAGTGCTGGAAACGGTAAGAAAATTCGTCCCTGATCACTTTTTGCTGGTACCTGGAGTCGGCGCTCAGGGAGGGGATCTTGATGAGGTAATGCAGCATGGTATAACCGCGACCGGTGGGGTATTGGTCAATTCATCGCGGGGAATCCTGTTTGCCGGTGAAGGAGAAGATGCCATACCGGCCGCACGCCGGGAAGCATTGCGCCTTCAACAGATGATGGCTCCTTACATTAAGTAAAAATGGGGTTAGCCCAGATCGGGCAGTTCGATCTTCTTTTCATATTTGCGTTTATCGAGATAATGCGCCAGGAAGGATTGTAGCTCCGGTCGGGATGTAACAGGTGTCATATCATCCAAAACCTCTTCAAGATCGAGCGGATATGCCTTATCGCGCCAGCCATATCCAATGATATTTCCATTACGCACATAGATGAAACTATATTCATCGCTGGTGCGGCCCGGGTCAGTAAGTAAAAAATGACCGGTAAGCGGCACGAAGAGTTCCTCAAGCGCATGCTCAACGCGAAGGTTGTAGGTTTCCGGGGTTTCTTCACCGATGCAGGCTCCCAGGCATTTTCCAATGTTATAGGCGAAACAAGGTCCTGTACCTTTCTCAAGTCCCAGTTTGGAATAGCACAACTGATAACCATCTGCCAAATGTTTCAAAAATTGCGTGCCATGCTGCCTTACGGTAAAATATTTACTGAATGATCCCTCCTCACCTTCCTTCAATTTTCGGATACCGATGTGTTGGTAGCCTAGATCATCGGTAGATGTGTTCACTGTAAAATTTTTAGGCTTTGAACGTTGAGCCCGGTTGATGATGGGATTATGCGCTTTTATTTCATTGGATTCCAGGATCAGAGCGATCAGTTCACTACCCGTGATGGTGTATGTGAAATCCCGCACATACTGCTCCATCTGGGTTCCCTTATTGCTAATCTCTGCAAAGTGCTCAAAGAGCCTTTTCTGGATGTTGATGCTTTTACCTATATAGACGAGTTCCCCATCGCTGTCGTGGAGGTAGTAAACCCCGCAGGCTTCTGGTAATTCATGCAGGCGATCCAGGGTAATACCCGGCGGCAGTTTGGACTCCCTGATGCCCTGGTTAACCAGTTGAAGGATTTTCTTTCCACTTTCCTGCATTTGCAACAGGCGGCTAAGCAATTCAGCCGTTGCATAGGCGTCACCAAATGCCCGATGACGGTTTTTGATTTCAATGCCAAAATGACTGGTCAATTTGTCTAGCCCGTAATGTTTCAGTTCGGGAATAAGACGTCGCGATAACCGGGCAGTGCACAATTGTCTCCTGGTGTATGTGTAACCCAGTTGTTCAAACTCCCGCCGGATAAAGCCATAATCGAAGCGCACATTCTGGGCGACAAATACATGACCTTCTGTCCATTCCACGATATCCCGGGCAACTTCAAAAAAATAGGGTGCGCCAGCCACCATTTCATCATTGATTCCCGTTATTTGTGTTATGTTATACGGGATGGAACGGCCTGGATTGATGAGTGTGCTGTAATGATCGGTGATTTGGTCGTCCTCCATCAGGACGATAGCAATTTCGATGATTCGGTCCCGCTTAACCAATCCACCGGTCGTCTCGATATCAATGACCGCAAACTTTTTAGACATGAATTTGAAGATACGGTATTCCTGGTTGCTCGCAATTATTACAATGATTTATTATATGAACACCTCCTGCAATCAGGCTAACGGCGCCACCCAGGAAGTAGTTCAAGAGGATTTTCTTTCCGATCACTTTGAAGGAGTGATCACTGGCGCTGAGCGTATTCGTATGTATCTGCCTCTGTTGAAAGATAAAAAGGTGGGCCTGGTGGTCAATCAGTCTTCACTGGTTATGGGTAAACATCTGCTGGATACCCTTTTGGAGCTTGATGTCCAGGTTTCTGCCATTTATACGCCTGAACATGGATTTCGGGGCGATGCAGACGCCGGTGATCATATAGCCAGCGGCAAGGACGAACGGACAGGTATTCCGATTGTATCCCTCTATGGCGATAAGCGGAAACCCTCTGCGGAGGATTTTGATCCGGTAGATATCCTGATCTTCGATATCCAGGACGTGGGTGTTCGGTTTTATACCTACGTAGGGACCTTGCATTATGTGATGGAGACGGCAGCGGAAACCGGGAAGCCAGTGATTGTCCTGGACCGACCGGACCCAAATGGGCACTACGTTGACGGCAATATCCTGGATACGGCATACCATTCCTTTGTAGGAATGCATCCGGTGCCGATCGTCCATGGCATGACCATTGGAGAATACGCACAGATGATCAATGGTGAAGGTTGGTTAAAGAATGGTGTTCATTGCGAACTGACTGTGATTCCATGCCTCCAGTATGACCATCAGACCAAATACGTTCTGCCGGTCAAGCCATCCCCTAATTTGCCCAATCTGAGAGCGGTTTTGTTGTATCCCACGTTATGCTTGTTTGAGGGGACGATTATGAGTATTGGCCGGGGTACGGATAAACAGTTTCAGGTACTTGGAAATCCGGATTTCAAAGGCAGTTTCTCTTTTACCCCGGAACCGAAACCAGGGGCTCATAATCCAAAACTGGAAGGTGAGTTATGTCACGGCATCGATTTCACCACCATGAATGAAGATGATATCCGCCGGTGGAGAAAAGTCGACCTGTCCTATCTTGTGGATGCCTATACCCAATTGAAAGACCATTCCTTTTTCATCGAAAAATCATTTGACCGGCTGGCCGGAACGGATGTCCTGCGCAAGCAGATCGAGTCTGGTATGACTTATGATGCGATACGTGCATCCTGGGCCAATGACCTGGAACATTTTAAGCAGATCCGTAAAAAATACCTGCTGTACACGGATTTTGAATAAAGAGAATTTCAGGTTAGGTGCGGTCGATTAAATGATATCTGTACACGAATTTGGGGTAGAAATAAAGCACTTTATAAGCATCACTGCCAGACTTGATCTCCAGGCCCACTCTTGGTGAGTTGGGTTCCGGTATCAGGCGAACCTGTAATTGTTTTGCGGTAAGATCATTGTAAAAGTAGGAAGCTACCCGGCACCAGACTTCAATCTCTTTAGGCTGAACCAGTAATTGGTCTGTTGAATCCTGAAAAAAGGTCGCAATCGGGACCTTAAGTTTTTTCTCGGTAAAAACATCGGTACGGCCCCGGACAGTGACCTGGATAGGCTGAACAGAAACGTTCGCATAATTGGAGCTGTAAGGCTTCCCGGTCAGCAGGAAAGGTCCGGGTTGACTGATCGCTTCTTCAAGCTGCAATGGCCAACTACGGATGGTGTCCAGGATGGATACCGGACCGGAGATCACAATGCTGTCCGGGTCCAATTGCAGCTTGCCGGCAAGTTGTGTGGTGGCAGGAACATGCAATGCTTTGGGTAGAGAAAGTGGAATAAGTCTGGTTGATGCGGGCACAAGAAAGACACGGATGCCTTCATCCAAAATGTCAAAATGAATTCCGGTGGAACCTGGGTTGAATTGATTGTTCAGCATGTAAGCCAGGTCCGCCTTGGTCAGGAATTGATTTTCTACAGATTTAAGGGTCACCGCTAATGATGCGGGTAACAAACGGTGGACATTACGGACCAGATCCCAGCCCTCACCGCGGATGGTAACCTGGATATGAGCTGGATTGGACTGATCACTCAGGAAACCAACCGGCACCTGATATTCAATGGGTAATTCGACCGTTTTTTCCGCTGTACGATTTAAACTGATCAATAGCCACCATAACAGTGCAATGGCTACAAAAAGGATGAATATAAATCGGTCTGAACGCCAGAAATCACTCCGGACTAGACTCTTCTTTTGAGGCATGACGGCTGAGGTAACTGTCAGTCATTTCTTTGGATAAAGCCACTTTAAGGATACGGATAAAGGTCTTCTGATCAATCTGTAAGGTTATGACCTCTCCTTCTATTTTGTTGATACGCCCGATGATGCCGGCATTGGTCACCACCTCGCTGCCTTTTTCAAGACCGCCGATGAATTTATTCTGTTCTTTCTGCTTTTTGGCCTGAGGCCGGATCATAAAGAAATACAGAACAACAAAAATAAGGAGAAGTGGAAACAGGCTTCCGATAATGCTTGGGCTACCGGCCGCCTGAAGTAAAATAGCTAAGATTGGATTCATATATGGTTATTGTTGACTTGGTTCTACGTATCCTATCAGGAAAATATTCCTAATGTTCGGAATGCCGTTTATCGTCACAAAAATAGTTTTATTTTGAGAATAACGCTGCCCTTCCGAGTTGAATACCAGTTGCAGGGAACCGTGTCCTCCGGACGCGATCGGTTCTTTTGGCCACTCAACCCCGGTACAGCCGCAGTGAGACCGTACATCGGAAATAACCAGGGGCTGGACCCCGGTGTTGGTAAAATCCACTGGTATTGTCAAACGGGTGCCCTCACGAATGGTGTCAATGTCAATGGTATCTGTGGCAAACCGGATATTTGCCATTTGGTCTGCCAGGATCCGTCCCTGCTCATCTTGCGGGATCCCAATGGTAGCCAGGATTCCGGTATAGTTCGACTGAAAGCCTGGTTCCGGCCCGGATTGACAGGAAAATGCAAACATCGCAATCCATAAAGGAATATGTAACTTACGCCGCATGCTGCAAAGGTATTGGAAATCATGACACATTTGAGCGTGGAGAAGAAACCATATATCCTCATCGGGTACATGGGCAGTGGCAAAAGTTACGTTTGCAAACGATTGGGTGCTGCCATGAATTTACATTGGGTTGATCTGGATGATGTCATCGAGGCAAAGGCCGGAAAGTCCATCTCTGAAATTTTCGCCGATGACGGCCATGATGCTTTTCGTATTCTGGAGCATAATTGCCTGAATGAATTACTACGCACCAGAGAATATGATCTGATTTCTTCCGGCGGTGGTGCCCCCTGCTATCTGGGGAATATGGATCTCATGAATGCCAAAGCAATCACCATTTATTTACGACGCAAGGCTGAGGATATCCTGAAATACGTGTTGCCAGGTATTGGCCACCGGCCTCTGTTGGCAGGGAAAAGCGAAGCCGAGGTCATCACATTTATTGCAGAAACCCTGGAGGAAAGAGAACCCTTTTACCGGCAGGCACAATACATTCTGGAAGGTTATGAATCTCAGGATTTACTGGATAAGGTGGCTTCCATCATCCATCAAAATGGCCTTCCACTCCGGACTACTGAACCGCAGGAATAGTAGCCATTAATGATGCAATAGCTTTATTGGGTTGGATCAATGTTCCATTTTTGGTCGACTGGGGTGTACTCAATCCGGTCTCCTGCAGCAATTCAAAGGCATCTTTGGTCGTCAGGTCAGGTTCCAGGCTTTTCATCAATGCGATCACACCGGCTACCTGTGGTGTTGCCATAGAGGTCCCACTGTAGTTTGCATACTTATTTTTAGGGATGGGCGCCAGTATATCAACACCGGGAGCTGCCAGGCCGAATTGAATGCCTTCCAGGGTGTTGGCGAATGCGGGTTTGGTCAGGTCCGACTGGATTGCGGTTACCGTTATAACTCCCGGAACATTGGCAGGAGTCACCAGGGTCGCCGAACCGCCGTCATTCCCGGCGGCAACCACTACTATGGTTCCTTTTTTATTGGCATATTTTACAGCTTCCTCGTAAAGACGCTGTTTTTCATCTGAACTGCGTCCTCCCAGTGACATGGAGATAACGTCTGCTCCCTGATTGGCAGCGTCAATCATCCCCTGAATAATGGTTTGTTGAGTTCCCCCGCCAAAAAAGTTAAGCACCTTAATACTGGTGACCGTAAAAAATGATGGTCCCGGATCCATCGAAGCCCCACCGGTTTGGTTATTGGTTACCGCAGCTGCAACGCCGGCACAATGCGTACCATGGCCCTGGTCATCCGACTCATCTTCCTTGCGCCAGGAGGTATAATTGGGGCTAAGGTCTTCGTGTTTACTGTCCACTCCGGTGTCCAGGATGAATAGTCTGGCCGATTTCCCGGGATGTGCGGATTGCAAAGAAGCCTGTAGATCTCCGATCTGTTGCTGATCCAAATGCCATTGTCTGGCGAGGAGTGGATCGTTGGACCATTGCATGGATGGCTGGATCTCTGAGTGGCCGGTCATTGGCTTGAAAAAGGCATAATATTCGTTTTGGTCGATCCATTGTACACCGGAAATACGCTGCAAACGGTGCTGTAAGGAGTGAGTGCTCTGCCAGGGGAGGTAATGCAGGTTGATTTTATAATAGTGTGCCAAAGGACTTTCACTGTCTGTAACTTCAAAGGCAGGAGTTATGGATGCCAGATTAAATCCCAGCCGGCTCTTGATGGTTTCCGGATTCATGTCATCGCTGATCTGAACCAGAAGTTCACCTTTTGGATCCAGGCGCGGTAATTTCCGGTCTTGCAGGACCCACGCCAATAAACACATCCCAATTGGCACCAGCCATTTGGTGTAGCGAAGCTTTCTCCACAGATAGAAGAGCTGAGAACCGATACCCAATGATAACAACAGAAGTATCGTGCGGCCAGGGTGAAATAATTCCGGCGATTCGAACCATTGCCCCATCAATCCTATCAACCAGAGTATCAGGGATCCAAAAAATGTGTACCGCATCTGATGATGTCTCTGGCGATAGGGTGGGGTAATCCGCCATGTGAACAGCGTCACAAAACACAATATCCAAAATAATGTTACCATAGGAACCTAATCTACGCGATGATCACGCGATATGTCCATCCATTCGGATCAATCGGGTTGATTCATCGACTAATAGATTCAATTCATATTACTAGGAATAAAGTTTCATTTTCAATTATTTTTGACCCTTCAATAAAACAATATGAGTACCGCACCTGAAAAAATGCTTTGCCTGATTATTGGTTCTGGCCCGGCAGGATATACTGCAGCCATCTACGCGGCAAGAGCGAATATGTCACCTGTCCTGTATACCGGAATGCAACCGGGAGGCCAGCTGACCATAACAACGGACGTGGAGAACTATCCGGGTTATCCGGACGGGATCCTGGGACCTGAGATGATGGAAGATTTACGCAAACAGGCCGAGCGTTTTGGTACCGAGGTCCGTTATGAGTTGATTTCTAAAGTGGACTTCAGCGGACCAGTTCATAAAGCCTGGACCGATAGTGGAAATGAGATTCATGCAGAAAGTGTGATCATTGCTACCGGAGCCAGTGCTAAATGGCTGGGCATCCCCTCCGAGCAGACCTATATGAATAAAGGGGTGTCCGCTTGTGCTGTTTGCGATGGTTTCTTCTTCAGAAATATGGAGGTTGCTGTTGTTGGCGGTGGAGACACAGCCGCTGAAGAAGCTTCTTATCTGTCCAAATTGTGTCCGAAAGTACATCTATTGGTACGCCGGGATGAGATGAGGGCTTCCAAGATCATGCAGGAACGGGTATTAAATAACCCGAAGATTGTCGTCCATTGGAATACGGAAGTGAAAGAAATCAAGGGTGTAGATGAGGTGGTGGATTCGGTTGTCGTTTTCAACAACCAAACCAAAGCTGAAACTGAATTGCCGGTAAAGGGATTTTTTATTGCCATCGGACATAAACCAAATACGGAGATCTTCGAAGGATGGCTGGATATGGATGAAACCAGATATCTGGTGACCCAGGGTAAATCAACAAGAACCAACATTCCCGGTGTATTTGCCAGCGGAGATGCTCAGGATAAAACCTACCGCCAAGCTGTAACCGCAGCCGGAACCGGATGCATGGCAGCCCTTGATGCGGAAAGGTATCTGACCGAGCGGGGTAAACTTTGATAGTAATTAATCGATTAATCTAAGCAATATGTCTAGTGGAAAATTTCGGGCTGGCGTCCTCTTTGGCAACGAGGTGTCCGAGGTATTTGCCGATGCCAAAGCCAATCATTATGCCGTTCCAGCCATCAATGTGACAGGGACCAATACCGTAAATGCTGTCATGGAGACAGCAAAGGAAGTGAACTCTCCGGTTATTATCCAGTTTTCCAATGGAGGCGCTTCATTCTATGCCGGTAAAGGACTTTCCAATGCGGATCAGAAGGCGTCTATACTGGGTGCCATATCCGGAGCTAAACACATTCACCTGCTGGCGGAGCATTATGGCGTCCCGGTAATCCTCCATACCGACCATTGCGCGAAAAAATTACTGCCATGGATTGATGGTTTGGTGACAGCTGGTGAGAAACATTTCCATAAACATGGAACGCCCCTGTACAGCTCGCATATGCTGGATCTTTCAGAAGAACCCATCGCTGAGAATATTGAAATCAGCTCTGAGTTTTTCAAGCGCATGGCTCCTATCGGCATGACCCTGGAGATCGAATTGGGTGTGACCGGTGGGGAAGAAGATGGCGTGGATAATTCCGATGTGGACAATTCCAGATTGTACACGCAGCCGGAAGAAGTAGCCTTTGCTTACGAAAACCTGAAAGCAATCAGCGACCGGTTCACCATTGCTGCTGCATTCGGTAATGTGCATGGGGTGTATAAGCCGGGGAATGTGGAATTAAAACCGGTAATCCTCAAGAATTCGCAGGATTACATTGAGAAGAAATACGGCACCGGTCCCAAACCGGTCAATTTTGTTTTTCATGGCGGATCTGGTTCCTCTCAGGCAGAGATACGGGAAGCCATCTCGTACGGAGCGATCAAGATGAATATTGATACGGACCTCCAGTGGGCATTTTGGGATGGTGTTCGTCATTATTATGTGCAAAATGAAGATTATCTGCAGGGCCAGTTGGGTAATCCTGAAGGTGTCGACAAACCTAATAAGAAGTATTACGATCCGCGGGTATGGTTACGCGCCGGAGAGTCCTTCTTTAAAAACCGGTTGAAGACGGCTTTTGAGGACCTGAATTGTATCAATCGCAACGCATAGGTCTTTCCCGATCTTGCAGGTTCCTTTTTTTACCTGAAAAGGTAATGGCATTGTTCGTGTCGAAGCAGATTACTGCTTCTGATAAACCCGTACATAATCCACCAGCATGGTGGCGGGGAATAGACTGTCATCCACGCCTTGCTGGCCTCCCCAGTTGCCACCTACGGCGATATTCAGGATAAAGTAGAAGGGATGGTCAAATGGCCAGTTGTCTTGATTATGTTCGGCAGGGCGGTCGAAGGAAAGCAGGATTTGGCCTGGATCATCGAGGTAGAATTGGATGCGATCTTCATCCCAGATAAGGCCATAATTGTGAAAGGTTTTCTCTGCATCCGGAACATCCACCGGGCCGGAAGTCACCTGGGTGCCATCGACATGGTTGTTGGCCTTGCTATGGATGGATACATGCACTTTGCCCGGGTCGTAGCTTACATTTTCCATGATGTCAAGTTCGCCGCATTCCGGCCACCCGGCAGTACCGATGTTGTCACCAAGCATCCAGATAGCCGGCCAGATGCCATTGCCCCGATAGTCTGGTAGTTTAGCCCGGATCTCCATTCTGCCATAGGTGAATGTTTGCTTACTGGTTATGCGTGCGGATTTATAATCTCCCACCTTTTGTCCGGCTCCGGTCCTGATGGCATGGATTGCTAACATCCCATCGGAGACAGTAAGGGTTGCACTGTCTGTATAGTCTTCCCACTCGTTATTTCCCCAGCCATGGGCTCCGTATTGGTAGGCCCATTTGGTCGTGTCAAGATCATTGCCATCAAATTCATCCTGCCATACCAGTTCTTCTTCCGGTGTGTTTCCAGTGGTGTTCCCGGATGGAGCCGCCGGTCCGCAGGCTGAGAGGATAAGCGCTATGATTCCGGCAACCGGGATAAGCCCGTAAATCTGCCTGTTGGAGCTATTGATCATTAGGTTGGTTTTTATTAAAATTGGAAATCGGGGTGGCTGATGCGTTGAATAAACTCAATGATAAAATCCTTTTTCAGCAATAAAGTAAACAGGAATCCGGCCAGAGAACCGTACAGGTGTCCTTCATGATCGTAATGCGGTTGAAGTCCTTTACGGCTGGCATAGTAGGAATAGATCACATAGAGAACTGCAAAGATGATGGCCGGAATGGGGATGATAAAGAAGAGCAGTAGCATGCTCCAGGGATTAAATACGATGAACGAAAAAACGACCCCGGAGACTGCTCCCGATGCCCCAACCGACGCAAAGGAAGGATTCTGACGATGGCGCAAAAAAGTCACGAAATTGGCAGTGATCAGACTGATGAAATACAAGAGGAAATACAACAACCTTCCTTTACCGGTGCCAAATTCAGACATGTAAACCTGTTCAACATAGGTGCCAAACAGATAGAATACATACATGTTGATACCCAGGTGCATCCAGTCACCATGCAATAATCCGCCGGTCAGTATTCGATAATACGAGTGATCCCGGTGAATCTGGTAAGGGTAATGTTTGAGTTGTTCAAATGTTACCGGATTGTTGAAGGCCATGTAGGACACCAGCACCGTAACCACAATAATGATCAGGGTAATGCTCACGTTTTGAATAATTTATTCAAAGTTAACACATCCTGATGATGATTGTGGAAGGCGGAAAGCAAAAATGCAGGATGGTTCAGGGTAGGATCCTGGTAATTGTCGCAAGTATAGAGAGAGGTGAATTACGATCTTTAATTTAAAAGGTTCTCTTTGAACAGCAATCCTTTTCTGGCGTCGTACTCGGGCCGGATCTTGTTTCTGAACAAATCCTTTTTGTAGGGAAATTTGCGGGCATCAATGATGAACACTTTGCAACCGATCGCTTTACCCAGTTCGGTGTTGTTATCACGCCAGCATCGAGCCAGTTCGTAGGCAGTTCCGTTGTAATCGGATTTCCATCGTTTATCGAAAAGCACTTCGAGATAAATAACACCGTTGCGGTAATCCAATAAGCGGCTGTACAGTCCGAATCCTATCCTGTACAACTGGTCCGTCTTAAACAGATGCCGCTTGTTTATCTCTTCGATGTTCATAGTGGTTTAGTAACTTCAGAAATTATGCCAATTTATCTTAATATGAAGTCGTTTTTCGGATGAAGGATTTAAAGGGTATGTAGCGGAAATCAGGCGGGATACAGAATGACTCAGGAATTGTTATCTTAGAAAGAAGCATTAAATCCTGCCATATGATTTCTGTTGACAGCAAATACAAAGACATATTGTTGGAGGCGGTGGAAGACCTGATGTACAAGATTTCCCTTGAATTGAATAACATGAAGGGTGGTCCCTTGACGGCGGAACGGAAAAAACTGACCAACAAGCAGAAAACTTTGGAAGAAGTACAACATCTGATATTTCAGTCGGATCAGTGATCCATTTTCGGGTACTCAATAAAAAAGGCCGGAGGAATAATCCACCGGCCCATACATACTATTTTGATCTTTACCAGATCTCTACGTTAATCAGGCAAGTTCTGCAGCTTTGATTTTCAATGCTTCTTCAGACATTTTTTCATTAATCGCAGCCTGTGCAGCAACAAACCGGGCAATCGGAATGCGGAACGGTGAGCAACTTACATAATCCAGTTCACTGCGGTGGAAGAAGCGGATCGAATCCGGGTCGCCACCATGTTCTCCACAGACACCGACTTTCAGATGATCATTTACCCGCTTGCCATTCGCTGTACCCACGCTGACCAACTGGCCTACACCATCCTGGTCGATGGATTGGAACGGGTCTTTTTTCAGGATGCCTTTTTCAAGATAGATCGGCAGGAATTTGCCAATATCATCCCGTGAAAAACCGAAGGTCATCTGAGTCAGGTCATTGGTTCCGAATGAGAAGAAGTCCACCATCGGAGCAATCTGATCGGCAATGATCACCGCTCTCGGAATTTCAATCATCGTACCCACTTTGTAATCAACGGTTTCGTTGTATTTCGCAAAGATCTCCTCTGCGGTATCGCGGATGATCTTGATCTGCATGCGCAATTCATTACCAATACTGGTCAATGGAATCATGATCTCAGGATAAACGTGTACTCCACGTTTTTTCAAATGGATGCTTGCTTCCAGTATGGCGTGTACCTGCATCTGGGTAATTTCCGGATAGGTGTTGGCCAGACGGCATCCACGGTGACCCAGCATAGGGTTGGTTTCGTGCAATGTATTCACCCGGTCCAGCACTTCTTCGAAGGTGATGCCAAGGTCTTCAGCGATCATCCTCTCAGCGGCTTCGTCTTCAGGTAAGAATTCATGCAATGGAGGATCCAATAAACGGATGGTTACCGGCAGATCGTGCATGACCTCCAGGATCTCCTCAAAATCCTGCATCTGGATTGGTAACAACTTGTCCAAAGCGGCGCGACGTCCGGCTTCGTCTTTTGCCAATACCATCTCACGTACGATCCGGATTCTTTCTGGCTTGAAGAACATGTGTTCGGTACGGCAAAGTCCAATACCTCTGGCTCCGAACTCGCGGGCGGTTTTCGCATCGGTCGGAGTGTCGGCATTTGCCAATACCCTGAGCCGTGACTGGCTGTCCGCGATGGTCATCAGTTTTTGGAGGTGTGTGCTGATTTCAGGATCTTTGGTCGGTACACGACCCTCATAGATGTAACCGGTATACCCGTCCAGGGAGATCCAGTCTCCTTCTTTATAGACAACTTCCCCGACGCGAAACTGACGGTTGGTGTAGTCGATGATCAGACTGCCGGCACCAGTGATGGCACATTTACCCATACCGCGGGCAACAACAGCTGCGTGGGAAGTCATACCTCCACGAGCAGTAAGGATACCTTTTGCCGAGTTCATACCCGAAATATCTTCCGGTGATGTTTCCATGCGTACCAGGATAACTGGTTTGCCGGCTGCAGCCCAATCCTCTGCATCTTCAGCAAAAAAGACAATCTGTCCGGTGGCTGCTCCCGGTGAAGCCGGAAGACCCTGGGAGATCATTTTTGCGGTTTTGAGATCTTTCTTATTGAATACGGGGTGCAATAGTTCATTGAGTTTATCCGGCTCGATCCGGTTTATCGAAGTGGCTGCGCTGATCAGCCCTTCAATCTGGAGGTCGTGTGCGATGCGGACCATAGCCTCGCCAGTCCTTTTGCCATCACGGGTCTGCAAGATCCAGAGCCGGCCTTCTTCGATGGTGAACTCCAGGTCCTGCATGTCCGTATAATGATTTTCCAGGATGGTGCGGACTTCATCCAGCTCTTTATAAACCTGAGGCATTGCCTCTTCCAGACTAGGATAAGTGGATTTACGTTCAGCCTCTGGTACATTGGCCAGCTGAGCCCACCGTTGTGATCCTTTTAAGGAGATCTGTTGTGGTGTGCGGATACCGGCAACGACGTCTTCTCCTTGTGCATTGATCAGATATTCACCGACAAAATTGTTTTCGCCGGTAGCCGGGTCGCGTGTAAAGGCAACACCGGTAGCTGAATTGTTGGAGGTGTTTCCGAAAACCATCGCCTGGACGTTTACGGCAGTACCCCAGTCATTCGGGATGTCATTAATTTTACGATATTGAATAGCGCGTTTACCCATCCAGCTGTCAAATACCGCAATGATACCGCCCCACAACTGATCGTAAGGATCATCGGGGATATCTTTACCGGTACGTTCATGAATGCGTGCTTTAAAACGTACCACCAGTTCTTTCAGGTCACTGATAGTCAGATCATTATCCAGCGTTACATTTCTGGCTTCTTTGATCTCATCGATGATTTGTTCAAAGGGATCCACTTCATCCTGGAAGATGGGTTTCAGCCCCAGAACAACCGAACCATACATCTGGCAAAATCTCCGGTAAGAGTCCCATGCCAAGCGTTCGTTGCCAGTGGCTTTTGCCCAGGCTTCAACGATCTTGTCATTCAGTCCGAGGTTCAGAACGGTGTCCATCATCCCAGGCATGGAAGACCGTGCACCGGAGCGAACCGAGAGCAAAAGAGGCTTGGTTTCACTACCGAATGTCTTACCGGCAATGTTTTCGATGGCTTCAATGCCATGCAATACTTGTTCCTTCAATAATTTAAGAGTCGGTTGTTTTCCATCCTTGTAATAGGCATTACAAGCTTCTGTAGAAATGGTAAATCCAGGAGGCACCGGCAGTCCGATACGGTTCATTTCTGCCAGGTTTGCACCTTTACCACCAAGTAGGATACGCATGGATTTGTTGCCTTCAGCCGTGCGATCACCAAACGTATAAACAAATTTTTGTGAGCCCATTTTAATACCGTTTTTTATGATTCGGATTCAAAGTACAGGAAAAAGTAGCCGGAAAAAGGTAGCCCTGGTCGTGTTTTGATATGATCTGAATCATTGGTTAGCCAGCCCGACGAAATCATTTAGCAATATGAGAATTGTCATGCTTAATAATTTGCCAAACTGGTCATTTTGTAACTTGTTCCAAACAAATTGGTCATGTCAAAGCAAAACTTCCTACTCAATCAATTGTGGAAAATACAACACGATGAGGGTTACCTTTCTGATAAGTCGATCCGGCAACTGAGTCGCCAGACTGGACGTTCCTGGGTGGATCTGGAAGGGGTTATTTCCTTTTATCATTTTTTTCGCCGCAAACCTGCAGGGCGCTATACCATCCATCTGAACAATAGCATTCTATCCGAATTTGCAGGATTTACGGATGTACTGGCAGCTTTTCAGGATGCCACCGGTACCAGACTGAACCATACGGACCCCACCAATATGTTTACCCTCCAGGCGGCTTCATGCATTGGCCTTTCCGACGTAGAGCCTGCGGCACTGATCAATTGGCGTCCCTTTATCAATCTGACACCGGAAAAAGTTCATCACCTGATCCACCAGTTAAGGACGGGCACCGATATCGATGATCTGGCAGACCGGCCTTTGTCCGATGCTTATCCGAATGCCGACGAAGATAAACATTTGATGATCAGGCCCTACCATGCCGGGATGGCGGTTAACAAACTCAATCTTCTGTCACCCGATGACGTTATACGGGAGATTATGGAAGCCGGGCTCACCGGACTGGGAGGCGCATTTTTTCCGACGCATTTGAAATGGCAATCGTGCCGGAACCAGGCCGAACCTGAAAAATATGTTGTCTGCAATGCGGATGAGGGCGAACCAGGGACCTTTAAGGACCGGTTTCTGATTCAGAAATACCCGGGTCTTCTTCTGGAGGGCATGATCATTGCCGGCTATGCAGTCGGTGCAAAACAAGGCATAATCTATTTGCGCGGTGAGTATCAGTACCTGATCCCCAAAATCGAATCGGCTCTGCATCATTTCAGAGAACAAGGATGGCTTGGGGAAGATGCATGTGGCGTGCCGGGCTTTGAATTTGATATCGATCTGGCCATTGGTGCCGGAGCCTATATTTGTGGTGAAGAAACTGCTCTGCTGGAATCCCTCGAAGGCAACCGGGGGGAACCCCGGCCCCGCGTTCATTATCCCACTGAAAAAGGGTATCTCGGCAAGCCGACGGTAGTCAATAATGTTGAGACATTATGCACCGCTGCCAGGATTCTGGAACAAGGCTATCAGCCATATATGAATAAAAATCATCCGGACTCACCGGGCACCAAATTGTTAAGCATCGCCGGGGACTGTCAATATCCTGGAATTTATGAAATCACCTGGGGTATTACCATCGGAGAATTATTGGACCGTTGCGGTGCTGAAGATCCCTATGCCATCCAGGTAAGTGGCCCATCAGGAGAGTTTATTCCTGCTACCTGGCGGGACAGGATGCTTGGACTGCATGATTTACGATGCGGTGGTTCGGTGATGATCTATAATCGACAACGGGACTTGTTGCAGATTCTGCAGAATTACAACCGGTTTTTCTTGCAGGAATCCTGTGGGGTTTGCACCCCCTGCCGGGCCGGAAATTACATGTTGTCGGTTCAGCTCCGTAAAATGGAGAGAGGACTGGCCTCCACCGAGGACGTTGATAAATTAAACGATTGGGCGAAACTCATGGAGTACAACAGCCGGTGTGGTTTGGGTCAAACGGCGCCCAAAGCCATCATCCAGGCTGCCCAGCGCTTTCCCGAAATCATGGATCAGCATACCCGGACCAAAAATGCACCTTTTGACCTCGATCTGGCAACAGCTGCCTATGATCGCATCATTAATGAACTGCGATAATCATGAAAAAAGTTACTTTTTATATTGACGATCAGCCATGCCAGGCTGAAGATGGGAAAAACTTCGTGGATGCTGCTGCAGAAAACGGGGTCAATATTCCCTCTCTCTGCTATTATCCGCACATCGATCCGCCGCTGGCAACCTGTCGAGTGTGCACTGTAGCCATAGGCGGACAGCCGAGGGCGGCTTGTTCTCTTAAAGTTTCAGAAGGCTTGCGTGTCCAGGTCAATACACCCGACCTGATTGAGAATCGGAAAGCTATCCTGGAGCTGATCTTCGCTGAAGGAAATCACTTCTGTCCGGCATGCGAGAAAAGTGGTGACTGTGACCTTCAGCACCTGGCCTATGAGTCGGGGATCACCTATTCTCGATTTCCACATACCTTCGTGGATAGGATCGTAGACTTTAAACCGGAGCGCCTGGTTATTGACCACAACCGCTGTATCCTTTGCAAGCGCTGTGTGGAAGAGTTTGTAACAGACAAAGGGGAGAAAGTATTTTCTTACCATCGACGCGGAGGCCGAACGGAAGTCAATGTCGATTACGAGCTGGAAGCGGAAATGTCCGAAAAGGAGTTGACCAGAGCCATGCGGTTGTGCCCGGTCGGAGCCATCCTGGTGCGTGGGAAAAGCGAATCCCGGCCATTTGGAGACAGGAAATACGACAAGCTGGAGAGCAGGGAAACCATTCCTCTGGCCACACCGGTGGAAAAACCTGCTGCGCCGGCTCAGAAAAAAGTGGTCGCAACCGCCTCCTTGGCAGGATGTTTTGGGTGCCACATGTCCATGCTGGATATCGATCTGGGGTTGCTTGATTTAATCGAACTGGTCTCCTTTGATAAATCCCCTTTGACGGATATCAAGCGCTTTTCGCGGCATGTTGATATCGGATTGATAGAAGGTGGGTGTTGTAACTCGGAAAACATTGAAAACCTGGAATATTTCCGAGCCAATTGTGATATTCTCGTATCTGTAGGAGAATGCGCCATCTGGGGCGGACTGCCGGCCATGCGCAATACCATCTCGCTGGAGTCGTGTCTACAGGAAGCATACCTGCATTCACCCGTAACCCAGAATTCTCAAAACATAATCCCAAATCACGTCGACATCCCAAAAATCCTGGACCGGGTTTATCCTTGTCATGAAGTAGTCAAAATTGACTACCATATACCGGGGTGCCCTCCTTCAGCACAACACATCTGGAAGGTAGTACAGAACATCCTGTTTGGAACCAAATACGATGTTATTTATCCTGAATTTAAATACGACTGATCATGGGTAAAAAGATTATCATTGATCCGGTAACGCGGGTGGAAGGTCACGGGAAAGTCACCATATTGCTGGATGACAACCACCGGGTGGAAGATGCCTTCTTCCATATTGTGGAGTTTCGTGGATTTGAACGGTTTGTGCAGGGAAGACCCTATTGGGAAGCTCCGGTGCTGGTTCAGCGACTGTGTGGAATATGCCCGGTGAGTCACCATTTAGCTGCTGCCAAAGCTATTGACCAGATAGCAGGACTGGATCCGAAGGACTTAACTCCAACAGCAACCAAATTGCGGCGTCTGCTGCACTTTGGTCAGGTCCTCCAGTCACACGCACTGCATTTTTTTTATCTCGCTTCCCCAGATCTGCTGTTTGGTCTTGATGCTGAGGCTTCCAAGCGGAATGTCGTTGAAGTGGCAATTGCCAACAAGGATCTGGCTCGCAAAGGCATTCAGATGCGACAGTTTGGTCAGGAAATCATCAAAGCGTTGGCCGGTAAACGGATCCATGGGATTATGGCTGTTCCCGGGGGAGTACACAAGACTTTTACGAAACCTGAACGCGATGCATTTTTGAAAGGAGAAGGTGTCCCTTCCATCGATACCATTATCGAATGGCTGTCCGAAGTCATTGATTTCATGAAGCAATATCACGAGCAGAATGCTCCCTGGCTGGACTATTTCGCGACCTATCCGTCAGGTCACCTGGGCATGGTGACGGAGGATGGTGCCCTGGAGTTGTATGATGGCCCGCTACGTGCTATTGATGCGGAAGGCAATCAGACATTGTTTGCACCAGCAACGGACTATGTGGAACATTTTTCAGAATTCGTAAAACCGTGGAGTTATCTCAAGTTCCCATATCTGAAAGAACTGGGGCAGGAAAAAGGCTGGAACCGGGTGGGGCCCCTGGCCCGCTTGAATGTCAGCACATCCATTACGACACCGCTGGCTGAAGCTGAGCGAAAAATATTCCGGGATTATACGGGAGGTAAACCAAACAACATGACCATGCATACGCATTGGGCCCGGTTGATCGAAATGCTGTATTGTGCGGAGGCAATCCGCGATCTGCTCCATGATGAAACAATATTGGGCGATGACCTGAGAAGAGAAGGAACCCAGCGGTCGCAGGGTATCGGGGTGATTGAGGCTCCAAGAGGAACCCTGATCCACCATTACGAAGTCGATGACAAAGGAATGATCACCCGATGTAATCTGATCGTTTCTACAACGCATAATAATGAACCAATGAACAGAGCCGTAAAATGGGTGGCTCAGAATGTATTGGACAACCGGTTTGAAGTCACTGAGCAGATGCTCAATCAGGTCGAAATAGCCATTCGTGCTTACGACCCCTGTTTAAGTTGTGCGACCCATGCTTTGGGTAAAATGCCGCTTTATGTTGAAGTACAAGACCGTCGAGGAAATATTATTCAGACCGCAACCAGATCGTGAGAAGATCTTAGTCGTTGGGATAGGAAATACAGCAAGACAGGATGATGGCCTGGGTTGGAAATTCCTGGAGTTGATCGAAGCAATAGGAATTCCATTGGAAGTGCAGCAGGTATTCCAGTTGCAGATTGAGGATGCGGCGATGATCACGGCGTACGATAAAGTGTTATTCGTGGATTCACACGTTTCGAAGATCACCGGAGGCTATTCTCTGGAACCGGTGTTTCCCGAGCAGGACGGGACCTGGTCCACGCATGCTTTGTCACCGGCCAGTTTGCTTCACCTCTCCGGCGAATTGTACCAAAAGACTCCGGAAGCCTGGTTGTTATCGATTACCGGTTACCGTTGGGAATTGGGCAAGCCGATGACGCGTCATGCCAAGGTTAATTTGTTTGAGGCATTTGAGTGTGTTCGCAGACTCATCTGAATATCAACTTCGGCCTTAGAATAATTCCAATTGCCCTTCGGGATCGGGATCAAAATTGTGTAATCCGACCCCTAGCAACCGCACGGGCTTGTATTGATCCCTGAAATAGTCCAGCAATTCCAAAGCAACATTGCGTATTATATTCGGGTCGCAGGTAGCTTCTGGAAACGATTTTTGCTTCTGGAGGGTGGTAAAATCCGAAAACCGGATTTTGATACTCACCGTCCTTCCTTTCACAGCTAGTCCTGATGCACTCGAGGTTACCCGGTCAGCAAGGTGGATGATCTCAGGCCTGCACAATTCTATTTCGTTGATATCGGTATCGAAAGTGGTCTCTGCGGATATTGATTTCCTTTCACGATTGGGTACCACAGGTCGTTCATCCAGACCCCGGACAATGTCGTAGTAATAATTCCCCATTTTGCCAAACCAGCGGACCAGGTCGAGCCGATCAAATTGTTTGAGCTCGGCACCGGAATGTATACCCAGCTGGTGCATCTTCTCCGCGGTAGCCCTCCCGATCCCGAAAAACTTTCCAATAGGTAATCGCGCAATGAAGTCGTCGGCATGCTCAGGCAGAATCAGCGTACAGCCATCCGGCTTATGAATGTCAGAAGCGATTTTTGCCAGGAACTTATTCATGGCGATGCCCGCAGAGGCTGTCAACCCGGTAGTCGCTTGAATTTTTCGCTTTATCTCTTTGGCAATTTTTGCTGCGGATGTGATGCCCGCTTTGTTTTGCGTCACATCCAGGAATGCTTCGTCCAGGGACAGAGGTTCTACCAGGTCGGTGTATTCGTGAAAGATTTGCCGGATTTGTTGGGATACTTCCTTATATCGTGCAAATCGGGGTTTGACAAATATGATGTGCGGACATTTTTCATAGGCTGTACGGGATGGCATGGCTGAATGGACACCAAATGTACGGGCTTCATAGGAGGCTGCGGCGACTACGCCCCGGTTACGGGACCCTCCGACGGCGATGGGCTTTCCTCTCAGTTCAGGATTATCCAGTTGCTCCACAGATGCAAAAAAGGCATCCATGTCAATGTGTATGATCTTCCGGGTGGATCTGGTGCTTGACATGGATGCCTCTACAAGTAACCTTATGCTGCTTTTATTCGCGCTTTTTGAGCATAATGGCATCAATCGTACGTTCACGGATCATCTGGTTGAGCATCTTGAGATCCGAAAGCGTTATTTGTTTGAATTGATTCAGATAGGAATCAATTTCTCCGATCAGCTCATCTTTGACAGCAATGGCCTGCACGGTAGGTGGATAGTCATTTCCACTGGTGAGGGTGGTCAGGTGCGCCAGTTTGTTATTCAGACGAATAGGGAAGTTGAGTGGATCCTGAGGACTCTGGTTTTTAGTCTGGTACAGGGCCTCCTCGACGAGGGTCATCGTGCTATCAATGTTTTTCATTTTCGCAATGATCGCTTCTACCTGATCCATTCCCTTGATCATCTCCTCATAGCCTTTCATTTGTTTGCGTACAAGGCGGATGTCCTCTATGGTACGGTGCGTTTCCGTCATTTTATCCCTGATCTCTGCCAGGAAATCATGTTGTTTCTGGATATCGGCTATGGTTGTGGTTCCGCGCGGATCCTTGAGGATCTCAAACTCTTGTTTCTGTTCGGTTCCGGCAGCTTTCAGCGTAACCTGGTACTTACCCGGTACCGCTTTTGGTCCGCTTAGGGATGCCCACCACATGATCAATCCGTCAAAACGCTCAGCCGGGTCTTCCATCATGTCCCACACGAACAGGTTCGAACCTTGTTTAGGTTCCAGTTTATGCTCCCGGTCTTTAGCGCCGGTTGAGAACGTCTGGATGGTCTTGCCTTGCATGTCCGTGATGGTTAACACTAACGTGTCTTTAGGTGAAGGTTTATCCGCCAGGTAATAATAGATCATAACTCCATTGGGGTGATTGGTGCCTGTCGTAAGTGAGGCGCGCCTGGGTGCTCCTCCGTTCATCCGGTATGCAGCCAGCGGTTTGAAGAGATATGATTTGGCATTTTTCACGGCATCCCTGAGCTGTTGAAGCGGGGTCAGGTCGTCAATCATCCAGAATGCACGTCCCTGGGTTGCAGCGATCAGGTTGTTGTCTTTGATGGTCAGGTCCGTTACAGGAACGATAGGCAGGTTAAGCTGGAAAGGTTGCCAGTTTGCTCCGTCATCAAAAGAGATCCACATACCCTTTTCCGTACCGGCATAGAGCAATCCCTGTTTTTCAGGGTCTACACGAACGACCCGCGTAAACTCATCATCAGGAATACCATTGGTGATCGTTTCCCAGGTCTGGCCATAGTCCAGTGTCTTATAGAGATAAGGACGGTAATCACCGGATTTGTACATCGTGGCCGCTACATAGCAGGCTCCGTCCCGGTGTGGATCCGGATCGATGCTATTTATCATAGTCCATTCCGGAGCTTGTTTTGGTGTCACATTCGTCCAGCTTTTACCTCCGTCCCGGGTGATATGGATCAGGCCGTCGTCACTTCCGGTCCAGATGACATTTTCTTCCCGTGGTGATTCAGCAACCGCAAAGATGGTACAGTAATATTCCACAGAAGTATTGTCCTGGGTGATGGGTCCACCGGAGGATACCATCCGGCTTGAATCATTCCTCGTCAGATCCGGGCTGATGGTTTCCCAGGATTGGCCCAGATTGTAACTTACGTGAAGGTGGTTTGAAGCCGTATATAATTTGTTGGGATTGTGTGGTGAAAACAGGATGGGGTAATTCCACTGAAACCGGTACTTCATATCCTCGACACCGTGTCCCATCGGGTTGTCCGGCCATACGTTCACGGCGCGGCTGTATCCCGTTTTGTGATTCACCATTTCCAGCAATCCGTCGTAACATCCACCAAATACGATGTCATCATCCGCTGCATACGGGGCCAGATGAGCACATTCGCAGCCGGCAGTTGTCTCCCAATCGCTTTCGGATATTCCATATCCATCGGAACGGTGAAGAATCCTGACGGTCGAGTTGTCCTGCTGGGCACCATAGATCCGGTATGGAAAATGGTTATCGGTAATGACACGGTAAAATTGTGCAGTGGGCTGATTCATCAGGGTTGACCAGCTTCCGCCACCATTGAAGGAAATTTGTGCTCCTCCATCATCGGCTATGATCATCCGTTGGGGATCTTCAGGAGCTATCCACAAGTCGTGATGGTCACCGTGGGGCGCATTGTCACCCTTGAAAGTACGGCCTCCATCTGTCGATTTCTGATAGGATACGTTCATGACATACACTACTTCCTGGTCCTTGGGGTCGGCATAGATCCTGGAATAATACCATGCCCGCTGGCGCAGATTCCGGTCTGAGTTCACTTTGATCCAGGTGGCTCCAGCATCATCCGAGCGGAAAACACCACCATCATTATTTTCGATGATAGTCCAGAGGCGATCACTGTTGGCCGGGGAGACGGTAACGCCTACGATACCCCAAACTCCTTTGGGAAGGCCTTTATTGGCACTGATATCGGTCCAGGTCTCACCCCCGTCAGTACTTTTCCACAAAGCAGAACCAGGCCCGCCGCTGGACAGGCTGTAGGGTGTGCGCCGGATATTCCAGGTAGATGCATACATGATGCGGTAATTATTAGGGTCCAGAATCAGATCCACAGCTCCTGCATCGGCATTGGCAAACAATACCTTGCGCCAGGTCATACCTCCATCGGTGGTCTTATAGACGCCGCGGTCCTCGTTGGGTTTGAAAAGATCACCCATGACTGCCGCCCAGGCAGTGTTGGGGTCGTTAGGGTGGATGCGTATTCTGGAAATATGCCTTGAATTATCCAGGCCGATGTGTGTCCAGGTTTTCCCGGCATCCACTGATTTCCAGGCTCCATACCCATAAGAAACGTTTCCACGGACGGTGTTTTCACCACCACCCACATAAATTACATTTGGATCGGACTCGCTGACGCTTACACAGCCAATGGAGCCTCCAAAGAATCCATCAGAAATGTTTTCCCAGGTTTCACCTGCATCGGTGGTTCTCCAGACTCCTCCTCCAGTAGCGCCGAAGTAATACAGATCCGGCTTTCCGGGTACTCCGGTTACTGTGGCCGATCGGCCACCCCGGAAGGGTCCTACCTCACGCCACTGAATGGCATCATACAATTTTTGATCGTACTGGATTACCGGGGCAGGGGCCGCAGTTACCACCGGCTTGGCTTTGCGTTGTGCAAAGGTCCATTGGCAAACCATGGCCATCATGATGATTAAGGCTAATCTGAATTTCATAGAAGTTTAATTTGCTATTATTCGTATTGAATATGTTGAGATAATTGTTTTAATCTTAAACCCGGAATCAGGACTTATGTTCCTTCTCCATGCCTGGTTGAGCAAATTCAAATCCTGACTCTGCTTTGGCTTTATCGACAATGGCTTTAACATCACGTAGCAATTGTTTGGCGTCGTAGATGATACCGTCCTTGATGGTATATTTTACACCGCCGACTCGTTCTACTTCATTTTGCTCATTTAATTTGATTGCTCCGGTACCGTACAGGACCTGGAGATTAGCAAGCGGATTTTCCTCCACCAGAATCATGTCGGCCAATTTGCCCGGCTCGATGGTTCCGAGATCCTTTTCCATACCCAAAGCTTGTGCTCCATTTAAGGTCGCAGCCCGTATCACTTCCAGGGGATGAAAACCGGCTTCCCGCAGCAATTCCAGTTCGCGGATATAGGCAAACCCGTAAAGTTCATAGATAAAGCCGGAATCACTCCCGGTGGTTACCCTACCTCCCCGGTTTTTATAGGTGTTTACGAACTCCATCCACAACTGATAGTTTTTCTTCCAGTCAACTTCCTGTTCAGTGCCCCAGTCATGCCAGTAAGAACCATGCGAGATCCGGGATGGCGCATAGAACTCCCATAATGAAGGAAGGGTATATTCCTGGTGCCATTCCTGGGTTCTGGCGCGGTGCAGGTCACGGCTTGCCTCATAAATGTTAAACGTAGGATCCAGAGTGAAGTCCAGTTCCAGCAGTTCATCCATAACGGCATTCCATTTAGCGGAACCCGGTTTAGCAGCCTGATCCCACAATTTGCCGGCTTGTGAAAACCGGTCCTGTTCATTATTGTAGTTGTAATCCGGTGGATAATCCTGGACGGTCTGACCGTCAAAAAGTGCCTCAGGCAGACCATACCAATGTTCCATACTGGTCAGGCCTGCACGTGCTGATTGCAGGGCATTCCACCAGGCTACGTTGAGTTGGGCATGATGGCAGGCACTCCGCAGACCCAATGCTTTGTTTTCCCTGAGTGCGGCATCCATTACTTCAGGACTGGCTCCGAAAAATTTGATTCCGTCCGCACCGTTTTTAGCATTCTGGCGGACCCAGGCGCGTGCCTCGTCGGCGGTGGTGATGGGTTCATCACTGCCGGCACCAAAGAAGGTAAGGGCAAAAATACGGGGAGCAGTAATTTTGTTTTCAGCACTTAGTTTCTTGTGTTTCAGCGTCCAGTCCAGGCCATTGCCGCTACCGGGTTCGCGAATGGTTGTTACCCCGTGAGCCATCCAGAGCTTAAACACATATTCTGCGGGTGTGCCCTGTGCTTTGCCACCGATGTGCCCGTGCATATCAATAAATCCCGGCAACAGGTACATGCCTTCAGCGTCAAGTTCTTTTCCGCCGTCCTCCAGTTTCGGGCGACGGTTTGGGTTAATGGGGACGCCGGGTGCACCTACGCTTACCACATTGACAATGCGGTTGTTTTTGATCACAACATCCACCGGGCCCTGAGGAGGAGAACCATTGCCGTTGATCAGCGTAGCGCCACGGATGATAAGTTGCGGGTAGGGGCCGTCTCCCTCCTGGATCAGGGGAGCATCTTCAATTTGTCCAACCAGCAGCCTGGGCGTTATACCGAGGACGAGCCATAAAAGCACTTGAAACCAGTATTTATTCATAAGTCGATGATTGTGTCCGGATTTTGAAAGCCATTTTACATCAACATGCCGGCGATAGCCGCCGTCAGCAGACAGGCAACAGTGCCACCAATTAGCGCTTTGATACCCAA
The DNA here is from genome assembly GCA_020636135.1 of Lewinellaceae bacterium. Classification (NCBI taxonomy): domain Bacteria; kingdom Pseudomonadati; phylum Bacteroidota; class Saprospiria; order Saprospirales; family Lewinellaceae; species Lewinellaceae bacterium. The sequence continues at coordinate 1,651,909 of JACJYK010000001.1, forward strand.
TGATGTCAGTGTATTCCTTTGCCCCGGGGCAATCGCTCCGATGCCGCCTATCTGAATACCAATGGATGCAAAATTGGCAAAACCGCAAAGTGCATAGGTCGCGATGATAATCGATCGCTCACTGATTGTGCCCATGTTCTTGAAGTCGGTCAGGGAGGTATAGGCAACGAATTCATTGAGGATGGTTTTTTCTCCCAGTAATTGACCGATGGCAATCATATCCTGACCACTTACACCGATGATCCAGGCTATAGGGGAGAAGAGGATTCCGAAAATGAATTGAAGGGTCAATCCGTCGAAACGGCCACCACTCTGTGCAGCGATCGTCGCATTGAGGCCGGTAATGGAACCGATCCATTCCAGGACGGAATTGCCTAAATAAATAAAGGCCATAAATGCCAGCAGCATGGCTCCGACATTGACAGCAAGTTTAAGTCCGTCGGTGGTGCCGGAAGCCAGGGCATCCAAAAGATTAGAACCGGCTAAAGATCGCGGCACTTCCAGATTCCGCTCGATATTTTCAGGGTCAGGCTCGGGATAGATCATCTTGGCTGCAACAATAGCCGCGGGAGCAGAAATTATGGATGCCGTCAGCAAATGCATTCCGAAAAGTTGCTGACCTTCCAGGGAGGTGCCACCGAGCATAGCCATGTAGGCGCCAAAAACGCCGCCCGCAATGGTTGCCATCCCTCCGGTCATAAGACACATGATTTCGGATCGGGTCATCCTCTCGAGATAAGGCTTGATGACGAGCGGAGCCTCCGTTTGGCCAATAAATACATTCGCGGCAGCAGCCAGACTTTCAGCGCCGGACAACCGCATGGTTTTATTCATCAACCAGGCAAATGCATACACCACACGTTGCAGTATGCCTAAATAGTAGAGTAATGAGGACAGCGCCGAAAAGAAGACAATGGTTGGTAATACACTGAACGCAAACCCGAAGGTGCCTCCAGGCTTCGCCAAATCACCAAAAAGAAACACGGCTGCCTGATTGGTGCTGTTGATCATCAACACAAAAAAGTTGACGATAAACTGAAACATAGCTCTCACAAAAGGCACCTTTAGCATCAGTACCGCCAGTATTATTTGCATTAAAACGCCTACCGAGACCGTAACCCAGTTTATGGATTTCCGGTTGGCGCTGAGCAGATAGCAAATAAGCAATAATACCACTAATCCAAGAGCACCACGAAGTATATCCACCTTGATCTTGCTTTATTAATTCAACGACATTGGTTAGGGACCGGGTTGAAATTAGTTAAAAATCTTTAATTTTCAGCCCGAGCCAACCAAATAGCAAATCAGCACATGAAACCCTACATCATTGGCATTACCGGTGGCAGCGGATCGGGGAAGACTTCATTTATCCAGGACTTGCGCAAGCAATTCGCCACGAATGACTTATGCATAGTTAGCATGGACGAATACTACCATCCGATCCATCAGCAACAATGCGATGAACATGGTATAGAGAACTTCGATTTGCCAGAGTCATTTGATCTGGAATCCATGGAAACCGACCTGCTCAGGATCATTTCCGGCCAGAGAGTCCTACGTAAAGAATATGTCTTTAACAATCCGCAATCCTATGCCAAGGATGTCGTTTACGAACCGGCTCCTATTATTCTCGTAGAAGGCCTGTTTTTATTCCATTTTTCTTCATTACGTCGTCTGCTTGATCTGAAGATATTCATCCATGCAAAAGAAGATCTGAAAATTATCCGGCGTATCAAACGGGATGGAGCTGAACGCAATTACCCCATTACAGACGTACTTTACCGGTACCAGCATCATGTGTCACCGGCATTTGACCGGTATATCAGGCCCTTCTACGACGAGTGTGACCTGATCATAACCAATAATCAGAATTACGATAACGGCCTGATGGTCCTCAAAGCATACATCAACCAGGTGTTGAATAAATCCGCCAATGCTCAGATAATATCCTCCTCCTGACTTTGGTGGGATAATTGCTGGCCGGTCAGTATTCTCAAACGGTCTTCGTGGATGCCAGCAAGTCTTTTCATCGCCTGATCCGGATAATTAGTCTCGTTAATTAAGCGCACCAGTTGATCAAGGTCTTCAATCTCATCTTCCCTGAACGTCATAAATTCCTGATAAAGCTGGTCCTCCGCTTTGATAGAATAGCGCCGGTTATGCAGAAAAATGCTGATCCGCAACCGGGGATGGTCAATGGTCTTTAGCAGTCGCATGGTATTCTTTTAAAAGAGAAGAAGTTAGTGCTTCATACACAAAACGCTTGTCAGGATCGTCAGATAACAACTCCAGGTGCCGGTGGATCGTAACCATATCACCGCGCCTGGCAGGTCCGGTTTGAGCTACATAGGCATCAGTGGTAGATAACTTATGGACGGTCTCCCGGATAAGCGGTAATAGTAGTTGGAAATCCAGGTTGTTTTCTTTCACCCACTGCTCTGCGAGGTAGTATAAATGGTTCGTAAAATTATTGGCAAACACGGCGGCCAGATGCAACTTTTCCCGGTCCGAGGTGCGCATTTCCCGGACAGGTAGTTGCCATTGAAGCCCGGCATTTAGCAGAATTTGGATAAATGATACACTATTTCCGTCTACTAACCATGGGAATTGCAATTCCATCGGAGGATTATCTTTTCGGATGGTCATCAGCGGATACAATACACCACGTTGATGAAAATAAGGATCAATGACTTTCCAGGATAATGTTCCAGAAGTATGTACGACCGGAGTGTCCGGTGGCAAATGAGCAGCCAATTTTATGGAAACAGATGTGATTTGTTGATCCGGGACGGCCAGGATAACCAGATCCACCGGATTTAACTGGTCATAATTCCGGTATGAGGAATTGTCCTGCTGAGAGCGGGTGAGAATCCACTTGATACCGGGGATACGGCTTGCCAGAAAGCTGCCTACATTGCCTTTTCCAACCAGGCCAATATCAACCATTGGAATTCGCTCTGCGCTGTTTACGCCGGCTCCACAGGGCAAGTCCTAGACCTGCCATCATCAGCAGCCCTCCGCTCCAGAACAGGTTGATGCCCGGGAATATCTTGGCCTGCAGCACGACATAGTCATCGCGGGGATAATCACTGGATATTTCAAAAGGTATGGTCCACTGGTCCAGATGATCACTGCCTATCTGGAGCTCTATGGTTTCCTTACCGGGATCTACATGAGTGAAACGGACCATCAGATCCGGATCAGGTAGATAAACAGGAATATTGAAGGGACGGTTGCCCCGAATGTAGTAAATCGGTTCTGCCTGGTAAGTTGCTCCACCCGGAGACTGGATTTCGAGAAATGCACTGATGGCAATATCCGTCGAATCTGCTTGATACATCGGATGCTCTGGATGACGGTTGAAACCGGCAAAATGAATGGTGTAGCCTTCTGCCTGGGCGGTCTGTCCCTGTTTTAATTCCAGCGTTGTATAGCTTGCACTGGCTTCCTGACGGAAATATTCATCCAACAGGTTATCCGATAGCCTGATCTTCGTATTTACCTCATTGACAACATCCGATAAACTATAGACCACATTACCTCGCAGAACAATTGATGGTTTCGACGGGTAGATTTTTCCCGTGGTTTTGCTCTGCAACATAAATACCGGCGAAAGACACAGGTCACCCGGTTCCGGCTCATAATCGGGATTCTCACTTTCAAATGAAATGGATTCTATCCAGGCTTTTACGGTCTTGGTTTCAAATGTGTCCTTCAACATCATACTCATCTTCTGATACGTCAGTGAGTCCTCCAGCTGGTGCATGGCTTCATTCCCGGAGTGATGGGCATTAACCTGGGCCACAAGGGTAAACAAATCACGATTCCAGTAACGCTGAATGGATGGATTTACGGATAATATTTTTGCAAATTTATCGTCGTAGACAACACCTGGGTGGATGGTGAATTTATCCGTCATTTTACCATCAGGGCCTTGCTTAAAAATATCAATGTCGTAGAACCGTTCATTGCGGATTATCGTATCCTTTTTGTATAATAAGGTGTAATCCCGCATGCGCTGAGGGATATTTTTGGTCAGATAGACATTGTCAAACAAGCTCTCATCCGCCAGGCTGCCAAAATCTTCTTTCAGAATATTGGTGTTCTTGGAGATAATGTCCTGATTCAATCCACTGGACAGAATGCCGATCAGCATGATGCCCAGTCCAGCGTGGGCCAGCGCTGAAGCGCCAAGCTTTATGTTTCCATGGATCTGGCGGATCAGGTAATCCAGGTTGGCAATAACGGCAAACGCAGCGGCGAACAACATCGCCTGATATTGCCAGGCATGAATTGATAACCAGAGGTTTACAAGCAGGGTCAACACCAATGCACCGCCGGCATGGATTGCCAGGAGCCGGTAATAGGTCTTATGATATTGTTCCCAACCCATGGCCCGATAACGCAACCATTGGCTTAAGCCGGTAAGCAGTGCAAGGAAGAAAGCGACCCAAACCTGAAACTTGTTATAATGTGCAATGGGCTCCAGAGGCATGGCACGGTGCCAGGATGACAGATCTTTCCCTAAAAGTGAGCCAAGGCCATCAAAAAGTTTGTTGTAGACTGGTATGGAGGTCGTATAGGTAATCAGTACTGCAGAAAACAATAGCACCAGCGAGCCGATGAACATCCAAAACTCGCGGCTGGATAGTTTCTCTTCCTGCTCGATCACAGGTATTGATTTCCGGGTTCTCCCATACAGGACAACAAATAAACCCATCAGTGTTCCCAGGTAAATCAGCAGTTGCTTTTGCAGCCCCATCTCAGTAAAGGCATGAGCGGAGGTGTCAGCAAGTATTCCACTCCGGGTAAGGAATGTGGAATAGACCACTAAAAGAAAAGCCAGTCCGTAAAACCCATATGTACTCTTGATGGAATAGCCTGTATTGCGGGCAATCAGATTGGTATGGATTCCGGCAATCAGGATCAGCCAGGGTACAAATGATGTGTTCTCTACCGGATCCCATGCCCAGTAACCGCCAAAGCTCAATGCTTCATAGGCCCAGGCTCCTCCGAGAAGAATACCGGTGCCGAGCACTGCGCCAGCAAACAAGGCCCAGGGCAATGCTGACTGCAACCAGGTTTTATGGTCCTTATACCACATGCCGGATAACGCGAATGAAAAAGGAACGGCGGTGGCGGCAAAGCCCAGGAAGAGAGTAGGCGGATGGATGATATTCCAATAATTTTGAAGTAAAACATTTAATCCGCTGGCCATCTTGCGAATACTCTGGATGTAGTCCGCGCTGGCAAAAATGGGAGCATCGTTCAGATCCCTCAATAAGGTGAAGGGGCTCCGTCCGATGGGTATATCTCCAGGCAGATAGATGCCGAGTACCATCGACGCTAAAAAAGCCTGAATGATCAGCATAAAGCCCAGAACCGGTGCACTCCATTCACTTTTACTCCGCCAGATCATCCATCCCATGGCTATATTCCAGAACATCCACAACAGAAAACTTCCGATCTGGCCTTCCCAGAAAGCGACAAACACGTACGTAGCAGGAAGGTCATCCGACACCTGCTCAAACACGAAATTGTACTCGTAGAATCGGTTGAACATGCTGTATAGCAAAAGACCGATTACCAGGAGTGTGGCTACAGTATGGATGGCAAAGGCACTGGTGCCCAGATTCATCCAGGGGACATTTTTGCTTTTACCAGCTTTAAAAAATGAGTAGATAGCCAATAAGGTGGTAACAAACAGTGTCACCATCGCAAGATGACCGATTTGTCCTACCCATAAATGTTCATTTAGATAAGAGACCTGCTGCACATTGGCCATTTTATGACTTCATCTTTAGTTCTTCATCCTTGTATTTGGAAGGACATTTCAGCAGGATATCAGTAGCCCGGAAAGTGCCGTCCAGCATCTGGCCGGTGAGAACGATTTTTTCCGAAAGTTCGAAGTCGCGAGGCTTTTCTTTATGATAAATGACCTCTTGTGTTTCACCATTTTCATCCGTCAGATAAAATGAAAAGAAATTGGCATCTACTTCAGGATTATACTTCATTTCTTTATCTCTGGCCAGGGTTCCTACGATCTTAACTTTCTTTCCGGTATGCTGTGCTTCCTTGAAGGTTCCGTAAGTGCTCATATCACCGGATGCCTGAATAATCAGTCCGATTCCAACAACAATCATAATGCCGATGATAATGTGAATTCTTTTCATGCCACACTTACTTTTGGTGATGCAAAGGTATAATGATTATACATTTCATGTCAGTTTCCTTGCAATAAGTTCAAAGCTGCCGGAACATCCTGAACGGGCTGCTTGCAAATACCTTGTTCGCAAACATAAATCCAGGTATGGTCTGGCTGGTACTTCCCCTTTAAAAGAGCCAGGTTTTCTTCCTGGTCACTGCCCATAAACAGATCCATTGGTATAAATTCCTTTTGCATTGCTATCCGCAGTTGATCGGACCGATCTCCTACAATAGCAATTTCGTGGGTTTTTCTGGTCTGGTACCAGGACAGGGTCATCCAGCTGGCCAGAGAGAACGGGTCTTCTGCCTTTACCAGGTACGGATTAACCGCGTTTGCCATTTGAGCTGAATGATCCCGGTACGCATCTATATCCAGTAAAGAGCCCAGCATAAACAGGTTCTGGCCCATAACGGCATTGGGCGTGGGCATGATCTCATCCTGCCATTGTATGGCCCGGACAATTAACTGGTCCTGAAGATCAGAGGTGCTGTAAAAAAGAGGCGAGTCATTCACACCGAAATGTTTCAGGACTTCCTTTGTTAGGGTTTGTGCTCTTTCCAGCCAGATTTTTTCGAATGATAATTCGTAAAGTGAAATGTACGCACGGATCAGATAAGCATAATCTTCCAGATGAGCCGGGCCCTGCGAGTGTTCCCGGATGAAAATACGATGCAAGCCTTCATGTTTGTCGTACAGATTATTCCAGATAAACTCTCCGGTTGCCAGGGCTGCTGTCCGGTAGGCGTGATTTCCCAAGGCCTGGGCACTTTCACTTAATGCTATGATCATCAGGGCGTTCCAGGAGGTGATAGCCTTGGCATCAATAGCTGGTGCGGGGCGTTGAGAACGGATGGATTTAAGTTGATCACGGGCCTCGGCCATAGCCGTGATGATGGCCAGTGAATCCTTACCAAATTTTGACTCCAGGTCTGTCAGGGACCGCGGCGCCTGCAGGATGTTCTTACCCAGTTCCCAATTCCCTGTTGGTTTTGCTCCGTAATAGGCGGTGGCAAGGCTGAAGACGGTGGCATCACGCAGACCTGCCTGCAATTCACTCCATTTCCATTGGTAATAGGTGCCTTCCCCGCCCTCGCTGTCAGCATCCATGCTGCTGTAAAAATAATTTTCGCCGGCCAAATGGGCAAAAACAAAATCAATGGATTCCCGGATGATCCGGGCGTAATTGGGGTCATGGTTGTATTTGTAGCCTTGTGCGTACAACTGGATGAGCAGGGCATTATCGTAAAGCATTTTCTCAAAATGAGGAATGCGCCATTGTTCATCGACCGAATAGCGGGCAAAGCCACCCTCCAGCTGATCGTAGATACCTCCTTCTGCCATTCTGTCCAGAGACAGGAGAACGCCCTGTATGGCCTGGCTGTCCTGCAGCAGGTGGCCGGTGGAAAGAAGATATTGCAGCACCACTGGCATCGGGAATTTGGGCGCGCCGGTAAATCCTCCATTGGTCCAGTCGATTCGGCTCACCAGATTTGCAGTAAATTTTTGAAAATCAGGAGATATCGGACCAGGATCTGTTACCGGTAAAGTCAGGGAACTCCGGATACCTCGCTCCAATTCTGCGGCATAAGCGTTGATCTTGGCCGGGTCCAGGGTATATTGCTGATAAAAATACTGGAGCACCTCCAGAAAGTTCCTGGCAGGGTAATAGGTGCCACTGTAAATCGGTCGGCCATCCGGTAAAGCAAATGTATTCAGAGGCCATCCGCAGGAGCCACCATTACCCATCAGACACGATTGCATGTACAGAGCGTCGATATCCGGACGTTCCTCCCGGTCCACCTTGATCGCAACAAAGTGCTGATTCAGATAACGGGCAACGGCAGTATCGGAGAATGCACCTTCTTCCATAACATGACACCAGTGGCAGGCTGCATAACCGCAACTGATCAATAATAACTTATTTTCTTTCCGTGCTTTGTTCAATGCTTCTTCCGACCAAGGGTACCAGTCAACCGGATTGTGAGCATGCATCAGCAGATAGGGGCTGCTTTCTCCGGCGAGATGATTTTCTGCCGGCGGGGATTGGCAGGAGGCTACGATTTGAATAACCGCAAGCAGAACCAAAAATGTAGTACTACGCATCATTAGCAGCCTTATAACAGGATTTCATTTGAAATTGTTCCAATCTTGAAATAATATTGAGTTTAACGATTTGTTTATAATACCATAATAATTAACACTCTATACTATTGATTTTTTTTAATAGGTTAGAGGATAAATGCTCTTGTTATGGAAAAGTGGCGTCGCCTGAATGGTGAAAAAATTGATAAACCGTTGTATGACACGGTTGCGATGTACATTGAACGCGAACAGGAACTCGGTAATAAACTCAAGTTATGTATCGGCACGGATTCAAGGGTACGAGGTGAATGGGTTGAATATGCCACGGTCATTGTCTTCCTCCGTGAGAAAAAAGGCGGATTCATGCTGATCAACAACTACCGGGTAAAACAGCGCATGTCCTTAAAGGAGCGAATGATCACGGAAGTGGGCCGTTCGGTCGAAATCGCCTACAGCATTCATGATCTGCTGGATAAATACGATGTAGAGTTGGAAGTACACGCCGACATCAATACCGACCCTTCCTTCCGTTCCAATGAAGCCTTGCGGGAAGCCATGGGGTATATTTTGAGTATGGGTTTTGTGTTCAAAGCAAAACCTGAAGCGTTCGCAAGCTCCTGTTGTGCCGATAAAATGGTCAATTAACTAATTATTTCCTCTAAACTGAAACACATTGCTTGGTAGCCGTGTTTGCAGTAAGGAACTCCAAAACCTTTATCCTGGTTAATGGTTCATTCGTAGATAAAATGAATGAATTCGAGCAATTCTATCAATTTTGCAAGATTAACAATTGAACTATGAAGCGATTCATCCTGTTATCGCTCCTATTCTTATTAGGAGCCGGAGGTATGGGAGCCCTCTTTGCCCAGTCCATCCCTTTTGAAGAATACGACCTGCCAAACGGATTGCATGTCATCCTTCACGAAGACCATTCCACCCCGATTGTCGCCGTTTCGGTGATGTATCATGTCGGATCCAAGAATGAAAATCCGGAACGCACCGGATTTGCCCATTTTTTTGAGCATTTACTCTTTGAAGGTTCGGATAATATCGGACGCGGAGAGTATGCCAAATACGTAGAGTCCGCCGGCGGGGTCCTCAATGCGAATACGAGTAATGACCGTACCTATTATTATGAAGTACTGCCTTCCAATCAACTGGCCCTGGGCCTCTGGCTAGAATCCGAGCGTATGATGCATGCCAAGGTGGAAGAAGCAGGGATCGAGACCCAGCGTGAGGTGGTGAAAGAAGAGCGTCGTCAACGCATTGACAATCAGCCGTACGGTACTTTCCTTCAGGAAATCATGGCCCATGCTTTTACGGTCCATCCTTACCGCTGGCCTGTCATCGGGAGTATGGAGCACCTCAACGCTGCTAAAGAGGATGATTACGTACAGTTTTACAAATCATTTTATGTGCCTAATAATGCCGTGCTTTCCATAGCAGGTGATATTGACTCGAAGGAGGCCAGGGATTTGATTGACAAATATTTTGCGCCGATCCCTCAAAGTGCCAAATCCGTTTATCGTCCCGATATTACCGAGCCACCGCTTAAAGGTCCGGTCAGAGATACGGTTTATGACAATATCCAATTGCCTGCTGTGATTCAGGGTTACCGGATACCTGCACAGGGAACGCCCGATTTTTATGCAGTTTCGATGCTGGCACAACTGCTGTCCCAGGGTCAGAGTTCACGCTTTTATAAAGCCCTGGTGGATGAACAGCAAAAGGCTGTTTTTGCCGGTAGTATACCATTGCCATTGGAAGATCCTGGAATCGTAATTGCCTATGGAATTGCTAACCTGAATGTTTCAACCGGTGACCTGGCCGAAGCAATGGACGAGGAGATCATGAAGGTGCAGGATAACCTGATCTCAGAGGAAGAATTCCAAAAGTTGCGCAATCAGGTAGAGAAAGATTTCATTTCTTCCAATACCACGATGGCTCAAATCGCTGAGTCTCTGGCTAATTATTACCTGTATTTCGGTGACTCCAATCTCATCAATACCCAAATAGATAAATACCTGGCGGTGTCCCGCGAAGATATCCAAAGAGTTGCCAGACAATATTTTACGCCAGCAAACCGGGTTGAGATGATCTATTTACCCAAATCAGTAAAACCGTAAACCATGCACACTTTCAATTATAAAAAATACCTGCTGCCGGCTTTGATGACGGCCGGGTTATTTCAAGGCCTTATCGCTCAGGATTTTCGTACGCATGCTCCGGAACCAGGTCCGGCCAAGCCAATCGAAATAGCGACGTCGGATCAGTTTGAACTGGAGAATGGGTTGAAGGTTATCCTGGTTGAAAACCATAAAATACCGGTTGTCAATTTCCAGTTGTTCATCAACCGGGACCCGTTGGTTGAGGGTGAATTTGCCGGATTTTCCTCGATGGCCGGTGATTTGCTGGCTACTGGAACGACTTCACGGACTAAAGCAGATGTGGATGAAGCCATCGACTTTATCGGGGCCTCCTTATCGACGTCCTCGACCGGAGCATTTGGCAGTACCCTTACCAAGCATGCCGATGCCTTTCTGGATGTCTTTTCCGATGTTATTTTAAATCCGGTTTTTCCGGAGGAAGAGTTTACAAAGCTGAAGACCCAAATGTTATCCAACCTGGCTGCAGCTAAGGCAGAGCCGGAAAGCATTGCCAGCAATGTCGTAAGCAAGGTGAATTACGGTGCGGAGCATCCCTATGGCGAAGTACAGACGGAACAAACAACCAATGCCATTACCCTACAGAAATGCAAAGACTATTATCAGGATTACTTCAAACCCAATCTGGCCTTTCTGGTGATCGTAGGCGATGCCAGTCATGATCAGGCCAAATCATGGGCCGAAAAATATTTTGGCAATTGGAAACCGGGTCCGGTGCCTCGTACGGTTGTGCTTCCGGTTGCACTTCCTGAAGAGACAGCGGTACGATTTGCCGATAAATCAGGTGCGGTGCAATCCGTCATCCAGGTGACGCAGCCTGTTGACTTGAAGCCGGGCGATAAAGATGTTATCGCCGTGCGCCTGATGAACAACATTCTGGGTTATGGTGGATTTTCCGGCAGATTGTTTCAGGACCTGCGGGAAGACAAAGGTTATACCTACGGTGCCTATTCGTCACTGAATAGTGATCCGTATGTTGCCCTGTTCAACGCAGAGACCAGTGTACGGAATGAGGTTACGGATAGTTCGGTGGAAGCGATCCTTTACGAGATAAAAAGAATCAGGGATGAACCAGTAACCGAGAAGGAGTTGCAGTTGACAAAAAACATCACTTCCGGGCAGTTTGCCCGGGCCATGGAACGGCCACAGACCATTGCAAGTTTTGCGTTAAACATTGCCAGGTATGGTTTGCCTGCAGATTATTATCAAACCTACCTCCAGCGTATGGAGGATGTTACGATAGCGGATATCCAGCGGGTTGCCCGCAAATACCTCCAGCCGGATCACCTCAATATCGTCGTGGTTGGCAATAAAGATGAAGTCGTCGATCACTTGAAAGATTTCGGTCCACTCTATTACTACGATAACAATGGGGATCCGGTCGAGATCAACACGACTGATGTCAGTAATGTGTCCCCGGAATGGGTGATAAAAGGTTATCTCGAGGCCATTGGTGGTGAAAATAAGCTGAACCAGATCAAAAATGTAAAGGCCGAAATGGTAGCCAAAACACCGATGGGCGAAATTTCGATGGAGGTTATTCACAAAGGCAACGCCAAATCGGTAACGAAGATCAGCGCCCAGGGAATGGTCGTCCAGGAGCAACGTTTCGATGGAGAAAAAATCCAGTTCTCGCAGATGGGTAACAAAGAAGTTATCGATGATCCGGCCATGGTGAACCGCTTTAAAGAAAGCGCCGCCTATTTTGAGGACTTGAAATTCCTGCAGGATGGGTATGTAGCGGAGGTGAAAGGCGTGGAGAATATTGAGGGGGTTCCAGCCTATAAGATTGAAGTCACCAGCCCCTCCGGATTGTCATCCACCTTTTATTATGCGGTAGACAGTAAGTTGAAAATCCGTCAGGTACAATCCGATGAGGGAAATACCACCAATATTGATTACAAGGATTATGAAGACCACGATGGAATATTGGTGCCTAAAATCATGTCTATCAGTGGCTCGACTCCGGTGCCGATGTCCTTTGAACTTTCCAGCATCGAATTTAACCCGGATCTGGATGATACCTTGTTCTCCATCGAAAAGTGAGATAATAATTGGACCAACTAAACATGATTGCAATGAGAAAATTTATCCCGTTCTACGCAGTAATACTATTTCTGGTATCGGTAGGTTGTTCACCCAAAATGGCGCCCCAGGCTTCAGGTGAGGGCATGCCGATGGATTCTAAATCAACGCCCGCTCCAACCACCGGTGAAGGAGTCATCAAAGCCTACCTGGCTTCCATTGGCGGTCAGGACAAACTTGCTAAGGTTAATGATATCCAGGTTACCATGGAAGGAAATACGGCAATGGGAACCATAACAATGACGACGATGAAAAAAGGGAATACCAAGTTGGCCATGACCATCGAATCCAACGGCATGGTTTTTATGGATCAGCGTTACAATGGAACCAAGGCATCAATCTCATCACCCCAGGGAAGCCAGGAGATAACGGATGAAGAAACCTTGAAAAATTTTTCACGTCAGGCGGCATTGTTTCCGGAGTTGAATTATTTCAAGGATGGCTATACGGTAGAGCTGGTTGGCAGCGAGGAAGTGAAAGGCAATAGCCTGCAGGTCGTAAAAATTACAACTCCTGATAATACCGAAATCAAAGAATATTACGATCCGGAAACCCATTTGAAAGCGAAGACAGAAATAGAAGCAGAAGTGCAGGGTATGAAGCGAACCATTGTAAATGAAACCGGCGATTATCGTGATGTGGACGGAATCAGGATCCCTTACTCACTTACCATTACGGGTGCCATGCCAATGGCACTAAAGCTAGAGGTTTCGGGCGTAAAAATAAACAGTGGACTTCCGGATAGCCTCTTTGAGTCGAATTAAGGAAGTACAGGCTGGGTAAAAGTAACAAAGCAGGAGGAGTGGTAATTCCTTCTGCTTTTCTATTTTTGCACCCTCAAATCAAAGACGATGAACATTCAGGTATTTGTGACGGGGGGGACATTCGATAAGGAATACAATTACGTGACCGGGGAGTTGTACTTTAAGGATACTCATCTCAGTGAGATGTTTGACCGTGGGCGTTGCCGTTTGAATATCGATCTAAAAACCCTGATGATGATCGATAGTCTGGAGATGACGGATGATGACCGGCAGATCATTGCCCATAATTGTAAAAAATCGGATGCGGACAGGATACTGGTAACCCACGGAACCGACACCATTGTTTCGACTGCCAAATACCTGGCTTCTCAGGCTATTGAGGAAAAGACGATCGTTCTGACCGGTGCCCTGATACCTTACGCTTTTGGCATGTCTTCCGATGGCTTTTTCAATTTGGGGAGTGCATTGGCCTTTGTTCAGGTGCTTCCTCCCGGGGTTTATATAGTAATGAATGGCCGCTATTTCCTGTGGGACAATGTCCGGAAAAACAGGGAAACCGGTTATTTTGAGAATATCCGTTGATCTGCATAACATCACTGGAGAGACAAACGTTTATAACCCAATAGCTTCTAAGCATTCTGCACGTTCCCATTATTAACAGTTTAGAATAAGTAATAATATATAGGATATTCCAATTAAGAGGAATTATGTTAATTTTGTTGGATTAACCGGCGAACATGAGACGACTTTTATACATTTTTTGCATAGGCTTACTTCCACTTGTTGGTTGGAGCCAATCCGTTGATGGTCAGCAAGGTCTGTCATTTAAGCGTTCTTTCATTGATTATAAAAGTCCCAATGCTGGAAATTTCGGTGATTTTAAAAACTACAATAGTGGTTTTGAAGCCGGTTACCAGCGCGTGGTTGGACCTGTGGAGGTATATGTACCCCTTCGATTTGGGGTGATCCGATTGGTCGATGAGATCGATCGTGCACGCCGGACATTTGGTGAACTGGACGCTCAGGTTCATTATCGGCTGATCAAGGATAAAAAAGTTAATCCTTATGTGTTGGGGGGTGTAGGAGCTGTTGCAGAACAGTTGAAAGAAATCAATTTACAGATCCCGGTCGGTGCCGGTGTAGACTTCCGGATCGCATCTACCTCGTACATCAATTTACAAGCGGAATTCCGGTTGTCGCTTGCCGATCAGCGCAATAACCTTCAGGTTTCGCTGGGCTGGAAGCATTATTTTGGGTCGACCGGCACACCCAAACAACCCAAGAAGAGTGACTCTCCCGATAGTGACGGTGATGGTATACCAGATGACCTGGATCTTTGTCCGCAGGAACCTGGTCTTAAAGCATTTGCCGGATGTCCGGATACGGATGGTGATGGTATTGAAGATGCTCGTGATGATTGTCCCAGCATAGCCGGTCTTAAGATCATGAACGGGTGCCCGGATAGTGATGGTGACGGTATTTCCGATAAAGATGATGAGTGTCCGAACCTGGCCGGGATAGCAGCCAATAACGGATGTCCTGGGAAAGACCGTGATAATGATGGGGTCATTGATGAAGCGGATGAATGTCCGGATGTTCCCGGTTCGGTGATGACCAAAGGTTGCCCGGACAGTGATGGAGACGGCATTGCCGATGCTAAAGACCGCTGCCCGGATAAAGCAGGAACTGCACCCACCGGATGCCCGGACAGTGATGGAGACGGCGTAGATGATAGCATGGACAAATGTCCTGACCAGCCTGGACCTGCATCCAATAAAGGTTGTCCGGAGTTGAAGAAAGAAGAAAAAGAATACCTGCGCGTGGCAATGCGGGATGTTAAATTTCAACATAACAAAGCGACCCTGCTTCCGGAGTCCTTCCGGATCCTGGATCAGATCGTAGGTCTGATGCAGCAGTATCCTGGTTACAATCTGAAGATCCATGGTTATACGGATAACACGGGAAGTATGAGCATCAACCGCATCCTTTCCGAACGTCGTGCAAAAGCCTGCTACGATTATATCATCTCCAAAGGAGTGGGATCAAAACGCGTTTCATACCAGGGATTCGGTCCAGCTAACCCTGTGGCTGATAACAATACCCAGGAAGGGCGAGCCCTGAATCGTCGGGTAGAATTCGAAATGATCGTTGAATAACCATCATAAGTATATAAAAAAGGGAGCCGGATGATAATCGGGCTCCCTTTTTTTATGACTTATATAGAAAGTTATCCTTTCGTTTCATTTTCCAGCTTTTCAGCTTTCAGAAGTACCGTTTTCTCCATTTCCTTTTGGTAATGCATCACCCGCTCGAGAACCACAGATTGGTGGGTCCCAATGATCCGGGCTGCCAGGATGCCGGCATTTTTTGCGGCATTTAGTGCAACCGTTGCTACCGGGATGCCGTTGGGCATCTGGAGTATTGACAGGATGGAATCCCAACCATCGATGGAATTACTCGATTTGACAGGCACCCCGATCACCGGTAATGGTGTTAACGATGCCACCATGCCGGGCAGGTGGGCTGCTCCTCCGGCTCCGGCAATGATCACCTTAATTCCCCGCAGATGTGCCTGCCTGGCAAAATCAAACATACGCTGAGGGGTGCGGTGTGCACTTACGATACTGATCTCACAGGGCACGTCAAATTCTTTCAGAATGTCCGCTGCCTGCCGCATGACCGGCAGATCCGAATCCGATCCCATAATGATGCTTACAATAGGGTTGGTGAGGGCTTTTGAAGGATCCATGAGGAATATTTTAGGTGATACTGATGACTTTAATGAGGTCCTGGATGGTCTTCGCCTTACGGACAGCCTCATCGGCATTGGATCCAAGAACCGTTATGTGGCCCATCTTTCGGCTGGGCTTGGTTTCTTCTTTTCCATAAAGGTGAATATAAGCCTGAGGAATTGCCAGGACTTTTTCTATGCCCTGGTAGAACACCGGACCCTGATATCCAGGCTCTCCCAAAAGATTGACCATTGCCGCCGGATGCAAGTTGGTGACATCTCCCAAAGGCCAGTTCAGGATGCCCCGCAGGTGTTGCTGAAACTGCGAGGTGGCACAGGACTCGATGGTGTGGTGGCCGCTGTTGTGCGGACGTGGGGCCACTTCATTGATGGATAGATTACCGCTGGTATCAATAAAAAATTCCACAGCCAGAAGGCCGCTGATGTCCAGTGCATGAATCAGGTCTTCTGCAATTGTGGAAGCCTGTTGCTTATGCCGCTCGCTGATGTCTGCCGGGCAAAAGAGCATATCAACCAGGTTGGCATCAGGGTCAAAAACCATTTCCACGGGCTCATAGGTACGGATCTGCCCTTGTGCATTACGAGCTGCAATGACGGCAATTTCTTTTTGGATGTCGACGAGGTCCTCCATGACACTGGGTCCGGATAGCCATTTGGATTGGACATCCTGTGAACTACGCAGGATGGATACGCCCCGTCCGTCGTATCCTCCGGAGCGTAATTTTTGAACCACCGGATATTTGCCTTTTCCCTGATCAATATAGGATTCCCAATCCTGCAGATTGTCAATCAGCGTAAATGGAGAAGTCGGCAGTCCGTGGTCAACAAAAAACTGTTTTTGTTTGCCTTTATCCCGGATGATTTCCAATGCATGCGGATTCGGGTGGATGATTTTACCCATGGATTGCAATTCGAATAAAGCATCGTTATTGACTTTTTCGATCTCGATGGTAATGATATCCATTTCTCTGCCAAATGAAATTACATCTCCGTAGTCGGTGAAATCACCCTCCATAAACAACCGGTTTACACGACCGGCTGGAAACGTAATTTCCTGATCCAGAATGTAGAGGGGAAGGTCTAATCGAGCGCCGTCTAAAACCAGCATTTTGCCCAGCTGTCCACCACCCAGAATGCCTATTTTAGGAAATTGCATGCCTGTTATATTAAGATGCAAAATACGATTTTTGACCGGCAATGGACCATATTCCCGGGAGGTTGAGGCAATTGTTTAAGATGTCATGTACCTTTAGGCTTCCTGAAACGGGAATTGATCCAAATAAATAAATTGTGTGATGACTTCGATTGTATTTCGAAATGGCATGTGTATCAACCGGGGTAAACAAGAGATCATGGATGTACTGGTACGTCGTGGAAGGATCGAAAGAGTCGCACCACAAGTAACCGTGCAAGGTGATATTGAGGAAATAGATTGCACAGGTTTGTGGATCATTCCTGGCCTCATTGACGATCAGGTTCATTTCCGCGAGCCGGGACTAACCCATAAGGCAACCATCGCAACCGAGTCGAGGGCCGCCGTCGCCGGAGGCGTCACGACGTTTATGGAAATGCCCAATACCAAACCACCGGCATTGACCCAGGAGTTGTTGCAAGATAAATACGACATCGCTGCGAGCGTGTCTCCGGCCAACTATTCTTTTTACATGGGCGTTTCCAATGATAATTACGACGAGGTCATGCGCACTGACCCCTTGAGGATCTGTGGTATTAAGATCTTTATGGGTTCGAGTACCGGCAATATGCTGGTAGATGATATGCATACGCTGGAGAAAGTATTCGCTGATGCTCCTTGCCTGATTGCAACCCATTGCGAAGATGAAGCTACCATTAAACACAATCTGGCTGTATTTAAGGAAAAATATGGTGAAGACATACCATTCGCCGCTCATCCGTTGATCCGCAGTCGGGAGGCTTGCTACGCTTCGTCTCATCTGGCGGTGGAATTGGCACAAAAACACGGTACACGTCTCCATATCCTCCACATTTCCTCCAAAGAAGAGCTTGAGTTGTTTGATCGCAACACGCCGCTTGGCAATAAAAGGATAACCAGTGAGGCGTGCGTGCACCATCTCTATTATGCAGATACGGATTATGCGGAACTGGGAGCTTTAATTAAATGTAATCCGGCCATTAAGACTGCAGATGACCGGAAGGCGCTGCGTGCCGGTTTGCTCGATGGCAGCCTGGATGTAATGGCTACCGATCATGCCCCGCATACCTGGGATGAGAAACAGAATAAATACTTGTCCGCTCCAAGTGGATTGCCACTGGTGCAGCACAGCCTTTCTCTGGCACTTACCCTGGTCCGGGATGGTGACCTGACCCCTGAGAGAATGGTGGATTTGATGGCACATGCGCCGGCGGAATGCTTTGGTATTGCCGACAGAGGCTATCTTGACGAAGGAAGTTGGGCGGATCTCGTTTTAGTAGACCCGGAAGACTCCTATCCGGTGACCAAAGAATCCATTGCCTATAAATGTGGATGGTCTCCCCTTGAAGGTAAAACGCTGCCCGGAGTCGTAAAACAAACCTGGGTAAATGGACATTGCGTTTACCGCGATGGAGTACTGCTAGGGCAACCGGCAGGCATGAGACTAAGCTTCAACCGGTAATCGTACAATCACTCCAGCGGGAACGTGCCTCCCATCATCATGGTTGTCCCGATAATGATGTAAATAATAATGGTGAATACAATGCCGGCAATTATCAGGATGGCATTGATCTTAAAGTAATTCTTCAGGTTCTGGAAGCCTGAAGCAAAGCTGGCTGTGGCATTACCGGTTCCTACTCTGTCCATATTACTGCTGTAGCGATAGAGGAGTAGTCCCATATAGAAGTAAAAGGAAGCAAATGCCAGATAGAAAAAACCAAGGAAACCGGCTGACCCCATCATCGACACCATGGCAAAGGTGCCGATAACGGCAAAAAGACCAAATAAGCCGGCAATGACCATCATGATGATACCCATGATACGCGCCCATTTGGCGGATTCGCTCAGTTCACGCATGCCATTGTCGTCCAGTCCAGTTCTTGCTGTATTTTCATCAAGTATATCCATATCTAATGCTTTGGAGGTGTATTAACTTAGCTTAAGTAATATATGAATAATTTATATTTTATTGCAATTCTTCCTCCGGTGCAGGTACAGCAAGAGGTGACAGTCTTCAAGCAGGCTGCCCGGGATTTATTCAAATCCGGTCACGCGCTCAAGTCACCGCCGCATGTTACGATCATTCCTCCACAACGCTGGGACGAGGTTGCTTTGGATTGGGTGGTTCACCATCTGGGCGAATGGACGGCTCAGCAAAAGCCTTTTCAAGTCCATATTGATGGCTTTGACGCTTTTACACCAAGGGTAATTTTCCTGAATATCGAAGAGAAGGCCTCCTTGCAATCTTTTCAGCAGGCATGTACGGAATACCTTTCCCACCTCCTGGAGAAACTTGATACACGGCCCTTTCATCCTCATATGACGGTTGCATTTAAAGATCTGGACCGTCGTCAATTTGAAAAGGCATGGGCGTACTTCGGTGATAAGCACTACACCTCATCGTTTGAAGTTAATGCCCTGTACCTACTAAATTATAAGAGTGGCCAATGGCAGGTGATGGGTAAATGGTTATTGGGTAAGCCGAACAGCTTCATCAAGGGACAATAATTCTCCGACTACAATACGGCCCCGATCGTCCTTCTTCAGTGTTGCACATGCATGCACCGGATCATGCTCAAAAAATAATACATCTCCTGCTGCGCAAGCTTCTTCAAGGATGGTTGCTTTTTCCTGCATGGTGATCAGTGGCCTGATATCATAGCTCATTACGTAGCTGGCACCTAAATGACCACTAGAGGGCAGCAGGTCTGCACAATACAGCAGATGTCTGTTACCAAGTGGAACCCGGAGTAACATCATAGCTTCCGTATGCCCGTAGACAAAATAAACCTGCAGTCCATCCACCCATTGAATTTTCGAAGCCGCAGTGGGAAGAAACGCCAGCTTACCTGATCGCTGCAATGGAACAAAATTTTCCTGCAGGAAAGATGCTTTTTCACGCGGGTTGGAGTGAACAGCCCAATCGTAATGCTTTTCATTGCTCCAATACGTGGCATTGGGGAACACAGGAACCAATTCACCCTGTTCGTCATAACGCACAGCTCCACCCGTATGGTCAAAATGCAGATGAGTCAGGAATACGTCGGTGATTTGTTCAGGGCTGAATCCAGCTCGATGGATTGATTTCAGTAGTGAATCGGTACCATGGGGTTTGTAATAGGAGAAAAAGCGGTCACTCTGTTTATCACCTAATCCAGTGTCGACAAGCATCAGCCTGTTATCTGTTTCTACCAGCAGGCAACGCATGGACCAGGTACAGAGGTTGTCTTCATCCGGAGGATTAATTTTGGACCACAAAGACTTGGGTACTACCCCAAACATGGCTCCGCCGTCGAGTTTGAAATAACCGGTTGGTATTTCGTATAATTTAATCACCCAGAGGGGATTTGAAGCCGATGGTAGGCTTTGCTTTTGGCTGTTCTTTTTTGATTAGGGCCATTTGAATGGCAGACTGGGCGGCTTCACTTCCTTTGTTACCATGATCCCCGCCGGCACGTGCGATGGCTTGTTCCATATTTAAGGCTGTGATCACACCAAACAGGCAGGCTGTATTCGATTGCAGGGAGAGCATGGTTAACCCCTGTGCCACTGACTGAGCAATATAAGTATCGTGTTCGGTGTCGCCCTTGATCAGGCATCCCAGGCAAATGATCGCATCAAACTTATCGCGGCCCAACAGGATCCGGGCTCCCATGGGTAACTCGAACGAACCGGGAACCTGGATGATGTGCTCCGGAAGCACCGTACCTCCAGCTGCTTCGAGGGTTGAGCGGGCACCTTCCAGTAATTTTGAAGTGATCTCACTATTCCATTGTGCATGGACGATGCCAATCCGCAGTCCGTTAGCGGAGACTTTATCCGGAGTCTGATATCCTTTACTTGCCATTAGCCGTTCTGGCTTAAACGGGCAATGTATTTATCAATATCCTGACCCTCGGTACTGCCGGGGTATTTGCTTTTAATCTCCTGATACATTTTCAATGAGGCAGCTGTGTCTCCCTGGAATTCATAAAGACGGCCAAGTTTGAACATGTAATACGAAGTCAAGACGTCGTTATCGCCTTCGTTGACGGCCCTCTTGTAGTTGTCGATGGCTTTATCGTATTCCTGTTTTTCCGAATAGGCGTCACCCAGTAAACCATATTTCATGATCGGCAGGACGTCGCCGGCAGGTTTGAAATCGTTCAGAAATGAAATAGCAGCATCTGTCTGGCCTAGTTGCAGGTGGCTTACTGCTGCGTAGTATTTGGCGAGGTTCCCTGCTTTAGTGCCACTGTAATGATCGGCCAGGTCCAGAAACCCTTCGTAACCATTGCCGGGATTGATCAGTGCACGGGCAAAGGAATCACGGCTAAACTGATATTCAGCCTGAAACATTTGCTCCATTGCTTCTTTCTCCAAAGGCTTTTTATACAGGTAGATGTAAGCAAGCAATCCACCGGCAATTGCGACTATACCGATGGCGCCACCCATTAGCCAATTCTTATACCGTTCAAAGAAATGTTGAGCATTTTCGCCAACTTCAACGATATCGACCAGGGTGTCTTTTTCATTCTTGCGTTTTGTCATAGCAACGGACCTTTTTACAAAATTTCGGCAAAAATAAGGAAACTTTGCAGACTAACCTACTTTGGAGTTGAAAAGTAAATTAAAGTATATACTTTTTTAAAATGTGTAGCAGGCAGTCTAATCAATCCTTGATAAAAGGATAATCTTCCTGCATGTAATTATCCGTAAATAACTCGGAAGGGTCGGGGAGGGGAGAGTTGTCAGCAAATTCAACAGCAGCCTCAACCACTTCCTTGATTTCTTCCTCGATAGCATCCAGTTCCGCTTCCGTAACCACATGAGCCCCCAGAATCCGATCCCTGAGAATTTCAATCGGATCCAATGCCTTGTAGTGTTCAACTTCTTCCTTGCTGCGATAGCGTGCCGGATCAGAAACCGAGTGACCCTTATACCGGTAGGTCTTTATTTCCAGGAAGTAAGGGCCTTTACCCTCGCGAATGTGTTTGGCTGCTTTTTGAATGGCCTCATGGACTTTCTCGGGATCCATGCCATCAACAGGCTCGGAGGGAATGTCAAAGGCATGACCTATTTTATAAATATCGGTGACATTTGACGTACGGTTGACCGATGTGCCCATGGCGTAAAAGTTGTTTTCGCAGATATACAGCACCGGTAATTTCCAGGTCATGGCCATGTTAAAGGATTCGAACAAAGAACCCTGGCGGGCTGCGCCGTCACCAAACATGGTTGCACATAGTAAATCAGTGCCTTTGTATTTTTCTGCAAAAGCGATTCCGGTACCGATGGGTATCTGGGCACCAACGATCCCGTTGCCACCAAAATATTTGTTCTCTGCTGAGAAGAAGTGCATGGATCCACCCTTTCCCTTCACAATTCCAGTTGCTTTGCCGAATAATTCCGCCATACAGGCATTGGGTGAAGCGCCTTTCATTAAGGCAATACCGTGCTGACGATAGGCCGTGACGATGCCGTCTTCCGGTTTAAGGGCAGATTTCAATCCGGCGGCAATCGCTTCCTGACCAATGTAGACATGACAGAAACCACGTACTTTCTGTTGCGAATAGGCTAGTAGGGTGCGTTCTTCAAAACGACGGATAAGCATCATGATATGAAACCAATCCAGATATTGCTCCTTACTGTAATTTAATTTGGTCTTTACTTTTTCTGCCACGTCCGCCATGCGATGAATTTTAATCGTTATTTCCCTGTAAAGATACTGCGCAAATTGATAATATTCAAAAGGCAATGGCCGCAGTCGGGCAGGATGCAACTCCCTGCTTATCTTTGCCAGCTAAACCACCGGAATTGCGCTTTACCAAATTGAAACTGGTCCAATTTAAAAATTACCGGGAAGAGACATTCTACTTCCATGAACGGCTAAATTGCCTGGTTGGTTTAAATGGAACGGGTAAAACCAATGTATTGGATGCGTTGCATACACTGTGCATGACCAAATCCAAATTCACCGGTCAGGATAAGCTTTTAATCCACGACCAGGATTCGTTTTACCGCATTGAAGGTGAAGTGCTGGATGAGTCCACAAGACGAAACTTTTATGTGATCAAATATGCGCGTGAAGGGAAAAAGACACTGGAGAAAAATCACCAGAATATAGCCCGAAGCATCGATCATGTAGGGCAGATCCCATTGGTGTTTTATTCTCCTGACGACCATATGGTGCTATCTGGACCATCCGCTGACCGAAGAAAGCTGATGGACCAAACTATTTCCCAGGCCGATAATGCCTATCTTGATAATTTGGTGACTTACAACCGGTTACTGAAACATCGCAATGCATTGCTGGCCAGATTTCAGATGCAACGTCAGCTTCAACCCCAGCTTCTGGATGCGATCGACCACCAGTTGCTCCCGGTTGGCCAGGCATTGGTCCAGAGCCGCCAGGAATTTGCTGACGGATTCAGTCCGCAGGTCCAGGAAAAGTACGGCGTCATCGCTGGAGGAAAGGAATCGGTGGAATGGAAATATAAACCAAGTCTGTTGCCTGAAGAAATGCAGCGGGTCTGGTCCAATGAACGCCAACAGGACCTGAATCTGGGGCGCACCATGGCAGGGCCTCACCGGGATGACTGGCAGGTTATGCTTGGTAGAAGATCGGCTAAACGCTACGCCAGCCAGGGACAAATGAAGACCATCATGCTCTCGATGCGCTGGGCACAATGGAACTGGTTGAAGCTGGGAACGGAGAAAATCCCCCTGTTGTTAATTGATGATCTTTTTGATAAATTGGACGAGGAACGAATAAAGCATTTTCTTCAATTGATTGGCAGTCTGACGGAAGCACAGGTTTTTGTGACTTATACCCATCCAGAGATGCTTCAGGCGCATCTCGATGATTTTCAAATGCCGTATAAGATGTTTTACATCAATGAAGGAGCAATAGCAGATGAAGAGACAAAATGATCAGCATATCGGGGCTATCCTGGGCGAGTTGGTCCAGCAAAGGAAACTGAAGCACAAATTGTATGTAAAGAAGGTGCAGAGCTATTGGTGTGAGGCCATGGGCCCCATGATTGCTGAAGGTACCAGGAACATAGAAATACAGCGACAGGTGCTGTGCTTAAGCGTGCCAAGCTCCACTCTCAGGCAGGAGTTAAATCTTTGCCGTCAGGAAATCATTGAAAAGCTCAATGCCCACCTGGGTGAGTCTTATTTGAAAGATCTGCGATTTGTGTGATCAGGTTCGGGATTGAGCCTGTGCAGCTTTTACTTTATTTGCCGGAACTGTTTTAGCCGCCAGTTGCATCGCTTTCGCTGCATTCACTTTACCACCACTGACACAAATCTCATTGAAGGGAACCGCTTTGTCCGTTCCAGGAAGATCTACCTTGTCTTTGGAGACATCCGCAGACTCCATGATCACGTCACGTACCTGACTGGCCGACAATCCAGGGAAATAAGACCGGATCTGGGCAGCAATACCCGCAACGATTGGTGAGGAAAAGCTGGTGCCATCCACTGAACTGTATTGATTATGGGGTGCAGCCGTATAGATCTGTACACCCGGAGCAAATACATCAACGCGTTCCTTACCATAGTTGGAGAAATCTGCAACTGCATGCTCACCGGGTTCCGGTGCCAGTGCTCCCACTTCGAGCCAGTTCTTAGCAGTTTTAGGACCGAATAATTTTTTCTTGGAGTAGACGGCGGTCGGAAAATTATTACCGTCATCGTTATCTTCTGCCGAGTTGCCGGCAGCATGGACAAGCAGAACATCATGTTTCTCGGCATAACGAACCGCATCATCAACCACGTCCTTGGATGGAGAGAAACCCTTACCAAATGACATGTTAATGACGGATGCGCCATTGTCTACTGCATAGCGGATTGCGTTGGCAACGTCTTTATCCCGCTCATCTCCGTCAGGAACGACCCGGACAACCATAATCTCTACATTGGTGGCAATGCCATCAATTCCCAGATCATTGTTGTGCGTCGCGCCGATCAGTGCGGCAACTCCGGTACCATGTGATGGATCCGGTCCGATGACATCGTTATTGCCATAATTATGCTCCGTTTTATTGGCATAATTATCACCTACGATGGTGCGTGGATTGTAATCCGGGTTATAGCCATAGTCTGCTTTCGATTTATAGTAATCGACTTGATCCTTGACATCTTTCTCGAACTGGGCAATGATTTCTGGCAGAGTGCCTGGATTGGGATCCATAGACAGGATCTGCATTCCGATGTTTTTACCGATGGTCAATCCAACATCGTCTCCTGTATCGAGGTTCTGTAAGTTTACCAGGTTGAAGTCCTCATCACCTAAACCTTTATGCAATGCTTCCAGCGCATTGAGTACGATTTTTTGATATTGCTCGGATTCTTCCAGGTTTTTCTGGGCCTTATCGCGTTCAGTTTCTACCTGATTTTTCAGGTCCAGGTAGGCATCATAGGCCTTCTTTTGTTTCCCTTTAAGATTATCGGTATCCATTTTTGCAAAGTAGTCGCGTTGCTCTGCATATTGACGAGTCAATTCGTACGTGTCATACTGAACCTGTTTTCCATCTTTTCCGCCGATGAAATTCCATCCGTGAAGGTCATCGATGTACCCATTATGATCGTCGTCAATCCCATTGTTCGGGATTTCGTCACGGTTGATCCAGATCACATCTTTCAGATCTTCATGATCAATGTCTATGCCTGAATCCAGGACCGCCACGATGATTTTTTTGCTGGTTTTACCTTTCAGGGACTGATACATTTTGTCCACGCTGATCCCCTGGTAAGAGGAGGTGGCAGGATCATCCAGGTACCATCTTTTGAGATCATCTTGAGCAGAAAGCAGGGAAATGGAAAATAGTATCAGGGGCAGAAGTAACGAACGACGAAAATTCCACATATCCGGTTAAAGTTTTCTAGTTCTATCAAACGTATCTACCTTAGGGGTAGTTAATGGATTACCGCATATTAACGAAATATTAAGGACTTCGTCTGATAGACTTTTTGGATCTTTTTGAATTAGCAACGCAAGAAACAAAAATCTTGCCATTGGAGGAAACATATTTTGACATATTAAGGCGCTATTGGGGCTACCCGGTCTTCCGTGGTCAGCAGGAATCAATCATCGTAGCTATCCTTTCCGGCAAAGATGTTCTGGCATTTTTACCCACGGGTTCCGGTAAATCCATTTGCTATCAGCTGCCTGCTTTAATGCGCCCGGGATTAACCCTGGTTATCAGTCCGCTCATTGCCCTGATGGAAAACCAGGTCACCCAATGCAAACAGCGGGGCATCCCTGCAGGAGCACTGCATGGAGGTATGGAATACCGGTCACAACAGACCGTCCTGGATCAAGCCGAACATGGCCGGATTAAGTTGCTGTATATTGCTCCTGAACGGCTGAATCAGGACCGCTTTCTCGAGTTTCTTAGCAACATCCCTGAGCTATATGTTATGGTGGATGAGGCTCACTGCATCTCCCAGTGGGGACATGATTTTCGTCCGGCTTACCTGCAAATAAATCGAATTAAAGCCTCAAGGCCGGAGGTTCAAATCGCTGCATTCACTGCCACGGCAACCCCTGAAGTAGGTGAAGATATCAGCAGTCAGCTGGAATTGAAAGATCCGGTAGTCTTCAGAGAAAGTGTTGCCAAATCAAATCTTCAGCTGATCGTAAATAAGGAGACCAATAAGTGGAGTGAGATGCTTGACCGGATACAAGCAATCACCGGTACTCAGATCGTTTACGTCAGAAGCAGAAATCGTGCGGAATCGGTTTCTCGCTACCTGATTCAAAGGGGGATCAAAAGTAAAGCTTACCATGCAGGTATGCCTTACGAACAGCGCATGCAGACACAAAATGACTGGATCTCTGGAAAAACCCGGATCATCGTGGCAACGACGGCTTTTGGTATGGGTATCGACAAAGCAGATGTCCGGCAGGTTATTCACCTGGACATTCCGGAAACTCTGGAGGAATACATCCAGGAAGCGGGCAGGGCCGGCAGAGACGGAGCACAAGCCACCGCAGTATTGCTCTTTCAGGACGAAGACATCGAGAAGAATATTGAACACCTGCGTGACCAGTTTCCGGATTTTACCTTCATCCGCAAAGTGTATAAAATGATTGGCCAGTATCTGGATGTGGCCGTAGGGGGGGGTGATGAAATGAAACCAGTGGACTGGGTAGGTTTCAGTGTTCAGTATCAGGTTCCCCTAAGACCCTTGATGACCGCTGTACGGATACTGGAGATGAATGGATACATCATCCAATTGGATAGCTGGTATAAACCAGCTTCAGTTCAGTTTCGCATCCAAAAGGAATCCTTATATGACCTGGAGCTACCGGGGGAACTTATGGATGTACTACAAGTGCTGATGCGTACCTATGAGGGGATTTTCCTTTTTCCTCAACGCATCTCTGAGGGAAAGCTTGCGGGTTTGCTTTCCCGGCCTAAAGAGGAAGTGGTGCAGGCACTCCAGTTACTGGAGAAAATGGAAGTGATATCCTATCAACCATCGACTGATTTACCTATGATCGCAATTGCCGGCGAGCGCTTGCCTGCACAGGATCTGATCTTTGACCGGGCAGGTTATCAACAACTTGTCGACCGGAAGTACCAGCAATGGAATGCGATGTACGGATATGTAACGCTGGAATCAGGTGCATGCCGTGAACAGGCAATAGGTAACTATTTTAATGAAAAACTACCTCATTGCGGGCGCTGTGATCTTTGCCGTGAACTGCTGGTAAGCATTCCACAGAAAGAAGTCTGGAGTCGCCTGCTGAAAGCGGGCTGGTCACTGCCAGAATTTGTAAAGTCATTTTCTGAAGACCACAGGAACCAGGTCCTGGACCACCTTACCCATATGGAATCCGAACACCTGATCTGGATCGACGGAGACCGGAATATTCACATCAATGAACAAGCCTAAGGTCCTTATCACGGTAACCAACGATGTAGCTTACGACCGGCGTATGCATCGTATTGCAGCTACTTTAGACGATGCCGGATATGAGGTTCACCGCGTCGGCCGCCTTTTAACCGGGCCTCCCGATCCCAAACCGGGAATCACTCTTTTAAAATGTCCGTTCCGACAGGGTCCCCTGTTTTATTGGTGGTTCAATGTTCAGCTGTATTTTTTTGCCAGGAGATTCAATCACGATATTCATGTCAGTGTTGATACGGATACCCTGCTGGCCGGATTGATGGTTTGCTTTGGCAGGAAAAAGAAACTCGTTTACGACAGCCACGAATGGTTTGAACGGACGCCGGAGTTATTGCATGCCCCATTCAAACGGTGGTTGTGGTTTTTGCTTGGAAGGAATGGAGCACGGAGAGCTGTATTACGTATGACCGTGTCTTTTACCCTGGCCAATGCACTGGAAAAATCCTATGGATATCCTTTTGAAGTGATCCGAAACTTGCCGCGGTATGTTTCTTCAGTCACCGGCGGGCAACTGGCATCCCGAACCATTGTATATCTGGGAGTCCTGAATGCCGGCAGAGGTTTGGAAATGGCAATCGATGCACTCCGTGAACTGCAAGGTTACCGACTGAAACTTGTCGGCGAGGGAGACTTGTCCTCAAAACTTCGTCAACAGGTCAGGAAGCTCGGACTGGAAGACAGGGTTCAATTTTGTGGCCAAGTTGAACCAGAACAAATTGAAGCAGAACTGGCTGGCGCTAGCTTTGGTTTTCTGATGCTTGATCCCGCCAGTGACAGTTATCAATTTAGCCTGGCCAATAAATTTTTCGATTACGTCCAGGCCGGTCTGCCCGTGCTGTGTAGTTCCCTGCCGGAATACCGTGCGTTAATGGAAAGTCATTCGGTAGGAATGTTGATCAATGAGTACTCCTCAGAATCATTGATTACGACTCTGAAAAAGATCGATCAGAATCCATCAGGATATGTGGATATGCTTGATGCCTGCCGGGCTGCAGCTAAGGACTGGTGTTGGGAAACAGAAGCTCCGAAATTGTTGAAGTTATTCGACCGGTTGCGTTAAGACGATCAATTGCTATACTTGCGGATCTTGTCCAGGAGCATTTCCGGATCAAATTTCTTTTGGGCATGATCCTGGATCAAGAGGATCATCTCGTCGGTCATGGATGTGCGAAATCCCAGTTTGAAACCATATTCGCGTATAAGGTCCTTTTCCCGTTGGCCAATTCTTCCATCTATTTTCATAAGAAACAGTAAATAGTAGAGAATGGTCATTCGCTCGCGCTCACTTTTTGGCGGATGCAGGATGTAGGATTCTTTATTGGAGAGGATCTCGTGGACATCATCTTCTTTCAGACCTAATGAGTCCGCCACCTGAAGAATGTAAGCCCACTCCTTCTGATCGATGGCGTGATCAGAACGCACCAGTTTGAAGAGGAGTGCGATTAGCTCATTGCGTACACGTTCAGGTTGTTCAAATACCGACATCCGTTTTGGTTTTAATTAGGAATCCAGATCATTCCCGTAGCATAAGTTACGGCTTTCCCGGTTAACAGTGCCCGGTCATTTTTTCTGCAGCAAATAATGTGCCCTCCCCGGGTGGAGGCCTGAAATGCCTTGTATTCAGTTTGATGTAGCTCCTGATCCCAGTAGGCGAGGAGTGTGGTATGGGCGGATCCGGTCACCGGATCCTCCGGAACACCGAAAGCAGGGTAGAAGCACCTACTGATGATGTCATACCTGCCGCTGGTATCCCGTGCTGACAGAATGATCCCTCTGCCACCCAATTTAGTAATCGCAGCCATATCTGGCTTGCAATCATAAACCTGTCCGGCATCACCAGTGATAAACAACAGGTCGGTTTTTCCCTGATAAGCTTCCTTCACCTCCGCACCTACGATTGAAGACCAAATTGGATCAACTTCAACAGGTCTTATCACATCGAGCGGAAAGTCCAATTGGTAGCCTTGTTCTGTCCTGCGAACAAGGAGTTCGCCGCTGCGGGAATGGAATCGGATAGTATCCCGCTCATAGGCCGCAATTGCAAATAAATAATGTGCTGATGCCAGGGTTGCATGACCACAAAGATCCACCTCAGCGACCGGCGTAAACCAACGGATATGATAACCATCGTCCTTCGGCACCAGATAAGCGGTTTCGGACAAGTTATGTTCGGTGGCCATGTTCTGAAGGAGTGCATCTTCAGGCCACTGATCCAGCGGAACAACTGCTGCCGGATTTCCACCAAACACCTGGTCGGTAAATGCATCGATCTGAAAGAAAGATAGAGGCTTCATAGGTTGTTTTGTGTTAAAGGAGATCTTGAAATACTTTGTTTCCCTACCTGAATGACCTCCGAAAGTAAACTTTCAAGGTCTTCACTGGTGGTAAAAGGATTCATAATGGTGCATCGCAAATATTGAATACCACGGATTTTAGTTTGGACGATGTAAAAACTTCCTTCACGAATGATGGCTTTCCGGATTTGCTGGTTCAGCAGGTCCAGATCGGTGACCGGAACGTCAGCAGGATGGAAGCGGAAACAGACAATATTGGATTCGGGCTCATGCCCCATTTCCAGATCAGGAAATTCCCGGATCAGGGCTTCAAACTCATGTCCCAGATCATACAGCCGGGTCACAAAATCGGTAAAAAGCATATCGCCAAATTGTTGCCTAAGCAAAAAGACTTTTACACCCATCATGTATTTGGTGCACTCAATACTTCGTTTGGCAACATTAAACCATTCTTCGCCACCATTCTCAAAGAGATACTGTGCATCCTGGATATAGGTCCTGTAAGAATCCAATGGACGCTTAAAGGCCAGAGCCGTACACAAAGCCGGTATCATAAGCATCTTATGGAAGTCCATGGACACAGAATCTGCCCGTTCCATTCCCCGGATCAGGTGCCGGTACTTTGGCGCAAATATCACGGCTGCGCCATGGGCACCATCGATATGCAGCCACAGGTTCTTTGATTCACAAAAATCTGCCAGTTGGTTGAGATCATCATAAGTGCCGGTTGCTGTGGTACATGCGTTGCCTACCAGTCCGATAATCCGGATGCCTTTTTCCATCGCTTCCCGATAGGAAGCTTCCAGCCTGGAAGGATCGATCTGTAATTTGCTATTGACGGGCACCGGGACCGGTATCATATCCAGTATTCGAACAGACCGGTCAACACTGTAATGTGATTCGGCTGAAACCAGGATGCCCAAAGGTTCGTTATCCCTGGTTCGTTTGGCTGTTCTGGCCACCAGCAGGGCCGTCAGGTTGGCCAGCGATCCCCCGGATGTGAGAAAGCCTCCACGCTGGGCGCCATATCCGATTTTTTCAGATACCCACTCGATGATTATGGATTCAATGACCGAGGCAGGTCCGCCCATTTCATAGATACCCATTCCATTGTTCATAAAGTCGGATAGTAAACCGCCTAGTGCGGATACCGGAGCTACGGGGCTTACCTGATGTCCGATGTAGTGGGGATGGTGCAGATGGATAGACCTTTCAAGCAATAACCGGATCACCTCAGGATAAGATGTGTTAGCTGGTTCATCCCATTGTCGCTTCCAAAAACGGTACTCCTCCTCCGGATCAACGGATGAGTATACTTTATCCAAAGTAGCGACTTCCTCAAGATAGGAATGCAGGAGGTTGATTACTTCGTGCCCTTCCCTGGCAAATAAATCCGGGTCATATGCATGCTTCAACAGATCACTCATAGCTTGTTGATTCGGTTGTATTTCCGCATGATTTCGAGCACTTTTGATTTTGGCAATGCATCAATGGTGCGTCCATTACTCGTGGTTGTGGTAGCATACCACAAAGAATTTATAATTGCCTCTTCGGTAGCCTCAATGACTGCCATGAATAAAGGTGTTACGGCATCATTGGACAATTCGGTATAGGTGTCGGAGGTGTTGTTTCCGCGCTGTGAGCGGACAAGGTTGCCCTGATAATTGCTGAATGCAATGACATAATCACCGCTGCCATTGGATGCGATACCACCTGTTTTGGCCAGACCCATGAAGGCCCGTTTTGCCAGGCGCTTTAAATTGCGGGCTAATAGAGGGGCATCGGTCGCTACCACGATCATACAGGAACCATCGCTGCTTTCCAGCTGATCCTTGTAGGCATAGGTTCCGAGTTCTTCGCCGACCGGAACACCGGCGATCTGCAGGTTGCCTCCGAAATTGGTCTGTACCAGCACCCCTACCGTATATCCGCCCAATTGCTCCGGAAGTTTACGGCTTGCTGTGCCGATACCGCCTTTCCATCCAAAGCAGATGGTGCCTGTTCCGGCGCCTACACATCCCTGCTGCACTATTCCTGTGTCCGCTTTCTCAATAGCTGCAAGGCAGTCACTCTTGGTCAGCTTCCGGTCAGCGATTGCATTCAGATAACCATCATTGGTTTCTCCGACCACCGGATTGACCGACCGGAGCCCCGGATTTCGCGCAATGGAGAAATCGATCACTGCATCAGCTGCGGTGGGTACACTCAATGTATTCGTCAGAAGGATAGGGGTTTCCAGGTTCCCCAGCTCTTCGATCTGGGAGATTGCGGTCAGCTTGCCAAAGCCATTTCCAATAAACAGTCCGGCGGGTACCTTGTTTTCAAACAGGTTCTCATCATGAGGCAACAAAGCAGTGACTCCGGTACAAACATCCGGGTTTTCAATTTTCGTTATTTGACCGACACGGACACCGGGGACATCCGTAATTGCATTGTATCGGCCGGTGGGAAATACCCCGATAGTGATCCCCGTATCTCGTGGACTGGAAGTTTGTGCCATGGTTGTAGAACAGATGAACAAGAAAAAGCTCAGGGAAAGATAATAATTCATCGAGTGCATTTCGGTGTTGCTTTAGCAGTTCAAAATTAATGGATCTCCGGGTATTAAGCGCAGATTGGGAGTCCTCAACCCAGAACAATGAGTTTTAATTTTTCTGCCAGCTCATTGCGTAGTTGTGTGAGCTGCTGGTGGACTTTCAGGTAGATCAGTTCTTTTTGTGGGTCATCACCGGATTTCAGGTCACCGATGCGGGTCTTATTCTCCTCAATGAGGTAATGGATTTTTTTCAGCTTAAACCGAAGCACACTTTGGTAGCTATCTTTAATGTAATTCTCTTCAGGCATGGTTTGCGTCTGAAGCATGATATCCCACCTTGCTTCCCAATTTTCACTGTAGGTATAGGGCGAAGTGGTCAGGTCGATGGCCAGTTGTTGTACTTCTTTGTTTTGATGGTTAAGAAAGATGCTGGTAGTCATTGGTGTCTTTGAATCCAATGCCGTTTGCCATAATTCAATGATTTGCAGGTAAGCCTTATTCTGAATGTATTTTACGACATCCTTGATGTTGTTCAGGATATACTGGGCTACCGTTACATTTTTGTCATCATCGTATATCCGGTCCCCAAATGTCACCAGTAACCTTGCTATATCCCGCTCCTGTGCTTCATCAGGATTGGTGGTAGTCGATGGTTGTTTTGGCGAAATCTGCTGGAAATCCTGCCGGTCGGCAACTTCCATCGCTGCTTTCTCTGCAGCCAGATCTCTTTGGCCGGATTTCTTGTTGAGGAGCTCCTGCCGGATTTTCTTATTGGTTTCTGCAACCAGGATGGCCTCTTCTATGCCGGTCAGTTGAGCACATTGACTGATGTACACCGATCGCTTCAGAACATCCGGGATTTTGGAAAGGCTTTCAACGATATCCTTTAGCCACTGCGTTTTTTTGATCGGATCCTCCTTGCTTTCTTCAACCATCAACTCAATGGAGAAGAGGATGAAATCTTTGGCCATGGACTTGAGGAATGCCATCATTTTCTCACCGCCGTTCTTCCGAACATAGGAGTCCGGATCTTCACCTTCGGGCAATGCGACCAGCTGAACATTCAAATCCTGCTCCAGTAGTAAATTTAGTCCTCGCAGCGATGCCTTCATGCCGGCAAAGTCGCCATCATAGAGCAAAAGCACATTTTGAGAGAATCGTTTGATGAGGGCTATTTGTTCAGTAGTCAGGGAGGTGCCGGAGGAAGCCACAACATTTTCGATCCCGGCCTGGTGCAGTGAAATCACATCCGTATAACCTTCCACCAGAATGCAGCGGTCCCGTTGGATGATGGCTTGTTTAGCCAGATGGATGGCATAAAGCGATTTGCGTTTGCTGTAAATTTCCGATTCCGGTGAGTTGATGTATTTGGGTCCTTTCAAACCGGTTGTCATGGTACGCCCTCCGAACCCGATCACCTTCCCGGAAAGATTATGAATCGGAAACATGACCCGGTCCCAGAAGAAGTCCCGGTCTTTTTCGGTTGTCAGCCCCAATTGTTTGAGAAACTCGCCATTGTATCCTTCCAGTAACGCTTTTTCGGTGAAACCGCCTTGCTTCAGGGCAAATCCCAACTCGAACTTACGGATGGTTGATTCCAGGAACCCGCGTTCTTTGAAGTAATCCAAACCGATCCTTTTACCTTCGGGGGTTTCCCACAGATTTTGTTGAAAATACTTATTGGCAAATGCATTGATAAGAAATAGACTATCCTTCAGCTGGCGCTCTTCGCGGACCTCTTCCGGTTCCTCCTTTTCATCAATTTCAATGTTGTATTTCGCTGCCAGGTGACGTAAAGCTTCAGGAAAAGTCAGATGGTCGTGTTCCATCAGGAACTGGACGGCATTGCCACCTCGCCCACAACCGAAGCATTTGTAGATATTCTTGGCGGGAGAAACAGTGAAAGAAGGTGTTTTTTCGTTATGAAATGGGCACAATCCTATCAGGTTAACGCCTCTGCGCTTCAATTGTACATAATCCTGCACCACGTCCTCTATCTGAACTTTGCCAAAAATTTCATCGACGGTGGCAGGAGATATCATAATTATGAAAATGTATTAATTAACTATTGAATTTTAGAATATTTCTATATTTGTCAAGCACTGCTCACGCAAGATCTTCTATTTAGGGTGTTCTCATAGTGTGTTCGACCCCGTTGTTTTTCGACGGGGTTTATTTTTTGGTTATAGTCGAAGTTACCAATGGACACATCGATCCTTTTCCGATGGTGTAACCTTCCGTACTATTTTTTCGTTCATCATTGTACTTGAGATAATTCATAATTGGATTTTTCAGGCTTCTCCGGGCGGCGCGTCCAGCATGTCTTCAATGCCAAATATCCCTGGATGCCCGGGTAACCATTCAGCGGCCATGACTGCTCCGGCTACAAATCCCTGACGATTGAATGCCTTGTGTTCCAATGCAATCTGGTCGACTTCTGAAGTAAACACAATGCGGTGCGTGCCAGGTATCTCTCCTTCACGGTATGATTCAATGGGTATGGATCCTTCCGGCTGAAGTCCTTGCACCATACGGTTCCAGGACCTGTAGCGGGAGAGGGAAAACACTAATTTTTGTGCAGTTGTAATGGCCGTCCCGCTGGGTGCATCCAGTTTGTGGATGTGATGCCACTCTTCGATACGGGGGAGGTATTCGGGAAAACCATCCATGAGGCCGGCGAAGCTGGATGCCATTTTCCAGAAAAGATGGACGCCAATGCTGAAATTGGATGCATACAACAATGCTCCATTGTTTTCATGGCATAATGCGGTGACTTCGGAAAGCTGATCGTACCACCCGGTGGTGCCGCAAACAATCGGGATGCCGGCCTTAAGACACGTCTCAATGTGCTTAACGGCAGCTTCAGGCTGGGTGAATTCAATAGCTACATCAATATTTAAATTGCGGAGATCAGCTATTTCATCCAACTCGTTTTCATTGGTAACATCAATGATCTTGACCACCTGGTGCCCTCTTTGTTCAGCCAGGGTGTGGATCAGTTTACCCATCTTTCCGTACCCGATCAACAGGATGTCCATTTCTGAAATTGGTATTTTGGTATAAAGATATCAAGTGCGGGTAAGGTAGTCCAATATTCATAGGATGGATTGGAAATTAGGTAATTTGTATATCTTTGCCCCGATACCATGAGCATACCTTCTGGACAAAAGACGAGTATATGGGTTGGTTTAAAAGACTTAAAGAAGGTATTCAGACTGCTACTAAGTTTAAAAAGGAAACTCCGGATGGTCTTTGGCACCAATGTACCAAGTGCAAAGAGACCTCTACCTATAAAGAATTCAAGGAGAATTACTTCAAATGCATTAAATGTGGCCATCACGAAAGGATAGGCTCTCACGATTATTTTGACCTGATCTATGACGGGAAGTACGATGAACTTTTCGATGATCTTATATCGACTGATTTTCTGAAATTCACCGACTTGACATCCTACGATGAGCGTATTGAAAAGGCCCATCGTAAGACCGGCCTGTGGGATGCGATCACGGTAGCCTCCGGGAAAATCAATAAAAAGCCGCTGGTTACCGCAGCCATGGATTTTTCGTTTATCGGAGGTTCTATGGGCTCCGTGGTAGGAGAAAAGATTGCCCGTAGCATCGATGTGTGTCTGCGGGAAAAATCGCCGCTGCTCATCATCTCAAAATCGGGTGGTGCACGCATGATGGAATCAGCCTTTTCATTGATGCAAATGGCAAAGACTTCTGTAAAACTTACTCAGCTGGCAGACGCCAGAATTCCATATTTTTCATTGATGACGGATCCTACCACAGGGGGGGTAACCGCTTCTTTCGCCATGCTCGGCGATGTCAATTTTGCCGAACCTAATGCTTTGATCGGATTTGCCGGACCCCGCGTGATCAAAGAAACCATAAAGAAGGACCTGCCGGAAGGGTTCCAGTCTTCGGAATACCTTCTTGAGCACGGCTTCCTGGATTTTATCATTGACCGGTCACAACTCAAGGAAAGGCTGGTTGAATTGATGGACTTTTTCGGATAACTATGCAAGCAAGTTTGAAAACTGCGCAACACCCTTTTTTCGAGTACCTCAAGCGTGTCAGGGCAATTGCACATATCGGATTGGTTTACGCTGAAAATGATTATCAGAAAGAACGTAACCAGGAGATCATCGATTTGACACAGGAAATGGTCCAGCAGTTGACGGACATTCCCATGAAACAAATCAAGGGTTACTTTGCTGCGCCTACCGAGTACATCACTCCGAAGGTAGATGTCCGGGCCGTGGTATTTGACCCGGATGGCCGGCTACTGATGGTTAGGGAAAAGGCCGATGGAATGTGGGCCCTACCGGGCGGCTGGGCTGACATTGGTCTTTCTCCCAGTGAGTGCGCGGTCAAAGAAACTTTTGAAGAAACCGGCTTTACCGTTGAGCCTAAAAAGTTGTTGGCTGCCGTTGATGCCAAATATTTCAACCACCCTCCACAGCCCCACGCGATCTATAAACTATTTATTGAATGTTACCTCACCGGAGGGGAAGCGCAAATCACCCATGATATTCTCGAAGTTGGATTTTTTGACCTTCATGAAATGCCTCCGCTTTCTCTGGAGCGTAACTCTCAGGACCAGATTGACCTGGTATTCGCCTACCGGGATAACCCGGATAAACTGGTGACCTTTAATTAGGTTCTATTCCTCAAACAATAAAAACCGGGGATCGAGCGGATCAAAGTAGGGTAGGAGTGCATCCAGCCAGTGACTTCCCTGTCGGGTGTAGATGGGCAGGAAGTTATTGTACCGCTCCTGCAGGGTATGGTTCGGGAATAATAGGTGATGGTTGTGGAGCAGGCGGTTGATCACAGGTTCCTGTTTCCTTTTTTCGGCCCGGACCATTTTTTGTTCCAGCCGGTCCAGGTATTTATTCATGCGGACCTTGACACCCTCAATCGGATAGTTCAGCTTCGGATCGATTGACATTCCCTGTTGCTTCATATCATTAAAGAGTTCTTCCATTGCTTCCCGTGATCCGTCAAGGCTGATGTGGCTGGTGTCCCGGATATAATCGGCAATCAAACCATCCGTGTTGGAGACAAAATAATCGGTCAGGGGCAGACCTCCTTTCCGGATGCTGGCCTGAGCATGCTGATCCAGCCAGGCAGCTGAATTTCGCCGCACGAGCATTGGGAATGGCAATCCGTAGAAATCAAATTGCCGTTTGCGTTCCAGCCAATAGGCTAACTCGCCACCTCCTCCGATGTAGGCAAGGTTTGGCACGATGGTTTCCTGATATAAGGGGCGTAAGATCACGTTTGGACTGAATCGTTCCGGATGCTGCTCTGCCAGGTTCAGTAATTCCTGACGTGTAAAGCGCTGCAGGCTTTCAACCAAAAAATACCCTTCTTCATCCTGATCAATGCGTTCACGTTGATTCCCGTGAAAGTAGAAAAGATTGATGTCGCGTACATAAGCCTGCGCTTGATATCCGGCTGCTTCCAGCTCTGCCTGCACCGGCGGTACCAGTGTGGCTGACCGGTGTGCCACCAGATCGTCGATGATGATCTTTTTAAACGCAGATTTAAAGCCTGGTTCATCCATGTTGAGGATGACCAGACCCATGCGGCCGAATAGGTAATGAATAAATCGAATGGTCGCTTCCGCGTAATTGTAATTGCCGGTATAACAGGTACGCAGCGTGCGGATCACCTCTTCCGTAAAGGAACCATCACCCAGGATGCGCTTCACATCTTCGATGCATTCCGGAAGTCCTTCCAGGGAGAGCCTCCCACAGGCACCTCCGGTCTGGGGGTGCTGCCATTCAATGGTTTTGTCTCCTAGATG
Source organism: Lewinellaceae bacterium (assembly GCA_020636135.1). Taxonomy (NCBI): domain Bacteria; kingdom Pseudomonadati; phylum Bacteroidota; class Saprospiria; order Saprospirales; family Lewinellaceae; species Lewinellaceae bacterium. The sequence continues at coordinate 1,690,685 of JACJYK010000001.1, forward strand.
AAGGTGATTGATCTCTGCGAAGTCGTGATCCTCACCGCCAAGGATAAAGAGCGGAATAATACGTACATCCGGATTGTGTGCTTCGATCTGCTTACTCAGGTTGATGCAGGATAGAATTTTGTAGATGTAATAAAGTGGACCCGTGAATAAGCTGGGTTGGTGGGCGGTGATGACGGTAAAGGTATTTTCAGAACGCAATTTATCTATCTGGTCCAGCGTCAGCGTATCGGTTTGCCGGTCCTGATATTGCCGTAGCAATGCATCAACCAGCAGATTACGGTCTACAGGATGTTTTTTCCGTTGTTCGATCAGCCTGGGAAAGGATTCAATGACAGGTTCGTACGTGTAAAAAGGGCGGAGTGCTGGATCTTGTTTGAGGTAGTGCAGGTCGCGGGAAGCTATGAAAGGCAAATCGTCGTAATCAATATAGGTCAAATGCATAAACACTCCGGTTGCTCGATAAAAAAAGAAGATCCAATAAGTCGACTTACTGGATCATCACTGCTTGCAAAGTAACAAAATATTTTATCGACCGTTCACGGGGTCTATAAGGTTATTGCCAATGAAGCGATCATTCTGCTGGGGCTTTGATCAAAATTAAATTGGGTGTTATTCCAGACAATGTGATCGCCGAATTTTGAGAAATTGCCTTCGTACCGCAGATCGATCTGAAATTTCCAAAGATCAATACCGATACCACCCTGCCAGCCGTAAGTCAATTCCTTAAACTTCTGACTGTAACCATCCAGATCGAACAATTCAGAAGTGGAATTTATAAAGACGTGCCCCACCGGACCTATGCCCAGCCGGAAAGGCCCCAGACGGGGTCCAAATAAAACAGGTATGTCCAGATACTGGTATTTTTCATGCAATGTTTTCTGAATGACATCGGTCTCCCGAAAGTCCTGTATGTTAAAGGCTACACTATTGGAATTAAAGACGGCTTCAGGCTGGATGAAGAATCCGCCCAGGTTGATCTGCGCCAGTATTCCAAAATGGATTCCCAAATCGGCCTGCTGAACTTTGATGTCCAGGTCTTTTAAGGACTCCGAATTGGATATGATCAAATCATTGGGACTCAGGTTGTAGGAACTCAGTCCGCCTTTGAATCCAAATTTGAATTGAGCCATTGCCGGGGTTGTTGACAAGGCCAAACCGATCAATAAGAGAAGATACATCCTTTTCATACTTACCTGTTTTCTTTGGTTTTACTTTAGAACGATACATCCGGGAGCCAGGTACACCTATTGGATGGTTTTAGAAATTATTTAACGAAAATGCAAAAATTTAACATTAAATGCAGTAGTAATGTGTAATTAATTGAATATTAATCCATAATCTGGTGTGCCGCCGAACTTTTTACCTCATTGCATCAGGGGTTTTCCGTTGGTCCGTTTTAAGGTTTTGACAACCATTTTTGCTAGCGGAACAACTGGAATGGATCGGATCTTGTAAAACATTAACAGATCATTAATAGTCATCAACCCCCTGCAGGGCCCGCAAAATCGGAGCAATGCCAGGAAACCACTATTTTTGCGTGATGAAGATCAGTGAAGTCGACTTTAAAGGGAGTTTTGTCTATCTCGATCAGTGCCCTGCAGACGGAATGCCCGAATATGCCTTTATTGGACGAAGTAATGTAGGGAAATCCAGCCTGATCAACCTTCTGACCAACCGTAAGGAGATTGCTAAAGTATCCGGTTCGCCGGGTAAGACTCAGACCTTGAATTTCTTTCTGGTGGATCAGTCCTGGTATCTGGTAGACCTGCCCGGATATGGGTATGCCCGGATTTCGAAAAAGCAAAGGCAACGCTGGAAGCAAATGATCGAAAACTACATTGGCAAGCGGACGACACTGATCAACACCTTTGTACTGATCGACAGCAACATTCCACCACAGCCTATAGATTTGCAATTCATCAACTGGCTTGGAGAGGCCGGGATACCTTTCAGTATCGTATACACCAAAGAAGACAAATCCAAAAGTCTGGAACTGGCCCAGAATCACCAGGCTTTTCGGCGTGAAATGCTGAAATCCTGGAGCGAAATGCCTCCTGAATTCCACACCTCCACTGTGACAAAAATGGGGGATGACAGCATATTAATGTATATTGCAAATCTGAATGAGGGTTTAAGGTAAATGAGTAAGGATCCTGTTTATAAAATATATCCTCAGATCTGGCCCAACCTGGAAGACTGGCCAATCTATAAGCTGAGTGAAGACCGGTTGGCTTTTATAGAAGAAGTCAATCAATACGCTTATCAGAACCTGAAAGCCAAGCACGGTGACAATCTGGAGACCTTACTGTCCAAGACCATCTATCTTGAGAAGATCCGGATCAAAGAAGAACCCTGGAAGGCGGACCCACCTCAGGAAACCCTGTTTTGGAAACGACTGCTCTCCCGGCTGAAAGACGCCTATTTTTCTGAAAACAGGACGCAGATAGAAGATGACCTCCTGCGCATCATCATTCAGCGATATACCGAAGAGATCGTCGGGAATTTTAAGATCAAAACCTTCAAGTTTGCCAGGAAAGCCCTGACAGCATTTTTTCACCGCCTGCTGAACACCGCTGCCAGCCGTAATTTTATGCGGATGTTTGCGACCAAACACCGGCTTTACGAGCGAATGAAAGTGCAGGGTCCTATCGATAAAATCAGGACGCTCGCTCAGAAAGGAACTCTGGTGGTGGTACCTACCCATTTCAGCAATCTGGATTCCATTCTTATAGGCTATGCCCTGGATCAGGTCATGGGATTGCCGGCATTTTCCTATGGAGCCGGACTGAATCTTTACAATAGCGAGTTTTTCGGTTATTTTATGAACCGTCTTGGCGCCTACCGGGTAGACCGGCGCAAGAAAAATCCCATTTACCTGGAGGTTCTGAAATCCATGAGTACCCTGTCCATCGAAAGGGGTGTCCATAGCTTATTTTTTCCGGGTGGAACACGGTCCCGTGATGGCGCCCTGGAAGACCGGTTGAAACTTGGATTGATGGGTACGATCATTGAAGCCCAGCGTGAAATATTCAAGAAGGAGAAAAAAACGAAGATCTTTATCATACCACTGGTACTGAGTTATCACAGTGTACTGGAAGCCAATTACCTGATCAACCAGCATCTTGCAAGGATCGGCAAGGAAAAATACCTGACTGCAGAGGATGAGTTCAAGAGCATTACGAACATTCTGAACTTCGCCTGGAAGTTCTTCTCTGCCAGTTCGGACATAACCCTGTCATTTGGTAATCCCATAGATATTGCCGGTAATGATGTTGACGATGATGGCAATAGTTTTAACGAACACGGAATGCCGATCGAGGTGAAAGATTACTTTGTTCTCAACAATGAGTTGGGCGTCAATGAGCAGCGTGAACAAGTCTATACCAAATTGTTGGGTGAGAAGATCGGCGAACGTTTTCTGAAAGAGAATATCGTACTGAGCAGTCATGCTGTGGCATTTGGTGCCTTTGAGGTCCTGAAAAAACAGCTCAGGGAAAACGACCTGTTCAGTGTATTGCGACTACCGGAAGAGGATTTCGTGTTTGACCAGGAATTATTCAATCGTTACATCTCCGTCCTGCAGAAAGCCCTGATTGATGCCGAACAGGCAGGAAGGTTAAAACTATCACGGAAAATACGTGGATCGGTGCAGGAGCTGATTGAGGACGGTATACGTAATCTGGGCGTCTTTCATGCCAAGAAACCAATTGAAATCAACAATCAGGGGCAATTGGTCAGCGAGGACTTTAAAGTGTTGTTTTACTACCATAACCGACTTACCGGATATGAGCTGGATCTTGAAGTGGAAGATCGAATGAAGTCGAGTGCCGTTACGGCAAAAAATGCCTGAGACAGAAATATCTTTTAGATGTTCATTGTATTTGACCTGGAAACGACATGCTGGGATGGTAACCCGCCTACGGAGATCAGGGAGGTGATCGAGATCGGAGCCCTTCGGCTGGACCGGTTCGGACATGTGCAAAGTCAGTTTAATCGTTTTGTCCGGCCTACTCATTTTCCAATGTTGTCCCCATTCTGCAAGAGACTCACCTCCATAACCCAGATTGATGTCAACCGGTCGTCCACATTCGACCGGGCCATCAAAGAATTCTACGACTGGATCAGACCGGAAGATGATGAATACCTGCTCTGCGCCTGGGGCAATTTTGACCAGAAGCAACTTATGCGGGAATGTGATATGCACCAGGTCGACAGTCTGTGGCTGGAACCTTACATAAACATCAAGAAACAATACCACCGGATCCGTAGATTGAAGCATACCCATGGCCTGAAGTCCACCGTACAGCGGGAAGGTTTTGAGTTTGAAGGGCACCATCACCGGGCTGAAGCAGATGCCCTTAATCTGGCCAAGATTGTCTCGAAATTTGTCGATGAATGGATGTTCTGATGAACGATGGCGGCAATGAGCAAACCCTCCATCTTTGGTGCGGAGACAGCCCATGCCAATGCCGGCAGGGTAACCTTCAGCTTATAGCAATGTAATTTTTGAATTGGTTTTCATGCTCCCATCTGTTTGAGTATATGAATTTCACAGGTTCGTCTATATTCTGCAGTACTTGTGGAACTCCTTACTTTAATTGGCGGTAATTGCAATTATGATGAGAAAGCTATTCCTTTTTACGATCCTACTCATTGCCGGTGTATCCGCTATGGCCCAACGAGGTGTTATGACCTTTTCAGTAACGGAATTTAAGTTGCCTGACTCCCTCGCGAGACAAATGGATACGCTGGAGTCCAGGAGCGGTCTTCCACTGGAGAATATGTTCAGGCAGGTTCATCTCAATGTTTATTTTAAGCCAGACTTCACCAGGACGGAGGTAACCATTATGAACGGAGTTATCAAGCTGAATTATTATTGGAACCGCGGGAGTAATGAAGTAATGCTTTTTTCCGATGTTTTCGGCCGGAGAACCAAAGTGAAGTTGGATCCGCTCGCTATGGGAACCTTGAATGCGGATGAAATCGCGGAAGAAGATTTACATATTCAGCGTTTCCCGGAAGATCACAAGACGATCATGGGACTGCCGGTGCAACGGGTACGGGTATCTTCATCCGCAAATGGACCAGGAATAGATTTGTTTGTTTGCCCAAGTCTGAAGATCCCGTTCGTTGGCTATGGGATCGAACAATTCACGACCGATTTGCTGGGAGGCACCCCTTTGGGTTACCGGCTAAATGAAGGTCCACTGGCCGTTCAGTTTGAAGTGACCAAGCTGGAAAACCATGTTGACGAAGCGGCATTCCGGCTTCCGGGAGGATACACCGAAAAAAGTATGGAGGAATACATGCAGGAATTTGGGTCTTTCCTTCATTGAAAGGTCATTTTCTAAACCAATGCATAATCCGTATGTTTATTTGGCTCAAATCAGGATTAAACGATGAATGCACGTGACTTTATATTTAAACTTCCGGAGAAAGTAAGGAAGGAGGCCGTTGAAGGAATGGAGACAATCTTTCATTTTGAATTATCCGGTGACGATGGAGGCGAATACACCCTGTCCCTTAAAGACGGTGTACTGACTGCAAATGAAGGCCTGGTGGGCGATCCGCGGTGTGTTGTGAAATCAAGTGGCGATAATTTTATGAAAGTGGTAACCGGCGATCTCAATCCACTGATGGCCATTCTGACAGGTAAACTTAAAGTGTCAAATCAGGGTGAGATGGTTCGTTATGCCAAGATTTTTGGCTTGATGTAATATGCCATCATTTGCCCAGCGGGCCTATTCTCCTACCTGCAGCAGGTCGCGGAATTTTGTTAAAGGAAAGATTGACGGAGATTCCCGGATAGGATTTTGGAACACTCAGATCAAGGGACAGGTCCTCAGAAATATCAAAGTGCAGCAAGTGGCAATCCACATAGGCTTCGATGCTGTTCAGTAACCAGACAAAACCAAAAGAAAAATAACTGATCTCCATATAGCGACGGGCCTGATCACGGTACGACTTAATGCCCTCCGCTGTCGGGATCACGTCAACAAACTCGTCCACGGTGGTTGGAATGGTGTCGATCCGGATGAGATAAGCATCCCTGAACCGGTGATACTGCGCCTTATTGGTTCGAATAAAATAGTACGAAGTGCCCAACGCCGCATATACGATCGGTACTTTCCAAAACCTTCCATTGTAAACCTGTCCTGCGCCTGGCAATACCAGGGAATAAATTGCTGCACGGTTAGGTGACTTATCCCTGATCCGTAAACTTTTAAGTTTTTTTGTGGTGTCAGCCTGGGTCTCTGTCCGGGTTAAAACAGACAGGCTATCCTGCGCCATGACGGGAAGAGTAATTAAACATACGAACAGTGTCTGGAAGATCCATTTCATATGCTATTAACGTCCAGCCTATTTGATTTGATCCAGGATATGATTGAATTCATCATCTGAATTGAAATGAATCTGTATGAATCCCTTGCTTTTACCTTTAAGCTGGATATCAACTTTCGTATCAAATGTACTGGTGAGGTCTTTGCGAACCTGTTCGTATTGAAAGGGCAGGCTTCCTGATGGTGACTTGGCCTTTTGTCCAGACCTTGGTTGCTGGAGAGAACGCGCAAATTCTTCGGTTGCGCGGACAGACAATTGCTTTTGGATTATCTCCCGGAACACAATCAATTGCTTATCGATGCCATCCAGCGAAAGAATGGCTTTGGCATGTCCCATACTGATCTCGCTGGCTTTCAGGGCATGCTGTACTTCTGGCGGCAGCTTAAGCAGTCGGATGTAGTTGGTTACGGTACTCCGGTCTTTGGCCACCCGGTCAGAAAGGGCATCATGAGTCAGGTCACATTCTTCCAGCAGTCGTTTCAGGGATATGGCTACTTCCAGAGGGTTGAGGTCTTGTCGTTGGATGTTTTCGACAAGAGCCATTTCCAGCATGCTTTGGTCATCAGCCGTCCGGATGTAGGCAGGCACTTTTTTCAATCCGGCTATTTTGGCCGCACGCAAACGGCGTTCCCCGGATATCAGTTGGAAGTCATCATTGGATAATTTACGTATGGTCAGCGGCTGGATGATACCATGGTTTTTGATGGATGCAGCCAATTCATTGATGGCTGTTTCATCAAAAGCATTTCTGGGCTGAAACGGGTTAACCTCGATCTGGTCTACCGATATTTCGGTAATGGTGTTGCCAGTCCCGGGGCTTTTGGTCGTATGGAGGGTAGAAAGTTCACTATTTCCGCTTAATAAAGCGCGGATACCCTTACCGAGTTCTTGTTTGCTATCTTGTTTTGCCACGATTAATTACAGAGACTTAAGAGTTTACGGATTGGATGGTTGAATTCTTTTGCAGGAACTCGTCGGCCAGATTAAGAAAGTTTGCGGTGCCTTTGCTGGACGCATCATACATAATGACCGGGCGATGCAATCCGGGCGCTTCACTGATTTTGGAATTGCGGTGGATCACGGTGGTAAATACCGGATATTCGGAGTTGTTGCGGATCTCTTCCAATACCATGTTAGCCAATCGCAGGCGTTGGTCATACATCGATAGGAGGATGCCTTCCACCTCGAGTTCCGGGTTCAGGTGTTCCTGAACCAGGGTAATGGTGTTTTTAAGTTTTGCCAGGCCTTCCAGCGCGAATATTTCACATTGGATGGGTATGATAACAGCATCTGCGGCGGTCAGGGCATTCAGCGTGATCAAACCCAGTGAGGGCAGGCAATCGATGAAGATGAAGTCATACTGGTTTTTCAGGGGCTCCAGCAAATCACGCATTACATATTCTCTGCGTTTCACTCCCGGAAGTTCGATTTCCGCACCTACCAGATCGACATGTGAGGGTAAAACATGGAGGTTAGGGGTCTCGGAAGGCATTATCGCCTGATCGACTGGTACCTGGCTGATCATACAGTCGTACAATGAGTATTCCATCTGCTCGAGGTCGATACCGGCACAGGAGCTGGCATTAGCCTGAGGATCGGCATCGACAAGCAGGATCTTGTATTCTAGAATGGCAAGTGCCGCTGCCAGGTTGATAGCTGTGGTGGTTTTTCCGACGCCACCCTTTTGATTGGCTATTGCGATGATTTTCCCCATATCAGATGGTTAAAGTTTGTCCAATATCTAACAAGATCAATTCTTTACCTACGGATTCAAACGCCTTCCGTGCAGCTTGCTTATCAATGGTAATGTAACCGAAGGTGTCGTAGTGAATTCCAATGACAGTTTCGCACTGGATGAAGTCTGCAGCCACAACTGCATCTTCATATCCCATGGTAAAGTTATCACCTATTGGCAGTAAAGCTACCTGGAGAGGTGGACAAATCATAGGAATTAATTGCATATCCATAGTAAGCGCCGTGTCGCCTGCGAAATAAAAACAATCCTCTTCGTTCCAGATTACGAATCCTGCTTCCGGTCCTCCGTATTGCCCGTCCGGTAATTTGGAAGAATGTACTGCCTGAACCAGCTTGACGGTTCCGAAATCAAATTTCCATTTACCACCGATGTTCATCGGGTGCCCTTTCAATCCTTTTTCTTCGACCCAGCTTACCAGCTCAAAACACGAAATAAAAGTAGACTCGCTGGATTTCGCGATCTGGACAGCATCCTGAACGTGATCGCCGTGACCATGAGAAAGCAGTATGAAATCAGGGTTGAATGAAGTTATATTGACCGATTTCGCCAATGGATTTTGAGAAATGAATGGGTCAAACAGCAGCTTTTTGCCGCCGGTAATCACCTCCACACAGGAATGGCCAAAATAGGTTATCTTCATTCTCTCCGAGTTGTCGCAAAGGTAATCCAAAAAAATGAGAATGGACTTTCGGTATCGAGGCGGGTCAGTCTTTTAGAACTCTGACAGTTTCCCGATGCCCCAGCTGATCCTGACACCGGATCACGTAAATACCGGCAGGTAAATGGGCCATGGAAATCCTTGAAGTGGTTTCCCTGCCGCTGACCGCTTTGCGGATCCAGAGTTTCCCCTGTAAGTCCAGTACATCGATCTGTCCTTCATTCCAGCCGGCTGGTATTACAATGGCCAGGTCATCGTTTGTTGGATTCGGATAAGTCCGAACTCCTCCATCGATCATCAATGGATCCAGCTTGATGTCTTTGACCTGATGTGTATTGGTATAAACTTCCGAGTGGAATTTGGATGCAAGATTTATGGTAAGCTGTTCCTGGTCCAGGGTTAAATCAATGTATGCAGGCTCATTCATTAACTCCGTTGAATACGGATAGGATAAGCGCCATTCACCCGACTTGTGATCGTAAAAACTTAAACCGTCTTCCCAATGACTGAGATTCGTTGTTATTTTTAAAGGCTGGCCGGGAAGTTGTAGTCCCAATTGCATGCCTACCCATTGGGAAGATTCTGCAGGTAAGGTGATGCGAAGTATCCGCTGTCCACCATCATTTTCACGGAATGCATAATAAAGCGGGGCTGCAGACGGATGTTCATTTCTTGACTCCAACAAATTGACTTCGGCAGAACCATTGACATCACCCACTTTTATCCCGATGAAGCTGGCATTGTCAGGTTGATCAAGGATTTCTCCAATGGTTATGGCTTCCGGAAAGCCCAACAGGAATAAAGAATCAACTGTCGGGTACTGATAATTTTTTGGGATAAAACGCCAGGATGTGTTGTTTTTGAATACGGTATCGATGCCCAGAACCATCTTCCTCATCTCAACCACATCGATGGCAGATATCCGTTCATCATGGTTAATATCGGCGGCGATCAATTCTTCGATCGTCGTAAATGGCTCCTGTCCCAGAATATGTTTAATGGTGAATACAATATCCCAGGTAGATACTCCATTGTCATGCCGGTCATTTTTGATCGGTCGGAATAGGATGGACCGGTCGGACGGGGTAGAGTCAAAGACATGGATGTATTTGCCTTCCAGGTTGGTCAATACAACCCGGTTGTTATGAGTCATTTCATCGTCAGCCTCCACCTGTACTTCCTGCATGGGTGAATCATCCATGGTCACCTGTCCTTTCACAATAAAAGGTTTGCGAGCACCCAGCCGGTACAGGGTATGATCGATGGAGTCAAGCAGTGCAAGGGTATTGTTATCCCGGATGTCAAAGACCACGGTACTATCGGGGCTGATGATCACAAAACTGGGTAACAAACGAATCTGCCCGTAGATGCCATCAGTCCAGGGAGTCATGTTGGTCAGTGCTCCTCCGTCCACGCCACAATGAGGGAAGGAGGCCCGGTATTTTACTTTAAATTTATTCAGGGTCGCATTGTCGTCAAAATCCCGCAGTGAAACTGCCAGGAACTGTACTTTGAATTCGCCATTTCCCCAGACCTCATACAATTGTTCCAGATCGTAGGCCATGGAATTGGCTTGAGTGGCCAAAGAATGGAAAAATTCAAGAACGACGTACTGATTATTTTGCAGGTAGGCAGAAAGCTGGTGGGTGTTGCCCTCGGAGTCGTGCAGCACAAAGTCCGGTACTTCCTGACTGCGCAATGCAGAGGATACCAGGCAGATCAATGCTATGAGCTTCAACACCTGTTTCATGAGATTATAAATAAACCGTAGCAAAGAAACCCTAACCTTGGTTTAATGAACAAAATTACAATACATTCAAAATAATTTAATGAACTATAAGACTTTAACGTTTTAAAATTCAAAAGATTACAATGGCTTACTGTCTGTGATACCTACCGGCTTCAGGGAATATTTACGAATCATTAGTGGAACATAAAAGGGGGTAAAATCGTTCCGGGGAGGCTTCCTGATGGAGTTCAAAAACCTAGCCAGAATACTTTAAATAGGACCGACTGAAGATCCGTTTCTACCAGAACGGGCTTTTTGTCCGGATAAATCGTGAACTTTGCCGCCTTTTGAAGGCAGTAAAAATTAAGAATCGGGCTAAACGGAACGTCAGAGCCATTGTTCATACTTACAATTTTTATTGAATCGGTAAACGGACAAATTGGATGCGTCAAGAAGTGCTCTTAGAAAATTGGGGATCAATTCCCTATCAGGAAGCCAGGTCGAGGCAACAAACCATTCTGGATGAGATCGTAGCGCTTAAGCGCCAGGGTAACCCTTCAGCTATCCGGCACCGGATCATTGTTTGCAGCCATCCACCCGTCTTTACCATTGGAAAGAGTGGTTCAATGGATCATTTACTGATTAGTGAGGAACAAGCTGAAAATGAACATATTGAGGTCTATAAGACCAATCGGGGCGGTGACATCACGTTTCATGGCCCAGGACAACTAGTGGTTTATCCTATCCTGGATCTCGATCAGTTATTCACCGATGTTCACCGGTATATCCGCTCACTGGAAGAGGTGATCATCCGTATGTTGGCTGATTACCGCCTGGAAGGTAAGCGGTTGCCGGCTTATACCGGAGTCTGGCTGGAACCTGTGCCGGATGATTGGCGCAAAATCTGTGCGATAGGTGTTCATCTCAGTCGTTGGGTGACCATGCATGGACTGGCATTTAATATTGCGACGGATCTCGTGTACTTTGACAAGATTATCCCCTGCGGTATCTCGGAGGCTGGTAAGGGTGTTACCTCGCTGGAAAGAGAACTCCAACATCCGGTGCCAAGGGAAGAGGTCATCGATAAACTCATCACTCATTTTGAAACGGTTTTTGAAGTAAGTATAAACTATGGAGAGAAAAACTAAACTGGTAAACCAGTCCCGTACCATCATGACGGAGATGATCATGCCCAATGATACCAATCCACTGGGTTCCCTGATGGGCGGCGTGCTTATGCGCTGGATGGATATTGCGGCCGGAATTTGCGCCGGTAAGCATTGTGAGGCGCATGTGGTGACAGCATCAGTGGATCATGTGTCCTTTAAGCACCCGATCAATTTAGGTGAGATCATCACGCTAGAATCCTGTGTTACAAGAGCTTTCAATACTTCAGTGGAAGTCTATGTGGAAGTATTTGTCAATAACTTTGAGGGAAAGCCCCGTGTGAAATCCAACCACGCCTACTTTACAATGGTTGCTTTGGATCACGATTCAAAAACGCCCAGGCCTGCTCCACTGGTCGCACCGGAGACGGATGAAGAATTCCGGTTGTACGAAGGAGCCAATCGTAGAAGGGAAATGCGGCTGGTGCTTTCCGGCAGGATGAATATTGAGGATGCAGTGGATATCAAATCTCTGTTTAAAGGTTAGGTTAGTCAACGGAGAATCTTCCGCTGCGGTCTATAAAATTACTGCTGGCTTGCTGGGTGCCCATCATTAAAACATCCTGAATATTAACATGGGGTGGGCGGGTAATAATAAATAAGATGGTTTCGGCTATATCCCGTGATGTCAGTGGATTGAAATCTTCATAAATTTTGGCTCGTTGGGTGTCTCCGTCAAAACGGACAACGGCAAATTCGGTTTCCTCTACATGGCCGGGTGCAATCTGGCTGACCCTGATGTTGTATTTGTGAAGATCCAGCCGCATTGCCTGGGTTAATGCATCCACACCAAATTTGGTTGCGCAATAGACATTGCCATTGGGGTAAACCTCTTTTCCGGCGGTCGATGCGATGTTGATCACATGTCCCTTTTTACGTTTTACCATGCCCGGGGTGATCAGGCGGGACATGTATAGCAGGCCTTTCAGATTGGTGTCTATCATTTCCTCCCAATGTTCCAGCTTTCCCTGGTGAATGGGATCAAAGCCTTTTGCTTTGCCAGCATTGTTCAACAGAATGTCGATTTCCTGCCAATCCGGAGGAATTGAAGCAACGGCTTTGGCACAGGACTCATAAGACCTAACATCAAAACACAAGGTCAGACAATCTGCTCCCAGGGCATTGATCTCTTCTTTCATTTTGCTCAGCCGGTCTTCACGACGGCCTGTAATGATAATACGATAGCCGGATTCAGCAAGCAGGTTGGCAGTTGCCCTTCCAATTCCGGATGTGGCTCCGGTAATCAAAACGATAGGTTTCATGATTTTGTCAAATCTTGGATAAAGTGATCAAAATTAGTTGCAAACACCTTATAGTCCGGGGTGGCAGGTCCGCTGAATCCCGTGTGGATGCGGATGACCTGATTGTTCTTATCGAGCATGATCATGGTTGGGAATGCAATAAACTTTTTTAGCATGGGAAGCTTTAGAGCGATCTCATCGTAATCGTAATGCCCGGCTAAAAGAATGGGGTAGGGTACCTGCAATTTTTCGGCATATTGTTTAATGATCGCGCGATTTTTGTCATCATCGGAATACGATTCAAATGCAAGTCCGATCACCTTGAGGTTGAGGTCCGGGTTTTCTTTAAGGTATTCCACCAGAAAATTCGTTTCATCGCGGCAATTGGGACACCAGGTGCCGAGGATCTGGACGATCTTGGGATGCCCGCTAAACGCAGGATCATTCAACCCAACAGATTTGCCATCTGCATCCGGAAAGGTGAAATCGATGGTTTCGTATCCTTTGTTTAATACTGTGATGGAATCGGGTTCAGATAACATGGCATTTTCATTACGCTGGGCATTCCACAACACTTTGTATCGATGTCCTGACCAATAGGTGCCAAGAATCGTGGAATCGGGTTGCATTTTCCCTTCGAATAAGAAAGCATGTGAACCATCAAAAGCGCTAAGGCGAAGTGTGTTGCCGGAGACATCACCGGCCAGGTAGCGGTAGTCCCCGGTCTCGGTAAGAAAGGTACCTGTAAGCGATTTCCCATGCTGCTCGAAAATGCCTACGGCTCGATAAGGTTTCTTGGTTTCTGCAGCGAATTGAGCATCCCAGCGACCCGTAAAGTCTACCGAAGGAGGAGTCACCGCCGGTGGGAACCGCGATGATTCACCATAGTGTGCAACAAAAGGTATGCGGTAGTTGTCGCGGTTGGCCCGGACCCACTCGCCATCCATGATGTCAGCCTTGATTATCCCGTGTAAATAGGAATCCATCACATCAAAGTAGAAAACGAACGTGTCCTGAGCGGTGGCGGGATCACGACCATAAAGGATACGGTCCACCGGAATACGTTCTTCTCCATTAAGAATGTCAATGTGCATTTCATGATCCTCGCTGTAGCTGACTTCAAACAGGAAAGGCATTAGAACCGGTTCATCTTCCGGTGTCCGGATGGCCTCACCCAGCACATCGGCTTCTACGGCAGGAGCGCCCGCTTCCAGAGTCAATGCTCCACGCCATATTCCCGGCGCTATTTTATCGTACTTGTTTTCGACGACGAGGCACCCGGATTGCAGTAACAACCCGATAATTACGATGACTCCGAAGAGTCGATTAGGTTTTATCACCAACAAAATTATCTTCTTTATTTTTGAATAATACGTTGAACGTGGTCAGACTGCCATAAACGCGTGTGATGTATTGCTGGATGTTGAACTTGTCTTCGTCCGTCAGCTTTTCATGACTGTTGATGCGTTGTTCCAGTACACGCAGGCGGTCGCGCACCATGACGATCTTATGAAAGAACGCATCAATGGGGATTTCCTTGGGTTTGAGTGAATCGTCCTCAGGTTGCAGGATCATGACCCCTCCGTCCCATTTATCTCCCAGGGGCACAACTTCGCTGATATCCGACCAGGTCTTCAGAATCCTGATCAAAGACTTTTCTGCTTCATTGAATGTAACGGATTCATCAGCGGGCAGGGCTTCGATCACCTGCCAGTCTTTATAATCCTTACCTACCAATTTCATTCCGTGCTGTGTAAAACAAACTCCGTAAGCAGCTACATGTAATTTTACGACGACTCCATCACCATAGGCTGGGTGTTTAACCCGTGACCCAGGTCCTAGCAACTTATTTTCCATATAAACCAGTAGATTTTATTTTTTATAGTTATCATCCCAGTCTTTCACTTTTGGTTCACCCAAAAGATTCAGTGATTTGGCCACGACCATGGATACGGACGAGTCTCCGGTAATGTTGACCACTGTGCGTAACATATCCAGAGGCCGGTCGACTGCAAAGATAAGGGCTAATCCGGCTTCCGGAATACCCACACTGCCCAGTACAATAACCAGCATGATCATACCGGCGCTTGGGACTGCAGCAGAGCCTATGGAAGCCAATGTGGCAGTGAGAATGATGGTGAGCTGATCCATCAGGGAGAGATCCATATTAAATGCCTGGGCGATGAACACGGCGGCCACACCCTGATACAGGCTGGTACCATCCATATTTACGGTAGCCCCGATCGGGAGTACAAAGCTTGAAACCTCGTCATCAACACCAAGATGTTCAGTCACACGTTCCATCGTCACAGGAAGGGTCGCAGCGGAAGAACTGGTTGAAAAAGCCACCAGTTGCGCAGGTGCAATGCCCTTAAAAAAGAACTTCGCCGATTTGCCGGTAAAAAACTTGACAAACAGGGGATAAAAACCAAAGATCATCACCGATAAGCCGATGATTACACAGATGGCGTAACTGAGCAGGGCTCGAAATAGATCCAGGCTTGGTGATTCTACGACGAGAGAGGCCAATAGCGCCAGAACACCCAGAGGTGCAGTAAGCATGACGAGATCAATGATCTTCAAAATCACTTCATTGAGACCATCAATGAAAGCAATGACTGGTTTTGCTTTCTCTTTGTCGATCAGGATTAACCCAATGCCCAACAAGACCACAAAAAAGATTACCTGGAGCATATTCCGGTTGTCGGTCATGGAAGAAAAAATATTGTCCGGGACAATGTCGACCAACGCTTGTAGGGGCCCCTGACCTTTCTGCTCTGTGGCCATGGTGATTTTTGCATCGGCATCGGTTCCAAAATTGTCCAGAAGTTCCTGTCTGGTTTGTTCATTAATGCGGTTACCAGGTTTGAGGATATTTACCACCAAAAGCCCAATGCTTACCGCAATGACGGTCGTAAATACGTAGATGATTAATGTCCGGCCTCCCATCCTGGATAATTTGGAGATATCCTGAAGTTCTGCTATTCCTTTGATCAGTGAAACGATGATCAGGGGTACGGCAACGAGTTTGAGCAGGTTTATAAAGATGGTGCCGAATGGCTTGATCCAGTTTTCGACCCATGTTTGCAATCCCAGAGCGACTGCTAAAAATCCAATACCCACTCCGGCGATCATTCCGATAATGATCTTCCAGTGCAACTCCAATTTTTTCATATATGTATAGGATTAATTCGGAGCTTCCAAGATATGAAAATATTCCCCAATGAAAAGTCGGTGCACATTTTTGGCTAACTTACCCGGAAAGCCTTGATATTGCACCAATGAAATACCTGATAACCTTCCTTACCTCCCTGGCACTGGCCGGTTCACTCACCGGACAGGCTCCCGAATGGATAAAGAATAACTGGCACCCCGGACTGTACGAACAGGAATTGCGTTTTCTAGCCAGTGATGAACTGCAGGGCAGAAACGTAGGAGAGCCCGGATTAAATGTGGCAGCACGGTACATTGCTGAAATTTTCCGTAAAAATGGATTATTGCCACTGCCCGGCATGCACGATTACTTTCAGGAAGTACCCTTTGAAAAAATCATCCCTGGACGGACGGAGATCCGATTTCTGGACACGGTATTCGCACAGGGACAAAATGTACTGATGCTCGACGGACCGGCAATTGAGGACCAGGGTATTGCAGTATTTATCAACTTTGGCGACTCTATTGTTGCTGATGAAGTACAGGGTAAATATGTGATTACACTCTTTGGAACAGAAGACATCCGCAGTCCTATGGCAGCTATGCAGAAAGGTCGGGAGAAGCAAAAAGAACTCCAGCTTTTCGGAGCTAAAGGATTGCTGGAGATCTATACGTTACAAACCCCCTGGTCCGTCATGAGCAATTATCTGAACCGGGAGCGGCTCCAATTGGAACAGGAGGCGGGAGAAGGAACCACACCGCTTGCCCATGGTCTGATCCAGCTGGACAACCGTGCCATAGCGAGCTTAAGGAAGAGTCCGGTGAGGCCGATTCATATCCAATATACCGGTGTTCAGCGGCTGAAAGTGCCCTCCTTTAATGTCCTGGCATACAAACCTGGATCGGAAGCAGAATATCAGGACGAATTCATTATCCTGAGTGCACATTATGACCACATCGGTGTAAGAAACCGGGCTCCGGGAGAGCCTCCGGGTCAGGATACGATCTTTAACGGTGCACGGGATAATGGGATGGGTGTCGTAGCCCTTTTGTCATCAGCGGATGTTCTCAATACGGTTTCTACGAAACGATCCATTGTGTTTGCTGCCTGGACCGCCGAAGAAAAAGGGCTTTTAGGGAGTGATTATTTCGTTAAAAACCCACCCATCGCCCTTGATAAGATCCGGTTCAATCTGAATACGGACGGGGCTGGTTATTCGGATACTACAGTTATTTCCATATTGGGATACGACCGGGTTGGTGCGGCACAGGAGATGAAACAGGCCTGTGAGGCTTTCGGATTAAGTGTGGTGGTGGATCCGGCAAAAGAACAGAATTTATTCGATCGGTCCGACAATGTAAGATTTGCTCAGCAGGGTATTCCGGCTCCTACTTTTTCTCCCGGCTTCAGGGCATTTGATGAAGAGATCCGTACCTATTATCACCGGGAATCAGACAATCCCGACTCTATTAATTACCGTTACGCAAACGCATACTGGAAAGCCTTTACTTATGCAGCCTATCTGATAGCCCAAAAAGACAGCAACCCGCACTGGTCGCACGGTGACAAATATGAAGAAGCTGCCAAATCCCTGTACGGAGATCGCTACTGATCCGTCCGTGAATAGATGGCCCGGATCATCTCTCTCTTACCCGGAGGCCCCGGGATTTTGGTGACGAGAAAATTATTGCTGGACAATGCACGTCGAAAGGACCCTTGTGAACTGTAGGTGGTAAGCACAGTGCCCGGATGGGAGAGCGGACTCAATACCTGCCTGATGACCTCCGCGGTCCATAATGGTGATTGGCTGCCGGGTCCAAACGCATCGTAATAAATGACATCGGCTTGAAAATCAGGATGATAGGATGTAATATCCGTGCGTAGTTTAGTCAGATTGAATCCTGGGGTGATGGATGTGGTGTTATCCCAGGGTGCCTGGTGAATAGCTTCAAAAACCTCGTTGGCATCCGGATGATCCATCCGCTCAGGATAGTTTAAAGCTGCTGTAATGCTTGGTGGCAGAGGATGAATGTCCAGTGCATGATAGTCCAGGGAGATCCCTTTTGTATTCAGGACATGCCAGGATAAAAATGCATTAAGGCCGGTTCCAAAGCCCATTTCCCAAATGCGCACATGCGAGTGCTTGTATTGGTCCAGTGCAAAAACCAGTCCTGCATGAATAAAGACATGCATGCTTTCCTGCCATGCGCCATGCATGGAATGATAGGTTGATTGGTAAGGTTCAGAGAAAACGGTATGGCTACCGTCGGCAGTGATCCGCAAGGACCACGATGTCATGCTGCCGGAACGCGGAGTGCTTCCAATTCACGAGCCTGAATATCAAGATGGGAAGCGTCGTAAACGCATTCGCCATTAAGGATCACCAAAAGCTGTGGTGATTCATGGTGTACGCCGAAAGATTCAGCTACCATGCGGGATATTTGGCCGTTCTTTTGGACATCCAGGTAATAAGCCTTATGATTCTGACGAATAAAAGGCCACTCAGATTCCAGGCGGTGCAAAGCGATGGAGCTGATGCTGGTACGCTTGCTGTGCTTGAAGATGAAAACCGGCACCTGAAAAGAATCTTCTACGATTTGGTCAATTTGGTTGTCGTTGATTAAATGAATCCAAAGCATGATTTAGAAGATGTTTTTGATGATCTGACTTGCCAGGTCAACAATGTCGATGTGTAGTGAAAAATCGCTCGGACATCCGATCCCGCGGTTACAGGAGGATAATACGATCAAACTCAGCACTGCAATCCACATGGCATACTTATTTCCTTTCTTCATTTTCATATAAAATTTGACGATGGTAATGGAACAAGATTTATACCAAAAAAATTAACGTAAGTTTACGCCGTTTAGTACAAAGATAAACATATATTATTTGTTCATGCGTATTCATTTGATAGCCATAGGGGGTAGCATCATGCATAATTTGGCCATCGCTTTGAAAAAAAATGGACATTTGGTCACTGGTTCAGACGACGAGATCTACAGCCCCGCTAAGGAGCGGTTGCTCGAACACGATCTGCTTCCGGATCATGAGGGCTGGGACCCCGGCCGGATCCATCAAGGCATTGATCTGGTAATTCTCGGCATGCATGCCCGTCCCGACAATCCTGAACTCCTTCGTGCAATGGAATTAGGGGTGCCAATCCATTCTTTTCCGTCCTTCATGTACGAACACGCCAAGGACAAAACCAGGATTGTGATTGCCGGTAGTCATGGAAAAACGACCACAACTTCCATGATATTGTATGCGTTGCAGCAATCCGGAAAACCGATGGATTACCTGGTAGGGGCCCGGATCGAGGGATTTGAAGACATGGTTCACCTTTCCAACGCGACCCTCTTTATCGCCGAAGGAGATGAATATTTGTCATCGCCGGTGGACCGCCGGCCTAAGTTCATTCATTATAAGCCTCACATCGCAGTTATTACGGGGATCGCCTGGGATCACATGAATGTGTTTCCCACTTTTGAAGGCTACAAACAATTATTCGCTGATTTAATCCAATCCATGGAGCCGGAAGGAACGGTGTTGTATTGTGCGGATGATCCCAACCTGGCAAAATTAAAGGAGTTGCGACCAGATCTGGAGTGGATACCCTACCGGGCTATCCCGCATATCCAGACCAATGAAGGTACCATGCTGCGTGACCGGGATGATCATCCCTACCTGACACCGCTATTCGGAGAGCACAACATGCAAAATATGAAGGCGGCATTGGAAGTTTCTATGAAACTGGGCCTGACGGAGAAGCAATTTCTGGAATCCATGGGTAGTTTCCGTGGTGCCTCGAAACGATTGCAATTGCTCGCACGGGGTAAGGATTCACTCTGTTACCTGGATTTCGCACACGCCCCATCCAAAGTGCGGGCTACGGTGCAGGCCGTGCGGCGACAATATCCGGATCATACGCTGATTTGTTTGCTGGAATTACACACCTTTTCTTCGCTGAACAGGGCTTTTTTACCCCAATATGCCCATACGCTGGATGGTGCAGATCACGCAGTGGTATTCTATCAGGAACATACCTTTGAGATGAAGCGCCTGCCCACGCTGATGGATACAGAAGTTGACGAGGCATTCTCCTATCCCGGATTGCGAATTCTCAAACAACCTGCGGACATACCCATATACCTTGATCAATTACCAGCAGGAAAGAAAGTATTTCTTTTTATGACTTCGGGGACTTTCGGTGGAACCAATTTACCGGACCTCGCCCGAAAGCTGGTTCAATAAACCTTTACCTGCGGTAGATGTTATTGACATACCGGATTCCATCAGGCCAATAAATTACCGGGAGTGCCCTCTTTCGAATTCAAATGCTGGAATTGGGTTCAATTCTTTAAATTTGCAGCCACAAAACAGATCAATTGACCAATGGGAAGAATAATAACCTTACGTGAAGCACTGGGTGAAGCTATGTCTGAAGAAATGCGCCGTGATGAATCGGTGTTTCTGATGGGTGAAGAAGTTGCCGAATACAACGGTGCTTACAAAGTGAGTAAGGGCATGCTGGATGAATTCGGGCCCAAACGAGTCATTGATACCCCAATTACCGAGTTGGGATTCGCCGGTATAGGTGTAGGCGCTGCCATGAACGGATTGCGTCCGATCGTGGAGTTCATGACCTGGAATTTTGCTATCCTAGCCTTTGACCAGATCGTGAACAATGCAGCCAAGACGTTGTCCCAGTCTGCCGGTCAGTTCAATTGTCCAGTAGTCTTTCGGGGTCCTTCAGGCGCTGCTGGTCAGCTGGCCCAGCAGCATTCGCAGACCTTTGAAAGCTGGATGGGAAATGTGCCGGGATTGAAGGTGATCTCGTGCATCGATCCCGCCGACTCAAAGGGACTTTTAAAATCAGCCATTCGGGACAATGACCCGGTTTGTATAATGGAATCGGAGATCATGTATGGTCACAAGGGAGAAGTGCCTGATGAAGAATATCTGGTGCCAATCGGCAAGGCTGTCGTTCGCCGCCCGGGCACCGACATTACCCTGGTCTCCTTCAACAAAATGGTTTTGGTGTGCCTGGATGCCGCTGAAGAATTGGCTAAAGAAGGAATCTCGGCAGAGGTTATTGACCTAAGAACCATCCGGCCCCTGGATATTGCTACGCTGATTGAAAGTGTCCGGAAGACGAACCGTATGGTGGTTGTTGATGAATCCTGGCCAATGTTTGGGGTATCTTCGGAGGTTGCTTACCAGGTACAGAAGGATGCATTTGACTACCTGGATGCTCCGGTACGCCGGGTGAATGCTGCCGATACTTCCTTGCCCTATGCTTCAACGCTAGTGGATGAATACCTTCCGAATCCGGAAAAAGTTATTCGGGCGGTGAAGGAGGTCATGTATATCCAGGCCTGAACAAATAATAATTAATCATTAGTTAATACTAACCTTCGAGTAATTTCCGTACTTTTGCGGCTTCATTTTTCGAAGCCTATGCAAAATATCCGAAATATTGCCATTATTGCCCACGTTGACCATGGGAAAACAACATTGGTAGACAAGCTGTTACACGCTGGTAACCTCTTCAAGGATCATGAACGTCCGGGAGAACTCATTCTCGACAACAACGATCAGGAACGCGAACGGGGCATCACCATCCTGGCCAAAAATGCTTCCGTGACCTATAAAGGGGTCAAGATCAACATCATTGACACACCGGGTCACTCCGATTTTGGAGGAGAAGTGGAGCGGGTGTTAAATATGGCTGACGGGGTATTATTGCTGGTTGACGCTTTTGAAGGCCCGATGCCGCAAACCCGTTTTGTATTGCAAAAAGCCATCGAGCTGGGTCTGAAGCCCATTGTCGTTATCAATAAAGTGGATAAAGAAAACTGCCGTCCCGACGAAGTTCATGAAGCGGTTTTTGATCTGATGTTTGAACTAAACGCAACGGATGATCAGCTCGATTTTCCTACGTATTACGGATCAGCCAAACAGGGTTGGATGGGAGAAGACTGGCAGAAGCAGACCGCTGACATCACTCCGCTCCTGGATGCGATCATACAGCACATTCCTGCCCCCATCACAGCACTGGGTCCATCGCAGATGCTGGTAACTTCGCTGGATTATTCACCCTACATCGGTCGTATTGCAATCGGTCGTGTACACCGTGGTGAGCTGAAGGTTGGTCAAAACGTGGCACTGGTCAAACGCGATGCAAGCATTGTAAAAAACCGGATTAAGGAATTATACACGTTTGAAGGACTGGGGAAAGTAAAGATCAATGCTGTCCCAGCCGGCGAGATCTGCGCCATTGTTGGTATTGAAGGTTTTGATATCGGCGATACCATTGCCGATTCGGAAGTGCCGGAAGCATTGCCTACCATCCGTATCGAAGAACCCACCATGAGTATGCGGTTTACGATCAATGACTCGCCATTTTTTGGACAAGAAGGCAAGTTTGTCACCTCCCGCCACATCAAGGATCGCCTGGAGAAGGAACTGGAGAAAAATCTTGCCATGCGGGTTGAACCGGGTGAGACTGCTGATTCTTTCATCGTATACGGCCGGGGTGTCATGCACCTTTCGGTTTTAATCGAGTCCATGCGCCGTGAAGGGTTTGAACTGCAGGTGGGACAACCTCAGGTGATTATCCGTAAGATTGAAGGCATCGATTGTGAACCGGTAGAAGAGCTGACCATTGACCTACCGGAAGAACATGCGGGTAAAGCCATCGAGTCAGTGACCCAGCGAAAAGGAGAAATGCTCTCCATGGAACCGCGTGGTTCCCGGACCTTTATTACGTTCAAGATCCCCAGCCGGGGAATGATCGGACTGAGGAATTATTTAATGAATGCAACGGCGGGAGAGGCTATTTTGGCTCACCGCTTTATCAAATACGAACCCATGAAAGGAGCCATACCTGGCCGCGTCATGGGATCCCTCATCAGTATGGAAGCTGGCAAAGCCATTGCTTACAGTATCAACAACCTGCAGGACCGGGGTAAGTTTTTCGTAAGCCCCATGGATCCGGTATATGAAGGTCAGGTAATTGGTGAAAACAACCGGCCAATGGACTTGGTCATCAACGTAACCAAGACCAAAAAACTGACCAACATCCGGGCTGCCAATGCGGATGACAAGGTAAGTATTGCGCCAGCCATTAAATTCACCCTTGAAGAAGCGCTGGAGTACATACAGTCTGACGAATATGTGGAGGTGACACCCAAGTCGATTCGTTTGCGGAAGATTTATCTCAACGAGAACGACCGGAAACGTTATTCCAGAGCAGTCAGTGTAGGGTAACCAGTACTGAGCCGGAATACCAGATGATAAGTGAAAAAAGCTAACTCTAAGGCCAACTTGGAAGGAGCTGTATTGTTAAAGTGGGTTTGGCCATTCGAGGTTCTGGTCCAATCAGATTAAGTCGACGTAATATTCCTCCTGGTGAGCTAAAGCACCATGCACTGGCCTGCAAACCGCTCCTGAACTGTACCTTTTCGTTATACGTTAAACCGGAAGTGCATGATATCACCATCATGGACGACATATTCTTTGCCTTCCACCGACATCTTGCCCGCTTCCTTCACAGCATGTTCAGACCCGAATTTCAGGTAATCGTCGTATTTGATGACTTCGGCACGGATGAAGCCGCGTTCAAAATCGGAATGAATAACGCCGGCTGCCTGGGGTGCTTTGGTGCCCCGACGGATGGTCCAGGCTCGTACTTCTTTTTCACCCGCCGTGAAGTAGGTGATCAAATCGAGCAGGTGGTAACTTGATCGAATGAGACGGCTGGATCCCGGTTCATCCAAACCCAATTCCTGGGCAAACTCACGACGTTCTTCCAGGGTATCCAATTCAGCGATGTCTGCTTCGATACCGGCACAAACGTAGAGCACTTCAGCCGGCTCTCCGATAATGGCGGCTTCCAGCTTCTTCGTGATCTCATTTCCGGAAACCACACTCAATTCATCAACATTGCAGACGTAGAGAATTGGTTTGGCAGTTAACAGCATCATGTCTTTGAGAAGCGCCTGGCCTTCATCATCCAGTTGGGCGGTGCGGGCTGGATTTCCGGCAGACAGGTGGTCCATAATCAGGACGCCGTGTTCAACGGCACGCTGGTCTTCCTTAGCTCCACTTTTTGCTTGTTTCCGCAGTTTATCGAGGCGTTTTTCCACCGTTTCCAGATCTTTCAGGATCAATTCCATATCAATGGTCTCCTTGTCCCGTACCGGATCGATGTTGCCATCAACGTGGACAATATTGTCATCTTCAAAGCAACGCACCACATGGATGATGGCATCCACTTCTCGGATATTGGCCAGAAACTGGTTGCCCAGGCCTTCACCCTGGCTCGCTCCTTTGATTAGCCCGGCGATGTCCACGATCTCAACGGTAGTCGGAATAATCTTTTGCGGATTAACCAGCTTGGCCAGCTCATCCAATCGCTTGTCTGGTACGGTGATCACGCCGATGTTCGGATCCTTGGTTGCGAAAGGATAATTAGCGGCTAACGCCTTGGCTGAGGTTAGAGCATTGAACAGGGTGGATTTACCAACATTCGGGAGACCCACAATTCCACAACGTAATGGCATACTGGTGCTTTTTTGAAAATGCGTGCAAATATACGGAAATGGCAACGATAAAAGTTACTTGCGGAGACTGTGAAGTTTCGTACTACGGTTTCGCACTAAAGCTGGAACAAACAGAAGGATGAGCAGGCATCATCATCGGCGACATCAACTGAATCCATGCTTATTTTGTTAATTTACCTTCGGCTTCGAATTCATATGATTGAATGAAGACAGGATGAATTATCTGGCACATCTGTTATTATCCCGCGAGTACCCTGAAGAGATGGTGGGCAATTTTCTTACCGACATGCTGACCTGGCAGGAACAGCAGGCTCTCGCTGGCGGGTATATGGATGGAATGATGATGCATCGTCAAATTGATGCCTATACGGACCGGCATGAGGCAGTGCGTGAATGCATCCGGCTGATCCGGGGTACGCAGGGAAAATATGCGCCGGTTGTGGTAGACATTCTCTTTGATTACCTGATCGCGCGCCATTGGTTCACTTATTACAAAGAGCCACTTGAGCTATTCGTGCTTGAAGTGTATGGTATTCTGAGTACCCACCGCACTGCGATGTCTGAACGGATCTGGTACCGGGTAGAGCGGATGATCCACGCCAACTGGCTTGTTCAGTACACGACAAAAGAGGGCCTTGAATTCGTATTTGAGCGTTTACAGAGCAGGACCAGGTTTGAGAACAATTTGCAGCTTGCCGTCCGGGACTTTATGGATCAGTACGATTTATTCGAAGCCCGGTTCAACCAGTTTTTTCCTGATCTGCTGGCACAAATTCCGGTATGGCGCGAGTCTTTTGCAGTAGAATAAGGCAGGGTTATCCCTCGAAATGAAATGAAATGGTGAACATGCGGGAGAAGATCTTCTCCAGTACATTGGATTTGGGTAACTCGTTACGATAGATCATCACATTACCGATGCCCTGGGTGAATTTTACTTCAGGTGAGAAGATGACGTAAGGGAGGAAGATCTGAAATCCGGCTCCTGCTTCGACTGAAAAATCGTGCGGAGAAAGCCTTATCTCATCGGTCAGTCGCTTGGTGCGTGATTTACTGGAGATATCGTATCCATATTTCAGGCCTCCGACGAGGTACAGTTTGACATCCTTGTATGGTTTGGATTTGTAGCGGATCTGGAATGGAATCTCAAAAAAGCTGGATTCAATGCTGGTGGTATCATTGGTGAGCAGAGCACTTCCGCTGTATCGTATGTTGCGTTCGATGAATGCAAATGAAGGAATTACCCGCAAATCAAAATAGTCTCCGACTTTCATATTGGTGATAACACCGACGGTAAATCCGGGTCCTCCGATCGACTCTACGGTTTTTATCACTTCATTGCCAATGAATCTTCTTCCTCTGTCGATTTGATAATTGGAATTATTGATACCGAAAGAAAGTCCGAAGTAGTATGCTTTGTTGGCAAAATCCCGGTAATTGTTGCCGTAGTTGGATAGTCCCTGTGCCCTTAATGAATGAAGTGCGGTGCCAAGGCACAACATCACAAGAATCAATGACCGGGTTTGTATCCTAAATAAATGGTACATATTCCAAAACTTAATGGCCGGTAAACACAATTTCTAAAACCGGCGGCTTCCAGAATGCCCTGCATTTCCCGATATTCAGGAAATACCTGGACAGATTCGTACAAATAGCGGTACGCACGCGCATCCCTGGACTTTAGCTTTCCTATTAACGGCAGGAGGTACTTAAAATATATATGAAAGACCTGTTTTATGGGAAATATTCTCGGCCGGCTGAATTCAAGGATAAACAATCCACCACCGGGCTCCAATACCCGGAAGATCTCTTTGATCCCCGCGGACAGGTTTTCAAAATTTCGTACACCAAATGCAACGGTTGCTGCACCGTAGCGGTTATCGGGAAAAGGTAAATGCTCACTGTCACCCTCGATGAAGGTCACGGCAATCCCTTTGGCTGCCGCTTTCCGGCGGGCGATCTCCAGCATACCAGGGCTGAGATCCAACCCGGTAATGGACTCAGGAGACAAAAACCTTGCCGCTTCGAATGCGACGTCTCCGGTACCGGTGGCAATATCCAGGAGTGAAGTAGGCTCTGATTTGCGCAAATAAGCCAGTAGTTTCTTCCGCCAAAGCACATCGGTTCCGACCGATAGGAAGCGGTTTAGAAAATCATAAGTAGGTGCAATGTTGTCAAACATTTGCTTTACCTCTTCCTTTTTCGTTGAGCCTTGCTGATCGTATGGTTTGACAGTTTCCGGCATGCAGTTGTACTTCTGAAATTGATGGAATTTAGTCCTGAAATCAAGCGTTTCATTCCAGGCAGCGCAAAGATACATTAATTGACAGACCGGGTCATTATATTAGAAAATCCTAAATATAAAAATGGGATAATTTCGTATCTTTGCACATTCAAATTTTAAAGGCGCACTATGTCTAAATCGAGGATATATCCCATTAATATAGAAGATGAAATGAAGACCGCCTACATCGACTATTCGATGTCGGTCATTGTAGCCCGTGCCTTACCGGATGTCCGGGATGGATTAAAGCCCGTTCACCGCCGGGTATTGTACGGTATGGATGAATTGGGCGTTCAATACAATAAATCCCACAAGAAGTCTGCACGTATTGTCGGTGAAGTACTGGGTAAGTATCACCCGCATGGTGATGGTTCGGTTTACGATGCCATGGTCCGTCTGGCACAACCCTGGTCGATGCGTTATCCGCTGGTCGATGGACAGGGGAACTTCGGATCAATGGACGGTGACAGCCCGGCAGCCATGCGATATACCGAAGCACGGCTGGAGCGTATCAGCTCGGAGATCCTGGCGGATATCGACAAGGACACAGTTGACTTCACGCTTAATTTCGACGATACGCTGCAGGAGCCCACGGTGATGCCAACCCGTATTCCAAACCTGCTGATCAACGGAGCTTCTGGTATTGCCGTCGGGATGGCTACGAATATGTTGCCACACAATCTGCGGGAGGTGATCGAGGGGATCCATGCTTCCATTGACAATCCCGACATTACCATCGAAGAACTCATGCAATTTGTGCATGGCCCGGATCTTCCTACCGGAGGGATTGTCTATGGTTTGTCCGGTGTCAGGGAGTATTTCGAGACGGGAAGAGGACGGGTCGTTGTGCGTGGCAAAGCGGAAATTATCGGCGAACCAGGTAAGGAATCCATCATCGTATCCGAGATACCTTTTATGGTGAACAAAGCCACCCTGGTGGTTAAAATCGCCGAACTGGTACAGGATGAGAAAATTTCGGGCATCAGCGATATCCGTGATGAGTCGGATCGTAATGGCTTGCGGATCGTAGTAGACCTCAAACGCGATGCGATTCCCAATGTTGTCCTTTCGAAGTTGTATGCCTACTCACCTCTCCAGACCTCCTATGGGGTGAACAACATCGCCCTGGTCAATGGCCGTCCACGGACTCTCAGCCTGAAAGAGTTGATCGATGAATTTATCAAATTCAGATTAGAGGTTATCGTTCGCAGGACCCGGTATGAACTGGAACAAGCCGAAAAGCGGGCTCACATCCTGGAAGGACTCCTCATCGCCATCGATCACCTCGATGAGGTTATCGCACTGATCCGCAGCAGCGCCAGTGTAGATGATGCCCGTACCGGGTTGATGAATACTTTCGCATTGTCCGAGATCCAGGCCAATGCCATCCTGGCTATGCAGTTGCGGGCACTGACCGGCCTGGAACGCGACAAATTGAGAGCAGAATATGAAGAGGTCAAGGCTCTTATCGAACGCCTCAAAGCAATCCTTGCCGATGAGGGAATCCGGAAGCAGATCGTAAAGGATGAACTCCAGGAGATCAAGGATCGCTATGGCGATGACCGCCGCACGGTGATCAATCCGGCAGAAGGCGAGATCAACATCGAGGACCTGATCCCTGACGACGACGTCGTGATCACCATCTCCCACCTGGGTTACATCAAGCGGACCAAAGTAAGCGAATACCGGCTGCAGGGTCGTGGCGGACGTGGTGCCAAAGGCAGCAAGACCCGGAATGAGGATTTCATCGAGCATATGTTTGTCGCCTCAAACCACAACTACCTGTTGTTATTTACGGAATCAGGGAAATGCTTCTGGTTGCGGGTGTTTGAGATCCCTGAAGCTTCCAAAGTTTCCACGGGCAGAGCCATTCAGAATTTGCTTAACCTGGCATCAGAAGATGCAGTAAAGGCATATATCAAAATCCAGGACCTCAATGACCAGGATTTTGTGAATGAACACTACATCGTATTTGCTACGAAGAAGGGCATGCTCAAGAAGACACCGGTCGAAGCGTTCTCTCGTCCCCGTGCGAATGGGATCATTGCGATAACCATTAACGAGGGAGACACCCTTTTGGAGGCACGGTTGACCAATGGTTCCAATGAGATCATCCTGGCCAATCAGGGTGGACGGGCGATCAGGTTCCCGGAAAAGACAGTGAGACCGATGGGACGCTCTGCAGCCGGCGTCAAAGGTATGACCCTGCATGACGACAAGGATGAGGTCATCGGAATGATCTGCGTGGATCCGCTGGATCCCAGTGCAACCATTTTGGTCATTTCTGAAAAAGGGATGGGTAAGCGGTCACTGCTTGAAGACTACCGCATCACCAACCGGGGAGGAAAAGGAGTTAAAACCATGTCCATCTCTGAAAAAACGGGTCCGCTGGTTGCCATAAAACTGGTTACGGACGAGGATGAATTAATGATTACCGGGAAATCAGGAATTGTGATCCGCATGGAAGTGTTGGACTTAAGAACGATGGGACGTGCAACGCAGGGTGTCCGGGTGATAAAATTGACAGAAGATGATCAGATTGCGGACGTTGCTGTATTGTCTAAGGAAGAAAGCGACGAAGAAGAATAATAATTAACGAAACTGTAAGGTTATCTTAACGTTTTCTAAAGTGATTATAGATCTTTGGTTCGTCCTAATAGCGATACAAGATTTCATACATTTGTAAATATTAACTTAGAGACTATGAAAAAAGCGTTTTTTGCTTTGATTTTTCTGGCGGCAGGAGCAGTAGCCATGCATGCCCAGGCTGACATTAAAGAAGCCAAGAAAAATCTAAAGACTGCACAAAAAGCCGTCAGCCTATACAATCTGGACAACCGGGCCAATTCCGCAAAACTGGAAGAAGGCGTTGACGCAATCAAACTAGCTCTTCAGAATGATGAGTTGAAAGCAACAGCAGCTCCTTTCCTCGCTGAAGGTGACCTTTACCTGGCAGTGGCCAGCCGAGATGTTTCCATGCCTATGCTTGATCCGGAGTGGAAGACCGTGGACTACAATGCAGCTCAATTAGCCTATGAGGCCTATACAGCTGCTTTACCATTGAGTGAGAAGAAATTTGAGTCGGAAGCAGCATTAAAAGGACTGAGCGAAACG
Organism: Lewinellaceae bacterium; assembly: GCA_020636135.1. Classification (NCBI taxonomy): domain Bacteria; kingdom Pseudomonadati; phylum Bacteroidota; class Saprospiria; order Saprospirales; family Lewinellaceae; species Lewinellaceae bacterium. The sequence continues at coordinate 1,720,693 of JACJYK010000001.1, forward strand.
GCAGGATATATCAACAATGCAGCCGTGGATGCTTATAATAAGAAGGATTTTGAAAATGCCTACAAAGGTTTCGCCACGATGCTGAAGATCCATGACTTGCTCACGGAGAATGGCAAAGAAAGCTTTTTAGCTGACGATGCTAAGGTGAATGACCAATATCTCTTCACCGGTATTTGTGCGCTCCAGGCCGGAGCTCTGGACGTTGCCGAGGAATACCTTACCAAACTGCTAAGTCGCGGATACAACGAACCAGGTATCTATGAATCACTGTTTAACCTGTATCAGGCTAAAGGCGATAAAGAAAAGGCAAAAAAATACCTGGAGGATGGACTTGCTAAATATCCGGAAGACACCGGTTTGCTTTTTGCCCAGATCAATTTGTATCTGCAGGAAGAGCGCACCGATGAACTGGTTGGCAAATTGGAAATGGCTATTGACAAAGAGCCAACCAACAAATCCCTGTACTCCACCCTGGGCCAGGTACATGATAAGCTCTATCAGGCTTATGACCAGCAAGGCAATGAGGCAGAAGCCAACAGACATTTCGATGCTGCTTTGAAAAATTATGAGAAAGCCCTGGAAATAGACCCGGAATATTCGGATGCCGTCTACAGCATTGGAACCCTGTATTACAACAAAGCTGCTTTGATGTCACAGGAACTCAATGAGTTGGCCAGTGATTATTCGAAAGAAGGGATCAAGAAATACGATGCGTTGAAAGCCAAGATCGATGTCATTTTCGATCAGGCCTTGCCCTACTTCCAAAAAGCAGAAGCGCTTGACCCGATGGAGCGTAACGCTTTAATCGCCCTGAAAGAGATCTACGCCCGTAAGAATCAGTTGGATCTGTCCAACGAATTCAAAGATCGTCTTGATAAGATCGATGCAGGCGGGACCATTTCCAGCAGCTACTTCAAGAAAAACTAATTCGGTTCTGAACCGAACGGAAAATAAAAAAGGGGATCAGCATCTGGTCCCCTTTTTTATTTTATTTGATTCTCTCTAATCGCTACTTCCACTCAAATATCCCTGCTTTTCGATTCAAATAATTAAGTGTGCAGGATTCCGGGTTTTCTTCCCGGTAGCTGACCGGTGAGTCAGTCCCGGTCCCGATCACACTACCCCACAGGCATTTGTCTGAATCTTTTTCGTAATAAAGCGTTGTGGTATAAATGGCGGTGGGAAATTCAAATTTATAAACAAAGGCGCCATCCTTTTTGCCAGCTTCATAACGTCCTTCCAGGCTCATCTTGACATCTTCATTGTTATCGTCATTGACATATTCGGTGGCAATGCGAAATGATCCGTCCAATATCCTTCCACCTTGTTCGTTTTGCCGGTATTCATAAAAGCCATTAAAGAGATAATTGCTACGCGGCAATTCGATTTCAAGGATTTGGCTCAGGTTAACGATATCGGCATTTTCCAGTTTGTGAACCAGCCTGCCAGGTTTTAATGCCACCATTCCTGATGTGGTATTGGTACTTACTTTACTCACAGCTCCACCAAAAACCCAGCCTACGGTGTCTAATCGCGGATAGTCCACTTTGTACCAAGGCTTGGTGTATGGCGTATTGCGCAGAGTTATGGTCTCTTCATAATCTGTGCTGTCATGCAAATACTCCAGTAAAGTACCTTCTGCCAGAATATCAATAACCTGTCCTTTCTGTGATGGTTTGTCCCTTAGCCGGAGCTTATCCACCAGGACTTTAAATTCTATTTTTTCAGGTTTTGCCGGAACGGTATCGGTTACCGGTGTCGAAACATCCGTGGTGTCCTGGTTATTCTGCTTGCACCCAGCAATCAGGGTTGCAATAACAATGAGGTTTAAGAAGACTTTGGTCGGCATAAGACTTGATCAATTATAAAAGCATATTCCAAAGCGGTTTCACGGTGTTTCTCGAATCGGCCAGATGCACCGGAATGACCCGCATCCAAATTTGTATGTAAAACGATGAGATGATCTTCAGTGGTATGGTCCCGCAATTTTGCAACCCATTTGGCCGGTTCCCAGTATTGCACCTGTGAATCGTGCAGCCCTGCCGTTACCAGTAGGGCGGGATAGGGTTTTGTTTCGATATTATCGTAGGGTGAATAGCTTTTCATCAGTTTGTAATATTCTGGTTCCTGTGGGTTTCCCCATTCGTCGTATTCTCCTGTGGTAAGCGGTATGCTGTCATCCAGCATGGTGGTTACTACATCCACAAATGGCACGGCGGCAACTACAGCGGAAAACAATCCGGGCGCCATATTCATTGCAGCCCCTACGAGCAATCCACCTGCGCTTCCACCCATCGCACCCAGTCCTTCTGCACAGACATAATGCCGGTCTATGAGAGCTTGCCCACAGGCAATGAAGTCTTCAAAGGTATTTCGCTTGGCCTTTAGTTTTCCTTGTTCGTACCAGTTGCGACCCAGCTCCTGTCCCCCACGTATATGAGCAATGGCATATACGAATCCACGATCCAGCAAGCTTAGCCGGGGTATACTAAAATAAGGGTCAATGCTAATGCCATACGACCCATAGCCATAGAGCAGGCCAGGCGATCTGCCGGGTGTCCACAGATCTTTCCGGTAAACCAGGGACACAGGAATGCTTACACCGTCCTTGCCCTGGGCCCAGATGCGTTCCGACTGGTAGTTGGAAGCTTCATAACCTCCGACCACTTCCTGCACTTTAAGTATCTCCTGCTCACCATTATCCAATCGTACATCGATGACGGATGGAGGAGTTACCAATGAGGTGTACTGGACCCTGACTTTTGCAGCATTGAATTCCGGGTTGCGATCGAATTCCACATTCCTGGCTTCTTCCGGAAATGGTACTGTGAAATAATCCATGGTATTCAAGTCGAAAATACACACTTCCTTGGATGCCCCTGCTCTCGACAGGGTCACCAGGTGATCCCGGAAAACCTCAACATCATCGAGGTAGCCGGCAGGATCGTGGGGCAGGACCTCCTCCCAGTGAGTCCTGGATGTCCGCTCCACTGGACAACGCATCAATCTGAAATTTACAGCTTCCCAGTTGGTGCGGATAAAGAAGTGATCCCGGTGATGGTCCAGGCTGTATTCCAGGTGGCGTTGCCTGGGAAGGAACAGATGCCATCCTTCCTCCGGGTTTTGCATTTTGAGATAGCGGTATTCATCCGAAACGGTACTTGAACTGCCAATAAAAAGATAATCTTCACTTTTGGACTTCTGTACAAAAGTGACAAAGGTCTCATCGGCCTCATGGTACACCACCACATCCTGTTCGATGGGTTGGCCCAGGATATGCTTTTTTATAGTACACGGACGCAGTTTGTCGTCTTTAACCGCGTAGTAGATGGACTGACTATCAGCCGACCAAACGGCATATCCGGAAGTGTTTGGGATGGTATCTGACAGCATTTTACCCACAGACAGATCCTTGATACGCAAGGTATAGATGCGGCGACCCTTGGTATCTTCGCCAAAAACATTTTTTTGATTGTCCGGACTGACATTACCCGAACCGGCATGGTAATAAGCGTGACCGGCCTGGGCTTCTTCGGAATCCCAAAGCAGTTCTTCGTGATCCTGATTTTGATCAGGCCAGCGCCAGTACTGGGGTTGCTGGGCTCCGGTGCGATAACGGGTCTGGTACCAATAATGGTTTTTTAAGTAGGGAACTGACTGATCCTCCTGCTTTATCCGTCCGGTGATTTCCTGAAAGATGGTTTCCTGCAGGACATCCGTATGTTTCAGACGGTACTTGCAATAAGCGTTTTCCGCTTCTAAATAGGCCATAACATCCGGGTCCTTCAGGTCATTCATCCAATAATACGGATCAACCCGGGCATCATGATGAATCTCCAGTAATTTGTTGATTTTTTTGGGTGCAGGTGCTTTCATGTGCAACCAATAAGCTATTTTGACGATTTAAATTGTGGCTGTCTGACGGATAAAACTAAATGAATCACCACAGATTACAAACCTCGACTTCACAAATTTTAAAGATATCATTTCCCATCATGCTGGGCAGTGCAGCACAGAACGTACTTGCACTGGTAGATAGCACATTTCTATACCATTACGATGAAGCTTCTTTCGCGGCAATGGGCTTTATTGGAGTTTTTTACCTGGTTATAGCCGCCATGGGCTTTTCAATTTCCCGCGGTGGTCAGATATGGATCGCCCGCAAGATGGGAGAGGGAAGTGTCCTGGAAGTTGGCCGGCTTTTTCAGACAGTATTTGTCGTTGAAGGATTGGTGGCGCTGTTGTTGTTTGCGATTGTTAAATTGTTTGGACCCTGGATCATTGGTTTATTTATTGACGACCCGCAGTTGGCATCTTTATGCAATGACTACCTGCAGCCAAGGTCTTACGGTATCTTTTTTTCTTATTTCGGGGTCGCATTGATTGCACTTTATACAGGAATAGCCCGTACTACCTTTATCCTGGTCAGTACAGTAATCCTGTTTTCCGTGAATACAGTCCTGGACTATCTGTTTGTCTTTGGAGTTGGAGGCGCACCTGAGTTGGGTATTGCCGGTGCAGGATGGGCCAGCACCTTTGCAGAGGCCGCAGCATTTGTAAGTTTTATCGTGTATATGATCTTTGACCACAAGATCAAGGATTTCAGGATTACTTCGATCCTTCGCTTCGATCCCCGGATGATCTGGCAGATCCTGTCCACCTCAAATCATCTGCTGTGGCAAACTTTTTTTGCCATGGGGAGCTGGGTCGCATTTTTTGGGATGGTTGAGAATATGGGTCAGCATGCCCTGGCGATTTCAAATCTTGCCCGAATGATCTATCTGGTATTATCGATTCCCTGCTGGGGGCTGGCTTCGGGAACGAATACCATCGTCAGCCATTTTGTCGGATCCCGAAAGCGCATGGCTGTTAAACCATTGGTGTGGAAGATCATCTGGATCACCTTGATTTTGACCTGGATCCTGGCCATTCCTGTCGTTTTCTTTCCAAAGGTGACTCTCTATCCGATACTGGGAAAGTCAGATATGTCCTTATTGGTGCAGGCGCAGCCTACTTTCTATATGTTGCTTGCAATACTTTCTCTTTTCAGTATAGGTGGTATCTATTTCAATGGATTACTGGGTACGGGCGCCACCGGTCTTGGCCTGCGAATGCAAGTGGTTGCGACCATTCTGTACCTTATTTTTATTTATGTTGCCATTCATTTTCTGCAATGGCCTATTTACCTGGTCTGGTCGGCTGAATTGTTGTACTGGGGCTTTTTACTTGGGGTTAGCGCCTATCTTCTGGAGAAGTATCGCTGGACAAATTATGCGCCTTACCAGTAACATGACCTGAAGTCATCAGGTAAGCATCTATATCTCGCTGACCCAGTATATTACATTTGATAGAAATCATTCACGTATCCTTTGTGAACCTAATGCACTGGTAGTGAGCCTGCTATTTGGTTTACCTGGCCACGTATCACGATAATTAATATGAATAAAAAGCATATTTTTGCCCCCTATGCGACTTACACGAATCGACATTAAGGGGTTTAAGAGCTTCGCTATGGATACTGTCCTGCACTTCAATGAGCAGGTAGTGGGTGTGGTTGGGCCAAATGGATCCGGGAAGTCCAATATTGTGGATGCCATCCGATGGGTCCTGGGAGAGCAAAAGAGCTCGGAGCTGCGTCTGGATAAGATGTCCGATGTGCTGTTCAATGGAACCAAAAAACGTAAATCCAGCGGATTGGCAACTGTGGGCATAACCTTTGAAAATGATCGCAGCCTGATTGCCTCAGAATACCAGAGTATTACCATTTCCAGAACGTTGTACCGGACCGGTGAAAGTCAATATCAGATAAACGGAGTCACCTGCCGACTTAAGGACATACAGAACATACTTCAGGATACCGGCATCGGCTCCAATACCTATGCTATTATAGCCCTTGGTATGGTTGACGACATCCTGCAGGATAAGGATCAGTCCCGCCGTCGCATGTTTGAACAATCTGCCGGTATATCCAAATACAAAAAGCGGAAGCATGAGACCATGCTGAAGCTTAAGAGCACCGAAGCGGATCTGGACCGGGTTGAAGATCTGCTTTATGAAATAGAACAAAATCTGAAGACCCTCGAGCGTCAGGCGAAGCGCACGCAACGCTATTTTGACCTCAAGCAGGAATATAAGATCATCTCTATCCAGCTGACCCACATTCGCAGTAAAGCATTACGTGCTTCGTATGAGGCACTCGCAGGCCAGATTACCACACAGGAGGATAAATTGCGGCAGGAACAGGTTGCTGAAGCGACCCTCACCGCTCAACTTGAGCAGATCAAGAAAGATCATCTTGATCAGGAAGTATCAGTATCCACCCTGCAACGGTCATTAAACCAGACCGTCCATCAGATCCGAACACTGGAGAACCAGAAAAAACTGGATGAACAGCAGTTGACATTCAAAACTCAAAATGTCGACCGTCTTACTCAGCAAGTGGCAACCCACCGCGAACGGGCTTCTCAGTTGGAGGAGAGTGCTACTTCACTCCAATCACGAATTTTCAGGGCCGATGAAGACTCGGGAAGTTTAAAGTCTACGCTTGACGCAGCCGAGCAAAATAAAAATGACGTATTTAATGCTTATGGGGCCGCAAAGGAGGATGTGGAACAGCTTAAGCAGGCATTCCAGGTTAAAGAACGGCAGGTTTTTGAATTGGAGAAAAAGATTGCCGTAGATGAAAACCAGTTGGGACTGTTACTTAATCAGGTAGAACAATACCAGACCCAGCAGATGTACAAAGTCCAGCAACTGGAGCAATATCAAAAGGACGATGAGGAACTAGCTGTTGTGATGACTAACCGTGCGGAAGCGTTAAAAGCCGCGCGCGAACTGGAAACCAAACTCAAGAACCAGGTAAGTAAGCTGAAGGATAATAAAGAAAAGGTTCGTGATGATCTCCAAAAGGTCCTCCGGTCTCTGGATGCAAAAGGAAATGAATACGAATTGTTAAAGAGCCTGGTAGATAATCTGGAAGGTTTTCCCGAATCCATACAGTTTCTCCACAAGGCAAAACAATGGTCCCACAAATCACCGCTCCTCTCGGACGTGATCTATTGCGAGGAGAAACACCGGGTCATCATCGAACAGTATCTGGACCAATACCTCAATTATTTTATTGTACCTCATAAAACCGATGCACTCCAAGCCATCCACCTGCTTGCAGACAGTCAGAAAGGAAAGGCTAACTTCTTCATATTAGACGCTTTCCAGAACCCGGAGCCCGACCAGGTGGTCCACCCAGGTATGACTCCGGTATGGAAACAAATCGAAGTGGAGCCACAGTATCAGGGGCTATTGTATTACCTGTTTGACCAGGTCTATTTCCTGGATCCGGGCTATGAAGATTACCTTCACGACCCAGCATTTGCCGGTTTTACCTTCCTGAGTACGGATGGCAAAATAGTTTCACGTCGTCAGCATGTATTGACGGGGGGATCGATTGGCTTGTTTGAAGGCAAAAAAATTGGCCGCAAGAAGAACCTGGAAAAGCTGCAGAAAACCATTTCCAAGCTGCAAACCGAAAAGTCTGATCTCGAATACCAACTCGCCCGGTTTGAAGCCGAGATCAAGCACACAGATACCACCGAAGCCACTCAGGATATCCAGGATCTTGAAAAGGAAATGCAGCAATATCAGCATCGCAAGGTTCAGGTTGAGGCTCGTCTGAACAATGAAAAGGAACAGATCGCCCAGCTGGAACACAATGTACAGCAGGCCAGGACAAAGATTCAGGCGATCAGGGACCATCAGGGTGATGATCAGGAGCAACTTAATCAGTTACGCCAAACCATACAGGAAGCCAATAAAGCTTTAGCCGAACGGGGCGAGGCCTATGAGAAACTGGTTGAAGTGTACAATCAGAAGCTCCAGGCATACAATGAGAAACGCATCGAATTCATCCAGCAGGAAAATACCGTCAAGGCACTGCAAAGTCAGATGGATTTTAATGCCACCCAGCTGAAAGAATTAAAAATTGAGATCGAGTCAAAGGAACTTCAAATTGCCACTGATCAGTCCGATATCGCCAGGTTGAGAAACCAAATTGAGGAAGCTGAAAGCAATCTGGTCGAAGCTTATGGTGAGAAGAAACTGCAGGAATCCGACCTGACCGGAGTAGAAGAAGGATATTTTAAGGTTCGCGGAGAAATCCATGACCTGGAAGAACAAATCAAAATCCGGAGCCGGAACTTCGCGCAGGCCAACCAGTTGTTGAATGAGTTGAAGGAAAAAAGGACCGACTTGAAGTACCAACTCAATGGTCTATTTGACCGGCTGCGCATTGAGTTCAACGTTACGGAAGAAGAGTTGAAACATGTGGAGGTGGATGAAGCTGAGTTGCCATCCATCGAGACGCTGGACGAGAAGGTGCAACAGATGAAGCGCAGGCTTGAAGGCTTTGGAGAGATCAATCCCATGGCGGTTGAGGCTTTCAATGAAATGAAAGAGCGTTACGATCACATCTTCGGACAACGCGCAGACATTTTGGAAGCCAGGGACTCACTGATGGATACCATCCAGGAAATTGAGACTACAGCCACCAACCAATTCCTTGAAGCATTTAACCAGGTCCGGGACAACTTCATCGAAGTATTCCGAAGCCTGTTCTCGGAAGATGACACGTGTGATCTGATATTGACTGAGCCTGAAAATCCGCTGGAGTCCGGAATCGAGATCATTGCCAAGCCCAAGGGTAAACGTCCGTTGACCCTCAACCAGCTGTCCGGTGGCGAAAAAACCCTGACTGCTATTGCACTGTTATTTGCAATGTACCTGCTCAAACCTGCTCCCTTCTGTATTTTTGATGAAGTGGATGCTCCATTGGATGATTCCAACATTGAAAAATTCAATCGTATCATCAAGAATTTTTCTGCACAATCCCAGTTTATCATTGTCACCCACAATAAACTGACCATGGCTGCCATGGATGTCATTTACGGCGTTTATATGGAAGAGCAGGGCGTGTCCAATGTAAGCCCGGTTGACTTTCGTGCGTACGATCACCTTTCTTTACTGGAGGTGCAAAATTAACTAAGGAATAATTTGGTGGGTTTGAGCAAAAAAAACGGCATGTCGGTTAAGAACATGCCGTTGACGAACCAATATATGTACCAAGATGCAAGTTAATGCGTGACTATATGAGAAGAAAACGTAATGCTTGTGCACTTATTATTTCCTCCGGTTATTTTTCTCAAAAAAAAGCTGCAAAGTACACCGGAAAGGGAACGAATGAAGTACAACAAAAAACCAGTGTAACAAGAAAGGCAACGAATTATCCATCGGTCTCGGGAAAATACCCTTGTATGTACATCAGGCAAAGCCGTACGTAGTGGGGGGACTACGTACTACACGGCTTAGAAAATTTAACGCCCAAAGAGTATATTTTCCATCGATTCTCGGTATTGTCAAGACCATAATAGGAAAGTAGTCGATGTACTTTGCCAGCTATAGATATATGCTGCATCACATTTGACACAGGATTTGAAATTGGTCAAATTGGAAATCGGGTATGTAAATACCTCGAATAGGAATGCTTCACGGGAATTATAAAAGGAAGGATGTTACATATTAAATGAGAAAAGAAGCCCTTTATTGTCTGTCAGCCAAAAAAAATTGAAAAATTTAACCCTTGAGGGCAAATTTGGTCTTTTTCCCGTTTTCTATCAGCATATAATGGCCATGCAGCCACTGGTCTGATTGAATTTCTGCATCGATGGAGGTCACTTTCAACTTGTTGATCGCCAATGCATTACCCTGGATGGCCCGGCGAACATCACTTTTAGAAGGCATCAATCCGGTCACATCCGTGAGAAAATCGATGACACTCATCGAGGTTTGGGGGGAATCCAGAATTTTGGATGGAATTTCAGCGATAATCTTATCCCATTTGGCAGGAGACATGGATTCCAGGTAAGCCAGGTCCAAACGGTTGTTGAATAATATTTCAGATACCGTCACAGCCGCATCATAATTTTCCTGGCCATGGATACGAATGGTCAACTCTTCAGCAAGCTGCCGTTTCAACTCATTCGGATTATTGGCAAACTGGCTTTCCAGGGCTTCAACCTCCACCTTTGATTTCAGCGAAAAATATCGAAAGAACTTGGGCAGGTCCCGGTCGTCGGCGTTGATCCAAAACTGGAAAAACTTATAGGGAGAGGTTAGATTGGGATCCAGCCAGATGTTGCCCGCCTCGGATTTGCCAAACTTTTTACCGTCAGCTTTGGTCAGTAGCGGTGTGGTGAGGGCATATGCTTTTCCATCAGCCATGCGACGGATAAATTCGGTCCCGCTGGTGATGTTACCCCACTGGTCCGATCCCCCCATCTGAAGGACACAGGCATTCTGCTCATAGAGGCACAGGAAATCATAAGCCTGAAGCAACTGATAACTGAATTCGGTAAATGACATCCCAGTGTCCAGACGATTTTTCACCGAATCCTTAGCCAGCATATAGTTGATCGTCAGGTGTTTACCTACATTCCGAAGAAAGTCTAGCACATTCATCGAGCGGTAAAAGTCCAGGTTATTGACAAAAACCGCCGGGTTGGTACTGGTTTCGAAATCCAGCATTTGCCTGAATTGATCTTGCTGGAACTCAAGATTGCGATCCAGTTCTTCCGTACTTTTTAATTCACGCTCCTTGTCTTTCCCGCTGGGGTCTCCGATCCGACCGGTTGCTCCTCCCATCAATACGATGGGTTGATGACCAGACTGCTGGAAAAGCTTCAGGATCATCACTTGTACGTAATTGCCAATGGTGAGGGATGGGGCGGTAGGGTCAAACCCGATATAGGCTGTTGTTTTATTGTTCAGGACCTCTTCCAATCCCGGGGTCATGTCCTGGAGCATACCCCTCCACTGCAATTCTTCCAGAAAGTTCATCACTGGCTATTTTTTATTAAGGTGCAAAAATATCATTCTTCCCCTGAAACCAGCAATGTGAAGTTGTCTTTACCCGAATATACCGTCCGTCTAATGTGAAAAAAATGCCGTTCTTTGGGATATGAATTTTTCGCGGTACATCGCGCAACGATTGTCTTTACACAGTGCCAATTCATTCCAGAACATCATTGTGCGACTGGGGATAACCACTTTGGCATTAAGCCTGGCGGTTATCATTGTTGCTTCTGCGATCATCAAGGGATTTAAAGCGGAGATCAGCGATAAAGTTTTCGGATTCTGGGGGCACATCCACATCACCAGCCCCTCTATGAATTCGATGTTTGAGGCTAAGCCCATCTCACTGAACCAGGATTTCTATCCTTCCCTCGACACCATCCGCAAGCTGGCTATCCGTGATGACCAGGATCGCATTGCCGGTTACACGCAGGGTGGAGTTCAGGGGATTTACCCTTATGTTCTGATCGCGGGTATCATGGAGACCAAAACGGCCTTTGAGGGCCTGATCCTGAAAGGAGTGGACAGTACCTACAACTGGCAGAAGATGCAGTCGTTCCTTGTAGAGGGAGATCTGAGTTTCATGGGGGACTCGCTGGAGAATAGAAAGATCCTGATTTCCCGCACCACGGCTGACCGGATGCAGATCGGGATCGGTGACCGCATCATCATGCATTTTGTAAAAAACAATCAGGGCATCCGGCGGGCATTCACCGTAGGGGGCATTTACAATACCGGTCTGGAGGAGTACGATCAGCAAATGGCTTTCATTCATCTGAAAGTTGCGCAGGAATTACTGGGTTGGCAGCCCGATCAGGTCAGTGGTTTTGAGGTGTTTCTGGACCATATTGATGATATCGATTTTTTTGACAACTACATCTATATCGATGTACTGCCTACGGAGTTGTACTCAGAGTCTTTAAGAGATAAATTTTCCAACATATTTGACTGGCTCGAGCTGCAGGATACCAATGAATATGTCATTATGATTCTCTTGCTCACCGTAGCTGTGATAAATATGATCTCCATTATTTTAATTATGATCCTGGAACGAACATCCATGATCGGTATCCTGAAAGCGATGGGAAGCCGGGACTGGCAGACCCGAAATATCTTTATACACCACGCAGCGAAGTTGATCCTGTGGGGCATGGCTTTTGGCAATTTACTGGGACTGAGTATCTGCTTTATTCAGCAAAAATTCAAACTGATCCGCTTGAATGAAGCCGATTACTACATTTCCTATGCACCCGTCCATCTGGATTTACGGCTGTTGTTATTTGTAAATTTGTTGTTCTTTCTGGTCACCCTGGTGTCGCTGTTGATTCCTACCTATTACATTTCAAAGCTGTCGCCGGTGAAAAGCATTCGTTTTAATTAAGTGAAATCCCTGAATACCACCTGGATCGTCCGTTATGGCATGCGATGGAAACGATTATTTGTTTTTCCAGCCGGAGAATACCGTCATTTTTATCTGTACCGGACCAATAAAAGCCCATTTAGAAGGCTGGGGTACTGGATGGTAGATGTGGTAATATTGGTGGGTGATGTACTCTGTCTTCCTGAGATATACCTGGCTTTGGAATGGTTGGCTTCGCCGGTGAAGACTTTCCCTCAAATGGATGGCAGCAAATACCGGGTCCCATATCCTGCTGATTTGAAGACAGATAATATCCGGTTGCATCTGAATCCGAGGATCCGGCCCAATGCAAGGGTTCACGCCTATGTGAGTTTTCAGACGATCAACTTTTGGGGTGAACTGAGTGATGAAATTTTTCTGCATGAACTGATGCACATCTGGCAGTTCCACCGGGTAGGGTCCATCTATATTCACCATGCACTACGGGCACAAAGGATGATTCCTGCCTACGAATATGGCCTGGTCAGTGGGGTGCTTAACCGGTGGGACCAGGTCTGCATTTGGCGGGATTTTAATTTTGAACAGATGGCATCGCTCGGTGCCGACCTCGAGCTCCACCTTCGGGATTTTCCCGAAGATTCCCGTGCAAAAGCAATCCTGGATCAGTTTTTCTGATTTCAGGAGACTTTATTTTTGTGCTCTCCTACATAAGTCTTAAGTTTGCACCATTGATTCAAAGCTGAACGCTTAATGATTTCTTCTTCCGATAGTTATGATCCGTTATTATGCATTAGAACAAGGTCGCTTGACTGCGTTGGAGGCTTTACAGCCCGGATGTTGGATCAACATCGATCCACCTATTGAGCAGGAAGAACTCGAATCTCTCGCTAATCAATTCAATTTTGCCATCGATTACCTCATCGACTCCCTGGACATCGATGAACGCTCCCGTTATGAGCGGGACGAGGATCTTGGGTTTATTCTCGTCAACACGCCGATACTTAATGAAGTAGACCAGGAGAATGAAGCCATTTATGTCACGATTCCGATCGGTATCCTGCTGCTGAAAGACTACATCGTAACCATCAGCGGACGCGATAATCCTGTGCTCAACCGTTTTTTTGAAGGAAAGGTCCGGAACTTCGATCCCAGTGACTTCAGCTTGTTTGTCTTGCAGATCTTTGAACAAAATGTGCTTTATTTTCTCAGCTGCCTGAAGAAACTCAACCTCAAGAGGAACCTGATCGAAAAGGAGCTGTACAATTCCAGCCGTAATGAGGAGCTCAAACAATTGCTGCGGATCGAAAAAAGTTTGGTGTTCTTTGTAAATACCCTTTCCGCCAATGAGCTGCTGAAAATGAAAATGAAACGATCGGATTTTCTGAAGATCAGCGATGATGAGGACAAATCAGACCTCTTTGAGGATATCATCATCGACAATGGCCAGGCTCTGGAGATGGCCAACGTCTACACCAACATCCTTAACGGCACTATGGAAGCCTATGCCTCTATTGTTTCCAATAACCTGAATGTGTTTATCCAGCGGCTGACCATCGTCACGGTGGTGTTGATGGTGCCCACCCTGGTCGCCAGTTTTTATGGCATGAATGTGCCAGTACCTTTCCAGCGGAGCGAGCGATCTTTCTATTGGATTGTCATCTTTTCAGTGGTTATCAGCGTCCTGCTGGTCGGGATCTTTCGCCGGAAAAGGCTTTTTTAGGTCTGTACTCCATCTGGATGATTTCAGGAAGCATCCAGGCCTAACTCAACATACAGATTCAGCATTCCAGGTACGGCATTCGCGGGAATGACCGTCGGATGTACCTGCCGGAATTCATAGCTTTCAGCGGGATTGGGATCAATGTAAAAGACCTGGCAATCAGGGCGTACGAACCCTATCAGACTGGCTGCAGGATACACCTGAAGTGAAGTTCCGATAATTATGAGTATGTCGGCTTCCGGCATTTTGACAATAGCTTCTGACATAGCCGGTACCGGCTCACCGAACCAGACAATATGTGGTCTGAGGGCATGACCGGCAGAACAGGTGTCGTTCAGGGTCAGTGGTCCATCCCACGAGATGATTTCCGCATGGTTTGCGGTGCATCGTACGTGTCGTAATGATCCATGCAGGTGCAGGACATGAGTCGAGCCTGCTCGTTCATGAAGGTCATCGACGTTTTGGGTGATGACCATTACATCAAAGTGATTTTCCAGTTTCGTGACCAATTCATGCGCCCGGTTAGGCCTAACCTTAAGCAGTTGTTCTCGCCGCCAGTTGTAAAAGTCGAGCACAACCTGTGGCTGTCTGGCCCACGCTTCAGGTGTTGCTACCTCGTAGATGGAATAGCCCTCCCACAAGCCGCCAGCATCCCGGAATGTTGCCAGACCGCTCTCGGCACTGATGCCTGCTCCGGTGAGTACTACGATCCGTTGCCTGCTCATTCGAATGAATTGAAAGCAGCACCTAATTGGTAGATGATGTCCCGGGCGATCATGGCCTCCTGACTCCATTTTGATGCTGCAAGATCACCGGCCAGACCGTGCAGGTATACGCCCATCAGGCAGGCATCGGCAGGGGGATAACCCTGTCCGATCAGCGAAGCGAGAATCCCCGTTAATACATCACCGCTACCGGCCGTTGCCATGCCCGGATTTCCGGTACAATTAAAATAGATGGTGCCATCCGGCAGGGCAATGGCCGTATGTGCTCCTTTCAGGAGGATGTAGCAATGCAATTTCTTTGCTTGTTCCCGCAATAATTCCAGTCTGGCAAATCCATCATCGGCCTTTCCAAAAAGGCGCTCAAATTCTTTAGGGTGGGGGGTTAACACCGTTGCAGCAGGGATCTGGTTTTGCCAGTTATGGGCTGCTATGAGGTTCAATGCATCTGCGTCCAGAACCAGTGGGCTTTTGACATTCTTTAAAAATTGAAGAAGCCCCTGTGCCGTTAAGTCATTGGTGCCGATACCGGGGCCCATAGCTATACACTCATAATCGCCATGGCAGGGTGGGGCGGTGGTTACAGACCGGTGCGGATCAACGTGGACCATCGCTTCCGGGAGGTGGGTTTGTACAATCTGATACCCACATTCAGGAATATGAATGGTTAATAAGCCGGCGCCGGTACGCAGGACTGCTTCGCCGGCCAGCAAGGCAGCACCCATCTTGCCATAACTGCCACTGATCAGTAAAATGTGACCAAATGTCCCTTTGTGGTCATATGTATGCCGTTTGCGAAAGCGTGAACGGATCGTCGATTCTTCGATGGTGAAATTCTGGGTTGGTGCGTTTTCAATAGCTTCATTCGAAAGTCCGATGGGGATGATCTCCCAGAGGCCTACACTTGAGCTGTTTTCGGCCATAAAGAACGCCAGTTTGGGTAGCTGCAGCGATAAGGTTCTATCCGCTTGAATGGTGGGTCCGGTGGTATGCCGGTCAGCAAATAACCCGGAAGGGATATCAATGCTGATCCGTTGTACAGGCATCTGATTGATGTGCTCTACCACATGGGCTGCAAGCCCATTTAGAGGTCGGTTCAATCCTGAACCGAAGAAAGCATCGATAAACACAGTTCCTGCACCTAAATGCGGAATATTTTCTACCTCCTGCACTGCAATTAAGTCCAGCATCCGCAATGACTCCAAACGTTCGTAGTTGGTGCTGAAGTCCTGACTTTGCTGGCCTCCCAGAGCAAGCACAAATACCTGTATCAGGTAACCTTCCTGATAAAGAAGCCGCGCTATGGCCAGGCCATCACCACCATTGTTGCCGGGGCCAACGCCGATGCAAATGGGGGTGTCACGATCAGGATAGAGTTCCAGGATGCGTTTTGTGCAGGATTTTGCGGCCCTTTCCATCAGATCAATCGATGCAATGGGCTCGTTTTCAATGGTAAATAAATCTACCTTTTGTATTTGTGTAGGATTTAATATCTTCATCTTGCGATTCGTGACGCATTCTTGCCCTTGGTTATTCCATATAACCTATTAACAAAAATTAGAATGATTTTTGGTTATCAATTCCAAGGTAATAAATATGTAAAATTTATGCGATATTTGCATAAACGTGCATGTATAAATTGCTGTAACTAAAACCGACATGCCTTGAGACTGAACATATACTTGATAGGTGCACTCCTCTTCCTGACGGTTCATGGCGTAAATGGGCAGGACTTGCATTACTCCCAGTTTTTCAATTCACAGATGAACATCAACCCCGCGCTGACCGGTATCTTCAATGGAGATGTTCGCTTCACAGGTCACTATCGCAATCAATGGCCGTCTGTTCCGGTGGATTATACGACAGTTTCCGCTGCTGCAGATATGAAGTTCCTGCGACCCAATACCAATAACTTCTTCAGCGGGGGAATATTATTGAATTACGATCAGGCAGGAGACTCCCAGTTGCGGTTTGCTCAAATCGGCCTTGGAGGGTCCTACTCCATGGAAGTGGCTTCTAATAATTTCATTACCCTGGGGGCCATGCTCGGAATAGCAGACCGGCGGTTCTCCCTGACCAATCTCACTTTTGATGCCCAATATACCGGTGGGCAATTTGATCCCAGTTTACCGATCAATGAATTCTTCGACCGTACCGGCGTGACCATTTTTGATGTTTCTCTGGGAGGTAACTACCGCTGGCAAAAGACCAGTCGGACCAAACTGGACCTGGGGATTGGTGCATTTCACATTAACAAACCCAAACACCCGTTTTACGATCAGGATGATATCCGGTTACCCATCCGTTTTGGCATCCATGCACTGGCACAGTTCCAGGTTGGAGACCATTTCGACTTATTGGCCCGGGGACTCTACCAGAATCAAAGCCCTTACCAGGAAACGGTGCTGGGATTGGGAGGTTTGTTCTACATCAATCAGAAACGCGGTAAGGAATTTGGATTGGAGCTGGGGGTACATTACCGCCTGAACGATGCCATCGTACCGATGGTCTTGCTGCATTGGAGGGCATTAACGGTTGGATATAGTCATGATATCAATACATCACCATTTAAAGTTGCAACCAACAATAATGGTGGGCCGGAATTGACGCTATCCTACATCATTACGAAGGTCAAGCCGCTCAGTAAGTACAAAGTGTGTCCATTATTTTAGCCGCAGGATTATGAACTTAACACGATACATAAAATACGTCTTGCCCTTGGTGCTGAGTATGATCTACCTGATCCCCGGTGGATTTGCACAGACCAAAAAGGCATTTATCCGCAGTGCTGATGAAGCCTACGATAAGAAAGACTTTAATTCGGCTTTAGCCTACTACGAAGAAGCTTTGGCCTTTGATAGTACCCAGTTGGAAGTCGCCTATATGGCGGCTGAGGCAGCACGCCAGTTCAATGCATATACCCGGGCAAAGATCTGGTATGAAAAAGTGCTCGAACTGGATAAGAACAATCAATACCCGGATGCCCAGTTTTATCTCGGCGAAATGTATCAGAAATTAGGTCTTTTTGATCAGGCCATTCAGTCATACAATTTTTACATCGCGGAGAGCTCACAACCAAATGACTGGAAAACTGAAAAAGCCAATAAGGAGGTCATGGCCTCAGAATGGGCCAAACAGGTCATCAACAGAGAGCGAAAAGATGTGGAAATAGAGCGCCTGGGAGATCAGATCAATTCACCTTATACGGAATTTGGAGCGACTCCGATGGGAGACACACTCTTATTCTCCAGCTTGCGATTTGAGCATGTAGTCAATAAAAATCAGCCTCCGGTGCTTTATTCCCAGATCATGGGATCATCTGCCATGGGTCAGGCGGAACGGGAGTCTTTACTCAGCGACTCCATGCAGATCACGGCACATACAGCCTTCAACCAAAAAGGAGACCGGCTGTATTTTACCATTTGCGAATACGTCAATGCCTCAGATTTAAGATGTGACTTGTACTACCGGGATAAGAAAGACGGTGTATGGGGCCCGGCAGTTAAGTTGCCCGATTACATCAATCAGGACAGCATTACTTCAACTCAGCCCAATGTCGGA
This sequence comes from Lewinellaceae bacterium, assembly GCA_020636135.1. NCBI lineage: Bacteria > Pseudomonadati > Bacteroidota > Saprospiria > Saprospirales > Lewinellaceae > Lewinellaceae bacterium. The sequence goes on from JACJYK010000001.1 coordinate 1,738,958, forward strand.
TACGACGAGAACATGCAGAAAGAGGTGTTGTACTTCGTCTCGGACAGGCCGGGTGGTAAGGGCAAGCTGGATATCTGGAGTACCTCGGTTAATGCAGATGGGACCTTTAATCAACCCATCAATGTCGCTGCGGCTAACACCAACGAAGATGACATAACTCCATTTTATCATATCCCTACGAATACCCTCTATTTCAGCTCTACCGGGCAAAAAGGCCTGGGCGGCTTTGATGTATACAAAATCGCCAAATACAGCCAGGGCTGGGGGAAGATCAATCACATGGGCAATGTTATAAATACCAGCTATAACGACGTCTATTTCAGCATGAAAGATGATGGCAAAGAAGGCTATCTTTCCTCAAACCGGCTCGGAGCCCAATATGTGGAGTCAACACAGGAAGCCTGTTGTTATGATATCTATAAGTTAAAGTTCAATACTTCCGATATCCGGTTGCTGGCTTCCACGTTCGATCGTATCTCTCGTGAAGCACTGTTGGGGGCCACCGTTACATTGCACAATCTGACGGATCCAGAATCAGATCCCATTATGATCACCAATCTGGATTCCAACTTGTTTGTGTTTCCACTGGAAAGTGGAAAAGAATACAAAGTAGTAGCTGAAAAAGATGGCTTTGATCCGGACTCTTTGTTCTTCAATACATTGGATGTATTTGAGAGTCTGGATATTAAGAAAAACCTGTTCCTCAAGTCACAGACCATCGATCTGGATCTGCTGACCTTTGATAAGACCACGCTGGAACCGTTACCTGGTACGACAGTTACGCTGGTTGACCTTTCGGATACCCTGCAGGCGCCATTGACCCTGACCAATGAGGATGGCAATGACTATCATTTCCCGCTATTGAGGGGTAAGAAATATCTTGTGCTTGTTTCGAAAAAAGGATACGCACCCGAATCACTGGAGATCGATACCAGAGATTATGATGATGTGAATACGATCAATAAGAAAGTATATCTGGGTCTCGGAGATCTGGAATCCTTCCTTCCTCTGATTGTCTTCTTCGACAACGACTTGCCGGACCCAAAATCCTGGAAAAGTTCTACCGATACCCGCTACGGGGATATGTTCCTGCCCTATCTGACACAGGAAAGTAATTACATCAATATGTTTACGGAAGGGCTTGCCGGAGCTTCAATATCGCAGGGGACAACAGAACTACAGCGATTCTTTGAAAACCGGGTGAAGAAAGGAGGTGAAGATTTATCCAAGTTCCTTGAAATTCTGCAGTTGAATCTGGAACACGGAGCAGAATTGGAAATTTCCATCAAAGGATATGCAAGTCCACGTTCGTCTGCTGATTACAATTACCGGCTTGGTCAGCGCAGAGTACAAAACGTACTCAATGAAATCGAAGAGTTTGAAAATGGCGTTTTAAAACCTTATATCCAATCTGGACAATTGAAGATCCAGCAGAAAAGTTTTGGCGAAACTGCGGTACCCCGTGGTGTAAGCGACAAAATTGATGATCCGCGAAATTCCATTTACAGTGTGCCGGCATCCCAGGAACGCCGGGTTGAAATTGTCCAAATTAAACGTACTAAATAATCTTGGAAGGTATGTATAGCAATAGGATGCCAGTTTGGTTTCAGAATATAAAGGACAGCAGCCTGACCAGCCTCAAGTCTCTGGCGCTTATCCTCACACTGATTGTGTTGGGATGGCAGGACGCTAGCGCTTCTCACCTGGTGGGTGGGGACCTTACCTATGAATATCTTGGGAATGACCGTTACAAAGTGGTCCTGGTTGTAAGAAGGGACTGTAAGCTTGCTTTTCCGGATGCCTTATTTGATGACCCTGCTTCAATCGGTATTTTTGATGCCGATGGTAACCTGGTGACAGACCTGGCCACCGGAGGACAGATTCTGATCCCATTTAATGGAGACGACACACTCAATCAGATCCTCATTAACCGTTGTACGGTCACCATCGATGATGTGTGTGTACACGAGACGCGCTATGAAATGATTGTGAACCTTCCATTTCGTACCGGAGGGTATTGGCTGACCTATCAACGATGCTGCCGGAACCGCTCTCTGAATAACGTAAATGACCCGCTGAACACCGGGATGTCTTTATTTGTCCGGCTTTCAGAAGAAGCAATGCAGTTGGGCAACAGTTCGCCAACTTTTGACGCCTGGGCTCCCATCTACATCTGTGCTAACGAAAGAATAGAATTCAATCATACGGCTACCGATAAAGATGGTGACTCACTGGTATACCGGCTTTCCACACCATGGATAGGGGGTACACGAGCAGAGCCACGCCCACAACCACCGGCAGGTCCGCCCTACGACCATATTACCTGGACCTCTGCCATTTACAGCCAGGGTGATATGCTGGGTAACCCGGATGATGCGTTAACCGTGGATCCGGCAACCGGGCACTTGACAGGAACACCTGAAATCATCGGTCAGTTTGTGGTCGGTCTTTGTGTCGACGAATACCGCAATGGTGTGTTGCTTTCCACCGTACACCGGGACTTCCAGTACAATGTGCGGGACTGTAACCTGGATATCCGGGCGATCATAACTTCACCCGATGCCTATTGCGGAGATCTGACGGCCTATTTTACAAATGCCAGCACGAATTCTGACTTTACCAAATGGTATTTTGATTTTGATGGCGATACCACTGCCAATTCAATGGAAGAAAGTCCGTCCTATACCTATCCGGCGTATGGTCAGTACCGGGTTGCATTGATTGCAGGTCTAAATGGACTCTGTTTTGATACAACCTTTAAGACAATTACGGTATTTGAAGGAGGGCTTACGGCCGGTATTGGATGGCAGCCGGTAGACTGCGCCAATAATGACCTGAGCATCCAGCTTCTGGATCAAACCGTGGATGAAGAAGGCACTCCGATGGAATGGCTGTGGACCGTGAAATACGATAGTACCGAATTGACCTTCACCGACCAGAACCCGACCTTCAATTTGCCGAATGGAACGTTACTGGATGTAACCTTAAAAGTTACCTCTTCAAGTACCTGTGTTGCTACCGCCCACAGATCCTTTATTGCCAATTTCTTTGACACTGACCTGCTTGCTGATTCTGCGAAGGTATGCGTCGGAGATACTGTAACCATCAACCCATTCAGGAATGTCATTCCCGATGGAGTGTTTATTAACTGGGATCCAAGCCCTTACCTGGTAGGTGGGTTGGATCAGATAATGCCTACATTCTATTCTGCAGACATACAGGATGTTACTTTGTATTATACGACCAATAACGGGAATGGATGTTTCTATTCCGATTCGATACTGGTCACCGTGCTGTTTAAGCCGGACCTGCAGTTTGAATTGAGCAATGAATGCGGTCTGCTTTCCGTGGATGTCAACAATACCAGCACCGGGGCAGAATCATTTATCTGGAATTTTACCGGTACGGATACAGTCATCAGTGATCGCTCCTTCACCTATACCTTCCCTTCGGAGGGGACCTTTACAGTTATTTTGAGCACCATGGATGGTTGTATGAACTCCATATCCAAGCAAATTACCTTACTGGATGGCTCGGAGGTGACCAAGAACATCAAAGACTCCATTTATGGATGCTTCGGTGACGTGATCGAATTGAATCCGGGAGGAGATACCAGTTATCAATATACCTGGAGTCCTGCTGATCTTTTTGAGGACCCCCATGCAGTGAATCCGACGATTGTATTGGACAGCTCATTGCAGATCACCGTAATGATCGCGTTGCCTGACGGAGATGATTGTATCATTGAACGTAAAGTGGAGTTGGTCAATACCGCTCTGGCAGCTCTGGCAAGGATAAAAGATACGATCGATGCCTGTCCGGATACACCGACACCGCTTAATCCGGATGGTGTCACCGGATTCACCTATCAATGGAGCCCATCCGACGGCCTTGACAATCCGACAGCGATCAATCCGATGGCAACCTCATCGAAATCCAGGTTGTATATGGTCACCGTGACGGACGTCAATGATGCCAATTGTACCGCCTCAAAACCGGTCTATTTCAGAATTGCCGTTGTGGATGCACTTGATGCTATCGGAGATACCACGGAGACTTGCTTTAACCGGGAAGAAACACTGAATCCGAATGGAAATCCGGACCTGATTTATACCTGGAGCCCGCCCGGCTTGTTTGACGATCCAAATGCTGTTTCGCCCAAAATAGCGGTTGATACCCATACGGTAATCCATGTGCACATCGCAGATACGATGGGTTGTGAAGCGGAGAAAGACGTGGTTCTTTGGATACCGGTTTTGGATGCCGCCAATCAGATCCCGGATTCCACTAAATCCTGTTTTGGAAATCCGGTTTACCTGAACCCCAATGGCAGTAGTCGATATACCTTCCAATGGAGTCCTGCAGAAGGCCTGGATGACCCCAATGCCGTGAATCCCCTGGCTACGGTGATGACAGACACTCGGTTTTATGTGACCATCACAGATGCAGCAACCGATTGTTCTATTGTTGATTCCACACTGGTTTGGGTTCCACCAATCTATACATTGGCATTGAGCCCGGCTACCATGGATACCATATTATGCGGTATGGGAAGCATTTCTCTGGAAGCAATTGTACAAGGCGGAGAAGGGGTAAGTATATCCTGGACGGATGGAACCAATGACCTCGGTTCGGATCCGGTTCTGGAAGTAACACCCACGGCAACCACCACATACACCGTGACGGCAGTTGATGCATTTAATTGCCAGCTTTCCGAAAGCATAACGCTCAATGTCGGAAGTTTGAATATCGGTTACGATGTAATGGCAGGAGATGTTATTTGTGAAGGTGATGAAGTGCCAGTCCTGGTTACTAACTCTGGCGACCAGAATGTTACAGTTGAAGTGAACGGCATGAGTTATACTGTTCCGGCTGGCGGGCAAACTACCATCACTCTTACACCGGAAACATCAGGAACCTACGTCTTTAATGCAAGTAACGCAGCAGGGTGTATGCAGTCTGATAGTGTTAATCTGGATGTTTATACATTTGAACCTCCGGTGGTTGCAACAGCTGATCCGACGACCATTTTGAGAGGGGAAAGTTCGCAGCTGGAGACAAATGTTGATCCCAACTATGTATCGTATATGTGGGATCCGGCCGGTACACTGGATAATCCAGGTATCTCCAATCCGCTGGCCACACCTGAACAGACCACCATTTATACGGTTAAGGTCACAGACCTCAATGGTTGTACCGGATCCGATACGGTTCAGGTCACCGTACGTCAACCGGAATGCGACATGCCTTACATATTCATCCCCAATGCGTTTACGCCGAATGGAGATGGAAATAACGATGTATTGTATGTGCGGGGAGCGATCATTGATGAAATGCAACTCCTTATTTACAATCGGTGGGGAGAGAAGGTGTTTGAGTCCACCATCCAATCTTCCGGATGGGATGGCACCTTTAAGAATAAAGAATTGCCTCCCGATGTCTATGGTTACTACTTGTTCGTCCGGTGTGAAAACGGAGACACGTTAACGAAAAAAGGGAATATAACCTTATTGCGATAAAGAAGTATTCTGTTTGTTGAATGGGAACCCGAAGGGGTTCCCATTTTTTTTTTTTGGAGTAATTTTAAAAACGGTAGATGAGTTGGGCGCGTAAATCGGTCCGGTGGTTGACGTTTATTTTTGTTGGCCCTGTACCTATGGATTCCCGGTTATCAAAACGGGTTTGTGCCACCCGTACTTCAAAGGTGAATCCTTCCCATTTATAACGTGCATTCAAGTAATACCGCCATCCTTTCAAGTAATAAAATGGAATGGAGAAGGTATAGATCAGATCTTGCTCATAGGCATAGATCCGGCTATCAAAGCCACCGGTATTGAACCGGGCAATTCTGCCGGATAGCGATATGGGATATTCCAGTGGATGGTAAATGAAGTCGTGATACCACATCCATCCTTGTTCCTTATTGCCATAGACTACGTTAAAATGAGAGTACTCTAACCGGCTGCGATAATTCCAGCTGCGGTTAATGTCCCAGTCCACATGAAGCCGGTAACGCCGCAAATAAGAGGGCTGCACGGTGCCTGGTACGTCTGAACTACCGGAACTGTTCCGTTCTTTCTGCTCATAACGCACCTGAACATAGGCCTCCAGCTTTCGCTTGATGTAATACCGCATGCGACCCAGAAACTCATGACCGGCTGAAGGTTTATTGATGCGGTAACGCAACCAGGGATAATTAAACCAGTCGACATAAGAATGAAAACTCCAATGTTGGTTGAACTGATATTCAAAACCCCAATACAACCCTTGTTCGTTGACGCCTGACTCACCAAAAATGTCGCCTTGCAATAAAATATATTCGGGAGAAAGATTTCGATAATACAACCCCAGGTTGGCTCTGCGGCTTAAACTCATGAGTAGTCCATGTACCTGGGCCAAATGTCCCTGCTGATAAGCAACTTCGCCAAACAGGTATGCCTTTTTGAATACGTAACGGTAATCAAAACTACTGGTCATCAGGTGGTTCCCATGCAAATAATACAATCCATAAGTGTCATTCCTCCTGTCCACCGGTGGAGAGAAATGATAATAGGCTGTCTGAAGGCCAACATTCAGCTGGTTATGTTGATATTGAATGGCACCGCCTACCAGATCCATCCGAAGTTCACCTTTGCGGTTTAATTCGGACAAGGTGCGATGGTAACCCGTTTCATCAAAGGTTCTGGCAATGGCCAGGGAATCGCTAACATCGAAAATGCTTGAACCAACTTGCCGGCGCGAAGCAAAAACGGTTGTTTGCAGATGCGGGATTGGTTCAAATGTGCAGGCGACACCACGAAAGAAATTGAATTCATTGATAGCGCCGTAGGGATTCAAGGTCCTTCCTCCTTTGGCAAAATTGGTTACCAAAGCACTTTTACCAGCATTGTAACGGGTATTGATAACCAGACCCTGGCCAAGCCGGATGGAATAGTCACCTAAAATCAGGTCTTTGATCTTGCCTGCATCCCGAATGGATGCATGGGCTGATATAAAGTCAGGTCCCTGACCGGCGGTCCAGTAGGATTCTCCGGCATCTTTCTCTGCAGTTACTCCAAGACTAAATCGATTGGTTGCCCGGTAGCGATACCTGAAATTGATCTGGTTGGGGTCTCCCAGATAGCTGGTTGTTCCCGAGCCATCCGGAATGTAACCGTCGCGTTTCTCCAGAGTCCGGGTTAAGCGGGACACAAATTCATGATCACCTCGACCCAGGTCCGGAAGATTAAAGGATTTGGATTCTTCATCCCTGATCGTGATAAAGGGAGCAATACGCCGAATCGTTTCGACGTCAAGCGCTGTGATGGATTGAAGCTCCAGAATGCTCAGGTAGTCACCATATAATATACGATGCTTGATGATCTCGGTAATTTGCAGATCCGATAACAGAAACAGTGATTTCAAGGCATCATAATCGGCCTTATTGATGTTGAGGGGATGTTCCAGGCGATAGCGAAGCGTCTGCATTAGTTCATCCAGGAACGCCGCATCGACACCTTCATCATTCTGCAGAAAGTCCTCTACAAACGAGAGATCTGGTTCCCCTGCAGGTTCCTGTGCGGTCAATGGTGCCATTGCCATCAGCAAAACAATAGGAAACGCGAAAAAAGATTTCAATGACATCATCAATCCAGTGTCTGCAGAGCTATGGCCAAATATAGATGAACTATTTGGATATCTGTCCTCAATAAAGTCCATTATAACCGGTACGAATTGCCCCAGAAGTCCAGTAATTTGGAGGGAAGAATGAGGAAAGCTTCCGCAATGCTTCAGGTTTTCTCACCTTTGTCCATTGGAAGGAATTGACATGGAAAAGAAGACAGATATCGAGGTTTACAAATTTGGTGGAGCCTCTATCCAATCGTCAGAGCGTATCAGGCAGGTAGCTGGACTCATCAAAGCACACAGGGATGCACCTACCGTTCTCATCGTATCCGCAATGGGTAAGACGACCAACATGCTGGAAGCCGTCGTAAATGCACATTTTGATCAACCTGAGGTCTTGCAAATGGCATTGGATAAAGTGATCGATTATCATCTCACAATTGCCAATGAATTGATGCCGGAAGATGCCCATGTTATCAACCGGCTCAATGATCTATTCGTGGAGTTGGAGTGGGGGCTGGATGATGATCGACCTGAACAATACGATTATGTGTATGATCAGGTTGTCGCTGTAGGAGAACTTTTATCCACCACCTTGCTGGCCGCGTATCTTAATAAGAGTGGTGTACCGGTTACCTGGCTGGATGCCAGAGATCTCATCCATACGGATCGAAATTTCAGGCAGGCCCGGATAGATTGGGAAAAAACAGAAGAAGCGGTTAAAAAGCTGGTTGTGCCCGTGCTGGAAGCGCACCGAGTCATCCTGACACAAGGATTTATCGGAAGTACTGCCGATAACGAAAATACCACACTGGGCCGCGAGGGCTCAGATTTCTCGGCCGCGGTTTTTGCATACTGTCTTCAGGCAAAAATGGTTACTGTCTGGAAAGATGTCCCTGGAGTTATGACAGGTGATCCTGACCGGTTTACGGAGGTGCATAAGCTGGATGCACTTTCATTCCGGGAGGCCATTGAAATGACTTATTACGGTGCTAAAGTATTGCATCCGAAGACCATTAAGCCTCTCCAGAACCGGCAGATTCCCCTTGTTGTACGCTCCTTTTTAGATCCGGATGAACCCGGGACCAGGATTGAAGATCAGGTTGATGTTGTTTATCCACCCATTGTGATTGTGGAGGAAGACCAGGTACTGATCCAGCTCTCTACACCTGATTACGCATTCATGGAGGAAGAGCATCTGGTCACCGTTTTCCAGATTGTTGCCAAACACGGCTTTAAGGTCAATGTCATTCGCAACACTGCTATTACCTTAACACTGGTCATGCAGAACAGGCCAAGGCATTTAACAGGCCTGGTGAATGAACTGGGAAATCATTTTGCGGTCCGGACAACCAAGGATGTTTGGTTGATAACCATTCGGCATACACATCCGGCTACGGAAGAACAATTAAAAAAAGATAAATTGATACTTCTGGAAGAAAGGTTTCGAAACACTGTCCAGTTTGTGACTCAGGTGCTTCCGGAATATGAAGCCAATTGAAACCTTTACGGTCAGGTGCTAAAATTGTTACAACTGGGAGGACTATGATGATGATGCGCCACAAAAGATAGGGTACCACATGGCATTTGGTGGCGATAAACAAAATGCCTGACCACAACTGATCAATCAATTGCTTAACTTCATCTAAAAAGCAAGCCATTCCGAAGGTAATTGGACGTTATTTACGCCTACAACGGTATTTATCGCATGGAAATCATATCACCGCAATCGGATAATTATAGCAGTAAGAAAGCCCAGCTGATTAATGAAGAGAAGTTTGGGCCATATACTTTTCCCTTTAAAACCCAGTTGAGCTTCGAGCCGCTCATTAAATTCTGGAAGACCAAGCTGGGCAGCGAAGACAGGGGAGAGGCCGTATTGGCCAAAGAGATCATGAGCATGCTGGAGGATGCCCCTGAATTGCATAAGCCGATCGAGGACTTTTCCGTGCTGGATGGTTATGATGATCTGGTTGAATTACTGCTGGCCGGGATTTTTCCCAGCGTACTGCGGGACAAACAACTGGGGTTCGCCATACCACCGTTTTTATTGAAAGGATTCTATTTTACACCGCGCCTGAGTGAATTGCTGCTTGCCCGGGAAATTCGGTTTGGTTTTGGAACCAATCCTATCCTTACCAAAGCAGTTTCAATTGCCCGGGCCTGCGCGGTCATCCTGAATAAATTTTATGGTCAGAATATCGTGATTGACCCACCATTTAACTTCGTCATGCGTCCCAAAGGCAAGAGCATGGAGCGTTACTATAAGTCCGAATTATATGGCGACTTTCTGGAGATTAAACAATTGAAGCCTTTACAGGAGATCAGCCAGGATCAGATCAACAGGTTATTGTCCAACATCTACGATACTCAAGCCTGGCTGGAGATCGTTCCACCCACGCATTTTGAGTTTGAAGGGTTGGTTTTTGCCAATCTCATTGATGTGACGGAGGAAGAAAGCCTTTCACGGATCAAGCATAAATTGCTTGAAAATGATGCACTGATTCATCCGCAGAGCATTCAGGATCTGCAGTTTATTGCGCGGAATTATTTTGGCGTATCCGATTTGCGGCTGGGGGTAAAAGCTTTTGACTACCCAATGACCTCAGAGGCCCCTTTCCGGTATAAAATTGAACATAACTTTTTGATTGACAGCCCACTTGAGATCTTTGATCCCGAATACGAGAATTCGGTCTACCTGCGGTTATGCCGTAAAAATACCATCATGGTCATCGAGGATCTGGTGCAATATCATGATCCTACCGATATCGAGGTTGAATTGCTCAATTATGGAATCCGCAGTCTGGTAATCGCACCACTCAATGATGATCATGGCCAGATCATTGGCTTTCTTGAACTGGGTTCCTCCCGGCCCAATGGGTTGAATGCTCTGAACCTGATGAAGATATCAGAACTCATCCCTTTATTTGAGATTGCGGTAGAGCGAAGCCGGGAAGAAACCACGAACCGCGTCCAGGCCCTGATCCGGACGAATTACACCCATATCCATCCCAGTGTAGAATGGAAGTTTATTTCTACCGCATACAAATATCTGGATGAAGATCCGCTGGTGCCTCTGAAACGCGCCGAGCCAATCCGGTTTAAACAGGTTTTTCCGCTATACGGTCAGTCCGATGTGGTATCCTCTTCATCCTTCCGCAATCAGGCTATTCGCGAGGATTACATCGACAACCTGAAGCGGATCCAGAAAATTCTGAAAGAAGCCAATCAGTACCTGGATTTACCCTTGTTGCCCCATTACCAATGGGAAATTGACAAGGTTATCGAATCGCTGTCCAAAGGTATCTCCACCAGTGATGAAGTGCGTATTTATCAATTCATCCATTCGGACATTCATTCCATACTGCGGCAGATCGAACACGACCATCCACAGGTTACTGAGATGGTCAAAGGGTATTTCAATGATCTTGATCCGCATTTTGGTATTGTTTACCGTCAGCGGCGCGATTACGAAGAAAGCCTCAGGATGATCAATAACACCATTGAACACATCCTGGAAGAGGAGGACGAGCGGGCTCAGAAAATGATTCCACATTATTTTGAAAAGATTAAGACCGACGGTTACGAATTCAACATTTATGTCGGTCAGTCCATTATGAGAGATTCCACCTTTACGGATGTCCATCTGAAAAACCTGCGTTTGTGGCAGCTGACTACGCTGTGCCGCATCGGCCGGGAGATTTCAAAGATCCAAACGTCACTGTCATGCCCGATGGATACCGCTCAAATGGTTCTGGCCTATCCTTCCGCCATTGATATCCGGTTTCGTACCGATGAGAAGAAGTTCGATGTGGACGGCGTTTACAATATGGATTTCGAGATCATCAAAAAGCGGGTTGATAAAGCAGTCATCAAGGGTTCTCAGGATCGATTGCGCAAAGCCGGGCATCTGTCGGTAGTTTATATGCATGAAAGCCAACGGCAGGAGTATCAGGAATACTTTAATTACCTGATCAAAAATCAATTTCTGGATAAAGACGTCGAGCATTTTGAAATTGAGAAACTCCAGGATGTTGAAGGACTGCGCGCGCTGCGGGTCATGATCAATGTCGACGAGCATCCTCAGTTATCAAAGAAATAGACGTCGTTGGTCTTTAACGGCGGGGACTGCTTCATGAGACGGAAGAAGGTCCGAACATATTTACGCAGGTCATTGATATCCTTTTTCGGTAAAATTTCTTCTTTATCAAACAATGCATTGATGGCATCCTGTTTCGATAGCCATTCTTTGGAAATGGCTTTCCATTCTTCCCGGGTAAAAGAAGGCCCCAGATAAATGTGATCCTGTAACCGGTGTAATGGAACATTGGGATTGACGCGGGCGTATTCTGCATTTACGAATCCGGCAAAGTCAAAATCGTAACTTACCGGTATCACCAGTTCATCTTTTGAATATGCTTTGCAATTTCGTCCTGCAAATAAGTCATAGTCGTCATTGGCGATCAGCATCTGAAACAATGCATTCGACTTAAGTGCCATGGAGTCGACGTTCAGGCCCGGATGAAATCCGTCCAACTCTTTGATTTCCAAACGGTCTTCCAGGTCTTTGTCATTTTCAATGATGAAAGCCGGACCGGAAATGATGTTGTGAGTACTATCGTCGATGTAATTAGCTGTCAGGTAATGTGTCTGGTATGAATAGGGCAGCAGGATATTCTGTATTTGATAAGCCAGAAATTCCTTACGCACATAGGTCTCTTGTTCAGGATGATCGGAACAATGCGTGACCAGTTTGTATTCATCGTGTTTTTTTAGTCCAAGATCCTGGAGATCATCTTTGTCCAGGTCCATCTTGATGGGGGGAAAAGAGCAGATACGTCTGCGGTATTTACCCCGCAGGGTAAACTTGGTACGTACCACTTGGCTCTTTCCGTCCAGATTGGTCCATTGAATGGATCCACGAACGGTAGTATCTACATACTTCTGATCAATCAGTGCTGCGGCATCAAATGTAATATTGAGGGAAGGTACATTATTCGTATTGATGGCTTGGAAGAAGTTTTGCTTCTGTGAAATACCAATAGTAAAAAACAAGAAACTCAGCCACGCAATGTATAAGGAACGCATCATAACCATTACAATTCTTCTCAAAATAAAGAAGTTGATTCGAAGAACCTACCCAATAATGCATAAGTTCCCGAATCAACTAAGAAAGGTATGATGCCACAAATGTCTTAAACGTATGGATCAGGAAGCATCCCCTTCCTTGAATTTCAGGGGGATGAAGTAGTTTTCCTGGATCTCAATGTTCTCTGTTTTTACCTTCTGATTGTCCAGGCGTGATTCAATGTATTGCTTCAATGCCTGATTTTCGGTATGGATTTCAATAACACGTACTTCCCGGTTGGTATTGATAACAAACTGGACTTTGACGGTTACATCATCGATACCCATACGTTGTAGATTTGGCTCACCCAAAAAGTCTCTGATTTCCTTACTCAGGGATTCATTGGACGATTCGGCAATCTTGTGTTTCGGTACAGTCGGGTTTGCAAATGCGGAGGTAATAGCGAGCAGGCATACGAATGCAAATGAAAAAACAGTCTTCATAACAAGTCAGGTTTAGCGTAATGAAAAAATAGATCAATAAAACTTCTTGCTAATCCGTGGGTGAGGCGTTTTTCATGCAGTTACAATACAATGACGGAAAAGAGTGGATCGAAGTTGCACGCAATCGAATATTTAACAGCCGTTAATATTTTCTTAACGAAAGCAATGATACGGAGTCGAAATTATTCCGGCTTCCTCAAATCCGGAAAGTATAGGTGTATTTCAGGATAAGAAGGTGCTCATTGTGTACCGGAAGGATGGGCTCAAAAGCATATCGGTCGGTATTGACATCGTCGTTATAGACCAGATACAGATCGGTTCCTTCCCGCGGATTATAGCGCAGGCGGATGTTGGCAAGGATGGAATTCTCCGTGCTGTTGTATTGGATCAGTGAAGATAATGACAACTTCGTGTCGAACATATACAATGCTTTGACGCGGACCACATGGATCACATCCCTGGTGTCTGCCACATTCAGGTGGTTAAATACATAAGCACCGCCCAGTTCGAGTGACGACGATAAATTGAAGGTTGGCATCAGCTCGATGCTCTGGATATTTCCATTGTAAAACTGTCCGGCGGTGATTGTGCTTACGATGAAATAGGGCTTGCCGGGGCTGGTGATGAACATCAGGCTTCCATTCATAAATGGGTAGGTGCCTACAGGAATGGTCACATTATCGCTAAACTCGTAAGGTTCGAAAAACCGCTCCCGGTAATAATTAAAGGTCAGCTCTCCAGAGCTTCCTTTTTTGGTTACGTATTGCCACCCCATTTTACTGGCGTGTGAATCCATGATCAGATTATACAAACGGTTCCAGTAGGTCACACCCCGATAAATAAATCCGTGACGCAACAATTTGGAGGACTCAGGTGCATTCCAGCCGTAACTTGTGCGTTGACCATACCTGTTGTAGGCATCTCTGCCCTGAAAGCCCAGAACGGGGTCGAAATCTTCACCGGCATACGAATAACTCACTCCATAGGAAAAACCTGTGATGTTCTGCCGGGACATACTGACCCAAAATTTGCCAGCTTCGGTGTTAAATGGGTTGTTCTTCAATTCCGGCTTTAAGGTCTGTGCCCAGCGAATGTTGATAAAATCAAGTTTGGAAATCAACAATCGGGTATCCAAACCATAGGTGGTATTGAAGTTACCTTTGAAATCAGTCTGATTGGTCACCAGGAAGCCTACATCCGACTGGCTGTTGATGATTCGTTTTGATAGCCGGACAACGGAATGATTCAAAGAAGGAAGTCCAAGTGAGTCCACGGCTGCCGTTTGCATGCTTAGAGCACCCACATCCAGGTTGCCGATCCTTCCTACAATGCGGGCACCTCCCAAAATCCGCACCGGGTCCTCATCATAGAGACCTATCCGTCGACTATAGAATAAATAATCTTCCGGACCAAAATTGTAATTAAAGATGCCGGAACGTTCCTGGAAAAATTGTCGCTTTTCGGGAAAAAACAGACTAAATCGAGTGAGGTTTACCTGCTCGTCATCTGCTTCTACCTGGGCAAAGTCGGTGTTTAACGTCAAGTCCAGATTTAAGTTGGAGGTCAGGCCTACGCGTACATCCAAACCCGCGTCGTAGGTGGGCTGGGTCCTGGATTCATAGCCGGTGTTGTTATTGTTCAGTTGCTGGGTGGTGTGCAACCCTCCGGTGACATAGGGAGCGATGTAAAAAGGCTTTTTAGGCTTCACCCCGACTAATTTGACTTCCTGCGCCAGGGAAGGTTTCCAGGCACTCCATTCACCATAGTCATTGTTAATGGGAGGGAAGATCATATTCTCATTCTTGCGGGCAATGTATCGCGAGCAGATCAGCCCCATGACGATCTCATCCCCTTTCACCTGGAACGGAATCGATGAGAATGGAACCCTGATCTCTACAAACCAGCCTTCATCATTGATATCAACAGCCACATCCCAGACCGCATTCCAGCTGACATTGATGGGTAATTGGCCGATGGCATCATTGAGGACATTGGCATCGAAGCGCAGGCCGTTGGGATTGGTAAAGAAAGCTAGCGCATTCTGTTTATCATTGTACGAATCCAGTACCAGTCCAAACCAGTCGGTGTTACCCACGAATGCGTCCCTTTTTTTGGAATTGGCGGCGATCAGTTCCGGCTGACTATCGTACAATTTTCCCCCCATGTAAAGAAAATTGTCGTCATAGGCAAGGAGGATTTCAGTGCGTTCAGAGGGCTGCGCTCCATAGGTTGGCAACTGCGTGACCAGATCTACCGGTTCTACCAGATCCCACATGGGTTCATTTAGTTTTCCGTCCAGTACGATGGGTTGGTCGAAGTGGACCAGCGTGAGGGGAGCGTCCTCTCCGGCATACAGGAATGAAGACCATAAACTCAAGACCAGCATTGCTGCTCCGGTGGGTACGTGTTTGAAGCGACCTAAAGCAACTATCAGATTTGACCGAACCATAATATTTTCCTCAGTAAAACGGATTATACCAGGTATCGAAGTGGCAAATTGCCTATCATTTCCTGTTATCTAATGTGGGGGATAAAGGTATTTAAAATCCTTATTTTCACGGCGGAAAACGCAATGAATGGAACGCTGCAGCTGGCCCGGGGAAGATCCGGAATACATCAGGTATCACGATGAAGACTGGGGTGTCCCGGTCACGAATGACAAGGAGTTATTCGCAAAACTAATCCTGGACGGGGCCCAGGCTGGACTGAGCTGGATTACCATACTGAAAAAACGCCCGGCTTATTATGCAGCATTTGATGGTCTTGACCCGGACCGGATGGCACACTACGACGATAAAAAGATCGCTCAACTTCTTCAGGATACCGGCATTGTACGTAACCGGCTCAAGATTGAGGCATCTGTGACCAATGCCCGTGCATTTCTGGAGCTAAGGGAACGTGGTACGGACTTCTCCGCTTATTTGTGGCAGTTTGTGGATTATAGGCCCAAATGGAATGCTTACCATGAAAAGACCGACGTTCCTGCCTTCACCGCAGAATCCGATGCTATGAGTAAATCGCTTCGCAGAGATGGATTCAAATTTGTCGGATCAACGATCTGTTATGCCTTCATGCAGGCCGTGGGAATGGTCCAGGACCATATGACAACCTGTTTTCGGTATGAGGAACTTAGAGCTCAGGATGCTGCAAAGGACTGGTCCCAGGTATTCAACCGATAACGCCCAGTTTTTTACCAACTTTGGTAAATGCTTCGATCGCATGATCCAGATGCTCCTTTTCATGGCCTGCTGATATCTGTGTCCGGATCCGGGCTTTTCCTTTAGGAACTACCGGGTAGAAGAATCCTATCACATAGATACCCTCTTCCAGCAGGTCGCTGGCAAATTGCTGTGCGAGTGGTGCATCGTACAGCATGATCGGAACAATGGGGTGTTCTCCCGGAATAATGTCAAATCCGGCCTCTGTCATGCCTTTCCGGAAATACTGCGTATTCCATTCCAGTTTATCGCGGAGTGCAGTTGAAGCAGTCAGCATTTCCAAAACCTTGATCGAAGCACCAACAATGGCGGGGGCTACCGTATTGGAAAAGAGGTAAGGACGTGATCGCTGCCGGAGCAGTTCCACGACTTCACGCCGGGCTGAAGTAAAGCCGCCGCTGGCACCACCCAATGCCTTCCCGTAGGTTCCTGTAATGATATCAACCCGGTCCATGGTTTGGCGGTATTCATGGGTTCCCCGTCCGCGTTTTCCGATGAAACCGGTAGCATGACATTCATCGATCATGACCATGGCCTCATAGCGGTCAGCGAGGTCACAGATTTTATCCACCTGGGCAATGATGCCATCCATGGAAAAAACACCGTCTGACGAGATCAGGATGCGCCGTGCGCCATCTTTACGTGCCTCCTTTAGCTTATCTTCCAGATCATTCATGTCGTTATTCAGATACCGGTAACGCTTGGCTTTGCATAAACGGATGCCATCAATGATAGAGGCATGATTCAACTGATCGGAGATGATCGCATCTTCTTCACCAAGCAGGGGTTCAAAGAGGCCCCCGTTTGCGTCAAAGGCAGCGGCATAAAGGATGGTGTCTTCCATGCCTAAGAACTCTGCGGTCTTCGCTTCCAGTTGTTTATGCAGGTCCTGGGTGCCGCAGATGAATCGCACCGAAGACATCCCGAAACCATGGGTATCGATGGCTTCTTTCGCAGCCTTCAGGACATCCGGGTGCGAGGATAATCCCAGGTAATTATTCGCGCAAAAATTAAGGACTGCTTTGTTGTTATTGGTTTTAATGGAAGCTCCCTGCGGTGTGATGATTATTCTTTCTTCCTTGTATAATCCCTGGTCTCGCAGGTCCTGCATTTCAGCCTGGATGGAAGGTGCTATGTGCTTGAACATGATCTGAATGTTTATGATTTATAAGATACCGCGTAAATGCATCAGCATATCCTCGGTGATTCTGGCCAGGTCGTATTCTTCTTTCCACTTCCACTGTTCTCTGGCCATGCTGTCATCAATGGTGGCGGTCCAGGATTCAGCTATTTTCTGCCTGAAATCCGGCTCATAGTCGATCGTAAATTCCGGAATGTGTTTGGTTATCTCTGCGGCGATCTCCTGAGGTGAAAAACTTACCCCGGATAAATTATAACTGGAGCGAACCTGAATGGATTCAGATGGCGCCTCCATGAGCTCAATGGTCGCTCGAATCGCATCAGGCATGTAGATCATCGGCAGGGTGGTATCCTCTGCCAGGAAACAGGTGTACTTCTGATCTTTAAGCGCATGATGGAAAATCTCCACAGCATAATCGGTCGTTCCGCCTGATGGGATAGACTGGTATCCGATGATACCCGGATAACGCAATGACCGCACGTCCACACCATACTTCAGATGGTAATAGTTGCTCAGTAATTCTCCGCTTTGTTTTGAAATTCCGTATACGGTTTCAGGCATCATAGCCGTATGCTGCGGTGTGTTCAGGCGAGGTGTCGTTTTGCCGAAAACGGCAATGGTAGAAGGATAGAAGATTTTATCAATGCGTTTTTCTCTGGCCAGTTCAAGAATGGTAAGGTAACCGTTGAGATTGACATTCCACGTTTTCATGGGATTCCACTCACCATTCGCGGAGAGGATGGCGGCTAGATGATAGATCTGGGATATCTCAAAATCGTCTACGATCTCGCCGAGCCGCTGTGCATTCAGAATATCCAAACCGACAAATGGCCCATCACTATTTCCCGGATGTTTAATGTCGGATTCAATGACCCGGTCTATACCATAAATACTCCGTAATTCCTGTACCAGCACGGTTCCGATCTGGCCGGAAGCGCCCGTGACTAAAATTCGTTCTCGCTTTGTCATCCGTTAAGGCTTATTCAGAGCAAATAAACCGAATTTCTATATGTTTTAATAATCTAACCGGGGCTCATTGGAAAGTCCTGGATGAAGTCATATTCTGTTCCCGAATCCTGCTTCTTCGCATCCAGATGCAGGAGGTATGCATGCTGTCCATTGGTAACCAGGCAATAGGGGACCTCGAAATGTAAATTGTATTTGAATACCTGGTCGAACACTCGCTGGGACAGGACGGTCTCAGGTTCCTTGCACTCGGCGATCAGCCAGGGCTTGAAGTCGTCATTCAGCAACATCAGGTCAAATCGCCGTGTCTGGCCGTATAGTTTAAACTGCTTCTCAACAGCGATGCGATTGCGGCTGATGGCACAGGTTTGTATCAAATACTGGATCAACAGTTGACGCACCCACTCTTCCGGCGTCAGTACGACAAACTTGCGTCTTACCGGATCCCAGATGGTGGTTTTCTGATCTTGTTTACGGGTTTGGAGATAACCATGGTACGAACTAAGGTGTACTTTTAGCGGCCGCACCGGTTATTTTTTTATGCCACCACTGATCTTCTCCCCGTCCTTGTATTCGTATTCTACCGTAACGTTACCATTTTCATCGTAATAGCGGTAAAAGCCGTTTTGTAAGCCTTTACTGAATTCGATTTCCTTCAGGACCTTGCCGTTGTTGTAATATTCCTTGTAGACACCTTCCAGTTTGCCATGGTCGTAGTTGGCTTCTTTAAGAATCCGGCCATACTGGTATTCCCAGTAGGGGCCATGCAGCTCATCCTGTTCGTAATTGGCTTTGAGATCGATCTGTTCACTGTTGTTGAATTTCAGATAAGGACCATCTTTAAGGCCATTGATGTAACTGGTCATAGACGTGATGCGGCCATCCCGTTCGTTGAAGGTAATCCACAAACCATGTTTTTTCCCACTTTCCAGATAGCCGGTCTCGATGACTTTGCCGGTATCGTGTTTTTTGACTACCCGTTGAATGTTGGAATTGGGAATAGCATACACTTCATAACCCTCCACGATCATGTTTGGACCTTGTTTGGGTTGGTTGCAGGCCAGAAATAGTCCGATGGCGAGTAGACTGATTACCTTGGTTTTCATTGATAATTTGATTTTTACCACGCGAAATTAAAGGTTTCACTTAAAAATCACCAATGATCCATTTTTTAATATTTCGATTGGTCGACTCTCAGCAGTTTCCTAATTTTGCGGCCCGGTCATTTTTATGTGACCTGATCCAGAATTCATTGTCAATTTAGAAATTCCGGAAATAATGGATATTCAAATCGAGGGATTGACCAAATATTATGGTCCGCAAAAAGCCGTTGACTCCATATCCTTCTCGGTAAAAACAGGTGAGATCCTTGGATTTCTTGGTCCAAACGGGGCAGGGAAGACCACGACCATGAAGATGATAACCCAATACCTGTCCCTGGATGAAGGAGACATCCGTCTGGGGGGCCAATCGGTCAAGGATCAGAACCTAAAGAGATTCATCGGTTATCTTCCTGAACACAATCCCCTCTATCACGAAATGCCGGTCTACGATTACCTGGCTTATTGTGCTGCATTGCAGGATGTGCCGAAGGATAAGATAAATGACCGCGTGCGGCAGATGATTAAGGTGTGTGGTCTTAATGTTGAAAAACACAAGAACATCGGAGAACTCTCCAAAGGGTTCCGCCAACGTGTGGGGCTTGCCCAGGCTATGATCCATGACCCGGAGATCCTGATCCTGGACGAACCTACCACCGGACTGGACCCGAACCAGATCGTCGAAATACGTGACCTCATCAGGCATCTTGGTAAAGAAAAGACTGTGATCCTGTCCACGCATATTTTGCCTGAGGTTGAGGCAACCTGCGACCGTATCCTGATCATAAACCGGGGGAAGATCGTTGCAGATGGCACTGCAAATACCCTAAGGTCCCAGGCCCAGGGAAATCACATCACCCGGACCCGGATCAAAGGCGCTGCGGCAGACTCAGCTTTCCAGGCCCTGCAGGCCTTGCCCATGGTCCGCAAAGTGAATCTGGAGGACAAGGCACAGGCCCGTTTTGTTGTGGAGAGCAATCAGGATGCAAATGAAGCCATCTTCGAGCTTTGTGTCAAACAGGGATGGATCTTGCTCGAGCTGACCCCGCTGGAAACAAAATTGGAAGATATCTTCCGCGATTTAACCATGAACTAATCCTAAACCAAGAGCCCTTATGGATAAAGTTTGGATCATCGCAAAACGCGAACTCAACTCTTTTTTTGATTCATTGGTGGCCTACCTTATCCTGGTTGCCTTCCTTGGATTCACCGGTTTTTTCACATGGCTGCAAGGTTCCGATGTTTTTTTCCGGAAGCAGGCCGATCTGCTGGCATTTTTTGAGACTGCCAAATGGACCCTTTTCTTTTTTATCCCGGCCATCACCATGCGTATGCTTGCTGAAGAAAAGAAAACGGGTACCATTGAATTGCTTTTGACCAAGGATGTTTCGGACCGGCAGGTGGTGCTGGGCAAATACCTCGGGTGTCTGCTGTTGGTTGTGATTGCCCTCTTGTTCACCATCCCGTATTATCTGACGGTAAGCCGGCTGGGTAACATCGACCACGGAGCAACCCTGAGTGGCTATCTCGGATTGGTCTTGCTGAGTTCAGCGTACATCGGGATAGGCTTATTTGCCAGTTCCATCACCAATAATCAGATTGTGGCATTTATCCTGGCGCTTGTGATCGGGATATTTTTCCAATTCATCTTTGATATGCTTTCAAACGGCACGACCGGGTTCATCGGTGAATTATTTAATACACTCAGTATGAACAATCACTTTGATTCCATAAAGCGTGGAGTACTTGATTCCAAAGATTTGATCTACTTCTTTTCAATCAGCGCCCTGGGAATCTTTTTTGCTGAATTGGCGATCAAAAACCGTTAAGCTCAAATTTCTGGACCATGAAGAAAAATGTGACCTTATCAGCATTGTTGATCGCCGGGATACTGATCATGATCAATATTTTGAGCAATCGGTATTTCTTGCGATTCGACATTACCAAAGAACGACAATATACCCTTAGTTCAGCCACGAAAAGTGTTCTGAAAGAACTGAAGGACCCGGTTACCGTGACGGCCTATTTCTCCAAGGACCTGCCTGCTGATATCCTCAAGACCAAGCAGGACTTTAAGGAAATGCTCGCGGAATATTCGACGCGTTCAAAGGGAAAATTAAACTACGAATTTATCGATCCGGCTGCTGATTCTGAACTGGAAGGAAAGCTGGCTCAGCAGGGGATCCAGCCCATCATGATCTCGGTGCGAGAGAAAGATCAGTCAAAACAACAGAAGGCTTACCTCGCAGCCGTGATTAAGTACGGTGAGCAGGAGGAAATATTGCCTTTCATCCAGCCTGGTTCCTCGATGGAATACGACCTCACCACCAATATCAAAAAAATGACCGTGGCGGATAAGCCATTTATCGGGATTATCCAGGGCGATGGTGAACCGGAGCTGCAGCAGTTAAGCCAGCTCTACCAGTCATTATCTGTCCAGTACAGCATCGAGACGATCAACCTGGCATCTGTCACTGAAATCGCCCCGAGATACCGGGCCGTATTGTGGATAAAACCCATGGACAGCATACCTCCCCAGCGTTTTGCCATGTTATCGGATTACCTGGACCATGGAGGACAATTGATCCTTGCTTATGATGCAGTGGAAGGTAACTTCCAAACGGCTCAGGGAGACCAGACCAATCAGGACATCACTGCCTGGCTGCAAACCCGCGGGGTCCAGGTGGAGCCTGCATTTGCGGTGGATGCGAATTGCGGTACCGTGACAGTGCAGCAAAACCAGGGATTCATGGTTATCAATACGCCGGTAAAATTCCCTTACCTTCCGATGATCCAATCCTTCAATGGCAGTCCTATTACGGAAGGCCTTGAGCAGGTGATGCTGCAGTTTGCAAGTCCGATCCGTTCTTCGGTGGATAGCAGCGGTAAATTCACTTCCATCCTCGAGACCTCCGAGCGGTCGGGTATCGAGCGCACACCGGTCTATTTTGATGTGAACCGTTCCTGGCAGGACAGTGACTTTCCGATGCATCAGCTGACGATTGGCGCTATGGTCCAGAACTTAAGAAATGGAATTTCTTCCCGTCTGGTGGTTTATACCGATGGAGACTTTGCTGTCAGCGGACAGCGGGGCACCATGCCGGATAATGTATCCCTTTTATCGAATACGGTCGATTATCTGTGCGATGACACCGGTCTGGTCAGTTTGCGGACCAAAGCGGTAGTGACGCGGCCGATCAAAGATCTGGACGACGGAACCCGTACCTTACTGAAATGGTTAAATTTTCTGTTGCCGATCCTGCTGATCATTATTTACGGGTTTATTCGCTCACAACGGCAGCGGTCTCTGCGGGTTAAACGCATGCAGGAAAATTTTGGATAGCTAATCGCCCAAATCTTCAGTCATGAATAATAAAAAGTTAGCGCTGGTCCTGGTAGCCCTGGTTGCAGTCTTCCTGATCGGCAGGCTCATCTCGGGCAAAGGAGAACGAAATTTTGATTCCAATTTGGTATCGGTAGATACAGCAAGTGTGGATAAGATCTCTATGACCGGGTCTCACGGTACGGTTATTCTTACACGCCATGGTAATGGCTGGAATGTAAGCGATGGCGCGGGAAAGGAAGTGCCGGCAGTGAAGAACATGGCTCAGGGCGTATTAAGTAACCTCCTTACCATCCAATCACAGCGGATCATTACATCCTCTCCAGACAAATGGCCGGATTACGAAGTAACTGACACGAGTGGAACGCACGTTGTGGCTTCCCATGGTGGGAAAACACTGGCAGACCTGATCATCGGACGGTTTGCCTTTAATCAGGCAACCCGTTCGGGTACCTCTTACATCAGGAAATCCGGCCAGGATGATGTACACGCCATCGACGGATTTTTAAGTATGAATTTCTCACGGGATTTCGACTCTTTCAGGGACAAATCCCTGGCTACCCTGACACCTGCAGACGTGAAAAATCTAAAATTGGAGAGCCGTAATGATATGCGTTCTGTCTCCATTGACAAGAATGCAGAAGGAAAGTGGATATCGGATGGAATGACTCTCGATTCCGCTACCGTGGCAAACTACCTTTCCGGGCTTCGCTTCCTCAATGGAACCACCTTTGACGATCATTTTACCCCTCAGGGCAAGGATCCTGTTTACACACTGGATGTCAGTACAAATACGCAATTGGAACCGCTGCAGATCACCTGTTTCGGTGGTGACGGTGCATCTCCTTTTGTGTTCCATTCTTCCCACAACCCGGATGCCTACTTTGCTTCTGACAGTAGTCAGCTGTATCAGACGGTTATCAGATCTTTCCTGGAAATGTTACCGCATGACCAATAAAGAAATTGGAAACAAATTCCAGGAGTTGGCCCAGCTGATGGAATTTCATGGCGAGAATCCATTCAAGATTCGCACCTACCAAAATGTTTATGCTACCCTACGCAAATTAAATGAAGAGGTAGGAAGATTGTCCCTCGACGAATTGCGGAAAATCAAAGGAATCGGTGACGCCGTAGCGGCCAAGATCCGTGAACTCGAGGATACCGGAGAAATGCGCACCCTGCGTAAATATGAAGATCAGACACCTGCAGGGATTCGCGAGATGTTGAGCATTCGCGGCTTGGGTCCCAAGAAAATACGCACTTTGTACGATCAGTTGCAGATCGAGTCGGTGGGAGAATTAAAATATGCTATCCTGGAGAACCGCTTGCTCGAATTACCTGGTTTCGGGGTGAAAACGCAGGAGGACATCCTGGCTAAACTCACCTATTTTCAGGAGGCAAAGGGACTATTCCGCCTTGCTTCTCTGGATGCCGTTGCAGATCGCCTCAATAGCAAACTGATTGCGGAAATTCCCGGAGGAACATTTGTTTATACAGGTGACTACCGCAGAAGGATGCCCGTATTGTCAGAGCTGGCCATTTTAGTTGCTCCAAGGGATTATCAGGCCCTGAAGGGCATTGGGGATCAAGTCTTCACTTCCTGGCAGGAAACTCCGGCAGGACTTCAAGCGATTTTTGATGAGATCTACCCGGTCAGGATAATCATGTCAGATCAGGCTGCCTGGGCGGGTGAGCTGGTTGAAACGACTGGTGGATCGATCTGGAAGGGCAGGGGAGTACCTGCGGGGAATTGGGATTCCGAAGAAGCTGTTTTCAAAGCGGCAAAGTTGCCTTTTTTACCTCCGGAATGCCGGGATCTGGATGAACAGTCGATCTTAAAATTTGATCCTGATACCCTGATAAAGAAACAGGACATCCGTGGAATGATCCATTTGCACACTACCTTCAGTGATGGTATCAACACGCTGGAAGAAATGGCTCAGGCTGCTGCCGATGCGGGGTTTGAATACCTCGTAGTCACCGATCACAGTAAAAGTGCAGTTTATGCGAATGGTTTGACGGTAGAACGGCTGGCATCTCAGTGGCAGGCCATTGATCGTTGGAATGCTTCCAATAGCCTGGTGATTCTAAAAGGCATTGAGTGCGATATTCTGGTGGATGGCAGTATGGATTATTCCCATGATATCATGACGCAGTTTGATGTTGTCATCGCCTCCATCCATGCACAATTGAAAATGGATGAGGAGAAGGCTACCCAAAGATTGATCCGAGCGATTGAACATCCATCGGTACACATACTGGGGCACCCCACTGGTCGATTGTTATTGTCCCGCTCAGGATATCCGGTGGACCATACTAAAATCATTGACGCCTGTGCGGCTAACCGGGTGAGTATAGAACTTAATGCCAATCCATTCCGCCTGGATCTGGACTGGACGTTTTTACCCTATGCCCGGGAGAAAGGGGTTAGGATCTCCATCAACCCTGATGCCCATAGTATCCGTGGTTACTCGGATCTGGATTACGGGATCATGGCAGCACGCAAAGGTGGACTGAACCGGTATGAATGTCTGAATGCCCTGTCCGGCGATGAATTTTTAAGTTATATCCGGCAGAAGTAGAAGACTCGCGTCCTGACAAGGTGACTTGTAAGGCCACAATCTGCATTCATGTATATTATTGTGAATCAATGTGTTAAGGCAAAATCTGTATGTTTGGCCATAACAAAGGCGATGGGAATTGATTTCCGGGAAGTCGATTTGCGCATTAGTTTCGTGGTATGAAATCGCAATAACAAGAAATACGTTAGCGAAGCGAGAGAAGAAGATAATAGAACTTGAAAATCACTTCGAACATAGCCTGAAAAGAAAGAAGGAGACTCAGGCAGGTTTCGTAAAACGCTGAGTCTCCTTCGAATCATGAAATCGGAAAAACCGCATTACTCAGAGAATCTGTAAATATAACGGTTTTATCCTGTTTCGAAAAGATTCAAGGTGCAAATTAAATTGGACAAAACCTTATCATTTGCAGATCATGAAATCAATCAAAAAAACTTCGGTAAAAGCAGATCCGGCCATCAGCTATCCGGTTTTAGGATTTCATCATGCCAATCTTCGTGAAGGATTCAAAGGGGATAAAGGTGTTCTTTCAATACCAGGCTTAATGCCGGATTTACACCATACGATTTCAATACTGATCACCAATGTAGTTCGGATCATCAAATCCAAAATAGGATTCGTGTTGGTCCAGTGAATTAGAATGTAGCAAAGGGGACTGGCAGATAGCCGCTAGGGTGATCCTCAAAAAACAATTTCTTTTAGCTCTCATATCCGGAATGGAAAGGTTTCTAGATAAAGTTCTAGGGACCTTTTCTCATTTCAGGGAGCGTGAATATAATTAAAATATCAATTGTTAACTCCTTATTAACAATTCTTGCTCAACGCTTAACGTTGAATAAGGGCATCAGGCATTAACTTTGCATGACATTCGTTGGTTAGAAGACATTTCATATGTAATTCTTTCCCAATATCTAATAAGTTCTATTTTTGTAACGTGAAAATCTAAAACCCTAGACAATGAAAAGTTTTGCATCAATTCTTTTTTTAGCTTTTGGTCTATTCATGGTTGCCTGCAAGAGTGACAGCTCTTCAGATGCTCGTGATCAGGCTCGTGAGGCATTGGAAAGCACAACTCCCGGCACAGCTGCAGCTGGTGAAGCAACACCAGTGACTACACCAGCAACTCCGGCGATTCCTGCTGGCCCTACCACGAATATTCAGTGGATGGAAGACGAGTTTGATTTCGGTACTGTTCAGGAAGGTGAAGTGGTAACCCACGTATTCAAATTCAAGAATACCGGTTCAGAGCCTTTGATCGTGACCGATGCCCGTTCAACTTGTGGTTGCACCGTACCTAAGAAGCCAACTGATCCGGTTGCTCCAGGTGAAACAGGTGAGATCTCTGTTGAATTCAACAGCCGTGGCAAATCCGGAACACAAAGCAAGCCGGTTACGATTACGGCTAACACCAATCCGGCACAGACCAAAGTCACCCTGAAAGGTGAGGTGGTTAAAAAAGAAGGATAATACAATATAACATTGAAAGAAAATGCCCGTGGTTCACACAACCACGGGCATTTTTTATATGTTCGCTCAGGTAAATGAAGCAATAGTGGTCCGGAAGTTTTTCTCTTTGGTGAAGATAAGCCATACCGTCTTTGCACTCCCATTTGCATTGGTTGGTTTCTTCCTGGGTTTTCAGGATGTCTCCGGTGGGTTTCCCTGGAAATTATTGGCACTAGTACTGGTCTGTATGGTGACAGCGCGCAATTCTGCCATGGCCTTTAACCGGTGGGCTGATCAGGAATTTGATGCTCAAAATCCACGGACGAAGAGCCGAGAGTTACCATCCGGTATTTTGTCCAGGAAATCCGTCGTATGGTTCATTGCCCTGAATGTAGTACTGTTTGTAACTGCGACCTATTTTATCAATACCTGGTGCTTCATTCTTTCACCGGTAGCCCTCGCGGTCATACTGGGATACAGCTACATGAAGCGTATCACGCCGCTGTCTCATTTTGTGCTTGGCACAGGATTAGGGTTGGCTCCCGTTGGTGCCTACCTCGCGGTTACCGGACATTTTGCTACCTGGCCGGTCTTGTTGGGCATGGTTGTTCTATTGTGGGTATCCGGCTTTGACATCATTTATGCCCTGCAGGACGAAGAAATCGATAAATCCCTGCAGCTTAAATCGTTACCGGCATGGCTGGGAAAAGATAAAGCACTCGGATATGCCCGACTCATCCATTTGCTTTCTGCCACTATCCTGATGATCACCGGTTATTTTATGGTACGGGTTTATCCTTCACTATTCCTCCTGTTCTGGTTTGGAGTGTGCCTCTTTATCTTCATGCTGATCTACCAGCACCGCATCATCAACAAATATGGGCTGGACAAAGTGAATCTGGCTTTTTTTACGTTTAACGGGATCGCAAGTGTCGTTTTTGGGACCCTTGTTATCTTGGACTTCTATATCTGACCAGGAACGAGTTCATTTTTTCAAAGGCATGGGTTCTGTGGCTAATGGCTTGTTTTTCTGAAGAGGTCATCTCTCCGAAAGTTTTATCGTAACCGTTAGGCTGAAAGATCGGGTCGTATCCGAAGCCGTGCGTGCCCTGGGGACTGGTGAGTATATTGCCAATACACAGACCTTCAAACATGTATATTTCTTCAGGAGACATCACCAGTGCCAGAATGGTCCTGAATCGGGCTTTGCGGTTGGTTTCGTCTCCTAATTGAGTTAGCACCTTCTGGACGTTTTCTTTATCGGTGGCATCCTCTCCGGCATAGCGGGCTGAATGGACACCCGGAGCTCCATGCAATGCCGCGATTTCCAGACCGGTATCCTCTGAAAAACAGGCCCGGTTAAACTGATCGTAAACCGTTTTGGCTTTCATCAATGCATTCTCTTCCAGGTTGTAGCCTGATTCGATGATAGGAGTATGGTAATCCAACTCCGCAAGACTTTGGATTTTAATGTATGATGGAACAATAGCCTGAATTTCTCGGACTTTGTTAGGATTATGTGTAGCAAATATTAAACGCATCAGCCTTTATTCTATAAACATCATTCGTAATGCATCCCAAAGCATCTTTTTGTGAGATGCGTTACCTTCAATTTGTCCAATTGCATGGGTAAAGATAATATGCTTTTGATGGATCCCTAACCACTGGTAGAGTTGAAAATCCATATTCACGGCAAGCAGCTTATCTCCAGCTACCCAAAGATGGCTCCAGGGCACAAACGCTTCCAGGTCGGTCCAGGATATCGTTTTTCCATCGAATAGAGGGAATATACGGACATCCCGTGCGATATCAAAGTCAATGGCTTTGAGAATTTTGCCAATAAATGCATCATATTTTGCCCAATCTTGTCCTGTAACGAGGACAAACAATCCCTTTTGTCCTTCGCCTAATGGGGAAATTAATTCCGGTTTCGATTCAGAAAGGGAATAAATTGGTACTGAAAATGCATTATTCATGAAATTTTATTTTGATCACAGCTTGATAATACAGGTTATATATTAAAAAAACCTGTAATTGTAACGGATTGAAATGTAAAGTGATTATTTGTAAATTTAACCAAAACAAGCCCTATGGCCTATCAGTTCAATGTAAATAAAACCAAACATTCGCGGTTACCTGCCGTTGATTTCAAAAATATTCCCTTTGGAAGGGTGTTTTCAGACCATATGTTTGAAGCCGATTATATCGATGGCGCATGGACCAACCTGAACATCCGTCCCGTTGAGGCTTTAGCCATCCACCCGGCCAATCTGGCTCTGCATTATGGCCAGTCCATCTTTGAAGGTATGAAGGCTTTTGCCGATCATGAAGGCCACCCGGTCCTGTTCAGACCTGAAATGCATGCCAAGCGTATGAATGCTTCCGCGGCAAGGATGTCCATGCCCGATATCCCTGAAGATCTGTTCTTACAGGCTTTGGATGCACTGGTGTCTCTGGAACGCGATTGGATCCCTACGGAAGCAGGCAGCTCTCTGTACTTACGGCCACTCATGTTTGCCACCGATGAATATATTGGTGTGGCGGCATCACAAACCTATAAATTCCTGATCCTGGCGTTACCGGTAGGACCGTATTATTCCAAACCGGTCAAGCTGATTGTAGAAGATCATTTTGTCCGTGCGGTCGTCGGTGGTACCGGAGAAGCAAAGACAGCAGGCAATTATGCCGCTTCGCTACTGCCGGCCAGGCTGGCCCGCGAGAAAGGTTATGATCAGGTGATGTGGATGGATGCCCATGAGTTTAAATACATCCAGGAAGTAGGCACGATGAATTTGTTCTTTGTATTCAAAGACAAGATCGTTACCCCGGCTACTGACGGAGCGATATTGAAAGGGATAACCAGAAATAGCTTCATTCATATCCTCAAGGATTGGGGATATAAGGTGGAAGAGCGGCCTATCTCCATCCATGAAGTTGCCGATGCCTACCGCACTGGTAACCTGGTGGAGATCTTTGGCTCTGGAACCGCTGCGGTTGCTTCCCAGGTTAGTTTACTGACCTTCGGAGACATGGATATGCATTTTGATGAGTCCAACTGGGAAATGTCCTTAAAACTGAAGCATACCCTGGAACAAATTCGTCATGGGTTGGTAGATGATAAATTTGGTTGGGTGGTACCCATCGCGCATCCGGTTGAAATGGCGTAGATCAAGACGTCTTCACATAAATGAAACAGGCTTGCCGCATCCCGGTAAGCCTGTTTTATTTTAGAGCCATCGATCAAAACGGTGCTCTTCGGATTTTAAGTTTTCCGGCTATTAATTGGCTTTATTGCCCGTGATGGGGAACGAGCCGTAATCACTCAGGATACTCCCTTTTAAACTTTGGTCCGTATCGAAGGTACCTTCCAGCCGGATTGGTGAACCATCATACGTTAACCTGGCTTTGATCATTCTGTCGGAGATTTCTAGGCTTTCCACCGGCATGACCCCAAGTGAAGAAGACATTTTCGCTTTCCAGCTTTCACCTTCTTTCATTAAATTCAAAGTGCCCTGGATAGTTCCCATTGGCGTATTTGACACCGTATAGCTCCAATCACCGGATGGATCAAATGTCTTGGGAGCGCTGGCCATTTTCGAACTGCTGCAAGATGAGATAACCAGGGTAGCCAGGAGTCCCAAAAAGCTGATGCGAATGAATTGAGCGATCATAATTCTGTCTTTTTATTTAGCAAAAAAAAAGGGTTTCCCAAAATTAGGAAACCCCGATATGAATCTGATGATTTTCTGTATGAAGTATCAGTCTACAAAGACGATCTTTTGTGTTACGACACCTTGCTGGAAACGCAGACGAAGTAAATAGGTTCCTGCCGGAAGGTTACCGCGGTCGAATTCCAGTGAGTTGGTGTTCAGTCCACTTTGGCGATGGATCTCCATACCTGCCAGGTTGTAAATCCCGGCCTCAAGGATCGGCTTTTCATAGCTGGTCTGGATACGGAACTCATGGGATGCAGGGTTAGGAGAAATGCGCAATTGTACATCCTGACTGGTGATGAGGTCAATCGAGGAAGTGGCACTCAATCCCAGGACAGCGACAGCACGCGGGGCGTAATAAGCCATAATGGTATCGATGTAGCTACGTCCTTTCTCGGGGGACATATCCGGGTTGGAAAGTAACCCTACAGTATGGAAACTACAGGTTGGTGGTGGGGTTGATCCGCAGAACGGACTTGCTACCTGTGACCAGTATTCGGCACTCCACCAGCTCCAGGGAGAACTATCTTCCGGAAGACGGCCTATCAGCGGACACAAACCTTCCAGTCCGTCGTTACGGCTGTTGATGACCTCCGTGATCGGATCGTCGATGTTGGCATCGATCATAGCCTGGTTGTTGCCCAGTTCATTGGCTTTCTGTATGGTCAGGTAACTTCCCTGAACTTCCACCACTTGTTCGCCTGTGGTAGGTACGATCAATATTTGCTCCTTATAAGGGGCGAATGGATCTGTCGGAACCTGTACACCAATCATCGGCGGGTCACCGGCATCAAGCCAGGAAGTATCACCCAAAGCTCCTCCTACGTTCACGCAGAGGTCGAAGTCACTGCTGTAACCTTCAAAATTAGGAATACAGAAGGTATCCAGACCACCACTTGCATTGGGTAGAAGTCCATAGGATGTTCCCCAGATGTCACCGTTGATCGGCTCAATGACCATCGGGTCAGGCAAACCGTCGCCGGTAACATCTGATCCAATGAATTTAGGGATCAGGACATCGGTATATTTGTCCAATGTAGCAGCGGCCAGGGTAATGTAACCACCGGTACCAATACCCCACAGTACAATGCGGGAAGTGTCAATACCGTAGGGATTGCCGTTTTCGTAACTGGCACGGAAAAAGCGGATGGCCGTACGGGCGTCCTGCACACCGCGATACGCGGCATTGATCAGGGTGTTGGTACGTGCTTCCTGGGTAGCTGCCAGGGGATTCCACCCCAGACGGTAGTCGCAGGATGCGGCAACATAACCCATTTTTGCCAACCGGGTGGCAATCTCCACGTCAGCCGAGTCGGTCTTAACACCTGTCACGCCACCATTCAGCCCCTGGGGCAGAAAGTTGCCGGTGTGGAAGATCAGGACCAGAGGACGCTCGGTGATGGTATCACCGGCAGGAGCATAAATGTCCATGGTCAGTGGCTGCAGCACCGGCTTGCCAACCGTTGCATAAAACAATACCGTATAGTTGGCACCGTAGGGTGCATCTTTTGCAATATTCACCGATTCAAACACAGGCGCCAGATAGCGCTGCGCGTTGACCTGGCTGGTGAAAACCAGGCACAACAATGCAAGAACAGGAGTAAAAAATTTAAAATTCATATACCTAGAGTTTTTAAGCTTTTTGAGATACCGCATCGATGAAAGACTTCATCCTTGCAATTATAGCAAATTAATTTTTCTTGTTTTCATAGAGAAACGAAATATATGCAAGTCTTCCGATACGTGGGCCACCATAAGTTTGGAATTGCTTATTATTCAGAAGGTTAGATGCTCCAACCTTTATTGTTAAATCCTGTTTTGGGATCGACCAGTTGACTTGCGCATCCAGGAGATCGTAACTCGGTATGATTCCGGTGAACTGAGGTGATCCTTCAAAGACAAAACCCTGGATCCACTTGTAGTTGATGTTGAAGCCGAAGTTCTTCAGGCTCCCGTTACCGATCTTCCAGATCACATCCCGGCCTGAAAAACCAATGTTGTATTTATGCTCAGGGGTATTGAAAGCCGGAATGATCGGGTCGTCTTCAAATGTCTTGTTAAGCCGGTTCCACGAATAATTTCCATTGATGGCGAAGTAATTGGAGAAATAATAATTCATGCCGATGTTGGCTCCCTGCGTAGTCACCTGATTGGTTGAATTTGCCGCATACCGGTAGGCTTCGATCCGTGAAGGAAGTCCGGAATTAGGATCAAACTGGGCATCAAGGCCGATGTTGAAGCCCAAAAAGTCATTGTAAATGCTGTAATAATATCCGGCATCCAGGTAGACTTTATTCCATAGGGTAGTGCGGTAACCAAATTCAGCCGTCTTGACCTTTTCCGGCCGGACAGGGTCAATATTAAAATAAACCAATTCATTCAGGTCGAGTTTTTTGCGGTATTCGCTGAATGAGTTGAGAGTGATGAGATTCTCGACTCCGTTCAGGTTGCCTGCCAGTGTTGCTCTTCCCACATCTAGATTCAGATATTGATCGGTCAGCGTGGGATTCCGGATGGCCGATGAGAAACTGATCCGCAAGTAATTATTCGCCCTTGGTTTATAGACGATGGAAGCTGCCGGGGAAAACAGGTAATCAAAGTTTTGATTTTTATCCATCCGGATGGTCGCACTCAGAGTCCAGGTGTTGTCATTCCAGCGCTTCTCAGCTCCAGTGTATATGCCATATTCAAAATTGGTGATCTTGACATTTGCCGTATCGTAAAATATGGTTCCCTTGGATTGGGGGGTATACAGCCTGGCATTCGCACCCACAACCCATTTATCAACCCAGGTAGGCGTGAAGTCGTATTCCCCATGGATATGATACAGGGCGGATCGGTCATAAAATCGGGTGCCACCTTCCTCGGTATTCGAAAGGCTGGTGGTTATTTCCCGGAAGGCTTCCTCAAATTCCGGTGTGCCGGGGCGTAGAAAATTGCCATTGGCGGTAGGCAGTGCCGGATTTTTGGTATTGGCATAATTTTCCGATCGGGAGTGCCAGGTAACCAGGGTGTCGTGGTATTGGGTGAGCCAGGCATCGGCTGCGGCCTGGTCGAATGCAAAGCTGAATGTACCATCCGGGTTGATGATGGTCTGCAGCTTGGGATACCCCAGCTCGTTAGCTTTTTTCTCAAAATTGTTGCGGTAAAATAGGATGTAGTCGGAGGCCCAGTCAAAATTATTCTTGGCGCGATCCTGGAGCCGAAGCGCCGTAAAATAGGGATCGTAGGAGTCGCCGGCATCATCTTCAGTGAAGTAAGCCCGTATAAAGTATTTATCTCGTTTCCTTAGTTCCAGACGCCCCTGAAAGAAGAGTATATTCTTGAGACTGAATCGATTGTCGCCCTGATAGACGGTGGTACCGTTACCGAAATTGCCGGACATGATCAACTCTGGTGATTCAGCTTCTTTCTGTGGTTGCAGACGCCAATGCAGGGCCGCGTTGGCTTTGATGTTACGGGTGTTGTAGTCGACGAGATCCTCTTCCCGGTAGCCGGTCCGGTACCATACGCCTAACCCCGGAAAGCGCCAGGGTGGCGCCGTGGAAAGATCCATGCCCGCCTGATATTCGTCACCGTATATATTAACCGCATCATAACGGCCGGGATTGTCGGTGGTGCTGATTGAGTTCGAGATCGGGTCGTAGTTATTGGCAAGCCAATCGTCGGCGCGGAGGTAAAAAAAGTTGAATTTGTAGCCAAAGACATCCTTACCTGCGCCGTTCTTAATGGCATCAGCCCAGCGGATGGCTCCTTCAAACAATGCCCTTTCTCCTCCCTTAACGGAAGCGGACAATCCTTTCTGATAAAATGGATCCTTGGTCGTCATGCTGATGACCCCATTGAAGGCATTCGGGCCATAAAAGGCCGAACTGGCACCCTGGATGAGATCGACTTTCAGGACGTCAAGGTCGCTGGTGCCCAGGAAGTTACCCAGCGAAAAATTGAGGCCGGGCGCCTGGTTGTCGACGCCGTCAATGATCTGCAGTGACCGTACCGGGCTGGTAGAATTGAATCCGCGGGTATTGATGATCTTAAATCCCAGACTTGCTGCTGTGAGATCAACTCCCTTCAGGGATCCCAGGCCATCGTAGAAGTTATCGGCGGGTGTCTGTTTGATGGCCAGCAGATCCATGGATTCTACCGTAAGTGGCGATGCTTTTTGTTTATCGGAGATGCGTTGACCGCGGACTTCCACAGTTGCCATCGTTAGACTTGTTTCTTCGAGCTCGATGGTGAATTTATCCATCAGCTCAGTAATTTCCAGATCCAGGGATTCATACCCGGTGTAGGAAATGGTCAGGGTAACCGGGATTGCATCAACCTTTAATTCAAAGGACCCATCGTAGTCCGCTGTAGTCCCGGTGGAGGTGCCTTTGATGATGATATTGGCTCCGATAAGTGGGTCTCCATTGGATTTGTCGTACACACCACCCTTGATGATCGCCTGTGCCGAAAGTAGTATTGGTAGCATCAAGCACCAAGCGATGTAACCTAGCTTCTTCATTAACCCGGAGTTTAAAACAAAATTTAAGGTAAACAAAATAAGCAAATTTTCATTTCATGGAATGTCAACCAAATTTTGCTATGCATAGGACGATCCGTACAACGCTGACCATTGTGCTGACCTTGTGGTTTGCGATTCTTTGGAGTCAAACCGGAATCATCCGGGGAAAGGTTGTAGATGCATACAGCCGGGATCCTATCCCTTTTGCTACCATCCAGGTGGTGGGTACCACCACGGGTGAAATATCCGACGAAAACGGTGACTTTGTGCTATCCAATCTTCAGCCTGGGGTCTATGATTTGAAGATCAGTTTTCTTGGCTACAAGGAGAAGTACATTTATCAACTCAAAGTCACAAATTCCCAACCTGCAATGGTAGAGGTGACCATGGAAGCAGCTACGGAAAATCTTCAGGAAGTGGTGGTACAAGCCAGTCCATTCAACAAAACAGAAGAAAGTCCGGTGTCCTTACGGACCATTGGTACCGAGGAGATCAAGCGGAGCCCGGGAGGTAACCGGGATATATCCCGCGTTATCCAAAGTTTGCCCGGGGTAACTTCAACAGTATCCTTCCGCAATGACCTGATCATCCGGGGAGGGGCACCCAATGAAAACCGGTTTTACCTTGATGGTGTTGAGGTGCCTAATATTAACCATTTCGCTACCCAGGGTGCATCGGGAGGACCGGCTGGCATCATCAACGTTGACTTTATCCGTGAGGTTGATTTTTATGCCAGTGCATTTCCGGCCACGGAAGGAAATGCTTTAAGCTCCATTTTTAACTTCAAACAAAAAGACGGCAGAAATGACCGGTTGGGACTTACCACCACGGTGGGAGCCAGTGACCTGGGACTTACTCTGGAAGGCCCGCTTGGGGATAAGACAACGTTCATTGCATCGGCACGAAGATCCTACCTGCAATTTTTGTTTCGTGCGCTGGACCTACCTTTCCTGCCGATCTATTCCGATTTTCAAACCAAGGTGAAGCATAAAATCGACGATAAAAATGAAATCTATTTCGTGGGTTTAGGAGCGATCGATGACTTTAAGCTGAACCTTGATGCCAACAAAACCGAGCAGCAACAATTTCTACTACAGGTCTTGCCGGTCCAGAAGCAGTGGAACTATACCAATGGTCTCGTCTACAAACATTTTGGAAAACGGGGCTTTTCAACATTTGTCCTTTCACGAAATATGTTGGATAACCAATTCGTGAAATACCGGGATAATGATGAAAGCAATGAAGACAATCTCATCATCCGGTACCACAGTCAGGAAATAGAGAACAAATTCCGGTTTGAACATACGACCCGGGCCGGTGACTGGAAATGGACCTACGGTAGTGGTCTGGAGTGGGTGAAATACAATAATCGCACCTTCAATAAAATCTTTACCAGCTCGGGGCCCGAAGACATCAATTATTCCAGTGACCTGCAGTTTGCCAAATACGCTTTCTTTACTCAGCTGTCCCGCAGTTGGAACAACGATCGAATCACCTTAAGTGGCGGCGCCCGGCTGGATGGCAATGGCTACAATGCCAGTATGCGCAATCCATTCCATCA
This sequence comes from Lewinellaceae bacterium, assembly GCA_020636135.1. Lineage (NCBI taxonomy): Bacteria > Pseudomonadati > Bacteroidota > Saprospiria > Saprospirales > Lewinellaceae > Lewinellaceae bacterium. Next base: position 1,775,708 of record JACJYK010000001.1, read on the forward strand.
GTTTTCACCGCGAATTGCCTTATCGGTAGGATTGACCAAATCGTTATTTTTTAATGCGAATACCGGTATCTATTATCAGTTGCCACCTTACACACTGATGGGATATCGTGAAAATGGAAACCTGGTAAATCAGCTACCAGGTAAATACATCCGCAACACCCATGCCGTCACCGGGTTGGAATACAACCTCAATGCACATACAAAAATTACACTTGAGGGCTTCTTCAAATGGTATTCGAACTATCCATTGCTGCTCAGGGATGGTATTTCACTGGCAAACATTGGTGGAGATTTTGGAATCATAGGCAACGAGCCGGCGCTACCGGAAAGCCAAGGGAAAAGTTATGGGTTGGAATTGTTATTGCAGCAACGCTTTTACAAAGGATGGTACGGTATTCTGGCTTACACCCTGGGTAAAAGTGAATTTACTAATGGAAATGGGAGCCTTGCACCTTCTTCCTGGGATGCACGACATATCATCAACCTGACAGGAGGAAAGAAATTTGCGGGCAACTGGGAAATGGGGATGCGCTGGCGCTTTCAATCCGGGATTCCCTACACGCCTTTCTCGGAAGCATCAAGCCTGGTTGAAAACTGGGACCGGAACAACAGCGGTATTTTTGATTACTCGAGGATCAATACCATGCGCTATAAAGCCATCAATACCCTGGACATTCGTCTGGATAAACAGTGGTTTTTCGCAAAATGGTCGTTAAACCTTTATCTGGATGTCCAGAATGTATTCGGCAATGCCGTAGGCCGGGATCAACTGATACTGGACCGGCCACTGGACGCAGATAATACGCCGATAGGACCTCCGATCATCATCAATCCGGACGCGCCTTTTGCTGAACAGCGTTACCGGGTCAAAACCATCAATGATGCCACCGGTCAGGTCTTGCCCACCATTGGCCTCGTCATCGGGATCTAGGCACCGGCATGTAGTTCGTGATCCCTGAGATAAATCAGCTTATACAGATCGAGCAGGATCATGGGTGCGTTAGGGTCCGAGTTAAGCTTAGCACGTATCACAGGTAGCAATCCATTCAACTGTCCGCTTAACCATCGTAATGCCCCTGGCTTGAATACAGCCTCCAGGGGAGTTGTCGGCAATTCATTCTGTTGATGCAGGCGATACAGGTTATCTAGTGACGATTCCAGTTTAGTAATTAAGACCGATTGGTTCTCGAGTCCAAGATGCACAATGGGATTGTCAAAGTGGCGGATGCGTACGCCCTGCCTGGCACACCGGTAAGCGAACAAAGAATCTTCGTGACCGTAACCGACCAGTGATTCATCCAATGGATTGGTTAAAAAATAGTTGCGCTGGACTACAAAATTGTTGGTCTTAAAGGTGCGGTATTCGTCCTGATTCCTTTTGTATGAGGGAATCTGTTCCTTAGCGTGGCCATACCTCCAGTGAAACCGCTTCTGTGGATCAGAGGGTGGTGATGTTGCGTAAACGGTTCCTCCATAAACAACGGTGGATGATGTGAGATCGTGCAGATAACGCCGGAGGAAGTCCGGATAACTGGGCATTACATCGACGTCCAGAAAAAGCAGATAGGGCATGGTGCTCTGTTGCGCCAGATGATTACGGATGGCCGACCTACCGATATTATGGGGTAATTGTTCATACCGGATCGTTGGGTCGTTTATCAAAAAATCATTTTGATCAAGCGTATCCTGACCGGAGCCATCGTCGGTGCAAATCAGCTCACAGGGCAGGTCATTTTCCTGGATTTCTTTCTGAAGGGCCAGGATCAAAGGACGTACCGGATATCGATATATTGGGATGCAAATACTAAGCATTGACCATAAGCTTCAACTAATATATACGATGCGTTGTTATTTTTGTGGTTTATAAAACCAGATTATTTGATATGCAGCCATCGATCATGACCTCTTTGGCACAATCTGCGAAGGATCGTGCCATAGCTGAGAAAGTATACGCAGGAGAACGGATCAACGATGTGGAAGGAATATACCTCTTTGAGGAGGCTCCGCTGGGATTCACCGCTTCACTGGCCAATTTTGTCCGGGAGAAAAAACAAGGCAATCAGACCTTCTTCAACCGGAACTTCCATATTGAACCGACCAATGTTTGTATTTACACCTGTGCTTTTTGTTCCTATTCCCGGCTAATCAAGAACCGGGAGGACGGTTGGGAATATACGATGGAGGATATGCTCACTATGGTCAAAGCATACGATGACCAGCCGGTGACAGAGGTGCATATCGTTGGTGGTGTATTGCCGCAATATGATGTTACATTTTATGAAACGCTGTTTCGCAAGATCAAGGCCCATCGTCCGGAATTACACATCAAAGCACTGACACCAGTCGAATACCATTACATCTTCAAGAAAGAAAAAATCAGCTATGAAGAGGGAATGCGGCGTATGAAAGAAGCAGGACTGGATTCCATGCCTGGTGGAGGCGCCGAGATTTTTCATCCGGAAATACGTGATAAAATAGCCAAGGATAAATGCAATGCCGACCAGTGGCTGCGCATCCATGAGATTTGGCATGAGTTAGGCGGGCGATCGAACGCGACCATTCTCTATGGTCACATCGAAAAATACGAACACCGCGTCGATCACATGCGCCGGTTGCGTGAATTACAGGATCAGACCGGTGGGTTCCAAACCTTCATCCCGTTAAAATTCAGGAACAAAGACAACGAGATGTCCAATCTGCCGGAAGTATCGGTGGTAGAGGACCTGAAGAACTATGCCGTCTCACGCATCTATCTGGACAATTTTGATCACGTCAAAGCTTACTGGCCCATGATCGGGAGGACAACTGCCCAGATGGCATTGGCTTATGGTGTTGACGATCTTGACGGTACGATTGACGACACGACCAAAATTTATTCCATGGCCGGCTCCGAAGAGCGTAATCCAAGTCTTACCACCAAACAACTGGCCCAGCTGATCATTCAGGCAGGTCGCCAGCCGGTTGAGCGGGATACCCTTTATCATGTGGTTAAGACCTTTACGGATGCTGACGTGGAGGAACGCTGGCGTGGCTACCTCGATCTTCCGGTGACCAACAACCCGGCGTAATGGCTAAAGACATTTATCTGATCAGGCACGGAGAAACCGATTATAACCGGCAGGGAAGGGTGCAGGGACAAGGAATTGATGCTTCCATCAATGCCCTGGGGCAGTTGCAGGCGCAGGCATTCTTTGATACCTATATGGACGTTCCCTTTGACCTGGTAGTTACCTCCGGATTACGGCGAACCCATCAGACCGTTGAGCCTTTCCGGAAGCTGGACATTCCTTTTTACGCTACCAAAGATATCAATGAGATCAGTTGGGGACGATATGAAGGAATGGCTTACGGGGATGAAGTTTCGACTGCCTACCAGCAAATGATTCGTGAATGGGGTCTCGGAAACTATAACTACGCCATCGATGGTGGTGAAAGTGCCCGGGCGCTGGCTGACCGGATTGAGCGGTTTCTTCACTGGCTTACGGCGCTTGAGGAAGAGACCATCCTGATTTGTTCTCACGGACGTACATTGCGTTGCATGCTGACATTGATCCATCAGCGTCCTTTGCATGAGATGGAAGCATATCACCATCACAATACTGGTCTATACCGGTTTGCCTGGGAGCGTGGTGTTTATCATACCCTGCTTGAAAACGACATCAGTCACCTAGAGCCAATACTGGAATCATGAAAGAACCCTACCGCATTGTTACGGTCTCCTATCTGAACACCCAACCTTTCATTGAAGGATTACAACGTCACTTTACACCTGAGGAGGTCATCATCGAGCTTGCTCATCCGGCCAAGTGTGCGCAGGCGGCAAGCAGCGGTTCGGCAGACCTGGTGCTGGTTCCCGTCGGTGCTTTGCCCGAACTGGATTTTGATCATATCCTGTCAGGATGGTGTATCGGATCAAGCGGACCAGTCAGAACGGTAGCAATTTACAGCGACCGTCCGTTGGATCAGTGTGAATCGGTTTATCTCGATTATCAGTCACGTACCTCGGTGTTATTGGCTCAGATGATCGTCCAGGACTATCTCCAGCTGCCTTTACAGTTTACCCCGGCATTCCCGGGTTTCGAATCCACCATTGGAGGCAAGCAGGCGGGATTGGTGATCGGAGACCGAACCTTCCAGATGGATGAAAAATACAGTTACAAGCTGGATCTAGGTGAGCAATGGACGAAGTGGACCGGTCTTCCTTTCGCATTTGCTGTTTGGATTGCTCTACATCCGCTGGATGAGGAGTTCGAAAAGAAATTTGAAGATGCTATAGCCTGGGGCGTTCAGCATGTCGTGGAGTTTGCCGGCAGTCCGGTTGAATTGGAGTACTTTGAGCGATACATATCCTATCCATTCGATGACCGGAAGCGGAAAGCGATGAACCTTTTCCTGCAGAATGCACTCCATCTATCCGAGCGGCCTGTGGTGTAGTTTGTCAACCAGTGTTGACCAAAGGATATCACCCTTGTTCTCACCGGAATTCGCTACCTTGATTCCATAAGTTTGACCTGATGACCATCTGGGAAATACATCCGGTAAATCCGGACCAACGCAAGATCAATCAAGTTGTGCATGCCATTGAATCCGGGCAGATTGGTATTTTTCCGACCGATTCGGTTTATGGATTGGCCTGCCTGGCCAATAACCGCCAGGGTATTGAGCGGATTTGCCAGATCAAACAAGTGAAACCGGAGAAGGAGTTGTTTTCACTGTTATGCCGGGATATCCAGCAGGTTGCTGCATTTACCCGTCAGATTGACAATGCGATCTTCCGTGTACTAAGGAGGCACGTACCCGGACCGTACACTTTTATCCTCAATGCCAATACGGAGCTACCCAAGATCATCAAAAACAGGAAGGGAACCATAGGGGTTCGGGTTCCTGATAATGCCATTCTACAGGCTATTCTCAGTCAATTGTCATTACCTCTGATAACGACCAGTGTAAAACAGAATGTGGAAGAAGAGTGGGACACCTATTACATAGATCCTTATGATTTGCGTCTGGATTATGAAAACGTTGTGGATTTTATGATTGATGGTGGCCCGGGAAATGCAGAAGCTTCCACCGTACTAGACTGCACCGGGGATGACATTCAGATCGTACGTCAGGGAATTGGCGTACTGGATCTGTAGGCGGTCAATTCAGGGAAATGGCAGGAAGGTCCACGGTGCTCAGGTGAAACAACAATTCCTGAAAATCCCACTTCATGTATTTACTCAGTGGAAGTGATTCGATAAGATGATCCAATTGTTCGATTTCTGATACCTGGAAGACAACATAAAGACTACTCATATCCTTGGTAAGTGAATAGGTCAGTATTTTTCCGGATTGCATGAGCTCATCTACCCGGTAGCGCTGTTGAGGTATTAACGCTGTGAATGCATCATTTACAGGCTGCTCTATGCTGAAGGTAACAAGATACTGTAGCGGCATAGTCCAAAGTTACGATTCCTCGCCCAATTTCCTGATTGGTTTTCTCCAGTAGGCAGGTCTGGTAAGGCAGATTTCACATAAAAATTAATATGATGTCAAATGGGTTCTAAACTTCACGTATAGCATAATATACACATATCATGTTTGATTAATCTGTTGCATAACCCGCTATGTACCCTAAATATGGCTCATTTTTTGAATGTATAATACTCAGGTATAGGTATATGAAGTTGTATTTGAATGGCATACTATTTCTACTATTTTTCACCTTGAACACCGGGTATGCTCAGGATGTGAATTTCATTACCCAACACCTGGATGCCATCGTTACTTCTTATCTGGAAGACATTGCCTTGTCCAACCATTTTACCCAGGACACTTCTTTTTTGAGCAAGATTTACAATGTGGACTCACTTGCCGAAGTAGCTGATGCAGCCCGCGTTGAAAATCATCTGGCAAGCAACCGGGTCTTAACGAAGGACAAAGGGTTACAATTGGCTACCAGCTGGCAACAAAATTTTAGCAATCCGATATTTGACCTGGAGGATGGTTTGTTTTACCGTGGCCGCGGTCAGGTAGGAGTAGACTGGAATATGCTGCGGGATGGATTTCTGGGCCATCAGAAAAAAGCGCAAGCCGCGGCAGCCCAGTGGAAAGCCGATTCCCTTGATGTGCTCAGATACCGTCACAATGATTTTTACCGCTATCAGTACAACTACATCCTGTACTTGTTTAACCAAGCTAAAATCCAGGTCGTAAAAAAGAGGCTGGAATTACTGAATGAACAGATATCCATAGCCTTCCAGTTGTTTTATCTGAAACGGCTGCATTGGGAGGATGTGCTGGCACTGCTGTCCAGTAAAGGTGAAGTGGAGTTGTTTCTGAATACCTATCAAACCTATGTTGACCAGGTTGATTTACCGGCTGGATGGAAGGAAATAGAAGCTGGTGAACTTCCCGTATTCGACATTGATATTGACCGGATCAAACATGTCTTTTTCGACAGTACTCAGCTAAAACAATCCCTGGCTTTGCGCAATGAAGCAATGGACCTGCATGCGCATTGGTCAACCAGGATCGGTTTGAAAAGTACGGTGCGGTACAATTATTTGCTGGGAAACGAGATCCTGGGCCAGCAAAAAGATTTTCTCAGTGCAGGACTTTCTTTCCAGGTACCACTGGACTTCAACAGCAAGGATAGGAAACGGCAACTGGATGCCGAAAAGAAATTGGCTGAAATAGAGTACTACAACCGCTTTGATAATGATGCCAATGAGGTCCTTAACTTTTATTACGAATACGGCTATTCACTGAAACAATTTATCCATGCCTACTATACAAAATTAAAGCTGGCACAGGCCATAGTCCGTGGGGAAAGGCAAAAAGACCTGGGTGATCCTGGATATTCCCCGAAGTTCATTGTCGACAAGCTGGATGAGCTGTTGACGGTAGATCTGGATCTCCTGGATATCCAGCAGGCACTCTATCTTAAAGCGCTAAAGATGCATTCAAAGTTGCCCCAGGGTAGCATCACCGACTACCTGATCCCGAAAGATTTTAATAACCTGTTTAATCCGCAGACCGGTCCCCGCTCCTTGTATGTCTGGTCGGGTACGCTTAGTGAGCTGTCCCCCGAATACATCCTGCATTATGCCAAAATCAATAACATCAGTGAGTTGATGGTATCGACCGGCATGGAGAATGCATTGACTCAAAAATTTGAACAGCTGAGGCTTGCCGCTGGAAAAGAAGGGATCGAAGTCTGCATGATGATCGGGAACAATGCTTTGCTGAAGAAGCCGGTGGGAGAGGTATTGCCTCAGCTGATGGCATTAAGCGGAGATGTGATCCATCTTGATCTTGAACCACACACGTTTGATGACTGGGATGAAAACCATACCCTTTACCAGGCACGTTATCTTGAACTGATCCATAAGCTGTCCTCTAAATTCAAAGTGGAGGTATCGATTCCCGTGAACTATGAAGAACCATTTCTTGAGGCTATTTATGCGCTTTCTGACCGCGTATATCTGATGGCCTACGAGCACAAGGACGTCGATTACATCGAGCGCAAAACCAATGAAGCCTTTGTGTTGGGGCCGGAGAAAACAGTTTTGTCCATCCGATGCAAGGATTTCAACAACCGCTATGAACTGGAGTTATTTTGCCAAACCCTGGGTAAACGGTTTAACAACCCGAGGATCGCACTGCACGACATGAAGACAATGATGCAATTGGAAGAAAAAACCATAAGTGCCAATGCGGAGTACCGATTTTAAACGACGAAATAATCCGATCGAGATCCTGCAGGAAATCCGTCCCAACAAACGCAAAGTCAATTGGGACCGGTTACTGTATTTGACGATCCTGATTATGGGGCTTGCATATATAGGGTTTTATACGGTCCGCATGATGACCACGGTCGAAGGGGAGGGTCAGGTAAGATTTAAGAAACTTGATATCCAGTTTACCTCTGATGTGCAGATCATTGAGATCAAACGATTTGAAGGTGACTCCGTTCAGCCGGGTGATACCCTGTTCTGGTATCTGGATGAGGACATGACCAAATTTGTCCAGATAAACAATCAAACCATTAAAACTCCTAGTACCCAATGGATCGACCAGGATCGCTTAAATACCCGCCGGAAAATTGAACTCCTTCTGATTGACCTGAAGCAGTTTCAGGATATGGAAGCGCTTAATAAGTCTGAGAAGGACCGGATTAAAAAGGAGATTATGCTTGATATCTATTCGGCAGACAAGCTGGATATGTATAGTCACCGTGATATCGAATATTCAAGCCAGATTACCAGTATAAAAAAAGAGATCAGTCTGCAGCAGGAATATATGGCCTGGCTCGATCAGCAAGAGGCCCAAATAAATATCCTGGCTGCCAATGCCTCCGCAACTGCCATCCCGGACTGGAGAAGTCAGCTTAAGGCGTACGTGAGCCCGATCCGGGGAACCATCACTCAGATCCTGAAAGAAAATTACGAGGTGGCAGTCCAGGGTGATGTTGTCATGTCGATCCATAAACCAAGCAATTTGTTCATTAAGGTGTTTTATGAACAAAAGGACCTCAGGAAACTCCATGAAGGCGATATCGTGCACATTGAATTTCCTGACGGGACTACCAGTGAGGGAGTTTTGCAACGATTCTACTATGCCACCTTTGAATTACCTGAAGAATTTCAGAAGAAGTATGAGCCGGTTACCAGGAGTATAGCGGCGGATATAATACCATTGGATGAGATTGAACGCGAAAAATGGCGGCCTTTTTATAAGATGAATGTTTCGGTCTATAAAAGGGTGATCACTTTGTAGCAACAATTCCCAAACCAATATGCAATCAGGATCTATGGCGTGATTTTTGTTTTTGAACCAGTTAGGATATGCAACTTAATACCCCTATTAAATCGATCACGACCCTGCAGGGGTCGAGAGAACGTATTCTTAATGTTGAATCGGAAGGTTATGTATTTGCATACATAACGGACCGGTTTGATGGCGAGACCGCAGCGTTTGAGGAATATGATGGTGTGATCATATTGCCCACAAGTCCCGTATTACTAAAAGAGGTATTGCACCGGTTTCGCTCTGCCAACAGTTGGAAAGCGCGTTTAATGCCCCTTTTCCTCCATCAACAGATGGAACTGGAATACATGCACAGGCAGTTGGTGGATGGGATCGTTCACAAGCTTGACGAACTGTATGGGGCGGTGAGCCAGGTGAAAATCATCAAGGATCATGTTTCAGACTCCCGCCTGCGTACTTTCCCCACTTTTGAGAAAGATACCGTTTACAAATTGTTGGTATTTTTACTTTCGCGCGAACAAAAGACCCTGAAAGCCTACATCGACCGGAATTCAACAACCGGTTATACTTATCCCATCCTGGAAAGTTTGATGAATGGTAAGTCACCATACCGGCTGATGGAATTTGCCGTGGAAGAAGGATTGTTTACCACACAATTCCAGGACTCGGTATATACCTGTAACACTTGTGAAGATGGCTTCCTGATGTATCGTGAAGCTTGTCCCAAGTGCCATAATACCTATCTGAGCAGCCAGGATTTGATCCATCATTTTGCCTGTGCCCACATTGGCCCGGAGCGTAGTTTTCAGCGGGATAACAATGAACTGGTTTGCCCCAAATGCGATAAAGCATTGAAACACATCGGTATTGATTACGACAAGCCTGCAGTAATGCACCATTGCAATACCTGCCATCACGAATTTCAATCTTTTCAGATCGTTGCTACATGTTGTTCCTGTCATAAAACCACCGAAGTAGAACATCTGCTGAAAAGAGAGATACTAACCTATCACCTGACCGACAAAGCGCATAATCAGGTCCATGCCGGGGCGGACTTCAATCACCATCCCGTACAGGAGAACAACATCCCTGGAGCCGTCTCCGAAGCTGCCTTTTATCTGAATATGCAGTATGAGCTGATGAAGGCAGGTAAACAAAAAGTAATGATGGGCATGATCCGCTGGGAACACTATGCACAGCTATTGGAGAAAATAGGACGTCAGGAATACCACTTACTCCAAGTCAATATTACTGAACAGGTCAAATCATCCCTGCAATCGATCGATTTCATCAGTGTGATGGACAATTGTATCCTTTTCAGTTGTTTACAGACCTCTGCCGAACTGGCAACCCGGGTCGTTGAACGTACGGTGTTCCTGCTATCTCATCTGATAAAGGACAATTTTACCGGACAGGACATCACGTTTGAAGGAAAATGTTTGTTCCTCCAGAGCCAGCATGACGTGAAGTCGGTGGTGCTGGAGAAACTTAATGAGGAATCATGGTAGATCCGTTTGAGTTCATTCGCTACTGGCAGCTTGCTGGTTGGGAGAAGTTCTTACGGGTATTCTGGTTCTTCTTTCTGTTCGAGTTTACCAGGTATGTACTGATCGATTATCTGGTCCTTATATTTTATTACTTAAAAAGGAAAGTGCATAAATCGGACTGGGAGGATGCGCGTACGGCGCTGCACCTGGAACAGCCACTGGTATCGGTCATTGTGCCTGGAAAAAATGAAGGCAAACACCTGTTCAAACTGGTCAAGTCACTGTCCGAGCAGACCTATCAGAACCTGGAACTGATTGTGGTAGATGATGGATCGGATGATCAAACCGCATTGATAGGACGAGATCTGGAGCGAAATGGATTGATCGATTTGTTTTTATCCAATAAGGTACGGGGAGGCAAAGCTTCCGGGGCGAATGCAGCCTTAACCTACGCAAAAGGGAAGTACATTGTTCACCTGGATGCCGATTGTTCCTTCGATCGTGATGCAGTAGAAGAAGTGCTGCTGCCTTTTTACTACGACCCGAAGATTGGTGCAGTAGGGGGTAATCTGGAAGTTCGTAACCATGAGGAAAGCATTGCCACTACACTGCAGGCAATCGAATATCTAAAAGTGATCCTGACCGGAAGAATGGTGACTTCTACCCTGGGTATCTACCGGATCATCTCGGGAGCCTTTGGGGCCTTTCGTGCCGATATATTACATCGCCTTGGAGGATGGGACATCGGACCCGGACTTGACGGTGACATCACGGTAAAGATTCGTAAACTGGGCTACCGGGTTTATTTCCAACCTTCGGCTCACGGTCTGACCAGCGTACCAAATACGTTTCAGAAACTTGCAAAGCAACGTTTGCGCTGGGACAAATCCATCATCCGCTTCCGGGTACGTAAACACCGGGACATTTTTTACCCCAACGAACAATTCCGGTTCAGTAATTTCTTCTCCTCACTGGAAAACATCGGCTACAATGTGGTCATGAACATCAAATGGTTTATCTATCTGATAGACATTGTGGTTAATTTCAGTGGCTTGATCAAGTTCATCCTGCCAATGAATATCTTACTCTATTCGGCCGCGAACTTTGTTCAGTTCTCGGCAATTATGCTGATCGTTCAAAAACCAAAGGAAAAAAGAAAGCTCATCCTGTACCTGCCGTTGATGGTGTTTTATACTGGATATTTTCTGCGTATTGTACGTACGATGGCACACTTTAAGGAGTTATTCTTCCTCGCTTCCTATAAAGATCCCTGGAATCCCTATAAGTCATCCCGGATGGCCAAGCAATTAGGTATTTGATTCCTGAAGCCGGATCAGATGTGGATGACTTCTCCATAAGCAGCGGCCGTGGCTTCCATGATGGCTTCACTCATCGTCGGATGCGGATGAATGCTCTTGATGATCTCATGGCCAGTCGTTTCCAGTTTGCGTGCGACCACCACTTCAGCGATCATTTCCGTTACATTCATGCCGATAAGGTGTGCTCCCAGCCACTCGCCGTACTTTGCATCGTAGATCACTTTAACAAAGCCCTGTTTGGCGCCGGCAGCACTGGCTTTACCGGAGGCAGAGAATGGGAACTTGCCGATTTTGAGTGTATATCCGGCTGCTTTGGCAGCTTCTTCGGTGTAGCCTACCGAGGCTACTTCAGGGCTGCAGTACGTACACGAAGGTATATTGTTGTAGTTAATCGGTTCGACGTGCAGTCCAGCGATTTTTTCTACACATAGAATGCCTTCAGCGCTGGCCACGTGCGCTAGCGCGGGGCCGGGAATGACATCCCCGATCGCGTAAATGCCCGCAACATTGGTCTGATAATAAGGATCAACCTGGATCAATCCCCGGTCGGTTTTGATGCCCAGGGCCTCCAGTCCGATGTTCTCTGTATTGGGAGTGACACCTACTGCAGAGAGGACAATATCGCAACTGATAACCTCTTCTTTGCCGGTTTTCCGGTCCTTGACGGTGACCTGGCAGCCATTGCCGGAAGTATCGATTTTCTCAACACTGGCTCCGGCACGCACATCGATTCCTTCTTTCTTGAAGATCTTGGCGAGCTCTTTCGATATATCGGCATCTTCCCGTGGTACCAGGCCTTGTTCCAGAAATTCCACCACGGTGACCTGCGTGCCCAGGGTATGATAAAAATAGGCAAACTCAACACCTATAGCCCCGGCTCCCATGACGACCATAGACTTGGGGCGGGAAGGCAGTGTCAGTGCTTCGCGGTAGCCAATGATTTTTTTACCGTCAATTTTAATGTTTGGCAACTCTTTCGAGCGTGCACCGGTCGCTATGATTATATGATCAGCGGAGTAGACTTCCTTTTTACCTTCCGGCGTGGTTACTTCCACCTGCTTGCCTCGCAGTAATTTACCGGTGCCGGTAATCACGGTAATTTTATTTTTTTTCATAAGAAACTGCACACCTTTGGACATACCGTCGGCGACATCCCGGCTGCGTTTGATAATACCATCAAAATTTGGTTCTGCACCTTTCACTTCGATTCCGTAATCTGCAGCATGCTTCATGTATTCAAACACCTGGGCGCTTTTCAGCAATGCTTTGGTGGGAATACATCCCCAGTTCAGGCAGATCCCTCCCAAAGATTCACGCTCTACTACGGCTACTTTTTTGCCGAGTTGAGCAGCACGGATGGCGGCTACATAACCTCCGGGTCCACTTCCGATGATGATGATATCAAACTGCATATTTGGATGTTTTTGTATCGGTTTTTAAAAAGCGCTACAAAGATAGCTATTCTGACTGCTTTTAGGGGGTAATGGTTATTTGTGGATTTGTACGGGACAGCGATCTTCAATAAAATCTCGCACGTCAACCCACCCAGGCTGAAACAATTCGGTGCCATCGGTCCGTACAAAATAGATGCCTTTGTTATCGGCAACCCGCGCGAAACCATTTACAAAATCCCAGGCCAGTCCGTATCGTGGTGTGATGACCATCTTGCCATCAACCCCGAGATAGCCCCAAAGTTCATCCTGCATGCAACAGGCCCGATCATCCTGAAACCGGTTGATTTGTTTAAAACCTGTCTCATTCAATAATGTGCCGGATGCATCGACCAGGTACCATTTCTGATCCTGGAACATAGACCAGCGCATACTACCCAGGCCTTGAACCAGCGTTCCTTCCAAGGGTGTTTCCAGGCTGTTATTCAGATCCAGCAGATACCATTTGCCTGATTTTTGCACTGCTGAAACACGGTCCAGTGGTTCTGCAATCTGATCGTATGTCCCAGGTAGGATCTCGTTTTGAGCCTGGTCATAGATTGTGAAATTCCGGTTTTGCCTTAACGCTATATAAGGCCCATCCAGGCTGCCAATCCAATCGTAAACAGCTGGCAACCGAAATGTTCCCAGGGTATCGATGAGCCCATATTTATTCTCTGATTTCACCTTCGCCAATCCGGATGGATTAAAATCGGTACCACTTTGGTATTTGGTAGAGACGACTTCCTTCCCCTGCCGGTTGAGAAAACCAGTATTTCCACTGGTGATGACCCGGATCCGTCCGTTGACCAGATCGTTGACCTCATCATAGGCGGGATGAAACAATATACGGTTGGCTGTGTCGATAAAAGCAAAGCTTCCATCAAAGTTCCAGACCCTGGCAATACCCTGGTTAAACATCCAACCTCCTTTATATCCAGCAGGGATGGCCCATGCACCATTGGGGCGGATGTAACCCCATTTGCCCCCGGTATTGACCGGACACAGATTTTGAGAAAAGGATCCGATCTGGTCGAACTGTGCGGGAATGACCACCTGGCCGGTCTCGTCGAGAAATCCCCACTTGTCCTCTGTTGGCATGAAATCTTCAAAGTAAGCTGCTTCATCATTTTGGGTATCGTCCTCTTCCTGACTGGATGGGCGGCATTGCCAACAGGTCCAGAGAAGGAAAGGTAACAGCCATAGCGATGTTAAATTTTTCATAATGCATATCAGGTGCCGGGACAAAGGTGATGATATTTTTCGTTAATTACACGATACAAAACCGGAGTTATGGTCCTTCCCTTACTGTTATCCATTGCTGTTTCACTGGTTCAGGATGCCTGGATCCATTACCAAAGTGAAGCCGGTAAGTTCTCAATTGATACCCCCTATAAACTCCAGGAAAAAATTATCCGTGCTACCACCGAAATAGGTCAGCTGGAGTACCACAACTTTTATCGCAAGATCTCAGGGGATGATTCAATGCAGGTGGATTACCGGGTTTCCTATGTTGATTATCCACTGGATTATAACCTGGCAGACTCTTCGGATATCGTTCAGTCCATCCTGGAGTCAACGGTAGATGAATCCGTAAAATCGGTGGGTGGAGATTTGTTGTATTCCAACGATGACTACAGCTATCAGTTGCCCGGCAAAGTATGGCGTATCAATTATAAAGAGGGCAATGATGCCATCCGGGCGAAAGCCTGCATCAGGGGCAATCGTTTTTATTTGCTGCAGGCTTTATATCCTGTAGATAAAAGTGCGCAGGTCAACGACCATTTTTTCAAGTCATTCCGCCTTCAATAAATCCATTGTTTTCAGCGCATCTGTTGGAAATTGCAGTGGGCCTTCTGAGTACGGTTTTCCCTAAAAAAGGAAAAACAGGACTGAGATCAACTCATCCCTGTTTTTCCGGATACTTATCACCATATTTTTTCCCGCTCACCATTTCGGCTTACCGGGACTGTTATTGGGATGGTGTAAGTTTTTTCAAATTCTTTCTGACGCCCGTTAGAAAAAATTTGAAAGGAGGGAGGTCATTTTTACAACGATCACTTCCTCCTGATCATTCTTACCTACGAGAGCAAACCACATAATTTATGTGGCACTTCCAGTCCGGGTCCTATCTGCCAGAAACCCCTGCCTAACTCTTGACCGGAAATATTTTAATAGCTCGCGTATTCGGAATAATCAATTGAATTAGACAGTATTCAAATATATATTATTTTCCAATTTATTGCAATCAAAATATATGATTTTGATGAATATTGTTTTATCTAATGTGTATGTGATAGGTTTAGAGTCTTGTCCGATCATTTGATGCCCTTCCTAAGCAATTGCTGCCTGCCTGGAGGAATCGATTAAGCGGATCAGCTGATCCGCCTGTGCCAGGTGGGTACGAAAAGACAAAACGGCGATCCGAAGCCAGAAAACTCCTTCCAGTGAGGTTGTTGAAATAAAAAGAGATCCATCCCGGTGGATATTGGTCGCTATGCGACGATTAAATTCATTTGTAGCTGTATCCGTACCGGCACGGAACAAAAAAACGGTCAGGGTGGGGGCAGGGCCCATATGCCAGCCCAGTTCTTTCAGCGCGTTATACAGATATTTTGTTAACAGGTATTTTTCTTCTATGGCCGCGCGGATTGGGGCCACTCCAAAAAGCCTTAACGGCATCCACATCCGCACCGACCGAAAGTGCCTGGTGAGTTCCGGGGAGTAATCCGATGGCGAATATTCAAGGTTTTCAACATCGGCATCCTGCATATACGCTGCAGAATACCGCATGCTTTGAAATAGCTTCTTCCGATCCCGGATCAGGACGGCTCCGATGCCATAGGGTAAAAATAGCCCTTTGTGTGGGTCTATGACCACGGAATCTGCCTGTTCCCATCCCTTGAACTTAGGCTTCAGTTCGGGGACAAGCGCAAAAAAACCTCCGTAAGCTGCGTCAACATGAAACCAGGTGCCAAATTCACGAGACAATGCAGCAATTTTATCCAACGGATCAATGACTCCGGTATCGGTGGTGCCGGCAGAACCTACAATCATGAGGGGTAACAGTCCCTGATTCCGATCCTTTTCCAGCTGCCGTTGCAGATCTTCCGTGTCCATCGTGTAATCACCGTGCATGGCAATGGATCTGATTTGCGCGAAATGCATTCCGGCCAGATGGACGGCTTTCCGGATGCAATGGTGTGCCTGGTCAGTAAGATAAATACATGCTTGTTCTAGCTGGCGGGGATGACTGATGTATTGATCCCGTGCTACAATCAATGCGGTGAGGGTAGCTAATGATCCTCCGGATGTTAGCGTCCCCCCGGATGCATCACCCCAGCCGATGATGGAATTCATCCAGCGAATTAAAGCTTCTTCCATTTTAGCTCCTCCCGGAGAGGCATAGGCAATGCCGGCATAGGTATTGCCGGCCGCAGCGAGATAGTCCCCCAGCGCTCCGGGATAAAGTCCTCCGCCCGGTATGTATCCAAAATGCCCGCCAGATGCGGCATTGATGCCTCTGTTCCAGATCTGTGACCGGTAGGTTTCTAATAATTCTTCAAGTGGATGACCGTTTTCCTTTGGGTCCAGGGATGCGTTGTTTTCCTGGTGTGGTTCCGGATAAAAATATGTCTTCCGCTCCTCCAGGGTATCCAGAAATTCCAGGCCGCTGTGCATCACTTTATCTGTCCACTCATTTCTGGATGCCATCGTTCCTTCCAGTTGCCGGGAAATATTTTCCAGCTCCAGTATGCGATCTGTCAACATCTCTGTTTCGTTTTTTCAATATTACATCGATGCCCGAAGATATCAATTTGGGAAGTTCCTCCGGTATTCTTGATTCGACATTGATGTAAGACTTCAAAGATCGATTCAACCGCCATTCTTCTGGGAAAGTCCCAGGTTATTTCGATTTTTACAATGCGATGTATCAAATTGAAAAAGTACAGGGCGATATTACCAGAGTACACACAGACTGCATTGTGAATGCTGCAAACACCTGGCTTCACGGAGGCGGAGGGGTTGATGGAGCTATTCACAGGGCTGCCGGACCTGAACTTTCCGCCGAATGCGCAGAATATGTACAGGAAAATGGTCTTCTTCCTACCGGGAATGTGATGCATACGACAGGAGGAGACCTACCGGTGAAAGGTGTCATTCATACGGTTGGTCCGATATACAGGGAACATTCACCGGAAGAGGCTGATCGCCTTTTGCTGTCGTGCTATCGCAATGCAATGGCAATGGCAGAATCAATGCATTACAGGTCTATTGCATTTCCGAATATCAGTACCGGCATCTATGGATTTCCCAGGGAAAGGGCTGCACAACTGGTTTGTCGCGGACTCAAATTGTGGCAGTCTGAAAACTGGAATTTTGTCAGCCGCGTGCTCCTGGTCTGCTTTGATGGCGAAAACCTTGCTTTTTATCAAAAATATTGTTCATGAAAAAAATTGCCGTTTTCCCGGGTTCCTTTGATCCCATCACGATCGGTCATGTTGACCTGGTTACCAGGTACCTGCCATTGTTCGATGAAATAATCGTTGCAGTTGGGGTCAACTCTCAGAAGACATCATTGTTTGATTTGAAACAGCGGTTAGAATGGCTGGAACTGGTCTTTGATCAGGAGCCCAGAGTACGGATCGATTATTTTGAAGGTTTGACCGCACATTACTGTCAAAAAGTGGAAGCGAGGTACCTGTTGAGGGGATTGCGGAATGCATCGGACTTTGACTATGAAAAGACCATTTCACAGTTGAACCACATCGTAGGTCATAATTTGGAAACAGTGTTTTTGATCAGTCAGCCGGCTTACTCACACATCAGTTCAACCATTGTGCGCGAGATCATCAAAGGAGGAGGTGATGCTTCTCCTTTTCTGCCAAAACAAATAAAATTAGTCCATCAATAAATAAAATAGCAACTGATCATGACAAACGCTTTTTTCACATTGCCCAAAGCTGTTAACGAGCCTGTCTTATCTTATGCTCCGGGTTCACCGGAGAAATCGGCTCTGAAAGCAATGCTCAGCTCCTTAAAGCACGACAAAGTTGAGATTCCCATGACCATCGGAGGATTAAAGGTAGAAACCGGTGACCTGCACGGTATTCATCCGCCTCACGAGATCCATCATACCCTGGGTCAATACCATCGTGGTAATGCAGCACATGTCACGAATGCCATCCAGGCTGCGCTCCAGGCTAAACCGGATTGGGAAAGGATGCCCTGGCATGAGCGGGCGGCTATTTTTCTAAAAGCAGCTGACTTACTGGCAGGGCCGTACCGGGCAAAGATGAATGCGGCAACCATGTTGGGTCAGAGCAAAACAGTATTCCAGGC
This sequence comes from Lewinellaceae bacterium, assembly GCA_020636135.1. Lineage (NCBI taxonomy): Bacteria > Pseudomonadati > Bacteroidota > Saprospiria > Saprospirales > Lewinellaceae > Lewinellaceae bacterium. The sequence continues at coordinate 1,794,041 of JACJYK010000001.1, forward strand.
TGAAATTGATGCTGTTGCCGAACTGGCTGATTTCTACCGGTTCAATGCCAAATACATGGAGGAAATGTATCACCTCCAACCGGAATCTTCGAAGACGACGTGGAACCGCCTGGAGTACCGTCCATTGGAAGGATTTGTCATGGCCATCACTCCATTTAATTTTACGTCCATTGCCGGGAATTTACCAGGCGCCCCGGCCCTGATGGGGAACACGGTTGTCTGGAAGCCTGCAGAAACCCAAATTTATTCGGCGGCGGTCATTATGGAGGTACTGGAAGCCGCTGGTTTGCCACCGGGCGTTATCAACCTCGTATTCGTTGACGGACCTACGCTGGGCAACATCGTATTTTCGCATCCATCGTTTGCCGGGTTGCACTTTACCGGTAGCACTGGTGTATTCCAGCACTTATGGAAGACCATCGGTACCAATGTAAGCCAGTATGCTTCCTATCCGCGAATCGTGGGAGAGACCGGAGGTAAGGATTTCGTTTGGGTTCATCCCAGCTCAGACCCTCAGCAGGTGGCAGTGGCTCTGGCACGAGGTGCTTTTGAATATCAGGGGCAGAAGTGTTCTGCGGCTTCACGGGCCTATATTCCCAAAAGCCTCTGGAAACAAATCAAAGCACAGCTAATAGAAGTGGTTTCTTCCTTCGGCATTGGCTCTCCTGAAGATTTTACCAATTTCTTCAATGCAGTAATAGACGAAAGGTCCTTTGATAAAATAAGTAATTACATAGATCATGCTCATCAAGCCGACGGCGTGGAAGTCATTCAGGGGGGAACCTACAGCAAGAAGCATGGTTACTTTATCGATCCCACCATCCTGGTAACCGAAGATCCATATTACGTGACCATGTGTGAAGAGATCTTTGGACCCGTCCTGACCATCTATGTCTATCCGGATCAGGACTGGAGGGAATCACTGAAGTTGCTTGAAAAAACCTCTCCCTATGCCCTCACCGGGGCTATCTTCAGTCAGGACCGGGCGGTCATTCGTGAGGCTACTGAATTCCTGACCCATACAGCTGGAAACTTTTACATCAACGACAAACCTACCGGTGCGGTGGTCGGTCAACAACCGTTCGGTGGTGCACGCGCCTCCGGTACGAACGACAAAGCAGGGTCAATCCTGAACCTTTACCGGTGGGTGTCACCAAGAACCATTAAGGAGAATTTTGTGCCACCGGTTGATTACCGGTATCCATTCATGGGTGAAAGTTGATACAGTTTACCTGTATTCGTTATTGCTTGACGAACCGGAGTGTTTCCATACCGGATGCTTCCGGGAACCGGATGAAATAAACGCCCGGTTTCAATGAACTGATATCGATGTGGGATCCGATATACCGGTTAGCACTGGCAATAGTCATAGATTGACGGATAACGCCTGTCACATCCAGGATGTGGATTTCCCAGTTTTGAACCCTCGCCGTAGAAAACTCCAGGAAAAGCTGGTCTCCACCTACTGGGTTTGGACTTATTCGCGCCCATTGCAACGGATAAAAAGGTACCTGGACTATCGGGGATAACTCGGATTGTCCATCGATATCCACCTGATTCAACTGGTAATAGTTGATGCCGATAGCTGGATTGCGATCCGATGTGCGGTATTGCTTTTGATTCTGATTCAGAAGGGTCCCCTGTGATACGCGATCTATGACTTCCCAGGTTTGACCATCGCTGGAGTGTAAAACTTCAAAGTAGTCATGATCTACCTCCCAGGCAGTCTTCCAGTTGATACTTACCAGATCATCATCGAGGTTCGCATCGAAAGAAATCAACTGGACGGGAAGAGCCGCATCGTATGCGAAGCTTACACAACTTTGGTCCAGGGATGTAATGGGATTGCAGCAACTCGGGTTCATCAGTGCTGCTCCGTTGGCTGCAGCAATATGGCCAAGTCCAAGTGCATGAGTCATTTCGTGCATAAGTAATGACTCCCACGCGCTGGCATTGTTAAAACAGGATAATCCATCGTTTATGACTACATAACCGTATGCCGCGGTATACCAATCAGTACCATTAAATGTGTGCATTCCAGTCGATGAGGCTATGCCACCTATACCCAGTGCCCCGCCAAGCGGCCCCATTTCCGGGTCACAATTAAAATCACTAACCTCACTACATGGGTCATTAAATACGACCAGAATGGATGTTGATCCCAGTCCCTGTATGGTAGGATCAAATCCTCCATCGCAGCTATTGCTGTTCAGAACAGCAGTTCCGGCATAGCTCAGATTCACATTTCCGTTATACCCCGAATTCATACCTGCAATTGCATTTTGTACGAAAGTATAACAACCGGAATTGTATTGATCTGGGGTGGCGTCGGCGTAGACGGGCAGATTTCCCCCTTCATTAAAAACATCCCAACGCAGCCCAAAATAGGTGCAATAAGACGGAGCTTCCCGGGATTCTAGCGCGGCATACCGGGACGGTGCTTTGACAATGTCCGGCTCGTAGCTGATGTGGTTGGTCAGGACTTCGGTGAGGTGGGTTACCAGCGTCTCCTGGTCAAGTGTTGTGAATTCCTCTACGCTTCGCAGTTCAGTGCCTTTGATTTCCATGGTTTGTACACTAGGCACCAGCAATAGACGATCATCCTTAATGACCTGCTCGAAAACATAATAATTAAATGTTTTAGCCCGGTAGTAACCATCTGTTTTTCGGTTCAGAAAAAGCAGGTAGGAGTGTCCTGTCTCCAGATTCAGGTCATCCGGAACGGCGAATTCGTGGTCAGAATAAATTTTAGTGAGACATTGGACGGTCAATTCTCCTTCCTGAGGACCTTTAACCGGATCCTGCGGTACCAGGCGGTATTCCAGATAGGTAATCTCACCATGATTTACAGCACGAAAATCTTTGACCAGGTAAACTCCGGCAGCATCTGAATATTCAGCAAGAACAGCTAAGGATTTATAGGGCAATATGCTGCTGGCATGGGTTAAAGTGGTAAAAAATAAGGCCAAAACAAATACAGTCCATCGTATCATGGTCATTAAGATTTGATATTATTTGGTACGATCTGGACGCCGGTAAGAAGAAGGGAGCCAATGACAGGACTCGAACCTGCGACCCGTTCATTACGAATGAACTGCTCTACCAGCTGAGCTACATTGGCATGGCAGGCAAAAATAGTACAATCCTTTTAATTCCTCTTTACCAGACAAAAATCTTTTTGAAGGGGTCAAAGATCATGCCATCAGGGGTATACGTAATTTTTGGACTTCCTGGTCATAAATCCAGGCCGCAGCGTGAGCCAGCCATTCCGGTAGACGAGATTGGCCATTAAAATGATCCTGAATAAATTGAGTGGTAAACTGTCCATTCAGAAAAAGTGGATGATTTAGCAGAAAGGGTGCAAACGACAGGGTCGTGGTGACCCCTTCGATACGGTAGTCGGCTATTGCCAATTTTAGCTTACTGATGGCTTCTGTCCGGTCTTCACCATAAGCGATCAGTTTTGCAATCATCGGATCATAGAATAAACTGACCTCTGATCCCTGGACATAGGCGTCATCAACCCGGATGCCTGGCCCGGCAGGCAGACGATAACTGGTCAATTCACCATGATTGGGCATGAATTGATCATAGGGATCTTCTGCATAGACCCGAAATTCAATGGCATGACCACGCTGGACGACATCCCGTTGCTGCACAGTAAGCGGAGCTCCTTCGGCAATCCTTATTTGCCAGGCAACGAGGTCCATCCCGGTTACACATTCAGTGACCGGATGTTCAACCTGGAGTCGTGTATTCATCTCCAGAAAGTAAAAATGGTCTTGTCCATCGTAGATGAATTCCACTGTTCCCGCACCCCGGTACTGGCAGGATTTCGCAACCTGAACAGCTGCTTCACCAAGCCGATGGCGCAGCTCACCACTGACTACGGGTGACGGCGACTCTTCAACTACTTTCTGGTGTCTGCGCTGGATGCTGCATTCCCTTTCCCCGAGGTGGATGGTATGGCCATAATTGTCTGCCAGGATCTGTACTTCAATGTGTTTCGGATTCTGGATGTATTTTTCTATAAAGACAGAACCGTCGCCAAATGCGGCTTTTGCCTCGCTGACCGCGCGGTCAAACTGGCTATTGAAATCATTGGCCGCATCAACGATCCGCATTCCTTTTCCTCCACCACCGGCAGCTGCTTTGATCAGGACCGGGTATCCAATGGCTTTCGCCAGCGCTTCGCCCGCCTGTTTATCCAGAATGGCATGATCGGAGCCTGGTATCAGGGGCACGTCAAAAGGGAGGACGGCTTGTTTAGCTGCAATTTTATTGCCCATGGTCCGGATCGCCTGAGGAGTGGGCCCGATGAAGACAATATGATTGGCTTCTGCTGCTTCAGCAAAACCGGCATTCTCACTGAGAAACCCATAACCGGGATGAATGGCGTCGGCGCCGCAGTGCCGGGCAATTTCGATGATCTTATTGATATTCAGGTAGGAATCCTGCGCCCTGGCCGGACCGGCAAGATAAGCCTCATCGGCTTCCCACACATGGGGGGCTTTACGATCTGCTTCGGAATAAATGGCCACGGTACGAACTCCCATTGCTCGGCAGGTCCGCATGATGCGTCTTGCAATTTCTCCCCGGTTAGCAATAAGTACCTTCTGTATCTTTTTTCCCTTCATGGAGACAAGATACAAAACCGGCGCTGTTCATCTGGTCTAGAACCGGACTTGCAAACCTCCTATGGCATTCAGGCCAATACCGGGATAATCAAGCCAGCGGCGATGCTGGATATTGGCGAGGTTATTCAGATGTGCAAATACCCCAAAGCGCTTGGTGATGAAGAAGTCTGCCTGGACATTGACATCCAGAAGTGTGTTGGAATAGCCTTCCTCGCCAGAAGCATTCAGGGTAGGGAATTTATCCATGTAATACGTCTCGAGTGCGACCTGCAGTCGGTCTTCCATTGCCTTATATTGAATGCGTGCATTGCCTTCAAAATCGGGCAGGAACCATGCCTTGGCTTGAGTGGAAGGGTCGTAGAAGTTTTTTGTCAGCATCAGACCGACTTCGATGTTTTTTGCAGGATGCAGGACAATATTACCCAATGCATAGACCAGATTGACGTCATCATAAAGAACATCAAAGGACACCGGAAGCGCATTGTTAGCCTGGAACAATGCCATGTCTTTGGTCTGTTTATAACCGCCTTTCACTTCATACTGAATAAACGACACATTGCCTTTTAATCCACCAAAGTAATCGTTGTATTCGGAGTTCCGGATTGTGATCCTGCGATTGATGAAGGGATTGTAGGTAGCCAGGCTCTTGAAATTGTTCTTCTGCAAATCTCCTGTCCAGCCTCCAAACAGAATGATCTGATTCCCACTGATGGCCAGCGCCAGGGAGACATCCGGAAAAATGAAATATTGATCATCGTACACAGCTACGTTACCCCCAGCTTTGATCCTGAAAGTATTGGAATGAAATGTAAAACTGGGCAGCAGGTTGAAATTATTCAATGTCTGCTTGGTGGTATCGTTCAGAGTGCTCAGGTCTGTCTTGATCTCCAGGGCGATCGGGTGCTTTTTAGCGATGTATTTTTTAGCGCCAAGGTCCAATAAAACCCCTAGTTCACGATTCGCATAATTGTCGGCAAAACGATAGACATCAAGGCCGGCGAAGTAGTTAATATTGGCTTTGTTGTTCTCGCCATTGTATAGCTTGAAACCCAGGTCAAAGGCGTTAAAGCGTCTTTTCAGTCCACTCAGGGTATCGTAAACAGCATGGTCATAGCCGTACTGGTAAATGTCATCCATGGAAAAGTCTGCATTTCCTTTCAGAGCCAGTTCACTTTCCGTGAAATAGGTGCTTTCGAGATGCAGGTCATTATCCATAAAACGTCGATCTGCATAACGCTTCGAGTCATTCATCGACAAGTGGCGGAAAGAGGCTCCCAGATTCAGTTGTTTGTTGGGATTTGCCCGGTAACCTGCATAAGCATAGGGTGAATTCGGGTACCCGTAACCAGCCTGGATCAACCCATCGTATCCGGGGTCCTGCTTTTCGGTTTTTATTCCTAACGGACGAATGGTTGGGGCTTCGTAGGACAGGGAGAGGGATTTTGGTTGCAGCCGGTAGTTGTAATGCAGCGTCGTGGTATCCGCAGGCGGAAGACTTGGCGTGATGGGTAATTTGTTCGCATCCGCCAGCCGGGCTTCAAAATTTTTTATAACCTGGACCTGCTCCGAGGGCAGATTGTCCTGGGCAGAAATGGTAACCATTCCGGCAGTCCACAGGCATGCGATTAAGATCAATGGTAGGCGCTTCATATCAGTTGTTTTGACCTTCTATTTCCAATGTGTTTTTCTTCACTCCGGTATCAATCCGGTTGTTTGCGGCCCGAAGAGCCTTTACCTTTTTCAGTTTATCATTTGCTTCCTGGATGATTTCCGGCAGATCAGGATAATTGTCAATGATCTGCTGCAAGATGGCTTCCGCGATGTGATATTCCTTTTTAATCGTTTTTACGTCCGCCAGCAGGATACCGCATTTAGCTGTCCAGGTGGGGTAGGCGCTGTTATCTTTAATACCTTGTTCGGCAAGGGTCGAACTCAGATCGTATTCATTTTTATTGAAATAGATCTGCGCTACGAGATAGCGTGATTCTGCCGCTTGCACGTTGTCATTTAATTTGATGGCCTGATTGAATCCTTCCAAGGCTTTATCGTAATTATTTTGGTCGAAGGCGACCTTGCCCATGAAGAAATAGGCAGTGGCTCGTTGCGTCTGTGAGGTTCTGGGGTTTTGTACGACCTGGTCCCCCAGCCGGTACACGTCATTTGGCCGGTTTAAGCGGTAAGCACACTGCAATGCTCCCACCTGGGCTTCCAGTTTTCGCTCTTCGGCAGAGGTTACCTGTTCCAGCTGATTGTAATAGTCCAGCGCTTTCTGGAAGGATTGTTCATTGTTATAAGCAATCAACGCAGCCTTGTATAACGCGTTTTCATAGTAGTCACTGGCGCCGCGTTTGATCACCACTTCATAATCTGCGAGCGCTTCGCTGTATTTTTTCAGCAAGCTGTAGGATTCTGCACGACGGTAGTAAGCCTGTAATGCATAAGCACCTTTCGGATACTTTGACAGATAGGAGGTATAGCCGTCGATGGCCTTCTGATATTGTCCATTCTCATAGTTGAGGTCGGCGGCACGGAAGTTTATGGAGTCTCTGGTATAATTGTCCACTTTGTAGCCGGGAACCTTTTCCAGGAAGGCAAAGTACTCATCCGGCTTACCCAGGTCTTCGACATAAATTTCTTCGATGGCGGCCAGAGCCTCCTGGGATTCCTTAGGAGACGGGTTGTGGTTGAATACATCCTTGTAATAATTCAGAGCCACATTGTAGTTGTTCTCATTATAAAAGATCAAACCCAGTTTAAGCAATCCCTCGTTGACCAGATTGGATTTGTTGGCATAATCTTTCACCAGTGTCTGCAATGGACTCTTGGCCTGTTCCAGCATGCCATTCTCCTGGTAGGTGGAGCCAAGTTCGAGCAATGCGTCGTCCGTATATTCAGAGCCGGAATTTTTATCAATGAGCTCGCGCAGGGTTCCAATCTTTCCTTTCTGATCATTGGTCAGTCCCTGGATGATGGCTTTCTGGAACATGGCATACTGATAGCCTGCGTGATGATTCTGGATGGCTGCATTGTAATTCTTCAGCGCACTTGAATATTGGTTCTGCTTGAAATAACAATCGCCGCTCCGCATCATGGCATCCGAAAGTACCCGCGTTGCCAGATAATCCTGGTCCTGATCATAGCGGACCTGATCTTGTTTTATCCCGGATATGGACTTTTCAAAGCTGCCCAGCGCCTGATTATAAGCATTCCGCTTGAACGCATTGTAACCCTGGAGGTAATAAGCGATAGCGGGCGAAGCTTCCGGAGGCAGGTTGCCGGTAGATTTGGCCACTGTGAAATATTTATTCAATTGCAGGTCTGACTTACTGAAATCATTTTGCCGGTAGGCTATTTCAGCTTCCCAGTAAAGGCATTGGGCCTGAATGGAAACATCGATCGGGTTTGCCAATGACTTTTCAAACATTTCCTGGGCTTCGAAAAGCCGGTCTTCTCCCAGTAACTGCAATCCCCGCAGGAACGTAACCTGCTGATAGGCTTCACGGATCTGGGGTGTCTTTTCCGGCAGTTGTTCAATGATGGCGATCGCACGGTCATAGTCCCGCGTACGGAGGAACACGTCGGTCATGATGGATTGTGCCTCCAGGTAATATTTAGAGTTTTTGGGAAAAGAAGTCAGCGCCTGAATGGCTTCACGATCGTAATTCAGCTCAGCGGAAAGCCGGGCATAATTGTAAAGTGCATCTTCCTGCATGGCAGGATCAAAATCAAGCTGGGATGCCTCATAGAAACTGGACCGGGCGGATTTTTTGTCGCCGGTCTTCAGGTAGCAATCGGCAAGGTAGAATGAAGCGTTCTGTCCCAGATCGGACTGAATCCCGGTAATATTCTTAAACGATTCGATTGCAGATGAATATTTTTCATTTACATACTGGGTATAACCCAACTGATAAAAGTCTTCCGGACGCATGCTGCGCCGCTTGGAATCGTAATATTCCAGATGGGGCAGGGCGAGGTCGTATTGTTTTTGTTCGAAATACGCCTGGCCAACCATCTGGTGGATTTCGGCGGCATATTTTTGATTTGCAGGAGATTGCAGTGCTTGCTCGCCATATTGAATGACTCCCGGATAATCTTTCTCGGCAAAACGGATCTGGCAGATGTAATAAGGAACGAGGGACTTGTAGATAGGAGACTGAGCGGAAATTTCAAAGTTGGCGATGGCCGGCTGGTATTGCCCCTGGAAAAACTGGCACATCCCCAGATAATAATGGGTGGGATAATAATAGTCGTTCTTCAGGTCCTTGATCTGGTCAAACCGCTTGGCGGCTTCTGCAAAATCCCGGTTGATGAACAGGCTGTATCCTTCTTTAAAACGTACTTCCGAGCGTTTGTCTCCACTGATTGAACTTGAGTTCAGCATGGAGTAGAAGGTGATCGCTTCATCGTATTTCTTCGCATCGAAATAATAATTGGCGATCTCATACATTGCCTGGTCGGCAACCGGATCGGGCTGATATTTGCGGATAAACTCCAGGATCAGTTTTTCGCCTTCCGGAAGGTCCATCCTGACGGCGGCTTGTGCCAGGTAAAGCTCAGCTTCGGTTTTGATGACGACCGACTCGGTCGTCTGGACCGGAGGCAGTTCATCCAGCATTTTCTGAAATTCCTGCATCGATAGACCATAGAGCCCTTTGTCGTAAAGCTCCTTACCCTTTTTAAAATGTTGGTAATCTTCGGTATAGACGCGTGATTTCTGGGACCAGCCCGGGATGGCCAGACACACCAGGGCCAGCCATACGGTGATATACTTCATACGAATTTGGTTCTCAATCATTAACTGTCCTGAGGACGTCCCACATTGTTATCTGGTTTCACATTTAGGAAAAGATTAACATGCAGCAGTCCAAACTAGCACAAAGTTAATAACATATAAATTATAAAAAAGTGTAATCTCTTCGTTGTCCTAACAAATTGGTAATAGAACGAAGGATGGGGCAGATATATTCTTATTGTTAATAAATGATGGCTTCAGGACCTTACAGGCGAGGTTAACGTTCGAAAGCATCAAAGGTTTTCTCAATAATGGAGCAACAGTGATCCATTTGATCTTCATTGATAATCAAAGGCGGTGCAAAACGGATGATGTTACCCTGAGTCGGCTTGGCCAACAGTCCATTTTCTGCCATTTTCAGACAGATGTTCCAGGCGCGGCTGCTCTTGGGATCTTCGTTGATTACGATCGCATTAAGTAATCCTTTCCCGCGAACCGTATTGATCAGGTCACTTCGTTCTGCCAGGTGAAGCATGCGGTGACGGAAATAATCACCCATCTGTGCAGCGTTTTCTGCCAGCTTCTCATCCTCCACCACCTTCAACGCTTCAACAGCAACGGCCGCAGCAAGAGGGTTCCCACCAAAAGTGGACCCATGCTGTCCGGGTTTCAGATTGAGCATAATGGCATCGTCGGCAAGGACGGCAGATACCGGAAGTACGCCTCCGGACAAGGCCTTCCCAAGAATCAGTATATCCGGACGCAGGTTGTAGTGTTGTGTACACAGTAATTTGCCGGTACGCGCTATCCCGGTCTGAACCTCATCCGCTGCAAAAAGTACATGATGTGCTTTGCACTGCTGAGCTACAAAAGGCAGGTAGTCATCATCGGGAACAACAACGCCGGCTTCTCCCTGTATCGGTTCGATCAGTACCGCTGCAACGGTTTCATCTTCAAGCGCTGCAGTAAGGGCTTCTTTATCATTAAACGGAATAACCACATAGCCGGGGATGAAGGGTCCAAATCCTCCCGTTGCCCCAGGGTCGGTAGAAGCGGAGATAGCTCCTAACGTACGGCCATGGAAGTTTTTGGCAGCGAAAACAATTTTTGCCTCGTTCGATGGAATTCCTTTCACCAGATAACCCCACTTACGAATCAGTTTAATGGCGGTTTCAACGGCCTCCACACCGGTATTCATCGGCAGTACTTTATCGTATCCAAAGTACCGGGTTATGAATTCTTCGAATGGGCCCAGCCGGTCGTTGTAAAAAGCTCTGGAAGTCAGGGTAAGTTGTTCGGCCTGATCGATCAGCGCCTGAATGATCCGGGGATGGCAGTGTCCCTGGTTTACCGCTGAATATGCGGATAAAAAATCATAGTAGCGTTTACCTTCAACATCCCAGACGTAAGTACCCTGACCTTTGGCCAGTACGACCGGAAGTGGATGATAATTATGGGCTCCGTAGCGTTCCTCCATCTGCATCAATTGCAGGGAAGAGTATTGATTTACCTCGATCATTGGACGATTCGTATTTCGGTATAAAGGTACTACTTTCTTACGTGGTCTAAGGGGGTGATGGGGTTTAATTTCTGCTGTCCGACGTACTCCTATACAGCTAGCTCAGCGGCAAGGAAGCTCTTAGGAGGTATTGGTGGATGCACCAGACCTGCGGGATGAGGGTCCGGTTACTGTTGATGACCAGGAAGTCGGCAAAAAGGGTCTGTGCGCCCGGATTTTGGCGAAGCATACGGGATTTCACCTGTCTGCTCGAGAGATGATCCCTCTCCACAACACGGTCAATGCAAACCTGTCTTGGGGCGTAGACACTGATGATCTTATCGACAACAAGCGGGCGGTGTGAATCTTTCACCAGGGCAGATTCGTAGATGGCATAGGGTGACGATTGCTTGTCAAACCATGCTTTCAGATCGCGATAAACCGCAGGGTGAACAACACCATTAACTGCCTGAACCAGGTCAGGGTCAGCATACATTTTAGCTGCCATTTCCCGCCGTAACAAATTCCCCTGATCGTCGAAGATGGATTGGCCCAGGAGCTGGACCAGGGAAGATTGTAATTCCGCATCTGTCTGCATCAATCGTTTCGCTTCATCGTCCGCAAAATAGATGGGAATGCCACACAGGGAAAACAGCCGAGCTACGGTTGATTTTCCGCTGCCAATACCCCCGGTCAGTGCAACTCGAATCATTTGGAAATGTGTTATGCCGGATACCATCCGGAGCTTTTTAACGTTCTTAGACTATGTATGCCAGTTATTAATAATACTTGGCGTAGTTTTGGCTCCTTTATGCACGCACCCTGAACATATGCCAACGTATTAGGAAGAATTATTCAGGCTGGTATTGATGGTAAAGTTACGTAGTATTCCCTTATTGGCATTTTTGTTTGTTTCCTGGAGCATGGTTGCCCAGGTCACAGCCGATTTTAGTGCCAACGTACGTAGCGGGTGCCTTTTTCTTCAATCCGCCTTCGAAGACTTATCGACCAGTTCTGCCGGTAAAATTGTCAGCTGGGAATGGCAAATCGGCAATTCCACGGTTAGCGTACAAAATCCCTCACGAATTTTTGGGCAGCCGGGCAGATACCGGGTTTGTCTGACCGTGACCGACGATAAAGGCAATTCCGACACCAAATGCGTAGACGATTTCATTATCGTTTATGAGGGGATTACACCCGCCTTCACCATTAGTGATTCGCTCATCTGTAAAGGAGACCGGATAACCATCACGGACGGCAGCTTTTCACCGAATGGCGCTATTGTGGAATGGGTGTGGGAACTGGCAGGGGATATCGGAAGTGCCAGGGAAACCACTTCTCAGAATTATGTCAACCAATACAATGTCCCGGGTACCTTCGACCTGGCCCTGACGATAAAAGACGACAAAGGATGTACGGAGTCCTATAACCTCAAAAAAGGAGTTAAGGTGATCGGATCTGCCCAGGTCCAGGTAAAACCGGCTGTTGCGGTATTTTGCACCGTGCCTCATACGACTACCTTTGCTTTGACCAAATTTGATAGCACCGCTTCCTATTACTGGGATTTTGATAATGGGCAGTCTTACCAGGGAATTACACCCCCGGCTATAACTTTTTCCGAAGCGAGATCTTACAATATCAGGATCGCCGCTTCGAATACCATCGGATGCTCGGATACTACCGAATTTAAGAGTCTGGTTCATCCGGAACACATTGTTAAAGTGCAGGCATCGGATACTCAGGGTTGTGCTCCCTATACCGTTCATTTTACCGACCGGTCTGAGTTACTGGCTGATAGTTTGTACTGGGATTTTGGGGATGGGATGACGACAAACCATCCCAATGTGGATCATATATTTTTGCAGGGAGGAGAATATCATGTGAAATTGTACCGCCGGGTGAACGGATGCTGGTTGCCCAATGAAAAAGACCTGGTGATCCATGTCCGGAACCAGCCATCAGCACAATTTACGCTCGATGAGACTAAAGGGTGTGCCTTTCCATTTGTTATCCGGCCAAAAAATACCTCATCTGCCGGCCTTGATTATACCTGGTTGATCAACGATACTGCAGTGGCTACGGATTTCAGCCCTATTCTCACGCTGGATCATGCTAAAACCTTTGACCTGAAACTTATTGTTCAGGATTCTTTCGGATGTAGGGATACCGCAATAGCCGGTCCGATAGAACTCTATGACTGGCATGCTGCCGTGTCAGACAGCATCATCGGATGCGCACCCATAGCAGCGCATCTGGAAGATTTGACCCAGGGCCTGGACCCCGCAGTAAAGTGGAAATGGGAAATTACCGGCGATACATCATTTACCAGGACTTCCCGCACTGTAGACTGGAATGTCCGTCATGATGGGACATACGACATCAAATTGGTCGTGGAAAACAGCATTGGCTGCATTGACTCCATTTTCCTTCCTGGGTATGTACGTGGAGGCACTTTACCCAATGTAGATTTCCTCATCACACCGGATACCATTTGTGTGGGAGATACGGTCTTCATCAAAGATCTTTCAGATACGCGGGTTAACGGATGGTTGTGGACCTTTTCTGACGGCCAGGAATCAGAAAATCAGAACCCGGTAATCGTATTCAAGGATCCGGGTAATATGGGAGTCACCTTAAGCGCAAGCTATAATGGTTGCGTCAATTCACGGGCAAAACCCAAAGGTGTTGTGGTGCAGGACCCAAAAGCAGATTTTGCCTTCCGTTTCGATTGTGGAGATGGACAGATCCATTTTATAAATAAGTCTATAGGATACGACTCTGTTTTCTGGGATTTTGGGATTCCGAATCGCATCGACGATACGTCATCAGCGGTCAATCCAGTTGTCCTGTTTCCCAGTGGTAAGACCTACTACGTGGAACTCCAGGTTTTCAACGACCGCTCTACGTGTTCTGATCACAAGCGGATTCCGATCTATGTAGGTGATCCATTGGTCCGGTTCGATATGCCGAGGGACAGCGGTTGTGTTCCCTACAATCTGATCATCCGCAACCAGAGCACGGACCTAAAAGAAATTGTTGTTGAGGCAGATGGTGCCGGTAATGTGGATGTCAACCCCAACCGGATTTTGGTCCCTTACCGGAAACCAGGCATATTTCCACCCGTCAAAGCCTTTATCCAGGACCGGAATGGTTGCCGGGATACCCTGGTATTGTCAGATAGTATCAGGATCAATCAGGTCCAGGCGAAACTTCAGATTGATCAAACCGAGATCTGTCTTCAGGATACCTTCAGGTTTCAGGACGAGAGCAACTCCTATTCTTCGTTGATCACTTCCAGACGATGGTGGATCGATCAGGTCCAAACGCCCGGTATTGATTCCGCGTGGGTACCACAAGTGGCAGGTCCACATACATTATCTCTCGCCACGGAAGATGCCTGGGGCTGCATGGATTCGGTCAGTGTTGTTCTTCAGGTTAATCAGGTTCAGGGATCTTTTATTCTGGATACCTTGTCCTGTTCGGCAAGAGCTGTCGACTTCCAGGCATCGACCATGGTCAATCCTGTCACGGTGACGTGGGATTTGGGTAATGGAGAGACCCGGACCGATCCTTCTTTTTCTTATGCCTATCCGGATTCAGGAACTTATGTGGTGCGCCTTCATCTGGAAGATACCATCGGATGTGCCGGGGAATATCTGGATACAATACGCATTGAACATCCGGTGGCTTCCTTTGTACTGGATACCAATTATTACTATTGCCCTCCATATGAAATGCAACTGTACAATTATTCAGGCGGGGCCACGGAATATACCTGGTCCTTTGGCGATAAGACCAGTGACTCCAAAGCATTTGAGCCCAAGCATATCTACACCAAACCGGGCAATTATTCCATCAGCCTCATTGCCGATCTTATTCCGGGATGCAGCGATACCATGGAACTCACCAATGCCTTAACCGTGGGCGGACCTACCGGGTCGGCACATACAACCATTGATTCTACCTGTGCCCCAACCCATGTGCGGTTTGATCTGCAATTGGATGATCAGTATGATGTATTCTGGGATGTAGGGGTGGGAACGATCGATTCAACAAGTGGGGTACGTGATTCCTTTACGATTGACTACACGTACATGAACGCCGGTATTTATACACCGTCCGTGTTGATCCGTGATACGTTTGGTTGCTTGCTGCCCTTTGTTACCAAACCTATTCCGGTGAATGAGTTGTCCATCGACATCGAAATTCCGGTCGTTGATTTTTGCGATTCCCTTAATCCGGTCGTCAAGTTATTTAACCTGAGCTATTCGAATCACCAGATCAAAGATTTCCGCTGGGAACTGATCCATCCGGATACCACCATCGTAACGAATGCATTTGAAGCATCTTTTTATCTGGGCAAGGTGGGACGGTACGATGTGCAGGTCACCGCAGAAGATGGATTCTGCAGGGATACCCTATTTCTGCCGGGGTACCTCAAAGTAGGACCAAAACCGGTCAATCACTGGCTGTTGCCGGATACGGTGGCTTGTGCGCCTTATGATCTGCAGGTTCTGAATCAAACAGTCCTGCCTGAAGGATTTATAGATAGTACATTATGGATCTTAAACGGGGATACTATCAGTTACCGGCGCAACCTGAATCAGCAATTACCTTTTGGTCAGTATGATCTGCAAATGGTGAATGTTTCGAATGCCGGATGCCGGGATACCATTGCAGGATCGATCCTGCTCAAGGAATCTGCAGAAGTTCAACTTGCCAATGAGATTCATTTATGTTACCGGGACTCGATTCTGTTGCAGGATACATTATGGGATCCGCTGAACCAGTACGTCTGGCAATTGCCGGATGGCACCCAATGTCTGGATTGTGACAGCATCTGGTATGCCCCATCCGTGGACGGGCCGGTTTTCCTCCAGGTCACCAATCCGAATGATTGCGTGACAAGGGATAGTGTTTTGGTTTATTTTGGTAAGGATTCCATTCCGCTGTTCAGCATTCAGGGTGATACGGTTATTTGTCCGGATGAAATCACACAGTTGACCTTGTCCAGGGTTTACCCGGATCATCACATCCAATGGGATAGCCTTGCCGCTGGGCTTAATTGTTATGTCGATTGTTTCAATCCGGTTCTTGCACCGGCAGTAAGTAATTGGTATTCGGTGCAGGTCACTTCAGATTTCGGATGTACAGCTAAAGATAGCATTCACGTAACTGTTTTACCCAGAACGTCCGGAATCCTGGGGCCGGATTTGCAGATATGCCAGGGTGACACGGTCACTCTTCATGTGCTGAAAGGACAGTCACCGTACTGGCATATCAGCGATCAGTTATCCTGTTCCTATTGTTACGATCCCGTTGCCATGCCGGACAGTACCCGCACTTACATTGCCGGTATCACGGACAGCCTGGGATGCAATGCATTGGATACCATTGTCGTTCAGGTTTTACGGCTTGACGCCCTGGAGGTAACTCCGGACACGGTGATATGTAAAGGGGCGCAAGTGACCCTGGCTGGCACCGGACCATTTCCAGTGATCTGGATACCCGGGCCTGATGTGGTGGGGCAGGGGAATGGCACCCTTACCGTAGCACCGGTGCAAAATAGCTTTTATCACTACAGCATATCTACCGGATCCTGTACCTTGTCGGATTCCGTCCAGGTTCAGGTAGCAGACCGGGTTCCTATTTCGCTGGAAGGAGATACCGTGTGTGCCGGTGACACCGCTGTAGTCCATATAATTGGCAATACAGACAACATCGTCTGGCCGGGTTTTGTGCATGATCTTGGTGACGGCTATGGTTGGTTTGTAGCCACGCACGATACGGACATACCGGTGACCGGTCAGGTGACGGGATGTCTTGACTCCACGGTGCTTGCTCAGGTGCTGGTCAATGATTTGCCTGATCCCGGATATCCGGAGGCGGTTCTGTGGTTGCAGGATGCGGTTCCTTTACCTCCGTTGGTTGTTGAGCCCTACTGGAGTTATCAATGGAGCCCACCGGAAGGCTTGTCTTGTCTCGACTGTGCATCTCCTTTGGCCAATCCTGGGGGAGAACGTATCTATACGGTAACAGTTACCGATAATCTCAACGGGTGTGTGAATACCATAAATATCCGGGTCGGTGAAGTGACATCCTGCGGCGAGAACCTGGTCGATGTGCCTAATGCGTTTTCTCCCAATGGAGATGGTAATAACGATGTGTTGTATTTGTACACGGAATTACCGACCATCAATTCATTTGAGATTTTTAATCGTTGGGGAAGTCGTCTTTTTGCTACTGCTGATAAATTTACAGGTTGGGACGGAAGATTGGGTGGCAATCTGCAGCCTTCCGGTGTTTATGCTTTCCGGGTAACGTACTTTTGTCCTGCTTTACAACGAGAGGTAACGGTGGTTGGCGATGTGACCCTGATCCGGTAGCGTTTTATCCAGGTTCGACTGGGGGAGTTCTCGCACATCTCTTTATTTACCTTCATCCTTATCAGCGGAAGCCAGGAAGATCCCTTTTTCAACGAGTTTCTGATCCATATCCTCTGCCATTCCGTCAAATCCGGCCAAATGACTTTTCATCTGGTGAATACGCTTGTCTGCTTCTGCCAGTGGTAATTCAAATTCAATGAGGCCCCGATCGGTATATTTTTCAGCAAGGGTTGAGGCATGGATTCTTGCGAGGGACTGCATGATTTCTCCGGATACAGCATACGGAAACTGGATTTGAAACGGAGTCATAACGATCCGGGTAACAATCTCAGCCTGCGTAAGAGCATCTTGTGCAGCCGTTTTGTAGGCTTGAATAAGTCCGGAAGCCCCGAGTTTGGTGCCGCCAAAATAACGAACGACCACGATCAGGGTATCGGTCACCTCGAAAGATAACAATTGACCCAGAATCGGCTTGCCCGCTGTTGCAGATGGTTCACCGTCATCATTAGCCCGGTACAGACTTCCATCTGTATTTATCCGGTAGGCATAGCAATAATGGCGCGCTTTGGGATGCTCTTTGCGTAACTGCTCGAGGTGATCTTTGACCTCCTCTTCGGATGATACCGGATAGGCATAGGCGATAAATTTACTGCCTTTTTCCTTGTACAGCCCCGAGGCTGGACTGCCAATGGTTTGATAAGAGCCTGGCTGCATGGACTCAAAGTTAGCCAATTTCCCGGTGGCTCCTCCCGTCAGGAAAACCGTGATGTGGAAAGGAAATCTACAGGGTGGGAAGTCGATCCGTTGATGGCCAGATCAGCCAGTATTTCTCCGATGACTGGTGCAAATTTAAACCCATGACCACTGAATCCGGCGGCAAACCAGGCGTTATCGGTGTAGGGTACCCGGTCGATTAAAAAATGTTCATCGGGTGACATGGTGTACATGCAATTTTGAAATGTGGACCAGGAACCCTGAATAGCCCCGAGGTACTTATGCAGGCCATAATCCAGGGCTTCCTTTTCAGTATTCTTGAGTTTCTGGTCTTTCTCTTCTGGACGAATTTCAAATCCAGGAAAATGGTGTGCCATCTTTAATCCATCCGGACTTCCAAATTCCTGTTCCGGCAATTCCGGAAATCCATAGAAAGATCCACCGTGCAGATCATCAGCCAGAATCCAGCATGGCATATGATCCAGTGCACAATCTGGGCCACCTGTCTTCTTCAGCCAGGCAAGTACCTGTCGGGTGACTTTTAAAGGGACCTGAAGCTGACTCAGGAATTGGGCGGACCAGGCTCCGGCAGTGATGATCAACTGCTGACACGAATAGATATCCCGATTGGTGTGCACAGACCAACCGTCACCGCTATGGACAAAATCGGTCATCCATTCATCAATATGGATTAAAGCGCCCCGGGCCTGGGCAATTTCTGCCATCACCTGAATTGATTTCTCCGGTCGCAGAAAGCCGGCCTCCGGTTCAAGATAGGTATGGTAGTCTTCCGGAAGAGTAAATGCAGGAAAGTCTCGCAACTGGTCCTGCCGGGAGATTTTCTCAAAAGGGATGTTATACAAGTCCGCCGATCTTAAGCTTCCCGCGATAAGGTCCTGATCAGGCCGGCCATGATAAAGTAGCCCGGTCTGGTAATACAGGTTGGTACGTGCTTCTCCTTCGAGCTCGTTCCAAAGCTCATATGCTTTGATGAGGAGAGGGACATAGTCCGGATGTTCAAAATACGCTTTGCGAATGAGTCTTGACTGACCCAGATGAGACCCTTTGGTATGCCCGATCTGGTAGCGTTCCAAGCCCAGGACCGATACATCGCGTTTAGCCAGGTGATAGCAGGTTGCAGCACCCATAGAACCGACTCCTGCAACAATTACATCAAAACTTTTCATGGTTATCGAGTTTCTGAAAACAGGATCCTGAAATCATCCAAATCTAAGCCTCAATCCTTTATATTTGCAAAAAATCTAAAGTGAACCAAACGCTTGCCGCTTTCGATGCAGTCATACTGGAATGCCAGGATATCTTTGTCAAAAAGACCAAGGATTATGGCACTGCCTGGCGAATCTTGCGGCCGGCCTCGCTCACCGATCAGATTTTCATCAAAGCAAAGCGCATCCGTAATTTACAATCAAATCTGGAGCAAAAAGTTGACGAAGGAATGGATGTTGAGTTTGTCGGGATCATCAATTATGCCCTGATGGCATTGATCCAGCTTAAACATCCCCCACAGGATCCGGATTATAAGGTGGATCCGGAGCAAGCCATGCAATGGTACCGGGAAGAAGCTTCCGAAATCAAAACCTTGCTGGAACGAAAAAATCATGATTACGGAGAAGCCTGGCGAGATATGCGTGTCGCCTCAATGACCGACTTGATATTAATGAAACTACTCCGCATCAAAGAAATCGAAGACAATGCGGGTTTTACCCTGATCAGCGAAGGCCTGGATGCCAACTATCAGGATATTATCAACTACGCAGTCTTTTGTTTGATTAAGCTTAAAGAACACGACATATGACACTTTTAAACCTGGTCCTGCTTATAACGGGAATTGCTCTGGTGATCACGTTATTACTGGTTTTGGTTTTGAAAAAGCAAAAAAAGACCTGGGTAAGTTTTTTACAAAACTGGACCGGAGTGCTTTTCATCATTTCAGGTTGGGTAAAAGCCATTGACCCGATGGGTACTGCTTTCAAAATGGAAGAGTATTTTGCGGAGTTTCAGGCTGCTTTGGAGCCCACCTGGTTGAGCTTTCTGGCAAAATCATTTCCCTGGTTTGCTGAACACAGCATTGGCTTCAGTGTCTTTATGATCGTATTGGAAATCGTGCTTGGATTTGCACTCATCCTGGGATGGAAACCCAAGCTTACCAGTTGGTTGTTTTTCCTCATCGTGCTGTTTTTCCTTGCGCTGACTGGTTTTACCTTCCTGACGGGTTATGTGCCGGGTAACAATACATTTTTTGAATTCAGCGCATGGGGACCGTGGGTTAAGGAACAGATGCGGGTTACCGATTGCGGGTGTTTTGGTGACTTTTTAGTGCTTGATCCCCGGACATCGTTCTTCAAGGATGTCGTACTGATGTTCCCGGCTATCCTGTTCCTGTTTCAGCAGAAAAACTTCCATCAATTGCTGACGGCGCCGATCCGGCATGGCATCATTGCATTAGCCACCGTAGGGCTGACTTATTTCTGTCTGAGTAATTACCTGTGGAACCTCCCGTCCGCCGACTTCAGACCTTTCAAAGAAGGTACTGATGTTTATACCCGGCGCAATGCTGAGATTGAGGCCATGAGTAGCAGACAGATTACCGGCTATCAGTTGACCAATAAGGAAACCGGAAAAGTTGTAGAGCTGCCTTATGAAGAATACATGGCTAATCTGGCCAATTATCCCAAGACCGATTGGAGTGCTGAACAGATTTTGAGTGAACCCGCCATCCAGCCAACGAAAATATCCGATTTTGCGGTTTACGACGAAGAGGGCAATGAGATAACCGAAGACCTGCTTACGGATCCGGACTATAATTTCATGGTGGTCTCCTACATGCTGAAAGCTGGCGAATCGACCCGGTCAGTCACCATTCAGGACACCGTCTGGAAGTTGGACACTGTCCTGGTAGGAGACAGCACTGATCTTGTCCGGTCGTTTGACGTCCAGCCCAAAGAAGTTACGGAAGTAACCTATCACTGGGATCCGGGATTATTAAAAAAGTATGCCAAGCTTAAACCATTTGTCGATGCAGCTAAAGGTGCGGGAATTAAGGTGTATGTCGTGGCTGGCGGTGCGAGTACCGAGAAAAGAGCAGCTTTCCGGGATGCAACTGGAGTGGATGTGCCCTTCTATGAGGCCGATGATATATTATTAAAAACAATTATTCGTTCTAATCCCGGAATTGTTTTGATGAAACAGGGTGTGGTCATCAAGAAGTGGCACATAAACAAACTTCCTTCATTTACAGATGTAGAGAAAAGTTGGATGCAGTGAACGGATCGGAACACATTTCAAAAAAATGATTGAGATTGCCTTCCGGTTATCACACAAAAATTGACTTTCTTTGCGTTTTATCCAGGACATGACTAAAGCGTTTCATGTTAAGTAGAAGAAATATCCGAGTAAAAGTAATGCAGGCGCTCTATGCGCTCAACAGAGACGAAGAACTAACCATCGCGCAGGCATTACGTGCCTACGAGACAAGTACTGAAAATTCGTTCGTTCTGTACCTGTTCAATATCTACACGCTATTGCAGATCTGCCGGTTTGCCAAAGTAGATGCCCAGAAGCGGCATGCAAAGTACCTGCCTTCAGAAGAAGACCTTAAATTCACCGATAAGTTTTATACAAATGCCCTGATTCAGAGCCTGGTAAAACATACCCAGCTGCAGAAGAAGATCAAGGATTTGCATTTCGAAACAAGGTTGGATCAGGATCTCATTCGCAAGATGTACAAAGACTTTTCCAATGAGGAAGTCTACAAAGCCTACATTCAGAAGGAGGTAACAACTGAGGAAGACCATGTAGACATACTCCATGAACTGTACCGGTTCATCCGGAGGAGCGAAGTGTTCAATGAAATGGTAGAAGATCTCTATGCAACCTGGGAAGACGATAAATCCCTTGTGGTCGGTGCCGTTAAAAAAACCTTGAAGGCTTTACCGGCAGCAAGTGATTTTCTGGAAGAATACCAGGTGCAAAGTGAAACGTATCAGTTTGGAATTCAATTGCTCAACCGGACCGCGCAGGACGACACCAAGATCCAGGAGATATTTGAACCCACATTAAAAAATTGGGATGTCGAAAGGTTGGCATTGATAGATACCATACTAATCAAAATGGCGATCGCTGAATTCCTGTATTTCAAGAGCATACCCACGAAAGTGACCTTAAACGAATACGTCGAAGTCTCTAAGCAATACAGTACTGCCAAGAGTAAAGACTTTATCAATGGCATCCTGGACAAGGTAATGAAGCAACTCCAGGATGATGGATTAATTAAGAAGGAGGGCAGGGGACTGCTCGATTAATCGTTCCTATGGATCAGAAGGTTTTGATTTTGGATTTTGGGTCGCAATACACCCAACTCATTGCCCGTAGAGTTCGTGAGGCCAATGTATATTGTGAAATACAGCCCTACAATTTCACCATTTCCCACCCGGAAGAATGGCAGGCCATTATTCTGTCCGGAAGTCCGTATTCGGTTCAGGATGCGGAAGCGCTGCATGTCAATATTGATCATGTTTTGGGTCATACGCCGGTCCTTGCGGTATGTTACGGGGCTCAGTATATTGCTCAGCAATTGGGAGGTGAAGTGAAACGATCCCAAAAAAGGGAATATGGCAAAGCCGAGCTGAATATTCTGCTCGAAGATCCCATTTTTACAAATCTGGACAAAAACAGTCAGGTCTGGATGTCCCATGCTGATACCATTCTGGAGATCCCGGAAGGTTATGAACTCTTGGCCAGTACGGATGGCATACCGGTCGCTGCTTTCAGGGGCAACCGTCACGGACAGCCCGTCTATGGGTTGCAGTTCCACCCTGAGGTGACCCATACCCTTCAGGGGAAGCAGATCCTGAGCAATTTCCTCTACCGTATTGCCGGATGTAAGCCGGATTGGACACCGGATTCTTTTATCCAGGAGAGCGTGCGTCAGATCAGAGAGGAAGTAGGAGACCAGAAAGTGATCATGGCCATATCGGGTGGAGTCGATTCGACGGTGTGTGCCTATCTGGTACAGGAGGCGATCGGAGATCAGCTTACCTGCATCTTCGTCGATAACGGATTGCTCAGAAAGAACGAATTTACCCAGGTCCTGGATGCCTACCATGAACATGGCTTACAAGTCATTGGAGTTGATGCCCGTCACCGGTTTTGGGATGGGTTGCACGGAGTTTCGGATCCGGAAACCAAACGCAAGATCATCGGAAAGACCTTTATAGAAGTGTTTGACGAAGAAGCTCATAAGCTGACCGGTATCAGCTGGTTGGCTCAGGGTACCATCTATCCTGACGTCATCGAAAGCTTATCCGTACATGGGCCAAGCGCTACCATCAAGTCGCATCACAATGTGGGTGGATTGCCGGATACACTGAATCTGAAACTGCTGGAACCCCTGCGGTTTCTGTTTAAGGACGAAGTAAGACAAGTTGGTCTGGCACTGGGCGTTCCCCCCTCCATCATCAGCCGTCATCCATTTCCGGGTCCCGGATTGAGTATACGTATCCTGGGAGCGATTACAGAAGATAAGATCAGGTTATTGCAGGAGGCAGATGACATTTTCATTCGAAACCTGAAGGAAAGTGGATGGTATAACCAGGTATGGCAGGCGGCTGTGATCCTGCTGAATGCCCAGTCAGTAGGTGTCATGGGTGATGAGCGTACCTATGAGTTTGTTGTTGCTCTGCGCGCTGTCAATTCTGTCGATGGTATGACCGCCGAATGGAGTAAATTGCCCCATGAACTCCTGGCTAAAGTGAGTAATGAAATCATTAATCAGGTAAAAGGGATAAATCGAGTGGTCTATGACATCAGCACGAAACCGCCGGCTACCATTGAATGGGAGTAAAGGGTATATGCGTATCGTCATTTTTTGTTTCACCGTTTTGCTGGCTGGGAGTTGTTCATTTACCAAAAAAACGACGACTACCAAACCGGCGACGACGGGCAGCCCAACCCACACGGCTGGGCATGTTTACAATCCCAAAACTGGCCAATGGGAACCTGCCAATCCGGATAATACACGGGTTGATACATTAACCTGGGGTGACCTCCCCGAGCCGGCTCCTGTTGAGGACCAGACTTTTGAGGATTTAAGGCCGGAATCGAATCGAAAGGATCGGTATCAGGTTTCCTTATTACTGCCTCTTCAGTCTCAGGACATCTCTACCGGGTCGGACAAAGTCCCAGTCATTACAGAAAAATTCATCCAGTACCTGATTGGTTATGAACAGGGAGTAAAAAAGCTGGAGCGTGAAGGTATTTATCTGGATACCAAGGTATTTGATACGGAAAACTCCCAGAAAGAAGTGAGTCAGATCATAAAAGATCCAACCTTTGAAAAAACCGATCTGATCCTGGGGCCATACCGTCGAAACATGGTAGAAGAAATGGCGGACTATGTAAAAACAAAACAGGTGCCCATGGTTACCCCATGGACCAGTTTTAGCCAGTTTGGAGTGGATAATCCTTTTTATGTTCTCAGTAAACCAGGCTATCAGTCACACTGTCAATTTATTATGGACGATATCAGTCACCGGTATCCGAATGCACAGGTTTTTTTAGTGTACCGGGAAGGTGAAGAGTATTTCAAGAACTTCTTTGGTGATGAAACCAAATACATTTCTTTTGTGGTGCATGATGAGACCATGGATCTCCAGAATACATTCCCCGATTCGGTAGTTACCGCTAACCGCCCGAATGTGTTTATCATCCCTCACTTCCGGTTTGCAGAATCCGAGCGGCGTTTTGTTTATGCCATGTTGCGTAAAATCGGAATCATACCACCTGAATATCAGGTGACCACCTACATATTGCCTCAGATGAAATCTTTGGCTGAGACCGACTACGATCTGTTTAATCAAAGCAGGATTTACATATTGGAGACGGGCATGACACGGACTGCCAGCCCGGATTACCAGACCCTGAAGCGGTATTTCCAAAATGAGTTTAACACATTTGTGACCGAAGATGCTCTGGAAGCATATGATCAGATCGTATTTGCCGGAAGAATGTTAAAAAAGCATGGCACTCAATTCCAATATTATCTGGAAGGGGAATCATATGACGATCCGGTTTATATGCAATTTGAATTTAAACCCGTCTATCCATCCGGGCAGCCCAGATCTGCTGAAGAAACGGGCGTTGACCAAATCCAATATTTTGAAAATCAACACTTTGAGCTGATCCAGCTCAAGGATTTTCAATTTGTACGCGTACAGAATTAGTGTAGTGCGGTCAGCGCATTTTTTATCCGGTCGGCTGCATCGATGATCTCTTCGTCAGACGCTGCATACGAGATACGAATGCAATCGGGGGCGCCGAAAGCTTCACCGGAAACAATGCCAACATGTGCCTTTTCAAGAATGTATTCCGCAAAATCATCGGCATTGTGAATGGTTTGTGAGCCATCACTTTTGCCAAAATATGCGCTGATATCCGGAAGCAGATAGAATGCTCCCAGCGGTTTGTTGGTGCGAATGCCCGGTATCTCAGAAAATTTCTTTATGAT
Organism: Lewinellaceae bacterium; assembly: GCA_020636135.1. Classification (NCBI taxonomy): domain Bacteria; kingdom Pseudomonadati; phylum Bacteroidota; class Saprospiria; order Saprospirales; family Lewinellaceae; species Lewinellaceae bacterium. The sequence goes on from JACJYK010000001.1 coordinate 1,819,533, forward strand.
CAGATCCCGACGGTGGAGGAATGCTTTGTTCATCTCGAAGGTCGCGGTCAGGTCTGATTCAAGGCCGAATTTTGCAGCCCGTTGTGCGAAGGAAGATGCGCCTGAAGTGACCTGGCCCTGGATTTTGCTGCAAGCAGCTGCCAGCCAGGCGGGAGCGGCCATAAATCCGAGACGCCATCCCGTCATCGCGAATCCCTTGGAGAATCCATTGACCGTAATGGTACGGTCTAACATGCCGGGAAGGCTACCGATGCTATGGTGTTTTTCTCCAAAATTGATGAACTCATAGATTTCGTCGGAGACGATCATGAGGTTGGGATGGGAAAGGATAATTTTTGCAAATGCTTCCAGCTCTTCTTTCGAAAATACAGAACCGGAAGGATTACAGGGTGATGAAAACAACACAAACTTGGTACGGTCAGTAATGGCAGCCGCCAGCTGACCTGCGCTCACTTTAAAATCCTGCTCAATGCCTGCGGTTAGGATTACCGCTTTACCACCCACAAATTCAACGATATCTTTATAGGAAACCCAGTAGGGAGCTAAAATAACAGCTTCGTCACCCGGGTTCAGGAGGGTCATGGCAATATTGGCAATAGATTGTTTGGCACCATTGCTTACCACGATCTGGTTGGGGGCATAATCCAGGCCATTATCCCGTTTCAGCTTCTGGCAAATCGCCTGACGAAGGTCTTCAAAGCCGGGAACCGGTGAATATTTTGTCCAACCTTCATCCAATGCTTTCTTGGCAGCTTCCTTTATATGTTCCGGTGTGTCAAAATCAGGTTCACCGATACTCAGGTTGATGACGCTGATTCCTTTTGCTTTAAGCTCCCTGGTTTTCTGTGCCATGCGAAGGGTAGCTGACTCGGTCATTTGCTGAACGCGGGTTGAAAGCATTTGATTTGGATCCATTTTGTTTTAGTTTTACCGCCGCAAATGTAACGAACTGATGCATCAGTTGTTGGCTAAAGCGATATAAAAAAAGACCATATCTACAATGCCTGAGGACGTCTCACCGTCAAACCCGAAAGCTCAAAAGTGGCCATCGCTTAGCATTGTGGTTCCCTGTTTTAATGAACTTGATCGCCTGGATGCATTACACCGGGAGCTTCTGGCATTCCTTGAAAGGTGGGATAGCACCGTGCAGATCATCCTGGTCGACGATGGTTCCAGGGACCAGAGTTATGATAAAATGAAACACTTGTTTGGCGAAATGAAGCCGGCGGAAGTGGAACTTATTCATTATCCGGATAACCAGGGTAAAGGTTATGCACTTCAGGCTGGGATTCAGGCAGCCCACCACCGGTATGTGCTGACCATGGATGCAGATGTCGCTACCTCTCCCATGATGCTCCTGAAGTGGTTTACCGAACCGGAACTTATTGATCCGGGTACGATCTACATCGGGTCGCGGGAGCATCGGAGTTCCCACATCCGGGTGCCCGGGATACGTAAGTGGTCCGGGAGACTTTTTAATCTTTTCACCCGGGTCAGCAGCGGTATTCCATACCGGGATACCCAGTGTGGATTCAAGTGGTATCCTTCGGATTATGCACATGAGCTGTTTGCTAATTTGATTACCTTCGGATGGGCACATGATATCGAAATCTTGTGGAAAGCCCGCAAAATGCACTGGCGAATCCGGGAGATGCCGGTTGATTGGGATCATCAAACCAATTCCAAGATAAAATTGCTTTCCGATGGCCTGAAGATGGGGTGGGAAGTACTCCGGCTGCGTGTGCATTTTTGGAAACAATCGGTTTTCAAATCCGATAATACATGAAAAAGGGAATTGATACACTGAAGGCTAAGATAGCTGAAGCCCGTAAGGGCGGAGGAGAACACCGCATTGAGCACCAACACCAGAAAGGCAAGCTGACAGCCCGGGAGCGAATTGAAGTGCTTCTGGATCAGAATACCTTTGAGGAATTAGGCATGCTGGTCACCCACCGCTCGGTGGATTTTGGCATGGATAAAGAGAAGTATTACGGTGACGGAGTGATTACCGGTTATGGCACGATCCACAACAGGCCTGTATACGTGTTTTCTCAGGATTTTACGGTCTTCGGAGGTTCATTGTCGGAAGCACATGCCGAGAAGGTTTGCAGGATCATGGATCTGGCACTTGCCAACGGGGTCCCTTTGATTGGATTAAACGACTCCGGAGGGGCACGCATTCAGGAAGGAGTGGTATCTCTGGGTGGCTATGCAGATATCTTTTACCGCAATACCATTGCTTCGGGAGTCATTCCCCAGATATCGGCCATCATGGGCCCTTGTGCCGGCGGCGCCGTGTATAGTCCGGCTATCACCGACTTTATCTTTATGGTGGACCACACTTCTTACATGTTTGTGACCGGACCCAATGTGGTTAAAACGGTTACCAATGAGACAATAACTTCGGAAGACCTGGGAGGAGCCATGACCCACGCCAGTCACTCCGGAGTCGCCCATCTGGTAGCAGAAAATGATGTGGAGTGCCTCCAGTCCATCCGAAGGCTGATGACCTATATACCACAAAGCCACGAACAGAAGACGCCTGACGTGCCCTATGCTCTGATGTCGAATGAATTGAGGCCGGTACTTAATACGATCATGCCAGATAATCCTCAGCAGCCCTACGATATGAAGGAAATCATCCGGGGTATCATAGATCAGGATTCCTTTTTTGAACTTCATGCGAAATATGCTGAAAATATTGTCATAGGTTTCGGACGTATCGGAGGGCAAAGCATTGGAATTGTAGCCAATCAGCCAGGACATCTGGCAGGGGTCCTGGATGTCAACAGCAGCAAAAAAGGAGCTCGCTTTGTACGTTTTTGTGATGCGTTCAACATTCCATTACTCGTATTGGTTGATGTGCCCGGATTTCTTCCCGGGAAAGATCAGGAATGGAATGCGATCATCACCAATGGCGCAAAATTGTTGTATGCATTCAGTGAGGCGACCGTGCCTCGGATCACCATCATCACCCGCAAAGCCTACGGAGGAGCTTACGATGTGATGAATTCCAAGCACATCGGAGCTGACTTCAATTATGCCTGGCCTACCGCGGAGATTGCAGTCATGGGCGCCAAGGGGGCTACTGAAATCATATTCAAGAAGGAGATTGCCAGTGCTGAAGATCCCACCGCAAAGCTGGCTGAAATGGAAGCCAAATACGCGAATAAATTTGCCAATCCATATCTGGCTGCCGAACGAGGTTATGTGGATGAAATTATTGAACCACAGATTACCCGTGTAAAGCTCCTGAAATCCTTTGCGATGCTTCGCAATAAACAAACCAGGATGCCCTCCAAAAAGCACGGCAACATTCCATTGTAACAATTTGTTACAATTAAGTATTTTTGCCTGGATTGAGGATAGTCTCAATAGGTTTGTCTTTTAATTTATCCAATTATGAATGCGAGAATTTCGTCGGTTTGGACTTATGGCTTAGGTCTGATCCTCCTTTTCGGCCTTGGTGCCTGCGCTTCTCCGGAATCGCCGCAGCAGGCTGATCAACAACAAAACATACAAGACATCATTAACAAAATGTCCCTGGAACAGAAGGCTGAATTGGTTATCGGTACGGGAATGTTTTTCCCCGGTTTGCCGGATTCGGTAGCTGCGATGTTTGGCAATCGTGAACGCACGATGGACAGCGCGTATTATCCGATGGTGGACCGGGTACGTAAAGTGCTGCCCGGCGCGGCGGGTTTTACTGCCGAGTTCCCGGAATTGGGGATTACCACCCAGGTGCTGGCCGACGGACCTGCTGGTTTGCGGGTGTCACCACAGCGGGAAGGGGAAACACGCACCTATTATTGTACGGCATTTCCGATCGCTACCTTGCTGGCTTCAACCTGGGATACCGAACTGGTTGAGAAAGTAGGAGAAGCCATGGGCAATGAAGTTTTGTCCTACAATGCAGATGTCCTCCTTGGTCCCGGGATGAATATTCAGCGGGATCCCTTATGTGGCCGGAATTTTGAATATTACTCGGAAGATCCTTTGGTGACCGGCAAAATGGCTGCAGCCATGGTGGCTGGCGTTCAATCCAATGGGGTCGGAAACTCGATCAAACATTTTGCGGCTAACAACCAGGAAACACAACGGCAATCGGTGAATACCATCGTGAGTGAGAGAGCCCTCCGTGAAATTTACCTGCGGGGATTTGAGATCGCCGTGACGGAATCCAAACCCTGGACCGTCATGACTTCCTACAATCTGATTAATGGTACCTACGCCGCAGAAAGTAAAGACCTGATAACAAACATTCTCCGCAAAGACTGGGGCTTCGACGGTTATGTCATGACCGACTGGGGTGGTGGCAGTGATGTGGTAGCGATGATGGAAGCCGGAAATGACCTGATCATGCCCGGTACCGAACAATACTACCACGACGTGGTCAAAGCGGTTCAGGATGGGAAATTGCAGGAATCGGTGCTAGATGAGAATGTACGGCGGATCCTGACCATCATGATGCGTTCACCCAAGCAGAAAGGAATACATCCTTCCGACAATCCGGACCTCAAAGCACATGCCGAGGTGACCCGCCAAGCTGCCACAGATGGTTTTGTACTCTTGAAAAATGACCATAATGCATTGCCTTTGCCTGCAGGTACTGCCGATATCGCTGTTTTTGGTACGACCTCCTATGAGTTTATATCAGGAGGTACCGGAAGTGGGGATGTCAATGAAGCCTATACCATATCGCTGATCGATGGCCTGAAAAATGGCGGATTGGTCAACGATGCAGAACTGACCAAAATATACCAGGATTATATTGCCGATTTCCGGTCCAAGCAACCTGCTCCCCGGAATTTCTTTGAAGCATTTATGAGTGGTAACCGGCCACCCGCAGAGATGGAAGTAACCAAGGCGTTAGCCGGAAAGATGGCAAAGCAGGCTGATGTGGCCCTGATCACGATTGGTAGAAATGCCGGCGAGGGTGGGGACCGCAAAGCAGAACCCGGAGACTTTTATCTCTCCGCCACGGAAAAAAGTATGATCGATAATGTCTCCCGGGCATTCCAGGCAGAAGGCAAAAAGGCCATTGTGATCCTGAATATTGGTGGTGTGATCGAAACCGCCAGTTGGAGGGATGCTCCTGATGCCCTGCTATGCGTCTGGCAACCCGGTCAGGAAGCAGGAAACTCTGTTGTGGATATTCTGAAAGGCAACAGCAACCCTTCCGGGAAACTGGCTGTAACGTTCCCGCTGAATTACGATGATGTACCTTCATCCAAGAATTTCCCGGGTACTGCAGTAGAATCCGGACTTAAAGATGCACCGGATCTGTCCGGAGTTTCGTTTATGCGCCGCATTCCATGGCAGGTAACCTATGAAGAGGACATCTACGTAGGCTATCGGTATTATGCTACCTTCCAGAAACCAGTGGCTTATCCGTTTGGCTATGGCTTAAGCTACACCACCTTTGAATACAGTAATCTGGAATTAAGCTCCGGTGAATTCAACGATGCCATCAGTGTTACAGTAGATGTTAAAAATACCGGACAGGTAGCTGGTCGTGAAGTCGTGCAGGTTTACCTGTCCGCACCTTCTGTCAAGCTTGAAAAGCCTGCCATGGTCCTGGTGGATTTTGGAAAAACCCATACCCTTGCCCCGGGTGAATCGCAGAAACTGACCTTTACCATTGAACCCCGTGATCTGTGCTCTTTTGATGAAGCGGCATCTGCATGGGTTGCAGAAGCTGGGGATTACGGAGTGAAAGTGGGCGATTCTTCTGAACGGATTTTGCTGAACGGGAAGTTTACACTTGCTTCAGATCGTACCGTCCAGTCGGTGACTAAATCGCTGGCTCCGCAAGTGCCCATTCATAAACTTTTTACTACCCGTTAGAGACTAATTGAGAGTAGTTGATATTTACCAATTGCTCTGTGAGGTTAAATACGGCGAGTCGGGAATCCCTGACTCGCTGTTTTTATTTGGATAAACGTGGATTTCTCTAAATATGCCTGACTTCATTAATATTTTCAGGTTAACAGCTAATATTATAGCCGGATGCTTTTGTGGAAAAAAGGATAGATCGTAAGTTCGTAGCAGACAACCGACCTGAACCATGAACTTGCGCTATATACCCATTGCTGTCCTGTTCTTTCTTCCCTCTGCTATGGATTTATTAATCAGTCAATCCTGTTCAGACTTATACATTTCCGAATACATCGAGGGTAGTTCCAACAACAAATGTATCGAAATCTATAACCCCACACCCAACAGCATAGACTTAAGCTCGACCGGATACGCATTGAAATTTTTCTTTAATGGGAGCACTTCGGCCGGTACCACCATCAATCTTGCCGGAATGCTGCCAGGCGGTGATGTATATGTGGTTTGCGACAATGATGCTGCCCCTGCCTTCCTGGCAGTAGCGGATCAAACGTCCACCTCTTCATTTTACAATGGGGATGATGCAGTTTTATTACTTAGAGGAACAGACACACTGGATATCATCGGAGTGATCGGAAATGATCCGGGCACAGCCTGGACAGGAAGTTCTGTCAGTACGTTAAATCAAACACTGGTCCGTCGACCAGGTGTCAAATCCGGAATAGTGTCAAATCCGGCCAGTTTTAATCCCAGTTTGGAGTGGATCTCCTATGCCCAGGATTTTGCGGGTAATCTCGGGGCCCATTATCAGGATCCTTGTCCCTGTACCGAATTGTATTTTTCGGAATACCTGGAAGGCAGCTCCAATAGTAAAGCATTGGAAATCTATAATCCCACCACCAATTGTGTGGATCTGGCGGAGTATACTGTATATCGTTTCAATAACGGATCTTCAACTGCTTTGGATTCCATGCATTTTAACCAAATGCTTTGCCCTGGAGAGGTTTATGTAATTGCCAATCCAAGTGCCGCTGCTCCTATTCTGAATGTAGCAGATACCACCCATACCATTACATTTTTCAATGGCGACGATGCCATCGTACTAAGCCACCTGACCAGGCAAATTGATATCATCGGTATCATTGGAGTCGATCCTGGCACCAACTGGCCGGTAGGTAGTGGCGCTACGTCTGAATTCACTCTGGTTCGTATGAGTTCTGTCAACAGTCCTACTATCGACTGGTCAGTAGGTGCGACGCAGTGGAATGTGTTTCCTCAAAATACCTTTGACTCTCTGGGGACTCATTTTCAAAATGCATGTAGTCTTTCTTGTGATTCCATGGTTGTTGTTACGGAAGGAATGAATCCATGTTCAGGTGCAATTGATGCATTATCCTATGGGCTGTTCTGGTACATACAAACCACCCAACCTGTTATGCAGATTTCCTCCACGCATGGTGCGGTAACCATGCAGATCGCTCCCGATACCCTTCTGGTATCCATGATGAATATTCCCAGCGGCGACCCGGCAGAAGTCGTACTGGTAGGAGGTGTCTGCGGAGATACGTTACGATTGCGGGATACCATATCCTGTGATGTATGCGACTTCATCCTGCCACCCAATGCCGGAGATGAGACGTTTTGTGGTGATCCTTCTCCAACAGTAGTCCCCACAGGTGGAGGATTTCCGGGTTTGAAGGTAACCAGTGATCTGTTTTTCTCCGAGTACACGGAAGGCAGTGGGTTTAATAAATGCCTGGAGCTATTTAATGGTACGGGGCAGAACATTGATCTGGCCTCCGGGTTCTATACGATAGACATTTACTTTAATGGAAATACCACCGCTACTTCACATGTCGACTTGACTGGAATCATCCCTGATCAGGGGACTTTTGTCATTTGTGATGACGGAGCAACTATGGCTTTCCTGAGCCTGGCGGATCTCATCGACAATAACTTAAGCTTTAATGGAGATGATGCTATCACGCTATCTCACAATGGGGTGATCATCGATGTCATCGGACAGATCGGCGTTGACCCGGGATCACAATGGGGTAGTGGAGTCCAGTCGACAGCGGATAATACGTTAATCCGCCGTCCTACTATTTTTAAAGGTGATGAGAATCCAGCTGATCCCTTCCTTCCTGCGACAGAATGGGACGGATTTGCCACCGATCATATGGCTGACCTGGGGATGCATACGTATTCTGCGATGGATACCCTACCGGAATATTACAATTTTTACGATGGTGACCCCGCCATGGGTGGTATGCTGATCGCGAGTGGGCCTTCCTTGTCGGTGGCTTCCAGTGCCAATGATTCCACGATTTATGTCACTGCACTTAGTATGGGTTGTGAAAGTGCAGCCGTGCCGCTGACATTCCGGAGCCTGCAGGTTGAATCACCATCCTGTCAGGATCTGGTCCACATCTCACTGACGACCGGGTGCGATCGCGAAATTCTTGTTGGTGATGTTCTCTCGGGTGCGTACTCCTGTACGGACGCCTTTGATTTAATCCTTACCAATACACAGGGAGTAAGCTTGGCCAGCCCATTAGTAAACCTGATGGATGTTGGCTCTTCATTTACGTACCGGATTCGGAATCGCTACGATGGAGCTACCTGCTGGGGTACCATTCAGGTTGAAAAGAAATTTCCACCGGTCATTGAATGCCGGGATGTAACCATTGCCTGCACAGATACATTGCCACTTCCTCCGGTACCCATTAGTTGCGACCCGTACATCCGTACAACTATTCACAATCAATCCTTCACACACGAAGATTGTGACAGCCGCTTTACCGGATACTATGACCGGTCCATTCTCGTCGAGGATGCGTGGGGGAATCAACAATCCTGTAATCAACGGATTTGGGTCGAAAAGGCAACACTGACCAACTTAATGTTCCCCGACGACGAGATCATTGAATGTCGGGATCCGGGTTTAACTTCCTTTGTGACCAGCACATTGGATGAAAATGGCTATTATCACCCCATACCTTATATCATCCAGGGTATTAACATTGGCTTGGTTGAAGCCCCAAGCATTGATGGCAATTACCTGGATCCCAGGATCGACCATTGCAACATCATAACCTTATTTGATGATGTTGTCCTGCCCGCTTGTGGCATGACCTATACGATACGGCGTAACTGGATTGTGAAAGACTGGTGTACCGGAGAAGAAATATCCGGCATCCAGTACATCCGTATCATTGATACACTCGCCCCCAAATTTGAAAAGTTTAATGCCCCGGAGGTTACCTACAATGTACACGATTGCAAAGCTGCGGCGACCTTTTATTGGCCGGAAATCAAATCGGAATGCTCCTCCATTCTGGACCTGAAGTGGCGTTACGAATTGTCGTATCAGGATCCTCAACATCCGGGTAAGGAAGTGGCAGTTTACGGAGAAGTAGCTTATCCGGATCCTGTTCATTTTTATCTGCCTTTTGGCAATCATGACATCCGTTTTGACCTAAGGGATGGCTGCGAGAACGACACGACTTTTTACTACAGATTATCCATCCAGGATGAGTTGCCTCCTGAGCCGGTTTGTGATGAGATAACTCAGGTCACACTTGACCCGGAACAGTGTTGGGCGCGGGTATATGCCAAAGACCTGGATGACGGAAGTCATGATGCCTGCTGTGATCGGTTGCATTTTGCGGTTGCGAATATGGACAGTGTTACCTATTGGAGAAATTACTGGCGGGACTATTTCTCAAGCTGCCTGGATCCTTATGACTATCACCACAATTACAATGCTATCGAAGCAGCGATCGAGGAATGGATCAATGTATTTGTGTTTGACGATTACATTGATGTGACTGAATGTGGAGAAGAACAACTTGTTTTGCGGGTTTATGAAGCATGTGGTTTGCCTGCGTACGATGATCATTTATTTAGTGGTGGCGAACACGAGTGGTTTTGGTGGAATCTTTCAGACCGTTTTGCCAGGTGGTATTGGTGGAGATTAAATGACTATATACACTACGGTGACCCGCGACCCCAGTTTGATTGTTCAACGGGCGATTTTGAATGGAAAAATCCAGTCGTCAGCGTACCCGGAGTGGGTAATTTCGGTGGCCCCTATGGTTATGAGAACTTTATTGACCGGATGGAGATTCCGGATGCAACTGCTCGTCTGGAATGGGAGTCTCGGGTAGGGGGACCATATCAGGGGGAAGTCTCGATTACCAAAACACTTCTTGGACAGACACGGTGGTATTTCTACCACCTTTATAATGACTGCATGATAAGGGTCCTCAAAGACGACAAGACACCGCCCTTGGTCATAGCACCTGAGGATGTGACGGTCTACTGTGATGGCGTACCTTACTGGTGGGAGCTGACGAAGCCTTATGCCGGAGGCACGAAGACCGCCACGGTTAAAGGGCATGGAGCCTCCTTTACGCATGATGTATGTGAAGGAGAAGATGCACTGGCTACGTATTGCGCAGATCCTTACATCTACCCAGTAGGATGGAACACTTCAGGTGCTCCGGTAGAAGTAACGACGGTGTGTTGCGTAGAGATCCCCTGGGATGGCGGAGACTTCGGCTACTATGGTGGCTCGGTATGCGGCGAGTCCAATTATGCCGGCGGCGTGAACTGTGATGAATACAGCTACTGGTATCACGATCACAACTGGCAGCCGATCTACTGCCGCTTGTGGCTGATGCTGGATCAATACGACAACCCGGATGGAGGCCACCCGAACCCGCAAAGTTACTTTGACGAGACGGCGGAAGACTGGGTGATCACGGACAACTGCTGGGCACCGGAAACGGAAGTGCAATACAGTGGCAGTCTGAACGAATGTGGGGTAGGGACGCTGACCAAGACGGTGACGGCTACCGACAAATGTGGTAACACAGCGTACGACACGCAGACGCTGTATGTGAAGCCACGCTCCGACTTTGAGGTGATCTTCCCGGCAGATGTGGTGGTGAATTGCACAGACCCGGGCAGCCTGGCGGCAGACCGCACGGGAGCGGGTTATCCGGAGATCAGCGACGACGACTGTGAGCTGATCGGGGTGACGTACTCGGATGAGCGTTACGATGTGACGGAAGGCTGCTACAAGATCTTAAGGACGTGGAAGCTGATCGACTGGTGTGTTTATTCACCGGATCTGCACAGCCGCTATCCGGATGTGATCGTGGACGACCGGTTGGTAGCGAGTGAGAGCAGATGCTGCATCCACCGCAATCTGAAGGATGACGGAGATGGTTACATGACCTATCTGCAGGTGATCAAAGTAATCGACGATGAAGCGCCGGTGATTGTATGCAATGAGCTGGAAGAGACATGCATCTACGACAACAACTGCGATGCAGCGACAGTCCGGTATGAGTTGCTGGTCTCAGGTACGGACAACTGTGCTGCTGAAGAGGAGATCCAGTACCGCTACACGGTATTGACCGGTGAGACGACTCCGGTAGCTTACGGACAAGGTCATGAGCTAAATGCAGATTTAGCAGTCGGCACCTATGGCGTCTGGCTGGTGGGTAAGGACCGCTGTGGGAACGAGGACAGTTGTTATACGTCCTTTACGATAAGAGACTGCAAGAACCCTACACCCTATTGTTACCATGGCATCGCTACAGTGGTGATGAGTCCATCGGGAGAAGTGGAGGTCTGGGCTACGGACTTTGATGCGGGCAGCTACGACAACTGTACGACGGCCGATAACCTGATCCTGAGCTTCACGGAAGACGGCGAGACCCCAAGCATAACCTTCACTTGTGCAGACATCCCGGATGGACGGTCACAGGAGATTGAAGTGGAGATCTGGGTGATCGACGAGTCGGGTAACAAAGACTTCTGTACGACGACGTTGTTGTTGCAGGACAATACGGGCAATGCCTGCCAGGACAGCAGTCCATTGACAAACTCCGGAACTGGATTAGCATCGCCGGGGCAAAAGGTTAAAGGAGAAGGGATAAGGACGCCAGAACTCTATCAGAATACGCCGAACCCATTCAGTGGTGAAACGAAGATCGGTTTCTGGTTGCCGGAAAGCATGACAGCCACGCTGAGGATCATGGATGTGACGGGTAAGGAGCTGTACCGGGTGACCGGCAATTATTCAGGAGGAAATCATTTGATTACCCTGGAGGCTGGCAGCATCCCGGAAGTGAAAGGAGTACTCTTTTACCAGTTGGAGACAATTTCAGGTGTTCTCAATAAACGGATGGTAAAGGTGGATTAACCGATGCTGACCGGTGCTGACCGACCGAAGGGAGCGTCAGTAGAAACGGAGAAAGGCGTGTTGAATAAGCGTATGGTGAAAGTGGATTAACCGATGCTGACCGGTGCTGACCGACCGAAGGGAGCGTCAGTAGAGACTGCTAAAGGCGTATTGAATAAACGCATGGTGAAGGTGGATTAACAAATTGTCGATTTACAAGCGACCTCAATTCATATAATCATCTGCTAATGAATTAAATATATTATTTTTTTCGATGCCAGATAAAGAAAAAATCAGACACTCCCGGCTAGTAAAAAATTTCTTTTGCGCATGAATTTTGATACCTTTATGTTAAGAGGGAACAAATCAACCTGGAGTTAGAAACCTTAAGAAACCAACAAACCTGTTCTTTATCTTTTTCCTTGGGGAATAATATTCCCGGGTCCTTTATCATCTATCCACTGCCTGATTGGGTTTTGAAGTTGGATAACTGTGGTTGGACCGGTCATTACATATGGAAAAAGTTTATCAACAATTAATCAAGTTTATTACCTGCCAATTAAGAACCATGCTATTCGGCCTGGGTTTTCGATGGGTTGTGCTTGGCGCTGCCTTTTTGCCAGCGGCACTGAAAGCGCAACCATGTACCCTTTCGATCGATAGTACGAGTACTCCGATGCAAATACCATTGGGAGGCAAGCTTCCTTTTTAAGCCACCGCATCCGGAGGGGAGGGAAATTGTAAACTAGCACTGGATATACAGCGTGTCGGGGACATGAGCTGGACTTTTGTAGCCTCAGTCTCCGGGGGGGCCAATAAAGTCCTGAGTGGGTCCACCACTTTACCTGTAGCGACTTTTCCTGCTGGTAATTATACGTTAATGTTTTCCTATGGATGTGATGGTATGGGATGCATTCCCGATTCGACCAGAATTCCATTACAAATTGTGAGCACTCCCGGTATTATCAATGAGCGGGTAACTGAAGACATCTGCCTGGGAGGACGCATGGACTTTTATGCCAATGCTTTTGGAGGGATGGGCAATTGCCGGCTGGGTATCGAAATCCGGGCATATGATCCTACCAACACCCAACCTTATAAGTTCCTGGCTTCAGTATCCGGTGTTCCGGATTTGAAACTGGCTGGTTCTACGACATTGATGGCAACTATGTTTCCGGTAGGTGATTATGAAGTCCGGTTGTTTTATGAATGTGGTCCGGATGCAATGAGCAGGACCCTCGTGGATGAAAAGACCTTATTAATTGCTATTCATCCCCTGCCGCAAATCCGGATGGATGCAGACCTTGATGATACCATCTGTTCCAGGGAAGTCTTTTACCTTCCAGGTTTATTCGAGGATCTTCCCCCAGGGTACACCATGCAATTCAAGGACAATCTGGGGAACCTTATCGATACGAATCAACGGATTATCAATACGGGTTCTGGTCCCATCGTACGTAATTATTCCTTAACTCCCTATTCCTGTATTCCGCCTACATGCATCACCGATATTCGGGTTGGAGGGCAGACAGGAGACAATTATATTGGGCCGACATGTAATGGTGACGGCACTTTCCGGACCTGTTTTTACCTTACAGGCAAAAATTTACCTGATAATCTTTCACTTTATTCTGCGGAGATCAATGGGCAATTATACAATGCTGATTTTTTTCAAAAGCTGGCTCTCGATCGGGCGGTGGTTTGTTTTCGAAAAGTAACTGCTTCCGGTCCCGTCACCGTGAACATGATTATTTTCAATCGGTGTAGTCTTCAGCTTACGGACCTTTTTACAGCGCCGGATTGCACCTCTCCTTCCAATTGCCTGACGGATTTCAGAGTTGCAGGAGCGCCATTGGATAACTACACCGGACCCGCTTGTGATGTTAACGGAACCTACCGGACCTGCTTTTATCTTACCGGGCCTAATTTGCCCAATAACATCAATGCTTACAATATTGAAATAAATGGCCAGGTTTATACTCCTGCATTTTTCCAGGCTCTATCACCAAATACTGTTGTTTTATGCGCGAGGGGAATCCACGCCCAGGATAGTGCGGATGTTACCATTTCTGTGAATGGCCTGTGCAACCTGACCAAAGAAAATTTATACAAGGAACCGGATTGTTCCTTGCCAGCGGATTGTATTACAAGTTTCCGACTTGGAGGGCAGCCTGGCGATACATATATCGGACCTACCTGTAACGATGGTGCATCAACGTACCGGACAACATTTTATATTACCGGATCGGCATTACCACCTGATGTTTCCGATTATGAAGTGGTGATTGATGGGAATGCCCATACACCTACGTTTTTTAAGCAAATAAATTCTTCCACGGTTGTGGTGGGTATACTCAATATTCCTTCTACCGGAATGCCAGTTTCTGTTACCATTAACATTCAGATGACGTGTACTAACACCATTACGGATATGTACACGGAACCTATCTGTACAGCACCACTGGTCGCGGAATTCCCGGTGACTTCTCAGGCACCTGGTGATGAATTCACCAATTCAGATCCATTTTGTTGCCCCGGACCAGCAGTTAATTTGCGTCGGACCGTTTTACCTGAACCATTGTTGCAGAGAGGGGTATCCCTGGCCGATACAGTGTGTTCCCACACAGCCTTCCGCTATGATTTAAGAGATCTGTTCCAAGACCTCGACCCCGGTTACAACCTGGTATTAACCGATACGATGGGTAATCCCTTTAATCCGGTACTTGACAGCACCATTATGAACAATGGGGCGGATCCCGTTACTTTATCGTATTCGCTGATTCCCTTTATTTGTGCGGAAACAACCATGCATTGCTGCCCGGGAGATACATTTACGTATTTATTGACAATTCTACCCGCACCCAAGCTGGCAGCCAATGACCGTGTCACGATTTCATTAGGCAGTTCCTGCGAGCGGATCGTTCAAGCGGGTGATTTATTAAATTCGACTTCTCCGTGTATAAATAATCTGGAAGTACGAATTACTTATCCGAAGGGAACCACACAATTTGATCCTCCTAATCGGGTAGATGCCTCACATCGTGGATATGCACTGACCTTCCAGGTAAATGATCTTGATGGGGTCAACCGCACCTGGGGAACCCTGGTCGTGGAAGACAAACTGGGCCCGGTCATCCGCTGTGAGAACGATACGCTGACATGCCTGGAAGCGGCTATTCTATCCTCTGAAGAATACCTCGAAACGTTGGTGAGCGACTGTGGTCCTTATCCGGCGCGGGTAGACCTGGTAAATTCGATCTGGGAAGACTACCACTGCGAAGATTCGTTATTCAGTGGCAAGATCACGCGAACGATCCGGAGCAGCGATCCATGGGGCAACCACAACGAATGCACCCAGGAGATCTGGATCGAGCGGAATAACCTGGACAGCCTGATCTGTCCGGATACGATCGAGGTAGAGTGCACGCTGCTGGAACTGTACAAGCAGTACGGATTACTGGATTCTCTGGCCAAAGAATTGTTTGGAGGCAGTATAAAGCTGGATCTGGAGGCTTTGGATCCTTTCACCTTGCAGGTGATCACGCGGTTCCTTTATAATAGCTCATTTACGGCTTATCCGGAAATCAAGACGCTGGATGGAAGCACGAGTCCGCTGTGGATTCCGGATTATTACTACGAGCTGTTCCCGGGGCTGGCGAATGCGCACTGCAATACGATAGCGGAATACGAGGATAAGGTATTTGAGATCTGTGGCAAATCGCGGAAGATCAGGAGAACGTGGACGATCTACGACTGGTGCGGACACCGGGATACGACGTGTGAGCAATGGATCATCGTCAAAGATACGATAGCGCCGTTCCTGAATTTCTTTGATTATTTCGACCTGGGCAGATCGGAAATGGATACGACGTCGTTGCTTGACCTGGCGGATAAGTTTACGGTACTGGCGTATACGGAGCCGCACGACTGTAAGGCACATGTACATCTTCCGGATGTAAAAAAATACTTCTTTGACTGCAACGACTTTGAAGTGGGTTATGAGGTAGAAGTAGCCGACGCGGGCCATCCTGGTAAGACGACGGTATTGAGCGGTACGCTGCCGGCAGACATCTATTTACCGGAAGGAGTTTTTACCATCAAATTGCGGTTGGTGGATGCGTGCTGGAATACGAGCCTGGAGGTACTACCGGGAAATTTATTTGGGGTAGGCGGCTTCAGATCCCTGTTCACGACGCTGGTGCCGGGCATCACGGTGCAGGTATTGGATGCGACGCCTCCGACGCCGGTGTGTGATGAGATCACGCAGGTGACCCTGGACCCGGCGAGCTGCTGGGCACGGATCAACGCGGAGGACCTGGATGACGGCAGCCACGACAACTGCTGCGATCAGCTGTATTATGCGGTGGCGCTGAAAGACAGCGTAGACTACTACGAAGCGCAGTTCCAGGAGTTCCTGTCGTCGGTGACGGAAGAATATTTCGGAGTAGACATTCCATTTGACGGCCTGGGCCTCTTTGAGACCGAGGCTCCCAACCTGGTGTCGTTCATGCGGGTGGCGCATGAGGTATGGATGAACCTGTGTGCCTTCGATGTGGTTGAAGACCTGACGGAGTGCGGAGAAGACCAGGTCGTGCTGCGGGTTTACGAGGCCTGTGGACTGCGCCCCTACGACGAACACATCAAGAAGAACGTGACGTGCATCCTGCCACCGATCTATCAGACGACACCGGGGGGTACACCTACGGCGGTTTACCAGTGGACGATCGACACGAAGCAGGAGCATTTCTTCTACGAGCTGATGAATGCCTGCTGGGATGATTATTTCCCATTGCTGGGCTGCATCACGAATGAGTCGCTGTACCTGCGTTATGTATGGTGCCTGGTGGAATACTACAAAGACAAAGGTCAGTTTGTACAGCTGAACAAGATGACGCTGGATCAGATCGAGCTGGAACTGCAGAACATCCTGAATGCAGACATTGGCGAGTGCATTGTAGACAACATACCGGAGATCCTGGTGGGCCTGAAGGTGAAACAAAACTTCATGTACACGGATCTGCTGAAGACGAAATACAACGACTGCTGGATCGAGGTGCTGAAGGACGACAAGACACCACCGGTGGTGGTAGCACCTGAAGATGTTACGGTGTACTGCGACGGCGTACCTTACAACTGGACGGTCACCAAGCATTACGATTACGGGACAAAGTCGGTGGAATTAGGAGGAGAAGGAGCAAGCTTTGCGCATGATGTCTGTGAAGGCGGTGATGTGCTGAGTGATCATTGCATCACGCCACAACTGGTGTTCACGATCCTGACGCCGCCCAATGGTGGTTACGACGTGGTGAGTTGCTGCGTGGAGCAACCGTGGGATGGTGGTGAATACGGCTATTACGGAGGACCCCAGGTGGAAGGATATGCGTACGACGCCTGTGTGGATGGACTGGCGACGATCATACCCCAGTTGTCGCACGACTGGAAGCCGATCTATTGCCAGATCTGGTTGCTGCTGGATCAATACGACAATAAGGATGGCGGTCATCCGGATCCACAAAGCTACTTTGAGGATACAGCGGAAGACTGGGTGATCACAGACAACTGTTCATTGCCGGATACGCAAGTGGAGATTACCGGCAGTCTGAACGAATGTGGGGTAGGGACGCTGACGAAGACGGTGACGGCTACGGACAAGTGTGGTAACACCGCACACGACACGCAGACCCTGTATGTGAAGCCACGCTCCGACTTTGAGGTGATCTTCCCGGCAGATGCGGTGGTGGACTGTACGGATGGAGCGAACCTGGCAGCGGACCGCACAGGAGCGGGCTATCCGGAGATCAGCGACGACGATTGTGAGCTGATCGGGGTGACGTACTCGGATGAGCGCTACGATGTAACGGAAGGGTGTTATAAGATCTTAAGGCACTGGAAGCTGATCGACTGGTGTGTTTATTCACCGGACCTCCATAACCGCTATCCGGATGTGATCGTGGATGACCGGCTGCTGGCCGGAGAAGCGCGTCAGTGTGTTGTACGGAATCTGAAGGATGATGGTGATGGGTTTATGGAATACATCCAGGTGATCAAGGTGGTGGATGACGAAGCACCGGTGATTGTATGCAATGAGCTGGGTGAGACCTGTATCTACGACAACAACTGCGATGCAGCGACGGTTAACTATGAGTTGCTGGCCTCAGGCACGGACAACTGTGCAGCAGCGGATGAGATCCAATACCGCTACACGGTATTGGCCGATGAGACGACACCGGTAGTTTACGGACAAGGCCATGAATTAACAGCAGAACTGGCCGTCGGCATCTATGGTGTCTGGCTGGTGGGTAAGGATCGTTGTGGGAACAAGGACAGTTGTTACACAACCTTCACGATAAGAGACTGCAAGAACCCAACGCCGTATTGTTACCATGGCATCGCCACGGTGGTGATGAGTCCATCGGGGGAGGTTGAAGTATGGGCTAGAGACTTCGATGCCGGCAGCTACGACAACTGTACGACGGCTGATGACTTGATCCTGAGCTTTACGGAAGACGGAGAAACACCAAGCATAACCTTCACCTGTGCCGATATCCCGGATGGCAGATCTCAAGAGATCGAGGTGGAGATCTGGGTGATCGATGAAGCGGGAAATAAGGACTTCTGTACGACCACGCTACTACTACAGGACAATACAGGTAATGCCTGCCAGGACAGCAGTCCATTGACGGAGTCGGGATCCGGTGTAGCATCTCCGGGACAAATGGAGAAAGAAGAAGGGATAAGGACGCCAGAGCTGTATCAGAATACGCCGAACCCGTTCAGCGGAGAGACGAAGATCGGATTCTGGCTGCCGGAGAGCATGACAGCCACCCTGCGGGTGATGGATGTGACCGGTAAAGAGCTGTACCGGGTGAGCGGCAGTTATTCGGGAGGTAATCATCTGATTACCCTGGAGGCTGGCAACATCCCGGAGGTGAAGGGTGTGTTGTTCTACCAGTTGGAGACAATTTCAGGTGTTCTCAATAGACGGATGGTCAAAGTGAATTAACCAATGCTGACCGACCGAAAGGAGCGTCAGTAGAAACGGAGAAAGGCGTGTTGAATAAGCGTATGGTGAAAGTGGATTAACCGATGCTGACCGGTGCTGACCGACCGAAGGGAGCGTCAGTAGAGACTGCTAAAGTCGTATTGAATAAACGAATGGTGAAGGTGAATTAACCAAGCTGACCGACCGAAGGGAGCGTCAGTAGAAACGGAGAAAGGGGTGGTGAACAGACGAATGGTGAAGGTGAATTAATAGGGATGCTGACAATGCGCGAGCATTCGTCAGTAGGATGGTGAAGGTGGATTAATTAATGCTGACCAGTGCACTAACTTTCGGCAATATTATGCTGATATAATTTTAGTTTTCGTTAGAATGGGATGTAATAAATCACCCACTAGCCACCAGTTAGGATCTTGACATAACGATACAATCGCCGATTGATATAAAATAGTCTGATTGCTGGATGATTCTCCTGGATCGAGCCACTTCATGCAATCTCATTGATAGGGGGATTTGAATTCAATGACTTTAGCAGCATACTAATGATAAATTATTGGAATAGTTAATAAAAAGTTTTGTTATCCATTGATTGTTAGATGCATTTCATTAAAAGCTCTGCAGAATTCTAATTATTTTTATTTCTATAAAATGCCGGTACAGGCAAGAGCGAACAAGTCTATCGCTTTCGGTTTGAAAACCCTGAAAACCAACTTGATTTGATGTCCTCAAATACTTACTGGCAAGTAGTTTTTTTGTTTTGACTGATTGATGTATTTAAAAAGCCATGTGATAAGGTCATTGGCTTTTATAAGTTAGATGCATTTTGACATGGCGAAAGCCGAGTAGACAAAGCGTATTTAACCGAAGTGATCCAAAAAACCAGATGATGCAAAAAATGACGACGCGAAATATACTGTTGTATTGCTACTTTTTGGCCGGAAGTCTATTGGCTCCAGTAAATGCTCAGATAACCGTTACCAATTCGGTTTTTCCGGTGGTAGGTGATACGTTACACTACTTGATTGGCAACCAGCCCGGCGCCATCAATCAGATCTTTACCCCTCCCGGAGGAAGTCAAGCCTGGGATCTCAGCAATTTGCAACCCACCCAGACCTGGGACCAGATCTTTCGTGATCCTGCTACCGGGACGGGCAGTGGAATGTTCCCGGCTGCGAGCAGCATGTTTAATCCAGTGAATTCCTCGGCTGAAATTTACTGGCAGGTAACTGCCAGCCAGGTCAATGATCTTGGGTATTATGGACTGGATCCTATTGGTCTTGGGATAACCCTGCCCTTTAAGAAATTCCCCGGTCTGCAAGTGACCTGGGCCCCTCTACAATTTTTTGACGTTAAAGCAAGTTCGGCAAGTACGTTAACCGTATTTCCAGCCTCGATCGCTCCAGCTTCCCTGCTTAGCTTACTAGTTTCAGCCGACTCCTTTCGCATCCGGATCGCTTATAATAGGTTAATGTCGATCGATGCCTGGGGCACCCTGGCCATTCCCGGAGGAACTTTTGACGTGTTACGTAAAAAACAAACCGATTATGTAGAGCAACGGATCGATGCCTATATTCCACCTCTACTGCTCTGGGTAGATGTTACGGATATTGTTCTGCAAAATATTGGGGGTGCTTTGGGAGTAGATACAATTACTTCTTTCCATTTCCTGAATGATGTGTCGAAGGAAGAAATCGCTGTTTGCCTTTTTGACAAGGATATAACCCAGGTTCTCAGCGTCCAGTACAAAATGGCGGATACCATGGCACCCATGGCCGTATGTCAGGACCTGACGGTCTATCTGGATGCCACTGGGAATACATCGATTATGGCTCAGGACCTGGACGGAGGCAGTACGGACAACGTAGGTATTACAAGTTATAGTGCCTCCCGGACCAGCTTTGACTGCATGGACCTGGGATTGACTGATGTGATTTTAACTGTGGCCGATATTGGCGGGAATTCGGATACCTGTACAGCTATGGTTACCGTCCTGGATACCATACGGCCGGTACCTCCGGCACCTCCCGCCAATGTATTTTCGGACTGTGCTAGTGATGTTCCGCCAGTTATATCTTTAATGGCCACAGACAATTGCGATGGTAGCATTACGGTTGATCCAATTTCAGTAGTAATTCCTGGCTCTTGTCCAAACGACTTTGTTATGAATCGCACCTGGACCTTTATAGATTCGAGTGGCAATTCGAGCAGTGTGAGCCAGATCATAACCGTTTCGGATACGACGCCACCGTTGCCACCTCAACCTCCGGCTAATTTGGCTTTGGACTGTGCAGCAGACATTCCACCGGGTGCACCATTAATGGCTATTGATAATTGCAATGGAGCAATAACAGTTGATCCATCGGCCCAGCTTATTCCTGGCGGATGTCCCAACAGTTTTGTGATGTTACGCACCTGGACTTTTATCGATTCATGTGGTAATTCATCAAGCGTAAACCAGACCATCACGGTTGTGGATTCGGTGCCACCGGTACCACCGCAACCTCCAGCTAATTTGGCTTTGGACTGTGCAGCAGACATTCCACCCGGTACACCATTAATGGCTATTGATAATTGCAATGGAGCAATAACAGTAAATCCAACGGATCAGATTACTCCTGGCGGGTGTCCCAATAATTTGGTTGTAGTTCGGACCTGGACTTTTATTGATTCATGTGGTAATTCATCTAGTGTAAACCAGACCATCACAGTTGTGGATTCGGTGCCACCGGTAGCAGTTTGCATGGATATCACTATTCAGATAGAAGCAGGTGCCAGCGCTGGTATCATAGCCTCAGATATTGATGGAGGGTCAATGGATAATTGTACGATTGATACCCTAACCATTAACCCCTCTGTTTTTACCTGTCCAGATGTAGGTACCATGAATAC
This sequence comes from Lewinellaceae bacterium, assembly GCA_020636135.1. Classification (NCBI taxonomy): domain Bacteria; kingdom Pseudomonadati; phylum Bacteroidota; class Saprospiria; order Saprospirales; family Lewinellaceae; species Lewinellaceae bacterium. The sequence continues at coordinate 1,841,453 of JACJYK010000001.1, forward strand.
GATGAGTACCTTAAAAGTTATTGATGAATGTGGTAACGTCGACTCATGTATTGCTCTGATAACGGTTCTGTGTTGCGATACGCCGAGTATTACCTGTCCTGCGGATATTACGGTGACGGCTGATCCTTTTGCCTGTGAGGTACCGGTGAGCTACTCGTCACCAACCGTGATGAGCAATTGTACGCCGGTGATCACGCAGCTATCCGGACCTGCATCAGACAGCATGCTATACATTGGGATGTATACCGTTCAGTTCGAAGCGAGCAATGGACCCACCAAAAAAGCCACGTGTTCCTTTACGATCACCGTGCTGGAGAACGGCCAGTCGCAACCGTTGCAATCCACTGCCAAGCGGGCGGCGGCAGGCCTGGCATGCCAGGATCATGTGAACATCAGCCTGAGCAGTGACTGCCAGCGTGTGATCACCGCTCGTGATGTGCTGGTGACCGGTAGCGCCGGTTGTATCGACCGCTACAACTGTGAAGTTTTCAGACCAGGAAGCCTCATTCCGATTCCGGGAGCTACCCTGACGTATGAACACGTCGGTCAGACGTTAACCTATGTGGTGGAAGACATCCAGTCGGGCGGTAAATGCTGGGGTACGCTAAAAGTGGAAGACAAGCTGGGCCCGGTCATCCGCTGTGAGAACGATACGCTGACCTGCCTGGAAGCGGCGATAAGCTCGACCGACGATTACATGGAATCGTTGGTGAGCGACTGCGGACCATATCCGACGCAGGTGGAAATTGTGCATTCGATCTGGGAAGATTACCAATGCGAAGATTCGTTATTCAGTGGCAAGATCACGCGAACGATCCGGAGCAGCGATCCATGGGGCAACCACAACGAATGCACCCAGGAGATCTGGATCGAGCGGAATAACCTGGACAGCCTGATCTGTCCGGATACGATCGAGGTAGAGTGCACGCTGCTGGAACTGTACAAGCAGTACGGATTACTGGATTCTCTGGCCAAAGAATTGTTTGGAGGCAGTATAAAGCTGGATCTGGATGCTTTGGATCCTTTCACCTTACAGGTGATCACGCGGTTCCTGTATAATAGCTCATTTACGGCTTATCCGGAAATCAAGACGCTGGATGGAAGCACGAGTCCGCTGTGGATTCCGGATTATTACTACGAGCTGTTCCCGGATCTGGCGAATGCGCACTGCAATACCGTAGCGGAATACGAGGATAAGGTATTTGAGATCTGCGGCAAATCGCGGAAGATCCGGCGCACGTGGACGATCTACGACTGGTGCGGACACCGGGATACGACGTGTGAGCAATGGATCATCGTCAAAGATACGATAGCGCCGTTCCTGAATTTCTTTGATTATTTCGACCTGGGCCGGTCGGAAATGGATACGACGTCGTTGCTTGACCTGGCGGATAAGTTTACGGTACTGGCGTATACGGAGCCACACGACTGTAAGGCGCATGTACACCTTCCGGATGTAAAAAAATACTTCTTTGACTGCAACGACTTTGAAGTGGGTTATGAGGTAGAAGTAGCTGACGCGGGTCATCCTGGCAAGACGACGGTATTGAGCGGTACGCTACCGGCAGACATCTATTTACCGGAAGGAGTTTTTACCATCAAATTGAGGCTGGTAGACGCGTGCTGGAATACGAGTTTGGAAGTATTGCCGGGAAATTTATTTGGGGTAGGCGGCTTCAGATCCCTGTTCACGACGCTGGTGCCAGGCATCACGGTGCAGGTATTGGATGCGACGCCTCCGACGCCGGTATGTGATGAGATCACGCAGGTGACCCTGGACCCGGCGAGCTGCTGGGCGCGGATCAACGCGGAGGATCTGGATGACGGCAGCCACGACAACTGCTGCGATCAGCTGTATTATGCGGTGGCGCTGAAGGACAGCGTAGACTACTACGAAGCGCAGTTCCAGGAGTTCCTGTCGTCGGTAACGGAAGAATACTTTGGGGTAGACATTCCATTTGACGGCCTGGGCCTCTATGAGACCGAGGCTCCCAACCTGGTGTCGTTCATGCGGGTGGCGCATGAGGTGTGGATGAACCTGTGTGCGTTTGATGTAGTTGAAGACCTGACGGAGTGTGGAGAAGACCAGGTTGTGCTGCGGGTTTACGAGGCCTGTGGACTGCGGCCCTACGACGAACACATCAAGAAGAACGTGACGTGCATCCTGCCACCGATCTATCAGACGACACCGGGGGGTACACCTACGGCGGTCTACCAGTGGACGATCGACACGAAGCAGGAGCATTTCTTTTATGAGCTGATGAATGCATGCTGGGATGATTATTTCCCGTTGCTGGGCTGCATCACGAATGAGTCGCTGTACCTGCGTTATGTATGGTGTTTGGTGGAATACTACAAAGATAAAGGTCAGTTTGTACAGCTAAATAAAATGACGCTGGATCAGATCGAGCTGGAACTGCAGAACATCCTGAATGCAGACATTGGCGAGTGCATTGTAGACAATATACCGGAGATCCTGGTGGGCCTGAAGGTGAAACAAAACTTCATGTACACGGATCTGCTGAAGACGAAATACAACGACTGCTGGATCGAGGTGCTTAAGGACGACAAGACACCGCCGGTAGTGGTAGCACCTGAAGATGTTACGGTGTACTGCGACGGCGTACCTTACAACTGGACGGTCACCAAGCATTACGATTACGGGACAAAGTCGGTGGAATTAGGAGGAGAAGGAGCAAGCTTTGCGCATGATGTCTGTGAAGGCGGTGATGTGCTGAGTGATCATTGCATCACGCCACAACTGGTGTTCACGATCCTGACGCCGCCCAATGGTGGTTACGACGTGGTGAGTTGCTGCGTGGAGCAACCGTGGGATGGTGGTGAATACGGCTATTACGGAGGACCCCAGGTGGAAGGATATGCGTACGACGCCTGTGTGGATGGACTGGCGACGATCATACCCCAGTTGTCGCACGACTGGAAGCCGATCTATTGCCAGATCTGGTTGCTGCTGGATCAATACGACAATAAGGATGGCGGTCATCCGGATCCACAAAGCTACTTTGAGGAGACAGCTGAAGACTGGGTGATCACAGACAACTGTTCATTGCCGGATACACAAGTGGAGATTACCGGCAGTCTGAACGAATGTGGGGTAGGGACGCTGACGAAGACGGTGACAGCTACGGACAAGTGTGGCAACACGGCACACGACACGCAGACCCTGTATGTGAAACCACGGTCCGACTTTGAAGTGATCTTCCCGGCAGATGTGGTGGTGGACTGTACGGATGGAGCGAACCTGGCAGCGGACCGCACGGGAGCGGGCTATCCGGAGATCAGTGACGACGACTGTGAGCTGATCGGGGTGACGTACTCGGATGAGCGCTACGATGTAACGGAAGGGTGTTATAAGATCTTAAGGCACTGGAAGCTGATCGACTGGTGTGTTTATTCACCGGATCTCCATAACCGCTATCCGGACGTGATCGTAGACGACCGGCTCCTGGCCGGAGAAGCGCGTCAGTGTGTCGTACGGAATCTGAAGGATGATGGTGATGGTTTTATGGAATACATCCAGGTGATCAAGGTAGTAGATAACGAAGCACCTGTGATTGTGTGCAATGAGCTGGGTGAGACCTGTATCTACGACAACAACTGCGATGCAGCGACGGTTAACTATGAGTTGCTGGCCTCAGGCACGGACAACTGTGCAGCAGCGGATGAGATCCAATACCGCTACACGGTATTGGCCGATGAGACCACTCCGATTGCATTCGGACAAGGCCATGAACTGAATGCAGAACTGGCCGTCGGCACCTATGGCGTCTGGCTGGTGGGTAAAGACCGCTGTGGAAACGAGGACAGTTGCTACACAACATTTACGATAAGAGACTGCAAGAACCCGACCCCGTATTGTTACCATGGCATCGCTACAGTGGTGATGAGTCCATCGGGGGAGGTTGAAGTATGGGCTAGAGACTTTGATGCCGGTAGCTACGACAACTGTACGACAGCCGATAACCTGATCCTGAGTTTCACGGAAGACGGAGAAACACCAAGCATAACGTTCACCTGTGCGGACATCCCGGATGGACGTTCCCAGGAGATCGAGGTAGAGATCTGGGTGATCGACGAGGCCGGTAACAAAGACTTCTGCACGACGACGTTGTTGCTACAGGATAACAGTGGTAATGCCTGCCAGGACAGCAGTCCGTTAACGGAGTCGGGATCCGGAGTAGCATCTCCGGGACAAAAGGTAAAGGGAGAAGAGATAAGGACGCCAGAACTCTATCAGAATACGCCAAACCCATTCAGCGGGGAGACGAAGATCGGCTTCTGGTTGCCGGAGAGCATGACAGCCACCCTGAAGGTGATGGACGTGACCGGTAAAGAGCTGTACCGGGTGAGTGGCAGCTACTCTGGAGGTAATCATCTGATTACACTGGAGGCTGGCTCAATACCTGAGATGAAAGGGGTGCTCTTTTATCAGTTGGAAACTAAATCCGGTGTGATCAATAAACGCATGGTGAAGGTGAATTAATAGGATGCTCACGATGCGCCAGCATTCATCAGTAGGATGGTGAAATTGAACTAATAAGATGTTGAAATTGCGCCAGCAATCGTAGGGTAGGTTTACTCTTTAAACAATTGAAAGAACATCAAGAAAGCGATGGTATTCCATTACCGATTCTTAGCTGGTCTTTGTTTTTTTGAAGCCTTATTTCATTTCTATTTTGTGCGTTTATGCCTCATCCTTATAGGATTTTGGTCCTGGGGATAAATCTGCAATTTTACTTGAATGAATTAAGTATATATTAATTGAAATTATATATATTTGATTCGTATAACAGTTCTAAAAGAGCTGTTATCATTGATGTACTGAAAAACCAAGATGTATGCACGCCTGGAAGAGATTCTGCCACTTTTCTATTGTAATCTACCTATTGATTTTTGCTGTTTCCAGTCAGGCTCAAAGCACGAGTGCCCTGAGAGACCTGGTTATTAAGGAAGCCGCCAAATCGTATGCAGCCAGTGACTTGTCGGAGTCCCAATTAAGTTATTCCTATGCAACGACTGGATTGAACGTTACCCATGTTTATCTGCAACAATATTATCATGGGATACCTGTTTTTAACGGGGTTATCAATGCAGCAGTTCGAGGAGGCGAGGTAGTCCATTTCAATTCGACCTATGTGAAAGGGATGGAGCAGAGGGCAACTACCGACATGCGGATGATGACGGTCGCACAGGCTATGACTTATGCGGCAAACCATGTCCAGATGCAGCTTCCTTCCAATATGGGAACTGCTGAAATTACCTACAATGGCAATGGACTTCCGGTCAAATATTTATATGCTCCGGTACACGAAAATGAAGAACGACCTGCCGTAAACCTGTTTTGGTACCAGGATCCACAGAATGCCAAACAGGTTTATTTATGTTGGGAGGTGATTCTGGATGACCAGCCCAATCAAAACATTTGGCACATCATGGTTGACGCTCACGACGGAACCATACTTGGTCAGTACGATGCCGTGATCAAGTGTTTTTCCGATGATGAACTGGGTATCCATGGAAACGAATCGGTACACACAACTCAGTCAACTCGAGTCAGTGCTCATGCGGACAATCGTACCAGCATTTTAGGCATAAACATGCCAGTGATGAGTGCTACCTACAATGTTTATGATGCACCGATTGAGTCTCCGAACTTTGGGAGTCGCAGCCTGGTCATGGATCCCTGGGACCGCAATGGGATGGGCAATCCGGCCGGGACGCTGATGTGGCATAACGATGGAACCAACATTTATACCTATACCCGGGGAAATAATGTTTATGCATACGAAGATACGTTGAACACGAATCCTGGATTACCTGCTACCGGTGTTTCGAACGGTCATTATTCTCCGGATGGAGGGATGACCTTTAATTTTGCTTTTCCGTTGAATCTGGCTAATCATCCCCGGACCAATGTGGATCCGGCTATCACCAATCTTTTTTTCTGGAATAACCTGAATCACGATATTTTTTATCAATATGGTTTTGATGAACAGGCAGGTAACTTCCAGATAGATAACCTTGGTCGTGGAGGATCAGGTAACGATGCCGTGCGTGCTGAGGCCATGGATGGCTTTATCTCTCCGGGATCCAGGAACAATGCGAATTTCTTTACTCCGGACGATGGTCTGCCCCCCAGGATGCAAATGTTTGTATGGAACGTGCCACCTCCACCTTTGTTTACTATTTCCAGTCCTGCAAGCATAGCCGGAGATTATAAGGTGGTAGAAAGTGGTTTTAGCCCCAATAATAAACTGGCTAATGTTGGTCCTGTTTCAGGAGCGATCTATTACATAGGAGGAGAAGGATGTTCAGCCATGGATTATCCGGTTGCGCTGTCTGGGAAGATAGCCCTTATTGACCGGGGAACTTGTGCCTTTACGGTTAAAGTAAAATTTGCTCAGGATGCCGGAGCTATTGCGGCCATTGTGGTTAATAATAATACTGGACTCCCAACAACGATGGGAGGCAATGATCCTTCGATCACCATTCCTGCCTTTATGATCAGTATGGCCGATGGGAGTCTTATCAAGGCTCAAACCAACGGTACCGTAATGGCTTCAATGTCTCAGCCTGCTGGATTAGCTTTTAATCTGGGAGATTTGGACAATGGTGTTATCACCCATGAATACGGACACGGCATTTCCAACCGTCTGACCGGTGGCCCATTGAATTCCGGGTGTTTGGTTGTGAATGAGCAAATGGGGGAAGGATGGAGCGACTATTTTGCACTGATGTTAACGACAGACTGGACTATGGCCGCAGCCAACGATCGGCGACCCATAGGAACGTATGCACTGAATGAACAACCCGATGGTTTTGGAATCAGACCTTTTCCGTATTCCTATGACCTGTCCATCAATCCGGTAACTTATGCCGATCTGCCAAATGCCGCTTTATTGTCACTACCGCATGGCATAGGCACCGTATGGGCCAGCATGCTTTGGGACATGACCTGGAACATCATCAATATGCAGGGCGCAGATCCGGACATGTATCATGGTGTTGGAGGGAACAACATCGCATTGCAGTTGGTCATAGATGGACTAAAATTACAAACTTGTAATCCTGGATTCGTCGATGGCCGGGATGCCATCCTGCTGGCGGATCAGCTGCGCTATGGAGGAGCTCATACCTGTGCCATTTGGGATGCATTTGCCCGCCGGGGGTTAGGCTATAGCGCTTCTCAGGGAAGCCCCAATGACCGGAATGATGGCGTGCCTGCTTATGATGTCCTGCCTACAACTGTACAGAAAACCATATCGCCGGATACGGCTACAGAAGGTGATGTGGTGAACATTCATCTGGATGTTACTTGTGGTTGTGTTCCTGGAACGGTGACCGTGCAGGAGGATCTGGGCAATAAACTGAGTCATGTGAGCGGAGGATCTGCCTCCGGGAACCTGGTTTCATTTCCTCCATTGGTATGCGATGTGCCATTGAGTGTTACCTCCTACGACATACAGGCCAGAGTAAATTCATGCACTTATTCTGCTGTTATTGATACGCTGTTTGATGAAGACTTTGATGCAATGCCGTTTCAAATTCAGTCTGATTATTTGAGCGGATCATTAAACTGGAATGTTATCGGCACCCAATACCATAGTCCACCTAATTCTGCATATGCTTTAGATTTTCCTTCTCCTTCCGATAACGCAATCCTGAACGCGTCACCCATTTTATTGGACCAGGCCGCAGAACTTTCATTTTACCATCGATTCGAAACAGAGGATGAATGGGATGGCGGTGTAGTTGAAATTTCCACCGACAATGGCACAACCTGGACCGATCTGGAATCATTGTTTACTCAAAATGGATATACCGGCAGACTGCAAACATTTGGTCGAAACGGATTTGAAGGATCAAGCGATGTAGCGTTCGGTATAGCTGGCTTCGTGGAAAGTAAAGTGGACCTCACTCCGTTTACAGGGCAGTCGGTGTTCATTCGTTTTCGCTTTATGACAGACCCGGCTACCGGAGGTGCCGGTCTAAATGGGTGGTACATTGATGATATTATGATAACCTCGAGCAATAGGGAAGCTGCAACAGCACGTGTACTGGATAGCGGAGGTGGTATCCTTGATGAGCAAACCTGTACGATAGCCATCAATCAAAATACAGTCGTTGATTTAACCTGTCATGATTTGGTCAATGTATCCTTGTCCTCAACCTGTGAACGACTCATCTCTCCGGAAGAATTGGCCACTACGATTTGCTCATCACTGTCAGATCGTTTCATAGTACAGATTGATTATCCCGAAACAACTCACCAGTTCGATCCTGCTAATATGGTTGATGTCTCCCATGTGGGACGAACACTTACCTATAATGTTTTTGACTCGGAAAATGGAAACCGGTGCTGGGGTAAAATCAAAGTTGAAGATAAAATACCTCCCCAGATCCTTTGTCAGAACACAACCGTATCCTGTTTTAACCTCGACGAACTCGTTGATGCCGTTTCAATTGATAACTGCGATGAATACCCCACACAAATTGATATACTCGAAAAGCAGTGGACAGACCTGGGTTGTGACGACCGGGATCTCATCGGTTATCTGGCAAGAAAAGTACGTGCCACGGACGTATGGGGTAACTTCAAAGAATGCCGTGATACGCTCTTTGTTCGCAAGGAGACCATAGACAGCCTGGTCTGTGGACCGGACACCCTGATCGAGTGTACGACCGAAGTGGTTCGAAACAATAAAACCGTAGAGTTATTATGGAATAGCGGGAAGAACGGCGATACCTACCTGGACGGTCAGGGGTACGCCCATCCGTGGCCAACAAAAGGTGATGGCTATTTTCCGGCACCCTATCTTAAAAGCACACAGCCGGGCCAGTTGCCAGGCTACTTGTTACCTAATCGCACGGACGCCGGACCGGACTTTGCCAATTCCGGTAAATGCCAGATTGTGTTCGATTACGAGGATCACATTGTGCCGACCTGTGGCCGCTCCTATAAGATCCGCCGTACCTGGCACATTTACGACTGGTGTGGTAAGCAGGATACGACCTGCGTACAATGGTTTAAGATTACCGATACGCAAGCGCCGGTGATCGCCAGTGAATTCCTGTATACCCGGGAACAGTCATGTGCAACCTTGCCAAACAGTGCAATGGAAGAAGCTAACCGGCTGGGCTCATTGTTGGCATGCACGGCCCTGGAAGCCGAGGTAGATCCCCATGACTGCAAGGCCGGCTTAAGCCTTCCCGATCCGCGGGCATGGGTTGAGAAAGATTGTGACGATGTCCTGGATGTTTATTACGAGATCGAATATGTTGATCCGACCCACCCTGGAAAGGTGTTGCTGGAATCGGGAACCATTGCCGAAGGAGGTACCGCTCATGTATACCTGCCTGCCGGCTGGCACAACGTAGTATACCACGTGAGGGACCGGTGCTGGAACGAAACTTTGTTGCTGCAGGGCATCAGCGTCTATGACAATACACCCCCAACACCGGTGTGTGACGAGATCACGCAGGTGACGCTGGACCCGGAAAAATGCTGGGCAAGGATTTATGCCAAAGACCTGGATGATGGCAGCCACGACAACTGTTGCGATAAACTGCACTTTGCAGTTGCGAACATGGACAGTGTGATTTACTGGCGGGAATACTGGCAAGACTTTTTTGCATCTTGTTTTGGCAGCGAAGTCTACCAGGCAAACCTGGATGATTTGAATACTGTAATCGAAGAATGGATCAATGTATTTGTGTTTGACGATTACATCGATGTGACAGAATGTGGCCGGGAACAACTGGTATTGCGGGTTTATGAAGCTTGTAATTTACCCGAATACGATCCACATACGTTCTTTGGCGGCGAACATGAGTGGTATTGGTACAATCACAGTTTGTTGTTTATACCGTATTATCTGTGGCGATTGGATGATTACATCAACGATAGAGATCCACGATTGAATTTTGTATGTGCGGATATCAATGGTACGGATGAGATAAGGGTTGACGATCCTGTGTTCTATACACTTTATATTGACCGGCATTTTGGTAGCATGCCGGAGTTCACCAGAGATGGATATTTCGGATGCACGGACGCAAGCCTTGAATCCAATTCATTGCTTGAGAATATCTTTACCCGGTTGAGCAAATTACATACAGCATCACCCATATCCCTATGTCAATGGGGACCAATTAGCCAGGAGACAAAGGCAGACTGGGAGCAGCGGGTACTGATACCCTACCGCACGGAAGCGGAGATTACTAAAAAGTTGAATCTGACCGGCTTGTACTATACGCCTGTTCGCTACAACGACTGCATGATCGAAGTGCGTAAGGACGATAAGACACCACCGGTGGTGGTTGCTCCTGAGGATGTGACGGTTTACTGTGACGGTGTTCCCTACTGGTGGGAGCTGACGAAGCCTTATGCCGGAGGCACCAAAACCGCCACGGTGAAAGGGCATGGAGCCTCCTTTACACATGATGTATGTGAAGGAGAAGATGCATTGTCTACTTATTGTGCAGATCCTTACATCTACCCAGTAGGATGGAACACTTCAGGTGCTCCGGTAGAAGTAACGACGGTTTGCTGCGTGGAGATTCCCTGGGATGGCGGAGACTTCGGCTACTACGGTGGCTCGGTCTGCGGTGAGTCTAATTATGCCGGCGGCGTGAACTGCGATGAATACAGCTACTGGTACCACGATCACAACTGGCAGCCGATCTACTGCAGATTGTGGCTAATGCTGGATAAATACGACAACCCGGATGGTGGACACCCGAACCCGCAAAGCTACTTCGATGAGACGGCGGAAGACTGGGTGATCTCGGACAACTGCTGGGCTCCGGAAACGGAAGTGGAATACAGTGGAAGCCTGAACGAATGTGGGGTAGGGACGTTGACCAAGACGGTGACAGCTACCGACAAATGTGGTAACACGGCACACGACACACAGACGCTGTATGTCAAACCACGCTCCGACTTTGAAGTGATCTTCCCTGAGGATGTGGTGGTGAACTGTACCGACCCGGGCAGCCTGGCGGCAGACCGCACGGGAGCGGGTTATCCGGAGATCAGCGACGACGACTGTGAGCTGATCGGGGTGACGTACTCGGATGAGCGTTACGATGTGACGGAAGGCTGCTACAAGATCTTAAGGACGTGGAAGCTGATCGACTGGTGTGTTTATTCACCGGATCTGCACAGCCGCTATCCGGATGTGATCGTCGACGACCGGTTGGTAGCGAGTGACAGCAGATGCTGCATCCACCGGAATCTGAAGGATGACGGTGATGGTTACATGACCTATCTGCAGGTGATCAAGGTGATCGACGACGAAGCACCGGTGATTGTCTGCAATGCGCTGGAAGAGACCTGCATCCTGGACAACAACTGCGATGCAGCGACAGTCCGCTACGAGTTGCTGGCTTCAGGCACAGACAACTGTGCTGCAGCGGATGAGATCCAGTACCGCTATACGGTATTGGCGGAGGAGACCACGCCGGTAGCCTATGGACAAGGCCATGAATTAACAGCAGAACTGGCGGTAGGTACCTATGGTGTCTGGCTGGTAGGTAAAGACCGTTGTGGGAACGAGGACAGTTGCTACACAACCTTTACGATAAGAGATTGCAAGAACCCAACGCCTTATTGTTACCATGGCATCGCCACGGTGGTGATGAGTCCATCGGGCGAAGTGGAGATCTGGGCTACGGACTTTGATGCGGGCAGCTACGACAACTGTACGACAGCCGATAACCTGATCCTGAGCTTTACGGAAGACGGCGAGACCCCAAGCATCACGTTCACCTGTGCAGACATCCCGGATGGACGTTCCCAGGAGATCGAGGTGGAGATCTGGGTCATCGACGAGGCCGGTAACAAAGACTTCTGTACGACGACGTTGCTGCTACAGGATAACAGTGGCAATGTCTGCCAGGACAGTAGTCCGTTGACGGAGTCGGGATCCGGAGTAGCATCACCAGGACAAAAGGTAAAGGGAGAAGGGATAAGGACCCCAGAACTCTATCAGAACACGCCGAACCCATTCAGTGGGGAGACGAAGATCGGCTTCTGGCTGCCGGAAAGCATGACAGCAACCCTGAGGGTAATGGATGTGACGGGCAAGGAGCTGTACCGGGTGACAGGTAGTTATTCAGGAGGAAATCATTTGATTACCCTGGAGGCTGGTAGCATTCCGGAAGTGAAAGGTGTGTTATTTTACCAACTTGAAACCGAAAAAGGTGTGTTGAATAAGCGTATGGTCCGGGTTAACTAATTAATTGATTTAGTAGCGGTTAGCATCACTGTATAAATAGAAAGGAGGATGTTGTCCTGTATGAATATGGTAGGGCAGCATCCTTTTTTTGTTTCCAGTAATCGTAATGTGTGAGAATCTACAAGGCTATACCGATCTGACTTACCATTGCCGGGAATTTAATATTTTACATGGCATGAATGGCAACCTATCAATGTTTTGAGCAGTTCAGGCCAATTTCGGAGCAGTTGGAGCTACATACAAATTGACAGGCTGAATATTGTGCTGATCCTAATGGCACTGATATTGGCTTACATCATCCCGTTTCAACTATTCATCTTTGCATATGCGGTAATCGGTCCGCTACATTATTTAACGGAGATTAATTGGCTTCACCAGAAGGCCTATTTTATCGGTAACAGGAAATGGATTTTGGTTCCGATAGTTCTGGCTTTTCTGTTTGGATTACCGGAAATACTCTCACTGATTGATTTGAAGTCAATATCCTGGTTCAGGCCCGAATGGATAACGGCTAGTTATACCTGGATTAATGGGTGTATCTGGGTTGCACTATTGGCAGCTTTTGGTTGGGTGTTTTTGCCAAGAACCTCATGGAGAATAGTCCTGGTATTGACCGGACTTATTTCTGTTTTTTGGTTGAAAGCTTTTCCTGTTTATAATATCTGGATTGGATTATTGGTACCTACCTTAATCCATGTTTATTTTTTTACATTAATATTTATGGCCTATGGAGCCGTGAAAAATGCCAGCCGGATTGGGTTACTATCGTGTGTATTAATGATTGGTATTCCAATTGGGATTTGGCTAATACCTGTGACGATAAATACTCAATTATTGGATTCAGTGAAGGCATTATATCTGCAGAATAATTTTCATGTTCTGAATGCAACCATGGGTAAAGTGCTGGGTTATGCGGATGGAACAACCTTTTTTTTCTTTGAACCGGCTTATTACAAAATGCAGGTCTTCATTGCGTTTGCATACTTGTATCATTACCTGAACTGGTTTTCAAAAACAGGCGTTATCGGTTGGCACCGAAGTCTGAATCAGCAGAAAGTGATTTATGTAGTATCCATCTGGATCCTGTTTCTGGGGTTGGTGGCTTACAATTACCAGTTGGCAGTAACTTTACTTTTAACCTTAAGCCTACTTCATGTATTTTTGGAATTCCCATTAAACTTCATATCAATCCGTGGTTTGGTCCACGAACTAAAACGGTTGTGATGATGCAGGAAAGATCAGATGCTGTTTTCCAGAATGAAAATAGGATCGATGTATGGATCGGGATAGGAATAGGACTGATCTCCATGTTTGTTTTGGTGGGAGTGGTTAATAATCAGTTTGTTAATTGGGATGACCCTACTTACATCCTCAATAACTACTGGATTCAACATCTGTCCTTGAATACTGTATGGGAAATATTCAGCCACATGCAGGTCAATGGGTCCTACGTGCCATTGGTGCAATTATCCTGGGCCATAGATTATCTGATTTGGGGAGCAAATCCTTTTGGATTCCATTTAACCAATCTGCTGATTCATGGTGTCGTAGTCTATTTTGTGTACCATTTCACGTTGCGCTTACAGGGTAATCGTTTGATTGCTGGATTAGCTGCCCTGATTTGGGGAATCCATCCGATCAATGTTGAAGTGGTTGCCTGGATCTCTGCCCGCAAAGATTTGTTGTACGCCGTATTTCTTCTTCCCGCGCTGATATCGTGGATACACTACGTCAATTCCCGGGAATCACGATACTATTGGCGATGTTTCGGCTTATTTATACTGGCAATATTTTCCAAAGGCGTAGCGGTGATGCTTCCGCTTTTGCTTTTAATGTTAGATTATTATTTTGAGCGCCGGGATATCAAAAAATTGGTGCTTGAAAAACTGCCTTTTTTCGCGATGTCCCTGATCCTTGGCATTGTTGCTATCCTGGGACAGCCCATGGGGCCTGTTAAGCAGGCACTCGCTTCAATAAGTTTTTCTCAAAAGATCTACTTGTTCTTTTATCAGTTCGGTACCTATTTTCTACACCTGGTATTCCCTTTCAAATTATCTCCCTTTTATTCATTTACTGCTGATGCATCCGGTCAGCTTCCACTGAGTGTTTACATCATAGGAATTGGGACATTTCTCTCGCTTGCCGGATTGCTTTGGTTTATCAGGAGCCGGATATTCCAATTCGCATTGGCGTTTTTTGCACTTTGCATATTGCCCTATTTACAGATCATCCCCTTTGGGCAATCATTTATGGCTGATCGCTATATGTATATTGCCAGTATTTGTCTTATCCTGCTTTTCATCATGTGGCTCGGGCATTTGCGAAATCGTTTGGTAAATGGGAAGTCAATTGTATCAGCCCTGTCCGTAGCGTTTATCTTATTTATGGCTATTCAGACCGTTCGTTTAATCCCAGTCTGGAATTCAGGGTATACACTTTGGAACCAGGTTATTCGTCAAAACCCAAAGGAGCTGGTAGGGTACATGAATTTGTCTGATTGGTATTTACGTCAGGGACAAAGGCCGGATGCCTGGGTCGTGTATCAAAGGGCATTGGATGCCGGATTCAGAGATCCGGAATTGCTAAATAATATTGGCTATTACCTGCAGCAGGAGCAGAAATATCAGGATGCAGATAATGCATACCGAGACGCCATCCTGCAGGATAGCTCGTACAGCATTGCCTATTTGAACCGCGGATTGAATTACATCGCTATGGGAGATACTGCCCAGGCGATCCGGTATTTAAACCGGTTTGCTGACCTGGATCCTCAAAATCCTCTGGCGTATGTAAATCAGGGTGTATTGTATGAGAAATTGAAAGACTTTGATCTGGCAATCAAATCCTATTCTCATGCTTTGGAGCTGGACCCGAATAACGTTGTTTTTTTAAAATACCGGGCAGCTATCTATCAGAGGACCGGCGACTTTAACCGTTCGTGGACGGATCTGGAAAAAGCCTTGCGAATAAATCCTAAATATGCGGATGCATTGTATTGGCGTTCTAAATGTCAGGCTTTTTTTGGTGATTTCGAACAGGCTCGAAAGGACCTGACCGCAGCAAAAAATTATGGAGTAAAGGTCGACGATAAGGAATTTGAATTATTATCTAAAATGGAGGAAGAAGCCAGAGTTAAGGAGCAGAACTAGTTTTTTTCAGGTGTTTGGGCAAACATGAATTTTAGTGAATCCACGCTTTCATGGTGAATCAACCGGCGTTCAATGATTCGAATGAAAGTATCTTGCGGGATAAGCTTCAGATAAGACTGAGTAAGTGTTAAGGCATCGGTGTATTCCTTAGCATCCAAAGCACATTGCAGATTAATTCGCAGACTTTTTTCCAGGGTAGGGAAGCGCCATTCTAATAATTTTTTACTGTAATCATACGCTTCTTCGGATTGTTCCAATTGAAGGCTGCATTCCGTCAATCCCATATAAGCCCTTTTGGATTGTGCATCGTATTTCAATGCTTCATTAAAATAGTTTTTGGCTTCCACCAGGTTATTAACACTGCGTTCAAAATAGAATCCGGCTTCATTAAGTAATTCTGCATACTCCGCATCATGACCTGTTATGGCATACCTCTTCAATTCTGCGATGGTATTTTGCCATTGGAGGTCTTGGTCTTCAGCCCCCTGGGATTGAAGTTTGATGCCCGCCTGGATTAAATCAGCCGCATTGATCCAATACGTTTTGAAAACGTATTTACCCATGGTTTCATACCGTTTTCCCAATGCAAACTGGTTACTATTTACAAAATGGATGGAGAATCCCAGGATAAATAGACCTAATGCCGGACCGATCCATTTCTTCAGACCCTTTAATTGCACAGTTGTGGAAATTCCAATAAATAGCAATAACGGGGTTGGCAAACAGAAGAGATCCCAATCCCTGGGCATGGATAGTAATGGGTGAATAAAAAATAACAGGACCACCAATAAGATGAAGCTCGCTCCAATCATTTTTGCCTCATTGGACAAAGAACCAATTTCCCTTTGGCGTACAGCAACGATTAATAAGAACCAGATGACGGGCGAAAGACCAATCAATAGGAGTAAAAAATCCCATAAATGACTTGGGGCAAATAAAGTATAATGGAAGGTTTCAAGGTTGGAATATACTGGGAGAAACAGATGATCTGTGGGTTTTGATCCAGGGATCAATAGTTGAGGGTCTTCATAATCTTGCAGGATGATAAAATAAGTAACCAGTCCCAGGATAAGATAAGGTGCAAATATCCACTTAACGAGTCCTTTCAAATTAATTTGATCCTTTAATCTGATTTCTATCAATCGATAGAGAAATACCGGAATTAGTAGAAAGAAAATAAAATGAGATTTGATACAAAATAGCAACAACAATATGCTTGTAACATTGCGTAGACCACGGTTAGGGATATTTCCGGCCATCAGGAACCAACTGCATAAAACCAGGGAAGGGGCATAGATCTCTTCGTGTCCGAAAAAATTCTGGAGTCCGAAAATCCCCAGAATGGCAGTCCCGCCTATTATTCTTAAATTCCAGTAATTTGCCCGGGAAAACAGGTATAAAAACCAGGAAATCAAAAATAAAAACCCACTCGTAAAACTGAGAAGTCTGAAAACCCTGACATACGTCAACCCGGAATAATAAGATATTACCTGAACGAAATTTATCCAGGTTATCTCTCCGTTTTTAGGCCGGAATACATTAAAAGAAAATAGTTCCTTTAAGTTGAAAGGAAGTAATTCTGTTGACCTTACTCCCATTAATGTCTTGAATCTGGATGCATCACCGTAATAATCAACTTTTATGGGAAGCAGGGCAAAAAACACGGTAAATATACTTGCAATAATAATTGATTGGAGCACATCATTACTTTTTGAAGCAAGAAGCTCAGCAGGTAAAAGGGGGGGCTTGCTCCATAAAGGGTAAACTACCAACAATAGTCCACTCAATGCCAATGCAAGGGACACTTTTACAGGCAATGCCGCCAGCATATCGGTGGTCCAAAATAGCCCCGGCCAGATCCAGCCCAGTAAATAAAGGCTGTAGAAAAATAAGGCTGTGAGAACAATTACCGTAGACTTCATCTTTCGAAAGTTATCGGTTGTTTATGGAATATCCGGTAGCCCTGAAAGTGAGCCAAATGAAGCATGGGCAGATCGGAAGGGTGATCACCCCAGGCGGCAATAAATTCATAACCGGAAAGGTCAAGCGACTCACAAATTCGACGTGCTTTTTCTTCCCCCTTGCAGTTTTGAGTGGCTAGTTTTCCGGAATACAGACCATTGACCCATTCCAGTTCAGTGGCGATGCATTCAAGCTGATATTTATCGCAGAATGGTTTTACCAGCGGGGCAATGTTTGCACTGACCAGGACGATGCGATAGCCTCGTGTGCGTAACACTTGAATGGATTCCAGCGCCTGGAGGTACAATAAACCTCCAAGTTTTTTCTTGTGAAATTCTGCGATTTCATTTTCCAACTCGACCTTGGATTTATGCCGTATAAATTGATTAAGAAAATGGACTTTGAATTGTTCAGCGTTCAATATCCGGGTTAAATATCCGATATAGTGGGGGAGTAACCGCAGGAAAGCACTTGGCCACCTGTACCAGGGAGTAATGTATGCAACAAAAGAAATCAGGGTGTCTTTTGAGGTAATGGTGCCATCAAAATCGATCAACGCCAGTTTATTTTTTCCTTTATCCATTACCACCTCATGCGTTTGAAGACGGATTCTGGCATAATCCGTATGATTAGCATGATATAACGCCAGATTGGTTTCCAATACAGAATGTTTCTTTTGCCTTTCACGGTGTACCGGTAAATAGCCTTTGCCAGGCTTTCTGTTGAACAAGTTAGCAAGGGCGGAAGATGCATATTTTTCGTCATTCGGGTTTTTACATATCCCGGGATGACCGTCGTGACCTGGACTCGATAAGGATGTAAAGCATTTCGCAAGCCGGATAGATAAGCTATCAATCCTGCTTTTGCGCTTCCGTAAAAATAATTTGAAGCCCTTCCACGCAGCCCGGCCACTGAAGTGATGACGATCAGCTTGCCCCGATTTTGATTTTTTAACCGGTTAGCAGCTGATTGGAGCAAAGGAATAATGGATCGATAATTCGAGTCAATAATTTCCAGGCCATCTTGCGGACTATTCATCGCCTCATGGTGGTTTCCCAACGTGCCGATAGCACAAAGTATAACATCTAAATTTCCGGAAATGGATTGGAATACATGATCGAGCGTAGATTGATCGGGCGGATTTATTTCTATGATCCCGGATTTTATGGCATACCTTAAATTCAGATCCAGCTGAAAGGATTCCAGTTTCAATCGATCTCTTCCTGCCAGAAGAAGCAAATAGCCTTTGGCTGCAAAAAGCTCGCTACAAGCTTTGGCAATATCAGAAGTCGCGCCCAGAATTAAAACCCTTTTCATGTTCTTGTCAATTGCAATCGCGCAGACAATGCAGATGAAAATTTCAGATTATTCTCAAGCAGGAAATTTGTAAACCGTTGTGCGTCTGCATACATTATATTGAAAAATTCTCTTTTTAGAAGTGCATCCTTCGCTAAATAGATCCGGCCATTGAAATTTAAGGTGATACGATGCAAAGATTCAAAAAATACGGGCAGGTCTTTACTGAACTTGAAATCCATACAGATGGTAAAACCTGGAATAGGAAAGGACAACCATCCACCCGATGTTACACCGAAAGCTTTGATAACAGTAAGAAACGGGGTCTTGTGGTAAGTTTTGAGACAATTGAATAGTTCCTGGATGGCCATCAAAGCGCCCTCGGCAGGAAAGGCGGCTTGAAATTGCAGAAAACCCTTACGGCCGTAAAACCTGTTCCAGTGTTGTATTTTATCCAATGGAAAAAGGCATTGATGAAAGGATATTATTTTTTCATTTAGTTTGATTTGTTGCTTGAAGTGATACAAATTGTACATTCGAATCGTCATTGGATTCATCGCAATTCGCGGAGCATAAACGGGCATATTCCATGATCGAAAAGGAGTTGTTTTAAATGGGTTGTCCCGCTGATGATAAGGTAGGTCCTGAATGGATGCGGGTTTGTTTCGGGAAAATAACCCAAAACGATTTGGTTTGTTTGGATCGTTTATCCAGCCAAGCTGGTGTATGGATTCTGACGGAGAAATGCTGAATGCATCCAGCATTTCCGGTAAAGAATGTACTTCCCTTGTGTGCTGATGGTAAAATGCAGTTTCGATTTTTTCAACTCTAATTTTCGCCTGAAGAATAATTCCTGTTAAACCCATTCCTCCAATGGTTGCAAAAAACCAATCCTTATTGTGGTTTCTTGAACACGTGAGACAATTGCCGGGTCCTGCTTGTATTTTTATTTCTTCAACATGAGATCCAAAGCTTCCTGCGTACAGGTGATTTTTTCCATGGATGTCTGCAGCAATGGCACCCCCAATGGTGATTTTTGCAGTGCCTGGTAAAACCGGGAGGAAAAATCCCTGAGGAATAAGAAAAGCCAGAAGCTGCTCCAGCAGCAGCCCCCCTGCACAGATCAGGATTGTCCTGTCTTGATCCAGGATTATTTTTTGACTCCACTGCATGGTGCTTACCATGAAATCCCCTAATGAAGCATCACCGTACGATCGACCATTACCCCGGGGTGTCAGAGCAGGATAGGATTTCATGATGGCAGCTAAATTTTCCTGATTTTCCGGCTGCAGCAGTTTGCCACTTATGCGCGGGCAATTCGTCCAGTTTGAATATGTTCTCTTATCAGGCATAAAGTGAGATACTGAATAATAGCATCCAGGCTATCAATGACAAGAGCATAGGGCGGTCATTGAAAATATGTTCAATCGGATCAGAGGTGGCCTGATCCAAAAATATCGATTGCTGGTAGCGAAAGATACCATACAACACCGGCAGGATCGTCAGCATCAGAAAAGGTTGGCGATGCTGCGTCAATGGGTGACCCATAATGATATAAATAAGATAACAAACGGTCAAAACCGCACCGAGATAATTGATCATACCTTTTACAAAGCCCAGGGTGTAGCCGGTGAGTGAAGGTCGGATCAGGGTGTTGTTTGATTCCAGAAGCGTCAGATCGTGGTGCCTTTTAGACAGAGCCAGCAATAAGGCCAACAAGTAAACCATAATGATCAGCCAGGGTGAAATAACTACGTGGGCAAGCAAACCTCCCGCATAGATGCGCAGGACATAATTCAGGGACAGCAACAATACATCAAGGATCGCAATGGATTTTATCCACAAAGTATAAGCAAGATTTAGCAGTACATAGCCGGTTAAAAGAATAAAAAAGGGAGGTGAAAGCCATAAAGCTCCACCCAAACCGATTCCGGCAAGTAACAATGCTGTGATCAATGCACGATGTGGTGAAATGGCACCCTGAGCTACCGGGCGGTGTTTCTTGTCAGGATGGTTTAGATCAAAGTTGAGGTCCCGGACATCATTCAATATATAGATTCCGCTTGCGGTAAAGGAAAAGAACAGAAACCCGAAAGTACATTGGATTAAGGATGCTGTCTCCCCCATTTTCCCGGCAAAGAACAGGGGGAAAAAAATCAGGAGATTCTTACTCCAGTGAAGAATTCGCAATAGTCTGAAAGCCATCAAGTTCTGATGATCTGATCCATAATTGGAGCAATGGTACCCAATAAACAAAGAAATGACGGTCTTTAAGAGTATAATACAAGGTTTAATGAGTATTTTTCATATGTTTATGTTTTACAATTGAAAAACCTCGATATGACCAATTTAAGAAGAGATGCCTTCCCCAGGCCGTTTCTCGCAATATTTTTCTGCGGGTGCTTCTTAATGGCGATGCATCCAGGCTACAGCCAAATCGGTAATGAGTCGTTGGGCACTGGTGCCGGGATTAGTATCACCTCCGGAGACTACAACGTTTTCATCGGAGACAGCTCCGGAACCAACATGTCGAGTGGATCCCATAACAGTTTTTTGGGGTACCGCTCGGGATTTAGTAGCACCAATTCTTCTGACAATACCTTTATCGGAAGGGATGCCGGCTATTCCAACACGACAGGAGCAGACAATACCTTTGTGGGGGCCCGGGCCGGTATGTTAAGCACGGCAACAGACAACACATTCATCGGTTCGGAAGCAGGGTATGTGAATACTACAGGCACCGACAATACCTTTGTCGGAGAGCAAGCAGGGTATGAAAATACGAGCGGAAGCCGCAACGTCTTTGTGGGCGAGGACGCTGGCTATCGTAATTCAACTGGTTATGATAATACCTTTCTGGGCCGCATGTCAGGAAGAACCAATACCACCGGTTATCGCAATACGTATGTTGGCAATGAATCCGGCTACGACAGTGAAGACGGGCACCACAACACGGCGGTCGGTGACTCCAGCTTGACCGATAACAGCTCTGGCACACATAATACATCCATTGGTGCAGCCTCTCTTGCAGCCACTGAGTATGGTAGTTACAATACTGCAGTAGGTGCCTATGCCGGGTGGGATAACAACCGCACGAATGATCAAAATAATGCAAATCGAAATACATATCTGGGAGCTTTCGCCGGATATTCCAACAGGAGAGGAGAGGACAATGTAGGAATAGGCGCACGTGCGGACTTCAACAATACGGATCGGAGCCGGACGACTTTCATAGGAGCAGATGCCCTTGCCGGCGATAACGATGTTGTAGCGATCGGCTACCACGCGGAGGCCCGGGGTGTTTTTTCGATCCTTGTTGGAGGCGAATCATCTACAACTACCAATGGTGATCGTTCCATAGCGATTGGTTACGATGCTGATATTGCCAAACAAAATTCCATTGCCATTGGATACAATACCGATGTGTCCGGGACAAATTCCGTGGCAATAGGGTACCAGTCCCAGGTTAATGTAGATAACGAAGTCTATTTGGGTAATGTGACCACCTCGGCCATCGGTGGGATTGTCAACTGGTCGGCGACATCCGATAAACGATTTAAGAAGGATGTCAGTGAGAACGTCCCGGGATTGGTTTTCATTGACCTGTTGCGCCCGGTCACCTATCATTTCGATGCGGAAAAAATGGCGGAGTTTGAAGGATACAGTCTGGACAGATCTTTGCGCAAGGCTGCGTTGATCAAAGCGGGTATCCGGTATTCCGGTTTTTTGGCGCAGGACGTTCAGGAAGCGGCTGAATCCCTGGGATTTGAATTCTCCGGGGTAAAAGTGCCGGCAAACCCGGAGACAGAAGCCTACGGATTGCGTTATGCAGAATTTGTTGTTCCCCTGGTGAAAGCAACGCAGGAACTGCATGCGATCATTCAAAAACAGGATCAGCAACTGGCTACACAGGCAGATATCAACAAATCTCAGGAAGCTAAATTAGCTGCCTACCAACAGCTGTTAGCTGAATTAGGTGCCAGGATTTCGATTTTGGAAGCCCAGGCCTCACCATCCAATCATCCTTCGAAAGGCACGAATGAGGTGTCTCCAAACCGGTAAATGTGGAAAGATCGAGATGCACATGGATTGGAGACTGGGTCCTTAAGACCTGTTTCTTAATCTCCCTGTTGGCAGGTTCTGGGCTTTTACATGCTCAGCTGATCAATCAAGGCACTGAAACGGTTGTAAATACGACGACGATCTACCGGCAAGAGCATGCTTCGGTTGCTATGGACACGGCAGGAAATTATGTCGTCGTCTGGGCAACCAACCATACCACAAATACCAATGACGGAATCTATGCCCAGCGATACCTGAGTGACGGAACACCCAACGGCTCCGAAATTCAGGTTACTACAAATAAGGGATTATATCCGGACGTAACCATGGCGCCAGGCGGTCAGTTTATCATTGTCTGGCAACAATATTCCAATGCGGACGGGTGGGATGTTTATGGGAATTTTTTTAGTGCTACAGGAAATCCGGGAGGCGCTTTTCCTCTTGCAAATGATGTATCTGGAAACCAGCGCTTTCCCAGGGTGGGGATGGATTCACTTGGGAATTTTGTAGCGGTATGGGACGACGATCTGGATATCTATGCTCAACGGTTTAATACTGGGCAGTCCATGGTTGGAGCTCCCATCCAAATTGATACTTCCAACAATGGTTTTCAATCCTATCCTGATATTCATGTTTTCCCGGATGGAGCATTTAATGTCGTTTGGGAGAGTTACGGACAGGATGGTTCCTTATCCGGAATCCGGTTACGTCGTTTGGATGCTTCCGGTGGTTTTCTTAGCAATGAAATTGCAGTAAACAATTATACATCTGGGAATCAGGTCAGTCCCAGGATTTCCGGAGATACTACAGGCAAATTTATTGTCACCTGGGTAAGCGATGAGCAGGATGGTGACGAAGAGGGCATTTATGCTCAGCGGTTCAATAGTTCAGGGGCAAAGGTTGGGGGAGAGTTTCTGGTTAATACGACTACAGCAGGAGCTCAGGACAACCCGGATGTAAGTATGCATGATAATGGCACCTTCCTGATTAGTTGGAACAGTTATGGGCAGGATGGCGAATTTTTCGGCGTGTATTTCCAGTATTTTGATGCCACCGGACAACGCATATTTGACGAAACCCGCGCCAATACCACCACTGCCGGATTTCAGCAATTTTCTTCTATTGGCATGCGCACACAATTTAATATTGTCATCGCATGGCAGGACGGAGGACGGCAGTCGACGACTTCTCTGGATGGAGACGATTATGCCATTGTGCTTCAAAACATGACCATAGGCTGTACATTCACCTGTCCAGATCCGATTTCTGCGTATTCCGACGCAAGTTGTGCTTTTGTCATGCCAGATTACACCGGTTTGGTCATGACGGATCCGAGTTGTATGGATCCGGTAGCTGTAAGCCAGGATCCTGCCCCCGGAGTTACTATCTATAATGATACCCTTGTTACATTTACGGTTACAGATGCCCTTGCAATTCCGGCTACTTGTTCGGCATTGCTGACCTTGCTTGACACCTTCCCTCCACAGTTAAGCTGCCCCTCAAGTGTTAATGCGATTGTTGATTTTAGTTGTCAGGGGCAGGTGCCTGATCTGACAAATGTGGGGATGGTGACCGATAATTGCACCGATCCATCCAATATTGTCTGGAGTCAATCGGTCCTTGCAGGCACCATCTTTACTGAGGATACGATGGTGCAGGTAACGGTCATGGACGAAGCTGGAAATGAAGCCAGTTGCATAGTGAACATTATCGGTGAGGATACTACCAGGCCAGTTGCTGTTTGTCAGGATATAACGGTCTATCTGGATGGAAGCGGAAATGCCAGCATCACTGCCAGCGATATCGATGGAGGTAGTTCGGACAACTGTTCAGTTAGTAACTTGTCGCCAAACCCGGCTGCCTTCACCTGTGCGGGTATCGGCTCCAATAATGTCACCTTAACGGTAACGGACGGAAGTATGAATAGCAATCAGTGCATTTCCGTAGTTACCGTACAAGATACCACCAGGCCCACCGCTGTGTGTCAAAATATTACCATTTATCTGGATGGCAGTGGTAATGCAAGCATTACGGCAGGAAATGTGGATGGCGGCAGCAGCGACAATTGTTCGGTGAACAATCTATCTGCCAGTACTACCTCGTTTACGTGTGCAGATATTGGTGCCAATTCAGTGACATTGACGGTTGGTGATGCAAGTTCAAACAACAATACTTGTATGGCGACGGTTACGGTTCAGGACTCGGTTTCACCGGTGGCTGTATGTCAAAATATCACGGTTTATCTGGATGGCAGTGGAAATGCGAACATTACGGCAGGCGATGTGGATGGAGGCAGCACCGATAACTGTTCAGTGAGCAATATATCTGCCAGCCCTACCTCTTTTACGTGTGCAAATATTGGAGCCAATTCGGTGACGTTGACAGTACGTGATGCGAGTTCAAACAGTAAAACATGTATGGGTACGGTTACGGTTCAGGACTCGGTTTCACCGGTGGCTGTGTGTCAAAATATCACGGTTTATCTGGATGTCAGTGGAAATGCGGGCATTTCGGGTTCGGATGTGGATGGAGGAAGTACAGATAATTGCAGCATTTCAGCATTGTCCGCCAATCCCAGCACTTTTACGTGCGCTGAAATTGGTTCCAACAATGTCACGCTGATTGTGACGGATGTGAGTTTGAATTCCAGGAGCTGCATTGCAATGGTGACGGTGCGTGACACGACCCGTCCGGTTGCGGTTTGTCAGGACATCACGGTATATCTTGATGGAGGAGGTATTGCATTTATCTCTGCCGGAGATGTCGGTGGAGGCAGTACGGACAACTGTTCAGTGACTAGCCAACAAGTTAGTCGCACCGGCTTTTCTTGCAGTGATAGGGGCCCGAATCCGGTAACACTTACGGTCTTTGATGCCAGTTCCAACTCCAGCTCATGTTCAGCGACAGTTACGGTGCGTGACACGACCCGTCCAGTTGCAGTCTGTAAAGACATTACAGTAAGCCTTGATGGCAATGGAACAGCGGTTGTAACTTCTTTTGATCTGGATGGAGGTAGCAGTGATAACTGCTTTGGTGTAACCACGAATGCATTTGCAGTCTTTACGTGCTCCGATACAGGCACAAATCAAGTTACCGTTGAGGTCTACGATTACAGTTCTAATTCCAGCTCCTGTATTGCAAATGTAACGGTAAAAGACAATAACCCACCTACGGCGATTTGTCAGGACATAACCGTCTATCTGGATAATATGGGCATGGCCTCCATCAATCCGGTGGATTTGGACAATGGCAGTACGGACAATTGCAGCATTCAGAGTTATTTATCGGGAATTTCATCGGTATCCTGTGCAAACCTGGGTACCATCCTGGATTCATTGTATGTAACAGATCCCAGTGGCAATACAGGTAAGTGCGCTGCAACCATCACGGTGTATGATACTACCTCCCCGGTTGCCAATTGTCAAAACATCACCGTTTACCTGGATGCCTCCGGTATGGCCTCGATAGTGAGCATCGATGTGGATGGTGGCAGTACGGACAATTGTGGGATCACCGGTTATGCGGCAACTCCTGCCGATTTTACATGTGGTGAAGTGGGCAATAATGCAGTGACTTTAAAGGTATCCGATGCAAGTGCCAATTCGGACTCTTGCACGGCCACCGTGACGGTGCAGGATACGACGCGGCCCATGGCGATTTGCCAGAACATAACAGTAACGTTGGATAATCTGGGCCAGGTCACCATCGCATCGTCGGACCTGGATAATGGCAGTAGTGATGCTTGTGGCATTGCTTCGATCGTTGCTTCTGATACTACGTTCGATTGTATGGATGTCGGCGGGAATGCGGTTACGCTGACAGTTTCGGATGTGAACGGGAACAGCAAATCGTGCCTTTCAACAGTAACGGTACGAGACAATATAGCACCAATGGCCAGCTGTAAAGATATTACGGTCATTCTGGACAATATGGGCATGGCCTCGATCTTGCCAACGGACCTCGATAATGGGAGCAACGACAATTGCAGCATTCAAACATATACCGCCAGTAAGACCGCATTTACCTGTGCTGATGTAGGCTTAAATATAGACACCCTTCATGTATATGACCCTAGTGGGAATGGCAGTGGCTGCCTGTCCACGGTTACGGTGGAGGATAACAATGCACCTACTCCGGTCTGTAAAGACATAACGGTCAATATCCAGAATACAATGCCGGATCCATCGGTAAGTATCAGTGCGACCGATATAGAATCCACACCGACGATGGATGCCTGTGGCATAGCATCTTTATCACTGAGTCAAACGGTCTTCACCTGCCAGAATTTGGGCGCCAATATGGTGTACCTGGTAGCCGTAGATAACAACGGTAACCGGGACTCCTGCCTATCGATGGTGACGGTAGCTGACCCGAATATCTTATGTTGCGACACCCCGAGTATCACGTGTCCTGCGGATATCACAGTGACAGCGGATCCTTTTGCCTGTGAGGTACAAGTAAGTTACCCGGACCCTACGGTGATGAGCAATTGTACGCCGGTGATCACGCAGCTTACCGGCCCCGCATCGGACAGCATCCTGGACTTCGGGATGTATACGGTCCAATTCGAGGCGAGCAATGCACCCACCAAAAAAGACACGTGTTCGTTTACGATCACGGTTCTGGAGAACGGCCAGGCCCAATCGTTGCAATCCGGTGCCAAACGAGCGGCAGCAGGCCTTTCTTGCCAGGATCATGTGAACATCAGCCTGAGCAGCGATTGCCAGCGTGTGATCACGGCCCGTGATGTGCTGGTTACCGGCAGCGCCGGCTGTATCGACCGCTACAACTGCGAAGTATTTATACCGGGATCACTGACACCCATCCCGGGAGCTACCCTGACGTACGAACACGTCGGACAGACGTTGACCTATGTGGTGGAAGACATCCAGTCGGGCGGCAAATGCTGGGGTACGCTGAAGCTGGAAGACAAGCTGGGCCCGGTCATCCGTTGCGAGAACGATACGCTGACGTGCCTGGAAGCGGCTATTCTATCCTCTGAAGAATACCTCGAAACGTTGGTGAGCGACTGTGGTCCTTATCCGGCGCGGGTAGACCTGGTAAATTCGATCTGGGAAGACTACCACTGCGAAGATTCGTTATTCAGTGGCAAGATCACGCGAACGATCCGGAGCAGCGATCCATGGGGCAACCACAACGAATGCACCCAGGAGATCTGGATCGAGCGGAATAACCTGGACAGCCTGATCTGTCCGGATACGATCGAGGTAGAGTGCACGCTGCTGGAACTGTACAAGCAGTACGGATTACTGGATTCTCTGGCCAAAGAATTGTTTGGAGGCAGTATAAAGCTGGATCTGGAGGCTTTGGATCCCTTCACCTTACAGGTGATCACGCGGTTCCTGTACAATACCCCCATTACGGCTTATCCGGAAATCAAGACGCTGGATGGCGGGACGAGTCCGCTGTGGGTTCCGGATTATTACTACGAGCTGTTCCCGGGGCTGGCGAATGCGCACTGCAATACGATAGCGGAATACGAGGATAAGGTATTTGAGATCTGTGGCAAATCGCGGAAGATCAGGAGAACGTGGACGATCTACGACTGGTGCGGACACCGGGATACGACGTGTGAGCAATGGATCATCGTCAAAGATACGATAGCGCCGTTCCTGAATTTCTTTGATTATTTCGACCTGGGCAGATCGGAAATGGATACGACGTCGTTGCTTGACCTGGCGGATAAGTTTACGGTACTGGCGTATACGGAGCCGCACGACTGTAAGGCACATGTACATCTTCCGGATGTAAAAAAATACTTCTTTGACTGCAACGACTTTGAAGTGGGTTATGAGGTAGAAGTAGCCGACGCGGGCCATCCTGGTAAGACGACGGTATTGAGCGGTACGCTGCCGGCAGACATCTATTTACCGGAAGGAGTTTTTACCATCAAATTGCGGTTGGTGGATGCGTGCTGGAATACGAGTTTGGAAGTGTTGCCGGAAAATTTATTTGGGGTAGGTGGCTTCAGATCCCTGTTCACGACGCTGGTGCCGGGGATCACGGTGCAGGTATTGGATGCGACGCCTCCGACGCCGGTGTGTGATGAGATCACGCAGGTGACCCTGGACCCGGCGAGCTGCTGGGCACGGATCAACGCGGAGGATCTGGATGACGGCAGCCACGACAACTGCTGCGATCAGCTGTATTATGCGGTGGCGCTGAAAGATAGCGTAGACTACTACGAAGCGCAGTTCCAGGAGTTTTTGTCGTCGGTGACGGAAGAATATTTCGGAGTAGACATTCCATTTGACGGCCTGGGCCTTTATGAGACCGAGGCTCCCAACCTGGTGTCGTTCATGCGGGTGGCACATGAGGTATGGATGAACCTGTGTGCGTTTGATGTGGTTGAAGACCTGACGGAGTGTGGAGAAGACCAGGTTGTGCTGCGGGTGTACGAAGCTTGTGGACTACGGCCCTACGACGAACACATCAAGAAGAACGTGACGTGCATCCTGCCACCGATCTATCAGACGACACCGGGGGGTACACCTACGGCGGTCTACCAGTGGACGATCGACACGAAGCAGGAGCATTTCTTCTACGAGCTGATGAATGCCTGCTGGGATGATTATTTCCCATTGCTGGGCTGCATCACGAATGAGTCGCTGTACCTGCGTTATGTATGGTGCCTGGTGGAATACTACAAAGACAAAGGTCAGTTTGTACAGCTGAACAAGATGACGCTGGATCAGATCGAGCTGGAACTGCAGAACATCCTGAATGCAGACATTGGCGAGTGCATTGTAGACAACATACCGGAGATCCTGGTGGGCCTGAAGGTGAAACAAAACTTCATGTACACGGATCTGCTGAAGACGAAATACAACGACTGCTGGATCGAGGTGCTGAAGGACGACAAGACACCACCGGTGGTGGTAGCACCTGAAGATGTTACGGTGTACTGCGACGGCGTACCTTACAACTGGACGGTCACCAAGCATTACGATTACGGGACAAAGTCGGTGGAATTAGGAGGAGAAGGAGCAAGCTTTGCGCATGATGTCTGTGAAGGCGGTGATGTGCTGAGTGATCATTGCATCACGCCACAACTGGTGTTCACGATCCTGACGCCGCCCAATGGTGGTTACGACGTGGTGAGTTGCTGCGTGGAGCAACCGTGGGATGGTGGTGAATACGGCTATTACGGAGGACCCCAGGTGGAAGGATATGCGTACGACGCCTGTGTGGATGGACTGGCGACGATCATACCCCAGTTGTCGCACGACTGGAAGCCGATCTATTGCCAGATCTGGTTGCTGCTGGATCAATACGACAATAAGGATGGCGGTCATCCGGATCCACAAAGCTACTTTGAGGATACAGCGGAAGACTGGGTGATCACAGACAACTGTTCATTGCCGGATACGCAAGTGGAGATTACCGGCAGTCTGAACGAATGTGGGGTAGGGACGCTGACGAAGACGGTGACGGCTACGGACAAGTGTGGTAACACCGCACACGACACGCAGACCCTGTATGTGAAGCCACGCTCCGACTTTGAGGTGATCTTCCCGGCAGATGCGGTGGTGGACTGTACGGATGGAGCGAACCTGGCAGCGGACCGCACAGGAGCGGGCTATCCGGAGATCAGCGACGACGATTGTGAGCTGATCGGGGTGACGTACTCGGATGAGCGCTACGATGTAACGGAAGGGTGTTATAAGATCTTAAGGCACTGGAAGCTGATCGACTGGTGTGTTTATTCACCGGACCTCCATAACCGCTATCCGGATGTGATCGTGGATGACCGGCTGCTGGCCGGAGAAGCGCGTCAGTGTGTTGTACGGAATCTGAAGGATGATGGTGATGGGTTTATGGAATACATCCAGGTGATCAAGGTGGTGGATGACGAAGCACCGGTGATTGTATGCAATGAGCTGGGTGAGACCTGTATCTACGACAACAACTGCGATGCAGCGACGGTTAACTATGAGTTGCTGGCCTCAGGCACGGACAACTGTGCAGCAGCGGATGAGATCCAATACCGCTACACGGTATTGGCCGATGAGACGACACCGGTAGTTTACGGACAAGGCCATGAATTAACAGCAGAACTGGCCGTCGGCATCTATGGTGTCTGGCTGGTGGGTAAGGATCGTTGTGGGAACAAGGACAGTTGTTACACAACCTTCACGATAAGAGACTGCAAGAACCCAACGCCGTATTGTTACCATGGCATCGCCACGGTGGTGATGAGTCCATCGGGGGAGGTTGAAGTATGGGCTAGAGACTTCGATGCCGGCAGCTACGACAACTGTACGACGGCTGATGACTTGATCCTGAGCTTTACGGAAGACGGAGAAACACCAAGCATAACCTTCACCTGTGCCGATATCCCGGATGGCAGATCTCAAGAGATCGAGGTGGAGATCTGGGTGATCGATGAAGCGGGAAATAAGGACTTCTGTACGACCACGCTACTACTACAGGACAATACAGGTAATGCCTGCCAGGACAGCAGTCCGTTGACCGGGTCAGGAGCTGGATTGGCGCAGCCGGGGCAACAGGTTAAGGGAGAAGGGTTAAGGACGCCAGAGCTCTACCAGAACACGCCGAACCCATTCAGCGGAGAGACGAAGATCGGATTCTGGCTGCCGGAGAGCATGACAGCCACCCTGCGGGTGATAGATGTGACGGGTAAGGAGCTGTACCGTGTGAGCGGTAACTATTCGGGAGGTAATCATCTGATTACCCTGGAATCTGGCAGTATTCCGGAAGTGATGGGGGTACTGTTCTATCAACTGGAAACGGAGAAAGGGGTATTGAATAAGCGTATGGTAAAGGTGAATTAACCAATGCTGACCGGTGCTGACCGACCGCAGGGAGCGTCAGTAGAAACCGAAAAAGGGGTATTGAACAGACGCATGGTGCAGGTGAATTAACCAATGCTGACCGGTGCTGACCGACCGAAGGGAGCGTCAGTAGAAACGGAGAAAGTCGTATTGAATAAACGCATGGTGAAGGTGAATTGATAGGTATGCTGACAATGCGCCAGCATTCGTCAGTAGCATGGTAAAGGTGAATTAACCAATGCTGACCGGTGCTGACCGACCGAAGGGAGCGTCAGTAGAAACGGAGAAAGGGGTATTGAATAAGCGTATGGTGAAGGTGAATTAATAGGGATGCTGACAATGCGCCAGCATTCGTCAGTAGGATGGACAAGGTGAATTGATAGGTATGCTGACAATGCGCCAGCATTCGTCAGTAGGATGGTGAAGGTGGATTAATTAATACTAACAACGCACTAGCTATCGCCAGCCCAATATGCGGACAACGGCAAAAGATCGATCGTAAATCCTGACATCTTAGTGACAAAGGAGAGTCAGGAGACTCTGAAGAGACATGGCATTGCGAAAGCAATCGTCAGTAAGTGTGGTGTTCTATGGTATCCGATACGTTATTATTCTACAGTTTTGGATATTAAATTCATCGTTTTTACTATTTCATACCTCATTCATTATTGAATTTCGGACATGTTATTTTATCGTACCAGGATTCAATTTTGGTTCAATGAAATGAGTACACATTAATAGTAATTATATATATTTGATTTTTATAACAGGTTAAAGTCCTGTTATTATTCAGCAACCGAAAAACCAAGATGTATGCACGCCTGGAAGAGATTCTGCCGATTTTTGAGTGTAACCCAACTGTTGATTTTTACCATTTCATTACAAGCTCAAAGCACTATCTCGCTAAGAGACCTGGTCATCAGGGAAGCTTCCAAAACCCATGCCTCAAGTGACCTGTCCGAAGCAAAGGTGAGTAGTTCTTACACGACATCCGGACTGAATGTAACCCATGTTTATCTCAGCCAGTATTTCCAAGGGATTCCTGTTGAAGGTGGGATAATAAATGCCGCCATAAGAAATGGATCAATCGTAAATTTCAACTCCCGGTTCATACCATACATTGAATCAAAGGTTTCAAGGACAAATCCACAACTGAACTCGGACATAGCAATGCGAACAGCCGCGCTTGAAGTTCGGATGGTTTTACCAAGCCAGATGGGTACGCCAAAAATTGAATACAATTCCAGTGGGTTGCCGATTAAATATGCTTATGCCCCGATCCATCCGAATGAGGAGCAGCCAACGATAGGACTAAAATGGATGCAGGATGCCGGCCGTAATTCCAAGCAGGTTCATCTTGTTTGGGAAGTCGTTCTGGAAAATCCGGACAGTCAGAGCATCTGGCATGTATTTGTGGATGCCATGGATGGCAAAATCATGTCAAAATACGATGCAGTAATAAAGTGTTTTGCCGTTGACCACGATCATATTCCGGGATCGTCGCATTCGATCAAACAAACATCAACAAAGAAAGATAGTCCCCGTATTCTTGGCATGAATATGCCGATGATGAGTGCGGGCTATCGCGTTTTTGACCTGCCCCTCGAAGCACCAAGTTTCGGAAGCCGTACGCTCGTTGCCGACCCTTGGGACCGAAATGGGCCGGGTAACCCAGCCGGCACATTAATGTGGCAAAATGATGGGACGCAAATCTATACCTATACTCGTGGTAATAACACGTATGCTTACGAAGACACATCTAATGTAAACCCCTCATTACCGGCTCCGGGTGTCCTCAATGGACGCTATTCACCGGACGGTGGTGCTTCTCTGCAGTTTGACTTCCCACTCGACCTGAACAATCACCCAAGAACGAACATCGATGCCGCCATTACCAATTTGTTTTTCTGGAACAATTTGAATCACGACATTTTTTATCAGTATGGTTTCGATGAAGCGGCCGGTAACTTTCAGGTCGATAATCTCGGCCGGGGAGGCCAGGGTAACGATGCTGTTCGTGCCGAAGCCCTGGATGCTTTCAGGGTAGGAGCCAGAAACAATGCCAACTTTTTCACCCCAGTGGACGGGAATGCACCCCGGATGCAAATGTATGTTTGGGAGTCTGCCCCTGTTGCCCCATTGTTGGTTAACAGTCCCATTATAACCACCTTTGAATCGATCGAAAGTGGTTTTAGCGTCAATAATAAATTATTTGATGTAGGACCGGTCACGGCAAACGTATATTACACCGGTGGGATTGGTTGTTCTGCTGCAGAGTTTGCCGGCTTCCCTCCCGGAGCCATTGCCATGGTCGACCGAGGTACCTGTTCTTTTACCATAAAAGCACTAAATGCTCAAGCCGCTGGTGCCGTAGGTCTTATTGTCGTTCAGAATAATATAGGTGCTCCTACAACTATGGGGGGCACTGATAACTCGATCACCATGCCCGCAGTGATGATTTCGATGGAGGATGGTGCTACGCTTAAAGCATTGCCCAACGGTACCGTCAACGTAAGCATGACCACTGGTGGTCCGGTAGCTTTTAAGCTCGGTGATCTGGACAACGGGATTATTACCCACGAATACGGCCATGGTATTTCAACACGTCTCGTGGGTGGACCCAATATCGGATGCCTTGGAAATGAAGAGCAAATGGGGGAAGGCTGGAGCGATTATTTTGCGCTGATGCTGACAACTGACTGGAACTCGGCAGCACCAAATGATGCCAGACCAATTGGGACCTATGCATTAAATCAGGCCAGCAATAGCTTTGGAATCCGACCATTTCCTTATTCCTATGATATGTCGATCAATCCCGAGACCTATGCGAACTTGCCGGATAATGCGCTATTGACTACGCCACATGGGGTCGGAACGGTCTGGGCGACCATGCTCTGGGATATGACCTGGAACGTTATTGCTCAGGTAGGAAGCGTAGATCAGGATCTGTATCATGGTCAGGGTGGGAATAACATCGCCTTGCAATTGGTCATTGATGCGTTGAAGCTCACCCCCTGTTCTCCTGGATTTGTTGATGCCCGGGATGCAATATTAAGAGCGGATGAATTGCGGTATAATGGTCTTTACCGGTGTGCGATATGGGATGCTTTTGCCCGCCGGGGATTGGGCATAGCTGCCGACCAAGGAAGTTCATTAAGTCGCTTTGATGGCACCGCCTCTTTTGCAACAGATACGACTGTTACGGTTTTCAAAACCACCAGCCCGGGTGTAATCCGCGAAGGTGAGGTTGGTACGATTAATATTTCATTGTCCTGCGGTTGTGGCAATGGGACCAACTCTGGACTGACCGTGGAGGATGTCATCGGTGCTGGACTTACCTACGTTAGTGGAGGCACGCTGTCCGGAGATACCGTTTCTTTTGGTCCCCTGGCTTGCATGGGTACGGACACCCTAACCGTATCCTATCAGGTGACAGCAGATAGCTGTATCTGGGATCTTCCGGCAACGCTATTTTCAGAAACTGCCGAGGCGTCACCAATGGTTGCGGTCGAAAACCTTAGTGGGTTAACCAACTGGAGTAAATCCAATACGCTTGCTCATGAGGGGGCTGCATCCTGGTATGCGGTTGATTTTGACAGTCCTTCAGATAATGCGTTGGTTACAGATCCAATCTCAGTGACGAAGAACAGCGAGTTATCCTTTTTCCATCGGTTTGAGACAGAATCCGGTTGGGATGGTGGTGTTGTTGAGTACTCTTTGGATGGCGGCAGCACCTGGTATGATGCACAGCCATACATGGTTCAAAACGGTTATACCGAAAATTCGGGTTCCTTTTTCCGCCCCCTTTTTGGTGGAAGCAGTGAAGGATATTTTGGAACGACGGATTTTGTCGAGTCTAAAATCTCACTGTACTCGTTTATCGGACTGCAGGTGAAATTCAGATTCAGATTCCTATCCGACCAATTTGTAGGTGGTTCGGGAATCAATGGCTGGTACATCGATGATATTTCAGTAACCACGGTAAATGTTGCAGTAAATCAAACGAAGTTGTTCCGCAATGGTGTGTTGGAAGACTCGGTTCTTTGCCTCATTCCGTTGGGTTTGCCAACCCAGTCAGACAATACCTTCACGTGTCATGACCGGGTCAATATTTCCATGAATGGCCAATGCCTTAGGAATATTGAACCCGAAGAATTGATCACGACGGCTGAATGTGCCAACCACTTATTGGTAGAATTATCGTATCCAAAAGGTACGAATACGTTCGATCCGGCCAGTACGGTCGATGTTTCACACATTGGCGCTGAAATGACCTACCGGGTGATCGATTTAGTCAACAAAAATAGTTGTTGGGGAACCATTAAAGTTGAAGACAAATATCCTCCGATCATCGAATGTTCCAACACGACAGTGTCTTGTTTGAATGCAGAAAATGCGGCTGCTAAGGTGGTGGTAGGTGATAATTGCAGTGCTTACGGCGATCCAAAAGTTGAAATCGTTAGCCGTAAATGGGAAAGCTTTGATTGCGATACAGACTCTCCGCTCAGTGGTTATGTTGCACGGGTAATACGGGCCACCGATGTATGGGGTAATTTCGTGGAATGCAATGACACCATCTTTATCATCCGTGAATCGCTTGATCAATTGGTATGCCCGGATGATGTAGAAATAGAGTGTACAACTACGGTGATTCACGACAATAAAGAAGTGGAGCTTCTCTGGAATACCGGAGAAAAAGGGGACACCTATCTCGATGACCAGGGATATGCTCATCCTTGGCCCACGGATGGGAAAGGTTATTTTCCGGCACCGTATTTGGTCAGTGCCTTACAAGGTCAGCCGGATGCGTATTTCATCCCCGGGCGTTCTGCCTCAGGACCTCAATTTGACAAACAAGGTAAATGCCAGATACTATTTGAATACGAAGATCATGTTTTGCCGACTTGCGGACGTTCGTATAAGATCCGTCGTACCTGGCACATTTACGACTGGTGCAGGGGCAGTGATTTCACCTGTGTTCAGTGGTTTAAGTTTTCAGATACCAAGGGCCCGGAGATCGATCCGCATGCTCTGATCACCAAAGTTGAAGCTCCTATTTCAGGGATGGTCTCGTTTACCGACCTCCAGTCTTGGACAGATGCTACCGGAGATCAGGACATTGTATTGGAAGATTTTAACCAATTCAAACAAGATGTTTCTTTTGCAGATGAGCCATTGGAGTTGGACTATTTCTCCATCCAAAGGGTGGTGGACAACCTCTATTATCCGGTTTTATTTGATATAATCGATGCTTCGCCCTTTGTGGGTCCGGGTGCTGTGGATGGCACGCCTGCAGCCATTTTTGAGCATGCCCTGGAGTTTGGCAGTGAAGCCGACCATGTTGAATTGCGGTTCAAAATTCCGGTAACTTCATTTTCAGCGGAGTTCCTTTATGCCGCCAGTGGTGAAAATGTTAATCTAGATGTGGAATTACAAACCATGTCAGGGAAAACCTCTCAGATCGCTATGTTGCCTGCCGATGGATTCTTTGGTGTGGTGTCCGGGATGGATCCAATTACCAAAATTTCCTTCAGGAGCCGGGTCGATCAAGTTCTAGCCTCAAAAGCGTATTATGTAGACAATATCCGGTTTAGTACAGGGTTACGGTTGAAGGATGATTATAACTTGGTGGGTTATAGTGACCCACACGATTGTAAAGCGCACCTGGATATCCCGGACATTCGGGATTTGGTGGTCAAAGAGTGTGACGATCAGCTTACGGTGTTGTATGAAGTATCTTACCAGGATCAGGCTCATCCGGGATCAACAACGCTCTTGTCTGGCGAAATCGCGGAAGGAGGAAAAGCTACCGTATATCTTCCTCAGGGTTGGCATTGGATTCGTTATGTGATTCGCGATCGCTGCTGGAATGAAAGTGTGGTGTACCGTAAGGCATTGATTGAAGATAATACACCTCCGACACCGGTATGCGACGAGATTACCCAGGTTACCCTGGATCCGGAAAAATGTTGGGCGCGGGTTTACGCCAAGGACCTTGATGATGGCAGCCACGACAATTGTTGTGAGCAGTTACACTTTGCGGTGGCTAATATGGATAGTGTGACCTACTGGCGGAATTACTGGCATGATTTCTTCATCGGATGCATCGGGGAAAGCGCATATAATGCAGACAAGGATGGGTATGAAACCTATATCGAAGAATGGATCAACACGTTTGTTTTCGATGACTATATTGATGTAACAGAATGTGGTCGTGAACAATTAGTATTGCGGGTCTATGAGGCTTGTGACCTGCCTGTATATGATCCACATACCTTCTATGGCGGCGAACACGAATGGTATTGGTACAATCACTCCCATGTGTTCCAGGCTTTCTACTTGTGGAAGCTGGATGAATTCATTCACTATGGAGATCCGCGCTATCTGATCACTTGTGAAGGCGATTATTTGCACTATGATTTTCCTGTTTTGGCCATTGCGGGTGTTTATGGGCATTTAGATATTATGCCTCAATTAACTGAAGGAGGGTATTCCGGATGCGGCCTCGCTGGATTACCGAGTAATTCAATTTTGGAATTGGAATTACCAGAATTATTGAACGCCCATAGTCCGGTTCCATGGGGAATTTGTTCATGGCAAATCATCACAGAAGAAGGAGTGGAAGATTGGAAGAATCGTATCTTCGAACCCTACCGGACCGAAGCAGAGATTACCAAACGATTGAATCTAACTACACCCTACTATACGCCGGTTCGATACAGCGATTGCATGATCGAGGTGATTAAGGACGATAAGACACCACCGGTGGTGGTTGCTCCTGAGGATGTGACGGTTTACTGTGACGGTGTTCCCTACTGGTGGGAGCTGACGAAGCCCTATGCCGGAGGCACCAAAACCGCAACGGTGAAAGGCCATGGCGCCTCCTTTACGCATGATGTATGTGAAGGTGAAGATGCACTGGCTACCTATTGCGCAGATCCTTACATCTACCCAGTAGGATGGAACACTTCAGGTGCTCCGGTAGAAGTAACGACGGTTTGCTGCGTAGAGATCCCGTGGGATGGCGGAGACTTCGGCTATTACGGTGGCTCGGTATGCGGCGAGTCCAATTATGTCGGCGGCGTGAACTGCGATGAATACAGCTACTGGTACCACGATCACAACTGGCAGCCGATCTACTGCCGGCTGTGGCTGATGCTGGATAAATACGACAACCCGGACGGTGGACACCCGGATCCGCAAAGCTACTTTGACGAGACGTCGGAAGACTGGGTGATCACGGACAACTGCTGGGCGCCGGAAACGGAAGTGGAATACAGTGGAAGCCTGAACGAATGTGGGGTAGGGACGCTGACCAAGACGGTGACGGCTACCGATAAATGTGGTAACACGGCACACGACACACAGACGCTGTATGTGAAGCCACGCTCCGACTTTGAGGTGATCTTCCCGGCAGATGTGGTGGTGAACTGCACTGACCCGGGCAGTCTGGCGGCAGACCGCACGGGCGCAGGTTATCCGGAGATCAGCGACGACGACTGTGAGCTGATCGGGGTGACGTACTCGGATGAGCGTTACGATGTGACGGAAGGCTGCTACAAGATCTTACGGACGTGGAAGCTGATTGACTGGTGTGTTTATTCACCAGACATCAATAGCCGCTATCCGGATGTGATCGTCGACGACCGTCTGGTAGCGAGTGAGAGCAGATGCTGCATCCACCGCAATCTGAAGGATGACGGAGATGGTTACATGACCTATCTGCAGGTGATCAAGGTGGTGGATGACGAAGCACCGGTGATCGTATGCAATGAGCTGGAAGAGACCTGCATCCTGGACAACAACTGCGATGCAGCGACGGTACGGTACGAGTTGCTGGCTTCAGGCACAGACAACTGTGCAGCAGAAGATGAGATCCAATACCGCTACACGGTATTGGCCGATGAGACCACTCCGGTAGCTTACGGACAAGGTCATGAATTAACAGCAGAACTGGCGGTAGGCACGTATGGTGTCTGGCTGGTAGGCAAGGATCGCTGTGGCAATGAGGACAGCTGTTATACGACATTTACGATCAGAGACTGCAAGAACCCAACGCCTTATTGCTACCATGGCATCGCTACGGTGGTGATGAGTCCTTCGGGCGAGGTCGAGGTATGGGCTGCGGACTTCGATGCCGGCAGCTACGACAACTGTACGACGGCCGACAACCTGATCCTGAGCTTCACGGAAGACGGAGAGACACCAAGTATCACGTTCACCTGTGCGGACATCCCGGATGGTCGTTCCCAGGAGATTGAAGTGGAGATCTGGGTGATCGACGAAGCCGGTAACAAGGACTTCTGTACTACGACGTTGCTGCTACAGGATAACACTGGCAATGCCTGCCAGGACAGCAGTCCGTTGACGAAGTCGGGAACTGGATCGGCGTCACCGGGACAAAAGGTAAAGGGAGAAGGGATAAGGACGCCTGAGCTCTATCAGAATACGCCGAACCCATTCAGTGGGGAGACGAAGATTGGCTTCTGGTTGCCAGAAAGCATGACAGCAACCCTGCGGGTAATGGACGTGACGGGCAAGGAGCTTTACCGGGTGACCGGCAGTTATTCAGGAGGAAATCATTTGATTACCCTGGAGGCTGGTAGCATTCCGGAAGTGAAAGGTGTCTTGTTTTATCAGCTTGAAACGGCATCAGGAGTGCTCAATAAACGGATGGTCAGGGTTAACTAACAAAATGCTCTGAAATGAACTTTGACTGATAAAGCATGTCTGTATAAATAGATAAGAGGATGTTGCCCTGATACTCATTGGGCAGCATCCTTTTTCTTTAAATGCTTATTACTGAATTGCTACGGACTCACCGGAAATAACAGGATATTAATACCCGATAACATATTTCCTTTTTCATAATAAACCTGCAATTAGCGCGTGACTGTCGGCGAACACCAGGTGATAATTTGGACATTCTTTCAGAGGGATAATATCATTTGGCCGGCTGAACATATATGCGTCTCTAAATAAAAGGTACCAACCTTTAGCACTGAAATATTACAGGCACTTTTTTTGTTATTTAGTTGTGTACGCTGAATGATTCAATTACTTTTATATTATAATCCCTGTTAATATGTCAATTGAGGTACAGAACCTCCATAAATGGTACGGCTCTAACCAGGCATTAAATGACATATCCTTTACCATCAAGAAAGGAGAGATCGTCGGTTTTCTTGGACCTAACGGTGCGGGAAAGACAACAACGATGAAGATCTTGACTTGCCTGATGCCTCCGACGGAAGGTCATGCTTCGGTATGTGGTTTGGATGTGCGGAAAAACCCGATTGGCATCCAGCGGTTGATAGGTTATTTGCCGGAGAACAATCCATTGTACGGGGATATGTTCGTTCAGGAGTATTTGAATTTTGTCTCGCAGATCTATCATATTCCGAATCGACAGGCGCGCATTACCGATATCATCCAACAAACCGGTCTGGTATCGCATGCCCACAAGCTGATCAAGGAACTCTCCAAGGGATACCGGCAACGGGTTGGATTGGCGCAGGCATTAATACACGATCCACAGGTCCTGATTTTGGATGAACCTACCACCGGGTTGGACCCCAATCAAATCCTGGAGATTCGGGAGATCATTCGTCAGCAGGGTAAAACCATTCTGCTTTCCACGCATATCATGCAGGAAGTTGAGGCGATGTGCGACCGCGTGATCATCATCCATAAAGGGAAGATTATTGCCGATAATTCAACGGCTGAGTTGAAGAAGCAAATTAAATCGCACGAACGCATTGTGGTCGAATTTGATCGCCCATTGACATTAGAATATTTCAAGAAAGACAAATATCTCCGCGAAGTAGAGATGATCGATAAACAAAGACTTACCATACGACAAAGAGAGCAGGAAGACCTGCGTACGCATCTCTTTGACTTTGCTGTTGCCCACAATCTCCGTATCCTGGAGATGTACCAGGAGCATAATAGCCTGGAAGATGTATTTCGTGAATTAACTCATGCCTGATGTGGAGTATCTACCGCAAGGAGATCAGATCTTTATTTAGCTCACTCATCGCTTACATTGTCATCGGTTTCTTTTTGCTGGTCATGGGATTGATGACCTGGGTTTTTCCAGAATACAGTGTACTTGATTATCCATATGCATCACTTGAGTCTTTCTTCAGGTTGGCACCTACCATCCTTACGATCATGATCCCTGCCATAACGATGCGGTCATTTGCCGAAGAGTCACAGACCGGAACCCTGGAATTATTACTGACCAGACCGATTACGCTTGCTGCGCTGGTCTGGGGGAAATACTTGGCTTATCTAAGTCTGGTCCTGATTACGTTATTGCCTACTTTGATATACTATATCAGTCTTAAATCACTGGCTGCAACACCGGCCATGGTTGATGGCGGAGAGACTTTGTCAGCGTACCTCGGTCTGGCGTTACAGGCAGCCAGTTTTACCGGCATAGGGATGCTGGCCAGCACCTGGTCCTCTAACCAGATTATTGCCTTCATCACGGGAGTGTTTATGTGTTTTATACTGCAATGGGGTTTTGTATTCATAAGCAAATTACCCGGATGGGTCGGAACATGGGATTACATTGTTCAGCAGTTTGGCATTGACGCACATTATTCATCCATCAGCCGGGGTGTTATTGACTCCCGGGATCTTTTGTATTTCTTTACACTGATCCTGTTATCCGTCGAAGCAAGTCATATGGTGCTGGCTTCACGAACCTGATAAAACCGATACCTTGATGCAACTGATTTCCAGAGAAAAACCATTACTACATTGGATTGTCCTGGCTGCCGTTCTGGTTGCACTGAATCTGATTGGTGGATTTGTATATAAAAAATGGGATGTGACGGATGACAGTCGCTACACACTCTCAGCTGCTACCAACAAAGTATTGAAACGCGTTCCGGATATCATTTCCATCAAAGTGTTACTTTCTGGGGAAATACCAGCAGAATTAAGAAGACTACAAAACGCCACCGATGATTTGTTAGCCGAGTTTCAACAGGTCAACCGCAAGATCCAGTTTTTTTATGAAGACCCGAACTCCGGTTCCGAAGAAGAGATCAGACAGCGATTCGAAGCCCTGAAAAAAGATGGGATGGTACCTACAAACGTACGCATCCGTCGAAAAAATGAAGTCAAGGAGGTGGCAGCTTTCCCCTATGCGATTGTTTCTTTCGGAGAGCGTTATACCTATGTCAATTTACTGGAAGCAAATATACCGGGAGTTCCACCCGAAATAACCTTCAACAATTCCATCAGTCAGCTGGAATACAAATTTGCCAATGCAATTCAGAAACTGATCCAGGAGCAGAAAAAATCCATTCTGTTTACGTCCGGCCATGGTGAATTGCTGCCCCATCAAACCCAGGCATTGGAAGCCTTGCTGAGGCCCTCCTACAATACGGGCCGTATTGACCTTACCACCCAATACCGTATCCATCCCGATGTCAATTTATTGATCGTCGCCAAACCGCATCTTCCATTTACCGATAAAGACCTTTACAAAATAGATCAATACATCATGAATGGGGGGAAAGTCATCTGGCTCATCGACGGTGTACAGGCCGACCTGGACAGCCTGGCCGACCGTAATGAGTTCATTCCACCTCCTAATGATGTCAACTTGTTCAGCCTGCTGACCCGTTACGGAGTCCGGTACAATTACAATCTTGTTTTGGATTACAGTTGTTCTTCAATCCAGTTGATTACCGGCATGCAGGGTGATAAACCTCAAACACAACTTTTTCCCTATTATTTTTTTCCGGTGGTATTGCCTGAAAGCGAACATCCAATCGTCAAGAATATAAATCCCATCAATTTGTTCTTCGCATCGACGCTGGATACGATCAGGACCAAGACGGAGATTAAGAAAACCATTCTCTTTACCTCCGGACCCTATTCCAAATTTATGAATACCCCCTTAAGGTTAAGCTTTGATATGCTCCGTCAACCTACACCGCCGGAAGCATTCAATGATCCGGGTCAAACCATGGCGGTGCTGTTGGAAGGTGAGTTTCCTTCTTACTTTGAGAACCGGGTAAAACCGGAAATGGAACAAGGGCTTGAAGCCATCGGGGAACCATTCATGGCCACCAGCAAAGCCACAAAAATGGTCATTGTAGGCGATGGGGATATCATTAAGAATCAAATGCGAAACGAATCGCAATATTTCCCCCTGGGCTTCAACCGGGATGAGAATCGTGTCTATGAGGGAAATAAGGACTTCATCCTGAATACCATTGATTACCTGCTTGACGAAGATGGCCTGATTGATGCGAGAGCCAAAGAAGTGAGGCTACGGCTGTTGAATACAGCCAAGGTGGACCA
Source organism: Lewinellaceae bacterium (assembly GCA_020636135.1). Classification (NCBI taxonomy): domain Bacteria; kingdom Pseudomonadati; phylum Bacteroidota; class Saprospiria; order Saprospirales; family Lewinellaceae; species Lewinellaceae bacterium. Next base: position 1,885,322 of record JACJYK010000001.1, read on the forward strand.
GGAGAGGGGGAAGTGGCAATTGATCAATGTAGCTTGCCCATTGCTGATTCTCCTTATCTTTGGACTTTTGTATCAATGGTGGCGCAGACGTCGCTACGGCAGACCCCTGGAAGCTGGCACCTATGCATAAGATCCTAGTCGTATGTTTATCTTTTATCCTGGTATCGTGTCACAGGTCCAATCATGACTCCGCATACGTGGTCAACAGCACGAATGTGGCCCGGATTGACCGGATACAACTTGTCTATCGGGATGGTACGATTGCGGATCTGAAGAAGGAAAGGGACCACTGGACGCTTAACGACAGCTTATTTGCATGGGACCCGCCGGTAAAAACACTGTTGGAGACCATAGAAAGGATGCGTGTTCGGTTCATACCTACTGAAGCTTCTCAACCAACAATACTTGCTGACCTGGCTACTCAAAGTGTTAAAGTGAACATCTTTACCAATGGCAAAGCCGTCCGGACCTTTTACATCGGAGGAGTAACTGAAGATGAACAAGGGACCTATTATATGGCAGAACCTGACGGTATTCCTTTGGTTATTGATATTCCCGGCTGGCAGGGGGCATTACGGTCACGGTTTGTCATGGGAATCAATGAATGGAGAGACCGGCATCTGTTTCATTTTGACCTGAATGAAGTTAATCGAATTACTGTAAGTTATCCGCAACGGGATACGTCCGGATTTGCCATGCAAAAACAGGGAGAAAGCTGGCATCTGGTTTTGTCCGGAGTGAAGCCTGTTGAAAACACCTCAGATGTGCTTATGCGCAATTATTGGTTTGATCTCCTGGATGTCGGTGTTGAATCCTTTGAAGATGCTCCCAGGGATCAGATACGAATTCTGGCCGAGTCCCCATATTGCCGGATTTCAATCGTAAAAAATGACCTGACAGAATCAACCTGGTCTTTCTACCCGGTCGAAGATATGGCTCGCACTGAGAGGTATTGGATTGTCACCGATAATGGCCAATGGATCCTGGCCCAAACACGTATATTGCAGAAGATATTTAAGAGCAATGCCTACTTCCTTAAACAATAGATGGCGGTATTTTTTCTTTCTTTTGATCGCCGGATGCGTGGGGCTATACTCTTTTGTTCCGGGATCCTGGCGTATGCCATTTTGGGGTTTCTATGGCCACCGTCTCATCAATAGGACGGCTGTTTATACATTACCCGAAGAAATGTATCCGTTGTACAAGCAAGAGATCGACTACATTACCGAACATGCTGTAGATCCGGATAAACGCAGGTATGCCGTCATCGGCGAAGCTGCCAGGCATTACATCGACCTGGATCATTGGGGAAAGAAACCATTTCCGGACTTGCCCAGAAGTTGGTTGCCAGCTTTTATTGGTAAAAACACGATCGAATTACTGGATGAGAAAGGCGAAGTATTGGATGCATTTCCTTCTCTTGATAGTTTCATTGTGCGGTATCCGGGGACGGCTTCGTTTATTACCTCAGAAGCAGCCCGGCATTTGAGTGATGAAATTTGGTTGCTGGATTCCTGGCCTGATTCCCTTCAAATAGGAAAAACAGCTTCCTGGCAGATCAACAATGAACTTATGGCTCACGGAGTGGTACCCTATTTCATTCCACTGGAATACCACCGCCTGGTCAAAGCGTTTCTGGACAATGATCCTAAACAGGTTTTGCGATTGTCTGCTGATCTGGGGCACTACATTGCCGACGCTCATGTACCGCTGCATACAACCATGAATTACAATGGACAGATGACCGACCAGGTAGGTATTCACGCCTTCTGGGAATCCAGGATCCCTGAGCTGTTTGCCGAAACCCAGTATGACTTTTTAGTCGGTAAAGCGGAATACATCCGGGATATAAACAAATTTGCCTGGGAGGTAGTTATGGAAAGCAATTCATTTGTGGATTCTGTACTGCAGATCGAGAAAAGGTTGAGCCGGGAAATACCGGAAGATGAACAATATTGTTTCGAGGAACGACTGAGCCAGATCGTGCGGTTGCCTTGCGCCGCTTATGCTGCCCAGTACCAGCAGTCGCTGGATGGGATGGTGGAAGCACGAATGCAGCAATCCATAATGGCGGTAGGGTCGGTCTGGTATTCGGCCTGGGTCGATGCCGGTCAGCCGGATTTAAGAGACTACCTGAGTATCAACTGGGATGCCCGGGACCGGGAAGCGGATGAATGGCTGGATAAGGCTGTCAGAAGTGGAAAAGTACTCGGTCGCCCTCACGAATGAAATGAATAATATGATCAATAACGAAAAAGGAACACACTCCTGGCTGGGAATTCTTTTGCGCGGTGTAGCCATGGGTATTGCCGAAGTAATCCCTGGCGTTTCAGGCGGCACGATAGCATTCATCTCAGGTATTTATGAGCGACTGCTCAATGCCATTCAATCATTTGACCTCTGGATATTCAGATCCCTGTTTAAGAAGGGTGGAATCAAAGAAATTTGGCAACGTGTGGACGGGCGCTTTTTATTGACCCTGATTGCAGGCATGGCATCCGGGTTATTGTTCGGTGTTCTGGTGATCAGTCATTTTCTGGAAGAATATCCTCCCGTTATCTGGGGTTTGTTTTTTGGATTGATCAGTGCTTCCGCCATTTGGATAGCCCGTAGCGTTCACAAATGGGATGGACTTACCCTCGTATATTTCTTCGGTGGAGCTTTGGTAGCTTTCGTGATTACCAACTTAAGCCCGGCAGAAGGTAATACCGCATGGTGGTACATATTGCTTTCCGGATGTATCGCGATCTGCGCACTTATCCTGCCTGGAATTTCAGGCAGTTTCATGCTGCTATTGCTTGGATTGTACACCGTGGTCATTCCTGCCGTTAAAACGGTCATCACAGATTTCTCCTTACAGGCGTTGAGCATCCTGGTCTTTTTCGCTCTTGGTTGCATTGTTGGTTTGCTGACATTTGCCAAATTCCTTAGTTGGATGTTTAAGACCTACCACCGGCAAACTTTAGCTGCCATGACTGGATTTGTGGTTGGGTCATTATGGAAAATATGGCCCTGGCGTACACCAAGTATCTGGTTTGATAAAATCCAGAATCAATTGGTACGCGGTATCTGGGATGGCAATGTTTCAATCCATGATGTCCGGGTAATCAAAGAGATGAATGTTTTGCCGGCTAACTACGTGGGCAATCCGTATGTTTGGGCAACCTGCCTGGCCATTATTGCAGGAATAGCCCTGGTCTTTTTATTGGGCCGGCTGGATAAAAAAGGACTCTAAGTACAATCATTGAAAGAATGCCCGGACATAAAATCAATTATGTCGACCTCAGGTATTCAACAAAGTCCTTTTACAACTTGATCCACTTCTTTGTGATGCCTCCCTGACTCGTCTGCAGACGGATCAGATACATTCCTTTCACAGCATTCGCTATAGGGAGTTGTTCCTGGTAATCTCCCGGGGCCAGATTGCCCAACAGCTTCTGATAGATCACTTGCCCCTGCATGTTAAACACCTGCAATTGCACTTGTTCCCGGTCTTCCATCCGGAAGGTCAGGGTCGGATCAATGAAAGCGCTTGGGTTGGGATACAACCGGACATTTTGCACCAGATCAAACGTCTGACGGGCTGTCATACAGTTGTTTCCAGTGGTAAAGATGTGCTGTTCAAAATAGCCGGACGTGTCAAATTCGCATACGGATTGTACCTGGATGACATATTCCGTACAGGCTTTTAGATCGGTAATCTGATAGGTTGTATCGTCGGTTACAAATTGCCAGTCGCCGAAATCATCATCATCAATGGCTTTATACCTGAGCAAATATGCCAATCCTCCCTGCACCGTATCCCAAAACATCTCGATCGTAGAGGAGCCGATGGCAAGAGAGTCGTATTCAAAAATCTCCTGGCAGATCCCTTTGGAAGGAGCTATCTGAACACAATAGTCTTCAACTTCACCAAAATCAAGCGTGTCACAGGGTTCCGGATAGAGCACGTCACTGAGGACAGTACGCATGGACACACGCATCACGGTATTGGCCAGTGAATCAACCGGCGGGATCAGGATCACTCCGGAAAATACGGTGTCACTTCTTTCTTCGTTTTGTAACACCAGTTCACCCGGGTCGTCAAAGTCCCGGTCGTAATTGTAATCAATCCAAACACGCCAGAAGACTTTAAATTTTTTGTCTTTAAATCCGGGTGTGAGTGTGATCCGGTATTTCGAATTGATCGCAAGATCAGTGCCTATGGTATCGTAAATGGTAAAATTGGCATAACCGTCATTGGGGCCACTTGCATTATCAATGGTGCCGATCTTCACCCGGTCAATCCATTCATTGCTTGCATCCATGCTGCGTGATGCGCAGTAATCATTCACATTGCATCCACCACAACCAAACGTTTTAAATGGTCTGCTTGCTGAATAGACTGAGTTTCCCGATTCACAATTCACTCTTACCTGTACTTCATAAAAGGAACAGGGCATCAGGTTCTGCAGGAAGAACGAAGTGTCCCCCGATCCATATACCGTCCACGGGATGGTTGAGCCCATTGGCCTGATCCGGATGTTATAACCCTGGGCACTGAGAACCGGATCCCATTGAACCACTGCTGTGGTGTCCATAATGTCGGTTACTTCCAGCCCGGTGGGTGGTTCACAACAGCCGGCAGTGCGAGCCAGAATGCTTTCCGTGTAATCCTGAAGCATGGTGTCCGTGGCACAAACCGTACTGAACTGGATTTCATAATCCGTACAGCCCTGTAGATTGCTGATCTGGTAGGGGCTGGTGACAGGATTGATTTCGTTCCACATGGTATCCGTAACAGCTTTCCAGCGCAAAGCAACCGACACAATGTCGTCCGTAGGGGTGTCCCAGGTGACCACCAGGCCGGTACTGTCCTTCGGTTGGATATCTACATTGGAAGGATAGGAGCAAATACTCACGCATTCCGCCATGACCGAGTTCATGGACTGGCCAATATTCAGCAATCCGCTGCTGGCAATCAATGTTTCCCAGGTGGTATTCTTGGTAACATTTTCTAGCAGTGCGTTGCGAATCCGTAGTGCAGCCATTGCGGGGAAACTATGTGCAAGGATGGCCAGATTCAGACAAGGGGCACTGTAAAGTAATCCTATGGAGCCTGTCACCAATGGTGCTGCATAGGAGGTACCGTCGCCAAGAAAGTAGGAATCTGCCCCGGCTGTACTGAGCATATCGATACCAGGCGCGGCGAGGTCTATGTTCTCTACGCCAAAACCGGCATCACCCAGATTTCCATCTTTCTTGCTGCTGGTCACCGAGATCAGAAATGGACTCGGGCAGGTGGTAGGAAGATCCCCCTTCACATCGACATTGGTTTTGAAATTGGTTGTTGCGCCGACATTGAGTATGCCATATGCGCCAAGGGTGTCGTAAAATGCACACCATATCGGTGCATCTTCAGGAAACTTGTCATCTATACCGAATGATGCATTGGTCGCCACCACAAAAGCGCCCTCTTTTCCCTCGGTGGCTTCATATCTTTTTCGTTGGGCCAATATATAGGCATAGCCCTCCAGGATCTCGGATTCAAATATTTCAATCAGATCATGCTGGATCATCATGATCTTGCCACTCCAGTTCAGTCCGGTAATGCCGATACTGTTATTACCCCTGGCTGCCATGAGTCCGGAAATAAATACCCCATGATCTCCACCATCAACCTGGCCATTATTCTTAATGATGTTCCATCCGTGATAATCATCGATGTATCCATTCCCATCATCATCCAGTTGATTGTTCGGGATTTCCTGGGTGTTTGTCCATAAGTTCTGAATCAGATCCGGATGGTTAAAAGAAATACCGTCATCGATTATTGCCATAACGATATCGTCCTGTAGTGCAGTTTTGCCTCCGGTACCTACCATCCAGGCATCCGGTGCATGAATACCATTGTCTCCATTGAGATACCACTGATCTCCGAACCTCGGGTCATTGGGTGTAGCGTTTCTCTTATGCAGAATGTGATTGTATTGCGCCAATTGGATGGCTGGATTATTGCGAAGGCTGCTCAGAATCTCCGATTCATTTGCATGGTCGGTATTTACTTTTAACAGTGACCAGTTGGTTGTATTTGTTAGTGGGGTCAGCGACTCCACCTGCCAGTTATGCCTCTTGGCATCCACCTGCCGAAGGGCATCCGCAGGCTGATTTCCATCTCTCCATTGTATGATGAATTCACCCTGGCGATGGTCGAGTTTTTGTGCTGCTCCGGGTTGAATAACCGTCCATAAGCATATCAAAAGGGTCAAAATCGATTTCCACGATAATGGAATGATGGTCAAACCAGTTGTCTGTGGTAATAAGCGTTTGAGTGTTCTCTGCATAACAGATGAATTAGGAAAACAAGATACATTTTTTCAGGTAGATGCGTAACAGCATGACATCCGCCGTTCAGTGCATCCGGTCGCCGCGGAGATCCAGGTTTTTCATGATCAGTGCTTCGTAATCCAGATATTCCTGCCAGCGTGCATTTACTTTTTCTTCATCACCATAAGTCCTGGCCAGGGCGAGAAAGAGACGGTAGTGACCTGCCTCGGATACCATAAACTTGTGGTAAAATTGTTTGAGGTGTTCATCATCCAGATGTACTGAAAGCAGTCGGAAACGTTCACAACTGCGTGCTTCGATCAGAGCACAAACTAAAAGTCGTTCGATCAGTCTTTCTTCACGGCCCCCACCTTTTTTTTCAAATTTCAACAGTTCGTTGACATATTCATCCTTACGCTGGCGGCCCAGTTTCAATGCCCTGGACTCCAGTTCGTGAAGGACAGCCCTGAAATGGCCCCATTCCTCGGTTACGATGGGTGCTAATTCCCTGACCATTTCTTCTTTTTCAGGATATGCCTGGATGAGGGAAATACATGATGTTGCTGCTTTTTGTTCGCAGTATGCATGATCTGTCAGGATCTCCTCCAGGCTTTTTTCAGCCAGATTGACCCACCTTGGGTCGGTAGGTAGTTTTAATCCAAGCATCAGAATCGTTGGTTTAAACAATTAAATTGATGGATGAAAAAATCCAGATTGTAGATATCGTAATCCTCATATCCCGTACTCCAAACGACCCGGATAAGGTCAAGCTCGGATTGGCTCAGAATTTTTTCCGCTTTCTTGGACAGAACGTACGTGCTGGTATACGTAGTTGTTCTTCTAGCAAGATCTACCGCTCCGTTATCCGTATTGTTCGTAGTCAGATAGAGCACATTGCCGTCGATAAGACGGATGGTAAGTGCAGTTCCTTTGACCAGGCTGCCAAACGATTGGCGGGCCCTTTCTGAGTGGATGGTGATCTCCAGTGTGAGGTATTTATAACCCGGTTGCGCCGAAAGATATCCGGCGCAGGTCAAATAAGGCTTGTCTTTGTAATACGAACGCAAAGGTTCATGCGTATATTCCAGCAAAACTTCTTTTGCGACATCGATACGATGTTGTTTGGACAATGGATCTGTGTCATCATAGGCATAGGCACATCCAGCTTCTGGTACGACAGTAGCATCGGGAAGCCAGCGGTAACTTCCTGCCGGATTGGCTGAGGTGTTTTCCTGCCTGGGAATTTCAGGATGCTTTTCCATATCCACCGGTGCGTCAGTCATGATCAGCTCCGGCTCCCGGATGCGGATAGTACCGGCTCCTGCATCAATGGGTCCATGTTTCCGCTCATAACCTTCCAGCCATTTAGCCTGATATGTAGGTGTTGCTCTCAATAACTGGGTTGCCTCTTCATAGGGCTTGCTGGCCTCTTTGATCTTTTTTTCCAGCTGGGTGATCGACCTGCCAATATTCCGGATTTGTGCTTCGAGGTTTTTCTTCGTAGGTTCCGTAAAGGTGTTTTTTCCCGCCTCCAGATCATGACTGACTGAGGACCGTAGGTCTTCCTGATCCTGAAGCTGACCTTTAAGCGTTTCCAACTCCTCATGTTTTTGTTCGTAATAGAGGAGGACCTTCTGACGGACTATGACCTGATCACTGCTTAACCCGGCTGTTGCTGCCTGATCAACCAATACCGAATCACCTGCTTCAAAATACCGCCAGGTGCCATCAGCAAATTGTACAATCCATTCGCCGTTGGCATTTTGCTGCACAGTTTGTGCCAAAGCAGCCGAAGTAAAGAGAATGCCGATGAATAAGAGGATTAAGTCTTTCACGTTGCTAATCTATGGGAGAACTGCTAACTTTACAAACTTTGTCATATACCAAATTATTGTAAAGTAAAAATATGTGGTTTATAGGGGAGAAGCTGACACAGATATTACTTGGTAAGCTTTGGACCCGAACGACACGGCGACAATTCCAGGTATGCATTTACCACTGATGATATGGGCTTTTAAAGTTGGGATCCTGGACATTCGCATTCTGGACATTCTGGATATTGCGATTGTTGCCTATCTGCTCTTTTCAATTTATAAGCTCCTGAAAGGGAGTGTCGCCTTTAATATATTTATTGGCCTGGCCTTGTTATACGGGCTTTATGTCCTGGTCAATGTCCTGGACATGAAATTGCTTTCCCTTTTCCTGACCAACATCGGTAACCTGGGAGTTATCCTGCTGATCATCATATTCCAGCCTGAGATCCGCCGCTTTCTGCTGTACCTTGGAAATACAACCCTGAAAAGCAGGGCTGATTTTTTCAGAAGGATTTTCCCCAAACAGGAAAAAATATTCACGGCTGACCTGATGGCTTATACCAAAGAGATCTCTGAAGGGATCCTTGCTCTGCAGAAAGATCAGGAGGGCGCATTAATCATTCTCGAAGGTCACAGTGAAATGAGCGAGATTGAAGAGTCTGGCGAGCCAATTGATGCACAGATATCCGGGCACCTGATTACCAGTATATTTCGTAAGGAAAGCCCGCTTCACGATGGTGCTGTTCTGATCAAACACAACCGGATCGCCTTTGCACGTTGCATTTTACCGGTCTCAGCCCAGGAAGAACTGCCGGACTGGGCAGGGCTTCGGCATCGCGCCGGATTAGGAGTTTCTGAAATTCATGACGTTTTAGCAATCATTGTTTCAGAAGAAACCGGAAATTTGGCGGTGGCAGAAAAAGGTGAATTGACCGAAGATCTGGATCTTGACCAGCTTGGAACACGGATTTTGAAATATTTATAACCAAAAATAAATACCAGCTAATGGATGCTTTGAAAAAATATCATGATGAAAACAAGGAGCGCTACCTAAATGAATTATTAGACTGGTTACGAATCCCATCGATCAGCGCAGATCCAAAATACAAAGGAGATGTTCAAAAGGCAGCCCAATACCTGGCTGACCGGTTTACTGAAGTGGGCATGGATAACATTAAAATCCATCCCACTGAAGGACATCCCATCGTTTATGCCGAAAAGATGATTGACAAAGCTGCACCAACAGTCCTCGTCTATGGCCATTATGATGTCCAGCCGCCGGACCCATTGGAATTATGGACATCACCACCTTTTGACCCGGTGATCCGGGATGGGAAGATTTATGCCCGGGGTTCCTGTGATGATAAGGGGCAGGTTTATATGCATGTAAAGGCCATCGAGGCGATGCTGCGGAACGATCTGCTGAATTGCAACATCAAATGCATGATCGAAGGTGAAGAAGAAGTGGGTTCAGGGAACCTGGAAATATTTTGTGAAAAATACAAATCCATGCTGGATTGCGATGTGATCCTGATCTCTGATACGGCTTTGATCAGCAATTCCATCCCATCCATTACCACAGGATTGCGCGGGCTGAGTTATGTGGAAGTATCTGTGGTTGGACCGAATAAAGACCTTCACTCCGGAGTTTATGGCGGAGCAGTAGCGAATCCTTTGAACGTCCTCTGTTCTATGATCGATTCACTTAAGGATAGCAATAACCATATCACGATTCCAGGTTTCTACGATAAGGTTGAACTGGTCTCCCAGGATGAGCGTGCAGCGATGAATGCGGCACCTTATAATGAGGAAACGTATAAGGAAGAACTGGGGATCCAGGCTGTCGTGGGTGAATCTGGTTATACAACGCTGGAACGGACCACCATCCGGCCTACCCTTGATGTCAACGGGATCTGGGGGGGCTATATCGGTGAAGGCGCCAAGACGGTCTTGCCTTCGAAAGCTCAGGCTAAAATCAGTATGCGTTTGGTTCCGCACCAGGACCCAAACGAGATCACCAGACTTTTTACGGCTCATTTCAAATCCATAGCTCCTCCCGGAGTAAAAGTTACCGTCCAGGCTCATCATGGTGGCTATCCGGTGGTGATTCCGGTCGATTCGCTTGAATACAAAGCGGCACATCAGGCTATGGAAAAATCGTTTGGCAAGGAACCATTACCCCAGCGCAGCGGTGGAAGCATTCCCATTGTAGCCCTGTTTGAAAAAGTCCTGGGCGTAAAGTCCATTCTGATGGGTTTTGGATTGGATTCCGATGATATCCATTCACCCGATGAACACTTTGGTTTGTTCAACTTTTACAAGGGTATTGAGACCATACCTTATTTCTATCAATTTTATGCCCAAATGAAAAAGGATGCTCCGTTTTGACGTCGTTACAGCCGTCCCTGAATTATTGGAAAGCCCGTTTGCTCACTCGATCATGAAACGTGCCCGCGAGCGGGGACTCTTAGAGGTCGTAATACATGATCTTAGAACGTATGGGTTAGGAAAACACCAGCAAATCGATGACTACCAATATGGGGGTGGTGCAGGGATGGTGATGATGATCGAGCCGATCCACCATTGTTTACAGGAGTTGCAAAAGGAGCGTATCTATGACGAACTCATTTACCTGGCACCCGATGGTGAACAGTTAAACCAATCCATAGCCAACGAACTGTCGTTAAAAGGGAACATCCTGCTGCTTTGTGGTCACTACAAAGGTGTAGATGAGCGGGTGCGGGAACACCTGGTAACCCGGGAAATATCGATAGGAGATTATGTATTGTCCGGAGCCGAGCTGGCTGCTGCGGTGCTGGTAGATGCCGTTGGGCGGCTGCTCCCCGGGGTATTGAATAATGAGGAGTCTGCACTTTCCGATTCATTTCAGGATAACCTGATCGCACCACCGGTCTATACCAGACCTGCCGAATATCTGGGTTGGAAGGTGCCGGAGGTTTTGATTTCCGGCCACGAAGCCCGCATTCAGGCCTGGCGTTATCAGGAAGCTGTGAACCGTACCCGTGAGCGGAGACCCGATCTGATCGATGATGAAGAAATTTGATGAAAAGATCATGGGACAGATATACTAAATTTGCCTTATATTCTGTTTCTTAGTTGTACTCCATCTGCTTTCTTGAAGCCTTCTTATTAAGACGAACAACAAAAACAAAGATTATGAAGTATGTATACATACTGAGCCTTTGCATGCTCGGAATAATGGGCTATGCACAAGATACCATTCCTCGCTACCGCGATATTTTCATTCGCTCTGGAATGTTGACGGATACCACCATTTGTACCCAGGACGGCAAGCCTGACATCATTCTGTTTCAACCGCCAACCTATGCATTTCAGACCTCATTGTTGATTACAGATACCAATGATGTGGTTCAGGCGGTTAAGATTTCAAATACCTACAATTTTGAAGGAACCGGAGCCGGTATTAACCGGGTATACGGGATTATTTATATCGGGCTTCTGAATGTGAAGCCGGGTACCCCGTTGGATTCCATTGAGGTGAACTCGTACCTGATTGGTATCACCAATAATTATGTGACGGTCAATAAGGTGGTAGCTGTTGGAGGCACGGTCTCCGATGCTTATGGCCAAACCGATGTAACCCTTTGTCTTGGTGACGATTATCCCGACCAGGTTGTGGTCAGCAATCAGGGCGATAAGCAATATCAATACGCCTATCTGGTGACGGATGAGGATGGTAAGATCATCATGACCTCGCAGACGGATACCATTTCTTTTGAAAATGCAATGCCGGGCACCTGCCTGATCCATGGTATTTCCTTTACCGGAGCCTTTCAGGTGGATACCGGTACTTACCTGGCAGATCTTTCATTTGGCGACCGGTGCTTTGATCTGTCGTCCAATTACATTACGGTCAACCGGATTCCGTATTCCGATGTGGAACTACCTTCCGTTCAATCCGACACGTCTTCGTACCTGGTCTGCTCAGGCGACCTCCTGCCAGATACAGTTCATGTTTCCGCGTCTTCTGGTGGTTTTCCAAATGTGATGTTTGTCGTAACGGATACAAACGATGTCCTCCTGGATTACAACCCGGATGGAATATTCGATTTCGAGGGTGGAACACCAGGTGAGGCACGGATCCGGGCCGTCGGCTACTTTGGGTTATGGACCGGCGAGTTGGGGCAGGCACTGTCAACCGGTCAATGGGCTTCAGCTTGTTTCGGCGTATCGGAAGATCAGATTTTTGTCCATAAAGAAAATGTTGCCCCATCGGTCATTGCTTCAAATTTAGGTGAAGAACTTTCTTTCTGTGCCGGTGATGGTTCCCCGGATTGGATCCTTCTGTCGAACACATCCGGTATCACGGGAAGTTATGTCTATCTGGTTACGGATACCACGGGAGTCATCCATCAGATGATCGCCCAGGATTCATTTGACCTTGAATCTATTTTGGGTGGCGAGTCAGGCCGGATTTATGGCTTATCCTTTAGTGGCAACCTGCTGATTGTGCCGGATTCAACTTCGATTCAGGATGCCCTGGCAGATGGTTGCACAATACTCTCTGAAAATTATCTGACCATTAATCAGGTTGTTGTGGATGGAGGATCAATCAATGGATCCGGACAGCTTATTTGCCTGACTCCGGAAAACCAACAGCAATCCTGGATTGTCCAGACGACCAGCAGCAGTAATTCGGACTATTGGTTTGTTCTCACCGATACATCCCGGGTCATTGTAATGGCAAATACCACTGGCAATTTTACATTTAATGCCGACCTGGCCGGAAGCTACTTGATTTACGGGGTGGCTACCGCGAGTGCATTGACCTTTATGCCAGGGGACACTTTTGACCGCATGACCATTCCAGGCTGCTCCAGTGCTTCTTCCAATGAGCTTAACCTGAAAGTTTCTGCTTTTGATGCCGGTTCCATTACCAATACCGGAGGAGATGGCATCGTGCTTTGCACGGGCGATGATATCCCGGACACCGTTTCTGTCCAGGTAAACGGGCAGGGTGCAGGCGGTGAATACTCATTTATTGTTACTGCTACAAATAAAGTTATACAAGCTGTTTCCGATGATTTATTGATAGATTGGGATCAGATCCCAGGGGGAACAAGCCAAATCTGGGGTATCCATTACGATGGCGAATTACCATTCGCGATTGGTGATACATTGGTACAGGGTGCTTGCTATGCCTTAACGGCTTCACCTGTCAACATTCAAAAAGTACAGGTGGTATCCCTGAAGATTACTTCCGATGGGGGAGATTCACTGTATTTCTGTGCCAATGCCATTAACCTCGACAGCATTCATTTTACAACCACCGCACTTACCTCATTAAAAAAAGCGTGGTTCCTGGTGGACTCGGCACAGGTTATCATTCAGCTTACAGATCAGGATCGCTTTGACTTCGACACCAGTGGTAATGTCCAGTTGGCGGTATATGGAGCCACCTATACCGGTAATCTGGTGATTCAGGCAGGTGACACCTTGACGGAAAGCCCGGTAAGCGATGCCTGTTTTGCTCTTTCGAGCAATGCGATTCCAATATTTGCAGGAGACCCCGGCTTGGTTGACGGAGGTTCGATTGCTTCAGATTTGGGAGATACCATTAATGTTTGTGTAAGTGATGGGGTGGAAGACTTTGTAACCTTAAGTCATCAGTCCGGGGCTGCAAGCCTTTACTCTTATGTGATCACCGATGAAAATGGCAAAATTCTGGTGATTACCGGGGACAATCTGATCAACTTTGAAGGTGCAGGGGCAGGATCAGGATACATTTACGGTCTTTCCCATGCTAATCCTCTGCCAGGGTTGCTGGGAGAGAACATCCTGGAGCCGCTGGCCATTGGTTGTTATGATCTGTCTCAAAACAAATTGACCCTAAAACGTACCAGTGTGGAGCCATTCAGTATATCCGCCGAATCGGGAGATACCATCAAAACGTGTATCAGTCCGGACAGCAAGGATACGCTCGATATCACATTCACGTCTTCCGGGGCAGATAAAGCGCTGATCCTGGCTTCTCTGGATGGTATTGTACTTGATTATGTACTTGGGGACCGTCTGCCATTAGCCGATGTGTCGGTTTCATCTGCAATGATCTGGGGGCTTTCATACGGAGGTAACCTAAATATTCATATAGGAGACACCTTATCCCAAACATCCTTATCCGACCTATGTTATGCTCGTTCTGAAAACTTCCTGGTCCTAAATGGCACCTATGTGTCGGGGGACAGCATATTCGTTCCTTCACACCTCGATACCACGGATTATTGTGTAGGTAACGGGATCGTCGATTCATTGAGGCTTTTTACTACCAGCAAAGGTGATCATTATGTGTATGTATTGCTCAGGAATAATCAACGGATCGAACATGTGATTAAGGGCAGTTATTACAACCTTGACCCTCTGGAGTCAGGAACTTTGACGGTGCTCGGTTTGTCCTATGCAGGTGATCTGTTGATTGATGATGGGGATATCTGGTCGGACAGCCTTGAAATATCAACCGGCTGTTATTCGGTATCGCTAAACCAGCTGACCCTGAACCTGAATGAACTTCTTCCAGGTACACTTACATCCAACCGTTCGCAGGAAAGCTTTGCAGTTTGCATTGGCGACGGGAATCCGGATCTGGTCACCTTCTCCATAGTGGATGGTGAAAATGAGAAGGAAGCATACCTGATTACCGATGCACAGGATGAAGTCATCTTCGTTTCTACAGAACCGGTGATAGATCTGGATGTCCTGCCCCTGGGGTTCTATATGGTCTATGGCATAAGTTACAATGGAGAATTGTATAACCTGGTAGGTCAGCAGGCATTCCGTGTTCCATTGTCAGATGGTTGTTTTGCCTTGACGGACAATGGCATTGAAATCATAGCAGATATGCCTGAAGGCGGTATGGTGCGAGCACTGGGAGGTGACACAATGTATACGTTTTGTGTAAGCGACGGGGTTGCAGACCGGTTGTTTTTGAGCAACGAATCAAACTCACTGGCGCCTTATCAATTTGTCGTCACGGACACCGACAATGTAGTGCTGGAGCTACCTAATATTCCGGGCGTGGATTTTGAAGGCAGCGGTGCTGGAGTGGTTCGTATCTGGGGCATCTCCTACACCGGCGATCTTTTGCTCCGTTTGGGAGATACCATCACGTCGGTTATGGTCAGCGCTGACTGTTATTCCGTCTCCGATAATTACCTGACAATTGTGAAGCAGGCTGGTCCGGATTGTGGAAGTCCATTGATTGCCAATCCATCTCTTGGATTGCAATTAGCCCCCAACCCGGTGGTGAATCGCATTCGACTAACCATTGAAAGCCCTTCCGGGAGCAACTTTACCGGGAAGGTTGGCACACTGATTGTGTACAATACCATGCAAACGGAGATCTTCAGAAAGGTTTTACAATTGTCAACAGAGAACTTTTCTACCGATGTGGATGTTTCCAATTTGAAGTCTGGATTATATATATTACAGTTCAATATTGGAACTTATTCAAAAAGTGCTAAATTTATCAAGCAATAATACAGCTCAGAAGATCTAATTTCATTTTAGTCAGGTTTAGTATGAATGAATCCCCGGCAATTTGTCGGGGATTTTTTTTCTTATTTTAACATAAGTTTTGCAAGACTCCAGATCTTGTTTACGTCATTTTCTAAAAGGTATCGTCATGAATCGTCGTGGAATCACCTTCGTTGGTATTGTATTGTTGTTGATTACTTCCAATTGTTCGGTCAATCCGGTTACCGGCAAGAAAAATTTGCTGGTAATGGGAGAGCAACAAGAAATCGCTTTGGGTGCTGATGCAGACCCTCAGATCATAGCAACCTATGGGTTGTTCGAAGACCCTAAGCTCCAGGCATTTATAGATCAAAAAGGGCAGGAGATGGTTGCGGTAAGTCATCGGCCGAATTTGAAGTTTACCTTCCGGATCATGGATTCCCCAGTGATCAATGCTTTTGCAATACCCGGCGGATACGTCTATTTTACCCGTGGGATTTTGGCTCATTTTAATAATGAAGCAGAGTTTGCCGGAGTTCTGGGGCATGAAATCGGTCACGTTACGGCACGTCACTCAGCCATTCAACAGCGCAATGCTACCGTTGCGCAGGTTCTACTCATTGCCGGCATCGTACTGTCACCAACCATACGTGAGTTTGCCAACGAGGCCCAGGAGCTTACTTCATTATTGTTCCTGAAATTTAGCCGGGACAACGAAAGCCAGGCTGATCAGCTCGGCGTGGAATATTCGACAAAAATTGATTACGACAGCCATAAGATGGCCAATTTTTTCAAAACACTTAACAGGGTTCAGCAACAGTCCGGAGCCAGCGATATTCCGACATTTCTCTCAACACACCCGGATCCGCTGGATCGTTATCAGAAGGTTGAAGAAGCAACTACCAAGTGGCAGACCAAAGTCAACACACCGCCGTATCAGGTCGATCGGGATGACTACCTGCGGATGATCGATGGGCTCATTTATGGCGAAGATCCACGACAGGGATATGTCGAAAACAACATTTTCTACCATCCTGAACTCTTGTTTCAATTCCCTACACCTGCAAACTGGCAGGTAGCCAACATGCCCAGTCAGGTCCAGATGGTTCCCGAGGATGGAAAAGCACTAATGCTGTTTACCCTCTCCGGTGAAGCGACACTGGAACAAGCTGCCAGTGCTTCAGCGCAGCAATATCAGTTGACAACTGTTTCTTCCAAATCCACCACAGTGAACGGCTTACCGGCACTTGAAGTCACCTCAGAACAGGTCAATGAGCAGGATGCAACGCAAAATCTAACCATACTCTCATATTACATCAGCTATGACAGCAAGATCTACGTTTTTCACGGCGTGGCATTGAAAACCGATTTTGCGCCATATAACACCATTTTCCTGAATAGCATGCGCCAGTTTAAGAAGCTGACCGATCGCTCAAAAATCAATGTCAAGCCTGAAAAGATTTCGGTGCGTACCGTCTCGCGAACCAATACTTTACGCAATATTTTAACCCAATGGGGTGTGGAAGAAAAAAGACTTGAGGAAATTGCTATCTTAAACTCCATGCAACTGGATGAAGAGGTTGCATCCGGCACCTTGGTTAAAACGGTAGTGAAGTGATGAGGTGTTCCGGTTAAACCAGTTCACTTAACCAATCACCTCGTATGCAATTTTCATCGCTGTTCAGGAAGAAGCACCTGCAGACCCTGCAGGAACAAAGTCATGCCAGTACGATGCACAAGACCCTTACCGTATGGGATCTGGCGGCATTCGGAATCGCTGCGATCATTGGCGCGGGTATCTTTGCCACCATTGGTAATGCAGCTGCAAATGGGGGACCGGCCATCTCGTTACTATTTATTTTTACAGGAATAGCCTGCGGATTTTCTGCCCTTTGCTATGCTCAGTTTGCATCTGCGGTTCCTACCTCAGGAAGCGCCTATACCTATGCCTATGTCAGTTTTGGGGAGATCATAGCCTGGATTATCGGGTGGGACCTTTTACTCGAATACGCCATCGGTAATATTGCCGTTGCCATATCCTGGTCGGATTATTTCACCGGCTTTCTGCAAGGCTTCGGATGGCATATGCCAAGCTACCTTACGATGGACTTTCTGAGCGCCTGGAGGGGTTTCCAGGAAGTTTCAGCATCACTTGCTTCGGGACAATCACTCGAATCATTGTCTGACGGGCTTCAACAAGCATATCAGGCATGGGAAAATGCACCGGTAGTTGCAGGCATGCATATGATTTTTGATTTACCCGCATTAATCATTGTGGTTCTCATCACCTACCTGGTTTATATTGGAATCCGGGAGAGCCGGACAGCCAGCAACTTATTGGTGGGCCTTAAACTTATCGTGATCATAACCGTCATCCTCATCGGAGCCTTCTACATTAAACCATCCAACTGGAGCCCTTTCGCACCCAATGGATTCGGAGGGGTGATGAAAGGTGTGGCCGCGGTCTTTTTTGCCTACATTGGATTTGACGCCATTTCTACCACGACCGAGGAGTGCAAAAATCCGAAGCGGGACCTGCCAAGGGCCATCTTTGCAGCCCTGATCATTTGCACGGTATTATATATTCTGGTTGCGCTTACCCTGACAGGGATGGTGCCATTTACTGAATTAGCGGTAGGTGACCCGCTGGCTTATGTCTTCAAAAAGGTTGGTCTGGATTGGATAAGTGGCATTGTCGCCTTTTCGGCCCTGGTCGCAATGGCCAGCGTGTTGTTGGTTTTCCAGATGGGACAGCCACGGATCTGGATGAGTATGAGCCGGGACGGATTATTGCCTTCCCGTTTTTCCAGGATTCATCCGAAATTCAAAACGCCTTCTTTTGCAACCCTGATAACGGGTATTCTGGTTGCGGTTCCCGCCTTATTTATGAATTTGCAGGAAGTGACAGACCTGACCAGCATCGGGACTTTATTTGCCTTTGTGATTGTATGTGCCGGGGTATTACTCGTTCCACCACCTGAAGATGGATTCAGAGTTCCTTATTACAGTGGGAGATACATCCTTCCGGTTTTATTGTTAATCATCTTTTTTGCTATGCGGGGTGACGGACAGGGATGGCACGACTTCTGGAATCCTCAGGAAGGAAGCTTCTTCAGCTGGGAAATATTTAAACATAAGATCCCGTATCTGATATTTGCACTTATCGGCCTGGCAGTGACCGTTCTTACGATCTGGAAGCAATTGTCTATCATACCGGTACTTGGCTTGTTGAGCTGTTTGTACCTGATGTCAGAATTAGGTTATACCAACTGGTTGCGGTTCCTGATCTGGCTGGTCGTCGGATTGACGATTTATGGTTTCTACAGTTATCGTCATAGTAAATGGAATCCGGCGACATAATGGTTATCTCAGGACGTCTGATCATAAAATTATACGCACACGTTTATTTGGCTTTTTTCTGACCCGGTACGGCCGAAGTTGTCAGACTGAGCGAAACCGAAGACTATTCCGTGAAAAAGTAGGCTCGCCAACCATTTGCAGGTACCTCTACGGTCAGATCAACCTGGTAATCCCGGTCAAGTGTCAATGATCCTACCATTTGGGTATTGGAATAGCATTGTGTGGTGGTGGACAGGCCAGTATAATAAAGTGGAATCCGGATGGTCTTACGAACGGCATGGGGCAGGGGATTAAATACCATCAAAGCAGCTTTATCATGACTTGCCGGATTGACCATCAGCCAGTAATCGATATCCCTGTCGTCGGCGCGGCGCAGATGGAGCAGATCCCCTTCCAGCACTTCACGATGCTGCTTAAACCAGGAAACGGCATTTTTTACCATCGTGCGAGTCTCTTCGGTATCGTAAAGTCGCGGCCCGCGGTAACAAGCCTGTACGCCGGCTCCTAAATTGGAGATCATCATGTTTTGATAGTGATCCAGGTGTTCATGCAATGGTTCAATGGTAGCCTGGGCACCGCCACCCTGATATTCGGTGAGTGGTACAAACATCCAGCCCATAGTGGACAGCTTGGACCAGGTGCCATCATAAATATTTTGCCGGGTATGGATGACCTGCTGCTCACGGGGCAAGCTCCAGTTTACTTCACGGTATCCCATGCCACATTTATTGCCTCCGCTCATAAAGTAATAATCCGGAATGTTCAGATAAATGCCCTGACCGCGGCACCATTTATAGAATGATGAAATGGTTTGAAACTGGTTCCAGCGTGAGTCGGCGAAGCCCTGATGACCGGGATGGGTGGTGGACATGCAGGGATCACCAGGGTAGGAGCCATCGTGCTCCAGCAGGCTGAATCCAGACTGTGTATAAAACCGGTACAATTGGGTGAAATAATCGAGTCCCCATCGGCTTTCCAGGCAAGGGGAGTGACCAAAGACAGGCGTTTGCCCTTCCGGGAGGCGGACATCGTCTTCCGGGCTGATGCTTCGGCTGGCCAGCAGGGAATAACCACCAATCTCTAATCCTTTTGACCGGGCGTATTGTGCATACATTTGCATGCTGTCCAGGTAGACGGGACGCGTGTCTTCAATATTAAAACCGCTACCGAAGGACAGGATCACCATTTCGAAACCCACATCGGCACATTGATCAATGGCTGCTTTAACCCTGGTCCAATCCGCAAAGCGGACATGCATCATCAATGGGTTTTCAGTGGTCCACGGTGCGATGGTTCGATACATTCGGCGCTGTGCCAGCCCATTCCGCTCCCGGTCATAACCATCGTAGGCCAGCAGGTATGTACGATGTGATGTGAATGTATCAGCTGGCCATAATGACTGCTCAGGGCCAATCTCCGGGGACACACGCAGAAAACACTTGTTCTGCCGCAGATAATTGACCTGGGTGGAATACAATGAATCCGTGTCCCAGTGAACAACATGATGGTTTGCATCGTCATCCATCATTCCTCCAAAGGCAAAGTCTGTTTCAACATGCAGATTGGGATGCGGCGTTTCATAGGCGCGGTTATCCACCCTGGATCCATATTCAACCAGTGCCAGCATTTCACTGGTAAAATGATTAAGGGCCAGGTTTTCAGCATCCTTGTTAACTAAAGTGATCCACTTACAGATGACAGGTAGCCCGTCGTACATTTCGTAGTGTATGGTAAGCTCAAATTGTGGTATTGACTGGTCTGTAGGTACATAAACCATTTGAAGGTGGATTCCTGGTGGCGGCCACGATACATTGGCAGCATGATGGCGAACTTGTTTCCACGCCATACTTGGCTGTACCGGTCCGGAATCAATGGACCTTAGCTTGATCTTTTGCTGCCAGGGCTTCAGGTCTTTCAGCCATTGCTCGTCAAGATATGCATAGTTGGGCTGACCAGTCAGTCCGCCAGCCTGATATACCTCACCATTGATGGTCACAGCTGCTTCCGGATATATTCCCCGTAAGAGAGCGGTGTTCGAAGGAATTTGATCCAGAGCGATCGTAGCCACATCGGGTCCGAGGAGAAATGCGCGACGGATCAAACCATTGGACAGGACAATGGTCTGTACCATTGAGGTATCCTGACACAACACCGTCTTGTAGGGCGATGGATCAAGGAGCCAATCTGGATCAGTCGGCGAATAGGTTTTTTCGGCAGGTAATTGCTCAGCCAGCACTGGTCGCATTTGACCATAGCCGCCTGCTGTATTGCCAAAAATGATCAGCCAAATGATTAGCTGTGTGGAAAAAGCTCTGACTTTAGAAGTTGGGAGCCCATCCTTCCCGATACGTCCGGGTAACAAATTCATTAGCCGGTTCGTAGTTGGTGATGCGCATGCTTTTACCATCCCAGAGAAGTTTTTTACGTCCTTCGAACATCATCCGTCCATTATCTCCGGTTACACCAGCCTGATAGCTGCGAATTGCCAGGTTACCCATCAGAACGGTTTCGGTGAGAGGGCCGGAATAGTCAAACGAAGAAGTCAGTGCTTTGTGCTCCTTGCTGCCGAATCCGGCTTTAACGGCATCCGTCCAGGAGACCTGGTGACCGTATTCCGGCAATTTTTCATTTGGATTGTCAGTATGATAGTCCTCAGGCATTTTAATCTTTTCACCTGAATTTAGATAGATCTGGGGATCAAGTCCATAGACACCGCAGGTCATAATACCTTTTTCACCGATCATCATGACACCGTTCCCGTTACCTTTCTCACCAATATAATCATCGGCAGGGATCAGCTCCGGGTGGAAGGGACGAATTCCTCCATCAGACCAGACCATGGTCATTTCTGTGCTGTTCTTAGCAGTCGCCGGGAAAGTGATCTGAACATGTGAGGAGGGAGGACAGCCTTCAGGAATGTATTCCGGTACCCAGTCCTGGGTGAAAACCTGGCCGACACTGCATTCAACTTCGGTGGGATAGCCCAGTCCAAGCACCCGGAAGGGCGGGTCGATCAAGTGGCAACCCATATCCCCCAGCGCGCCGGTACCAAAGTTCCACCATCCGCGCCATTTGAAGGGATGGAACAGGGGATTGTAATCCACATATTGTGCCGGGCCAATAAACATATCCCAGTCCTGGGCTGATATTTGGGCAGGTCGTGTTGGTTTGTCCGTGGGGAAGGGGATGCCCTGTGGCCAGACAGGACGGTTGGTCCATACAAACACCTTGGATACTTTGCCAATCATACCTTTATCAAACCATTCCATCATTTGTACCTGTCCTGGATTGGAAGCTCCCTGGTTTCCCATCTGAGAGACGATCTTGTATTTACGTGCTGCTTCAGTCAGCATACGCGCTTCTTTGATATTGTGTGTCAGCGGCTTTTGAACGTAAACCGCCACGCCATGTTGCATGGCCGTTAAAGCTGCAATACCATGAACGTGGTCTGGGGTGGATATGGTAACCGCATCGATGTCCTTGCGCTCTTCAAACATCTTGCGGAAGTCATTGTACAATTTGGCATCGGGCCATTTTTCAATGGCATTCTTGCATTGATTGGTGTCAATATCGCAAAGGGCAACGACATTTTCCGCTCCATCATTAAAGGCATTACGGATGTCAGACCAGCCTTTTCCACCGGCACCAATTGCGGCGAGATTCAGCTTGTCACTCGGCGCTTTAAATCCTTTTCCTCCCAATACGTGACGGGGTACGATCATAAATCCGGCAGAAGCCAGGGACGACGCTTTGATGAAATCGCGGCGGTTAATGTGATTCTTTTGCATGGTGATGAAACTTAGGTTTTCAAATGGATCTAAAGTTATCCTTTGAAGCAATATTCACCAAATCCTGGTCCCTAATACATCATGCGAAATTATTTGGATTCGTAAAAAGTCCTGGTGTGGATGGCAGGTGCTAGTCCTGTTTTTTTAGGAGGATCAATTGGTTACCAGGGCATTGATACTATAACCCAGCTGGTTGCCTACCGAATTATTTTTGAGTTCAATTTTGAGTTCTTTATTCGAGTTCACGGTGAAGATTTGCTGATCCTGGTCCTGTTCCAGGATCCGTACCATGACAGGATTGCTATTCCAGTTGCTTCCGGTCCGCTCGTACACCGAAATAGTGCCTTTGGCCCTCCCGGATTTTCTACGCACAATAATCTTGGTTTTTGATTTACAGGATGGGAAGGTGTAAACGGTGCTTTTACCCTGGCCAAATAGATTGCCTTCGACCAGATGTCGCTCTTTCATCAGACTTACCCCAACTTCGTATATTTTGTAACTGAATCGCATATCCTGTTTGTCCGGATCGCGTGGCTGGCCGTAATTTGCAGGTTTGAAAATAACCATCTCTATTTTTTTACCTTGAGCGTCATTGACCATTTGAGATCTTTTGATCCCGTCTGCCACGGAATAGCCGTAGGAGACAACTGACTCATCATTTTTAGTTATTCCAAAATTCGTAAAAGCATTTCCTGAATATATTTCCCATTCAACCTTAACCCTTTCAGTGGTTGGATAAATCACCTTTTCGACACGATCTGAAATCGTTTCTGTCCCAATGATCATCGGTACAGGACAGGTTTGGGCTTTAATTAATTGAAAGGTTACCGGAATCAGGATCATAATTAAATAAAAACTATCCTTTGGTTTCATGTTGGAGCTTTCTTCCAAAATTCCTGAATAAAGACAGGTCCCGGTATCACCCGAAATGATGATTCTTAATGATTTTCGGATTAAAAAATTCAATAAGGATCAGTAAATTGGTATTCCCCCTAGCATAGCGTAATTAAGGACAAGTAATTCCATGCTGTGTCATCAAGGATGGTGGTAAAATGGAAAGGGATCACTCACGCTTCCAAATACATGAGCCACATAATACGATAGCGGAAAGCAAAGGGGAGTACATATCTATCTGTAGTAAGTATGATGATAATTTGATGCACATGGACTGTTGAAGGTCTTAATAAAAAGTATTTCCACTGAAATGATTTATTACTACAGATAATCCCTTAAAACAAATCTTCAACAATATGATAACTGTACATGACACCTTCGTTTGCAAGCCAGGTATGGCATCAAAGCTGGCCAAGAAACTGAAAGAAGGAACCGCTGGGATTCCGGAATTCGTACAAATACTGACGGATGCAACCGGCCAGTTTAACCGGGTGATAATGATCAGCGAATATGAAAGCCTTGCCGCTTATGAAAAAAGCTTCGAGAGATACCGGCACCAGTCCGACGAGATCAAGAAGATGACTGAAGCAATGGCTGGCTATCAGGAGATGTATCTGACCGGTACAAGGGAAATATTCCAGGTCTGGTAGATGAGCTGGCTACCTGCCGGGCTTGCTGATATTTTCGATTTTATTGGCAGACATTTTCATCAGCAAAATGTCTTGCTAACATATTTCCCAAACGGGACAACCCTATAATTGGAGGTGATGGGAATTACAACCAAAAAATTATCAATCGGCAGACCGGTGCAACCAGGTAGGTGTATGCCAATTGTAGTTTGATACCTATGCCTGAATTTGAAAATTTAGCATCCCAGAAATTTATAATTAAATTCAAGAGACAAATAGTAAGCAAAATCAAGACATGATGATGGAAATGCACAACACAAATAAAATGATCTCCTTCCTGGTCTTTCTGATTTCTTTTACTTGCATTCTGAACGCTCAGAAAGGTGATCTGGAATTGCTTCAGAATGAAATTAAAAGGCTGGAACAGATTTCAGGCGGAACGGTAGGGGTGGGAATCATACATCTGGAAAATCATACCCAACTGATGTTCAATAATGATCAAACTTTTCCCATGGCCAGTTGCTTCAAAGTGCCTGTTGCCATCAGATTATTACAACGTGTTGAGGAGGGTTCACTTACCCTGGACAGTATGATCAATGTGACCGCCCGGGATATCCATCCGGGTAGCGGAACCATTTCACGCCTGCTTGATGATCCCGGGGTGTCATTGTCGGTATTAAACCTTCTCGAATTAATGATGCTCATCAGTGATAACTCAGCTGCCGATTTATGCCTTGAATTGTCGGGTGTACCGGTAAGTGTAAATGAAATGTTGCACAGCAACCATATTGAAGGATTATCGGTGGACCGGCCCACATTGGCTTTAATTGCCAATTGGCTGGGAGCTCCTGTAGCCGCTGAACAGAAAATGACCATGGATGAATTTCGGGAAGTGGTAAAAGCGGTTAACGAGGTGCAACAAAAAGAATCGATGGAAAATTTCTCAAATGACCCCCGTGACCAGTCTTCACCGGGGGCAATGGCTTTATTGTTGCAATTGCTATGGAACGGTCAGTTATTGAATAAAGAATATACCGATTTGCTGCTGGATATCATGTACCGTTGCGAGACCGGCGAGTTACGCATTAAAGGCATTTTACCACCAGACATCAGAGTGGCTCACAAGACAGGAACCATAGGTAAGACAGCCAATGATGTAGGCATAATTGACCTTCCGGATGACGCAGGCCATGTAATTGTTACGATCTTCGTTAAGGATTCGGCAATGGATGTTGCCGACCGTGAGAAATCGATTGCTCACATAGCCCGCGCCGTTTATAACTATTTCCTGTTTCATAAGACGGAATGATCGTCTATTACCTCATAACCTTATAAGGGTCGTAATCACGATTCATTTCGAAACGCATCCATGTCCAGAATCCACAGGTTAACCTTTTCCGGCTTAATTGTTTAAATCGGACCTGGAAGGTTATCTTCCCAGGTATGACTTATGTCTTTCAATTCTGAATTTGACCTCAGGGTAGGGGTCCTTGATTTGAATAGACTGCAGAGGTCCCGAAGGACAATCAAGATCAATAATAGCAATTACGGAGGTAGGTGGGATGGAACTGAAGGTCTGCCAGTAGGCTTGAATTTGGTCGACGGCGATTTCAATCTTTTCACCCGTCACCACGGTGAAGGTTTCTTTCATCTTTTAGGCGTTTTAATAAAGTGAAATTAACCTGGAAGGGGTTCAGGTTCTCTTTGGCAGGTATTCAAGGTACAAATTCAGTGCCGTAATGTGCTAATACCCCAAAACTATAAGAAGTTATATTGAATTTTAACTTTTGGATGGGTTCGATAGCTCAAACGAAGCGATTGTCCGGATGGTTAAAACTCACTTCCTTTTTAAATATCTGGAACCGAAGCTTATACGGAATGCCAGCCCAAAGCAATTACCATTTGAGAGCGGACCTAAACCAAAAATTTAATAGTTCTACGATTTAAAGGGATGGCGTAAAATTCCTAACTTGAATTGACACAAAATGATAGCCAAAAAATCGAACAAACAATGAATCTGATTCTCCTTTTCTATGTAGCATTCCCACTACTTAATGGAATAGACATGGATAGGAGTGGGGCAACGACCCAGGGTGCCGTGTCTTATGAATCCAGTGTTTATATTGAGGTTGCTTATGGATTGAAATATACACCACAGGTGGATATTGTAACCCTGAATGCAGCGAATCAGGAAACTTTTAATTTGATCAATCAGGCAACCCTTTACAATTGGTTTAGCAATAAATCGGCTTACATCACCTCACTGAATAACCAGGTTACTGTAAATTCTTTTCAACCTGTACCGGGATCGTCCCGTGAGAATGATTTGGCCTCCGATCAATTTTATGCGCGGTTTGTCTTTGTCAATGCGGGTGCGCAGAGCAAAAACGTATATGTTGGGCAGGCAACGTATATCGAAATTTACATTGATGAAAATGGGGTGGATGTAGTGTATTGATGGATTGATTTGTTGTGTCAAGAATATCTTCATCTTTCAAGACATCCAATATTGCGACGCATTCAAAAATGGAACTTCTGGCAATGATGAAAAAGTTTCTCCTATCTGCTTTTGAGAAGCGACCTGAGCCTTCAGCGATATTGAGAACAATACTAAATGAAGCTCTCCGGAGTTGATCTTTCGTTGTGCGATCTAGATTTGAGCTGGTAATACAAGTTCGAATCTTGGCATTAAAGGCTTTTGCCTTTTTATATATGTCAAGTTTTTCGAAATCAAACATGGTGAGCGGGATATTAATGTAGTTATTAGAGTGAGTTGGAGTTGGAGAGTGAAAAAAGAATGTTGAGTAGTTCACCGTTCTTGCTCCTCTTTCTCACAGTGTTTAATATAGTGAGTTGGAGTTGAAGAGTGAAGAAAACAGTGTTAAGCAGCTCATCACTCCCGCTCTTCCTCCTCACACTGTTTTATGGTACCCGGAGCGGGACTTGAACCCGCACGGACATTACTGCCCACAGGATTTTAAGTCCTGCGTGTCTACCAATTCCACCATCCGGGCAAATTGGGTACCAAGTGAGTAGCCAGTATTTCAAAGTTAGTAACGCAGGACTTTCCTGCGTGCCTGTTCACGCTTTGAGTTGTGTACTAAGATAACAAAGCTCGCGCCAATAAAAAAAGGTTTGAACACAGACCGGTCAAAGAGGAACTGAATTCAAACCTTTTCGTGGAGCGGATGACGAGACTCGAACTCGCGACCCCAACCTTGGCAAGGTTGTGCTCTACCAACTGAGCTACATCCGCATTTACAAAGAACGTCCCAAATGGGATTGCAAATATAAAGGAATATTCAACGATTGATCAACAGGTAGCGCAAAATTTTATATCACATCAAATGCCTGTACCAAATAGGTCAGGGTAAACGGCAAGGCAATCCAAAAGAATTCCGGCTTAAAGATCAGTAAGCCTGCGCAGATGACGAAGGCAATGAGAAAGTTCATCCGGATTTTTCCTTTGTTGCTGTTATCTACTTCTTCCATGATGTATATCTATTTTAATCATGCAAACATACAAATTCAATACTTTTCACCAACCAATTTTATCACTTGTTCGCGATTGCACCAGAAGGAAGCCTATCCATAGCCCAGTTATCTGCTTTCGATTGTCATTTTAATCCCTCAGATACCAAGGATACTTTAATTATTGACCTGAAGTCATGTGAATTGCATCAAATAATTTTTAAAACAGATTGAATGGCAGCTAATAATTGTGAAAAATATTGACTCTAAGTCAAATTATTATTAATTTTAGCCAAAAGACCTTTAATCCATGGAATTAGAAAATGCGCTTAAAGCCCTGTCAGGAGGTGAGTTTCTCATCCAATCCTCATCGACCGGGCAAACTTTTATACCCGAAGAACATACTGAAGAACAGGAGATGATCTTCCAGATGGCTGCGAGTTTTGTACAGCAGGAAATAAAACCCAATATCGCACGCATCGAAAACCAGGAACCCGGAATGCCCGAGTACCTGTTTCGGAAGAGCGGAGAACTTGGTTTGTTGGGTGCTCATATGCCCGAAGCCTATGGTGGCATGAACCTTGATTTTAACACCAATACATTGCTTTGTGATGCACTTGGCAATATGGGATCGTTTAATACCTCATTTGCTGCCCATACCGGAATTGGCATGTTGCCTATCCTGTATTACGGTACCGATGCCCAGAAGGAAAAATATCTACCTGGGATGATCGATGGTAGCATCAAGGCGAGTTATTGCCTTACGGAGCCAGGTTCCGGTTCGGATGCCCTTGCGGCCAAAACCCGTGCAGATCTTAGCGAAGATGGTAAGAGCTATATCATCAATGGTCAGAAGATGTGGATCTCCAATGCCGGTTTTGCAGACCTGTTTGTGGTATTTGCAAAAATAAACGGGGAGCATTTTACCGGATTCCTGGTTGAAAGGGGGACTCCCGGACTGACCTTTGGTGAAGAGGAGAAGAAATTAGGGATTAAAGGTTCGTCCACCCGGCAGGTGTTTTTTGAAAATGTGACTATTCCGGTGGATAATCTGCTCGGGGAAGCGGGGAAAGGCCATCTGATCGCCCTTAATGTACTCAACATGGGGCGTTTCAAATTAGGAGCTTTCTGCATCGGAGGAGCTAAATCCGCAATTACAGAATCCATCCGATATGCCAATGAGCGCGTCCAGTTCGGTAAGTCCATCGGTCATTTTGGCGCCATCCAGTACAAGCTGGCGGAACAAACGATTCGTTCTTTCACAGCTGAAAGCCTGATTTACCGTATTTCAGATCTCATCCAGCGGAAAACTGAATCCCTCATTGGTGATGGCGAAGATCCGGTTAAAGCAAAACAAAAGGCAGCGCAGGAATATGCCATCGAATGTTCTATTGCCAAAATTGCGGGATCTGAGCTGATTGACTATGTGGTTGATGAATACGTACAGGTCCTGGGTGGTATCGGTTATTCGGAAGAACATGCAGCGGCCCGGGCATACCGGGATGCACGTATCAACCGGATCTACGAAGGGACCAATGAAATTAATCGGTTGGTTATCATTGACATGGTTTTCCGGAAAGCACTTAAAGGAGAGCTTGACCTGGTAAATGCTGCCTGGGCAGTCCAGAAAGAATTGGCTAAAATGCCTTCGCTGGCGGGAGCAAATTCCAATCCGTATGCAGCAGAAGAGATGGCGATTGAGAACATGCGCAAGCTCGTTCTCATGGTCATTGGCGCCGCAGGAAAGATGCAGATGGATGGCCAGCTGGACCTGAAGAACGAACAAGAGATCACCATGAACGGTGCAGACATGATCATGGACCTGTTTGCATCTGAATCCTTATTGTTGCGTGTCCGCAAGCTGGATGAAATGGGCAAAAAAGAGGCTTATCACGACGACGTGATGAAAGTACAATTTTGGGAGGCCAGTCAGCACATTGCTAAAACAGCTCGCGAAGCCATCAACTCTTTTGCATCCGGTGATTTACAGCGTACTTTTTTGATGGGCGTAAAACGTTTCGATCAATATCCTCCGGTAAATATAAAAGAGGCTCGCAGACGCATAGCTCAGCATTTATTGACAGCTAATGAATACAATATGTAAGGTCATATTACGACTTTACGGAAAGAAAAAGATCTGGCTCCGGCCGGATCTTTTTTTATACAGGATGGATCAGAGTATGTTTGATCAGAGCGATCAGGTATTCCTTCCATTCGTCGAGCTGGACGGTGTGCAAAGAATGTTTTCTTCCCGCCAGATTGGTTAGCTTAAGGTAGCCCAATACCATTGCCCAGGCACTCAGATACAGCATCTCCGGCTTGCGATTATCGTGAATGGAGCCATCCTCCATTCCCCGCTTAATTTCCTGGACTACAATACTAACCGGTATGTTATGAATGTCTTTCAATCGCATAAAGTAGACGCTTCCCTTTAAAGCATCGGAGAGTTTGTCTTCATTATTGCCGGCAGAGGTGGAACGGATAACCGCGGTGTAGTCCAGCATGGCCTCAGTGTACAAGGGGTATTTCTGACTAAAGTCGAAATAGGTGTTCATCAGTGCAACAACACTGTTCAGACCATTTTCCGATTTGTTTTGCTGAATTGCTGCATACATCAGATCATTGAGCAATGATAATGCCCGGTAGACGATGGCCATATACAGGTTCTCCTTGCTTTCAAAATAGAAATAGACGCTGGCTTTTGACATGCCGGCCTCTTCGCCTACCCATTCCATTTTGGCATTGGTAAACCCGTGGCGATGGAAAACCCGTTCTGCGGCATCCAGTATATTGTGTTCTTTATTACTCCTGCGGGACGTTTTGACCATAGGCTGATCTTACTTCCACCGATTGGTCTATTGGTTTGTGAACCAATCAGTTCGTAAATTTGTAGTTTATTTTTCATAATTACTAATCGCATGAGTAAAAATGGCCGGGTTCTGGTGGCAATGAGCGGAGGCATAGACAGCACGGTGACTGCTATGATGCTGCATGATCAAGGGTATGAAGTGGTTGGGATAACCATGAAAACCTGGGATTATGCCAATGTGGGAGGCAGTCATAAAGAGACCGGATGCTGCAGCCTGGATTCCATCAACGACGCCCGTGAAGTGGCCGTAAAGGTGGGGTTTCACCATTTCATCATCGATATCCGGGATGAATTCGGTGATTATGTCATCCATAATTTTGTGGATGAATACATGGCCGGCCGGACACCGAATCCATGTGTCCTCTGCAATACACACATCAAGTGGAGAGCTTTATTGCGCCGGGCGGATGCACTGGATTGCGGTTTGATTGCTACAGGGCATTATGCGACCATTAACGAGCTGAATGGGAGGAAATACATTACCAGGTCCCAGGATCCCGATAAAGATCAATCGTATGTCCTTTGGGGTCTGGATCAGGAATGCCTGAACCGGAGCCTTTTTCCCATCGGAGGTTTCCGGAAGGAACAGGTTCGGCAAATGGCCTACGACTGGGGGTATGAAGAACTTTCAAAAAAAGCGGAGAGTTACGAGATCTGTTTTGTGCCCGATAATGACTATCGGGGATTTCTCAGGCGACAGGTTCCCGAAATTGATGACCGCTTGAATGGCGGGTCCTTTGTGGATACCGAGGGGAATATCATTGGTCAGCATGCCGGTTATCCTTTCTACACCATTGGGCAGCGCAAGGGTCTTGGTACGGCCTTCGGAAGTCCGAAATATGTGGTCGAAATAAAACCCGGGACAAATGAAGTGGTGTTAGGAGACCTTGAAGATCTTGTCCGCAACGGCATGTACGTTTACAAAACCAATGCGATGAAATATGAAAAAATCCCCGACGGGATGGAAGTCGTTTCAAAGGTACGTTATCATGATGCCGGGACTCTCAGCACGGTGAACCAGGAGGGAGACCGTCTACGGGTAGATTTTCATGCGCATGTCCGGGGAGTGGCTCCTGGGCAATCCGCTGTATTTTATGAAGGTGACGACATTGTGGGAGGGGGTATTATCCATTCGAGTTTAAACAGTCTATGAGGAGAATCTTGCTAATAGCGACACTGGGTATCGTCTTAATCAATGCCTGCAGGAAGGATAATAAGGTTCTCCCGGATAGTTTTTACGCCTACGATTATTATCCGCTGGAGATCGGAAAATACTGGATCTACCAGATAGATTCATCCATTTATGATCCTACTGTGAGCGGACAGCCCTTTCGTGTAAGTTCAACCATCGTGAGGACTACTATGATCGATACATTCCGGGATGGAGCAGGTGTGCTGAATTATGTGACGGAATATGCGGTCCAGGATAGTGCAACCCAGCAATGGAAGCCAGCATATCTGGGCCGTGCCTCCCGGACTGCGACAGAAGCTTTCCTGGATGAGGATAACCGGAAACTGGTAAAAATGACCTTCCCTCCGGTAACTGGGACACACTGGGATGGCACCCGTTATTTCAATGAACAGACCATCGTGCTGGTTGCCGGTGAACCCATTGAAATGTACAAAGAGTGGGATCCTCGGGTTGTATCCACCGATGAAGCAGGCACCATTGGTGGGGATGCATACGATAAGATCCTGAGCATTGAATATGCGGATGCAGAGAGCCGCATAGAGAAAAGATTTGCCCTCGAAAAATATGCCCGTGGTATCGGGCTGGCTTACCGGGAATATTGGATCCTGGATACCCAGCTCAATACCGATGATCGTCCCTGGGATCAGAAAGCCCAACGCGGATTTATTTTTACACAGGTATTAATCGATCACAACTGATGCTCAGACAAGTATTGATTGGAAAGGTTTTGAAATCAACCGGAGCACAAGGATCGGTGAAGGTACAGCTGGATCCGCCCTGGGATGATTTGGGTGATCAGTTGTCCGTCGTGCTGCTTGACCTGGAAGGAGACCGTGTTCCGTATTTCATCGACTCGAGTCATTATGCGGATACCTGGATATGGCATTTTGATGATGTCCATTCTCCGGAAGAGGCTAAAATGCTCAGTTTGACACCAGTATATGCGCTGGAGAAAGATATTCCTCAAGCAGATCAACGCAGAGAAGAGAGCCCGGATTACAACTTTTTATCCGGATGGGTAATTCATACGGTTGAAGGCAAGACGATCGGTACCATAAGCGAAGTCCGGGAATTTCCGGAGCAGTGGATGGCGATTCTGGAAATTTCCGGTAATGAAAAAATGATCCCTTTGGTAGACGCATTCATCCTTGTCCTGGACCAAAAGAAGCAAGTGATAACCATGGATTTACCGGAAGGTTTGCTGGACCTTTAACGGGCAAGCAGCATATCACTGTACGAATGGCTACAGAGGTCCCCTGGATGGATTCCCAGTTCTTTCTGATAATACTGACACTGGATTTCCAGGTCTTCGATGCTCCTTAAGCCTTCCTCATCGATGGCTTCGATTTCAACAAATTGGCCTAAATCTTTTACTTCGTCAATATGAAACTTCACGTTGTCGATGAAGTAGATGTGTCGCTGCTTGTCAACGGTGACCAGCACTGGAAGCACCTTGGTTAAAACCTGGTACAGCTGATCCGCATCGGCCGGAGGATAAAGTGATACTTCAGAAAGTTTCTGACTCGCAACATTGGGTCTGTGATAGGCAATAAGGTTATTTTCAATGGTGCCCTGACGTAGTTTCAGCCGACCGCTGGGAACCTGGAAATAGGTATCCACCTGATGATCCCTGCCCTTGTATCTCCCGTTCCTTGCCAGGTATTCCCGGACAACTGTCTCATCGGGACATCGTGCCTTAAGTTCAATGCTTCGTATTGCCATGTCAACGATTAACTGCTTTGCAATTTATTGAACTCCAAATTAATCCTGGAACTTCTTTGAAACCTAAATAAAAAAGGAAAAAGTCTATTTATTCACAGTGCTCATGTTAACCCATTTCACTTAGCGTAATTCTACTTCGACTGGAGTATCTTTTGTTAAGATTCGCTCTAATACCAGGCCGCCTGGTGAGCTTATTCTGACGTGAATGTTAGCTCCACGCCGGGTGACTTCAATGTCAAATTGTTTATTGAATGCCTTTACATTTTTCAGGGTCATGAAATCCCAGTGTTCCGGCAATCGGGGCAATAATTCGAATTTATTCAATCCTATCGGGGTGATTCCAAACATTCCTTCTGTAATCACCCGGCAATACAGACCGCTCTCGGCAGCAAGATGCCGCTGGTTTCCTTCGGGCCATGCTTCTACCGGGTAAGGGACATGATCCCCCAATAATCTTCTTGCGGAATAATACGAGAGATAAGGCATGAGTTGTTCGGTAGCCCCTGAATTAAACAGACCTCTGAATGCATATAAGGTTGATCTGTCCCAGAATGTTTCACTCCCAGCCTCGGTAAGAATTCCGTTCTCAGTCCACAAATAAGGTGATAATAGCGCTTGTATGGTTGCTTCCTTACGGGTGAAAATACCCATGGTTAAAGGAAGGCAAATCCAGGAACGCAGTTTGTCGTTGCCATCAAAGTACTGATAGGTATCGAATCCCTGTACATTGGCCCCAAAATACCTCTCCATGGCATTTTGCAGATCAGCTGCTTTTTGTAGGTAGATCCTGGCCGTATCGGGTTTTCCCAGTTCGCTGGCCAGTTGCGAAGCACTCCGGTATGCACCATAGGTTAGGGCATTGGTCGATAGGTTATAATCTCCCGCCGGGAAACGTCCTTCGAGTTCATCGGAGTCAGACGCAATAATGCCTTCACCGGATTTTTTAGTTTCGAGGTATTGTATGCACCAGCGTATCAATGGCCAGAATTCGGTAGCAATATCTCGGTTACCATAGGCCATTGCAAAGCGGGAAGCTCCGTATGCGATCATGGCCTGGTCTCCGCGATCACCCGCCCCATTCCAGAAATCGACACCCTCAGCAATTATGGAGCTGGGAATGGGCTTGAACTCCGGATTCATGTACCGTGCAAAATGCCGAAAACTGTTGATGGCCGATTCATTGCCTTCCAGATTTCCGAGAAATGGGAAAAACGGGTTTACATATTCGGCCTGGTCATTGGCCCATATGGCCGCATAATATGCTCCACCACCCGGACCATGCATCAGACCTCCCTTGGTGTCGTAAATACTTTCTGTGGCACGAATTTTTGCAAACGAAAATTCCGTATCAATGGTGTCGTTTGGCGTATCGAGTACCAAACTTCCAAATAGCTCATCAATAAACTTTTCCCGTTTTGCAAGCTCATAAACCTGTGAATAATTATAGGCCTGATCACAGGTCTTTCGGCCTGAGTAAATCATACCCAGTGAGATGCTCTCCTGTGGTTTTAACCGGAAAGACCCCGGATTTTTCATTTCAACCGATAAAATATATTCACCATAGACACCCTGGTCTGCCGGTGTCTTAATGGTTACGGAGCTAAAATCAACTGAAAGATCGCAGCTATTGACACTCGTGTTCTGGATGGTTATTACTTCAAGGAATGCAGCCTTGTCTCTCGAAGGGAACAGGGTTCGTTCGATGGAAACATCCTTATTGGTCATACTCTTTACCTTAAGTATTCCTTTAAGGTTAAATGATAAAGGGAATTCTTTGACGGTTGTACCGTCAACAATGATCCTGGGTTGTTCACTACCATCAAAGTCCTGTCTTAAACTGGCGTGCGTATTGTTTGGGATGGTACGTAACATCGGGAAAACCAATCTTTTAGAATTGATAAGCTCTCCGGATTCGCTGACACCGTAGGTGAGTATGGCAGAAATATTTAATCCGCTCATTTCGATATGGTCGGAATGGTTTTGGGCCTTTTCTACATTCCAGGTGATGCTTTCATCCGTAGAAAGTGCCCAGGTAAGATTCCGCTCCTGAGCGAATGCATGAAGACTAACGATTAAAAGCGGGATTGTATAAAATTTTTTCATGGTCAAATGGTTTGAGTTCTCCCGACAAATCCTGGAATTACCTATTTACAGGATTGCGGCTGGCAATCTGTTAAACCTTGATAGGGTTAAAATTAGGAGGCAGGGATTGCAGTAGGGTGCGAAATATCGCCAAGCTTCAGAATGTCCTGTCAGCTGTTGGAAGCGACGCGGTTTACTTCTTTCCACACTCTCCAGACATTCTTATAACAAACCTTTGCAATGTCTTCTTCTGAATATCCCTTTTTAAGCAGGAGGTAAATCAGATTAGGATAGTCACCCACATCTTTCAGTCCGGTCGGGAGTGAATCGCCGACACCATCAAAATCAGAGCCTATACCGACGTGATCAATCCCTGCCAGTTTCACGACGTGATCAATGTGATTGGCAACAGTTTCAACATCCGCAAACAGGGAAGGGTGGGAGTCACGGTATTGATCGATGATCTTTCTTGCTTCCGGTGAATCTTCCGCTACGCCAGCCTTTTCAATCAGCTTGGCCAGTTCTTCACGCTGTTCGGTACGTTTGACTTCAATAGAGCCATCCAGGAAAGCAGATCCAAAATTGATCTGGATCACACCACCTTTCTTTCCGAGTAATTCAATCATTTCATCACTCATATTCCGCTCGAAGCCTGGTGTGAATTTGCGGCAGGACGAATGAGAGGCGATTACCGGCGCTTTGCTCAATTGCATGACCTGGTAGAATGTGCTGTCACTAACGTGGCTGACGTCGACCATGATGCCTACCCGGTTCATTTCCGCGATTACTTCCTTGCCAAAAGGACTTAAGCCCTGCCAGTGTCGCTCCGGGTCGTAGGAACTATCACAGATTTGATTCCATTTGGAATGAGTGAGTGTGATGTACCGGATGCCCCGGTTGTAGAAATAACCGACATTGGCCAGGTCTTCGCCTATTGGGGCTCCGTTTTCCATACCCATGGGCAGCGAGATTAATCCCTTTTGAAAATTGGCATCAATTTCTTCCGGGCTGCGACCGGGAGCAAATTTATCCGGATGCGCGCTGATAATTCCCTCAACCATATTGATCAGTGAATCTGCAAACTCTTTGGCACCTCCCTGTTGATAGGAGGCGGGAATATAGATGCTCATAAAAGGAGCATCCAAGCCTCCTTTTTTCGCGCGAACGTAATCGAAGTCACCCTCCTTGGTTTCTACGGGTATTCCCATAAATTCCTTTTCCAGACGAAAGTTTTTCACTTTAAGCCGGTAGGGCAGGTCAACATGTCCATCGGTGATGATGTATTTATGGGCCAGCTCGTTGGCTTTAATCCATTGGGGATTATCCTGTGATATAATGGTCTGTTGCATTTTTTGGTTGCATGCATTTATAAGGAAGAGGAGAATAATGATCAATCCGAATGACCTCATGCGATCTGACTTTTGTTTTTCCATTGAATCCGGCGAGAAGATAGCTCTTTCCGGACTGATGGAGAAGTCAGAACGCCAATTATGTCCACTATCGCGTAGAATCCTGAATTATTGCTGCTGGACCATTCGTTGGGAAAGATCGTAACGATCGCCCGGCTTGAGGACATAAAAGATCGGGCTACCCGGCAAATTATAGGAATATTCACGCCGATCTCCGGACCATTTTTTACCATCATAAACCAGGACATAACTCTTGCCAATCACTTCCGCAATTCCTTGATTGATGACAAAGGCCGTCCCTTCATCGGGAGCAATGCCTAAAAGACCCGGATGTGCATTGATCACTTCAAACAGGTCAAATTGGCGGTTGCGGGCCAGCACGTGCTGATCGATGGCAACATTGTTCAGGAATCCAAATCCCTCCTGATGGTCTCCCATCATCTCGGTGTTGCCTCCGGTGTCACCACGTACCAGATAAGAGCCCTGGATGGTGGCACCAGCTGATGTTCCGGCGATCACACCTCCGCGATCCAGCACGCCTTTCAGTGCGGTTTCAGTCTGGGTTCCCAGGTAACTGTCAGCTAATCGCCACTGGCGGCCACCGGTGATGAATACACCTGCGGCTTTTTCCAGATCCCGGTAGAAGCGCGGTGAGTTGGCCTCTTCCTTTGAGCGTGTGTGCAGCACACTGATCTTCTTAAATCCTGCACTCCGGAAGGGTGCGGTCAGTTGTTCGTACTTGGGATCCTTCGCCAGAGATTCATCGTCCCCGGCAGTAGGGATAATCACGATGGGCTGGTCCGTACCACCTGCCAGGTCTGCAAATTTGCTATAAATGGTTTCATCCAATTTGCCACCGCCAATAACCATCAGCGAGCCATGCTCGGGCGTCATGACCGGATGATGAGCTGCCTGCTGATTGACGTAATAACCGATGACTTCATTCCAGAGCCATCCGGCACGTTTCTGCAGTAGGGTCTTATCCCGGTCCAGCACAAATCCGTCCTTGATCAGTTGATCCACACAAACCGTGACTTGTTGTTCGTAGTCCATGCGGTCATGATAGAGGGATTTGATCGTAGGCCGTAAGTCTGTAGAAATCTCAGCCCCTTTATCCATGGAGAAAGGCATGATATACCCCTGGAAATCATCCAGTTCGTCCTGTGCGGCAGGCTTGCCATCCCGCAAACTCCATCCGGTGAAGGTGGCCAATGGAACGGACACTTCGAAATTCCGGATACCACCCAATTCGTTACCATTTTGATCCAATTGAGGGACCAGTGAAGTATAGGTGTTCAGTATTCGCGGCGGCTGATTTCGTATGATGCGGCGCTGCCAGGAGTCTCCAAAGTCCAGATTGTAGGCAACCTGGATGGCTTTCGGTTCGGGTAATGAGGCATTGATCGGAAAACGTACCTGATTTAAGGGGACCAGGGTCTTGCCTGCAATGGTGGGATACGTACTTGCCGGCGGTTCTTCCCCTTTATTAACCCAGTTGATCAGGCGAACCAATAATGCCCGGTAATTGGGCAGGTAATAAAGCGGATTTGATTTGAAAACCATTGAAGAGTCCCGCTGGCTTTTTGCATCCAGATGCAGCTGACCGACATAATGCTGGCCGCTGGCTATTTCGTAGATCCGTTCATTTTCATAAGGCATGACATCGCTTGTCCCGTCTATGCTGGTATGGATCAGGGAAGCGGCCCGCCCATAATATTCGTACCCGGTATTGATGTAGAATATCTTGGTTTCCCTGCCAAAATTGCCGCCCTTCATCAGGAGCCCATCCCGGTATTTACCGTTGGTTGAATCGACCTGGGCACGGCTGGTAAACGGGAACAAATCCGTAGGATAGAAAAACGAGGAATACCGGTGGCCGTCCCGGCTTGGTTGGGCAAAACGATGATTGAAACTGCCACGACCTCCTCCGGCTGTCATGATCATCATGCCATCATAAGCTTGCCGGTCGTATTCATCAATATTGAAACCGTCGTATAGATACTGACGCAGGAACCGACCAGTCTGGGAAACCCCTGCGGCAATACCTTTATTGACTTTGAATTCACAGTTGTTGTCGTATTTCATATAGGAGATCATGTCCCGGACTACAGCCAAGCCCAGTCCGACCGCTACGGGCTGGTCGGAGAAGTAAACCAGTTCATAAATTTTGCCAGGCTCAAATCCATTATTCATGTGGATGTATTCAGTACTGGGGACCAGAGAGTCACCTTCTTCTTTAGAGAATGACCATAATTTGGAGTCCACGATTTCACGTTTACCTTCCCGGCTGTCACGGACCGTTAACGAATTCAGTGTGCTGTTTACCTGTGGAGGGTAGGGTATTTGATTGCGGTGCCCCAGATATAAGGTAGATACCGGATCGTCAATGACCCAGTCACAACGAACCTGGCCGACCAGAGGGAATGAGTTGTTTGGTTTTAGTTTCGGAACGACCAGGTGCATCAGGCCATCCTGGTCAGGAACATCGAATTCCCAGCCAACCCATACCACAACCAGTCCCTGTTCCATCAAAAGACCATCACCAAATGCTTCCGGGTCATTGACATCCAGGCCGGTGTTCGTAGCCAGATTAAAATAGCGCATGGAAAATTTGCCGCCTCGGTTCGAGACTTCCACCAGGCCCACGCCGCTTGCTTTGGACATATCTGCAGGCTTCAGGATAACAATATTGGCGGTGGCTTCCACAAAACCAGCGTCGGATTTTTCAGCGAGGTCTATGTCGGTAACCCGTTGATTTTGTTTATTCAGCGGATCGAAGACAAAGGTGACTGTACCTTTCCATAATTCATAGGCACCAGAGTTACCGAACGTCTTGCCGTTTAATACGGTCTCTTTACTGGTAATATGAATGGATTGTACAGCAGCATGGACCCGGAGATTTAACAGAAGGGCCAGGGCCAAAATCATCATGCAGCGATAACAAAGATTGAATTGTCTGTTCATGAGAAACTCAAATTTGAAGTGAACACGAAGGGGGAAAACCATCGGACCGTGAAGAACTCTGATTTCAAGCTTAAGACCCGATGCCTCCTACGTTCTAAGGGATTTAAACGACAGGCAGCAAAATGGAATTGTTTTATATGGTCGAATAAAGCGCTAATGATCAGCCTTTTACCATGGAAGCCCTGGTTAAGGATGGCTGGTTCAGCAACGTCCAGAAAGATCTCAGAGGGAGGAATGACTCGCTTCGGCTTAAGGTTCAACACACGTATAATTCCGGTGGCGCAATGATACTAAATATTTGAGTTATTCTGTTCGTGCAGCAGGGCCAGAAGGCCGGGAATAACAATTCCTTAAGTTATTTCAATGCGATTAAGTGTAAAATAGAAAAGGCTGTCTGCGCACAACAGACAGCCTTTATAACCGAACTATTTCACAAATTAATAGGTCAAAATCACTTCCAATTCAAATTCATCATAGATCGTCTTGTCTCCCAGATTCTCAAAGAAACTCCCTGAGCCATAACGAATGTTGAATTCTGAACGGTCGACGGTTATGGTTGCAGTGGCTGTATTTGCTTCTGCTTTTGCCATAAACCGGACTTCCTTGGTGATCCCTTTAATCGTCAGATTACCTACGATTTTGTAATCACCGGGAGTTCCTCTGCTGACCACCTGAGTGATTACCAACGTGGAGACCGGAAAGTTCTCTACACCGAAAAAGTCATCCGATTTGAGATGTCCAACCAATTTATCGTTCCACTCTCCCTGTAAGTCCTCACATGAAATGGTCGACATGTCCATGGTGAATGAACCTCCGGTGAGCATTCCGTTTTCCCAGGTCAAAGATCCGTCTTTCAAGGCAATTTTGCCATGATGTTGGCCGGTCACTTTATATCCTTTCCAGGATATCTGGCTTTTTTCAACGTTAACTTTGGTTTCTACGGGTGGATTACCAGCCAATAGAGCGCTACCAATACCGGCAATAGCCCAAATTAAAAAGAGTTTTCTCATAAAACATCGATTTGATTGTTATAATTGATTGATTAATCACGCATTTTATCCAGGAGAGCATTCAATTGTTCCATTTCTTTTTCAGACATTTTATACAAATGCTCAACCGTAGCTTTATCCATGGCATCTGACGCCTCTGCGATAAGGTTTAGTCCCGCCGGAGTGATCCCAATATCCACCTGCCTCCGGTCTTTCGGGCATATGATACGCTCGACCCACCCTTTTTGGATCAGTTTATCTATAAGCCTGGAAGTATTGGACATCTTATCAATCATCCTTTCGGTGATCTCCTTTAAGGAATAGGTCTTAGGGTACCGTCCACGGAGTATCCTCAGGATATTGAATTGCTGAATGGTTATGTCAAACGGGTCCAGCAGGTGCTTGTGCAAATGGGCGAAATGGGAAGCCGTAAAGGCCAGATTGATGATCAGTTTTGATTGCGGACTGACAAATTTGCTCGATTTGATGGCTTCTTCAATTTTCACCCGACAAAAATATGTTGCAACATTAGTTGTATCAACAATTAAAATGTTAATGTAATCTTAAACTCTGATTCCACTCCGGCATTCAATTACGACTGTCATTACGACCCAGTCAAATGAAAGGAACGAGCGGAGAGCTCTCATGATGCAATTTCTAAGTATGTATATAGATGATACTTTGTTCGGTTGAGATTTCTCCATTCCGGCTCATCCTTCGCCTTCAGTCGAAATGACAATATGTTTTGGAAATTGCGCTTTTCAGGAGTGACTTAAACCCTGGTCATTGCCAGGGTTTAAGCCCAGATCATCTTCGATGCCCTTAGTGCTGAAGTATAATAATTTGCTTGACTATAGAGCCCTGATCCGTGTTGATCTTGAGCAGGTATGATCCGTCTGAAATTCCGGGAAGCTGCAAAGGAAGTGAAGGAGTAATCCAGCGTTGCAACGGTTGACCCAGTAAATTTGTCAGGACGGCTTCGTGAATGATGACACGCTGATCATTGCGGATCCATAATCGTCCATTATTTGGATTCGGATACAACGT
Organism: Lewinellaceae bacterium; assembly: GCA_020636135.1. Classification (NCBI taxonomy): domain Bacteria; kingdom Pseudomonadati; phylum Bacteroidota; class Saprospiria; order Saprospirales; family Lewinellaceae; species Lewinellaceae bacterium. Next base: position 1,927,349 of record JACJYK010000001.1, read on the forward strand.
AATATTTTGTTCCAGCCATGATTGCCTTGCGGATGTACCGGTAATGAGGAAGTCATCGGAGGTGATTTTACATCCGGTATCGTCCTGTGCTTTCATATGATACCGGCCGGCTGCCAGACTATCCAGGATCAGTGAAGTGTCAGCAAGGGCTATTTCTTCCTTAAACCACTGAAATTCGTAGGGCGCGGAACCTCCGTCCAGATGAACGGCGAGATAACCACCGGCTGGCGACTCTGCTCTAATACTATCCAAAACAACCTGAAATGCTGAGCTGTCGAGCACAATGGTATCCCGGAAAAAGCAACCGGTAGTGTCCGCACTGAATGCGATGTAGCTTCCTCCCGGTATATTCTTGAGGGTATCACCGGTCTGTCCATTGCCCCAGATGGTAGAAATCGTTGTGGCAGCATCCGGAAAATCAATGGCTATGGATCCGTCAGTCCGCCCGGAACAACTTGGAGGTGTCAAGTCTGCTACTAAAGTCGGTCGCTGAATGAATATGGGAAGAACTCCCAGGCTGGCATTTCCTGAGAAGTCAATGACCTGGTAGACATCCAGGTTCATGCCAACGGTAAAGCTTCCGTCGGGACCGGTGCCCTGAAGCAGAAATACGGTGTCTACACCACAATTATCCTGAGTCAGGATTTGCGGATAGTTCAGACCGGTACACCGATTTGCCGTTAAAGTATCAAATGGCTGAATCACCGGTTTGATGGTATCCATTACGACGATGGTAATGGAATCATTCAAGGAGTTTCCGGCTAGGTCCCTGGCCGTAAGTGCTACTTGCTGACTTCCCAGTTCCGAACAGGAAAAAGTATTTTTTGACAGGGTTATCGTATCCAGACCACAATTATCAATGACCGCCTCCTGTAATTGAGCGAATGTTACCTGCGCAATTCCGTTGGCATCCAGATAAGCTTCTATACTGGGTGACAAAATGAACGGAAGGGTATTATCATCACCAAGGAGAACGAACGTGTCCTGACTGGTGCAGTTGTTGGCATCAAACACAGTCAGGATATACGTTCCTGCCGCCAGGCTGTCAGGTGTAGCTGTAGGAAGATCAGGGGACCAGTCCAGGCGATAGGGAGGAACACCTCCATTGATCGTAAATGATATACTACCGTCATTGGTGCCATCGCATTGTGGGTGTTTTAACCTAACGCTGTCCAGTGTGATCATTCCTGTAGACTGAATAATCACAGTGTCCCGGTAAGTGCAGGTTCCTTCATCCTCTGCAAACAGGGTATAAGTGCCGGGAGATAAATTCAGGATGGTAGGAGTTGTATCCCCATTAGACCAGCGAATGGTTACCTGACCGGTTGGATTGGGGAAAGTTACTGATATTGAACCGGAGTTACCGGTGCCACAATCAGGCTGGACAACGGAAATATTGCCCGCCAGGGGGCAGGTGCCCGAGCCAACGATAACCGAATCCTGTACCAGGCATCCCGAAAGGTCGCCGATCACAACCGTATAGGTGCCGGGAGCCAGCTGTCGGATGGTGTCGGTGTTTGCACCTGTATTCCAGACTATTAAATAAGGCGGTGTACCGCCAGACGGCGTTACATAGGCTATTCCGTCGTGGGCGCCAGGTGTGGACTCTGCTATAGATCCTGCATTGGTTTGGATGAATACATTGGCCTCAATGGTTAAGGGTAGGGTAGCAGCGCAATCGGCATGATCTACCACCAATACGATATAATCTCCGGCAGCCAGGTCATTCCGGATCCTGCTGGTATCCGCATCGGGCCACAGGAACTGATACGGCGGTGTTCCGCCTGATGCTCCCAATGTGGCACTGCCGTTATCCTGGCCATTGCACGCCACTCCGGTGACACTGATTATCTGGGGAACAAGGTTGGCAGGTTCCGTTATGGTAACCGTTTTGACTACCTGTGAAGTATCGCTATCAGTAACGGTCACCGTGTAATCTCCTGCAGGTAATGACTGAATATCCGGAGTAGTGGCTCCGTTAGACCACTGATAGGAGAGAGGAGCTGTCCCTCCCTGTACGAGCAGGGAAATCGCGCCCGTGCTATCACCGCCACACTGAACATTGGTAACATTGGCTATTTCCACACTTAATGGACCACCTTCGGTCAGGATCCTGCTGAGCTGGGTTTTCACCGCCAAATCACCAAGGACTGTACTGTCTCCATTTGCCAATATGGCCGTTGCGTAGAAGTTGACGGTGGCATTGGTTTGATTTTCCGGTGCAATCCAGGTGACACTCCATGTTACCACACTGTCGTTACCAAAATCGGTAGGGTGGATCACATTTTTAAAATAGGTGCGTAATAAGGTCCGGTCTGTAATGATACCGGAAACTCCGGTAGGTTGATTCAGTGTGCCAATGTCCTGGTTGTTCTGATCGAGCACCACCATTTCAAATCCGGCATACGCAGGATTCCCACGGAATTTCCGCACCTCGATGTTTACTTTGTATTCCTGCCCTGCATACAATTGATCTGGTATACCGGTGAGCTGCACCTGGCCGGCGAAGTTGGCATTTGCCGGGGCGTGGCATGAGGCGCAGGTTCCTTCTCCGGGAGCTCCGGTATATCCGTTGTCCGGGGCAACGTACTGGTTGGTGAAAAGAGCAATCAGGGTGATCGTAGCAAAAAGGGTGTAGAGGAGTGTATTCCTTTTTTTCATTTTCGTGTGTTTGACGCAGTTAAAATTAACCAATCATAGCAAATACCTGCCATGTATTAACAGTTGATAGGTAATACAGTAGATGCTAAATGAAGATCGCAGCAGTAGAAGAATCTAAGCGAATGGGCAGCAGCGGATTAAATATAGCTAAATATCACTTACAAGTTATTTGTCAAATAAGGATTCTACAAAGATCCGGCGATTGAATACCTGAAGTTTGTCGATGGATTCACCCACTCCAATGTATTTAATGGGGATTTTAAACTGGTCGGAGATGCCGATCGCCACACCACCCTTGGCGGTTCCGTCCAGCTTGGTCAAGGCCAATGCGGTGACGGAAGTGGCTTCGGTAAAATGCTTGGCCTGCTCGATGGCATTTTGACCAGTGGTAGCATCCAGGACCAGGAGAACTTCATGGGGAGCTCCGGGCATCCTCTTTTCGATGGAATTCTTGATCTTGGTAAGTTCCTTCATCAGGTTTAGCTTGGTATGCAGACGGCCAGCCGTATCAACAATGACCACGTCATTCCCGTTCTGGATGGCGTAGTTCACTGCTTCGTAAGCCACAGCGCCGGGATCGGTATGCATTCCTTTTGAATAGAAGTCACAGCCTACCCGGTCTGCCCATATTTTCAACTGATCGACCGCCGCGGCACGGAAGGTGTCACCCGCTCCCAGGACCACTTTCATGCCTCTCTGTTTGTACTGGTAGGCAAGTTTGCCAATTGTGGTCGTTTTGCCTACACCATTGACGCCGACGACCATCATCACATAGGGCTTGACTTCCGGGACATCAAAATCTTCCTGATCTTCGGTTTTATTCTCGGTAAGTAATTGAACGATCTCATCACGCAGGATGTCGTTCAGCTCCGCGGTATTCATGTATTTATCCCGTGCGACACGGGCTTCGATCCGCTCGATGATCTTAATCGTGGTGTCCAGTCCCACATCGGAAGTAATGAGGATGTTCTCCAGTTCATCCAGAACTTCCTCGTCCACCGTTGATTTACCGGCGATAGCTTTTGTGATCTGGGAGAAGATATTGGTTTTCGTCTTCTCCAGGCCTTTATCGAGGTCTTCTTTCTTTTCCTTGGTGAAGAATTTCTTTAGGAAGCTCATAATCGTGGAATATCAACTAAGTGAAATACAAAAGGCTTTTCCAAATGCAGTTCATTTGGAAAAGCCTCTTCGAATAGTTCAAGCGGGTGAATTAACTATTGAAAAACTTGGATACTTCGTCCTTGTGAATCATCACCTCCTGGAAAGAATATTTTCCAGTAGCAGCATCTTTGACTGGTTTAACAACTTTAACCCAGTCCTTTCCGCCTGAATTTTGGGCTCTTTGTGCAGCCCGCGCGTTTTTCGAAACTTTAGCCATAGTTATTTTATTTCACGATGAACGGTATAGCGCTTTAATATCGGATTGTATTTTTTCAATTCCAATCTTTCCGGAGTGTTTTTACGGTTTTTTTGGGTCACATAGCGCGATGTGCCCGACATGCCGCTCTCTTTGTGCTCGGTGCACTCGAGAATAATCTGTATCCGGTTACCTTTTTGTTTCTTAGCCATAGTGCTTTATACTTTACCGAATTAACCCAATTTAACGCCGGTAGAAATTCCTTTGCTTTCCAATTTCTTCAGATAGGAATACAATCCCAGCTTATTGATTGTACGCATCGCTTTGGTGGAAATCTTCAAAGTTACCCACTGATCTGTTTCCGGAATGTAGTAACGTTTCTTCTGCAAATTAGGCAGAAAACGTCTCTTCGTTTTCCGGTTGGAATGGGAAACATTGTTTCCTGAAATTGGTCGCTTACCTGTTAACTGACAAATTTTAGACATCGTTTAGCAATTTTTAACGCCATTCCGGCGAGAATAAATTGGTGACTTCGGCAGGACTCGAACCTGCAACCTCCTGATCCGTAGTCAGGTGCTCTATCCAATTAAGCTACGAAGCCAGTCCTTTTCTTCAAATGCGGATGCAAAGATAAGGATTCTTTCGTTTTATCCAATACCCTCGTTGGCAATTACATATAAATAAAATTTATCCTATGTGTGCCTCCCTGGTGCAACCGGCCTTAAAAGTTGAACTTTGCGCCTTTTTAACGCAAATATCAGACCAGTAACCCCACAGTTCGGGCTTTGGTTCCATTACAGGTAGATCAATTTGGTTGCAACAATGGATTTTCCCTGTCGCAGACAGACAAAGTAGACATTTCCATAGGTAATGTTGCCCGGCAGATGATCCAGAAAGATGACATTCTGGACAGGATTGGTCACGGTCTCATGATACATGACCTGTCCCAGTGTATTACAGATCAGATAATCCACCGGCTGAGCATCCTTGCGCACAATATCGATCCGGAGGGTGCGTGCGCTTTGATTCAAGGTAACCTGACGGATGACCAATTCATCACCAAGTACCTCTTTGCACCATTCCTGCTGGATGGCGCGCATCGGATTTATGGCGTTCAGCCTGCCTCCGGTGACCGTTTCTTCTGCTAGGGAAGGTATTAGGTCTACACCACTTAACAGGTAGTCGCGTACGATGATTGCGCCCTCCCTGGGATTGCTTTTCAGATATTGTGCAAAGTCCGTACAGGGATAGCCGAAAAGAAGTCCTACCACGCCGGAGACGTGCGGTGAGGCTGCTGAAGTTCCGGTAAAGTCACGGTATTCGTTATTAATACCCAGGCTGTAACTACCGTCGCCGGGTGCTGCAAGGTCTATGGTCGTTTGCCCATAACCAGAGGTGACCCGAACATCTGAAAGATTGGTATTGGTCACCGTGATCAGACCCTCTGAAGGACAGCTGGCAGGCATGTCATATTGCGTGTCTACATCCCATTCACTGTTAGTGGTCGCATTGATAAACAGGATGCCGGCATCCAGCATTTCATCGAAATAGGGACACCAGTCCGGAAATTCGTCCGGTTTACGTCCGGTTACACCAAGCGACTGATTGAATGCTACCACATATGCTCCATCCTGGCCATTGGTCAGGTTGTATTTCCGTCGTTGCTCCAGGACATATTCGTAACCGATGAAAAGATCGGAAATGGTCAGATTGGGAATGCTGATCAGCATCAGCTGAGTATTCCAATTGATCCCGGCGATTCCGGTGGCATTGTTGCCCCGGGCGCCAATGATACCGGCAACACTGGTACCATGCTGTTTGGCAACATGCTGGTCGTTCTTGCTTTGCAAATTGACGCCGTAAAAATCGTCGACGTAGCCATTTTGGTCATTATCTATACCATCATTGGGGATTTCTCCCGGATTAGACCATAAATTACCCTCAAAGTCGGTATGGCTGATGTCAAATCCTTCGTCGATAACGGCAATGACAATTTTGTCGCCAAGGGCATTCGTACCTCCGGTCGTGTAATCCCAGGCTTGTGGTAGTGCTATTTTTTCCAGACTGGGCTGGTCCGGATACAACGGGTCATTTGGAACCGTTTCTCTTTTTTCCAACGGGGCATCCGGGTAAGCACGCAGGACATCTGGTAATTGGCGGATTTCTTCCAGTGAATGCGTCGTGGTAAGTTTGTAAAGCATTTTTGACCCGGAGATGACCTGCCAGCGATATTCCGGAAGGACAAGCTGCGCCTGGCTTATTACGCTGTTGTCTTTCAGTTTAACGATAAATTGATTCTGGGCTACAAGCCAAGAACTAATCCCTACGAATAAAAAGGAAATCAACTGCCGGTGCATAAGGATCGTGTTTCGGACAGGGCGAAATTAACAGGAATAAACCGTAGCGATAAAATAAGCGTTGTTAAAATTGATATTTCGCCTGTATGCGGGATACAATTTGGATGGAAGAAAGGAAAGAGCATCTTTGGATAAATGCAAAAAGGCCTGGTTGAGACACAGGCCTTTTTGCGATGCTGCGGACAGCTTATTTTGCTAATAACCCCGCAGGTAAATGTTCTGATAGGTGGCACATACCTGCAGCAACGGCCCACCTTTTCCAATGGTGCCTTTGACGCGCGTATCACGCAATGCGGTCATGCCGTCTTTTTTGGCCATTTCAAGATCCAGGTTGCTCATTATTTCTCCGTATGTGCTTGACAGGTCAACAGCAAATCCGGTCGATTTTGACACCGAGAGGTCTACAAAACTGTACCCCGATTCCACCTTCAGATCATGTTTATAACCCTGGGGCAATTTCATGGTTATGCCTCCGTAAGTCGATTTAATATCCATGCTTCCCGTCCGTTCAGCAATCTCCAATGACCCGTAGGTTGCCCGGACCTTAAGCTTAACGGAGGCAGGTAATTGGATAGTGGCTTTTGGAGAGGTGTGGTAATTCCATTGCTTCATTTGATCTCCTGATTCAGTCACAACAGAACCATCTTCGTATTCATAGGTCACTTTTACCGGACGTTGATTTTCGGGCTCGAAATTTATGTCGATGTAGAGGACTCCATTGTCACTATGCGAGGTAACGGTGGTTGCCTTGACCGAAGCGCCAGTCAGTTTGACATCAACTTTCTGGGCATCCCCGTTCTCAATATCGAGGCCGGGATAGTCACTGGTTATGACCACTTCGGTTGCACCCCGCAGATCAAAGGCCTGTTGTTCCTGGCCGTGCAGGTTGAGAATACCCAGGACAGCAAGGAAGGTAAAGACTACTCTCATGTCATTCATTTTTTAGTTAATTAATGGAGCGCTTATTACTTCTTACGCAGATAAATGTTGCTGTAGGTGGATTTCAGGCTGACCAGATTGCCACCTCCATTGATTTTACCAGAAACGTCCTTGCAGGTAAGACAGTCCATATCGTCCTTCGATTTATCGGAGGTAAGGTCAAAATCAGTAAACATCTCGCCATAGCTTGTTTTCATCTGCACATTTGCCTTGCTGGAAGCTGGCAGTGCAACATCGACCAGCGCATAGGTGGAATGCAGCGTCACCGCATCCGTGGCATTTTTAAGGACAATATTTCCTTCGATGTGTCCATACACCGTCTTGATCGTTAAAGGTGAGGTGGCATCTTCAAGGATTACATTGTTGTAGCTGCAGTTGGCTTCAATTTCCGAGGTGTTCTTGCGGATCACCAGGTCGTGGCCATTGTAGGTATTGTGTTCGTAATAAATCTTTACACTGGAAGGCACCGTGATGGTATACTCGTTATTATCCAGCTCAGAAATAGCGGTTAAGGTCACATCTGCTCCATTTTTTTCCATGTACAGACCTATTCCTCCCGTATTGTCGGTCTGGCCTTTTCCATTGAGCCGGTGAAGACCCTGGGCACGGTCATTGTCATCCTTGTCATGGCCGTTGTAGACGACTTTGACTTCGGATCCGGAACCGCCTTCCAGGACAACCTGGTTGACATCAACAATTTTGAGCGTTCCACCCGACATCGGAATGGAGAATGTTTTTTGCGCCATAGCAGGAATTGCAAACAGGGCTACAGCAGCTGCTAAAAGAATTTTGACTTGTTTCATAACATCAGGTTTTATTCTATTGAATTGATTTTGTTGATACTCATTTGAGCTTCCCCTTTGATTTGTTTTTGGACTTCTTCCCTTGCCATTAGATTTTCAAGGTCAGGGATTACCGATTTATCTTTGCGTATTCCGAAAGCATTGATGATTTCGATCAATACACTGGGGTCGGTTTCCCGTTTTAACATGCCTACCAGAAATCCTTTGACCTGCGGGTCATCCATATGCTGACTCAAAACATCCACCCCGGCTAGTCGTACATTGGGACTCGGGTCTTTGGCAGCAACATCAAATAAGGCATTAAGCACATCACGGTCCAGCGGCATTTGGGCAGTTTCATTCAGTGCCACCAGGCGTTGGGAGGTGGATGGGTCGGTTTTTAACTTGTTCATCCACACTTGCTGTTGATTATTTGCCAGTTGGTTTTGAATGTTCTCCAGCCGGCGCATAGTCAGCCATTGTTGGGTAAAAACTACCAGCAGGGCGATGGAAGCGGCAATGGCCAGACCTTGTTTCCATCCAAATCGGATTCGCTTTGCTGTCGTTTTTGGTTTTACCTCAGACTCCTGCTCATCAAGCCAGGCATAAAATCGATTGCTGACCTGTTTGGAAGGCGTTGGCTGTGCTATGCGGGCCAGTGTTTCATCCAGCGATTGCATTGCACTCAGCCGGGCCCTTAATTCTGTATTATGGGTAAGCGCCTCTTCAAACGCATCACGCTCGGGGGCGGCTACTTCTCCGCGCAGATAATCCCACATCCAATTTTCATCCCAAGTTTTCATATGCTTCTTCTTTCAGATAGAGGTGTTTCAATTTTTGAATAGCCCGGTGGACCTTGGACTTGACGGTTCCTTCGGTACAATTGAGCATCACAGCGACTTCTTTGTATTTCAATTCTTCAAAACGGGTTAGCATAAGTACCTCGCGGTATTCTGGATCGAGGTGGTTCAGGGCCCGGTGTAGTTTATTCGAATCTTCGATCTGCACCATTAAATCTTCAGGAGAATGATCTGCTTCATCTTCAGAGACACTCCCCAGATCATCGGTGATTCGCAAGCCCCGGTAATGGTCATAACGCACATTTCGGGCGATCGAAAAAATCCAGCTTTTAAAGACACTTTCCTCCCGGAAGCTGTTGCGGTATTTTATGATCCGCTCAAATACGTTCTGGGTCAGGTCCTCACTGAGTGACTGGTCCTGTACCGTTTGCAGGAAGTACCGGTAGACCGGATTTTGGTAGCGTTCAAACAACAGGGCGAGCTGTCGTATTCCGCCTTCCTTGACCTGCATCATAATCTGTTCGTCAGTCACTATTCCGTTTTATAGAATCTTCGTTATGAATACTTTCAATTTAGAAATTGGTTGCATTCCCAATGAAAAAAAATGCAATAAGCCCCAGAATAGTGGCATAGGCTTGCCAGTCAATATGAAAATTTCATGTCAACACCAGACTGATGGATAGATAACCTGCTTAACTGGGTAAGGAATGAACTAGGATGGATTTTCTACCAGGATCAATTTCCCATTTCGGTAAGCAAGCCTGGTGATGTGGGTGATCCCATAAGGTGCCAGATCCTGGATCAAATGCCATCCGGAAGGGTGGGCCAGATTAAACTGGAAGATTGAACTACCTTTCGCCATGACCAGATGTTCCTTACCAACGAGAACAAAGTCCTCAGAACCGGAGAGGGTTTCGGTGACGATCTGGGCCCGTCGATCGACAGGATCATACCGTTTGATGAACCAATATTGGTCACTGAACTTATGGACGTAAAGCAGGGTGTTGTCCAATTTTTGCAAACACCGGCCGGCGTCCGAAGCGAAAGTGCTTTTTGATCCATCCAGATGGACCCATTGCAGGACATTGGGATTGCCTACTTCAAACAGGACCAGTGTACTGTCCGTCATCCAGCAGTGATAGCCGATGACATCGAAGCCGGACAGAAGTTGTTTCGGTTTGCCGGTAGCTTGCAAAGGGTATATCCAGAGTTGCTGTAAACCGGCGGTATCCTGACGCACAAGGCTCATGGACTGAACACCATGCGGGGTAGGGGAATATTCGCGAAAATCGTTGGTTGCCGTCAACCGGCGTTTGGTACGTGTTCTCAGATTGAAAGCATAGATATCGGTCTGGTTTGAGCCAGCGGCCTGGACTGAAGCCAGTATTTCCTGGTCACTCAGAAATGCAGGCTGATTGTTGTAGCCGGATAAGTTGTCTCCGGAAAGGCAAATGGGGTTGTCAAGCGCTACGATACTATCATTTCGCATGACCACATCAAATGAAAACAACACGGTGGCTGGTGGTTGTTGAGCCGTCAACAGGAAAGGAGCCAGGATGACGAGCAATACAAATATTGGTTGGCGTAGCTGTTTCATTCCCCGGATCATTTGTAGCTAATATATAAAGAAGAACCGAACAACCGTCCCAGGCGGTTAATGGTTGGGGTTAATGTTTATTGGCGGAGGTGAAAATCCGGTTCCAGTTGATGCCATTGCGGATACTTCCGTTCTTGGTGGAAAACCAAATGAACAAGGGTTTACCAACGATGTGATCTTCCGGGACAAATCCCCACATACGGGAATCTTCAGAGTTATGCCGGTTATCTCCCATGGCCCAGTAATAATCCTGTTTGAAGGTGTAATTGGTGGCAGGGCTGCCATTAATCAGGATTTGGCCATTCGCAACCTCAAGGTCATTGTGTTCGTAGACATGAATAAGCCGTCGGTAAAGTGCCAGGTTACTCATATTGAGGTCGACAGTTGCACCTTTCTTGGGAATGTAAATCGGTCCGTAGTTGGTAACTGTCCAGCTGCCATAATGCGACTTGTCGTGCGGGAATACATCATTGGCTTCCGGATTAATAATCTGCAATTCCAGGCCTTCCTGTTGTAATGCGATGACCTGTTCCTTATTCAGATTATAAATATTCGGTCCCATACGGTCAGTTACGTTGACGTTCAGCCGATCCAGGAGAAGTTCATTGATTTGACCTGTTCCGGACTGGATGCTGTAGGCTAGTTGCATTTTCTCCGGGTTCTTCTGCGCCTCTCCATCAATGTATAATTGATTATCGATCACTTGCAGGGTGTCACCGGGCAGACCAACACATCGCTTGATGTAATGATCTTTTTTATCAATAGGACGTACGACCAAATGGCTACCACGCAACATGTTGGCAAGCCCCGGAATGCGCCTGACCTGGCCGGCGGTATAGGACCGGTCGGGCATAATGTACACACTGTCACCTACCGGCCAGTTGAATACAAATGGCGTATTACGCTGGATGCTTTGTAATTCAGGAAGCCGGTAATATGGTAAACTGGGTTTCTTCAGATAGGACTCTACATTTAAAATAGGGATCCGGTTATGGAGCAAAGGTACAGCCAGTATCGTCATGGGAGTACGGATGCCGTAATTAGCTTTGCTTACAAAAAGGAAATCCCCGACAAGTAAGGAACCTTCCATGGAGGAGGTAGGGATCACAAATGCCTCGATGAGAAACATACGGATAAAGGAGGCGGCAAAAACAGCAAAAATGATCGACTCAACCCATTCCCGGGCAGGCGATTTTTTATAAATATTCTTTGCCTCCAACTGCCGGATCAGCTTGGTATTTCCGGCGGTATGAGCTTCAGCCAGCTGAGACCGAAATTCTTTCTCCTGGGTGATGGCCGGGCCGACAAAGCTGGTCTTCTTGTCCATGGCCAGGTAAATCGTGTACAGCGGGCCGAAAAGTACTGCCAGAACACTTTCACCAAAACTGTATTTCCCAAAAGACCTGACTTCATCAATGACCAGGCTTGAATAATAAAAGATATTCACGATGGGAAAGAGCAGCCACAGAGCCCAGTACGGTGATCGACCGACCATTTGAGCCAATACGCCCATGTTGTAAAATGGAACCAATCCTTTCCATCCTTCGATGCCTGCTTTAGGAAACAGCAGGTACAGACCTACACTCCAAATGATGTAACCAACGATCAGAAATATGAAGAACCACACGGCGGTATCGGCTTAATAGGTGAACAATCCAAGGAACCGGCTATTGCAGTACACATATAACCCTGTCCTCAAAGCGCTACAAATATAGGTTTATTTCGAAATCCCAATTTCTTAAGCGAACGTTAATTCCGTTTAACCCAAATCATGCAATTGAATTCGTTGCGATGCCCATTTATGCAAGATGAGCAAGTGATTCGCTGAGGAGTCATACCATGCTATGGCGACAAAGTGAAGTGCTTGATCACTTGAATTCCTAATGTTTTCTAAATAAAAGGGTCTGTAGCATGAATTGGGTTTAACCAATGTGATGCCTTGATGAAAGGTATTGCCGCACGGACTTATCGTTAAGGTGCCTTATTTACCGGGTTAATCTTCGTCCTCGTCCAGGTCGCCCAGCATGTTCGACAAAAAGTCATGGAAGGACAGGGTGGTGCCAACCAATTCTTTATTGACCACGTTGAACTCGGCCAGACCATGGATGACCAATTCCATATAGGCTTGCTTGTCCTCATCAGAGAACGATTTGACCAGTGCCTTCAATCCTGGAATTTCAAGTAAGGCCTCTGTGAATGCGGCATCAGATGCGTCGTTGGGCAGGTTCAGTTCATGTCCGTCCGCGAAAAATTGACGGATGGCATAATAAGCATCCCCTTCGTGTTTGCGTTCCTCTTTGTTCGGATGCGGGAAATGGGTCAGGAATTCTTCTTTCACCGCAGTGCTTAACAAGTTCAACGCCACCTGGTAGGGTCCTTCCTGTTCTCCTTCATAGACCAATTCTACCTTGCCGGTGATGGCTGGTATCACTCCCCAAAAGTCCGTAATCCTCGCAGTAGTCTGGATTTCACGATTGATGAGCATGCGCCGTTCTGCTGTACTGTACAGATTTTCCAGCGCCGTAATGCTCATGCGGGCTGAAACACCGCTCCGTTCATCAATGAGTTCACTGTCACGGGCCGCAAAAGATATGCGTTCAAGGAGGTTTAACATTAAGTCGGGAATGTGAACATTTTTCCGCACCTCCGGCTCGATATCCGCTTCCTGGCTGGTGATTTGTTTTGCGATCTCGATGGTGCCCGGATAATGGGTCAGGATCTGGCTTTCGATGCGGTCTTTCAGTGGCGTAATAATGGATCCCCGGTTGGTATAATCTTCCGGATTGGCGGTAAATACAAATTGAAGATCCAGGGGTAGCCGAACTTTAAAGCCACGAATCTGAATGTCTCCTTCCTGAAGTATATTAAATAAGGCAACCTGGATGCGCGGTTGTAAGTCCGGCAACTCGTTGATGACAAAGATGGAACGGTGGGATCTTGGCACCAGGCCAAAGTGAAGAACACGTTCATCACCATATGGAAGGCGCAAATTTGCGGCTTTGATGGGATCTACGTCACCGATCAGGTCTGCCACGGTAACATCCGGTGTTGCCAGTTTTTCGACATACCGGCGGTTCCGGTGGATCCATTCGACCGGGGTATCATCACCTTTTTCGGCAATGAGGTCTTTTGCATAACGGCTCAGGGGCTTCAGTGGATCGTCGTTTATTTCACTTCCGGCAACCACCGGAATGTATTCATCCAGCAGGCCGACCATTAACCGGGCGATCTTGGTCTTTGCCTGTCCCCTTAGTCCCAGCAATAATATATTGTGTTTGGATAACAGCGCCCGCTGGATATCTGGTATGACAGTATGCTCGTACCCCACAATCCCGTTAAATGGATTGGTGCCTTCTTTCAGTGAGCTGATCAGGTTCTTGCGCAACTCTTCCTTGATGGTCAGTGGTTGGTAGCCATTTTTCTTTAGCTCACCCAGCGTTTTCGCTTGCGTCATTTTCTTTTGCGTTTGTTTTGTTTGTAGTCCATGAAGAGGAACTCTCCCAGTCCTTCGAGGGAACTATAGAATGCTTTGCCCTGATTGGCAGCAGTGAATTTATCCACAAATTCAACCAGGTAAGGATCACTGGCGATCATAAAAGTGGTAATCGGGATACCCAGCTTGCGGCACTTGGCTCCCAGCGCCAGCGTACGGTTCAGAATCTTCCGGTCTATACCGTATGCATTCTTGTAATATTTCTTCCCAACCTTGATGCAGGTGGGCTTGCCATCGGTGATCATGAAAACCTGCTTATTTGGGTTTTTACGCCTTCGGAGGATGGCCATCGCGAGTTCCAGCCCGGCAACCGTGTTGGTGTGGTAAGGCCCGACCTGGAGGTAAGGCACCTCCGATAATTCAATTTGCCAGGCATCGTCTCCAAAAACGATGATGTCAAGGGTGTCTTTGGGATACCGGGTCCGGATCATCTCTGCCAGCGCCAGAGCAACTTTTTTGGCCGGAGTGATGCGATCTTCCCCGTAAAGGATCATGGAGTGCGAAATATCGATCATCAGCACGGTACTCATCTGACTTTGGTAAAAAGTCTCCTGTATTTCCAGGTCTTGTTCGGTCAGGGTAAAGTCATCAATGCCGTGATTGATCTGGGCATTGCGTAGTGACTCCGAAATAGCAATACGATCCAGTTTATCACCAAATTCAAAAGGCCGGATCTCTGAAGTGAACTCATCTCCCAATCCTGGCGAGGTCGTAGAGTGTTGTCCACGTCCTGTTTTGCGTATGGAGTCAAATACATCTTCCAGTGCTTTCTGCCGGATGGCCACTTCCATTTTGGATGAGATGGAAAATCCACCCTGCGCCTCCTGATCCGGTTGCAGATATCCTTTGTCGATCAGGTCCTGGATAAAATCGGCCATTCCGTAATCTTCGGTGGTAAGGTGATAGGTTTTATCCAGCTCGGTCAACCAGCTTAAAGCCTCCCTCACATCACCCGATGTATATAAAAGCAGCTCCTGAAAAACTTTAAACAGTTTGTCAAAGAGGTCGCCATCCTCAGGTTCGAAATATTGGGAGAACTTCCAGGAGATCATAGTTTAGTTTGCAGCAACCATCCGCTTTTAATAAACTGCGCAAAACGCGGACCCGGGTGGTTGGTGTTCCAGGTGAATACAAATAAACCATATGAACCAATCAATGGTTCATGGTTTTGACCTTAGCACACGCAATTTTATATCCGGGCATCAGTTTAGAAATTTCGGTGGATGATTCATGTGATAATTCGTATGGTCCTGAATATAACGGGCAAATAAAAGCAATTTGTCTTCGCCGAGAAGTTGGCCTGTCATGGTTATACTGGTTGGTAGGCCTTCCTTTAATCCGGTGGGCATGACCACTGATGGATTCCCGGTCAGGTTTGTGAGAGTCAGGTTCCGTCCAAACCACGAAGGGGATAAGTATAGATCGATGCCTTTCATCCGCTCGTAGAGTTCATTAATCAGTCCGGTCCGCAGCCGGTTTGCCTGAAGGTATTCCACAGCGGGAACAAATCGGCTTGTGCGGAAAACGTTTGGCCAGGCATTCCTGATCTGTCTTACCAGCAGGTCATCCTGGTTGGATCGTGTCAGCGCATCGAAAGCAGTTGCTGCTTCAACATTGAGGATAAACCGGATGGCAGGGATCTCCGGTAATTCGATCGGCACCAGCTCAAACCCCAGGGATTTTACCTGGGCAAGAAAGATGCTGTCATTTTGGTGAAAAGCATAGGAACGTTCAAAATCCCGGGGCACATAGCCTATTTTAAATTTCTTGACATCTGCATTTGTATTATAGTTAAAGGCCGCGTTGACAACAGAGGGATCCCGGTTATCAGGTCCGTAAATTGCATTGAAGACAATGGCGCAATCTTCCACGGTCCGGCAGATGGGCCCAATTTTGTCCATGGACCAGCTTAGGGCCATAGCTCCGGAACGGCTTACGCGGCCATAGGAAGGACGCAATCCGGTGACTCCGCAGACGGTGGATGGCGAAACAATGGACCCCAGGGTCTCGGTGCCAATGGCAAATGGGACTAATCCAGCGGATACAGCGGAAGCAGAACCGGCCGAAGAGCCTGAAGAGCCCTGCTCGGTATTCCACGGATTACGGGTCTTCGCTCCAAACCAGACGTCACCCCAGGCTAGTGCGCCCATGGATAATTTGGCAACGAGGACAGCTCCTGCATCTTCCAGTCTTTTGACGACTGTTGCCGTAGAATCAAAATGTTGCGTTTCATATGGTTTTGCCCCCCAGGTAGTTGGATAGCCGGGAACCGCCAGCAAGTCCTTGGCACCAAACGGGATGCCATGAAGAATGCCCCGGTAACGCCCTTGCTGGATTTCGCGGTCTGCTGTGCGGGCTTGTTCCATGGCCAGGTCTTCTGTTAGTGTGATGACGCAATGTAGTTCCGGATCGTATTTTTTCAACCGGTTAAGGCAGAATGTAGTCAGTTCTACGGAGGTTAGCTTTTTGTCATGGATCAGCTCAGCCAGTTCCCTGACCGAATAAAAGGCCAGGTCGTCCATGTTTTCCGGCCGCTTCACCTTGGGCGCTTTGCCAAATTGTACCGGATATTGCAATCGCTGAACCTGAAAATCCGCCGGGAAAGGATTGAACTGAAGGGCAGGCCATATAGAGTTGGCCAGGGTGGTGTCGTGGAGCGACTGGAATGCCGACCGGTTGTCCTCAAGACCTCCCAGCATAGAGTCAATTTCCGGGTCATCAAAGGACAGGTCAAAAAGATTAGAGGCGGCCCGGACATCGCCTGACGTGATTGGTTGCGGTTTATAAACAAAACCAACGGCGATGCCTGCCAAAAAAGAAAAAATGATCACTGGAAGGATTGCTTTGCGCATAACGGAAGATTGTTAAATAAAAATATAAATTTACCCAAGACATTAGCTTACCTAAGCATGACCGAAATTAGGGAAATCAAGACTCCGGAAGAACTGGATGCCATCATACCCTTATTTGATGCTTACCGCCAGTTTTACCGGCAACAGACCGATTTGGCCGGAGCACGGCAATTCCTTACTGACCGGTTACAGCATAATGAGTCGAGGATTTTTGCTGGTTATATAACCGGTGAACCACGGGCATTTGTTCAATTATACCCTTTTTTTACATCTGTTGGGATGCGTCGTAATTGGGTTTTGAATGATCTTTTTGTTGAGGAGGCATTCAGATCCCGTGGGCTGGGAAGGATGTTGATCCAACATGTGCAGGTATTGTGCAGGAAGGAAGATCGTGCTGGAATTATGCTGGAGACTGAAGTCACCAATCAGGTGGGCAATGCTCTTTACAAGTCATGTGGTTTTGAGCTCATCGGAAATAATTTCTATTACTGGAAAGCATAGCTATGGGAGTACTGAGTTGTCAGAAAGAGCTTTTTGATCTGGATCCGGACATTCATTACCTGAATGCGGCCTATATGTCACCCAATCTGAAATCCGTTGAGGAGGCAGGTATTCGGGGAATTCGACGTAAGACCAAACCTTACCTGTTGCATCCGGAAGACTTTTTTACCGAAGTGGATGCCGTCCGCAAGACGTTTGCCATGCTGGTGGAGACCGAAGAGTGGGAGCGTGTGGCACTTATACCATCCGTATCCTATGGGTTGGCACAGGTTGTCCAGAATATACCGGTAAAACCACAAGGCAATATCATTCTGTTATCCGAACAATTTCCCAGTAATTACTACAGCTGGAAGCGGCTGGCAGAAAAATTTGATCTGGAAGTCCGGATCATCAAACCGGGTCAGGATCTGTTCTCCCGCAGCGAGGCACTGAATCATGCCATACTGAAAGCCATTGACGATAAAACCATGGCGGTAGCCTGTGCGCCCGTTCATTGGGCCCATGGATTAAAGCTGGATCTGGATGCCATCCGTGCCAGGACGCTCCAGCACCAGGCTTGGCTGGTTTTGGATGGCACCCAATCCATTGGAGCAATGCCCTTCAGTATCAACAGGATACAACCGGATGCATTGATTGTTGGTGGATACAAATGGATGCTGGGCCCTTATTCGCTTGGCATGGCCTATTATGGACCTGCGCTGGACGATGGTATTCCGATCGAAGAAGCCTGGATAAACCGGAAATTCAGTGACCGGTTTGAAAGCCTGGTGAATTACCAATCCGAATACCGGCCCTATGCCGGGAGATACCAGGTAGGCGAGGCATCTAATTTTGCCTTGCTGCCCATGTTGAAAACAGCTCTTGACCAGTTACTCGATTGGGGCGTTTATGCCATTCAGTCCTATTGCGGAGAATTGATCCGTAAACCATATGAAATGCTGGAAAATGCGGGAGTACAGATCGAACCGGAAATATCACGGGCTAACCATCTGACAGGTCTTTATGTCCCAGAGGATCAATTTGACCGGGAGTTGCTTCAGTCCCTGTTTCGGGAACACAAGGTTTACGTATCAAACCGGGGAGCATTTGTCCGGGTAGCTCCGCATGTGTACAATACACCGGAGGATATGGAAGCATTGGTCTATTGTTTCCAGAAAGCCAGCCGTTAACAACCAATGTTGCAATAAAAATAACTTACCGTATATGTCGGAACGATTGCCTTTATTGAATGATGTCCCTACCCGCGAGCAAATTGAAATCATCCACCGGGGAATTGGTCATTTGGTACAGCCCACACCAGCCCTGAACTACCGGTTTCTTGACCGGGATCTGGGTTGCAGTCTGTATTTCAAAGCTGAACAGTTTCACGAGATTGGGGCTTTTAAATTGCGAGGGGCCACCAGTGCGGCCCTTGCGCTGACTGAAGAGAACCGGGCAAAAGGTATTGCGACGCATTCTTCCGGTAACCATGCTCAGGCTACTGCCTGCATTGCGCACCAGTTAGGTATTCCGGCTTATATTGTAATGCCTTCCAATGCACCGAAAGTAAAAATAGAAGCCACGAGGGGATTTGGTGCTGAGATCACCTTTTGCGAACCCACCCAGCAAGCCCGGGAGGCAGCCCTGGACAAAATATGTCAGGAGACGGGGGCTTATTTTATACACCCTTACAATAACTACAATGTAATTGCCGGGCAGGCTACGGCCGCCAAAGAACTCCTGGAGGAAGTGCCCGATCTGGATATGATCGTTGCTCCTGTGGGAGGGGGTGGTCTGCTAAGTGGGACAGCCCTGTGGAGCCATTATGCGGGAAGCGGTGTGAAGGTATTCGGAGCAGAACCTCAGGCCGTCGACGATGCATTCCGCTCTATGCATGCCGGATCCATCCAGGGGAATACTTCAACCAATACCCTCGCAGACGGACTCAAGACAACCCTGGGAGAATATACCTTCCCGTTGATCAAAAAATACGTCTCAGAAATATTGACGGTCAGTGAACCAGAAATAATTGATGCAATGGCTATGCTATGGAAGCGGCTCAAACTGGTGACGGAACCTTCCGGGTCGGTGCCATTTGCTGCCGTACTGAAACATACTCAGCAATTTGCCGGAAAACGGATCGGTATTATATTGTCCGGTGGAAATGTGGACATGGAGAACCTGCCCTTCGCTCGATAGCACTTTAGAGATCTGTAAATTCATACGAAATGTTAAAAAAGACAGGCTTGTGGGTGGGATTGGTTTTTGTGGCGATGACCTTGGTTTTACCTCCGCCCGGAGGGCTGTCACCAGCGGCCTGGCATGCGGTAGGGGTAACCCTTCTGATGGCTGTATGGTGGATGACGGAAGCCATTTCCATATTTATGACGGCACTCGTTCCCCTGGCTTTATTTCCTCTTCTTGGTGTGTTATCCGCCTCCGAAACGGCAGAAAATTACGGGCACAATTATGTATTGATGCTACTGGGAGGTTTTTTTATTGCCCGTGCCATTGAATACCAGGGTCTGCATCGCAGGATTGCCCTATACATCATTCGTCATATCGGAACCAGTCGCCGGAAGTTGATCCTTAGCTTCATGATTGCCACGGCTTTTTTATCTCTCTGGATAGCCAATGTGGCGGTTGTGCTCATGCTGTTGCCGATTGCCATGGCTTTGATCGTAAAGGATGAATCAGCGGCATCCGGCTCCCGGTTTGGACTGGCAATGATGTTGTCAATTGCTTATGCCGCATCCATCGGAGGCACCGGATCCCTGATCGGTACGCCGCCCAATATGGTATTGGCCGGATTGATCACCGAGCTGTACCCGGGAGCTCCGGAGATCAGTTTTTTCACCTGGCTGAAGGCCGGGTTGCCAGTCGTCATACTGGGTTTGCCCTTGTTATGGCTTTTTATGATCTGGTATTTTCGCATCAGCGGAAGATTTGAAGAAAGCGAAGAAATCATTGAAGAACAATGGAATGAACTTGGGCCCATATCCAAAGGTGAACGCCGGGTACTCATTCTGTTTACTATTACAGCCTTAGGCTGGATATTCCGGAGAACCATTGATTTTGGTTGGTTTGTGATCCCAGGGTGGTCTGATCTGCTCGAGATAACCAATATGGTTCACGATTCTACCGTTGCCATTGCAGGAGCTTTGGCCTTGTTTATGATCTCAGATGGTGCCGGACACAAATTGTTGACCTGGAAGGAAGCATCCCAGGTGCCCTGGGGGGTGGTACTTATCGTGGGCGGTGGATACGCATTGGCATCAGCCTTTGGGGAGACCGGTCTGGCGGTCTGGATCGGAGGTCATCTGAGCTTCATCGGCGCCTTGCCTCCCTGGATGATCCTCCTGGCGGTAGTCACTATCATGGTTTTTCTGACGGAGATCAATTCCAATACCGCCACTGCCAATATCTTTTTGCCCGTTTGGGCTTCAATGGCTCTGGCCGGTCAGGTTAACCCGTTGATATTGATGATCCCTGCCACCATAGCCTGTTCGTTCGCTTTTATGCTGCCTTCAGGTACAGGTACCAATGCTGTGGTGTTTGCCAGCGGAAGGGTGCGGATTCCGGATATGGCACGTTGCGGCTTTCAGCTGAACCTGCTGAGTATTTTGTTTCTGACCCTGGTTTTATACTTCATCATCGTGCCACTGCTAGGTCTTGAAGTCAGTCTGCCTGGATGGGCACAATAGAACTAGAATACCATTGATATCAGGATAAAGGTCACGGCACCACCAAGGAATCCCAGCATAGCCAGCCAGGACACCTTTTTTAGATACCAGATGAAATCAATCCGCTCCATGCCCATGGCTGCCACGCCTGCGGCGCTGCCAATGATCAGCATACTGCCACCGGTACCTGCAGAATATGCGATGAAATGCCAGATCGCGCTATCTGTTGGGAAGGTGTACATCCCCATGGTAGCCGCAACTAAAGGTACATTATCAATGACCGCAGAGGCATAACCCAATACCAGGATGACCAGGTTCTGATTCGGTATTTTGGCATCGAGGAATTCAGCAAGATGCAACAGGGTGCCCAAAGATTCCAGTGATGCAACGGCGACCAGGATCCCCAGAAAAAACAGGATGCTGGACAGTTCGATCCTTGACAGTGCGGTGTGTGCGGAATACAGGTGCTTGCGTTCATTGGTGAAATCCTCTTCCGGATGGATGTATTCGGATACCAGCCATACAACTCCTAATCCCAGCATCATTCCTACGTAAGGAGGCAGGTGGGTTATCGCCTTGAAAATGGGAACAAATATCAGTGCGCCCACACCCACGATGAGCATGGTTTTGCTGCTCAGTAATTTTTCTTGTTGAGCCTCAGCGCTGGCATTACCATGGATTAGTTTGATCTTCCCTTTAAACGGCTTCATGAAAGAAGCCACAAATGCAGGAAGTACCACACAGACCAGGGATGGCAGGACCAGATGTTCTATCAGTCCCAGTGAAGAAACCTTGTTGCCGATCCATAACATGGTGGTGGTTACATCGCCGATAGGAGACCAGGCTCCACCGGCATTTGCACCGATCACAGCCATGCAGACAAACCAGATGCGTTCCTCTTTATGAGGCACCAGCCGGCGCAAAAGGGACACCAGCACGATGGTGGAAGCAAGGTTGTCCAGTGTGGCGGAAAGGAAGAATGCCAGGATAACGATGATCCAGAGCATTGTCTTCTTACTTGTCGTTTTGATCCGGTTGGTGATAACGGCAAATCCATTGTGGAGATCAATTAATTCCACAATGGTCATTGCTCCTAACAGAAAAATAAGGATCTCTGCAACTTTCCCGATGTGATGTAACAGGACAGCGCTCAGATCACTGGCCTGATGATTGTCATCATATACCTGAAGATGACCATACGAAATAAGAGCCCAGCAGAGGGCTCCCATAATCAGAGCCGGTACAGTTTTGTCCAGCTTTAATGGGTGCTCAAATACAATGGTTACGTATCCGAGGATAAAAACAATAATTACAAGTGTTATCATGAATTAAGTTGGCTTGCGTTTGCTAGACCGTCAAAGTATAAAATAACCTCAGGTCCACAAAAAAAATCGATAGAACTTTTGAACACATTTCTCTTTTTTGATATGTGTGAATGTAAGCCCAACCCAATTACATCCGATGAATTATTTACTTTTGCACCATTGTAGGTAAAGCTATGGTATCAATAGGTACGGTTCAATTGGGAGAATTCCCTTTATTGCTGGCTCCAATGGAGGATGTGAGTGATCCTCCATTCCGTGCATTGTGCAAGCAGGAAGGATGTGACATGATGTATACGGAGTTTATCAGCGTTGAAGGTCTGATCCGTGACGCCGATAAAAGCATCAAAAAATTGGATATCTACGACGATGAAAGGCCTATTGGGATTCAGATCTTTGGTGCAGAACTGGA
This sequence comes from Lewinellaceae bacterium, assembly GCA_020636135.1. Lineage (NCBI taxonomy): Bacteria > Pseudomonadati > Bacteroidota > Saprospiria > Saprospirales > Lewinellaceae > Lewinellaceae bacterium. The sequence continues at coordinate 1,950,084 of JACJYK010000001.1, forward strand.
CTCCATGGTGCAGGCCGCTGAAATTGTAGAAGAAGCCAAACCCGAAGTCCTGGATATCAATTTTGGCTGTCCGGTAAAAAAGGTGGTTTGTAAAGAAGCCGGAGCCGGGATCCTGCTGAACATTGATAAGATGGTCAGGTTAACGGAAGCTATTGTCAAATCTACCAGTTTGCCAGTCACTGTGAAGACCAGGTTAGGATGGGATCAAAATACCATCAGGATCGTAGAAGTGGCAGAGCGGTTGCAGGATGTAGGAATACAAGCGCTGTCCATCCACGGCCGGACCAGGGCGCAGATGTACAAAGGCGAAGCGGACTGGAGCTGGATTCGCAAAGTCAAGGAAAACACGAGCATTACAATACCCATTTTTGGTAATGGTGATGTTGACAGCCCGGAAAAGGCGCTTGAATACAAACAAAAATATGGTGTCGATGGCATCATGATCGGTCGTGCCAGCATCGGGAATCCATGGGTTTTTAAACAAATAAAACACTTCCTGAAGACCGGTGAACATCTGCCGGAACCGGACCTCGCTACCCGGGTTGACATGGTCCGTAACCATTTGTTGAAATCCATCCAATGGAAAGGGGAGAAGCTGGGTATTTTGGAAATGCGCCGGCACTACAGCAACTATTTTCGGAACATTCCCCATAGTAAGTCCTACCGGACCACGCTGGTCAATTCATTGGATCAGCTTGAGCTGTTATCGGTGCTGGACGAAATGGAAATGCATTTATTGGAAGAGATAAGTTAGGTATCCAGAGTGATTTTTGATATCAAACCATACGAACGCAGGATCTTTGAGCTGGTCCAGGATGCCGGCAGTGAGCTGGGATATGAGGTCTATGTGGTAGGAGGATTTGTACGGGACCGCCTGCTGGGCCTGGAATCCAAAGACATGGATATTGTTTGCATAGGAAGCGGCATCCGTCTTGCTGAACAGGTAGCATCCAAATTGTCACCAACACCCAAAGTGGTTACGTTTAACCGGTTTGGAACCGCTATGATCAGGCATAAGAATACCGAAATCGAGTTTGTCGGCGCCAGGAAAGAATCCTACCGAGCTGACTCCCGGAAGCCCATCGTCGAAGAAGGCACTCTGGAGGATGATCAGAACCGGCGTGATTTTACCATCAATGCACTGGCCGTAAGTCTTAATGAACACAACTTTGGTGAGATCCTGGATCCTTTCCATGGTTTACAGCACCTGGAGGAGAAACGCATAAAAACACCACTGGAGCCGGGAAAGACATTTTCGGATGATCCGTTGCGGATGATGCGTGCCATCCGGTTTTCCTGTCAGCTGGACTTTGAGATCGACCCGGAGACGTATAAAGCGATTGGTGTGTACCGGAACCGGATCAATATTGTTTCCAAAGAGCGGATAACCATCGAACTGGAAAAGATCCTCGCTTCATCGACACCTTCCCAGGGCTTTATCAAACTTTTTGATACCGGATTGCTTGAAATCATATTTCCTGAACTTACCGCACTTCAGGGCGTCGAGATACAGCGAGGCATCGGCCACAAGGACAATTTTTACCACACCTTGCAGGTCGTGGACAATGTTGCCCGCAAATCATCCAACATCTGGCTGCGGTGGGCTGCATTGTTACACGATATCGCCAAGCCTCCTACCAAGCGATTTCACCCGCAGGCCGGATGGACCTTTCATGGTCATGAAGCATTGGGAGCAGCGATGGTACCCAGGATCTTCAAACGGCTTCGACTGCCGTTGGATCATAAGATGAAATATGTGCAGAAACTGGTATTACTTCATCTGCGGCCCATCGCTTTGACCAAGGCGGAGATAACCGATTCTGCCGTGCGCCGCTTACTCTTTGATGCCGGGGACGAGATTGAGGACCTCCTCATTCTCTGTGAAGCAGACATTACCAGTAAGAATGAGGCAAAGGTGCGGACGTATCTGCAAAACATAGAAAACCTGCGGGAAAGACTGAATGCCGTAGAAGAAAAGGACCGGCTGCGCAATTTCCAACCACCCGTATCTGGCGAATTAATCATGCAAACTTTTGGCATTGGGCCCAGCAAAGAGGTCGGTATCATCAAAGCGGCCATTCGCGAAGCCATTCTGGAAGGAGAAATCAATAATAATTACGAGGAAGCTTTTGCTTATATGATGAAGGAAGCAGAAAAGCTAAATTTGGTCCCGATTAGTTAAAAGAACTTATGAAGAAACATTTTCTGCTGGTGGTTCTGGCCGCCTTAACGATGCTTGCCAGTGGTTGCCTCAAACTGGAAGACCAGTCGGCCAAGGACGAAAAGGCCATTATGGATTATATTGAAAAGGAAGGGCTGGTCATGGAAAAAGATCCTTCCGGACTATATTACCGGATAGATGACGAAGGTTCCGGTTCAAATCCTACCATCTACAACACGGTTACCGTTAATTACAAAGGGTATTTGTTAAATGGCTCAGTCTTTGACGAAACCGCCGGCAGTCCGGTTTCTTTCCCGCTTGCCAATCTGATCCCGGGGTGGCAAATCGGAATCCCCTTAATCAAGAAAGGTGGGAGTATACTCCTCATCGTACCCTCTGAATTGGGTTACGGAACCCGAAATACAGGAAGTATTCCCGCCAACAGCGTACTCGTATTTGAAATTCAACTGGTTAACATCAAGTGATATCATCTGTCTGCTGGTCAGAACAGATCCAATAACTTTTCAGGTGGTCTGCCGATTTTAGCCTTTCTTCCATAGATCACGATCGGTCGCTGGATAAGACGCGGATATTTAAGCAGTACCTGGATCCACGCTTCATCGGTCAGGATTTTGCCTTTGAAATGTTCTTTGTAAATGGGTTCATTTTTGCGGACCAGATCTTCAGCACGGATCTTTAATAATCTCAGGATTCTTTGCAGGGTCCTGGCATCGGGAGGATCTACCAGGTACAACCGGATCGTGGGATGAATTCCCTTTTCTTCCAGTAATTTCAGGGCAGCCCGGCTTTTCGTACAGCGTGGATTGTGCCATAAGGTCACTTCTGCCATTACCGTGCAGTAACCTGGACAACAGCTGGTGACAATGTGGTATGGGGATATTGCTGTAAGGCAACTTCAATACAATCCATTGCCTGATGCAGGCGTTCTTCGGAAGCCATATACGCCAGCCGCACCTCATTGATACCCATGCCGGGTGTGAGGTAAAATGCCGCACCGTGCGCCATCATCACCGTTTGGCCCTGATAAGAGAAACGTTCCAAGAGCCATTGACAGAAATGAAAGGCATTTTCAACCGGAAGTTTGACAAACCCATAAAAGGCTCCTTCCGGCAGATAGGTTTCAACTCCCGGCATCTGACTTAAACGGTTGTAGACCAGGTCTCTTCTGCGCTGATAAGCTTTTTTGACTTTCTGCATGTAATCACTGGTATCCTCCAGTGCGGCCTGGGCAAACAATTGACCGACGAAAGGCGCGCTTAACCTGAGCTTGCATAACCGGTCAATACCGGTTAATAATTGTGGATTACAACAAACAATGGTGCCGACACGGGCTCCACAAGCGCTGTAGCGCTTGGAAATACTATCGATAACAATGCAACGATCCCGCAGTTCAGGAATTTCCAATACGGAAGGGCAGGCTTTGGCAAAACTGAAAACGCGATAGACTTCATCCACGATAAAGAGCAGGTCGTATTTAATCGCCAGTTCACCCAGTCGTTTTAACTCCTCATACTCATAGACACGGCCGGTAGGGTTGCAGGGGTTGGTAAACAGGATTGCTTTTGTCCGGGGTGTGATGGACTGCTCGATGACCTCATTAGGTGGCAGGTCAAAGTTGTTCTCCACATGCAGGGTAACTGCCCTCAGGGACACATCAGCCATTACCGCGAAGCCCGAATAATTGGCATAATAGGGTTCAAAAACAAGCACCTCATCTTTTGCTTCCAGTAAGCTGAACAGCACAAAGTACAGGCCCTCGGAAGATCCATTGGTTATGATTACATCTGATGGGTGTACCGTCTGGCTGGTCTCCGAGTAATAGGCGGCAAACCGTTCACGCAATGATTCAATGCCCAGTGCATGGGAATAAGGTAGTTTATCATAAAATGCCTCATGAATCGCTTCCAGAGCTGCAGCCGGTGACGGGATGTCTGGCTGTCCGATATTCAGGTGGATCACATCCACTCCTTTCTTTTTCGCTGTTTCCGCGTATGGCAAAAGCTGGCGGAAGGGCGATTCTGGAAGAAGGTGAGAACGTGATGAAAGTTGAGGACACATGGAAAATGTACGATTTGATGACCGCAAAGAACGGAAGTATGGACCAATACGTCATCTAATTCATAATTATTTTATACTTTATTGAAAAAAATTCCCGGTTCTTCAGGCGAAACTTGTAATTTTTACGTTTCATTGATATTACCGTCTGTATTCCGGGATCAATGTTACACTTATTTCATTATCCCAAAGTAAGAGATTCATGTTACGGTTTGGACATCCCTTGGAACGATTGGAGCGGTCGATGAATGACCATGTCAAGCTTTTGGAAGAGTTTGGTCCGGAATATTTTACCCTCGAAGAATTATGGAAATTATACGGGCAATGGGAGCTGAAGGCCAAATGGTTTCAGATGGCTGAGCAGGCCTGGCTGCGTATGGTTATGTTTTTTTGTGCTTCGACTTCCCTGTTTATCGTCGGGATAGTACTTCAAATCAAGTCTGTCCTGGTTATCACCGGAGTTTTATCCATAGCGACCCTTTCCGTTGGTGTTCTGGCATTCGCAATAGCCAGTTACCTGGGAGGCAGTAAAGATCGCCTACGGCAGATCGGTCGTATGATCAGGATCTGCATTGATAAGAAACTAGCGGTCTGATCGCCCCCATATGATCTCATCCCGGATTTTATATTTATCCTAAAAGTATCTGTTTGTGTGACCCATCTCACCAATTCATAGCTAAGCTTTGCCACTTCTTTGCGGTAAAATTATCGAAACATGAAAGAGTTAATGGTATCGCAAGAGCATTTGGAAGAGATTGGCAATCTGATTCAATCGGCAGACAGCCCGGTAGGAATTGATGCCAAGAAAACCCACATCATCATCATTGAGAAATTACTTGAAATTGAAAAGCGGCTGCAATCTATTGAACACAGCCTCAGTAAGTGATTTGTTCCGGAGCGACCTCGACTTAATAAAAGCGTAGGTCAGAGGAGCTGGATGGGCATATCCAATAGCCGGTACGGAATTCCGATTGTGACTCAGGCGTGAACAAAACCCCTATGCATCGGTGTTAGTAATCAGCTATTAGAAATGCCCATAATTATTTATGTTCGTAACGACGATCACAATCAGCTAAGGAATGTCTACACATATACTGGAGAAAGAACAAATCAAAAACATCATTCGCAATCATTTTCCCATTCTTTATCAGGAGGAGTTGGTTGAGGAGCTTGCCCGCGAATCGACCCTGGTTGAATTTAAGGCCGGGGACACTATGCTGGATTATGGTGAATTTGTCCGGTCCGTCCCACTGGTCTACAAAGGGTCCATTAAAGTGGTACGCCAGGATCCGGAGGGTAATGAATTGTTTTTGTATTACCTGTTGTCAGGAGAATCCTGTGCCGCTTCTTTCAGTTGCTGTCTGATGCAGAAACGCAGTGAGATCAAGACCATCGCAGAGGAAGATGCGTGTATTATCGCTATTCCACTGTTGGCTGCAGATACCTGGATGGGAAAGTATCCGGTGTGGCGAAATTTCGTCCTCAGAATGTACGATCAGCGGATCTACGACCTCATCGATACCATCGATCGCATCGCCTTCTCCAATATGGACCAACAGCTCATGGATTATTTGCATGAAAAGGCCCGTGTGATCGGATCCAACTCATTATCCATCACACACCAGGATATCGCCAACGACCTTCACGCTTCCCGGGAAGCGGTATCCAGATTACTAAAGAAAATGGAAAAGGAAAAGTTGCTCTCACTGGGACGCAACCGCATTGAGCTCAATCGGTAAGATCCGCTCCGGATTATAGCTCAGGATCCTGAGTAATTTATCTCATCCTTGCAATCAGATCCATTCCATTGCCGGATAATGAAATGCTCTTGTCTCATGGCATCACATGGCCGCTTGCAAGTAATAATCTCCCTGCACATGGTGAATCGAGGTGAGGTGGTGTAACCGCATTACCGGCATTGGACAATTTGATGAATGGTGAACTCAAGCATTCGGAAATGTTTCACAGTTACTGCATCCATTGCCTTATTTATGCAGCAGGTCAATGGTGCCTGTGATCCCGGTCACTGACGAAGATGATGAGATACCATAGCTTAGTTGATGTATCTTATTTATTAATCACTTGACCAAAATTCCTATTTATGAAAGTACAACAGATCTATACCGGATGCCTGGCTGAGGCCGCATATTATATTGAAAGTGAAGGTGAAGCAGTGGTCATCGACCCATTGCGTGAAGTTCAACCCTATCTCGATAAAGCAAAAGAAGACGGAGCCAGGATCAAATATGTTCTGGAAACCCACTTCCACGCAGATTTTGTAAGCGGTCACCTGGATCTGGCAAAGAAAACCGGAGCAGCCATTGTTTATGGCCCAACAGCACAACCGGCATTCAATGCGCATATAGCTGTGGATGGAGAGGTCCTGAAGGTAGGAAAGGTTTCTATTAAAGTGTTACACACTCCGGGGCATACCATGGAAAGCAGTACTTATTTGCTGCGCGACGAGCATGGGAAGGATTATGCGATATTCACGGGTGATACATTGTTTCTGGGGGATGTGGGACGTCCGGACCTGGCGATCAAACAAGGAGAAATTACCCGTGAAGACCTGGCTGGGTTCCTGTTTGACAGCCTTCGGAATAAAATCATGCCATTGGCTGATGAAGTGATTGTTTACCCTGGACATGGTGCTGGTTCTGCCTGTGGTAAAAAAATGAGTAAAGAAACCACCGGTACCGTGGGGCAACAAAAAGCGATGAATTATGCGTTGCGGACCGACATGAGTCGCAAGGAATTTATCAAAGAAGTTACCGAGGGTCTGGTGGATCCTCCGCAGTATTTCCCGAAAAATGCTGTAATGAACAAAATGGGTTATGAGTCTTTTGATGAAGTGACCGATCGTGGATTACAAGCTTTATCCCCCCGTGCATTCCGGGTTGCCTGGGAAGGAGAAGAAGCCCTGGTTTTAGATGCGCGTTCTGCCATATCCTATGCACAGGAGCATATTCCGGGATCGATTTTTATTGGATTGGATGGATCATTTGCACCGTGGGTCGGAACCTTGATCACCGACTTGAAACAGAAAATACTATTCATCGCCGATGCGGGAACAGAGGAGGAGGTGGTTACCCGTTTGGCCCGGGTAGGTTACGACTTTGCTATCGGATATCTTGATGGTGGAGTACAGGCCTGGAAAGCGGCTGGTTTTGAAACCGATAAGGTTGAAGAAGTGGAAGGCTACGTATATGCCACCACATACAAAGACCACGACACCAATCTGCTGGATGTCCGCAGGGCCAGTGAATTCGATGCTCAGCATGTCCGTGGGGCGCTGAACTTCCCGTTGGATTTTATCAACAAAAATATGGCTCAGCTGGATCGCAACCGTAAGTACTATGTTCAGTGCGCCAGTGGTTATCGATCGGTCATCGCCATATCGATCCTGAAAGCCAGAGGCTTTGAGCAACTGGTAAATGTACGCGGGGGTATTAATGAACTTGCACTGACCGATATCCCGATGACTGAATTTGTCGAGCAAAGTACAGAATTGTAACACGTTATAGCCGGGCTTTGCAAACTGCACAGCCCGGTATGTTTTGATCGAAAATTGTATCACACTTATAAAATCCTGATATGGAACAAATGACGTATTCGATGCCCAGAATAGGTGACCGGGCTCCAGATTTTAAAGCGGTTACCACGCAAGGCAACTTGCAATTTTCCGAATTCAATAAGAATCACTGGGTTATCCTTTTCTCCCACCCGGCTGACTTTACTCCGGTATGTACGACTGAACTTTCGGCTTTCGCCAAAGAGAAAGAGTGGTTTACCCGCCACAATACCAAGTTGATCGGATTGAGTATCGACAGCATTCACTCGCATCTGGCTTGGGTTCAGAATGTACGTGAGCGGACCGGAGTATTTATGGATTTTCCGATCATTGCGGACCTGGATATGCAGGTAGCGCATAAATATGGAATGCTGCACCCGGGAGCCAGTTCGACTGCAGCCGTTCGTGCGGTATTTTTCATGGATCCTAAGGGGATCATCCGTCTGATCATGTATTATCCATTGAATGTGGGCCGCAACATGGAGGAGATCAAGCGTGTTCTTGAGGCACTTCAGACAGCAGACAAATTTAATGTAGCGATGCCAGTGAACTGGGTTCGTGGTGAAAAGGTAATCGTGCCTCCACCAAAGAACATTGATGAGATGGAAGAGCGGTTGGCCAATCAATCCTATGAGAAGGTAGACTTTTACCTGGCCAAAAAAGAATTGCAGGACGAAACTGTTCTTAGCAATTGATCTGAAACAGATGAGCTGTTGTGTCGTGAAGGCTATCAATATTTATTGGTAGCCTTTGCTTTTTGACAGGATTTATGTAATCGCTGTCACACAACAGGCCCATTCGATGTCCTATCTTTGTGTTATAGATATCAAGTCAAGAATAAGCGTATTTCTTTTTTATTGCGAGGTTAATTGATTGAGGAAAGAGGGTGAGTGATAAGCCCCGGCCAACAAGCCGGGGCTTCGTGTTTTTAGTATCTTCCAAAATTTACAGAGACCGATAAATGAAATGAAATTCCTATTTTGATCCGAACAGTAATATTAGTTATGGGGAATAAAAAGGTTGGTATCCGGTCGCTGTATGCGAAGGACCCGATTAAGGCGGATGAATTGCTCTGGGGAAGAATATCGGGCACGAATCGTCGGGGATTTCTTAAAAATATGGGTTTGGCATCCATGGGTGCTGCACTTGGAGCGCCCATGGTGTTTGCCGAATTCTTTCCGGCAGGAATTATCCCTGCAGGACTCCTGCACAATAATGCAGCATTTGCCCTGCCCGGAAAAGACCCCGGTCTGATCGTACTCAATGACAGGCCAATAAATGCCGAGACGCCGCCCCATCTCCTGGACCCGGAGGTCACACCCGCAAATATGTTTTTCGTCCGCAACAATGGATTGCCACCGGAAGAAGCTTCTATCGACACCAAGTCATGGACACTGACCATTGATGGTGAATCCATAAAGGAGCCGAAAACCTATACGCTTGACGAACTGAAATCCAGGTTTACCCAAGTCACCAAACAGCTTACACTCGAATGTGCCGGAAATGGCAGAAAAGAATTTAACCCGCCAGCTTCCGGCAATCAATGGTCAGTAGGTGCCGTGGGTTGCGGTGCCTGGACCGGCATCCGCCTGGCAGATGTGCTGCATGATGTTGGCCTGAAGGACAATGCCGTCTATATCGGTTATTATGGTCGTGACCGGCATCTCAACGGTGAAGACAAAGTGCCCATCAGCCGTGGCGTACCGATCGCAAAAGCCCTGGAGGAAGAAAGCCTGATCGCCTGGGAATTGAACGGCAGTCCGATTCCCTGGTTGAATGGTTATCCTTTACGTCTGGTTTTTGGCGGATGGCCGGCATCCTGTTCCGGAAAGTGGCTTACCCGAATATCTGTACGCGACCGGATTCATGATGGCCCGAAAATGGAATCTCCTTCTTACCATATGCCCTGCAAACCAGTGGCACCAGGCGCCAATGTTCCGGATGAAGACATGTGCATTATTGAGTCCATGCCGGTGAAATCCCTGATCACCTATCCCCGTAGCGGAGCGATGATCAAACTGTCGGATAAGATGAACTTGCGGGGGCACGCCTGGGCAGGCGATTTGTCCGTTAAGGAAGTATTTACCTCCATTGACTTCGGACAAACATGGCAAAGTTGTTCGTTGACAAAGCCAGCCAATCGCCTGGCATGGCAGCATTTTACGACCACATTACACTTTCCCCAACCGGGTTATTATGAAGTCTGGGCTCGAGCGGTTGATAGCAACGGTACAAGTCAGCCGGTGATCCTTCCCGGATGGAATCCCAAAGGTTATTTAAATAATGCCTGCCACCGCATTGCCGTAAAAGTCACTGCATGAAAGAGCCACTGGATTATCTGAATGAACTAAGAAGACTGATCCGGGTCGTTACCGGTGTACTGGTGATCATCGTAGTGACTACTTTATTAATGCTTTGGAAACAGCATGACGGGTCTTTTGGATTTGCCGGACGCCAGCCTCAGGCAATAGATACCGCAAAAATTGAAGCCGAAGTCATCGATGCTGTTGTTGATGGTGTCCACACGATCAACGGTTTGGCCGATGGTGTTGGGTACCAGGACGTATTAACCAACTGTACCGGATGTCATTCAGCACAACTGGTTACTCAGAACCGGGGAGACCGCGCCCGATGGGAGCAGATCATTCGCTGGATGCAGGAAACACAGGGTCTGTGGAACCTGGGAGAAAAAGAACCTGTAATCCTGGATTATCTTGCTACCTATTATCCTCCGGAAGAGATCAACCGGCGAACCAACCTGGATCCGGAAGCCATCGAATGGTACGTTCTGAAATCAGACTAAGAACCAGATCAAAAGAATGATTACCCAGCACAACAACCCAATCAGGCTTGAGCGGAATGCATTCCTACCGAATAAAAGAGCTAACAAAACGCCGACAATTCCCAGGAAAAACCCCAGCAGAAAGCCACCGATATTGAAGCGATAGTTCGGAGCATCGTCAAAGTTATAGGCCTTTCCTTCCTTAATCTTCTTTTTAATCGCACGCTGGGTTAATTTAAACGCGAGTTTGTCTTCCAGCCGGAGCTTGCGATGGCTCATGTTCTGCAAATCCTTGATGCTCAGATCTGCGAACTGGGCCACAGAAATATTTAATGAAGGGTCCAGCGCATATTGTTCCAGAGCAGTAGGAGGAACAAATCGTCTGGAATTGACAGCCAGAGAAGAGTAGGGAAGCAAAAGGACAAATAACAGAAAGGCAATTGACAGTTCAAGTACTCGTGTCTTCATATCTCATTGGTTTTTGATTCTCTATGAAGATACACCATAAAACCAAATACCCCTATGGTATTTCTACATAGGCACGGACTGGAAATGTTCCTACGCCTTTGATCTTTGGCGGTGCAGCTGTGAATAATGGAGCTGATTCCTCAGGGATCTGGTTCAGATTACATAAATGTTCTACTATGTAGATATCCTGGTGGAGAAGAATGGAATGCACGGGTCGTTCTTTACCTCTTGTATCGTCAATATTATGACTGTCAATGCCAACCAGGCAAGCGCCATGTTTATAGAGCCAGTCAGCTGCCGCAGACGTAACAAAGGGGTGATTGTGAAAATAAGCATCCGTCATCCAGTTTTTATCCCAGCCGGTATGAATCAAAACAGCCTTGTCCTTAACATCCAGATGAAGAAGGTCATCCACATCGGTTTCAAGTTTTGTTTTCCATGAATTCCGGACGACAACTGCCGGTATTCGTACCAGTCTCTGAAGACTTAATTCAGAAAGGTCCTTGCCATGGGCATATCGGTGAAAAGGACTGTCCAGGTAAGTGCCGGTATTGGTTACCATGTCCATCCGGGCTATTTGGAATGAAGTGCCTTCTTCATAAAACTGCCTGCTTTGTTCGCGGGAAATGTAATCGCAAATGATCGGTGCAGGAAACCCTTTGTAGGAAACGGTTTCATTTGTTATGGTATGGCTCAGGTCTATAATACTCATTTTCACTACTAAAGTTTGATTAAAGTAAGCACCCGTCTTTCCTGGGGAATGGAAACCTGCAGGAAATAAACACCACGGACATAGGAAGAAGCATCCATGGATATATTTGGTTGATGGTTGGAATACACCGGCAAGCTGACCTGCTGTCCCAGGATATTGTAGATCGTGACCTGTACATTTTGATCTGGCAGATGATTCAACACGATCTGATCAATGACCGGGTTGAGATAGTTGATGTGCTCAAACTGGGCTTCTTCCCGGCTACTCGTAGAGCCAGTCAAGTGTATGGGAATGTCGATAACAGAACCGAAATGCAGAAAACCCCGGGATACCGGGTCTTCCAACGGGCTCCAAACCAGGCGCAACCGGTACCTCCCTGGATCAAGACCGGTGCTCAGGTCAACATTGAGACTACCCTGGAGATCTTTGGTGGTTTCATCATAAAGCATCTTCTCAAATTCACCATCACCATCCACATCAAGATAGAGCGCTATTTTTCCAGGGCCGAAAGAAATTTGCTGGCCGCTACGGTCATCCATATACTTATTGGTTCCCGGAAGCCAGGCTTTCCAGAACATGGATAATTCACCGATCACTTCAATTGTGTCCGGCAATAATTGGTAACCGGTAGTACTGCATCCCGTACAGTTGCCACAGGAAATACCGAAAGCCCTGTCCTGGATCTGAAGGCTGTCCAATGCTGCTGCCTGAGGTTCATATACCTGAATGGCATGTGAGGCCGTAAAATAGGGATCGGGTGGACAAGCGGTGGTGATTTCCAGGGTGTCTTCGGACGGATACAACGAGTCAACACACCATTGACTGACCGAAACCTGATAGGTGGTACAAGGCGATAGACCATCCAGGGTGTAAAAAGAGGGCGCTGGTAAAATCAATGGTGGGCGTAAGCATGACCCGTTCTCACATAAACATTCCACCCAATACCTTCCCTGGACATGATGATCACGGTAATGCCGGTTGTTTAACGTTGAGTACAGGAAGTCTTGCCAAACCAGGGAGTCCTGGACAAATAAATTGACTACGTAAGCATTGGTCGTGGGATTGACTGAGTCTTGCCAGTGCATGCTGTACCCAAACATGTCCACACTGTCGATAACAGGATTATATACATTGGCACAGGGTAAAGTTTCGCATGGCATTTGAATCCGCTGGGGTTTTGAGAAATCTCCATCACCGTTCAAACAGGGTTGATACATTTCAAATTCGTAGTTCTGACAAGGTTGCAGGTCTCTTATCAACCACTCTCCGAGCCGATATTCCAGATGTTGCGTACCAATACCGGGACAAGGGGGAAACAGACAATATGGATAGGTGAGGGTGTCGTAGGTATATTCCCGCTCATCCATGATCCGGTAGCGGATAATGTATTGACCAATGCCAGCCTGATCATTAATGTCCCAGATTGCCGATTTATCTGATATGGGTGAAATGTAAAGTGGTATCTCCTTGCAACCACTTACATAAAGTGGATAAAAGCCAGCAGACAGAAATGCATAATCACCATGTTCCCCACTCAAAAAGACCCGATATTCTCCTTCTTCAAGGGGTGGTAAAGTCAGAGAAATAGAAGTGTCTCTTTCAGTAGAGATTCCTCCGGCCGCTGTCCAGCCTGCTTCTATAAATAAGTCTGTTTTTTCTTGTTTGAATTGGAATGTCTGCAGTTTCGTATTGTCATTAAAAAGTATCCCGGTAATGGTGATTTGGATGCTGTCGTCAGGATAGGGCTGCTCCGGATTGATCAGCAAATTGTGAGCCTGGAAATAGATAATGGGCCGGGTATTAAAAGCAGGACCTTGGGTGGTGATGCTGCTGTCCTGACCACAAATGGAGGTGACACTCCAGTTGTATTTGGTATCCGGTGCCAAACCCGTCACTTTCCATCTGGGTTGATCTACCATCGTGTCCATATTGAACCCTTCATCGGTGTAGATGTGAACGAGGTATCGTTCAGCATGAGCACTCCAAAATAGCCCGGCATCCATGATGCCTGGTTTTTCGACCAGCAGTGACAATGCAGGAAGACAGGCACCAGAAACTTCAAAATTCCAGTCAATAACCTGCTCATAATAACGAACCCGGTATGTCCAGGTGCCGGAAATGGCGTCATCCGGAAGCTTCATTTGCCAGTACCACCAACTTGTCAGGTAGTCACCTGGTGAATTGTGATTCCACGATGAATAAACCGTGCCGTCCGGTTGTATCAACTGGTGTTCTGTCAGATCGCCGAGTCGCTGGTCGCGGTAATAGACAGCTGGAAACAATTCTGATCCAGGGTTGTATACCCGTCGTATCCGGGTATCCTCGAGATTCGGGCAACTGCTGTATGGAGACGGAGCCTCATAGTGGACGTCGATCTCGTTGATGGCTGGGTCCCAGTAAGGTTTCTGATCGATCCACCAGGATGCATCCGTCGTTTCATTGCAGGGGCCAGCCCAGGGATCAATCACCTTGTTTTCGGATGACTGGATTTCAAAATGCAGATGAGGTATGTTGGAAAACCCGCTGCTTGCTACTTTGCCGAGGTATTCGCCTGCTGCGACTTCACTTCCAATGGGTTTCTCAGTGATACTTCCTTGTTTCATATGCCAGTATAATGCCCGGGAGCCGTCGGAATGGGTGATGATGACATAATTTGCTGGTTGGTTATTTCCCCAGCTGCAATTACGGTCGTAATACCCATCGTCCTTTCCGGTAATAATCCCAGGCGCCGCCGCCACCACCGCAATGGTGCCTTCATCCAGTTTACGCCATGCCCAGGGATATAATCCGATATCTGTTCCAGCATGGTTGTAGTTTTCAAGGTCGTAGGTACGATGACCACAATTGTAATCGAGCACCTGGCCAAAGACCGGATCGTGATCCACAAACTGATAAATGGCATAATATCCGGGTAAAGTGGTGTCTTCTGCTAATCGCAATGGCCAGATAAATCTTGTTTCACGGCGCTTACCTCCCTGCAGGTGTAAGGCAGCTTCCTGATCCCGGACTTGTTGCCAGATCTGTCTTTCCATTTCAGGAGGAATGCACGGACCAGGAGGAGTCTCCCAGGGAAAGTCCTGCGCTACGAGATTCATAGTGAAAATCCATAAGAAAAATGATAAGGTCAGTCTGGTTCCCATAAAGCTAATTTAAGACAAATGCAGTTGCCTGCGTCATCTTTGGGTAAACGCCCTGAAGAGGTCAGGAGGTTGGGTTCACTTATGGGATAAGTAGATCAGGAGAACCGGTTAGGATGTAATAATGTCAATGGCAGGCTCGATGGTTCGCCCTGTATTAATTCTTTCATCAGTAAACCGGATACGGGTCCAAGACTAAGTCCCATCATGGCATGCCCGGTGTTAAAGAATAGATTGTCATATTCGCCGTGCTTTCCGATATAAGGAAGTCCATCAGGTGAACAAGGCCGGTATCCGGACCAGACGGGCGCATCATGGGCGGTAACGTTGATCTCAGGATAATAAGCTGGTACTGCTTTCAGGATACCCTGGACTCTTTTAGGGTTGACAGGTGATTGCAAGCCGGCAATTTCCAGAGTTCCGGCGACACGCAAGTCATTGCCCATCGGCGTTATGGCTACCCTTGCTTCCAGCAGGATGCCTGGTATGCTGGGTTTACGCGCCAATGAGGGTATTGTCATGCTGTAGCCTTTGCCCCCCTGCAAAGGTAACGCGACCTTCAAAGTTTTGGCCAACTGTGCCGTCCAGGATCCTGCTGCCAGAACCAATCGGTCAACAGTAATTTCTTTTCCCTGATCGGTAATAACCGCTTTAACCAGTCTTTTTTCCACTCGGAATGTTTGAATGGAAGTGTTTGGAACAAACTGAACGCCAGCCCATTGCAAATGTTTTTTCATGTTTTCCATGAATCGGGCCGGAATCAGATGTGCATCCCCGGGATAATGCACCCCTCCCAGGACATCCATCCTAACCGATGGATCCAGTCTGGTTAATTCATCCGCGTTTAGTATTTGAGTTTCCAAACCTAGCTTGTTTGCCATCATTGCCGTCCTTGCCTCTTCTTCACGGACATGTTCTTCCTTGAATAGCATCAGGATGCCTTTTTCTTCGAGGTTGAAATCGAAACCCGGTTGCCGGAGGAGGTCCTGATAGAGGTATTTCGAAAGCAGATTCAGATCGCGCAACAGGGTCATGGAGCGTGTGACGTTTTCCTGTGATGCGTTACGGGCAAACAGATATAACCAGCGCACCAATTCAAGATTTAATCGTGGCTTGATGTGAAAAGGACTGGTTTCATCGAGTAGCCACTTGATACCTTGCCGGATAACACCAGGGGCTGCCAGAGGGGTGAAATGACTTGGAACGATCATCCCGGCATTACCATAGGAACATCCGTCGGAAAGATTCCCCCGGTCAATCACAGAAACCTGGATACCAGCCTGGTTTAGATAGTATGCGGTAGATAGTCCGATGACACCGCCTCCAATGATAGTGACTTGCATCTGTCTTAATTAAATGACTTGAAACCCATGTGCAAATGGATCATCTTCTTCGTCGATAATGATCGTATTGTATCCGGTGATTTTAGCCCAGCCTTCAATCGTGGGAATGATGGCCGCATACGGACCACAGGTAGTCTCTCCTGCTATGCCACCAATAAAGCGGCTTCCAATGATGCTCTCATGGATGAAGGTATCCCTGGGTTTAAGTTTACCCTGGGCATACCATTGGGCCATTCGGGCACTTGTGCCGGTTCCGCAGGGTGAACGGTCGATGGCTTTTTCACCATAGAAAACGGCATTGCGTGCTGTCGCGTCGGACAGGATGGTATCACCTGTCCACATGATATGACTTAATCCACTGATCTCCGTATGGAGCGGATGCTGGAAGGTATATGCCTGGTTAAGGCGCTTCCGGATTTCAGGGCTCCATTGGATCAGTTGTGACGCCGTAAAGGCCTGTAATCCCGGGAAATTATCCTGTGGGTCAATGATCGCATAAAAATTCCCGCCATAGGCAACATCTGCCTTCAGAAGTCCAAGATCCGGGCACTCCACTTCCAGGGCTTCCCGGTACAGAAAGGAAGGAACATTTGTCAGTTTAACTGACAGCACTTTTTTATCCTTCATGTGGTATTCGACCAGGACCAGGCCAGCCGGCGTCTCCAGCCGAAGCTTGCCGGGAGTCCTTGGAAAGATCAATCCCTCTTCAATGGCAATGGTGACGGTACCAATAGTCCCGTGACCGCACATCGGAAGGCATCCGCTGGTTTCAATGAATAGAATGGCTACATCATTCTGGGGATCCACGGGAGGGTAGAGGATGCTCCCGGACATCATGTCGTGACCTCGAGGTTCGAACATCAGGCCCTGACGGATCCAGTCGAATTCCTGCATAAAATGCAAACGCCGTTCCATCATGCTGTTGCCCTGAAGGAATGGTCCTCCTCCGGCTACCAGGCGCACCGGGTTACCGCAGGTATGGGCATCGATGCATTGAAATGTCTTGCGCATAAATTGGTTATAGTGGGTCTTTGGTGATCATACCGTTTACTTTACGCCATATGCCCAGCGGATTGGCATCTTTCAGAGCATCCGGTAACAGTGCGGCAGGTACACTTTGAAAGGCTACCGGGCGAACAAACCGCAAAATGGCCTTGGTTCCTACCGAGGTAAAACGACTGTCCGTGGTTGCCGGAAAGGGTCCTCCGTGGTGCATGGCGTGTCCCACTTCAACACCGGTGGGCACACCGTCAAAAAGGATCCGGCCAACTTTCTGGGTCAGGATGTGAAAAAGCTTGCCAACATATTCGTCATCCTTATCACCCGTCATCAGGGTGGCCGTCAACTGGCCTTCCAGGCCGGCGGCAAGGGATTCCATCTCGGCGCGATCGGTACAAAGTACGACCAGCGAGAAAGGACCGAATACTTCTTCCCTGAGATGAGGATGCTCCAGAAAATCAGTTCCTGAAACGGTAGCTACCGTAGCCCGGACCGTATGGGGAAGCTGCTCATTCAAACTGGAGCCAAGAAGCCTCACCGGATCAAGAGAACTCAGGTGACGGACTTTTTCCTCGAAATTAGTCCGGATGCCTTCGTTAAGCATGATGCCATTTTGGGTGGATTCGATCGCCCTGGCGAGCGCCTCCGAGAATTGCCGGGCTTCGGGAGAATCGATGGCAATGATCAGCCCAGGATTGGTACAGAATTGGCCTACACCCAATGTTATTGAGCCTGCCAGCTCCTGGGCTAAAACCGCCATACGTTCCTGTACTGCCTGAGGTAATACAAATACCGGGTTGACGCTTCCCATTTCTGCGAAAACCGGGATAGGGTGTTTACGCTTTTGAGCAAGATCGAAGAGAGCTTTTCCACCACGAAAGCTGCCGGTGAAAGCGACAGACGCTACATCATCGTGCATAACCAGTTGACTTCCAACTTCATAACCCATGCTGTTTAAAGAGGAAAAGACTCCATCAGGCATGCCTGTATTCTGGGCCGCCTTGAGAATGGCTGATGCCACCAGTTCGTTCGTTCCCAGATGGGATTCATGTGCTTTGACAATCACCGGGTTACCTGCTGCCAGCGCTGAGGCAGTATCACCACCTGCGGTGGAGAAGGCCAAAGGGAAGTTACTGGCTGTGAATACTACTACGGGGCCTACCGGAACCAGCATGCGTCTTATATCCAGCCTGGGTAAAGGCTTCCGGTCCGGAATAGCCGGATCGATGACGGCATCTACCCAGGAACCTTCCTCGATCAGTTCTGCGAATAACCTCAATTGGCCGGTTGTTCTGCCCCGTTCACCGGTTACCCTTCCTTCTGGTAATCCGGATTCCTGCATCGCCCGCTGAATCAATTCTGACCCAAGGCCTTCTATTTCATCTGCTATGGATCTCAGAAACCGGGCCCGTTGAGCTGGTTTGATACTTCGGTATATGGTGAAAGCCTGTACTGCTTTTTCCACAGCTGCATCTATCTCTTCCGGAGTGGCTGCATGGAAGGCCTCAGGTAACGTTTTCAGGGAGGTTGCTTCAAAGGCATAGGTGATCTGGCGCCCTGCAGCTGACTCCTGATAGCCAATCTTGTTACTTCCGTTGATCATTTACGGTTGTTTTTTTTCACGTCAATGGATAAATAATCCGGCAGTACGGGTCGATCTGCAAGTGCCGATTCAATGATCTGAATGACCTCCTGGCGTGACTGGCCCATAAGCGGAAGTCTGGGAGCACGTACATACTCACTTCCGATACCGGTATAAACGGAGGCTAATTTAATGTTTTGCACCAATTGGGGACTGATGTCCAGTTCCAGCAGCGGCATGAACCACCGGTAGATGGAACGAGCCTCACCCAACCTTCCGGCCTTGGTCAGCCGGTAGATGGCAACTGTTTCTGCGGGAAATGCATCTACCAGACCTGCTACCCATCCATCGGCACCAAGGACCAGTTCTTCCATGGCCAGGGTGTCTACTCCGCACATGATCTTCATACGCGTACCAAAACGATTGCGAATACGGGTCACGTTGGTAACATCACGAGTTGATTCTTTCACGGCCTGGATGTTGTCCTTTTTTAGCAGTCGCTCAAACATGTCCAGAGTGACCATGATTTTATAATCCACCGGATTGTTGTAGATCATGATGGGTAACCCGGTCGATTCGGCAATGGTTTCAAAGAAGACCATGGTCTCCTCATCGGTGCTTTTATACCGCATGGGAGGAAGCATCATCAGGCCATCCGCCCCGGCGGCTTCAGCTTGTTCCGCTAATTCTACAGCGGCTCGGGTTGTTGATTCTGCTATGTTGATGATGACTGGGGTCTTACCCTGGCAAGCCTCCATCGTGACCGCTACCAGTTCGAATTTTTCCTCATTGGTGAGTGAGCTGGCCTCTCCAAGAGAGCCGCCCAGGATGATCCCGTCAACACCGGCCTTCAGCTGTGCCTGCAGATTCTTTTGGAACATAGGGATATCCAGTGTGTCCTCCGGTGTAAAGGCTGTTGTTATCGCGGGATATACACCTTGCCAGTTAACTTTCATGATTGTTTTGTTTTGTACAAAGGTAGATTGATATTCCATGAGCGAAATCAGTAGTATTAGCTAAAATCAATACTATTTTAGCTTATTTTATATCCTTGCTTCCCCAAATGGGTGAAATTAATATGAAAAATGAGTAAACCGGTTTCTTTTCAGGTCCCACCTTCCACCTCGACCACTTTTCGTTTCCAGGAAGACCATGATACCCTGTTTTACAACAGATTTCACAGCCACCCTGAAGTTCAGTTTTCTTACATCGTATCCAGTCATGGTATGGCGTCCATTGGCTACCGCGCCGTCAGTTTTCAACCGGGGGATCTATTTGTACTAGGAACCAAGGTGCCGCATGTTTTCCGCAATGATCAGCCAGGTCCTGCGGCTCATGCATTATCCATCCTTTTCCTTCCGGAAGCCCTGGGCCGCTCATTTTATGAGTTGCCGGAAACAAGTTCACTGAATAAACTGTGGAAGGATTCGGAAAGGGGAATTAAGATTGCAGCTTTTGAGTACAAAGCACTGATGGAATCGTTTCGGCAGGCTGCCGGCTTACCCCGGATGATCCTGTTGCTCGAGCTGGCTGACCGGGTAGCCAACCATCCCCGGAAAACTGTGATTTTGCCTACCCTTTCAGCGCCTACCAATTCTGGTGACCAGGAGCGGATGCAAGCGGTTTATCAGTACATCGCTGAAAATTTTCAAAGGCCGGTACGTCTGGATGAGGTGGCCGATATTGCCGCTATGAGTCCAACGGCTTTTTGCCGTTATTTTAAATCAAGGACCCGGTATTCTCTAATCCAATATTTGAATACATACCGGATCGAGGTTGCCAGCAAACGTTTGGCTGAGCGCGACCTTCCGGTTTCCCAGGTGGCCGAATCTTGCGGGTTTCGCAATCTGGCTAATTTTAACCGTCAGTTCAGGGCCATCACGGGCAAGACACCTCAGGGATACCGTAAGAGTCTGAGAAATTCTGCCAGTACTAGGTAAGCAGATTATAGAAGATAAATACAACCAATGCCGCACCAAATCCCAGCAGAAAAGTGCCGGGGCTGTATACCTTGTATCCGGTCTTCACGTCCATTCCTGTAAACTGTGTAACCACCCAAAATCCGCTGTCATTGGCATGCGAGAAGACGGCAGACCCGGCGCCGATGGCTACCACGGCTAATGCTTTTTGCAATTCAGTTTCAAAGCCTAGGGTTGACATCATAGGAGCTATCATCGAAGCGGTTGTCACCAAGGCAACCGTGGATGAACCCTGCGCCGTTTTTAAAGCCGCCGCAATGAAAAAAGGCAGCCAGATACCGATCTGAAGATTGGAGAATCCATCCTTAACGACTTCAGCGATTCCGGAGACTTCCAGCACCTTACCGAAAATTCCTCCGGCACCGGTAACCAGGATGATGATAGCAGCATCTATCAAGGCCTTTCCGGTCCATCCGGTGGTGGAAAGCATATCCATCGAAAACTTTGCCGGTAAGGTCATCGCCAGTAAAAGACCGATGATCAAAGCCATGAGCGGATTGCCAAAAAAGCTCAATAGTTGAAAACCGATGCCCTCCTGTTCTCCATAGGTCTGATTCACGACGGAGCTTACGATGATCAGTAGAATGGGTATGATGATCGGAAGGAAGGCATGTAAGGCACCCGGGAAGTGTTTTTCCGTTTCTACTTCGTCCTCCATATCCACCTGGGGAGCAATATAGGTTTTATCGGCCCACAGACGGGAATAAAGTATGGCCGGAATCAACACGATGAAGGATACGATCAATCCCCATAGTATAACCAGTCCCAGGTCGGCACCAATGATACCGGCAGCTGCGATGGGGCCTGGAGTAGGAGGGACCATGGTATGCGTTAGCATCAAACCCAGCATCAGGGCAGTGCCGGTACCTGCCATCGAATATCCAGCTTGCTTGGTCAGGGATTTATTGAGGGAATGCATGATGATAAAACCACTATCTGCAAATACCGGGATGGAGATCAGATAGCCGATAGAAGCCATGGCGGCATGCAAACGGCGCGGACCAATCCAGGATAGCAGTTTGCGGGCTAAACTGAATGCGCCCCCGGAGTGTTCCAGAAATGCTCCCAGGAGAACTCCGATCAGAATAACCAATCCGATTTTCTCCAGGGTTCCGCCAAATCCTGCATTGATGGCAGGAAGCAATTGATTGAGAGGAATCCCAGCCGCCAGTCCATAACATAAGGATACGCCCAGCAGGGCCAGAAAAGGGTGGATCTTCCATTTGGCCGTACATAAAATGATAAATACAATGGCCAGGATTAACAAGATGATTAACTTCACTGCGAACTATTTCTCCTAAAATAGAAATATTTCAGAGCTTGCCGGAATGTCGTTTCTATTCAGGTAGAATCATCAGGGCTATCCTTGAAATTGTTGAAGTTCTTATCTTGTTCTTACCTAATATATTTAACCTAGTAGTAACATTGTAATATGGGATATGAACACAAGGAAAAATTGCAACTCAGGCACTGGCTGGTTTATGGGGTTTTTGGGCTCTTCCTGATCGGGTGGATCTATCTTTTGATTGAAACACTGTCAAAAGGTGAACAGAACAGGACATTCTTTATTTTCTGGATTATTGTTTTTGCTATTCTGGCCGGTATAGTTGTTTATCTCCACTCCTTAAAGCTGGTTGTGAAAATAGGTGAGAAGGGCATCTCGTACAAGTATGCACCCTGGACGAAACACAAGACCTGGATCAGCTGGGATAAGATCAAATCCTGCCACGTGATCCAGTCGCCCACAGGCAGGACCTGGACCGGGTATCACGATGAATTTCATCCAACCTTTTTCATGAATGTGGACGCAAATAAGGGAATCCTTCTTGAGACGACCGATGGGACGACCTATTTCCTGGGCATTCGCAACCTGCAGAGTGTCAAAGATGCCATCTCCAAGTACATGAAAATCGACTAACCGACCGATCCGGGAAATAATAACGACATTACCCGATCCCGGTAACTTGCACCAACCGGAATTTTCTGATCTTCCAAATGTAAAAGATTGCCTTCCAGTGATCTGACCTTGTTGATCGCGACAATATATGATTTGTGGACCCGTATGAATTGGCGTGGAGGCAATACTTCTTCCAATTGTTTTAGGGAGCCCAGCGCCAATAACCGGCCTGATGCGAGGTAGTAAGCCACATATTCCTGCATACTTTTTATGTACCGGATCGACTCATAGGGGACGCGATGGATTTTGTGATCTGCACGCACCAGCAGATAATCAGGGATTTCAGTATCGGCTTTCTGTTCCGGGAGACTGCGATTATTTAAGTTGACCATCGCTTTGTTTATGGCTCGGGAGAATCGTTCAAAGGAAAAAGGCTTCAGCAAGTAATCGGTCACGTCCAGCTCAAAGCCTTCCAGGGCATATTCACTGTAAGCAGTCGTTAGAATAATAGCCGGTTGTTGTACCAGGGTCCGGATCATTTCGAGTCCGGTAAGTCCAGGCATCTGAACATCAAGAAAGAGCAGGTCGATTTGCTGACGGTTCAGTATGGCCAGGGCTTCCACCGCATTTTTACAGGACCCGGCGATTTCTATGGTTGGGATACGATCCAGATAACTGGCGATCAGTTGGCGGGCCAGTTCCTCATCATCCACGATCAATGCCTGATACTTCATGATAAAGTTAACAGG
Source organism: Lewinellaceae bacterium (assembly GCA_020636135.1). NCBI lineage: Bacteria > Pseudomonadati > Bacteroidota > Saprospiria > Saprospirales > Lewinellaceae > Lewinellaceae bacterium. The sequence goes on from JACJYK010000001.1 coordinate 1,973,540, forward strand.
AGTGTTACGCGATAGGTTTCTTCGTTTTGCTGGACATCCAGATTATATCGCCCCGGATACAGGAGCTCCAGGCGTCTTCGGACGTTCTCGATACCAATCCCTCCGGTAGCATCCTTATGGAAATCCTGCCCGGGCCTGCTATTGGATACATCATATGTGATCTGCCGGTTTCCGACTGTCATTTTAATGGTTACCCACCCATGATCATTATCCTCTATTTTACTGTGTTTGAAGGCATTCTCTACAAATGGAATGAACAACATCGGGGCAATGGCAAGTTCTGGCTGGGATTCATCCAGTTCCAGAGTTATCTTCAGGCCGGTACTGTCTTTTAGCCGGAAGAGATGCACGTAGTTCCGGATGTACTGTACTTCCTTGCGTAAAGGCACCAGAGACTCATTACAATCGTAGAGCACATAACGCAGCATCTCGGAAAGTCTCAGAATGTTATCGGGTGCTCGTTCCGATTGCATCAGGGACAGTGTGTAAATATTATTTAAGGCATTAAAGAGAAAATGAGGATTGATTTGAGACTTAAGGAATTTGATCTCGGTCTCCAGTTTTTCTTTTTGTAAGCGGATGGTCTCCTTATCTTTTTGTTGGGCATAAATGGCAATTTCATAGAGTGAGCTGCCCAGGAATGAAGCAATCAATGGGGTAGTGGCACCCATCCAACGTTGACGTGCCAATCGCAATGAAGCCCGTCCCGGCATCCTTGTTCTTTCGCCAGAGGCAATCGGGTCCCAGAAGAACTCCGGATTTTGCACAATCCATAATAACATTATGATCACCAGGATTCCGAAGATCAGAAACAATGCATTTTGTTTGCGATAATACAGAGGTAATAAGAATTGAAGATTGATCGCAACCAATAATCCTGATGCGATGGCAGTGATCAGGTTATGTGGCAACATGTAATCCCAACCCAGGCGCAGGTCATGCGTAAAAAGCAACGGGAAAAGAAACCAAAGGATGCTCCAGAACAGGATCTGTCCCCAAAACCTGGGATGTCTGAAATCAATCATAACCTAAAGTTCTCCTTTTCCAGGGGGAGATCAAACTATTCTCAACCAATGTGCATTTTACCTCAATCATCGTTGCCGGTGACACCATGAAATGGTCCTCAGGTTCTCTTTAGCTGCGCAAGAGGTCTTCTTAATGAAAGTATAAATCGGGAGGATGATTGATAAAATTCCGCGTTTCATTGATAATATTTCCAATGGGAAAAGCAATACCACATCTTCGCATTGTAATCTTTTTCAATTTCAAATCCAAAAAGCAAGCGATCATGAACACACACAAAAGAATTTTTTTACCGGTATTTCTGCTGGCAATGACCTGGATGGTGGCACAAGCCCAGCCGGGGCCACGGGATAGGGGAGAACGGCCTCCAAGACAAGAAATGATGTCACCGGATAGCGTGGCTCAACGTCAAACACAGCGATTGACCAAAGCGCTTGATCTTACACCCGAGCAACAGAAAAAAGTGGAGAGAATCAATCTTGATGCTGCTCGGGACCGTATGGCGATGCACGACGAAATGCAGAAAGAGCAGGAAAAAATGCGTGAGAAAATGGACCAAAAGCGGGATGCACAGGATAAAGCCCTGAAAGAAGTCCTTACCGAAGAACAATATCAAAAGTTCCGGGATATGCACCAGAAAGGTCCTCGTGAAGGGATGCATGACCGACATTCCCGGTCGGGTAAAAATTTCCATCAGGGTAAACCGGGCGAACGCGAAGACAACCGGCCTCCGAAGAAAGGTGAACGTTAATTTAGCAGTTCTATATAAAGTCGTTTTGAAAGGCTTGATCGATGGAGATCAGGCCTTTTTTTGCTTCGGATTATTCGATTAGTTTCTCGATAAGTGTGGTCAGACTCTGGATATTTTCCCTGGAAGCTACCAGTACGGGGATACCCAGTTTGTCTTCCATATGATCACAGTATTTCCGCAGGTCTTTCTCCGACATACCGCTTGGATTCAGGGTGAGGGCTATTGTTTTTGCCCCCAGCATGCGTATTAGTTTGATTTCTTTTCGTACCGAGGGGATCTCGCCCCAGTCTTCCCGGTCATCAAAGTATTTCCTTGCCGGCATGTGTTGCAGTACAACGTATTTACAGGCCCCGGAAATGATCAGCTCTGAACCGGCCGGGCCGCTTGGATTGCGCAGTGCAGACTGACCTTCGATGAAGATCACATCTGGTTTTAAATTCTTTTCACATTCCAGTATAGCATGCTCCAGTTCACCACTAACAAAATCATTGAGGGTGGAATCGAAGATGAATCCGTAGGGGTATCCCTGCAGCCATCCTGTTTGGCCGGTATAGAGCATTTCGGACTTTATACCATTGGTCCGGCAGGATTCCCACAGCCACCGGCAGGTTGTTCGTTTTCCAATGGCGCAATCGGTCCCAAGTACTGCGATACGTGTCGTTTTACTCTGAAGGATCTCTCCAGTCCAGAAATGCAACTGACCGAATGATTTGGGTTTCCGGATATCGGTGAGCGTAACCTGGTGTTTATTCGCCAGCGCTGAGAATGTCGGGTCATCCGAGAGATAGGTGTGCAGTCCGTTTACCATATTTAATCCGGCCTCAATGGCATCACTGATCTCATGACGGTAATCTTCCGGCAACTTCCCACCTTCAAGGGCAACACCAATAATACAGGTATTAGCTTTACCCGGATTTTGTTTGAGAAAATCTTTCACGGAGGCAAAGACCGGTACTGACAGGTTTTTCCCATCCATCACCTCTCCGGCATCACGCCCGGCGTGATCACGATCGATAACGGCGAGAATTGTAAAACGTTCGGTTCCACGCAATAAGCCGTGCGCTGTTTTGGCATTCATGGTGTGGAGGAGGCCGTGGGTTAAAACAATGGCAGGTGTTGGCATATACTGTTACGTTAGGTGTGCTAATTTCAGACCCAATCCAGGGGCATCGGTCACATGGAGCTGACCATTTTTCAGATGCCATCCGCCTGTGGCGACATCGTCCGCCAGGTCGAAGCTGCCGTCCAGATCCAGAAATTGGGTATTGGGACATGCATAGGCAGCATGCAGGGCAGCGGCAATGCTGATGCGGGATTCATCCATACATCCCCACATCAGTGGAATGCTGTGGGTTTCCGCGATGCGGGCGATGCGGCGTGCCGGCCGGGTACCACCACTTTTCATCAACTTAATGTTGAAGTAGGCAAATCCGGTTTGTTGTTCCACATGCCGGTAAGCATGTTTAGGGGATTTCAGGGACTCATCTGCCATGCACAATGCACGTATGGGGGCCGGCATGGCCGGTAGGAGATGATCATCCGCATCTTTCAGTGGCTGTTCGATACAGATCAAATCTATGTCTCTTGTGGCATGGTAGAAGCGCCAGAGTTCATTGGTGGTATATCCCCGGTTTGCATCCACCCGGAGATGCATATAATCCCCGGTATATTCGTGGATTTTCCGAACAATCTCGATGTCATGGTCAATCTCCTGACCTATCTTGATTTTTAGGTGTGTAAATCCTGCAGACTTAAATGCATCAATGTTTTCCTTGCACTCCTGCCAGGTTTGAATACCCAATGTTACCGAAGTTGGTAGTTGTTTGATCTTCTGTCCCCAGAAGCGAACCAATGGTATCCCAAGGAAAGTACTGAAAGCATCCATCAGCGCAATGTCTGCAGCCGCTGTGGCGCCAGGGAAAACATCGGCAAAACGGTGGATCTGGTCCAGCAGAGACTCCACTTCCCGTATATCCTCACCCTTCAGGAGAGCAGGCATTTCGGTTGATAAGAACTTGAAACTCTCCTCAAAAGGTTCATTACAGACCACAATGGAAGGGGTTCCGGATCCTAAACCATAAAGTCCGTTTTCCAACACCAGTTGTATAAACATGATGTGAACATCAGCAAAGGTATGATGTGCAATGGAGTATGGTTTCTTTAATGGCAGGTGAACGGACCAGGTATTTACTTCTACGATTTGCATTGTTACGGTATTCCAATCCCAAAGCTATGATGATTTTCCAAAATCCGGCGTTCCCGGAGATTGGGTTTATTGCATTCATGAAAAAATACCTTTATCCCGGAATGAAGCGAAAGTCATTTGGATTTTTAGAGTTGATTTGGGGAGAATAAGCTGGATAAAGCCCTATTTTTCCGGGCAAAAGGAATCAATTACATGCGCATCTTTCATTCCGAATACATTCGAAATTACAGTCACTATACCTTTGGTTATGCAACCTATTGCCGTATGGACCACCGGCCGGAGATGCCGGAAATCTATGACCTGGGATTTTTACCTTATTCGGCAAATATCCGGTTGAAAGAATCTGTCTATTACCTGTGCAGGAGCCTGCGCGTGAACTTGCCTGATTACCAGCCTTCTTCGGAGAATCGTCGTACCGATCGTAAACTGGCAACATTAAATCCGGTAATGAAAATACTGCCGATCCAGGAGATGCGAGATAATGCTGATTTTCAGACTTTTTGCATGGATTATGCGGCGGTCCGGTTCAAGCATAATGCCATGAATTCCGAGCGTCTCAATTACATTTTTCATCATAGCATTGCCAGCCACGTATTTGAATTTAGGAATGAAGAGCAAATACTCGGATATGTGCTGGCCGGAATCGAGGGGTCAATGCTGCATTATTGGTTTTCTTTTTTTGACTCGGGATTGATGGAAACCTATCCCTTAGGCAAATGGATGATGTGGAAGGTCGTGGACTGGGCCAAAGAAAATAACCAGGAACATGTCTATCTGGGGACCTGTTATGGAAGTAATGCGCTGTATAAAGTAAGGGATTTTAAGGGTCTTGCTTTTTATGACGGGGCAGGGTGGAATAGGGATATGAACCTGCTCAAGAGTTGGTGTAAAACAGATGACGAGCCGGTAGAAATGGACCGGTTTAAACTGGATGGCATGCTGCCTTCAGATTGAAAGATTTTATGATCCGAGCGCTGGGACGTAGGTAATTTTTTCCAGATGATCCGTTAAGCACATGCGTGTAGCCTTTGCACCTATTTATAGATATGATCTGCCTGCGGGCCACCGATTTCCAATGGAGAAGTATGAACTGTTGCCCATGCAGCTCATTCGTGAAGGTGTGCTGGAAGAAGCTGATTTTTTCCTGCCTTCCCGGTTGACCGAAGAGGATCTTATGCTAACTCATACGTCCGCTTACTGGGACAAATTGGAACATCAGCATCTGTCTGCCAGGGAAATCCGGGCGATAGGCTTTCCGATGACCAGTTTATTGGTTGAGCGGGGGCGATATATTGCCAGAGGTACTTACGATTGTGCACAATATGCTGAATCCGAAGGGATTTCATTAAACATTGCCGGTGGCACCCATCATGCTTATGCCGATAGGGGCGAGGGATTTTGCGTATTCAATGACATTGCCATTGCTGCCCGGAAGTTGTTGCATGAAGGGAGGTGTAAAAAAATTATGGTGGTGGACCTGGATGTCCATCAGGGCAACGGTACGGCACATATTTTTCGGGAGGAGAGCCGTGTGTTTACTTTTAGCATGCATGGCCTGAAAAACTACCCATTACGAAAGGAGCATTCCAACCTGGATATTGGACTGCCTGATCACACGACGGATCTCGAATATCTTCGTGAATTAGAGCATCATTTACCCCGGATTGTGAATCAGTTCAAGCCGGACCTGGTATTTTATCAGGCTGGGGTGGATGTTCTTAAAGAGGATAAATTGGGGCGCCTGGACCTTTCCCTGGAGGGTTGTATGATGCGTGATCACTTTGTATTGAGTCTGTGTTATACGCTGGGGATTCCTGTGGTTGTAACGATGGGCGGAGGATATCCACTGCGGCTTACTACTCTGATTACAGCCCATACCAACACCTATAAGGTCGCCAGATCCCTGATCCCCTGATTTATTTGGCTCATCTTTTGCGTAGGTAATTATCAAATAAGGATTAAACCACATGGGACCATTTAAGGTCATTGCATGGTTATTGATTTTGTGGCCCTGGCAGGACGGTGCCGGTACGATTACAATCCACTGTGATGGTATTAACCAGCCAGAGCAGGGTATTATTTATATCTACCTATACAATGATTCTGCCAAATGGAATGATCCTCAGGGGTATTTTCATCTTTATAAATACAATCTGACCGCCATTCCCAATTCCGATTTCAATTTGGAAAACTTGCCTTACGGTACCTATGCGATCCGGGTCCATATCGACCTGAATGACAATGGCGTCGTCGAATACAACCTGGTGGGGCAGGCTTTAGAACAGACTGGCTTTTCCAACAACCCGATCAAGATATTCAGCAAGCCCACTTTCCGGGACTCCCGATTCGCTCTCCTGAAGCCCAATCTTAAATTGGCTATTGAAATGAAATAATACAGTTCACGGTATCATTTCGGATTAAGTTGAATTTGAACCCTTGTGTTTTCCCGTATTCTTGATTTACTGTAATACATTGGAAAGTATCTGTTCTGTTGCCACATTAAAAACAAATTGCTGTAGAAAGGGCTGGCAGGATCACCGGACTGGCCGGGATTGTTTATGGCCAGACTCAGATCCCAATCCTGAGCATCAACCAGCATTTTAAATGAAGGGCCTGAAGTCTGGTTGTCTCCATTACCCGCATTGTTGACAGTAAATCCATCACCACCACGCGGTAGAGGACCCACATTCAGACGATTGGCCAAAGCAGGATTGACCACGTCGGACAAAGTATGCTTCAGGAAGATGTGTTTGTACCTAACGTCGCCATATTTCCAGGTACCGGCATCTTTCCCAAGCCGGGCTTCCAGGTTATGCAATGCTTGCTGAAAGCTCTCCCTGATCAGTTTATCCCGGCCCGCCACGACATCGTCACCAAAAAATGGTGGTGGATAATTCAACCAGCGGATGATCAGACGCATGTCCAGATAACCGTAGATAGACTGGACGCTGGCAGGAATTGCAATGGTCTTCATTTTCTGGATCAGTTCGCGCTCCCAGGCAACAAATATGGCTGCCTCCCGTGAATCCGGACCCAACTGCTGATCCCAGGATTTTAACCAGGTCACAGCATCGGACTCCAGTTTTCGGTCCCATTGAATGGAAGACAACAATGGGATCAATGCCCTGGCAGGAAGCGAAGCATAATCTGATTGCAGCATCACAAAGTCCTGCATGGTTATCTTTTTACCCTGGTTGAGCACCTCCGAAATACGCTGACTGCGGTAAGGTGAAGACCAGGTATATCCCAGAGCTTCAGGAAATGCATAGCCGGGTGGCGTAACGTGGTCATTAGCTGTAACCCAGAATCCGGCATCTGGATCCTCAATGTGTGGTCTGGCCTGGATCGGTAAATATCCGGACCATTCGTAACGTCCATCGCCTGGTACGGCCACCATTCCTGAAAAGTTTCGACGTATGGGTGCAATTCCAACAGCCTGCCATCCGATATGTCCTTCCCGGTCAATCCATACCATGTTTTCTCCGGGAATATGACTGAAGGTGCAGGCTTTGCGGAAACTTTCGAAATCGGTCGCCTGATCCATGCGCAGACTGGCCAGATAGGGGCTCCCACCTGGTTCCAGCCACCCACACCGCATGGCACAAGCTACGTTCCTTGACGAATCCTGATAGAGTACGGGACCGTGTCTGCTGTAACGGTGTTTGACATAGACCGGATCGGTCCCTTTTACTTTAATGGTGTCCCGGATAATCTGAAAGGTCTCCCAGCCATCATGATACCAGTATTGATCAGGATTATCCGGGTTGGTTTTATAGACATACAAGTCCTCGGCATCCGTTTCGAAGATGGTCAGGCCCCAGGCACCATATTGATTGTGACCAATGGAGATGCCGGGTATTTCCGGCTCACCACCTCCAATCACATCCCACCCCGGAGCTACCAGATGAGCCATATATCGTAATGACGGGACGGATTGCGCCCGGTGCGGGTCATTGGCCAGCATGGGAAAACCGCTTGCAGATATACTGCCGTCGATGACCCAGTTGTTACTGCCAATGGAAGTAGATCGGCGCAGAGCCGCTTCATCCGGTTGGTAGGGTGCATAACCCATTGCATCGTCCTTGAAGAATTGCAACGGGCGTCTGTACGCATGGTAGAGTTTTAGCAAGTCTTGAAAGAGCAAGGCCGAATCAATGGCCGGATCGATGTTCAGATCCGGTTGATTTGGCTCAAACACGTACAATTCTCTCGCCTTGTCCGGTCCTAGTCGGGCCACCATCCGGCTTACTTCAAGCTCGGTATCGATGTTACCCAGTAATCCCTGGTGACGGGATATTACCACATCCGGTGTCCAGTATTCCGGTACTATTTTCAATACTTTAAATTCAACAGGTAGCAATGATGTATCCTGGCGCACCTTGTTAATGTAGGCATTCACCCCCTCAACATAAGCTGTGATAATCGCAGCTCCGTGTGGATGGTAATGATTCATCTCCTGGGTCAGATCACCCCGGTATTTGAACAGCCTGGTACCGATATCGCGGTTCAGCTCGCGAATGCCCAACCATTCAGCACACGTGCCGGTAGCTTGGCGCCGCCACACTTCAAATTGGAACAGCCGGTCGCGTGCTGCATAATAACCCTGTGAGAAAAACAAATCGTGTTCGTTCTCGGCGTAAATGTGCGGTACACCCCAATCATCAACCAGGATTTCAACGGGTTGGATTAGGCCTTTGGCATTAAATACTTCCTTTTGAGACCATGTAATTCCGGCCAAGAAAAAGCTGATGATAAAAATGGGTATGGTTTTTGAATACATGTGTTATTGTTGATATGTATAAAACAATCTTTTCAAGATATCAGTAGTGTAATTACTGTAATCCCATCTCAGAATTTTCGTCTTTTCCTAGGTGCTTCATGTAAGCACCTTTTTTTGTTTTTCCTGGATCCACTCAAGCGCTGCTTAAAATATCATTTCTTTCCGAGATATGCACCTTAACATGTATCTTCGGAGTGATAACCTATACAATTACTTACAGTGTATTCCTTATGAAATACGGAATCTGGATCATGATCTTGTTGGCGGTAGTATCATGCCGGCAGCAGAATGAGCAAAATGAATCGGCAATGGATAATGGATTTAAACTGGATATGCGGGAATTCGGCAAACTAAGTGACGGACACGTCGTCACCCAATACATCATCACCAATCCGGGTGGTATGGAAATGCGGCTGCTGGATTACGGCTGCCTGATGACCAATCTTTTTGTTCCGGACCGCAATGGAAAACCAGTTGATGTTTTGATGGGTTTTGATTCACTTTCTGATTACGTGGATAAGTCACCTTACTTCGGGGCAGTAATAGGCCGCTATGGCAACCGGATTGCCAATGGAAAATTCGAATTGGACGGTACAACTTATACCTTGCCGCAAAACAATGGCCCCAACACCCTCCACGGAGGGATCAAAGGGTTTGATAAAGTGATGTGGCAAGCCTCGCCGGTAATCGATTCAAATGAATATGGAGTCGTCTTCACCTATACCAGTGTAGATGGAGAGGAGGGCTTCCCGGGCAGTATGAATGCCCATATCCGGATAACGCTGAATGCACAGAATGAGGTTACATTGGACTATACGGCCGTTACGGATAAGCCTACCGTCGTCAATTTGACCCAGCACAATTACTACAACCTGTCGGGGGAGGGGAGCTGCCTGGATCAGGAATTGGCCATATTCGCAAACCAGTATACACCGGTAGACAGCACACTCATCCCCACGGGAGAACTTGTACCGGTGGATGGCACGCCGTTTGATTTCCGGACCGCCAAACCCATCGGTAAAGACATCGGGGTTGATGATATACAACTTAAATACGGACTGGGCTATGACCATAACTTTGTATTGAACAAAGCGCAGGCTGGCATCATTTCCCTGGCTGCTGAGGCCTATTCTCCCAAAACCGGAATTACCATGGATGTACTTACTGAGGAACCTGGTATTCAGTTCTATTCAGGTAATTTCCTGGATGGATCCTTTAATGGAAAACATGGTGCAAAATGCGAATACAGGGGTGCTTTCTGTCTGGAGACCCAGCATTTTCCGGACAGCCCGAATCAACCTTCTTTTCCAAGTACACGGCTTAATCCTGGTGATATCTATCAGACCAGAACGGTTTACCGCTTTGGGATTCGATAGGTGACTTAATAGGGTCATGTTCCAGGGAACCTATCGCACTTAAAGCACTCCACTTAAACTAAGCTCCGGATGTGTTTTTATTCTGTAACCAAGTTCTCCTTTGCCATATTGAATTTGGGAGGAAAAATGATATGGATTGCTGGCTGGTTTCAGTTGATCCATAATGCCATCATGTCCCATGGCCACATCGCCAAGCCAGATAGGTATAAGAAATAGTGTAGCTTATTCATATTAAAAAAACATATATCGAAATTGTTATAATTTATAAAAACACCTATATTTACAGCTTAAATGGATGTGAATCTCTAGCAATATTCCATTTAATGATGTTCTCTCATCTAGATTCAAGGTCTCTCAAAAATTGAGGAAACTGCAATCCGCAGTCCCTCAGGTTTTATGCAATGTTGTTCAGGCAAAATGAATTGCCTGGGCTTAAACCTTGGTGAACCTATGAGAGGTCTGTACAAAAACACTTTGTTTGTTTTAGGTATGGGTGCTGTTGCTGTATTTGCGTATGCACTCAAATCCAGAAATTCAGCTTCACCCGAGCATTATTTATCACCGCCAACTGCGATGATGATGGCTTCGGTTGGTGGATTACAATTTATCGGCTACGATGCGGATGCAACTTCAGGCTTCAGTTTTGTTATATTGGAACCTGTCACCGCGGGAACCGTGTATTATTTTACCGATAGGGGATGGAGCACAACTATAGGATTTCCTGCAGTAGGGACGGAAGGAATTCTCACCGTGACCTTAAACAATAATTATAGTTGTGGAACCGAATTTGCTGTTTACGATGCTTCAGGAACTTGGGTCGTGGAGTCTTCGCAGGGTGGAAGTCCTTCAGTGACAGAATCCGGTAATTTTAATCTGGAGACCTCTGGAGATCAGATCTTTGCCTATCAGACTTCTGAGCCAACTGTGGGAAATGAAGGGAATTTTCTAGCAGCCATTCAAATGAATAACGGTTGGAATGGCTCCAATACTGGAAATAATAATTCACAACAACCAGTCTTTTTTACTTCCGGAAACCCCGGAGTCGGTCTCGATATTGTACTAACCCCTGAGGTTGATAATGCCAAATACGATTGCAGTACAAGCACCGGTGCAGCCTCCAACATACTATCGGCCATAAATACCGAAGGTAACTGGGACACGGATAATACCAATGCATTTGATCTCACGGCTTATTGCGGTATGTGTTGTGATAATTCAGCACCGGTAGTCCTGGCTCCCAATACCGTCGATCTTAATGCTGCTTATACCCTAACCTTTAATTCGGTTTTGCCCCCGGGAGAAAGTTGGGAAATCTACACCCAGGGTTGCGGGATAGGGCCCGTGCTTACGTCAACGATGGGGACATCCGTCCAGCTTATCGCACCAGGGGTGGCACAGGAGTTGGTTTATTTCATTAAATCAACCTCCGGTACCTGTTGCACCCGGGTGACCATCTGTGTTATCGACCCATTTGCGGTGTGCACCGACTGTTCTACCGGGCCGTTTGCCTGTGGTGAATGCGTGCTTTCGGATCCGGCACCCAATCCTCCATTGAGTGCAACCTGTGATGACCTTCAACTGGTTTTTATTATTGACGAATCTGGTTCTATCGGCAGCGCGGGAGCTACCGGAGATGTCCGGGACGGAACGCTTGCATTTCTCAATGCGCTCAATGGCTCAGGCGTTGATATTGCCATCATTGAATTTAGTACTGAAGCTCGCTTAGTAACCAACTATGTACCTATTGACAATGCGCTGATTTCAGCTGTCACCGGATATTTCAACGGAACTCCGTTTAACTCACAAACCTATTCTCCATCAGGAAGCACAAACTGGCATCATGCCTTGTACATCGCGGACACCTTGAGTATTCAGCCAGACATGGTCATTCTATTTACAGATGGATCTCCAACTGCATATGGTACTTCAACTGGGATAAGTTGTAACAATGACGCATCCCTGGTTAACCCGGTCAAAATTGCCAACCGGATGAAAAATGATGGATCTCACATATTTATGCTCGGGGTTGGTACCGTCGATTCAACCAATTTGAAGGCAATGTCCGGAGAACTTAAATACAATGCCGGAGTCAATACCATTGGTACGGCAGACTGGACCAATGAGAACTTCAATAACCTGGCTCAGTGCCTGGAAGATTTTGCCTATGAATTATGTGCCACGGTTATTTCTCTCGAAAAATCCATTGTTGACTTATCCTGTGATACAGCTACTTTCCAGCTGATCGTGCGTAACCTGGGCGGAACGAATGTTGCAACCTCGGTTATGGTAGTCGATACATTTCCTGCTGGTTATGGATCGGTGATTTATACAGGTCCCCAATCAGTGTGTATCGGGGCAGCATGCATGCCTGGGCAACCTGCTACCACCTTCAAATGGACTGTAGGCAGCATTCCGCCGAATGGTAGCGACACTTTACTCATAAGGGCTACAGTACTCAATAGTGGCAGTCGACTTAATACGGCTTGGGCTACATCAAGTACTGCGGATACTGCCTCCGCCAGTGTCGATGGAGTCGATTTGCAACCAGATACCCAGTCACCAATGATCGCATGCCCTGCAGATACTACCATTGATTGCGGCACGAGTACTATGCCCCTGGCAACGGGACAGGCATCCGCAACCGATGATACGGATCCCAACCCGGTAATAACTTACAGTGATTTAACATTCAGTGGTACGCTGCCTTGTATAGTGTTACAACGTACCTGGTCCGCGACAGACCTCTGTGGAAATATCGCGAGCTGCAATCAAATGATTACCATTCAGGATTCAGTGCCTCCCACCATTATATGCCCTTCTAACAGAACGGTGACTTGCCTGGATGATACTTCTCCGGCAAGCCAGGGCATGGCGACAGCCAGTGATAATTGTACCATTACGCCGGGCATTGTGTTTACAGACCAGACAAGTGGTGGGTCGTGTCCTGCGAATTTTATTTTATCCAGAACCTGGATAGCTACCGATGCCTGTTCAAATACCAATACCTGCGTCCAGACGATTAGTGGTGTAGACGATATGCCGCCGGCATTGACGCCCGCCCGGGATACGGTGGTTGAGTGTGATGGTTCTGGAAATACAGCTGCCTATTCGGAATGGATTACATTGCATGGAAGGGCAACGGCATCTGATCTATGTTCTACATTCACCTGGTCCAGTCAAGTTATTAGTTCGATGACCGGATGTGGTAACACCAGGCAGGATTCCGTCCGGTTTATCGTCATCGATGCTTGCGGGAATGCAGATACAACCATGGCAAAATTTATCATTAAAGACCTCACACCACCGACCATTACACCCGCGACGGCCATAACCATAGATTGTAACGCTTCTCCCAATGCCTTGTCAGACTGGCTATCAGCCCATGGAAATGCTATGGCATCCGATGTTTGCGGTAACATCACCTGGAGTAATAATTTTACTAGTGCCCCGGAAGCTTGCGCTGGTAGTGGGGTCATACCTGTCACATTTTATGCAACGGATGACTGCTTGAATGTCGATTCAACAACGGCCAATTTGACTGTTTCTGATGACTCGCCTCCTCATATTATTCAACCTGCGCGTGATACCATGGTTCAGTGTGAAGGAGGTGGCACCAGCGCTTATATGATTTGGCGTACCAACCTGGGTGGCGCACAGGCTACGGATGACTGTGGGGAGGTCACCTGGTCAGACCGGGAAATCAGTTCGACGCCTGGATGTGGGCTTACACGCAGTTATTTGGTTCGCTTTTATGTAGAAGATGCGTGTGGAAACATGGATAGCACTCAAGCGACATTCTCCTACATTGATACCGTACCACCCGTATTACCGGCACCACCGAATGACACCCTGGTAGACTGTCCGCCTAACGCGCCGGGAATTGTGCCTTTGGTTGCGATGGATGCCTGTTCGGGAGGACCCATCCTCGCCTTTCCAACCCGTGTTACGGAGTCTTTTTCATGTGACTATTATATTACGGACAAATGGATCTTCATGGATGCCTGTGGTAATAAGGATTCACTGGAAAGGAGAATCCATGTCAAGGATTCCATTGCCCCGGTATTTCCGACCCTGCTGGCCGGTGATACCATTTACTTCGATTGCGACGATCCGGTGCCAGGCGACCTGCCAGGAAGCACGGACAATTGCGGAAGTGTTGAAGCCGGGTACATCGATGTGGATCTGATGGTTACCTGCCCAAGTGAGCGGATCATCGAGAGAACCTACATGTCAACCGATGTATGTGGTAATTCTTCGGTAATAGTCAACTATCTCATTTTTAAAGATACCACTCCGCCGGTCCTTTCACCTGCCATGGATACTCTGGTTGACTGTGATGGAACCGGTAATACAACTGACCTGGCCAATTGGATTGCCAACCACGGTGGAGCAACGGCTTCGGACAATTGTGCATCGATGATCATATGGTCAAACCGGACGATATCAAGTTCACCTGCCTGTCCGAATACGAGGGATGACCTGGTACGATTTTATGCCAGGGATGAATGTGGAAATATTGATTCCACGGAGGCTCATTTTATCATAAGAGATGTGACACCGCCACTATTTACAAATGATCCTCAGGATATTACCATCGACTGCGGGATGATGCAAGGAGCTCTGCTGAATGACTGGTTAATGAATAATGGATACGCTGTGGCCACGGAAGAGTGCAGTGTGGTCTCCTGGTCAAATGATTTTGGAGGTGAGCCAGGGGCTTGCGGGGACAATAATTCCATCACCATTACCTTTACGGCAACAGACCAATGCAATAATAGTAGTGTGCGCACCGCACAGCTTACCATTCAGGATAATATTGCACCAACAGTTCTCAATGAAGCTTCCGATACGACAGTAGATTGTGACGGTCGCGGAAATATGGCAGAATTTGGTTCTTGGATAAATCGTCATGGTGGCGCCACAGCCACAGATGATTGTTCGGCTGTTTCCTGGGATACGACCCTGATGCAAAGAACCATATTATGTGATTTTACATCCACCTCGACGTATTATTTCATTGCGACGGATGGTTGCGGAAATGCAGATACGAGTACGGCGACGTTCACAATACGTGACATTACCCCCCCGTCACCGCCTCAGGCTCCAGCCAATATAACTGTGACCTGTTCCGGTGATATCCCCTCAGCTGCCAGTTTAAATGCCATGGACGTCTGTGCGGGTATTATTCCGGCAGTGGTATCAGATGTAGTCAGTGATTCTAATTGTTTGAATCAATTTGAAGTTTCCCGTACTTGGATTTTTACTGATCCCTGTGGAAACACTAGCAGTGTGCAACAATCGATTTTGGTGAGTGATGATGTGCCTCCGCAGATTCATGGAGTCAATGACCAGGAAGTGATCATTGTGTCCTGTGACCAACCGTTGCCAACCTTTAATGTAACAGCATCGGACAATTGTGGGATGGTAAGGTTAGTGCCGTCTATATCTTCCGGTACTGGTAGTTGCTCTGCAGAATCCATGCAAACACTTACCTGGACTGCCATTGATACGTGCCAGAACAGGACAACGGTTTCTATAACCATACAAATTGTTGATACTACCCCACCAGTCCTTACTATACCTGGAGACAGGATGATTTCCTGTGAACAGGACACAGCAGTGAATATCCTCGGTTTAGCGACCGCTATGGATAATTGTAGTGGCGTGACCATCAGTCATAATGATCGTACAATTCCCGGATCTTGCCGTCAGAATTACACCATCAATCGTACTTGGATCGCGGTAGACCTATGTATGAACAGTGCTTCAAGGATTCAGATTATTGAGGTGGTCGATACCACACCTCCCACCTATACTCCGCCTCAGAATATCACCATTGATTGTGGGGCCGGCCAAGCTTCTGACTTGCAGACCTGGTTAGATAACCATGCCAATAGCACTGGCTCGGATAATTGCAGTTTGGGAGTTATTTGGCGCTATGATCCTGTCATCTCCCCAGATGCCTGTGGGCTTGACAATTCTGTGCCTGTAAACTTTTACGTGGCAGATAGCTGTGGAAATGAAGCTTCATTCACGGCAATGTTAACAATAGTCGATGAAGTGCCGCCAACGATTTCAAGCGCAGCCAGAGATACCACCGTTGAATGTGATGGGGCAGGAAATGTTGCTGATTTCAACGGCTGGGCGAATCGACATGGAGGTGCTTCAGGATCAGATGATTGTGGAACCGTAAGCTGGTCTTATCAGGTGCTAACCTCGACACCCGGATGTGCAAGTACACGGGTGGATTCAGTCCGGTTTGTGATAAGAGACCTATGTGATAACCGGGATACGACCTATGCAAATTTCATCATCGTGGATAACACGCCTCCGATGATACAACTCCCGGTGGATCTTACGATTTTATGTGATGAGCCCGTGGATCCGTCTTTTACAGGATTGGGAATTGCAATTGATGAATGTGGTGGTGCTACGATCCGGTTCAATGACGCCATCACTCCAGGGAGTTGCCCGCAAGAATATCAGATCAGCAGAACCTGGGAAGCTGTCGATGCATGCAACAATTCAAATTCACGGATCCAGCAGATCAATGTAGTTGACACGGTTCCACCGATGATGATATGTCCTCCGGATAGTTTTGCAAACTGCTTCGCTGCTGAAATTGATACCTTCTATCATTGGTCTCAATATGTAGCAGGCGGAGGTTCAGCTACAGATGCCTGTGGGCTGGATACCAGCAGTTACCGGTTCCTTTATGAAACATCCACTATGATTCCTCAGGGTTTCGAGGTGTTGAGGTATTACACCGTCAGTGATTCTTGTGGAAATGCGGACACCTGTACGCACCGAATTATCATTCATGATAATATTCCTCCAGTGGCATTATGCCGGGATAGCTTTATGATCATGGCGGATTCTGCCGGAAATGTCCGGGTCATAGCCGATTCAGTGGATATCGGGTCATACGATAACTGTGGGATAGCATCCATTACCTTCTCACCAGCAGTGGTCTCTTGTACTTTCTTCTATAATACCACCATCTGGCGTGAGGTAACCATGATCGTAAGGGATTACGCCGGTAATATTTCCACTTGCACGTCCACGGTTCAGGTACGGTGTCCTTGCCCCCTGAACACGTTGCCACCTTCCTGTGCTGACGATGTGACCATTAGCCTGGGTTCATCCTGTGACTTCAAGCTGGATGTCGCCGATGTTTTGTACAATGATGTGACCGGATGTGACGATCCTTATAAAATCAATGTCACTGGTCGTGCCGGGTTGTCATTGGGTGATGTAGTGACCTCGGAATACATGGGCGAGACCCTGATTTATAACGTGATCGATACCATGACCGGAAACCGGTGCTGGGGAAGAATTCATGTGGAAGATAAGTTGCCACCTCAGTTCGTATGTCGCGATCTGACCATCAGTTGTTTTGAAGATATTCCGCCTCCACCGACTCCGATAGAGAACTGTGGCGTGATACCGGAGCCCGAGATCCTGGAAGAGGTCTATACCTCTTACTCCTGTGAAGACAATGCTGATTTTGTCGGTTACCTCCACCGTGCCGTAAGAGTATCGGACATCTGGGGCAATTTCCGGGAGTGCAGTCAGGACATCTATATTCGACGGGAATCTCTGGACAACCTCGTTTGCCCTGAACCCACAGAGATAGACTGCTGCGCAAAGGATGCCAGTGGGAATGCGCTCTTATGGAATACGAATCTGGTTGACATCGATGACCAGGGTTACCCACATCCGAAAGTGTTAATTGATGCAAATGGGAAAAACGTAGGCATCGCACCTCCTCCATACTTTGTGGTCGACGGTGATACCGCTTATGCCTTTAATTTGAATCATGCCTGCAACATCGTGGTAGATTATCAGGATGAGGTGATTCCAAATTGCGGTTCGAGTTATATGATCCGTCGCAACTGGGTCCTGAAGGACTGGTGTTATGGCAGCGAATTGCAGTGTTCGCAGTTGATTAAGATCATGGATACCCTGGCTCCTGTTCCGGAGCGTTTGGATGGCATCACGGTAGAGGTCAATGCTCATGCCTGCAAAGGTGAAGTGACCATTACACCTCCTGCCATTGCAGAAGAATGTTCCTTTAAATTCTACAAGTCGGATGCAGCATCTGCTTATGCATCCATCGGATATCACTATGAGATCATTTATTACGACCCGTCCCATCCAGGCAAGATGTTGGTGCAACAGGGTGAGTTAGCTTTTGGTCAGCAAGAAAAGCTGTATCTGCCTGAAGGTGATCATGAGATTATCTGGACCATCAGTGACGGGTGCTGGAATCAGGGCACTTATGTTCAACCTGTTTGGGTTCTCGATAATATGCCACCCGAGCCGGTTTGTGATGAAATAACGCAGGTTACCTTTACCGACAGTTGTTGGGCGAGGATTTATGCTAAGGACCTGGATGACGGAAGTTATGACGGCTGTTGCAGCGATTTGCATTTTGCCGTTGCTCAGATGGATAGCATTGATTACTGGCGGGCGTATTGGAATAATGTTTACCTGGAATGTTATGGCGAGTACCAATATGTACACCACCACGAAGAAATAACTGCTACGATTGAGCACTGGATAGACTGTTACGTTTTCCGGGATTATGTGGATGTCACAGAATGCGGAGAAGAGCAGCTGGTCGTCCGGATCTATGAAGCATGTGGATTGCCAGTTCTGGATCCGCATACTTTTGCCGGTACTGAGCACCAGTGGTATTGCTTTAATCTGTACGATGATTATGCATGTTTCCTGCGGCTGCACTATGATGAATTACAGCATTATGCCAATCCCAGACCAGTATTGGGTTGCGATTACGAGACACAAATGTGCGCTTACAGGGATCCATTTAATCTTGGTTATGAGACTCAGCCCAATCCTTTGTGTTGCGATTATGAGACTGCACCGGCAAATGATCCATTGCGTATCAAGTGGGAGTCGGTCAAAGAAGCGTACCCTGAACTGGTGACTTTGAGTGCAAACCGATGGACCTTTGATCACAGTTACAGTGAGTGCATGGTTCAGTTGCTTAAAGATGATAAGGTCGCTCCGGTCTGTATAGCACCTGAAAATATTACGGTGTTTTGCGACGGTACCCCCTGGGAAGTTGAAGTTCCGTTCAAACTGGATGAATACAATAATCCTTATGTTTTGAGAGGTCCTGGTGCGGCATGGAAAGTCTGCTCGCCAAAGGGTGATTATCTGAGTAATACGTCTTGTCCGGATAACGGATGGTATAATGGGATAGTGGGCGAACGTTGTTGCCTTGAGGTTCCCTACCAGCAAACCGGAATTGGATATTACGGAGGACCGGCAATGAGCTATTATTATGATCACCCGGACGACGATTGCGGATATACCACCTGGTCACCCGAAATGATGGATGGAGCAAAGGATGACTGGATTTCTTGGAAACCGGTGTATTGTATGCTCTGGTTGTGGTTGGACACTTTTGATGATCCTTCCTTTGGTAAACCAAAATTTAGGTTCGGAGAGGCAGAAATTAGTGATGCCTGTACCCCTCAGGAAGAATTGCAAATTGATGTGGTCGATGATGGAGCATTAAACACCTGCGGGACGGGTACGCTTAAACGCACCTGGACGGCCACAGATAAATGCGGCAATCAAACCTCCTGCTCGCAAACCATTACTGTGCTGCCAAGAAGCGACTTTGAGGTGGTATTCCCGGCAGACATCTATGTAAATTGTTCAGATGGTTTAAATCTGGATGCGGATAGGCAGGGAGCTGGTGCGCCCATACTCATGGATGATGATTGCGAATTGCTGGGAGTTACTTATAGTGATGAAACGGTGGATATCGGGCAGAATGGTTGTTATACAATCCTGCGAACCTGGAAGATCATCGATTGGTGTGTGTATGATCCGGATAAAACCGGATACCACCATAGCCCGTATCCGGACGTAATTGTGGACGACCGTGTGGTAGCAGGAGACGACCGGTCGTGTGTTTACCGCTATTTAAAGGATAACGGGGATGGCATCATAGAATATGTCCAGGTTATCCGGATCACGGATGATATTGCTCCCGAGATCACCTGCCGCCAGCATACGGACATATGCAGCTTCAGCAATGATTGCCAATCTACGGATCTTACATTGACATTGGGATCGGCACAGGACAACTGCACGCCATCCAAAAACCTGGCTTATCGTTATACAGTCTATGAAGGCGGAACCAAAAACCTGGTGGCAACTGGTCAGGATACGGTGGTAACGGGAACATTCAGCCTGGATGTCGATTACGATGTTCTTTTTGTTGTACGGGACTGGTGTGGAAATGAAGATTCATGTCTGACTAGTTTTGTGATCAGGGACTGTAAGAAGCCGACCCCGTATTGCCACGATGGAATTGTTACGGTCATTATGCCGTCGAGTGGGGAGGTTACGATTTGGGCGAAAGACCTGGATGCCGGCAGTTATGATAATTGCACCAATCCGGAAGATTTGACATTCAGCTTTAGCGAAGATGGTTCACAGGATTCTACGACCTATACCTGTACCGATATGCCGGATGGAGAGGAAGTTATTTCTGAAAAGCAGATCTGGGTATTTGACAAAGCCGGAAATAAAGATTTCTGTTCAGTAGAGATCCATGTTCAGGATGGCAGCGGTGACGTATGTTTACCGGACTCCTCGGCAGCATTTACATCGCTGCAGGGTGCGGTGACAACACCATTTGATCAGGGTATTGCAAGCGTCAACATCTTTGTAGG
The DNA here is from genome assembly GCA_020636135.1 of Lewinellaceae bacterium. Lineage (NCBI taxonomy): Bacteria > Pseudomonadati > Bacteroidota > Saprospiria > Saprospirales > Lewinellaceae > Lewinellaceae bacterium. The sequence continues at coordinate 1,994,391 of JACJYK010000001.1, forward strand.
AGACCGATTGCGGTCTGCAACTAATCCTAATGGAAGTTATACGCTGACCCATATGGATAAGCATCTGCCTCAGATGATCAAACCATCCAAACTGGATCGGGCGGACAATGGGGTCACCACGCTGGATGTAGTTGCCCTACAGAAACATATTCTGGGATTGTCACGCATAGAATCCCCGTACCTGCTGCTGGCCGCAGACGTCAATGGTGATGGAGCTATTACTGTGGTTGATCTGGTGGAATTAAGAAAGTTAATCCTTGGCAGTATCACTGAATTCTCCAGTTCCCCTTCCTGGATTTTCGTAGACCGTAATTATGCTATGGATTTAACCCACTGGCAAAAAGCTCCGAATTACATTGAATTTACCGATTCAATGATCGGGCGCTCCATGGACTTCGTCGGAATAAAAGTCGGTGACCTGAACGGGACAGCACGAGTAAGTGAGTTGCAGCAATTAGCTGTGCGGTCGGTATCCGATTATACCTTGATCGTTGATAACGAAACCTGGTCACGGAACCAGCCGGTCACCATTCCGGTTCGTGCTTCCAGATCGCTGGATATTTCAGGAATACAGGCCGAATTTGAACTGGATAATCTGGTGGATGCAGAGATTATCGGAAATGTATTGCCGGTGACTCCTGTCCATTATCGCCGGGACGCTAATAAGTTGTACCTGTCCATTGATGCGGCAGCAGGAATAATGGTTAAAGAAGGCGATGTTCTCTTTACCATTAAAGGTAAGGCCAGCGTCCAGGCTTCAACGTTGGATCTGATTGCGCTGACAGATCATGATCGAATGAATCCGGAATTGTATGATACACAGGCAGACATCCATTCCTTGAACCTTGGTACCGGCCAGGTGGACAAATTGCCAATGTTGTATCAGAATAAGCCTAATCCGTTCAGCGAGGAAACCATAATCCCCTTCTACATACCGGCGGCACAGGAAATCGAAATCCGGGTGTTGGCTGTTGATGGTACAGAGGTCTGGAAGCAGCGTAAATACCTGGAGCCAGGTAATCACCAGTGGGCGATTCAGTTACCAAGGACTTCTGAAGGCGGAATTTATTTCTATCAATTATTGTCCGGAGAACGTGTTATCACCAGAAAAATGATCTACATCACGAGGTAATCACATATAATCCCTGACCCGGCGTCAAAAGAGAAGAGGCTGTCTTATAATGTAGGCAGCCTCTTTTTTAATGATTATTAGGCCAGTTCCCCGGTTGAATGATCCATTTGGACGTGGATTATTTATTGGATATACTCACCAGCTACTACATGAACAAATATGTAGATGTGGTCACATTTTATCCTTCATCGTGTTATGGGTGCGAACACAGTCTGGTATTTCTACTTGTGCCGTTTCTGATGGCCCAGTCCATGGTTATTATCCAAACGTGCAGGAAGCATTCCGGATTCAATTTATTGGCAGATAGGTTGGCAGATATTATCAGGATAGACTATCTTTGAAGTATATACCTGCTTAAAGTATTAGGATCACACATCCCGAGAGGGATAGAAGAAGTCTGGATTATATGATCCGGACTTTTCTGTTTTAGGCATTTATTGTACGGACCGGAGTATTATCGCGTATTTGGAATAATTTTAACACGGCCTGTTAATCTATTGTTATGGTCCTTTCGTTCTTAAAGAAAATGGCCATCAATTTTTAGCTTCGTACACCAAGCAGGATCAAACGAATTACACTTTTAATGTCGATCTCCGACCACATATATCTCAATCTGATAGACCTGAATGCACTTCCGGCTATCCTGGCTTACCGCGATTATTTCTCCAATCGCGATAATAAGTTTTACCGTATTTCCAGTAATGATTTACAACCCTATGAATACCCGGAGGAGATCCAGGATTTCATCCGTAAATTGTACCAGGCCAACATCATCCAGCCTTTCAATTGGGTGGCGTGGAGAGAAAGCGACGAGGGTCAACAATTGATGAGCTATCCCTCCCGCATCAAGGAGGCCCCGATCGAAGAAGTAATCAAGTTGTTGATCGCCCATTTGCGATCAGACCGTTTTATTGCCGGCCACCTGGCTACGGTGATCGAAGAAGGCCAGATCAATTTAATTTTGGAGCGATTCGAAGAGTTGATTGGAAAACAGAATTTAACCCTCGCCTAATTTATCTGCATTCTCACTTTTAAGCTGCCTTACTGATTGTTTCTCTCCGTGAAATTTCCCGGTCAATTCGTCCCATTAACAAGGCTACCAAAATCATGGTACAAGAAACGACATACCCGAGTACATCGTATCGTTGTAAGGGTCCGCTATTCTGCTGAATGACGATCATACCAGCAATGGTTGACGCAATCCCTCCCGAAAATTGTTGAATGGAACTGCTGATGCTCATGAAAGCACCGCGATCTGCTGGAGCGGGGACGCCGGTCATCAGGGCAGAGCCGGATATTCTGCGAGCGGTAATGCCTAGAAACAAGACAACGTTTATTACAATGACCAGCGATAGGGGAGAAACACCTAAATGAGTGTAATAAAGAATGGTAACCAATGAGATGCCGGTTCCAATCGCAAAAAACAGGTACTTCCCATAACGGTCCGACCATCTGCCAATGAGTGGACCAAGGGCAATATTGAAGACGCCGGTGATGCCGTAAAGAACCGGTAACTGTTCCAGCGTCAGTCCGAGATTATGGACACTGAAAGCACTTGCAAATGGCATCAGCATAAATCCACCTGTTGTCATCAGTCCGGTGGCAATAAATGCCTGGATATGGGAAGGCTTGGTGATTGTCCGGAGCAGGTGTTTTACTGGTGATCCTGAAGACCGCTCATTCAGGTGGTCGCGTATGGGTTGCATATAGATTGCAATGACTGCACCTACAGCGATACCGATGCCGCCGATTAACCAGAACGGCGCATGCCAGTTGAAGTGATTTGCCAGTACAAGTCCAATTGGTAATCCCAATACCTGGCTGGCTGAGAATGCCATCTGGACGAAACCCATCACCCGGCCCCGGTATTCCAGGGTAAATAAGTCGGTGATGATTGCAAACCCGATGGAATTGAGAACACCACCAAACAATCCTGTGATGATCCTGGCGAACAATAAGAAATGGAAGTTCGGAGCCAATGCACACAACAAAGTGCCTAGCATGAACCCACTGTAGAAGAAAAGCAAAAGTTTTTTACGGTCAAACCGGTCAGCAAATCCTGCAGTCAGGAGACCGGAGATGGCTGCACTGAATGCATATGCAGACACAACCACCCCAAATCTGGCCGGCTCAAGTCCAAGCTGATCCATCAGTATCGCCCCCAGAGGTGACAGGACCATAAAGTCCAGGATAACCGTGAACTGCAGGAAGGCCAGAATGGCAATGATGAATTTCTGATAGTTGGACAGACCGCTATTGGCTGGCTGGTTCGTGATCATTGGTTGTTTCGGACACGATCTGATTACTTGAATGGACGAAGGTACGTTTTTACGGTGTGCACCGAAACAAGTTGATCAGGAGTGTTGGTCTTGGACACAATAATATCATTGAATCCAGGAACAATGGAATTTGGTAATGGACAGGCTATTTTTTGCGTAAAAGTTTACCGGCTTGACCCTGGATGGCCTGGTTATGCCAGGCAGGCAGGCCATTTACGAATACCCATTGAATGCCTGTCGCCAAAACATGGGGTTCCTGATAGGTCGCCGGCGCAAGGAGTTCATCCGGGTCAAAAAGAACCAGGTCTGCATAATATCCAGCCTCGATGATCCCGCGATGGTCCAGCTGCAGCGTTTGTGCCGGAAGTCCAGTCATTTTTCTTATGGCATCCGGCAGGGTCAATACCTTTTGATCCCGGACATAATCGGTAATGATCTTTACGAATGATCCGTAACCGCGAGGATGAAACATATCGGGGCTGCCATCGCTGCAGATCATCGTCATCGAATCCTTAAGTAATTCCACCTGCAGTGTTTCATCCATGATAAAGTAAGCTGCGGAAGCTCCGGACGGACCCAGATCGATAAGCACATCTTCAAAAGCCTTTCCCTGCTGTTGAGCGACCTCTGCCAATGTTTTTCCAAGGTAAGGGCCGGAACCGAATAAAGTGGCTTCGGGTCCATTTCTGAAATTCACCCTGTTTTTTAGATATGCCCGTAATTCCGGAAGCCGGTTCTCTACAGCACTTTGGTAGTCGTTTGGAGGTTTAGCCCATTCCGGGAACAATATGGAAAGGCCGGTATAACTTGCCGTATAGGGGTACCAATCCTGGGTTATGGGTATACCTGCAGCACGCAAACGGTGAAGCTCTTCGACGATCTCTTTTCCGCGGACGCTGCCTTTTCCATACACGGATTTGATGTGTGATACCTGAACCGGAGTGTATTTACCCATCCGGGCTAACTCCCTGATCGACTGGATGAGTACATTATCATCTTCATTGCGCACATGACTCATGACCAATCGATGATATTTACCCGCAATCCTGGCCAGGAGCTCAAGTTCCAGGCTATCAGCAAAGCCTCCTGGTTCATATTCAAGACCTGTAGTTAGTCCAAAGCATCCGGCCTGGAGGGCATCATCCAGCAGTCCTGCCATGGATTGGAGCATCCTGTCATCCGGTTTTTTGGCATATTGTATGCCGGACAACACCCGTAAAGTTCCATGACCAACCATGGGAATAATATTGATCAGCTGGGGCACGTTTCCGACCCGGCTAAACCAATCACGGATATCATCCACCATGGCACTGGTCCCATCCTGTCCAAGGCAAACAGAGGTTACTCCCATGGCCAGGAAGTTTACAAATGCATCTTCTTTCAGTGGATTTCCATGTGCATGGGCATCGATGAATCCGGGGGTTAAATATTTGCCATCTGCCTCAATTACCTGGTCAATCTTTAAACCGGTACTTTCAACCTTGCCGGCATATGCGATCCGGTCTTCCAGGATGAGCAGATCTCCGGGGTAGGCGGGAGATCCGGTCCCGTCCAGAATCATTGCGTTCCGGATTAAAATTGAAAAATGCTTATCCGGATGGTCATCGATGAATTGCTTCCAGGTGTTATCCTGTGCCCGGGTACAGCCTGCACTTAGCGACAACCACCAGACTATGATCAAACTCCGGATAATCGGGAAGGTGTGATTATTTGCAACCAGAGAACCATTCGTCTGACCGGGGATTCTCATGCATCGCGTTTTAGAATGGCGATTCCCAGTGGAGGAATATTCAGGTTGATCAGGTATTTTGGCATGATGCCGGTAGAAATGTGGACGGATATTTTTTCAGCATTGATTATACCGCTGCCACCGAAGTCAGGATGGTCGCTGTTCAATACCTCAACCCACTGGTGAGACTCGGGCACTAAAAACTGGTAGTTGATCCGTGGAACAGGAGTGAAGTTGCAGGCGGCAATCAAGACATCTTCCGGATTTTTACCTTTCCTTGCATAGATCAACAGGCTCTGGCGGTAGTCGGATATCACCAACCACTCGAATCCGGCCTGCTCATAGGCTAACTCATAGGCAGCTTTTTCTGTCCGGTAGAATAGGTTTAAGGCACGAACCCAGCGTTGGACCCCCTGGTGGCCGGGGTATTGCAGCAAGCCCCAGTTCAATTCGGATTTAAAGTTCCATTCATTGGTCTGTCCAAACTCTCCGCCCATGAATAGCAACTTGCTCCCCGGGTGCGTGTACATATAGCCGAAGAGCAAGCGCAGATTGGAGAACTTTTCAGCTTCACTTCCAGGCATTTTGTACAGCAGGGATGCTTTGCCATGAACTACTTCATCATGACTTAGTGGGAGAACATAATTCTCACTATATGCATAGATAATGCTGAAGGTGATTTGTCCATGATGGAACCGGCGGTGAATGGGATCCAGCTTAAAGTAATTCAGCGTATCGTTCATCCAGCCCATCATCCATTTCATACCAAATCCCAAGCCTTCATGATCTACGGGCATGGTGACGCCGGGAAATGCTGTGGACTCCTCTGCAATCGTCTGGACATCCGGAAATCTCCGGTAGACTTCATTATTCATATCCCGGATGAACTGGATCGCAGATAGATTTTCGCGTCCACCAAATTCATTGGGTTCCCATCCGCCATGTTCACGCGAATAATCCAGATAGAGCATGGATGCTACGGCATCAACGCGTAATCCGTCGATGTGGTAATGTGATAGCCAGAATAATGCATTGGATATCAGGAACGAGCGCACTTCCGGACGTTCGTAGTTAAAAATGAGACTTTCCCAATCCGGATGGTATCCTTTGCGTGGATCCGGATGTTCGTACACATAGGTGCCATCAAACTGACCTAACCCGTGGGCATCCGAAGGAAAATGACTGGGTACCCAGTCCAGGATGACGCCAATGCCGGCCTGGTGGCATTGGTCGACTAGATACATCAGGTCGTCCGGTGTCCCATAACGTGGACTGGCGGCGAAGTAACCTGTTATTTGATAGCCCCAGGAAGGTTCGTAAGGGAAGGCCATCAGGGGCATGAATTCGATATGGGTGAATCCCATATCCACCACGTATGGTATCAGCGTATCAGCCATTTCCCGGTAGGAATAGGAGTTGCCGTCGTAGTGTCTCCGCCAACTGCCCAGATGAACCTCATAAATGGTCATCGGGCTGTTCAGACTATTGCTGGCTTTACGTGATCCCATCCATTTCTCGTCATTCCACGTGTATTCCAGTGGCCAGACTACACTGGCAGTCTGGGGTGGTTCTTCCGCCCAAAAGGCATAGGGGTCAGCCTTCTCGATGTATTGTTCCGTGTAATTTGATTCAATTCCGTACTTATACATAATTCCCAGGTCCAATCCGGGAATAAATCCTTCCCAGATGCCCGAGGAATCGGGCCGGACATGTAGTGGGTGGCGATGCCTGTGCCAGTTATTAAAATCGCCAAGAACATATACCTTATGGGCTGCGGGTGCCCACACTGCAAAATACACCCCTTTCTTTCCATCAACTTCCATCATCCGGGCTCCGAATTTATCGTACAACTGGAAGTGTTTGCCCTGGCGGAAAAGGAAGACATCCAGGTCGGAAAAAATGCTGAATTCAATGACCGATTGAAGATTTTGCATGCTTTATTGGTTGAATATCCACTGGATGAGATTTGGCAAGGCATTGGCCCATGTAGAAGGCTCATGCCGTCCACCCTGGATTTCAAGATAAGCAATATCTTTTCCATTTTCATAGCCCAGTGACTCCAGCACCCGGATCACATCCTGCGTGTCGTCAATAGAGTCAATGATGCCATTATTGTTGCGGTCCGAGCTTTCATCGTCGGTGCCGGTTTGAAACCAAAACTTGAGCCCGGGCTTATAAAATGACCGGCTTAATCGATCATGCATGATGCGATGCGCATCCGGACTTGCCGGTGAAAAGGCTCTTGAACGCCACCAAAAGGACCCGGAAAACACGCCTACTTTCGAGAACAATTCCGGATGTGCCCAGCCAATGTCTAATGCAGATAAACCACTCAGTGAAAAACCTATAATGGCTGATCGTATTGTGGTCGGTTCAAATCGAAAGATCCGCTTGATGAATGGATATAATTCTACGACGAGGAAATGCTTGTATTCACCGGCAAGAGATCCCCGGTTTTTATAATCAGGCTGTCCCGAAACACCATAATCCTGTAACCGGTGGTCCGATGCGTGGATACCTACTGCAAAAGCTTGTAAACCAGCTCCTTCGATTTCTTTCAGAACTTGTGCTATGCGCACTTCATCAAGGATCTGTCCATCATTGAATACCAGGAAATAGGCATCCTCTGCCAGCTCGTCAGGAACATAAAAGTCCAGTGAAAATGACCTTTTCAGAACTTTTGCATAGAAATTGGAAATCGTCAATGTTTGCATACCTGCAAATATAACGTTGGACGTTTAATTATCAGATCCTGACTTGACTGAGGTATCCTAGAACAGACAGGCTAGCGTTCAAGCCACCCTATAATCGGATTCAATTATTTAAGTTTCGGACCCTTCCGAAATGGGTAATTCTGAGTAATTTTGCAGAGAACTAGCTTATTAGCTTATCATTACGCATTAACTTGTTTCGAATCGGAAATCACACGCATGAAAAAAATAGGAATCCTCTTTGGCCAGGAAAATACGTTTCCTCAGGCATTTGTTGATGAAGTCAACAGCCGCGGAGAAAAAGACATTGTCGCAGAACTTGCTCATGTCGATGAATTATTTCAAGGGAAACCTTCTGGCTACGCCGTGCTTATTGATCGCATCTCCCAGGACGTCCCTTTCTACAGAGCCTATCTGAAAAATGCGGCCTATACCGGTACCGCAGTGATTAATAATCCCTTTTGGTGGAGTGCAGACGAAAAATTCTTTAATAACGTCCTGGCTCAGGATATTGGGGTAGCTGTCCCAAAGACCATTCTTTTGCCCAGTAATACCATGCCGCCGGATACCAAGGACACCTCCTTTCGTAACCTGAAATATCCACTGGAATGGGAAAATATTTTCGAATCCCTGGGAGGCTTCCCTTTATTCTGTAAACCGCATGCCGGCGGTGGTTGGAAATCTGTGTACAAGGTCCATGATGAAAAAGAATTTTTTGATGCATATCATGAGACAGGAGACCTGGTCATGATGTTACAAGAGGCAATCGAATTTGAAAGCTATTTTCGGTGCTATTGCCTGGGCACCAAATGGGTACATATTATGCCCTATGAGCCGCGTAATCCACATCACCTTCGCTATGTTAAAGATGAGGGCACAACGGATCCTGCATTGCTGAAAACGATTGAAGAACAGGTAAGGCTTCTCAATGAAGCATTAGGTTATGACTTCAATACGGTAGAGTTTGCGGTGCGTGATGGGGTTCCGTATGCCATCGATTTTTGTAATCCGGCGCCGGATGCGGACATCCATTCCGTTGGTGAAATAAATTTCGCCTGGATCGTGAAACATGCTGCCGACCTTGCCATCGAACGCGCCAAAGCCCATAAGGAAGGTCAAATGAATTTACGGTGGGGCACGGCAATCCAAAGATCTGTGAAAGAAGGCTTCGGAACAAACTCCCGAAAAAAGAAATAAATGATGAATCCAAGGTGCAAAGTTGCCATTCTTGACCTCTATGATGGCACCCCTAATATGGGGATGAAAAACCTCAAGAATATTCTTAAAAACCATCCGCATTCATTCCAGGTCGAAATATTTGACGTAAGACAGAAAGGAGAAATCCCTTCGATGGATCATGATATTTATATCAGCTCGGGCGGCCCCGGATCTCCTCTTCCGGAAGGTCATGCCTGGGAAAAAGGATATTATCAGTGGCTGGACGAATTGATGGAGCACAACAACGATCATCCGGAAGCCCCTAAATATGCTTTTTTTATTTGCCATAGTTTCCAGATGCTCTGCTATCACTTAGGGTTGGGAGTCATCGAGCCAAGGCCTAAAAAATCATTTGGAATTTACCCGGTATCTAAGACGGCAGGAGGTAAAGATTTTGAATTGTTTGAAGCTTTGGGCGATCCTTTCTACGTGGCTGATTTTCGCCAGTTTCAGGTCGTGGATCCTGATATAAATGCTTTTCGGAAATGGAATGCATCGTTGCTGGCGATAGAAGTGGAAGATGAAGTTCAACTGAGGTTTGGAGCATTAATGGCCATCCAGGTAGGCGAGTACATAACCTCGACCCAATTTCATCCCGAAGCGGACCCTGAAGGTATGCGGGACTATGCACAGAAAGATGATTGGCGAAATACCATTTCCCAGCAATATGGTGAAGACATTTATTGGGAGATGATAAAATATTTAAATGATCCAGAAAAGATAGAAGTAACTTTCCAACAGGTGTTGCCTGGCTTTTTGGATAAATCAGTAGGCTCATTGCTCAATTCAGATGTTCTCATCTCCTGACCTTTTAATGTCAATGTCTCTATGTTAGACGTATACCGCGACCAGATCAATGCACTTTTTACACCACAATTATATGAGTCGTTTCTTGAGGACTTAGGTGGCCGATTCAACCACCGCCCCCAATTTAGAGTAGCGGAGTCTCCGGTTATTTTTGACCTTGACCTGCTAGGTTCGGCAGTCAAAGCAGGAGAGGAGGTGGTTGATTTTCTGGTATCGGATACATTCAAATCCATGAGCAAACGCCTGCTGGATCGAAAAGTTGACGTACCCAATGAAACGCCGAATACGCTTTTCCTCCAAGTCGATTTGGGTGTCTGCGATATTAACGGGAAACTAAGTCCCCGGCTCATTGAAGTTCAGGGATTTCCAAGTTTGTATTTCTATCAATTGGCGCTGGCAGAAGCCTATCAGAGAAGTTATCCTTTTCTAACCGGGTTGGATCATTTTTTTGCAGAGCTAAATAACGAGAGCTATGTTGATCTTTTAAGAAGACACATACTGGCGGGAGAAAATCCTGAAAATGTAGTCCTGATCGATATAGAGCCTCCTAAACAAAATACTTATATCGACTTTGTCGCTACCAGGTATTATCTGGGTATTCCGGTCCGCTGCATATCTGAGATTAAGCGATCAGGCCGTTCATTGTATTATCTGAATGAGGCCGGACAAAAGATTGCGATCCATAAATTGTATAACCGGGTCATTTTTGACGAATTATTGCGCAGGCCAGATTTGCCGCTGGAGTTTACATTGCGGGAAGATGTGGATGTGCATTGGGCCGGACATCCCAACTGGTATTTTAAGATCAGCAAGTATTTACTACCTTATATTAACAGTGAATTCGTACCAAAGTCCAGTTTTGTCCATGAGATTCTTGATGATCTCCCGGACAACTTACATGATTATGTCCTCAAGCCATTGTATTCGTTTTCGGGAGAAGGGATAAAATTTGATGTGACGAAAGAGGAGATAAGAGCACTTGAGAACCCAGATGAATACATCTTACAGGAAAAGGTTAATTACGCGCCCATAATCCGTACGCCAAGTGAGCCGGCTAAGGTTGAAATAAGATTAATGTATCTGTGGCCTTTCCACAAAGACCGTCCTATTCTTATTCACAATCTGATTCGCATGAGCAAGGGTAAAATGATTGGGGTGAAATACAACAAAGACAAGGATTGGGTGGGGGGCTCAATCGGATTTTACCAACATCCCCACAAAGCCTGAGTTAATAAACAGAATCCACTACAACAAGTCTTCGATGCTTGGACGCGGGATTTGTTCCTAATCAGCAGAAAGGGATTAATGCAAAGGGTTATTTGCTGGCGGAACAGCCGCATGAAAATGTTCCCGTATTTGAAATGCTAAATCATCCAATCGGTTTTTGACGCTCTGATCATCAGTACCCTGAACGATGCATCCTACATGGTGTGCTTTGCTGATCGTCCACACCACATCCGGGTCCTGATAAAACTGTGGTTGTGGATGCTCCATTTTTGCCAGTGAAATGATAATTCCGGTCGGTATGTGTTTGAGTTCAGGAAGTACGTACGATTCTTTTTTAGCAACTGCTGTTTCCAATTTCGCCCATTCTTTCCAAAGGTTCACATTGGTTGCCTGATAGATCATATCGGCCAGGTGAGCGCCACCTACCCGGGATGAAGTTTCGATCAGGTAGAATTGCCCGGTTTCGTGAGACCGCACCCATTCGCTGTGGCTCGCCGACTGGCGCATATTAAATGCCTTCATCAGGTCCTGATTGAGCTTAACCAGTTCCTGATGGTCGGGATGGTCCTGGGATAACAGCATAGACCGGAATATTCCACCGCCGTGAGCTACCTCGAATGGAGTATCCAGGTACTGGGAAACGCAGGTAAAAACATTTTTTCCTTCAAACGTAATGGCATCAACGTGGTAAATGGAACCGGGAATGAAGCTTTCGGCAAGGAATCGATGGCGGTCATCGCCCAATTGATGGACTGTATCCCAGAATGATTCTTTGTGATGGACTTTCCGTATTCCTGTAGCAGAAGCTTCTCCTCTGGGTTTAATCATCCAGGGAGGCTGCGTCTGCTCGAGAAATGTATTGATATGCTGGTCACTGAATAAAGACGTAAAAGGTGGTGCCGGAATTCCGGTTTCCAGAGCCCGTGTCCGCATGGAAAGCTTGTCCCTGAAATAGCGAGCCGTCGTATCGCCCATGCCTGGAATGCGAAAGACTTCACGGAGGTGTGCCGCTTTTTCTACATCAAAATCATCCAGGGCAACAATCATGTCAATTGGACGCGATCGCATCACAAAGGCCAAGCCACGCTCCATGTCCAACCAATTCCAGTTATGGTGCTCATCAAGTGATAAATAAAATACGTCATCAATGGAACCCCAAGGCCAGGCAGCTTCTTTCAGCGTGTCAGCAGTGAGGAGATAAACCGTATTGCCAAGTTCTTTTGCCTGGATGATAAAGTCAGTTCCTTTAAAATAGGAAGCGACGCATAAGACGGATTTCTGCATAAATAAATTACTTAATCAACCCTATTTGCGTATTGGCGGGTATCGACGCTTTTTTCTTAAGGACAATGATGCCGTCCCGGATTACATAAGAATCGGTTTCTGCATCTTCAAGACTGTCATCACCTAATATGGTCACATTGTTTCCTATTCGGCAATTTTTATCAATGATAGCATTTTCAATCCGGCAGGAATGCCCGATACCCATCGGTATGGGGTTCGACCGATCCATGATTTGATCCAGGGTTTCGAAATAATCATTACCCATAACAATGCAATTTCGGATCAGCGTGTCGTGACCAATTCTGGACCGGATACCGATGATGGATCGTTCGATTTCTTTGGCATGGATGATACTTCCTTCCGCGACTACAGCCCGGTTAAATCTGGTTCCAAATACTTTTGATGGAGCAAGCATCCGAGGCCGGGTGAAGATGACCGAGGTATTGTCGAACAAGTTGAATTTTGGAATATCGTCGGTTAACTCCAGATTTGCCTGGAAAAAGGATTTGATGGTTCCAATATCCGTCCAGTAGCCGTCGTAAGCATAACTCGCTACATTAAATCCTGATTTTATGGCATTCGGTATGATTTCCTTGCCGAAGTCAACCGCTTCCGGGTGATCTTCAAATAACTTGCGCAATATGCGTTTGTTGAAGATGTAAATACCCATTGATGCCAGGAAATGGCGTCCATCATTGGTGAAACGCTCTTCAACCTCCGATTTCCAGTCATCAAGTATTTCTTTCTTGGGCTTTTCCGTAAAGCGATCGACAAACCCGAATTTATTAACCTTCATGATGCCAAAACCCGTCGCATCATTGGCCACCACCGGTATGGTGGCAATCGTTATGTCAGCGCCTTGTGCTATGTGATAGCGGGCCATCAATTCAAAATTCATCTGGTACAACTGGTCTCCTGAAAGAATGAGCAGGTAATCAAAGTCCTGATTGACCAGGTGATGCATGGATTGCTTGACGGCATCTGCTGTACCCTGGTACCATTTGTCACTGCTGGGTGTTTGTTCTGCAGCCAGAATATCAACAAAACCGTTGCTGAAATTGTCGAAGTGGTAGGTGTTCTTGATATGCCGGTTTAAGGAGGCAGAATTAAACTGTGTCAGGACAAACATCCTTTTTACACCTGAGTTTAGACAGTTGGATATGGGTATGTCGATCAGACGGTATTTAGCAGCGATGGGTACCGCAGGCTTTGATCTGTCCTTGGTAAGTGGGTAAAGGCGCGATCCGGCACCGCCTCCTAGTATCAGGCATATCATCTTAATTCTCATGATATATAAAATTTTATCGTAATATATTATGAATTATTCGATTCCCATATAATATTTATACCAGCCGATATAATCCTGTGCAACCCGCTCCCAGGAGTGATCTTTCGTCATCGCCTCCTGCATGATCGCGTACATTCTGGATTTGTGCTGATACAATCTGATCGACCGGTGAAAAGCTGCAACAAGATCGTTTACATTAAGCTGGCTGAAACAAATCCCGGTGCCCTGCCAGTCATCGATATCGATCACTGTATCCTGCAAGCCGCCGGTGCGCCGGACAATAGGTAAAGTGCCGTAACGCATGGCATACAGCTGATTCAGTCCGCAAGGTTCTTCCCGGGAAGGCATCAGCAGGAAGTCGGAACCAGCATAAAGCTGATGGGATAAAGCTTCGTTGTATTGGATGATGGTCTTGACCTGGTCCCCGTGGTGATAGGCCAGAGATTTGTAGGGGTCTTCGTATTGAGCCTCGCCCGAACCTAATATGATGAACTGGATCTGGGTGGTTTGTTGAATAATACTCCAGATGGCATCAGCCAGGATGTCAACACCTTTCTGATGCACCATACGACCGATAAAGGTAAGAATGGGCAATCCCGGATCCAATCCGAATCGTTCGCAGAGAATGGCTTTATTCCCCCGTTTGTAAGCCAGGAAATCATCTTCCAGGTGAACCTGGATCATCGGATCCGTTTTTGGATCCCACACCTCATTATCGATACCGTTGACAATGCCGGATCCTTTCATCCATTCTTGCTGCAGAAGCCCTTCCAGTCCTAAGGAAGATTCTTTCATCTCTTCAAGGTAAGTCGGGGAGACCGTGTTATAAGCCCAGCAGCATTTAATAGCACTTCCGAGCATATTTATGCTGTTATCCCAATCCAGCATGCCCGCTGCAGGTCGTTCATAAAATGGTAAAAGATGGTTGTTACTCCAGCCGTAACGTCCCTGGTATCCGCCATTATGAATGGTCAGGAAGCTGGGCATTTCGGCAAGGTCTGCATAAATGGGGCAATAACGCATCATGAAAGGGATAAGTCCGGCATGATGATCATGGCAATGGATGTGGGTAATGGGTTGCTGGGTGACAATGATCCACTGGAGGACGGCTTGTTGAAAGCAAATCCACCGTTCAAACGAATCACCAAAATAGCCGTATTGATCGGAGTATATTCCGGCCCGGTCAAATTTACCTGGAATGTTAACCACGTACAACGTGAAGCCAAGATCATCATCGGTCAGTTGCTGGATCTGGTAAGATACGCTCCAATTGTACATCCGGACTTGACCGAAGAATATCTCCTGAAATTGATGGCGGGCAAACCAGGGTAAGGCATACTTTGGAATGATAACACTGGCTTGCATTCCTGCCTGGTTCAGATATTTTGGAAGTGCGCCAACGACGTCGCCCAACCCCCCGGTTTTTGCCGCTGGATAACATTCGGCACTAACGTGTAATACATGCATACGATCCCGGTTGCTTTGCCTTCAAAATAAACAATCTTA
This sequence comes from Lewinellaceae bacterium, assembly GCA_020636135.1. Taxonomy (NCBI): domain Bacteria; kingdom Pseudomonadati; phylum Bacteroidota; class Saprospiria; order Saprospirales; family Lewinellaceae; species Lewinellaceae bacterium. Next base: position 2,009,572 of record JACJYK010000001.1, read on the forward strand.
AAAGAAAGTGCGATGTTCTGGGTATGAATTCTTAATGACTTAAATTTTGAAGTCCAGGATCGGATAATGGAAAAGTGCCCGAATGAGACGGATTAGTTGCCTTGGAAGTTTTCGAGCCAGCTGATCAGTAAATCAACGCCAAAGCCTGTGCCCACTTTTTCTTTGCTGAATACCGTCTCCTTTAAGGCAACAGCCGCGATATCCAGATGTGCCCACGAAGCAAATCCTCCGATAAAAGATTCCAGGAACTTGGCTGCAACTGCTGCTCCAGCAAGCGGACTATTGTGAAAATGACGAATATCGGCAATGGTGGATTCAAGTTCCTTTTCATATTCTTCCCACAAAGGTAACGGCCAAATTTTTTCTCCCGATTCTATGGAAGCTTTCATGAGCTCATCGGAAAGTGAAGCATTGTTGGAGAAAAGAGCACCTCCCAGATAACCGAAGGTTTGTACTGCACTGCCAGTCAGTGTGGCCAAATCGATCAAGTGATCCAGGGTATAATTTTTAAGAATATAGCTCAACCCGTCTGCAAGGAGCAGCCTGCCTTCGGCGTCGGTATTGATGATTTCAATGGTCTTGCCGGAATAGGATGAAATGACGTCTCCTGGCCGGTACGCCAGACGGTCGATATGGTTTTCCGCACTGGGAATGATACCGATGAGCCGGATTGGCAGGTGCAGGTCCGCCGCCGCCAGGATGGTCCCGAGAACTGCTGCAGCTCCGCCCATATCGGACTTCATGTAATGCATGTTTTTCCCATCCTTAAGCGATACACCACCCGTATCAAAAGTTACCCCTTTACCAACCAACCCGACGGTGGCAATGCAGTTCTCCGGATGATAATCCATTTCTATCATAACCGGGGGATAACTACTTCCCTTTCCAACATTCCAGAGCCCCCACAATCCTTCCCGCTGAATGTCTTCAGCAGAATGAATGCGAATGTTGATCGGTCGGTTTTCCGCTTCCCGTAAAGCAAAGTCTGCCATGTATTGTGGGGTGCATACATTGCCAGGTTCATTGACCAGGCCACCTATTTTTTCCAGCAGGGCACCCTTATAACTTCCTTTGGATATGGCAACTTCCATTGACTCCCGTGATTCGTTGCCTGCTAAGGAAATGTTCCATGCCCTTGCCGGTACTTCATCCGAAGTTTTATGAAGTCCCAAATTTTGTCCGCCCCACCAGAGGCCTTCTGAAATGGCTTCCAGGGCCTGGGCCGAAAAGAGTGCCAGGTCGATCAGAATGATCGGGTTCGTATCTAGTTTGCGACAGTTGAAAATAGCTTCAGCTGCCAGGTTCTTGATCGCCGAGAACGTGTATGCCTTGGTCCTGAAAAGATGTAACCTGATCTTGCCTTCTTCCAGATACAGGGTAGGGGATTCATCCTGGTATGCCTGCAGGATAAGGTTGATGGGTAATGGGTCAGGGAAATTTCCGGCGAATTCCAGGAGATTTCGATCGATGGAATCTTTCAGACTAAAAAGCCAAAGAGGGCCTTTAAGGGATAGTGGTTCGGTTTTATAACTGATTTGCATGGAATATACTAGTAATAAGATGGACTCAATGTTTGGGGACTCAAAATTGCAAAAAAATAACAGATCGCTGTATGATGTACCTAATGACTTGATAACATTTATGGTATAACTGATAAAGATTTCTAATTGTTATCATTTAATTGACTTGGGGTCAAAAATAATTCCCGGATTATCTATTTGGCAAAATATTTGGGGTAGTAAAATGCTGGATTGACATGTCTTCACTTCCCCGCGACATGTTTCATGACAAACCCGAGTCTAAATTACCTCCATGCTCGGGCATTGTTATTAAGAAGGGATTTCCCCTTCCGGCGTTGAGTGACTGGAAAATAATTTTTGAAATACTTTATTTTGATTTCTTGAAATGTAGAATTTTTTGCAGCTTTGTAAAGCTTTTACCTCCCTGCATCTAATCTTGCCAATCCAATCTTCACGAATTGACTGTTTTGAATAGTCGTAATTAACGCTTACGATTTATTGCAAAATATATAAGTCAAGACAAGGTGAAACGATGGTTATACCTGAATCTTGCTGAGAGTGAATAGTGATCCCCCCTTACTATCGATTCCCAAATATTTTTGTTTTTTCTGTTAAGAGTAAGATTTTTTGATCCCTCCCTTTTGGAGTGATCCTGTTTTTGTTTTAGCCCAAATAAAACGTCCAAAGAGATGATCCAAATGTACAAGCATTGTACAATGGCAAGACTATTTTTGCCTATTGTACTCCTATTCTTGTTCTACCTGTTCTATCTGCCCTCCGGTTATGCCGGAAATGGTATCGGTGAAAAAATAACCTTCACCGGAAATTACGGTTACACGATTATTGGAAACACCGAAAACACCGGGGAAGCGGCCAATGAATGTGGTGAGGTCAATGGGACCAGCCGATATCTGAACATTCCATCCGGAGCCACTGTCCACAAAGCCTACCTTTATTGGTCAGGAAGTTCCTATTACGCAAGCAACGCTGTTTATATCGACCAGTCGGTAACACTAAATAGCCAGAATGTAGCAGCGGATGATGCGTGGACGGAAACCATTAACAATGGTGGATACTACCAGGACTTCTATGCAGCTTATGCAGATGTAACCTCAAAAATTACAGGTTCCGGTAACATCACCATCGATAATTTATCCTTTGACAAGGTAGTCTCCTGTCCCTATGGCAGTGTATATGGAGGATGGTCGCTGGTTGTTATTTATACCAAATCCGATTTGCCTAACCGGACCATAAAAATGTACGATGGCTTTTATGGTTATTGGCCCAATCCCATTAAAAACTTCTACCAACAATGGGATCTTGACGGGTTCACCATCCCAAATTGCCAGGCGAATATCGAACTAAGCTCCATTATTTGGGAGGGGGATAATTATAAAGGCGAAAAAACCTATATCGACGGTCAATACATGGGTGATAACCTGTTATCCGGAAGTAATTCTTTTAATGGAAGTTCAAATTACAATCTGGATATTGACCGCTATTATCTGGATGATATTCTAAGCCCGGGACAGACGGATTTTGTTTATCGTGTTGAATCGTACCAAGTCGGCAATGCCTGGGAATTTCACCTGGATAACGTATTTATTCTTCAGTACGATAATTGTGAAAATACCTGCAAGCCAACGGTGAAATTTACCAATAGCGATTGTTCTTCCGTGACTGTGAAAAAAGGAACTACCACGGTTGCAACCATCACAGGGGGGGGCTTCTGGAATGGGGATGCCAGTGATGGAGACGTATTTGATTTCTATTTAAGTACGAATAAGTTTGATAGCTACACAGTTGCCGGGTGTTCTGCACAAAATTATACCGTTCATCCGGGAGGTTGTTCCAATTACACCTGCCCGGAATCCTTGGTGGTGAATCCGAGTTTTGAAAACACCATCCAGGGATGGACAGTGGTAGGAGACTATAACTTCACAACCCATTATGCGGTTAATGGAAATTATGTTGTTTTCATTAAGCCTTCCACACAAGGCCAAACGGCCACCATTTCACAAAATGTAAACGTTACAACCGGGACAGTTTACAGCCTTGACTTTTTTGCCGGAACTCATGAACCAAGTTTTAATCATACTCTATCGATAGAATTTTACACTCAAGCAGGCACTTTATTGGGTTCTCAAAGTGTCCAGGTCGACCACGACGTTGACCCGAATCAAGACCTCAAAGCTTATAATCTGACGATGACAGCACCTCAGGGTTCCCGTTACGTCAAGATCATTGGAAGAGCCAGCGGAGACTATCTTAAACTTGATGCACTGTGTTTGACAGGCAATCCTTGTGATGCTACAGACCTGATATGTGAATACAACACTGGTAGCGGCTGGATCACCGATGATGACTGTGTGGTAAATGTCTGCTCCGGTTCTTCATTGTGGTTGTCAGTAAATCCCAATGGAATGTCCTCATACGTCTGGAGCGGACCCAATGGTTTTAGTGGGAATGGCGATAAAGACGGTAACATCTTAATTTCAAATTCAATTACCACGGCCAGCAATGGTGTGTATTCGGTGACATCGACGGATAACAAAGGTTGTACATCAACGAAGTCCATCACCGTGAATGTCAGCAATCTGTCTTTGAATATTGTGGCATACAATGTGAATTGCGCCGGCGACAACGATGGAGGTCTTGATCTGAGTGTTACCGGAGGCGTTGCACCATTAACCTATTCCTGGTCAAATGGGACAAAAACGGAAGATATTGATGGGCTCAGTCCTGGTGATTATTCAGTGACTGTAACGGATGCAGCAGGATGCTCCGCCGCAAAAAAGGCAACCATTAATCAACCGTCTAAAATTGATGCCTGGACCGAATACACCGATGTGACTTGTGGAGGAGGAAGTGATGGTACCATAACGTTGTCGGTGATAGGTGGAACAACACCTTATAAATACTTATGGAGTAATGGAGCCACTACCAAGAATCTCAGTGGTCTGTCCACTGGCGACTATTCAGTGACCATTACCGATGCCAATGGTTGTACCAAAGCCATCAAACGTTGGATTGATCAACCAGACAAGATCGACGCTACCTTAACCGTGACCAATACCGGATGCCAGGGTGGTGCCAGCGGTGCCATTGCTTTAACTGTATCCGGAGGGACCACCCCTTATTCGTATCATTGGAGTAACGGAGCGACAACTAAAAATATCAGTAATCTGAGCGGAGGGAACTATTCTGTCACGATTACAGACAATGGTGGATGTACCTTAGTGAAGTCAGCGTCTGTAAACTCTAGCGGAGGCCCGCTGGTCAACATAGCCTGCTCATCAGATCCGTTAACCAGCAGGACCGTTTCAAACAGCCACCAGAGTTGTGGCTCGCATGTTTCCTATGGATTCTGGAACGACAACCTGGCCGAAGCCTACACAAATAATCCATACTGGTCTGTCCAAAGCGGATCACTGAAGGAATACGATAATGGAACGGCATATCTGGAAATGAATGTTGTGAACATTGGGAATGCCAAGATTTCATTTACGATTAAGGCAGTGTTTAAAGGGAGGACCTTCAGTCCACCTGCTGACAGCCCAAAAGAAAATACCCAATGTGTTGGTGACATCAGCAACCAGGATTGGTATTACTATACAGAAACGTATGGATATGCCATCGGAGGCGGTGACCTGGCCGGTGCGTTGTTGCAGTTTGACCGCAATGGTCCGGCATTTCAGGTGGGCACAGGTGCAAACCTGAATACAGGAACAGTATTTGGCGCTTCAGGATGGCTCAACCTGAGCATTATATCTCAACCCAGCTCTGGCCCGGCACTAAATAACAATGCCTTACACGGAGATTTTAACATTAATCTGAGTGGCTCCACACTTCCACGGGAGCAAGAATGTTTGTTAACCTGTGCCGGCAATTCGGTTACACTGACTGCTGCACCCAATGCCGGAACTGCACCCTACTCCTATAGCTGGAGTACCGGCTCTCATGCAGCTTCTATCAGTGTATCGCCTAACACTACAACGACTTATCGCGTCACGGTAACCGATGCCAACGGATGTTCCACAACCGACGAAGCCACCGTAACTGTAAGCCAATCGATGGAAGCTTCCATCCAAAAGGTAGATATTTCCTGCCATGGAGCAAATGACGGATCCATTGACCTGTCGGTGACGGCGGGGACTGGTCCATTTACATTCCTTTGGTCAAACGGGGCAACCACGGAGGATATTACCGGACTGCAGTCCGGGGACTATTATGTGACAATTACGGATGGAGCCGGTTGCGAACTTGAAAAAGAAGCCAGCATCAACGAGCCGGCAGCTCTGTATCTAAGTATTCAAACGGTCTCCGAAGCCTGTACCGGAAACGGAGATGGCACTATAAATCTGACTGTTTCCGGTGGAACGGCGCCGTACCGATATCATTGGAGTAATGGTGCAACAACGGAAGATCTGACCGGTGTCAGTGCCGGCAGCTATTCGGTTACCGTAACCGATGCTTCGGATTGTTCGGCGAGTGATAATGCAATGATCAACTCTTCAGAACCGATGGTACTGACATTGACACCATCACCTGCTAGCTGTGCTGATAACCAGGATGGATCGATTGATCTGCAGGTACAAGGCGGAAAGAGTCCATATAAATTTGCATGGAGTAATGGTGCAACCACCGAAGATCTGGAAGGGTTGGGTGCCGGAACATATTCCGTGACAGTTACGGATGTGAATGGATGTACAGCTAACGATGAAGCGAAAGTGAGTGAACCAAACCCACTCCAGTTATATGCCGGTACAGAAGATCCGCTTTGTCATAATGATGAAAACGGTTCCATAGACCTTACTGTATCCGGGGGAACAACGCCTTATTCTTACCAATGGAGTAATGGAGCCACAACGGAGGACTTGAATAACCTTTCCGCCGGTTCGTATTCTGTTACGGTTACGGATAAAAATGGATGCAATGCTACCAAAGCATTAAACATTGCCGCTCCTGAAACCTTGACGATAACAGTAGACCATGTGAATGCCAACTGTGATGCAGCCAATGGTGAAGCCACAGCGCAGCCTCAGGGGGGCACCTCGCCTTATACCTATCTTTGGAGTAACGGTGCAACTACTGCGGATATTGGTTCACTGGGATCTGGGAATTACTCCGTAACAGTAACCGATGCCCATGGCTGTACAGCTGATGCGGATGTCTTTATCAATGGATACAGCAACCTGGCAGCGTCAGCTACTGCTACCGATGCATCCTGCCCCGGCTCGGACGATGGCAGCATAGTCCTTACGGTAACCGGTAATTCGTCAGCAGTAACTTACAAATGGAGTAACGGATCAACGACAGAGGACTTGACAGGTGTTCCTGCGGGTACCTATACAGTAACTGTGACCGATGCATTTGGATGTACAGCCGAGGCTGGTGGCAGTATAAAAAACAAGACCAGTATCCAGGTATCAGCGATACCAACCGGTATTGATTGCAATGGATCTGCCAATGGATCGATCATGCTGATTGTCCAGGGTGGTGTCTCCCCCTACACTTATTTGTGGAACACGGGAGCAACTACCAAAAATATTTCTGGGCTGGTCGCGGGTAACTATACAGTCACGGTTACCGATTTGAACGGATGTTCTTCAGAAGCAAGCACCCGGATCGATGAGCCCAAACCACTGGAAGTATCCCTGACAGGGTCCGATCTATCTTGTTTCGACGATCATGACGGGAGTATACAGGCCACCGTTTTAGGTGGCACGACTCCATTTCATTTTCTCTGGAGCAATGGAGCCACAACTCAAAATATTTCCGGCCTGAAAGGAGGATTGTACTCCGTTACCGTCACCGATGCCAATGGTTGTACCGCGCAGGCGGAGAAGAATCTGACCCGGCCGGACTCGCTGTATGTGAACCTGGATCATGTGGATGCCAATTGTGATGCATCCAATGGACAGGCTACAGCAATCCCGGGTGGAGGTATTGCTCCTTATACATTCGCGTGGTCTGATGGCCAGACGACACAGAGCATCACATCTTTACCTACGGGCAATTATAGCGTCACAGTGACTGACAGTAAAGGATGCCTGGTTACAGGAAATGTATTCATCAATGGCAAGAGTGATATCGCAGCAACAGCCAAAGCGAAGGACGCTACTTGTGCAGGTGTGGATGATGGCTCGGTTGACTTAACGGTCACCGGAAGCACATCGGCACTGACCTTTAAATGGAGTAACGGTGCAACAACCGAAGATCTGTCCAATGTGGCAGCTGGTAACTACTCGGTCACTGTGACCGATGCCTATGGCTGTACAGCGGAAGCTTCGGCTACGATCAAAAGCCATTCTACGATATCAATTTCAGCAATTCCATCTGCTGCAAACTGTAATGGCTCAACGGATGGCACTATTGAATTGATAATTCAGGGTGCAGTTTCTCCCATCACCTATCATTGGAGCAATGGTGCCACGACAAAGAACCTGACCGGCCTTGCTGCCGGCAGCTATACAGTGACCGTAACGGATGCCAACGGGTGTCCTGCAGAAGCTACTACAACCATAGAAGAGCCTGAACCTTTAGACATCATCCTAACGAAATCGGATATTACTTGCGATGGATTCGATGGAACAATAAGTGCCAGTGTCTCAGGAGGGACTGCTCCCTATAAATATATCTGGAGCAATGGTGCAACAACTCAAAGCCTTACCGGCTTACAGCCAGGGACCTATTCCGTGACAGTTAGTGATAAAAACAAGTGTTCCCAGGTGGCTTCAGCTACGATTGAAAAGGGCAATGGTCTGCTGATAACAATTGAAGCCAGTGATGCAAGCTGTAATGGAAGTTCCGATGGATCCATTTCAGTCGATGTTCAGGGCGGCGTCGCACCGTATGCATACCTATGGAGCAATGGAGTGACCACGAGTGAAATCAATGGTCTGGGATACGGTACCTATGGGGTTACGGTAACGGACGTAAATGGATGTTCTGCTTCTGGAGAGGCTAAAGTGAACATTCCGGACGCAATTAACCTTGATTTGGTTGGCTCAGGCACCACTTGCCAGGGAGGAGATGGTCAGGCGACAGTGACTGCCACGGGTGGCAGATTCCCTTACCAGTATGCCTGGAGTAATGGTGAAACTTCAAAGACCATCAAAGGCATTACAGCTGGCGAATATACGGTGACAGTGACCGATGCCAATGGATGTTCGGCAGCTGAATCCATCATTATTGAACCCGGCTCCGGCGTATTGACGGTTGAAGCAGAGGGAGGTGAGCTCAATTGTGAAAATGCATCGGTGTTCTTAACGGTAATCACAAGTACGGATGTAGAAATCTTTTCATGGACAGGGCCTGGAGGATTTACCTCAGATGAGGCGAAACCTGAAGTGAATATTCCGGGAACCTATTCGGTCACGGTAACCGATGCCAACGGATGCAGCGGATCCGGATCAGCAGAAGTAACCTCCAATGTGGACGTTCCCGAAGTTAAGGTGACCGGAGAAAACCTGAGTTGTCTGGTAAATGAGGTGCAAATAAAAGCAACCTCATCAATTCCGGACGTTGAATATATGTGGTTCGGTCCGGATGGATTTACTTCATCTGAACAGAATCCAATAGTAACAAAACCGGGTAAATACAACGTATTGGTCACCACAACTCAAGGCTGTATCGGACAGGGAGCCATCGAAATAAAGCTCGACCAGGCAGGCCCGGATATCGAGTTGAAAGCACCTGATTTTGGGTGTGGAAGCAGCCAGGTACAAATTGATATGTCGGTGAGCGAACCCAATGTAGATATCCTGTGGATTGGTCCGGGAGGCTTTGTCTCTACGGGTGAAGATCCGATCATCGAGTTACCCGGAACTTATCATGTGTCGGTGACCGGGGCAGGAGGATGTACTACGAAGGATGATATCACGGTAGGTACCAGTGGTAACTTTGAACTGGAGCTTTCTGCAGATACCATTACCTGCCCACATCCTGCGGTAACGATAACCGTCACTGGGACGGACGAAATTTCGAGCTATAAATGGATCGGGCCCAATGGCTATACGTCTGATCGTCAAACACCGTTGGTGGATGTTCCGGGTGTTTATACCCTGGTGGCGTTCAGTGTAAACGGCTGCCTTGACACCGCATCGGTTGAGGTTATCGAAGACACATTTGAGCCGGAAGTACAGGCTGAAGGCGGGATGATTACCTGTGAACAAGGGTATATCCAATTGTATGGTCATTCATCCACGCCAAATGTAATCTATGCCTGGACCGGTCCGGAAGACTTTGCTTCGAGTGAACCTGAACCGGAAGTTTCTGCGCCGGGCGAATATACCCTGACAGTGACAGGCGCCAATGGATGCAAAGTCGTCACGTTTGTGACCGTAACCAAAGAGCCCTGTGGGAAAATAGGCGATAAAGTATGGCTTGACGGCAATTGCGACGGTTTACAGGATACTTTTGAAATCGGTGTTGACAGCATCCTGGTTAAACTCTATACATGTGATTCTGTCCTGGTGGCTGAGACCTATTCTGACTCTAGTGGCATGTATTACTTTGAAAACCTGGTGCCGGACAGATACTATTTTGTGGCCGTTGACAGCCTGCCTTCCAGGTTCACTTTTGCGCCCCATATTGATTCCATTCCGGATTCCCTGGATACCGATATCATCTTGTTCTCTTCCCGGACCGAGTGTTTTTATGTAAGGCCTGGTATGGTGGATACAACCATCGACATTGGCTTATGTGCCTATGATACCTGCGTGCTGAATGTTGAGGCGGAAGAATACGTGATATCGTGTGGGATGGATAGTATTCAATTGATTCCTAAAGTCAATGAAACTGGATTGAGATATCATTGGGAAAGTACCAATGGCTTTTTGTCCGACGAAGAGCGGCCATGGGTATTTGAATCCGGTAAATACTATGTTACTGCTTCAGATGCCTATGGTTGTGAAGCCATCGCCTGTATTGTGGTCACGGAATCCAGTACTGTGGATATTGAAGTCATTGGTGGTACCGTACCCTGCGATGGTTCAGGCACGCTGATCTATGCTTATTCTTCTGATGAGCAGGTAATCTATAGCTGGGTTGGCCCTAATGGGTTCCGTAGCCTGGAGCAAAATCCTCTGGTGTATGAACCTGGTATTTATTGGGTCACCGCGCGGGACACGGTCTTCGGATGTTATGACAAGATGATGATTGAGGTCTTCCTGGAATGCTGCAATGTAACGGATGGAGGTATCCTGATTGGCGATGAAATCGCTTGTGGTCCTTATGATCCGTTGCCCATAATCAGCATCGCTGACGCTACAGGTGGCCGGGGAGAAATTCAATATATGTGGATGAAAACCACAAACCCTGATTTACCATTCAGCTTATGGACAATGATCTGGGATGCCCATGGACCTGAATATGATCCAGGATTGATTACCGAGACAACTTACTATACACGTTGTTCCAAGCGGGCTGCCTGCGAAGAATGGGTAGGAGAGTCAAATATTGTTGTGAAGAAAGTCATCAATATTCCGGTTGTCGATACCGTCTATGTAGGATCTGATGCGACCTGCGGGGACAATACGGGAGAAATCATCATTGAGCTGTCGGCATTTGATGACGGACCCTACATGGTTCGACTGATAGTAGATGGAGTTGAGAAGATATTTGGCCCCTATCAGGGAGGGCGAATCATTATCGATGGACTGGCTCCGGGGAGATATACCAGCCTGCAAATCAGCAATGCTTACGGTTGTTTCTCCGAGGTAATTGAAATCGATCTTGAGATCAAGTGGGTTGCTTGCGCCGGAACGGAGGATGCAACGGATCAGATCAGCATTCATCCGAACCCTGCAACAAATTACGTACAGATTAGCGCCAATCTTATTGAGAATGGTGATGATGACATACAGATCGAGCTGATCAATCTGACAGGCAATGTCATGAAAAGGATCAATAAAACGGTGGACCGCTCATCCGACCAGTTATTCCGGGACCGCATCGATGTTCACGACATCCAGGCGGGCATGTACTACCTGCGCATCAGGCATGGAACTGAAGTTAAATTCATTCCGGTGGAAATCCTGAAGTAAGATTAATCTCGGAATAAAGACAGAGGCTCTGCCCTTAAAGAAGTGGCAGGGCCTTTTTTTATGGTTGTCACACGTTATTGATTTTGGTGGGAATGTTTTTGGTAGAATTGGAATTGACAATGGAATGGTTGATTGGCATTTTATGCTGCACAGACTTGAAGAGGGAAGAATTGATTTGAAACCATTTATTTTGTAAAGCCTTTTCAGTTGAGGCAGCAGTTCTATCGTTTCTAACCTATGATGAATATGAAGATCGTCTTGAACTTTTTTTTGTTTTTGTTACCCGTATGCCTAACCGGCCAAAATTTCACGCATCAGGACACACTGCGGGGATCCATCACACCCCAGCGGGCCTGGTGGGACCTCCGATACTATCACCTTGCAGTCCGTGTAAACCCTGGGGACAGTACTATTTCCGGATCAAATACGGTTGGATTTACTGCACTTGATGCGGGAGATGTCATGCAGATCGATCTGCAATATCCGATGCAAATTAACAAAGCAACCTTTCAGAATAAGCCATTGTCCTACGAACGCCAGGGGAATGCATATTTTATTCATCTGCCCGGATCAGTCAATAAAGGGCAGAATGAAGAAATTGAGGTGTTTTTCTCAGGACATCCACAGGTGGCCAGACGTCCACCCTGGGATGGAGGAATCACCTGGAGCCGGGATAAGGCTGGCAATCCTTTCGTTGCTTCATCTTGCCAGGGATTGGGAGCCAGTGTGTGGTGGCCCTGCAAGGATCACATGTATGACGAAGTTGACAGCATGACCATTCAGGTCACGGTACCGGATAGCCTGCAGGATGTTTCCAATGGCAGGTTACGAAAGGTATCCAGTGCTGAAAAAGGATGGCACACGTATACCTGGGCGGTGGTGAATCCCATCAATAATTATGGGGTTAATATCAATATCGGAGACTATGTTAAGTGGAAGGATACCCTGCAGGGAGAAAAAGGAACACTGGATCTGAGTTACTACGCATTGTTGGAGAATGAAGATGCAGCCCGTTCCCAATTTAAACAGGTTAAACTCATGCTGCGGGCCTTCGAATATTGGTTCGGTCCTTATCCTTTCTATGAAGATGGTTATAAGATCGTCGAAACGCCTTATCTGGGCATGGAACATCAAAGCTCCATCACCTACGGGAACCATTATCGCAACGGGTATTTGGGAAATGACCTATCCGGTACAGGTTGGGGACTGAAATTCGACTTCATTATTATCCATGAGTCTGCCCACGAATGGTTTGCCAATAACATTACCTACAAGGATATTGCAGACATGTGGATTCATGAGAGCTTTGCCAATTATTCGGAAAGCTTGTATCTGGAATATTACTTTGGAAAGCAGGCCGGTCAGGAATATGTCATCGGAACCAGAGAACGGATTCAAAACGATCAGCCAATCATTGGAACCTATGGAGTAAACCACTCCGGTTCGGGTGATATGTACTATAAAGGGGGTAATATGCTCAATACCCTGCGCATGATCGTCAATGATGATGACAAGTGGCGTCAAATTTTGCGAACCATGAACGCGCGCTTTTATCATCAGACGGTCACTACAGAGCAAATTGAAAAATTTCTGGCCGATGAAACCGGTAATGATCTGAAGGCCTTCTTCAATCAATACCTGCGAGATACCCGGATACCTAAATTCGTCTACAAGATTGTAGATAATCAGCTGCAATACCGGTGGGAAGATGTCGTGACAGGGTTTGCAATGCCTATTCTGGTCAGCCGGGATAATCGTAATTTTGAGTGGATAAAACCAACTTCTAAATGGCAATCAATGGGAATAAATCCCAATCTGAAAGGAATCAGCGTTGATCCTAATTTTTACATTGAAATCGAGAATATTGGAATGCCCAAGGACTAGTTCAGGTAGGCCATTTTTCCTTGAATAGATCGATAAAGTGATCCAGTTGTTTCCTCCTGTATTGCATAACCCAGCGGGGGTGGGGTAGCGGAACGACCTCTTTGAACCAGCCGTACTCTTCATTCAGCTGAGTAAAAAACTGAGCATTTTTTCCCATTCCCAAACTAAAAGCTCTATCCCTTCGCGCACCAAATGCTATTTGCTGATTGATGTTGTCTATGATGTGCGGACGCACCGATTCCTGCAGATTCCGGTCATCGTAGTAATTAAAATTCTTGCCGTCCTTCACAAATCCCAGCGGACAGAGTGAAGTGATGTAATAGGATCCTGTAAATGCATGCAAGCCATGTAGTGCCTCGATAACCTGATAAATAAAAATACTGGATAACTCAGCTTTCTTCTGAAACGGATTAGGGATTCCGGCTATGGTTTCCAGACGGATTGGATCTGTGAATGGTACACCCGTGATGCCTGCCCCGAAACGCCCTGGATTTATACCGAATACAAAATACCGGGAATCCGCATCTGCGTAATACTTTTCATAAAATGCAGTAAAAGCCTGCCGGGTTTCCTTCGATCCGAAAGGAAAGAGCAATTCATATTCGGGTGGTATGTTCCAGTCCGGGGTGAGGGATAAATGAAAACGGATCACGTTCTCCCCAAATGTCGTCATGCGGATTCTTGTTTCCGCAAAGATATCATTACGCTTCCTGCATCAAAAATTGATGTGCTGCCTGGGCTGCTTGTCTTCCTTCATGAATCGCCCAGACCACCAGGGATTGTCCCCGTCGCATATCACCGGCCGAAAATACTTTGTCGACATTGGTCTGAAAATCATTGGCTGATACATTCCCCCGGTTATCGTAGGTCACCCCCAGTTCATCCAGCAGACCCTGGTGTTGGGGATGGAGGTAGCCCATGGCGAGGAAGACCAGGTCAGCGGGCAATTCACGCTCCGAACCTGAAATTTCTTTTAAGACCGTGCGACCTTCATCATTTAATTCCCAGGCGATGTCTACAATACGCAGCGCTTTGATCTTTCCTGAGCCATCGTCTACAAACGACTTGCTGCTCACAGCCCATTGTCGTTCACAGCCTTCATCGTGACTGGATGAAGTCCGTAAGATCAATGGCCATTCCGGCCAGGGGTTGGTTGCTGGCCTGTCGACCGGCGGTTTGCCCATGATCTCCAGCTGAGTGATGGTGGCTGCCCCATGCCGGTTGGACGTACCTACGCAGTCTGAACCGGTATCGCCACCGCCGATAACAATAACGTGCTTCCCTTCCGCATAAATTCTTCCGGCGCCATCTACGGAATCTCCCGCAACTCGACGGTTATTTTGTTCCAGAAATTCCATGGCAAAATGTACGCCCTTAAGTTCGCGGCCGGGAATGTTCAAATCCCTGGGAATGGTTGATCCTCCACAAAGGATGATCGCGTCATAGGCGTCAGTAAGTTCTGCTGCTGAAATATCGACCCCAACATTGATGTTGGATTTAAAGATCACCCCGCTTTCTTCCATTAGTTTCAGCCGTCGGTCCAGCACCCATTTTTCCAGTTTAAAGTCAGGTATGCCGTAACGCAGCAATCCTCCAAAACGGTCCTTCCTTTCAAAAAGGGTGACCAAGTGTCCTGCTTTGTTCATCTGATCAGCAGCTGCCAGTCCGGATGGGCCAGAACCGATCACAGCCACTTTTTTACCGGTACGGCTCAAAGGAGGTCGTGGTTGATAATAACCACGCTCCCAGGCGACTTCCGCAATACTCTTTTCGATATGCTCGATGGCAACGGCTGGCTGGTTGATACCCAATACGCAGGATCCTTCACAGGGAGCAGGGCAGATGCGGCCGGTAAATTCAGGAAAGTTGTTTGTAGATTCCAGGATCTTAAAGGCAGTTTCCCACTTCTCCTGATAGACGGCATCATTAAATTCAGGTATGACATTGCCCAGTGGACATCCCATATGACAGAAGGGTGTGCCACAATCCATGCAACGGGCTGCCTGCTGGATGGTTTTTGCTTTGGGGAATGATTCATAGATCTCTTTGTAATCATGAATCCTTTCTTCCGGCGGCCGGGATAAAGGCAATTCCCGTGTATAGTTTAGAAATCCTTTTGGATCACCCATGTATTGGTTTTATTAAGCAGATTTAACAATAGAAGGGATGCCTGCGGCAGTCTTCCGCAACTGCTGCTCCAGGACGCGCTTATACTCTCTCGGCATCACCTTTACAAAACACTGGACCTCATCATTCCAATCTCCCAGAATGTCAAAAGCTTTTGCACTACTGGTCTGCCAGCAATGTTCACGGACCAATTGTCGCAATTCAATCTGATCTTCGAGGGTCAGTGGTTCCAGATCAACCGTCTCCTGATTACAGAGCAAATGGAAAGTGCCGGCAGGGTCATATACATATGCGATGCCTCCGCTCATGCCGGCAGCGAAGTTTTTGCCGGTACTGCCCAGTACAACCACTCGACCTCCGGTCATGTATTCGCAGCAATGATCACCCACGCCTTCCACGACGGCTTTCACCCCTGAATTACGCACGCAAAAACGCTCTCCGGCCATGCCTTTGATGTATGCTTCCCCTGAGGTTGCTCCATAAAATGCTACGTTTCCAATAATAATATTTTTGCCCGGATCGAAATGGGCATCCCGGTCATGAGTCACCACCAGGCGTGCTCCGGAAAGTCCTTTCCCAAAATAATCGTTGGCTTCACCCTCCAGGATGAACTTCAGGCCCTTGGCCGCAAAAGCACCAAAACTCTGGCCTGCGGATCCACGGAAACGGAAGACAATGCTATCCTGGGGAAGCCCTTCTTTCTTGTAAATTTTTGAGATCTCGTTCGACAACAAGGTACCTACTGCACGGTCGGTATTTTTGATCTCAATTACACTGCTGATATTGGCTCCGGTCTCCAGAGTCAACTGGGCTCGCTTCAATAATTGCCAGTCCAGGATGTTCTCCATTCCATGATCCTGACCTACACAATGGAAGGTGTGTACCGGTTCATCGGCTTTAGCCGGAACAAGCAGCGGACTAAGATCAACCAGATTGTATTTCCAGTGACCTACCTCACGGCGGAATCGCAGCTTTTCAACATGGCCGATCATTTCATTTACGGTTCGGAAGCCCAGGCTTGCCATGATTTCTCTCAGATCCTGTGCAAGGAAAGTGAAAAAGTTCACCACATGGTCCGGATCGCCTGTAAAGCGACCGCGCAAAGTCTCATCCTGAGTGGCTATTCCTACCGGACAGGTATTCAAATGGCATTTGCGCATCATGATACAGCCTTCCACAACCAGCGCTGCCGTAGCAACACCCCATTCTTCAGCTCCCAGTAATGCTGCAATGGCAAGGTCTCTGCCGGTACGCATCTGACCATCCGTTTGCAGTACCACCCGGTCTCTTAGCTTATTCCTCACGAGTGTTTGTTGTGCTTCTGCAACCCCCAGTTCCCATGGTAATCCCGCATGGCGAATGGAAGTAATCGGGGATGCCCCGGTACCACCGTCGTGACCACTGATCAGGATTACATCAGCATGTGCTTTGGTCACCCCTGAAGCAATGACACCAACACCGGCTTTGGAAACCAGTTTGACGTTAATTCGCGCATCCCGGTTTGAGTTTTTCAAATCAAAAATGAGTTGAGCCAGATCCTCAATGGAGTAGATGTCGTGGTGGGGAGGGGGAGATATCAGTCCTACTCCGGGAGTGGAATGCCTAACCCGGGCTATCCATTCATCGACTTTGTGTCCTGGTAGCTGGCCTCCTTCACCTGGTTTGGCGCCCTGGGCCATTTTGATTTGCAATTCGGCAGCATTGGTCAGGTAATAGCTGGTTACCCCAAATCGACCTGAGGCTACCTGCTTTACCGCTGAGCGTTCCCAGTCGCCATTGGGCTTGGGTTCAAAACGGATTTCATCTTCTCCTCCCTCACCACTATTCGACTTCGCGCCGATACGATTCATTGCTATTGCCAGCGTGGAATGTGCTTCATGCGAAATGGAGCCAAATGACATCGCGCCGGTAGAAAACCTTTTCAGGATATTTTCCACAGGTTCCACTTCGCTTACTGGTATCGGCTCCTGACCCTGAAAGTCCAATAAACCTCTTAATGTACAGGCCTGGGTGGCCTGGTCATTGATAAGGTCGGCATATTTCCTGAACACTTTGAAGTCATTGGTCCTGGTTGCTTTTTGCAGCAGGTGGATGGTCTGAGGATTGAACAAGTGAAATTCACCATCTTTTTTCCATTGCATGAGACCTCCCACCGGTAGTTGTGGTTCGATCTCTGGCCGGATGGCATCCACCCATTTTTCATGGGCCTCCCGGGCAATGCCATCAAATCCTAATCCTTCAATCCGGCTTATAGTCCCTTTAAAGCATTTATTGACGACTTCCCGGTTTAAGCCGATGATTTCAAAGATCTGAGCTCCCTTGTACGATTTTAAGGTGGAGATGCCGATCTTGGATATAATCTTCAGCAGTCCTTTACCGACGGATTTGATGTATTTCTCCTGATAATAGTCAAGTGGCTTTTCCGTATCCAGTTCACCGGAGAAGTAAAGGTCTTCAATCGATTCAAAAGCGAGATAAGGCAAAACGGCATCAGCGCCAAAACCTATCAACGCAGCAAAATGATGTGCTTCCCGCACGTCTCCACTGCAAGTGATGATTGAAGTTTTAGTTCGTAAACCTTTGCGTATCAAGTGATGATGAAGTGCGCCAGTAATGAGCAATGAAGGGATAGGAATGTGACGGTGATCGGCATTTTCATCACTGATTACCAGAATACTTGCTCCGTTTTGAACTGCCATATCGGCTTCTTCGCAAAGAGCGTCAATCGCCGCTTCCAGTATCCCGGGAGCATTGTTCGTCCCAAAAACGGATTCCAGGCGATGCATGTGAAATCCTTTTGCCCTGGTATGTTCCAGCCTGGCAAGATCGCCCCGTGTTAACACGGGTTGATCGAGGTGGATTTGTTTACAATTTTCAGGTACCAGTTTAAGCACCTGGCCACTGGGCCCGAGGTGAGTAAACAGTGACATGACATTGCGTTCCCGGATCGGGTCGATTGGCGGATTTGTGACCTGAGCAAATAATTGTTTGAAGTAATTGGCCAGGTGTTGTGGTTTGTGCGAGAGAATCGCCAGTGGAGTGTCGGTACCCATTGACCCGATCGGTTCGTCACCGCTCTTGGCCATCGGCTGCAAAAAATATTTCAAATCCTCACGGGTAAATCCGAACATCTTCTGACGCTCCATCAGGCTGCACGCATAATCCGGCGCTTGTGGCCCGGAGCCGGCAGCAGGCAAATCGCGTAGGTAAAGCTTATGTTCCTTCAGCCATTCCTGGTAGGGTTTGTTCTTGCAAACCCTTGCTTTCAGATCGTCATCACCAATGATGCGGTGCTCATCAAGGTCAGCAATCAACATTTTACCCGGCTGTAACCGGCCTTTAAAAACCACCCGGCTTTGATCGACCGGCAGCGCCCCGGTCTCGGATGCCACAATCAGGGTATTGTCATCCAGTAAGGTGTATCGGGAAGGCCTGAGACCGTTGCGGTCCAGGGTAGCGCCTACCACGATGCCGTCACTGAAGCAGATGCTGGCCGGACCATCCCATGGTTCCATCAGGGTCTCGTGGTATTCGTAGAAGGCTTTTTTGTAATCAGCCATGAGATCGTCATGCTGCCAGGCTTCCGGAATCATGGTCATCAAGGCATGCGGGAATGACCTGCCATTGAGGAACATGAACTCCAGTACATTATCAAATGAACCGGAATCTGATAGTCCCTCATAACAGATGGGTAACATTTTTTCCAGATCTTCTGATGAGAAAAAGGAAGACTCGAGCAGGCTTTCTCGAGCCTTCCACCAGTTTAGGTTACCGGTAATGGTATTAATCTCACCATTATGCGCGATATAGCGGAAGGGCTGGGCCAGCTTCCACTTGGGGAAAGTATTGGTCGAAAAACGGGAGTGGATCAGGGCAATAGCACTGACTACATCCGGATGATGAAGATCCGGATAATAAGTTGACAGCTGGTGTGTCGTCAGTTGCCCCTTGTATACGATGGTCTTATAGGATAAGCTGCACAGGTAGAAAAAATCCTTCAGTTCCGGTTCTGCATTATGTACCTGATGGGTTCCATATTTACGTAGTACCAGTAGCTTCCTTTCGAATACTTTGGGTTCGAGATTTTCTTTGGACCGAAGGAATATCTGTTCCATATAGGGCTCTACAGCCAATGCACTCTTGCCCAGTCCCTCTGGGTTGGTAGGCACCGGACGGTAGCCGATGACTTCCATATTCATTTCTTCGATACAGGATTCAAAGATCGCTTTGCTGTACTGTTGTGCAGCCGGGTCCTTTGGTAAAAAGAGAAATCCTACGGCATATTTTCCAAACTCGGGCAGGATAATCCCCTGTGATTTCCACCAATTGCGAAAGAATAGATCCGGAAGCTGGATCAATATACCTGCGCCGTCACCCGTGTTGGGTTCGCAGCCACAAGCCCCCCTATGCTCCATATTGCTGAGCATCAAAAGGGCATCTTCAATGAGTTGATGGGACTTGGTGCCATTCAACTGTGCGATTAAGCCTGTACCGCACGAGTCTTTTTCCATTTCAGGCACGTAAAGTCCCCTCTGGTCAGAGAGGTCCTTCATGTCTAATTACTTTAATACCACTATCTATCGGTAACCTAACCGTTGCTAATTTTGGTCGAGCTAAAAATTAAGAAAGGCAATAACAAAGATACAATGGTTCACCCGTTTATTTAACCATTCAAAATAATCCGGCAAATTTTTAAAACATTTGTATCTATTGGTGTAAATGATTGAAATAAAATAAAACATTTGGTGGCGAGAAGGGTTATGGGGCAAATAATTGTTGGTGGCTGTAGGGAGTGAATCGCTTATAGATTTTAACATTTAATGACGTACAATTAATTTTGTTGCTATGAGGAATTCTATTCTACTGTCCATGCTGTCTTACCTTGCTTTTTGTTGCATGTTGTTCCAGTGCAAGGAATCCAAAAGCCTGGTATTGGTGAAACCGGAAGATCCTGCGCTGCATTATTCAGGTCGTGTTCATCCGGATGAGACTCAAAATATGGAACTGATAAGTTCAGCTTCATCTGTTTCTTTTGGCTTTTTTGGTGATTCCGTATGCCTGTTGTTGAAAAATGTAGCCTCAACCGATGAATACAATTATGTAACAGTAGTTATTGATCAACAGGTACTTGGACGGTTTCGCATCAAGGGAAGGGAAGTGGTGCCCCTTGGTTTTCGCCTGGACTCCCGGAAGCGGCATCAGTTACAATGTGTCAAAGCTACCGAAGCGATAAATGGGAGGATCGTGGTATGCGGGGTCGAGGCAACAAAGATATCTTCAACTCCTGAAATCAGCCGCCAGCAGATTCTGTTCATTGGTAATTCGATCACTTGTGGAATGGGTGCTGACATCACCGATATTCCCTGCGAAGCCGGAAAATGGTACGATCAACACGATGCTTATTTTGCCTACGGACCCAGAGTTGCCCGTCAACTGGGCGCTGATTATGTTTTGAACTCGGTTTCAGGTATTGGCATCTATCGCCAATGGAATACCGATGGTCCGGCAATGCCAGCGGTCTATGATCACCTGTATTTTGATACCACGTCCACTGAAACGTGGGACGATCACCGTGTCGATCCGCAGATCATCAGCATTGCACTGGGCACCAATGATCTTTCGTCCGGAGATGGCATCCATCCACGGCCGGAATTCGATTCAACTACGTTTATCACTTCCTATGTTGATTTTGCCCATCGACTTTACCGCAAATACCCGGAAGCCAGGTTCGTGTTGTTATCCAGTCCGATGGAATCCGGTGCTAAAGCCAGGATACTGGAGGAATGCCTGACTACCATCAAGCAGAAATTGGACGGTTCATATCCGGAAAGGTTTCCGGTTACCACCTATTTTTTTACTGGTGTTACAGATCCGGCAGGCTGTGGAGGCCATCCGGATGATGAAGACCATGCTGAAATGGCGAAGGAATTAATACCGGTTTTCAGAAAATTACTCGATCACTAAAATCCATTGTTTTTAATGACATTGGTGTACCAGCGTGCAGAATCCTTGGGCGTCCTTACCAAGGTGTCGAAATCAACATAATGCAGCCCAAAGCGCTTGCTATAACCCAATGCCCACTCGAAGTTGTCCATCAGGGACCATGCAAAATACCCGCTGAGCCGGACACCTTCCAGAGTGGCCCGGTGGATTTCCGACAAATAACCACGCATAAAGGAAATACGGTCCTGATCATGCACCTGGCCATCAACCACTTGATCCGGATATGCACAGCCGTTTTCAGTGATTACAATCTCGGGGTGGTGATAACGATGATCGATCCAGTGCAGCAATTTTCGGCAACCCCAGGGGACCACGGCCCATCCCATATCGGTCAAGGGCCAGGCAGGATCGGTAGAGAGGCTTACATTCTGGTCTTCACTCAGCCCTCCGTTTCCATATACCGGGTTACCTTCCGGTAAAGTCGTGGACTCTGCAGCAAGCATAGTCGTATAATGATTCAGACCGAAGAAATCGGAAGAGCCACGAAGCAGGTCATGTTGACCGGATTGGAATTCAGGCAAGCGGCCTCCAACCCTTTCACGCATTGAAGAGGGATAATCACCAAAATAAACGGGATCAGCGAACCATCCCAGGAAAAACTCAAGTGCCCGCTGAGCTGCCTGCTGATCCTCGATACTACTCGTCAGAGGTTCTCGCCAATCGCAATTGTTGGTGATTCCGATTCTGCCATTTTGTTTTGCCTGGTATTTCGATCGGTAACGATCTACTGCATAGGCGTGGGCCAGAAGCAAATGATGTCCGGCCAGGTAGGGATCGGCATTTGAAGTTCTGCCGGGGGCAAAGACACCCTGACCATATCCCAGCATGGCCACCACCCATGGTTCATTGAGTGTGATCCAGTTTTTTACACGATCACCGAAATGCATATAACAGAGATCGGCATAATCTGCAAACAGCCCGGGAAGTGCCGGCCCTAGCCAGCCATTTTCTTCCAGCTGTAATGCCAGAGGAAGATCCCAATGATACAAAGTCACCCAGGGTTCTATTCCTGCTTCCAGCAGCTTATCAATCATGCGGGAGTAAAATGCTATACCTTCCTTATTGATCATGCCACGCCCGGCAGGCATAAGCCTTGGCCAGGATATGGAAAACCGGTAGGCCTTAAGTCCTGCCTGTCGCATCAAAGACACATCGTCTTCCATCTGATGATAATGATCGCAGGCTATTTTTCCGTTTTGACCCTGAAAAACTTTACCGGGGATGGTACAGAAAGCATCCCAGATCGAAGGTCCTTTGCCATCCAGGTCAGCAGCTCCTTCGATTTGATAAGCTGAAGTCGCTGAACCCCAGGTAAAATTGTCCGGGAACCGGATCATAGTGCCGGATTTTGAGCAGTTCCGGTTTTTGTTGCCGGAGCTTCCGGTAATTTGTCAAACCAGGTCTTTTTCAAGATAACCGAGCAAATGATCGCTACGGCAACCGTAATAATGATTGGCACCGTTTGCAGCAACACCAGATATATCGGGAAAATGACCAACGCCGTTTGCCATATAGTGCCTATTACGACATTGAAGGTATCCCGCCTGAAATCGCGATTTGGGATAAATGTGGGATCTTCAGCCATGACTTTTTCCCGGATAGGTTTCCAGAAACCCCACGGACGCACCGTTTTGTAAAACTGTTTCAGTGTGTCTTCATTTACCGGAGGTGCAAGATAAGTTCCGATGATACAGCCTGCAGTGGCAATTAGAAGCATTAAGGGGAAGGTGTACAGGTCCAGTACCCCCGGAAAAATAAACCGGAAGGAGAGGGCAGGTACCAGGCCACCGAGCATGCCGTAGAAAAAACCGTGTCCATTAAATCGCCACCAATACCATTTGAGTACATTGGCTGCCACATAACTGCCATAAAGTCCTGATACGATCCACTGCAGAATGTCATTTACATCCCGGGCATAAAATCCAAGTAGGATACTGACCGCTACCATGATTAATCCGGCAAAATAATTGATGAATTTGATCTTGGTATTGGGTGCTTCCGGGTTAATAAACTTAAGATAGATATCATTCACAATGTATGCCTGCGTAGCATTCAGGGTGCCGGCAAATGTTGACATAAACGCGGCGAGCAGTCCGGCGAGCAATAAACCCAGGAACCCGACCGGTACAAACTCATGGATGGCTGAAGGCAGGATCTGCTCAAAATCAATGGTACCACCTACCAGCAGATCCAGCTGATCGTAATATATAATAGCCAGGATACCGAACCCGGCGATCATGAAATACCTTATCGGCATCAGGATCAGGCTTACTGACCCACTCATCAATGCAGCCTCGCGGGGAGAACGGGTGGACAGGATCTTCTGCATGTCGTAATTGGGCGCCGGACCGGCGAGTGAAACCAATACGCCTTTGAAGACCATCATCATAAAAAAGATGCCAAACAGGCTATACCCGTCACTGGCAATCTTGGCATTTACTTCGGTTAAGATATTGGTCCAGTCCAGGTCAAGATGCATTCCAAAAAAAGGTGTCATCCATCCATCCGGTACGGCCAGTGGATGGGACGCTACCGCATTCATCGCAATGACGCCGATCACAATACTTGATATGGCCATCAGGGAATATTGTACAACATCGGCCCAGACAATACTCATCATACCTCCGAGCAAAGAATAAAAGACTGCAAAACAGGTGAATATGATGCCGTAAAAATGGGGCACATAATCAGGGCTGATATCAAAAGGTATGTAAGGTGCCACCACTTCCCAGGGTACAAAGA
The DNA here is from genome assembly GCA_020636135.1 of Lewinellaceae bacterium. Taxonomy (NCBI): domain Bacteria; kingdom Pseudomonadati; phylum Bacteroidota; class Saprospiria; order Saprospirales; family Lewinellaceae; species Lewinellaceae bacterium. The sequence goes on from JACJYK010000001.1 coordinate 2,033,897, forward strand.
TTTCAATGAATTTTCCAATTCCGATGAATCCGTAAGCCAGATAACCTAAACCCATGATGATAGCAAATACGACTACTATGCCGTGGGAAAGCCTCGCCCCGTTTCGATTGCCAAATCGGGTTGAAATCCACTCAGCGCCGGTGGTTACTCCGGAACGTCTAAGCCAGATGGATAGAAAAACCATCAGGAAAATTTGGTTGAATACCGGCCATAACCAGGGAATCCATGCGCTTTTGAGGCCATAGACAAAAAGAAGGGTCACCAGCCACATGGTCCCGGAAATGTCAAACATGCCGGAGGCATTGGACAATCCCAGGAGATACCAGGGTAACCGGTTGCCCCCCAGTAAATAGTCATTCTTGCTCCTTTCGGCTTGTTTCTTCAGAACTATTCCTATCACAATCGTAGCCAATAGATAGAGCAATATGATGGCAATATCCAGAATGGTTAATTTCATGTCCTTCCCTTATTAATCCGTCTCCTCAAGATAGACCAAAAAACCTTACGCATCGCTGCTTGGTGGGGCCAAAATCATGATCCCTGTTTTGGTGGTGGGCAATACAGCTTACCTGCTTTGCTCCAGAATATTTTTATCTTTCGGAAAATCAAAACGATGGCTTATCTCCCTGCTGCTGACCGCTATGACGCCATGATCTATCGCCGCTGTGGTACAAGTGGACTTCTGTTGCCGGCGATTTCGTTAGGCCTTTGGCATAATTTCGGCGGTGTGGATCTCTTTGAAAACGGACGGTCAATGATCCATCATGCATTCGACCGGGGGATCACCCACTTTGACCTGGCCAATAATTACGGCCCGCCTCCGGGTTCGGCAGAGGAAAACTTTGGTAAAATGCTTGCTCAGGACCTGGGGGCTTACCGGGATGAGCTGGTCATATCCACCAAAGCAGGATATCGTATGTGGCCCGGCCCCTATGGAGAATGGGGTTCCCGGAAATATGTTTTGTCGAGCCTGGACCAAAGCTTGCAGCGGATGGGATTGGACTATGTGGACATCTTTTACAGTCACCGGCGTGATCCCAATACGCCCCTGGAAGAAACCATGGGAGCCCTCGATCAGGCCGTTCGCAGTGGTAAGGCTATCTATGCCGGATTGTCAAATTATAACCCAGAAGACACAAGTAGAGCAGCGGCAATCCTACGCGACCTGGGGACACCTTGCCTTATCCACCAACCAAAATACAGCATGTTTGTACGTACTCCCGAAGAAGGACTTACAGATGTATTGCAAGAGGAGGGTATCGGTGGCATCGCATTTTCCCCACTTGCTCAGGGATTACTCACGGATCGTTATCTGTATGGTATTCCTGCCGGATCACGGGCTGCCAGGCCGGAAGGTTTTTTGAAAACAGAACAGGTTTCCACCGAAGCAGTTGAGAAAGCCAAAGCGCTCAATGAGCTGGCAAAGCAACGTGGACAATCACTAGCTCAAATGGCCATTGCGTGGATACTCCGGTTGCCTCAAATGACCAGTGTATTGATCGGCGCCAGCAGTGTCCAACAATTGCAAACCAATCTTGCTGCTTTGGAAAATGTTCATTTCAGTCCGGAGGAGTTGGCTGCGATTGATAAAATTCTGCATCATTAATGAATCCGGAATTCGGAGCCCTTTTTGATATGGACGGAGTGTTGGTGGACACCAATCCGACCCATAAGCAGACCATACTTAATTTTGCCCATTTACACGGTTTGTATCCGGATGACCAATACCTGGAAGAGCATGTCTATGGTAAAATTAACCGGGAATGGATCCCAGCGCTTTTTGGCAGTCATTTAAGCATGGAAACAATCGATCGTCTGGCGGAAGAGAAGGAACAATTGTTTCGTCGGGTTTATGTCAGTCAGATGGTGCCATTGCCTGGATTGGTGTCATTCCTGGAGTTGCTCAGGGGATACGGGATATCGGTTGCATTAGCTACCTCAGCGCCGCCTGAAAATGCTGACTTTATCCTTGACGGCCTTGGTGTCCGGCATTTCTTTGATGCCATTGTACATTCCGGTCATGTAACCAAGGGTAAACCCGACCCGGATGTCTATTTGACTGCTGCTGCCCGGTTGGGTATGCCTCCTTCAAGGTGTCTGGTCCTTGAGGATTCACTGGCAGGAATTGCTGCCGGCCTGGAAGCTGGTTGCAAAGTAATTGGTTTGACCACCACCCACGATCGTAATGAAATGAACCATGCCCATCTGGTGATCGATGATTTCAATCAACTGGATCTGGAGACGTGCATGCAATTGTTTCAGGACAATCCCCGATAGAAGGACGACGGAATCATCAAACAGGTGCATACAACGCTTTAAATTTTTAGGTCTACGATCATATCCTGAACCGCAAAGAACAGCGGCCGGATAACATGGTCGTGATTGGCCAATATTATGACGGTATACTTCGAACCATCAGTCATCCGGTAATATCTGAGCTCTGCTCCATAGCCCGGTGAACCCCCGTTGTGTCCAAAAGATTTTGTGCCATTGGAAAAATCTGATATCATCAGGCCATAACCGTATTTCATTTTACCCATTCCAGGAAGTTCTCCTTCTGCGTGTTTTTCACACATCATCGTCAGATAGGGTTCAGCGATGATTTCACCATTAAACAGAGCTTGTATAAATACGAACAAATCGCGGGTATTTGTTATCAGTCCTCCATCCGAAAGAGGCACTGGAAACAAGTCGAGCGTCGAAGCCCATTTAGTACCTGGCTCACGTCGCCAATATCCTTTTGCGAGGCCATTCAAATTGTTCCTGTCCAGGGATATCCGGGTGTTCCGCATGCCCAACGGCCCCAGTATTTCCTGGTTTAAAACCTCTGCATAGGATTTATGGGTTACTGCCTCTATGATCTTACCCAGGATAATATAGCCTGAGTTGGAATATTCATGCCTCATACCGGGCGTATCAAATACCAGCTGCTGCGTTTCGATCAATGGGATGATATCACCGATGGTTACCGGCTTGGCCAGCAGAGATTGATAGACCGGGTGAACCATGTAATTGCCAAGACCGGAAGTGTGTGAAAGCAATTGCTCAATGGTAATTAGTTTTGCATTGGGGATCTGACATTGCGGTATGTAGTTGGATATCGGATCTTTTAAACTTAACAGTTTTTGCTGTACCAGTTTCATGGTTAATGTTGCAGTAAATACCTTTCCAACGGAGGCTATGCTAAAGACCGACCTGTCGCTGGTTTTGATCTTATTTTCTTCATCGGAATAACCAAATACCTTGTCATAGATAACAGGTTCGTTTTTGGCGATGAGGACTGCACCGGAAAACTCATGTTGTCTTGCTGATTCCGTAAAAATGGAATCAATCGCCCTTATTTGACTGCACAGAAAGTTGTTTAAAACCAAACTCACGAAAACCAGGATCAGCCATTTGATGATGTTGTTATTTTGCATGGTCCACTTGATTTATGTACCACCCAATGGAATTATCAGGTGAATTGCAAAATTTGCGGAAAGGAATATTAATCTAGGTTAAACATCCTTGCCGATGGTTAAACCATGAAGGTAAAGGGTGATTGGACGGGAAGTTCAAGGTTTTGTGGAGAACCATTGGTAAACCGTTGCATATTATGATTGGACTGTTATCCTTAGTATATCACCGGATTGCTAATTATTACTCAATATGTCATCTATGATATTTGTTTACAACATGTCTTGGTGGATTAATGATTTAGCGAAGCCATCAATTCCTGGAAATAATGATTCTGCAGTAATATTCATTGACTTTAGCTGCATTAAGAAATTATTCCTTAATTCAATTGGTATAATGATTTTTCTAATTGTTTCGTTTTTACTAAAATTCATTTGATTAAGATTGTCCATAAAGCTTTTTCTAAATGCAGTAGGAGCTAAGAAAACGCCTTGTTGTATTGCTAATCTTGGGTTTTGTTTTTTTAATTCTATGTATAGGACAATAGAATCGTCATAATCTTGTTCTAGGTTTTCAAAATTATTCTCATTAATAATTTGATTGGCACAATTGTATATAGTTTCTAGTTTAGAATATCTCAAAAGATGGTTTTTTTGAAAACCTTTTTTTGAAGCTAACTTAATGCCTTCATCAATTAGCCATAGATCATTTATTGCCCAAATACATGCATCTGTTGTTGAGTCAATTAACGCAAAATACATGGCAATATATATTGATTGAGTAAAATCTAAGAGTCTGGTTGGTGTTCCATGATGTTGCATCAATGCAAGCCAAGACAATGTATCAAGTGATTCAGGAAGATTGTCAATGTAAAAATGTGCTCTTGACTTAAAAGTCCTCAAGCTTGATCTTTCTGCATATAATTTATCTTCCCATCCTCCTTCATTTGGATATATTAACTTATTTCTCTCAATTACCCGTGTTAATGAGGTTTCTAAATTCCAACTAGCATCAGCATGTCCCCGATATATCCACCCGCCGGCTTCAGGTTCCAATTTGATTATATCATTCCATGATTTTATTGTTATTTTGTGGATATACATATCGATATATTTTGTTAATCTAGGCTATATTGAAAACAATTATCGGAGTAATAATCTGTGTCACGAAATGATTGGGGCGTCTGTCCCTGACCTGCTTGTCCATCCAATAACAGGATGAAAACGATGAAAACAGGAATTTGCTTCATGACACCTGAGGATTTGGAAGGTTGCAGACATTGGCTTATGGATGCAAAACCTTGTTCAGTTCATCCTTAATGAGTCTTTTCCAGATGTCATACCCTGATTGGTTCATGTGCAATTGATCTGAAATAAAAAGATCAGCCCGTGGTTTTCCATCCTGACCAAGGTATTCGGCACTGGTGGCGATAAAATACAGATCCGGATGCTTATTGCAGTAGTCCTGCATCAGGTGGTTGGCTTCACGGATTTGATCCCAAACAGCCCAGCGGGAATTGGTTGGGGTAATTTCGATGAGGAAGATGGGGACATTCGGTTTTACTTCGCGAACCTGTTTTACAAAGAATTCAAACAACTTCAACACTTCTTTTGGTTTCTGGTCCTGGTCGGAACCGCTGATGTCATTAGCCACGAAACAAACTACGGCCTGAACCTCATGCGGAGCAACCAACCGCTTGGTAAAATGGATCAGATCGGTAAAATGCGCTCCGCCGTATCCACGCCGGATGGCTTCGTAAGGGGCCATGTCTTCTTGAATGTTCTTCCATAACCGGATGGATGAACTGCCGACAAAAAGTATAGCCTGATCCGAATAGTGTTCAGTCTGGTCCAGTGCTTCCAGGCCTTCAATTTCTTTCTCCCAGGGAGGTGCCGTATCCGCATATTTCTTCAGAGGCGAACATGCAGCCAGAAAAACCAACAATGGCAGCAGGAAATAAAAACGAAATGCACTTGGCATGGCCGGTAAGTTTGAGCATTAATATAGGATTTTCGCCGGAAATCCTGCCCGGTTACGATGGTTCAGAGAAGTATCTTGTCATCTATGCTGGCAAAATGTACCTTTGCGGTGAATATTTTAAATCGCTGCAATTGGTAAAAGAAAGGATTGAGCTCATGGCTCCCGCCGGAAATTTTGAATCCATGATGGCGGCTATCCAGGGTGGAGCTGATTCGGTTTATTTCGGAATCGAACAATTGAACATGCGCGCCCGCGCCACAATGAACTTTACCCTGGAAGACCTGGGTGAAATCGCCCGTGTTTGCAATCAGCATGGGGTCAAGTCCTACATTACATTGAATACCATCCTATACGATCATGATCTGAGCCTGATGCGCCGCATTGTTGATGAAGCGGCAAGTCAGGGCATTTCTGCGATCATTGCCTCGGATCAGGCTGCCATCGGTTATGCCAGGTCCAAAGGTGTGCCTGTGCATATTTCGACACAGGTCAATATCTCCAACATAGAGACCATCAAGTTTTATGCACTTTTTGCCGATGTGATGGTTCTGGCTCGTGAACTCTCTATGATCCAAATGCGTGAAATTACCCAGACCATCGAACGTGAAAAGATCACCGGACCTTCCGGGGAATTGGTACGGATCGAGGTGTTCGCTCATGGCGCATTATGTATGGCCATTTCCGGCAAATGCTATCTGAGCCTGCACACCCATAATTCGTCTGCCAACCGCGGGGTTTGTATTCAGAATTGCCGCCGGCAATATGAAGTCAAAGACCGCGATGAGGGCCATGAATTCCACATCGAGAATGAATACATCATGTCTCCGAAGGACCTGAATACATTGCCATTCCTGGATCAACTGCTGGATACCGGAATCGATGTACTCAAGATCGAAGGCAGGGGCCGTGCTCCGGAATACGTCAAGTCGGTGACCCAGGCATACCGGCAGGCTATCGATTCCGTGATTGCAGGAACCTTTACTCCGGAAAAAGTAGACGGTTGGATGAGCGAAGTGGAACAGGTCTATAACCGGGGATTCTGGGGTGGCTATTACCTTGGGAAGAAACTGGGAGAATGGTCTGATACGTACGGTTCAAAGGCAACTACTAAAAAGGTTTACCTGGGTAAAAGTCTCCATTATTTTCCTCGAGTTCATGTGGGTGAATTTAAGATGGAAAGCCATAAATTGAATAAAGGGGATAAACTGTTGATCACCGGACCGGTAACCGGTGTTCTGGAGTTTACAGCCGATGAGATCCGGGTGGATGATCAGCCCGTTGACACCATCGAACAAGGTGTATCCTTTTCCATCAAGGTGCCTGATAAGGTAAGGCCGTCCGATAAGCTGTACAAAATCGTGGATGCCTGATGATCGTGGTAACACAGAACCGCAAGAAATGCATCGGGTGTAATTATTGCGTGGAACTTGCTCACAATTATTGGCGAATGTCGAAAAAGGACGGAAAGAGTGTGTTGCTGAACGCCACGGAAAAACGTGGGATGTACAGTATCCGTCTGGAAGACGAAGCTTTTGAAGCCAATGAAGCTGCAGCGCAGGCATGCCCGGTCAGAATCATCCAGGTCAAGAAGATCAGTTAATCCGTCAGTATGGGTCACAAAATCAGGTTATTGCAGCTTTGCCTGGATCTCCTGTCTGAAAGACTGCATATTCGCATCGTTTGGATTGATGCGCAGATACTGTTCCACATCCTTTAAAGCTGCCTGGTTATTACCCATGGTATAGTAGGTTAGCGCCCGGTTTGACAGTCCGTCCAGGAAATTAGGCTGTAGTGATAAAGACTTGTTGAAATCGGCAATGGCTGGTTCGTACTGGCCGGCACTGGCAAGAGCAGCGCCACGGTTCGCATAAGCCAGGTAGTTATTGGGGTCCAGTTCAATAGCCCGGTTTTGATCTTTAATGGCCAGATCGGGTTTATTTTGTAGAAAATACAAATTACCCCGGTTGAGAAACCCTGTCGGATAACCTGGATTAGCCTGGATAGCGGCATTGTAATCTGACATAGCGCCTTCCAGATCTCCTGCTCTCTTTTTAGCCAGACCACGGTTGGAATAGGGAAGTGCTATCGTTGGGGTAGGTCCAGAATATCCCCTGGCATTCCGGTAATCAATGGCATCGCTAAACATGGTGACGGTGTCGTGCCAAACTTTGGAGCGCTGCCAGGTAAGCCCTGTCAGTAACAAGGCATAAATTCCAAACCCGGCATACAAGTATTTTTTATTCCACTGTAAACCCTCCGCCTTGCTGATAATTAATTGCACCAAACAGAGAAAAAATCCGATACTGGAAAGATACACATAGCGGTCCGCCATGATAACGTCCCGCACGGAGAAGATCTGCGAGAACAGGGTCAGAACGATATTAATAACAAAAAAAGCGATTCCAAAAAAGTAAAGCCGCAGGCCTTTACGCCAGGTGTAGTAAAGAAGCCATAATACAACTACTACGAAGAGGGGAGTGGCGTAAAAATAGCCGGGTGTTTCACCCTGAGGCGGATAGATATAGTAGGTGGAAAGGTGAACAGGCAGTACCTCTTTCCAGGCATAATTTGCAAATGCCATACAGGCAAATAATAACCGTTCGAGGATGGAGTAGGGCAGAGCGTTTCCCGTACCTCTCATGTCTCCGGCGACCCGCATGGTTGCCATCCCGATACCGAGTGCAATGATGAAAAAAGGGATCTTTTCGATCAATGCCTCCCTGGATAACCAATTGCGTTGCTGGAAATAATCGATCAGCATCAACAAGAGCGGAAGGACCACTGCCTGTTCTTTGCAAAAACCGGCTAGTAGGAAATAGACCAATGAAAGGTAGTACTGACTTCGGTGGCTGCCTTGACGATAGGTAAGATAACTGATCAATGAAGCCAGGGAAAACAGGCTATAAGTCCCAATTTTCATGGAGGCTGTGAGCCAGGCCACGGATTCGACCTGCAAGGTATGTACCGTAAATAAAGCACTGATGATGACAGCAATGTCATCCCGGCGAATCAGCTTCTTAATAAAAACGAAGACCAGAAAGCCATTCAGCAGATGCAGAATAATGCTGAAAAACTTAAGAGCACCCGGTTGTAATCCAAACATCTTTATCTCAAAAGCCATAATGGACATCGCAACCGGAGAATATTGATTTCCGATGTAACCACTAAAAAGGGATGGGAGGTCAAATCCGGTGAGGGGCTGATTTTGAGTGATGTATAACTCATCATCGTAATTGAGAAATTCACCCTGGAGGATGGGTGAATAGGCAATAAAACCTGCAACCGCTATGGCAACCAGGATAACCAGATTTGTCTTGGAGAAGAGAGTTGTTGACACAATGCGTTTACGGGTTGACCCCTTACTTTTTTTCTTTGGTTTTCCTTTCGTCATTCGATGTTTGGTTGTCTGATGTCCATTGGGGAGTTATTTCATCCCGGATAAAATAAAAAGGTCTGCGTTTGACCTCTAGAAATACCCTTGCCAGGTATTCTCCCATGATACCCAGGTTCAGCAGAATGACACCTCCTATGATGAGCAGGGTAAGTTGTGTTGAGGTCCATCCGGGTATCGTTTCCCCCCGGAAATATTGAGCCAGTGCGTAAACCCCGTAGGCAAATCCCAGACCTGAGATAATCACACCACTGTAGAAGGCAATGCTTAAGGGCCTGGCAGAAAATGAGGTTAGCCCCTTGAGACCGAAACCAATCATCTTTCCCCAACTGTATTTGCTTTGTCCCGAATGTCTCGCTTCAGCCTGAAATGGTACGATCGCCTGTCGGAAACCCATCCACGTAATCAGTCCCCGGTTAAATCGGTCGCGCTCCTCAATGGATAGGAAAGCATCCACGGTACAGCGGGTCATCAATCTGAAATCAGCGCCTGCCGGGGGAACAGGCATGTCACTCAGCCATCGGAGGAGCCGGTAGTATAACCTGGAACTGTATTTTTTTTGCCAGCTGGTAACGGCTGGATCGGTACGTTTGGTATTTACGATGTCGTAACCTGCCCTGGCTTTGTTTATCAATTCGGGAATCACCTCCGGAGGATGTTGCAGATCACCATCCATCGTGATCACGAGTGAACCGCGTGCGTGCTGCAGGCCAGCTAACAAGGCGGTTTGATGCCCAAAATTTCTGGAAAGTGATAGGTAGCCAATAGCCGGAAATACCTGATGCATCTGCCAGATGGTCTCTTTCGTCCCGTCATTGCTTCCGTCATCGACAAATAAGACTTCGAACGATAAGTTCAGAGTACCGAGTACCGGAAAAAGTCGCTCTCCTAAAGGCTGGATATTATCCTTTTCATTGTAGACGGGAACGATGACGCTGAGTACCGGTGAGCTTTCCATGTTCGCTTGCGATGCTATGGGAAAGGTAGGAAATAAATGGAAGGGTATTCACAAATGGCCCGGATCAATCCAATAATTGTTTAAGGATTTCAGCCGGCTTATGCATATCCACTTCGGTAGTAATAACCTTCATCTTTTCCCTGATTTTATCGAATCCAGGATGGTCAACGCTTCCCAAATGCGTGGTTCTCAGATTTTCCGGTTTGCGAAACTGCCCGCTGCGTACCTGCTGCCCGATCTGGTGATAGGCTTCCCGGAAGGATATGCCCTGAGTTACCAGCTGATTAACTGCATCGACACTGTATGCGAGCAGGTAACGTGCATCCTCTGAGAGATCCGCTTTAACTTCAATGGAACCAACCGCATAAATCATCAGATCCAGGATCTTCTGCATGGTGTGAAAGGCTGGAAAAATGATCTCCTTGAGTAGCTGAAAATCCCGGTGGTAACCGGCAGGCAGGTTTTGGATCAATTGAAGGATCTGCTGGGGTATGGTCACAAGTTTATTGGTCTTGGCCCGGATCAATTCGAATACGTCGGGGTTTTTCTTGTGCGGCATAATGCTCGAGCCGGTCGTCATCGAGACGGGTAGCGTGAAAAATCCGAAATTTTGGCCGTTGTACAGGCAAATGTCATAAGACCATTTATTCAGGGTTTGTGCAAGGCTGGCCAGGGCCATCCCGCAGAGTAATTCACTTTTACCCCGTTGTAGCTGGGCATGAATGCTGTTGATGTCAAGACGGTCAAATCCTAACAGACGGGTGGTCAATTCACGGTCGATCGGGAAGGATGAACCATAGCCTGCTGCACTGCCCAATGGGTTTTGGTTGATGATCCGGAATACCTGTTGAATCAATTGAAGGTCGTCGATCAGGTTTTCTGAATAGGCCCCAAACCATTGCCCAAAGCTGCTGGGCATTGCTACCTGCAGGTGGGTGTAACCGGGCATAAAAACATCCGCATACCGCTCTGCCTCGGCGATGCTTTGCTCAAATAAGGTCTTGATCTGCTCACCGGTATTTGCCAGTTGCTCTCTGAAAAATAATTTCAGGTCCGTCAAAACCTGGTCATTGCGTGATCGTGCCGTATGGATTTTTTTTCCGGCCTCACCTGCCTGCTCTGTCAGTAGTTTTTCTATCTGCGAATGGACATCTTCGATCCCCGGTTCGATTACAAAGGCGCCTTCCGATATCTGTTTATGGATAGCCACCAACCCCGCTTTCAGGTCCGCAAATTCTTTCTGGGTTAATAGGCCGGTTTGAGCCAGCATCTGTGCATGGGCGAGATTGACGAACACGTCGTACACTGCCAGTTCCAAATCAAATATCGGGTCATCTCCGACGGTAAAATCTTCTATCCTTGCATCAAGAGGGGTATCCTTTTGCCAGAGCTTCATGACCAGAAAGATTTGAGTTTATGTAGAAATGCCTGGTAACCCGACAAGCCGGCTTCCAGTTCGGAGTATAAGATGTATTCATCCGGTGTATGCGATCGTGCACTTTCTCCCGGACCTAATTTTAAGGTCGGGACAGAGATGAGGGCCTGATCGGAGAGAGTAGGTGATCCGTAGGCCGGCCAACCCAATTCTTTACCGGCTAGGAATAACGGGTGGCCTTCGGGCAGATGAGAAGGTCTGAGTCTTAAAGATCGGGGTGAAAGCCTGGCATTTAATTTTTTCGACAGCGTGTCCAGGATCTCCTCGAAAGTGTAGAGATCATTTACGCGAATGTCGACCACATAGTGACATACGGCCGGAACGACATTATGCTGTGTCCCGGACTGGATCATGGTTACCGTCATTTTGACCGGCCCCAGCCAGGGGGAGACTCTGGAGAACTTCCAGTTCCGGATTAGTTCGATATCTTCCACTGCAAGATAAAGGGCATTGACACCCTCGTCACGGGCCGCATGTCCGGACTTTCCTTCCGCATGAGCATCAATGACCAGCAAACCTTTCTCTGCAACTGCCATCTTCATACCGGTGGGTTCTCCCACAATGCCGGCATCTACCACTCCGAGGTCCTTCCATACACTTTCGATTCCTCCTTTTCCACTGATCTCCTCCTCTGCTGTGCAAGCCAGGATTACATTAAATCCCAAGTCTTCGTTCTGAACATTTAAGAAGGCATGTATGAGGCTGACGAGGCACCCGCCAGCATCGTTGCTCCCCAGTCCAATCAGGCGGTCATCCTGTCTCACAACTTCATGGGGGTTATGCGTCCAGTTACCCTGCGGTTTGACGGTATCGATATGTGAATTCAGCAATAATGTTTTGCGCTCCTCTCCCCAGGATCTCCCGCGCAGGATCAGGTTGTTACCAACCCTTTCAGGTATTGTGCCTGCATCAAGGAGGTATTGTTCGAGCAAATCGGCTACTTCTTTTTCCTCTTTACTGTATGATGGAATGGTAATCAGCTTTTCGAGCAGACGGATGCTATGTTCAGCGGTATACACCTTCATAGCTATCGTATCAGTGTGCCTTTGGCTTGCTGGTCGGGAGTGCGAATGGTGTTGGAGATCCAGATGGAGCGGATCCCTTTTTCGATGGCAAGGAACGCGTTGTCAAGTTTGGGGATCATTCCTCCCTGAACTATTCCTTCTTTTTTGTATTTCAGGTAAGATGCATGTTCCAGGAAAGGTAATGTTGACGAAGGGTCTTCAACATTTTTGAGAACTCCTGGTGTATCGGAAATGTATTGTAAGTGGATGCTGTAATCATTGAGAAGGGCTAATCCAAGTTGAGTAGCTATGCTGTCCGCATTGGTATTCAGCAGTTGATCTTTTCCATCGTAAGTAATGGCACAAAAGACGGGAACCCAACCAAGCTGGATGATCTGAATAACGCGGTCGGTCTGGATCTGGTCGATGTCACCTACAAATCCAAAATCGATGGGTTCGGGAGCTCTTTTTTTGGATACGATCAGATTCAAATCGGCTCCGGAGAGTCCGATTGAACGAATTTTATGACCGTTGAGCCAGGCAGATATCCGCTTATTAAGCAAGCCGGCATAAACCATCACGGCAATATCCAGAGTTGCTTCATCTGTCACCCTTCGACCATCGATCATTTTGGGTTCCAGGCCTAATTTCCTACTGAGTTCAGAGGCTTGTTTACCTCCGCCATGAATAAGGATCTTATTTCCGGGCAGAGAGCTGAATCCTTTGAGGAGTTGCTCCAATTTTTCCTGGTCATCAATTAATGCTCCACCTATCTTAACAACATGAAGTGCTGGGTTATCTTTCATGGCTGTTCACATCAGTAATTCGGCTAAGACCGCTTGCGCTGCATAGATACGATTTTCTGCCTGATCAAGCACTATCGAGTGCTTACTATCAATCACTTCATCTGCGACTACGACATTACGGCGTACAGGCAGACAATGCATGAAACGGGCTTTATTGGTACGGGCCATCTTTGCATCATTCAGCGTCCAGGATTTAAGATGTGGGGCGGTGGCACCATAATCGAGGTAGCTGCTCCAGTTTTTCACATATACGAAGTCTGCCCCTTCCAATGCACGATCCTGGTCAAAATCCACTTCTGTCTTACCTACAATATCGGAACGGAGGTCAAATCCTTCGGGATGCGTCACCACCAGGTCTACATCCATGCGTTGCATACCCTGGATGAATGAGTTAGCCACTGCCTGGGGTAATGCCCGTGGATGAGGAGCCCAGGATAAAACAACTTTCGGCCGATGATCCGGATGATATTGCCGGATGGTCACCGCATCGGCCAATGCCTGCAACGGATGTCCGGTAGCTGATTCCAGGTTAAGCATGGGAACCTGGGTATGACGGGCAAACTGATTGATGACAAAATCGGTATAATCGGCTTCACGGTCCTGTAAACTGGCAAAGGATCGCAAACCGATTATATCGGCAAAACGGCTCATGACACCGGCGGCTTCACGAATGTGTTCTGCTTTATTGCCATCCATGATGACTCCATCCTCAAACTCTAGCGCCCACCCCTGTGCGAGATCCATGGTGATGACTTCCATGCCCAGCCGTTGCCCGGCGATTTGGGTACTCAATCGCGTCCGTAAACTGGGATTGTAAAACAATTGAAGCAGGGTGCGGTGTTTACCCAGGGCAGCATCTGCGTGAGGGTTTCTCCGGTAAAAGTCTGCCCGGTCCAACAGATAACTCCAATTGGGTGCGTCGGCTACCGTCAGATATTGTTTCATATGGCCGTCGTTGAACTGAGTAATTCGGTAAATGCCTGAACAAACTCGTTTAGCTGAACTTTTTGGATGGTCAATGGCGGCAGAATCCTGATCACATTGGCATCGGAAGCACTTCCGGTAAATATGTGTTTGTCAAACAGCAATTGCTTCCTCAATGCGGCGACCGGTGTTTCCAGTTCGATACCGATCATCAAACCGCGACCGCGGACTTCAACCAAACCAGGAAGTTCCTTCAGGACGTCCATCAGATAGTTACCCAATTGATCAGCTTTATCGATCAGTTTTTCCTTCTCCATGACTTCAAGCACCGCAATACCTGCTGCGCAGGCAAGGTGACTTCCCCCAAAGGTGGTTCCCAGCATGCCATGCCATGGCTTGAACCGGGGATGGATCAGGACACCTCCGATTGGAAATCCATTCCCCATACCTTTTGCGACCGTGACTATGTCAGGCTCCAGGTCGGGGATCTCCTGATAAGCAAAAAAACGGCCACTGCGGCCATAACCGCATTGGATCTCATCGCTGATAAAAACGGTATCGGTTTCCCGGCACCATTGGCGTACTTGACTTAAAGCCTCACGATCAGCAAGGTGGATGCCGCCAATTCCCTGGATGGCTTCTGCGATGAAAGCAGTGAATTTCTGCGTGTAAAGCAGATTACGTATTTGATCCAGATCATCAAAGTCGACATACGTTACATCAACTCCACGGTTGATCGGGGCCTGGATTTTCAGATTGTCCGTGGCCCGAACTGCAGCACTGGTCCGGCCATGGAATCCCTTATGCAAGGCCATCACAGCGGTCCGCTCATTGTGGAAGGATGCTAATTTGAGTGCATTTTCGTTGGCTTCGGCGCCGGAGTTAATGAGAAACAACTGATAATCGTTCAGCCCCGAGAGATAACCCAGACGATCAGCCAATTCCTGCTGCAGGCGATTTTTTACCGAATTGGAATAAAACCCAAGTTGTGAGACCTGTCGGGAGATGGCTTCCACATAGGTGGGATGGGCATGACCGATGGAAATGACCGCATGTCCTCCATAAAGATCGAGGTAGCGGTTGCCGGAAGCATCGTAAACATATGTTCCGCAACCTTTGACAGGTTCTATGTCGTAGAGGGGATATACATCAAATAACTTCATAACTCGTGTGTGTTAGAATGCGGAAGGTTTTAGCAGTAATCCGGTTGTCTCGGGTATCCCAAACTGTATATTCATATTTTGGACTGCCTGACCTGATGCACCTTTGATTAAGTTATCTATCATGCTGATAATTAGTAAATTATCATCAATTACTTCAAGTCCTACCAGGCATTTATTGGTATTTACAACTTGTTTGAGGTCGATCGTTGTATTGGTCGTATGGACAAATGGATGATCCTGGTAAAAGGCTTCATACATTTGTTTAGCTTCTTTGGTGGTCCCGGCATAGGGGACGTACATCGTAGCAAAAATGCCCCGGGTGAAATTACCACGGACAGGAATGAAGCGCAATTTAGGAGTCGGTGAAGTTCCCACCCAGTCCAGTGTCTCCAGGATTTCAGCCTCGTGTTGATGCCTGAAAGGTTTATAAACAGAAACGTTGTTGTCACGCCATGTAAAATGGGTGGTTTCTGACAAGGCCTGGCCGGCACCGGTAGAACCAGTGATGGCCTGGATGTGTACCTCTGCAGGCAATTTACCAGATGCGGCTAGTGGCAGGAGACCCAATTGAATGGCCGTGGCGAAACATCCTGGATTTGCAATTTTTTGTGCACTGGCAATCTGATCACGGTACACTTCCGGCAGGCCGTATACGAAACCGTGGTCGCCACTACGTCCCAGACGGAAGTCGTGGCTTAAGTCGATAATCTTAGTCTCAGATGGAAACATGTGCTGATCCAGATAAGCTTTGGAACGGCCATGACCCATGCACAGAAAAACGACATCGGCATCCGAATCCGGTTCGCTGACAAAGGACATATCCAGGTCACCAAGTAGATCATTATGAGCAGAATGAATTGGTTTGCCCGCCTGGCTTTCGCTTACTGCCCACACCAGGGTTGCATCCTGATGCCCCAGTAGTAGCCGGATCAGTTCACCCCCGGTATAACCGGCAGCGCCGATGATACCAACCCGGATCATGTTTTTATTTTTTCTTCCTGATGCAGGGAGAAGTATAATTTGGATGCATTGCCTAATACCGTTGTGAACCCTTTGACGTCGTCTCCTGTCCAGGCATTGTTCATCTCACCGTACTGGCCAAATTTGGTCTGCATCAGATCGTATGGAGTACGCACACCAAGGCATTCAAAACGATGTGGATACAACTTGACTCGGACATCGCCGGTAACATGCTTCTGGGTATCCGTCAGGAATGTTTCGATATTACGCATCACCGGATCGAGGAACTGAGCTTCGTGCAGGAACATGCCATACCAGTTGCCTAATTGCTCTTTCCAGTATTGTTGCCACTTGCCCAGGGTATGTTTCTCCAGCAAGTGATGTGACCGGATGATAATTAATGCAGCTGCGGCAGCAAAGCCAACCCGGCCTTTAATGCCGATGATGGTGTCGCCGACGTGCATATCACGTCCTACACCGTAAGGTGTTGCAATGGCTTCCAAAGCTTCGATGAGTTGTACGGGATGGTCAAATTCCTTGCCATCGAGGGATGACGGCTCACCGTGGGTAAATCCCAGGACAACTTCCCGGACTTCGTGAGCAGTGGCCGGCTTGGGCCATGCCTCTTCAGGCAATCCCTGATCGGATGTTAAGGTTTCTGCGCCGCCGACGCTGGTACCCCAGATTCCCTGGTTGATGGAATATTTTGCTTTTTCCCAGCTCCAGGACACACCATGTTTTTCGAGATAGGCGATCTCTTCCTGCCGGCTTAATTTCAGGTCCCGGATTGGGGTGATGATTTCGAGGTTGTTACCCAATACCTCAAAAGCAAGGTCAAAACGAACCTGGTCATTGCCGGCACCGGTGCTTCCATGGGCTACATATTTTGCACCGCTTGCATTCGCATAGCGCACGATGGCCAGCGCCTGAAACATACGCTCGGCACTTACGGACAGTGGATAGGTTTGATTTCTAAGTACGTTGCCGAAGATCAGGTACTTCAGGCATTGATCGTAATAATCCCGGGTCGCATCGATGACTTCGAAGTGAACCGCTCCTAATTGCATGGCTTTTTCGCGAACAGTCTCAAGTTGTTCGTGGGAATATCCTCCGGTCTGGACCAGAACCGCATGAACGTCAAGTCCTTTTTCTTCTTTGAGGTATTTTACGCAAAATGAAGTATCCAGGCCGCCACTATACGCCAGAACCACATGTTCTTTGGTCATTACTCTACAGGATTTGGTTGAAGGATCAGATGGGATAAGTCCAGATGAGGCGCCTCTTCTTTAGAAGGCGCGAGCATGCCGGTGCATAGACACATGCGTCGCTCATTGCGCTCCAGGATATCGTAATTAGGACAGCTTTTGCATGCGTCCCAAAATTCGGTATCCTGGGTCAATTCTGAAAAGGTAACTGGCTTGTAACCTAATTCCGAATTGATTTTCATCACGGCCAGGCTGGTGGTGATACCGAATACCTTGGCACTAGGGTATTTATCCCGCGCCAGTTGGAAGGCACGCACCTTAATCATCTTGGCCAATCCTTGTTTTCGGTAGGCATTTTTAACGATCAATCCGGAGTTGGCGACGTATTTATGATGTGACCAGGTCTCGATGTAGCAAAATCCGATCAGCAATGTTCCGTCCAGGGCGATAATCGCATCGCCATTAAGCATTTTCTTTTGGAGATACTCCGGTTTTCGCAAAGCAATCCCGGTTTTGCGCTCTTCAGCAGAAAGACGATACATTTCAACCAGTTCTTCCACATAGGGAAGATGGGTTGCATTGGCAATAGTTAGTTGAATGGACATCTTTAGTTGTGCGAAATAATTAGTGATGAAAACAAAACCTCAGGTGGTTGAATACCGGCAATGCCGGATCGATGGATCATAAACACGCCCCGCCGGGGCGACGAGGTAAACATCGCGGGCTGAAAGTTGGAATATAGATGTATTGCTTATTCATCTTCGCTAATACAAATTTAGTAACGATTCAAACATTTTCCAATAATGCCCAATAATTTTAAAAGGCTTCAAATAGTTCCGGTGATTCAATGAATTTCATTCAATGGATTCACGTATCACTAATAATGGATTTATAATGAAGCGATTAGCGATTCAATTTTTTGACTCTGGCGGGAATTAAATTTTTGCCGGATCACGTCTTGCAGATTCTTTTCCTGCATCTTTGATTCCAGCCAGGTGATGATATCCAGGTAAACAAAGGATTTCTGGTCTTCCACGTTATGAGAAAGCTTATCCACTTTTTGATAGAATTTCCGGATCTCGATCAAGACTTCTTCATTGGGCTTATATAATAGACGGTTAAGTAAGCTTAAGGTTTCTTTTTGCAATACATTTTGATCCTCCAGCTTGGACATAAATCGCAAAACTGCCGGGATCTGATATTCCAGGAACTGATAATTCTTCAATTCATAGTGGACAATGAGTGATAACAACCGGGAGTAGATCTGAATATCTTCCCGCAAATGTCCCACATCGAGGTAGATGATCCGGTTCAGGTAATCAAGGGACTTTGAATAGTCTCCGTTACCAAAGTATAACCATGCTATTTTATAATAAAAGACCAGGATCTGATGCTGATCCAGATGGGGATCATACATTTCCAGCTTCTCCATGATCGTACGGACCTCTTTAATCCCTTCACCGAAAGTGCCACGGATAAAATGGTCGTTCAGTTTCGCGGTGTAAAGGTAGAGGAAGCAGATCACCTCGGACGTGGTATTGAAGTCCTGACCATGCTGAGCTTCAAATTGTTCAAAGGTTTCCAGGATATCTTTGAAGTCTGCGTAACACTGGAGATTGAAAAGGGTGGTGAGCTCATAATGCAAACCGCGCATATAAAGATCAGGATCCTTGGTTTTCATATCCTGATCCAGCTCAAATTGTTCTACCCACCGGGCCGCGTTAACGTAACATCTGACAAAGTCGAGGAGGATGTAATAATACCAGACATGGGTCTGATAGTAATAGATCTTTTCAAAAAAGGTGAGCTGGTCGGTTTGGATGGATTTTAGCTCATGCTTGAAATATTTCTCCAGATCGGCTCGGTCTTTTTCATCCCTGATATGACCGCGCTGAATATAAAGACCGTGGATCTTGAGTTTTAGATTGGTGAGCCTGGCCGTGTTCAGGGCCACCTCTGCCCTTAGCTCCGATTCGTCGATCAGTGTCTCCATTTTGTTTTTGATCTTCCGGCTGCGGGTGATGTGGCGTGATTCGATGAGTTTCTGAAATTCGAAGATCTCGATCAGTAAAAAATCCTGATGGGTGGTTTCGGCGGTTGTTTTAATCCTGTCAAGCAACTTCAGACTTTGCAGATACAGGCCTTTTCCATACAGGATCCGCGCGAAGTCGATCTGTTCACGAATTTGAATGTCGATGTTCTTATTGATGTGGATCAGCCGCAGGCTAATCAGGATCTGGGTGTACAAATGCCTTTTAAGATTGGATAGCTGAACCTTGCTTAATTGGTGGAAGCGCTTGTAAATAAGCTCCTCCTGATAGTTCTTTTGCTTATCGAGGATGTCGAATAGTTGAATGAATTTTGGATCCGAGTCTTTATTGAGACGTTTGGTATACAGTTTGAAAGTGCGCTTTTCTGCCTTTGATAAACTCCGGATCAGATTGAATAATTGGTCTCCATGAGAGATCGGCATAAGCAGTTGTTGGTTTGGTGCTTGTTTGGTACCTTAAAAATAGTCAGAATCTCTGACTCTCAGTCAGTAAGCTTGCGGAAGGGAGCAAAAAAGTTCTTTTGGAACTAACAAATGGAAATATTACAGTTGTTTGATAATCAATGCTTAATGATATGTGGTTGACATTTGGGTATGACAATGCATTTTGATTTTTAACATGGGTGCTTCACGTCGGCAATCTATTTTTGAAGTATCAATTAAAAATTGCATCACAAAATAAATTTCGGGAGTCATGTCAAAATCAAAACTGGAATACATTTGGTTGGATGGATCTACGCCAACCCAGGGACTTAGAAGCAAAACGAAGATCGTCGAAGATTTTAGCGGCAAGCTGGAAGACTGTCCAATGTGGTCATTCGACGGTAGTTCCACAGGCCAGGCCCCAGGCGGTTCTTCGGACTGTCTGTTGAAGCCGGTTGCACTGTTCACTGATCCTGATCGTAAGAATGGGTACCTGGTAATGACTGAAGTCTTGAATGCAGATGGTACGCCACACGTTACCAATGGCCGCGCCACCATCGAAGACGATGATAATGACTTCTGGTTTGGTTTTGAGCAGGAATATTTCCTGTGGGACCCTGAGACCGATAAACCGCTGGGCTTTCCGGCAAATGGTTTCCCGGCACCACAGGGGCCTTATTA
Organism: Lewinellaceae bacterium; assembly: GCA_020636135.1. Taxonomy (NCBI): domain Bacteria; kingdom Pseudomonadati; phylum Bacteroidota; class Saprospiria; order Saprospirales; family Lewinellaceae; species Lewinellaceae bacterium. Next base: position 2,054,273 of record JACJYK010000001.1, read on the forward strand.
CTGTTCCGTAGGTGCAAAAAATGCCTTCGGACGTTCGATCATTGAAGAGCATCTGGATCTTTGTCTTGATGCTGGTGTAGATGTGGAAGGTATCAATGCCGAGGTTGCTGCCGGACAGTGGGAGTTTCAGACCTTTGCCAAAGGCGCTAAACACGCCGGAGACCATACCTGGGTAGCTCGTTATCTGATGGAGCGTACTGCTGAAAAATATGGCGTAGCCGTTAACTGGCACTGTAAGCCGATCAAAGGAGACTGGAATGGTTCCGGCATGCACGCCAATTTCTCCAATTCGCTGCTGCGCACCGCTGGTGACAAAGCAACTTATGAGAAGATCTGCGATGCTTTCGGTAAAGTGATCAAGGAGCACATTGCAGTGTATGGCGCTGATAACCACCTGCGTCTGACCGGATTGCATGAAACACAATCCATCGACAAATTCAGCTACGGTATTTCTGACCGCGGAGCATCGATCCGTATTCCGATTGCTACGGTTGACCGCGGATGGAAAGGCTGGTTGGAAGATCGTCGCCCCAATTCTGCAGCAGATCCATACAAAGTTGCTGCCCGGATTGTTGAAACGGTAAGTAAAGCCAGTAAGGCAATTACTGGATAAGAAATAAGGAAAGGCTTTTTTATTTATTGTTTAATTTTGGTTAGGGCTTGCTGTCCAAAAGTCATTTTTGGGCAGCTTTTTCTTTTTCATAACTACCCTTATATTACCAGATAAAAAAGGATGTATCGCATTCTTATCCCCCTCTTGATATTTATTGGTTGTCAGTCTCCCTCGCCTGATCAGGCGCTTGTGGACAGTGCAGAGTACGCCACACTGAATGGCTTTACCTTTTTTATCCGGCAAATTGGCTCTGGCGAACCAGTCCTCGTATGCCATGGCGGCCCAGGTTTGGATCACACTTACCTCATGCCGCAAATGGGTAAGCTGGGAAAGCAGGCGCGGATGATTTTTTACGATCAGCGGGCCTGTGGCCTGTCAGGACATATTGTAGACTCAGGTATGATGCGACTGGACACTTTTATAGCGGATATGGAAGCAATACGGCAGCACCTTGGTCTCGAAAAAATGAGCTTACTCGGTCACTCATTCGGTGGATTTCTGGCCATGGCCTATACCTCCCGGTATCCGGACCGGATCAGTCATCTTATCCTGATGAACAGTATGCCTCCTACCTATACGCTGTGGCAACAAGGGAACGATGCCTTGTTCAACCGCATATCCCCGGAACAACATCAGGAGATTACCGCAGTACAGCAATCCGACGCCTACATGTTAGGAGAAGCAAAAGGATACGAAGACCTTTTCAGGGTTATGTACAAACTCCAATTCGACAATCCTGCATTGATCGATTCTTTAAACATTACTCTGCAACCTGATTTCGAAACCACCAGCCAGACCTTTAACACCATGATGCCGGATATGATCAATTACGATTTTACCCAGAAGTTACAACGCCTGAAAGCACCTACGCTGGTCATTTACGGCGATCAGGAAGCGGGTGCGGATGGGGCGATCCGTGCATTTAAGACCATTAATCCGGCGTGGGAAGTGGTTAAATTAGCTCACTGCGGACATTTCCCTTATATCGAGGCTATGCCTGAGCTGGAGAAATATGTTGGCGCACTGTTGAAACAATAATAGCTGGATATGGATCAATACATTCATGGCTATGCCTCCGAAGAACAACGCCGTCTGGCCAAACTAAACGAGTTGCTTAACCGGCGTTGCATTTCACAATTACCGCTTAAGCCCGGAATGCGGGTTCTGGATGTGGGTTCAGGACTCGGTATGTTTTCCGCTCAAATGGCAGATAAGGTGGGCTTCTCGGGTCAGGTGCTGGGAGTGGAAAAAAGTGAGGCACAGCTGGATAGGGCAGGAGCTTGGCTGGAAGGCCGGCCTCAGCTGCACTATCGCCAGGGAGACGCATATCAGCTTCCGTTGGATGAAGAGGAGAGAGGTCATTTTGACCTGGTACATACCCGATTTTTATTGGAACATTTGCGATCTCCCGAAATGGCAGTTCACCAGATGGTGGATGCAGCCCGACCGGGTGGACAGGTCGTATTGGTGGATGACGACCATTTGCGGTTCACCTTATTTCCTGAACTGCCTTCTTTTGAGGCGATTTGGTATGCTTACCTGAGAAGTTACGAAGTTATAGGTAATGATCCATACATCGGCCGGAAGCTGGTGGCCTTACTTAAAGAGGCGGGTTGTACATCCATCCGCAATGATTTCATCTTTTTTGGTTCCAATGCCGACCAGTCCGACTTTACCGATTATGTCCGTAACATTGCCGAAATCATCGAGCAGGCAAGGACGGTAATCCGGGAATATCAATTGTTGCCAGAGGCAGAATTTGATTCCGGACTGAAGGATTTTGAACAATGGCAATATCATCCACATGCTACCATATGGTACCAGGTGTGCTGGGCAGAAGGGATAAAACCTTTCTGACGACAACAAGTATAGAGCTTCCGGAGATAATGTCTATTCTATTTCACGGAAAGGAGGTTGATTGCATGCTATCCGCCACCGGTCGGCAGTAGGACAGGTATATAATCCTTTCGTTGAACTCCCACCCTAATTTTGCTTGTTACAGAATTATTCTATATTTTTACAGACCAATTGGTCTGTATGAAGCCAAATGAAATAACCACCAGGGAGTGGATCATCCAGCAGGCAGCAACCCTGTTTAACACGAAGGGCTATTATGCTTGCAGCCTGAGTGATATCATGGATGCGACCCATCTGCGGAAAGGAGGGATCTATAATTATTTCCGCAACAAGGAAGAAATTGCCCTGGCTGCTTTTGACCATGCCTTCCAGCTGGTCCTGCAACGATTTCGTTCGAAACTGAATCAGGCCGACACCAGTTGGGACAAACTCCATATCATCATCGACGTTCTGGCATCCATGGCTTTTGAGCCCGTAATTGCTGGGGGATGCCCGATATTTAATATTTCTGTGGAGGCGCCAAGACTGGATCCGGCACTTGCCCTAAAAGCAAAACACGGTATGCAGATGTTAACCCGTTATATCGAAATTAAGCTGGAAGAGGGAGAGCTGCAGGGGGAATTTTCCTGCAGCCGTTCTTATCAGGAAATAGCTTCCACCATAGTCGGAAGTATCGAAGGGGCAAATATCGTTGCCAGGACTCTGGATGATCCTGGCCGGCTGCATTGGGCGGTTAATCACGCCAAGGAATATCTGGCACAAAATTGCTTTAAACCCTAATTTTTTTGCATATGAACAGACCGATCGGTTTGGCGGCTGAAGCCAAAAAGAAGAAGCGCAACAAACGCAAGACTCCGGTTTCTTTACGTATTATCAGGTCTACCATGAAAACACTGGAAAAGGTGTCCCCGAAGCTAGCCAACTTTGTCGCCTGGCGTCTCTTTTGTACACCATTCCGGCATAAAATACCTGAACGGGAAAAAGCAGCCCATCAAAGTGCGCAAAAATCAACACTCGGGATAGGTCATCTTTCCATTTGTACTTACCGGTGGGGACACCCGGCGGATCCCATGGTCCTATTCATGCATGGATGGTCTGGCCGGGCAACACAGGTTTCCAGCATGCTGCCACATTTGCTGAATGCAGGTTATCAGGTGCTTGCCATCGATGCCCCTGCGCACGGTCAATCAAGCGGTAAGACAACCAATATCCTGGAATTGGTGCAGGTCGTGGAACACCTGGGCCATCAATTTCCACTGGTTGCAGCGATAGGTCACAGCTTTGGTGGCGTAGCCCTCCATTATTCCAGCCGGAATGCAATCTTATTTTCCAAACTGGTCACCATCAGTTCTCCAATGGAGAGTACATTCATCTTACAGGACTTCATGGAGAAAATAGGCGGTACACCTGCGCTAGCTCACCGTATCCGGGAATACGTCCGGAATAAATTTAATATGGAATTTGACGCTGTTTCTCCTTTGTATCCCGATGTCTGGTCCGTATATCCGGACTGGTTGATCGTCCACGACAATGATGATCGCGATGTGCCGGTCAATCAGGCTCATGCAGTTAAAAATCATCCACTTAAACCTCAACAGGTTATTACCAGCGGACTGGGACATTACCGGATCCTCAGGGATGATCATGTGAGTCAGGTCATCATTGACTGGCTCCGGAGATAATTTTACACATATTCAAGGACAGCTTACCCAACCCTTTGCAGCCAACCCGGTGTCTTAATAATTGAACAACAAATTGACACCGTCATGCATAAAATTTACCCTTTCCTTTTCCTGGGGCTGTTAAGCCTGACTACCGGATGCCTGAAAGACAAATGCGATGCCACCATCAGCTATGTCAATATGGAACCCATCTACCAAACAGCATCCCAATTCAGAACGAAAGACGTACAAGCCATTCCCGCACAGCCATTGGAAAATCCGGGAAAAATCTATTTCTATAAAAATTATGTCCTGATCAATGAATTGCGCGAAGGTATCCACGTATACGACAATGCTAATCCAGAAAACCCGGTACAGGTCACTTTCATACCGATCGCCGGAAATGTGGATATGGCCGTAAAGGACGATGTTCTGATGGCGGACTCCTACGTCGATCTGATAGCCATTAATATCAGTGATCTGAATAATCCACAATTGCTGTCCCGGACAGAAAATGTTTTTAAACTGTATGGCCAGGGACCTGATGGAGCCTATCTGGTGTATTATGAACCTAAAGAGATTAAAGAATTTACTACTTGCGACAATGCAGGAACAGGACAACCCTGGTTACGGGAAAATAATCAGCTTTTTATCGATGTCGCTTTATTTGACGCCGCACCTGGAAACGCCTCCAGTACCGATAAGGCCTTGAATGCAGCAGGTATTGGAGGCTCAATGGCACGATTTACCCTGGCCGGTGACCGGTTGTATTCCGTGGATCATTCTCAGCTCTATACATTTGACATCACCAATCCGGGGAATCCCGTCCAGACCAACAGCCTAGCTATTGGGTGGGATATTGAAACCATCTTTCCGTATGATCAATACTTGTTTGTTGGTTCACAGTCCGGAATGCATATTTTCAGCCGCAGTGACGCAGACAATCCTTCCTGGGTCAGCAGTTATCAACACATGACGGCGTGTGATCCGGTTTTTGTCGATGGGAACACAGCTTATGTGACCCTTCGTGATGGCAGTACCTGTGATAATTTTACCAATGAACTAGATGTCATAGACATCAGTAACATTTATGCACCCTATCTGGTCGCCACTTATCCAATGGACAATCCGCATGGACTATCCCTGGCCGATGACCGCTTATACATTTGCGAAGGCGATGGCGGGGTAAAGGTCTTTGATGCCAGTGACCGGAATAAGATTGGTGACCGGCTGCAAGCTCATGCAAAAGGATTTAATGCCTACGATATTATTACCCTTTCCGGTTCACACGCCATGATCATAGGCAGCGACGGATTCTATCAATACGATATCAGTGATCCCAAAAAATTCCGGAAGTTGAGTGTAATACCTGTCCAAACCAAATGACCATGTCTGTACATCACCTTTATCGCTTCCTGATTTGTACGGTCGTATGTCTCACAGCAGTATTCATAAAGGCCCAAGATGCCGCCATACATTATCTTGATGTTCTGGACCTGAAAAATGGAAGCAGACTCACCGGCACCATAACCCGTATTGAATCAGACAGCGTGTATGTTTTCAAACTGGTAACCGGAGCGACGCTATACATCCATAGTCGTACTGTAAAACGCCTTTACCAGAAAGTGCAGGGAGGGCCACTGCTACTGAAGAGTTATAACTTCCGGGAAAGGGGCTGGTATGGCTTGATTCAGATGGATTTTATGGATGGGCAGGCTGTTAACAGCCCACTGATCCCAGGTTTTGGTCTGAATGCGCAGGTAGGTTACCGGCTGCAACGCCTGTATGGATTTAGTGGAGGGGTACGTTATAGTCAGTTCAATTTACAATCGGTAGAAAAAGTCCTGGCCGGATACGGTGAAGTAAGAGGATATCTTTTACCCCGGCAGGTAAGCCCATTTTATGCCCTGGCTGCAGGATTCGGCTGGACTTATGTCCGGAGCGGTAATATTCTGAATGCATCCGGAGGCTTTTACTGGTCACCGCAGATAGGCCTCCGTCTGGGAGCTTTCCGGAATACAGTAGCTACCATTGGTATTGGTTATCAATTTCAACGAGCAGCTTTTAATTACAATATAAGTCAGTGGGATCGTCGTACTTTAGAGAAGCGTATCGAATTCAGACGGTTAACCCTAAGTACGGGATTGCTATTTTAACTATGCCGAAACAGCACGATATCATATCGATCATAGAAGGGTGTAAAACAAATGACCGGCGGAGTCAGGAGCAGCTCTATCGCATCTATTTTCCTGCCATGGCCCAAATGTGTCACCGTTTCACCCGTGATCAGGATCGTATCATTGATATTGTCAATAACGGATTCCTCCGTGCCTTTCAAAAAATACACCTTTATGAGCACAAGGGATCTTTTGAAGGCTGGTTACGGCGTCTGGTATTCCATGCGATCTCCGACTATTTTAAGAAGGAAAACCGGTATTTGAAATTTTTGATCCTGGACGAAAAAGACGATTCCATCCGGGAAGAAGCTATCCACTCCCTCTATTACGAAGATTTGATGAGCCTGATTGAAGATCTTCCTTACATGAGCAAACAGGTTTTTATTCTTTTTGCCATCGAAGGACACTCTCATGATGAAATCGCAAAACAACTGGAGATCCAGGAAGGAACCAGTAAATGGCACCTTTCCAATGCTCGTAAGATCCTGAAGGACCGAATTCAAAAAACGCAGAAAAATGAGCAACTCGCAAGATAAAAACTGGTGGAATGATCCTTCCGCACTGGACAACGCCTGGAATGATATGCGCCGGGTGCTGGACCGGGAAATGCCGGAGAAAAAAAAGACCAGAGCCATACTGTGGTGGTGGCTTTCCGGTGCAGCAGCCTTAGCCCTGATGGGATGGTTCTTTCTCCTTCCTAAGGATAATGACTCCGGGGAATTAGCCGTGTCAAAATCCCAACTGGCCCAGCCAGTTACCCCGGAACAAAAACCTTCTGCTGCTGATGATATGAAAGCGCTGGCGTCACCGGTTCGTGGCGAACCAACTGCTGAGCTTGCTTCTCCGGAAGAAGCTCACATTCTGTCATTTAAAGCTGCCAAGTCAGGATCTGGACATTACGAGGTACGTAGCGCCAATAATACCTCCGCTGCAGTGGTTGTTCCGGAAACCGGATCGACATTTGAGGATGCCAGTATGTCTGAATATCTGGTGACTGAACCTGCTTCAAAAGAGCGAACCAGGGTAAGCCGTGAGGATCTACTTGTTTCGGATGCAGTGACTGTGTTAGCAGGGCTTTCCATCAAGAACTTCATTCCGGTAATGGATGATTTTAAAACCACGGTGCTTCCACCAGTCACAACAGCAATTGTGGTTCCAGAGGAACACCGTCGGTTGTTTGTTCCTGAATTTATGCTTGGTGTAGTGGCCAGTTTAAAACCATCATCTGGTTTTGGCTGGACTGCTGATGCCGGAGTAGCCTGGATGATTAGTTCCCACTGGTCCCTGGCTGGGGGAGTGGGCATAGCCAAATGGTCTTTTAATCCGGTGATCACCCAATATTTGCAGAATGTGTCTGGGAGTGGGATGAATGACACCAACCGTTCCACAGTTTCAGAGGTTTCCGAATTGAAACCATTTTATCTGGTGGTTCCTGTCGGGATTCGTTACCAGGTGGCTAAAAACTGGCAGTTGGGTATCGGCGGCAGTTATGAACATCTCCTCAGCGGACAGGTAAATACTGCCCTTGAATCCCTGGATAAATCCGATCCTACTGCAACGCCCGATTTTACTGCAAACCCGGGAACCATAAGCTCCACAGGAAATAGTACGGAACTTAATAACCAGGTTTGGACCGGTAACGCCTTTCTTCGTTATCGGTATAACCGCTGGATAGCGGAAGGTTATTTTCATCAGGGTTTGTCACCATTCAAGAAGGTGAATTCAGAGGCCATCAATCGCCAGGAACTGGGAGTAAGGTTAGGGATTCGCTTTTAACCGTAGCCTGCCTTTTATCGTTAAGTCGGCGCTACGGCCAGCTTAATCGAAAAGTAGGGGACTTCCGCTGAAAAAAATTGGCACAAACAGGTAAGCATAGTAACTTCCGTATCAACTAAACCGGATTATTGAATGGAAAGCCATTTACTCTCTTTATTTGTTTACGACCTGGCCTATACACTCAGCAGGATAAAGGACGCCGTCCATTTTATTCGGGACAACCGCCTGTGGGAAGGGATGATGGGTTACAGCTGGTTATCCAGGATATTGTTAGTCGTCGGATTGTTACTTTCCCTGAAGTTTGTCGTTTCATTTTTCAAGTGGTATGAGCAAGGGGTGAATGAAGACCACCACAATGCAGTATACCAGGCCTTTGCTTCTACCGGGCATGCCTTTTCGGATAGCCTTGGCTTTATGTTCAATGGAAGTTTTAAGTACATTCTTCTGATCGTTTTCGAGATCTTCATTTTCCATTTTTCCCGGCGTGCTATCGAAATCCTCACCGGAATGAAAACCCATTCAGACTGGAAAGATTTTGTTGCAGCTCAGAAAAGGATGATCCAGATTGCTATTCGCAATTACGCGTTCGAAATGGTTATCGTCGTCCTGATCGGAATTCCTCTGGGAATGATAGGAATGGCATTCATCAAGCCGGTCGTAGCCTGGCTCATCGGTTGTTATTTCATCGGGTTTACGCTCATCGACAACTACCACGAGGTGTATGAACTGAATATCAAAGAAAGTGAAAAGCGGACTAAGTCGTATCTGGGAGTATCATTTGGCGTTGGACTGGTAGCCAATACCCTGATGTTCCTTCCGGTGATTGGGTCTCTGATTGGATCTATCCTTGGTGCGGTATTAGCGGCAATGTGTATGTACGACCTGGAAGCTAAATCTACCGTCTAGCATTAGGATTAGGGTTGAGTAAGTTAAGGATGTGCTGATACCCAGTGTGACCCATCGGTAAAGAATTCCTTTTTCCAGATCGGCACCCTTTCTTTCAATGAATCGATTAAAAACTGACAAGCTGCAAATGCTTCCTGGCGGTGTGCACTGGATACCCCGATGATGACCGGGGCTTCACCTATCCCTAACGTACCCAACCGGTGATGTATGGCAATACGGTGACATGGCCATTGTTCACTGCATATCTGTGCCAGCTGATTCATTTCTTTCAGAGCCATAGGCTCATAAGCTTCAAATTCCAGTTTGATTACCTGCTGGTCCTGGTGATGATCACGTACGGTGCCGGTGAACACGACTATACCCCCACTGGACGGGGTTTGCAGGAAATGATAAATGCCGTCAGTATCCAGTGGTTGACTGGTAAGATGTATTTGTACTTCCATGTCCTTACCCACCGCTTACCGGCGGTATAATTGCAATTTCATCATCCGGAAGTATGATCTCATCGTCAGCGACATACGACTCATTGATAGCAAAACGTACATACTGTAATTTCTCGAAAGCCGGAAATGCTTCCAATAAGGCATATTTAAGATCGGAAACATTAGAGCCGGGCTCCAGATCCATCCAAAGTACGTTATCCTCGAGGATATCCTTGGCAATTCCAAATGCCAGGATTCGTACGGAGAGGGTTTCAGTAGTTTGTGGTTTCATAAAACGAAAATACAAAACTACCGGAAGACATTAAGGGTTACTTCCTGGTTACTCATTTAGCCTGCTAATGTCTTCCTGGGTATCCACATCCACCAGGCAGGAGGCATCCGGCCAGGGAATTAAACGAACATGGTCGGTATGGTTTCCAATGATTTCCTTCGCTCCCTGTGTCCCTCTCAATTTGCTTAATAAAGGACGCATCCTGGAGTGGAACAAAACGGGATGACCAGGTTCCCCTTCATAAACGGGGCGCATGATCCAAACCGAATCATCAGCCTGAAAAAATTTATCCACCATTGCAGTAAGAGGCTCTCGTTGGAGTAACGGCATGTCAGCCAGAACGATCATATATCCGGATGTGTCAGGAGATGCCACCTGTATGCCAGCGGCAATGGAGCCACCAATGCCTTGCTGATAATCATGGTTATAAATTGTCCAGTATGGTTTCCCGGAAACCAATGGGTACAATAATTCGGCCTGATGTCCAACTACCAGGATGCGTTCCTGTACTGGTATTTCGTCCATCAATGACAAGCAATAGCTGATCAGCGGCTTGCCATGTAATAATGACAGGGGCTTGTTGCTTTTCATTCTTGTGCCTGTTCCGGCAGCCAGGATTATTGCGGAGATTGCTCTGGTAGTCATGGCCTAAAGCTATGAAATCAATAAAAAAAGAAAAAGGCTGACCAGGGATTACAGGTCAGCCTTGGAAAGGATGAAGATCAATAATAAACTAATTCTACTGAAGATTTTTACTTCCGTCCTCCTGATAAATGAAACGGAAGGTATACGTGGCAGTCTGATCCGTAAATGCATCCGGATTGGCGGGAGCATCCTTGTAATAACTCAGGATCTCCAGTTTCGCATATTTATCATCATGTGTCCGGACGAAGATCACTTTGCCGGCAATGGGTGTAATCAGGTAAGCGGCATCGTTGTAGACGTACCAGCCATTATTACTCCCTGTGGGAATGGCAAGGTCACTTCCACTATCCTGACGGTATTCGCTATCTTCTGGTGCCGTAATCATCTCATCAAATATGCCATCCTTAATAATGGCACCAGCATGGCCGGTCCGGGTTACATTCTCGGATCCTGAGCCTCCATTGACCAGGATCTTGGTGCCTTTGAAGGCAAGATCCCAGGAATCATCCGATACCGTATCTTTTGCGCTGAAGCTAAATTTAACGAAGTTATTTTCCTTGAGGATCTCACCGGTTTCACGGTTAATCTCGTCATTGGGTGCAAAGAGATTATTAAACGTCTCTACGGTGAGTGGATCGCTCGGAGTCACTGTCTCATCTTTTTTACAGGCTGTGAATCCAAGGGCTATGAGAGCCAATACCCAAAATGTGTTCTTAGTCATCTCTATCATTTATGATTGTGATTGTGAAAATCGATTTGATATTCGAAACCCAGATAGGGGGTGATACCGGGTATTTGCGGTAAATAAGCAGCATTCCGGTAGTTGAACAGATTATCTACACCAGCTTTAAAAATCCAGGCCTGCCAGTATTTCTGGACCGATAAATATCCTACCCCATATCCGGCTACATATTCATTGGCAGCGTCGAGTACCGAATTACCGTTCAGATCGGCAAATCCAAAACGGCTGCGATAGGTATAACGGGCTTGTGCCTGCCAGCCATTATGTGAATCAAACATCAGCTGGATCTGTGCCTGATGGGCTGAACGGTTGAATAATCCACCATAATCCTTACGGGTCAGACGTTCCGTCTTCAGGGTTTCCGGGTTACGCCGGTAGATCGTTCCCTGGTCGATGGCATCCAGCACTTGCTTGTCTTTCGCTTCCAGGAACTGGTAGGATGATTTTAACTGCCATTGTGGTGCCAGTTGTAACGTTCCACACCATTCGATACCCTGGGTGAATACGCGGTCCAGATTCAGATAGGAATAGATAAGCTGGCCATTGGTTCTTCTGGCAACCGGTAAGGTTTCGATCAGCTGATTGATGTCGTTACGGAACAATTGCAGCTGCATGCGGTTCCCTCCTTTGCCTTCATAGTTGATAAAGAATTGACCTGAGTTAGACCGTTCAGGCTGAATATTTCCGAATTGACTGGTATTGACCAGATATTGATCGATCAGGTTTTGTGATTCCAGATCAGCCAGGACTGTTGGTAACTCTATAGCGCCAAGCACCTGATAGCCAGCGACCGAATTTGCAAAGTTGAGGTACAATTGCCGGAAGTCTGGAACTTTAAAACCCTGACCCCAACCACCGCCGGCTGAAACGGATTTGTTCAGTTGGTATTTCAGAGATAATTTTGGACTGAAGCTGGAGGCGATGTCGACGTAATTGTCATATCGTGACGATGCCAGTAGCTGCCAGGAAGCATGATTCCATTCCAATTGAGTGAAGCCATACGGGTGAGCCCTGCGGCGGGTCACTTCATAACGGTCGGACTGGACTTCCTCCCATTCACCTCCTGCACCCAAATGCCAGGTCAGGTCACGGAAAATCAATTCTTGTTGCCACTCTGGCTTCAGAAACTGCTGGTAGAATTGGAAGTTCTCTTCAACGTTACCGGATTCCTGCCGTAACAACAAAAGATCCTGGCTGAAGGTAGAATAGCTGAACCGGTAGGTATGTTTAAGATGCTGGTTCCAGAAATGAGTCAGATTGGTTGCTGCCAGCCACTCCTTCTGATACGTATTGCCGGTGACGATATCTGCCGGAGTGGTGACTTCATAGGCATTCCATTGAGTTTGACTTACATTGCGGACTGAGGCATTCCATTTGGTGTACGTGCCAAGCTGTGCAGAGATCTTTCCATGCAGGGTCACCTGATGATACGGTTCAACCGTCTTGCCATACGTTTCGTTATCGAGATCGTATCCCGGAGATTTTAGATAATCGGCAAATAGGGAAGACTTGATTTTTTTCCCGCTCCATTGGAGGGAGGTCTGAATATCGGGTAGTTGAATGGGGCTTACCAGCGTGCGAACAGTCATTGATTTACCTGCTGGCTGGTCCGTAATGATGTTGATTACCCCGGCTAAGGCATTACTACCGTAGAGGCTTGAAGCGGGCCCTTTTAAAATCTCAATTTGTCGGACATTTCCGAGTACTATACGGGACAGGTCCAGGGTTCCACCACTGCGACCAGTAAGCGGCTCGCCATCGATGAGGATTTGAGTATAATCCGGATCTAACCCTTGCATCTGGACCCCGGTACCAAGCATGGAAACGGTATTGATGCCACTTTGCTGTTGCAGTATATCCTGCAGGCGCATCGCACCGGTCTGCTGAATCTCTTTTTTACCGATCACCTGGACCGGAATAGGCAGCTGGTCCTGAGTCCGGGCCATTTTAGTTGCTGAAATGATCACCTCAGGTTGATCGATGTACATGCCAATGGTATCATTCTGGCTAATCAGCGGGAAGGCGTAATTTAAACCTAAGAGAATAAAAGTTACATTCCCAAAGACCCATTTGAATTTATGTACAATTGCATCCATGTCTACAAAGGAACGGGGATCTGCAATCACATTTTATATACATATCCTTTTTTGACATAACTCTGACAATTGCCCTAAGGAGCGATTCCTGTCGAACCAACTGTCCCAATAACTGTTGAATTGAAAGAAATTAATAAATACTTGATATCCTGATGGAACCAAAGAAGATTAAGCTGATCAGCACGGCTGAGATGGTAAACATGGACGGCAATCTGATCCTTCAGGCATTACCCATTCATGAATTGGAGCGTGGGGATCCTATCCTTTTGATTCACCACTGGAAGACTGAAATACCAGCGGAAAGCAGGGTACGTGAATTAGGGGTGGCACCTCATCCCCATCGTGGCTTTTCACCGGTAACGTTTGTTTTTGAAGGCGCCATGGAACATCGTGACAGTCGTGGTAACCGGGGAGTTGTCGGACCTGGTGGCGCCCAGTGGATGCATGCCGGTATGGGCATCATGCATAGTGAGCGACCGCCTAAAGAACTGGCAGGGGCTGGTGGAATGCTGGAGTTGATTCAGTTTTGGGTTAATGTGCCCAGCCAGTCGAAAATGATCCAACCCAGTTATCAGAATATCCCCAGGGAAGAGATCCCGGTAATCTCTTCTGAGCAGGGGTTGTTAGAAATCAGATTGGTCGCCGGGACCATTTCTGACACCCGGGGTCCGGCACAGGTCTTATCACCCGTGACAGCTATGCAGATCTATGCCCGGGGAAAGGACCAGATCAATTTTGAGGTCGGTGAAGGCCAACAGATGTTTTTTTATGCATTGGACGGACTGTTTAAACTAAATGGCAAGGTGATCGGTCCCACTCAGGTGGCTTTGTTACCGCCGGAAGGAACCAGTATTGGACTGGAAGCTCTTGAAGCAGGTCGTGCCGTTTTGGTCGGTGGCAAACCCATCGAAGAGCCGGTGTTACAATATGGCCCCTATGTCGTTACCAACCAGACCGAAGTATTGCAGGCGATGCGAGACTATCAGTTGGGGAAAATGGGTATATTGATCGAAGACTTTTAATTACCTGGACTATGAGCTCAGATAAAGAGATACAAAAAGAGTACACCAACGGCGATATAACAGTTGTATGGAAACCGGAGACGTGCATTCATTCTACCATTTGCTGGCATGGACTGATTGAGGTCTTTGATCCGCGTAATAAACCCTGGGTTGACATGAAGGGTGCGCCGACGGAGGATATCATCCAGCAGGTGGACAAGTGCCCTTCCGGAGCTCTCAGTTACCACTATAACGATCCTTCAAGACGGAACCTGACCGAGCCTTCTGAGAAATTACCCAACGTCCAGATTGAGGTCGTGGAGAATGGTCCGCTGCGCATTACCGGTGATATTTCGGTCCATTTTGTCGATGGAACTCTGCAGCAGAAGACGCCGAGAGCCAGCTTCTGTCGCTGCGGTGCATCTTCCAACAAACCATTTTGCGATGGAAGTCACAGGAAGATAGGTTTTAGGGGTTAAAAAAATCTAATACATATTTGCCCACATTATGAGCAGGTTAATCCTATATGCTATAATTTAGTGAAATGAATGGGTCAAAAAGGATACCTGTACATTTTTTAAATTGATCGATCATGGCATGGATTTTGATCCTGGCAAAGGGATTTGTGTTCAAGTTTCGACAATTTTTTGAGGTACACAATCAAACCGACCTATCGTAAAATCAAGCACTAGGAATATTGGTTATGAGGCCTCGTTTACTTTTTTTTATAATCGTTACTATCCTCAGTTTCACACAATGCAAAAAAGATAGCATTTCCACCAGTAACGAGCTGGATGACGCTTTAACCAGTCTGATCAGGAATGCCTCACCCAATGGTTCACTTAGCTATTTTGTGCTTCCTTCCAATACCGATTATGCTACCATACCTCAGGATCCAAGGAATGGATTATCTGAATCTAAAGTTCTTCTGGGAGAATTTTTATTTCATGAGACCCATCTAGCCGAAGGTGCCAAGTACGCTTCAGGCATTCATACCTATTCATGCGCTACCTGCCACCATTCTGCAGCCGGATTTCAATCTGGTATGCGACAGGCCATATCCGATGGGGGTATGGGCTTTGGATTTCGTGGCGAAAGCCGTGTGCCAAATCCGGACTATCCGTTTGATTCACTGGATGTTCAACCGATCCGGACCCCTTCAGCGATGAATGGTGCTTATCAGGAGGTCACCCTCTGGAACGGTCAGTTTGGCGGCACCGGAATGAATGTTGGTACTGAAGCATCGTGGACAGCAAAAACGCCCAAAGAAGCTAATTTACTGGGTTATGAAGGATTGGAAACGCAGGCCATAGCAGGCCTTAACGTACACCGGATGGTGGTTGACCGGTCCTGGATCGAATCCATGCCCGTCTATAAGGATCTGTTTGATAAAGCATTTCCAGAAATGGTGGAAAACGAGCGTTATCACCGCATTACAGCAGGATTGGCTATTGCTGCATACGAGAGAACACTGTTGTCCAATCAAGCCCCGTTTCAAAAGTGGTTGCAAGGTGATGACTCAGCGCTCACCACCGAAGAAAAGGAAGGTGCTGTGTTGTTTTTCGGTAAAGCGAATTGTGTGTCCTGCCATACCGGACCAGCATTGAACAGTATGGCATTCTACGCCCTTGGAATTGATGACCTTGCAGGCAGTGGCGTTTATGGTAATTTTGAAGAAGATAAAACCAACTTCGGAAGGGGAGGATTTACAGGAAAAGAAGAGGACATGTTCAAATTTAAAGTACCTCAGCTTTACAACCTGGCAGATGTTAAATTTTTTGGTCACGGCGGCACCTTTAAAAGCCTTGAAGAGATTATTCAGTATAAGAACGCAGCCCAGCCGACCAATCACAACGTTCCGGCTAATCAGTTGGCAAAAGATTTTCAACCTTTAGGTTTAACGCCCAAAGAGGTGCAGGCTATCGCGACTTTTATTCGTGATGGTCTCTATGACAGTAACCTGAAACGGTATGTTCCTCAAACACTACCTTCAGGTTACTGTTTTCCTAACAACGACCTCCAATCAAAAGCGGATATGGGCTGTAATTGATCTCGTTTTATTTGGCCTGAACTTGCATCGCCAGTTGAAACAATTGATCAATCCCTGAGGCATATACAGGGTAATCGTTCTTATCATTAAGTTGGTCAGCTATCAGTTCTTCAATTTTGCGTATGGTCATTTCGATCACCTTCCACGGCTTGTAATCAGTGGCAATAAATTCTTTATAGGCTTCCTTGTAGAGTGCTATTCCCTTTTCCGGTTCTCCAATCAGGGTTTGAATGATACCCAGGCCCATGGCCGGCACCAGTATCATGACCACATCACCTGAATTACGGCCATTTTCGATGGCCTCCCGGAAGTAACTGATGGCTTTTGAGTAATTGTTCATCCACATATGACAGAATGCGGCGCCCACCAATGCCCATCCGTTAGTTGCCTTAAAACTGGACTGGACATAGCGGACTAAACTTTCTTCATAAAAAGGCAAAGCCTTTTGCGGATCACCCAGCGCCAGCAAAGTTGCTGCTTTTACCACATAGGTTACGGAAAGATACATTTCATATCCTTGCCTGCACAGTGCTTCAGCTTCATCCAACAATTGAAATGCCTCTGCAAGTCTGTTTTGTGCAAGACGGAACTCTGCTAAAAATGTTTTGGAGAGAATCTGGCTGAACCGCTCATTGCTTGCTTTACCCAGGTCAATAGCCTGCAGGAACCACCGCTCCGTGTCAGGATGGTTGATACTTAATCCGGACATCCCCATGTAAGCATATCCAATGGCTTGTCCCCGCTTGTCCTGTAATGAGGTAAAAGCGTTTACACTGATTTGGAGTTCTTTGACGGCCTGGTCAAAACGGCCAGAAAGGTATCGAATCAATCCTTTTATCTGTATAGCACGTCCAAACAGGGCCTGGTCTTCACCGGATAAATCATCGATGGGGTAGTTGATCCGGATATTTGCCCGGTCCATCCATTCTACCGCTTCGCTGATTTTACCTACCGAGAGCCAATACATGGACAGTGCTCCCGGAAATTTCCAGGCAGTGCGCCAGTCTTCGAACCGGATAGCCAGGTTAAATGCAGCCCGGATGTTTTCAAATTCTTCGTTGATAATCTGTACATAGGAGAAATCACTAAGTCCCCGCAGGAGCGGATCGTATTTTTGGGTTAGATCAGCATAATACTGGTAGTAATTTTTCAATTTGTCCTGCTGTTCTCCTGCTTTATTAAAGCCTTCGGTTGCATATTCCCGGATGGTCATCAGCCAGTCGTATCGAAGCTGATAAGGTGAAAACTTACGGTATATGAGTCCCAGATCAATCATCCGGTCCATGATGTCCATTGGCATGATTTCGCCAAAAAATCGGGTTTGTAGCTGGGCAACTGCCTCGAGCGTCCATCCGCCATGGTAGATGGCCAGCGAATAGAAAAATTGCCGCTCATTTTCGGATAGTAGCTGAACACTCCAGTCTATGGTATTTCGAAGGGTCTTTTGCCGGGTGGGAAGGTTTACCGGGCCTTGTGCCGCCAGGTCAAGGGATGAATGAATCATCCTGATCATCATCGAAGGATTCACATACCGGGTTCTAAGTGCTGCCAGCTCAATAGCCAGGGGCAAACCATCCAACTGATTACAGATTTTCTGGATGGCCAGCATATCCTCCTTTCCAAATGCCATACGGGGGTTTACTTCCCTGACCCGTTGGATAAAAAGTTGAACAGCCGGGTTATCTTCCAGCTTTTCAGGTTGAATATCTGCAGGTGTCGGCAAAGGCTCCAGGGGGTAGATTTGTTCATATCGAAGGTGTAAGGGCGTACGGCTGGTAATCAGCAAATGTACCCGTGGACAACGCTGAATGAGATCGCCGATGAAATGCGAACTTTCCGTGATTTGTTCCATGTTATCCAGTACCAGCAGCATTTCTTTATCACTTAGCCAGGACATCAGTGTCTCACTGACGGCTTGCTTGCCACTATCCATGATGGGTAAGCTGCGGCTTATGGCTGCCGGGACGAGACCTGGCTCCGAAATGGCTTCGAGGCCTACAAAGACCACACCATTGGAGAAGTTGGTTTTTAACTGGCGGGCCGTCTCTATGGCGAGCCTGGTTTTGCCGGTCCCCCCAGCGCCACAGATGGTTATCAGCCGGCATTGAGCGGATGTAAACATTTCCCGTAACTGCTCAATATCCTTCTGCCTTCCAATGAGGGCATCGGCCATGGTCGGCACATCAAATTTATAGTAGGACGGAGGCTGATCGTCCTGATTATTTGACTGAAAATGCTCTGACAACATGATTGCCAGGTCATTTTCTACGAGGTCGAGTAATTCTTCCTGACTGGTGAAAGGTCGGTAGCACAGGGCATTGCTCGACTGAATTTCCTCCAGCAGATGATTCAGGCGCAGCTCTCTTTCTGAGGCCTGCTTTACGTAGATAAGTTTGGGTTTGTCCAGAGCGATTCGATATTCATCTTCAAGCCCGGAGATGTTCATATCAGGAGCTACCCAGCCGTATTTCTGCCAATAAACACCTACAAAAACGTCACTTTGGTTGAGGTAATCACGGTAAAGGTCCTGCGGAGGATGATGCCGGGCACTTAATTCAAACAATACCGGGATCAGGCGTAGCTTTTCAATGGCTTGTTTTACGGCTTGTCGTTCGACAGCCAGCTCATGCAGCGTAGAGCTTACGAAAACCCGAACCCTCTGATCAGGAGTGCGAATCATGCCAGATCATGGAGTTTTAGCACTCCACAACGAAAATTAGAAAGAAAATTGATTTGTTGAACGCTTAACTACGATAAGTTCACTTAAGGGAATCAATCCTGGATATTCCTAATCCAGATGTTCCGGAATGCCATGAAGTTCCCGTGGTCCTGCAATTGTAAGGGTAAATTTCCATGCGCTGAGTATTCCGGATCACCGATGTACAACGTGTTGCCTTTGATCTCAAAATGATTTTCAACCAGAACGCCATTTTGTACAACTGTTACATAGGCAGGTTTGGTGAGTTTACCCATGGCGTCAAACTGCGGAGCATTGTAATAGATATCATAAGATTGCCAGTCACCGGGAGGCAGGCAGGCATTTACCTGGGGTATGGCTTGCTTGTAAATGGAAGCCGCCTGACCATTACTATAGGTGCGGTTGCGGTAGTTATCCAGAACCTGAACTTCATACCTGGACTGGAGAAATACCCCACTGTTACCGCGTTCCTGACTGTGTTTGCCGGCTGTATCAATCGGAGTCTTCCACTCGAGATGCAGCTGACAACTGCCAAATGAAGCTTTGGTCTGAATAGGGCCAGATCCTGGTTTGACCATGACATAGCCCTCCATTACCATCCAGGGTGCCGGGCTCTTGTCCCTGACACTTTCCCAGGCATCAAGATTTTTACCATCAAAAAGAACGATCGCATCGGAAGGCGGCTGATTGCCCACTCCTGGTGTTACCACCGGAGGTACTGGCTCCCACACCTCCGTTTCTTCCGGTTTACGCTGTTGACCAAATACATCCGCATAGGCCAAGTTAAAGATCAGCAACGTGAAAATTAATTTTACGGTTATGGTTACGTTTTGTGCTTTAATCGCTCTCATCCTTCAATTTTAAGCCTTTAATTTAGCGAACCAACAACAATATTATGTGGTATATCCTGGTAACATCGAAAAAAAAATCATTCTGGCACCTTGCAGTCGTATTTCTTTTGGGTCTTTTATCCTGTGCGCCAAAGCCGAATGGACCGGTAACCATTCCTGTTCACACGGGTACGGAAGCGCTACTTAATCCCGCCCTTAAACCATTTTACCACGGTGTAGCTTCCGGAGATCCTACCCAGCATGGAGTGATCCTCTGGACCAGGATAACCCCTGATAACTTCATGAAACACATTGATGTGGAATGGGAGCTGGCAACGGACCGGCATTGTGAAGAAATCGTCCAGTCCGGTACGGTAAGAACTTCACCGGATAAGGATTATACAGTACACATTCCTGTCACAGCGCTGACCCCCGGGCAATATTATTACTACCGGTTCAGGAGTTTGGGAGTGCAGTCGGTGATCGGCCGGACCAGGACGATGCCCGAGGAACTTGTCCCGGAGATGAATTTGGCGGTAGTCAGTTGTTCGAACTATGAGGCAGGCTATTTTAATGCGTATGGTCTGATTGCTGAAATTGATGACATCGCAGCAGTGGTTCATCTGGGCGACTACATTTACGAATATGGCACTGGAGTATATGGGAATAAGGCATTGAACCGTAAAAATATCCCTCCCTATGAGATATTTCGTCTTAACGATTACCGGACACGGTATGCGCAGTATCATCTCGATCCCGACCTGATGCGCCTGCATCAGATGGTACCCTTCATCACGATCTGGGATGATCATGAAATTGCCAATAATTCCTATACCACCGGCGCCAAAAACCATCAGCCGGAAGAAGGCGATTACAATTTGCGGAAAGAGGCCGCCGAACAAGCTTATTACGAATGGCTTCCCATCACCCCGGATCTGAAACACCTATATCGCTCCACCGATCTCGGGGCACTGGGGACACTCTATATGCTGGACGAGCGCCTCACTGCGCGTACAGCCCAGGCATCCGGAGTTGATGACCCCATTTACCTGGATTCCCATCAGGCCATGATTGGCCATGAACAATTAGCCTGGCTGGAAGACAAAGTTGCTGAAAAGCCTGATGGATGGCATCTGATCGGTAATCAGGTGTTGTTTTCTTTGCCGCATGCAGCAGGGAGAAAACCGAATATGGACTCGTGGGCTGGTTACCCTACCGAACGACTGCAGATTATCAACTGGCTTTCCGACCCCAAGGTGCAAAATGTGATTTTTCTGACGGGTGATAGTCACAGCTCCTGGGCATTCGAGGTCCCACGGTCCATTGCGGATTACCGTACGTCGCACCGCTCACTGGCAGTGGAATTTGCAACACCATCCATTACCTCTGCGAATGCCGATGAGAGCATTCCCTTGGATACAGTTTTGGTAATTGAGCAGAACATGATGCGGGATACGCTCAATGCACCAATGAAATACATCGACTTACACGATCATGGATACATTTTACTGCGGATCAGACCAACGGAAATTGCTGCCGAATACCGCTATGTTGACCGTATCAATGCGCCATCGATCCATCAGAATACAGCAGCCGTCTGGAGGGTATTGAAAGGCTCGTCTTTTCTATCAAGGTGAGTCGTTGGGTATAGCATTTAAAAGCATATCCTGCCACTCCTTGATCTTGAGCATGCATTCGATAGGTGTCATGCGATGGAGGTCTGATTCTTCGATGGCCTGACGCAGGGCTTCCAGTTCAGGGTTGCTGGTCTCGAAGATATTGAGCTGCATAGGCTGGGGGAGCGTTGGGATCCCAGTTTTCACCGGTTTGTTCTGTGAGTGAGTCCTTTGTTCCAACTGTACTAGCAGCTGTTCCGCACGTTGAATCACTATCCGGGGCATTCCTGCCATGCGCGCTACATGGATGCCAAAACTGTGGCTTGACCCGCCAGGTACCAATTTTCGCAGGAAAATGATCTTTGCACCGATCTCTTTAACAGCCACATTGAAATTTTTAATGCGCACGTATCGGTCTGTAAGTTCATTCAATTCATGGTAGTGGGTCGCGAACAATGTTTTAGCCCGGGCATATTCATTTTCATGGAGGTATTCTGCAATCGACCAGGCGATGGAAATTCCATCGTAAGTGCTGGTGCCGCGGCCGATCTCGTCCATCAGGATCAGACTGCGGTTCGTGATGTTGTTCAGGATGTTGGCTGTCTCATTCATTTCCACCATGAAAGTGGATTCTCCCGAGGAAATGTTGTCTGAAGCGCCCACCCGGGTGTAGATCCGGTCCAGCAACCCGATACGTGCATATCCGGCCGGAACAAAGCTGCCCATTTGAGCCATCAGGCAGATCAGGGCTGTTTGGCGGAGAACAGCTGATTTACCGGACATATTGGGCCCGGTGATCATCAGGATTTGTTGCTGGTCATTGTCGAGGAAAATGTCATTGGGGACATATTGCTCACCCAGTGGCAATTGCTGTTCAATGACCGGATGCCGCCCCTCTTTGATGTCAATGATGTAGTTTTCATCGATGATCGGTTTGACATAACGGAATTTTTCCGCATTGCGTGCAAAAGCCAGCAGACAATCCAGTTTGGCAATGGTGCGGGCATTGTGCTGAATCGGCTCCACATATTCCAGTAATTCGGTGAGAAGTTCCCGGAATATGGTTTCTTCCAGAGCCTGAATACGTTCTTCAGCCCCCAGTATCCTGGTCTCCAGATGTTTCAGTTCGTCGGTGACATACCTTTCAGCATTAGTCAGGGTTTGCTTGCGCACCCAATGATCCGGGATCAGACCGGCATCCTTGTATTTATTGGTTACCTCCAGATAATAACCAAAAACATTATTGAAGCCGATTTTCAGGTTGGTGATACCGGTTGCAGCTGATTCCTTGGTTTGTATGTCCAGCAACAACTCCTTGCTGTGTCCGATGACATGTCTGAGGTCGTCCAGCTCTTCATTTACACCCGGGCGGATCACCTGTCCCTTTTGGATCTGGACCGGGGGATCTTCCTGGAGCAGCGCCCCGATGCGGTCCCGGATATTAGAGCATAGTTGGAGGTTGTCCGCGATGGAGACCAGAACCGGATCTTTGGTATCCATCAAATTTTGTTGCACCGGTTCCAGGATCCTGAGTGATTTTTTCAGTTGGTTGACTTCACGTGGATTGACTTTTCCCACGGAAACTTTGGAGATCAGGCGTTCCAGGTCACCAATTTGCAGGATGAGCTGGGTCAATTCATCTCGCAGCGCAGGATGCTCATAAAAATAGCCTACCTGAGCCAAACGGCGCTGGATGGCATTGACTGAGAGGAGGGGAAAGAGGATCCACCTTCGCAAGAGTCGGGCGCCCATGGGTGATACGGTCTCATCCAGAATGTCCACCAAAGCTTTACCTCCCTCGCCCTGACTGCGCAATAATTCCAGGTTTCGAATGGTAAATTTATCCAGCCACACATAATCGCCTTCCTGCAATCGTCTCAATGCCGTTATGTGTGCCAGTTGATTGTTTTCAGTACTGGACAGGTAATGCAAAGTAGCGCCGGCAGCAATTTGCCCGGCTTCAAGGTCTTCCACGCCAAACCCCTTCAGCGTGGCAACCTGAAAATGGTCAAGTAATTTTTGGCGGGTGAACTCGGTGGTAAAGATCCATTCGTCGAGGCCATAAGTGTAGTATGCTTCCCCAAAATGCTGTTTAAACGATTGGACCGATCCTTTGGGCAGGATAACTTCAGCCGGAGAAAAACTTTGCAGCAATTTAGAAATAGATGCAGTGTTTCCTTCGGCAATATAAAACTCACCGGTAGAAATATCCAGGAATGCAATCGCATCCTCTTGCTTCCCGGCATGAAAATAGCAGGCCAGGTAATTGTTTTCCTTGAAATCCAGTAAATTATCATTCAGGGCCAGTCCTGGTGTTACCATCTCTGTAACGCCCCGTTTGACTATTTTCTTCTCTTTACTTGGTTGCTCCAGTTGCTCACAGATGGCTACCCGGTATCCGGCTTTTACAAGCCGGGGCAAATACATATCCAGTGCATGGTAGGGAAATCCTGCCAGTTCGACATCACTTCCACCGTTATTCCGCGCAGTGAGGACGATGCCGAGTACATCGGCAGTCTTGACGGCGTCTTCTCCAAATGTCTCATAAAAGTCTCCGACACGGTATAGCAGGATGGCGTCCGGATATTGCCCTTTCAACAGGGAATATTGCTGCATCAAAGGGGTGACTTTTGATGCTTCGGCGTCCGGTTTCTTTTTTTGTTTTGCCAAACTGCAGGTCGGTTTAGCCCACGAAGGTCTTAAATTAATAAAAAACTTATATGAAAAAGAATTAGATTTTCTGGTTTTTAAGGCTGAAGGACCAGGGAGTTAAGCATGTTGTTTTGTATCCTGCCAGTGGTAAGGTAGCCTGTTGTGATGTATTCCCTGTAGGTTCTGGTATAATGGGGCGTTTAAATAATCCCGGCCTATGCGTTTTTAAACAATCTCTTGTCACCGCAACGTGGAATGGGTCTTTATAATTGATTTGGCAAAGGTTGTAATAGCAAGGCATTTTATTAAATTTGCGGCGATTTTAAAGCAATCCGAACATGATCCAAGCTTTTGAACATTTGACCGCGGCGGAAGTCCAGGAGATGTATGATGCCATTCCTCTGATCACAATTCTGATCGCTGGTGCAGATGGAAAAATAGATATCAATGAGGTGAATTGGGCACGCAAGGTCGCTCATATTCGGACCTACGCTACTGACAAGGTATTATTCGATTACTACCAGGAGGTCGACAAACATTTTGATGAACGCTATACGCATTTCATCAATACCTTGCCCTCGGATGCTCAAACCCGTGGTGAATCCATCAGTTTGACCTTATCCCATCTGAACCGTCCATTTGAACGGATGGATCCGCATTATGCTTATCACCTGTGGCGTAGTTTTCGATCCTTCGCCAAACAGGTGGCCAAGTCTTCCGGAGGATTTTTTAGCTTTTTCAGCATCTCCAAACATGAAGAAAAATGGTTGGATTTGTCCATGATTAAGGCTATCGCCCGCCCGGTTGATTTTGAAGAGGAGGAAGAATAGCGTTAATTCCCCGGTAGGGAATGCCCGCTAAGGAGCATCTTCTTATTAATGACCTGCCAGAGGCAATGTAGCCACCTGAACATTTCATCGAATAGGTATGGATTGTTTGGTCGTGTTGATTTACCGGAAATCAATAGGGTAAAACCATAACCTTTTTAGACACAACCTGATTGCCCTGTCCCACAGCAATGAAATATGTACCCGCTGCAAGATTCTCACTAATCACTGGAAATTCATTCATACCCGGCGTCAGATGGACATTTTTCTGTGAGGCGACTCTACCCATCATGTCATACAATGTGATGGTCGTTCTGGACTCCTGATCTGAAAAAATGGTGATGGTGCTATTGGGTGTCAGTGGATTGGACTTCAGTTTAAACTTGCTTTCGACTGTTGGTGGGGTTTGTATTGACGACACTTCTTCGCATTGTCCGGTTTCACGGACCTCGATGGAATAGACTCCCGGAAATAAAGGACCAGGAACTCTCGCTTCGATTGGGCCCAAAACGGTGCCCAGTGTCAGATCAATGGTCAGGTCATAACTGCCTACGGAGACCGTATCGTTGACAGTACCACCTAAAACAACACAGCCGTATTGCAGGGCAAGCATTTTACAGTCTTCAGGATTGCACATGTAGGATAATCCGGCTGGCAGCCCTTTGACAGCAGTGGTTGGATTTAATTGAGCATAACTCAAGGCCAATGGAAATCCCTGATTGACGACCACATCCGGAATGAACATGGTGAAAGTGAGCTCATAGGACTCTCCTTTGCAAGCAGCCTTTTTTATCCCTGACGTGCTGTCACCTTCGATATACGGGCGCGGAGCTATAATGGACCCGGAATCAAGAGCCATGGTATCCGGCGTACAGACTTGTGCACGTAAAGGGACCAGGGAAGTAAGCAGGAGCATTGCGGCGATGAGGTGTAAATATCCTTTCATAAATATTTCTTACATTTCCTTTAAATATAACCGGTTTTTGACAAATTAATCGAGCTGCGTATGTTAAAGCCTGGCAATTGGAAATTAGCGATCTTATTTGTCTGCCTATTCTCAACATGGTTACCGGCTCAGGACATCAGGCTATCCGGAAAGATTGTTGACGGGCATACCGGGGAGGCCCTGGTTGGAGCTACGGTACAGTTTTCCACGGGCGGCACCTTATCCGATGCTGATGGTGGTTTCCAGTTAAGCTTGCCCACAGGCCATTATCAGCTGGATGTGCGTTACGTAGGTTATGATAATAAAATGGTGGACCTCGATCTGGCCAGGGATACTTCCCTGGTGATCGAAATGGCTGTAGCGGAAAATTTACTGCAAACCGCTGTGGTTACCACATCACGGTACGCCCGTCCGCTCAGTGAATCAACCATCAGCCTGGATGTGATCAAACCGGACATGGTCCAGCGTAACAGTCCTTCTTCCGTTGAAGAATTGTTGGGCAAGGTTCCTGGTGTCACCATCGTAGGTGATCAAGCCAATATTCGGGGGGGCTCCGGATTTTCCTATGGCGCAGGTAGCCGGGTACTGCTCCTCTTGAATGACATGCCGGCCTTACAAACCGATGCCGGATATCCGAACTGGAATGATATTCCGGTGGAGACCCTTGGTCAGATCGAAGTAGTTAAGGGGGCATCCTCTGCACTTTATGGTTCCAGTGCCCTCAATGGGATTATCCACTTTCAAACCACCTACCCGGGCAGTGAACCGGAGACCAAGATAAGCGCTTACTATACCCATTATTTTACGCCCCGGGACCCGGCAAAAAAATGGTGGGACAAAGCACCGCATGCCTGGAACCTGGAATTCAGCCACAAACAAAAAATCGGCAAGCTGGACCTGGTATTGGGAGGCTTCCTGACGGACGGCAACAGCTACGCTCAAGGTTCCGGCCGTCATTATGGCCGGGGTGAGATACAGACCAGGTACCGGATCAGTGAACGTGCGACGCTTTCATTGGGGGCATACATTAACAAAGGCAGAACCAGCAGCTTTTTTTATTGGAAGGATGCGGAGGCAGGAGCCTACCAACCGACGGAAGGTACCGAATCGGAATCCAAACGGTTTCGCTATTATGTGGATCCGCAGTTCACCTATTTCTCGAAACAAGGAGGCAGACACCGCATCCAAGGAAGAATCCTGGGGATCGACAACAATGTCACCGGCGGCAAGTCCAACGCTTCTTTCAATCTGTTTACGGAGTATCAATACAGCAAGGATTGGGCTGACTGGGATGCCAACCTGACAGGCGGGGTGGTGTACAATCGCAGCATCGTCAATGCACCTTTGTATGGTGACAGTACGTTCCTGGGCCAAAACGCCAGTATTTATGCACAGATATCTAAAAAGATTGATGACCGTTTGACCCTGACAGGTGGCTGGCGCTACGAATATTTTCTATTGAAGGGCCCGAGTCAGCTGGGCGATTATTCATTTCCGGGTGGAAAGGAGGCACAAGACAAACCGGTCTGGCGTGTGGGGGCGAATTGGCAACTATTTGATTTTACCTACCTGCGTGCTTCCTGGGGACAGGGATTCCGCTTCCCTTCAATCGCGGAGAAATTCATACAGACTTCTTTTGGCACTACCCTGATCACACCAAATCCCACGTTGAAAAGCGAGTCCGGATGGAGTTCTGAGATTGGGATCAAGCAAGGCATACAACTTGGTGGGTGGAGGGGGTTCCTCGATGCTTCGGCATTTTGGAGCCAGTACCAGGATATGATGGAATTTGTTTTCACCGGGTTCATCCGTGGATTCCAGTCACAGAATATTGGCAACACGGATATCAAGGGATTTGAGGTGAGCCTGGCCGGGGAGGCAAAACTGTGGGGCATCCCAATGTCCATCCTGGCGGGGTATACCTACATCGATCCGCGATTCCAGGAATTTACGGAACTCGATGACCAGCGCTCATCCGTTGATTACAACATCCTCAAATACCGCTCTAAGAATCAGTTCACGATGGACTGGCAATGGACTTTCCACCGGCTTAAAATAGGAACCAGTACGATATATCTGAGTAAAATGGAGGCCATCGACAGTATTTTCGAATTGGTTATTCCAGGGGTGAAGTCATTCCGTGAAACCCATGGTGGTTTTCAGGTTTGGGATGCCCGTCTTTCCTACGATATCCGGCCGGTGACGGTTTCCCTTATCCTGCGCAACGCATTTAATGCAGAATATGCGTCCCGCCCTGGCCAACTGGATGCTCCGAGGAATTTACTGGTCCGTGCCGACTGGAAGTTTTAGGGCTAAAGCCCGTGAGGTTCAGTACCCATGCTCCATGCCCCTTGCTCTATGCTCCATGCCCCATGCCCCATGCCCCACGCTCCATGCTCCACGCTCCATGCTCCATGCTCCATGCCCCATGCTCCTTGCCCCATGCTCCACGCTCCATGCTCCATGCTCCACGCTCCATGCCCCATGCTCCATCATTTTCCATTCAGCGCCCAGTCGTATTCTTTATAGGCGATAGCAGCACCGGACTTGATGGTGGTTGCAGAATAATTATTTAAATAGGAGATCAGGTTGCCAAAGTCCTGGTTATACCATTCGAATATTTTGGAAACCTGGATATTGGATGTCTTGATGGTATTGTAAGCGGGGTTATTGACAAAGGATTTTGCCCGTTGTTCCAGTTGTGCATCCAGGGTGGCTGGCATCCAGGCTTGATTCAGCAGGGGAGGGCAGGACTTCGCTGCACAGTTTACCGCAAAATGGATGCGTGGCTCCTTGAATTGAGGTCGGATGATCTCGTTTTCAATTTGATTCAGCGAATAGGATTTATTGCCCAGTTTGATCCAGACCTTGTCCCAGGCTTTGCCACCATCGATATCCATGATGGACTTGACAGGATAGTTGTTGAGGATCAATTTGATGGTAAATGCATTGTAGGTATTGATCCAATAGGCGAGTTTTTCCTCGCGGGACCATCCATCCTGAACCGGGTTGCTGGCCAGGGACTGCAAATACGTATCCAGTAGGGTGTGTTCTGCTTTTAATCCCTGATAATTGACCTGGCCCTGGTTATCCACAAAGGTAGAGAGGACCTGAGTCCACAAGGTGTGATCCGGACCTGAAATCATGACCTTGTCTGTGTAGATAATAAGTGAAAGCAGAAAAGTTATCAGCATTTTGCCAGCCATCGGTAATTCATTTTGCGTATTTCAAATTTAAAGAACGCAAGAAGGAACGCCATGGTTCGTTCCTGATGCAATCGGTAACGAACATTAACAGGTGTTTTGGTATTTTGGTTGACAAAAGTAATCAATGGAGGGTAGGAAAGTATCCATGGTTATATTGGATGGATTTACCAATAACCCAGGAGATATCAGCTGGGGGCCGCTTGAGCATTACGGCGAGTTGACAGTTTACGATCGGTCTGATGACTCCAATTGGTTTGAACGGGCCGGTCGCGCTGAAGTAATACTGGTGAACAAATTTGTCCTTGACCGTCCTAAGCTGGAGCTGTTGGATTCATTGCGGTGTATCATTGTTCTCGCCACCGGATATAATAATATTGACATTGAGGCATGCAAAGTCCGGGGGATCAAGGTTTATAATGCGGTAGGTTATGGAGGTGGGTCTGTGGCTCAATACGTTATGACGGCTATTTTAGCCTGGCAGATGCGGATTGAAAGCCATGCCATCGACGTTCGTCAGGGTGGTTGGTCTCGATGTCCGGATTTTTCATATACACTGTATGCGGGACGGGAAATACAGGGCATGCAGTTGGGAATTGTCGGGTTTGGTAAAATCGGTCAGACTGTCGGCCGTAAAGCCTACGCTCTGGGCATGCAGGTTGCAGCGTATCACTCTCATCCTGATCGTGATAATCAACCGTGGATGACGATGATGGGGTGGGAAGAATTGTTGAGGACCAGCGATATACTTTCCCTCCATGTGCCATTGACTCAGGCAACGCAATACTTAATCAATAAAGACAGCCTGGCCATGATGCCTTCACATGCCCTTCTGATCAATACCGGTCGTGGCGGCCTGGTCGATGAAGATGCATTGTATAGCGCCTTGAAAGAAAAGCGGATCGAAGGCGCTGTCCTGGACGTATTGGCCCAGGAGCCTCCGCCATTGGGCCATCCTTTGTTTACGCTGCCTAATTGCTGGATTACGCCACACATGGCATGGACCAGCAAGGAGGCACGAATCCGGCTTATTCGGATATCCGGCGAGAATGTTGGCCATTATTTGTCGGGAGAAGTGAAGAACCGGGTAGTGTAAAACAAAAAAGCCGGCTCGCTGTGAACCGGCTTTAAAGCTTTATTTTTTTACGATTTAAGCCAAGGGAGGTATCCGGAGCATCTGTCCCGGGTAGATTAAGTTAGGATCCTTAAGCATCGGCTTATTGGCTTCAAAAATGACCGGATATTTCATCGGGTCACCATAATACTGCTTGGCAATTTTTGAAAGCGAGTCTCCCTTCTTGACTTCGTAAAATTGTGCTTCCGGCTCAGGAACTGCTTCCGGCTCTGGCGGTACCACCGATATACGGTCGTCAACAGTTGCAATGCCTGACACATTACCAAGTGCAAGAATGATCTTTTCACGTTCTGACTGGGTAGGCACCGTGCCGTATACGGTAACCGTCTCATCATCTACGTCAAGATCAAAATCATTGACCGAAAATCCCAGATCGGTAATGGACTTTTTCAATGCCGCTACCTTGTCGTACTTCGGCTCACTTGATCCTCCGAAGATCTTTGCTCCAGCGTTTTTTAGAAAAGAAAATAAACCCATAATGTTCTTATTTTAGGTGAATGAATATTGGGGCAGCGCAATATACCACTTTTTTGAGCTAATAACCGGGAAGCTATATCGTTATCCAATCCGGGAAGGTTTCCGTGGGCTTCTACTTCGATTGAAGCAGGCCGAAATCATCGGATTTAAAGGAGAGAATGATAATTAATGTGTTGATTATCAGGCATCCAATAAATATTTTCTTATATCATATCTTTTATTGGCTCATTTTCAGGGCAATCCACTAAAAAGTAACATTAAACCTGTATATTTGCGCAGTTTTTCACAAAGGTTTTTGAATAAAGTTAATAGCACATGCAAGGCAAAGGCTTAATCAGATTCTTCTTCTTCTTACTCCTGGTAGTAAGTGCCATTCAATATCTCTTTATTTTACCTACGAATAAAGTAGAAAAGGCAGCAGACCGATATGCAGCTTCGCTCTCGGCTGAAATGCCTGAAGGAGTGGCTAAACAAACGGCCTACAACGATGCCAAATCAAGGTATCTCGATTCGATGTCGACCGAAACGGTATTTAGCATACCCGGCATCAAGAAGTATAATTACGAAGAGCTCAAGAGACAACAACTTGCGTTAGGTCTTGACTTGCAAGGTGGTATGAGTACAGTATTGCAGGTTGACTTGAAGAGCTTCCTGCAGAACTTATCCAATAACAACCAGGACCCCACCTTCCTGCAGGCATTGGATAATGCTCAAAACAGGCTAGCCAGCGAACAGACGGACTACATCACCCTTTTTGGGGAGGAGTTCACCAAGATCGCCAATGGCAAGAAACTGAGCGCCATCTTCCGGAACAACGCCTCCTTACGGGATGACATCAACATTGAAAGTACGGATGATGATATCATCAGCTTACTTCGTACCCGGGCAAATGAAACGGTCGACCTTACGTATAAAATGCTGAAAGACCGGATCGATAAATTCGGGGTCACCCAGCCTAACGTATCCAAAGACGAAAGCCGTGACCTGATCCTGGTCGAGTTGCCGGGTATCAGTAATCCGGAGCGTGCCCGCCGTTATTTGCAGGCAACAGCAAAACTGGAATTTTGGGACGTCTATCGTGTGACGGATCCAGGAGTCCTGGATGCCTTCTACGCTGCTGATCAGCGCCTGAAGAAGCTTGAAGAGGGTGATACCGCACAGGTGGCTGAACCGATCACTTTTGATACCATTCCTTATCGGGACACGCTGACCGGAAGAGACACTTTCCAGCTGGTGGAGCGGAATAACAATCAGCAGACCACTGCCGGTCCATTGTTCTCAGTCTTCCAGCCCAATCTGTACACGCAGGAATCTGCAGTGGGTAGTCCAGCTGTGATGGGTATAGCTGATAAGAATAAACGGGAGCAAATTACCAATTTCCTGAATCGGACTGACATCAAAGGCCTGTTCCCCCGTGATCTGGAGTTTAAGTGGAGCCAGAAAGGCATAAAGGACCAGAACACCGGCCAGCTGACCAATGCATACCAGTTGTATGCGATTAAAATTCCTCGTGGTACCGGGGTAGCTCCCTTGCAGGGCGACCGGGTTGTGGATGCTTATGAGACCCAGGATCAGCAGAACCAGATTGTGGTCAGTCTTCGCATGGACCCCCGTGGCGCCAAAATTTGGGGAGATATGACCACCAAGGCGGCTCAGGACAACAACCGTGAAATTGCCATTGTCCTTGATGATGAAGTGGTTTCAGCTCCGCGCGTAAACACGCCGATCACCGATGGAAACTCCCAGATTGAAGGTGGTTTCTCGCTGCAGGAGGCCAAAGACCTTGCTAATATCCTCCAGGTAGGTAAGTTGCCTACGGAGACGAAAATTATCCAGGAAAACCTGGTAGGACCGTCACTCGGCCACGACAACATTGCCAAGTCACTGCGCTCCATGATCATCGGTTTGACCATCGTACTGCTCTTTATGATCATCTACTATGGTGGTGCCGGTATCGTTTCGATCATTGCGTTGTTACTTAACCTGTTTTTCATCTTCGGCGCCCTGGCATCACTGGGAACCGTTCTGACGTTACCGGGTATTGCTGGTATCGTGCTGACGATTGGTATGGCCGTGGATGCGAACGTTATCATCTACGAACGTATACGGGAAGAATTACGGGCCGGAAAATCGCTTTCCACGTCCATTATGGATGGATTCAAACAATCCTATTCAGCGATCATCGATGCCAACGTAACCGGATTTTTGACTGCTATTGTGCTGGCTTACTTTGGTCTAGGACCCATTAAAGGCTTTGCGGTCGTTTTGATGATCGGTATATTGTCATCCTTGTTTACAGCCGTATTGGTTTCCCGGATGATCATCGACTGGTGGACCAAAAAAGGACGCGGTATCACCTTCTCCATCAAATCGACTGAAAACGTACTTTCAAAGGTTAACATCGATTGGCTTACCAAGCGCCGCGTAGCTTATATGATCTCCGGAACGCTGTTGTTGGTCAGCATCGCATCCATGTTGTTCCGTGGATTTGACCTTGGAGTTGACTTTAAAGGCGGATACTCCTATAATGTGCAGTTTGAGCACAGTGTAAGTCCGCAGGAGATTCGTGATGCGCTGTCCGGGCCATTTGAGAAGACACCGGTAGTTAAAGCGGTAGATATTTCCAATACCTATAACATTACGACGGACTACCTGGTAAATGATCAGGCCGATGATGCAGCCGACCGGGTGATGGATCAGTTGTATGGCGGAGTCAATACCCTCATGGGCGGCAATCTGAATGAAGAGAATTTCAAATCCCCGGAAGGCTCCGGCACACACGTGACCAGTTCCAGCAAAGTAGGACCAACCATTGCGGATGACATCAAGTCAAGTTCTGTCTACGCTACGTTGTTCTCCCTGCTGCTGATCTTCCTGTATATCTTTATCCGGTTTAACCGCTGGCAGTTTAGCCTGGGCGCTGTCATCGCTTTGTTCCATGACACCCTGATCACACTGGGTATCTTCTCCTTGCTGAAAGGAATTGTGCCCTGGTCACTGGAAATTGACCAGGCCTTCATTGCCGCCATTCTGACGGTGATCGGTTACTCCATCAATGATACCGTGATCGTATTTGACCGAATCAGGGAATACTTGAATGAATACACGAAAAAGGACAAATTCTCCGTTATTAATGATGCCATCAACAGTACATTATCCAGAACATTGATCACCTCGTTGACGACTTTGTTTGTGGTATTGGTACTGTTCCTGTTTGGTGGATCGAGCATAAAAGGATTTGCCTTTGCCATCCTGGTAGGTATCGGCGTAGGAACTTATTCGTCGATCTTCATTGCCACACCGATCATGGTGGATATGACCAAGGAGCTAACTTCGACAAAAGTCAGCGCTTCGAAAAAGCATTTTTCGAAAGCTGCAGGGATCAAATAGTAAGAAAGTTATCCGAATATACATGGAAGGTTGGTTTACGATTGTAGGCCAACCTTTCTTATTTTTTGCAACATCACGGGGAACAAATCCGTTTTTTTTGTGGTATCTTTTTCCAATGCAAGTCTTGAAAAATATTGGCTTATTGTTCCTTGTCGCTATTTTGGCTGCCTGCTCAGGCACTCAAAAGTTAAAATCCGGTGAGGAGGCCTATCAGTACTTCCAGTATCAGACGGCTATTCAACTCCTCAGCGAGGAATACGAGCATTCCAACATTAAAGAAGAAAAGGCACATAAAGCCTATCTGATCGCCAAATCATTTGCCGCCAACGATGACCTCAATCAGGCTTTGCAATGGTTCCGCACGGCTTATGACCTTGATTATGGTGAGCAGGCGCTGTTCGATTATGCAGTCATCATGAAAAGGCTGGAAAGATATGACGCTGCCTATAAACTTTTTGAAGCGCTGAGCAACCGGGCAGAATTTCAGATAATTGCCAAGCAGGAGATGCAGGCTTGTAAAACGGCGATGGTATGGAAAACCAATAAAGTAGCTTATACCGTTGAACCACTTTCGTTCAATAGTCCCGGATCCGATTACAGTCCGGTATTGTACCTGGATGACCAGATCGCATTTGTTTCTGACCGAAGCCAAAGCGCTGGTGAATACAATTTCAACTGGACCGGGCGGAAGTTCTCGGACATTTTTCTGGCACCGGCGCATCGGCTGGGTGAAGATCCCAGGTCATTTGATGACGTGGTCAATTCTGACGCCAATGAAGGACCACTGGCATTCAGCCACGATTATCAGACCTTGTTTTTCACTAGATGTGCGTCTCCGGAGGAAGAGCGTGATTTCTGCAAAATCTATTTTACCCGGCGAGGGCCTTATGTCTGGTCTGATCCTGAGGTGCTTTCTTTTGTACAGCCGGGAGCTAATTATCGTCATCCGGCATTGGCAGCGAATGACAGCATCATGATCTTTTCTTCCGATATGCCTAACGGTCAGGGCGGTTACGATCTTTATTATACCCGGCTGACCGGAAACAGATGGAGTGATCCCGTTAATTTAGGTGCCCGGGTTAATACTCAGGCCAATGAATCTTTTCCCTGGCTTGATCTGGATACCTTATATTTTGCTTCAGACCGGATAGGAGGTATGGGAGGACTCGATATTTATCAGACCTATGTCATGGATGATGGCTCCTGGGCACCGCCCCAGAATTTAAAGCCTCCGGTAAACAGTGGCTCTGACGACTTTGGATTGATCATTGACAGGAAGGCTGCTTTGCATTCGGGAGAACTACAGAAGGGCTATTTTTCTTCCTCACGGGAAGGGATGGGCAAAGATGATATTTACCGCTTTACCAAAATTCTGGTCGAACCCGATACCCCTCAGGTAGTCGTGCAGGAGCCCGAGAAACCATACGTCATTTACCTCGCGCTGCGGGTAGTCGAAAAATTACTTGAAAATCCGGATGACCCGAATTCGAAAGTGATCGGAAAACAACCGGTTTCCAGAGCCCAGGTAACGATTAACGGGCAGTCTTATGTGGCCAACATCAATGGCTTTGTGATTATCCCGATCGAACACGATCATTCTTACGATGCGAATGCAGCCATGGATGGTTATCTAACCAATTCCCTTGACTTTCAGTCCCCTGCCAAAGAAGATGGTCAATACGAGGTGACTGTCAATAAAGAGGTTTACTTGGACCGGATCTATCCGGGAAAAGAAATTATCCTGCAGAATATATACTACGACCTTGATAAATGGGACATTCGCGAAGACGCCAAACCTGCCCTGAATGAGCTGGTAAAAATATTGAAGGATAATCCGGAAATTCGTATCCAGTTAGCTTCCCACACCGATTGCCGGGCATCTGACGAATACAATTTCGAACTTTCCCAAAAAAGAGCGCAGAGTGCGGTAGATTATCTGGTTGAAAATGGCATAGCGCCTGAAAGGCTGGCTGCCAAAGGATTTGGCAAGAGTCAACTGATCGAAAAATGTCCTTGTGAGACTTGTACCGAAGAACAACATCAGGTCAATCGCCGTACAACCTTTACGGTGTTGTAGGCTTCTTACTGAATCCAGTGCCACAACTGATGTAAATAATACCAGGAGATCTCAAAGAGCAACGGAAGGATCATTACCCCATCAATAAAAATCGAAAAGAAGTAGTCGGAACCGTGAGATTTGGATTTGTAAATCAACCACCCGGCAACGCCATAAGTCAGGATCAATATGGTATAGGCGCGGGGACTCCAAACATGGAAATGATACACCAAAAATCCTAACAGCAACAAGGCTGCCAAGAGCAGACTCATGGAAAGCCGTTTGGCCCACTTGATTCCCAGGACCATAGGGATGGTCCATACTTTGTGTTCCTGATCCACACGAATATCCCGCAGATCAAATGGTATGGTCAGGCTGAAGATAAACAGGAAGCGCTCCAGTAATAACAGAGTGATGATGTACCAGGAATAAGTATTGGCATGCATGACAGGTATACCGATGGTCAATAAG
This sequence comes from Lewinellaceae bacterium, assembly GCA_020636135.1. Taxonomy (NCBI): domain Bacteria; kingdom Pseudomonadati; phylum Bacteroidota; class Saprospiria; order Saprospirales; family Lewinellaceae; species Lewinellaceae bacterium. The sequence goes on from JACJYK010000001.1 coordinate 2,090,812, forward strand.
GTCCATAGGCTGCCGATAAGAAAGATCTTGATGTAAGGATAATCCCGTAACCGCTTTTTACCTGGAAAGACGGGCAGGGCGTAGGCCAGACTTAGCACCATGATTGGAACCAGGCTCCAGCGCAACCTTTCGGAGGCATAAATGAATCCATAGACTGAAAGCAGGATTCCGATGCCGGCCACCACGATGATCCAGGTGCTCAGTTTCAGAACCGACTGAAACCGGCTGGGGCCGAGATGGACGAATCGCAGACCGATGATGCGATGGAGGCCATACAGAGCAAGGGTACCGCCAAATATCAATGCCTGCTGTGGCAATGGTGGTGTTTCTCCTGCCAGATAGACATAAGAAAAATACAGGAGAGCCCAGGCACACAGACCAATGTACAGGTTTGTGTACAACAGGAAATCGATCCATTTCTTAAACCGGAACAAGTCTAAAAGTACTTGAAGCTCTGACCGCTCTTGATGACCTGTAAGCTTTCATACATCAACCGGATCACATTTTCAACATCCTCCCGGTGGGCCATTTCCACCGTGGTATGCATGTATCGCAAGGGTAGGGATATCAGAGTTGAAGGAACACCGCCATTGGAATAGGCGAATGCATCGGTATCCGTACCGGTGGATCTGGACGCAGCGCAACGCTGGATCGGGATCTTTTTCTTTTCTGCAGTTTTGATGACCAGGTCAAGTAACTTGTTGTGCACTGCGGGGCCATAGGTTACCGCAGGTCCTTTTCCCAGCTTTACGTCACCCTGGGACTTCTTTTCGATCATCGGTGTATTCGTATCATGGGTGACATCCGTGACCAGCGCCACGTGTGGTTTGATGGTATTGGCAATCATCTCGGCACCACGTAACCCGATTTCTTCCTGTACTGCATTGACCACATACAGGGTATAAGGCAGGCTGATCTTGTTTTCATGGAGCAGACGGGCAACTTCGGCGATACAGAATCCTCCCATCCGGTTATCCAGAGCACGTCCTACATAAAAATCCTTGTTGATGATTTCAAATGGATCGTCATAGGTAATGACACAGCCGACGTGAATTCCCATTTCGGCCACTTCATCTTTATTTTTCGCTCCTACATCTATAAATATGTTGTCCACCTTGGGTGTCAGCTCATTACTTCCACTCTTTCGGGTATGGATCGCCGGCCATCCGAAAACGCCACGAACCACCCCATTAGCGGTATGGATATTTACCCTTTTCGACGGCGCAATGGTCTGATCCGATCCACCATTACGAATGACGTAGATAAAACCATCTTCGGAAATATAGTTTACAAACCAGGATATCTCATCGGCATGTGCCTCGATCACTACCCGGTAGTCTTTACCGGGGTTGATGATGCCATACAGAGTGCCGTAATTATCCAGATGATAATCGTCAATGAAAGGCTTGATGTACTCCAACCATATTTGTTGACCAGGCGCTTCAAATCCGGTGGGTGAAGCGTTGTTCAGATAATTTGCCAGAAACTTTAAACCTGTCTTTTTGATCAGTGTCATATCGATAATCCAATTTTAAACTTCATCCGATATTTGCCAGGCACGTGGATTGGTGCTCCATTTCTGCAAGGCTGTAAGATCGGCAGCATTAATGTAATTTAATTCATTTGCTACGCTGAGCAAAGCGGTATAGTTGCTTAGTGTCTGATGATTGCAGTTTTGATCCTTGAATGCCTGTCGGGCTTCATCAAATTGATAGGAAAAGATGGCCAGAATGCTTATAACTTCGGCCCCTTGCTCCCGTAGCGCATCCACAGCCTGAAGTGAACTGCCACCGGTGGAAATAAGATCTTCGGTTACCAGGATTTTTTGTCCTTCCTCCAGCATTCCCTCGATACGATTCTGTCTTCCATGTTCTTTTGGCTTGCTCCTTACATACAGGAAAGGCAGGCTGAGCCGGTCGGCAAGCAACGCACCCCATGGTATTCCTGCTGTGGCCACTCCAGCCACTGCATCAAAATCCATCGATTGGGCCAGTTGTGCAAATCCGTGAACAATCTGATTCCGGACTGCCGGATAGGATAGAGCGATCCGGTTGTCACAATAGATGGGAGATTGGATGCCTGATGCCCAGGTAAAGGGTTTTTGCGGGCTGAGTTTAATTGCGTTAATTTGTAGAAGCGATCGAGCGATCTCCTGAGCTAAATTTTCCATACACAAGTCATCGCGCAAATGTACAAAATATACAGCACTGCTCAAGTTTGTTGCCTGGCTACTCCTCAGGAGTTATTGCCAAATCTGACCGGAACGTTGCAAGCTCCTGTTGTTCCTTTTTTCAATAAGCGGGTTTTCAGTTCGTACCTGGGGCGCACCGAATATCCGCAGGTGACCTTTTTTGCCGACGACCTGGAGCAATTATGGGGCGTCTATAAAAAACAGTTCATTTACCTGGAGGCTGCCGGTGGGTTGGTATTTAACCAGGATAACAACCTGCTGGTCATTTTTCGCCGGGGATCCTGGGATCTGCCCAAAGGGAAGGTTGATCCGGGCGAAACACTCCAGGAGACCGCTATGCGTGAGGTAATGGAAGAGACGGGTATCCTGACGAAAATCCTGGCTGACCTGCCTCCCACTTATCACACCTATCCTTACAGAGATGGCATTGCCCTGAAAAAGTCCGTCTGGTACGAAATGCAATGGACCGAGGGCCAGATAAAGCTCCAGGCAGAAGAAGATATCGAGGACCATGCCTGGATAGCTCCCCAGCAGTTTTTAGAGAAATACCATCCGATCTACCCCAGTATCCGCGAAGTGGTGACAGCTTACCTGGACAAACATCCGCATTAGATCCATAATAGGTCTAAAAGAGAAAGTCTTGCAATCAGTTCTTTTGATTCGGGTTTAAGATGTTGTCAATACGAACGAGGATATCCTCAAGATGTCCCTTTTTCTCCGGTAGTCCTGAGGATCGGCTGATGGAAGCCACAACATCACCACGCAAGGTCTTCAGTTGTTGCCGGATAATTGGCTTGATGTCCGATTCGGTCACCTTCACATCTTCATCCTTCATCAGTGTACCCAGCACATCAAGATAACCGCGTTGCAAATTACGTCTGAAAGCATCCGGTGTCTGTGTGTTGGTCAGCTCACTCCATATCGTCTCACGGGTTGAATTCATCAGTTCATCCAGACTGTAAGCAGAGATCGGATAGAGCGCTTTTTGTTCCATCAATCGCAGGAGACGTTCCTTGTCATAGAGGCTATTGAGGGTTCGCAATTGCAGTGACCGGACATTTTCCATGGTGCCCACAGGGTCAATCCTTTCGAGGATGTCCGGTACTAATAACCAGTTAGGTGTTGTGAAAACATTGTGATTCAGCCAGTTAACAGCTCCTGCTTGCCGTGCTTTTGGAACCTGCAGGTACACCGGACTGTCTTCATCTGCTGTCTTCCGGTATTCGTAGACACCGCCGACATTCATAGTCACGTGCCCGATATATCTGCGGTATTGGCCGATAACGGCATTGTACATATCTTCCAATTCTTCAAATTCTTTTCCTTCCTGGGAGGACCAATCGATCAACTGAGGTACGATCCTTTTTAGATTGTTAAGCCCCATGTCACTGGCATAAACCGCGTCGTCACCGAGGTCTTCAGTTTGTGAGGACGGGTCGATGCCATTCACATGACCAAAGCGGTAGATCGGATTTCCGGATTTCTCCTTCACCCATTGATTTAGCGTGGACCGTTCAGAGTCCTTGGTGCTTCCCGGAATAATCCGGTAACCGTAGGTTATTGACCAATCGTCATACGGACCGATGCCAGGATAGAAATTCGTAACACCGTCCTCCGGCTGGGCTATGTAATTAAATCGCGCATAGTCCATGATTGAAGGAGCCGTACCATGGTTTTTGGTGAATGTCCTGGACCTGAGGGAGTCAACTTTATAGGCAACACTCGAGCCCATATTGTGGGGCAAACCCAGGGTATGACCAACTTCATGGGATGCGACAAAACGGATAAGCTGTCCCATGACTTCCTTGTCAAATTTAACTGCCCGGGCAGCCGGATTGGAAGCTGCTGTCTGCACCAGATACCAGTTGCGAAGCAGATTCATCACATTGTGGTACCAGAGAATGTCACTTTCCAGGATTTCTCCTGTTCTGGGGTCATGCACATGAGGGCCCTGGGCATTCTGGATCTCTGTGGTGATGTAGCGAATGACGGAGTACCGTACGTCCTCGGGGCTCCAGGAAGGGTCTTCCTCTTTGGTTGGGGCGTCCATAGCCATGATGGCATTCTTAAAACCCGCTTTTTCAAATGCTTTCTGCCAGTCATTGACTCCTTGTTTGATATAAGGACGCCATTCTACCGGGGTAGCTGGATCAATGTAATAAATGATTGGCTTAACAGGCTCAACCAGTTCACCGTGGGCATAGGCTTCAGGATCCTTGGGCTCCAATCGCCAGCGGGTTATGAACTGTTCTTTCGCTGCTTTTTGTTCATCGAGGCTGTAGTTGGTATGGCTGACGCTGAAATAGGCTACCCGGCTATCGTAATAACGTGGTTGCATCGGGTGCTCCGGGAGCAGGATAAATGATTGGGTCATCTCCACCGAAAGTGTTTGGGTCAGTTGATTGTCGGGCAGAGACCTGCCGCGGAATGTGAGTACATGAACCACCTCTACATTTTGGGGGAATGCCCGCATGGATTGTACAAAGGATCGCTTATTATCCAGGTTCTGGATGTCAAAATTCTTGCGTTGATTTTTCGTAAGCGGGCCGATCATTTCGACATCGGAGGTAAACAGATCCGTGACATCAATGACCAGATTGGTCGAATCGGTATTAAATGTTTTGATCGGGAAGGTCATGATGACCGGTTCAAAGTTGTTGTTTTTGACCGACTCATAAACCGGATTGTCCGGGTCTGCGGTACTTGAATACGAAACCGACCGCAGAAGAACCTGATCACCCAGCCGCTGCCAGCGAATCACTTGTTGTGGCCGGCTCTTCATACCTGCGCCACCAAAGGATAAATTGTTGACATAACCGGATATTCGTGATACGACCAGCATTTCTTTTTCAAGCAAGCCAAAAGGCAGTTCGAAATAGGTCTTGTCATCAACCTGATGGACCGTCATCAGTCCGGCTTCACTTTGTGCTTCCGGGGTAATGATCTCTTTGTAAGGCTTGAATTTTCCCGGTTTCTTTTTCGGTGCTTCAGGCTTTATCGTATCTGCTTGTACTACCGGCGGTGGTGTTTTCTTTTTGAATACTTGTGCTTCAGCGGGAATGAGTAAAAGCCCGGCAAACGCCAGGGCTAAGGGCATTCTCAAGGATGTCCTCATGATTTGCGTTTTATTGATTTGATTGCGAATTTAGGTTTATCTGTTTATATAGACCAACTTATTGAATATTGTATACCCGCCTGGGTGGTGTGCCATGCCTCGCAGGTACAAATAACGATTAGCCCTGCGAACAAAATTGTAGATTTGCAGTTTACTGTCCAATAATTGTAAGGAGCGATGTTTGAAACTCAGTTGGCTAGCGAAAGTTTAACCCTGATACGGGACAGTACCCGAGATTTTGCTGAACAACACATCAGGCCCTATGTGATGGAATGGGATGAATCCCAACATTTCCCCAAGGATGTCCTGCAGGAGATGGGCAAGTATGGTATGATGGGTGTCCTTGTACCGGAATCGTTGGGTGGAGCCGGTTTGGGTTATCAGGAATACATCACTGTAATCGAGGAAGTTGCGAAAGTTGATCCTTCACTGGGATTGTCGGTTGCAGCACATAATTCATTGTGCTCCGGGCACATCAGCCAGTTTGGCGATGACATTCAAAAAGCAAAATACCTCAGTAAGTTAGCGACTGGTGAGTGGATCGGTGCCTGGGGTTTGACTGAACCCAACACCGGGAGCGATTCCATGCGTATGCAGTGTACGGCTGTGAAGGATGGGAATAACTACATTCTGAACGGGAACAAACTGTGGATAACACATGGCATCAGCGCAGAGGTGGCAGTTGTTCTGGCACGCACCGGATATTTATTGGATAAAAACGGTATTAGTGCCTTTGTCATAGAACGTGGTACACCAGGGTTTTATGCCGGTAAAAAGGAAAACAAATTAGGCATGCGGGCTTCGGAGACGGCGGAAATGATCTTCGATAATTGCCGTATTCATAAAAATCAAATGTTAGGGGAGGAAGGCCAGGGATTTATCCAGGCGATGAAAGTGCTGGATGGGGGACGTATTTCCATTGCTGCCCTTTCTCTTGGAATTGCCAAAGGTGCCTATGAGGCTGCTGTCGCCTATGCCAAGCAGCGGGAACAATTTGGGCGTCCGATTGCCCATTTCCAGGCGATCTCCTTTAAGTTAGCCGATATGGCAACCAAAATCCAGGCTGCCGAGTTGCTTACCCGTCGCGCCGGGTACCTGAAGGATCAGGGACTCCCGGTGACCACCGAATCTGCCATGGCCAAGTTGTATGCCTCCGAGGTATGCGTTGAGATTGCCAATGATGCTGTCCAGGTTTTTGGTGGCTATGGTTATACCAAAGATTTTCCGGTCGAAAAATTTTATCGTGACGCCAAGTTGTGCACCATCGGAGAAGGTACTTCAGAGATCCAGAAACTGGTTATATCCCGCAATCTGCTCAAGGACTGATCAATAGCCATATTTTTCTTTCCAGCAGTGCTGTAGGTACTGCCTGAGCTTCTCTTCCTGGCCATTCAGAGCAGGGTCATACAGTTGAGTGCCTTCGACCCCTTCCGGCAGATATTCCTGATCCATGAAATGATCCTTACCCTCATGCGAATACTTGTACCCTTTGCCGTAATCCAGATCTTTCATCAGCCGGGTTGGGGCATTGCGCAGATGCAGTGGGACCGGAAGATTCCCTGTCTTGCGTACCAGGTCAAGGGCTGCTCCGATAGCAGCATAGGCCGAGTTGCTTTTAGGTGAAGATGCCAGGTATACAGTGGCTTCAGAAAGGATAATGCGTGCCTCAGGCATCCCGATCACATGCACGGCCTGAAAACAGGATTGAGCCAGCAATAAGGCATTTGGATTGGCTAACCCGATGTCCTCTGCTGCCGAGATCAGCAATCGTCGTGCAATAAATTTTACATCCTCGCCACCATCCAGCATACGGGCCAGCCAGTATACGGCGCCGTTTGGATCACTGCCGCGGATGGATTTTATTAATGCAGAAGCAATGTCGTAATGTTGTTCTCCGCCTTTGTCATACCGGGTGAGATTTTGCTGCACCAGGCTGGTGATCACCTCGTTGGTAATGGCCTGGCCTTCCTCTAAAGCACCACCCACCAGGTCCACCATGTTCAGTAGTTTGCGGGCATCACCATCTGAAAGCTGAATCAATGCCTCCGTCTCCGCTATGGTCAAATGCAGCGGCGCCAGGATCTCGTCCGTATCCAGAGCCCGTTTTGCCAGATTCAGAAGTTCCGTCTCGCTCAACGGCTTCAGTACATAAACTTGGGAACGGCTCAATAATGCCGATATCACTTCGAAGCTTGGATTTTCAGTGGTTGCCCCAATGAGTGTTACCGTACCGTTTTCCACTGCATGCAATAAGGAATCCTGCTGTGCCTTGCTGAAACGGTGGATCTCGTCGATGAATAGGATTGGATTCGGACGGTCAAAAAAGCGTTGCTTTTCGGCTTTTTCGATGGTCTCGCGTACATCTTTGACGCCGGAATGGACTGCACTTAGTGCGAACATGGGCCGCTTCAGTTCCTGGGCGATCAGCCGTGCCATTGTGGTCTTGCCTACACCGGGAGGTCCCCAGAAGATCATGGACGGGATCTGACCCTGCTGGATTAATTTGGTGAGTACTCCCTGCGGTCCTACCAGATGTTGCTGGCCTACGATATCGGATAAGTGTTGGGGACGAAGCCGCTCCGCTAATGGTTTCATAAATAATTTTAAAAAATATTGGCTTTCTACCAACCAGGTGATGAAGAACTACGTGTAAGGTAGTAATGATGGAATTATTAACGAATAAAAAGACTACCATATGAAAAACACATTAGTAGCCCTTCTCATCTTTCTCATTCACTTGCCTTTGGCTTATTCCCAGGATTGCCAGGTCGGGATCATCCGGGCCTCGACCAGTAATGGAATTGTCCTGGAGTTAAAGTTAAGGCCAGCCGATCAGGTTCGTGGAATACGCTGGTCCACCGGAGATTCCACGAACCGTATTTTGGTTTCGGAGCCAGGTGTTTATTGTGTCAAAGTTGCGTTTGCCGGGGGCTGCATCGCTGATGACTGCATTGAGATTGGTCGTCCTGATTCTACCCCCTGTTTTGTAGAGATCAAGCGGGAAACATTGGATTCGGGTATCAGACTTACAGCGATCCCACGGCCTGCCGATGCGGTTGTAGCACTCAAGTGGAGTACCGCTTCGGAGGATCGTTCGATCGTGGTCAGGGAGCCGGGTAAATATTGTGTTGGCGTACGGTTCAGTACCGGCTGTACGGCGGAAGCTTGTGTGGAGATCCCTCGGACGGACCCACTGGAATGTAATGTAGAGATCAGGCGTGAAGTGACTGATTCGGGCATCAGGCTGACGGCAGTCCCTCGGCCTGCCGATGCGGTGGTTGCATTCAGGTGGAGTACCGGTTCAGAAGATCGTTCGATTGTGGTCAGGGAGCCGGGTAAATATTGTGTTGGAGTGCGGTTCAGCACTGGCTGCACAGCAGAAGCATGCGTAGAGATCCCGCGCCTGGACTCGGAAGAATGCAAAGTAGAAATCAGGCGTGAGCTACTTCAGGGTACAATGTCAGCTATTCAATTAAAGGCCATCGCCCGGCCAGGCGATGATGTCATTTCCTTCAAATGGAATACAGGAGATACTACGCAAATGATCACCGTTGAAAAACCCGGTAATTATTGTGTTGGTGTACGCTTTGCATCCAGATGTACAGCCCGGGACTGTGTTGAAATAGCCGGCAGAGATTGCCAGGTTGGCTTTGAACGTCATACTGCGGATAGCGGCTTCTATGTGTCCATTGTGCCACGTCCGGATACGGGCATCGTCGCTGTAAAATGGTCTACAGGAGATACGGGCCGGCAAATTCAAGTCCTTGCTCCTGGGAAATATTGTGTACGGGTTGCTTATCGTAATGGGTGTGTGGCAGAAAATTGCTTTGAATATGAAAGGGCCTGCAGTGTTCATATTCGTACCTCGAAAGGTAAGCTTGGTGCCAAAGCCCGAGGCATAGCTCCATTTGTATACTATTGGTCAACCGGAGACTCCAGCGAAGTAATTGAAGTGGAAAACCCCGGTGAATATTGCATTACTGTAGTTGATGCAACTGGATGTAAATCAGAGACATGCATAAGGTATGATCCGGATTTGCTGCTGGCTGCAAATGGAGATGCCCAGGCGGTTTCAGAACATCGGGAAGTTTATAATCCAACCGGATCGCCATCGAATCTGGTAAGCGAGAAAATACCGGGCAACTCATTCGTTTATCCTAACCCGACAGACGGTATATGGAATATCCAACTGCCTATAAATCAGAGCGGTACATTTATTGTGCAGGTTCAGGATATGCAGGGTAAAACACATATCCAAAAGATCCTTAATTTAGAGAAGGGCATTCCCATCGTTGAAATTGACGGATCGAATCTGCCACCCGGTTTGTATCTGACCCTGATCCATGACAGTACCCGGTATTGGGCGCTCAAAACCATTCGAAAGTAAATTCAATTCATAAAAGCATCCATTCACATGGACCACAATCTCATAAAGCAATGTATAACTGGGCAACGCCATGCCCAGTTTTTGCTTTATGAAAACTGCTTTCCCTGGTTGATGCAGGTGTGTTTACGCTATATGCCAGACGAGACAGAGGCCAGGGCCATATTAAATAGTGGATTTCTGAAGATCATCATGAATCTAAACAGATATAATCCCGATGTTCCTTTTGAGGCATGGGGAAAGCGCATCATGATCAACACGATAATTGATGCATTCAGGAAGACACAGTCATTGCGCCGGAAAGTCGAGATCGTAGAGCTTGATCATACCGCTGAAAGCCGTCATGTCGATTACAATCAGGCCGAACTGCTTTTGGAAGCAGAGCAATATCAAAGGATGATTCACCAGCTTCCAGAAATCCCAAGGAAAGTTTTTAACCTGTATGCCATCGATGGATATTCCCATGCTGAAATTGGTGAGCTGTTATCCATTTCTCCCGGAACATCAAAATGGTACCTGAACGCAGCCAGACAGAACTTGAAAGAAATGATCGCATCAAAACTTCAGAAAGATCAGGGGCCGCTGAAAGGTCCCCCCAGACAGATATCTGTAAATCAACCAAGATGAAAGAAAAAGATCCAATAGATAATCTATTTGCCCGGAACCTGAGCAGTAATCACTACAATATGCGGCCGGAAGATTGGCAAAATGCGCTTCGCCTGATTGAATCCCAAAAGCGACGTAAGCGCAGGCTTGCATTCTGGCTATTCGGCAGCTTGGTAGTTTTAGGCTTGTTAACAGGATACTGGTTTGCCTTTGCGGGAGGTAAGGAACCTGAAAATATAACCAGGCATGAGGCTGTGGTTGAAGATGCCTTCGCTGATGATGGTAAGGAAGGAAATCGGGAAGCCTTGAAATCTCAAATGTCAACTCAGGAACAGGCATTAGTTATTGACGCTTCTAAAGGTGTTTTACGCCAACTAGCTGACCCTAATGACAAACTACGGGGACGAAAGGGAGCAGGGACCCGCCAAAATACCTCGGCTGTTCCCGGTAGTTATACTCAACTAAGAAAGCAACCAGATGTGGTGTTGGATGATCCGGCTAAAGATGCGGGAATCGGGTTTCAGTTTCAGGAGAACCACAAGTCTGTGACAGATAGCAAGGCCATAAGATCCTTACCTGACAGATTTATTACAATCGATGTATCAGATACCGGAATCCGGCTGAAAAAGATGAACACCTCATTGTCGGGCCCGGAAATTCCATTCGAACCGGTAGTTGGCATTGGACTTTCGATCGGAACCTTGTTTAGTATCGGGAGCTCAGAATTATGGCAGGGTATCGAGGCCGGATTGATGACCACCTACCAGTTTTATGAAAAATGGGGTTTGCAACTCGGTGTCATGTATGGGCAGAATCACCAGATTGGCGGCTATTCTCAACTGGAATATCAGTCAGAATATGATTTTGGCTCGGTCACCAGAACATTGGGAATGTATGGAGATACCAGGCATTACCTGGAATTCCCACTGGCATTACACTATCATATATCGCGCTGGTCTGTCTTCGCTGGTGTTGCACCGTCCTATACACTGGGTGTGCAGGGTTCAGTAAATGAAATAACACTGATGCCGATCCTGGGAACCCGTTCCAATAAAGTACAGCAAGTGGTGCAGTCGCTTTCTGAAGGCTGGCTGCCCACAGGACCTTACCGGAAGTGGAACTTCAGGACAACAGCGGGGATGCGGTATCAGGTGAATAAAGGCTTTTTCCTGCAAGGGGCCTTAGGCTACCTGTGGAAGAATGATTTAAGCGATTATCCGGAATCGTTGATGCAGTCAAAGCCAAGTCCGGTATCGATTGGGTTAGGAATACAAATTATGTTGGAGCAATGAGAAAGAGACATTTGATTCTGTGGGTAATGGCATTGTTTGCTGGTTGTCAGACGCTTGAATTTCCTGAGCCTCAGGTACCTAGCCCGGTTTTTTACATAAAGGGTTATTTAAATGGCGCACCGTGGCAATTGAATGCCGGAGATAACCACTATTTCCTGGATACGGAGTGGAAACGGGATGAGGCTAAAGTACCCGTATTGGTCAGTACCATCCGGCCGGATTCCTGTGCCGGACTTTGTGCCAATTCTTTCAGGATGCAGTTGCGCTCTCTGCAGGCATCTGCTGCAGGCATAGATATCGATGCGCTTTTGAATGCTGATCAAAACAGGCGTTATCTGGATGTGGAAGCCGTGGATAGCACCGAATATCAATTCAAGTCAATAGGACAGTGTTCAGGCCTTCCGGCGCGGTCTAATTGGAAGATCGGAGATCGCAAACTCAGCGGGTCAACTATTTCAGTAGTACTACCGGATGTTGAGCAGGAAATGGATTACATGATCCAGGACTCGACAGCCACATTGGCTGTTCAGATCACACAACCTATTGTGCAGGAGATGGTATCCATGACAGAGTCAAACCAATCCATCAAGGTTAATTTTATACAGGATGGTCGTGCGATTGTTATTCAATTATCGGATACCAGGGATTTTACCGTGACCTGGTCACCAGTTACATCGGATGGTAAAAAGCTCATCATCCGGGAGCCGATCGCAACCCGCATCAGTGCAGAAATCGTATGGAATAATGGACAAAAAGGGAAAGTTGTCATCAAATTACCGGAGAATAATGTATTGCCGGCAGATGTTTGTCAGGCTGGCTTCAGTTACCGGGTCATCAATAAAGTACCGCGGCCAAATCCATTGCAACTGAATACCATCGATCTGTATTATACGAATGACCAGGGAAAATTGTTTAGCACCCGGTTTGCCCGACAGGTCAATGCTTCGTTCAAAGTTATAGATCACGAACCCTATAGAAGTGATGCTTCAGGTCAGCCGACTCAGAAAGTCTTCTTTCTGCTCAATTGTATCATGGCAGACCAGGCCAGAACGGAGCAACTCGTCCTGGAAGATGTGGAGGGGGTTTTCGCCTTTGCCTATCCCAACTGAGTGGACTAGGATCTGAGGTATGAAGCGCCATTTATATCCAGGATTGCTCCGGTCATGTATTCCGTCCCTGTCTCAGCCAGGAATAAGATACCTCGGGCAACTTCTTCCGGTTTGGCGACTCGTCCGGTAGGTGATTGTTTGCGGATCCCATCTCCCCGGGGTCCGGCAAGGATTTCCGCCGCCATATCGGTTTCCGTAAAGCACGGAGCTACTACACCAATGTAAATATGGTACGGAGCTAATTTCTGGGCCAGAGACTGGCTGAGTGCGTTTAACCCGGCTTTACTGGCTCCATAGGCTGGTTGGTCAGGTTCACCGCGAAATGCTCCCCGGGAAGAAACATTGACAATACGACCTCCTCCTTGCCGGATCATATGCTGGGTCGCCCAGTACATGGTATTGGCAGGCCCGAAGAGGTTGACCTGAATGGTCTTTTCCCACTCGTTTTGCCAGGTTGAGTAGTCTACCTGGTCGATTGGATGGTGTTCGTGAATGCCGGCGTTGTTCACCAGGATATCCAAACGGCCGGTGAGCCGTACCGATTCTTCCACCAGCCTTCTGGCATCTTCCGGATTGCCAACATTTGCCTGAATCAGATGATGCGGGCCATTGGGGAGGGTGGTCACAAAGTTTCTGGCTCCTTCCAGTTCTTTGTGATAATTGATGACTACCACCGCACCTTCTTCGGCAAAGGCCTGAGCAGTGGCGCGACCAATTCCCCGGCTTCCACCGGTAATGAGTACGGTCTTATCTCGAAAACGCATGGTCTGGAATATTTTCGGCAAGATAGTGATATTGGAAAGGATGATGGCGGATATGCTTTGGTAAAGAAAGACTCAGGTTTATATCTTTACGACAGCCTTATTAAACCAGGTTAATCAATGAATTACATCATCCTGTCCATACCAGTTTTCTTCCTACTCATAGGAATCGAATTGTTGATCGATAAGTATAAGCAATCCCATTTGTATCGCTTTAATGATGCTGTTTCCAACATCAGCTGCGGGATTGCACAACAGGTCAGTGGGGTCTTTTTTAAAACCATTCTCATTGTGGGATACGTGTTCCTTTACGACCACTACCGGTTTTTCAATCTACCAAATACCTGGTGGATGTATTTGTTACTTTTCATCGGCATTGATTTCTTCTATTACTGGTTTCACCGGATGTCCCACGAGATTTCATTCTTCTGGGGAGCGCATATCGTACATCACCAGAGTGAAGACTACAATCTGAGTGTGGCACTGCGACAATCCACCTTCCAGGCTTTTGTTTCAACCGTATTTTATCTCCCGTTAGCGCTTCTGGGGTTCAATCCGGTGGCATTCGTTACTATTGGCGCTTTTCAGACACTGTATCAGTTCTGGATCCACACCAAAACCATCGACAAGTTACATCCCGCTTTCGAGTATGTATTTAATACACCTTCCCACCACCGTGTCCATCATGGCCGGAATCCGCAATACATCGATAAGAATCACGGCGGCACTCTGATCGTGTTTGACCGGATGTTCGGCACTTTTCAGCCGGAAGAGGAAGAAGTGGTCTATGGCGTGACCAAACCGTTATCTTCCTGGAACCCGCTTTGGGCTAATTTTGATTACTACGTGGATTTGTGGCATCTCTTACAACAACCGATGTCCTGGTGGGAACGCATACAGGTACTGGTTCGCAAGCCGGGTTGGATGCCTGCGCACCTGGGAGGTTATCAACGACCCAAGCCGGTAACAAGCGATTCAGCGGTTAAATACGATACGGCAGTTCCACCCGGAGTGAACTATTATGTATTCATGCAATACATCATGATCCTGGGATTTACGTCATGGTTTCTGTTTACTCTTTCCAAGTACGACCATCTCACCCAGATCTGGCTGACGGCCTGGATTTTGTTGGGTATTGCCAATATGGGAGCTATTTTCGAGCTTAGAAAATGGGTATGGTATGTGGAGTGGTTTCGTTTTGTCTTCACCATGGTGCTCCTCTGGATCCTGCCTTTCCAGATAACTATCCGCATCGGCGCTACTGTCCTGATATCGGTCAGCGCTCTGTGGTTCTTTAGTTTCAGGCCCCTCTTCAGGCGGAAATAGAAAAAGCCGGCTCAAGCTGAGACCGGCTTCATATAACCATAAGACAGCAAACTATAGGCAATTTTGCATGGCTGAAGAAGAAATCTTCATAAAATTCAAAGGCCCCTCAATGGGGAGAGGCTACCAGATGCGGGATTTGATCTAAATTCCAATCGATGACCAAACCTTCTGCAATTCTTCTTGCCACATTTACTCCATATAAGTGTTCACACAGATAAAGTGCTGCTTCAAATGACCGGGCACCTCCGGCTGAAGTAATAACGCGATCGTCGTGAACAAAGTATACACTGTCGCGAATGTCCAGATTTGGAAATTCTGCCCGCATTAATCCGATATCACCCGGGAATGTGGTACACACGTGTCCATTCAGGACGCCTGCCTGTGCCAGTATAAATGCTCCATCACAGTGAGAGGTGACGAAATGAGCCGACTGACTTACCTTCCGAACCCACCGGATCAATGTACTGTCCGCCCGGTCAGTATCCAGATGGTGTTCCGCACTGGGGATGACAAGTATGTCTATGGCAGGAAGGCTGTCCTGAAGGTAGCTGTAATCCGGCAACACTTTTATTCCTTCAAAGGTGGTTATGGCGTCATGAGTCCTAGCGACGGTGAAAACCTCCATGGGTTTGATACCTTCGCGGAATTGGGTGTGCTGAAAGATATCAAAGGGTGCAGTGAATTCCGTGTTGTAGGTGCCGTCCATGATCAGGAAAGCGACGTGATAGGCGTCCTTTAACTGCGGTTCATAATTCCGCGAAGTCTCCGGTGGAGTGGGAGAGGAGCATGCCTGCCATCCAAAGAACAACCATAATGGGAGTGATTTTATGCTCATGCCTGTACTTTTTCACCGATCAGTTCATTGATCTTTTCGAGTAGCCAGGGTTTGGAGGCAATGTTTTTTACCTGCTCCACGTCTTCCCTTAATTTGATCAATTTAGCAGGGCTGCCCTGATTTTGCAGGATTTTTTGTAGAAATGATACGTAATTATTGTACAATTTTCTTCGGTCCTCAGACACGATATCCTTGCGGTAAATATAGGTTTTAAAACTACTCAATGAAGATTCCAGTGCATCAATCTCATCCAGTTCATAATAGGTGGCGATCAGCAAAACTTTGGCATTCAAGTTATAGGTCAGGTCCGAATATTCTACCGTGTTCAGCAGGTCAACCACCTTGTCGTATTTCTTCTCGTAAAAGTTCAGCAGGGCAAGATTGAAATGATAGGCATTTTCTTTTTGGTCGGGCTCCAGGTATTCCTTGTACTTTTCAATAAAATCCCGCGTCCAGTTGTATTCACTTTCCTGAAGCGCGGCAGTGACAATGTTGCGGTAATCCCAGTGATCAAAGTTTTTCGAGTCAATGAGGATATTGCTTTCCAATGCAAATTTGTACAGTTCCCAGATTTCCCTCCGGAATATCCGCTGTCCCTGATTTAATTTCCGGATGCTGTAATTGATGGCATTGTAGATTAACCGGAAAGCTTCATTGGGCAAAAATTCGACTGCATAATTGAGCAGGAGTTTCTTGTATTCATGGAAATATTCTTCATTTTCCGGATCCACCAGCATTAATAAATTGTGGTAGTACAAGTTGATGATGTAGTTATCCGGAAATGGATCACCCTTCAGGAATTCCAGTATCTGGTCGATCAGATGAATTTTGTATTCCTCTTTTAAAAATGATTTCTGCCAGTAGACCAGTGAATAGATCCGGAGTTTTTCAATGATGTAATAGGAATCCAGTTTATTGGACAAGATATCCAGTGATGACTTTTCATAGCGCTTTGAATCCGCCTGTTCGATTTGCCGGATATCACGCTCAATGAGGAAGTCAAAAAGCAGATTGGTCGTATTGATGCGGTCTTGTTTGATCTGCTGGGCTTTGCGAATGGTTCCCTTTGACAGCGCCGTGATCTGATAGGCATCGATACCCTCTAATAATAAATGGGACCGGAGGTATTTGTTGGACCTTAATTGTTCGATGGCCAGAAAATCTTCCAGGAGTTCAATGGCCTCATTGCACAACCGCCGGAAGTACGCATCGTCGAAGTCAGAATCCTGATTTAACTTCCAGAAAACCATTTTGTCTGGCTCCTGAACCATGCGATGGCATTCCACGAGATAGCTGACCAGATTGGTCAACAGCTCTTTTTTATTGAAATACGGCGATTGCAGGAACTTGATGAACCGGTTGCCCTGGTACACATCAAGGCAGGCTAAACTCTGGTATATCTTGCTATCGTTCAAAGTACAACAAATTGTTAATAAATGATATATGAATACATAATAATACGATTTAACACTTCGTTCCAAAGATAGTTCGTATCTTTGTTTTAAGCACTTAAT
The DNA here is from genome assembly GCA_020636135.1 of Lewinellaceae bacterium. Taxonomy (NCBI): domain Bacteria; kingdom Pseudomonadati; phylum Bacteroidota; class Saprospiria; order Saprospirales; family Lewinellaceae; species Lewinellaceae bacterium. Next base: position 2,107,945 of record JACJYK010000001.1, read on the forward strand.
GAACAATCAATGAGCATAGTTTACCCCCGCATGCTTTTATTGACCGTATTGATCTGTCTGGGATGGACGATTTCCGCTCAGATACAGACGCAGTCGGACTTGGTTCGCATCGGTCAGAATTACCCTAAGTATATCTTTCCCCTTGCCAACGATAACGGTTCAGGACCTCTTCATATTGAGAAGATCCTGCTAACTAATTTCGGTACGGCGCAAATTATGGACGGAGGCAGTTCCCTCTTCTATAAACCGGATCCGGATCATGCCGGGAAAGCCTTCATCAAATACCTGGCCTGTGACGACCAGGGTAACTGTGCCCCTGGCGATGTCCACATCTATGTGGCGAGTTACGATCAGCTGATTCCTTACGATACCCTGCAGGAGTTCAGTATTGCCGGAGCACCGGTCTATCTGTTTACGCCATTGGATAATTTTACCGTTTCCGCATCGCCTAAACATGGGACGGCCCAGTTCATAACTCCCTTTGCACTGGAGTACACGCCGGTAGACAACTATGTCGGTAAGGATACGGTTATCGTTCAATATTCCACCCTGATGACAAAGGTATTTGTCATCTCGGTCTATGCCAAACCGGAAGAAAAGGTCATTGCTAAAAACGGGGTGGTTCATTTTATCAAAAATACCCGCGATCCGGTACGATTTAACCTGATCAACAATTTTTACAATAATGACCCGACTTTAACGATCGGGGATCCCGGAGATAAAAATTTAAAGACCTACATTCTAGGCTATCAACCGCAGTCCTTCCTGTTGCTGGACGAAAATGGCCTGGCTGAGTATACCTATCCGGCTAATTTCGAAGGGGTTCAATCATTTGATTACCAGGTTTGCCGTGATGGATATTGTGAGGATGCCACAGTTTTCCTCCAGGTAAGTGATTACCAGCCCCGTAATGATGAGCCATACCACTTCACGCTGGCTAAGAACAACAGCCTGGTGGTCAATTACCGCATTCCGATTGACGCCGATAAATACGCCTTCCAGGTACAGCAGTTTCCGGGTAATGGTCAAATTGACATTTTCAAACAAATTGATGAAACCACTTTAAACTGTGGAGACATCGCCGGTACGAACATCATCTATTACGAGCCGAAATTCAATTTCACCGGACAGGATCACTTTACCCTGGACTATTGCCTTACCGGTAATAAATGCCAGTCGATTGATGTGATCATCGATGTCGTGGATGAAGAAGCCATCTGTGACCTGGCACAGGATCAGGTATGGCCGGGTGATGCCGATGGCAATGGCCGGGTTGACATGGGAGATGTTTTGCAACTGGGATGGACACTCGGAGAAACAGGACCTGCCCGTGATCATCAGGGATCCCAGTGGATCAATGCCGTAGCGCCCGACTGGTCAACGACCTACAATGGAGTGAATCTCAAGCACGCGGACACCGACGGTGACGGATACGTTACCCAGGCAGATCTCGATGCCATCAATGCCAATTACCGGCAAGCGCATTCTTTCGTACCTGATGTCGTATTTGTCTCCAAAGAAATGACGGATATTCCGGTCTTTATTGAGCCGGAGCAGAGCCAGCTGGATTCCGGCGACCTTGCCGTGATCAACATTCGCCTGGGGACGGAAGCTTATCCGGCGCTTGATATCCATGGATTTGCCTTCACCCTTGACTATGAAGGGCAATTGGTTGATTCCAATTCGGTCCAGGTCAACCTGGATACAGACTCTTGGCTGGTCCGTAACGCGCCCCATATAGAACTGGCCAAAGATCCTTACCATGGCCGGGTCGATGCTGCCATCAGCCGCGCCAATAAAGAAGTTATATCCGGGCATGGCTTGGTGTCTACCGTAGGGTTTGTCATCAAAGAAGATATTGCCGGATTTAAAGGGGATGAGCAGATTCCGCTGCAGCTGCATTTGAAAAACATCCGTGTATCAGACAAAAATGGCGATTCCTATTCGCTTCCGGATGCCTATCAGACCGTATATGTTCGCCTGCATGGCAAGAAGGATAATGTGCAACTGGTAACCTTCCCGAACCCCACTTCGGACAACCTGACCGTTCATTTGAATGGCGGGGGACAGTTGAAAGACCTGATCCTTTATTCTATCACCGGGCAGCAAATCCTTGAAAACAGAAATGTTTCCGGAAGAGACCACCTGCTGGATCTCAGTGCATTGCCTACCGGACTATATGTTCTTCAGGCTCAGACGGATACCGGAATCCTTACCCAAAAGATCCAGGTGCAACGTTAATCGCTTTTAGTGCTTATTAATTATAATGTTCATTGTGCTTATAAAAGGCCGTCCCTCCCGATGGCCTTTTGTTTTTTATGCAGAAACATCCTGAACGGGAAGACATGTTTCCAATAGAAGTTCTCTGTATTAACCCGGATTAATTACTGGTACCTGACTTTCCGTTGGCAAGATTGGAAACTTCCCAGCGCATTCCTTTCTTAAACTTCTCAAACAGGCTTTCTTTTTTGATCAGCACCCTGGATTGGGCAGTCATACTGTTTCCAAGCGGAGTAATGGATACTCCATAAGTCGTGGTAAAATGATTGTTCAGTTTCGCTTTGCAAAAATAAGTATCCCCGAATGGGACGGAAGAGATGTCGGAGACGGTTGCGGCAAGTGAGCCATATTCCAGATATGGAAATTCATCCATTTCTGAATAGACAATCTGCCCCTGATGCAGGTAGTTGATGTATTTGGCAGGGAATCTGAAATGGATTTCAAAATCCGATGTTGAATCAGTAAGTGGACTTATAATGGCTATGGTATCACCTGGTTCGAAATACGTGAGTGAGGAGTAATTTCCGAGATGCAAGCGGCCGTTTTGCGGGGCAATGATGAAATACTTCCGCCTCCATTCCAGTTCGGCATTTTTAACCTCAAAAATGGATAATTCAATGTCGTTGACCATGTTCCTGAACTTGTTCTGAAATTCCAGTTCCCTCAGTAGGAAGTCCTTATTAACATCGTAATTGTTCCGGGTTATGGCATAATCATTGATCTCGCGCGACAGGGAGTTTACTTTATCCTTGATGGTTTCAATCAAACGCTCTTCCTGGTATTGCGTGGAAATGACCCGCTGATTTTTAAGTGAGGCGTCACGGACATCACTGGATGTAAGCAGGTCTTTGAGCGTGGATTCCAATGAATCTTTGGTCCGGATTAATTTCTGGATCTCCAGATTGGAGTTGTGATTCTCCAGATAGTTATTGACCAGTTTGGAATAACTTTCCGCATTCACATTGTACATGGATTGGTAGTATAGCAGGTTATTGAGCAATTTGGCTACGTGGAAATTAATGGATTCGTCGTTGATGACCAGTGATTTGAGCTGATTAATGGTGGAGTCCGTTTGAGTCAGGCTATGGGCCAGACTGAGATTAGCCAGAGCCTGATATTGTTCCAGTTTAGGAAAGGTATGGTCATTCAGCTCATAAATTCCTACGCATTCATTCCTGGAAATGGGTGCGGAAACACCAAACCTGGGAATGTTAACCAAACCACTTTTATTTGCAATGATGACATAATTCTCGTACCGTTCACTTTTGATCTCGCTGCGCACAGTTATGTAACTCTTCAGCTTAACGAAGGTGATGAAGCAGGACAAAAATGCAATGTTGATGATGATCACCAAAAGACTTCTGGTGACTATCCTCCTCGGAAGTTCATGGATATTGACCGGATTATTGATCTTGAACAGTCGCATCACATTAGATCATTAATGGTTACTCCTTTGTTTTCAGCACCGTCAGTCAGATCAAACTCTTTGATAATCTGACCTTTTTTTAATAAAACAACGTAATCCATTTTGTTGGCAACAAACAGCTTGTGTGTGGCCACGATAATGGTTTTGTTCGGATATGCGGTAAGGATATTGTCAATGATTTCATTGGATGTTTTAATATCCAGCGCACTGGTGGGTTCATCAAAAATCAATATTCCGCAGTCTTTATAGAGTGCCCGTGCGATCAGGATGCGCTGGAATTGCCCTTTACTCAACGTAACTCCGTTTTTGCCCAGTTTGGTATGCAATTTGTCCGGCAGATCATTGACGACTTCCGTCAAACAGCTGATGCGCAGCAGGTCTTCCAGTCTTGCTCTCGGATATTCTGCGTCCTCACTCAGGGTTATATTATACAAGATGCTTTCATCGAAGATGTGGCCGTCCTGGGACACGGCGCCTATACAGCATTCGGAAGGGTGGTAGTCGTTGGTCCGGTGTCGGAAAATGACCTTACCTTTTTCCGGTGTAATAAGGCCGTTCATGATGTTGAGCAAAGTGGACTTGCCGTTACCGCTTTCACCAATAAACGCTAATTTATGACCATGCTTTAAGGTCAGATTAACGTTTGCAACTCCATGGTTGGTGGTTGGATAAAAGTAGGTGACATTTTCAAGAAGTATGTCAGCATCGATACGCTCTTCTGACCGCCTGGTCCAGGTATCATCGGAGACTGTCTCGTAAAAGTCCTGCAATCGTTTCAAACTTAATTTGGCATACTCGCGATCCTGAAGAAATTGAAGGGTGTCGTGCATGGGTTGTCTGGTCCTTCCCAAAATGTACTGAATGGCGAGGAGTGCGCCCAGGGTCATATGTCCGTTGATAATACTGAAACATGCGATCGCGAAAATGATTCCATCACGGATTTCAGAAGAGATCAGATTGCCCCCTTTGTATAGCTGGACCAACCGAAGGATGGATAACCGTATATTGGAGGTGTACTGGTGCAACTCGTGCCATAATTTCAAATGACGGCTTTCGAGCTTGTTCATTTTAATGTCAAATACTCCCTTTACCGCTTGAATGACCTCGCTCTGAATACGCGAATTCATATTGTACCGTTCATGATCAATCTTCGCACTAACCCCCAGGAAAAGAATTTCCCAGCCAACGAGAATACAAATGGAGACGATGAATACGACGGCTATTGTTGAATTGAAGAAGAACAATACCATGGAAAAAAGGCCAAGACTGAAAATGGAATTTATCAGGGTAATGATACCATCGGTCAGAAACATTTCTATGCGGACATTATCATTGACATTTTGGATGACCTGACCTTCGTTAATGTTCTTGAATCCCAGGTAATTATTCTTGAGCAGCTTGCTGTAATAATGTTCGACGATCACGATATTAATACGGACGCCGATATTGCGGAGGATCCAGGTTTTCGAAAAATCCGCCAGCATCCCACCGATATTAAAAATGATGATGGCAGCAATGATATAGATGATGAAGGACTTGTCCGAAAAGAAGATACCCTCATCAACCAGGAGTCGGGTCAGAAACGGAATGGATAATTCTGTAGCCGTCCAAATGACGTAGAGCAGGATAGCATAGAGTACCCCTGCCCGAAATTTAAGAAGGTGTCTGAATAGAGTCCGGAAATTTAATTCACCAACTGCTTCCGTATTTTGCATGTATCTCTCGACTGTCTTGTTAATCCGTTATAGAGTCGCTGATGGCTTCAATATACCGAATGACATCAGCGTGGCTAAATATAAAGTCGGATCAGCAGCATTTTTATGGTTCGTTTGGAACAAAAAAGTAGTCTTCATAATGGAAGTATTCAAGGGTAAGTATCCTGTTGCTATTAAAACAATGGTTACTCTTCAATGGTCCGAACCATGCACTTAATCCTGCGAGCCAGACTGTTTAGCATCATCCCGATCAATGGACACCTCAATGGAATATCCCTCTGGACGCAAATTTAATACCAGGTTACAAATAACTTAATATTGATATATATAAAACTAATGATTTCAGTAAATTTTCAGAATCTTCAAGACAAAAAAAACGGATATTCGGTCTGCGGCACGCATATAATACCAATATATTAACATAATTCAAGATTCTGCCCGATTGCCGGGTAAATCGTAGTTGCCTTTACCGGATTTCGGTCAGGAAGTGTATTTAGTTGGAATAACAGGAATATCCGGCATTGCGGAGTGAGAGCACGCCAGGATCAATATCAATAGCGGTTGATCACTTCCAGGCACGAAGAGACATAACTGCCGCCAAATAGATTTACGTGGACAAGCAGATAATACAACTGGTAGTCCGGAACGCGTTCCTCCCACCCATGTTCAAGGGGATAAGTTTCCCGGTAGCTGTGGTAAAAGGAATCCGGGAAACCGCCGAAGAGCAGGCTCATTGCCAGGTCAACTTCCCGGTGACCGTAATACACAGCCGGGTCGATCAACACGGGCTCTCCGCTGATTGATGCCAGGTAATTACCACTCCACAGGTCGCCGTGGAGCAGGGATGGATGTTCCTCCGGTAACCTGGCTACAAGCATCTTGAGAAATTGATCGAATTGACGCTGATCGCTTGCTGTAAAAAAACCGGAATCGCATGCCTTTTTCCATTGCGGTTGCAGGCGCTCAGCGATGTAGAATTCCACCCAGGTGGCTTGATAGTCATTGGTCTGCGGGAGGCTTCCAATAAAATTGCTTCGGGAATACCCATACAGATCGGCCGAATTCCGGTGCAGTTCCGCCAGACGCTGACCAAACCTGATCCCGAATGGACGGTCGAGATGACGGGTAGAGGGTATATACTCCATGAGGATATAAGAACACTGTCCGGATTCTCCTTGCCGGTAGACTTCGGGAACCCGGATTGATCCGCTTGACTGAATAATCTGAAGGCCATCCACCTCCGCTTCAAGCATTGATTTACCCTGCTTTTCAGTGCTCAGCTTTAGGACAAATGCCTCAGAATCGTTTTGGAGGAGATACACCTGGTGGATGCTCCCACCGGATAAGACAGTAGGTTGTAAATGATTAAGCCCGAGAAGGGTAAGGACCTCTCCGGGAATGATCACAACTTATTGTCGTTGATCATCTGGAGCAGCTCATCCCGGTAGTTCTTACCGATAGGTAAGTGTTTGGTTTGCCCTTTTTCGGTGACTTCCACCATGTTACCCACAATCGCTTCTATTTTATTGATATTGACGATGTAAGAGCGGTGGATGCGTTTAAACATGGGTGTAGGCAATTTATCTTCCAGGCTCTTCATTGTTTGTAATGTGATGACCCTGGATTGGTCCAGCCGGATTATGACATAGTCTTTCAATCCTTCAATGTAGATGATATCGGCAAAACGGACACGGACAAGTTTTTTATCGGCTTTGATGAAGATGTAATCTTTCTCGTCGACATCCTCCGTATGAGGTTGATGGGCCTGGGCAGTCAATTTTTGTTCTTCAATGGCCCGGTTTACGGCTTTCATGAATCGTTCAAATGAGATGGGCTTCAAGAGATAATCAACCGCATCCAGCTCATAACTCTGGAGTGCGTAGTTTGAATAGGCCGTGGTAAAGATGACCATTGGAGGGTGGGAGAGTGTCTTCAGGAAATCGATCCCTGTCAACTGCGGCATCTGGATATCCAGGAAGATCAGATCAATCCGATGGTTATTTATGGCTTCATTGGCTTCAAAAGCGTTATTGCATCGTTTTACCAGCACCAGATCCGGAACCTTTTCAATATAGGTTTCCAAAACATCCAGTGCCAGCGGTTCATCATCAACAATAATCACGTTGAGTTTACTCATCTTATACGATTTCCAGGTTTAGATCCATCAAAACCTTGTATGCATCAGGCTTATCCTCTATGTTTAACGCATAGGCTTGTGGATAGATCAAATTTAATCTTCTTTTTACGTTCATTAAACCTATACCGCCTACTTTTCGGAGTTCGGGGGTAGGTAATGCCGGCGGTTTGCTGTTTTCGATCTCAAAATGCAACTTATTTCCCTTCACCTGCATGATTATCCGCACGAAGCCGTGCGAAATACCCCGGTTGAGTCCATGCTTGAATGCATTTTCCAGGAACGGAATAAACATGAGCGGGGCTACCTTCTGATCGGAAATATCGCCCTCAACATCAAAGGTGATATTCGCTTTGTTCCCCTGTCTCAATAATTCAAGATCGAGGTAATTGCGGATGTACTTAATTTCCTTGGTAAGCAGCACACGGCGTTCATTGCACTCATACAGCATATACCGGAGCATCTCTGATAATTTGATAACGATTTCAGGTGCTGCGTCCGACTTCTTTAAAGTCAGAGCGTACAAATTATTGAGTGTGTTGAAGAGAAAATGAGGGTTGATTTGTGATTTGAGGAATTTTAATTCGGTCTGGATTTGTGAGGTTTCTATTTCCTTGCTGGCTGACTGCTGTTTGACGTAGTCCCTGATGATCTTGGTTATGGTGGTCGTACCGGTTACAAAAAAGAAAGTCAGGAAAAACATAACCATAGCACTGACACCCATAGGTACGCCGGACACCATGGAATATACAGCGGTATTAATAGGGGTGATCAATAGGCATAATCCCAGTAACATCAGGGTGTAAAACAGGAAGTTTTTGCTCAGGTAGGTGGGGATCAGCAAATAGATGTTGATGTAAACACCGGCCATCAGAAAGAGCAGTACCGGTATATTGCTGATGGCACTGGGCGCCAGCGGGCGCAGGACCAGAAAAATGACCAGCCACCCCAGTGCATGTCTGAACAAAGGATGGGTAAAAAACCTGCCTACGGCACTCCTGCGAATTACTTTGGTTAATGTCATATTCGGAAATCACTCCGGCCTTCAACGATGGTACTTCTTCCTGTCCTAAACCAAAGATAATTTAGACTAAATGAAACGATGGATCGACTACGGGAATTTTTATCATGTCCCGATACAACTAGTTGTCTGTCTTTGTACGGAACCTGCTAAAACCATTCAGGTCTTCAATTCCTTTCGTAATTTTGCGGCCGATTCATAAATCGAAGCAATGGTATACGTAACACGTATCGAGAAATTCAATGCAGCGCATAAACTGTGGGTCAAAGATTGGCCGGATGAAAAGAACTGGGAAGTTTTTGGTAAATGTGCTAACCCGAACTGGCATGGTCACAATTATACCTTGTATGTGACGGTCAAGGGAAAACCGGATCCGGTCACCGGATTTTTACTGGATGCGCGGGTGCTCTCCCAAATCATTAACCAGGAGGTGCTTGAACATTTGGACCACAAAAACCTTAATTTAGATGTCCCTTTCATACCTCCGACGATGCTTCCCAGTACGGAGAATCTGGTGATGGTCATTTGGGACTTGTTGAAGGACAAAATACCTTCCGGTCAATTGCACGCCATCAAGCTGTATGAGACCGAAAAGATCTATGTCGAATATTTTGGTGAGTAATCGTAAATCACTTCCATGACGTACTTAAAAACCGAGGACTACCAGGACAGCATAACCGATCAATTGACAGGCTTTTATCATCAGATCCTGGAAAACCTGGGTGAAGACCCATCCCGGCAGGGATTGATGAAAACTCCGGAACGGGTCGCGAAAGCCATGCAGTTCCTCACGCAGGGCTACGACCAGGATCCGGTAACCATTCTCCAGTCTGCCATGTTTGATGAAGAATACAGTGAGATGGTCCTGGTGAAGGATATTGAATTGTATTCCTTGTGTGAACATCACATGTTACCCTTCTTTGGCAAGGCACATATTGCCTATATTCCGAATGGTAAAATTGTCGGATTGAGCAAAATTCCCCGTGTGGTGGATGTGTTTGCTAGAAGGCTGCAAGTGCAGGAACGACTCACACTGGAGATCCTTAATTGCATCCAGGATACACTGAATCCACTGGGTGCGGCTATCGTCATTGAAGCCCAGCATTTATGTATGATGATGCGGGGTGTTCAGAAACAAAATTCGATGACGACTACATCAGCCTTTACCGGGGAATTCCGCAAGGAAAAAACCCGCAGCGAATTCCTTAATCTGATCAGCGCCAGTCTGATTTGATCCTTTCAGGAATTATTTTTTTTTGTATAAGCAAACCAACAAGATGAAAGCATATGTATTCCCCGGCCAGGCAGCTCAGTTCGTGGGTATGGGCCAAGACATGTATGAGTCTTCCGCACTTGCCAGAGAATTATTTGAGGAAGCCAATGCGATTTTGGGATTTCCCATAACCGAAGTCATGTTTTCCGGTACGGAAGAAGATTTAAAAGAAACGAAGGTTACCCAGCCGTCGGTATTCCTGCACTCGGTCATCCGGGCTAAGATGGCCGGAGATGACTTCCGGCCGGATATGGTAGCCGGTCATTCATTAGGTGAATTCAGTGCCCTGGTGGCGAATGGCGCCCTTGATTTTGCATCGGGTCTTCAGCTGGTTTACAAACGTGCACTGGCTATGCAGCAAGCATGTGAACAGAATCCCGGTACCATGGCTGCCATCGTTGGACTGGATGATGCCATCACGGAATCCATTTGCCAAAACATTGACGATGTGGTTGTACCGGCGAACTATAATTGTCCGGGCCAGTTGGTGATTTCCGGGAGTATGGCTGGTGTGGAAACAGCTACTGCAAAATTAACCGAAGCTGGAGCTAAACGAGCCATCATTATTGCCGTAGGAGGTGCATTTCACTCTCCACTCATGAAGCAGGCAGAAGACGAACTGGCAGCAGCTATTGAAGCGACCAGTTTCCGCCATCCAGCATGTCCCATATACCAGAATGTAGATGCAAAACCGCATCTTGAACCTGCTGATATCAAAGCGAATCTTATCAAACAATTGACCGCCCCCGTACGTTGGACAGCGATTATGGAACAGATGATTGCTGACGGCGCGACCCAATTTATTGAGGTAGGCGGAACCGGCAAGATGCTGACTTCGTTTGTAAAAAGAATTGACCGCAATATGCCAACGGAGGCATTATAATCGTATCTTTCAATCCATGGTAGATCGAGAAGTCGCTAAGGGACAAATATTATTGGCAGAACCTTTCATGATCGATCCCAATTTCCGAAGATCTGTGGTATTACTCTGTGAACACCATTCCGATGGTAGCATAGGCTTTATCCTAAATAAGCCTTTGAAAATGAATGTATCGGAGCTGATCGCCGACTTCCCGGAATTTGAATCAGAAGTCTATTTCGGAGGACCAGTCGCTACCGATACCATCCATTACATTCATAATGTTGGTGAATTATTGGAAGAAAGTGTGGAAGTTAACCGCGGTGTGTATTGGGGTGGCGACTTCGGCAAACTTAAGTTCCTGATCTCATCCAAATTGGTTGAACCGGGCAATATCCGCTTTTTTGTCGGCTATTCGGGCTGGTCGTCCGGGCAGTTGAGTGAAGAACTTGGATATGGTAGCTGGGTTATTGCCGATATGCATGCGAACTACCTCTTCAAGTCCCATCCGGCATCACTGTGGAAACAAGTTATGTCCAACAAAGGCCAGAACTATGAGATCATCGCCCAGATGCCTGACTCCATTAACTGGAACTAATCCTGCGGTAGTATAAAACGGTATCCAACCCCTTTCAGAGTTCTGATCTCCACGCCAGGATCCGCATTCAGATAATTTCTCAGTTTATTGATGTAGACATCCAGGTTGCGGGAATTAAAAATGGAATCATCGCCCCAGACTTTCTTGAGCAACAGACTGCGGTCGATGACATCATCTTTTTGTTCGTACAGGTAGTTCAGCAGCTGGGATTCCCGGTGTGAGAGGACAAATTCCTGGTCACCGGTTATCAGGATCTGACGTAAGGGGTGAAATCGGAATGAGCCCAGCCAGAATTCTTTGGCTTCCTGATTGTCCTTGCGTGCATTTTGGGTTAACTGAAGCAAATTCTGAATGCGCAGTATTAATTCTTCCATGCTGAAGGGCTTACGGATGTAATCGTTCCCCCCGGATTTGAATCCCTCAACCACATCCTGAGCCTGGGTTTTGGCAGTCAGGAAAAGAATGGGCATTTCGGGATGCAACGATTTTATGGATTTGGCCAGAGACAACCCATCCTGGTGGGGCAGCATGATGTCGAGTACACAGATATCTGGTTGAAAGCGATGAAAAGCATCCAGAACAGCGTTGCCATCTTCCTGCAGGTTAACCATGAAGCCACGGCTCTCGAGGCTTTCCTTTACAATTTTCGCCAGGAATACTTCATCCTCAACGTACAGGATCTTGATCATAATGGTTGATTTTTCTGGAAATGCAAAGCAAACCGGCTGCCTTGCCCCGGTATGCTTTCAACTTGCACCGATCCGTGTAGCATCTGCATGACTTGCCTTACATAGTGCAGGCCCAATCCATAGCCTTTGACGTTATGGGTATTTCCATGGGGCACCCGGTAAAACTTGTCAAAGATTCGATCCTGATCATCCGGATGGATCCCGATGCCCCTGTCCGCAATGGACCAGAGAATACCCGCTGCTGATTCTTTGATTTCAATGGTAAGTTCCGGGTTGGACTTGCTGTATTTCAATCCATTATCTACCAGATTATACAGGACGTTGGACAGGTGCATGCGGTCAGCCTGCACCGTATGTTCACCGGAAGTATTCAGATTGATGGTAGCATGCAAATTATCGGTCTGGATCTTCAGGCTGTTGAGGATCTCGCGTGTAAGCTGCGACAAGTCGACAGGCTCCAGTTCAAATTTGATCTTATTGCCTTCGATCGAAGTCGTTCTTAAAACCTGATCGACCAGTAAGTGTAGCCGGGAGAGTTCTTTTTTAGACATGTCGAGGTACTCAGCCGTTTTCGTAGGATCCTTCAGTACGTTAAAATTTTCCAGGGCTTCCAGGGCAACACTGACGGTGGCAATGGGCGTCTTGAGTTCATGAGTCATGTTACTCACAAAATTATCCTTCATTGCTGTCAATGCTTCCTGCCGCTTCAGTGACCGCCAACTCAGGATGAAGGCTCCGTAGATGCAAAACAGCAGTATAAAAGAGAATAGGCCCTGAGGCCAGATCTCCTGCGATATGGCCCAGAGCGTAGGCGTGAGGATCACGGCAAGGCGATTTCCACTGACCGGATCAAAGTAAGCCCGGGTCATCCAGGGATCAAAGGTTTCCGGCTGATTCTCGAAATGTTTGAACTGATAACTGATATTCGGGAAATTTTGAGTGGCATCCCGGTTAAAATGTCGTTCAATCATCTGAACCATCATGGTATCTACACCTTCCTTGCTGCCACCGGTGGCGCGTACGATGATTGTCGCCGCACTGAAGAGGTCCTTACCCGGTGGCCCATCAAAGAATTGCTTCTTCTCAAAACGCCAGCTCGAGTCTCTCTTGCCATCCTCCTGATGGACAATGAAAGTCTTGGGAGGCCTGGGCATCATCGCGTTCCGGACATAACGCATGGTATCCATTTCTATACGGATATTCAATAGCGAATCTCCTCCGATCGCCATAATCGAATCGTCACTTTTAAACCGCCAGCGCAAGAGGGAATCCTCAGCATTGCGTACAGCCTGGTTAAATACGAAATCACTGCGCTCATGCAGGTCAGCCCGAGCACGTAAATACGATTCCCGCAACCAAAATGCTACAAAGACGGTCAGCAACACCGAACTGAAAAGCATGAAATAAAGTATCCACCTGGATTGCATACGTCAAAAATACTCGCTTATTGACCGATACTTGCTTTTCATTAACCTTATTTAACCTAAGACTAAGATGGATTAACCAGATGTTCCAATGAACCCGCTAATTTTGATGAAAATTCGATGATAATGAAATATTTAGCTGGACTCATTACCGTATTATCCTTCGCACTTACACTTTCTGCACAGGATTCCGGTACCATTACCTACGCACAAACTGTGAAGCTTCAATTTAAGTTTGAAGGTGGGCCGCCGCCGCCCATGGTCAATGATATGCCTAAAGAGAACACGCTCCAGATGGTACTGGTACGCAAAGGCGATGAAGTGCTTTACCGCCTGAAGGATCAGGAAGAACCTGGAAAGGACATGAATTTTACTTCGGAAGAAGGGGGGCAGATCAACATCCGTATGGCACCTCCCCAGGATGTTCTCTATGAAAACCTGGCAGACAACAGGTTTATTGAGCAAAAAGAGTTTCTGGGGAAAAAATTTCTCATTAAGGATGCGCTGCCTGAGTATGCCTGGAAGTTGACCGGAAAGTCAAAACAGATACTCGATTATCCTTGCCAGGAAGCCATCCTTCAGGATACATCCAAAAATGTGGTAGCCTGGTTTACTCCGATGATTCCGTGGCAACTGGGACCAGGGAAATATTCCGGTCTACCCGGGTTGATCCTGGAAGTTATACAGGATGACGGACAGAGGGTCCTTACAGCCACTTCTGTTGAATTGGCGGAGCCTTCTATTGCCATTGAGATCCCGGACAAAGGGAAGGAAGTAGGGCAGGCAGAGTTTGACAAGATCATGGAAGAAAAAATGAAAGAGATGGGAGGTCGCCCGGGCGCGGGAGGCCAAATCCACATGATTATCCGTCAGAATTAATTTTTCTTCCGCGTATTTATCCTCATCAATTAAATCATCTGTTATGAAAAGCGTCATTACTCTTTTCCTGCTTGGTATTGGTATCATTTCCTGGAGTCAAAACAGTCAGATCCAGGGGAAGATCCAGGATGCGGAAGGGACTGGCTTGCCGAGTGCCACGGTCGTGTTATTGCAACCAGCAGACTCGGTCATGAAGTATTTTGCCATAACGGATGACCAGGGAGGATACAACATAAGGAATGTCCGGCCGTCCTCATACCTGTTGCAGATCAGTTTCATGGGGTATCAAACCTATTATCAATCGGTAGATGTTACGCCCGATCCGGTTAATCTGGGAACGATAATCCTGGAAACGGAACAACAGTTGCTGGATGAAGTAGTGATCAGCGAGGACCGCGTTCCTATCCGGATTAAGAAAGATACCATCGAATACGATGCCGGAGCATTTCAAACCCAGCCCAATGCCGCCGTGGAAGAATTGCTGAAGCGATTGCCGGGCGTTGAGGTCGAGTCGGATGGGAATATCAAAGCACAAGGAAAAGATGTTCAGCAGATATTGGTAGATGGCAAAGAGTTTTTCGGTAAGGATCCAAAAATTGCCACGAAAAACCTGCCTGCCGATGCGGTAAAGAATGTGCAGGTATTTGATAAGAAATCAGACCTGGCAGAGTTTACCGGAGTGGACGATGGCGTGCGGGATAAGACCATCAATCTCGAGCTTAAAGACTCCCATAAATCAGGGTTGTTCGGCAACGTTACCGCCGGATACGGGGACCAGGGTCGCTACCTTGGTAAATTGAACCTGAACAACTTTACCAAGAAAACCCGGGCTTCATTCATCGGTTCCCTGAACAACATCAATCAGGAAACCTTCTCCATCATGGATTATTTCTCACTTACCGGTGGGCTGGGCGGTGGATTCGGTGGCGGCGGCCGCGTAAGGTTGGAGATCAATACAGATGACGGTGCATTCCCTGGAGGAGTCCAGAGCGGAATTAATACCCTATACAGCTCAGGACTCAATCTCAGTCATGACTTCTCCAAGAATACGTCGATTACCGGGAGTTATTTTTTCAATGGAATCCGTAATGACCTGTATCAGACGGTCAATGAACAACAGTTTTTGCCGACAGGAAATCTATTTTCAGACGACCTGACGGATCGTTTGCAAAAACGGTACGATCACCGGGTGAACCTGCAGTTTAAAAGTAATCTGGATTCGCTGCAACAAATTCGCTTGAATTCCAAGGTTGGATTCAACACATTTAACCAGAATGCACAAAGCAGTAGCTTGAATTCCAATGCCTTAGGTGCATTACTGAATAGCAGTGCCCAAAATTATCAGGTGGATGGCAACCGGACGAGCTGGTCGGTCGAGGGGGCCTATCGCAGAAAACTCGGCAAACCGGGTCGTTTTGTGGCCTTGTCCGGGAATATTGGACAAAACGACCAGGATCAGCAAGCATACATCGATGCGCTCAACCTGTATTATTCCGGAGGCCAGGAATCCCTCATGGATACACTAAACCAGGAACAAAATCAGAATCAACAGGAGCTCAACTACCAGGCTCAAATAAATTATACGGAGCCATTGGGTAAGAACAATCTCCTGGAATGGACCCTGCAGCGTGGTAAAGATGACCGTGATATCGATCAGAAAGTCTGGGACTTGCTTACGATATTTCCAGAGCGTTTGCTCAATGATGATCTGACTCAGGCTTACCAGCAGGCATTTACCCGCACCTCGACCGGATTAAGATGGCAATATGCCAATAAGAAGGCACGGACCAGCGTGGGTGTAAAATGGCAACAATCGGATCTCCATGGTAAAAATGCGGAAACCGCTGCGCTGGATAAACGCTTCAGGAACATTCTGCCTTACGCCAGGTACACTTATGAATTTTCGAGTTCAACCAATCTGAACCTGGATTACTCTACGGGAATTCAGGAACCCTCCCTGCAGCAACTCCAGCCATTGGTCAATAACAACGACCCACTCAACATTTACATTGGTAATCCTGATCTGCAACCGGAATACAGGCACAATTTGTCTCTCCATTTCTTCTCGTTCAATCAGTTTTCCGGGATAAACTTTTTCGCAAATCTGCAAAGCAGTTATGCGCTCCATAACATCGTGAATGCGAAAACCATTGATACATTGTTCCGCCAGGTGTTGCAACCGATCAATACCGATCATGCCTGGCAACATATCGCCTCAATGAATTTTGGAGCGCCCCTGAATTTCATAAAATCACGATTCAATATCTCAGCCAACTATGTATTGGATCAATACGATAATTTCCTGAATAATCAGGTTAACAGCATCTCCTCATTTAACCAAAGTTACCGGTTACGTGTTGACAACCGGAATAAGGATAAAGTTGACATTGGCGTCGGAGCCAGTGTAGCCTGGCAACATGTACAGAATTCTATTGAGACGGGGACGACCTCACAATACAACCGGCAGTCCCTCTTTTTGGAAACCAGTCTGAACGCCATTAAAAACTGGATCATCAGCCAATCGTTCAATTACGCCAGTTATCAGGGTGCCGCCGGTGTGGCGTCTCAAAAATTACCTCTCTGGGATGCTTCGATTTCAACTTTTGTTTGGAATAAGAAGCTGCAACTCAAGTTTCAGGTGGTTGATATCCTGAACAGAAATCGCGGCATCAGTCAAAACGTTGACCTCAATAGTATTCAATTTATTCAGTACCGGTCACTGGGGCGTTATTTCCTGATGTCGGTAACCTATTCCATAAAGAATTTTGGACCACCACCTATGCAGATAAAGATGGAGCGTTTCTGATGAACCAGTAAACTATCCGGTTTGGTTGTCGGTTATGGAATGACCCGAAATCATTTCAGTATTTGTGGAAGTTATAGCTATTAATGTGTTGAATATAAACATATTACCTATGGCGTGATCGTGGTGTTTTTTCTCGAAATCCTTTCCGGATCATCATTTGGCTTACTGCCGAACTGCCTTATATTTGCGGTCTAAAGTTTACCGCGTTGATTTATTTGCAGGATTTAAGGGTCCAATATGGAGACCGGGTTCTTTTTTCAGACCTCGATTGCTCAATCGGCTTGAACGATAAAATTGGTCTGGTAGGGCAGAACGGTACCGGGAAAAGTACATTATTAAAGATCATTGCCGGTGAAATAGACCCACAGACAGGCCGGGTGGAAACACCAAAAAACATTCGTATCGGATACCTTAAGCAAATGCTGGACCCGAATACTTCCCAATGTGTTCTGGAGCAATGCCTGAGTGTGTTCCCCGAAATCGTCCAGGCCCGTAAAAAGGTACAATCCCATTCCAATGCCGAAGTGTGGACGGACGAGGACCATGATGCGCTTGAGATCTGGCATGACCGCGGTATGGAAAAAGAGGTAAAAGCCATCAAGCTGTTACGCGGATTGGGGTTCTCCCAGGATGACTTGTACAAACCGCTGTCGCAATTTTCCGGAGGCTGGCAGATGCGGGTCGAATTGGCTCGCCTGCTTCTGGAGGAGCCCGATGTATTACTCCTGGATGAGCCGACCAATCACCTTGACATTGAATCCATCATCTGGTTCGAATCTTACCTGAGGCAGTTTCCGGGTGGATTTATCCTGATTTCACACGATAAAGACTTTCTTCGCAATTCAATCTCCCGCACGCTTGAAATTGAAGGCGGGAAGATCGAAGACTACCGTGTTGGTTATGATCGCTACCTGGAAGAAAAGGTTCAACGCGCTGCCATCAAAGCAGCAGCCTACCAGAATCAGCAGAAATTCATCGCCGAGAAAGAAAAGGTCATCAATAAATTTCGGGCCAAAGCTTCCAAAGCCGCCATGGCTCAATCCATGATGAAACAACTGGATCGTATCGAGCGCATTGAGCTTGATGAATACCAGGACCGCGCATTTACCTTGCGATTTGATCCAGCCCCAAGGGCAGGGGCCTGGGTACTGAAAGGAGAAGGCATCAATAAGTCCTATGGCGCCAAAGAAGTTCTGCGTTCGGTCGATGTCACCATTGAAAGGGGTGAGCGGGTTGCCTTTGTAGGTCAAAATGGTCAGGGCAAGTCCACATTGGTTAAAATTCTGGTTAAGGCTATACCGGCATCTTCCGGCAAGGTGGAACATGGCTACCAGGTCGCTTTGGGTTATTATGCCCAGGACCAGTCCGATGCACTGGATTCTTCACGGACATTGCTGCAGGCCATAGAGGATGCGGCGCCGGAAAGTAAGAGGACCCAACTTCGTTCCATTCTGGGAGCTTTCCTTTTTTCTGGTGAAGAAGCAGATAAAAAAGTATCCGTCCTGTCCGGGGGTGAGAGGGCCCGCCTGGCGCTGGCTTGCCTGTTGACGCATCCGATCAATGTCCTGGTGCTTGACGAACCGACCAATCACCTGGATATGGCATCCAAGCAAGTCCTGAAAGAAGCTTTGCTTGCTTATGATGGAGCGTTGGTGGTGGTCAGTCACGACCGGGATTTCCTTCAGGGATTAACAAATAAAGTCATAGAATTCAGGGATCATCAGGTATTTGAATACCTGGGTGATATCAATTATTTCCTGGAAAAACGCAATGCCCAGGATTTGCGGGAGGTAAGCCGGGGACCTCAGGGAGAACAGGTCGCTCTGAAACCGAAGCTCGATTATGAACAACGCAAGAAACTTAACCGGCAACTGACCTACCTGGAGCGGGACATTGAAAAACTGGAGGAGAAAATCCAGCAGATCGAGATGGATCGTGCGGAAGTTTCATTCTATGAAAGTCCGGGACATAAAACCAAGTTGGAAGAGCTGGAGGTCCATAAAGCTCAATTGAAGCAGAAGTGGGAAGAATGGGAGGCTATATCCAAAGAACTGGATGAAGGGTAATGGCCACTCTGGCCAGATCATATATGACAAAGTTGTGACAATTCACAGGTATCAGGTTTGGATCATTCTGTTATTTTTGTGGCCACTTAAAGAGAGGCTTCCATGAAAATTAATGTACTTGGTATCGGACTTTTGATCGTTGTGTCAATGGTCTATTGTACCAATCAACCCACTGAGACGACGTCTGAAACCCCGGATACGGAAACGATGGCTAGTGATAGTCTGATCAAGCCGGGAGAAGAACAATTTTTCCAGTCTTTGCGCCAGCTTTCATTTGGAGGGGATAATGCCGAAGCATATTGGAGCTTTGATGACAAAAGATTGGTCATGCAAGTTACCAATCCCAAATGGAATGTCTCTTGCGACCAGATTTATTACATGGATGTTGCCGGTGAAAAAGCACCCGGATTTATGCCCGAGCTGGTAAGCACCGGAAAGGGCCGAACCACCTGTTCGTATTTCCTGCCGGGAGATTCAACCATCATTTACGCTTCGACTCACCTTGCTGCAGATACGTGTCCTCCCACACCTGCGCACCGTTCTGATGGCAAGTATGTATGGCCTATCTATGCTTCATTCGACATCTTCAAAGCCGATCTTCATGGCAATATTCTGGCTCAAATGACCAATACGCCCGGCTATGACGCAGAAGCGACCGTCTCTCCAAAAGGGGATAAAATTGTATTTACCTCCCTTCGCAACGGCGATCTGGATCTGTACACCATGAACATTGATGGCAGTGATGTAAAGCAAATAACGAATGAGCTGGGATACGACGGTGGAGCATTCTTCTCACCAGGCGGAACGCAGCTTATTTTCCGTGCTTCACGGCCAAAAACAGATGAAGCTATTAAGGAATATAAAGATCTTTTGAAAGAAGGATTGGTTACACCTACCGAAATGGAGTTGTTCATCTGCGATGCGGATGGCACCAACCTCCGGCAGATAACCTCACTGGGTAAAGCAAACTGGTGCCCTTACTTTCATCCTTCCGGCAAGAAAGTCATCTTTGCATCCAATTATGCCACGGAACGCGGTTTTCCATTTAATCTTTATATGATCAATCTCGATGGCACCGGCTTGACCAAGGTGACTGCGGATGGTACTTTTGATGCTTTTCCTGTTTTCTCCAATGATGGAAAATATCTTGTATTTTCATCCAACCGCAATAACGGAGGAACGCGTGATACCAATTTGTTTTTAGCGGAATGGAACCCGAACCAGTAAAAGAACACTCCGGTCGTCCGGCCTGGATGCGCTGGCTTAAACGCATGGGCGTAGCAGGATTCCTTTTTTTTCTGGTAAAAGGACTGGTCTGGCTGGCTGTTTTTTACGGTCTGACCAAATACATCGGCTGTGAAGCGCCTTGAGGGATACCAATTAAAGGGATTTCGACGGTAACCTCTAAAATTGCTATATTTAGTACAGGTCTACCAAAACACCGCTAAAATTGGCAAATCAGCTTCATCATTACCTGCTGAATCAGATTGTTTCGCAGTATTCCCGGCGGTCTGAGGCCGTGAACGAATTGAGTGAAATCCTTCACCTCACACCCGATGCGATCTATCGACGTCTGAGAGGAGAATCCATTTTGAATGCCGAAGAGGTAGAACGTTTAGCCCACCATTATCAGATCTCCCTGGATGCATTACTGGGAACGGATGCCCGGCATGTCACCTTTGATTTCTTGCCCGGCGCTGAGGAAGTTGTTACCGTAGAGCATTTTATGGAGTCTGTACATTCCCTCTTACTGGATATGCAGAAGTGCTCACAGGTGAAGTTGTATTCCATCAGTGCCAATATGCACTTGTTTTACTACGTCTTTGCTCCTAAGCTTTTTAAGTTCAAACTCTTTGTATGGGGAAATACCATCTGGAACATCCCTGCATTGCGGATGGAACGATACAGCGAACAGATATTTCCTTCATTTATTGATGGCTTGATCCAGCGTATCCGCCAGGATTTTATTGCTTACCACACCATAGAATTGTGGAGTATGAGTATGGTTGATGATACGTTAAACCAACTGGCTTATTTCACCTATTCCGGACGGTTCGAGAGTCCCCGGATTGTAGAAAGTTTATACGATGAACTGATCGACCTGATCCGGCTACTTCAGAGCTTTGCAGCCCATGGCTGTAAATTCAACCGGCCGGAGGTTCCCCAGGGACTGTTTGACTTGTACCATAATGAAGTGATTCATGCCTCACAGACCTTTTATGTATCATCCGTGGAAAAGGATTTGGTGATCATGCCATTTGCCACTCCAAGCTTTGTTATTACACAAAATCAACAGACATGCGAGCACCTGGCAGCATGGTTCGATCAGATTATCCGTAAGTCCAGCCCGATCAGTACGGCCAATGAGAAGAATCGAAATTTCTTTTTCAATCAGATTCTGCAAAATATCAACTTTAGCCGGCAACGGCTCGAGCATCTCCTTGAATAGTGGTATTTTGGCGCGTCATTAATTCTGCGCCAGATCCATGGCTGATAAATACGATAAAAGGGGCGTTTCAGCTTCAAAAAGCGAAGTTCACCAGGCAATAGCCGGATTGGACAAAGGATTGTATCCAAACGCATTTTGTAAAATCCTGCCGGATATCACCTCGGGTGATGAGGACTACGTTAACCTGATGCACGCTGACACAGCCGGAACCAAAACCGTACTGTCATACCTGTATTGGAAAGAAAAAAACGATCTGACCGTCTGGTCAGATGTAGCCCAGGATGCGCTGGTCATGAATCTCGATGACATGGGATGCGTAGGTGCCATTGATCGTATTCTGGTATCCTCTACGATTGGACGGAACAAACATTTAATACCCGGCAAGGTATTAACGGAAATCATCCAGGGCACGGCCCGGTTTGCATCAAAATTGAGTGAATACGGCGTTAATTTGCAACTGGCAGGAGGTGAGACTGCAGATGTGGGAGATGTGGTCCGGACCATAGACATTGGCTTCACCACCTTTGCCAGATTGTCCAAAGCTGAGCTGATCGTGAATGCAATCAGGCCAGGTGATGTCATCATTGGCCTTGCATCCTACGGGCAGGCCAGCTATGAGGACCGCTACAATTCAGGGATTGGCTCCAATGGGTTAACGCAGGCACGCCACGACATTCTTGATAAGCGCTATGAGAATTATCCCGAAAGTTTTGACCCACATACAGATGCAGCTTACCGGTTTACAGGATCCTATGGACTTAGAGACCAGGTATTATTACAGGGCACTACCTATGAGGTAGGCCAGCTCCTTTTATCACCAACCCGCACTTACCTGCCTGTCTTGGCCGCTTTATTGAATTCGTCGCTGAGACCATCCATTCATGGCATCATCCATAATACTGGGGGAGGATTGACCAAAGTTATGAAGTTTGTAGATCAGTGTCGCATCATCAAGGACCAGTTGTTGCCGGTTCCTCCGGTGTTTGAACTGATTCAGCAAGAGTCCAATGCTCCTCTGAAGGAGATGCACCAGGTTTTTAACATGGGTCAGCGATTGGAGATATATATAGCTGAATCACAAATAAATAACTGCCTTGATATCATTAAAGACTTTAATATAGACTGTCAGGTGATCGGTCATGTCGAGTCAGCTGCTACCAATGAATTGGTGATAACTCGGGGATCAGATTCATGGACTTACTTGCCGGGTGAATATTAAAACCCGACCTGGCTCCTCTGGTATCCTCATTCCTTACTCCGCTTTCCTTCAAACTCACCGTTGGGCTGATGTAGTACGATTACATCATGATCGGTCCCTTTGAATGATACCGAGAATCCTGGCAGATCCGGGACTTTAAATTGATTCTCAAGGATTGGTTGCAAAGCAAAAGTAGGTTGCCCCGCAGGTGTCATTTTGAGCTGGTCACCTTCCAGCTTAATGACAATTTTCAGACCATTGACATCGTAATTGCCGACAAATTGTTTGAGATAGTCTGAACGTTTCCAAAGGTCGGAGGCTATCCGTTCAAACACAATTGGATCTACCGCTGGTTCTAAAGGAACCTGAATGCGGTCAATGTAATTGCTCATCCCGGCATCAAACTTGATTTTGAAGCCCTCATCTCCCAGTTCTGGCACGATACCTTGGAATAAATCTACGTCAACCGCAGATAAAGACAGTTTCATAAAATTGAAGGAGGCTCGTAATGTATCGCGGTCAAGGGTTACGGTGAATTTCCCGTAAGCTGGGTGTTCAAATGTGCCTGCGTAGGCGCTAAGTGGACGGACCGGTATGAAAGGCTTTGCTTCTTCCTTTTCCTTTTCTTCCTTTTCTTTGTCCTCTTCTTTAGGTCCCCGGTCCGTCACCTGAAGCCACCTTTCATGGCCTGTCTGGATCCAGTTTGTACCATCGACGCCCAGCACCTTATCCATAAACGCAAAACTTAATGCCGCAGAAAGGGGCGTGCCATTCATATTGGCCAGTACAACCATTCCAAAGCCCTTTTCAGGAACCAGGTGAACATGAGCCGTAAAGCCGTCGATATTTCCTCCGTGGGATACGATCTTTAGGTTGTGGTAATACAGGATCGACCATCCCAGCCCATAAAAGCCTTCCGAAGTGCCAGGTTTGGCGAAAATACCAGCACCGGACATATGTGGCTTCTGGATGTATTCAATCAGGGATGGATCCAGTAATTGGTGATCGCCGACTTTACCTTTATTGAGATTAAAAGCAACCCACTTGACCATGTCTTCCGCCGTGCTATTGATAGAACCTGCCGGGCCGATGGCGTCGATATTGCGATAGGGAATCTCGATCACACCGGATTTGGTCCACCGGTATGGTTTACTGGCACGGTTGTTTCCGGTCATTTCTGAGGTGGAGAAACTCGTCGCCTGCATATCCAGCGGGGTTAGAATCCGGGAACGGGTGAAGTCTTCCCAACTCATGCCGGATAGATGTTCCGTCAGGATTCCGGCAGTCATGAACATCAGATTTTGGTACTGAAAAGTTGTACGGAAGGGTTCATTTGGTTCCAGGAACTTCAATCGGTCGAAAAGCTCTTTCCGCGTCCAATTACTTCCATACCAAAGTAAATCATGCCGGGGTAGTCCTGACCGGTGGCACAATAAATCTTCGGGAGTCATTTCCTGACTGGCAAATGCATCATGCATTGCAAAATCCGGCAGGTATTCATGCACCGGTTTCGTCCACTCCAGCTTACCATCATCAACCAGCATGGCATTGCCCATTGCTGTAAAGGCCTTTGTGGTCGAACCGATCCCAAAAATGGTCTGGGCAGTAGCTGGAATCTTTTTTTCCTGATCCTGGAACCCAAATCCGTCCGATAGTAAAACTTTTCCATCGTAATAGATAGCCACGCCAATACCCGGAACTTCAAAGAGGTTACGGACAGAATCGATGAAATGATGCCATCCGGTCGTATCAATTTGGCTGGCTTTAGTGCCTTCCAGGGTTAAACTCAGCGGTAAGGCAGCAGGCCCCTGGTAAAAAGTGCCGGAAATTGAAGTGGGTGATTCAATTCTGCCAGCATAGTGGACATTGCCCGGTATACCAGAGACCTTAAATGTTATCGAATCGGAAGAAATGGCCAGATCTGAAGCGGGAAATCCCTGTGCCGTCTGTTGGGGCACTTGAAAAGTTATCTTCCAGTCGGTTGGCTTTTCTACGAGAAGGACGACATCCAGGGTGCCACTAGGTATCTGGAGATGGCCTTTATATGTACCTGTCTCAATTTGGGCGGAGAGCTGTGTTAATATCCCGAGGCTCAGGATAATTGCATAGCGCCATGCATTCAAGCGAATCATTGGATTTGTTTCTTTCCATCCAATTTAAGCAATGCGATGGAGATCAGTTCTTCGTTTCGATCAAATTAGATGTTGGACCGGACCAAACGGCGGATAATCCTGATGTCAGGATGAAAAACGGCCTCAAACCATATCACTTTCGGGCAAATTCTCAACACGTTTAAAATAGGCCAGTAAAGCCAGACCGCCACCAACACAGGTGGTGAAGACGGTTGTAAAGACGGAAGGTAATGGAAGGATTTTCTCCAGAATTGCTCCGGCAAATAAACCACATCCTATACCGATCAATAACAAACCCCAGCGTAAAGCAAGGAATTTCCGTGGAGATGCAGTTGGTGTGGCAACAACTCCGCTCATGCGTTCTTTATGCCTTGTATAGAAATAGAGGTAGGTCAGAACGATAACGGACGACCAGAATCCGATGACGGCAACTAGTCCAATAATTTCTCCCATGATAATTGATTTTTAATTGATTTGTCCGTTGGACATAACGGACGCAAGAAAGGTTACAAGGACTCAGAATTTTTTTTACGGTTACGTTTCCCGGGCATGCGGAGGAGAAGCGGTTGCTTAAACAGTAAAAATTTGTTGTAAAAAATACCGGCAATCAGTAACCTTTATATGGGAGATAATGTCAGATTGATACCTATGCCGACAGATCAGGAGATTATCGATGGACTCGTGAAGAAAAACGATGTTATGGTGCGTACATTCATTCGCATGCACCAGAACTATGTTTATACGTTGTGTATAAGGTTACTGGGTGATGAAATGAAAGCTGAGGAAGCAACACAGGATACCTTTTTGCAGGTATTCCGGAATATTGAAAAGTTTGACGGGAGATCACGAATTACAACCTGGATGTACACGATCGCCCATAACATCTGTATTAATCAATTGCGCAAGTCCAAAAAGTCCGTATTCAGTCCACTTGAAAATGCAGAAATAGCCATGAAACCGGCTGAAGAGAAAACGGATCAGAAAGTGCTGGCACAGGAACAAAAAGAGCGCCTGGAAAACTGTCTGCAGCAGCTGCCTCCGGATCTGAGGGAAGTATTGACGTTGTTTTATTTCAAAGAGCTGTCCATCAAGGAGATTGGATCCATCAATGGAGATACAGAAGCAAACATCAAAGTGAAACTACACCGCGGAAGAAAACAGTTAAAAACGTTGTTAGAGTCATCAGTTCATGGTCAAATTGATTTGCTATATGGATGATTATTTGATTTCCAAGTACCTGGATGGCGAACTATCGCCTGCTGAAAAAGCAACTTTTGACAATCGCCTCAAGACCGATGATTTATTTCGGAGAGAAGTGGAATCCATGGAGGCTGTCCACCGGATGCTGGCTGATTTTTCGGTTCGTCCTGCTCCTCAGCATTTGCAGAGCCGGATCATGGCGCGCGTCGCTGAAGGGGTCAACCCGATGCTGCGGTTTGTGCAATGGATCGTGGTTATCTGGGCTATTCTTACCTTGGTGTTACTGGTGCTTAAATTCACTGGAGTTGTCACCTTTTCGGACCAATTGTCTGGTATTGATGTGAAGTCCATCATGGATGGATTGGTAAAATATCAATCCATATTTGCGATCCTGTTCAGCGTTACCTTTACTTTCGGTATCCTGTATTTTAGTCAGAACTGGTTAAAGAAACTGGCTCACAAGCCTTCAAATCACCCGCATTAAAAAGGGTGGTCCCAACCGCCGATGTACGTGGATGGGGTCAATTGCTTCATTTCATGTTTGACCTTTTCACTGATTTCCAGAGAATCAATAAACTGATGCAGGACGTCCTGGGTGATTTGTCCCTGTCCACGGGTTAAGGCCTTTAGTTTTTCATAAGGCTGATCGACGCCTTCCCTGCGCAAAATCGTCTGAATGGCTTCGGCAAGGACCGCCCAATTCCGGTCCAGGTCTTCTGCCAGAGCGCGTTGATTGAGTTGCAATTTGGACAAACCTTTCTCAAGGGACTGCAGGGCGATCAGAATATGGGCAAATGGGACCCCTGCATTTCGCAATACCGTACTGTCAGTCAGATCACGCTGTAGCCTGGAGATGGGAAGTTTCTCTGCCAGAAATGCCAGGATGGCGCTGGCCATTCCCAGATTACCCTCTGCATTTTCGAAGTCAATAGGGTTTACTTTGTGAGGCATGGCCGAAGAGCCAACTTCATCCTTCACTGCTTTCTGCTTGAAATATTCCATGGAGATGTAAGTCCAGATATCCCGGCAGAAATCCACCAGTATCGTGTTCAGACGGATCCAGTTTTGAAACAAACCGGCGAGATCGTCGTAATGATCGATTTGGGTGGTAAATACCGAGCGCTTCAACCCGAGGTGTTCCTGTAAAAAACGGTGCCCGAAGTCGAACCAATCAATGGTTGGAAAGGCAACCAGGTGGGCATTGAAGTTACCCGTGGCACCACCAAATTTCCCATAATAACTTTGAGAAACCAGTGCTTCCCGGATGTGTTGCAGGCGACTCACGAAAACCATCCACTCCTTGCCCATGGTGGTCGGAGAAGCAGGTTGGCCATGGGTCCGGGCCAGCATGGGTATTTCCCGCATTGCCAGCGCCTGTTCCTGTAAACGGTCAATCAGCTTTTCGAGTTGTGGTAGCAATACCTGCTGAAGGGCATCTCGCAGGAGCATTGGCACAGATGTATTGTTGATGTCCTGGGAAGTAAGCCCAAAATGGACGAACTCAAGGTAAGATCCAAGTCCGATCTGCTCCAGTTGATCCTTAACCCAATATTCTACGGCCTTGACATCATGATTGGTAATGCGTTCTTTTTCTTTGATCCAGACGGCATCTTTCTCCTCAAACCGGTCGACCAATGATCGCAATTCCAGGGCTTCAGATTCACTCAATGGTTGGAGGACAGGGACGGTGCGGGAAAGTGCGATAAGGTATTCTATCTCCACCTGAACCCGGTATTTGATCAATCCAAATTCGGAGAAGTAAGGTCGGAGTGCTTTGGTCTTGCCGGCATATCGCCCGTCAACGGGACTGATTTGAAATAATCCATCCATTGCTTATAGTTCGTCTTGGAGTCGCTTGAAATAATAATAGGTTTCGGTTTGTGATCGAATGGCCAAATCACTTCCATCCCGTTTGTATTGGTTGTTAAGCTTGTGTTTGACCAGCCGGGCTTTCACATTGTCGTTGAGCTGGATCTGTAGCAGATCGTGAATTGTTTTTTTTATGGTTGGGTTGTATACCGGGATTGCTGTTTCAATCCGGTGACTCAGATTTCGGGTCATCCAGTCAGCAGATCCAAGGTACATTAACTCTTTCCCGCCATGATGAAAGACATATACCCTGGCATGTTCCAAGAAGCGGTCGACAATACTGATGCATTCGATGTTCTCACTGTATCCGCGTACCCCGGGCACCAGTGAACAAATGCCGCGGATGATCAACTTGATCTTTACACCAGCCTGACTGGCTTCGTAGAGGAGCTTGATCATTTCAATGTCCTGCAGCGAATTTAGTTTCAAGAGGATATAGGAAGGTTTTCCGGCTTTTGCCTGATCTATTTCAAAGCGAATGTAATCTTCCAGCTTTTCCCTAAATCCAAACTGTCCCACCAGGATATGCCTGAATGGGGTTCGCGGCCGCTTGACCGTTTCCAGATAAGAAAAAAGCCGGGCTGCTTCCCTGGTTAACTTCCGGTCTGCAGTAAAGAGGCCAAAGTCACTGTAAATCCGGGCGGTACCTTCGTGGAAATTACCTGTACTGAAGTAGGTGTAGATCATAGGTCCACGGGTCTCCACACGGCGTACAAGCGCTACTTTCGCATGTACTTTCAATCCAGGAAAACTGTAATGCACATTGACGCCTGCTTTCTCCAGTTTTTCACCCCATTCGATATTAGCCTGTTCATCAAAGCGGGCTTTCACTTCGATGAATGCGCTGACATGTTTGCCGGCTTGTACTGCCCGGATCAGGGCGCTCATGATCCTTGACACGGCAGCTACCCGGTATTGGATGATCTTGATATGTGTTACCTGTGGATCATCCGCTGCTTTTTCAAAGAAGAGGATCACGGATTCGTACGATTGGTAGGGCATGTGCACCATGTGGTCGGACTGCCGTATCGCTGCAAAATAATCGGGCGCTTTCTCAAGGGGGTGGGGCAGCGGTGGCAGTGGGATCTCCTTCAGATGTATCTTGTCAAAATTGGGGAAGGTGAAAAAGTCACTGTTGTTGTGATAGCGACCTTCCGGCATGAGGTCTTCTTCTGCCAGTTCAAACACCTGCATCAGGAAATGCAATACTTTATCCGGTATTTCCCGGTCGTAGACCAGCCGGCTGGCCGGGCCGATATTTCGTTTCGTCAGGCTTCGGCGTATTTTCTGAATCAGATCGCCTGAAAACTCGTCGTCAATGTACAATTCTGCATCGCGCGTGAGCTTGATCGAATAGGAATCTATGATTTCGTACCCAGGGAACAGCCATTGTACACTATGCCGGACGACATCATCAAGGATGATCAGATCGTATCGTTCCGGTCGCGAGCTGGGCAACTGTATAAACCGCGGCAAGTGGTCCGATGGGATTTTAATGATGGCGAATTCGGAAGGTGCGTTCGCCAGTTCAAGTTCACGTAGGTGGAGGACCAGATAAAGCGCCGCATTATTCAGAAATGGCCGGATCTTGTTTTTTACCAGCAACACCGGCTGCACGAATGGAAGCAGGTGGTTCTCAAAATAAGTATCAATGAAGTCCCGTTGTTCCGGGTTCAGCTCATAACCGCGAAGCAGAAAGATCTTGTTCTCCTGAAGCAGTGGTACGATCTGATTTTCAAAGATATAGCTGAATTCCTCCTGTTGTTTCTTGACTATTTTCAGAATGTTGTTCAGGGTGATTGCCGGGGCATAATCGAGTTTCCGCATGGTTTTTTTGCCTACCCTCAGCAGGTTCCGGTGATTGGCTATGCGAATGCGAAAGAATTCATCGAGGTTGGATGAGTAGATGGCCAGGAATTTCACACGTTCAAGCAAAGGCACCGAAGGATCCTTGGCTTCTTGCAATACCCGGTAGTTAAAAGATAACCAGCTTACATCCCGGTCTATGTAAGGCATATTATTCATGCAAACTCATTTCTTTGCCAAAATACAAATTTGTGCAGCACAGGGGGATCACATCCGTGGCTAATCCGGCAATACGGTCATTCATGGCTTTGGAATTTGATCAGCAAATAACCCGGTCGCGTTCCTCCGGTTAATCATAATCAAGTGACACCTTGACGCCCGTCGTGATCCATCTCCCAGGCATGGGTACCAAATTGGTTTCTGTATAGATCGTATTGAATAGATTGTCCATTTGTAAATACCATTCCAGATGAGGCCAGGTGAACCCGGTTCGCAAATCGACCAGTTGATAATCTTCGAGATTTTCGCGATCCAGATAACGATAGGCCAGGGTGGCATTCCATTTAGAAGTTAGCCTCAATTGAACCTGAAATTGAACTTGGTTTCTTAAATGATCCAGTGCGTAACGGCTGAACTGGCTTTCCGAAGCGTGATTGATCCCCTGGATATAGTTGTAGCTGGCATACATATAGGTAAGCCAGGATAGGGTAGACCACCACTGGTATTCGAATTCCCAACCGCTGTATGTGACAGAGCCAAAATTGTCCGGTCGCCATGGATCATCGGCCGCTGCCTTGGTCCAATCGATCAGATTTTTACCGTCACGAACAAAATATCCAAGTCTTAATGAACTGTGCTGAGGCATCCAGTACAAACCACCTTCATAGGTGATGGCCGACTCCGGTTGCAGATCCGGATTGCCGACATTGAGTCGGTCGGTGTAGTAGAGGTCCGTAAAGGTGGGAGCCCTCCAGGTTGACCCGATGGTGCCAAAAATCCGGAATTGATTGGAAAACCTGAACCCGGCGTCCAGTCCTGGAAATACATGCAGGCCCCAATCGGTAACCTGGTGAGCAGATATTCCGGCATTCACGATGATCCGGTCATTCAACCATTCGCCGCGGTAGTCGAGGTAGGCTGAACTGATCTGTCGTTGTCGCCGGCCCAGATTGTTGGAATGCAAAAGGGCTCCCTGGTTGGAGATCCCCAATCCGATTTGTCCCCAGCGATAGACGCCCGTACCATTGACTTCGGCAGTCCACACATTGCTGATGTGCAGGTTACGGTATAAAGAGGGGTTGGACCGGACAAAGATGTATTCATCCTGGTTGCGACGCCAGGATAGACGGGGCTGCCATACCCATTTTGCGGTGACATGATTCATTTGCAAGCCCACTACACTGGTCTGAATGGCTTCAAATTGTTCGGTAAAATCGGGGCTGGCGTAAAATCCATTGGCGCCAAACGCCCGGTCCGAGTGCATGGCGAGTAATTCAAAGGATTCCCGTCCGAGCTGAAATTTATTTTTATAGAACAGGTCGGAAAGGTTGTAGTCGGTATTATGGCGATATCCCTCACTCCAGCTACGGGAGGCTGAAAACCATTGATTGACATTAGGGCCGGGGAGGGATACGGAACCGGATATCTTTCCGGTGCCATACTGCCCACCGGAAAGACCCAGATTGAAGTTTTTCGAGAGGTCATCCCGGGTTATTATCTGGATTGCGCCTGAGAATGCATTGGGGCCATACCGCCGTGCAGCCGGTCCTTTCAGGATCTCTATGCGCTCAATCAAATCCAGCGGGACAGGAATATTCATCAGATGGTGCCCGGTTTGCGGATCACTCAGCGGGATTCCGTCAACTAAAACCAAAACCTGATCAAAGGTTCCCCCCCGGATGCTAAGATCACCCTGGACACCGTGCACACCGCGTTGACGCAGATCCAATCCTCCGGCATATTGCAATACCTGCATCAAACTTTGCGCATTCATTTTGTGAATGTCCTTTCCCTCGAGCAGGGTTATGGAATGCATGGTTTGGGTAAGCGGCATCGTGAGCCGGGACTCTTTAACAGTAACCTCCTCCAGATTCAGGGATTGAAGTGAGTCCGTTGATTGAGCAGTTGAGGTGGTCAGATACAGACCACTGGCCAGTATGAGGATGAAGCGCATTTCTATTATTTCGATGCGGCAAATGTACAAATAATCCTTCCGTCAATTTTGTGAGCCAATAATTTGGGAGAATGAGCGACAACTGCGTTCTTCGTGACAGTTTAACAAATGGATTGAACAATGGCCAGAAAGATTGCTGCAGGAAACTGGAAAATGAATTTCACTCTACAACAGGCTGTAGAATTCATTGATACTTTCAATGAGGGAAGCTGGCCAGAGGATGTCGAGGTGCTATTCGCAGTCCCATTCCCGTATCTGATGGCTCTGGAAGCTATTGCCGGTTCGCGGATCACTATTGCTGCACAAAACTGCAGTGATCATCGTGAAGGCGCTTATACCGGAGAAGTGGCTGCGCCCATGCTGGTCTCAGCAGGAATAAACCATGTGATTCTAGGCCATTCTGAGCGTCGTATGTACTACCAGGAAACCCCGGCTGTATTAAAGGAAAAAGTGGACCTCGTGTTGGCACATAATATGGTGCCTATCTTTTGTTGTGGTGAACCTTTGGAAGTGCGGAATGAAGGAAAACACCGTGAACTGGTCCGGTCCCAACTGGAAGAGTCCCTCTTCCATCTTACCGGAGATTCATTATCCAAAATAATCATCGCTTATGAGCCTGTGTGGGCTATTGGAACAGGAGTCACCGCCAGTCCGGAACAGGCACAGGAGATGCATGCCTATATCAGGGAAGTCTTCACAGAAGCGTATGGAAGTGAACTGGCTGAAGCGTTGCCCATACTCTATGGAGGCAGCGTTAAGGCCAGCAACGCACAATTGTTGTTTTCGCAACCGGATGTAAACGGAGGTTTGGTGGGTGGCGCCAGCTTAATTACATCTGAATTTTTACAAATTACAAATTCTTTTTAAGCGTAAACTACTCATCTAAAACTACCTAAACATATTTTTTTCATAATATTATAAAAAGTTGTAATTCATTTATTACATTTGAGAGCGTTTAGTTCTCATGTTATGAATCATATCGTTAGTCAGCGGTTTGTGAAGTGTCTGGAAAAACTGAAGGAAGAAAATAAAATTCCTTCCAGCAGGCAGTTTGCTATAAGTTTGGAATATCAGCCACAGAACCTCCATGAGATCCAGGCTGGTAACCGGGACGTAACCATTGACCTGATCCGGCGTGCGATTGAAGCGTACCAGTTCAACCCGGAATATTTGTTCCTGGGTCAGGGGTCGATGTTCACCCGCCCGGAAAAAGAAAATGACTTCCGTCTGCTGACCGTGGTTACTGATCAATACAACGATGAACGCATTGTGCATGTACCCATTCCTGCCCAGGCTGGTTATACCAGTGCTATGGCGGATAGTGAGTTCTATTCTGATCTGCCATCCTACTCCTTACCGGACTACAAATACAAAGTGGGGACCTACCGTTCGTTTGATATTGCAGGAGACTCTATGGAAACGTCCCTGTTCGAAGGAGATAAAGTGATCTGTACGTTCTGTGAACCGGGACGCTGGATGAATTGCATCAAAGACAATTGTGTTTATGTGGTAGTAACCCGCAGCGATATTTTTGTTAAGCGTGTCAGAAACCGGATTGCCGAATCCAAGCAATTGGAGTTGGTTTCAGATAATGCTTATTACGAGCCATTTATGGTGGATATTGAAGATGTACGCGAGCTGTGGTATGTACAAACCAAGATGACCAGTTTTTCACACACGCCGCTTAAACCGGCTCAAGCCAAAGAAGATACCATTTCAGGTCAGGAGCTTGAACACCTTAAACACGTGATTGCCGAGCAAAGCAAGTTGATCCGGCAACTTCATGGCACGATAGAAAAACTTGTTAACTCCAGCTTAACCACATGAAACGATTTGACATTTCCGGCAAAGCTACCAAACAAGAGCTGGGAACTGGCTTTTGGGGTATCGTGGATCAGGAAGGTCATAACTGGCGCCCCATCAATATGCCGGATCAGCTGAAAGTGGAAGGTACCACCATCCACTGTACGGTGGTCGAGGCAAGCGAAGACATGTCCATTTTTATGTGGGGAACCCCTGTCCACATCATCAGCTTCCAAACACCGGCATTAGCCTGGTAATCACATTCAACTGGTAATCAATTACTTGTCAGGGTCAGACTACAGGCGTGACGGCATGATGCGCAGAGAGGTAATCCCGCTCGTATTGTTTTAACATAAGTTGTACCTCACGGGTTACCGGACCCGGCTTCCCATTGCCAATCACATGCCCGTCAACACGGATTATGGGTAACCCCATCTTCATGGTTCCGGTAAGGAATAGCTCATCTGCTTTAAGAAGCTCTGCCATGGTCAGGTCACGAATTTCTATTTCTCGCGTTTTCTTAGCCCATTCGATGGTGTGGCGCCTGGTGATACCTAGTAATATATGTTCAGCCGGTGTGACGAGCTTTTCACCGTATACAGCAAATATGTTGGCTCTTGAAGATTCTCTGACCGATGATTCTGTATAATACAGAGGTTCAACCGCACCTGCTTTTTCAACCTGGTCCTGCAGGTAAACAGCAACCATGTAATTTGTTGTTTTTGCTTCGGCAATGGGGCGCTGATATAAATAACTGATCAAAGGTGCCCCCTGCTCCATCCAGTCTTGTCTGGCCTGCCCGAAAGGCAACACCTGGATGGCGACGTTTGGTTCGTCGAGTTGAAAACCATTGGCGGAATGACCTCCGGTGACCAGGATCTTGATGCCCGCATCCTGGATTCCATTGACCCGTACCAATTCATGGATCGAAGCTTCTATTTCCGCTGCGGTGAAAGGTATCGGCAGGCGCATTAACCGGCATGAATTGTACATCCGTTCCAGATGTTCTTCCAGATACAAGGGCACGCCCTGCTTGATTTGCAGGTAGTCAAATATCCCGTATCCACGTCCTATTCCGAGATCAGAAATAGGAAGACAAGCGGATGCTGCCGGCACAATCTGGCCATTGAGGAAATGAAAACGGATCATAGCAATATTTTCAGTCGCAAACATACAATGATTTGTACGTAACGAATGAGCAACCAATAATCGTTTTCAGAAATATGTTTTATTTTATGATCAGAGGTAATCCACGTCTACCCAATATGGAAAGTTCATCAGGTACTCAATGGCACGGAGTATATCAAAGTCTTCAAAAACAATTCGGTATAGCACCTGGGTGATGGGAGCGGTGATCTTATAATTTCGCATTAAAGGGTAAATGATCTTCAGGGTCCGGATGCCTTCCGCTAATTCCTCACTGGTTTCTGTGATATAGCTGAGCTTTTCACCTTTTCCCAATCTTTTTCCAAAGGTATAGTTGCGGCTGTCTTCGCTGGTGGCGGTGGCGATCAGGTCCCCGATTCCGGCCGTACCCAGAAAGGATTTGATATCTGCTCCCATGGCTTTTCCAAAATAAATCATTTCCGACAACCCGCGTGTGATGAGCATCGCCTGCATGTTTTTGCCCATGCCTACACCGGCAAGCATTCCGGAGCCAAGAGCAATGATGTTCTTCAAAGCGCCCGCCAGTTCCGCACCCTTCAGGTCGTGCGAGCCAAATACAAAGAACTGCTTACTCGAAAGCAATTCCTGACCGGTCTTGATCACCTCATCAAATGGACTTGCCAGCAAAGTTGCCGTAGGCTGACCGTGTAATATTTCATTGGAGAGATTAGGGCCGCTTAAACAACCGATGCGGATGACGGATGTCTCCTGTTCGATAACTTCGCTCATGGTAAGTACATCATGCCTTGTCAACCGCTGCTGGGTATTTTTAGATTCAAGGCTTCCTAAATCCAATCCTTTGGTACCGTGGATCATAATATGGAATGGACGGACATGAGGTGCCAATGCGCGCATGACACTACGGAAATGTTCAGAGGGAATAACCGGAAATAAAACCTGGCATGAAGAAACGATTTCCTCCAGGTCAGCGCTAGCCCTTATCCGTTTGTCCAGATCGACATTGTAATGTCTGTGATTGTTGTTGATCTCATTGACTACTTCCATCTTGCGGGAAAAGATGAGGACATCGACATTATAGGCTAAAAGTTTTGCCAGGGAAGTGCCAAAACTTCCCGATCCGATCACCGCTGCACGTTGGAAGGATTCCGGCATATACTTCTTTTAAGGCAATCACTAGCCAGATCACCGGATCAAAAATGCACTTTTCTTCGGATTCTTACGAAAGATGATGATCAGGCCATAACAAATTTAATCAGAGAACTGTTGATTAGTGGAGTAGAGAATACACAGAACACCTGAAGGCCTATGATTTGGTCCATCCTTTTATTCATCAAGTTCCTGTTTCCGGGAAATCTGTACCTTAACGATGTTCCCGTCGTTTTTACTGATACGATATCCGTGCGCACGATAGACCGGGCAGCTGATCAGCAGGGCTATTACCTTTATTTGCCAGAACGAGCAGCCAGTTCCTACAGCGTTGTCTTATTTGTGCATGGTTACGGGTGTATCAATCCAATGATCTACGGAGCTTGGATAAGGCACCTGGTCAGCCAGGGTAATGTAGTGATCTATCCCCGCTACCAGGAATCGATCTGGACACCTTCTCCCCGGATGTTTGCATTGAATGTAGCGCATGCATTCTCCAATGCCATTGAGCTGATGGATTCACTCCATGTCCCATACCGGCTGGATCAATTGGCATATGTTGGGCATTCCTATGGTGGAACCACGGTCGCGTATCTGGGGGTTTATCATGATTCTTTGGATATGCCGGCACCCAGGGTGATTATGGCATGTCAACCGGGTACAGGCCCTTTTGATGCGCTCAAACTGGAATCGTATGCCGGGATTGATCCTGCCATCAAGCTGCTGGTTTTGGTGGGGAAAGACGACAAGACGGTAGGCGACGCCCTTGGAAGACAGATCTTCTCCACAGCACAGGTTCCATACAAGCGATTCGTGGAGCATCTGGCTTCTGAAGATGAACTGTTTACCGCATCCCACTATGAACCTGAAGGATTGGATATGGCATTTGACAATGGTGACCGCAATGTATCTGCCAAACGTGCTTTACGGCTGGCTAAACTGGATGCGGTGGATACACTTTACTGGGATCTGTTTGATCACACCTTTCAGACAGATTCATTATCGCCTGTCTGGGAGTTGGACTCGGTAAGTAATCCCTTTCCGATTGAAGTGAAATAGGTCCATTCCATTGCAAAACCTTCCGGAGTAACCACTTTGTAACCTTTTTTCATAACCATGTACCCTGTTTAGGGTATTTGGCTGCATTTTTGATGTAGAGGTTGCATCTACTAAATATTTAGGATATGCAACGAATTCTACTACTATGGTCATTAGGACTATTTACTGTTATTTCAGCCAGTGCTCAGCTTCAAATTGAGTATGGGGCCCAAATTGATTCTGCCTTCCACCAAATGTCAGACCAGCACGTGTACCGATTCCTTGGTGAAGAAGGTGATGTGATTGCCATACGCATGCGAGACCGGAATAGTCCGGTTGATGCCTGTTGGGAGCTGTACGATCCGAATCAGAATCTGGTTGCCGCAAAATGTGGAGATGGCGGAATTGTCGAACAATTCGGTAAAAAGCTCAACACCACCGGAATGTATTTCCTGTACGTCATGGACAACCATCACAATGATGTAGGAACGTACGGATTGAGCTTACACAAAATGAATAAGCCCGGTTATGCACTTCCTCTCGAGGAAGGTGATGACCCAGTGGACCGGATTGGATCCGGAGTTGCCATGAATGCCTACAGTTTTCTGGCACTGGAAGGGGAGGAGATCCGTTTTCAGATGCGGGCCTCAGATCTTCATTTTGAATCAACCTTGTTTATCACCGATTCTACAGGAACGAAAGTGGCTTCATCGTACCGTAAGTCAAATGTATATGCCGGCATTGATCGATGGGTGGCCCCGGCAAAAGGTAGGTACAGCTTATTTATTTATGATGCCGGTGGCAACGATACCACTTCGTATGGATTTACATACCAGTCGTTATCCCATCCAACCCACACGACACAACTTGCATGTAAGGATGTCATCAATGCCTCCATAAGCCAATTGGCAGAAATTCATGCCTATACACTGCAACTGGATGCCGGGGAGACAGGCTTTATCATTGCCAAGGCGACTTCCAATTACCTGGAGTCTACCATTCACATCTATGATGCAAATGGGGCGGAGAAAGCACATCTTACCGGTAGCGGGACAGCAATATTTACCCAGTTCACCAACGATGGCCCGGCACAGGAGTTCCTCATCACTTTTGAGGATGAAAGAGGCAATGATTTGAGTGACTATTATCTTACGGTCCTGACATTTTCTGATTCCTGTTCAGAAGAAATTGGTTGTGGTGAACAGGAAGGGAACCTGGAGCTGGCGGGTGTTCCCAATTTATACCGGTTGCCCGTAATTTATGGAGGGAACTATACTTTGACGGTAAAGGAGATCACTACTGCTATAGAGCCATGGGTTATTCTTTATGATGCAAGCGGGAATATTCTTGAGTCGAAAAATGACCCCGTAAAAGTAGCTCTAAGTCACACAGCGGCATCCTCGGAGACCTGGTGGGTCCTGATCATGGACCGGGGTGCAAACGATACCGGAAAATACCGGCTGACCGTCGAAGGTTGTATTGCTCAATTACCGGACTGGGATATTGCCTGTACACCGGCCACCATTCGATTGGATGACAATGGCTCTGCGGTTCTCATTCCCCAGGATATTGATGCTACAATTTATCCGGAAGGTCTGCATGCTGACGGAAGTTTGTCGCAATCCTTGTTTTCTTGTCATGATGCGGGAACCCAGGAAATAACCCTTACTGTGCGGGATGAGTTTGGCCGGTCACAGGAATGTAAGACCACTGTAGAAGTGGTATCCGGATTGGCTGTAAATGTGCCTTCCTGTCCAGTGGTGTTCACCGATTATGCACCTGCTTCCTGCACGGTGTTGAACGTAGAAATAGAACACGGAACCGGACCTTATTTGTATTCGTGGAGCAATGGTGAATCAACACAGGCCATTCAGGTTTGCCCGGATGAGAGCAGTAATTATGGGGTTCAGGTGACCGATGCG
This sequence comes from Lewinellaceae bacterium, assembly GCA_020636135.1. Lineage (NCBI taxonomy): Bacteria > Pseudomonadati > Bacteroidota > Saprospiria > Saprospirales > Lewinellaceae > Lewinellaceae bacterium. The sequence continues at coordinate 2,146,979 of JACJYK010000001.1, forward strand.
AATGGCTGTGAAGTAGCGGCCCAGGTTTACGTGCAGGCAGCGGATATTGCCTGTGACAGCAGAGCCACAAAAATCAATATCTGCCATCGGCCAGCCAACGATCCATCAAAGGAGAACACACTTTGCGTAAGCGTCAATTCAGTTGACGGTCACCTGCATCAGGGTCCAGGTCATGAAGAGGACCACCTGGGTGAATGCGGCATAACATTCTGCAGTGAGAATGCCCTGGAATTGGAAACGCGATCCGGATCGGAAGCGAGTACCCAAGAGTTGTTGGTTCAAGCCCGGATTGGACAAGTCAGCCAGGCGATCATATTTAATCAGCTGGGACAAGTTCTGTACCGTCTCACGGATGAAAATCAGCTGCTGGAATGGTTTAATGAAGATCAGTCACGTGCGCAGGGCATCTACTACCTGCGTTGGGCAGATTATAAAGGCAATTGGTTTCTGACGAAAGTGTTTCGTTGATTTTAAGCGTTTTGGGTCTCCTGGTGAATCCAATTGCCATAGGATACATTCACCCGGGATCTCCACCGCAATATGCATGGGACCTGGTAAGGATGGTTGGCCAGAACATAATCTTCCAACCTCTGCTCCAGGTCCAAACGCGTCTTAACCAATAGTACCCACTCTTGTTCTCGGCTGACGTCTCCATCCCACCAGAATGCGGCATTCATGGACCAGGCATTATAACAGGCAACCACACGTTCACGGACCAAGGCCTGACCCAATGTCTCAGCAACATCCTGGGAAGGACAAGTAACGTAGGCGAGCAGTATTTCCATTACAATGACAGGATCTCAGCCATCCTGATCAGGTCTTCGTTGGGTACTTTAGGTTTGGAAATGGCGTCAATGAAAGGTGTGAAGTTGATTTGGTTATTCAGGACACCTATCATTGCTCCACGTTGTCCTTCCAGAAGGGCATTAACAGCTCCATAACCCAACCTACTGGCCAATAATCGATCCATGGCTGTGGGAGCCCCGCCCCGCTGGGCATGTCCTATCACAGAGACTTTCACCTCTGCGTTGTCGACAAGATCCTTAACCTTGTTGGCAACTTCAAAAGCATTGCCCGTCGTATTGCCTTCGGCTACGATGATCAGATTAAAGAGCTTTTGCCTCCGGACGCCTTTACGTAACGTGCGTGCCACCGAGTCAATATCGTAGGATTTCTCCGGGATCATGATGCATCCGGCGCCGGATCCTATCCCCGTATACAATGCTATAAATCCTGAATGTCTGCCCATGACCTCAATGAAGAACAATCGGCTGTGGGCATCGGCGGTATCACGGATACGGTCTACCGTTTCCATGGCTGTATTCACCGCAGTGTCAAATCCAATGGTTAGGTCGGTACCGTACAAATCATTGTCGATGGTACCCGGAACACCTATGATCGGAATATTGAATTCTTCAGAAAATACGTTGGCGCCGGTGAAGGTGCCATCACCACCGATAACTACCAGTGCATCGATGTCGTGGGCCATCAGAGAATCGTAGGCTTTCTGACGCCCTTCTTTGGTCCGGAAAGCATCACTCCTTGCCGTCTTTAAGATCGTTCCTCCGCGATGTATGATGTTTCCTACGGTGGATTTCTCCAGTCTTTTTATCTCACCTTCTATGAGTCCGGCATATCCACGCATGATGCCATAAGCGTGGAGGTCTAAAAACGAAGCCGTACGCACAACAGCCCGGATTGCCGCGTTCATACCAGGGGCATCACCACCGGAAGTCAATACGCCGATTCGATTAATGTTAATTTCAGGCATTATCGTATTTGTTTGCGATAATAAATTGTTTCAGTAACTGTATTGGCTTTTGAATAATTCGGTAAGGCTGTACATTAAAATATCCCAAGGCTTCTCTCAGCTCCTCCTTGAAATGGAAGGCTATTGAACCTATAAAATGAATCGGCAAAGATCCGAATTGTGAAAATTTCTCCAAATGATTTTCCACAAATTCTTTAAATGAGCTTATAAGGAGGTCATGAACGAAAGGTTCTGACCGGTGCTGATACAGGAACTCCGTGTACTGAGCGATCCTGGTATTCGGCCGCTCTGTATGATAAAGCAATTGCAATATCCCGGGAAGATCCAGCCCATATTGATGGAAGAAAAGCTGCTGTAGATTTGATGGCAGATTACCGTAGGTATAATGTTTCAGCAACTGTTTCCCAAGGTGGCTACCAGAGCCCTCATCACCTAAAATCCACCCCAGAGAAGTGGTAAGCTGGGTGATTTGCTTCCCATCATAAACACACGCATTACTGCCAGTCCCAAGTATTCCCAGCAAGGCCGGCTCATTCCCGGCACAAGCCCAGGCAGCTGCTATGAGGTCGCTGCCCACCACAAGATTTGCCTTAGGGAACATGCTCTGAAGCAGCTTTTCGGATTGGACTATTTTAGCAGGATTGCCGATTCCGGCGGCAAAAAAAAACAACTGTTGTATATTTTTGGATTGATCCTGGATGATAGGATTTTTCCACAGGTCTTTGCGATACAAATCAAAATCCACCAGGTAGGGGTTAAAGCCCATGGTGGATAACTGGACCTCTTCGACATCCGGTCCCCATAAGATCCAGTCCCCTTTGGTTGAACCAGAGTCAACTATTGCAATTCGATAACTCATTTTGTTGGCATTATATGCAACTCAAACGTGCCGGTTTCTCCTCGTTTGCCAGGTAAGTTCCAGTTGCCGGTATAGTTGATCAAGGCCGGATAGTCTTCGCCTTGTTCATTCTGACGTACACTAATTTGAATTTTGTTTTCGAAGATAACCAATCCCTGCTGTTTTAAGTGATACGATCGGTAGACTACCTGGAGGTCTTCCTGGCGGAAATAGGTGACCATGGACTGAACTATGGCTTTATTGCCCGGTGCACTTTCGTTCAACCGGATGGCGAATACGAAGCAACGTTCCCCATCGACCATACGAGGATACCATGCGTATTGATACCAGGGACTCATTCGTTCACTGAAGAGTTCAAACTTTCTGCCTATCAGGGGAATGGTGTATCCGGAGCCGGGGTTGAATATGATTTCCTTCAATTGACTGATCCGGTTTGATTTGCCGGCATCTCCTGGTGGATTGCTGTTGCCCGTACAAACTGGTGCTGGCGTATAAAATAAGTCCATCAGCATCGCAAGAGTGTAATACCGGACGTTGCGGTTCTTTCGGAAGACGGGCCCCTGAACACTTTCATCTTCCAACTGCATGCTTCGGCATTGTCCATCGAAGGTCTGCCGGCAACGGGCATGGTACACGGCAGGTTTCTTTCCATTGGAGTAGCTGCCTGCCCAGTCGGTCGTGAAGCTATAATTCATTCGGCGCAGTCTGCGGAAGGCTTCATAGAGTGAAGTATCTTCCTGCATCCACCGGATAAAATCTTCACGTTCAAAACCATCCTTTTGTGCCAGTACAACTACCGAGTCAAGCTGGACGTATCCCGCGACTTCTTCTGAAACCTGGGCATAAGACGGCAAATGAATCGAGACAAGGATGGCAATGATGGCTCCAAACTTCATAGTCCTAATTTCGTAAATTAATCGAATCCGGGCTGGTCTGAACCTCGGGCATGAATGATTGCGTATCTTGACGCTTGAAAAAATAAGCAGCACCTATGCGTCAGATTGCGGTTATTGGTTCTGGGCAAATGGGAAATGGAATTGCTCAGGTTTTTGCACAACAAGAGCTTAACGTCCAATTGGTGGATGTAGATGCGCAAGCCCTTGAGCGGGCAGTGTCAACCATAACCAGAAACGTTGACCGTCTAATCGATAAGGGCCAGGTTGAAGGCTCAAAGAGGGATCAGATATTGCAGAGCATTCGTACTTCCACCGACTTGGAGGCAAGTGTTAAAAATTGCGATCTTATCATTGAGGCTGTTCCTGAAAAGCTTGATTTGAAACAGAGGATATTTGTCTCACTGGATCAATGTGCACCTCCTCACTGCATCCTTGCGAGTAACACGTCATCCATTTCCATTACCCGGATAGCCAGTATGACCAGGCGGCCCGACCAGGTCATTGGCATGCATTTCATGAATCCGGTGCCCATCATGCGGCTGGTAGAAGTGATCCGTGGTTATGCCACTTCGGATGAAACAGCAAACAAAATCATGGAGGTCAGCCGGTTGCTGGGGAAGGACCCGGTTGAGGTGAATGATTATCCTGGCTTTATCAGCAACCGCATCCTGATGCCGATGATCAATGAGGCCATCCAGTCGCTGTTTGAAGGTGTCGCCGGTGTAGAAGAAATAGATACGGTCATGCGATTGGGTATGGCCCATCCTATGGGACCACTTCATTTGGCTGACTTTATTGGTCTGGATACATGCCTGTCCATCTTAAGGGTCCTCCAGGATGGATTCGGGAACCCCAAATATGCGCCATCTCCTTTGTTGGTGAATATGGTTACGGCAGGTAAACTCGGCGTGAAAACCGGTGAAGGATTCTACCGGTATACGCCTGGCTCCAAGGAAAAGCAGGTAGCTCCCCATTTCCAAAAAAAACAGTAACTAACAAAAAAAGAACGGTCGCTAGTGGAGTAAACTCTCTATGCGACCGCTGCAAAATGGAACAACCGAATTATTTGTTTCTCTTCTTATCGTGGTCATCTACCGCTTTTTCGATATCATCAGCCAAATCTTCCATGAACTTGCTGAAGCGATCTGCGGCATCCTGTATTTTATCTTTATCGATGCTTTCTTCCAACTTCTTAGCAAAAGCATCAATCTTATCTCCAAAACCATCAAAAGCGTCATCTAGTTCATTTTCCAATGCATTTACTAGCGCTTCACCCTCATTTTCAGATAATTTCTTGAAACTCTTGCCGTATTTGTAAGCATAATACTTAATGGATGAGCTGTAGTACCGCTCTTTTTCGTCCTGGGTCATCTGGTCACGATACTCCGGATAACATTCCTTGGTAAATTTTTTGTATTTCTCATCCAATGCTTTCCAGTCCTCAGACCGGTAGGAGAGATCTTTGTCGTTGACCGAGGCAACGAAGCGTTCATAATTATCCAGAAATTGTTCTTTGTTGACTCCACATGTAGTAATGTCACAAGAAGCTAAGGATACGACGGTTAGCAGTGCAAGAATTGTTCGCATCATGATTGTTATGTATTGTTTTAACAGCTATATAATGGGATGCAATTCAATCTGGTATGCAATTTTCGATCAACAGGGCCAAAAATCAGCTCAAGACAGGTCATGTGATCTATTAGTCGTCCGTCTTAAGCCGGTCGATGTCCCTGCGTTCTTTTTTGGTAGGACGTCCGGTGCCACGGGGACGAAATTCACCTTGCAAATTCTTCACAGAATACCAGTGCTCAAATTTATGCAGCTCTTCGGGTGCGGTCAGGTCTTCAAAACAGAGAACTGCGAGCGGCGCACCAACCCGTTTTTCTATTAACTGCAGTGCCTTATAGGTGAACTGGAATCCGCCTTTTTTTACGGTAACCACATCGTTGACGGTGAGCAGAGAAGCAGCTTTGGCAGATGATTCATTGATGGAAATTTTCCCTTCACGGCAGGCATCTGTAGCTTGTGTGCGTGTTTTGAAGATCCGTACTGCCCAGAGCCATTTGTCAATGCGGACTTTATCCATATTCAGGATTTTGCAAGGACGGGCAATTGCATTTGCAAGGCTTCCAGCCTTTCAACCAGGATTTTGTTGATCAGGTAATTGCGGTACCAGCGTTGATCTACCGGCACGATGTGCCAGGGGATGGAGCTCCAGTTGATGGCATCCTCATAACACTTACGGTATTGATCCCAGTACTCAGCTTCTTTCCAGTCATCCTGGTTGTGTTTCCACTGTTTGGTCGGGTCGTCGAGTCGTTCCTGTAGTTTTTCGGTTTGCCTTTCACGGGAAAGATGCATATAAAATTTAATAACCTGGGTATTGTTGTCATGCACCAGATTGGTCTCATAGGCATTGATGGCATCCATCCGGGCTTTCACCCGGTCCTCATTGATCCATTCATGGACCCGCTGGATCAGAATATCTTCATAATGTGAGCGGATAAAGATCTGGATGTCGCCTTTTGCCGGGCTGTGCTGCTGGACCCTCCATAGGAAGTCGTGGGCAAATTCTAGGTCCGTTGGTTTTTTGAAAGAATAACAACCCATTCCGCTGGGGCTGCAATATTGGAAAGCATTCCGGGTAGCGCCATCCTTTCCTGAGGTGTCCATGCCCTGGAAAACGACCAAAATGCTGTGTTTTTTTTCGGCAAACAATAAATATTGTAGTTCTGCCAGCCTTTTGGCCAGTCTTCTGGTTTCTTTTTTAACCAATTTCTTCTTAAGCCCTTCCGGTGCCTTCGTAGGTATCTGTGCTAAGTCGATCATGTAGTTTGTCATTGATTAGGTGCGCATCCGGGCACGCTTGACAAGATAAGAAGAAAGTACGGGTGCATACCCTGCATGAATGTCCGCTTCCACAAAATCGATCTGATATTGGAGGCACTTCATTTTGATGTCATAGATAAATTTATCCATGTGTTGGCGATAGGACTGGGTAACATCTTTAGGTTGAAGACGGAGTTTTTCTCCTGTCTCCAGATCAATAAAGAGATAAGGGCGGTTGTCGTAGTTGAATTCTACTTCCTTATCCCGGTCGTGAACGTGAAATACGATCACTTCATGTTTGTTATGTTTCAGATGTTGCAGAGCCCCAAACAGATCCTGAATGTTTTCCTCTGATTCAAACATATCACTGAATATCATAACCAGTGAACGACGATGGATCGAATCGGCTATCTGGTGTAAGGAACGGGCGGCCGATGTTTTCTTCAGGGTCTGTTGATCCTGATAAACCTTATCCAGATAAGTCAGTAGCAACTTGTAATGGGCTACACTACTTTTCGCGGGTGTATGCTGTACAATGTCCTGATCAAATAGGGTGAGACCGAATGCATCCCGCTGCCGGCGCAATAAATTCATCATGGATGCTGCACCTAAGATGCTGAACTGCATTTTGTTGAAAGGCATGCCATGACTTCCATCCATTTCGGGAAAATACATGGAGGATGACGTATCAATGACAATCTGACATCGCAGATTTGTCTCCTCTTCAAATCGTTTGCTGAAAAGCTTGTCTGTCCGGGCAAATACTTTCCAGTCGATATCCTTTGTCGATTCTCCCTGATTGTAGAGGCGGTGTTCCGCAAATTCTACGGAAAATCCATGGAATGGACTTTTATGGAGGCCAATGATAAATCCTTCGACAACCTGATTCGCGAGAAGTTCAAGGTTGTTTAATGAACGTATATCATTGGATTCGAAAATATCCATAATGCCAAATGGTCCTGTTGAAAGTCAATATCGAAAAGAGATAATCAGGACAGATGTGCTTCAATTTTTGCAGCCAACACCTGCTTACTGGTCGCTCCGACTTGCTTGTCCACGACTTCTCCGTCTTTAATAAAAAGGATGGTAGGGATGGAACGAATACCGTATTTATAACTTACTTCCGGATTGTAATCTACATTCAGCTTACCCACCACGACATTCTCTTCATAATCATGTGACAGCTCTTCCAGGATAGGACTGATCATACGGCAAGGGCCGCACCATTCTGCCCAAAAGTCAACAATGGTCAGTTTTTCAGAGCCTAATACAGTTTCCTGAAAGTTCGCGTCGGTAAATTCAAGAGCCATAAATTGTCGTTTTTTAATTTATTTGATTAAAACAAGTGATAAACAGGGTGAGGAGGTAATTAGTTGCAAGATTAAGAAATCTTTAGGTTAAACGGTCGTTCTTATTACAATTTTTACCATGTTTACTGGCCCTTAATGGACTCCGGTGGAGTGGTTGGCAGCGTGAATTGGAATAAATATTGACAGCTTAATTGTACATGAAGAGACTTTCGGTGATTGCTGGTACCGGCATCGGTCTGGCACTCCTGTCCCAACTCTTATATTACTTTTGTGCCCGTCATCCGGAGTGGACACTGCAGTGGTATTACGCAGGACTGTTTCCGTGGATTCGTCGCTTCCTGAGTGGGTTACTTGGCTGGATCCCGGTTCCATTCTTATACCTTATGTTGCTATTGGTATTGGCCTGGTTGTTTTGGGGAGGCCGGCTGATATGGCGGACCACTACCGCCTGGTGGATTAAATCTTTACGACTTTTATTTCAGATTGCCGGAGTTGCCGGATATGTCATTACCTGCTTCTACTGGTTCTGGGGTTTTAATTATGCCACGCCTTCCGTAAGACAGCGATTGCAACTCGAGACACAAGCCATGCCCGATACTGCTATTAGTGCGGAATTTCGGTGGATTACGGACAGCTTGTATGCTTATACCGACAGTTTGCCGGTTGTACAGCACAGAGAAAAAGGGTTCATGGAACAAGATGGCTGGATAAGGGAAATGAATGCGGCTGTCAAACAAACACTAAACTTGCTGGGTTGGCCGTGTCCCGGGGAGATCCCGGTAAGGAGGATCTGGCCTGACGGCGCTTTGCTCAGGATCGAAACGGCAGGCTTCTATCTCCCCTTAACCGGGGAGGCTCATTTTGATGCAGGTATGTATCCATTGCAATGGCCGTATGTTGTCGCCCATGAATTATTTCACGCTTATGGTATTACTGATGAAGGCGACTGCAATTTTCTTGCACTGCTTACCTGCTGGCATTCGGATAATCCTGTATTCAAATATTCTGCGCTGATGGCGTACTGGAGACAGGTCGCACCGGAATACCGTCGATTTCACAAGGAGGAGTTTGCAACCCTGATGGATTCTCTGCCTGCTTCTGTACGCACCGACCTGGAGTCCATCCACCGTTATCTGGATCGTTATCCCGACCTGTTTCCAAAGATGCGGCATGCGGTTTACAATTCTTACCTGAAGGCACATGGTATCCGGGAAGGCATGGCTTCTTACAACGAGGTTATTACGTTGCTTGCCGCCTGGAAACAGGAATATGGTGTTCCGTTTATTCCTGGCGCAGCCACTGCAGATAAGCCTGATTAACACCATCTATGGCTGCTTCCAGCTGCCAGTTTTCACGGTTTCTGGCTTCAACATAATTGGAGATACCTCGTAATTGGATAAATGGGGTATGCTGCATTAATGCAGTATAAAAGAAGGCCGCTCCTTCCATGGTTTCGATGTCCGGTTGGAGTGCATTCCATAGAGTGTCTCTGCGTGCATCCGTACCTGTCACCATGGCAACCGTTATGCCTCTGCGGTGTGGAAGCGCAGGGTGGATGGGTGACTCAGCTGCCAGGTGCAGTCGGCCGTCCTTGAATGGATATTGATCCGGCCCGACCAATCCCAGTTGAAAAAGATCGCTCCAACTTCCGTCGCGCTTCTGTATGCCAATATCACCAAAACATTCCTCCACAACTTGTACCACGGACCCTAGTTCGTCATCACGCCGATAACTGCCTCCGATACCTATTTGTACCATCAGGTCAAAACGTTCTCCCTGCAGCATTTTGGTTAAGGAAAAAGTGGCTTGCACCAAGCCTACCCCGGTCACCAGGATTTGGATTTCCTGGCCTTCATATTCAAAAGTGGAGAAGTTCTTTTTGCGGGCATGTTGTTGCAACCATTGGATCGCGGGCGTAATCTCAAACGTCGTGGCACTACAGAGTAATGATTTCATTTCATCTTTTTTTCAGTGGGATTTGAATTCCGAAACCTGGAGACCATCGCAATACAGGATGGTATCGGGCAGCTACCTGTATAATCCAGTGGTCCCAGAGATATAGGTCAACGCCGGCTCCAAACTGATATGGTGCAAATCCATGCCCCATTCTCAGGCGTAAATGTTCTTGGACCTGGTAGGTCATATACAGGTGGTAGTGCCAACCTTCCACCGTACTACTTATCACTTCAGCTCCTAAAACAAGAGCGTTAGTGGGGTGGAAGCAGACACCCAGCTGATGATCCCACTGTGCGGGCATTTGCTCCAACGAGATGGATTGGGTGTAATAATTCGCCCGGTATCCGATCTGCACCTGGTCATTGATGCGATAGAGTGTACTGGCTTCCAGCGATATATTCCAGATGGAAGCCCAATTGATGATGCTGGTGTTATGGAGCCCCGCCTGAAGGCCTGCAGACCATTTGTCAGAAATTTTCTTAGCGTAAGCTGCACCAACAAAAAATTCAGAAAGGGATTCATCACCCTGACCTCCAATCTGAAATCCCAGGTAATTGTTATTTGCCATAGGCAGGGCGAGAGCAGCATGTGCCTGGATGACCTCTGCCAGCGTATAAGGCCAGCTGGTACCCAGGGAAATACCAGGGGTGGTGTATTGGCTCAATAATGCCGCTGAGCCGGGAAGAAAGGAGCTGCCATCCCCGGTGACCGGTAATACTGTCAGGCCAAGTGGACCTGGCCCGGCGAAAGAACGAAACACACCTTGAGCTTCGACGGTCAGCCAGGATAAATAAAAGATACAGATGATATGTAATCTTTTCAATCTCAAATTACTGATTCATGAAATGAGGATTATTTTTGTAGCACATAACTTAATATCTGATGATTGGTCCAGTAAGCTGGCAGAAAGCACAAAATAGCGATTCCACTGAAATCAAAGCATTGATCCGGCGGGTTATGGCTGAATTTGGATTTACCAGTTCCGGCCCGGTCCTGGACGCCATGCCTGATCCGGATGCATTTAATGCGTTGGGCTTTCTGGGAGTCCTTCGTTTTCAGGAATATATCATGGGGACCTATGCCTTTTTACCCTTATCAGAGGATACCGTGGAAATTCAAAAGATTTATCTGGTACCGGAGTTGAGGGGTAATCATTTGGGCCGGGAAATGATGAAGCAGCTGGAACGCATTGTCAGCAGCCGGGGTTTTAAGAAAATTACCATGTTGTCTTCCGGACGTTATCAGGCCGCTTTGCGGTTGTATGATCAATTGGGATATGTCCGATTGCATCGACCGGAAGATACTTCAGCTTTCTGTGACTGGCAATTGGAAAAAGTATTACTTGATGACTAAGCTGCGTTCCAACCATCGTCGTGCCCCGGCATCTTCCATTGGCCGCATGATGCTGCTGGTGGTTCTTGGTGCAAGTGGTTTGGCTCTGGGGTACCAGCAATTTGGTCATTTACTCAACGGACTTCCAACCACTAATACCGTTGAAGCCGAACCGGTTGAAGATCGCTTTTATCTTCCGGACGCTGATTTTCCGGTGGAGGTGGTTCATCATAAGTATTTCAGCCTTGGGTACCTGGAATCTGAAGAACAGTCGGCATGGGTTGCTTACCGGCTCACGGTCCAGGAGCTCAATCAGCCTAAATTGCCAAGGTATGATTATTTCGACCCGGATTATTCCGTATCCACCGGCTCATCTTTCCACCGGGACTATACCGGATCCGGATTCACCCGCGGTCATCTGGTTCCTGCGGTTGATATGGCATTTGATTCTGCCGCACTGAGGGAGACCTTTCTGATGAGCAATATCAGCCCCCAGGTCAGGGCTTTTAATAACGGTGTCTGGCGGGAACTTGAAGAACAAACCCGGGACTGGGTTCGGCGAAATAAAGAACTTTACATCGTTTCCGGTCCAATATTCAGTACATCCCACGACCGGATCGGTCAAAACCGGGTTGGCGTGCCGGAATCGTTTTTCAAAGTATTGCTGGATGTGAAAGACCCGGAATGGAAAGGGATCGGGTTTATCATACCCAATGCGATCAGCGATCGCCCACTTAGTGATTACGCCTGTACAATTGATTCGGTTGAAATCATGACCCACCTGGACTTTTTCAGTCATCTATTAAAAGATGATCAGGAAGAAGCATTGGAGTCCACCATAAACCTGGATCAATGGCCCATGCACCCTCACCGGTTCGAATGGAGGGTCAATGAGTGGAACAACCGGTAAAGTCAACAACATCAGGGTTTAGGGATAAATTGTAAATTTGAAAACGAAAGCAGAAATAGACTATGAGTAACAAAGAATCCTTTTCGCAGGAAATATTAGACGGATATTCGTTTGAGAAGTCTTCGGTAATCCTTGGCGGTGCGATGTATGAAAAGCAATGTTTGCCCGAGCATTTTGTCCGCATCCCATTGAAGACACTGAATCGCCATGGATTGATCTGTGGAGCTACCGGTACCGGTAAGACGAAATCGCTGCAGGTTATAGCAGAACAATTATCAGCAAAAGGAATTCCTTCGATGCTCATGGATGTTAAAGGGGACCTGAGTGGGATTGCAGCCAAAGGGACCTCCAATCCCAAGATCGTGCAACGCCACGAAATGATCGGACTACCATTTCTGGCTGACGATAGCCCGGTTGAGTTTTTGTCCATTTCAAAGGAACCAGGCGTCCGTCTGCGGGCCACAGTCTCTGAATTTGGTCCTGTCCTCTTTTCCAAGATCCTGGATCTGAATGAAACCCAACAGTCGATTATCGCGATCCTTTTCAAATACTGTGACGATAACCACTTGCCGTTACTGGACCTGAAGGACCTCAAGAAAGTATTGCAGTATGTCACCCAGGAAGGCAAAGAAGGACTTGAAGCGGAATATGGTCGTATCTCCAGCAGTTCTATCGGTACCATTATGCGCAAGCTCATCGAGCTGGAACAGCAGGACGCAGAGATCTTTTTCGGAGAAAGGTCCTTTGATGTGGAAGATCTGATTCGCCGGGACTCCAATGGTAAAGGTATCGTATCGATCATCCGTCTGACTGACATTCAGGATAAGCCCAAACTGTTTTCTACATTCATGCTTCAGCTACTGGCTGAGATCTACTCCACCTTTCCGGAAGAAGGCGATTTGGAAAAGCCGAAACTTGCCCTTTTTATTGATGAAGCGCATCTGATTTTCAGCGAGGCTTCCAATGCCTTACTGGATCAGATCGAGACCATCATCAAACTGATCCGGTCCAAGGGGGTTGGTGTATTCTTTGTAACACAGAATCCTACGGATATCCCAGCTCCTGTCCTGAGTCAGCTCGGTCTGAAGATCCAGCATGCCTTGCGCGCTTTTACAGCAAAAGATCGAAAAGCGATCAAACTGGTAGCTGAGAATTATCCATTCACCGAGAATTATAAAGTGGACCAGGTGATCACCGAGATGGGGATCGGAGAAGCGCTCGTTACAGCATTGAATGAAAAGGGGATTCCCACGCCCCTGGTACAGGTTATGATGCGTGCACCGCAAAGCCGGATGGATGTGCTGACTGAATCGGAAATAGATCAGATCAATGCGAAATCGGAATTGATCACAAAATACAACCAGGTAATAGACCGGGATAGCGCTTATGAAATCCTGAATGATAAAATCTCGCGATTTGAAGAGAATGACCATCAGGAGGAACTTCGCCGCCAACAGGACACTTACCGCACTACCAGGCGCAGTAAGGAAAAATCGGCCATAGAAAAGGTTTTTGAAAGCACTACGACCAGGCAGATTGGCCGCACGGTAGCCCGGGAGCTTACCCGTGGTTTACTAGGTGTGCTCGGAGTAAAAACAACGAGAAGCCGCAAGAAGAGCAGCTGGTTTTAATGCTGCTTACATTAGTCCATTGAAAAGAGAAATGATTATCCGCTACTGCGGAAGGGAGAATTAGTTTTTGCCTTTGACCGTGCGGGTGCTGGGTGCTTGTTTATCAAAGCGATTCTGGAACATGATCACGAAATTATCCCATGGGGTATCCTTGTAGTAATCCTTGGCATAAAAATGCATGATCATTTCCAATTCATCCGCGGATCGCATGCCTGGTATCGGCTGGATCACCCGGAAATTTTCATCCATAAAGACAAGGGTAGGGAATGCCAGCCGGCCGAAAGTGAGTTCTCTGGCTAGGTCATTATATCCATCCTTGTATTTATAAGACTTACCCATGATCTCAATGGGTGTTTTGCACTGAGCGTCCAGACGGACCGGGTAGAAATTTTCGTTGATGTAGTCTGCGATGTCTGGCTCCTTGAGGGTAACAGCATCTAATTTTTTACAGAAACTGCACCAGACCGTATAAATCTCAACGAGTACCTTTTTCTTTTCTATTTTGGATTTGGAGATGGCCTGATCCCAGGTCATCCACTGTACCTGGGTATCTTGTCCATATGCCCATGGCAAGAACAGCATGGTAAAGCCCAAACTCCAAAAATACTTCCCCAAAATACTCATGTTGTTATTACACACGTCTAATTATCAAAACAATGTACAATTAATGAACACTTATAGCCAAATCTTTACGCCCGGCACCCTTACATTTAAAATAATTTTAACGATTACCATACCAGATTTGAATCCAGCGTGATCACTTCATTATCCCCGAGCAGGAACCTTTCCCGGAGACTTCCTTCTGGTTGAGGGGCTTGGAGACCATGCGACAATATTTTTGAGTTGCTGCGAATGATACGTGCTTCATCCCATTTTTTTTGAGCAATAAAGGCACGTAACGTTTGCGGCCCGCCTTCGACCAGAAGACTGTTGATTGGAAATTGCATCAGGTTTTCAAGAATGAAGTCGATGTGTGTATTCTTACTTTCAGGCAGTTCAAATTGATGGATATGGTCTGGAAGGCTTTTCTGGATCCGGGGAGTGAAGACGATGGTGGGACAATCGGTGTTCCAAAGTGCCCGTTGGAGTGGTAATTGCTCTCTGGTGCTGTACACCACCCGGTGTGGAGAGCGGCCCCAGTAGAGTCGATTGTTCAATTTGGGGTCATCCACGATGACGGTTTTTCCACCTACCAAAAAAGCATCGATCTCATGCCGCCATCGGTGGGTAAGCACCTGGCTGAAATCATTGGAGATGCGCACATTTTTCTCAGCCTGACCCATAAAACCATCCGTTGATTCTGCCCATTTAAGGATCACGTAAGGCCTGTTCTTCACCATACGTGTACGGAAAGCCCTGATGAGTTCTTCACCTTCTTCCTGCAGGACACCAAGTGTAACATTCCGCCCGGCATCCCGCAAGCGGGCAATGCTCTTGCCAGCCACCTGGGGGTTTGGATCTATGCAGCTGATCACGATATTTTGGACTGGGCTTTCCATGATGCGGTTTACACACGGAGGATTAAAACCATAATGAAAACAAGGCTCGAGCGAAACATAAAGCGTTGCTCTGGATAATATTTCATCCGGCAGGTCAGCTGCTTTGGTCAAAGCCATAGCCTCAGCGTGGATGTGGCGATAGCGGGGGTGAAACCCTTCGGTCAGGATTTGATCGCCCAGGGCCAGAACAGAACCAACCATCGGATTAGGCGACGTGTATCCCTCGCCTTGCCGGGCCAGGTCCAGACAACGGCGCATCATTTTCTCCGCAATATGGTCGGAGTCCGGTGCCAATACATTTTTATTTTGAGGTGGAGCTGTGCATGTGATTCAGCTTCCCTGGTTACCGATTATTGGAGCGCTTCCTGAACCAATTCGGCTGCCTCCTTGAGCAGAATGGCAGAACGTACTTTCAGGCCGGATTCGTCGATGATCTGTTTGGCCAACTCGGCATTTGTTCCTTGCAGACGTACAATGATCGGAACCTTTATGTCTCCGATATTTTTATATGCCTGAACAACACCATTTGCCACCCGGTCACACCGTACAATCCCACCGAAAATATTGATGAGTATCGCTTTTACGTTTGGATCTTTCAGTATGATTCGGAATGCTTGTTCAACACGATTTGCATCGGCTGTTCCTCCAACATCCAGGAAGTTAGCCGGGTCTCCTCCGGACAATTTGATGATGTCCATCGTAGCCATCGCGAGGCCGGCGCCATTGACCATACAGCCCACATTACCATCCAGTTTGACGAAATTCAGGTCGTGTTCACGGGCTTCAACCTCTGTCGGATCTTCTTCACTGAGGTCACGCCAGGATTCCAGGTCAGGATGACGATACAATCCATTGTCATCCAGGGTCACTTTTGCATCTACGGCAAGAATATGTCCATCACCCGTTTCCAGGCAGGGATTGATCTCGATGAGGGATGCATCTGCACCTATGAACGCCTTATAAAGTGCTTGGACAAATTTTACCATTTCTTTAAAGGCATTGCCGGATAATCCCAGGTTAAAGGCAATTTTTCGAGCCTGAAAGCCTATCATCCCTGCAGAAGGGTCGATGTACTCTTTGTGGACAAGATGAGGTGTTTGTTCAGCAACCTCTTCAATATTCATTCCTCCTTCCGTCGAATAAATAATCACATTTTGTTTGCGCTCGCGATCCATCAGTACGGATACGTAGTACTCTTTGCAGTCTTCGAAACGCGGGACGTAGCAGTCTTCGGCGATCAGCACTTTACTGACAAGTTTGCCAGGACCATTCAAGCCACCTGGAGTCTGGGGGGTCTTAAGCATCATCCCCAGAATATTACCGGCTTTTTCGCGAAGTTCTTCTTCATTTTTCACCAGCTTGACACCTCCGCCTTTACCCCGGCCACCAGCGTGGATCTGTGCTTTTATTACTGCGACCGGTGATCCGGTCTGTGCACTGAGCCGCTGATAAGCAACGATAGCCTCCTCTTTGGTTTCAGCCAATATGCCTTCCTGTACGGCTACCCCATACCTTTTTAAAAGTTCTTTACCTTGATATTCGTGTAAATTCATTTGTTGCGAGTTCCGTTTTCAAAATGCTCGCACAAAGTACGGAAAAGAAGGATTTTTGCCTGAATTATCCCCCGACAATAATTTTTTGAACGACCGTTCCCTGATCGGTTTGAAGGCGAATAAGGTAGAAGCCGGCCGGGATGGAATTCAACTGCAGCGTTTTCCGGTTGGAACCAGGAGTGAAGTACTGGTCGCCCCAACGTTGTAGCAGCCGACCGGAAACATCAATCAGATTGATCTCACTGTCGAACCCGATTTCTGTATCCAGTTCTACATGGATGACATCATTTGCATGCAGCAGGGTAGGATATATATTGAGAAACTGAACAAAGGGTAATTCCTGAACAGATACGGTTTTAGCCGTTTTAAATCGCCGGGCCGGAGTAGCATCGGCACAAGTATAATATTCATTAAAGGGCCGCACCCGCCAGAAGTAATTCCGCTCGGGATCCAAGTCCTGGATCAGGATTGAATCCACATTGGTGATTTCCGAGATGGGGGCATAATCAAAGGATGGAGACCGGTCAACCTCAACCAGGTAAAAATCAGCTCCGGATACTCCCTGCCATTTGAGCATTACTTGCCGGTCACGGTTGACCTGCTCCTGATCACCAGGGCTGACCAGATAGACCGGGTCTTTAATCTCAGCGATATTCGGTTGATAGTTGCTTCGCAGATAATCGCGATCCTTACTCAATAAGCTGCGCTGAATTTCTGTCTTCTGCCCATCGGTAAAGATGTAATTGGAACAACCAAAAAAGTAGTTCATGTAGTTATTTACCTGAGGCTGGACGGGTTTACCATCCGGATCAAGTGCATTCAGTTTGTAAGTGCAGTCGTTACCTCCAAAGTTGTAATCAGCAGGGGTGTCGCAAATCCCGTCACCGACCGGATTGTTGTCCTGTGAGAGGTCCGGGTTACAATTTGAACCGTCGGCATATTCATTGATGGTATGTCCATCGGGAGCATATTTTTGAACGGGATTGCCGTGAACAGCAGGGTCCCAGGGTTCGCTATCCCAGCCATGAAAAGTATGCGGCAGACTAAAGTAGTGTCCTACTTCATGGGTGAGTACCCGCTCGTCCTGAGCATAGATTTTGCGGACAATGATCCAGTCCAGTGTGAGACCGCCCTGGTAATAGGCCGCTATGGGCTGATCTTCAACGGTCTGTTCGGTATAAAATACATTCAGGGCGTTGAGCCTGCGGATATCACGGATGAGGCTGATGCCTGTGGTGGTTCCCGGCTTCGTATTGATGGTGTTGTTGTTGATGTAATTAAAGCCGTCCTTTATGTAGAATTGTATGCCCTGGTCGGCATAATTTTCATTCAACTGACAGAGGGCGTCCAGTAGTTTTTCTTCTTCGATACGGCCTTTCCCCTGAGCATCTGCTACAATGTGAAATTTAAGGGGAACATAAGTTACTTCCCGGGGAGAAACGAAATCAGCCATCGCTTTGCGGTTGTCCAGCATCCGTTGCTTGATGCTTTCCAAATCCTGGGTGCCACAGCGAGGAACTACTTCTTGAGCGAATACCGTATTGATTGCAGTGAAAAGGAAGAGGAGTGTTAAGATTGACCAGGTCTTATTTCCCACGTTTGCTTCAAGATTATGATTATGAATACCAAAAATAGCAAAATTAGTTCCATTATTTCCACATTATTTTTCCACAACACCTGGCATAACTTGTAACTGTAGAGCGAAATGGAGTACCTTTGGGCGTCTCAAAAAAAGCAGATATTATGGCTAAAGTAACAGTAGTTGGAGCAGGTAACGTAGGAGCTACGTGCGCAAATGTACTTGCCCATGGAAACTTAGTAAATGAGGTGGTTTTACTGGATATCCAGGGTGATCTGGCCCGTGGAAAAGCGCTGGATAGCTGGCAGCAAGCCCCGATCGATGATTACAGTACCCACATCACCGGGACCGAGGATTATGCAGCTACAGCTAACTCGGATATTGTGGTCATTACCGCAGGTATTCCCCGGAAACCGGGTATGAGTCGCGATGATCTGATATCAACCAACGCCAAGATCGTACGGAGTGTAACCCAGTCGATCCTCAAGTATTCACCAAATCCCATCCTGATTGTGGTTTCTAACCCATTGGATGTGATGACCTATGCAGCTTACAAGACTTCAGGCCTACCGGCAAACCGGGTATTTGGTATGGCAGGTATCCTGGATACGGCCAGGTTCCGTGTATTCCTTGCCAGTGCGCTGGATATTTCACCACGGGATATTCAGGCCATGTTACTAGGAGGGCACGGGGACACCATGGTTCCATTGCCACGCTTTACCACAGTGTCAGGTATTCCGGTCACCGACTTGATGGATCAGGCTGAATTGGATGCCATCATTGAACGGACAAAAGTGGGTGGGGGAGAACTGGTAAAACTGATGGGTACTTCTGCCTGGTACGCGCCCGGCGCTGCAGCTGCCCAAATGGTTACCACCATCCTCAAGAACGAGCGCAGGATATTTCCGGTTTGTGCCTGGCTAGAAGGCGAGTACGGACTGAAAGACATCTTCCTTGGTGTTCCGGTTAAATTGGGTAAAAATGGTATTGAACAGACCATTGAGTTGAAATTGAACCAGGATGAAATGGGCTTGCTTAAGGCTTCCGCTGAGCATGTCCGCGATGTGATGAAAGTTTACGACAATATGACCTTTTGATCATAACTTCTAAAGGGGCTTTTTTAGCCCCTTTTTTTTGCCTTATATCGAATATTGGGTGCCTTAAATACCGGATGGCACTTTCTTTGCGTTTACAGCGTTGAAGTAGCAGAAACCTTTGGTCCATGACCCTCCGAATCCTCATTTTTTCGTCTCTGTTCCTGATAACAGCCAATGCAGCCAAGTCCCAGATCCTTGAGCAGAATGCTGAACGGCTGATGCAATACGATGACACGTTGCAAACGCTGGCACATGGCCTGTTTAGCGCTGATAAACCGGAAGAGCGGTTCATAGCCTGTGAACATTTTATCAAGAGCCTGGTGAGGACGCTTAAGGTGGAAAATTCATTCTATTATCCCTTTGAATCGTTCGAAAACATCTCCATAAAATATCCCGCTGACAGTTCCTTCCGGGTTTTCACCTGGCAACTGGAAGTTGGCCCGGGTGATTATCGCTATTATGGCGCCATCCAAGTCAACCAGCCTCAGTTAAAATTGTACCCACTGATCGATCGTTCATTTAATTTCTCAGAGGAAGCCCAGGAAATTACGGATCCGAGTCAGTGGTATGGTGGTGTCTATTACAACCTGCTTTCTTTTTCAGAGGAGGGCCAGAAGCACTATCTGTTATTCGGATACGATATGTTTGATCAGACCTCAAGACGCAAATTTATCGATGTGCTGACCTTTGATCAGGACGGTAAACCCCAATTCGGCGCTCCCGTGTTTGTCCGTGAAGACGGTTCGACATTAAATCGTTTTCTGCTCACTTTTCCTGCAGAAGCTGCTGTAAAACTTAACCTGGACAAGGAAAAAGGGCTGATCATATTTGATCATCTCGTAGAGGACCCCCGTGGGGGGCTGGCCATGGTTCCGGATGGATCGTACGATGCTTTCCGGCTTCAGAAAGGTAAACTGGTGTGGATTGAAAAAATATTCAGCAACATCAATTCCCAACCGATAACTTCCGATACCCTGGACCAGGCCCGGATGCGTCCCGTCAATATCAAGAAGCAGTAGATCGCCACATCATTTGGATACAGACATCTCCGGGCGACACCCGACCTCTCTCAGCCATGCGTAATCCGGGAATCCAGATGATTCCTTCCTGATCCCTTACGACATACACCGACTCTTTCTCCCACTTGTTGTATTTGGCATCGGTTAAAATATCCTGTACATGGTGATATTTTCCTTCCAGGCCAAATGACTGTATCCGGTCACCGGGGTGCCATCGACTGTACCTGATCGGCCAGGAAATCTTGTTTTCATTAAAGTATATATTGAAGTTATTCTTTGTAAAATGTTCAGGTGCAACAGATTGTATAATTTCTATTTCACCGGAATTTGTTTTAGACCGAAATGGCAGATCGGGTCTGTCGATGTTCAACGTCACATTGGAAGAAGCTGTTATTTTCCTAAGTAAGATGTGAACCCGGTCGACCAATGCTTCATAGTCATTTCCGGAAATCACTGCACCCGAATGGTTCTTTTCAAAAGCATTCCACAGATTTTCTGCCTGATGAAATGAAAATCCGTATCGGTAAAGGACTTCGCCAAGTACATACGCTGGATTGGGGAAACGAAGCAACTTAGCTAAATGAAGCTGTAAAAAATCAGCCTTTGCAATCACCATATTGGTATGCAGCTCATCCAGAAAAGACTGTAAGAGGGCTCCGGCGTCTTTGAGGTGGTCGATCGTAGCTGGTAGCTGTGCCGCCCTTCCACGGGATATATTGTCCAGTACCGGCAGCAGGTGATGCCTTATCCGGTTACGTAAGTAATCATCACCTGAATTGCTGGAATCTTCCATAAAGGGGATATTATTAAGGCTGATGTAGTGGTCAATTTCTTTCCGGCTAACTTTTAGCAATGGCCTAAGTATCAAGTTGTTTTCTTCCGGAATACTCATCATTCCGCGCCAGCCGCTTCCCCGGATGGCGTTGATCAGCCAGGTCTCCATAAGATCTTCCTGATGGTGGGCGGTGACGATATGGTCGAATCCATGTCTTTCCTTCAATGCGGTAAACCATTCATAACGCAGTTGACGGGCTGCTTCCTGGGTGGAGATTTTATGAAAAGTCGCATATTGCTTGGTATCAAACACGGTGGTGAAACATTCGATGGATAGTTGACCGGAAAAAGATTGGACCAGGTCCTGTTCAAAGTCTGCCTCGGGACGCAAACCAAAATGCACATGGGCAGATGCAATGAGCAGACCGAGCTGGTGCATGGCATGCAACAAAGCCATGCTATCCCGGCCTCCACTGACAGCGATCAGGTACCTTTTAGTCCTGAATTCCGGATCCCTGGACTCGAAATATTCCCTAATTGCTGGCAGCATGCACCGACGTATTTTGAAAAAATATAATTTTGCAACCAAATTACTGGAAAATGAAGTATTTATCCCTGGTTTTAGTGTTTGCCCTCTTCTTTGTAACCTGTAAGCAGGAGCCGGATTCAGCTACCGCAGACACTGCATCAACTGATTCTGAGGTCACGGCTGACACCTCACAATTGGAAACTTCAACCAGACCGGAACAAGGTTTGCAAGGAGAAGATTATGGCGAAACGGAGAAATTGGATACGCCTAAGGATAAAACCTTGTTTTCATTTCTGACCACCAACATGTGGGAATATACCCGGGGCATCGAAGGAAGCTCCTTTCCCAATGGCATCGTAGGAAAATGGATCGTGTTCAACGAAGATTACTCCTACCAAACCGGCTATTGGGAGAATATGACCAGTCAGGGTACCTGGGATCTTGATGAAAAAACCAAAACCCTTCATCTTACTCCCAGCGATACGAATGAAAGGGAAAGTCAGTGGACCATCCGGGCAAAGTCCAATTCAATGGTATTGTCCGGAACGGTAAAATACGGAAACAACAGTTCACAGGTGTTTCTCGCACGCCGGTTGGGTAAACCAGAAAGATCCTATTAGGCAAGGCTACCGCCCGGCATTAAGCTTAAAGCAGGTAATAACGGATATAAACCTGCATGATCAGGTCGATGCCGGTAATGAGAAGGATAAGTCCAATCAGCATTGTTTGTTTACTGATTGCTGCATACCGCCAGGGTATTGCTACCAGGAATATGGGCAGTACGGGTAATAGGTATCGTCCATTGATGCCGTGAATATAGCTGGCCCCCACCTCGTTCCACTGGAGATAAAGGATTAATGAGGTTATTACGATTACGCTTACACCCATCCACGCGAGGAAAAGCTTCTCCAGCCGGTGGAGGTATATTTTGTTGGTGATACCCGACCAGATCAGGGTCACAACCAACAGGAACGTTGACACCCAACTGATGTAATTAGTCCCCCAGCCGAATTTTCCCATCAGGTGCCGGAAAATGGAACCCCAGATATCCATCCAGGTATCCAGTAGTGTATGGAGAAAAAACATGAGGTCGTGGGTAACCAACCTTAACTGAATCAAGGGGTTTACTCCCGGATTTAACTGCACACCGTTCCGAAATGCAGGGTTGTAATCATTGTATGTAATGAACGTCCCCTGGACCACCATCAAAAAAAGTAACGTGCCTGTCAGTGGGAAAAGCACCATAATCCATTTTTGCCATCTGGTCCATAATGTACCGGTGATCAGGAATACAACCCAGGTCAGTGGCCACCAGTTAGGCCTTTGTACCGTAAATAAAAGTGCCAGTAGTAGTGCCGGTATCCAATTTGTTTTGGTCTTCTTAAATATGGTTATTAGCCAAAGCAGAACCAGCACCAGTGTTATGCTATCCGGTGTTATGGCGGAAACCAATGCAATTGTCCCTGGTAATAGCCCGGTAACCAATGGAAGATCACCGGCCTCCGGAAAGGCTTTCATTAAATAAAGCCCAGCCAGGATCCATATCAATAATCCGATCAAACGAAGAATGTGGATGGCAGGTAATCCATTAATGCCCGTCAGCAGGAGCAATTTTGCAATCAGGGCAAAGGGTAGATAGGCTATTGGCGAATAGTAGCTTACATTCGGGAAATCGGCAAAACGCAGATGGGTCGCCGGCTTGGGAGTAACATTGTGATTGGTATATTTCGCATCAGGCTTATTACGCAGATACCGCGTAGTCGAATCCAATTTTACGATCCAGGCAGGCACCATTCCTCCGGAACGACCGTTCTCCTGAATCCCAAATAGGTGCCCGGAAGCCAGATGGTAGGCCCGGTAGGTGTGGGCCGGTTCATCGGGGTTTTGGAAAGGTGGTATCAGGAATACCAGTATGATGCCGAATACGATGGATAAAAGGACAAACAACGTCGATGGTTGATTGCCAAAGGATTTATTGGATACCCCGTTCATTCAGATACTGATGAAGCCTTCTGGCATTGACCAGATGCGCAGTTATCGTTTTCGCAAAGGCATGGGATCCGGTACCGTCCATTTTAGCACAAAAGAACAAATATTCGTGACGCTCCGCATTAAGCACGGCGTCCAGGCTCGAAATCGAAGGCATGCATATCGGACCCGGTGGCAGGCCAGCATACTTATAGGTATTGTAAGGTGAGTCAACCGCCAAATGTTTGTTCAGGATCCGGCGTAAGGTAAAATCACCAACTGCAAATACCACCGTTGGATCTGCGTCCAACTTCATGCCCTGATGGAGCCGGTTTAAGTAGACACCGGCAATGCGCGGTTTTTCATCTTCCCTTAGGCTTTCTTTCTCCACAATAGAAGCCAGAGTATAAACCTCGGTGGGTGATAAGGACTGGGCTTCCGCTTTTTCTTTTCTGCCTGCTTTATCCCAGAAACTGTCATGCTCGCGGATCATCCTTTGCAGGAGTTGTACAGGAGTAACATTCCAATACACTTCGTAAGTGTTAGGAATAAAAATCGTCATCAACGTTTCCTTGGAATATCCAATGGAGTCCAATACACCCGGCCTGGTCAGGAATTCCTGGAATTGCTTTTCGTTTGGCTCAAGTTGCTCTGCCAGTTTTTCAGATAATTCGGCAATGGTTCTCACGGAGTTGAAAGTGAGTTTTACTGGTTCCTGGATCCCTTGCCGCAAATGCCGGATGAGGTGATAATTTGACCAACTGGGCAAAATGTGATAGCGGCCCGCTTTGATCTGACCGGGGTAATTCATTTTTTTTGCAACCCAATCAAACGAATTGTCTTTCTTAAGGAAGCCGCCTTCTGTGAGCCTTTCTTTGACATCATCATAATTTGATCCGGTAGGAATATAGAGGATCTCAGAGGCAAGCTGCTCTGGCACATTGGGCTTGTAGATCCAGTCGTAAAGCCAATACCCGAAACCACCGGCAATGACCAGCAGAATGCCGAAGATCCAGAAGACATACTTCAATAATTTTGCTTTTTTACTCATTGCCAGGTGAGCGACTTTTAGTAAGATTCGTTCTCGTTTGGGAAATCCCGGTTTTTTACATCGGTAATATAACGTTGAACTGCCTCTTTTGTCATATCAAACAGATCCAAATATCTGCGTAAAAATCGTGGATTAAAGTCTTTTGTTATCCCCAGCAAGTCGTGACTTACCAGCACTTGACCGTCTACGTCAGGCCCGGCACCAATCCCTATCGTTGGCAAATGGACTGAAGCAGACACTTCTTTAGCGAGTACGGCAGGAATTTTCTCCAAAACCAGTGCAAAACAACCCATCTCATCCAGGAGTTTGGCATCGGACTTCAATTTTGCAGCTTCTTCATCTTCTTTTGCTCTTACCACATAAGTTCCAAACTTATAGATCGATTGCGGTGTAAGTCCCAGATGCCCCATAACCGGGACACCAGCAGAAAGTATGCGTTTGATGGATTCCTGGATCTCCTCGCCTCCTTCCATCTTAATGGCGTGCGCTCCGGATTCCTTCATGATCCGGATCGCTGATTTCAGAGCCTCTCGCCAGTTGCCCTGGTAGGAACCAAAAGGAAGATCAACTACGATCAGGGCACGTTTTACAGCCCGCACCACGCTCTGGGCATGATAGATCATCTGATCCAGGGTGATGGGCAGGGTCGTTTCATGCCCGGCCATTACATTTGATGCAGAATCACCAACCAGCAATACGTCGATGCCTGCTTCATCATAGATCCGGGCCATGGAAAAATCGTACGCTGTGAGCATCGAGATCTTTTCTCCTTTACCTTTCATCTCGTGCAGGGTGTGTGTAGTAACCCGTTTTACTGCATTGTGTTCTGACATCAATGTTCAATTTTGAGGCCCCGAAGTTACTAAATTACCTGCACCTAAATGGTGGGAAGGGCAGGCTCCTATTTTTGTCGGAAGGATATACCTTTGTGCACCAATGATCCGTTTGTATCCAGTGAAATTCTTCTATGTTGTATTAAGTCTTGGGCTGTTGGCCGCTTGTACCAATGAGTTGGTGGTCGAAACGATAGAGCAACGCCTCCCTGTGGTCTATGGTCTACTGGATGCTTCTGACAGTATTCAGGTGGTTAGGGTGGAGGCAGCTTTGCTGCCGGAAAATCACGGTGGCCCCGAAGCCTATCTTCTGGATAGTCTCCATCGTAACACGGAATATTTTCAGGTTTTGCTTGGTGACCTTGCATCCGGACAAATAAGCCCTATGGATCGGGCTTTGTGGAGCGATTTGCCAGGTGTAAGCAGACCATCGGCCCCATTTTCCGACTTCGTATATATTCAGAAATCTTCTCTTGATCCATCACGGACGTACCAGATCCGGATTTCCAGTGATGAAGGCCAGATAGCTTCTGCTCAGACCACCCTGGTTGAGCCTTTTACCCAAACCCAGCCCAGGTCGAGTGAACTGCTCTCACTCAATCGTAAAATTGCCATTCGATGGCAGTCTTCGGCAAATGCTTCCATCTATGAAGTGGCCTGGGTGATCCGGTTTTCCGAGCAGACGGCCTCGGGAATGGCAAGCCGTGATGTCCGGTTACCACAATTTAGTACCAGTCAGATCAGCGCTTCCCTGGAAGGCGAGCAATTCTATCAGGATCTGTCTGGCAAACTGGAGCCATTACCAGCCGGAAGCAGATCGTTGACCGGAATCTACCTGGTGGTCGTGGGAGGCTCGGACACGTATGTTGAGTTGCAGCAGGTTCTCCTGGCTGGACAGGGGATCACCGGGGTGCAGGATATACCGACCTTTTCCAACGTGGATGGCGGACTGGGAATATTCACGTCGAGGTACACGTCCACATCCGGCCCACTTCAATTAACCGGGGAATCTCTGGATTCACTTCAATCCGGGAAATACACCAAAAATCTGGGATTTTGAAGGAATGTCCACGCTCCGGGATAGGGTAGAATGAGGCAAACTTTGACAATCCCTGTACACCCATCTGCCTTTTTGTCATAATCATTCAGGGGTGTAGATAAAACTTTGTCAGCATAAAACTGCAATATCGTCATGAATTGGTGGCTGGTATGCTTCTTGGTGACAATGAAATGACATAACAATTCACCGAATAGAAAAACTACGAATCATATGGGTAAAATAATCGGAATCGATTTAGGAACCACCAACTCCTGTGTAGCTGTGATGGAAGGGAATGAGCCGGTAGTCATCGCGAACGATGAAGGCCGCCGCACCACGCCCTCAGTTGTAGGATTTATGGACAATGGTGAGCGTAAAATCGGTGACCCGGCTAAACGTCAGGCCATCACCAATCCGCAACGGACCATTGCCTCAATCAAGCGTTTCATGGGAGCCCGGTTTTCGGAATCGGCAAAAGAAATAAGCCGCATGCCCTATAAAGTTGTTCAGGGCAGCAACGACACCGTCCGCATTGACATCGACGGCCGTCAATATTCTCCGCAGGAAATTTCAGCTATGATCTTGCAAAAGATGAAAAAAGTAGCTGAAGATTTTCTTGGTCAGGAGATCAAAGAAGCGGTAGTTACCGTACCAGCCTATTTTAACGACTCCCAGCGTCAGGCTACCAAGGAAGCCGGAGAAATTGCCGGACTGAACGTAAAACGGATCATCAACGAGCCTACGGCAGCAGCCCTGGCCTATGGTCTGGATAAGAAGCATAAAGACATGACCATCGCGGTCTATGACCTTGGTGGCGGAACATTTGATATTTCCATCCTGGAATTGGGTGATGGCGTGTTCGAGGTAAAATCAACCAATGGTGACACCCACCTGGGTGGTGACGACTTCGACCAGGTGATCATTGACTGGCTGGCAGATGAATTTAAAAAGAATGAAGGCCTTGATCTGCGCAAAGACCCGATGGCATTACAGCGTTTGAAAGATGCTGCAGAACGTGCTAAAATCGAATTGTCTTCCAGTTCTGAAACCAGCATCACACTGCCGTATATCACGGCCGTTGACGGAGTGCCTAAGCACATGGAGCAGCGCCTGACCCGGGCCAAATTTGAACAGTTGGTTGACAGTCTGGTGCAGCGCACGCTGAAGCCTTGTGAGGAAGCCCTGAAAGATGCAGGACTTTCAAAAAATGATGTGGATGAGGTGATCCTTGTCGGAGGTTCGACCCGGATCCCACGCATCCAGCAAGCTGTAGAAGACTTCTTTGGTAAAAAGCCGAATAAGAGTGTTAACCCGGATGAGGTGGTAGCTGTAGGAGCTGCCATCCAGGGTGGTGTACTTAGCGGTGACGTACAGGATGTCCTCTTGCTTGATGTTACGCCTTTAAGCCTTGGTATTGAGACCATGGGTGGTGTATACGATGTGGTGATTGAATCCAACAGTACCATTCCGACCAAAAAGTCGAAAATCTATTCGACGGCTTCGGATAACCAGCCTTCGGTAGAGATCCATATTCTGCAGGGTGAACGCCCTATGGCACGGGATAACCGTACGGTCGGTCGTTTTATCCTGGATGGAATTCCACCTGCACCTCGCGGGGTGCCTCAGGTCGAAGTGACCTTTGACCTGGATGCTAACGGGATACTGAATGTGTCTGCAGTGGATAAGGGTACTGGTAAGAAACAAAACATTCGCATCGAAGCTTCAACCGGCTTGTCCAAGGAAGAGATTGAACGCATGAAAGCTGAGGCAGCTGCTAATGCCGAAACAGACAAAGCAGCGCGTGAGCGTATCGAGAAACTGAATGCTGCAGATGGTCTGATCTTCCAAACCGAGAAGCAGATCAAGGAATATGGTGACAAGATCCCGGCAGACAAAAAGGATGCCATTGAGAAAGCGGTTGCCGACCTGAAAGATGCACACAAAGCCGAAGATCTGACACGCATCGATTCTGCAACTAATAACCTGAACACTGCATGGCAGGCTGCCAGTCAGGATCTGTACAATGCACAGCAGGGTGCACCGGATCAGGGTGCCGGAGCTCAGCATACGGCTGAAAGCAACGGCAACAGTGAACAGGGTGCTGAGGATGTTACAGACGTCGAATTTGAAGAAGTCGACGACAAGAAGTAAGGCTTCCTAAAAAGCAACATAAAAAGAAGGGTCATTTCAATCGAAATGGCCCTTTTTTTATTTGCAACAGGTCTCATCAAGAGATCACCATTTGGTCCGTTATCCAGCGCCCTTGAAGAAGTCCTTAAGTTCAAGTACATTTGATTTTTGCAATAAATCAATTTGAATGCGGAACCGGACATTAGATGACTTTTATCGTGAAATCGCGGAGAAGAGCGGCAGGCAGATCAGCGAATTGCTACCACCGGACATTCACCGGGACATTGGTCATTTTAATGTCTTTGACATCGCGGAAACGATCCGGGAGTATAAGCGTAAACAGGTAATGCCCTACGATCGCCGGGCATACTATAAGATCAGCCTGATCCGGGGTAAAAACAGGGCCGAGTATGCAGATAAAATCATCCACATCGAGCAAAATGCACTGTTATTCGCTACGCCGAAAGTACCTTATCACTGGGTACCAGAAGATGAGGCACAAGCAGGATCCTATTGTGTTTTTACTGAAGCATTTTTAGTGAAAAACAAAAGTGGTATCCTGCTGGACGAATTGCCCATCTTCCAGAGTGGAGGGCTTCCAGTCTTTGAAATCACAGAGGATCAGGCCATAGAGGCAGCTCAGCTGTTTCAGAAAATGGAGCGTGAACTCACCTCTGATTACGAATACAAATACGATCTGCTGAGAAATTATGTCCTGGAACTGATACACCTGGGACAAAAATGGCAACCAGTTCAGCGAGAACAAGTAGGTCAGAGTGCTTCTTCCCGTATCGTCTCCTTATTTATTGAGTTACTGGAGCGTCAATTTCCAATAGAATCCCAAAACAATCGTCCATTGCGTTCTGCTATGGAATATGCAGATCGGTTATCTGTCCATGTGAATCACCTGAATAAAGTTCTGAAGGAGCAGACCGGTAAAACAACGACCGATCTGATCCGGAGCAGAATGATCCAGGAAGCTAAGATCTTACTCCGACAAACCGACTGGACCATTTCAGAAATAGCCTACAGCCTGGGATTTGAGGAAGTGGCCCATTTCTCCAACTATTTTAAGAAGCAGACTGCAAGCACCCCCCTGGCCTTCCGCTCCTGGAGCTGATTTGATATTTACAAAAGCGTGATTGAATTTTACAATGCATGCCTTATTGAAATACCGGTACTTTGTGCCATTCAAATGCATTAAAAGAGAATTCAATGATCACAAAAACAAAAGTTGCACTGGTTACCGGTGGAAGCAGGGGCCTGGGCCGGGATATGGCTATTCAATTGGCGCGCGGAGGTACTGATATCCTACTCACGTATCATACCAATCGTGAAAAGGCGGAAGAAGTAATTCAGGCTATCGAGGCGATTGGTCAAAAGGCTCACGCCATTCAGCTGGACACCAGCAGACCGGATTCATTCGATCCGTTTTTTGCTCAGGTGACCGGATATCTGCAAAAGGAATACGGAGATCCACATTTTGATTTTTTAATCAATAACGCCGGTACCGGACTGTATGTGCCATTTGCACAAGTGACAGAAGAACAGTTTGATGCGATGCTGAACATCCATTTTAAAGGCGTATTCTTCCTTACTCAAAAAGCATTGCCATTAATGAGGGATGGTGGACGCATCGTCAATATTTCATCCGGACTGGCCCGGTTTTCAATGATCGGTTCTGCAACGTATGCATCCATGAAGGGTGCGGTAGAGGTATTAACCCGGTATCTGGCTAAAGAACTTGGTCCCCGCAGGATTACAGCCAATATCGTGGCGCCCGGAGCCATTGAGACCGATTTCGGAGGAGGCAGGGTGAGAGATAACAAAGAAATCAATGCTTTCGTGTCAGGCGTAACTGCGCTTGGGAGAGTGGGATTGCCGGAAGATATCGGTGGTGTTGTTGCATTCTTGTGTAGCGAAGAAGCCAGATGGATCAATGCACAGCGGATCGAAGTATCCGGCGGGATGCACATCTGATTTGGAAGCGTCGTTCTTAATGTGAAAGCCACCGGTGTTTGCCTCCGGTGGCTTTTATTATCAACAGGTCAATCAATAGTCTTTCTTTGGTCTACCGGGGACTCTCCATCGTTGCCTTCATCTGGATCAGTTTATCCGGACTCGGCTTTTTACCATCGTTAAAGTTGGTTGCTTTTTCAATAAATCGCTTATCGATCTTAAAGAGCTTGAATTGGGCAATTTGAGAGGCGCTAAGGTTTGGGTATCCGGCATTGTTCATCTCTGTGATATAGGCCTTATCCACGTTGGCAACTTTCATTTGAACGATGTCTTCACTGGAGAGATCACGATATCCAAGGGCAGCCAATTCCTTCATGTAAGCAGGCGAAATATTCATGGCCTTGAACTGGACCAGCATATCTGCATCCAGTTGGTCATACCCGGATTTCTTCATCTCATCGATATAGGAAGCATCAATATTCATGGCTTTGAACTGAACCAGCATTTCCGCGGACAGATCGAATCCAAGTTTGCGTACGGACTCAACGTATTGCTCATCAATTTGCATAGCAACCAGATTGGTGATCTCATCCTGAGAGAGGTCTTCACCAAATGCTTTTTTCAGGCTTCTGATCCGTGCTCCATCAATCTTTAATGCTTTGTTGGAGATGACCTGAGAGGCAGGCAGATCTTTCAGTCCGGCATCCTGTAGATCGTGGATGAAATCAGGCGTGATGTCCAAAGCGATGAATGCCATAAGATCTCCGCTGTTAAGATCGCCATAACCTAATTTTTTGATGGATTGGAGATAGTCCAGGCCGGTACCCTGAAAGGTCAGGAACATCATTTCATTGGTTTCCAGTTCTGGAAATCCCATTCCTTTCATCGACTTCACAAAGTCACCGTTCGGGCTGAAAGAATAGGTGCCGGAACCATTTTCAGATTTTATTTCTCCCTGAAATGTAATGGTCCCTGCTGGTCTGCGCAAATAAAAGGTAACGTCAGCTCCGGAACGATATCCTTCAAAATCGGACGCTGTAAAATCATGTTCATACCTGTTTTCTTGATCATCCTTACGGTCTTGCTTCAAGGTGAATTCCAGTTTTCCATCCTCGCTGATCATGACCCATTTCCCCCGGATCACATCGGTGCTTTGCGCGTTAACAGCGTTTGCGGATAAGAAAAGGTTAAGAACTAACAGGGAAAAAAATACATTCCATTTCATCGGTTTCATATGTTTTTAGTGTAAAAACCTGGTGGATTTCCAATCGTTACATAAAATCAAAGATTTCTTTTGATCTGTATGTCTCCGCTGTAGGTACGGAGTACGTATTCGGGGCCTCCACCATTGATGAATGAAGATTTCCAGTCAAATAACCTAGCAGAAGCAGTTTCTGATCCGATCAGAGGGAAATCGCTTAAAATATTTCCTTTGGTACTGTTCATTTTTAATTTGGCATGAACTGCATCCGGCAGAGCAAGTTCAATATCTCCATCGATTGTGGTGATCATGATCGGTTCATCCGGACTGACTTGTTTAAATCGGGCAGTGATGTTTCCGTATACGGAATTCAGGATAGCTGACCCGGTGATATTATCCAGGGTAATGGCCCCCTGGGCGTTATCCACGACAATGGCTCCGCTGATCCGGATCACAGTTACATCGCCATTGTCCTGAGACCGGAGTTGCAGGGTGAAATGACGAGGAATTTTGATATCCACGTCAATGGTATTACCCTGGGAATTACAATACAGGTTCACATTGGTTTCCTGTTGCTCGTAAGTTAGTTTCCAGCTATTTTGCGTCCTGGTGTCTTTTTGAGCGTACCGGGCATTTGCAGTTATGACAATCATATTTCCGTCGTATCCGGTCACGGTAATGGAGCCTTTGGGATTATCAAAGTTAAGTACGCCGGACAGATCCGGTTGCTTCAGAGGTATCAGTAGATTTTGGGTTTGTCCTGATAGCTTACTGCCAGGAAGCATCATACAGATCGCCATTAGAAGGAATGACATACCTGCCATTATGTTTTTAACTAAGACCCTGGATGGTTTCATTAATCTGTGTCTTAAGATTGTAATTGAGATCCGGCTTTTCGATCAGTTGCTTTAGTGCGGGCATCGCTCTTTTCTCCCGGAGGATGGACATTAATTCTGTTAACCTAAGCAGCACCACGGGCGATGTTTGCTGCTGGCCTATAGCCTGTATCATACCCTCCATGACTGTGGCATTTTCGGTATGATTGGCCAGCGTCTCCAGTGCAACCAGCCGGACATTGTCATTAGAGTCATGATTAAGCGTGCTAAGGAGTGTTTCAATCATTTTGTCATCCACCCGCTCCATATCTGCCAGCATATTGATGGCTTGAATCCGCTTACCGGGGAGTGGTTGTTGGATCATGGTGAAGGCCAGCGATTCCCTCAGGTCCCTGACTTCACCCGATAATTGCATGACTTCAGTCGATTTTCCATGGCGGGTGGCCAGTAATGAGCCACCGATCCAGCCGGAAATAAATAGAACGATGCCTGCTGCCATGGCCCACCAGGTCGGATGGGTTGCAGGATTTCGGTGTGCCCTTTCGTTAGTCGCTATGGCCGCATCAAGTGAATCGTAAAACCTCCTGTCCATCCGGTCTGAAGGCAGTGGGGCAGGGGTGTCATCTAAAATCTTTCCTGCCTCTTCAAATTCCTTTTTCTTTGAATCATCCATTTCCATACATCAAGCACTTTCCAGTTGAGCATAAATTTTTTTCAATTCAATCATTGCACGGTGTATTTTGACTCGGGCGGCACCTTCGGTCATATTAAGAATTCCAGCAATGTGCTGATACTTCAAGCCCTGAATTTTGGCCAGGATAACGGCTTCGCGGTCATCATCCTTTAGCCTGGATAGGGCATGGTTCAGCAAGGTTATTTTTTCCTGTTGTTCCAGGGATTTATATGGATCCGGGTCCTTTGCAGGATTAAAGGCGATGGATTCCGGTACGGTAAAATGACGAACAGATTTCGAGTAATCTACTGCAACGTGATGGGCAATGTGAAACAGCCATTTGGCAAATGAACCGGTTCCCTGAAAGCTTTTCCGGTATTTCAATACCCGCATAAACACCTGATGAACCATATCCTCGCTGAACGCATGGTCTCCACAGGTGACGCGGTAGAAATAGCCAAACAGGGATTGCTTGTACCGCTCATAGAGTATGCCCAATTTTGCCAGATCGCCCTGGGATACCTGGACCATCAATTCAATTTCATCCACCGGCCGCTTGGTTTGTCCTGAAAGAATGACTCCCGCCCGGTTTGAACGAAACCCATCCATCTTCTATACAAGAACTGCCCTTAAATGCGAATGTTACAGATAAGTCGTAATAATTGAACCTTTCTGCGACTATCAATTGTAGATAAGCCACATTAATAGGACAAACACCACAAGATTCTCCTGAAGAGTTGGTGTGAACACAGATTAATGACCAATGTCTTAGTACAGGATACTAAGGCTTAACGATGCCCTGGTGTAACAGATAATCCACCGTCACATAACACATTGCCTTCACACCGGTTTGCATTCCACTCTCGTCGATGAAGAAGTCAGGAGTGTGATGCGGTGCGGCATACCCGGGAGGTGTATCCAGTGGTTTGCCTCCGGTGGACCAGAACAGGGAAGGGACCTTCTCTGCGAAGAAGCTGAAATCTTCAGCGCCAGTACGAGCCTGGGTGACCAGGACATTGTCAGCGCCACCGGCGGCAGCCTGGAGTGATGGGACCATCATCTGAGTCAGATTGGGATCGTTGTAAGTTACCGGAACACCAATGGTGATCTCCACATCGGCCCTGGCTCCGGCACTTTCGGCGATTTTGGTAGCAGTCAGACGGATCTTTTCGTGGATGATGCGCTGCATGGTCGTGTCCAGTGTGCGGATCGTGCCCGTCATCTCGCAAGTCTCCGGGATGATGTTATTTCGTACCCCACCTGTGATTTTACCAACAGTAATCACGGCCGCTTCCTTGGTTAGTTCGGTCTGCCGGCTGATGATGGTTTGTAGCCCCATGATGATCTGGGCAGAAACCGTAATGGGATCTATGCCAGACCATGGTTGCGATCCATGTGTTTGTTTTCCGGTCACTTTGATGTTGAAGACATCAGCGGCTGCAAGCATACCTCCAGGCTTGTAAACCAATTTGCCGACATCCAGACCACTGCCAATATGTTGGCCAAACATAACCTGAATGCCATATTTTTCGAGCAAGCCTTCTTTGACCATCAGGCCGGCTCCGCCTTCTTCTCCGGGAGGTGCTCCTTCTTCAGCCGGCTGGAAAACGAAAACAACTTTGCCACGCAGTTGATCCTTCATGTCTTTAAGTATGGCTGCGGTGCCCAGCAACATGGAGATGTGCGTGTCGTGCCCACAGGCATGCATGACGCCCACTTCCTGGCCGAGGTAGGTGCTGGTCTCCTTGGATGCAAATGGAATCGGGGTGCGCTCGGTTACCGGCAATGCATCGATGTCTGCCCGTAGCCCCACCGTAGGCCCAGGTTTGCCGGAATCCAGCACCGCAACTACACCTGTCTTGGCAAAGCTGCGGTCGACCTGGTAACCCATTTTAGTCAGGTATTCGGCAATAGCATCCGCTGTCTTGAATTCACGGTTTGACAATTCCGGAAATTGATGGAAATGATGACGCCACTGGATCACCTGATCGTTCATGGCGGCTGCCTCCTTGTCAATCCGGGCATGCAGTTCTAGCATATTCTGGGCTTGCATGCTGACAACAATGAATGCCAATATGGCGGTCTTAACTATCTGATGAATATTTCTCATTGATATTTTCTTAATAGTTTATGAAAATGGAAGACGGAAGCGGATCTCCAAGATAACTTCCGGTCTGCAAAAGGCTATTTATTTATTTGCGATGTGTGGTCAGGTAATCGGCAGCGACCATACAGAGTGATTTAACTCCGGTAATCATGCCGTCCTCATCGATGAAAAAATCGGGCGTATGATGGGGCGCGGCATATCCTGCCGGGGTATCCAATGGCTTACCACCGGTGAACCAAAATACGGAAGGAACCTTATTCGCAAAGAAGCTGAAATCTTCTGCTCCTGTCGTTGCATCCATCACTTGTAAATGATTTCCGCATGCTGCTTCAAGTGAGGGTACGACTTCCCGGGTTAATTCGGGATTGTTGTAGGTGATGGGATAACCAATTGCAATTTCCACTTCGGCGGTAGCGCCTGCACTTTCTGCGATGAGGGTGGCTGTCTGTTTGATCTTCTCATGAATCTTTCGCTGCATGCCGGTATCGAGACAGCGGATGGTTCCGCTGAAATCGGCTTCTTCCGGGATGATGTTGTTACGGACGCCGGCATTGATCCTGCCTACACTGATCACGGCTGCTTCCTTGGTCAGTTCAGTCTGACGGCTGATGATGGTTTGCAATCCCATGATGATCTGTGCTGAAACAGCGATCGGATCAATACCTGCCCAGGGTTGGGATCCATGGGTTTGTTTACCTTTTACCTTGATGAAAAATTCATCAGAAGATGCCAACTCACCTCCGGGTTTGTACTGAATGGTTCCTATATTGACGCCGGACCAGATATGCTGTCCGAAAAACACATCAATCCCATATTTTTCGATCAACCCTTCCTTAACCATCAGGGCTGCACCCCCTTCTTCACCGGCGGGAGCTCCTTCCTCAGCAGGCTGGAAGACAAACACGATCTTACCATTCAGTTGATTCTTTAAATCCTTGAGAATGGAGGCTGCACCCAGCAGCATGGAAATGTGGGTGTCGTGGCCACAGGCGTGCATGACGCCCACTTCCTGCCCGAGGTAAGTACTGGTTTCTTTTGATGCAAAAGGAATCGGTGTACGCTCGGTCACGGGCAATCCATCAATGTCCGCACGCAGTCCGATGGTAGGGCCGGGTTTACCGGTATCCAACAGGGCTACGACGCCTGTCTTTGCAAAGCTCCGGTCTACCGTATATCCCATCTCTTCAAGATATTTTGAGATGGCGTCGGCTGTTTTGAATTCCCGGTTTGATAACTCCGGATACTCGTGAAAATGACGTCGCCATTGGACGACCTGACCGTTGATGGCGGCCGCTTTCTGGTCAATTTCTGAGTGGAGGTTATTATCTCCGGATATGGCTTTCTGTGCCTGCCCGTAGGTTGCAGCTATAACAATGAGTAGTGACCACAAAATCCTGATTTTCATGCAATCCGCTTTTTCCAGATGAGCGGTCAAGTTAGGAATTTCCTTTTTAAATACAACGCCATGAATAGTATGTAAACTGAATTTAAGATCGCCTTTTAATCAGGCATTTTAAATCCGGCAGCCAATATCATCACGTTCAAAATCAGTATCTGTATACCATCAACTTAACCGGCTTGGAAACCCATCTGTCTCCCTTGATTTGGAGAAAAAGTACGCCGGCAGGCAGTTGCTCCGGCAGGTTTAAATCCAGGTTATTTTGTCCGGACTGAAGCCTTAATTCCCACAATTTCCACTGTTGACCGGAGATACTGGTTGCGATCAGCTTTGCATTTCCAGCTTGGGGTGCTTCAAACTGTAAATGGATCATATCCTGCAGGGCAGGGTTGGGGTAAACCTGGAAAGCAATATTTTTTTCCAGAAATCTTATAGAGGTCGACGGATCAAAGATGGTCTGTCCGGCCAGGAATAAAAGCTGACCTCCCTCAACATATTTATCTGAGAGAGAATCCTGGATGGTATGTGCCTGGACCGTAGTCAGAAACAGGGTGGATTCTTCCGGCAAGGTAAAATTCGTAGATACATCCCGGATGCCGCCCAAACTCCAGGCACCGGTTATAGCAGGTTGCTGGTCCGGCAACCCAAACGGGCGGGCGGACCGATTGATTCGAGCTATGCGAAAAGAAGCTCCGGTTTCCAGGTTATATTCCCAGGCAGAAGTCTCCTGTCCGGAAACTTTGCCAAAGAGTGCGTTGTGCAAGGTTCCGGTTTCCTGAATGTAAAGCCGGTTGGTATTGGCCCATTCCACCGCTCCCGGATTCCGCATCCCAAAGTCTGCATTGGGCAGATTATTGCTGCTAATGTCATCCCCATCGTAAACAATCCTAATGTTAGCGGAGTTATCGTCCGGAATAGTCGTTATAACCAGGATACTACCCCAGGCATTCCCGGTTGGGTTGTTGCCATCACCAGTCGTTGTCATTGCAACCTGATTGGTCTGATTGGGATTGACGGAAAGGCCACCGGGATAGGTAAATCGATAGGCACCGGCATTATCGGCCATGCTTAATAAGGTTGTTTCACTGGCATAACCTGATGTATCGAAACCTGGAGTTCCTGCTTTATCCGGCTGGTAAATGGGCAATTGGACAAAGTGGCCTTCTTGTTCGGCATTGGTGCCCTTTAAAGTGCCCTGCGTGATGGATTCATTGGGTACCCAAACGAATAAATCTCCTGATTCTAACCCGTTATTGTTGAGAAATCCATTCCCAGTGCCTTCTCCCGGCGAACCAATCCATTGTAATAAGGGAGAATCCGGACGGTCCAGGGTTAATAAAGCAGATACTGATCCGGACTGACCGTCAAATAATGCCAGAGATTTCCAGGTTGCATGTCCCCAGGCGTTGATAGCGTGGAGTGTTTCTCCGTAAGCATCAAGCGCATAAAAAGTCCCATTGGCAGTGGCTTCGCCGGCAAAGAAAATATCATCCTGAAGATTGAAATGCAATGCAGGCACCAAAGTACCTCCGGAAAGATTACTTAATCCGGATACGACCGACCCATTTTGATTAATTTGTGTTGCAACGGCAACATTAGAACCATTGCGGTCCAGTATCTTCCGATAAGCAATGGAAGATCTTTCCAATTCCCTGGTAACCAGGTTAAGATCAAGAGCCCAAATTCTCGAGCCATTCAGCAGTAAAGTGTTGTCGAGGTAATAAGATCCACCGGCATCCTCCTCAATCTTACTGTTGACCAGTACACGAATCTGTCCGGTAGGTAATTCAAAAACTCCAATACCGTCGGGAACTCCCGGCAGGTTATAACCATGGGGACTTTCCCCGACGGTTAGAACCGCTGTTGCGTGATTGCCATTCAGGCCAGTGAGCATGGCTGTTTCAGTGCTGATGTATGTGTTGGTCCCATTAAGTAAAAGGATCTGACCAGCGGATCCTTCATCGACAGGAACGCTTTTCGCATTGACTCCTACAAGGAAAACAGAGGTGTTTTCATCAGGACTTCCAAAAGCATCGCTTACATCGATCAAACCAACCGGGGACCAGGCGCCAGGCTCTGAACTTGCCGTGTCGGTGAGCGTACCGGGTATCCCTTTGCGGTTGACCTGCCCAATTCGGGTGATTTTCCCACTTCCCGGGTTAAGCTCCCATACCGATGAGCCAAGGTCAAGGAAACCACCGAAATCAATAGACCTATTTGTTTGGTCCTCAGTCACATAGATTCGCCCATTTGAAGACCACATGATTTCTGCCGGACAACGAATCCCGAAAAATGGTGCAGGTACCTGGCCACCACCAGCATCGTCGCCATCGTAAAGTATGTGTATGGTTGCCGAAGTCAGGCCCTGGCTCAGATCGATCTGGTACGTTGTTCCCCAGGCATCAGATGCTACGTTATTTCCTCCGGAAGCGGTGAATACAATCTGATGTCCAATGACAGGATTGGTTGCCATGCCACGAATTCCATTAAATGCAAAGGCATTATACAAGCGGGCAAGTGATTGCTGAGTCGATAAAGATGCGTAACCCAGATCATCATATCCGGTCACATTAGCTTTGTCAGGGTCATACAAATTTAATTTAAAGAAGCTGCCATCCGCAGGAAGCCCGGTACCATGAAATTGGGCGGGGTTGCCCACCACATCCCCGGACCAAACGTATACATCGCCGGTAGCTAACCCGTTTTGATCTAAGAATGAACCGTCACCCAACCCGTTGATCTTACCGAGATACAGGTACAAATGTCCGCCAGGATTTCCGTCTCCATACAACAGACCAATTTTACCTTCATCAGTGACAATGGCTGCGAATTGATGGAAAGCTCCGCGTCCCAGAGCCGGTGCCGCCCAGATCTCTCCCTCCTGAAGATCCATAGCATAAGCCAAACCGTCCTCTGATCCCTCCCCGAACAGCATGATGTCATCGTAAAATCCATAATCTCCGGACAGGAATAAAGATGAAGAACTCAAATGATCAAATCCTGCAGAGTCATTACCGCTTTCATTGATTTGAATGGCATTGGTGACTTCCTTACCATGGCGGTCGTAAATAATGAAATAGGGGAGGCCCGCATCAATTGGTTTATTGGTAACCGGGTCCAGATCGAGGTAGCTAATACGGCTCCCGGTCAGGATAAGTCCGTTCTCAATCGGATAAGTGCTTCCGGCAGCAGCCGGAAAATCGTGGGTGATCATGAGCCTGTTATAACCCTGCTCGGTCTGGTACATGGAAATCCCGGAGATATTACCAGGTAAAGAATAACCATTGACCGTTTCACCGACACCTTGCAGGATAGTTTGTATCCAGGAATTCGTACCCTTCAGCAGCGGGTCCTGGGCGAAGAATTGTAACGGAAATGACACTGCAAACCAAAGAATGAACAGGAAGTGGATGTGTGTTTTCATAAGGCAAATTTGGATTGGGTTATCTTGCAGGTCGGTACACCTAAGTTATAACAATTTGGGATGCCAATATTGATACATTAATTAAATTTTGTATTTGTTAACTTATACCGATGGTTTTTTCGACTCATTCATGGTTTGAAATGAAGACCATCAGTCCGATGGAGGTAAATTGAGTTTTGGCAGTGCAAAAAGGTAGGTGAATTTTTTGACGATACTTTGAAAGGCAATTTCAACCCCAGACCACTAAATCATAGTTCTGGTATACCTGGATTACGCGTTCTATGAAAGGATGAAATAGTGCTCTAATATGTCTATTCCCAGAAGATCTACCAGGTCTGGTTAGATATGCGCCAGGAGTTTGATGACGAACACCAAAACCACACTCACAACCAGACCAAAAAAGACTTTTAGCAGATCGGCGATGATCATACGGATGGTATTACGTGACAGTTGCTTGTTGAGGACAAGACGCATGGCAATTTCGCGACCGGCAAGTAAGCCGATAAATACCCAGGTTGTACTCATAGGAAGTTTGCCACCCCACAATCCGAAATAATCGTCTTTGAAAATGAGGAGGATAATGGCGTAGAAGAAATCGACAAATGTTGCGGAGCGGATGTCTCCAGTACTGGCTTTGGCGCGAACAATGTTTTGAACCTTTCCGCCTCGCTGGTAGAAAATGTAAGCCAATAAGATAAGCAGGATGGACAATGCCAGGAAAAATTGCCACACCGGCAGGTCATGTCCATTTCGCAGATAAATGAAAATGTTGGCCAGATCTTGAGTCAGCCACTGATACCAGAGGAAACCGGTGGAGCACCATTGAAGGACTGTCCAAACCTGGTTGCCGGTATGCGTGATCTTATGTTCGTTAAAGTATTTTTCCGTGAATCGACTTATCGCCAGATAGATGATGATAGCCGAAAAGAAGGCAATGATATAACCCATCACCGATTTTTGAACCATCCCACCCAACAACTGGGAGGAATCAAAAAGGCTGGTTATCATTGATCCTGCATTTGCCGGAATCTGGTGCAGTGAAAACAGGGTCAGGATCATGAATGTGGTACTTACCGGTATGCCATAGCGGGTGATGATGAGTAACACGATGGGTGGCAACATGTAATACCACGGGTAAGTCGTGGGAATATCAAATTTGGCCAATCGTTCATAGGAAAGATCGTAAAAGAAGTATCCGTAGATTAAAGTCAGGGAAAGGATGGTTCCTGCAAAGGCAAAGAGCACATACCATTTCAACTTTTCTTCATTGGAAGTCAGAAAAGTCCCCAGCGTTTGAATGACATCATTACCAACTACCGAATAGGAAGCAAGTGCAAAACCGGCCCACATGACGATCCATGAAAAATCCATAGTGCTTTGTTACGGTTACCAATCGCTTTAAAACGAGCGTTTACATAAGGTGGATCAAACCATCCCGTTGATTCACAAAATAAGAAACCCCAGACGGGTCCGGGGTCTCTCTAAAGATAAAATTAACCTAGTGCCAAAATAATTAGCGGATGGTGTAAGACAACCCCAGACTGTAACTGATACCTTGCTTGTATTTACTATAAATAAATTCATTTCCAAGGTATTCCGAAGAAATCACGTACGGGTTATCCAGGATATTCCGAACAGCAATTCTAGCTGTCAATTGATTGAATGTTTTTGCCAGGCTAAAATCCAGTTGTGCACGCCCCCGGTCGTAGATGTCCGGTGTGCCCTCCCGTCCGATAATGTTCAAACGGTCTCCTAACACATTAAGGAACAAGGATGCGTCCAGGCCACGATCCGGGTCGATATACAATAATCCGGTATTAATGATGAATGGAGACTGGCCTTCAAAGGGCCGGTTTTTCGGCTCAAGTCCTGTCAGATCAATTACGTCCAGTTTGGACCGGATCAGGGAGAAGTTGGTGTTCAGTTTGAACTTCTCAAGAGCGGGTGCAATGAATCCGAAGTCCTTACGCAATTCAAACTCCAGGCCAAACAGGTTTCCGCCCGCTACATTGGTAAACTGGATCTCCGGGTTGGAAGACCTGCGGTACATCAGCGAAATCGGGTTGGTGAAATCTTTGTAGTATGCGCTCACCGCAAACAATTCACCTGGTTTCATAAACCATTCCCAGCGCAGGTCATAGTTATCAATATTGGATTTTTTCAATTGGGTGTTACCCAAATAAAATTCATTGGTGAGCGGGTCAAAGGCAACAAATGGAGCGATCTCCCTCAAATTAGGCCGGGCAATCGTCTGTGCAAAAGTGGCCCGGATGTTCATGTTTTCATTCAGTGAATAAATCAGGCTGAGTGACGGCAGGAAGTCCAGATCATTGATTTTGCCGATCCGCAGTGAATCGGGCCTGGAGGCAGCGGCGCTTTCAACAAACATGTCCGTTTTTTCTGCTCTCACTCCTCCGACAAACCGCATCCGGGAACTCAATGATGCCGTTAGCATCCCATATCCAGCGGCAACATGCTGATATCCCGAGTATATGTTGTCAGCCGTAGTCCGGTTGACCAGATAATTTCCAAATATTGCCTTATTGCCTTCTGAGCTTATGATCCCAATATTGTCCTCTGACAGGTATACATCAGGGTCACCATGGTACCCTGTTCCCTGGAATTGATCGATCTGAAAACGATCCTCGTAAAAATCACGGTCCTTGGTCGAATACAACCCTCCAACCTGCAGTTTATAATTTTTCTTGGCGTCAAGCGGAATGCTGATATCCAGTTTGGCATCTTTCTGAACATCATTCAGATGGCGGAAAAAGTGAAAAGGACGCTCCACATCAGATTCCGGTATGTAATAGAGATTGGTCTCTATGTTGTACGCATTGTTGAAAAAACGACTGTCTGGTTCATCAAGTGTCGATTCAGCCAGACTGGTTTTCCATTCGATCTTCAAATCGTTCAGCTTGGGAAACACATGGTTACCACTTAATTGATAATTAATCAGTTCACGTTGATTGAAAATCAATGCACGGCCTTGCAGGAAGATCGGATTGACAATGTTGTCCGGTTGTTCACCATAGACATACCTGGTTATTTTTTCCGTATTGTGGTTGTAGATGGTGTTGAAGGTAATGGAATGGTTGGTGCCAAATTTATAAGCCAGGCCGAACAATCCATTCACGATAGGGTTATCGGTACTTTTGGTGTCTTCGAAGTCCCCCTGATTACGCAAGGTACCGGTAGAGATATTCTCCAGCCTCCAGTTTGCTTTCTGGAATTGATCCAGATGTTCAAAAGAACGCTTGTAGGAAGCTGAAAGGATGATTCCCAGCGGATTGCCAAACAACTTGATTTGGTTGCCGAATGAGAGTCCCAGCGAATGATCCAGTGGAGATCTGGTAGTCTGAGGCTCATACTGGTTATTCAGGGAGCGGATAGCAGCATCTGCTTCCTGAAAAGCTCCTGCAAATGGCTCTCTGCCTACCCGGCCCAGGATAGCTGTATTTTTGTTCAAAATGCTTAATACTTCCGGATTGGTGAGCAAATCCGGACGGGCGCGACCTCCGTCATCATACCCGAGGAAATCGTATTTGCCTCCCGGATGTGTTAAGAACCGGTCGGTCAGGTTGAAGTTTGGATTGTATCCGATGCTACTGGAGAAAGTCAGTGAAAATTGTTCCGGAAAAGATTTGGTTTTAATATCCACATTACCACCGGTGAAGGTGCCCGGTTGATCCGGAGTAAAAGTTTTGGAAGTAATGATGTTATCAAGGAGGTTCGCCGGAATCAGGTCCAGCTGAGCGCCATTCCGGTAGGGGTCAGCACTTGGAATGATCAGTCCGTTCAGCTGGGAAAGGGAGTAGCGGTCACCCAGGCCGCGGATGTAAATGTACTTACCACCACTGATAGTCGTTCCGGTCACTTTCTTCATAGCGCCGGCTGCGTCACTAACCGCCAAACGGTTCATTTCCTGGGAAGATATACCATCCTGAATTTTATCTGATTTTTTCTGCAGTAGCAGGATGGAGTTTTCCGAATTCTTGATGGTGGTAGCCTTTACCACGACATTCAGGTCTAAATCGAGGGCTTCATCCGATAGGGCAATGTCGAGATAGGTTACTTCTTTATTTTTTACGATAACTTCTTCAACGATTTTATCCTGAAAGCCCAGGTAACTGACAACGAGGGTGTAGCTACCTTCCGGTGCGTTGATCTGATACGAGCCGTCGATGTCGGTGGAGGCGCCACTACCGGTCTCTTTGATCAGGACATTGCAGCCAATGAGCGGTTCAGCAGTTCTTTGGTCGGAAACAATCCCGGAGATGGTTCCCTGGCCAAAAATCAAGGCAGGTATCCCAACCAAAAGGGTTAGCAATAAGCTCTTCATATGCACTAGGTTTGTTTTATCGCTGCAAAGGTCACATATGGAATTAAACTTAATGTTTCCGCTGTGTTAAGTTATTGTAAACAAAAAAAGGGGTGTCAAACGACACCCCTGCAAAACTCAGGATATAAGATTCACTTAGTGTACCAAAATCAATTTTTGAGTCAGGTCAACGGAATTTGACTTAAAGTTGACCATGTAAATGCCTTTACTCAAGTTCTGAACATCAGCTACCAGGGACTGGTGGCCACTGGTCAGGGCACCCTGATAGAC
Source organism: Lewinellaceae bacterium (assembly GCA_020636135.1). Taxonomy (NCBI): domain Bacteria; kingdom Pseudomonadati; phylum Bacteroidota; class Saprospiria; order Saprospirales; family Lewinellaceae; species Lewinellaceae bacterium. Next base: position 2,191,755 of record JACJYK010000001.1, read on the forward strand.
GGTTTTAACCAGACGTCCGTTCAGGTCATAAATGCCAACCTGAGCTGTTTCTGTTTTAGGCATGGTAATATCCAGCCGGACATACCCAAGTGCACTTGGATTCGGATAACTTTTCAGGGCATAACCATCGGCTTCGGCAATGTAGCCGATGCTTGTGGTAGCCAGGTCACCAAAGTAACCATATTGTGCTAGTGCGGTCCATCCCAACGCCCAGTTTTCGGTATTGCTGAAAGCTCCGCGGTAATCCACTTTGTCGATGAATGAGTCGTCATCCGGGTAGGTTGCACCACTCAATGCCGGAGAACTTCCATTGGGGCGTGGATCCAGTCCTCCATCGGGTTCACGGGAAATACCACCCAACTGAGGATCTTCCTGCATGGTACCTCCTGCTATCAGGCGAGCCAAAACATCCACATCATCCCCACGCACATATTGTGCAATATCAAAGGCAAGGTTGTTGGGGAATTGCATCTCACCTGATTTCAGGCGATCCAATGAAGTGTCATCCACCCGCAGGCCGTAGCCCGGGATTTCGGTTATGATCGAATTCCAGATTTCAGCTGCTCCGTCATTCCGGATCCGGATACCATTACTGGTTTTGTTGTTTTCCGAATTGACTCCGGCTCCGATGAAGGTTGCATTGTACAACCGGCCAACGGTCTTGGGTTGATTATCTACTGCTTCAGAGCCATCATATTCCACAGCGTTGTCTCCTACACCGATGGACTCACCACCGTCGGAAATGGATTTATCCAATTGAATGGAAAGGAGGAACTGCATGGAACCATCCCAGCTCTCATCAAAGTCGTAGGAATCATCACCACAGAATGCAACTACAGCATGTTTCAGACTAACGGTACCCCCGAAGGTTTCGATACCATCATCTTTATTGGCAAATACTTCAATGTAATCAATCGTCGTACCGCGACCAACACCACCCATGGTCAATCCATTGATTTCATTGTTCGCTCCCAGGACAGAACCTCCGTGGCGAATCGAAACGTATTTCAATATTCCGGAATTATCATCGGGATCATTACCGCCATAGAAAATACGCGGTTCAGTCGATGGAATTCCTTCAATTACATCCTCAGCAACCGTAGATCCACTGGGAATATCTTCGCCAATCGGTGCTTTACCCAATAAGATCAGACCACCCCAGAGCTGGTTATCGTCGGCTGTAAGGTCCGTGGTTGAATTCAAATCATCGATTTCAGCGGTAAAGATGATTGGTGCGTCCTTTGTTCCTTCCGCAATGATCTTACCTCCCCGGGTGATGATCAGTGCCGATGTTTGGTCAATACCATTGGTTGGTACCAGCCGGCCACGGACAACAGTGCCTGGCTCGATGATTATGGTAGCGCCATCTTCAACATACACATAACCGTCCAGGATGTATTCTTTATCGTTGGTCAGTGTCAAAGTTTCACCGGCTTCGATATCGGTATCAACTATGATATTGGACTCGGTAGTTACCAGGTTGCCAAAATATCCATATTGTGAAAGTGCGGTCCAGCCTTTAGCCCAGTTATCGGTATTGCTGAAAGCACCACGGTAAGCCACTTTCGTTATATAAGCATCATCGTCCGGGTAAGTGGCTCCGCTTAAAGCCGGGGAACCAGCATTCGGACGGGGGTCGAGACCTCCGTCAGGGATACGGGAAATGCCACCCAGTTGTGGATCCTCCTGCACGGTGCCATCGGTGGTAAGTTGCGCTAAGACATCAGCATCACTTCCTTTTACATATTCCCCGATATTAAAAGCCAGGTTGTTGGGAAATTTCATCTCGCCGGCTTTAAGGCGGTCCAGTGAGGTGTCATCCACCCGGAGTCCATATCCTGGTACTTCGGTTACAATGGAGTTCCAGATCTGAGCTGCTCCGTCATTCCGGATGCGAATACCATTGCTGGTCTTATTGTTCGTTGAGTTCTTTCCAGCGCCGATAAAGGTCGCATTGTACAGGCGGCCTACGGTTTTCGGCTGATTATCCACGGCTTCGGAACCATCGTATTCGACGGCATTGTCTCCAACGCCGATGGTTTCACCTCCGTCTGTGATGGTTTTATCCAATTGAACAGACAGTAAAAATTGCATGGACCCGTCCCAGCTCTCATCGAAGTCATAGGAATCGTCACCACAAAAGGCAACGACAGCATGTTTCAGGCTGACGGTACCCCCGAAGGTTTCGATACCATCATCCTTGTTGGCAAAGATTTCGATGTAATCGATGGTTGTTCCCCGGCCAACACCACCCATGGTCAAGCCGTTAATTTCATTATTGGCACCCAATACGGAACCCCCATGACGGATTGAAACATATTTCAAAACTCCGGAATTATCATCCGGATCATTACCGCCATAGAATATACGGGTTTCCGTAGAAGGAATACCTTCGATGACGTCTTCTGCTACACTGGAACCGCTGGGGATGTCCTCACCGATCGGTGCGCGTCCCAGAATGATCAAACCTCCCCACAACTGATTATCATCTGCTGTAAGATCCGTTGTTGTTGACAGGTCATCAATTTCTGCGGTAAAGATGATCGGGGCAGCGGCGGTACCTTCGGCAAAGATCTGGGCGCCCCGCGTGATGATTAGAGCAGAAGTCTGATCGATGCCGTTGCTGGGAACCAGCAAGCCTTTGATCACAGTACCTGCTTCAATATTCAGCACACCGCCTTCTTCGAGAAATACGTATCCATCGAGGATGTATACGGTATCTTTTGACCAGTTATAGGTCAAATTTTCTTGCAGATCCCCATCGGTGATGGTTCTGGTTGGCTGACTCCACAGTGCAAGTCCTGTGAACATCAGAAGAATGAGCTGTAAAATGCGTCTCATATGATTTTTTTGTAATTTGTTAGATTGGATATTCACTTTACTTTGCAAAAGTCTCTAACCGGCATTAAGCTGGTGTTATGGCAGTGTTAACAAATTATGAAGTTCGTAACTAGCTCATTATCAGTTCATAGATAATAATTTATCAATTGATCTGTTGCCACACATCGGATTTCTGAAATAACCTTTTATCTTTGAGACCCGTAACGAGTTGAACGCAAAATCATTATGACAAAACACATTTTCGTTACGGGTGGCGTCACCTCTTCCCTGGGAAAAGGTATTATTTCCGCCTCTCTTGCCAAATTGTTGCAAGCCCGTGGATTCTCCGTCACCATTCAGAAATTTGACCCTTACATCAACGTGGACCCTGGTACGCTCAATCCTTATGAGCATGGGGAATGCTACGTAACCGACGACGGTGCCGAGACGGATCTGGACCTCGGACATTATGAACGCTTTCTGAGTGTCCCAACCTCGCAGGCCAATAATGTAACTACCGGCAGGATCTACCTGACCGTCATCGAAAAGGAGCGGGGAGGGGCCTACCTGGGGAAAACAGTGCAGGTGGTACCCCATATTACCGATGAGATTAAAAGACGTGTGCGGCTTTTGGAAGAAGCAGGTCACTACGACATCATCATTACGGAAATAGGAGGGACTGTGGGTGATATTGAATCATTGCCCTATCTGGAAGCCCTGCGGCAGATGCGTTTTGAATTAGGTAAGGAAAACTGTCTGACGATCCACCTGACCCTGATCCCATACCTGGCTGCAGCCAAAGAGCTAAAAACCAAACCTACCCAGCATTCCGTAAAACAATTACTGGAAACCGGTATCCAGCCGGAAATCCTGGTTTGCAGGACCGAATATCCGTTGCCCAAAGACATCCGGCGTAAACTGGCTCTTTTTTGCAACGTAGATGAGCGCTCCGTGATCGAAGCAAGGGATGCAGAGACCATTTACGATGTGCCGCTCCTGATGCTGAAAGAGAAACTGGATACGAATGTCCTCCAAAAACTGAAACTGAGCACCAAGGCTGCACCCAACCTGGAAGCCTGGACAGAATTTTTAGGGAAATTGAAGAATCCTATCCGGGAGGTCCGCATTGGCTTGGTTGGTAAGTATAATGAGCTTCCAGATGCGTACAAATCGATCCACGAGTCATTTGTACATGCTGGCACCTCCCATGAATGCAAGGTCCATGTGATTCCGATTCACTCCGAAGACCTGGAAAATCACGACGATATTCCTAAGAGACTTAGTAATCTGCATGGTGTTCTGGTTGCTCCCGGCTTCGGTGAACGTGGCATCGAGGGCAAGATCCAGGCCATCCGTTTTGTAAGGGAAAACAAAATTCCATTTTTTGGTATCTGTCTGGGTATGCAATGTGCTGTCGTGGAATATGCCCGGAATATAGCAGGTTTGCCGGAGGCCCATACCACGGAAGTAAATCCCAGAACGCCCGACCCGGTTATTGACATGATGCCTGAACAGAAAAAAATCACCCAGAAAGGGGGCACCATGCGTCTTGGCGCATACGATTGCCGGCTGGAACCGAAAACCAGGATCTACAAAGCTTATAAAACCAGGAATATCAGTGAACGACACCGCCACCGCTATGAGTTCAATAACAAATACCTGGACCTGCTGGAAAACCACGGCATGAAGGCCTCCGGATTCAACCCGGGAACCGGTCTGGTGGAAGCCATTGAATTAAACGATCATCCCTATTTTGTAGGCGTACAGTTTCACCCCGAGTTGAAAAGTACCGTGGAAAAGCCGCATCCTTTGTTTGTAGCTTTCGTCGGGGCATGCATCGAATACAAGAACCGGCAATAAACCCTCGCCTTACAGCGCTGTGACCGGAATCTTATTTCCGGGTATCATATTATCGGTTTTATCTATGGTATCAATTTTGTAATCATTTGATCAGAGATGTATTTGATGATTGCTTAATTGAATCCTGTGCTAAGGGCTCAACAGAGAGATAAGTTTGAGTTGGCGCGGAGAGCCGGTATTCCAGCTTTGATCTTTATGATCAATCTGGTCTTATTGATCAGGCAGGAACCATACTTTTGGGACACCATTCAGTTTGGTTCGCTGCATCCGGAATACTTTATTCGCACTGATTTTTCCAGCATGCTGCTACCCGATGAGATCGATAGTGGACATCCTCCATTTTTTGGTCTGTATATAGCGGCAATGTGGAATACGTTCGGGAGGAGCCTGGCGGTTTCTCACCTGAGCCTGATTCCCTTTTTGCTGATCTTCACCATTTTCGCGGTTCGTTTATCCCAGCTTTTGGTACCCGGAAGGGTAGGTGTCTGGCTACTGGCGTTAATCTTACTGGATACCACCTTTTTAGCCCAGGCTACACTGGTCAGTCCGGACATTTGGTTGTGTGCATTTTTCATGATGTCCCTCTATGGCATCTTTGCGCATCGACGGCACCTGGTACTTTTAGGCTCGTTGTTGCTGTCGATGGTCAGTTTGCGCGGTATGATGGTGGTAGCCGGATTGATATCTTTTGAAGTGTTGCGGGATCTGCTCATCGACCGGAAAAAAGGGTTTCAGATTTTTGCTGCCCTTCCTTCTTATGTGCTAAGCATTCTGTTTATTATAGCATTCCTTACCACGCATTACCTGACAAAAGGCTGGATCGGATATCATCCTGATTCACCGTGGGCACCAAGCTTCCAGTGGGTCTCACCCGCCGGGTTCCTGAAGAACACACTATTATGGGCTTGGCGGGTGGTTGATTTCGGTCACCTGTTTATTGTGGTATTGACAATGCTTCTGTGGTTCCTGGCACGTTCCCATCCTTTGGCATGGCGGCGTGCCAAACCATTTTTCCTTTTGTTGCTGGTCATGATCATGGTAACCCTTCCACTACTATTGTATCAGAATCTGTTGGCACATCGCTACTTTCTGCCTCTTTATTTCACTTTTGCGATCACCGGGATTGTCACATTGAATGAAATGCCGTTCCGCAAAATGAGGGCATCCATCCTGGCAATGATTTGTACTATCGGGATGTTATCCGGTCATGTCTGGAATTATCCCATCGGGGTATCCCGGGGCTGGGATGCCAGTCTGGCTTATCTTCCGTATGGGAATCTGATGACGGATGCCAAGAATTACATCGATTATCTGGGCCTCCCGTATTCGATGATTGGGACGGCGTTTCCAAACCTCAGGTCTGAATATTTTACCCATCTTACCGATAATCGCCGCATCTTTAAGGAGAAGGATCTGGGGACGGACCGATACATTCTTTATTCCAATGTGATGAATGAATTTTCAAATGAGGAGATTCAGACGCTTTACTCCAACTGGCAAGTGCTCAACATGTGGAAGAAAGGTGCGGTAGAAGTTATTTTATTCAAACGATAGCCCGATTTAACCAGGACTTTGTCATCTTCGTGGCCAGATCATAGGCTTAGCTTACACCTGGATTTGATCTTACTTATAGTTACGGATTATGAAAAAACTGAGCCTGGAAGCATTGGGCCGGCACAGTATTGCCGATCACCTGGAAGCTGAAAAAATACCGGTAAAAGTAGTATTGGACAATATACGGTCCGGGATCAATGTCGGCTCTGCTTTCCGTACGTCCGATGCGATGCTCGTGGATGAGATCCTTTTGGTTGGCATTACCCCGCAGCCTCCACACCGGGAGATACTGAAAGCGGCCATTGGTGCTGAAGCAAGTGTGCGCTGGCAATATTTTGCGACTCCGGAAGCATGTATTATCTATTTGAATACCTTAAAATATTCAATCTGGGCGGTAGAGCAGACCGATGTTAGTGTGGATTTAAGGAGTTTCAGGTTTAATCATCAGCAACCGGTCGCGCTTGTCTTTGGTAATGAAGTACATGGAGTAAGCGAAGCATTTTTACCGGTGGTAGCAGGAGCAATTGAAATACCCCAATTCGGGACCAAACATTCGCTCAATATCTCTGTGACAGTTGGCATCGTACTATGGGAAATGCTCCGGCAGTGGAAGCCGGATTAGATTTTATCAACCAGGACTTTAGGAAGGTACACCAGCATTACCGCTATACCAGGAAATCGAACAACATCGGATCTTTATTGACATTCTGGTAATCGATGCCGTACTGATCCATTCGCTGCACCAGACCTGCATAGGCATCCCGTTGTTTTAACTCAATACCTACCAGGGCGGGTCCTGCATCACGATTATTCTTTTTGGTATATTCAAAATGGGTGATATCGTCATCCGGACCCAATACATTATTGAGGAACTCCCGAAGCGCACCGGCGCGCTGGGGAAAACGGATGATGAAATAGTGTTTCAAACCTTCACTCAGCAGAGAACGTTCTTTAATTTCTTCAGTACGGGTAATGTCATTGTTGCCCCCACTCACAATACAGCATACATTTTTGCCTCTGATCTCTTCCCCCAGGAGGTCCAATGCAGCAACCGACATGGCACCTGCCGGTTCAACGACAATGGCTTCCTCATTGTACAGCTTCAGAATGGTGCTGCAAATCTTGCCTTCATCGACCAGCAGAACGTCATCGACAAGTTGCCGGACAATACGAAATGTCTTGTCACCCGCTTTTTTTACCGCAGCGCCGTCTACAAATCGATCGATTTTGGATAGAGTAACTACCTGTCCCTGACGGATGGCCTCGGCCATAGAAGGCGCGCCAGCCGGTTGTACACCAATTAGCTTGGTACGCGGGCTCAGTTGCTTAAAATAACTACCTACCCCTGACAACAGGCCTCCACCACCAATAGGCACAATGAGATAGTCAAGGGGCACCTTGGCATCCTGTAAGATCTCCACGGCTACAGTCCCCTGGCCAGCCATGATCTGTTCGTCATTAAAGGGGTGGATAAAGGTCTTGCCATTTTGCGTACAATCCTCCATCGCAATCTCATAGGCGGCATCAAAGGTATCCCCGGTCAGTACGATCTCCACGAACTCCTTACCGAAGGTCTTTACCTTTTGAATTTTTTGCAGGGGTGTGGTGGATGGCATGTAAATCTTACCGGGTGCCTCAAGCAATCGGCAGGCAAAGGCGACTCCCTGAGCATGATTGCCGGCGCTGGCACATACGACCCCTCGCTCCAGTACATCGGAAGCTAACGAGCTCATTTTATTGTACGCACCTCGTACCTTATAGGAACGTACCACCTGAAGATCTTCCCGTTTAAGCAAGAGGTTGCACCCATACAACTCCGATAAATGCAGATTGTGCATCAAAGGCGTATGATAAGCAACCTCTTTCAAACGGATACTGGCGGCCTGGATGGCTTCCAATGATATGAGTGGCGCCGTTCCAGTCGCTTCAGTTGTGGTCATACCGATTTTTTATTGTTTTTCCGGGCGCAAACTTCTTACGGTACGTCCGGCTTGCCACATTTCTGATTCACGTAATTCTTTTAATTCCTGCTCCAATTTTACCCGGTAATCCGGTTGTGAGTTGGAATTTATGGAAATGCGGGCCTCATTACCAGTGGATACGCTTTTATAGAGATCTTCAAATACCGGCCGGACAGCATCACGGAAACGGTTTTTCCAATCCAGGGCTCCACGTTGCGCCGTCGTCGAACAGTTCGCATACATCCAGTCCATTCCATTCTCGGCAACCAGAGGCATCAGTGATTGAGTCAGTTCTTCAACGGTTTCATTGAATGCTTCCGAAGGAGAATGCCCATGTTCCCGGAGCACGGTGTATTGAGCTTCAAAGATTCCCTGAATGGCTCCCATCAGGGTCCCGCGTTCACCGGTGAGGTCTGAATAGACTTCATTTTTGAAGTTGGTTTCAAACAGATATCCGGAACCGACACCGATGCCGAGGGCTAGTGCCCGTTCTTTGGCATTTCCGGTCGCATCCTGGTAAATGGCATAACTGGAGTTGAGGCCACGACCCTCCAGGAACATACGGCGTAATGAGGTGCCTGATCCTTTCGGAGCAACCAGGAATACATCGATATCCTTTGGAGGGATGATCTCCGTCTGGTCGTTGAATGTGATGCCAAAACCATGAGAGAAGTACAATCCTTTGCCTGCCGTAAGATGTGGTTTGATCTGCGGCCAGGCTGCTATCTGAGCAGCGTCACTAAGCAAATACAAGAGAATGGTACCACGTTTTGCCGCTTCTTCAATGCTGAAGAGGGTTTCACCGGGAACAAATCCGTCAGCAACGGCTTTATCCCAGGACTTGGATGGATTACGCTGACCAACGATCACATTGAATCCATTATCACGCAAGTTTAATGATTGTCCTGGCCCTTGAACGCCATAGCCAATAATGGCAATTGTTTCATTTTTTAGAATTTCCCGGGCTTTTTCCAAAGGGAATTCTTCTCTGGTGATCACAAATTCCTCGACACCACCAAAATTTAATTTAGCCATACGAATACGATTTCAATTTATTGTATAATGTAATTTTCCTGAAGTGATTTTAGGTATGTGTTAAGCCTTTCCATTGGCTTGACGATAGCCACACGTCCGGAGCGGACAAACTCAAAGATGCCTATGTCCTGCAGGTCATTGAGCAATGCTTCGGTCTCTGTGGAGTGACCGGTTTTTTCGATGACGATAAATTCCTCCTCGATAACGAGGATACGGGCATTATGCGCGCGGATCAATCGTTCTACGCGGTCACCATTCTTGAAAGCATGAGTAGGGACTTTGTAGAGCGCGATCTCCTGATGAACGATCTCCGAATCACGGTAATAAAAAGCCTTAAGTACGTCCACTTGTTTTTCCAGCTGTGCCACCAGTTTTTTAACCATATCCTCTTCGACCAGGACCACAATTGTGAACCGGTGAATCCCTTCCAGTGAGGATCTCGAGGTGGTTAAACTCTCGATGTTTATGTGTCTACGGGTGAATATGGAGACAACCCGTGTCAGCAAACCGGTTTTATTCTCTGTAAAAACCGTTATCGTAAATACCTGCTTGTTCATAATCCACTTTTTCGATTTTAACCGACAATTAATCCGTTATTCCAATCTGATTTCATCCACGGCACATCCGGAAGGTACCATCGGAAAGATGTTTTCTTCTTTGATCACGCGGACGTGGAGCAAATAAGGACCTGGGGTATCCAGCATTTCACGAATCCCTTCTTTCAGCTCGTGATCGTATTTGATGGTCTTTCCCGGTACTCCGAAACCTTCGGCAATCTTCACGAAATTGGGATTTTTGAGTGCAACCTGTGAATAACGTTCATCAAAAAACAACTCCTGCCATTGCCGGACCATGCCAAGAAATTCATTGTCCAGCAATACGATCTTCACACCGACATTCCATTGAGAACACATGCCCAGCTCCTGGAGTGTCATCTGAAATCCCCCATCACCAACAAAGAGGATTACTTCTTTATCCGGGCGGGCCAGTTTGGCGCCAAAGGCTGCCGGCAAACCATAACCCATAGTCCCCGCACCACCTGATGAAACCCACTGATTGGTATCTTCATAACGATAGTAGCGAGCCGCAACCATCTGATGTTGCCCGACATCGGTTGTTACAATAGCCTGCCCATGAGTCATTTCAGAGATGGTCCGAACCACCCTTGCCATATTCAGTAAACCTTCCGAATGAGGAGCGAAATCCTTGGTGAATACGATATCGGCTTCCTGATCTGCGCATGCTTTAAATTCAGCAATCCATTCCGGATAGGATTTTTTATTGATCCTGGGCAATAGCAATTCCAATGCAAGTTTGGCATCGCAATTGAGTGCCACTTCCGTTTTAACGTTCTTATCGATTTCTGACGGATCGATCTCTATATGGATGACTTTGGCTTGTTTGGCATACCGGGACACGTCACCGGTTACCCGGTCATCAAACCGCATTCCAATAGCAATCAGGACATCACATTCGTTGGTTTTTACGTTCGGACCATAATTGCCGTGCATCCCGAGCATACCCATATTAAGTGGATGGCTGGATGATATGTCCGAAAGACCGTGAATGGTCGTACCGAGTGGAATACCGGATTTCTCGACGAATTCGAGAAAGACAGACTGTGCATGTGCGAGCTGAATGCCGTGGCCAGCCACAATAAATGGCTTCTTCGCCGAATTGATCAGATCCGCCGCTTCCTGTACCTTACCCATATCCGGCTTTGGATTCGGGTGATAGCTCCGGATGTAAGGCGTCCGGTGATAGTTAAACGTTAATTTTTCAACCTGGGCGTTTTTGGTAATGTCCACGACCACAGGGCCCGGTCGTCCTGAATTAGCGATATAAAAAGCTTTGGCAAATATCTCCGGAATTTCATCAGCATGGGTGATCTGATAATTCCATTTGGAAATCGAAGTGGTACATCCAATGACATCGGTTTCCTGAAATGCGTCGGAACCCAGTAAATGCCGGAATACCTGACCGGTAATGCAAACCAATGGCGTAGAATCAAGGATAGCATCGCCGATACCCGTAATCAGGTTGGTGGCACCGGGGCCGGAGGTCGCCATACAGACACCGGTTTGACGGGTTACACGTGCATAACCCTCCGCTGCATGGATGGCACCTTGTTCGTGACGGGGCAAGATATGCTTCAGCACGTCCTGGTAATGGTACAAGGCATCGTAAATAGGCATGTTCGCGCCGCCGGGATAGCCAAAGATGGTATCAACATTTTCCGCCAGAAGGCAAAGCAGTACAGCTTCAGCTCCGGTTACTTCCTGTCCGGTTTTTGATTCCAATAATGAGGCAGCAGTAGGCTGGATGGCAACTGTTTTTTCCATATCCAAGATTTAGATTATAAATCGGTCACGCATCCTTTGCTGGCGGATGATACCGATTGAGCGTATTTTTTAAGGATCCCAAATGTGGCAGGTGGTGCCGGTGGAGACCATTGAGTACGACGTTCAGCAAGTATTTTATCGTCGACATGCAGCACCAGCTGATTGGTTTCCGCATCGATCTCGATACGGTCCCCGTCACGGACTAAAGCCAGGTTTCCTCCCACGGCTGCTTCCGGACTGAGGTGGCCGACCACAAACCCATGCGTTCCTCCGGAGAAGCGTCCGTCGGTGATCAATGCAACGGATTTGCCCAGCCCTGCCCCCATGATGGCGGAGGTAGGCTTCAGCATTTCCGGCATTCCAGGCCCGCCTTTTGGCCCGATGTACCGGATAACCACGACGTCACCTGATTCTATTTTGCCTGAACTGATAGCATCGATGGCTTCCTGCTCGCCGTCATAAACTTTGGCATTTCCAGTGAAGCGCAAGCCTTCTTTCCCCGTGATCTTGGCAACCGCACCTTCTTCGGCAAGATTACCGTACAGGATCTGCAGGTGGCCGCTTTTTTTCAATGGCTTCTCCAGGGGATGGATTACATCCTGTCCGTCGGCAAGGTTGGAAACTTCTGCCAGGTTTTCCGCTATGGTTTTACCGGTCACGGTCAGGCAGTCACCGTGCAGTAAATTGTGATCCAGCAGGTATTTCATAACACCAGGGACCCCACCCACACGATAGAGGTCTTCCATCACGTATTGTCCACTTGGCTTCAGATCGGCAAGATAAGGCGTCTCATCACTGATGCGTTGAAAATCCTCCAGGGATAACTGCACATCAGCAGCATGGGCCATGGCCATCAGGTGGAGCACAGCATTGGTTGATCCACCCAGAACGATCACCACCCGGATGGCATTCTCAAACGCCTTTTTGGTCATGATATCCCGGGGGCGGATGTTGTTCTCCATCAGGTAGCGGATGGCTTTGCCCAGTTTTTGCATCTCCTGGTCTTTCTCTTCATCTACCGCCGGTATTGAAGAGTTGTAAGGTAGGCTCATACCCATTGCCTCAATGGCTGAAGCCATTGTGTTGGCCGTATACATTCCACCACATGCTCCGGCGCCCGGGCATGCTTTGCGGACAACTTCGTTGAAATCATGCTCGGTGATGTTACCGGCAATCCGTTTTCCATAGGCTTCAAAAGCCGAAACAACATCAAGTTTTTGACCCTGATAATGACCCGGCTTGATGGTGCCACCATAAACCAGGATTCCAGGACGGTTGATGCGCGCGAGCGCCATCATGGCGCCAGGCATGTTTTTGTCGCATCCTACGACCGGAATGACGGCATCGTACCACTGGGCTCCGACAACAGTCTCGATGGAATCTGCAATGATGTCCCGGGAGGGTAGGGAATAGCGCATTCCCAGGGTTCCCATGGAAATACCATCACTAACACCAATGGTATTGAAAATCAACCCGATCAGATCTTCTTTTTGTACGGCAGCTTTAATGGTGGCTGCAAGTCCGTTCAGGTGCATGTTACAGGGATTTCCTTCCCAACCGGTACTGGCGATGCCTACCTGAGCTTTTTTCAAATCACGATCGTCCAGGCCAATTGCATGAAGCATCGCCTGGGATGCCGGTTGACTCGGGTTCTGCGTTACTTCTTTACTGTATTGATTCAATTCTTGCTTCATAGTTTCCGGTAAGTTGGTAAAGGTATTTCTCTTTGTTGCCACGGAGAAACAATTCTCCCAAGACTGATACAATGTTTGATCCGGTAATAAGTTTAATATCTATCAGACAATCAATGATTTAGATGCCTTCGATTTACGAACTCAAAACATCAATTCAACAAAAAAGCCATCCTCGAAGAGAATGGCTTAATGTAACTTTTATCACGTGCATCCTCTTCATCGGTCCCTATGGACGACGATAATTCGAATCACGCTGACGATAACTAATTGACTACTCATGATGCTGCAATACTAAAGGAATTATCTTAACGAAAGAAATTTTCTTTGTCCCATCGCACGAAAAGGCGGAGTTGGGCGATCAGGTGACTGGCCGGATTATCCAGCCCGGCTTGCCTGGTAGCATAGCGGTATCCGATCATCGGGACCAGTGTAAATATATTTCCCAGTCCGATATCCAGTCCGGCACCACCTTCCAGGGTCAACGACGGCAAATGAGGTATAAATTCCATGCCGGGCGCTGCCCAGGCAAATATCCCTTTCTTGAGCCACAGCCCCTGCTTTGAAAAGGTTGGGCACATGCAATCACTATCCCAGTCCATAAAATAAGCTTGTGCAGGTAAGCGGATGCCCAGATTAATACCACTCTTTTCTTCCACCGGGACGGTGCCACCAAGTTCTGTTGCTCGCACGGTGTGGGATTGGGCCAGGTAAATCTCAGGATGGAATTCCAGGCGCTGTTTTTGCAAGCGCAACCACCAGGACAGACCTACCGCTTGTTCATTTCCCTGCAGACGTATTTGTTCCTGGTTTTTACCGGACCACCAGCTGCTGTGCAGGTTTACACCCAGCTGGGCATTCGCAGAAGTGGCGAGACAGACGAAAAGAATAAGGAAAAGGATGAAGTGACGATACATGATTGGCTTTTAACATTTGTTCCCAACAATCTTGCCAAATGGAACCTTACCAGGAAAGTCCGGGATATAACGTCAGGCTACAACCCGAATGTTGTAAATTTGCAGCTTAAAATTCAGCATACGTGAAAACCAAAGGCACGAGAAACCAATCGATCAACGTCATCACTCTGGGTTGTTCCAAGAACTGGGTTGACTCAGAGAATATGATAACCCAATTGCAGGCCAATGCCTACGAAGTATCCCATGAACGGGAAGACAACCAATCTGAGATCGTGATCATCAACACGTGTGGATTTATCGACCGTGCCAAGGAAGAATCGATCCAGACTATTCTGGAATATGCCCAAATGAAACAACAGGGAGCGCTGGATAAGTTGTATGTCACTGGTTGCCTTAGTCAACGCTACAAGGATCAGCTGGAAGTGGAGATCCCGGAAGTAGATGCTTATTTCGGAACCATGGAACTGCCTTCACTGCTCCATCATCTGAAAGCTGATTACCGGCATGACCTGATCGGAGAACGGATATTGACAACCCCAGCCCACTATGCATATCTTAAAATATCTGAAGGATGTAACCGGACCTGTTCATTTTGTGCCATCCCCCTGATGCGAGGAAAACACATCTCCCAACCCGTAGAGCAGCTGGTGAAAGAAGCAAGGCATCTGGCATCCCAGGGTGTAAAGGAGCTGATCCTGATTGCCCAGGAGTTGACGTATTACGGACTGGATATCTATAAAGAACGTGCTCTCCCACGTCTGTTGGAGGCCCTGGCTGAAGTGCCCGGTATTGAATGGATACGACTGCATTATGCCTACCCGAATAAATTCCCGATGGAAATTATCGATGCGATCAAAAAGCATCCCAATGTCTGTAATTACCTGGATATGCCATTGCAACACATCAGTGACCCAGTTCTGACCAATATGCACCGGCAGATCACCCGGCAGGAAACCATAGACCTGGTCAATCGTATCCGGGACATCCATCCGGAGATACACCTGAGGACAACCATGCTGGTTGGATTTCCCGGAGAAAAGGAATCTGATTTTCAAGCACTATGTGATTTTGTACAGGAGACACGATTCGACCGGCTGGGCGTATTCCAGTATTCACATGAAGAAGGAACCAGCGCTTACGAAATGGAGGACGATGTCTCAGCCGAGACAAAAGAACAACGAATGAGCCAATTGATGGAAATTCAGCAACAAATATCCGCAGAACTGAATGAACAAAAGATAGGTCAAAACTTTAAAGTATTGATCGATCGCAAAGAAGGTGATTATTACATCGGGCGTACCGAAGCTGATTCTCCGGAAGTCGATAATGAAGTGCTTATCAATGCACAGGAACAATATGCCAGGGTCGGTGATTTTGCAAAGGTTACCATTGATGATGCCAATGAGTATGATCTTTTCGGAACGATCGTAAAGGACCAGATATGA
This sequence comes from Lewinellaceae bacterium, assembly GCA_020636135.1. Taxonomy (NCBI): domain Bacteria; kingdom Pseudomonadati; phylum Bacteroidota; class Saprospiria; order Saprospirales; family Lewinellaceae; species Lewinellaceae bacterium. The sequence continues at coordinate 2,207,380 of JACJYK010000001.1, forward strand.
ATGCAGATCCGGAATCGACTTCAATTTTTTACCGGAAATTCCCTCCGGTCCAACAAGCATTGTCCGTTGGTGCATTGGCTTTCCTGGTCATGCTGATTACCAAATGGGTTGACAGCGGTAATCCGAAGGCCTGGCAGGATGAGTGGACGGTGGTGATTGCTTTTTTGTTGTTTTATAGTGTGACCAATTGCGTCTTTGCATTAGGGAGCACAAATCAAAGCCAGTATTTTAACCGAAGCGTCCTGGCATATGCCGGGCTGGCAACGGGATTATTGTTGATCGCGTTTGCATTGACACAGGTCAGCTTTCTGAATTCCGGTATTTTCCGCTGGATGTTCATCGTGGTAAGCCTGGTCTATTTGATCTTATTGGGTATTGTACAAGCAGTTTATCGTATCATGCGTTATGCACAAAAACAAGATAAAAAACTTAGAAATGAAGATTAGCATCGCAATGTTACTGTTGCTTGCTCTGGCGGCCTGCCAACCTAAGCAACAAACCAATGATTACTCCGTCGATACTTCCGGGATCAATACAATGGAAGCGTCTGTCATGGATACCATCAAACCGATTGTCAAAACAGATGCTGAATGGAAGGCTGCACTTTCACCTGAAGAATATTATGTCTTGCGGGAGAAGGGCACCGAAAGGGCATTCACAGGTGATTTGTGGGATTACCATGGTGATGGTATTTTTGTATGTGCAGCTTGCGGCCTGCCACTTTTCGATTCTAAAACGAAATTTGAGTCCGGAACAGGTTGGCCGAGCTTCTACAAGCCCATCAGCCCCGTTGATGTGAAAGAAGAGAGGGATTCTTCTCTGGGAATGATCCGTACCGAGGTTTTGTGTGCCCGTTGTGGTGGCCACTTAGGACACGTGTTTAACGACGGCCCACGGCCTACAGGATTGCGTTATTGTATGAATTCGGTGTCTATGAATGTCATTCCCCGTGATTCATTGCAAGTCCATAAACCCTGACCTGTCTCTTATACAATCAGGAAGGAGTGGTGAATATTGACTAACTTCCCGTATGTTAAGGAAGATCGTCTCAGCGAATCCTCAAACCTATCTGGACCAGAAATACCACATCGGTGCGGGAGCCGGATATTTTAATGCCCGTAACGATATTTTTAACCGGTCTATCTGGGATGATAAGGTTGATGCGAAGGATTTTTACCGGTCATACGACATTGCAAATTATAAGCCAAAGAAATCCAAAGGCTTTGATCACTGGGACTTTGCATTCAGAAATGCAAGCTGGCATTTGACCGATCGCATCGGTGAGCGCCATTTTGAAGAAACCGGAGAAGTTGAGGGATTTACAGATTATTATACGCTGCAATCGCCGGGACCCACTGCTAAAATTGAAATTAACGATCTCCAAGAAACAACCCGGCGCATCAAGCTGGCGGCAAGCATGTTCGGCTCCGGTAATACCGGCATTTGTGAATTGGATCGCAGATGGGTTTATTCTCATAAATACAACCGGAAGACCGGGGAGAATCCAGCGGTTGACCTGTCGGTAACATTGAAATATGCCATCATCCTGATCATTCCGATGGATCATGGATTAAGTAAAACCTATCCTACTGCATTAAGTGGTGCATCGACCGGCCTTGGTTACACCACCGGGTTGGGCTGTGCCATATCTTTGGCACAATTCATCACCAATCTTGGCTTTGAAGCGGTTGCTTCGATGAATGACACTGCCCTGAATATCCCGATGGCTATTCAGGCAGGGTTGGGAGAATATGGACGAAATGGTCTTTTGATCACTCCGCAATTCGGACCGAATGTACGAATCGCCAAAGTGTTCACGGATCTGCCTTTGGTTCCGGATCATCCGGTAGAGTTTGGTGTCCGGCAGTTTTGTGCTTCGTGTAACCTGTGTGCAACATCTTGTCCTGTCAGGGCTATCCCCGATGGTGAACCTCAGAGCCAGCCACCGAACATTTCCAGTCTGGAAGGGATGACCAAATATACGGTGGATGCTGAAAAGTGTTTTCGATTTTGGGTAGGACTCAATTCGGACTGTGCCATATGTATCCGGGTGTGTCCCTACAATAAGGATTTCAGCAAATGGTGGCATCGCCTGGCCCTCAGATGGTCTTCACGGCCATTGGTAAGGCAGGTTTTATTGTTTCTTGAGAAGAAATTGAAGTTTGGAGAAAAACAGGCTTCAGCAAGCTGGTGGAAGCACGGAAAGACTTGAAATAAGATTGCCGGAATTAATCCGGTAGTGCCGCCATCGCTTGCCGAATATCTTCAATCAATAGATCGGCGTCTTCAAGGCCAATGTAAAACCGGACCAGGTTCCATGGCAGAGGGCTGTCCTCACCACTCGGACCGCCATGAAAAGCACACACCGGCATGACCAGCGATTCATGTCCTCCCCAGCTGACAGCGATGAGAAAATAATTGAGACGATGAACAAAATCCTCCATTTCTGCAATGGAATTCGCCTTAAACAACACGGAGAATAATCCGGGTTGGCCCTCCATCTGCCGGACAGCCAGATCGTATTGGGGATGCTTTGGGTGGTACGGGTAGTTTACCTGGAGCACTTTAGACTGCTGGTATAAAAAATCAACGATTTTTAACGCTGACCTATAGGATTGTTCAACCCGCAGCGGTAAAGTGCGCAGGCCTCGGATCACCAAAGCAGCATCATGCGGTGAAACAATTCCCCCTATATTCATGAACTCGGCACTGAAGATCCGTCGGATGTGTTCCTTCGAACCACAGATCGCACCCATAACCACATCGCTGTGCCCATTGAGGAATTTCGTCACCGAATGCATGGTAATATCGATGCCGAGCTCGATCGGTCTCTGATGGATAGGTGAACAACAACTGTTATCGATCATGCTGACGATACCATATTTCCGGGCTATTTGCGCACAGGCCCTAAGATCCTGCAGTTCGAAAAGCATGGTGGTGGGAGATTCGAGGTAAAGAATGGTTGTTTCAGGACGAATGGCTGCTTCCAGCTTTGCCAGATCCTTCCCATCAACAAAAGTAGTTTCTACCCCAAAACGCGGCAGGTAGTCATTAAATAACCGAGTGGTCCAGCTGTACACAGAGCCGACGGAGACGATATGTGAACCTTGCCTGACAAATGCCAATACAGCAGCTGAAACAGCAGCTATTCCACTGGCCAGGACAAGTGCATCCTCAGCGCCTTCCAGGGCAGCCAGTTTTTTGCGAAGGATCTCGGTGGTTGGGTTATTGCCCCGGGTATAGATCCGGTTGGAGAGCTCATCGGCAATGTCCTGGCGCAGGGCATCCACCGATTTGAAATAGAAGTTTGAACTTTGAATGATCGGGGGAGAGACGGCCTGAAAATAAGCATCACGCTCTTCACCCAAATGATTCAAAATGTAACTCAGATCTTTCAGTGCCATATTCTGCTTAGCGATAATCTTCTCGGACCGGATGAAAGACATCCAATACTTTGACCTCTGTGATGGCTTTTCCTCCATGTGGTCGATTGGAAGGTATGACCAGGATATCACCGGCTGTCAACCGGTGGGTTACCCCATCCAGTGTTAACTCCAATTCTCCCTCCATCATGTTGATCACCTGTTCATGATGATGGTGGTGGGTCGGAAGGATTGATCCTTCAGCTATTGTCCAGTAGGCCAGTGTCATGGTATCGGTATGGATGAATTTTCCTTTAAATCCGGGCATCTTTTCCACAGCTGGCAGGTCATTGAGTTCTAGCTTATCCATTTTTTTCGGATTAGATGACAACATTAATCATTTTATTCGGTATCACGATGATCCGACGGATGGGCTTGCCTTCCGTCCATTTTTGCACCACTTCAAGGTCCTTAACCAGTGCCTCCACTTCTTTCTGTGGGACATCAATACCCAAGCCTAATTCTCCTCGTTTCTTGCCATTGATGCAAACCGGATAGATGACCTCAGATTCGGTGAGGAATTGTTCGTCGTATTGAGGCAGTCCGGTAAGATGTACTGAAACGCCATCGGAGTGAGAGGCATGCAACCGGTGCCACAGTTCTTCAGCGACATGGGGAGCAAATGGTGCAATCAACCGGACCAGAGGTTCCAGGATCTGTGTGCTGTGACATTCTTCCTTCTTCAGCTCATTCACGCAGATCATAAAGGCAGAAACACTGGTGTTGAACGAGAAGCGCTCGACATCTTCCCGTACTTTCTTAATGGTTTGGTGGAGTACCTTTAAAGCCGATTCACTGGGTTGGCTCTGGTCTGCAGACCAGTTTCCTTGTTCGTCTTCAAACAGGCTCCAAAACCGGCGGAGGAATTTAAAAACACCATCAATGCCCTTCGTATCCCATGGCTTGGCCTGCTGAATGGGGCCGAGAAACATCTCGTACATGCGGAAACAATCTGCTCCGTACTGTGCGACGATATCATCCGGATTAACAACATTGAAATACCGTTTTGACATTTTACCTACCTCGGACAAGGTGAGCATTTTGAACCCTGCCGGTACTTCTTCGCCCTTCTGCCAGGATCCGGATTTGGCAACGAACCGGGCTTCAGCAAATTCCGGGCGCCATTCGATAAAGGAGACTACACCCGTACCGTCCAGATGCGAATTTGGTGACCCGTAATCGGTGACATAATCAATGTGTACCGGTATCTTGGTGAATTGTTCGTCCTCTGCATCTATCAGCTCGGCACTATAGAAAACACTGATACCATCCTCCTTTTCCTTTTTAAGGTAAATGGATTCGATGACACCCTGGATCATGCCCTGGTTGATCAATTTGCGGAAGGGCTCAGGGGTAGGGGTGATGCCCTTGTCGAACAGGAATTTATGCCAGAACCTGGAATACATCAGGTGTCCGACGGCATGTTCTGTCCCTCCCACATAGACATCCACATCCTGCCAGTACCGGATGGCTTCCGGAGAAGCCAGCTCATGGTTGTTCTGGGCGTCCATATACCGGAGATGGTACCACGATGATCCGGCATAACCGGGCATGGTGTCCGTTTCTCTGACCTTGCCGGGAGCGAAATGTACCCAATCTTCTTTGCGGGCGAGGGGTGACTTGCCTCCCGCACCGGGTTTGAAATCTTCCAGATCCGGCAGCGTCAGGGGCAATTCATCCATCTGCAGTGCATGGGGGACATCATCTCCATCGTAATAAATGGGGAATGGCTCACCCCAGTATCTCTGGCGGCTGAAAATGGCATCGCGTAATTTGTAATTGATTTTACGTACTCCCAGGCCCCAGCGCTCGATTTCGGCATTGACAGCCTGGATGGCATCCGGCACTTCCATGCCGGTTATGAAACCGGAATTGATGATTTTGCCCAGTTTGTCGTGTAGCGTGGCGCCCGGATAGTCACTTTTGTCAACCACATCGATGATGGGCAGCTCAAAGGTCGTGGCGAATGCCTGGTCACGTTCGTCGTCACTCGGTACGGCCATGATGGCACCGGTGCCGTAATCCTTTAACACGTATTCGCCGATCCAGATGGGTATCTGTTCATTGGTGAATGGGTTCAAGGCGTAGGATCCTGTAAACGCTCCGGTGACTTTTTTTACTTCAGCCATGCGGTCTACCTCAGACCGGCTTGCAACATATTCCTGATATATTTTGATCGCTTCAGCCTGGTCAGGAGTGGTCAGTACCGGTACCAGGTCGTGCTCCGGTGCCAGGACCATAAAAGTGGCTCCAAAGATCGTGTCCGGACGGGTAGTGAATATTTCGATCCGGGCGTCAGAATTCTCCACTTGAAAAAACAATTGGGCACCTTCGGACCGCCCGATCCAATTCCGTTGCATGGCTTTCAGGGCATCAGACCAGTCCACCTGATCGATGTCGTTTAGGAGACGCTCTGCATAAGCCGTAATACGCAGGGACCACTGGAGCATTGGTTTCTTTTCGACGGGATAGCCTCCGCGCTCGGACACGCCGTCCTTGACCTCATCGTTGGCAAGAACGGTGCCCAGCGCCTCACACCAGTTGACATAGGTGACTGTCCGGTAAGCAAGCCGGTAATTCATCAATGCATCACTTTGTTCGCGGGCAGTGAATTGCTTCCAGGCGTCCGCTGTGAATTCCAGCCGTTCACTGCTAAATGCCCTGATTCCGGCGGTTCCTGATGTCTCGAAATGGCGGATCAAATCGGCAATTGGCACGGCCTTGTTGGCATCGAGATCATAATAGTGGCTGAATAATTGCAAAAAGATCCATTGGGTCCAGTGGTAAAAATCGGGCTCACTGGTGCTTACCTCGCGACTCCAGTCGTAGTTGAAACCCAGATTTTCCAGTTGACTCCGGTACCGGCTGATGTTATCGGCGGTAGAGACTGCCGGATGGATGCCGGTCTGTATGGCATATTGCTCTGCCGGAAGCCCAAAAGAATCGTATCCCATCGGGTGCAGAACATTGTAACCCTGCATGCGCTTGAAGCGAGCCAGGATGTCCGTGGCAATGTATCCCAGCGGGTGACCAACATGCAGTCCGGCTCCACTTGGGTAGGGAAACATGTCCAGGACATAGAATTTAGGCCGGTCACCGCCATTGGTGACCCGGTAGACCTGGTTGTCTTGCCAATATTTCTGCCATTTTTTCTCGATAGCTCCGGGCTGGTACATGATCAAATTTTTGATTTGAAGCGCAAAATTAAGGAGAATATTGATGGATCAACTGCTTTTGGGGATCATCAATGTGTCTCTGCAAGGGTATTTCTAATAAGGCATCAAGTTAATAACGCAGGAAGATGCCTGGTATCCAATCTTTTGCATGTTTTGTTTACATTTAAATGAGGTAAAAATCTTCTAAAAAACTCGATGGATGATCAAAGTCTACAGTTTCTACATCCTTGCCTTTTTGCCCGTTTTGATCTATGGACAGGATGGATCGACCAATCAGGCGCAGGCCGCCATAGAGCAATTCAGACAGGGATCAGCACTGGTAAATGCTTTTGATAACCGGTATGAGGGAGTTAAGGGCACTCCATTTTATGCAGATGAGTGGCTCCCGGGCAGATTGGAAGTTGCCGGTGCGAAAGATCTTATTTCCGGAGTGCATTTACAGCTGGATGTTTTCAATCAGGAAATTTATGTCAGACCGGATGCGATGCATTCCTTCTTTAAAATGGAAAATGAAATCCGGTCTTTTCAATTGGTGCAAAATGGGGATACCTTGCTTTTTTATCGCGTAAATGCCGATGACATCAATCAGTCCTTGCACAAGAATTATTACCTGAAGTCTGTATGGCAAGGCCATCATCTCGCATTATACCAGCTGCCTTTCAAGATACTGCACAAAGCGGACTACCAGGGCGCTTATGCGACCGGAGATCGGTTTGATGAATTTCAGCCCGGAGATATGTGGTTCTTGTTTGATGGCAAGGATTATCAAAAAGTAAAGCTGAACGCTAAAGCGCTGGTCAAACTATTTCCCGATCTGAAGTCCGATCTGAAAAACAGGGAGATAACCACCGAACAGGACTTCATTGATGTTCTCCAATGGATCGACTTGCAGTTGCACTGAACCAGGCAGGGAAGCGGCTCCGGATATCAGGCCCGGGGACAGGTTCGGATAGGTGATATGTTGTCGATGAGAATATTCCCGTTATGAGTATACTTTTTATCGGTATCGTAGTAAGCTTCAAAGATCAGGTAGCGGATGTTTTTCTCAGGAGTAAATTCAAAGGAGAATAGCTTCCAATCGGTATTCGTTATTGGATCGGTTTCTCCCAGCAGCTGCGCTTTCTCACAGCGCTCATTACCTCCCCACAGGCGGAATTTAATGGGCTCATTGTATCCGGCATATGCTGGAGAATAGGCCAGTTGAAGACTGATCTGATAACAATCATCCTTTTTTAAGGTAGCTTTCAGCCGCTGGCCAATGGCTTCCCAGCTACCATTACTTCTGGTGATCAAACCTATATATGTTTCTCCGTCATAAGGTTGCAGGTAGACACCCCAAAACCCGGGCAGGATGTCGGGCGTGGTGCCTCGTTCACATTCGAGCCAACCAATCGGGGTGGTAGCATCTTTGGGTTCTCCCTCAAAGGAAGGATTGTCTAAAAGGATCTGACTGAATCCTAAATGAGTGATACAAAGGGTGCCGATCAAGCCCCAAAAACGGAGTTGGTGCGTTATCTTCATGGCGGCTAAGCTAGCTGTTTACCATTATTCAATGCAAATGCACATTGAATTATTTGTGAAGATAGACGGCCGTATAAAAAATATAATTAATAAAGCACATATTAACAGGTATCCCGTACCTTTGTGCCACAATCGCAAGCAATGAGTAAAAAGAAAGTAGTAACTACCACCTCTGCATCTGCTGCCAAGGAAAAAATAAAACCTACTTCCTCAAAAGTAAGGACAACAGTCACCAGGCAAACGAACGTTGAACTCACTTTCCACAAAGAAAATTACAAATGGATGGCGATTGGGTTTGGTGTGTTGATGTTGGGTATGTTTCTTATGATGGGCGGAAGCATGCCAAGCGATGATGTATGGGAGCCAGGCCGTATCTATAGTTTTACCCGTACGGTCATTGCCCCGGTTTTCATACTGGCCGGCTTGATCATTGAGATCTATGCCATCTTCAAAGTAAAGTAATTTTCAAATGAATCAGATTTTGGAAGCGGTAGTCCTGGGCATTGTTCAGGGGATTACCGAGTTTCTGCCGGTGAGCAGCAGTGGCCATCTGGAAATTTTCAAGGCTATTTTTGGAGATAATCACCATGGAGAGGCTTCTTTGCTGATGACCGTCGCTTTGCATTTTGCGACGGCATTGAGTACCGTAATTGTATTCCGTAAAGATATTGCTGCAATCCTTCACGATACCTTTCTCAAGAGAGGCTGGGAAAGCAAGCGGCTTGCTGTGCTGATCATTATTTCGATGATCCCCGCAGCACTGGTAGGCATTTTATTCGAAGATCAGATTGAATCCCTCTTTACCGGCAATTTGCTGTGGGTTGGATGCGCTTTGCTGATCACGGGCCTGTTGTTGTGGTTGTCTGACCGGATCAGCCACAGTGATCACCTCGTGGATCCGGTTCGAGCCATAGTTATTGGCATAGCTCAGGCCATCGCCATTATCCCGGGCATCTCCCGCTCAGGAGCTACCATAACGACCGCATTGTTTATGCGTACACAGCGTTACAATGCCACCCGATTTTCGTTTCTGATGGTGATCCCGCTCATTTTTGGCAAAATGGCTAAAGATCTGCTGGACGGCACACTGGAGAAAGTTGCCAGCACCGAGTGGGTACCGATGACGATTGGGTTTGTTGCCGCATTCATTACCGGCATATGGGCCTGTACATCAATGTTGAAATGGGTGCAAAATGCCAGGCTGAGATACTTTGCCTGGTATTGTTTCGTTATTGGTGCAGTAGCTATCCTGTATCATCTATTGTAATATCATGCAAGAAACAGTAATCGAGCCATTGGTTCCTCTAACCTTTAGTGATCTGGAAGAAGGGTGTACTCTCCTGGTGGATAAACCCCTGGACTGGACATCATTCGATGTTTGCCAGAAGATACGGTCGGTTGCGAAATACAAGTTAGGCCTTGATAAATTGAAAGTTGGACACGCCGGTACACTGGATCCGCGTGCTACCGGTCTTTTGATCATATGTCTTGGCAAACATACCAAGCGGCTCTCCGCATTTCAAAACTACAATAAGGAATATACCGGTGCTATCTTTCTTGGTGCGACGACTCCGTCTTACGATACAGAGACAACGGTAGACCGTGTCTATCCAACGGACCACATTTCTACTGAACTGCTCGAGTCAGTACGTCAACAATTCGTTGGCGCGGTGGATCAGATACCTCCAGCCTATTCCGCGATAAAAAAGGATGGGGTAAGGGCATACCAGGCAGCCCGGAAAGGTGAACCGATGGCTCTTAAATCCCGGCTCATCACCATCCTTGAGTTTGATCTAACACGGATTAATTTACCAGTTGTAGAATTCAGAGTGTCCTGCAGCAAAGGAACCTATATCCGGTCTCTGGCTTATGATTTTGGAAGGGCACTGAAAACAGGTGCTTATTTAAAGTCGCTGTGCCGTACGCGGGTGGGGCCTTTTAAGCTGGAAAATGCCTGGAATTTGGAGAAATTAGTCGAGGCCATTGATAATCTTTCCTAGATTTTAGGCGTTAACCTGATAAATATCAATCTTTATATATTCGTTTTAATTTTAATATCTAATGAAAAAGGCATCCATCCTGTTGCTTGGATTATTTTGTTTTGTTCAATTTATTGCCGCACAATCCAAGCAGGATGCTACCACACAAGCTGCAGAAGTTAAACCTGAAATCAAAGACACCTGTAATCCTGCGGATGTCTGGAGTTTTAAGAAGTCCGTATCACTTTTCCTCGCTCAGAATGCATTCAGCCCCTATTTCAAGGGGGGAGGCATCAATTCCATCGCATTGGGGACGCATGATGAATTTCTGTGGGTCTACAAATGCCAGGATCGTTCCTGGGAAAATAAGTTTAACCTGAAGTACGGGATCATCAAATTAGGGGATTTTCCATTCCAGAAGAATGAAGACCTCATTGAAATTGATTCCAAATACAACCATCAGTTTAGCAAACACCTGCGTCTGACCGGGTTGTTCAATATACAGACCCGCATCCACGACCATTATGAGATCAAGAAAACCGGTGAAAGGGGAAAGCTGATCGGTAATTTTTTCGCTCCGGCATTTATCAACCTGGGCACCGGGTTGGATTATGTTCTCTGGAACAAGGCTTTCTCCATTTATTATACCCCGATCAACAGTAAAATTACCATCGTCCATGACCCCGGTTTAGCCGCACAATATTTGCCGGCCGAGTTTGTAAATCGGGGTGTACGTTATGAGCTAGGAACCCTGATCCGGGTTCAAATCAAGAAAGAGATCATGGAAAATGTGGTCTTTGAAACCATTGGGAACTTCTTTACGAATCATCTCAACAGCTTCGGCAATTTTGACGTGGATGTTGAGAACAAGCTGGATTTTAAAATCAATAAATTCCTTTCTGCCAACATCGTCACGAAGTTAGTCTATGACGAAGATATCCTCTTCGATATTGTTGATTCCGAAGGGGTGGAGACGGGAGTTAAAGGCCCGCGTACCCAGTTTCAGGAGCGATTTAATATCGGGTTGTCGCACACGTTTTAGGGACTCCAATTTCAATGCAGACCAACTCCCGATCTGCTACTTTTAACTGATAATATCTACTCTGGTTTACAGCATTGCGAGTAAACCGGATCCAAAAGATGAACCTTAAAATTGCATGGTTTAACACCATCTAACAGATCTTAAGCAGGATTCCTACTAAACACTCTGCCGAGCCTGCAAGATTTAGTTAATTTTTTATGTATAAAATGTTTAAATCAAGACGGTTAAATATTTTTTTGATGGCAAATTCTATTTAACAGGTTTCCTGAACAGGTTGTTTGTTTATATTTACTATTGAATTGTACAACCTCTAATTGGAACAACTGAAATCTGAGACATGACCTACCTGTACCTGATGCCCGTCAAGTGGTTCATTTTCACTTGCTTACTGTTGGTATCTTTGCCGACCCACGTAGGAACTGAAGTACATTCTGGAGATCAAAATGCACCGGAAATCACTAAGCCTACTGCGGAGCTACAAGAAAATAATCAATCTGGTGAACAATTACAATCCCTGGGTGACTGGCTTACCCCGGATGGTAAGCTTAACGTGCCGGAAGGGTTTTCCGGTAGTTTGGATCCGACCGGATTTAAGATGTCTTATGGGCTGGATGGAGCTCCGGTTTTTTTACCGGATGCGATGACGGATTGCCAAAGCGACACCTGTTGGAATGCACTAGGCGCTGGATTGACTAATTCAGTTTGGGCGATTGCGATATCAGGGAGTGATGTGTACGTGGGAGGCGAGTTCACGGATGCGGGGGGCGTAGCAGCTGCGGATTATATTGCCTGGTGGGATGGGAGTAATTGGAATGAACTGGGTACGGGATTAAATAATACGGTCTTAGCGATCGGAATTTCTGGCAGTGATGTGTACGTGGGAGGGCACTTCACGGATGCGGGCGGTGTGGCTGCTGCAGATTATGTAGCAAGATGGGATGGGAGTAGTTGGCAGGCGCTGGGCGCTGGATTAAATAATACTGTTTGGGCAATTGTAATTAATGGAAGTGATGTCTACGTGGGAGGTGAATTTGCAAATGCAGGAGGCGTAGCTGCAGCTGATCATATCGCTCGATGGAGTGGTAGTAATTGGTTTGCACTTGGTTCTGGATTGAACAATGTGGTTTTTTCAATTGCAATAAATGGGATTGATATCTATGTCGGGGGATCATTTACTAATGCAGGAGGGGTTGCAGCTGCAGATAATATTGCCCGTTGGGATGGGAGTTCCTGGAATGCACTGGGTACGGGATTAAATAATTTGGTCTTTGCGATAGCAATTAGCGGAAGTGATGTCTACGTGGGTGGTAAATTTACAAATGCAGGAGGAGTAGCTGCTGCGGATAATGTCGCCCGCTGGGATGGCAGCAACTGGAATGCCCTGGGACCTGGATTGAATAATGAAGTCCGTGCCATTGTGATCTCAGGGAGTGATGTGTACGTGGGAGGGCATTTCACGGATGCGGGCGGTGTGGCTGCTGCAGATTATGTAGCAAGATGGGATGGCAGCAATTGGCAGGCGCTGGGCGCTGGATTAAATAATACAGTCTTAGCGATCGGAATTTCAGGGAGTGATGTGTACGTGGGGGGGGACTTCACAGATGCAGGCGGTGTGGCTGAGGCAGATCGAGTCGCCCGTTGGTCTATTGGGTGTAATATGGATTATTGCAGTTGTTGGGAAACATTGGATTTGGGATTAAATAATGTGGTCAGAACGATCGCGATCTCTGGTAGTGATGTGTACGTGGGGGGGGACTTCACGGATGCCGGCGGTGTGGCTGCTGCAGATTATGTCGCCCGCTGGGATGGCAGCAACTGGAATGCCCTGGGACCTGGATTGAATGGTGGAGTCCGTGCCATTGTGATCTCAGGGAGTGATATATATGTGGGTGGGTATTTTACAAATGCAGGAGGAGTAGCTGCAGCTGATCATATTGCTCGGTGGAACGGTAGTAATTGGTTTGCCCTTGGTTCTGGATTGAACAGTTGGGTTTGGGCAATTGCAATTAATGGAAGTGATGTGTATGTAGGAGGGGTCTTCACGAATGCGGGCGGCGTGGCGGCTGCAGATCGGATCGCACGCTGGGATGGGAGCAATTGGAATGCGCTAGCTTCGGGATTAAATACTACGGTCGAAGCAATAGCAATTAGTGGAAATGATGTGTACGTGGGGGGGGGCTTCACGGATGCCGGAGGAGTAGCTGCTGCTGACTATATCGCCCGTTGGGATGGATCCAATTGGAATGCGCTGGGAAATGGTTTAAATGGTGGGGTCGCAGCAATAGCAATTAGTGGAAATGATGTGTACGTGGGGGGAGGCATTCAATCGATCAATTACATTGGACGATTCACTTGCGGAGGGGATATGGTGCCACCCTCCATCACCTGCCCGGGCGATCAGACGGTCTATGCAGATGGAGCATGCGGCGACATCCTGGGAGATTATACTTTCCTGGCTGTAGTAACCGATGATCAGGATCCCAGTCCGGTCGTTTCCCAGAAACCAATGGCCGGGTCAACCATAATTAGCGACACTGCGGTCACGCTTTATGCGACCGATGCATCGGGAAATGTGGATAGTTGTTCATTTATGGTCATCATGCAAGACACCACTGCACCCACTGCTGTTTGTCAGAATATTACCGTCTACCTGGATGGTAGCGGCAATGCGAGCATTACAGCAGCCGATGTGGACGGTGGCAGCAGCGATAATTGTTCGGTGAGTAACTTATCAGCTAGTTCGACTTCGTTCAATTGTGCAGACCTGGGTGGCAATTCGGTAACCCTGACGGTGACCGATGCCAGCGGAAATATGAAGTCCTGTATGGCCACGGTGACGGTTCAAGATACCACTTCACCGACCGCCGTATGCCAGAACATCACCGTCTACCTGGATGGCAGTGGCAATGCGAGCATCGCAGCAGGCGATGTGGACGGTGGTAGCACGGATAATTGTGGTGTGAGCAACCTATCGGCCAGTCTCACTTCGTTCACCTGTGCAGATCTGGGAGGCAATTCAGTGACATTGACGGTGTCCGATGCCAGCGGGAACATGAAGACGTGCATGGCGACGGTGACCGTCCAGGACACCACTGCACCGATAGCCGTTTGTCAGAACATTACCGTATTCTTGGATGGTAGCGGCAATGCGAGCATTACAGCATCCGATGTGGATGGTGGTAGTGCAGATAACTGTTCGGTGAGTAATTTATCAGCTAGTTCGACTGCGTTCACTTGTGCAGATCTGGGAGGGAATTCAGTGACCTTGACGGTGTCCGATGCCAGCGGGAATATGAAGTCCTGTATGGGCACGGTGACTGTCCAGGACACGACTTCACCAACCGCCGTATGCCAGAACATCACCGTCTACCTGGATGGCAGTGGCAATGCGAGCATCGCAGCAGGCGATGTGGACGGTGGTAGCACAGATAATTGTGCCGTGAGCAATCTATCGGCCAGTCCCACTTCGTTCACTTGTGCAGATCTGGGTGCCAATCCGGCGACCCTGACGGTGTCCGATGCCAGCGGGAACATGAAGACGTGCATGGCGACGGTGACCGTCCAGGACACCACTGCACCGATAGCCGTTTGTCAGAACATTACCGTATTCTTGGATGGTAGCGGCAATGCGAGCATAACAGCATCCGATGTGGATGGTGGTAGTGCAGATAACTGTTCGGTGATTAATCTATCGGCCAGTCCTACTTCGTTCACTTGTGCAGATCTGGGAGGCAATTCAGTGACATTGACGGTGTCCGATGCGAGCGGGAATATGAAGTCCTGTTTGGCGACGGTGACTGTCCAGGACACGACTGCACCGACCGCCGTTTGTCAGAACATCACGGTCTTTCTGGATGGTAGTGGTAGCGCGAGCATCACCGCTGCCGATGTGGATGGTGGTAGTAGCGATAACTGTTCGGTGAGTAATCTATCTGCCAGCTCCACTTCGTTCACCTGTGCAGATCTGGGAGGCAATTCAGTGACATTGACGGTGTCCGATGCCAGCGGGAACATGAAGACGTGCATGGCGACGGTGACCGTCCAGGACACCACTGCACCGATAGCCGTTTGTCAGAACATTACCGTATTCTTGGATGGTAGCGGCAATGCGAGCATTACAGCATCCGATGTGGATGGTGGTAGTGCAGATAACTGTTCGGTGAGTAATTTATCAGCTAGTTCGACTGCGTTCACCTGTGCAGACCTAGGAGGCAATTCAGTGACATTGACAGTGTCCGATGCCAGCGGGAACATGAAGTTCTGTATGGCCACGGTGACGGTCCAGGATACCACTTCACCGACCGCCGTATGCCAGAACATCACCGTCTACCTGGATGGCAGTGGCAATGCGAGCATCACCGCCGCCGATGTGGACGGTGGTAGCACAGATAATTGTGCCGTGAGCAATCTATCGGCTAGTCCCACTTCGTTCACCTGTGCAGATCTGGGAGGCAATTCAGTGACATTGACGGTGTCCGATGCCAGCGGGAACATGAAGACGTGCATGGCGACGGTGACCGTCCAGGACACCACTGCACCGATAGCCGTTTGTCAGAACATTACCGTATTCTTGGATGGTAGCGGCAATGCGAGCATTACAGCATCCGATGTGGATGGTGGTAGTGCAGATAACTGTTCGGTGAGTAATTTATCAGCTAGTTCGACTGCATTCACCTGTGCAGACCTAGGAGGCAATTCAGTGACATTGACAGTGTCCGATGCCAGCGGGAATATGAAGTCCTGTATGGGCACGGTGACTGTCCAGGACACCACTGCACCCACTGCCATTTGTCAGAACATCACCGTTTATCTGGATGGAAGTGGTAATGCGAGCATTACTGGAGCCGATGTGGATGGCGGCAGCAGCGATAATTGCATGGTGGCTAGCTTGTCAGCCAGTCCCACTTCGTTCACTTGCGCAGATCTGGGAGGCAATTCAGTGACCTTGACGGTGTCCGATGCCAGCGGGAACATGAAGTCCTGTATGGCCACGGTGACCGTCCAGGACACGACTTCACCCACTGCCGCTTGTCAGAACATCACCGTTTTCCTGGATGGTAGTGGTAATGCGAGCATTACAGGAGGCGATGTAGATGGAGGCAGCAGCGATAATTGCATGGTGGCTAGCTTGTCAGCCAGTCCAAGTGCCTTTACCTGTGCAGATATTGGAGCCAATTCGGTTATGTTGACGGTTGTTGATGTGAGTTCGAACAGCAATACGTGTATGGCGACGGTAACGGTGCAGGACTCTGTTGCGCCGGTAGCCATCTGTCAAAATATCACGGTCTTCCTGAATGGTGCAGGTACTGCAACGGTTTTTCCGAGTGATGTCGATGGTGGTAGCTCGGATAATTGCGGCATCGGAGGACAAAGCAGTTCACCGGCAGTCTTCAACTGTTCCGATACAGGACCAAATAATGTAACCCTTACCATAACCGATGTGAATGGAAACGATAAAAATTGTATCAGTGTAGTTACGGTACAAGACACGACTGCACCTACAGCAGTTTGTCAGGACATCACAGTATATTTGGATGGGGCCGGTAATGCCTCGATTACCGGAAGCGATGTGGATGGCGGCAGTTTTGACAACTGTTCGGTTAGTAGCACATCAGCAAGTCCTACCTCCTTTACCTGTGCAAACCTGGGAGCCAATTCGGTGACCCTAACGGTTACGGATGCGAGCTTGAACAGCAAGACTTGCACGGCAACGGTCGCGGTGCAGGACACAGTTGCGCCTACAGCAGTTTGCCAGAACATCACCGTCTATCCGAATGGAAGCGGTAATGCCAGCATTACCGGCAATGATGTGGATGGAGGCAGCACGGACAATTGTGCGGTGACTGGTAGAACAGTATCACCTAATAATTTCAATTGTGGGAATCTTACCCCCGTCCCGGTCACCCTTACCATAACCGATGCCAGTTCAAACTCCAGTTCTTGTACTGCGATCATTAGAGTTCTGGATACCACGGCTCCTACAGCTATTTGTAAGGATGTCACTTTAAATCTTGACCCCGGAGGAATCGTTGGTGTGGATGGGTATAACATTGTTAGCAGCAGTACGGACAACTGTTCATTGATCATACCACTTGAAGGTTTTATTATATTTAATTGCAGCGACATTGGAATAAACTCATTGCCATTCTCAGTACGTGATATTGCCGGTAATACCGACATGTGTACAGCCATGATAACTGTTCAGGACAATATCCCTCCTGTTGCTCAATGCAAGGATATTACCATTGAACTGGATGCCATGGGGCAGGCTGTTATTACCGGAGATGACATCGATAATGGCAGTACCGATAATTGTACAATAACGAACAGAACAGCTAGTCCGGATACCTTTACCTGTAGTGATATCGGATCCAATATGGTAACGTTAACCGTAATGGATCAAAGTGGAAATACTGATAATTGCATGAGTAGTGTCACGGTCCGGGATACGACGCCACCTACTCTTCTATGCCGTGATCTGACGATCGACCTGGATAATAGTGGGAATGCCAGCCTTAGTGTCAATGACCTCAATCCCATGGGTTCAACAACCTACACAGTAAATGCCATTACCTACAACCCGATTGATATTCCTTCTGGAACCCAGTTTACACTTGGCGATGATGCCGTTTCAGGTTATTTGCCGATTGGATTTGACTTTATTTTCTTTGGTGAAACGAAATCGCAATTCAGGCTTGGATCGAATGGATTCGTCACCTTTGCGTCCAGCACTGCTTCCGGGTGTTGTTCAGGACAATTCATACCAAACACGACATTTCCGAACGATCTGATTGCTTTGGCTTGGGAGGATCTTGATCCAGGAAACGGAGGCGCTCCTGGTGTTAATCTTCTCCGATACCAAACAGTTGGCACAGCACCTAACCGGGTCCTGGTTTTAGAATTGTATAATGTTGATCATTATCCATCCGGGGATCGTGTTTCGCTGCATTTGCAATTGTATGAAAGCACTAATGTGATTGAAATACATACTACTTCCCAACCGGCGACTTGTTGTAATCATACCCGGGGCATTGAAAATGCTACCGGCACGGAGGCTTATGCAGTACCGGGGAGGAATGCTACCACATGGACGGCAACCAATGATGCCTATTCCTTTAATCCGGTTAATAGTGATGTGGTGTCTGATGCTTGTGGCGTAAGTTCAAGTTATCTCAGTCAAACTGCATTTACCTGCCAGAATTTGGGGGCTAATATGGTTTATCTGATTGCTGTTGATAATAATGGAAATCAGGATTCTTGTTTGTCCAATGTGACCGTCGCTGACCCGAGCAATTTCTGTTGTGACACGCCGAGTATCACGTGTCCTGCGGATATCACGGTGACGGCTGATCCTTTTGCCTGCGAGGTTGCGGTGAGTTACGCGGATCCTACGGTGATGAGCAACTGTACACCAGTGATCACACAGTTTTCCGGCCCAATGATGGACAGCCTTTTAGCTTTTGGGATGTATACAGTTCAATTCGAGGCGAGTAATGGACCCACGTTGAAAGACACGTGCTCATTTACGATCACGGTGCTGGAGAACGGGCGGTCACAACCGTTGCAATCCACAGCGAAACGAGCGGCGGCAGGCCTGGCGTGCCAGGATCATGTGAACATCAGCCTGAGCAGTGACTGCCAGCGTGTGATCACCGCTCGTGATGTGCTGCTGACAGGTAGCGCCGGTTGTATCGACCGCTACAACTGCGAGGTGTTTATACCGGGATCACTGACACCCATCCCGGGAGCTACCCTGACTTACGAGCACGTCGGTCAGACCCTGACCTATGTGGTGGAAGACATCCAGTCGGGTGGCAAATGCTGGGGGACATTGAAACTGGAAGACAAACTGGGCCCACAAATTTATTGTCAGAACGATACGATCAGCTGCCTGCAGATGAGTGAGCGGGAAGACCTGGTCGTGATCACGGATCTGTGCCAGCCGTTCCCGACTACGACGGATATTCTGGAGAAGCAGTGGACGGATCTGGGTTGCGATGACCGCGAGTTCATCGGTTACCTGGCACGGAAAGTTAGAGCCACCGACGTTTGGGGCAACTACGCCGAATGCCGCGATACGCTCTTTGTACGCAAAGAGACGATCGACAGCCTGGTTTGCGGACCGGATACCCTGATCGAATGCACAACCGAAGTGGTCCGCAATGGCAAGACGGTCGAACTGTTGTGGAATGTTGGCAAGAACGGCGACACCTACCTGGATGCCCAGGGTTATGCGCACCCATGGCCGACGAAAGGGAACGGT
Organism: Lewinellaceae bacterium; assembly: GCA_020636135.1. Classification (NCBI taxonomy): domain Bacteria; kingdom Pseudomonadati; phylum Bacteroidota; class Saprospiria; order Saprospirales; family Lewinellaceae; species Lewinellaceae bacterium. Next base: position 2,226,783 of record JACJYK010000001.1, read on the forward strand.
TATTTCCCGGCTCCTTATCTGAAGAGCACTCAGCCAGGCCAGGCCCCCGGATATTTGATTCCGGTCAAAACCGATGCAGGTCCTGACTTCACCAATACCGGCAAATGCCAGATTGTATTTGATTACGAAGATCATATCGTACCGACCTGTGGCAAGTCTTATAAGATTCGCCGGACCTGGCACATCTATGATTGGTGTGGCCGGCGTGATACGACGTGTGTGCAGTGGTTTAAGATTACGGATACCGAGGCGCCGGTGATAAAAGAAGCATACCTCAACCCGATCGATGATCATGGAGGCACGAGCTGTGAAGAAGTGCCTGCATCCTTGAATCGCCTTGCCCGTGAGAAGGGCGCCCTGGTAGCCTGCGAAGTGTTGAAAGCAGAGGTGGATCCCCACGACTGTAAAGCGACGGTCATCCTGCCTGATCCACGGGCCTGGGTACTGAAAGATTGCGATGATGTGCTGGAGGTCTACTATGAGATCGAATACATCGATCCATCGCATCCCGGCAAGACACTGCTCGAATCGGGAAATATTGCAGAAGGGGAGACTGCTCATGTCTATCTCCCTGAAGGCTGGCATAATGTGTTGTACCACATCCGTGACCGCTGCTGGAACGAGACCTTGTTACTGCAGGGCATCAGCGTCTACGACAACACACCGCCGACGCCGGTGTGTGATGAGATCACGCAGGTGACGCTGGATCCGGAGAAATGCTGGGCCCGGGTTTATGCGAAGGACCTGGACGATGGCAGTCATGACAACTGCTGTGATCAGTTGCATTTTGCGGTGGCCAATATGGACAGTGTAATCTACTGGCGCAATTACTGGCACGAATACTTCCTTGACTGTGTGGGGCACAGCGACTATTATGCCAACCAGGACCGTTACGACACCTTCATTGAAGAGTGGATCAATACGTTTGTGTTTGACGATTACATCGATGTGACGGAATGCGGCAGCGAACAATTAATATTACGGGTCTATGAAGCTTGTGGAGTTCCAGCCTATGATCCACATACGTTTTATGGAGGAGAGCACGAATGGTACTGGTACAATAAATCCTTGTCATTTCAAGCGTTCTACCTGTGGAAGCTGGATGAGTTCATCAATCATGGTGACCCTCGATATAATTTTGGTTGTGTTGAAGGTTCTATAACCCTTGATTTACCATTGTTGGTTGTTGGCCTATTTGCAGAACATGGAGCAAATGATGCTGTTTTAACTGAAAATGGATATCTCGGATGTAATATTTCGCTTTCACCCAGCGCGTCATCTGTTGAATTATTTTTTCCCGAGCTCAGTAAATTGCACGCGCCTTCTCCATCGGCCATGTGTGTATGGCAAATTTTGACGCCTGAAGCTATTGCAGATTGGAAAAAACGCGTCTTTGAACCCTACCGGACCGAAGCAGAGATTACGAAAGCGTTAAATCTTACCAAGATTTATTACACACCGGTTAGGTATAACGACTGCATGATCGAAGTACGCAAGGATGACAAAACCCCTCCGGTGGTGGTAGCCCCTGAAGATGTCACGGTGTACTGTGATGGCGTACCTTACTGGTGGGAGCTGACGAAGAGCTATGCCGGAGGTACCAAAACCGCGACGGTGAAAGGGCATGGAGCCTCCTTTACGCATGATGTATGTGAAGGAGAAGATGCACTAGCTACCTATTGCGCAGATCCTTACATTTACCCGATAGGAAGAAACACTTCAGATGCACCGGTTGAAGTAGCGCAGGTATGCTGCGTGGAGATCCCCTGGGATGGAGGAGACTTCGGCTACTATGGTGGTTCGGTCTGCGGCGAGTACAGCTATGCCGGTGGCGTCAACTGCGATGAATACAGCTACTGGTACCACGATCACAACTGGCAGCCGATCTACTGCCGCTTGTGGCTGATGCTGGATAAATACGACAACCCGAACGGTGGACATCCGAACCCGCAAAGTTACTTTGACGAGACGGCGGAAGACTGGGTGATTACGGACAATTGCTGGGCGCCGGAAACGGAAGTGGAATACAGTGGCAGCCTGAACGAATGTGGGGTAGGGACGCTGACCAAGACGGTGACGGCTACCGACAAGTGTGGTAACACGGCATACGACACGCAGACCCTGTATGTGAAGCCACGCTCCGACTTTGAAGTGATCTTCCCGAAAGATGTGGTTGTGAACTGTACCGATGAAGCAAATCTTGCTGCAGACCGCACGGGAGCGGGTTATCCGGAGATCAGCGACGACGACTGTGAGCTGATCGGGGTGACGTACTCGGATGAGCGCTACGATGTGACGGAAGGCTGCTATAAGATCTTACGGACCTGGAAGCTGATCGACTGGTGTGTTTATTCACCGGACCTGCACAGCCGCTATCCGGATGTGATCGTCGACGACCGGTTGGTAGCGAGTGAGAGCAGATGCTGCATCCACCGCAACCTGAAAGATGATGGCGATGGTTACATGACCTATCTGCAGGTGATCAAAGTAATCGACGACGAAGCGCCGGTGATCGAATGCAATGAGCTGGCCGAAACCTGCATCCTGGACAACAACTGCGATGCAGCAACGGTACGGTACGAATTGCTGGCTTCGGGCACGGACAACTGCGCGGCACCCGAGGAGATCCAATACCGCTACACGGTATTGGCCGGAGAGACCACGCCGATAGCGTATGGACAAGGCCATGAATTAACAGCAGAACTGGCCGTAGGCACCTATGGTGTCTGGCTGGTGGGTAAGGACCGTTGTGGCAACGAGGACAGCTGCTACACGACATTTACGATAAGAGACTGCAAGAACCCTACACCCTATTGTTACCATGGCATCGCCACGGTGGTGATGAGTCCTACGGGCGAAGTAGAAGTATGGGCAACAGACTTCGATGCGGGCAGCTACGACAACTGTACGACAGCCGATAACCTGATCCTGAGCTTCACGGAAGACGGAGAAACACCAAGCATAACCTTCACCTGTGCCGATATTCCGGACGGACGTTCCCAGGAGATTGAGGTAGAGATCTGGGTCATCGATGAAGCCGGCAACAAGGATTTCTGCACGACGACGTTGTTGCTGCAGGACAACACCGGTAATGCCTGCCAGGACAGCAGTCCGTTAACGGAGTCGGGATCCGGAGTAGCATCACCGGGACAAAAGGTAAAAGGAGAAGGGATAAGGACCCCAGAACTCTATCAGAATACGCCGAACCCCTTCAGCGGAGAGACAAAGATTGGCTTCTGGTTGCCGGAGAGCATGACAGCCACGCTGCGGGTAATGGATGTGACGGGCAAGGAGTTGTACCGGCTGAGTGGAACCTATTCAGGTGGTAATCATCTGATCACGCTGGAAGCGGGCAGCATCCCTGAAGTAAAAGGGGTCTTGTTCTATCAGCTGGAAACGGAAAGAGGCGTATTGAATAAACGAATGGTCAAGGTGAATTAAATTCATGCTGACATTACACTAACTTTCGTCAATATGGGATGCTGACCGATGCTGACCGACCAAAGGGAGCGTCAGTAGAGCGTCAGTAGATGCTAATAACGCGCCAGCGTTCGTCAGCAAGTGCCTGGCTGTCCGTTTAGACGGACTATATAACGTAATGCTTTAGGTTCATTAAATCCTGACAATTGTATTTGTCTGGGTCCACCTATATAAAATTAATTTAATATGATTATTTATATATTAAAATAATTCATATCTTTAATCCATTGTAGCTTTCCTTCAATTGTGTTCTGGACTAAAATATTTAAAATAAGAATATTTTACCCCACGATATTTGACGTACCTTGTAGGAGGATTAATAGAGATTGGTCTATAACAACCTATCTAAAACCCTAAATGCCAAGATTATGGAGAGAATTTTTACTCCATTTTACAGAGGGATATGGATGTGTATTTTGCTTGTTACTGCACATGCAAGTATTGAGGCACAAAATTTTCCTTTTACGCTTCCTGAACTTCCTGCTGGAAAGAGTATTCGTATTTACTACCGGGTTAATACCAATGGTACCTTCTCTCCGGTGAATGCTACCTCGATCAGTGAACAAGCTTTAATAGGATTTACTGGTGGGACCCAAAATAGCGATGATCCAAATACTCCTGCTGCCAATGATCCGACACTAACGCCTGCATTTGCATTCGATTGTACCGATTTTGGCTCTACAGTTTATGTGGATAGCAGTGCGACTCCTGGAGGAGATGGCACTTCCTGGGCTACCGCTTTCAATGACTTACAGGCGGGACTTGTTGTTGCCCAGATGTGCCCCCGGGTTGATTCCGTTCTGGTTGCTAAAGGTACCTATTACCCTTCCGTGTCCGATCGGAATGCTTTTTTCAACATTCCCGACTCCAGCGTTGTTTTAGGTGGATTTCCCAGCGGCGGCAGTCCTCTTGCTGATCGGATGCCTGAGTGTAACCCGACCATTCTGAGTGGAGATATCAACATGTCCGGGGATAGTACCGGGAATTCATACCATGTCGTAAAGACAATAAATTATCTGGGTACCATTTATGTGGATGGTTTCATTATCGAAGCTGGTAATACCGTGGCTGACATGGATGATGGTGCCGGCTGGTGGGATGGATCCATCCATTCGACCGGGATCCTGGACATTAATCATGTGATCTTCAGAAATAATATTGGTGTCCGCGGTGCTGCATTTTATGGAGAAGGGCTAAGGAAATTGAACCTTGTCAATTCGATTTTTGAATACAATACAGCAACCGATCGAGGAGGTGCAGTCTACTTTACGCCTGCATCGGTCTTAGGCCCTCCGGTGCCTGTTGTATTGTTTGAGAACAATCTCTTTCACCACAATACAGCTACAATTAACGGTGGAGCCATTGCACTGACCTTTACGCCGGGAATTGATTTCTCGATTATTAACAATACGATAGCAGATAATAGTCCGGATGCATTTAACAATAATTCAGGAGGAAATGTGGTAGTGGGTAATACCATCTTTTGGAATAATGGGATGTCTGATATTACAGGAGCAGTTATTCCTACTGTTACCTATTCCTTGGTAAATAATGTGCCACATCCTACAAATACATCGGGTGATCCTTTATTTGGAGTGAACTATAGACCTGGTCTGGGATCATTTTTAACAATAGATAGAGGATCAAACGCATTTTCATCTCAAGCAACTGACTTAATTGGCTTTCCCCGTATCAATATTTCCATCATCGATATGGGAGTGTATGAAGTTCAAACATTTTTGTGTTTGGATTCGACTATTTATGTTGGAAATGATGTATTCAAGTGGCCGGTTGATTCCATATATGTGGGAGGATTTGCTCCGGGCACAGTACAATTAGTCAATGGGGTTCCCGGTATTGATACGTTGTATTTTGACTGCTCCATGCTGGGGGATTCTGTCATCCTGATATCTATAGTGGATACTTCCTGTGGCAAAAATAGTCCGGAATTTGGTTGCATGTTTACGGCAACTGTACGTGACGGTAGTGCTCCTATGGCCATGTGCAAAGATCTGACTGTTAACTTGTATTCTACAATGACAACGATTGCTTCCCGGGATCTGGATAATGGAAGTACCGATAATTGCGGGGTGGTCTCATGGGTCGCTTCGGATACGGTATTTGACTGCATGGATGTGGGAACTCAAATGATTAGTTTGACGGTCAGTGACGCTGGTGGCAATACTTCGATATGCACCAGTATGGTCACCGTGGTTGATGACAAGGCACCTGTTCCTAGTTGTGCAAATGGACCTACCTTCAATCTCATGCCGGGAATGCCGGATCCTTCGGTTACCATTACAGTTGATGATATTTTGACAAGCCCGGTTACGGATAATTGTGGAGTCGATACTGTTTATTTAAGTCAGTCGGTATTTACCTGTACAGATTTGGGTCAGAAGTTAATAACCCTGACTGCGGTGGATGTGAATGGAAACAGCGATTTCTGCTTGACTTATGTCACGATCGCCGACCCGATGATTCTCTGCTGCGACACCCCGAGCATTACCTGTCCTGCTGATATTCTGGTGACGGCTGATCCGTTTGCCTGTGAGGTAAAAATAAGTTACCCGGACCCCACAGTAATGAGCAATTGTACTCCGGTGATCACACAACTATCTGGCCCGGCATCGGACAGTATCCTGGACTTCGGGATGTATACAGTGCAGTTCGAAGCAAGTAATGGACCCACCAAAAACGATACGTGTTCGTTCACCATCACGGTACTGGAAAATGGGCAATCCCAACCTCTGCAATCCACCGCCAAGCGAGCGGCTGCAGGCCTGGCGTGTCACGATCATGTGAACATCAGCCTGAGCAGCGACTGTATGCGGGAGATTACTGCACGTGATGTCCTGGTGACCGGCAGTGCGGGTTGCATCGACCGGTATAACTGTGAGGTCTTTAAACCGGGTTCGCTTATCCCGATACCAGGTGCCACCCTCACCTATGAACATGTTGGCCAGACACTGACCTATGTGGTGGAAGACGTTCAGGATGGCGGAAAATGCTGGGGTACACTGAAGCTGGAAGACAAACTGGGCCCAGTCATCCGCTGTGAAAATGATACACTGACTTGCCTGGAAGCTGCCATTAGATCGACCGACGATTACTTTGAATCATTGGTGAGCGACTGCGGACCCTATCCGGTGCAGGTGGATATTGTGAATTCGATCTGGGAGGATTTCCAGTGTGAGGATTCATTGTTTAGTGGGAAGATTACGCGAACGATCCGGAGCAGTGACCCTTGGGGCAATCACAACGAATGCGTGCAAGAGATCTGGATCGAACGGATACGGATTGATAGCCTGATCTGCCCGGATACTATCGAATTTGAATGTACAACACTGGAACTTCTGAAAGTGATTTACGGAGACAACCTGGATTCCATCATCCACGTTCCGGGAGTTACATTGGATTTTGAGGCACTGGATCCGCTGACATTACAGATTGCAGGGCTATTACTAGGGTACCATGATGTCCTCACTTTTCCGGAAGTGAAGACGATGGATGGAGGCACGAGTCCGCTGTGGTTATCTGATTATTATTATCAATTGTTCCCGGGGTTGGCGAATGCCCATTGCAATGCATTTGCAGAATACGAGGACCAGGTGTTTGAGGTCTGCGGTAATGCCCGAAAGATCCGCAGGACGTGGACGATCTATGACTGGTGTGATCACCGTGATACGACCTGTGAACAGTGGATTATCGTGCGAGACACAACGCCGCCGTTGTTCAATATCTTCCCTTATCTGACCGGTATTATCGGTGACGATATGGAGATGGATACGACGACATTGCTGGGCCTGCTGGACCCGTTCAATGTGCTGGCCTATACAGAACCGCACGACTGTAAAGCACACGTACATCTGCCGGATTTAAAGAAATATTTCTTCGACTGCAGTCCGTTTGAGATGGGCTATGAAGTCGAGGTTGCCGATCCACATCATCCGGGTAAGACGACCGTGTTGAGCGGAACGTTGCCGGATGACATTTATCTGCCGGAAGGGGTGTTTACGGTGAAGTTCCGTTTGGTGGATGCCTGCTGGAACACGAGCTATGAAGCGTTTCCTGAAGACGCATTCGGTGGAATCGGTATATTTTCAAATTTCTTCAATACGCTGATCCCCGGTATCACGGTGCAGGTATTGGATGCCACACCGCCGACGCCGGTGTGCGACGAGATCACGCAGGTGACACTGGATCCGGCGAGCTGCTGGGCGCGGATCAACGCGGAGGACCTGGATGACGGCAGTCACGACAACTGCTGCGATCAGCTGTATTATGCGGTGGCACTGAAGGATAGCGTAGACTACTACGAAGCGAAGTTTCAGGATTTCCTGTCGTCGGTGACGGAAGAATATCTTGGAGTAGACCTGACGCTCGACGGCCTGGGGCTATATGAAGGAAAAGCTCCTAATCTGGTGTCGTTCATGCGGGTTGCCCATGAGGTATGGATGAACCTGTGTGCTTTTGATGTAGTTGAAGACCTGACGGAGTGTGGAGAAGACCAGGTGGTGCTGCGGGTGTATGAAGCCTGTGGATTACGACCTTACGACGAGCACATCAAGAAAAACGTGACGTGCATCCTGCCACCGATCTATCAGACGACACCGGGGGGTACACCTACGGCTGTCTACCAGTGGACGATCGATACGAAGCAGGAGCATTTCTTCTACGAGCTGATGAATGCGTGCTGGGATGATTATTTCCCATTGCTGGGCTGCATCACGAATGAGTCGCTGTACCTGCGTTACGTGTGGTGCCTGGTAGAATACTACAAAGATAAAGGTCAGTTTGTACAGCTGAATAAGATGACGCTGGAGCAGATCGAGCTGGAACTGCAGAACATCCTGAATGCAGACATTGGCGAGTGCATTGTAGATAACATACCGGAGATCCTGGTGGGCCTGAAGGTGAAACAAAACTTCATGTACACAGATCTGCTGAAGACGAAATACAATGACTGCTGGATCGAGGTGATCAAAGACGACAAGACGCCACCAGTGGTAGTAGCACCGGATGATGTGACAGTCTACTGTGATGGCGTTCCCTACTGGTGGACGCTGACGAAGCCCTATGCCGGAGGCACCAAAACCGCCACTGTGAAAGGCCATGGAGCCTCCTATACGCATGATGTGTGTGAAGGAGAGGATGCATTGCAAACCTATTGTTCCAGTCCTGAAGTTACTTTGGTTGGAATGAATACGTCGGCCGATCCGGTTGCAGGGTCGGTGTGCTGTGTGGAAATCCCATGGGATGGCGGTGACTTTGGATACTATGGCGGGTCAGTATGCGGCGAGTACAGCTATGCCGGCGGCGTCAACTGCGATGAATACAGCTACTGGTATCACGATCACAACTGGCAGCCGATCTATTGCAGATTGTGGCTGATGCTGGATCAATACGACAACCCGGATGGTGGACATCCCAATCCACAAAGTTACTTTGACGAAACAGCAGAAGACTGGGTTATCACAGACAACTGCTGGGCTCCGGATACACAAGTAGATATCAGCGGCAGCCTGAACGAATGCGGGGTAGGGACACTGACCAAGACGGTGACAGCCACCGACAAGTGTGGTAACACGGCACACGACACGCAGACCCTGTATGTGAAGCCACGCTCCGACTTTGAGGTGATCTTCCCGAAAGATGTGGTGGTGAACTGTACCGATGAAGCAAATCTTGCTGCGGACCGCACGGGAGCGGGCTATCCGGAGATCAGCGACGATGACTGTGAGCTGATCGGGGTGACGTACTCGGATGAGCGTTACGATGTGACGGAAGGCTGCTACAAGATCCTGCGGACCTGGAAGCTGATCGACTGGTGTGTTTATTCACCGGATCTGCACAGCCGCTATCCGGATGTGATCGTAGACGACCGTCTGGTAGCGAGCGAGAGCAGATGCTGCATCCACCGCAACCTGAAGGATGACGGTGATGGTTACATGACCTACCTGCAGGTGATCAAGGTAGTAGATAACGAAGCGCCTGTACTCGAATGTGCGGTGCTGGAAGATAAGTGTATCAACGATGGTTGCGGAGAGGCGACCGTGGTTTACAATCTGGTCAGCAGTGTGTCGGACAACTGCACCTTGCCGGTCGATATGTCTTATCGTTACAGCGTAGAAGATGAGGCTGGAGCGGAAGTGTTGCGCGGAGAAGGTCAGGTGCTGGTAGCGCCATCACCTGCCGGGTCTTACCAGGTGCGTTTGATCGCGTCCGACCGTTGTGGCAACGAAGACACGTGTTATACCACGTTTACCATCAGAGATTGCAAGAAACCTACACCCTATTGCTATCATGGCATCAGCACGGTGGTGATGAGTCCTTCGGGTGAAGTGGAGATCTGGGCTACGGACTTTGATGCGGGCAGCTATGACAATTGTACAAATGCGGATAAATTGATCTTCAGTTTTACCGAGGATGGCACCACACCGAGTTGGACCTATACCTGTGCAGATATTCCGGATGGACGGTCGCAAGAGATCGAAGTGGATATCTGGGTCATCGATGAAGCAGGTAATAAAGACTTCTGTACGACGACGCTGCTGCTACAGGATAACACCGGTAACGCATGCCAGGACAGCAGCCCGTTGACCGGGTCAGGAGCAGGATTGGCTACCGCGGGGCAGAAGGTGAAGGGAGAAGGGATAAGGACGCCAGAGCTGTACCAGAATACTCCGAACCCATTCAGCGGTGAGACGAAGATCGGCTTCTGGCTTCCGGAGAGCATGCAAGCTACGGTAAGAGTTATGGATGTGACGGGCAAGGAATTGTACCGCATTAGTGGGTTTTTTGCAGGTGGAATCCATCAGGTGAGCTTATTGCCCAAAGATTTACCTGCTATGAAAGGGGTATTGTTCTATCAGTTAGAAACAGTACACGGTGTTTTGAATAAACGCATGGTCCGGGTTGAATAAATGGTTATGGAAGAGAAGGTGCAAATAAACCAAAGAAGGCAATTGCTGAAATGGGTAGCGGCTGGAATAGCACTATCTCCATTTTTCGGTTTCACGAAATCGGCTTTTCGACCTGAAATACCGATCGAGGCGAAGGATAAATGGATGAAATGTAAAAGAGAATATGCTATAGGCTTGCCTGAGCATCCTGCTTTGGTTGATGACTATTTCAATCCGGTAAGCATCTCGTCCTGGGAATTAGATGACCATGGTTATCGCCTGAAATACATGAACAAATTTGGCCATCAATTATCCTTTGACCAATCTGAAAATTCTTTTGTCCACAGAATTTCGATCCAATGACTCCAAAATTATCCTATAAGCCAGATTTGCGTTTGAAGGGATACCATGACCTGAGCATAGTGGTCCTGATATTGTTCCTGTTTAGTGCAGCAACCAATCCGGGACAGATCAAACCATTCGGGAAGTTGCTTCTTGAACCTGCTGAAGTCATACCCATGACGGTAACCTTTGGCGGAGACTTTCAATCAGAACTGGGATGTGCCGGAGATTGGGATCCGGCCTGCAACATCACCCACCTGCAATTTGATCCAAACCAATCGTTGTGGATTGGCCATTTTGCCATCCCTGCCGGGAATTGGCAAGGGAAAATTGCCATTAATGACGGCTGGATAGAAAATTACGGACTGAACTGTGTGTTGAATGGAGCGAATATCTCATTCACAGCTTCAGCCAATACCATGGTCTATGTGGCATTTGATTACAATACCAAGTGTACGGTCATATCTTCACAACCTGCCAGCGTGACGGTCGGTGGTAGTTTTCAGTCGGATTTGGGATGTCCCGGAGATTGGGACCCGGCTTGCAGCATCACGCATCTGCAATTTGATGCGGTCAACCAGGTCTGGTATGGAGACTTCGATGGTATTCCTGCCGGTTATTATGAATATAAATTTGCCATCAATGACTCCTGGACTGAAAATTATGGTTTAAACTGTGTGCAGGGCGGAGCCAATCTCGCATTCACATTATTGAACACTACTCCGGTACATTTGATATTTGATTACAGTACCGGTTGCAGTCAGATTTCCTTCGGCAGTACCATGGTAACATTGGAAGGGACCATTACCCATGATGCAAATATGGATGGCATTGCGAATCCGGGAGATTCCATCAAATACGAACTTGAAATAAAGAATAACCAAAACAGTTCGCTGACTAACCTTACCATCAACAGAACCACCGATCCCAACACCACTTTGGATCCCAGCACCATTATGGCCACCCCGGTCGCGATCAATGACCAGTATTCTTATCCTGGTATGAACATTGTACAGGCTGCACCCGGAGTGTTAGCCAATGATGCCGACGTCAACGACCAGCTTCCTAACCCTCCTTATAATGAGAACCTCACTGTCATTTCTGTTCAGGGTGGTGCAGTTGGAATGGCTCAAATGACAGATTATGGGGCCACGGTCACCGTACAACCCAATGGTAGTTTTGTATATGATGGAACCGGTTTTTCCGGTACAACGGCGGATACATTTCATTATAAGATCATCGATACAGAAGGCTTCATGGACTCTGCGGTGGTATCCATTGCCTTTAACATGCCACCGGTCCTGGCAAATGTCGAGGCAGCGCCATTATCCTTCACGGAGAATATGGGTGCTACCATCATAACAATGAATATAACGGCTACCGACCCGGATGATGTCAACCTGGAAAGCGCCATCATCCAGATAACCAGTAATTATGTGGATGGACAAGATGTATTGGGAATTTCGGGTATGTTGCCCGTAGGTATCTCAGCAGGTGCTTTTAATTCATCCAATGGTTCGATAACCCTGACAGGTTCCGCAAGTGTTGCAGATTATCAGGCAGCACTCAGGCAATTTACTTACAACAATATCAGTGATAATCCAAGCTCCGCATCCCGAACGGTTAGTTTCACGGTGAATGATGGGGACTTGAACAGCAACATGGCAACTCGTATTATCAGCGTCATACCGGTTAATGATTGTCCAGTGGCTGTTAATGATGCTTTCATGACCGATGAACATACCACCGTTTCTTCCGGTAATGTATTGGCTAATGACGCCGACGTTGAAATGAACATGCTCTCTGTTTCGCAAGTCAACGGATCGGCAGCTTCGGTAGGAATGGCAATCAACCTGGGTTCAGGCGCCATCCTGACTCAAAACAACAATGGGAGTTATTCCTACAATCCCAACGGTCAGTTTGAGATGCTGGCACAGGGTCAGTCGGCTATGGACTCCTGGACGTACGCAGTCACCGATGGAGATATAGCCTGCAATCAAACGGCTACGGTGACCATGACCATTGACGGGGTTAATGACCCGCCGGTCGCCGTCACCGATAACTATACGATGGTATCCCAGACTTCACCGTTTACAACCAGTGCGCCTGGGATACTGAACAATGATACGGATATCGATAATGGGGCAACGAAAATGGTTGCTGAGGTCAATGGCCAGACTGCCAATGTAGGCGTCCAAATTACCCTGGCATCAGGTGCTAAATTAACGGTTAATGCTGATGGCAGTTTTACATTTATTGCTACCTGTACGGCTGGCGCCATTGATTCATTTTATTATAAGATTAAGGATGAACATAATGCAGTCTCGGTCGATTCGGCGGTAGTGTATTTAAATATTGCACTGCAATATGTGTTCGTCGATGACAATGGTGACCCAATGAACGGGGATGGCAGTTATGCCAATCCATTTACGACAATCCCACAAGCCATTACGGCCTCGAGTCCTGGCGGTTATATCTTTCTTTTTGCCGGAACGTATACGGCCGGTGGCACCTTATTGGATAATCAGAAGTTGATAGGAGAAGGTGTTGCCTGGAATTGCCCGACTGATGGAAGTCTTATTCAAAATGCTGGAAGCGCCCCGGTAATAAACGCTCCAATCCTTCTGGGGATGAACGATACCATTGCAGGCGTAATATTTGGCAGTTCGGCAAGTACGGCCCTTAACGGTTCTACCGTAGGAAACCTGCAGATAAAATCTTCCTCCATCAACAATACTTTGGGAGGAGGAATGATGATTATCGGCTCAGGAAATTTGGATGTCACTTTCTCAAGTATTTCCAGTTCCGGGGGGGCAGCTGGAATTAGTCTGACTTCTTGCACGGGTTCATTTACAGGTGGTTTTGGTAGTCTATCAAATGCATCGGGAGCCGTTGTTAATATCGTTGGAGGTACATTGGCTCTGACTTATAATGGGACTATAACCCAATCCAATAATTTTGCTGCAGTCAACGTACAGAACCATTCAACCGGAATAGTCACATTTTCTGGCGCCATAAATGCGACCAATGGAACAGGTCTGCAATTCAATAATGCGGATGGCAGTCAGTATAACTTTAATAATATGGTGACCTTGAATGGTGGGGATGCCGGTATAGATATTTTCGGAGGCAGTTCAGCATCATTCACGTTTTCCAATACCCAAATAACCAACCCGTCTGGAACAGGATTTCTGGTCGCTACCAGTGCTGCCACGATTACCTGGGGTGGATCATTAACACAAAATAACAATGCCAGAGGAATTGATATTACCAGCAATTCATCGGTTGTTAATATTGCCGCAACGCTTATACTGAATACCCAGGCTTCAACCGCCGTGAATGTCACGGGAGGAGGTACGGTCAATATTACCGGTAATACCAATACCATTGGAGCTACAACCGCACTGACCAAAATGGCTGTCAATATTGATGGATCAACCATTGGTGCCAATGGCGTCAAATTTCAGTCCATTTCAGTCAATCAGGGATCCACCAGCCCGGATGTCACGGCAATCAATTTGAACAACACAGGAACCGGTGTATTCTCCGTAACCGGCAACGGCGCAGCTAATTCAGGAGGAACCATCCAAAACATTACGGATGCGGATGCGATCAGGATAAGCAATACCGGTGGATTGGTCAGCCTGAGCTATATGAATATCCAGGATATCGCTGCCTCTGGTGATGCGTCAGCTGCGAACGGTACGAATAGTTTTATAGATGGAATACAAGGCCAGTCGGTTTTGGGAGGACTCACCCTTCGCAATGTGAGCATGAGGCGGTTTAGTGACAATGCGATCAATGGGGCCTTATTTAGTAATAACGCAGCCACTGAATGGCACGGATTGAAACTGATCAATTGCCTGATCGAAAATTCGAATCGCTATCATATTACTGGAAAAGGTGATGACATCTCCGAAGGTATGATTCGCATCAACGGTATCATCGACAGTGTGGTGGTTACCAATTCGACCTTGCAAAATGGTGCAACCTTCCTGGAATTATTTACCCATACGACAGGAAAATTAACCCTTGTTGCCCAATCCAATAGTTTCAATACAACTATTAAAGAATTCGGGTGTACATCACCCATAAACGTAGGAAAGACCGGCATCCTCGTGTTTGCCCAGGGATCAGCTGATGCGACAGTCATTCTGGGCGATAAAGCCAGGGTGAATGCATCTATGGGGAATATTTTCACCAATTGTGCCACCGCCTCCGTAGTTGTTGCCCATCAAACGTCTGCCACCGGGACAATTGGCGCAATATTATATAAAAATCAATTTATTGTAAACGATCACCTTACCGGCCCTCCTGGATGCCCAGGCGGAACCATGCAATTTAACTTCCCTCAGGGAGGAGTGAGTCTTAATCCGGGTGCTGGTACCTTCAATGCGATTGTGGATAACAATACCTTTAACCAGGTCATGCATGCCAATGGGGGTTTCGGTCAGTTGACCATCACTGCCAGCGCTAACGGTACCTCGCAGTTTGAAATTGTGAACAATAATTTTACCCTGCCCTGGGATGCTCCAGTTCAGATAACTGCTGACGGAAATGCAAGTTCAAAGATTCGCTGCATGAACAACATTACGGTTGGGGGAAATATCGGCAGTGCAGCGGATGACCTGGGCGGTCTCTTCCGGTCCCCTTACAATCCGTTCCTTGTATTTGTTCGCAATGGAGGCCATTTGGATTTGACCTTAAACAGCGAAACACTGGCTTCCCCGGATCAGGTATCGGGTGGCAATTACAGCACGGCCAGCTTTTATGCCCGGGTCCAGCCACAGGCAAACACTACCCTGAACCTGGCTTTACAGAACACCACCGGAGGCACAGGATACCATTTTATTCAATCTGCGCCGGGAGTGTTTAACTTATACAATGGCGGGTCAATGTCCATGTCGATACCACCGGTATTGGCCAGTCAGGGAACGACTGGAGGGATTCAGGCCGGAACGCCAAATCCTGCAAAGTCTCCACCGGATGTGATTTCATCCGGGACCATTACCTTGGTAGGTACCGCTCCTGCCTTGCCTTCCATCACCATCAATTAATTCTTTATGGCAGAACCATTTCTCTCCGAGATACGCATGATGAGCTTTAACTTCCCTCCCAAGGGATGGGCCCTTTGTAACGGCCAGCAATTGCCCATCAACCAAAACCAGGGCCTGTTTTCACTCCTGGGCACGACCTATGGAGGTGATGGCCGGGTCAATTTTAACTTGCCTGATCTACAGGGAAGAGTTCCGATACATATAGGAAGTGGCCATACACTGGGAGAGCGGGGAGGGGAACAAAACCATACGCTCTCTACCGCAGAATTACCTACTCATGGCCACAATGTACTTGGTACCAATGAAGATGCCTTAAGTGGTTCTCCTGCCTCCAATTTACCAGCTACGGCAGGGACCGCAGTCGGAAGCATTTATTCTGCGACAGGCGATCCACTTAATGGTGCATTGAATTCCGGCACGGTGGTGAACACCGGAGGAAATCAGGCACATCTGAATATGCAACCTTATTTAACCATCTCATTCTGTATTGCGCTCCAGGGTATTTTCCCAAGTCCAACTTAATTTAAGATTATGGCTCAACCTTATGTAGGCGAAATACGCATGTTTGCCGGTAATTTCGCACCTGCCGGATGGATGTTGTGTGAAGGTCAACTATTGCCCATATCAGAAAATGAAACGTTATTTAATCTGATTGGCACGACGTATGGTGGTGATGGGCAAAGCACATTTGCTTTGCCAGATCTGCGCGGCAGGCTCGCTGTCCATCAGGGCAGTGGTTTTACCCTGGCACAAACCGGAGGAACAGAAGAGGTAACACTGACCATCAATCAAATTCCGTCCCACAATCATTTATGGCCGGTTACTGCCCAGAATGCTTCCAATCGGAGCCCACAAAATAACGCCTATGCCAATACGCTCAATTCGGATATCTACGATGATTCTGCGGTGACCTTCACTCCGATGGCAAATAATATGGTTGTTGCCACCGGAGGTTCACAACCGCACACCAATCTGATGCCTTATCTCTGCATCAACTACATCATTTCATTGTTTGGCATCTTTCCTTCACAAACTTAATATCCTTTCCTATGGCAGATCCTTTTGTTGCTGAGATCCGTATTGTCCCATTCAATTTTGCACCGAAGGGATGGGCATTTTGTGACGGACAATTATTACCCTTATCTCAAAATACTGCATTATTCTCCTTGCTGGGTACCACTTACGGGGGGAATGGTAAATCAAACTTCGCTTTACCGGACTTACAAGGCCGGGCGTCCATGCAACCTGGACAAGGTCCGGGACTGTCACTGCATGATCTGGGTGAATCGGGTGGCAGTGATACGGTGTCACTGCTGGAGTCGGAGATACCGTCGCATAATCATCAGATAAGGGCATCGACATCCGGCGGGAACCAACGTACCCCGGTAAATTATTATCCTGCTGCCGGTGGCGGTAGGGGATCCAATTTGTATAAAGCCAATCCCTCGGCTACCGTGAATATGCAATCCCTGTCACCCGCAGGAGGCGATCAGCCACACAATAATATGCAACCCTATCTGGTGATGAATTTTGTGATTGCATTGCAGGGGGTATTTCCACCACGGAGTTGATGATGGATTTGGTTTTATCAGATACGTATTGGAAATGTCAGCTACCTCCCGGATCATCCGGAGATGTTACGATTGAAAAATTTGAAGTCAAAGCCGTTGCAGAACAGGAGCTGAATCAGGATCCCAATCCGGTGCCCGGCTGGGCCAGACGGCAGCCCGGGTGGTATACCCGACTGATCATTGGGACAACCATTATGATGACTGATCTCTATGAGGAATGGTGGTCACAGCGCCAAGCCATCCACGAAGCACGCACCAGGGGTGGAAATGTGTTAATTTCGGGATTGGGACTGGGACTCATTCTGGACGCGATCTTAAAACCGGAGGATTCATTGGTCACCAGGGTCACCGTCCTCGAAAAGAACCCCGATGTAATTCAATTGGTAGCTCCTTACTTTCTTCAGAAATATCCGGACAAACTTACCATCATCCAGAGCGATGCACTGGCATGGTCTCCTCCTGAAAACGCACATTATCAGGTGGTCTGGCATGACATCTGGCCTTATCCCCTGCTTGTTCCCCAGGAAGAAATAGACTGCCTGCATGATAAGTTTGCGGGTCGTTCGGAATGGCAGGGGTTCTGGACCGAAGCATCTTTTGAGTAATGAAATTAGATTTATCCGGTTCAGCCTACTTTTTAAGACCGATAACCCCTGACGATCAGCCTGTATTGCTCGATATCTATGCCTGCACCCGGCAAAGCGAGATGGATTTATTACACGACTGGACCCAGCAACAAAAGCAGGTTTTCATCCGGCAGCAGTTCGATGCACAGCATACTCACTATCAAAAGCATTATTCCGGAGCCTTGTTTCAGTTGATTCTCCAGGACTCACGACCCATTGGAAGATTGTATTGGATTCAATATCCGGATGACATTCGTATCATTGATATTGCTTTACTTCCGAACCATCAGGGTAAGGGTATCGGTACCATGTTGTTGTCATCCATACAAAAAATTGCCGGTGAAGCTAATAAATCCGTTAGTATCCATGTTGAGATCTTCAATCCGGCCTTGAAGCTTTACGAACGATTGGGGTTCAAACGGATTGAAGTTCATGGAGTATATCATTTTATGGTTTGGAAACCGAATACTTGAATCATCAGATTGTTATGGATTACGAATACTTTAATGCGCTGCTGGAGCATGATTTAATAATCGAGTTTGCGACCGGACATGAACATGCGGCGCGGCTGGTGGAAGTCACCAAACTGCCGGATGTACCCGGGCAGAAAAGAGTTCCATTCAGTCTTCTATTTTTAACAGACCTCAGGGACCAATATTTCGAACAGGGGATCTTTACAATAAAAAACGAGGACGAAGATATGTCCATCTTTCTCGTTCCGGTAGGCTTCGATCCGAAAACCGGTGGAGTCCTTTATCAGGCGATCTTCAATTGACGCCTGATCCTGATATCGCATCCGAATAAGCGTTTTCCATCCAGAGCGCTGATCCATGGTTTCATTCTGTACTTCAAGAATCTTTACGACTAAGTGGGGTAAGGTTGGGTTAATCCGTACAGGTTTGCGTAATTTCCCTTCAAATCAGGGCTATGTTGAAAAGACTCAATCTGGTCAATGAATGGGTTGGGAAATCGGTATCCTGGATCAGCACCATTCTGGTTGTCCTTATTTTTGTGGAGGTCATCCTCAGAAAGCTGTTCAGTCTGGACAGGATCTGGGTTTCGGAATTGTCGTGGCATTTATTTGCAGCGCTGTTTCTTCTAAGCGCAGGCTTTACCTTACGCGCCGACCAACATGTAAGGGTTGATGTTTTCTACCAGAAAATGACCGCGAAGCGACAGGCGTGGGTCAATCTTATGGGAAGTCTTTTGTTTCTGGTGCCATGGTGTTTACTCATCATTTATACTTCCTATAATTATGGCATGAATTCCTGGCTTATCCATGAAAAATCACCGGATCCCGGAGGATTACCGGCACGTTACATCATAAAATTTACCATCACCCTGGGATTTATCCTACTGCTCTACCAGGCGATGATCCTTATTATCGAGTCCATCAATACCATCCGGAGTAAAGAAGAATAACCATGGAGATCCTGGCCCTGATCCTTTTCCTATGCATATTTATTCTGATCCTGATCGGATTTCCGGTAGCATTTACTTTGGGAGGCATATCGGTGCTTTTTGGGTATTTCGCACTTGGTCCTGAATTCTTTAATTTCCTTCCTTCCCGCATCATGGGTGTCATGGGCAATGTGGTACTGCTTGCCGTTCCCTTGTTCATCTACATGGGAATCATGCTGGAAAAATCAGGCCTGGCAGAGAATCTCCTTGAGTCCATGGCTATGCTTTTTGGGAAGGTGAAGGGCGGACTCGCGATTTCAGTGGTGATAGTAGGTGCAATGCTTGCTGCTTCTACGGGCATCGTAGGGGCGACCGTTATCACCATGGGTCTTATCAGTTTGCCGACGATGCTTAAGCGTAATTACAGCATCGAACTTTCAACTGGGATCATCGCTTCATCCGGTACCCTTGGCCAGATCATCCCACCCTCCGTGGTACTCGTATTACTGGGCAGTGTGATGAATGTATCCGTTGGTGAGTTGTTTAAAGCTGCCTTACTGCCCGGATTGACTTTAGTGGTATTATATATCCTCTATGTATTGATTTACGCCCGGATTTATCCTCATAAAGCTCCGGCGATTCCAGCCGAAGAAATTGCTGAATTTAAGCAGGGCAATTATGCCGGAAAGTTGATTAAGGCATTTGTTTTACCCTTCCTCCTTATCCTTGCTGTGCTGGGTTCCATCTTCGGTGGCTGGGCTACACCAACCGAAGCCGCGGCGGTGGGAGCAATGGGTGCGACCATACTTACGATTGTACAGGGCCGGTTTAATGTAAAAGTGCTTAAAGAGGTCATGATCGGTACCACCCATCTGACGACGATGGTCTTCATTATATTACTGGGAGCAACCACTTTTGCACTGGTTTTCCGCGGATTAGGCGGAGATCGCTATCTGGTAGACCTGATCCAATCCTCTAATCTGGAACCGCACCACTTTCTACTCATCGTCATGATCGTAGTATTCGTGGCGGGATTTTTCATTGATTTCATAGAGATTGTATTCATCATCGTGCCGGTGGTACTTCCCATCTTTACGGCGATGAAGGTGGATCTGATCTGGATAGGGATATTGTTGGCCCTTAACCTGCAAACATCCTTTCTGACACCGCCCTTTGGATTCTCGTTGTTCTACTTGAAAGGTGTCGCGCCCCCAAGGGTGACAACGGCTCATCTCTATCGTGGTATCGTACCTTTTGTCGTCATCCAGCTCGTCTTTCTGTTGATTGTGGCTTTATTCCCGGATGTTCTGCACTGGTTGTAATCAGGCGCTGATCAGATTGTAATAAGCCTTCTCGGTGTAGTTCATCCAGTCGTCCATTCGCTTTTTGTATTGACTGAAGGATTCATAGACTTTGGCACTGAAGGGATCCCTGCTGATCAGGTCCTGTACGATCTCTTTTGTTGCACTCCTGAGTCCATCCATGACATCCTTGGGCAGGAACCTGACCTCAACCTTGGTTTCATTCTTTATTTTCTCCATGTAGATGGCATTCTGCTTGTCAAACTCCGCCAGTGACAGCATATTCAGCCGAAGCGCAGCCGCTTCCAGAATGCGTTGGAGGTTATTGGGCAGGGAATCGTACTTCTGTTTGTTTACGATCAGCTCCAGGGTGGATCCGGGCTCATGCCATCCGGGTGCATAGTAATATTTGGCGATCTCATGGAAGCCCATCAGGTAATCATGGTAGGGGCCAATCCATTCGGTAGCATCAATTACGCCTCGCTCCAGGCTGGTATATAGATCACCACCCGGCAGGTTGATTGCTGTTCCGCCTACCTGGGACAAGACCTTGCCCCCCAAGCCCGGGATTCGCATTTTTAAACCTTTGAAATCCGCCAGGGAGTTTATTTCCCGGTTGAACCATCCGGCCATCTGAACACCGGTGTTCCCGGCAAGAAAGGGATGCAGGTTAAAACCCGAATACAGTTCACGCCACAACTCCACACCGCCACCGTAAAGCATCCATGAATTCATCTCCTGGGCATTCATTCCGAAAGGGATTGTAGAAAACAGCTGAGTTGCTTCAGCTTTCCCGGCCCAGTAATAGGACCCTGCATGACCCAGCTCGGCAGTCCCGGAACTTACTGCGTCGAATACCTCCAGGGCCGGGATCAATTCTCCGCCGCCATATACGTTGATTTTCAGCTGTCCTTCAGACGCTTCTTCCACAAATTTGGCCAAAGCATTGCAGCCTTCTCCAAGAACCGGGAAGTTAGGTGGCCAGGTGGTCACCATGTTCCACCGGTAGGTTTTCCGGGTTTGAATGGCAGGGCCTCCACTGGAATTTTGCGGATCTTTGCAGCCTGCTATCAAGGCGGATGTTCCGGCAACGGCAGCGACCGCTGCCTTTTTAATGAATTTCTGACGGGTAAGCGAGCCAGGCTTTTCTTGCGGATTATCTTCCATGTTTCTTTCTGTACTTGCACCCAAAATACAAGATATCGGCGTAATAACGCAGTTGCAAACGAATTCAGCAAAAGGCTTATTGACCGGCTATTTGAGTCAGTCGGCCTAGCCTGCCATTTCGGCCTACACACCAGAGTGCATTCGGGGAAGACATGCATACATAATAACCGGTGAGTTGTTCAAAAGGCTGCCAGTGTATCCCGTCAGTACTCCAGTCCAGACCGGTACGGCCCGTGGTGAACCAAAGTTGCCACCCTGGATGCCAGGCGACGCAACTTCGGTAACCTCCCGGACCATCGGATTCCGGAATTAATTCCCAACTGTTGCCACCATCTCTGGTCATACATGCTACACTGTCGTTTCGAGTACTGTCCTGAAAGTTGCCGCCCACGGCAATACCCAATTGATCATCACGGAAGGCAACACTGTAGGCGCCTGCAACAGGTCCTGCCTGCAAGGGTAACCGCACAGCACTCCATTGACCAGCTTCCAGTTTCAGAAATCTTGGAAACTGTCCGGCCCCGGTCACCACACCTGTCCGGCCTGGTTGGGTGACCACATTGGTGCCGGAAGCAGCAAATGCACCTTCAGACCCTACCGGTACCGGTAGTTGCGAAGGCGGAACCCTGCTCCAGCTCTGACCTGAATCGACGGTAGTTAAGAGGTACAAACTACCTCCGATGGGATCGCCATAGCACCAGCCGGTACGACCATCCAATGCGATATCATCTAAAAATACCCCCGCAGTAACGTCCAGGTAAACGGTGTCCCAGGATAATCCTCCATTTTTCGTACCCAGGATCAGCCCGGTGTCTCCAACGGCCATTGCTACGGCATTTTGCGAATTCCAGGCATGGATAGCCCGAAAGTCGCGATGGATATTGCCTGCTGGATTCGCCTTTTTCCAGGTCTGTCCGGCATCCTCGGTGACCAGAATCGTTCCACGGTTTCCAGAAACCCACAAAATAGAATCATTCACAATGGACATACCACGGAATGATACATCCTCAGGCAAACCGCTCATGAGATCCCAGATCCACCGTTGCCCGTCCTGTCCGGCAGGAACTGCATGATGACAACTGATCCATACAATTGCGATGACGAACATCCATCCCAGTTTGGGTAACCTGATCATGTCTCTTATATTTGTCAATTAAATATATGAAATCCTGATCTATGGAGCGATTTGAAGAACCACAAGCCCTGAATGACGTCCAGGCATTCCATCATACATTTGATCTTCCCGTGTTGGCCGAGCCATCGATTCCTTCCGTCCAGCGATGTACGTTACGGGTCAATTTATTGGAAGAGGAGTTAAGGGAATTGAAAGAAGCCATCGAAGATAAGGATCTGGTGGCCATTGCCGATGCCCTATGTGATCTGCAGTATGTATTGTCGGGTGCCATTCTCGAGTTTGGGCTGGGAGAACCTTTTCATCAGCTTTTTTCCGAGGTTCAGAGATCCAATATGAGTAAGCGGTGTTTGACCCTGGAAGAGGCTCACCAAACGCAGGCTCATTACGAGGCAAAGGATGGCACTGAGAGCTTTGTGGTTGCCAAGGATGAAGCTTTTTTGGTTTATCGCAAGCACGATAAGAAGGTCTTGAAATCGGTGAATTATTCACCGGCCGATCTAGAGTCCATTATTCCGGGTGGTAAGTCCAAACCATAAAACCGGGATTGCGATAAACACGTTGCATTTGTGAGGTGTCCGGCAGATCCACATCCCGGGTAATGATCAATGGTGTAGCTTCTTCGATCGAACCCGCTATGGCGGTGATATTGCCAGTCATTTGGAAAGTGTCCAGTTGCATCTGGCGCTGATACCAGGGATAGATCTTTTCGGTACCTGCTGGCACAAATTTCCATTCCACCCAGGGATCTCTGCTGCTGAGCAAACCCAGCGTGATCCTTTCATTTTCTGGAATACGGTAAGGGATCAGGACAGACCGCTCAGGAGTGTTTTCCGAGATCCAGTTCGTCAATGCATAGTATTCAGGCCGGTTGACAAATCGTTGGTTGCGGTGAATATTGTTGTTGGTTTGCGCGATGGTAAGGATCAACAGTAACACTGGTGTAAGAGCGAGATAATGCAACCATTTGCGTTCCTGCAAATATCGAAAGGCCCAGAAAGCGAACAGAAGTAAAGTAAAAAACTTGAACAATGCATCCTGCCGGAAAGGGTAGGACTTCAATAACAGACCACCGGCGTGATCCCGGTAGGTGGCATCTACCCAGGCTACGATGATGAACAGCATAATAAAGAGCCCCATGACCGTATGGATCTGTTGTAAAAGATTCCATGGCCGGGATCCTTGCCATACCTGGCGTTTTGCCCAGATAAGGATCCACCAGAACAGGGTCCATAATACACCGGTCAGGTGGGTATGAATAAAGTAAGGCATCGTCTTGAAAAGTCCCAGGTGATGCGGGAGCCGGTAATACACATAGATCCAGTCTCCACGGATACCGTCTTCTTCGGCGGGCACATTGGCAACCACGCTATAGAGGTAGAGTAATAAAGGTGCAATCCCAATGGCATACCAGATGATCATGCGAATGGTTTTACGACTTTTACGTTGGAAAAAGGAAACGATCCCAAGGGTAAGCATGAACCACCCGCCCACAAGAAAGTGGAAATAAGTCGCCAGCGTAAGCCACCACGCACTGGTCCGCCACGAACCTTTTAACCAGCTTAGCAGGCCGGCGAAAAGGCAGGCGTATGCCATGGTCTTGGGTTCAAAGCTGATAAATAACCATTCGGACGCAAAAAAGCATTGCGTGGTAACCAGGTATATTTCAAAAACAATAAAGGTGATCCAGTTGGGGATACCCAGAAAACGTACCAGATTTCCCAGGATAATGGAATAGATCAGAAAATTGAAAAGCCGGAATAATCCTACCTGGGTACTCCAGTCAAAAAAGCGTGCCAGGGTGCCAAATACCAACTGAAATAACATGCGGGATCCCGGCTCTTCCGAAAATGTGAAGGAACCGGGGATCCATTCCGGATCCATATAGTGCTTTGCATAGGAAAGGTAATGTGCTTCACCGCCGGAAATATCTATTCCCCATTTGTGCGATACCAGGAGGACAAAAAGGATGAGCCAGATGGGCAGACGTTGCCAGAATGCAAACCATTTTTCAGAAAACGGACTGGCTGTATGGTGGTTATCCATAAGGGATCTCGGTTCAAAAAACGTCGCTGCAAGTTAGGGGAATTTCTTACGAACTTCTTTCCATTTGCTGTACATTTAAAGGGAATTTAGAAAACCAACCTGATATCTAAATATAAATGGATATCCATAGGCAGCATGTAAAACACATGTTGCCTTTTTTGCATATAACTTGTCTGATATCCGGATTAATTGTACATTAGTCGGTTAATCAGGCGCGAATATGACGAATAAATCGACAATGTTGTTTGAGCTGCCGGTGATCCAGAAGGGCAGGGGAGCACAGGTTTTATTACCTAATCGGTTTTCTGCTGAGCAGAAGGTCGCGGAATTATCGGTTGATGGTGTCCGGACAAAGTACATCAACATCTATCCAAAGACCATTGTGAATGAGGTGAGTAGTCCGGACATCCCTTATGACCTCTCACTGAATCCCTATCAGGGATGCGAACATGGCTGTGTCTATTGTTATGCACGTCCAACCCACAATTATTGGGGCTACGATGCAGGTATCAGTTTTGAATCCGTTATCCTGGTCAAACGCGACGCACCAGCGCTCTTTAGTCATGCACTTTCCAGACGGTCATGGAAGCCTAAACCTGTCATGTTCTCGGGAAACACCGATTGTTATCAGCCCATAGAAAAAAAACTGAAGATAACCCGGAAGCTTCTGGAAGTGGCATGGAAATACCGGCAGCCGGTATCTATTATCACTAAAAACAGCCTGATCCTTCGCGATCTTGATATCCTGCAAGACATGGCTTGCCATCGACTGGTTAAAGTGGCCATATCAATCACTGGCGTGGATGAATCCTTGCGCCAGGTGCTGGAACCAAGGACCGCCACCTATCGCAAGCGGTTTGAGACTGTAAAAGAGTTAAGTGGGGCGGGGATTCCTGTCAACGTCATCATGGGGCCCGTCATTCCATCCATGAATGATCATGAGCTTTTTGATGTCGCGCGGCATGCAGCAGAAAATGGAGCCTACGACATCCGCTTCATCCTTATCCGGCTGAATCAGGAAGTTGAACCGGTATTCAAAGACTGGCTGGAGCGGCATTTTCCGGATCGCTACGATAAAGTAATCAATAAAATTGCCTCAATCCACGGCGGCCAGGTAAATGACAGCCGTTTTGGAGTGCGCATTCGGGGTGAAGGTAAATACGCCGATATCATTCATGAACAAATGGCTTTGGCCCGCAAAAAATATTTTACCAACCATGAAGCAGTTAATTACGATTTTGATCTCTCACTCTATGGAAAATTCAAAGATCCGCAGTTGAGTTTGTTTTGAAAATGGGGAGACGGACAACCATGGTCAGGGCAGTTAATGGAATTCTCCTGTTCCGGTGGCCTCTGTAAGCCTTCACACCCCGATACATTTATTACCTTTGGATGAATCGGAAAAATCAACAGCATGGAATACCGGATACTGGGGCAGACAGGCCTTAATGTTTCGAAGATCTGTTTGGGCACGATGACCTGGGGAGAGCAGAATTCAGAATCGGATGCACATGAACAACTGAATTATGCGCTTGAACGCGGGATTAACTTTATTGATACAGCTGAACTGTATGCCATTCCCAGCCGTGATTACAATCAGGGATTGACTGAAAAATACCTTGGTACCTGGCTTAAAAATAGAGGAAAAAGAGACGACCTGATCCTTGCCAGTAAGATAGTAGGCCCACGGGAAGGGATCGAATACATTCGACCGGACATCAATTTCAGCAGCGAATCGATTCGCACAGCCATCAATGGGAGCCTGCAGAGGCTGAATACAGATTACCTGGACCTTTATCAGCTGCACTGGCCAGAGCGAAAAGCAAATTATTTTGGACGCCTGGGATTTGATTTAGTCAGGGCTGATCCCTGGCAGGATAATTTCCTGGAGATCCTGCACACCATGGATCTGATGATCAAAGAAGGCAAAATCCGCTACTGGGGTGTCTCGAATGAAACAGCCTGGGGAGTGATGCACTTTTTGCATTTGTCTGAGATGCATGACTTGCCCCGCTGCGTATCTGTTCAGAATCCGTACAGTTTACTGAATCGTTCTTATGAAGTGGGTTTGGCGGAAGTGAGCATCCGGGAGAAAGTGCCCCTGCTGGCCTATTCGCCAATGGCTTTCGGTTTGTTAAGTGGAAAATATCACAAGGGTACGGCAAGTAAGCAAAGCCGGATCAATCAATTCCAGGAGATGAGCCGGTATAACAGCCAGGAAGCCTATAATGCCACGAGTCAGTACGTACAGATAGCCGAGGAGAATGGCCTTTCACCGGCTCAGCTGGCGCTGGCATTTGTCAATGAAAGACCATTTTTGTGCAGCAACATTATCGGAGCTACCAGCATGGCCCAGCTGAAAGAAAATATCGATTCGGCCGATGTGAAACTATCACCGGAGATCCTGAATGCCATTAACCAGGTTCACCGCCGCATATCCAATCCTGCTCCTTAATCTGACTTTACATTACCATTTGCGATGAGTCCGGTTGATCAAATATTGGAATGGATAGCAGCTATCAGCGGAATTCTTTGCGTGTTTCTTTTAACCAGAGAGAATATCTGGGCCTGGATATTTGGCCTGCTTTCGGTCGCGATCTATGTCTATATCTTTTGGATCAACAAATTGTATTCAGATACGATTCTTCACGTTGTTTACGTCTTGCTGAATGCCTATGGGCTGTATGTATGGACCAGAAGATCAAAGAATCCAGGACCCTCACAGTCGGAATTATTGCCGATCACCTGGCTTCCTGACATCCAGCGATGGGGATATCTGATTTTGATAGTCATTGGCAGCTTACTCTGGGGGTACGGGATGCATCGTTATACGGACGCTTCCTATCCGTACCCGGATGCATTTACCACCGTAGCCAGTTTGGTAGCCCAATACCTGATCGCCCGAAAACGATTGGAGAACTGGATGATCTGGATCGTTGTGGACATCGTGGCCATTGTTATTTATGGACTGAAGGGAATATGGGTTACCTCCGGACTCTATGTGGTATACCTGGTGCTCTCTGTGATGGGCTATCGCGAATGGAAAAGAAAGATGGCAGGTGTGCAATAATTCTGCTTCAACGGTGGTATTCCGTGACATAATCAGGAACTTCTACCTGCATGGTTCCACCTGTATCCGTCACTGGAGGCTGCCAGGTCATAACGACTGGCATTACTCCGGCCCACACCGGTAAATCAAGATCGCTCTCGTCATCGCCAACACCGTGCTCCCGGCATTTTACGGACCATTCATCAATAGCAACCGCGATAAATGTTGTTTTTTGCATTTCCTTGTCGGTAGGTTGCCGCGCATCTTCCCAGCGTCCGGGTATGATATGGTCTACAAAAGCCTGGGTCGCGGCCTTCAATTCCTTTTCATCGGTAACCAGACGTGTTGTTCCGAAAAGCACAGTGGAACGGTAGTTCATGGAGTGATTCATGACAGACCTGGCCAGAACCAGCGCATCCAGATGAGTGACGGTGATGCATAGTTTAATACCTTTAGCCATATCCATGAAAAAATGACTGCCTACCGATCCGTGTAAATAGATGATATCGTCGATGCGGCAATAGGCAATCGGAATGACAAACGGGTTTTCGTCGCGGATAAAGCCCACATGACATACCAGCCCTTCATCCAGGATGGCATTTCTTTTCTCAATAGAAAAGTCATAACGTTTAGGGTAATACCGGCTGCCCTGGGCAATGCTGTTCTTTTTCATAATTCCAATTTAATGGTTTAAAAATAAACTGAGTCTGGACTATGAAGGTCATCCATTTTTGAGATATTTGATCATCCACCTGGATCGACTATGGAAAGTATCGCATCGCTGATTTCATTCAGCCGGACTGAACATCCGGCGGTCTATATTCAGATAAGTAACCGGTTTATTCATCTGATCCAACAAGGTGTCCTGCAACCAGGCACCCGCTTACCCGGATCCAGAAGCCTGGCTCTGCTTATCGGGGTGAACCGGCTAACTGTGACCAAAGCTTATGATGAGCTGGTCATTCAGGGGTGGATAGAGGGTAAAGGCAGCAAGGGAATGTTCGTTTGCAGTGAAATTCCGACCATCCAGGCTAACGCATTGATATCCGCAGGAGGTGCGTCCAACGCCATGCCCGGTTATGACTGGCAACCCGAATCATTTCTCACCAAGCCACGTATTTCAGCCGGTTTTGACACGGTTATTGATGAAGGATTACCGGATATCCGGCTTCTGCCTGCCATAGAGATAGCCCGGGCTTACCGGGCAGCACTGCGCAAGAGTTCATTCAGGGTTACATTGACCTATGGAGAAATATTTGGATCACGGCAGCTTCGTACTTTATTGACTGAATTTATCCGTGGTACCCGTGGCATTCCGCTTACCGAATCACAATGCCTGATCACCCGTGGAAGCACGATGGGCATCTATTTATCCGCAAAAACTGTATTGGGCCCGGGAGATACCGTTGTAACTGGCAGTTTATCCTATCCAACAGCAGATTTGATTTTCAGACATTGTGGTGCCCGGATCCTGCGGATACCGATCGATGAGGGAGGCATCCGCATCGATGCCTTGCAGAACATTTGTTCAGAACAGCAGGTGCGTATGATCTATGTGACACCACACCATCATTACCCGACAACAGCCACCATGCCTGCGGAACGCAGGGTCCAATTGTTGCAATTGGCGAGAGAGCACCAGTTTTGTATTCTGGAAGATGACTACGACTATGACTTTCAGTATGACTCTAACCCGGTCATGCCCTTGGCCAGTGCAGATACCGGAGGGCATGTGATCTACGTGGGTTCTTTCAGTAAATCCATTGCGCCCGCCTTGCGGATCGGATTTGTGGTTGCGCCAAGCCTGGTAATAGAGTCCATGGGTAAGCTTCGACGGATCATCGACAGGCAGGGAGATCAATTACTAGAATCGGTCTTTATACGCTTATTCCGTGATGGAGAGATACAGCGACACCTGCGCAAGGCACAGAAGGTTTACCATCAACGCAGGGACTATTTTTGTGGTCGTCTGCGAGCTGATTTCGAGGATGTCATATCTTTTCAGCGACCTGCCGGAGGTATGGCCGTCTGGGCCAACTTCACCGATGCAATACCCCTGCGTAGGATGGTTCAGGATGCTTCTAAAGAAGGATTTTATCTGCCGGATCCACAAAACTATTCAGACCATCTGAACGCCACCCGGTTGGGATTTGCCTCCCAGTCCGAAAGGGAGATGGATGTTTCATTATCGCGATTGCGTGAACTGATCCGGCGATTTGTTCCTTGACCTGCATTCATTAACTTGGTTCAAAATTAGAGATGAAAGTTTTCCGCCACCTCCTGGTTCAGTTCTTGTTCCTTGTTGGGATAAGCAGTTGGATGATGAGTTGTTATCCGGCCCGTGTGCCAATCGTTCAGAAGCCCATCGTCTGGGATAGCACCCGGGTTCAGCTGTCCCTGCAATACCTGCACGAAAGGCATGGTCTGGATGCGCATACTCCGAACATTGATCCGCGCATGATTGTGGTTCACTGGACGGCAATACCTACTTTCGAAGGATCCTACCGGGCATTTTATCCAAGCGTTCTACCCGGCCGGCCTCAGCTCCAGGCGGCCAGTTCCCTGAATGTAGGGATCCATTTTCTGGTAGATCAGGATGGGACCGTCTATCAGTTATTACCGGAAAACTATTTCGCCCGACACGTAATCGGGTTGAATTATTGTGCCCTGGGAATAGAAAACGTTGGTGATAATGCGGATCATCCACTGACAGAAGCCCAGCTAAGAGCCAACATACGACTGATTAAATACCTGCTCAGAAAATACCCGGAAGTGAAGTACGTCATAGGTCACCATGAATACCGCGAATTCGCCGGTACACCATTGTACAAGGAAACCAACCCGGACTATTTCACGGAAAAGATTGATCCGGGTGATGCCTTTCTGGAAGCCATTTACCGGCATCTGCCCAAAAACCGGGTGATGAGGAGGTATGAGGTCAAATCTTAAGCATGCATTTGGATGGTTTAAGGATATAAGCTACCTTTTTTCAAGCGATTATATAGTAGATATTCTATTACTCTATCAATTATAATTGCAGTAATACCATCCATTTGCTAAATTTAATTAGCCTCAAATGGGCAGAATCTAACGTTGTACTATCAGAAATACATACCATGCCTGCCACTCCGGCCGTATATCGAATGCTATTTTGTCTGGAGGACGAAAGCACAACAGTCCGATAAGTGGCTGGATAGTCCCCCCAATGCTTTCACGGCCATCCTGTTTAATCTGGACGGTGATTTGCACGTTTCATTGGAACCAAATGCCTCTACCAGACTTTCCTCGTCTTACATTTCCGGCCAGTGCATTCGCAATTATGGACTTAAGGTGAATGGACCCCTGAACCAGATTGGAGTTGTTTTTAAACCTACCGGATTGTTTCAGTTTTTTGGCATACCTATGTATGAACTCACGCACACCCGGTATGCATTGTGTGATGTTTTCCCTGGTAATTTTGAGTTATTGGAAGAGAAAATCCAGCTGGCAAAAACCGATCAGGTTCGGATTGCCCTATTGGATGATACATTCCTCAAACTGCTTGATCATCGGGACCAGACCTGGTCAGGGGTTGATCGTGCAGCTAATTTGATTATTTCCTCAACCGACAATTTATCCGTTCAGGACCTTATTAAAGATTCCTACATGAGCAGAAGGACCTTTGAACGGCATTTCCTGGAGCGGGTGGGGCTGAGTCCAAAATTTTATGCCCGTATCCGCCGGTACGGGAGCCTGTGTGCCGAGATAGCCGGGCAACGAAGTCATATCGACTGGGATGAACTGGTTTTTAAATATGGTTATTTTGATCAGAGTCATCTGATCAAGGACTTCAAGGAATTCTCCGGCAAAGCACCCAGCCAATATTTACTGGAAAATAATGAGGTAGCCCACCATATACAGCCTGAAGAATAGATTGACGCATTTTTACAATCAAAGCGACTGGAGTCAAATTACATTTGTAGTAACAAACGAAATTATATGGAGCCACTATCAAAACAAGCATCAAGTTGGCAGGTATGGAAAAACCAGTGCCTGGGTTTTCTGAATGCCTATAACGAAAAGGATGTACCGGCTATGCTTTCCTATTTCTCGGAAGATGCCACTTGTCATTTTATTCCCCTCGGGGATGCGGGTAAGGGGAACGTTCATGATCTCGGCCAATCCATTTGGACATCCATTATTGATTGTTTTCCCAATGTGGAAAATACGGTTGACTCCATTATCTCTGAGGACGGGGGAATTCGGGCACAGGTTTCAATCAGAGGTAAGCAAGCTAAAGATTTTCTTGGTTTACCCAATAAAGGTCTCTCCTTCGAGAGTGGACATATATTCGTTTTTAAGTTGTCTCCTGTTCACAATATAGAGCACATCGATATCCACTGGGACCACGAAGATTTTGTCCGGCAACTCGGAAGCTGATCAATCTTTAAATATTCGGAAATACAATTTAACCGGAGTAAGCACCTGCTTATTCATAACAAGCTATGCCATAAATCTAAAAAAAATGAAAACCATCGCCGTAAGTCTGCTTTCCGTTCTTCTCACTTTAGGGAGTAGTGCCTGGATTTCCAGGTCAAATGATCTTTTGAAAAGCAGAGGATTAAATGATGAAAAACAAGCCATTATGCAATTGATTGACAAGGAATCGAGCGCATTCTGGGAAAAGGATTTTGAAGCCTTTGCTTCCTGCTGGGCACATGAGGATTATATCCGCACCATGGGGTGGTGGGCTGCAGGAGGCATCACGGTCGTGGAAGGGTGGAAAGAGCGGGGCGGCAGGACAAAAAAATTCATGGAGGATTTTCCGGAAAAAAACCCTCAGAATCCTGTTCGGAAAAATATCAATGTCCGGATTTCCGAAGACATGGCCTGGGTGACATTTGACCAATACGGTAGTGACACCGGGGATCCTACCTTTGACATGCCAGGGCTCAGTCGCGAAACCCGCATAGTTGAAAAGATTGATGGAGCCTGGAAGATTGTGTATACCGGCTGGTTGTTGCAGGGAGAATAATGTAGCAATGGTGAAAATCCCTACAGACATGGAAGCCAACAATCGGCAGATAATACTTCATGGACTCATATGTCTGGGCAAATTGAAGATGTAAGTCTATTTGACTGACGTTTAAGAATCATTGCATTTCATTCCAATAAAATTTCAACAATAAAATAATCAATACATGGCTATTAAACCAAAAACATCCGGAATACACCATCTTACCCTGCGGAGTACCGATTACGAGCGCTCGAAGGATTTTTACATCAACAAGCTTGGCTTTGATCTCATTTTGGAAATACCCAACTTATTCATCTTTTTGGCCGGTCAATCCGCCATCGCAGTAAGGGGACCTGAAGCAAGGACTCCTGCCGGAGATCGGTTTAATCCATTCCGTGCAGGAATGGATCATGTAGCGCTTGGTTGCAGCGACCTTGATGAACTGAACCGCGTCGCTACTGAATTAACGGAAAATTCCATTGAAAATACCGGTGTCAAGAAAGATGAGACACTGGGTAAAATGTATGTGGCCTTTAAAGATCCTGACCGGATCTCGTGGGAATTCTATATGGTGTGATCAAAGTGGATCAGGGTTGCTATTTCTGGGTACTGTAAGGCCGGGAAAACAAAGAGCGGCAAACGGGATTCGAACCCGCGACCCTCAGCTTGGGAAGCTGATGCTCTACCAACTGAGCTACTGCCGCTTGACGTGTTTACGTGTTGGTGGAATAGGCATGAAGTTACGATGGGTAGATGAATTTCACAATCCAATTTTTCTCACCATCAGATATCTCCTGAGTACGTAAACACCTAAACATAGTTACCACCCGATCCCGTAATCTTCTCCATGGTTGCTGGAGCCGCCCCACATGGATCCGTTTTTCCAGTCAAAATAAATGGCATTGATCGGTCCGGAAGTCCGGTCGTCGGTTTCAAGCCGGTACCCCATCTCCCGTAATTTCTTGCGGGTCCACGGTGGTGTATCATCACGTATCAGCATTACTCCGGGGCGGGTTTCATGCTCTCCGAAGGAACCGCGCATCTGGAAAGAGTTGATATTGGCCGCTTCAGCTGCTTCCTGTACATTCATCCCAAATTCAACAACATTCAGGAAGAACTGCAGTAAATTCTGATCCTGTGAATCACCTCCCTGGACCGCAAATGATAAATAGGGCTTTCCATCTTTCAATGCCAGGGTAGGGGTAAGCGTAGCACGTGGACGCTTGCCGGGAGCTACTACATTGAATGGATTTTCTTCTTCCTTTAACACAAAACTTTGCATCCGCTGACTCAAGCCAACGCCGGTATGACCAGCCACCACAGCAGGTATCCAGCCGCCACTGGGCGTAACGGATACGACCCATCCTTCTTCGTCAGCAGCTTGGACGGAAGTCGTTCCTGCGTAGAATGATGAGTCCGGGAATTCACCTGTCGGGCGAAGGGGTTTAGCATCTGAGACTGCACCTCCCCATTTTTTCAACAGATCGAGGTAGGGGTTGATGCCACCCTGAAATGGATATGGATCTCCCGGAGCTACCTTTGCATCGTTTTTATCCCAGTTGATCTGTTTCACCCGTTCTTTAGCATATTCTTTGGACAATAAGCCATTGATAGGTTCTACCGGAGGGAAATAAGGATCACCATAGTAGAAGTCCCGGTCGGCGAAGCTCATGTTCATCACCTGATAAAGCATGTGCATGTATTTCGCCGTATTGTATTCGAGACAGCCGATATCGACCTGTTCGATCATATTTAGTGCCTGAAGCATCACCGGACTTTGCACCCAATGGGTCAGCTTGTACACTTCGATGCCTTTGTAATTGGTAGACAAAGGTTCTTCGATGTACACCTTCCAGTTAGCCAGATCTTCTTTGGTGATCAGGCCGCCTTCTTCTTTTACCCCCCGGACAAATTCATCGGCAATGTCCCCTTTATAAAAACGGTCGTAAGCGGCGTAAATGGCCTCTTTCCGGGATTTGCCCATTTTAAGTGCATTGGCTTCTGCATCGACCATCTTTTGCAGGGTGGCCAGTAGGTCGAGTTGTTTGAATATTTCACCAGGATAAGGTGCCTCCCGGTCTTCGCCCTGGTGGGTCAGGAAGATCTCCTTGGAGTATTTCCAGTCCTTGATGCGTTTCTTTTGCCTTTCAATACCATCTGCGGTTTGTTTTTCAATGGGGTACCCAGAGGCAAGCGTCATAGCCGGTGCTAAAACTTGTTTCAAGCTCATGGTGCCGTATTCGGCCAGCATGGTGCATATTCCACCGGGAGTGCCTGGAGTGACGGCTGCCAGAGGTCCATATTCAGGTGGATAGCTCATGCCCTTGTCCAGGAAGAATTCCGGTGTGGCACCGGTTGGGGCAACTCCTAATGCATTAATCCCAATGACCTTTCCGGTGTGGGGGTTGTAAATCAAAGCTTGGGTTTCACCGCCCCAACTCAGGACATCCCACATGGTACTGGTTGCGGCAATCATGGCACAAGCAGCATCTATGGCATTACCCCCTTGTTGGAAAATCGACGCACCGGCAGTTGCAGCTAATGGTTTACCGGTTATTGCCATCCAGTGTTTAGCATGTAATGCGGGTTTTTGCGTCGTCTGTGCGCACAGGTTCATTAATAAGGCCAGACCAAAGAACACAGCAATTGAAATTCGTTTTAACATAATATGGAGTTCCTTTAAAATGATTGTTAATTCAGGATTGGGAAGTTAAGCATTTTCAGAAATTATCCGGTTCATCCAGTCCGCGGCATTCTGAGCCAGCAAATCCAGCGTCTCCTCCTGAGTGTAACCGCTTTTCTTGGGACGTTTGAATGAGTGATCAGCCATTGGATATTCCAGCAAAGTCGCTTTTGGCAAGGAGTTGCAGACCTGCCGGATCAACGGTATCTCAGCGAGGGTATCGCGTTCTCCCTGTAAAAAGAGTTGTGGCACTGGGACATCCGGCAAATGTTTGCTCCGGTCCAGAGAGGGTTTACCGGCGGGGTGTAGAGGATAACCCAGATAGACCAGTCCTTTGATGGGTGGTGAAGGCTGTTCGGCGGCATACATGGATGACATTCGGGCACCGAACGATTTACCCGCTGCGAACACCGGTAGGCCGGGATAGGATTGCAGGAGGTGGTCCACCACAGCCTTAATAGTCGCTATGGCAACCGGAGGCCGATCCGTACGGGGTGATTTAGCCTCCATATAGGGAAACTGGAAACGCAAAACATGAAATCCCAAAGCCGCCCACCGTTCTGCTATCGATTGCATGAAAGCATGATGCATACCTGCCCCAGCACCATGGGCTAAAGATATTAAGGCCCGGGGCGCGGTGGCCAGATTCCATAAAATATGGACCGATCCAATGGGCGGCGATATTTCCAGTAATTGCTCCTGCTCCATAATTTGGCTTTTATATCTTTGAGATAAAGATAATGCTTCATGAGCACCATACAGGAACAGCTGCAAAAAACAATTGAAGCACAACACCAGCTGGAAAAAGTAGCTACGTATGTGACTAGTCTGGAAGATCGCATTGATGGTGCTCATCGTCAACTCCAGGAGCTATCCCAGATCGTGGATAAAGAACAGGCAGAATACGAACGGCTTGAAAAGCTTAGTCTCAAGTCGGTCTTCCATCAGGTATTGGGGAATAAGGAACAGCAAGTGGAGAAAGAACGCCAGGATTATTTACAGGCCTTTCTTCGTTTCAATGAAGCACGTAAAGCGTTGGAATTGCTCAATTTTGAACGAGAGACCCTGGTGAAAAAGCTGGATGGGAAATCACAGCTGGACGCGGAGTTGGAGCGTTTGATCGCATTACGAGAACAAGAGATTCTCACACTGAATAATCAGTCTGCTCAAAGATTGAGGGGAATCGACCGCGATATGGATAAACTGATCAGGGTTCGGGTGGAGGTCAATGAAGCCATCGCCGCTGGTGAGGTTGCCTTGAATTCGCTGAGTCAGATGATAGGCTATCTGAACCAGGCTCGCAACTGGGGCAACTGGGATATGACTTCACGCGGCCCGGCTCCTTCATTCATGAAAAAGTCAAGCATCGATAAGGCCCGGACCATTTCATACAATGTACAGATGGAGTTGAAGCGTTTTGGGGATGAATTGCGTGACGTGTATCACCGGGAGTTTATTTTTCCGTTCCAGTTGGAATCATTTTCCGGATTTTTGGATATGTTTTTTGATAACCTCATTTCCGATTGGATTATCCAGAGCAAGATCAAGAATTCGCTGGCCAATTGTATCGCCGTCCGGGATACAGTCCTACGACTGCATGGATCTTTGAGGGCTGAGTTGCCATCCTTAGAAAAAGAAAAAGCAGATTTGGAACAAAAAAGGAAGAAACTGATTATTAATGCATAACTAAGTCAACCTAACATGAATAAAATATTATTGTATAGTCTTTTGTTCGTAGCCAGCTTTGGATATTCTCAATCCGAGTTGCAGATCAAAGTCGATGTGGTTTACCTTTCCTCAGACTTGTTACTGGGTAGAGAGACCGGCACAGAAGGGGAGTCACGGGCAGCCGAATATGTCGCGGACCGGTTTGAGCAGATCGGACTTAAACCGGCGGGCACTGAAGGATATTTCCAACCTTTCACTTTTGAGGAAAGGCCCAATCCTCACGCCGCAGATCCCATTAAAGAACCACGGATTGTAAACGGGAAAAATGTGGTCGGATACCTGGACAGGGGTTCAAATCAGACCATTGTGATTGGTGCGCATTATGACCACCTGGGTTTCGGACACACCGGTAGCCTTTATACGGGCGAGCCTTCTATTCACAACGGGGCCGATGACAATGCCAGTGGAGTATCAGCACTCCTTTATTTAGCCGCCACACTAAAGGAAGATGCCGCTCTGAAGGAAAATGTATTGTTTATTGCCTTTTCCGGCGAAGAATATGGGCTGTTCGGCTCCAAGCATTTTGTTGCCAATCCGACCATCGACCTGGATAAAGTGAATTATATGATGAATATGGATATGGTAGGCCGCCTGAATGACCAGCATGTGCTGGTGGTTAACGGCGCCGGTACATCACCGGTTTGGAAGGATCTTCTGGAGCAGGAAAAAGGCGACCTGACGATCCAGACCACCGATAGTGGAGTAGGGCCTTCCGATCATACTTCCTTCTACCTGGAAGATATGCCGGTATTGCATTTTTTTACCGGACAGCACATGGATTACCACAAGCCATCCGATGATTCGGAGCTGATCAACTACGACGGAATCAAAGATGTCTCGGATTATATGATGCGCTTGATCACATCCCTGGATGATCAGCCCAGGCTGGCATTTACCAAAACCAAAGATGACAGCGGTAAAAAGGCCTCTTCCTTTAAAGTTACCCTGGGTGTTATGCCGGATTATACCTATACTGCCGGTGATGGAATGCGTATTGATGGTGTGTTATCCGACCGTCCGGCAGAAAAAGCCGGGATGTTAAAAGGTGATGTCATTACAAAACTTGGGGAAACAGAAGTGAAAGACATCTATGGTTATATGGATGCTCTGGGTAAGTTCAACAGCGGTGATAAAGCGATCATAGAATATATAAGGGATGGTAAGAAGCAAACCTCAGAAATTGTCTTCTAGCCGGTTTGATGGTTGGTTCTGGCAGTTTATCCTGGTTTGCGTCATCCACCTTTTCGCTGTCCAGTTTTCTGCCGGAGCATTGGCAGTCATCACCAAATCGGTTCTGATACCAGCATTGATGATCTGGTATTGGCAACAGTCAAAGCTACAATTGGTATGGGTCTATCTCGCGCTTGGAGCCAGTTGGGTAGGAGATATCCTATTAACCCAGGCCGGATTATTCTATTTCATTGCAGGCCTGCTGGCATTTTTGATGACGCATTTGGTGTATTTGTATTATTTCTACCGTCAGCGAAGTGCTTTGAAGTATTGGCAGGTAAATCTGATTTTATTTCTCTGGTGTTTTCTAATCATTTACGGCTGGTACCTGACCCCTCATCTGGGACCATTAAAAATTCCGGTGTACGTTTACATGCTGATCATCACTTTGATGGCTTCATTTGCAATCGCACGCAACCGGAAATTACCGGGACATGGAACCGTCTGGCAAGGTGCCTTGTTTTTTATGGCATCGGATAGTTTATTAGCCTACGACAAGTTTGTTTCGCCACTTCCGGCGGCACATTGGTGGATCATGATCACCTATCTGGCTGCACAGTTTCTGATCGTATGGGGAATTCTTAAGGATGAGGAACTGCAGCGTGAAGGTTAGCCGGGCAAATGCTATCTTTGAAATCAGACTGCACTAGTATATCTCGTTGGCGTGAATAAGGAATTGATCCAAAAAATAGAGGCATTATTTGAACTCCGGCAATTGCCCTGGTTATTGGGTCAAGCTGAAGGATTGGAAGTTGACCTTAATGATTTCCACCAACGACTGATCGGGCTGCAATACCACATTTATCAGCTGGACAAATACCTGGAAGAAACCTGGCATCCTGACCCATCTGTATTGTCTGACCTGTGGGCAACCTGCGAAATTCAACTGGCTGGATTTGGATATAGTCCCGGACAGACAGAACAGTTGTTGCATTCTTTCTACGTCTATATGCAACGGGAGCTGGCCATCCGGGCAGGCAGAACTCCTGACAGACTGAACATCAGGGCTTTTTACTGGCACAAGTCCTGCGACGTGAAATTAATGCGTCAGCTGATCTATGACCGCTATCCGGAAGTTGCTGAGACTTTTCCCAAACGGTGCTGGATTGCATTTGACTACATGACAGAGATCATGGATGACGTGGAGGACCTACAGGAGGATCTTCATGTTTATAATGGGAATCGACTGCTCTTCGCTTTACGGGAACAAAGCGTTAAAGAAGTCCGGGAAGAGTATCTGGCATTTTTGGATTGGATCGTAAACAGGTCCTTTCCAGATCGCAGGAAATGGCCGGAATGGATGATCGAATCCTTCGACCAAAATGTCAGAACCCTAAGGCAGGAACTCAGGCAGGTAAACCTTCCTAAGCCGGTACTTCAGAAATGAGATTGGAGATCGTATAACAAGCGATTCCTAAGTTCGCCATGTCGACTCCCGGCATTAACTTGACTGCAAATCGCAGGTTAATGGCCTCATCGCAGAACAACCGGATCGGTGTCTCCCTGGCAGTAGCCGGGGCACTATGCTTTTCGACAAAGGCTGTTTTCGTAAAATTGGCTTATCGCCTGGAAGTGGATACCGTCACCCTGCTCTTGTTGCGTATGGGGCTGGCACTCCCTTTTTATCTGATAACCTGGTGGTTGTCTTCCCGGAAAGGGACGGTAAAACAATGGGGTACACCCAGGTCGTGGTTGTTACTGGTTATCAGCGCCGTATTGGGCTATTATCTGTCAAGCCTGCTGGATTTTGCCGGGTTGCAATACATTGATGCCAGTCTTGAGCGATTAATCCTTTTCATTTATCCATCCCTGGTAGCGATCATGGCTCATTTTTGGATCGGAACCAAAGTCAAAGGCCGTGAATGGATAACGATAGGGATATCGTATCTGGGATTGATCCTGCTTTTCGGAAAGCAATTGGCTACACTGACCTGGACTCCGGGATTCTGGACGGGCGTAGTTCTGGTCCTGGGATGTGCATTCACTTTTGCCCTTTACCTTATTCTGAGTCAACAATTGATTCCCGTGTTCGGGGTGATGGGATTTACCAGCATGTCCATGATCATCGCCTGCCTCTCTGTAATAGTACACTATGGTATTCAGCATGGAGGTTCATTTCATCTGCAGCACTATCCCTGGCAGGTGTGGGCGATAGCTTTGGCGATGGCTTTTATTGCAACGGTAATTCCATCTTATCTCGTCAATATGGCCATTGCGCGTATCGGAGCTGCGAAAGCAGCCATCATTGCCAGTGTGGGCCCTTTGTCTACCATTACACTGGCTCACTGGTTGCTGGGTGAACGCCTTGGATTGTTGCAAATTGTCGGCGGTCTGTGCATCGTGGCCAGCATTACCTTCTTAAGCTGGCAATCCAAAAAGAAACCGGTCTATGAAAAAAATCCGGACTGAAATGACAGCCCGGATTTTCTGTTTGTCCCTCGGAGGATCAGTTGCAGTTTTGCAAAATATGCAGGTCAATAGGTCATTCCACCTGTGACATCTATTCTGAATACTGCAATGCCTCCATCATGGTCTGCTACATAAATTTTTCCGTCGTTGATTTGTACATCCCGGACACTGCCAGGAGTGTTGTAATAGCCAACCAATTTAGGACTGGCCGGATTCTGGACATCCATGACAGCCAGACCCCGGTAATCTAAAGCAACAATTACGAAATGATTGAAATGCAGGATACGTTCTGATTTGCCAAGAATAAACAAAGAGCCGGCTTCTACCGGATCGGTTGGGTTGGCAATGTCAATCACGTGCATGCCGTTGGTGTAGTCAGCCAGGTAGGCATAATGATCGTTGATGACAACGTCGCGGACATTACGTGTATCCGTATACAAACCTGCCATTTTGGGATTTCCCGGTTTATTGATGTCCAGAACGATCATTCCTGCGTCTCCATTCGCGAGATACAGGTAATGATCAACCTGATCAATGCCGGCAACTTTTGTCCGGGTATCGTAATTGCCTATTAGTTTTACGTTTTGTGGATTCTTCACTTCAGCGATATAGACGCCCCGGCTTTGCTGGGCAATATAAGCCATGCCGTCTTTTACCAGAAAGTCGGCTGTGCCATCCGGTAAATCAAGACTTCCCAGTTCCTTAGGCTGCATCAGATTGGAAACATCATAAATGTGGAAGTCTGCATCACCGTCAGCCACATACAGCAAATTACCATCTATGGCTACTTTGGAAACTTCGTCATAAGCAGGAATGGTACTGATTGGCTTGATTGCCTGTGGGTTGCTGACATCCAGGATTTGGACGCCTGATTTCATCTGGGCTACGAAAGCTATCTGGTCACGGATCGCTATACCTTCGCTGTTTCCTTTAGCGGCAAATGTAGTGATAACGGCCGGATTGGACGGGTTGGTCACGTCAATGAGCGTCAATCCCTCACCCCCCTTAGCCTGGAAGGCTACATTGTCGGCGACGGTAAGTTCGTAAACAGGATCTTCTACCTGTGCTGGCGTTGTACCCAGTGGGGTGACATTGTATTGAGCATCCAGAGCATAGGTTTGCAGATTTCCATGTACTCCGCTTGCAAAGAGCGTACCCTTGTCCACAGCAACATGCGTAATCTCACCGAAGCCACCGATGGATTTGTAGAGTTTACAGTCTTCCGGATTATTAATATCCAGCAGGTGCAGCGTGTCTGACGAGAGGAAGGCCAGCATCTGATCATCCAGCAACGTCAGATCACCAACGTAATCACACACATAATTGTGGACAACTTTCGGGATTTTTGGATTGGCAACATCGATTCCCATTAACCCTGAAAAACCGCCGGCCAGGTAAATGATCTCATGATTCAGAATCATTTGGTCCGGTTTGAATCCCAGCAGGAATTTGTTCATTTCTGCGGGCTTGGCAGGATTGCTGACGTCAATGATAAACATCCGCTGGAATCCATCGGATACAAAAGCAAAAGAACCCCTGACAACCAATTCTCCATCATAGCAATACAGCGGCAGGGAACCGGCCATCTGCGGGTTGTTGATGTCTTTAAGGTTGTAAATAACCAACCCATTTTCATCCATGATGGTATACAATAGGTCACCCACCCGCTGCATGTCACGAACCGTACCTACGGTTTCAAATTCTTTAAGTAATATTGGATCTGAAGGCTTCTTAATATCCAGGATAGCCAGTTTGGATCCCATATTATAATAGGCCATCTGGCCATCAACGTACACGGTGGTAACCGGACCATCGGTCCAGCGTCCCAGTAAAGTCATCCCTTCGTTTTCTTGCGCATTCACGTATGGTAGGGCCATAAACATCCAGAACACGAACGAAAGGAAAGGCAGAAGTATTGATAATTTTTTCATAGCAGATCATGTTTTGGATCACTGCTATTATCGCCCGGATCAGGCCGGAAGTCCATGACAATTGTCATAACCATATATGATCATGGCAACCCCAACCAATGAGCATTGTTGGATACCGGATGGGCGGATGAAAATTGCCTGGTACGGAGTTTACGAGCCTAAAATCTGCTGGCAATATAGTAGGGCAACATATCCCTCCAGGTCGGCCAGTCGTGCGGCATGTCTGCGCCCCAGATATCCAGTTCGTGTGGAATTCCTTTGCTGTTCAATATTCCGGACAGCTGGTGTGAAGCATCTGGTCTTTCATAATTTCCGGCGCCACTGAGAATATGAATGTGATT
Source organism: Lewinellaceae bacterium (assembly GCA_020636135.1). Taxonomy (NCBI): domain Bacteria; kingdom Pseudomonadati; phylum Bacteroidota; class Saprospiria; order Saprospirales; family Lewinellaceae; species Lewinellaceae bacterium. Next base: position 2,270,178 of record JACJYK010000001.1, read on the forward strand.
GGCATATTGCAACTTGGGTAAGTAATAATCATCACCGAGATTTGGAAGGTAATGGACCGGTGAATTGAAATAAACTTGCTCGTCCCAGTAACCCCGCGTATAGGTCGTAAGATCGTATACCCCACTCATGGCAATCACCCCGTCGATGAGGTCAGGACGTTTGAAATACAAATTGGCAGAGTGCAATGCACCCAGGGAAGCGCCGGTTACATAGATGGGTGTATCGTAACTGGTTTTCGATTTGATAAACGGGATAACCTCGTTGTAAACGTACTCGTTGAACTGGTTGTGCCGAATTGCCTTATGGGGAGGATACATGCCGTTATTCAGCCAGCTCTCGGCATTGATGCTATTGACGGAGAAGACCTTGACCTTGCCTGCTTCAATATGCGGTTTTAAGGACTGGATCATCAAAAATCGCTCGTATTCCAGATAATCAGCGGCGGCAGTGGGTAAAAGCAATAGGGAAAAACCATAATGCCCGTACATGACAATGGGCATTTCCTTATTAAGATTCGGACTGTACCAATGGTGTATCTCGCGGTGCATGTTATTCTTATTTTTGAATTTGACGCTGCAAAAGTAAACCAATCCCATGGAAATGAGTGTAAAAACTTCTGATCCGGATTATTGGACCACAGTCTTCGCAGCCATATTGTTAACCGAACACCCTAATCCGCGTCTTAGCCTAAAAAACCATCAACCATGACACCAAACGCACTGGTCTTTTGCTTACTGGCCCTCATCGTCCTGATCACGGTCATTCGATTCCTTTATTATAAGGCCAATTTGAAAGTGAGACAGGAACAGACTTTATTCCTCCTGGATAAATTCTCATCCCCAGCCGAACTGACTGCTTTTTTGCAATCAGAAGATGGGAAGATGTTGTTACAATTACTGGGTTGGCACAATGAAAACCGCAACTTAAAAACATTGGCGCTGGTATTTCAGATCCTGGCCATTTTCGTATTGGCACTCGCATTCTGTATCATGGCTCTATCCTTCTTTGCTCCTAATGCACAGGCTGCTACGGATGGCAGAAGTTTAGGATTTTTATTAGGCGTTATTGGTGGAGGATCCTATCTGGTTCACCGCCTGATCCGTAAGCATATTACAACCTGAGCGCATGCGGTTTGGGGCATTCGATCAATTTTATGAAGCCACCTGGTCAGGACTGCGTGGCTTTTTACGTACCAGGGGAGTGCCTCCGGATCATTTGGATGATATCCTGCAGGAATCGTACTTACGATTTTTAGCGAACCCGCCGCGGGGAAATCATTTTAATCAAAAGAAAGCATACCTCTACCAGATAGCCATGCGGATCCGTCTTGACGAAGTGAGAAATGCCATCAGAAGCGTGCAGGACAAGGGATATGAAGCCATCCAGGAATTGGAGCCCCGGGTGGAGGCACAGCTGGACTGGAAATACCTGCTACAGTATTTGTCGGAGAAAGAATGTAATTTACTCTGGTTGGCTTATGCCGAAGAATTTTCTCACCAGGAAATTGGTGAGATTATGGGATTGCAACGGGGAAGTATCAAGGTTATGCTGTACCGTATCAAAAGCAAACTAAAACAATATTTCGAATGATGATGGAACCGGATAAAGGGACAAAATTACATGGTGAACTGCTTAGGCTTAAGCAGAAGGAAAGAACCAGTCTTGATGCTATGACAATCTGGCAAAAACACCAGGCCGGCAGGAAGGATCTTCAATCGCTTTCATCGGTTCCCGGTATGCGATATTCAATTCTTGCAGATGTGTTAACAGTGGTTTTAATCGGAGGTTTTATGGGATTAGCATTGATTTACCAGGATTGGTCCATTGGATATCTGGGTCTGATATTGGGGACGGGATGTCTGATCTTTGCAGCAGTGCATATCCTATTGTCCAGGTACGGAAGTCTGTGATTGCCTTTTGATCCCATAGGGACCGACCCTGAAAAAGCTGACAAATACGATGGCTACCACGACGCCAAAAATAAAAGGATAGACCCAGATTTGAGTCCAGTCATGCTGCCCGTTGGGCAAGGTATTGGACTGAACCAGCCAGCCTGCCAATGGCGATCCTATGGTAACCCCAATACCCAGCGTAGCAAAGGTCATAAATCCCTGTCCGGTACTTCGCAAATGACCGGGCACCCGTTTATCCATATAGATCTGTGCACTGAGATTGGAGAAATTGAAACAGATGCCATGGACCACCAGGCCTAAATAGATCCAGCCATTTTGGCCAAATTCCAGCCCCAAAATCAAAAACCCATAGCGCAATCCCCAGAAAAGCAATCCAAGGAACAGGACATAGCGGATGCCCCATCGATACAGGAGCGCTGGCAAAACCAGCATGATCAGAATCTCGGAGACTTGTCCATAGGCCATCTTGGCGGCAGTATGGCTGATCCCGATCTCTTCCATGAAGGGATTCACAAAGCTGTAATAAAAGGCGCTGGGGATACGCTCAAGGATCAGGCAGATGCCAAAAACCAGGAAATACTTGTCTTTGAATAAGGCCGTGAATGCCGGATCCAGGAGGCTTTCCAGGAATCGCTGTTTTGGCTGATTTATTGCGGCTTGCGGCGGTGTATGGGGTAACGTAAGACAATACAGACCTAAGCCCAGCGATATGCTGGCTGCCGTGTATAATGGCCATACTGTACGCTCCCAGGCCAATGCGGATATGGTAAGCCCTGCCAGGATCCATCCAATGGTGCCCCATACCCGGATGCGCGGAAAATAACGCGCCGTGTCACTGAGCTGCTGCAAGACCAGCGATGCAGTCAAAGCATGCGTGGGCATATACAAAATGCTGTACAGCAACAAGGTCAGGAAAAATGGCAGGAAAGAAGAGATTTGGGTCAGCAGGCCCAGAATGACGGCACCGGAAAGATGCATAATGGCCAGCAGTTTCTCGGCAGGAATAAGCCGGTCGGCCATCATGCCACTTAGCAAAGGGGAAAGAGTGGCAGCCAATGCACCACAGGTATAAATGATACCGACTTGTTGTCCATTAAAATGCAGGGTATTGATGGCATAGGTGCCCAGTGTGACGTACCAGCTTCCCCAAAGTAGAAATTGCAGGAAAAACAATAAAGATAGCTGACCGTACTTTTTGAAATCCATCAGTAAAAGTAGTAAAACATTTCGCATCAGGAAGGAGCCCGCCAACCTCGATATTCTGCGTATCTTACCTGAAATAATTTTCAGCATGAAATCAGCATTTCTGGCCTTCTTAATGGCTTTGACTGTGACCATTTTTTCAGGATGCAGTAAGCCCGGCGTTCACTATGACATACTTATTACCAATGCCATGATTTACGATGGCACCGGGTCTCCCGGATATGCGGGGAGTGTCGGAATTATGGGAGATACCATTGCGGCAGTGGGTGAACTGGAGAATGCAACAGGGACCGAAACCGTCGATGCCGGTGGAATGGCGGTAAGCCCCGGTTTTGTCAACATGCTGAGCTGGGCTACCGAATCGTTGATTGCTGACCCAAGAGGGATGAGTGACCTCCTGCAGGGTGTAACCCTGGTAGTCATGGGAGAAGGCTGGTCCATGGGCCCATTAAGTGATACCATGAAGGCGCAGATGCAAAAAGATCAGGGAGATATCAAATTTGATGTTACCTGGAATACGTTGGGAGGTTATCTGCAATACCTGGAAGACCGCGGTATCAGCCCCAATGTGGCTTCCTTTGTGGGTGCAACCACGCTGCGCATCCACGAAATTGGTTTTGCAGACCGCCCCCCCACGCCGGAAGAGCTGGACAGGATGAAGCAAATGGTTCGGGATGCCATGGAAGAGGGCGCTCTGGGTGTAGGCTCTTCATTGATCTATGCGCCGGCATTTTATGCAAAAACCGATGAATTGATCGAACTCTGCAAAGCGGCTTCACCGTACGGAGGTCGTTACATCACGCACATGCGCAGTGAAGGAAACAAGTTTGTTGAGGCGGTCGATGAAGTGATCAAGATTGCCAAAGAAGCAAACATCGGGGCGGAAATTTATCACCTGAAGGCGGGAGGCAGCAACAACTGGCCAAAAATGGATGTCGTCATAGCCAAAATTGACAGTGCCCGTAAGGCAGGGATTGATATAGCTGCCAATATGTATAATTATGTGGCCGGTGCTACCGGACTGGATGCCTCCATGCCGCCCTGGGTTCAGGAAGGCGGTTACGAAGCCTGGGCAAAACGGCTGCAGGATCCTGCCATTCGTAAAAAGGTGATGGCTGAAATGAAAACCGATGCCCAGGACTGGGAAAACCTTTACTACGCCACCGGAGACCCCAACAAAGTTTTACTGGTCGGATTTAAGAATGATACGCTGAAAAAATACACGGGCAAATCTGTTGCTGAGATGGCCACGATCCGGCATACCTCTCCGGAAGAAGTCATCATGGACCTGGTGGTCCAGGACGGCAGCAGGGTAGGGACCGTGTATTTCCTGATGTCGGAGGAAAACGTCAAAAAGCAACTGCAACTGCCATACATCACTTTCGGGTCGGATGCGGAAGCTCCTGCTACGGAAGGGGTATTCCTCAAATCCAGTACACACCCCAGAGCTTACGGCAACTTTGCCCGGTTGTTGGGTAAATATGTACGTGATGAAAAGGTCATTCCTCTGGAAGACGCCATTCACAAGCTCACCTCCATGGCAACAGATCGCCTGAAGATTGCTAAGCGGGGCAGGCTGACACCGGGTAACTATGCGGATGTGGTGATCTTTGATCCTGCCACTATTGCCGACCATGCGACTTTTGAAAAACCGCATCAGTATTCCACCGGCGTTATTGATGTATGGGTCAATGGAAAGCAGGTGGTGTCCAATGGTGAACATACAGGCGTGACGCCCGGCCGGTTTGTGAAAGGCCCGGGATATCGTAAATAATTCAGCAGGTTACCTTTAAACGTTTTCTGTGCAGGACCGAATTTCAATAGTGTGTCTTGCATTACCTGGTAAAACGAACTCGTTAAAGAGCTCAATACAGCAGAAGTATGAGAGGGTATTACTGTACCTGCTCCTGGACAATTTGCTTTTGAAAAGATTTGGGGGTCATCCCATACTTCTGTTTGAAAACGCAGTTAAAATAAGAGCGGGTGTCAAATCCACAATCCATGACGATATCCTTGATCTTTCGCTGTGGGCCCCGCAATACAATGAGTTTAAAGAGGAGCATAATTTTATGTTCCTCTTTGTCTTTTAATACTTGATCTCAACAACACCATTAGCGCCGCGGGTGCCATAGATTCCGGTATCTGCGGGATTTCGCAGCACGTTGATGGATTTCAGTTGCGCGGTATTGACCATCGAAAAGACATCCCGGAAACCTCCGTATACGGGTACGCCATTCACCACAAACAAGGGCTCGCTATCGCCCAAAAAACTGGCCGAACCCCGTATCCGGACTCGTGCATTGGCGCCTTCGCCCTGCACCGTAATACCGGGTACTTTTTGTAACTGAACATCAAGGGGAATTGAATTGCCGGGTTCTACCGCGAGACTTACCTGTTCGGGTCCTGGAGTAGCTTCCGGCATATCTTTGATGGCTTTGCAGCTAAAGACAAATGACAAGGAAGCCACCAAGAGGTAAAAGATTGCTTTTTTCATATCCTTTCCTTTATTATTGGTAACAAGTTAACCAAAAAATAAATCCCCGTCAATGATCTCTATCGGCCTGCGGGCAGTTGCCAGGCTGATCACAGCTCATCCTGATAATAGAGTTTGTAATATTTCCTTCCATCGTCGTCAACGCCCTTTTCTATTAATGATCGATCACCGTGAATGTAGATATGGAAGTTTTTATCCAATTTCAGAACACTCTTGAACACTCGGGCGTATTTCTTAACGGCTTTTTCAGAGACATCGAAGACCGGCTCCATTTCAAGTTGGTTCTCTGCAAGGTAGTTGGACTGAAATTGTGCAAATACACCCTGGATTAAAGGATCATCGAAGACCTCATTGGTAAAATCATTTACATTGACCTGATCGTGGGTGTGCAGATAGTCCATGGATTTATTAAGAAAGTGCACCTGATCGGTTTTATCGATTTGTCTTTCTTCGCCTAGGTTTTGACTGATAAAAGATTTGGTCATCTGCATCAGATGAGCCGTCTGATGGAATTGGTCCGACCTTGGGGCGACATTGAGGAAATACTTCCGCCAGTACTGTGCTTCCAGTGATTTATTAGCCTGATCGATGATGTAGACCTGGTAGCCTGAATCTACATTGGTATTGATAATCAGGCACCCTTTATCCAGCCTGCGGATGGGAATGCCGGTTTGAGTTTGCAAGGCGCTTATCCCTTCACCCTGCAGGAATTGCAGAAAGGTATCCTGAGTCTCACTTTTGCACAGCACCACCGCATCTGTGACTTCGTCTTCATAGACCAACTGATCGAACCGTACGACGCAAAAATCACCATCCTTGATATTGGGATGAACGGCTGCTTCGTAAAGATGCTTAGCCAGATCCTTTGAAATGGACAGCAAGTGATCCGGATATTCAAAGATACGCCTGACCAGATTGTAGGCGGCATTCAGGTCAACCTCTCCATTGGCAAAGTCAAAAGCGTAACTTTCCCTGTCCCGGAATGGCTCCAGGAAATGCTCGGTAAGCAAATGATAATAATCCGGATCGACCCGGGTCGTCTGCCCTGACAAAATCAATGGATGTCCGGAAGATCCGTTTCCCACCGTATGGATGGCCATTTGTTTGAATTGTGCTTCACTCCAATCGATCATATGCAAATGAGTTTATGGTGCCGGTGGGACAATTTTAGCCATTTCATTGATTTATCCCAAGTGAACAGATTGCGTTAAACGGCTTTCGTGTAAAATCGACGAATTGCGTACATTGTACACTTAAAATCAAGTTCCCATGTTCCGGATATTTTGCTTGGTCACACTGCTATCTGCTCTCTTTACAAAAGCCATCGGTCAACCCTGGATGGTCAGTTCTCCCGATCAAAAAATCAAGGTAACCATAACCCTGACAAAAGGAGAGTTGCAGTATACAGTACAGAAAGATGGTAAAACGTGGATCAACGCTTCTCCCATCCGGTTGGATATTGCCGAGGTACCGGTGGATTATACCCTGAACTCCGCGCAAACGACCAGCCATGATGATAAGATCATTCCGGTAGTCCATGAGAAATTCGCCAGTATCCGTGACCAGTACAATTTACTGGATCTCCAGTTTGAAAATAGCGTGGGGCTGGAGTTTCGGGCGTATGACAGGGGAGTAGCCTGGCGTTGGAAATCGGCACTGGACGGGACCATCACAATCCTGGGCGAACAGGTAACCTATGTATTCAATAATGGAGACCAGGTTTATTATGCCAGTGAAGAAGGGTTTTATTCTCATAATGAACGCATATTCAAGAAGTTCGCATTATCTCAGTTATCGTTGGATAGTCTGGGCAGCTTACCCGCGCTGGTTGAGCAAAACAGCCATTACATGCATATAAGTGAGTCAGACCTGTACAACTATCCGGGTCTGTGGCTGACAGGCACCAATTCCGGTACACTTACTGGCACATTTCCCCATTACCCCCTGCAGGAGAGACAAGTTCGTGACCGGGATATCATGGTTACTGAAGCAGCCAATTTCCTGGTAAAAACACCAGGAACACGCACTTTTCCCTGGAGAACCATCCTGATGGAAGATCACGCTGCTGGACTGCTTACAAATACCCTCATCTATCAACTAAACCGCCCGGCGGAAGGGGATTTCAGCTGGGTGCAACCGGGTAAGGTCCAGTGGGATTGGTGGAATGCATTGAATACCTACGGTGTAGACTTTGAAAGCGGAGTGAACACGGCTACCTATAAGCACTATATTGATTTTGCGGCCCAAAACGGGATCCCATACATCATCCTGGATGAGGGCTGGTCGCCTACGACCGATGTAACAGTTTCCGTTCCGGAGGTGAATGTTCCGGAATTGGCGAAGTATGGCCAGGAAAAAGGCGTGAGCCTTATCCTGTGGGTATTGTGGAATGCACTGGACAAAGATCTGGATAAAGCGATGACGGAATATACCAGGTGGGGTATCAAAGGTATCAAAGTGGATTTCATGCAGCGTAACGACGCAGAAATGGTCAATTATTACGAGCGGATCGCCAGGGCCACCGCTGCTCATCACCTCCTGCTGGATTTCCACGGCTGCTATAAGCCAACTGGTTTTCGCCATGAATTCCCCAATGCGATGACTCGTGAAGGCGTGCGCGGAAACGAATGGAGCAAATGGGATAATTCCAAGTTGACAGGTCCCGAACATAATCTCACCTTACCGTTCACGAGGATGGTCTGCGGGCCTATGGATTATACACCGGGAGCCATGCTGAATGCCCAGCTGCGTGACTGGTCACCCAGCTTTAGCCGGCCGATGAGTTTGGGAACACGTTGTCATCAGCTGGCCATGTATGTTGTCTTTGAGAGCCCTCTGCAGATGTTGTGTGATGTCCCTGAAAATTATTTGCGGGAGTCTGAGTCTTTTGCATTTCTTCAACAGGTGCCGACGACCTGGGAAGATACCCGCGTACTTGACGCCGCCGTAGGCGATTACATCGTGGACGCCCGTCTTGGCGCGGATGGAAATTGGTATGTTGGGGCAATGACGGATTGGACACCCCGGGAGTTGGATGTAACACTTGATTTTCTGGACTCCGGCGATTATGTGCTGGAATACTGGGCAGATGGTATCAATGCAAACCGCATGGCCCAGGATTACAAAACCGGTAAAATGAACGTAAGAAAAGGGGATAAACTGCATTTGGAACTTGCGCAGGGGGGTGGTTACGTAGCAGTCATCCGCAAGAAATGATGAACAATCTCTCTTTGATCCTGAGTTATTTGCTGTGGGCAGGTCTGGTATCCGGACAGACATCGGTACGGGTAGCGGTAGCCCAGATCTTTTGTTTGGATGGAGATCGGGAAGGTAATTTTCGCCGCATCGAAAATGCCTTGGAAGAGGCAACGCAGCAAGGGGCAGATATCGTTTGCTTCCCCGAAATGTCCATATTGGGCTGGGTCAATCCAGATGCGCATCAGCGTTCCTTTCCAATTCCTGGATCTGATTCCGATCGTTTGTCAGAATTAGCGCGGCAGTATCAGGTTTATGTATGCATCGGGTTGGGAGAAAAAGAAAATGAAAACCTCTATGATGCCGTCATTTTGATTTCCAATGAAGGCAAAATATTGGCCAAACACCGGAAGAACAACATCCTGAGTGAGTTGATGGATCCTCCTTATACACCCGGGAATGGCGTGACGGTGGTCGATACAAAGTTTGGAAGGATCGGATTGTTGATCTGTGCCGATTCTTTTCTGGAGGACAATCTAAAAGCGATGCGCAGACAGCATCCGGACCTGGTACTTATACCCTATGGTTGGGCTGCGGAAGAAAAGGAGTGGCCACAACATGGCGAAGAGTTGCATAAGACCATCCGCAATGCTGCCGGCAAGATCGCTAGTCCAATTGTGGGAACTGATTTGGTGGGCATGATTTCCCATGGTCCCTGGACAGGTCAGGTGTATGGAGGGCAAAGTGCTGTAATAGACCAGAATGGAGTGATATTGGGATCATGCCGGGATCGTGATCGTCAGGTTCTGATCGTAGATATTGAGCTCAATAGACACTGATTTTAACGATTCAGGTAAACAAATAAATGCAAAATCAAGATTTGCGGGAATCGAAGCCCCCGTATTGATTTCCCAAGCCCTCAAAAGCTTTCAGTTCACAGATCAATTGTCGGCTCAGCTTTAACTGGATTTTTAATATTCCGAATGGTTGTGACGATTTATTGGTCAACCTTATTCAGGGATGGTCCTCATAGCCCAAAACCAAATCTCAAACCTCAAATCCATAATAATGTCATACCTTTGTGCCTCATTTACATAATCAGGTCATCCTTTGCAATCATTTCAATCCCTGGGTCTGCGTGAAGAAATTTTAGCCGCTCTTCCCGCCATCGGACTTCACCAACCTACGGCCATTCAGCAAGAAGCCATTCCACATCTGATCACCGGAATGGTTGATTTTATAGGTCTGGCTCAGACGGGCACCGGTAAAACGGCAGCATTTGGTTTGCCATTGATCGAACAGATCCAGCAGCAGGAAAGCACCGTGCAAGCCCTGATTATCGTTCCGACCCGGGAATTATGCCTGCAGATCGAACAGCAACTAAAGTCTTTTACCGCTATGATGCCTGGTATCCGGACATTGGCTGTGTATGGAGGGGCTTCTATCCAGGGGCAGTTGATTGGATTAAAGAAAAAACCGCACATCGTGGTAGCCACCCCGGGACGACTTATGGACTTCATGGAGCGCAAGAAGATCTCCCTGGAATCCGTCCGTTATGTCGTGCTGGACGAAGCAGATGAGATGCTGCATATGGGATTTGTGGATGACATCAACGCCATCCTTGCCCAGGTTCCGGATGAGCGGAACATATGGCTCTTCTCAGCGACGATGCCAGCACCCATCAGGCAGATTGTAAATCAGTACATGCGCGACCCGATTGAAGTGGTTATCGATCAGGGACAAAAGACCAATCAAAACATTGAGCACCAATATGTGCTGGTCCAGGCCACTGATAAGACCCAGGCTTTATGCCGGTTTCTGAATGCTGACCCGATGATGAGAGGTATCGTATTCTGCCGTACCAAGGCAGGTACCCAGGATCTGGCTGATTACCTGAGTCAGCAGGGGTACGCTGTGGACAGTTTGCATGGGGACCTGACTCAAAAGCAACGAGAGCATGTGATGAAGCATTTCCGGACCGATAAAACCCATATGGTAATTGCTACGGATGTGGCTGCCCGGGGTATTGATGTCCAGGACCTGCAATACGTTTTTCATTTTGACCTTCCCGATGACGCCTCGTATTATACCCACCGGAGTGGCCGGACGGCAAGGGCTGGAAAATCGGGAATATCTTTGTGTTTGATTACCCCGAGAGAGCTCAACCGCGTTAAACAGCTCGATCGCCAGTTGAAGTTGAACCTGAAGCGAGTGCGCGTACCGGATGCCAATTCTATTCAGGAGAAATTCATCGAAAATTGGGCTCAGTCGCTGTGGGATGAGCAACCTAATCTGGACCAGACACTCAAAGAGCAGGCGCTTGGCTGGTTTTATGAAATGTCCAAAGAGGATCTTATTGAGCGCATTGTGAGTATCCATCTGAAAGCCATGCCGCCTATCCGGGATAACCGGGATCTTAATGTTGAAGTTCAGGAAGCCGTCAAGTCTGCAAACAAGAAAAGTAAACTATACATCAACGCCGGTAAAATGGATGGCCTGACCAAACAGTCCATGTTGCACCTACTTACCCACCAAACCGGTGTAGGAGGCAAGGGAATCGGGCATATCGAAATAAGACAAAAGCATTCAACCATAGAGTTGTCTTCGGCAGATCTGGAGACCCTGATTATGGAACTTCAGGGCAGATCCTACAATGGCCGACGCCTCTTTCCCAAAGAGGATAACGCAAAAGAACCGATGCCGCATAGCCGGAAACACATCCATAAGATGAAGAAAAGCACCAAGAAAAAGCGGAATTCAAAGTCTTCTTCTCATTAGATCATGGAATTCATGATTAAAGTGAATTAATACCTCAATACTTATTTCACTGATTCAATATTCGATATAATTTATTGAATTTTAAATTATTAACTCACATGACTTAACAAGGTGCTTGAAATTGAGTGCCGGGTAATATTGATTTTTTTGTAATAAAAACGAGGAAAATCGTATATTTTTGTTATGCTTCTAAAATAAGCGCTTTAGAACCTCGTTTCATTTAAGAAGTCCTTTTTTAATTCATCCAGAAAGCCTAAACCAAAAATGAGAAAACGATCCATTACCTGGCTTCAGTACACCAAAGTCATACTTGAAAAAGTCAGTTTTGACTTGCAGATATTTCTCAAAGAGCTCAAGAAATCGCTTATTCGATTGACCATTCTTGAGTTGGTTGCACTGGAAACCTGGATTTCTGAACGATTTCAGGCTGTCATCGCCTACAAAGCAGCTCGTATCGTTCATGAATACCGCGTAAGTCTTTACTGACTTCGTCTGATCTTACATCCGATTCTTACTGCCGAATTTCACTGGTATTCCGGGGAAATCAATTCATTCCGTCCTTATACTCAGCAGGTTCACCTTTTGCCGGTATCGTCTTCTGAATGAATGTCCGTATATCTTCATTTGCCTGCTTCAGGTCTTCCTGCCTCAGATACATCATGTGTCCGCTGCGATATCCTTTCCAGACAAAACGGTCTTTCATTTTACCACTCGGATCCATATTCCACATGCTATACTTTGCATTGAAATATGTACAGGCTCCATCGTAATAGCCGGACTGGATCATGACATTCAGGTAGGGATTCTGTGCCATAGCCTGGCGGAGGTTTTTTCCGGTCTGATCACCACTGCGATCCCAGGGATGCACCGGCCCAAACATGTTGTATTTGGTATCGGTCTTGAATCCCAGTTCTTCCCGGATGTAGTAATTGATAGCTGGTGTGAACGAATGCAGCCATGACGTGATTTCCGAGTTATAATCGGGGCGGTCTCCGGCATCTGATTCGTCAATGCCCAGGTAGCGTGAATCCAGACGGCCAACAGTGAATCCGCGATCACGGAGCAATTCCTTCCAGAATGCATTCATGGATACATCCAGATTGTTCTTCAGGATGAAATCTTCACTTAACCCGGAATACATGGCCATTTTGGCAGCAACTGCCTTTTTCTTGTCCACATCCAGGAAGCCCCCCATGACCATGGCGGGTAAAAGTTCATTGATGGTAAAAGTTTCCACTTCGGGCAGCATGTCAGTCAGGTCCTTATTCTGTAATGCCGGAGGCAATGCTTTGTGGTACCATGCTGCGGCTGCAAAATAGGGGAGTCGGTTAGCGGCAACCACAGGACCGTCGCGATCGATACCCAGTTCGGTCGGAGAGACCAGAATGACGCCGTTCAGATACATCCACTGTGCATTTTCCAGTTCGAGGGCAAGGCCGGATACCCGGGTAGTGCCGTAGCTTTCACCTACCAGGTATTTTGGAGAACGCCAGCGATTATTACGGGATACAAAGGTCGTTAGCCATTCCGCCAGGTATTTAATGTCAGCGTTAACGCCAAAGAACGTTTCTTTTTTTGCTTCCGGATCCACGATGCGTGAATACCCGGTATTGACAGGATTGATGTAAATAATATCCGCAACATCAAGAATGGAATTGGGGTTATCCCGGATACCATAAGGTTGTACCGGATATCCTTCATCATCGATGATCAGCATGCGGGGACCTGTATAAGCAATGTGCATCCAGACGGAAGCAGAACCTGGGCCGCCATTAAACGAGAAAATCAAAGGGCGATTGGTTTGATCCTTGACATCCGTCCTCTGATAATAAGTGTAAAAGAGTGTCGCAATAGGTTTTCCTGCTTCATTCCATACCGGTTGAGTGCCGGTGGTAGCAGAGTAGGGGATACGGACACCCTTGATGTTGACCTCATGCATGGTTTTCACCATGGTATCGATCGGGATGTAACGGTTTTCTTGTGCCGGCAGGTAATAACAAAATACCAGTAGTAAGGGTAGCAGGAAAAGTTTGCGCATCATACTTTATTCAATTTAAGGTTATGAAAGTAGGAAATCGATGGTATAAAGCAAACCTCAGCCTGGGATAATGCAACGATTTTTCATGCCGAGGTGAGTACACCGGTAAGATGAATGCCTTCTTACCTAAATACATCTATGAGACAAAGACCGCTTTTAAGATTAATTGGCGCAGGATTGATTGCGTCAGCTGCAATGATGTCCGGTTGTACCAAGACCGAATCGATCGTCTGTGACGGAACTACACCCTCATTTGCCTCCGACGTAAAACCCATCATTCAATCGTCATGCGCACTTTCCGGGTGCCATGCTTCTGGATCAAGGAATGGTGATTTCACTTCCTATTCCGGGTTATATGCGGATTTGGTTAACGGACAATTTAACCGGGAAGTACTGGTCAACCGTACCATGCCGGAGGGTTCCAGTTTATCAACCAGTCAGCTGCAGACCCTGCAATGCTGGTATGACAACGGTTACGAGAATAATTGAAAAAGGGGGAGAAGGGTAATAGAGGTTAAAAGGGTAAAAGAGGTTAAAAAGGTAAAAGAGGTTAAAAAGGTAGAAAGGGTAAAATAGGTAGAAGGGGTTCATCGCCTCATGCAATTAGCCCCGCGGAACGGTCGAGATCTGAGGCACTTCTGCTACCTCCCTTCACAACTCCATTTTAACCCGCTGGGCCTGGGCCTGGGCCTGAAGCGTGACTTCTGTGGCCAGAAAGCAGTGGTCCTGAGTCATAGCGGTTTCAGTCCGGTAAAGGATATCGTGGGTAAACTGCTCACCAAAAGGCAGGTATTGATCGGAACAATCGATGTATCTCGTTTCCTTGTTATCGACCAGAAAGAGATGGTTACCTCCGGTCCGTCCGGCAAGATCCGTGTACTTTCTTAATTCCATAAAGCCTTCGGTACCGAGGATGGTCAGGCGACCGTCACCCCAGGTGTCCAGACCGTCCGGCGTAAACCAGTCCACCCGGATATACCCCATCCCGCCATTTCCGCGTAAGATGGCATCACCGAAGTCCTCGAATTCGGGATACTGAGGGTAGTGGACATTCCCTGTTTGAGCTCCGGCAATAATAGCTCTTGTGGATCCGGTGTAATAAAGGAACTGATCGATCTGGTGGGATCCGATATCGGTTATGATACCGCCATAATATTTGGTATCAAAGAACCAGTCAGGCCTTGAGGGTATATTCATCCGGTGGGGTGCAAGATTGACGGTTTGAATTACGCGGCCAATGGCTCCGGCTTTAATGAGTTCTGCAGCTCTCACCGAGGCCTTGTTTTCCATGCGCTCGCTGTAGAGAATTGAAAAGATCCGGCCGGTATCCTTTTGTACTTTTTTGACTTCCTCCAGTTTTTCCAGCGTTATGATACCAGGTTTGTCCGACATGAAATCCTTGCCGTGTTCCATGGCTTTAATCCCGATGTCAGCCCGATCAATGGGAATTGCAGCGCTTAGGATCAGCTGGATGCTGGTATCTTCATAGATCTCATCAGCACTTCGGGCCGGTTTGGCGTCCGGGTACCGCTTCCTAAACTCCTGCATGATCTCGGGCTCGGTGGCATGATAGGCCACCAGAATACCACCTGCCCGCTGCATAGCTCCGACCTGACCATAAATGTGTCCGTGATTCATTCCAATGACTGAAAACCGTATGGGCTGATCAGGCACCCTGGGTGTTCCGGGTGGTATCTTCTCCAATTTTACCGGCCGGTCTGCCCAGCCTAAGGGGATACCGGTTGATGTCAGAGCCATAGCTGCTATCGAATTTTTGATAAAATCACGACGAGGCTTTTGCCGGTTGCTGTTCTTCATGTCTGATCGTATTGCAATGAATGATTAATGTAATCATATTTCATCATTGGCAAGTGACAACTGAACCGGTAAACAACTCTTAACACAGCCGTGTCAATCATTTTCCAACTTTTCTGATCTGAACCACGTTTTATAATGGATGGTACTTTGCCACTGGTAAATCAGTAATCTTAACCAATCAAAACCTCCAATATGAAAATCGAACAAATTGCCAACCGGTTGGTGGAATTATGCCGTACAGGTGACTTTGCAACCTGCTATCAGGAATTGTATTCGCCGGATATCATCAGCCTCGAACCTGAAGGGTCTCCCATGCAGAGGGTCCAGGGATTTGAAGCTTTAAAAAAGAAAAGCGAGGAATGGAATAAAATGGTCGAGAAAGTGAATGGTTCTGAAATCGGGGATCCGGTTATCGGAGGTGACTACTTTGCCATTCCCTGGAAGATGAATGTCACGTTCAAAGGCGCTCCTGGTCCTACCAATATGGATGAAATCTGTGTCTATGAAGTGAAGGATGGGAAGATTGTAAAAGAACAGTTCTTTTACAATCAGTAATTACCTGAAAGAAGCCTTAGATTATATCAGGGATCAGTCGATCGGATTTTTGTCAACTCCGAATCGTTGCAGGGCCTCAATGTGTGATCGCAATGCCTGCCTGAAGGTCTTATGCTCGAGATAAGGAATCCCATACTCTTCGGCAGTCCGTTTTACAATGACTGAAAGGGCAGGGTAATGTACATGGCTGATGCTGGGAAACAGGTGATGTTCGATCTGAAAATTCAACCCGCCAATATACCAGGAAAGCCATTTGTTATGCCGGCAGAAATCGGATGTCGTATTAAGCTGATGTATGGCCCAGCTGTTTTCAATCTGGCCTTCGTCATTCGGCAGGGGATGGGTGGTTTCATTCACGGAATGTGCCAATTGAAAAATAACCGATAAAATCAGCCCGGCCAGGGCATGCATGAGGAGGAATCCGGACACATAGGGAAGCCAGGGCATGTGGAATACTGTCAATGGAATGATCAGGAATATGCTGTAGTAAAAAAGCTTGGCGAAGATCAGTTTGATCAGACTATAGCGGGCTGCTTTTGGATTTTGTTTGTTAACACCTTCTTTTCTGTACCGGTTAAACTGTATAAAATCTTTAGCTGACGCCCAGTAAATGGTAGACAGAGCATAAAAGAAAAAGGCGTAAACTGCCTGCATCCGGTGGTACCAATTGACTTCAGTATGCGGTGAAAAACGCAGGATCACCTTGTCACCGATGTCATCATCCATATGAACTATGTTCGTATAGGTATGATGAAGTACATTATGCTGCAATTTCCAGTTCAATACGGACCCACCCAATAAAATGAGTGTATGCCCCAGCCAAAAATTGACCTTGCTGTTGCTTGAATAAGCTCCATGGTTGGCATCATGCATGACACTCATTCCTACACCAGCCATGGCAGCACCCATAATAGACCAGAGGAGTAATTCCACGGGCCATCCTGGTTTTAAAGTCAGGAGTAGAATAAAAGGGAGAAGATATGCGGTAAGGAGGATTATGGTCTTGGCAACCAGGGTTGCATTCCAATGTTTTGACAGGTGATTTTCTTTGAAATATTGGTCAACCCGTCGTCTCAAAAGCGGTAAAAAACGCTTGGAAGCTTCATCCGGGTGGACAAATTTTACTACAGGTCTCAGCATAAATTTGTATTTCTTATTGGCTCTTCTTTATCCTAAATCACCGAAGCAACCCGGATGGTGCATCAAAATAGTCAAAAGAAACTGGCATCTACCACTTCTATGACCTATTTCACACATGTTTAATAACATCTATACGTGAAACGGCTTAAAAAAGTTGCAGCTGATCAATATTACGCCATTGATAGTTACCTGTTTTCAGGTAACTATCAATGTTTTGCTTAAAATGAGAAAGGATGGTGTGAAATCACCTCCATCGGGATCTTTGTCAGTTGATGGATACCTTCCAGATAATCCGTCTCGTCTTCGGTACAAAAGGAGAGTGCAATGCCCTGGGCACCAGCACGACCGGTACGACCGATGCGATGAACATAGGTTTCAGCCACCTCGGGAAGTTCGTAATTGATCACATGAGACAAATTTTCTACATCGATACCCCGGGCTGCAATATCCGTAGCTACCAGGACATCAATGCTTTTTTTCTTGAATCCATCCAGTGCACGGACCCGCGCACCTTGTGATTTGTTGCCATGAATCGATTCCGCACGCCATCCACGTGAACTCAACGTGCGCGCTACTTTGTCGGCTCCCCGTTTGGTTCGCGTAAATACCAGAGCCTGAGTTACATTACTGTTCTTTAACACATATTCCAGTAATCCCCGTTTGTTCTCACGCGGCACATAATAAAGAAACTGCTTGATCAGCTCTGTAGTGCTTGATACCGGTGTGACTGCAATGGTTTCCGGATTGTAGAGGATGGTTCCAGCCAGTGCTTTAATTTCTTTTGTGGTTGTCGCGGAAAAAAACAGCGACTGTCGACGGACTGGCAGGGTGGCTATAATCTTACGGATATCACGAATGAAACCCATGTCAAGCATTTTATCTGCTTCATCAAGGACAAAAAATTCCACTTGATGCAATGATAAAAATCCCTGTTGCTGCAGGTCAAGAAGCCGGCCAGGCGTAGCGACCAGTAAATCAAGTCCTTTCTTTAATTGCTGGACCTGAGCATGCTGGGATACACCGCCATAAGCAACAGCGTGACGGACAGGCAGATTGCTGGCGTACTGGTTGATGTTATCGTGGATCTGTAAGGCTAATTCACGCGTAGGGGCTAATATTAAGGCCCGAATTTTACGGGGATTATTTACTGCTCCCTGCGCCAATAACTGCAAAATGGGTAATGCAAAGGCTGCCGTCTTACCAGTACCGGTTTGTGCACAGCCAAAGAGGTCCTTGCCTGCAAGGATCCTTGGTATAGCTTGTTGTTGAATCGGAGTCGGAGTGGAGTAGCCTTTTTTAGTCAGGGCCTGCAGTAAGGGTTTGGATAGTTTCAGATCTGAAAATTTCATTAATTCTTATTTAATTGATACAATACCCGGATTGCCAACAACTGGATGATCCTCAAACGGATACCCTTTTGTGGTAATCAGGTCGATTTTATCTATCAGGAAAAATGTAGGAGAAATACCGGATGAGTAGGAGGTCAAACAGATTGCAAATACAATCTTCTCAGTTAGATGGTGCAAAGATAGGATATTTTATTAGATGATGGTTATTGTCTGTGACATTGAAGCAGTACCGAAAATATTGGAGTTATGATTTCAGGAACCATTCAGCCATGAGTTCCCACTGATTACAGAGAAACTTGACCGGTAACAATCACAAAAAAACAGAAGAAAAGTCAAAATCGTTCACCTAGAACGTTTTACTATTGGAAACAGGATTCAGATGCTCACCTTCTACCGTGTCTTTTTCAAACGGCATGTCTTGCACTGCGTAAAGATTCTCCTTTTACTTATTGCTTTGCCACAACCTGCACATGCCTGCAGATGTAATAATGTCAGGGATTTTTGTCAGAATGCAACTGCAAAAGTGCCAATCGTTGAAGTGCAGATCCTGGATTCACTTGATGCCATTCATAAAAGGGCTGTCATTTACAATACCATTCAAAACTGGCTGAACCGGGATACAATAATCCTCCGGGGTGGAACGAAGCCGATTGCCTCTTGAATTTACAGCGTTTGGAAAGATCATTTATAACAAAGCAACCGATTGGTCCTCAATCTCTTGTCCTATAGGGCGATTCCGGTTTGGTAATCGTAAATGGTTGCTCCCCGATAACCTGATTTCCCTGGACCAATATCATACGATACTTTCCAGCACCGAGATATTCACGGTAATGGATAAAGTAGGGGAGGTTGCTCGTTACTTCTCGCATCACCAGGTCCCATCGATATTGATTGAAGCCATGGGATCCCTCAAGCTTTTTCTCCCACACTGTTTGATCCTTGTCATCCACAGCTTCCAGGGTAACCGGTTGCGCTGCAAGGAGCCAAAAGGATATGTCCAATTTAAGGGTGGTGCGTTGATCGACTTCGCCTCCAAGAGCATTAAACCAGGGGCGTGGAGTGGGAGCGATGGGGAATAGCCAGTTTTTTGCCGGATCCAGCTTATGTTCAAGCATTTCATAAATGGGACTTAAACCGAGTTTGTACATCCCTCTTCCATGGGTAGCCGCAATCAGTTCGGATGTCTTGTCCAATATTTCCAGGTCCGCGACAGCAGTTGAAGGCATATTTTGACCGAATAGATCCCAATGTTCACCTCTGTCCTGTGAAATAAAGACTCCACGAGCTGTCCCGGCATACAGGAGATCCGGATAATGCGGGTCTTCAAGCAGTACATTAACCGGCTCCCGTGGAAGACCATCACTTATGGGCAGCCAATGAGTACCAAGATCTTCCGACCGGTAGAGATAGCAGTCAAGATCGTCGTCATTGATACCGGTCATAGCCAAATAAACCCGGTTGGTTTCAAATCTGGAAGGGCAGATGCTGCGGATATAACGGTTGGCCAATCCTGCAGACCGTTCGGTCCAGGTAAGGCCGTCATCCTGAGTGAACCAAAAGCCCCCTTTGTCGGTCCCTGCGTAAAGCCAGCCGGGATGAACGGGTGACTCCACCAGCGCACCCAGGGCAAAAGACCTTTTGGCAGTGTTAATTGATTTTGCCAGATTGCCACTGATTACCTGCCAGCTATTGCCCCGGTCCAGACTCTTAAATACATAATTCCCGCCATGGTAGAGTGTGTTTGCCTGATGAGGGGAAATAAAATAGGGGGTTATATAATTGAAATTCAAGGTGTCCTGTATGGATTCCGGAAGTGATGGTTTAATGCGTTTTGTGGAATCAGCGCAACGATCGTACCGGATGGCTTCTCCATGCTGCTGGCTATAATAGACGATACAGGAATCTTTCGGGTCAACCTGACTTATACAACCGTCACCACCATCCCAGGGATCAATCCAGATGTATTTCCAGGGATCCGGAAAATGGGTTTTGATCTCTTGAGGTGGTCCATACACGGTTGCATCGTCCTGCGTGCCGCCATAGATGACAGATCGTTTCTGGTCTATGGTCAGGTCGTAAAACTCGCCGACAGGCAAATTGTTAAAATGTGTCCAGGATTCGCCTGCATCGTAACTCACATAAAATCCTCCATCATTTCCCAGTGCAAGATGGCTTGGGTTTTCCGGGTTGATCCAGAGTTCACACTGATCCAAATGCAATCCCTGGGCTGCACTGGGGTTCATGTGCTGAATGTGTCCGCCCAGGAAAGAAAACGTCTTGCCTCCATCCTGACTTCGGGCCAGCCGGACCCCCAGGCAATAGACGTCATCGTCATTTTGTGGATTGACATAAACATCGGTGAAATACCATCCTATTCCCGGAAATAGCTTGAAGGGTTGTTCATGGGTCCGCTGCCAGTGTTCGCCTCCATCGGTTGAACGGTACAATTCGGCAGCGTCATCCCTGGGATTATTCAGGTTATCCATAAAAGCATAAACTTTATCCGGGTTCTGCTGCGATACCGCCAGGCCGATCCTGCCAATATGTTCGTTGACCGGGATTCCGTTGACACATCGTGACCATGTAGATCCTCCATCTTTACTGGTGTAGATGCCACTTCCGGTGCCGCTGATGCCCGGATAGACTTCCCATAAAGAGGCATAGATCCGGTCCGGGTCAGTAGGGGAGATGACCACATCGTTCGCACCGGTACGATCGTTGACGTACAATACGTGCTCCCAGGTTCTACCGCCATTGATGGTCCGGTACACGCCACGATGTCTGTTGGGGGTCCACAAGTGACCCAGAACGCATACCAGAACGATATCCGGATTGGTGGGATGAACCGCAATCTCAGCAATTGACCAGGAGTCCTCCAGGCCGATGTACTCCCATGTCTTTCCGGCATCATCCGATCGATACATGCCGGTGCCGGGTAGTGTGAAGTTCCTTGGTTTCTTAAGGTGTTCGCCGGTTCCCACATAGATAATATCCGGGTTGGAGGGGGCCAGGGCTGCATCACCGATACCCAATGCGGCCTGGTTTTCAAATACCGGATGCCAGTCCAGGCCATTGTTCGTGGTTTTCCATAACCCTCCTGATCCATAACCAACATACATGGTGCCTGGTGCGGAGGGATCGACCATGACTACATCCGCTCGTGCAGAATTCACCATTGGCCCAATCGAAACCCAATCCAGACGATAAGGGCTTTCAGATTTCATTTTTTGATAAGCCTCAAATGACTGCACCAGCGTTGAGGGTGGTTGCTGTCCGGTACACGGGAGAATGCCGGCCCAAAATATAAGGAGCCATTTAAAGAATTTTTGTTCGCTCATAACCATTGGTTCAATGCTGTGAAGGCAATTCTCTGCAAACAAGGTACATAGAGATCCTCAGCGATTGAGTGTATATCCAGCTTAAAAGTTCCAGATGTCCGTCAATCCTTCTAAATTTGAAAAGAACCGGGTTTGTTCTGCAACGACACATTTCTTAAATCGCTTAAGTTATGGCCAGTTATCCCAGCATTTTCAACGACGTGATCGGGCCGGTGATGCGCGGACCGTCAAGCTCACATTGCGCAGCTTCCTTACGGATTGGTCGTCTTTGCCGCGACCTGATGGATGGCGATATCCGGGAAGTTTATATCGAATTTGACCCGAACGGATCCCTGGCTACAACGCATAAAGGCCAGGGCTCGGATATGGGACTTTTTGGAGGATTCCTCGGATGGGAAGCTTATGATGAGCGTCTGCCTGCTTACCAGGAAGCCACTGATGAAGCAGGCATTCAGATCAAAATTGACATCCATCCGATTGGAGCGACACATCCCAATACCTACAAGATTACGTTGACCAATGATCAGGAAACGCATTGGCTGACCGCCTTATCAACCGGCGGAGGCATGATCGAGGTGATTGAAATCGATGGCGCCGCAGTGTCCATGTACGGGGATTATTTTGAGACACTCATCTATGTATCCTCAAAAAGCGCTGCTGAGAGGCTGGAGAAATATCTTAAGAAATCACTTGTTTTTGATTTTATTCAGATCCATTCAGGACTGAATACGTTTATAGAGATAAAGCATAATATTAAGATATCCAATGAAATACAGGATTTAATTAAAGCATTTGATGATATATATTATGTAAAGGAATTGCAGCCTGTTTTGCCAGTTCTATCCCGTAAGGAACTTCAGGTGCCTTTTATCACCTGTGCGGAAATGCTGGAATACAATCGTGGCAAAGCGCTGGATCTGTGGCAACTTGCTCTGGAATATGAAAGTTTGCGTGGTAACATTTCCAAAGAGGAGGTTTTTCTGAAAATGAAGGACATCGTCGGTATCATGGGCAATTCCATAAAAGAAGGTCTGAAGGGAACGACGTACGCGGATCGCATCCTGGGGCCGCAGTCTCTGGAATTGTCTAAGCGGATGTCAACGAATCAGCTGGTAAAGGATGATGTGCTGAACCGCATAATCCTGTATGTATCGGCCATGATGGAAGTGAAAAGCTCCATGGGTATCATTGTAGCAGCACCAACCGCGGGTTCGTGCGGTGCATTGCCGGGAGCCATTCTGGGAATTTCGGATGCATTTGATTTCCCGGAAGACGCTACCGTTAAAGCGATGCTGGCAGCCGGACTGATCGGTGTATTCATTGCAGCACATGCGACTTTTGCAGCTGAAGTGGGTGGTTGCATGGCAGAGTGCGGTTCAGGGTCCGGAATGGCTGCTGCAGGTATTGTTACCTTGAAAAATGGAACGTTGAATCAAGCCCTGGGAGCTGCATCCATGGCGCTGCAATCGTCTCTGGGTATGATCTGTGATACCATCGCCGACCGCGTGGAAGCGCCTTGTCTGAACCGTAATGTATTGGCTGCGTCGAATGCCTTATCCAGTGCCAACATGGCGTTGTCGGATTACCAGCATCTGATTCCGCTGGATGAGGTGATCGAAACCATGAAGCGGGTTGGTGATGCATTACCCAATACGCTGCGTTGTACCGGATTGGGCGGACTGGCCATCACCAAATCCGCCAAGGAAATCGAAGCACGTCTCGAAGCCAATGAAGCTGAGCGCAGGCAGCATGCCTATAAAGTATGTTAAAAGTGAAGGCCAGTAACGTGTTTATTATGCAATTGTCATCTCGACCGAGCCAAAGGCGAGTGGAGAGATCTCATAAGTGGAATAACAATAATGATCACTACGATTTGGATTGCATTAGGATTCCTTACACTGTGGTTTGGATTCGTCCTGTTTAGAGATTATTATCGGCACCGGGACCAACTGGAACCCGAAAGCAGCTGGTTGAAGACCGGCATTATCGGGTTTGTGGTCAATTTTTTTGATGTCCTCGGCATAGGTGCCTTTGCTCCGCAGACTGCGTTATTGAAATTTTTCGGTCAGACCAAAGATCGTGTGTTACCGGGCACGCTGAATGTAGCAAATACCTTGGCAGTGTTGTTACAGGCGTTTTTGTTCATCGGTATTGTGGAAGTGGAACCATTGACACTGATTGCCATGATCCTGGCCGCTATGGCCGGTGCAGTATTTGGGGCAGGAATGATCGCAAGATGGACAGAACGTCAGATTCGGTTGACCATGGGAATTGCCTTGCTGGTTACCGTATTATTTATGTTAGCTGGTCAGTTGAACTGGATCACGGGCGGCGGTGATGCCCTGGGACTGACTCCAGGAAAACTCGCTGTTGCGGTGGCAGGAAATTTTATCCTGGGGGCACTGATGACCGCCGGTATTGGTTTGTATGCGCCATGTATGGCGTTGGTCTATGCCTTGGGTATGTCACCGCTGGTCGCGTTTCCGGTGATGATGGGTTCCTGTGCATTTCTGATGCCGCCAGCTTCGGTGCGGTTCATTAAGGCGGGCGCTTACAACCGCAAGGCAGCCGTCGGTATGGCCATACCGGCCATCGGTGCTGTTTTGTTAGCCGCACTGGTCGTCAAGTCGCTGCCGCTGCATGCACTACGCTGGGTCGTCATGGTGGTGATCCTGTATACAGCTTTTATTATGTTGAAATCTGGTATGAACCGGCCACGTGGGGTCCCGGGTTAAAATCTCATCTTATTTCCTATAATTAATATTATGTTAAGTAGAAGTTGAGGGAATGGATCCTGGATGATATTCTGAACCTGGTGTTGTCTTTCCGTATGTCCCCCATGTCCATGAATATTTATTAAATTCCGAACCAAAACAAATTGATGATGGGCTTTTCATTAAGGCGGACGATTTCCATTTCATTCATTCTGATCTGGACGACTTACATTTCGGCACAAGTCAGCTGGTGGAATCCGGCACAAACCAACCAACAGTTCATTGAAGGCGTTGCCTGGCCGTCCGAATCCGTATCGCCATACGACCGTTTGCCGGCACGTGCACAGGCAGATGTCCGTGAACCCGTTTGGAATCTGTCGCATCACACGGCAGGATTATCCATTCGTTTCCGATCCAACGCCTCATCCATCATCGTGCGGTATCAGGTGGATGGTAATCTGGAAATGCCCCACATGCCTGCTACCGGAGTCAGCGGCCTGGACTTATACGCCATTGACAGCGACGGCAACTGGCACTGGTGCAGAGGCAGTCGCCAGTTTAAAGACACCATCGTGTATCGTTTCTCCGGTATGACGGCCAATGACAGGTACCATGAGCTCGGTCGTGAATACCGGATGTATCTACCGCTCTACAACCATGTCACCTGGCTCGAAATTGGAGTTGATCCCGAGGATTATTTTGAACCGCTACCGGTGCGCCCGGAACTGCCCATCGTAGTTTACGGAACGTCCATTGCTCAGGGTGGCGTCGCATCCCGTCCTGGCATGGGCTGGACGAATATCCTGGCGCGCAAGATGGATCATCCCCTGATCAACCTGGCCTTCTCGGGCAATGGTCGTCTGGAGCCGGAAATCATTGAATTACTCACGGAGATCAAAGCAAAGATTTACCTGATCGATTGCCTGCCAAATCTCACCGATTCGACCACCTACCCGGATGATGAATTGACCCGAAGAATTCTGCATGCTATCCATAGGCTTAAAGAAGTTCACCCGGAGACGCCCATTTTGCTCGTTGATCATGACGGCTATACCGACGGCAGCCTTGACCAAAGACGTCGCCATTCCTACGAGCGGGTCAACCGGATCCAGCTACAAGCCTATCAGGCTCTCAAAGCAGAAGGCATATCCAGCTTATATTACCTGGTGAAAGACCAGATCGGGATCGAAATGGATGATATGGTCGACGGCACCCATCCCAGCGACCTGGGCATGGAGCACTACGCTGAGGGTTTTGAAAAGGCGTTGCGAACCATTTTACACGAACCTGTCGGAGCCGTTTCCACCACCCAACCTTGTACGCAACGGCGGGAACCAGGCAATTACGACTGGGAAATGCGCCACCGGGAGATCCTGGCCATGAATGCCACCACTCCTCCTAAAATGGTCATCCTGGCCAACTCCATCGTTCATTTCTGGGGCGGTGAGCCCAAAGCCCCTATTGTACGGGAGGAAGCCAGCTGGTCCAATAACTTCACGCCCATGGGATTACGTAATCTTGCTTATGGATGGGACCGGATTGAGAATGTTTTGTGGCGCGTTTACCACGGTGAACTGGATGGCTTTGATGCCGGGAAAGTCATTGTGATGATCGGAACCAATAATCTGCATTTGAATACGGATGATGAGATTCTTACCGGACTGAGCCTGTTGATCGATGCAATACGGTACCGGCAGCCAGGGGCAGAAATTCTTTTGATGGGACTCCTCCCCCGCCGGGATTACGAAGCACGGATCGTAGAGCTGAATCTGTGCATTGCCCGGTTGGCCGGCGACCACGATATCCGTTTTGGAGATGTCGGCTCCGTGTTCTTGCAACCAGATCACAAGATCGATGAATCCCTGTTTTCCGATGGGCTGCATCCGAATGCGGATGGGTACAGAAAATTTGGATCGGCATTACTTCCGTTAATAAAGCCCTAAATTCATCCCGGTTGTTGAACTTTGCAATCATTTTACGGATTTCTAATCCATAACTGATCCTGGTATGAACACACATTTAAGGCCTTTGCTGTTGCTGGTTTCTATCGTATTAGCCACCATTCCAGCCTTCACCCAGCTTGATCCTGCTACAGATCTTCAGCATGCTGAGATGAAATCGGCATCACGCCAACAACTAATTCAAACCCTGGAAACCCGTGAGACCGGATCCAACTTCGACATCCACTACGAGCGTATGGACTGGGCCATAGATCCTGCTGTGAATTTTATACAAGGTACCGTTACAACCTACTTTACGGCACTCGATGCGCTGGACCGGTTAGATTTTGACTTTAATTCCGGGTTGACGATTGATTCGATCGTATATCATGGACTTACCCAAAGTGACTTTGTTCAGCTCGAGTCACAGATCCTGGAGATTGGATTGCCGAAGGTAATAGCATCCGGTCAGTCCGACAGCATTTCCATCAGCTATCACGGAGTACCAACCGGTGGTGGGTTTGGTTACTGGGTACAAAGTAATCATCAGGGTACACCGATCATCTGGACATTATCCGAGCCGTATGGCGCCAGCAGTTGGTGGCCGTGCAAACAGGACCTGAGTGATAAGATCGATAGTATGGACATCCTGGTTACGACGCCAAATGCTTACCGGGTAGCCAGTAACGGAGTATTAATCAATGAGATTCCGGTGTCAGACAGCATGACCCGCCACCACTGGCAGACCCACTACCCCATCGCTTCCTATCTTGTTGCACTGGGTATCACCGATTATGCGGCTTATTCTGATTATGTACCCGTCCCGGGGCAAGCGGACATCGAGGTGCTGAATTATGTCTATCCTGAAAACCTCGATGCAGCCATCAATCAGACCAACCAGGTTATCCCGGTGATGCAGCTGTACAATGAATTATTTGGCCTCTACCCTTTCGCCAAGGAGAAATACGGACATGCTCAATTTGGCTGGGGAGGGGGTATGGAACATCAGACCATGACTTTCGCTTACAATTTTTCCTTCCTGCTGATCTCCCATGAGTTGGCACATCAGTGGTTTGGTGATAAAGTGACCTGCGGAACCTGGCAGGACATCTGGTTGAATGAAGGATTTGCCACCTATTGTGAAGGACTATGCTACGAACACGGCCTTGGCAATCAGGACTGGCAGCAATGGCTTACCGGCAAGATTGCCTCTGTCACCAGCACTCCCGGTGGATCGGTATTTGTGTCGGATACATCCTCTGTTAATCGCATATTTGACAGCCGACTGACTTACAATAAAGGAGCCCTCTTGCTCCATATGCTGCGATGGAAGCTCGGTGATGAAGCATTTTTCGCAGGTATCCGGTCCTATCTGAACGACCCTCAATTAGCTTATGGCTTCGCACGCACAGAGAATCTAAAACAGCATCTGCAGGCATCCAGCGGACAGGATCTGAGCAATTTTTTTCAGGAATGGTATTATGGAGAAGGCTTTCCCTCCTACCACATTTCCTGGGAGCAGACAGACGACCAATTACAACTCACAGTGGCACAATCTACCTCATCAACTACCGTTGATTTTTTTGATATGCCATTACCCATCCACATATTTGGAGACGGTCATGATACGCTGATTATCCTGCAACATGATCACTCCGGTCAGGAGTTTACGATCCCCGTAAGTTTTGCGGTCACCGGCTTGGAATTCGATCCGGATCACTGGTTGATATCGGCCAATAATACGGTGACACAGCAGACATCAGCTCAGCAACCGGCTCTTGCTCCTTATTCCATCCGGGTATTTCCCAATCCGGTGGGCACTGTGCTCTATGTCAAGGTTCCCGGGTCTGGCAACCAGTCTTATACCATCACAGATGTCACTGGCAAAAAGCTGAAACAAGGTTTTGTGCAGGAAGGGATCAATGCAATTCCGGCTGCGGACCTCATCCAGGGGATTTATTTGTTGCAGATCTTCAATGCAAATGGAGCCTGGACAGAGAAGTTTATGAAACTGAACTAGCGATCACGAGCTGATCCGGATGTGGCATCTTAAAAGAAAAAGGCACCTTCTGCAAAAACAGTTGATGCCTTATAAGTACATTCCATGTAGTCGTTTAGCGGATAACAATGGCCTTTCATTATAAACGTATGAGAGGCGCGCTCCGTCCACTGAGTTGGAGGTAAAAATATTATCGCTGCATTGCCGGATAAGTTCTCAGTCTGAATTGTTGTAATCCAAAGAGCATAGGGGTATGCCAGGAAATGATGTATCGTCATAGAAAATGATGCATCATGAAACAAATGATTAAATACACACTCTTCATGGTGGGATTGCTGGTCTCGCAACCCGGCTTCGCCATTCACCGGACCCCTGTTCCTGCAGCGGACGCCATTGCAGTTGATCAGGCTCGATCGCAGCCGATGTCCAAAAAAAATGTTCGGCGGGAACAGCGTGAGGAACGCCGTCGCGCCTGGATTTCGAAAATGGTGGAACGTGGCGGTGAAAATCAAATTATAGTGGCCGTGCTCCTGGCGTTATTTCTGGGGTGTTTGGGCATTCACCGGGTGTATCTGGGAGGAAGCTGGGTTTTGATCCTTGCGTACTTTTTTACTTTCGGTGGTTTATTTGGAATCCTCCCACTGATCGATCTCATCCGGCTTGCGGCTGGTGGTATCGACCATTACATTGATAATAACCGTTTTTTCGCAGCCTTCGAGTGATTTTAAAATGTGCCAGAGCATAAAATTCCAGCAAATTTGTACATGAATCCTGATTCCTGGTTCGGGCGGAAAATCCCCTGGCTCAACAACCTTTAATGTGACGTTTGATCGGTGAATGGTTTCTTTGCTAAACCTTGAAAAACGCACACTATGTTGACACGATCAAACAGCCTGGTGGTATCCGGTGCAATTCTGGTGGTCTATGTGTTATTTACCAATTACGCTGCTGCACCGCCTAATGGAAGTACAAATGCACCTTTTAACGGTTTTTGTACTGATTGCCATAGTTCCAGCTCGGCTTTGAATGGAACGGTTTCCATTTCCGGATTACCACAAGAAGTAGCACCTGGTCAACTCTATCAGGTGAGGCTGCGGGTAAAAAGCACGACCGGTGTCCCTGTTCTGGGTGGGTTTGAAGCCGTATCCGTTTACACAAGTACCAATCTGAATGCCGGGGATTTCATTTCGACCAGTGCAGACGTTGGCACATCGACCAGTACGGGAAGGGAATATATAGGTCACCGGGGCGCCAAACAATTTCAAAGTGATTCCGTGACCTGGACCTTTAACTGGCAGGCTCCTCCGAATCCCGGAAGTAATTCCATTACTATTTATTATGCTGCCAATATTACCAATGGAAATAACCGGGACAATGGTGATCATCCGGTTTCCGGTTCTGCTGTATTCTCTATAACGCCACTCCTTCAACCCTTAACTGCCGGAATTCAAAATCAAACAGATGTCAGTTGTAAGGGAGGATCCAATGGTTCGGTATCCCTGGTTGCCAGCGGAGGAAACCCTCCTTATTCGTACCAATGGTCCAATGGTAATAGTAGCTCAAACATGGAGAACCTTAGTGCGGGAGATTACCAGGCCACGGTTACAGACAATGACGGGAGCATGATAACCATACCTGTGATCATCACTGAACCTGAAGCATTACAATCAACCATTTCCATAACCAATCCCTCCTGTGTCAATGCCACTGATGGATCAGCCACCCTACTGGTGAGTGGTGGCACACCGCCTTACATTTATAAGTGGTCTACCGGAAGTACCACACCAACAATAAATAACCTGCATCCCGGGACTTATGGGTTAACCATAACGGATGCAAACAATTGTTTGACAACCTCGGCCATTGTATTGACTGATCAGGATACGATACCGCCAACCCTCATGGTTCATGATCTTACCGTATATCCCGGCCCGGAAGGCAACTCTACTTTTTCGGTAAATGATGTGGTCAGTTCCGTGATGGATAATTGTAGTCTGGATAGTCTGTGGGTTGACATTCCGACTCCCCTATCCTGCGCGCAAGAACCAGTTTCCGTAACAGTCAACGCCATCGATGATGCCGGTAATTCCAGCCAAAAAACCGTTCAATTAACAATCGTGGATACCTCCGCACCAGTATTGGTCTGCCCGGAGTCCATTGAAACCGATAATCCGGAAGTGCAGTACAACGCTCCGGTTGCATCCGATAACTGTGAATTGGATATAGTAGCCCATATTTCCGGGTTAGCAAGCGGGAGTTTGTTTCCGGAAGGAACAAGTTCTATTTCTTATATAGCGGCGGACGCTGCAGGTAATACCAGTCGTTGTTCATTTACCATAACGGTCCATGGTAATACCAGCGCCCGTAAGGATGCCTCGATTGCTGGAATCAAAATCTATCCAAATCCATTTGAACATAATTTGAAAATTGAACTGCCCACGAACAATGTCCAGGACATCCAACTGGTATTATATGATTTACAATCCAGGGTAGTAAATTTATTCCAGGTGAAGGACCTGGTGGGGCCGGTCATTGAATGGAATGATCTCACCTTTCCGGAAGGGACTTACGTGCTGGATGTCCGGATCGATGGGATTCACCACTTGAGCAAGGTCATTAAACTGAAGTGATACCTGATTGGGGTCATTCGATGTATTCCAGAATTTTCAACAGGTCTTCTTTACGTTTGATCGCTCCGGCCGGAATAAAAAACCAGGTTTTGTCGGTTAGGTGTAATTTGATGTGATCAGACCGCTTTTCTATCCTGGTTATGGATGTATAAGGAACTTCAACCTTACCCAATTGGGTCGTTTGAAAAAGCGATTGAGGATAAAATTCAAAAGACTGTGGGGCAAACAATGCCTGATTTTTCCGGCTCTGGACATAATGCCGGTATTCCTGGTAGATGTAGATCAAATAAAAAATCAAGCCCATGAGGAGAACAATGCCTACCCTGGCAAAACCAGAGACCATATTTATTACAATCAATAGCAGGAGGGGCCACAGCCACCAGGTGCTTTTCCGGTATTTTTGTATCAGAAGTAATTTCATGTATTGCTTCTGATCGATGTGAAATTGCCTGGTAGATACAGGTGTTATTGGATCCTCCATGATTTATTCTTCAGACAGGCAAAAAAAAGAGCTTTATTCGGGGAAACAAATAAAGCTCTTTGCTTCTGGAATACCAAGATTAGTTTCCCAGGTCGTCCGATCCGGTTATTGCTAACGATTTTAACCAACTGACGGTGCTTCGTGCTCCCGGATTTTCATTGATGGCATTATGAAGACCTGACATTTCCAGTGTTACCTGGTAGTAATAATTGGGTGTCGGTCCGGTAGATAAACTTGGATGTCCGCTTCCACAGGTCGTCTGACTTTCAATTTGTTTGTCGTAGCCGGTGTAACCGAAATAATAAGTCGTACTGGATTTAATTTCATCCGGAGATGGCGTTACGGTACCATAAGCTGAATTCTTGTTGGCTTGATAGTGAGGTAAAATATCGGCAAAGGAGATCTCTTTGTTTACGGTTGCTGAGCCCATAATCCGCACGAGATAATCCAAAGCGACTACGTTCGATTGGAAGTCAAGCTGGTTGATAGGCATGGTAAAGCTCCTGATATCCCCTTCATTACTGATAATCCATCCCGTGGCATCACTCTTGTTTTCCGGTACATTCAGAACAGTAAACAATACCGGATGGCTGACGGAGGTCTCAAAGAATGCTTTGGCTTTGGATTCTTTGTCAAGTGAGGACACAGGTGCCGGGTTCTCTTTGGTGCAGCCGGTCAAAACCAGGGTGCCTATAACGAAGAGAAATCGTAAAGCTTTGTACATAACCGGGGTATTTTATCCAATCAAAACAATTAGTATCTGTTAATATAAGGCATTTATAGTGTCCATCAAATCAATTTTTAATTGATCCCATGAAAAAAATGAACAATATTTCATTTGCCTCGTCATTTTGGTGCATCAGCCATACCGAACATTACCGACCTCCATCGGGATCGTTCCGTGAAATTGTATTAATTACAGGTAACCATATATAATTTGCCTATACACCTGGACAGGTGGTTTTTACTTCGAAATAGGAATATTTTTGCAAAATATATGCCAATGACCACCCGGTTGGAAAACGTGCCGGTCGACAATTGTTTTTAAGCCAGATCAGCCAGTAGTGTGATGAAGGTCACACCGGGGCATTGACGATCATCATCATTTGGGGATTTTCCGGCTTCTAAATTTGTGGTACAAAATCTAAAGAACATGAAACGCATCAGCCTCACTCTAATCATTCTCTCACTAGCGATTTCGTTCTCCATCGCCCAGAAACCGTATATGCTTACATCAGGGGATCTGGAAGTACTGGGAACCTCCACATTACACGACTGGACATCCACGGTTAAAGTTATGAGCGGTAAAGCTCAACTGAATATCGATGATCAAAATGTACTATCGGGTATCACCAGTTTTACCTGGTCCTGCAAAGCCACTGACCTGATTAGTGAACATGGCAGCATCATGGATAAAAACACCTGGAAAGCCATCGACACCGAACACTACCCTACCATCAGCTACAAGCTTAAAAATGTAGAAAAGATCACACCTTCCGGAAATGGTTGGGAATTAGCCACGGTAGGAGATCTGACGCTACATGGAGTAACCAAGACCATCCGGATGAATGTCAAGGCAACTGTAAATGCAAACGGTGTGATTACCTTTACGGGTTCGCACGCGATGAAAATGACAGACTATAAAGTTGAACCACCTACCGTCATGCTGGGTACCCTGAAGACCGGCGACGAACTTACGATCAAGTACAACATAAACTACGCATTCGATAAAAACATGGCTTTGAAATAAGCCACCTATTTGCACCAATTAACAAAAAATTCAAAATCCTCAGCTATGAAAGCGAATAATTCACTCAGATCCCTAGTCCTCTCACTGGCTTTGTTATTGCCTTTCGGGATGATGCTGAATGCCCAAAAAGTAAACTTTTGGAGACCTTACGGTCAACAAGGACTGAACATTTTCGAACCTGGTAAGGCAGACACCGTTCCATTTGAAGGTTTGAAAGTACGTATTGGTGGAGCATTTGCTCAACAATACCAGGGCCTGGAGCACAGCAACGAAGCAACTGCAGTTACAAAAACAGTTGGAGGAGTAGAATACAACCCAAATCAACTGTATTCACTTGGTAAAGGCTTTAACCTGGCCGAAGCCAACATGTACATCGATGCACAATTGGATGATGGTATTCGGGTAGCCGTAGAAGGTTACATGTCAGCCCGCCACCACCAGGAATTTTGGGTAAAAGGCGGTTACATCCAAGTGGACAAACTGCCGATGTTCGGAAACCCGGAATGGTTTACCAAATATTTCCGTGCCAAAATTGGCCACTTTGAAGTCAACTATGGTGACCAGCACTTCCGCCGCACGGATGGTGGTAATGCAGCCTGGAACACCTTCGTAGGCAACTACATCATGGATGCTTTTGCAACTGAAATAGGTGGTGAAGTCTACGCTTTCCCAACCAAAGACATTACCGCAATGGTGGGACTGAGTAGTGGATTGATCGGTGGCGATATCGCAGCCGGTACTACCAAGAAGCCTTCGGTTTATGCCAAATTGGCTTACGATAAGCAAATTTCCGACAACATGCGCTTCCGGATCTCCGGTTCCGTATATGCCAACAAAGAATCAGGTCGTAACACACTGTATGGTGGTGACCGTACCGGTTCCCGTTTCTACCTGGTTATGGAAGCAGCGCAGTTTGTACCTCGTGGAGCAACCACCTTGTCAAGTGCAAACGCTACGGATAATGCCTTCTCCGGCAGGATTAACCCTGGATTTTCTACCAACGTAACGGCTGTTCAAATTGCTCCATTTGTAAAAATTTCAGGTCTTGAAGTTTTTGCAACCTTGGAACAAGCAAAAGGCTACGCCAGCAGTGACCCGAAATCAGAAGGTGAATTCGTAAAACGTAAAGCCACCCAGGTAGCTGTTGAAGGTATTTACCGCTTCCTGCCTCACGAGCAAGTATATGTGGGTGCACGTTACAATACCGTAAAAGGACAATTGAATGCAAGAATTTCCGGAGACCAAAGCGTAAACCGTATGGAATTGGTCGCTGGATGGTATCCAACTAAAAATCTGCTTCTGAAAGCTGAAATAGTCAATCAGAAATACGTTGATTGGCCTACTGATAATATCTTCTACAAAGGACAGTTCAATGGTTTCATGATTGAAGCAGCTGTAGGTTTCTAACCCCTTGCTTCCATGACTTTTGGTGCAGTCTTTAGATAATGTAAAGAGGTTCTATTGAAAAATAGGGCCTCTTTTCATTTTATCCTGCCTCATACTTAGGAAAGTATTCAAGGGTTTTAATGAATTTTGGTTTCTTGTAAATTGTTATGTGCAAAATGATCCGCAGGAAGAAATATTTTAACAACACATCCATGGGCAGGTTCCTGTTACTAGTTGTCTTTCTGATAAAAGTTAACCTGACCGGCTATGCACAGCAGTATGTACTTGAAGATAAAAGCACAGTAGTCCTGAAAGGATCCAGCACCGTAAATAATTTTACCTGTTCCTGCCAGGAAGAATGGCCTGTACTCAAACCCAGCCTGGTAAAAGGTGACAACCGGGTTGATTTCAGCAATACGAATCTCGTCATTGATATCAAGAACCTGGATTGCGGCAACCGGATGATGAATAAGGATCTGCAGTCTACGTTAAACGCAGATAAATATCCTTCCATCACCGTATCCCTTCTGGTCGCAAACGGAACCGGTGTGGGCTTGATCCAGGGAGCCTGGCAAACCATCAAGGCGCAATTGAAACTCAAGCTCAATGGCAATGAAAATGCCTACTGGACGACCATTGATGCCAAACGGATCGATGACCGGAACTTGCAGTTCAAAGGAATCCTGGACCTGAAAATGACTGACTTCAAGATCATTCCTCCCCGGCCTTTCCTCGGAATGATCGTAGTTCATGATGAAATGGAAGTGAATTTGGACCTGTATATTCGCCAGGTCAACTAAAGCTTTGTCCTACTCAACCATTTTATCAGGACGCTGATAGTCTGTTTGATGTACATTATCAAATCAAGAACATGGACCCGATCAAACCTTCCGCACTACGTATCGTATTTATGGGAACACCCGACTTCGCAGTGCCATCGCTGAGACTCCTTCATGAGCAAGGTTATCAGATTGCCGGTGTTGTTACTGCAACGGACAAATTGGGTGGCCGGGGTAAGAACCAAGTCATTGCTTCTCCGGTAAAAATATATGCACAGGAACACCACCTGCCTGTTTTACAGCCTAAAAGTTTAAAAAGTCCCAAATTTTTGCGGGAGCTTGAAACCCTCAAACCCGACATCCAGATTGTGGTTGCATTTCGGATGTTACCCGAGTCGGTGTGGAATCTTCCACCGCTGGGAACATTCAACCTGCATGGCTCATTATTGCCACGATACCGGGGTGCGGCACCCATCCATTGGGCTGTCATTCACGGTGAAAGGGAAACTGGACTTACTTCATTCAAATTGCAACATGAAATCGATACAGGCAGTATTTTGCTCCAGCGGAAAGTGCCTATCGGTGTTGAAGATACCACCGGTACGCTGTACAACCGGATGAAAACAGTTGGAGCCGAGGTTGTGCTGGAAACAGTTCAAACCATCTGCAGAGGGAAATACCACCTTTATCCGCAGGATGACCGGGCTGCTTCCCAGGCACCTAAACTGTTTACACAAGACGCAGAGATCGATTTCAACCGACCTGCCAAAGAGGTTTATAATTTTATTCGTGGTATGTCACCTGTTCCGGGAGCATGGACCACCATAGACGGAAAAGTCGTAAAAATCTATTTTGCAGAACCCGTGTCTTTGGATTCCAATCTATTACCAGGGCAAATCAGGACCAATCAGCGCAATTTCCTGGAAATCGCTACCCGAGGTGGCGCTGTGCGTGTCAAGACCATACAAATGGAAGGAAAGCGGGTAATGGACATCAGGACTTTTCTAAACGGGTATGCCGTAAAAGACCTGGTTACAGAGCCATCATTGAATGAACCATCCTGAAGACTACTTCGACCACATTTTCATAATGAATATCGAGTGCACGTTCAGCAAGATTCTGGGTCAGGTGATAAACACCGTGGTGAGCAATGTCGGCTTGTCCGGAGGTTTGAGCAATGTACACTATGGAAGGAATGCTCAGCAATAACAGCGCTCCAAATAAACCATAGATCAATTTCTTCTTTACCATGAGTACTTTGTAGTTTCCTATAATACGTTGCAAAGCTACGAATGGTTACATGGAAGGTCACATTTTTTCGACCTAAATAACAAATAATTAATACCAAGGATAGTAACATCATTATAAACATCCCGCCTATAGGAGGCTAAATTTTACCATTGGCGGCATCCAGCAATGCCATAGTGACAGGATTTTTTGGATTGGAGAGCATGGATGGGGTTGGACCAGATTCTACAATCCGACCCTGGTCCAGGACATAAAGACGATTACAAACTTGTTGCATCCAGGTGATGTCATGACTAATAAAGAGTACTGAAAGTTGTGACGTGCCGGTTATATGCTGTAAGGTATGGAGGGTTTGATACTGGTTGTCTTCATCAAGACTGGAAATTGCTTCATCTGCGATCAATAGTTGGGGTTGCTTCAGTAAGGCCCGAATGATCGCAAGCCGTTGCCTTTCTCCCCCGGAGTAATATCCGGGTAGCCTGTCCAGAGCCAATCCTTCCAGGCCAAATGCAGCGAGGAGTGGCTTCCAGGGCTCATTGTTGATCTCGGATGGCACTATGGCATCCTTCAGCTGCTCCAGAACCGGTAATCTGGGATTCAAGGACGTATAAGGATTTTGAAAGACCAGCTGAATGGCGTTTGATTGAGCATTGCGGCTCATGGACCGGACCGGTTCACCCCGGAAAATAATACTTCCCTGCTGCAATGGGATCAGACGCGTGATAACCTTTGCCAATGTGGACTTGCCACCCCCGCTGCTTCCGATCACGCCGACCCATTCTCCAGGATGCACTGTAAGGTCAATATCCCGAAGTATGGGCACCCTTCTACCCCACCCTTTTGCACGATAATCAAAGCCGAGCCCGGAAACGTCGAGCAAGTTTTCTTTGCCGACTGGATCCAATGGTTGCAGTTTACAGGATGGTGGCTTCAGATCGCCTACCACTATGCTTTTTGTTGCCAGGGTTTTGGACAGGCTGACATCATGGGTTACCAGTAGAAGACCCAGTTTTTCACTCTTCTGGAGCCGGATCATTAGTTCTATGATCTTCTTTTGGGTGAGTTTATCCAGATTGGAAGTAGGCTCATCCGCAATGATCCACCGGGCACCTGTTGCCAGTGCTATCGCCAGTAATGCACGCTGTACTTGTCCACCGGACAATTCATGTGGAAATCTGTCCAGCATATCAGGACCCAACTCCACTGCTTCAAACCACCTGTCCATCTGTGAGCGCTCGTTTGGTTTGCCTGCAAGGGATAGCGCATCCCTGAAGGATTTTGAAATTTTGCGTAATGGATTGAATGCCAGATCGGTTTCCTGAGTCAGGTAAACCATCTTTCCGGCGTTCCATGCTGTTCGTTCCTTCTCGGACTTGGTGGATAGTTCCTGACGTCCTTCATCAGAGATGTACGAAACATATCCGGTAGCGTGCAGGTTTTCCGGTAGTATGCCGGAAATGAATTTGCAGATGATGGACTTGCCGGCACCGGAAGAGCCAGTCAGGGCGACAATCTCGCCCTCCTGCCAGGTCAGAGCCAATTTGCCGACAAGTTCTTTGCCCTGGTCGGTGGTAATGGAATCGATATGTACGTGGATTTCGCGCAAGCCTTACTGGTCTGAATGGCACCTTTCATCCAAATATCCGTAATCCTCATCGAAATCATCCTATTCCAGAAAATGAATTCGGTAGATTCGGTTTATGGGAAATGTATTGACTATACGGGGATTGACCAAGTCATACGGCCCGATCGTGGCGCTCGATCACCTCGACCTGGATGTAGATCACGGTCAGGTCTGGGGCATACTGGGGCCAAATGGCAGTGGCAAGACTACCACGCTGGGTATCATCCTTGGCATTCTACACGCACAATCCGGTGACTTCACCTGGTTTGATGGAAAATATGGCTGGGAGTACCGTAAACAAATCGGAGCTATCCTTGAAACGCCTAATTTCTATCCTTACCTGAATGCGCTGGAGAATCTGAAGATTATCCAGCACATAAAGAAAAGTTATGATGATCCGATCGAAGAATATCTTGAACTGGTCAAGCTGTCTCACCGCAAACATTCACCCTTCCGTACCTATTCTCTGGGGATGAAGCAGCGCCTGGCCATAGCCTCCACGCTGATCGGATCTCCTCAGGTGTTGATCTTCGATGAACCAACCAATGGACTAGATCCGGCGGGGATTGTAGATATCCGTAATACCTTGTTACAGATTGCGGCGATGGGGAAAACTGTCATCATGGCCAGCCATATTCTCGATGAGGTGGAAAAGATCTGTTCCCATGTCGCCATCCTGATGCAGGGAAGGTTGCTTAAGGCGGGTCGGGTAGGCAATATCCTAACAGAAAACCGGATCATTGAAGTTGGTTGTGCGGACCTGGCAGATTTGAAGCTAATATTATCCACTTTTCCCGGCATCATCAAGTTGTCTGAAAAGGAGGATAAGTTGGAGCTGGAGGTTAGTCCTGGTACCGACCTGGCCGAAATAAACCGGATGGCTTTTAATCACCATCTGGTACTTACCCACCTACGTGAAAAAGCCAATCGGCTGGAAGATGAATTCCTTACCCTAATTGCACAAAACGGATGATACGCTATTTACTGACATTGGAGTGGCTCAAGTACCGGAACAATGGCCTGGTAAAAGTGCTTCTCTTATTTTTTGTTATCAGCCAGAGCTTTCTGTTACTTACCGGTAAGAAGTTCCCGGAGCTACCACCACCTTTACCGGCGCCGTCCGCCATCTTTGAGTTTCCCTCTGTTTACGTCTATCAGGGATACATAGGTAACTGGCTTGCTTTTATTCTGTTAGGGTTTCTGGCCATTTACATGACTTCATCGGAATTCAGTTCAAAGACTTTCCGGCAAAACCTGATCACCGGATTAAGCCGTAGTCAGATGTTTCAGGCCAAACTTTATACAATCCTGATGATCAGCACAGTGGCTACCTTGTTGTATTGGATCAGCTGCCTGGCATATGGTTTGATCCATACACCCGATATTACCATTGACCTGATCACGGAACGCTGGGAGTGGGTTCTACGATACTGGCTGATGTGCCTGGGTTATATGAGTTTCGCCTGGATGCTGGCAGTGGTCTTCAGACGTTCAGCCCTGGCAACGATATTTTATCTAACCTATGTCTTGTTTTTAGAACCTATCCTGCGCTGGGCCGTACACTATCAATTGTTCAATCACCGCAGCATGCTTTTCTACCCGATGAATGCCATTGAAGATCTCGAGCCCAATCCTTTTTTCGAATATGCCGATGCTATTCAGCAGAAGGACATGCCCTTCCCACTTTTCCTGCAACCCTGGGAAGCAGTGCTTACATCCTCCATTTACATCGTCATTTTCCTCTTCATCACCTACCGGGTGATCCGTCGCGCTGACCTCTAATTGGCCGGAAAAATATTGTTGCTCAGATCAACGTCCGCCACCCGTTGGCTGGGATCCAGTTCAATCTTTTCGACATCCTGGTGCTTAACAGGGATCTTGAACTGATATTGCGGATGAGTCCATGGCCAGTCCGGTAAAAGTTGAAATGGATGGCCTTCCCATAGCTCCTGTTTTTCTCCCCGCATGAGGGTCAGTGGAATGGTAAAGGCAAGTGGTTGTCCCCCTTTTCGTTGCACGATAACGTCCTGTGGCATCGGCATCAACCCGATCCGTCTGAGGGTAATAAGGGTGGAATCCCCTGCTGCCTCTATATTTTCGATGGCATAATCGATGGTATGTGTGGTGTTGACCATATACTCTTTATACCAGTCGAGCTCCAGGCCGGATTCTTTTTCCATGATGCGGATAAAGTCGTTCGCATTCGGATGTTTGAACTTCCAGGTATTGAAATAGCGGAGCAGACCCCGGTCAAAAGCTGGCTTTCCAATGACGTATTCCAACTGGTTAAGGAAGATCTGGCCTTTGGTATAGGATCCCATTCCGTAAGCCGAATTTGTCTGGAAGTGATCGGCATGCGTTGAAAGTGGCTCTTCAGCTCCGGATTGAGTAAACCGGGTATAGCCGGCATAAACCCGCTGAAAAGGGTTGTCACTTGGCGTGCCGGCAATGATTTTATTTCGGACCAGATAGTCCATGATCCGCGTACTGGCATAGCTGGTATAGCC
Organism: Lewinellaceae bacterium; assembly: GCA_020636135.1. Classification (NCBI taxonomy): domain Bacteria; kingdom Pseudomonadati; phylum Bacteroidota; class Saprospiria; order Saprospirales; family Lewinellaceae; species Lewinellaceae bacterium. The sequence goes on from JACJYK010000001.1 coordinate 2,311,058, forward strand.
TTCATCCATCCAGGCAACCAGGCTCTCGTTGGTCCCGAGTACCATCTGGTACCAGCTGTGCATTAATTCGTGGGTAGCCACGCCTACCAGGCTGCCCAGGGAGCGTTCACCGGTGATCAGCGTGGCCATGGGATATTCCATGCCTCCGTCTCCACCCTGAACGAATGAATATTGTTTGTAGGGATACTTCCCGAAATTGCGGTCAGCATAGGAAAAAACACTGTCCATAATCGACCCCAACTGGGGCCAGGAGTCTTTTGTGCGGTCATTTTCCTGGAAGAAAAAATGCAACTCGGTACCATCAGCAGCTTTGTGCGTTAAATGACGGTATTCCGGATCGGCGGCCCACATGAAGTCGTGTACATTCGGTGCCAGAAAATGCCAGGTCAACTTTCCGTTCTGATCTTTCCGGCTGGGATTCGCACAATAGCCATGACCGATCTCACAGGGATTCTGGAGATATCCGCTACCACCGATGGTGTAGGAAGAGTCGATGGTAATAGTCACATCAAAATCGCCCCATACACCATAAAACTCCCGGGCTATGTACGGGTCAGCGTGCCATCCCTGGTAATCGTATTCGCACATTTTCGGATACCACTGAGCCATGGAATAAGCGATGCCTTCGGCATTGTCACGTCCGGAGCGGCGGATCTGTATGGGAACCTGGCCGGTGAATTCCATCTCGAGGACGGCAGAGGATTGCGGCATAATGGGTTCGGCAAGCTTAACTTCCAGGATGGTATTTTCATCCTGATAGCTAACCTCTGTTCCGTTTTGCTTCAGGGATTGGATGTGTTGGTAACCGATCTCATCTGGTTGCAGCCGGGAAATCCTGCTCCCTACCCTTCCGTCGGGATCTGCGATGGTACGGCTACGTACATCCATCATACTGTTGGGCTGAAAAGCATTAAAGTAGAGATGATAGAATACCCGGTCAAGGGTATCCGGTGAATTATTGAGATAAACCAGTCGCTGTGTACCTTTGAATTGATGGGTTTTAACGTCAAAGTCAATCTTCATTTCATAGCTCACACGCTGTTGCCAGCGATCGGGCTGAGCATCAGCATTCAGAAAGAATAGCCCCAACATCAGGGTAATGAAACAACGAAGCCGCCGGATGTCCCTGATCATAGATATTCGCATTGGATTCATCAATATTTGATTATTTGATATTTGAATTGGATATTTGTAACCTTAACTCGACATCAAAAGTAGAACAATGCACAAAATACAGAAACAAACTGCTTGGTGGATTTTCGTATTGGTTGGAATAGGAGTACTATCGCGGCTCATACCGCATATGTATAATTTTACGCCATTGGGCGCCATTGCATTGTTCAGCGCTGCTTATGTTGGCCGTAAAAGTCTTAGCATTTTGGTTCCAGTCATCACCCTGTGGATAAGTGACCTCCTGCTTAATAATTTCGTTTACAGCGAATATGTAAGTGGATGGGGACGCTTTTTTGGTTTCGGCTGGTCCTATCTGGGTTTTCTGTTGATCGTTGGACTCGGGTGGTTGACGTTGAAAAAAATCAATTTGTGGACGGTGCTGGGTAGTAGCGTAGCTGCAAGTGTCGTTTTCTTCCTGGTCTCCAATTTTGGCAGTTGGCTGGGCAGTACCATGTATGCACAAAACACCAGCGGATTATTGATCTGCTATGCCGCCGGTATTCCATTCTTCTGGAAATCACTTGCCGGAACGGTCTTCTTCTCTCTCGTTTTCTTCAACACCTTTGAATGGTCAAGCTCCCGGAAGCTGATCTGGGAAAAAGCCTGATTGCTCCGTAGTCAGGGAAAAGTAAGTTTAATCAGAATTATCCTATTGTTTCGAACTCCCGTACTGAGGTCTTTGTGAGTGGGACTGCTTTGTTCACTCGAACACGGACATTTACACGGATATCAGAGTGGAGAGAGCGAAGAGGGCGAATGAAATGTACTTCTTGAATGCTTTGATCAGTCGCACACTGACATTCACACGGATATCAGAGTGGGTTGGAGAGTGAGCGTGAAGAACGCAAGTGAAATGTACTTCTTGATTGAATTGATAACTCCCACACTGACGTTCAAACGGATAACAGGTTGGAGTGAGAGAGCGAAGAGGGCAAGTGAAATGTACTTTTTGATTGATTTGATAACTCCCACACTGACGTTCAAACGGATAACAGAGTGGGTTGGCGTGAGAGAGCGAAGAGGGCGAATGAAATGTACTTCTGGATTGCTTTGATCGGTCGCACACTGACGTTCACACGGATAGCAGAGTGGGTTGGAGAGTGAGCGTGAAGAACGCAACTTCTTGATTGAATTGATCACTCCCACACTCACACTCACACGGATATCAGGCGGGTTGGGGTGTGAGCGTGAACTTCGTGAGCTACATCAGTTTGGGTTAGTGTTTGAGTGAATGGGAAATAAAAAAACTCCCTGCAGGGATCAGCCACAGGGAGTCTTTTTCTGAAATGGTTTTGATAATGGGTTTTATTGAATCTTCAACATTTTCTGCTGCAGTGTCAGTTCGGCAACTTTCAGTTTTACATAGAGCAATCCGGTATGCCCGGCAAGATCCTCAGCAGAAATCCTGAGCTCGTTGTATCCTTTCTTACATTCAACCTGCTTCACAAATACTTGTCTGCCCTGAATGTCGTAGACTTCCATTTCCGCTTTACCATCTTTTGGTGCGATTATACCGATCATGGTCTGATCGCTGAATGGATTCGGATAGTTCTGGTACATATACCAGCCATCAACTGCATGGTCCAGCGTGGAGGACTCCCATCCTACCCTGAGTACTTCGGTCAGATTAGGCCGGTAGGCTTCTGCTGCGGTGACCAATGAACCTAACTGAATAGCTTCTTCAGCAGGTGCCTTGGTATTGGACTCCAGTTGAATGTAGAATAGCGGCTCCGGAGAGTTGGAGAAGGTTTTACCTTTCTGATCCAGGGTGACCGTCATCAACCCTGGTTCAAGAACAGCAAACATGCTTTGGTCTACCTGGATGCTTCCCGAAGAAAGTCCGAGGAATTTGACATCATGTCCGGAAAGGGTGAACTGAGCACCTGCTATTTTATCCGATAAATTGTATGCATAAACTGGAACATCCAACTTCGTGTGTGGTGTCAGATCAAAGTGGTTCGTTGTAAGGTTCCAGGTTTCGTTGGTGCGTACCTCTACAGACTGTAAACCACTTGCAGAAGCGCTTCCATTGACATCTCCAACCTTGACAGCTACGAAGTTCATGCCGGTTTTATCTTCGCTGATATCCTGCATTGGTCTCATTTCTGAAGCATTCCATGGCGAATAGATATCCGCAAAAGAATAATCGGAAGCTACAAACCGCCAACTTGTGTTGTTCGGCATTTGGTCGCTGTATCCCAGGATAATCTTACGCAATTCAATGATGTCCACTGCTGTAATGGAATTTGATTTATTGATATCAGCAGCGAGCATCTGGTAGGGAGAGGTCAACTTCTCAACGCCCAGTATGTGTTTTTGGATCTGTACTATATCCAGGGTTGATAACCCATTGACCGGATCATCGTTCTTATAGGGACGGATCCGGTAATTTTCATGACCCGGGATATTGGTAAATACATAGGTGCCGGTGTTCGTCGTATTGGAAGTGAAAGCAAACCCAGGTGCTTCAATGGACACCTTCACGTTTTGAACCAACTGTCCTTTTTCTGTTTGGATGGTTCCGCTGACAGAATAAGCAGTCAGTGAAATGTCTTTACACGGTTGATCTGAACCATTCTGCAACCGGATGTATGTTGAACAGAAGTCCTGGTTACCAGCTTCATCGGTTACCCAGAACATCACCTCGATCAGCTCATTCAGATTGAAGTAAACATCATCACAATCAAATACTTTACAGCTGTCATCCGGATTCTCTGTGAAGCTAAATTTAAGCTTGCCCTGCTCCGTACAGTTATCATAACTACCGGCATCCAGATCAGCGGCACAAATGGTGATCGTCTTGGAACTTGGCATGATCACAGTTGCGATACCATTATAGCAATATGGTGTAGGCTTCTTGCAATCCATGATACTGAAGGTCGTATAACAACTGTCAGCGTTACCACATCCATCCGATCCGATCAACCATACTCCATATTCCCCAACCGGCAATTCTTTCTCCAGGACAGAACCTGATCCATAATAAACCGGAACGCCGGAAGCCATTACAATATGACGGTAAACGATTTCATTCGCGGGAGTACAATTGTCTGAACCGCTGGCCAGCAAATCATAATTGACTGTAGCCGCATCGCAGTTATAATCGAATATGCAGGTGGGCTCCAATGTATTACAGGAAATTTCAGGAGCAATCTCATCAATCACCTTGATGACCTGAAGATAGGTCATGTATCCGTCACCGTCATCCTTCAAATTACGGTGAACACAGCAGCGATCAGCAGATGCTACCAGGCGATCGTCAACAATAACATCCGGATAACGACTGTGAATATCCGGTGAAAAGACACACCAATCGATCAATTTCCAGGTCCGCAGGATCTTATAACAGCCTTCGGTTGTCTCAAACTTTTCATCACTGTAGGTCACACCGATCAATTCGCAGTCATCGTCACTGATGACAGGATATCCAGCTCCTTCTGTGCTGGCATCGAGATCGGTCTCCTCATCACAGGTCACAACCACATCTTCCGGGAAGATGACTTCGAAATCGGAGCGGGGAAGAACAACCAGTGTCTGATGATCGTACGAAGTGTTGCCACACTTGTCGACAGCAGTAACGGTTTTGGTCAGTGTACCTACACCGCATTCATTAAGGCCTCCCTCAATGACCTCTTCGTATTCAGGTGCCCAGCAGTTATCCGTAATGACCCAGTCAGCTGCTGTTTCATCAAAATAATGGCGGGGATCCGGATGTGCGCCATCATCCTGCCCAGTTTGGTAGTCTGCATCGTATTTATCGAGCATCAGCCAAAGCCGGCAATAGATGGGCTGCCAGCTGTGCGTGTCATACCAATCGGAATAGTCATCACAAGATGGTTTACCGGTATAACTGTAATCATCTCCACAGGCTGAACCGTGATAATATCCATAAACGCTATTCCATGGCACTTCTACGCAACAAGCGCTTAAATTGTCATCATTGGATGTACTGGGTAATCCTGATGCCCCGGAAGATACAAAGGGGTCCGAACAGTAGCTGGTCAGGACATCCTCATTCCAGCATACATCATGCGTGAATTGCGCACCATGGCCGGTAACTTTATAGGTCTTGGTACCACCGGCATAGGGCTTTGTGAGTTCCCACCAGTAAGGCACACCATCACAGTATACGGTAATGTCATCCGGAGCGATCACGACCGGAGGTTGTTTGTCGTCCTTCCGGACCTCGATCATACAATCGTTGTACAGGTGGGGGAAAGCCCACCGCTTGCTGATACTCAGACTCCAGGTAATCGAATATTCGTCAGGATAGGTGTCAACAACCCGGCTGTGCCATTCATTGTAAATTGGGATCAACCCACCATAACCACAAACGGGAGCTGCAAAAGACCCATGATCTTCAGGAGAGAAGCAAGTGATGCCATAAAATTCAGGTTCCCAGAGAATTGGGTTATGGAATGAGACCAGTTCACTGGTTGATTTGCCTGTTGTGGTCATGAATGTCGAAGCAGCCGGAACAGATGGGGTAAGATCCACAAAATCACATGAAAAACCAGGACGCGGATCGCCATAGTGGATGTATTCGTCCAGTTTGTACATGTACCATCCTGCAAACTTCTCGGACAGATTCCACCAATACCATTCGTGTTCGCCACCATAGAACAGGTGCGGATCATAAACAGGAAGGTCGCATGCTTCGTAAACACGCAATACCAGTTGTTCACTGCCACATTCGGTTACGTCAATGTAATCGTCAAAAACAAAAATGTTGATCCACTCTTCGATGACCTCATCAATTTCAGTGCTGTAATGGTGGTAATCGTAAGGATCCAGGCATCCAGCGAAATATTCATGCCAGTAATTTCTCCAATAAGTAATCGAGTCCATACTGGCTACTGCAAAATGCAGCTGATCGCAGCAATTGTCATGGCTGCCATCGTCCAGATCTTTGGCATAAACGCGGGCCCAGCAATTATCCGGATCCAGCGTTACCTGCGTGATCTCATCACATATCGGGTCTGGTGGAGTGTTATCGAAAATGTTAGCACCCTGAACCAGTTTGGTCTCATTCCAGCAACCGTCACGAACGGTGTAAACCACGCAATACCACCCGTAAGGCAGATAGACATGCGCCGTTCCGCCAGCGGGTATGGACCCGGATTCAATAATCGTTTTTCCGGGATGGGTGGGATCATCGTAGACGATTTCATACAAGACTTCAAATTCATCGTCACAGTCCTTCACGATGTGCGGGCGGGGATCCGGAAGGGTAACTCCGGATTTACAATCGTGGGGTGATACATCGGCAGTCAAAACATTACATACGAGCCATGCATTCAGACTCGACGCTTTATCATAGACGGATTCCGGTATAAAATCACAATCGCCAGAACTGGAGTTACCATCCATTACATGGAGGTAGTCAGAACTGAATTCGGGACCTTCCGTATCCTGAAACTTAAACCATTGTATGCACTGGGTATCCCGTTTCGTACACCAGTCGAATATGTCCCAAACCCGGCGGATCTTGTAGGATTTACCGCAGGTTGTCAATACATAATCGGTGTATTCGTAGACGATCATGCACTTGCCGTCGTTATTAAATTTGGGACCGTCATCGGTTCTCTCCGGTAGGAGGAAACCATCCGGTTGATTGGGATCAGTACTTTTAAGATAGGGTGCAGGGAATAATCCGCTATCATCCGTGGGCCATGGATGTGCATATCCCTGTGCATCCAGGTAAGTATCTCCGTCCTTGCCGGTATTCCACAGTAATTCCACAAATTTATTGTCCCGGTAAACGACGGTGGTACATTCCAGTAGCGTATCCGGACCACAAACCAGGCTATCCAGGGTCTCTTTCAGAATAAACAGGGTATCGGCGCAGACTTTGCTATTGCCCCATACGTCCGTTGCTGTTATCTCCCGTGCAATATACCCAATCAATGCCGGATCCTGATCGCAATCGTAGGACTCCCATCGGGACTGGATATCAACTTCTCCACGGCCAAAATAAGTGCCGCAATTATCCTGGGTGCGTACAGTCTTGGATTCAATGTCCGAACGCAGACAACTGATGGTGTCATTACTACAATCGATGATGGGAGGATACTTGTCTTCCACACGGATAGAACCCCAGCAAACATTGCGGGTATCCTGATCGATGAGACGATAGATCATCGTATACCCAACTAATCCGGCATCAACATAATCCCGAGATGGATACAAACTATTGAACTCCGCATAGGGATATTCCAATTCTAGTGTAAGATTGTTGCAGACCAGGATATTACTGGGTGAAACATCAGCAGGCACTACTTGTCGCTGGCAATTGCTGTTTAAGGAAATGGTTACCTGATCCTGGCAAGCCAGTTTACACTCATCGGCAATTTGTGCGGATCCGGTCTGCACTATCAAAGCCCCAGCTACTACTCCGAAAATCTGTGAAACTAGGCGTGTAAAATCCCTCATTGCTAAACTGATCTGGTCATCAAATAATCACGTTATTCAAACCTGCAGGTTCAAATGCTGTAGTTTTCTTTGATGAGGATCGTTCGTCTGAGACAGGACATCGCAATTGTTGAAAGTGAAATTACATTCACAGTCCACGATTGGATGGTTACCGTGTTAAAAGTACGAGGATGGGTTGAGAATACCTAGGAGCTTTCGGACTATTTTTTAAGCTAACTCCTTATAAATTAATCATTTCTGTCATATTAGAGCAACCCCGAATGTGTAAATGTTTCGCTCTTATCTGCTTACTCGTAGGCTACACGATGATGATAGATGCTTTGCAGATTTTGCTTGAAGGATAAATTGCATTTGACGATGTCACTGAATGTAAGTGGAGTGTTATCAAGTTGCCCCTGCTCTATTTTATCTTTAATGATCTGGTCAACCAGGGTGTTTAGTCTATCCGGAACCGGGTCCGGCAAGCTTCTGGCTGCCGCTTCGATACTGTCAGCCAGCATCAGAATACCCTCTTCTTTAGTCCTGGGTTTGGGTCCGGGATAGGTGAAATCGGATTCATTGACCTGGCCTTCCGATTCCTTGCTTTTTTGGGCATAAAAATACCGTGTCATGGTGGTGCCGTGATGGGTCTGGATAAATCCGATCAGCACCCGGGGCAGGTAAGCCTTTTCAGCCAGCCGGACGCCTTCCGGGACGTGGCCCATTATGATTTTTGCGCTCTGTTCGGGAGTGAGTTGGTCGTGCGGGTTGCCTCCCAATTGGTTTTCGATGAAAAACTCAGGGTGTTCCATTTTTCCGATATCGTGATAATAAGCGGCGGTTTTCAGTAAATCACTCTGTGCACCTATGGCTTTTCCGGCAGCTTCCGCCAGATTAGCGACCTGTAGACTGTGCTGTAAAGTTCCCGGCGCCTGTACAGAAAGGGCCCGGAGCAACGGATGGTTGAGGTCAGCGAGATCGATCAGGGTTATGGCACTGACCTGGCCAATCAATCTGCCCACAATTGGTATGAGGGGATAGGCCAGCAAAGTGAGGAAGGTACCGACACCAAGCCAGATCAGGATATACCAATCCGCAACGTCATACAATCCTTGTTTGATCAGAGTCAGGGCTACATACATCAGTATTGTGACGGCGCCCACCCAGATGATCGCAAAGAAAAATTCGTTCAGTGACCGGGTACGCTGTAGCCGGAAAGCTGCCGTGATTCCCGCAACAATGTGGATGAGCATGAATTCGAATCCGAGTTTGGAGGCCAGGCTAGCCAGCAGGACAGTGATCAAATGTAAGATGATGGCCAGGCGAAGATTAAAGAAATGCACCATCACAATGGGGACGATGGCGAAAGGAATTAAATAGCTGGAAAGCCCGTTCCGTTCGATGATCAGGACCAGCAGGGTATAGAGTAAGGGCCAGGCCATAAACAGGAATAACGTCCTGGGCCGGTTAAATACTTCCGATTCATAGGCATACAGGTAATATGTCAGTAGCAATAACACCAGCGATGCAGCCATCCAGAACCCGGCGAATGCCTCCCAGGCGCGGGCCTGATTGAAGAATTTGTTGTTGTTCGCCTGTTCGTAGGATACAAGCGTCTGGTATAATTCCGGTGTAATGATCTCGCCTTTGCTGACGATGCGTTCACCCCGGGAGATGAGGCCCTCCGTTTCAGGAACCTGAGCGATGGCCAGATTCTTTTGCAGCGTAGTTTCCGTAGAATCGAAAAAGACGTTTGGCTTTAACGCTTCCTTTAAAATGACTTGCAATTTAGCACCCTGGCCGTTTGCGGATATCCCTTTGGCTGCGATTTCAAGGGCCTCCTGATCACTTATGAGCGATGTACCCCAAATTTTGTAGAGAACATCGTGTTGGACCAACTGGATCATGCCTTCCGGCACGGCGTCACTGGCATCAAAAATGCCAACATGACGCAGGGAATCCACCCGGTTAAGGACCAGCAGATAAGTCAGTGGAGTTTTCAGTGGCATAGCCTGGAGACTATCCCTGATAGCACTCCATCCGGATGAATCGATCGTTTGCCGGTAAAAAGGTAAAAAACTGGCTTCAATAGCTTTCTCTTCCTGAGCAATGGATGCCGGATCTTTTCTTACCGGAAAGCTGAAAGGAGCATCCAGGTCATCGTAGGACCAGCTTTTTCCCAGTGTGAAATCATACTGGACCTCATTCCGGTTGTTAACGAGAAAGGCAAATAAAAAAGCAGTTATGAGTGCAAATGGGATACGGTTGAGCACCCTGGTAAAGTTGTTGGGACCGGGATGAACTGATTTTTCCTGCATGAAGTCGTTCTTACCTAGGTTTCCACACGCGCTCCTGAATTTGTAAGCGATGGGCAACGAAACGACTCAAGATAAAAAGATAATCGGACAACCGGTTAAGATAGCGGATGATGAGGTGGTCTACCTCATCGGTGTGAGAAAGTGAAACAACGCGTCGTTCGGCCCGGCGGCAAATGCAACGTGCCAGATGGCAGGACGATATGGCTTGATGGCCCCCTGGAAGTATGAAATTTTTTAAGGCGGGCAATTGCTCATCGAGTTCATCCATCCACGATTCCAGTTGATGGACTGACGTTTCATCGATGATGGTGATGCCAATGCTTTTTCCCGGCTTTGTTGCCAGCATGGATCCAACAACGAACAATTCATTCTGTACTATATCCAGATGGTGGGGTATCTGTTCCAGGGCCAGTAAGTCGACTACCCACCCCAATTGTGCATTCAATTCATCCACGGTGCCGTAGGCCTCAATGCGGAGGTGGTCTTTCGGCAACCGGCCGCCACCAAAAAGCCCGGTCGTACCATCGTCCCCCGTCTTCGTATAAATTTTATTCGCCATGTCCCGGTCAGGAAGGTTGAGCTATTTTGCGAGTATTTTTTTCATCCGATTCAATCAATCCATCGCGGAGCCGGACGATACGGTGTGCATATTCTGCAATGTCCGGTTCGTGGGTCACCAGTATGATGGTATTGCCGGCAGCATGAAGATCATCAAATATGGCCATGATCTCCAGGGAGGTTTTGGTATCCAGGTTACCGGTAGGTTCGTCCGCGAGAATGATGGAAGGATGATTCACCAGGGCTCTGGCAATGGCTACGCGTTGCCGCTGTCCACCGGAAAGTTCATTCGGCTTGTGGGTCATTCGGTCTCCAAGACCAACTGCTTCCAGTGTTTCTTCTGCCAGTTCAGTACGCTGGGATTTATTCATCCCCGCATAGATCAGTGGCAGGGCAACATTCTCCAGAGTAGTAAGACGTGGCAGGAGGTTAAAAGTCTGAAATACGAATCCGATCTCCTTGTTCCTTACGGTAGCGAGTTCCCGGTCAGACATCTCACTTACGAGCTGATTGTTGAGGTGATATTCGCCGGAGGTAGGTGTGTCCAGACATCCCAGCAAGTTCATTAAGGTGGACTTTCCGGAGCCGGAAGGTCCCATCAGGGCTACATATTCATTGCGAAAAATGTCCAGGCTGACGGATTTCAGTGCGTGCACTTTCTCCATGCCCATGATGTATGTTTTTCTTAAGTCGCGTACTGAGATAATTGGATCCATATCGTATCTGGGTTAATCTTTCATTTTAGGTATCCGGATAAAGGCATCATCGTGTTTTGGAGCCAGGTCTAAAACCGTTTCCCTTCTCAGATGCTCCTTAACTTCATCCTGGCGTACATTTTCTCCACTAATTTCCGAGAAATAACGGAATGGCTCTTCCTGGCTTGTATCCAGTTCCTGCAATTTCTCAAACATTGCCAGTATTTTGTTCAGGTCTGACTTGATGATGGCACGCTCTTCCGGATCAAGATTTAGCTTAGCTAAATGTTCAAGTTTTAAAAGTAGATCATCATCGATTGGATTCATCATTTATTCGATGTTTAAAGGCAGGACATCGACCCAAAGGTAGAAATATTCCTTTTATTTGTATTTTGAACAACCGAACATTACATGACGCTGGATAGAAAGATACAACATGTCGCTATAGCAGGAAATATAGGTGCAGGTAAGACCACATTGTCTGCTCAGCTGGCATCCCATTTCGGCTGGGAGGTCATGTATGAAGATACGGCCATCAATCCTTACTTGTGGGATTTTTACCACGATATGAAGCGTTGGTCATTTAATCTGCAGATCTATTTCCTTAACAACCGCTACAAACAGGTCATCGATATCCGCAAAGGCAGCAAGACGATCGTACAGGACCGGACGATTTATGAGGATGCGCACATATTCGCACCCAATTTGCATGAGATGGGACTGATGGAAAAGCGTGACTTTGAGAATTATTTCGAGTTGTTTCAGACGATGTCTTCCCAGATTCAACCACCCGACTTATTGATCTATTTGCGGGCAAGCATATCTACCCTGGTTGCTCATATAGAATCACGTGGCCGTGATTATGAGGGGAATATGAGCCTTGACTACCTCAAGCGGCTGAATGAAAAATACGAAGACTGGATCCAGAACTATACGCATGGAGATCTGCTGATCGTGCCGATCGATGATCTTGATTTCATCAAAAACTCGGAAGATCTGGGTACAGTGGTCCAGTCCGTACAGTCCAAATTATACGGGTTGTTTTGATTGATTCAGGCTTCAGGCTTCAGGTGCACTGGCTACCGGTTGTTCTATAGGCTGAACCTCGTGATTCCACAGCTTTTTGATGCTGTTTATCATCTCCGGAGAAGTAGCCAGCAATAATCCACCCAGCAAAATAAGGTTAATGATCACAGTGTACCAGATGGCTTTGGCGCGAATTGCTTTTTCATTGGTTTCAATTGAGTATCCCATGGCGTGATGTTTTGTACTTTTCGAACGAAATAAGATTTTCGAATAATCTTAATATTGAGTTAATTCTTCATTTTCCGTCAATTTCTTCCCAAATGTTGGATAACGAACAATTAACACATTAAACATTTCTATCAAATAAAATGCCAGAATATGTTATCTGAACTGATAAAAGAGCTGGAGCCGTACCACGCACAACTGGTTGCCGTGTCGAAAACCAAGCCGGTAGAAGCCATCAGAGTGCTTTACGATGAGGGGCAGCGCATTTTCGGCGAAAACCGCGTCCAGGAGATCATGGAAAAAGTCGATCACCTGCCCGGCGACATCCAGTGGCATATGATTGGTCATTTACAGACAAATAAAATAAAATACATCGCCCCCTTCATTGCTCTTATACAGTCCGTGGACCGCCCTAAATTGCTTCGTGCAATCCATGCTGAAGGAGAAAAAATAAACCGGAAAATCCCAGTACTCCTGCAATTGCATGTGGCACAGGAAGAAACGAAGTTTGGGTTCACAGAGGAGGAATTGACAGGATTCCTTGCTCAGGAACCACCGGAGCAATTTCCATTTGTGACCATCAGGGGATTGATGGCCATGGCGAGTTTTACCGAGGACCGGGAGCAGATACACCGGGAATTTGCCCTGGTTAAAAGCATCTATAACCGTATCAAAGCAAAATATTTCGCGAATAAGCCCGAATTTCGAGAATGCTCCATAGGAATGTCCGGTGACTACAAGATTGCCCTTGAAGAAGGTGCAACCATGGTCCGGATTGGATCCCTGTTATTCGGGCCCCGTCCCTGCCAGCTTAATCCTTGATCATTTTGGTTACTGACGTCCTGCCCCGGGAAGTAAACCGTACAAAATAAATTCCTGCGGGAAGGTTTGCCACATAAAGCCGGTCTCCCGGGTGGTAGTTCTCCGAGGTGAGACTTACTCTGCCTTCCATGGAAACCAACTGCACCGTTCCCAATTCATTTATCCCATCCAAACGCACGTATTCCCGGGTCGGATTGGGATAGCAGCGAATAGCAGGCTGGTGTAATTCCGGATATCCTGTACTGGTGGTGGAAAGTAGCCATGGGGTTCTGAAAATTGAGATCCCTCCTCTCCTATTGCCAATGATCATTTCATATTGTCCGTCATTATCCAGATCTCCAACGGCAACGTGCGTATTGATACCTTCCCGGATGCCGGCCAAATTTGTATCCACTGCCATAATGGGGTCTGTATCCAGATGATCGTAATACCAGATATTACCGGGTCCTGAACCTAATGCCATACGCCATTGGTTGTCGCTGGTCCGAAAAATGGTGGGAGAAGAGGCACCGGCAAATACGTATGGATTTCGCGTATCCACATTTTGCCAGAATTCATCATCCGGAGTTTCCGAAAAGGCTGGCTGCCCGGGGGTGCCGATATTCAGATAAAGATTTAGGTTTCCACTACGCTCGCCGATGATCAGGTCAACCAATCCATCCTGGTTGGCATCGTATAATGTCGGCGTACTACCCAGTCCTACATCAATGCCCATATAATCAAAGATAGGTCCTGCCCACTGCGGAGCTTCTCCGGGACCTGCCTGGTTTTCGACATAGGCAATGCGACCATAATAATCGCCGATAATCAGATCCATATCTCCATCCTGGTCCAGGTCCCCTGCCACCGGGTGCCAGATAACCGTCTGAAGCTGGTATTGATTCAAACTCAGATAATCGGAGGTCTCCATGGAGAAATAGCGCATCCCGTTTTCAAAATGCTGGAGCAAGAGGAAAATTCTGGGATCAGACTCGATTTCTTTCGGGAAAAATCCTCGTGTTCCCACCAGAATGTCCTGCAGGCCATCTCCATTGACATCCAGAATGGTCGGGAATGCTTCACTACCGCCATCAAAAATCTGGTCAAAAATGAAATCTTCCTGCACAAAAGCATAGCGCATATCCGGATTGTCGGGCTGACCCTTGTAGAACCACAGCGAATTGATGTTGGCTCCATTATTGATGTCGCCGGTACAAAATAGGAGGTCTTCATTTCCATCCATATCAACATCGGCCTGCATCGGGAAAGGGAATATGAAAAGATCCACGGCATGACCGGAAGCCGCCGGGAACTGAGGTTCGAGAAAGTCCATGAAATCGGTGCCCCGGGTGCGATGATTTCGCAGATAGGAAATAAAATTTGAGCCGACATCCCCAACGAGCAGATCCATATCCCCGTCGCCATCCGGATCAAAGGGCAGGATGGCAGATCCGGAGTGCCTTTTTTCCAGGACCGGATCCTGCACGCTTGAAGGGCAGTTGAAAGTATCTTTACTCAGGATCATGTCTGAAGACAATCCGGCTTCTTCCACTTTACCCCAACACTGTTCTGTCAGATGGAAGGGTAAAGCATCGTATCCTACCCCATCTTCTTTCGTCGTATTCTGGTAGTAGTAGATCACGGTACCACCCACATCATAACTGAGGATATCCAGGTCTCCATCCTGGTCCACGTCCGCAATACCCGGTAAATCGCCCGGATTGACGTATAAATTGGTGAAATTATTCCCGGACTGGTAGTTCAGGACCGGATATCTGCCGGAATTCAGCGGCACTTTTTCCCAGTGCAACCCATCGTCTTCTTTTACACCTTTGAAAATAATGATACCCGGTATACCCGGTATGTCCGAATTGCAAAACAGGTCTGGCAGCCCGTCGTAGTTGTAATCCCGCGTGATGATCCAGCCATTCACTTCAGCAGGAATCCGGTCCAGGTATTGCTCATCGTAAAGAAACTGACCGAGCTGGGTATTCCATGAAAAAACCATTGGCGTTTCGCCGGCAATATCCAGAACAACCAATTCATTGCGCCCATCCAGGTTGAAGTCAGCTTCAGCGACGACCGGGTTGTTCAGCCCACCGACAAATGCCCGGGGAAGCATTTGACCATTGGAAGAATAAGGAAAAAAAATCCTGCTATATTGCTGGCCGCTGAGCGGTACTAAACAAAGGATAAAATAAAAAATCGTTAAGCCACGATGCATCACCACAAATTGTCCAATAAATGTAATGAAGCCAATAAAAGGAATGGTCTTATTAACACAAATACTTGAACTGCAACACCCGAATTTTCATTTATCATTGGAAGGTCGCTGAAGATGGAATCTCTACATGGTTGAAACCCATCCTTCAGACAGTGCATGAAAGTTTATGAAACCGAATATTGAACCCAGGAATTACTCCAATCTGGCCTTTCATCCCTACAACATCTTTATGCTGTTGCTGATCGGAAGTATCAGTGCTCTTTTTCTGGGCTTGACAGGCGCCTACTTATACACACGGTTTGTGCAGGGATTTGCCCCGGTACAAATACCCATCCTATTTCTGGTTACCACCTGCATCCTGCTTGCAAGCAGCTTATTTATAAATCGTGCCTACCGTGCTTACCTGGACGATCAAACCGAAATGTATCAAAGGTATTTATGGTTCACCCTGGTGTTGACCCTGTTGTTTTTGGGAGGCCAGTGGTTGGGATGGCACACTTTATTATCCCATCATTTGTCATTGAAAAGTGGTCAGGGTGCGGCTTATTTGTATCTGCTCTCCATCGTTCACTTTGTGCACGTGCTGGCCGGTTTGCCTTTTCTGATTGCTTTTCTGGTAGTGGCACACCGCAAGATGAAAGAACCACTGAGTGTCATGATCTATTTTTCCGATCCTGAGAAAAGATTGAAACTAAGGCTTATCCGCCTGTACTGGCATTTCCTGGATATCCTATGGGTGTTTCTGGTTACCATCTTATTTATCAATTCATTGTTCTGAGGTCATTGTGATACGCGTTACAAATGAGACCCTCCAAACTGGTGCATTAATCCCGTAACTTTGGGCCTCATTTCGGTGTAAACCATCTGAGGAGCGGGAAAGCACCCTGGGATTTTAATTGAAAACCCTCTTTGCCGGCTATTTGTGATGTGATTTGGGTTAAGGAAGTATTAAAAACAGGAATTCTTGGGGAGTCGTAACCTTACAGACAAATTGCAGATGTTATATTTGCAGCCAGATTATTACGCTTTTTTATAATATTTACTTTTTACAGACATGGATGGTTTTGAGTGGAACAATAGTACAAACTCTTTGCCCGTAAAGATGTTCTTGTAATGAGTATTCAGGGGAATCACCAGTAACAATGAATCACAAATCTCGAGATATATGAAAAACATATTTGTTTTTTCACTTTTTGTAGCCCTGGCAGCGGGTATTTTGGGTTGCCAATCCACCCCGAAAGGTTTTGTTTTGGAGGGGCATCTGGATGGAGCTGCAAACCTGCAGGCCTATCTGGATGAGACCGGTATCAATAATAAGAATAACATCCTTCAGAAAGTTGATGTCGATGGTAAGGGTAATTTCAAAATTGAAACCCAGGCTCCATTACAACCGGGTATCTACCGGGTTCGTGTAGGGGCGCAGCGTACCTACCTCATCCTGACCGGGGAACACAAAGTAACTCTGGAAGGCAGTCTGGAAGGATTGAACCGTGGTGATGTGACCATTACAGGTTCCCCGAATTCCAGCGATTTCAATGAGACCCTGGGCTTGCTGACCAAGAATCAGATGAACACGGTAGAATTGACAGCCAAGCTTAAGCAGATGGATCCTCTGGCTGCCATGACGCTTGCGCGTTCGGCATTCCGGGATGACCCGGGTGCGATAGCCATCTATCAGGATATCGAAGAAAGGATGTCAACCACCTACCCCACCCTCGATTACACACAAGAGCTTAAACAGACGATAGCCATCATGCAGCAGACTGCTCGTCAGCAGCAAGCTGCGCAGAAGATCCAGAAAGGTGAAGTGGCTCCGGAAATATCCCTTCCCAATCCGGATGGCAAAACGATGAAGCTGTCCGATTTGAAAGGCAAAGTGGTCTTGTTGGACTTTTGGGCCAGCTGGTGTGGTCCATGCCGCAGGGAAAACCCCAATGTGGTGCAGGTTTACAACAAATACAAAAGCCAGGGATTTGAGGTGTTCAGTGTGTCCCTGGACCGACCCAACCAGAAAGCCAACTGGGTGAGCGCTATTGAAAAAGATCAATTGACCTGGCCCTACCATGTGAGTGATCTTCAGTTCTGGAACAGCCAGCCAGCCCGTGATTACGGAGTGAACAGCATACCGCGACCTTTCCTGCTGGATCGCGAAGGCCGCATTGTTGCCATGGGTGATGAGATCCGTGGAACGAAACTGGAAACGGCAGTGAAAAGTGTACTGACAAAAGGTACTCTCTGATAAGAATTAACGCTGGGCGGCTGCTAACGCCGCCAGTATTCCACAAGCGACGGCTGCATTCAACGATTCAGCCGTCGCTTTTTTTGTAGCCGGAATCGTCAGGGATTGACGGATGTAAGGTTGAATTCCCGGACTTATTCCTTTGCCTTCGTTGCCAATCACCAATAGTCCATTTCCCGGAAAAGTAAATTGAAAGACATTTTCTCCTTCCAATCCGGTTCCCATCACAGGTGTGGTGATCTCATCGGCATTTCCGGTCAGTTCCTGCAATGGTCGCTCAATGATGTGAACATTAAAAAGGCTACCCATACTGCCCTGGACCACTTTGGGGTTGTATACATCCACGCAGCCCGGAGACAGGTACAGCGTACGGAATCCAAACCAGTCCAGCGTCCTTAGGATGGTGCCCATATTGCCAGGATCCTGGATGGCGTCCAGATAAAAGCATAAATTATTCTTAAAATGGTTGAAATCCCGGGATTCCATGGGTTTCCTGCATACACCAAGAACTTGATTGGGCGTTTTGAGCGTAGAGATTTTTAACAACTGATCGGGAGAGACTTCAGTGCATTGAATACCTTCCAAGCTGTCATGGTGCAGGTCCAGCCAACTTTTCAACGCATAGATGCCTTCAATCTCAACATCCCGGTATTGAAGGCGTTCGGAGCAAATTTTGTCTCCTTCTATGATAAATTTCTGTAATTTTTGGCGGTACTTTGTATGGTGGAGCGATCGAATGAATTGAATTTGACTTTGCGATATTCTGGCCGTCATAGTATCCTGTATCTTGCCTTTCTGGTATTCGGTGCGATTTTGCTTTCTCGTTGCAATACTATCAAATACCTCCATGACGATGAAGTACTGCTTACCGAAAATAAAATAAAGATCGTAGACTCCCTGAGTAAAGTCAAAAAGCCCAAGAAGCTGGAGGCCACACTTTATCCCTTGCTCACCCAGAAGCCGAACACCAAATCCTTTGGCATCTTCCGCACCAATTTATGGTATTACTACAACACCCGCAGCCCGGAGGACACCACGGTCATGGACAAGTTCATCAAGAAGCGATTTGCTGAAGCGCCAGTGCTGGTTTCTGCTGAAGAGGCTGAAAAAAACCAGGGGTTCCTGCAAACCTTCCTGATCAAAAAAGGATACCGGTCAGCTGAAGTCAGTTATACGGTAAAGACTCATAAAAAGAAAGGCACGGTCATCTATCAGGTAGACCCCGGCCCCCTCCTGGAAATAGATTCGCTTACCATCCGGGCCACCGATTCCAGGATTGATTCGGTGATGCATGCAAACTTTAAGTCGTCGTATCTCCTGCCGGGTAATCCTCTGGACGAATCCCTCTACAATCTGGAAAAGTACCGCATCACCCGGCTGTTACAGAATGATGGCTATTACACCTTCACACCGGATTACATCGAACTACAGGGTGATACATCTCATGGTAAACTGCAATTGCGCCTGAACTTATTGGATCCCGACGATGGCAAACATCTGCGGTATAAAATAGCCCAGATCAGGGTATTTGATAATTTTTACGATCAGGACCAGTGGAAGGGCTTGACTCAGGATACCTTTCAGAAGATTGACATGCTTCATGCAGTGGATAAGCCTTTCTATTTGAGGCCTACGGTATTATCCAGTTTGATCTACACCCGTCCGGACAATTATTACTCCAAAGAGCAGGAGGCTCGCACCATCAACAAACTCAACAGCCTGGAGACAGTGCGGCTGGTCCGGTTGCGTACAGAGGTAAATAACGATGAACTAACCCTGAACTATTTTGTCCCCCGGCAGGAGAAATATTCCATTGACTACAATCTTGAGCTGGCCTATTCGGTGTTATACAATCAGTCGGTTGGGCGATCACTGTTCAGTGTGAGCGGTAATTCACATTTTGTAAACCGGAACCTCTTTAAGGGCGGTGAGACCTGGAGTACCTCGCTCCAGGTGGGTACAGACCTCAACTTAAGGCAAATCGAACGGTATGGTTTGGTCAACGCTTTCAGCACCCAGTTTCAAAATGAGATCAAGATTCCCAAATTCATCGACCTGTTTGGATTCATGCACCTGGGTAACCGGATCCGCCTGGGTAAGGACGGACTGATCAAAGATGAATTTCTGAAAAACCTGCAGGAGGAAGCTGATACCAGGCTCAACTTATCGTACGAATACCTCTCACTGTTAAATTTCTACAACTACCATTCTTTTAACTCCTCCTTCGGATTTCAACTGAACCGGAGCCAGCGGGAAGTGTATCAATTTGATCCTATCGGGATAAGCTTGTGGCTACCGGAAACGAAAATAGCCTTCGACACAATCCTGATGCAAAACCCATATCTGGAGCGAAGTTTCGGCCAGCGACTTTTTACCGGGTTCATCTTCCGCAATGTAGTTCTGGATTACAGCAGCATCAACAGCATCAACAATAAACAGTGGCGTATCATTGCCAACTTTGAATCCAGTGGACATGAAATCGCCCTGGCAAACTGGTTGATCAATGGGTTAAAAGAACCCTTCAATCTTACTCCGCGCATCGAGTTTTCCAAGTTTGTCCGGGCGGAGGTGGATTTTCGACGATATTTTCCGGTTGGAGGTAACAGCACCCTCGCCTTCCGGCTTAGCAGTGGTGTTGCTGCCCCGTTTGCCGGCTCGACCAACGTACCGTATATCAAGCAATTTTTTCTTGGCGGACCATTAAGCATCCGGGCCTGGAGGGTGCGGGAGCTGGGTCCGGGCTCCTACATCGACACCACGCTGAGCAGCATTGCCCGGGACCGAGTCTTCTTCTACCAGGCCGGTGATTTTAAGATCGAGTTCAATGCCGAATACCGCTTTCCTCTATTCTGGCGGTTTGCAGGTGCTTTATTTTTCGACGGTGGAAATATCTGGTCTTTACGGCCTAAGTCAGTGGATGACCGTCCGGGAGCGCGGCTTACCAAAAACTTCGTGAAGGAAATGGCCATCGGTAGCGGATTTGGCCTCAGGACGGATTTTTCGTTTTTTATCCTCCGTCTTGACCTGGGTGTCAAACTACGCAATCCCTATCAGGATGAAAGTGGTCGATATTTCCCCTATACCCGTTTTTGGGATGCACTCCGACCCAGGAATATCAATCCCAATATCGCCCTAGACGTTCCGTTTTAGTGGCTTCTTCGACTCTTTAAACAGACTTTTTCTTCCAAAGCCGGAGCATACGGGACACTGTTCAGGATGATGTCCACGGGCCGGACAATACTTGCGTCCAAAGTAGATGATCTGGAGATGCAAGTCATTCCATTGCTCACGCGGAAAAAGCGCTTTCAGGTCTTTCTCCGTTTGAACAACATTTTTTCCGGTGCTTAACCCCCATCGATAAGCCAGACGGTGGATGTGGGTATCTACCGGAAATGCAGGCTCGCCAAATGCCTGAGCCATAACAACCGATGCTGTCTTGTGACCTACTCCCGGCAATTCCTCCAGCAGATGCATTTCTTGGGGTACCTGCCCGGAATATTTTTCAATCAGGATTCTGCTGAGATTGAAAATATTTTTGGATTTAGCAGGTGCCAGGCCACAAGGCCGGATAATCTCACGAATCCGGTCTTCTCCCAGCGCAACCATGGCCTCCGGGGTCCTGGCCTCCGCATACAGGATAGGTGTAATCTGATTTACCCTTTCATCCGTACATTGCGCGCTTAATAAAACTGCAATCAGTAACGTGTAGGCATCGTCATGATTCAGAGGTATGGGAGGATCCGGGAAAAGGCCCTGTAAAATGGCAGCAATGGCCTTCGCTTTTTCTTTTTTCTTCACGTTTAAGCCTGATGGTTGAGCGTAAGAAGGAATCGCATGACATCTATTCCGTCGGCATAAGTGGAAAGGTCCGGTTGCTGTGCCTTGCCAAAAGGGATCATGGTCTGGCCGGATAAACTCATATGTCCGATGATGCATTGTATTTCATCCTCATGTTGCCTTGCCCAGGCTACAACTTCTGATAAATCTTTGTAATACCGGTAGTGCAATGTGCCTATCCGGCTATTGATGGCCTCATTCTCCAGTAGGATAACCTGACTGGCCACCAGATGCGGGATCTGATTGATAATGTAAATGGCAAGATTGTAATCGTAATTGTGTTTGTATTTGTGATGCAGGATGCGGTCATCTTCTAACTCCAGAACCTGGAATAAACGGTCAAAATCATAACCGTCGGGTACCCAGAGCAAACTCACATTCCGGCATCCCTTTCCAAAATACCTGAGCACATCGTCTGCCACCAGGTTCAGTTCATCCATGGATTCCTCACCGTCCAAAATGGCAACCGCATTGCGGTTTTTCCGGATGATATGCGGGTATTTACCGAAATATTCCTCGAAATACCGGGCTGTCTGGTTGCTCCCGGTGGCAATCACCGCATCGAAGCCGCTTAATTTCGGCACGGATTGGATCCTTTCAGCAATCCAGGGGAACCGTTGACTCCATCGTTCCAACATCGCCGGGAAAAAGACTTCATCCTTTTCGGACCACTTGATCAACGCCTGGTGTCCGGCAAGAAATACGCAAAGCAGATCATGAAATCCCACCAATGGAATATTACCGGCCATCACAATACCTACCTTCATTGGTGTTACCTCCTGATCAAAAAGCCGGTAATTGGCAGCAAATTCAAAGAGCAGCTGATTATCCAGATAACTGGTAATGATATGACGCAGGGTATACTGGTAATCATCTTCTGTAAACCAGGGATTATGGGCACAAGCCTCACTTATCAGCGTCTGCGTCTCTTCCAGTTCCGGGTTCAGGAGTTGCCCGAGGTATTGCAATGCTTCCAGTCGTTCAGCTATCGTCGCCATCAAGAATTTCTTTTCGGGTTTGCATATACGATCGCCATTTATCGATAACCAGGCTCATGTCTTCCGGTAATTCTGAGTCAAAGAACATCTCTTCACCCGTCCTGGGGTGTACAAAGCCAATACTTTTGGCATGTAACGCCTGGCGCGGGCACATTTGCAGCGCATTTTGGACGAATTGCCGGTATTTGCTAAAGACGGTTCCCTTTACGATCTGATCTCCACCATAGCGGGCATCACTGAAGATAGGGTGTCCCAGGTATTGCATATGTACACGAATCTGGTGTGTCCTTCCCGTTTCCAGCTTGCAGGATATGAGCGACACGTAATACAGGTCTTCCAGCACGCGGTAATGTGTGATCGAATGCCGGCCCAAATCCCCTTCCGGAAAGGTGGTCACCAATGTTCGGTTATGGGGATGCCGGCCAATGTTGATGGAAACCGTCCCTTGCTGAGGGTCCGGAGAGCCCCAGACCAGTGCCAGGTATTCACGGTGGATCGTGTGCTTGAAAAATTGCTGGGCTAAGCTGTAAAGGGCTTTTTCATTTTTTGCAACCACCAGTAACCCGGACGTGTCCTTGTCAATGCGGTGAACCAGACCCGGCTGCAGATTATTGCCGGGCAGCATGGGCATCTGCTTGAAGTGGTAGGTCAATGCATTGACCAGTGTGCCCCGAAAATTACCGATGCCCGGATGGACTACCATGCCGGCCGGTTTGAACACCATAAGCACATCGTCATCTTCGTACCGGATATCCAGTGGGATGTTTTCCGGGATGACCTCAGACGGATATTCAGAGCCAGGTAACACGATCCTGACCTCATCACCCGGCTGGATCTTGTAATTTGGCTTAATGAACTGACTGTTGACGGTGACCAGGCCTTCTTTGATGGCATTTTGGATCCTGCTTCGGGAATTACCCTCGACCCGGTCCATCAGAAATTTGTCAATTCGGATTGGAGTTTGCTTGGGATCAGCTTTTATTTCAATACTATCCCCCTCCTCTTCTTGCTGAAATTCGTCGTCTTCTCTATAATTGTCTATCATTCAATTCAACAATTCGGAAATAATTCATGAAAGAAGCAACAAAATTAGGATTTGGTTCACTCTGCGCCAAGGAAATCAAGCCTGCGGTCAATGTCCCACCGCATATTTTACCGATCTATGCCACCTCATCTTTCGCATTTGAATCCATAGATCAGGGTATCGCCATATTCACCGGTAAGGAGAAAGGCCATGTTTATGCGCGTTACGGGAATCCGACACTGGATGCAGTGGCCGAGAAAATAGCCCGGATGGAAACGTCTGGCTTGGATATTCAGGCGGAAGCCATCGTATGCAGCTCCGGGATGTCTGCTATTCATACCCTGGCATTGAGTTTATTGAAACCAGGGGATAAAATCCTGACCCAGGGCAATCTCTACGGGGGGACCACTGAACTCTTTCAAAAGGTTTTCGGAGCACTGCAGATCGAACCGGTATTTTGCCGGCTGAAAGATCTTGACCAGGTCGAAACGCTGCTGCGTACAGATAAGGCCATACGACTGATCTATTTTGAAACGCCTGCTAACCCTACTCTTGAATGCGTTGACATTGAAGCCATCGCTGGCCTGGCTAAAAAGTATGGTGTCAAGACCATGGCGGATAATACCTTCATGACACCATATTTTCAGAAACCGTTTCAATTCGGTGTCGACTTTGTGATCCATTCCACGACGAAGTTCATCAATGGTCATGGCAATTGCATCGCCGGTATCATGCTGGGAACGGATGTAGAATTCATGCGTACCAAGGTCTGGACGACGATGAAGCTGAGCGGAACAAATGGAAATCCGTTTGATGCCTGGCTGGTTTATAATGGTATGAAAACCCTGCATGTCCGCATGGACCGGCATCAGCAGAATGCCACCGCATTAGCCGAATTTCTGGACCAGCATCCCAAAGTGGAGCGGGTTAATTACCTTAGCCTGCCTGGTCACCCTGATCATCAACTGGCTCTGAAACAGATGTCCGGTTTTGGTGCAATGCTCAGTTTTGAATTAAAGGAAGGCCTGGCAGGAGGGAGCCGTTTCATGAATGCCATTCGTATGGGCACCCTGGCGCCAACACTCGGTGATATCGATACCCTGATCCTGCATCCGGCCACCATGTCGCATTTGAATATTCCAAGGGAAGTCCGGCTGGCCAATGGCATCACCGACGGATTAATACGCGTCTCGGTAGGTATTGAGGATATTGAAGATCTGATCGAAGATTTCGGTCGTGCGCTGGAATCCTGAGGTTACTGGTTAATCCGCTTCCAGGCACAAACCAATCCATCGAGGGTCAGGTGCGGTATTTCATGGTCAAAGTATCCTTTTAAATCAAGCATGGTATGCGCCAGCCCGCCGGTAGCAATGGTGATGGCCTGACTTCTCATTTCCATTCTGGTTTCTTCCACCAGATGCCGGATCAGCCCGACATATCCGCGCATGACTCCGCTCTGGATGGCATGGATGGTATCTTTGCCGATCACGGACTGGGGCCAGACAGCAGGGACTTCGGGCAGTTTGGCTGTTGCCTTGAAAAGCGCATTCATGGCCGTCTTGACACCAGGTGCAATCGCAACTCCCAGGATCTCGCGGTCTGCCGTCACGGATGTAAGCGTTAAAGCAGTACCGAAATCGACCACGATTGAATGGGTTTGGAATCGGTCGGCAACTGCCAGGGCATTACAAACCAGGTCCGCGCCGATCTCGTTAGGCCTGGCAATCCTTAAATCCAGCGCCGGAAAGAGATCGGGCCCCATAATCATCGGTTCCCTTGCATTTAACCTGATGGCCACCTCTTTAAATACCGGCGTCAGATCGGGAACCACACTGCTGATCAAGACCATGTCGAGTTTATCCGGCCGAACGCCTGCTTCCAGGAACAAATTTTGTAATTGCCAATCAAAATAGGGCAACGGATCCTCCACATGCGATGGCAGACGCCATATATTCTTCCAGCGATCATCCAGGCACTGTCCGACTACTATGTTTGAATTGCCAATATCAATTACAAGTAAATTCATCGTCGATTTGTCCTATGCAGATTTAGTCCGGCCGCGTTGACCCAATTCAATGACTTCCATATTTTCAATCCGCCCATTTTGGATGTCGAAACGCAATGCGGTACGGATGGGGTGAAATCCATGATGGCCACTAGCACCCGGGTTGAGGTAAAGATGCTTAAATCGATCCACATAGACAACGCGAAGGATATGGGAATGTCCACAGACGATCACCTGGGGCTTTTCTTCCATACAGATTGCTCTCACCCGTTGATTGTATGATCCGGGCTTGCCGGCGATATGTGTCATAAACACTTTTACCCCATCAATCGTAAATAACAGATCTTCAGGTAACGTTCGGCGCATGAGGTGATCGTCGATATTACCGTATACTGCACGTAACGGTTTAAAGGATTGCAAGGCATCAACGATCTCCAGAGATCCAATATCACCCGCATGCCATACCTCATCACAGGCAGCAAACAGACTGTAAAATTCCGGATCAAGCAAACCATGTGTATCGGATAACAGACCAATCTTCATGCTGTAGGCAAGGATAAGACCACTTTACCAAATTGGGAAGTATTTTTCAGGTAAGCAAATGCTTCATTAACCTGATCAAATGGAAAAACCCTGGCAACAATAGGACGGATGCGATGTTCGTCCACAAACTCCAGCATGGCAGCAAAATCACGGTTGGAACCCATGGTGGTACCTTTAAGCGTTGCCTGATTCCAGAAAAGCCGTTGGGGAATGATCTCGATCGGGCCTGTCGTCCCCCCATAGTTGACGGCTACACCGCCTGGCAGCAGGCATTCAATTGCCAGGCCCAGGCTCCGTCCAGCAGCTCCGTCAATAACCTTATGGATGCCACCACTTAGCTTCTTGAGTGTTTGGGGCCAGGTGGTATCATGGTAGTTGACTCCTCCTTTGGCGCCCAGAGCCATAGCTTGTTGTATTTTTTCATTACTCCCGGATGTTACGTAAACGTCGGCACCTGCTGCCAGAGCTATCTGCATCGCCAGCGTAGCGACACCACCACCAATGCCGGTGATCAGCACAGAATCTCCGGGCTCGACCTGGGCTTTGATGAATACAGCCCGGAAGGCAGTCAAACCGGCCAGTGGCAATGCGGCCGCTTCTTCATCACTCAAATGCTCCGGCTTGGTGAAGATATTGGAGGTGGGGATGTGAACTTCGGTGGCAAACGTTCCGTCGTCTGGTAGTCCGAGGATCCGGTAATTTCGTGACTGAAAAGCTTCATGGTCGCCCCAGTCCATACCCGGCTGAATAATCACCTTTTTCCCTTCAAATATACCCATCCCATCTGAACCCAGGACAATGGGGTATTTCAGCCCGGCATACTGTCCTTGCTGTATCCATAAATCACGATGGTTCAGGGCAGCGAATTGTACTTTTACGACAGAATGACCAGCTGCCGGGATTAACGGAGGCCGGTCCTCTAGAACTATTTTCTGATTAATTCCATGTAGTACGGCTGCCAACATTGATTATATCTTTTGTGAAACAAGATACAACGAACCGTGTTTATGGATGGCAATAACCTTTCGTTGTCGGTCAAACAACCTTATTGGGCGGAATAATGTTTGAAGCATTGTGTAATCCTGTTATTTAGCCGATCTTTAATACATTAATACACGATCATCTAAAACATCAAAACATGGGTTTTTTAAGCGACATCAAAAAACTGCTCTGGGCCAATAAAGCCGTAGCAAAACATGCAGCTGAGAAGGCTGTCGACGCCGGTAAGGAATTCTCGGAAGATCTTGCCGACAAGGCCGGCGATGCCTGGGATAAAGGCAAAAAGATGGCTTCCGATGGTTACGATCAGGTCGATGAAAAGCTGAAAAAAGCATTCAATAAGATCGGTGATATTGCTGAAGATATTGGTGAAAAGGTTACCGCCAAAGGCAAAGAGGTGTGGGACAATGTAACAGATAAAGCAGATGAGTTTGGAGATAGAATGGAAGAGAAATCAAAGCCAGCAACGGATTCTGTTGAGCAGACCAGTGACAAGATCAAAGAGGAAGGCGCAGGAATGATGGATAAAGCCAAAGATATTGCCAGCGATGTAGGGAAAAAGGCTATGGCCGCCGGATCTACCTTGATGGATAAGGCAGAAGAACTGAGTGAAAAAGCCTGGGACAAAGGCGGTGAAGCACTCGATAAATTTGGAGATGTGGCAGAAAACGTTGGAGAAAAGGTCATTTCCAAAGGCAAGGAACTGGTGGACAAAGCCAAGCATGCCCTCGATAATCCACAGGAGACGGTTGACTCCATCAGTGATAAACTGAAGCATGTTGACAAAAAGCTTAAGGATGCTGTTTCCGGGAATGCAGGTGACCGGTATGCCGATACCCCGATCACCGAGAGCCTTAACAAACAGGGATCCTTATTGAAGGATAAAGATGACTTCTTTGCCAAGGCGGAGAAATTCGCTGAAGGTAATTACTCCATGAAGGAAGAGAAGCTGGAGCTCAAGCCACTCTCTGAAGAGGACATGAAGAAGGCTAAATCAGGCAAAGTTGAAGGATTTGAAGATAAGGATGGGGATGAGATCATCGATGATGCCATTCTTGATGAAGATGATCAGCCGAAAAAGGACGAATAACCGTTCTAGCTGTAATCCGCGGTCTTTCCGATCACAGCGATCTGAACAATAACTGCACTGCTGGTACAACTTTAAGTAATATTATATAAGTTGTTTATTTGCAGTATTTTAAGCTAGCTACATGTTGGCTGGAACCCTTTTACGCGGTCACGCTGGCATTATTAGTCCGATGAAGCATACGCGAAACGGACATAGCCACCAGGAAATTGGCAATGGTAGCAGTGGATTTGAATGGCCATAGGATAATACCGTCAGCCGAATGGGTGTAGGGATACCAGGAATCAATATGCAATAATGGTTCTCCTCCGCTGGATCGTATGATCAGGGAAACGATTAGTCCGGCAACGATGCCGTGGCGGTTGGTTTTCGGATCGAATAAAGCCAGCGTCAGGGCCGGAAAGAGCAGGCAGTAAACCAGGTCGCTGCAGAGGAACCACAATGCATAGATGCTGTCCACCTTCAGGGCTATAAATACGGTCACCAGACCGATCACCCAAATGGATATTCGAACCGACTTATTGATGGATACCGGCTTCCGGGAAAGCGGTTTCAGGATATTCCAGGAGAACATGGATGAAGCCGAAAGCATGGATGAATCCATGGAGGAGGTGACGGCCGCCAGTATTGCTCCGAGGCCTACAACGGCCACCCAGCTTGGTGTTAAGTAGCGGATCACCAGAGGCAAACTTAACGATGGATTGTTGAACTGGACTCCGAAAATGCTCCAGTCGGTCGTATTCGCAATCATACCGATCAATATCGCCGGTATGGCAGCCAGGAGGCAAATGAATCCTGCCCCGATGGATAGCCGCATGGCCACCTCTTCATTCTTCGCCGCCAATACCCGCTGGAAATATACTTGCCAGGGTATCCCACCGAATATGAGCAGGAGCCCGCTGTCCAGCCAATAGCCAATCAGGGGGCCGACGTTTGAACGATTGGGGAAAAACTTTGCCGCCGAACCCATGTGTTCCAGGTAATTCTGGTCTACGGTCTTCCAGCCACCAGCCTGATGAAAGGCGAAAGGCAGTACGAGAATCAGCCCACCCAGGATAAAAATAAGTTGTACCAGGTCCGTCACTGCCACAGACCACAAACCGCCTAGACTTGTGTAGATCAGTACCAGGATACCGGAGGCGATCATGGCTTGATTGTAGGGCAGATCCATGATGACCGAGAAAGTGGTGCCCAGCGCAGTGAGGATAGCTGCAGCCCAGCATACTTCACCCAGCAGTGCCGGGATAAATAGTACTCCGGTAATCCGTTGGCCAAATCGTTCTTCCAGCGGGTCCAGCATGGTCTGATAGGCCTTGCGGCGCATGGGCCGGGCATAAAAGACACCTCCGATGATCAGACTGAGCGCATAACACCAGGGTGCCTGAACCCATACCAGGCCTGCCGATGCGGTGTATTCGGCAGTACCATTGATATATCCACCACCGATCCATGTTGCACTCATGGTAAACAAAGCCAGCCACAAGGGCAATTGACGGTTGCTCAGGATTAAATCCCCTTGACCGGGATTTTTACGGGCTGCCCAGACTCCGATGAACAAGATGAGCAGAATAAAACCGAGGATGATGGCGATCTGTATAACGGACATCCGTCCAAAATAGCTTTATTTTTTAATTTCACCGGATGAGAAAACTTCTCGCGTGGGCAGTCCACGTATTTACGGCGTCCGGTCTGATCCTCTGCTTTTTCAGTTTGGTAGCTCTGAGCCAGGCAGACTACCGGATGGCATTCATCTGGCTTTACAGTGCATTGATTGTTGATGGATTTGATGGGATGATGGCCCGCGCCGCCAAGGTCACCAAGTACCTCCCAACAATTCATGGTAAGATCATGGACCACCTGATAGACTTCATCAGTTATGCCTTTCTGCCGGCTTATTTTTTTTATGTGAGCGGCCTGCTGCCCGATGCCTGGAAATGGGCAGGTGCAGGCATCATTTTGATCAGTTCCATTCTGTATTATGCCAAGGAAGGCATGGTGAGCTCAGATTATTACTTCGTGGGCTTTCCGGTCCTATGGAACCTGGTTGGATTCTACCTTCTGTTTGTATTTCATTTTGCTCCGGAAACCAATTTGATCCTGATCGTTGTTTTCGGTATCCTGCATTTTGTCCCCTTGAAGTATGCCTATCCTTCCAGGATGCTCGGATTCCGGAAGCTGGCCTGGGTCCTGACGCTGAGCGGACTCATTTCAGCGGCCATAGTGATCTGGGGGTATCCGCAGGAATATCCATTGTTGCAATGGTTGCTCATCGGGGTTTTGGTCGGATTTTCAACACTCGTCGTCCTGGCTTCCAGAAAGTTTGGCGGAGATGCCGGCACACCTTCCTGAATCTTACATCCGGATCACCCGGTCTAAACCCCAGGCACCGGTTTGACGTTATTCACATTGAAAATATTTATATATTACCAGATTGCTATATTTGCATTTATGCACACACCGGTTCAGCAAATTATTTGCCCACATTGTGGAGAAGTCATTAAGATTGAAGAAGCACTGGCCCATCAGTTGAATGAACAGGTTAAGTTGGAAATCAAGCAGCACCGTCTAAAACTGGAAGCAGCACACGCACAACGGGCGAAAGATCTTGAACAGCAGGAAGAAGCCTTCGAAGCCAAAAAGAAGCAACTCAATGATTTATTCCGCGAGCGGCTGGAAAAAGAAAAAGCCCTCATACGAGATCAGATGAAGCAGGAAGTTCATCTGCAATACGAATCCCAGGTCAAATCCCAGAACGAGGAGTTGCAGACCCTGATGCAGCAAGTCCACCAGTTGCGAAGCAAAGAAATCGAGCTGGAACAGATGAAACGACGGATGGAATTGCAGCGTAAGGAGATCGAACTGGAATACGAGAAGCAGATGCATGAACGTCAGCGCGACCTGGAAGTTGCCTTGAGTAAGCGGATCTCGGAAGAAATGGAGCTTAAGATCCGCGAGAAGGACAAACAGCTGGAAGACCAGCGCAGGCTGATTCAGGAAATGCAGCGAAAAGCAGATCAGGGATCCATGCAACTACAGGGTGAGGTGCAGGAAACCGCCATTGAGGAATGGCTCAGGATACAATTTCCACTTGATGAGATCGTTGAGATTAAAAAAGGGGTGCGGGGTGCTGACTGCCTCCAGATCGTACATACACGCCAGC
Source organism: Lewinellaceae bacterium (assembly GCA_020636135.1). Lineage (NCBI taxonomy): Bacteria > Pseudomonadati > Bacteroidota > Saprospiria > Saprospirales > Lewinellaceae > Lewinellaceae bacterium. The sequence continues at coordinate 2,342,381 of JACJYK010000001.1, forward strand.
AGAAAAATGCCGGTACCATCTACTACGAAAGCAAGCGCACCAAAGAGTTTCAGGGCGGGTGGCTGGAGAAATTCAAATCCGATATGATCCAGAGCAATGCAGACGTAGGCATCCTGGTCACCCAGACACTTCCCAAAGATATGGAGCGCCTGGGCGAACGGTCCGGAGTGTGGATCTGTACCTTCGAGGAGTTCAAAAGTTTATCCTATATCCTTCGACAAACACTGATCAAGATCAATGAAGTTGCCGATCACCAGAAAAACAAAGGTGATAAGATGGTGATGCTCTACGATTATCTCACCAGCAATGAATTCAAAATGAAAATGGAGAGTATCGTGGATGGGTTTACCCAGATGCATGAAGACCTTCAAAAGGAGAAAAATGCGATGCTGCGTCTCTGGAAACAGCGGGAAAAGCAAATTCAGAAAGTGCTCATCAATACCACTGAGATGTATGGAGATATCAAAGGAATAGCTGGCCAGTCGATCCCCAATGTGCGTCAACTGGAGCTTCCGATCCATGATCAGGATGTTTTCAGCCTGGAAGATGATGAAAATGAGGATTAGTAGATTATTTGCTGGAATTCAGCGTAAATCTCTTCAGAACTGGGTAACATCTCCCCTATCTTACGCGTCAAACTGATATCATGCAAGAAGCACTCTATCAACTCTTTGACCAACAGGGCCTCACGGATGAGCGCAGTGCTCAATCTCTGGCCGGAGCACTGAGCAGCAACAGCCTGCAGGGATTTGATTACCTGAAATTTAAACAAAGCTACCAGCAACTGTTAGCCATGGGCATGGTAGAAGAAATGGCAGTGCGTTCTGCCTTCACCACCGCTGCTACCATGGGCTTAACCAAGGAGAAGCTGTTGCAGACTGCCGAGCATTATCAGAATGTCCTTCATCGCGAGGAAAAACAATTCGATGCTGCCCTTAAGAAGCAACTGCATCAGAAAGTGGATTCGCGACGGGATGAACGGGAATTTCTCGAAGCAAAGATCAACGAATACCAGAAGAAGATCGAGGATCTCCAAAAACAAATCCTGGAATTCCGGCATCAGATGGATAATGCTGAATCCGAGATCGCCGAATCAAAAGAAAAAATAGAACAGACCAAAGAACGATTCGCTCATGCCTATCAGCATTTCGTAGACTCAATAGGTCATGATGTTGAATTAATAAAAAAGTATTTATAACTTTTCATTCGATACCTTTCAAACACAAGAAATATGGCAGACACTGCTTTTAATGCACCTGATATGAAACCCAAATCCTTCTGGAAAAGACCGGAAGGTGTGACCGGAACCTTGTTTCTTCTTGGCATCCTGGGCGTAGCTGGCTATCTGATTGTCACCAATCTATCTGCCATCATAGCCTTTGCCAGTAATGTGCTGGGCCTGGCAGTAATACTCCTGGCTCTTGGCGCACTTATTTACATGGTCCTGGATCCCAAGATGCGCACACTGGTCAGCTACATGTATAAAAGTGTCATGCGTTGGGTCACTTCCTGGTTTGTCACCATTGATCCGATCGGAATCCTGAAGAACTATGTCAGTGATCTTGAAGACAATCTGGCTAAAATGGGCACTCAGATCGGGAACCTTAAAGGTCAGATGCGCAAGCTCAAGACCGTCATGGATGAAAACAATCAGGAGATTGAAAAGAACCTGGTTATCGCTAAAAAAGCCAAAGAGCTGGGCGATGAGAAAAATATGCTCCTTTCTTCCCGCAAAGCAGCCCGCCTGCAGGATTCAAATGAGAAATACCAGACGCTGCTCAGCAAAATGGATATCCTCTACCGGGTGCTGACAAGAATGTATTCCAACTCCGAAATTCTGCTGGAAGACACCAAGGATCAGGTTAAGGTCAAAGAACAGGAACGCAAGGCCATCCGGGCTTCCCATTCTGCCATGAAATCCGCGATGTCCATTCTTTCCGGCGATAAAGACAAGCGAGCTATGTTCGATCAGGCTCTGGAGTCCATTGCCGATGATGTGGCTAACAAAGTTGGCGAAATGGAACGCTTTATGGAAATGTCATCCAAGTTTATGGATTCCATTGACCTGCAAAATGGCGTTTTTGAAGAAGAAGGCCTCAAAATGCTGGAAAAATATGAGCATGAATCTTCCTTGTTGCTGATGGATGGCAAGTCCGGAAAAGAGACCCTTGAGCTTGGTGATCCAGCTGAGCGCGTGAAGCAATCACGCAGTTCAAAAGGTTCCTCTTACGAAGGGCTGTTTGACTAGTATGTTCCAGTGATGTGAAGCAAGAATGGGAAACTGCTTCACCCATTTGAAGATCACTTTACCATCTGATATCCATCATCGCTTAGCACCAGGAATCCGGGCATCTTGCTCAAAAATGGATCATGGCAACTCCAATTTTCAAGCATGCATTGGTAGGACTTGAATTATCCGGTGTCGATACGCGGGTGCTTGAGTTCCTGCATTTTTTTGATAAACATGGAATGCTGGAAAAGACAGCATTCATGCATGTTGTTCCATGGGAATTCACCTATTTTTCTGGTGAAAATCCTGCATCATGGAACATGGATGACCTGAGGAAACAAGTCGAACAACAGATCCAGGATGAGCTGCTGGTTTATTACCCGGATTGCATCCATAAATGTGAGAACATCATCGTTCAACCAGGCGACCCGCTTACGGAAATGATGCATGTAGCCAGGGACACGGATACCCAGTTGCTCGTAATCGGGCAGAAAGCCGGAACATCGTCCCACGGCATTCTGGCGAAAAACCTGGTCCGTAAAACGCCTTCTCACGCCCTGATCGTCCCGGAATTGAGTCAGACCAAGGTCAGGAGGATATGTGTGCCGGTCGATTTCTCCGAAGCATCCACCACTGCATTCAATCTGGCCCAGCAGATTGCCAAACACCTGCCGGGAGAAGTTCAGATTGACCTGCTTCACATCTATGAGAATCCCAATATCAGCGCCTATAAATCACTGCATGTGCCGCAGCAAATGAAGGCTTATCTGGTCGAGTCCAAACAACAGGCCGCATCGGATTTTATTCAGAAGTATGCGGACCCGGCTTTAAAAATCACGACCTATCTGGCAGAGCGTAAACTCTTTGGCATCGGTTCGGACATTTATCACTGGGCGCTGGAACATGCCGCCGACCTGCTGGTGATGGGCGCTAAAGGACATTCGACGCTTGACTTGCTTCTCCTCGGGAGTGTCACAGAAAAGCTGATGTCTGTCAACGAACGTATACCAACGTTGATTGTTAAATGACCCCGGCTATATCTGCTTTCACTAAATTGTGTCCGCAATAATCTGCTTCATGGAACCACAGCTTGAAGTCTTTGATGGATATTACATTCCACAGTTGTTTCGGTATCGATCCATCCGCGTATTGCTGCCCAGAAATTACTTTCAGGATCAGGATCGCCGCTATCCGGTCATTTACATGCCCGACGGTCAAAATTTATTTGACGAGGAAACGGCAACCTATGGTCATTGGAAATTGAGAGAGGTTGTTGAAAAACTGCCGCTACGTCGGCAAGCCATCCTGGTAGGCATCGATCATGCCGGTACCGAGCGGATCAATGAATATGCACCTTATACCCGTGGTACCAGTGGAGGACTGGGCCACGCAACCCTGGAGTTTTATGTGGATACGGTCAAGCCATGGGTCGATTCGATGTACAGAACCCTGCCTGGTCGGGAACATACAGGTATTGTCGGTTCTTCCATGGGAGGCTTATTGGCCTATTACGCTGCATTTGAGTTCAATGATGTTTTTGGGAGCGCCGGCGTGCTTTCACCATCATTATGGTTTAATCCGGCCGTCCTGGATTTACCGTTGCGCATTCAGGGGCCCCGCTGTAAAGTATACCTGGCTGGCGGCATTCATGAAATGCGTGGTATGGAACAAGCATTACAATTGGCAAAGAAAGTGATCCAGGAAGCCGGGTATTCAGACTCAGAACTCACCGTAAATATGCGTACCCATGCAGCGCATAACGAAGCATACTGGGGACGTGAATTCAAACACTTTATGGAGTGGTTCTTTGCAGAGGACCAATAATTTCCGGCCTCCCGGGAAAGCAAGAATTAGGATCATCTTTTACCCCAGGTCGGAAGTCTTGCGGCGCATCGAGACTTTATGCTGCATGAGTAAAGCAATGTTGTTGGCCCTTTCTTTGGCTTTTTCAGCATTGGCCCCGGCAAAGTGCTCATCAATTGTCTCCTCCCACAGAGCAAGCCAGCGCTGAAAATGTTCCGGTTCAAGCGGTGAAATCCCATCCATTACCAGATGTTTGGTCATCGGATTACCCTGGTAAACGGGATTATCCAGCAACATAGCTTCCCAAAACCGGCAGATGATCGGTAAATGCTCGGACAGATCAATTGGAACCACTTTAGTAAAAAAATGTCCCACCACCTCATCTACCATGAGTTTGTCGTAAAAGGTGTGGACCAATAACCGGATATCCTCCGGCTCAGTAATGGTTTTGATTGGCATCCGGATTCAAATTTATTTACCGCACGATCAGGACTGGTACGGTCATATGGCCTTCAAAATCATGAACAATGCTTCTGTGGAACAACCGTTGGAGCCAGTTACGATGCGGCGAATACAGCACCAGCAGGTTAGCTTCATTCCATTGTACGTATTCGAGCAGCTGAGTTGCAATATCTTGTTGTGTCGTCTCCAACCATTGGAACTGGGTTTGGATGGTAGGACTGCGTTCCGTAAAAAGTTGCTGGATCTGTCCCCACTTATGTTCATCGTCCGGGTTGCGGTGGCCAATATGCACACATTTGAGGATGGGCTGTTCCGGGTCCATGATCTGAATGGCCTCCCAGATGTAGAAAGGATCCGAAGCCTGAAGATCCGATGCATAAACAGCCGTGTTGAGTCCTTCTGGTTTATAACCGGAGGGAACCAGCCACAGGGGTGTTTCGGCAAGATCCACTACCTGCATGGAGATGGTGCCCAGCCACCGGTCCAGCCGGGAGTGTTCACCCTGGGTTCCCATCAGGATGCAGTCGGCATTGATCTCGTCTGCTTTTTCAACGATCGTAGAAGCCGGACTGCCAACCTCTAGTATGGATTGAATAGTAAGATCATCCCCCTGATGTTCAAGCTGTATTTCATGAATCCACTTATCCAGCAAGGTGGATGCTACTTCACGTTTATTTTGGGTAGCTACTGCCGAAATGACCGGTATATCCGCCGGCTCGTATACAGGCGTAACAATGTGTGCGATATGATAGCGTGCCTTGGGTCCGAAGCGCTTCCACGCATATTTCCAGGCGTTGCGGGCATTGTCAGAAAAATCGGTAGCAATCAGTATGTTTTTCATTTGAGGTACGTTTAGTGCAGTCAAATTATAGATCAGGGAGCTATTTACGAATAATATGGGTCAGAAATACGTATGATCTGAGACACAACAGGAATTAATCGTGTTTTACCACAAAACGGTGGAATGTTGTTTTTAATGTCTCGAACTCTTCCTTGAATTCGGCCATCCGGGCAGCCAGTTCGGCATGAATGGATTCGATATCATCCAATTCACCGACTGCGATCTTCCGTTCCAGATCCAGGATTTGATGCCGGTAATCATCGATGTGGATCAGTTTTTTCATCAAAATGGCACGGTATTCCTGGATGTGCTCCTGAATGGAAAAGCTTTGGATGTTTTGCTGCCACACTTTCACCAATTCGTTTTGAAAGATCTTCACTTCATCCTGAAAATAATCGAGCTCCTTGATCCATCCGCGATGGCTGGCATGTTGAAATTCGATCTGGTCCATACGTTAACTTTTATGGGGCAATGTACTGAAAGTATACCTGCGATGCCAATGATATGGATCTTCCGCAGTGCTTATTCGTGCAGGTCGGAGGCACTTTGTTCTATCTGCCGGGAGTTGATGAAATCCACCACCTTACGAACCGTCTTTTTACGGATCTGGGTTTCATGATCCCGGTTAAGTTGCTTCAATACATAACTGAATTTAAAACTCAGATGATCCCGCTTGATATCTACCACTTTTAGCCAATAACTATCCTTGACAATCAAATGGTCAAATTCATCCAGCTCATGGATCAGATCCAGCTCCAGGTCTTCGATACGGCCGACGACTTCTACCGGTGTCTCGAATTCAATGTTTACCTTTTTTAGTTCCCGCTGGGTATAGTTGATGATCTGGGAAGAATAGACCTGATTATTGGGGATGTAAATGACGTCGTCGTCATCATTCAGCATCGCGATTTTCGTTAGGGTGATGTCAATGATCTTGCCTTTTTGATCCCCTACCCTGATATAATCGTTGATCCTTACTTCATGTGAAAAAGTGATGATGATCCCGGAGATGATTTCGGACAGATAATCTTTTGAGATGATTGCTATGGCGGCAGCCACTACAGTCAAGGAGGTCAGCAGATGCCAGATGTCAAACCAAAATCCAGCGATGGTCAATAACGTAAACAGGGTGACAATGATGAAATAGACATTCTGTAGCCCTACGACAACGTTATCGCTTTTTGCACCAGGTCCCTTCCTCCTCAGGTAGTTCCACTTTACCATGGCCAGTAACAGCTGAAGAAACAGGACCACCATGCCATACTGAATGGCTTTGTCCAGCACATCACGAAAGCGTTCGTTCTCTATGCCCAAATCCTGAAGGAAGATGTCCAGAAACATCAATCCGATTAACAGGATCAACTTGATCAGGTTTGGTATATTCCGCTGCATAGCATTCCTTTCCTGCAAAGGTATTACATCGGCAAAGAAAATGTATCTTCGGTCAATCGCATCGTAATGGTCGAAATTGCAGGTTATGAAGCAACTTCTCAGGCTTGAAGAGGCCAGTTTGTTTCTACTCAGTTGGTATTTTTTTACTTCTGCCGGCTTTGCCTGGTGGTGGTTCCTGGTTTGGCTGCTTGCGCCAGACTTGTCCATGATCGGGTACCTGGTCAATCCGCAGGTCGGGGCTTATCTCTATAATTTTGTACATCATAAAGGTTTGGCCGTGGTATTGATCCTGATCGGCACCATCAGTCTTTCTCCGCTGCTTGCTGCAGCCGGATGGTTGTTGCTGGGACACAGCAGTATGGATCGGGTATTTGGTTATGGTCTTAAATACATCACGGATTTTAAAGACACCCATCTGGGAAGGATTGGTGAAGCAGGTCATACGTTAGGAAATTGAAAAATGCTTTATCTTAACTTATAATCATTCATTTCCAAATTTGAAAATATGGCATCTCCTCTGTTGGAAAAATTACATCGGCCCGGTCCCAAGCGGATTCTGGCATTGGATGGTGGTGGTATAAGGGGCGTGTTGACCCTGGGATTCTTGGAAAAAATGGAAGAAATCCTGCGAAAGCAGCATAACAATCCTGATCTGTTGCTCTGTGACTATTTTGACCTGATCGGTGGAACCAGCACCGGGTCCATTATTGCTGCCGGACTAGCCATGGGCATGAGTGCAGCAGAATTGAAAAAGGCCTATTTCGAACTCGGGAACATCATTTTTGGCAAGAAGAAGAATATGCTCAATTACTTGTCAAAAAGTGAGAAGTACGATGCCAAGCCTCTCACGGATGCATTGCGAAGCTTTTATGGAGATGTGGTCCTGGGCGATCAGGAAAAGATCAAGACCGGACTATGCGTTGTGACAAAACGGGCGGACACGTTTAGTACCTGGCCTATCATCAACCATCCGGATGGTAAATATTACGAGGAGAATAAAGACTTTCCGCTCTGGCAGGTTGTACGGGCCAGCACCGCTGCCCCAACTTATTTTCTGCCTCTGGTCCTCGAAGTAGGTCCTGATGAAAAAGGAGTCTTCATCGATGGAGGGGTAAGTATGGCGAATAACCCTTCACTGCAACTATTTCTTATTGCGACACTCAAGGGTTTCCCATTTCACTGGAAAATGGGACCGGATGATCTGCTCCTGGCTTCAGTGGGTACCGGGAACCTCTCCAAGACTTACCGGAATCAAAATTTTTCACGTACGAGCCTGTTGACATGGGCTGCCCTGTTGCCTGAGATCTTCATGCACGACACCAATCATTTCAATCAGCTGATTTTGCAAATGATGTCCAACTCCCCTACTGCCATCCGGATTGACTCAGAAATCGGAGACCTGCATCACGATAGTCTGAATGGGCAGCACGCGCTGAGCTATCTGCGATACAATGTGGATATGAATCAGCATTTTCTGGAGACCCTGGGATTAAATTATTCGGTGAAGGAGGTGATCGATTTATGTGCAATGGACAATGCTAAAAACATAGCAAAGCTGGCCGAAATTGGAGAGCTTTCTTCAGAAAAGCTCATCGCGCCAGACCATTTTCCTGAGCAGTTCAATCTGAACCGAAAAGCGAAAGATCATATCCTGCGCATCACACAGAGTAAAAAGTGGGACCTGCCCTTTGAAAAAGTGGTCAAAAAGGAAATTCCGGTGCAGGCAGTCCAGATCAATGAACCCTTTGAAGTAGAAACCATCGAAGGCATCCTTCATGCGAAAGCCGGAGACTACCTGATGAGAGGCGTACGCGGCGAGTATTATGCCATTGATCAGGACATATTCAAGCAGACTTACGAAAAATACTGACCATGACCGTAGTAAGCAGACCTTCTATATACATTTCACATGCCTGGGGCGGAGAGAGTGAGCAGCTGGTTCAGAAGATCATGCACAAGTTTGCTAAAGAAGGCATCGATATTACCCTGGATAAAAAGGATCTCGGCTACCGGCAGAGCATCAATGCATTTATGGAGCGGCTGGGTGAAGCTGATGCCATAATCATTGTGGTAAGCAACAAATACCTGCACTCTGAATACTGCATGTTTGAACTTTTGCAGATCTACGAAAACAAGAACATTCTGGAGCGCATATTTCCGGTCGTCCTGGATGAAGTTAATATTGCCAAATCCACTAACCGGCTGGACCTGGTCAAATACTGGGAGAACCAAACCAAGGAACTGGAGAATAAAATCCGTGATCTTGATTCCATTTCGAACATCGAGGGCATCACCGATGATCTCAATCTGTACCAAAACATCCGGTCTAAAATTGCCAAGCTAACCAGTATCCTGAAGGATATCAATACACTCAACATTCAATTGCATACGGAAAGCGATTTCGATATTCTGTTTCAGGCCGTCAAGAAGAGGCTGGATGCGCACCCGTTGAATCAAATGAATCCGGTAAGTCCGGTAACTCAGCCGGTCGTTGAATCAGCCCCGGCAGGTTTTAGCCAGGTTCCACCGATGGCAACTGCAGCTGCGACAACCCAACCGGCGGTGACGCTGTATCCACCCTCTCCACCACAGCCAAAAAAGAAGAACTGGTGGTTGTGGGCACTGATTCCTGTTGTTGCCATAGTTGGATGGTTTGCCTGGTCCGGCATATCAGGCAGGACTGGAAATGATAATTCACAAGTTTCTGACAATAAGATAGATACAAGCCTGTTCGAACAACCCGTTCAATCCATTTCCCCTTCTGAGCCAGCGAATGGTGCATCATCCGGTTCAACTCCTGCAGGGCCCGCTTCCGGAAAGAAGGAGTCTGAAAAGAATACACCTCAGGACGCCGGGACTAACGATCAACCTTTAGTCAATGCCCGTCCTCCGGCTGGAACCACCTTTCAGCAGATGAAGTTGATTCTGGATCGATCGGTCAGGAATGCCCAGGTATTGATTGATACCAAATCACTCAGCGCCTGGAATGCCTCCAAAGCACTGAATATCATCCAGGTGGAGATGCCGACCGGCACGCATACCTTCCAGCTTATCCAAGGCAAGGATACCTGCCAATTTCAGCAGGTGGTCCATCCCAACGAGTTTGAACTAACGCTGAAGTGCCAGTAAAACCGGCCTTTCCGGCTCTTCCTTTTATTTTAACGGAGACCAGGTAACACGTTTAAAACATCATCTGACCCTAATCCAAAGTTCAAGCCCGGCCAGTCCACTACCCTGCTCAGAATTCCGTGTTTGCAGTCTTCCATATTTTTTTTATATTTTTGATAATATCTAGTTAGAACACGTATGATCCGTTTGGCTATTTACCTAACCTTGATTTTAGCTGCCCCTTTCCTTGATGGTCAAAACAACCTGCCTCCCTTAGCTACCTATGTGTGGGACTTTGAAGCGGAGCCAGCCGACTATTCACAACAGGCAGCCTGGTTGACCGAAGACTTTGAGGATGAATTACTTCGTCACAAGGAATTATACCGTGTATTGGATCGCCGCGACCTGGCCATTGTGAAAGAACATGAGAAGGCCAATGAAATGGTTCAAAAGGAAGGCCAGGCCTATACGGTAGCCATGAAGGAGGGCCTGCAATCTGCACATGCGGAAGCCTTCTTCAGGGGTACATTGTTGTATGATGATGCTTCCGGCGAGTTCCGGATCAAAGTCACTATGAATGCATTGAGCGGTACCTCCGAGAAGATGCGGCAGGCTGAAGTCACCATGCGAAAAGCACGTATCGATGATAATCAGTCTCGCAAGGAAGCTGCGGAAGAATTATTCAATCAACTGCATGCGGAAGAAAAGAAATCCATCCGGGATGATCTCAGTACCAAAATGGATAAATACTTATTTGTTGCCCAGGACCTCAACAGTCAGATTTCCGGTATGGATAATTGGCTGGTGCTAAAAGAACAGATGAAAAAAAGTGCGGATGTTGCTGCATCCCTCAATGGACATTTACAGGACTTTGCCGATAAAATTCAGGCCTACAATACCATTATTGAAGACCTGAAGAACAATCGCAGTCAGTATCAAACCGATTTTTGCCTTTATTGGCAAGGCCAGGAATGCCAGGAAGCCGAACGCTTACTGGACGATGTAGTCCGTTTTCATGACCGTATCTTTCTGGATGACTCCAACGATCTCATCGAATTGACAAATCACTATCTGCAGGCTGCCAAGTCTAAAGAAGCCAATGAATGGAAATCCAAACTGGATGCACTGCGTAAGGAGATTGTCAGTGATATGATACGCGACCTCCCGGATATCCAGTACCGCATTCGCCAGTTTAAAGATCAAACGCTGCAAGCCATACGAGACTGATTATGAAATACCTGATATACGCACTCCTTTTTACTTTCATGACCAGTCTTTCCTGTGGGGTTGAGACGGTCCTGATCATTTTACCATTACTCAGCGCCAATTGGTGCGATGCTGCACAAAACTGCCATGTTTATGAATTTCGTCCAGGACAGGAAGCCAGCGATACCCAGGAAAAAGGAACCCTGGGAGGCATCGAATACTGGATCCGGAATGGAAAACATTTTAAACGGGTGACCCCACCTGCTGAAGGGGATAATTTTATCGTCGGCACTTTCGATGGGTTAAATATTGAATTTGCTGTGCATAAACGTCTGGAAACCCGGTTTGAAGAATACTATGTTGGCTCGGTAGAGTTCCAGGCGGACGGATCAAAAAAAATGTACCTGGAAAATACGACTACCGGAGAGACGCTGACCTTATTGACACCTGATAAATGCTCCTGCCAATGAGAACAGTAATTTTACTTTGCTTCGCCATGACGATGGCTATCGGACTACAGGCACAAAAAGGCCTCAAATTTTACACTTCCCTGAGGTTTGATAACCAGGAGCGGACCATCAGCCGGTTTAACCAGGAGGATACCATTCGTACCGGGACCACCAAAACAACAAACATCGGCGGATTTATTCCGGCATTTTTCATGGCTTCCGAAAATGGGAGTTTCCTGGAATTCGCGATTACCAGTTTGCGTTTCCAAAAATACGATAACATCACGCTGCTGCCCGGAGCGTCACACATTATCCCCGGTTCCACCTCCCAGGCATCCTTCGGATTACGGGTGGAATACGCTTATCCATTTGTTTCGGCCAATGGAATCCGGTTGTATGCCGGGGCAGCTGTGAATCCTGCGTTAAGTACAAAAAGTCAAATCCCGGAATCCACTTACTTCTACGATACACACACCTCGGATTTTTCCGTAGCTCTAGATGTGGTTCCCCGCATTCAGGTCGATCTGACGGATGCATTATTCATAGATGTGAATATTCCCGTCACCATCATCAACTGGACGCAGAGCAGCATCAAATACGAATCTTCCATTGTTCCCTCTGCTCCTATCAAGGACACTGGAAGCACGACACTCATACTCCCCCGTCGTGTATTGATCCGACTGGGTGTTGGTGTTCGATTCTGATCCTGTTAGTGGTTGAGGAAATACGTCCAGACATCTTTTTGAGTTGGAGGACTTCAGCGGAATCGGTATGGGACTCCATATTCAGATTCCTCAGCATATCTCACAATCTGTTACGCGCAGAATAATTCCAATAAATGCATTGCCTGGATAACTTATTGGCACTCCGGTGTCACTTTGTGCATTTGAAACAAAACCAAATAAATAAAAAGAGCCGGAGGGTTAGCCCGGCTCTTTAGATTATAGCGAAAATATGGAGTGTTCTCAGTGGTGTCTTCAGCCCTTAATTAACCGTACGGAAAGCTGACTCTTTCACTGATTTTGTATTGGGAGCAATGCGTTCGATAAAATCGGCCTTCGGGTTGGGTAAAGGCTTTTTGTTTTCCATACCGATAACTTCCAGGGTGATGTTGCGGTATTGTGCATTGGTTCTGAAGTCTTCGATGAGTTCCCGTACATCGTGATCAATGTGGACAGACCGGTGAGCGTCAATAATGACCCGGCTGTCATCCGGCAAGTGATTCAGGGTTTGCAGTATGGTTGCTTTGTTGAGGAAAGTCACATCTTCGGCAAGTTCAATGTGGATGGGGCTACCATCGGAATGACGCACGAAATAGGGAATTTTGTAATTCTTGTACAAAATGTAGAATACAGCGACACCCATACCCAGCGCAATACCTACCAGTAAGTCGGTCACCAGGATGCCTATGATGGTTACCATGAACGGAATAAACTGGGCATAACCTTCCTTCCACATCTGACGATATAATACCGGCTTGGATAATTTATAGCCTACTACAAATAAGATTGCAGCCAGACTGGCCAACGGGATCATATTCAGGATGGTAGGGATGGATACCGCACACACCAGGAGTAAAAGTCCATGGTAGATAGCAGAGCCTTTCGTCAGCGCTCCGGATTGAATGTTGGCCGAGCTGCGAACGATGACCTGGGTGATCGGCAGGCCACCGATCATACCTGATATAACATTTCCAAATCCCTGGGCTCTAAGCTCACGGTTGGTTGGGGTGATACGCTTGTACGGATCCAGTTTATCAGTGGCTTCCACACAGAGCAACGTCTCCAGGGATGCAACGACAGCCATAGTGATGGCGATAATGTATACCTGGGGATTAGCCAATGCGCTGAAATCGGGCAAGGTGAATAACCCGATAAATCCACTAAAACTTCCAGCCACCGGGATGCTGACAATTTGATCAGTCCTCAACCCGAATAACGAAGTGGTCTGGAAGATTTTGTTTAATAGTATGCCGGTGATGACCGCAACCAGGGGACCCTGGACCCATTTGGTCATGCTTAGTTTCTTGATGAACGGCTGTTCCCACAAGATCATGATGGCCAGTGAGATCAGGGTAATCACAATGGCACCCGGACTGATATAACCCAGCATATGACTAAGCTCAGAGAATGTATTGTATCCATCCGGGTTGGCAAAGGCAATATTACCTTCATAATCCGCATCGTATCCGGTGGCGTGTGGAATTTGCTTAAGAATAATGATCAATCCAATACCAGCCAGCATACCTTTAATGACTGACGTGGGAAAATAATAACCAATGATCCCGGCTCTTAATACACCCAGAATAAATTGGAAGATGCCGGCTAAAACCACGGCGACCAGGAATACCTGGTACGATCCAAGTTCCTGGATGGCTGTAAATACGATGACGGCCAACCCAGCTGCCGGTCCGCTGACTCCAAGTGGAGATCCGCTGTAGGCTCCTACGGCGATTCCACCGACGATTCCGGCGATGATGCCTGCAAATAAAGGAGCTCCCGAAGCCAGAGCGATGCCAAGGCAGAGAGGCAATGCGACCAGGAACACGACAATACTTGCCGGTAAGTCCTGTGGTAAACTATTCTTTAAAGTAAACGGTTTCGGATGATTCATATCGATTTTAATTTGTGGGATAAAAATAATAGTTATACTATTAATATAGTTAGTTTTAATTCTTACTAAAGTGGTTAAACTTTTGTTAAAGCAGTTGAACTTGCTATTCAAAAGCCATCTGTATCATGACATAGGGTGTATCACCAGTTCTATGGACGCAGTAATGGTATTTAATGCTTATTCCGCGGGTTTATTGGTAAAATTCTGAATTTTGACTCGCTGGAATAGCACTGATGGGATGGGTAAAATATATTGAATATTACATAAAAACATCATTAATCCATGGCCCTGATTAGTTGACTGCCGGATGTCTTTTGAACATCATTTTCGTTCTGTCAATAGAAGGGTTCGGACAAATAAGTAGCCATTTCTAACAACATTTCCAGGTGTGACCCTGTTAGAATACTGTGTCCTTTAGTGAAAACAATAGTTCTCCAATTAAACTGATTCCTGTCTCTTACTCTCACGACTTAGATCATTGCAAACGGTATTTTGCTTATATATCTAGGATTGTGGAAGAGCATGAAATTCAAGGCAAAGTGGAACACAAAGGAACATTAAAATGAATTTAGTCACCAAAACTCTGGAGCCATGAAAGATAGTTCAAAAATTTTATTAGCCGTTGGGTTTGGAGCACTGGCCGGAGGAATTGCCGGTTATTATCTGAACTCGGACGATGGACGCAAATCTCGTAAGAGAGCCGTCAAAGAAATCAAGCGCAGAGCAGATGAGGCCAATGTAAGGATGCATGAATTGGCTGAAGAAGCTAAGAGCGCAATTACCGATGTAGCGGATAAGGCACAAACTTATCTGAATAAAGCATCCGACAGGACGCATGACATGTTGGCTCATGCCAAAGAAAGCTTTGAGGCTGGTGTAAAAAAAGCACAGCACAAAGAAGAAGTCGTTACACCGAATAATGTAAAGGCAAAAGCCTGAAAAAGAAAAATCTTTTGACCGGTTTTTGAGGCATCCCTAAAACTAAGAGATTCTTAGTGCAAAAGTTAGCAGGAAGTGGTGGCCCGGTTACATTCCGGGTCACCACTGGTCTGCCAGGAAAATGGAATCTGCAATGAAGGACAAGGATGAAAAAGTAATGGAATCAGCCGGTGAAGCAGTGGAGTACGCCCGGCAATACATCCAACAACAAGGTGAATACCTACGGCTTGAAGTAGCAGAAAGGATTGCGAAAATCACCGGACCGTTGGTTACCCTGGCCATCATCGCATCCCTGTTTGGAATTATTGTTTTAATTCTTTCTCTGGGTGTCATTACCTGGCTTGCCGGTGTTTTAGGATCTGCCCCCCAGGCTTATTTTTTGGTTGGAGGAGTTTATCTGATCCTGGCCGTAATCATCTATTATAACCGGGAGAAATGGATCACCAATATCGTCCTGCGTATCGTCCTCGATGCTTTTTTTGAGTCTGAAGAAGAAAGACAACGAAATCAAAATGAAACCTGAGCGCATCCGCACATTAAAAGATCTGGCAACAGCTAAAAAACAGCTGAAAATAGAGTCAGCCCATACCCGCGGACTCATCCAGGAAAATCTGGCTAATGCCGGGCGTCAGGCGTTTTTACATTACCTGCTTCCCTTGGGAGTAAGCGGCCTGGTAGCTTGGGGCGTTAAAAAATTTACAGCTGGTGATAAGCATGGCGAACACGCTTTTGCCGATTCGGATCAGGATCAAGCTTCGCATTCACCAAAACCAATCGTGGAAGGAATACGTGTTGCCAGTAAAGTGATTTCTGCTTTATTACCCGCGGTTTTATCGCTCATTGAATCTTACCAGACAGCAGAAGAAGAATAGCAAATTGCATTGCAGGTCGTGAGAAATGGGCGACCTGTATATTTATCTTATCTTCATTCGCAAACCATTATCAACCCTGCCAGGCGAATGATAGAAATTAACACATCACTGAATCCCGAATCGTTCAACTCCGAATTTGATCCATTTTGGAGTTTGTCAGCCGCCAAGATCCGGTCTATTATTGAACTTTATGATCATTGGCAGGGATCCCCTGTCTTCACAGCTGCAGGGAAGTACTCGACGCGTGGGTGGACCGAATGGACACAGGGTTTTGAATTTGGGTCTGCTGTCCTGCAATTTGATGCGACGGGAGATGCCTTTTACCTTAACCATGCCAGGACACAGACTTTAGCTAAGATGGCCAGCCATGTAGGTCATTTTGGTGTACATGATCATGGCTTTAATAATCTATCTACCTATGGAAATCTCCTGAGGCTGATGCACGAAGGGAGAATCCCACCCGATGAATGGGAAAAGCAATTTTATGAGCTGGCCCTAAAACTATCCGGAGCTATCCAGGCGCATCGATGGACTCCCATCGCGGATGGTGGCTTCATTTACTCATTCAACGGTCCGCATTCTTTGTTTGTGGATACCATCCGTACTGTCAGGGTGCTGGAAGTCAGTCACCTGCTGGGGCATACCATATGGGATGAAAATGACAGGCGCATCGACCTGCTAGAACGTGCAGTACAGCATGTATTGGCGACTGCTAAGTATGCCGTGTACTACGGACAGGGACGGGATATTTACGATATGCCGGGAAGAGTGGCTCACGAATCGGTATTTAACGTCAGGGATGGAAACTACCGGTGTCCCAACTCACAACAAGGTTACAGTGGATTTACCACCTGGACCCGTGGACTTGCCTGGGCCATGCTAGGCTTTGCTGAGCAACTTGAGTTTTTCAGCCAGGTTCCTGTGGCTTCCGATGGCCTCGCCAAAGAAATGGAGGCCGTGGAGTCGGTTTGTGAGAAGGCAGCTCGTGCAGTTTGCGATTTCTACCTGGGCCATACACCGAGCGATGGCATCCCTTATTGGGATACCGGAGCGCCGGGTCTGATGCAACTTGGCGATTACCTGCACCGGCCTGCTGATCCCTTCAATGGTTATGAACCGGTAGACAGTTCTGCCGCAGCCATCGGTGCCCAGGGATTACTCAGGCTGGGCCATTATCTGAGGGATCGGGATCCGGAAAATGCAACAAATTATTGGCAAGCAGGGCTGACGATCCTGAAACGACTGCTTGAGGCGCCTTACCTGAGCATGCAACCAGAACATCAGGGCTTGTTGCTGCATTCTGTTTACCACCGTCCTAATGGATGGGACTACCTGCCACCAGGATCAGCAATCCCATACGGAGAATCCAGTATGTGGGGGGACTACCATCTCAGAGAGCTGGTGCTCTATGTACAGCGGATGGCAAAAAAAGCTCCTTACTACTCTTTTTATCAGTCACTTACCACCCCGTATTAATGGATAGGAATCCCGGGCTTGAAAAACTTTGCCTCCATACCATCACGACCAGACCATGGTCACTGGATGAAGCTGTCGACGCCTATTGTGCCAATGGAGTCAGCGGAATATCTGTTTGGCAGGATGCAGCACTTAAGACCGGATTGTCTCAGGCTGCAAAAATCCTGTCTGCCAGCGACCTTTCCGTGGTTTCTTATGTGCGTGGAGGCTTCTTCCCGCATCCATCGGACATTCAACGGCAAAAGGCCATTGATCACAACAGGAAGATGCTTGATGAGGCAGCCCTGCTTGGGGCACCACTGTTGGTTATGGTTTGCGGAGCCAGCCCGGATCAGTCCCTGGCCACATCAAGGGACCAGATACTCACGGGTCTGGAAAGCATCCTCCCCTATGCAGAATCGCTTGGTGTCCGGCTTGGTATTGAGCCTTTGCATCCTATGTACGCCGATACGCGCTCGGCCATCTGCAATCTGCAAACTGCTAATGACATTGCTGAAAAATTAGCACATCCTGATTGCGGGGTGGTGGTGGATGTCTATCACCTGTGGTGGGATCCACAGGTGGAAATCGAAATCATTCGTTGCGGACAGGCTGGAAATTTGTTCGCCTACCACATCTGTGACTGGAAGGTGCCAACTGTTGATATGCTGAATGACAGGGGACTTATGGGTGAAGGCTGCATCCCTTTAAAACAAATTCGAGGCTGGATTGAGAAGGCCGGGTTCCAAGGGTTTCATGAAGTGGAAATCTTTTCCGAACACCATTGGAATCGCGATCAGCATGAATTTTTGCGGGACATTGTCCGTGCTTATCAGGACCATTCCTGAGAATTACTATCTTGAAATGCACAAAACCATCCCTTGTGGGCTTTCCTGCCCTGATGGTTCGAATGAAACACTAATTATGGAAGTAGGTATAATTATGAATGGCGTCACCGGCCGTATGGGTACAAATCAACACTTGCTGAGGTCCATCGCAGCCATCCGTGACCAGGGAGGGATACCCATTAACGACCAGGAGGTGATCATGCCCGTTCCTACTCTCGTTGGCCGTAATGAAGCCAAGCTTAAAGACATCGCCCGCCAGTCCGGGGTCGACCAATACACCACTGACCTGGAGGAAGCACTTAAAGATCCACGCCATCAGATCTATTTTGACGCACAGGTGACCGGTATGCGGCATCAGAGTGTCAGAAAAGCCATCGAGGCCGGGTTGCATATTTATTGCGAAAAACCCACGGGCCTGAATTCGGAAGAAGCACTCGATTTGTATCGATTGGCAAAAAATGCCGGAATAAAGCATGGGGTTGTGCAGGATAAGCTTTGGTTACCCGGCATACTTAAACTCAGGAAACTCATTGATGAAGGCTTTTTCGGACGCATCCTGAGTGTTCGAGGAGAGTTTGGCTACTGGGTGTTTGAGGGCCATTCCATTAAGGCACAAAGGCCTTCATGGAATTACCGGAAAGAAGATGGTGGCGGAATCATCATGGATATGCTCTGTCACTGGCGATATGTACTTGATAATGTATTTGCACCGGTAAGGGCCGTTTCCTGCCTGGGCGCTACCCATATTCCTGAACGCATCGATGAGCAGGGTAATGCATACCAATGTACCGCGGATGATGCTGCTTATGCCACTTTCAGGCTGGATGGTGAGATCATTGCACATTTCAATTCCAGTTGGACAGTACGGGTACGTCGCGATGATTTATTGACCTTACAGGTTGATGGCACAAAGGGTACTGCCGTAGCCGGCTTGAGGGATTGTTATTTTCAGGACTACCATCATACACCGAAGCCTGTGTGGAACCCGGATATCCCCCAGCCTATCAATTTTTACGAAGACTGGATCAAATCGGAACCAGAGACAACGTACGAAAATGCATTTAAGGCTCAATGGGAACTGTTTCTTCGGCATGTGGTTCTCGATGAGCCATTCCCATGGGATCTGCTGGAGGGAGCGAAAGGTGTTCAGCTGGCAGAGAGAGGTCTCGAGAGCTGGGAAAAAGGCCGTTGGTTACCGGTCGAGGATCTGTCCGTGTAAAAGTTCAACGGATTCACTGCAATCAACCTGGATTGTATTATTTTAAACAGAAATCCGAAATCGATTGATTGAGACGAAGGAAAGTTCAGCAGGCCGGACAGCATGGATCACCGGAGGAACACGTGGTATTGGTTATGGAATTGCCCTGTCCCTCGCAGAGCATGGTTTTAATCTGGCAATAAATGGAATTCGACCTGCTGCCGAAGTGAAAAATCTGGAACCATTACGGGAGAAATACGGAATTGATCTGCTTTATTGCCAGGGAAATATTGGCGATGCGGCTGATCGTCAAGATATGTTCGACCGGTTTATCGATCATTTTGGAAGTATTGAAGTCCTCGTGAACAACGCCGGAGTGGCACCAAAAAATCGTCTGGATTTACTCGAAGTTACGGAAGAAGAATACGACTATGTGATGGATATCAATCTGAAGGGGACGTTTTTCCTGTCACAAATGGTGGTGAATCATATGCTGAAGCATTCACCCAGGAAAACAAATACTCCCTTCCGCTGCATCATCAACATATCATCCATTTCTGCCACCGTCGCATCTGTAAACCGTCCGCAGTATTGTCTATCCAAAGCCGGGATGAGTATGCTTACCCAGCTGCTGGCTGTGAGGCTTGGCGATCATTCCATACCGGTCTATGAGGTGCGGCCCGGGATTATTAAAACCGATATGACAGCTGCCGTTACCTCAAAGTATGATACCTTGATCAAAGATGGTCTTTGTGTTACATCCCGTTGGGGTACACCTGATGATGTCGGGCGGGCAGTGGGCGCTCTTGTCCGTGGTGATCTCCCGTATTCTACCGGACAGGTCATCTTGGTGGATGGCGGGCTAACCATACAAAAACTATGACCATGCGAAGAAAGATCTGGCGGCTGACGATTGCCATGGTTGTCCTGCTATTGCTGTTGACGTTCACTCCTTTCGTGATCCCTGCAGGCGCTCACCGGCCACATTTGTTTGGGATCCCCTACACCATGTGGATGGGATTTGCAGAAGCTGTACTACTTCTGGCACTAACCTATCTGGGCACTAAAGTTCATCCCGGCAGAGACGAATAAGAAGAAACAACGCTTATGCTAAAATTACTTTTGATCATTGGGACGCTGTATGTGCTTGCCCTGGTTTACCTGACCTGGATCGCTCGTGATAAAGACAGGTCATCAGCCAATTATCTGATGGCCGGATCAAATGTAGGCTCAATTCTGGGGCTTTTTACCTTTGCCGCCACCCTCTTCAGTACGTTCACCATCCTTGGAATGCCGGATTTTTTTCGGGTTCATGGTGTTGGCGCGTGGATTTTTATTGCTGTTTCAGACATGTTCATGGTCTTTGGCATCCTGATGGTTGGTTATTATATGCGGCGAAAGATCAAACAAAGCAACACCAGTTACTATGGAATGGCCGGTTTCATGCGTCATTGTTATCAGTCGCGCACTGCCGGGATCGTGGTGTTCATGGGCGCATTTTTGTTTCTTATCCCGTATGTAGCAATCCAGATCAAAGGAGTGGTTCTGTTTCTGGACCAGGCATTCCCAAATCAGCTACCTATGTGGATCTGGGCCAGTGCCATGTTGATCATCATGGTGGTTTACAGTGAATTGGGAGGACTTAAGGCTATTATGTACAGTGATGTACTACAAGGAATTCTCTTGTTATTGGTGATCTGGATTATTGGTATTGTCTGTCTTAACCGGCTCGGCGGCATTTCTCAGATGTTTGAACAGGTGCACCGCGTCGATGAATCACTGCTCTCCGTACCGGGGCCAAAAGGATTGTTTGATTTCCAATTTCTCCTGGGATCACTGATGGGAATAGTTATGATCCCATTCACGCAGCCTCAGGTTTCCACCCGGCTGGTTATCATGAAGAGCCATCATGCTCTCTATCGCACTGCCGTTGCCCTTGGGTTTTTCGCTATCCTGGTGATCCTGCCTACCCTTTTCATTGGCATGTACGGAGCGGTCCATTATGAAAATGACTCGACCGCAGATTTTTTAGGGAAGACTCTGATTACCGATCAGCTACCCCTAATCGGAGTGCTTGTTTTACTAGGCCTGATTGCCGCAGCAATGTCCACTGCAGATTCACAAATCTTTGGACTAGGCGCTGAGATCCGGTCCCTGCTTAAAGGAGAAGATTACCATGCGTTACGCAATACGCGTGGCGCCATCCTCCTCTTTGCCATCATCTGCCTGATCTTTTCCTTGTTCAGCCCTGATGAGCTGGTTCTCCTTGCCAGGCTTAGTTTTACGGGTACAGCGTTGTTAGCTCCGATGATCTTTCTGGGAATATTCACAAAGGATGCCACCCGCTGGACCTGGATGCCCTGGTTGACGATGTTAGCCATTCTTATATTTGTTCTTTCCAGTTTCAGCATAATTCCTGGTAAAATCGGTGTTGTACGAACCGACCTCATTCTATTGGTCGGGCTGGGGATCATCGCCCTGATCACCGGATATGCTGGCCGGGTCAGGGAGACTGTAAGTTAGATGATCACAACACCATATGGCTTATTTATGGACTTGCCACTTTGGAAATTGGGGTAAAAGCCGGAACTTCAGGTGTTCAGATTATCCAATGCAATTGAGGAGTCATGGGTGCCATGTTTAATAACCGAATTCGCCAGATCATCCTGTTGACGGTTATTATTGGCTTATTTGTTTTGCTGGTAATAAATCTATACGCATTTGTACCGGGGATGCTTGGGGCAATAACGCTGTACATCCTGTCCCGTAACTGGTATGGTTATCTGACCGACCGGAAGCACTGGAGCCGGGTTTTTACGGCAATTCTCTTTATAGTTTTATTTATTGTAGCGCTGGGTATTCCCATTTACCTGTCCATTGAACTCCTCTCATCACGAGTGAACACCGTATTGGCCAATACCCAGGATATGGTAAAGGGCTTTGACAACATCTCCAGTAGTGTCAATGAGTTCCTTGGATTTCAGGTCTTGACTGAAGAGAACATTCAGCATTTTCTCTCCACGTTAAGTGATTCGGTACCCGGATTCCTGAACAGTACCATCATGATCCTGGCCAATCTGGCGATGTTATTGTTTTTGGTTTTTTTCATGTTCGTGCATGAGGATGAAATGGCAAAAGTGATCTCAGGCATCATTCCTTTGAGGCACCGCAATATCTACATCCTCAGTGAGGAAACGAAACGGATGATCCGGGCTAATGCCATAGGAATACCACTGATCTCTATTATCCAGGGACTTTTTGCAACGTTTGGCTATTGGGTTTTCGGTATTCCCCAATATGGGATGTGGGGTTTTCTCACCGGTATGTTTGCCTTTTTCCCTTTGGTGGGAACACTGGTCATCTGGTTGCCACTGGTGATTTATCAGTTTTCCATAGGTGCCAGTGGTGTTGGTTTTGGACTCGGTTTGTATAGCCTGATCGTTACCGGGAATGTGGATTACATAGCCCGCATCACCCTGTTGCGGAAGATCGGAGATGTGCACCCGGTGGTGACCGTGCTGGGTGTTATTGTCGGCCTGGAACTATTTGGTTTCTGGGGATTTATTTTCGGTCCCCTTCTGATCAGTTATTTCCTGCTGCTGTTGAAAATCTATCGAAATGAATTCGGGGCTTTGCAGGTTACCTCGGAATCAAGGAAAGATCCGGAAGATTAGCCCCAATGCTCTGTTTCACAATCAGTACTCCCTAGAATCCACTGCCTGAATGCGATCAGACGACCGGCTTCCAGCCTTCTTCATAATCCCGGCTCCACATGGTCATGGCTTCGGCGTCGTTGAGTATTTTGCCATCATGAGCATCCGTTTGCAGGGTACGGTTGAACTTTTGTGAGATATTTCCCAGGTGACAAAGCAGAACACTTTTCTGACCTTCAGTGACAGGTGAATTCAGTCGGGCACCGGTCCGAATCCCGTCTATGAAGTTTTGCATGTGGTAGACATCCAGACCTCCAATTCCAGTCGTATCGGTCGTAGCAGAAAGCGACCGTTCGTTAACCTGTTTAATCAGTTTCCCTCCTTTATCAAATGCCTGATAGGCGTTACGGTCAAGGATGATGGAACCTGCTGTCCCCTGAAGACTTGCACCTCGGTCGCGATCATACTGTTTCAGTCCATTACAGGACATCCCTTCCCAGGTCAGCATTTTATCCGGGCCGAACTCAAAACTGGCCACCTGGGTGTCGTAAAATTGCCAGTCGTCCTGATATTGGTAGCGCCCGCCGGCTGAAGTAACTTTCGTAGGATAATCTACACCCAGGGCCCAGCGGCAGATGTCCATCTCATGCAATCCGTTATTGTTGATCTCTCCGGTTCCCCAGTGCCAGAACCAGTGCCAGTTGTAGTGCACCAGATTATCTTTATATGCACGCCGTGGAGCCGGCCCCTGCCAGAGATCCCAATCCAGCCATTCCGGTACTGGAACCGCTTGACCATGACCGATGGATCCACGGGTATTTGCATACCAGGCTTTTCCGAAATAGACATGACCGATAATACCGTCCTTGATATCCTGGATGGCTTCAATGGAGGTTGGGGCTGAGCGTTGCTGATTACCGACCTGTACGACCATTCCGGTTTTTTTCTGGGCGGCGACCAGCCATTCTGCTTCCTGGGGATTGTAGGCCGGCGGTTTTTCGACATACACGTGTTTTCCCGCCTGCATACCCATAATGGCCATCGGTGTATGCCAGTGGTCCGGAGTCGCGATGGTTATGGCGTCGATATCTTTATTTTCCAGCAGGCTTCTGAAGTCCTGATACGTTTTGGCAGATTTTGCTTTGTTTTTGGTTAGCCAATCCTGCCTACCGGCAAAGGTGCGGTTATCCACGTCACACAATGCCACCGTCTCGGCCTGGGGGACATTTAACACAGCCGCGAGGTGTGCCTGTCCGCGACCATTCAATCCGATTGTAGCCAGCTGAACCCGGTCGTTAGAGCCCAGGATGCGGGCATAGCTCTTTGCAGAAAATGAAATGCCAAGAGCTCCAAGCGAAGTATTCCTGACAAATTGACGACGTGAAAATTGTTTCTTCTCCATGATCTCGCAGTTAAACCGTATTATTTCCGGTGATCGGAATCTCACTAATTTAATGATCCTTCGCAACTTACCGGGCCATTCTTAACATGAGTTATCCAAATGCCAGGATTTTACTTTGTTGTATCACGATTGTACAGATAAAGAATTATTTTGGTTCATCAACTTCAAAAGGATGAGTATGCACCGTGATCTTTCATTAGAACATCAACCGGTAAGTAGCATGTTTCCCCGGATGACTGCCCGGGAGGCCTGGGATGCCTACCATCTATCGGATGAGCAGGTTTCGTTTTTTAAAGAGAACGGATACCTCAGTGGCATCAAGATCCTGGACGATCATCAGATCGAACAGCTTAAAAAAGAGCAGGCAGAAATTGCAGACCCCAGCCACCCCAGACACGATTTATTTTATGAGTTCCATTCCAACGAATCCGATGACCCGAATGCTGTGCTTTTCCATTCATTGGGGCACTGGCGGATCACAGCCGGATTTCATGACGTCCTCTGGAACCCGCGATTTGTTGTACCGGCCTATCAGCTTCTTGGCAATAAAGCGGTACGATTCTGGCATGACCAGTTGTTTTGCAAGCCCGCACACCACGGAGGGGTAGTTGCATGGCACCAGGATTACAGTTATTGGACGCGGACGATACCCCAGCAGCATCTGACCTGCTGGATAGGTCTTGACCCTGCTACCAAAGCAAATGGATGTTTGCATTATATCCCGGGAAGTCACCGGTGGCCACTTTTCGACCGCACCAGCCTGGCCGGAGCCATGAATGGTCTCGATGCTTTTCTCACCGATGAACAAAAAAAGGAATTTGCCAAGCAGGTAGCGATTGAAATGCCCGCAGGATATGGCACTTTCCACCATCCATTGATGGTGCACGGTTCATACGAGAACCATTCTGCCATTGCTCGCCGGGCTCTGGTGCTGAATGTTTTTGCCGATGGTACCGAATCCAACTCCGATGAAGAGCTGTTGTCCGGAGTGCCACCCATTTCCAAAGGCAAGAAAATGGAAGGTCAATTTTTCCCCTTATTATATGACCCGGATCAATTGAACTAAATTCATGTATTACAAATAGTTATCTATTTTGTTTAAATCTTTGCTTCATAGTCTTGGCCTCGTGTTTGCAGGTGCTTTATTGAGTTGCTCTCATTCAGACAGCAAGAATTCGGGACAACAGACTCCCTCAAATGCCAAGCCCAACATCGTTTTCATCATGGCTGATGATCTGGGTTATGGTGATTTGAGCTGCTATGGTCAAAAGCGATTTTCCACTCCCAATATTGATCGCCTGGCTCAACAAGGAATGCGGTTTACTTCATTCTATGCCGGAAGCACAGTCTGCGCACCATCAAGGTCTACCCTGCTGACCGGGCTGCATACCGGCCATACGCCGATACGGGGAAATAAAGAGGTCCAACCGGAAGGTCAGTGGCCCCTCCCGGACTCCAGTTTTACCCTGGCAGAATACCTGAAAACACTGGGATATACCACGGGAGCGTTTGGAAAATGGGGTTTGGGAGCTCCTGGATCGGCAGGCGACCCTATCCGGCAGGGCTTCGATGTTTTTTACGGCTACAATTGCCAGAGACTGGCACATAACTATTATCCGGATCACCTCTGGAGCAATAACCAAAAAGTGCTTTTATCCGGAAATGCGGACGGACTGAACGGCCAGTATGCCCCGGACCTGATTCATGAACAAGCCATTGAATTTATCAGGGACAACCAGTCAGGACCATTTTTCCTGTATTATCCTACCACCATCCCACATGCAGAACTTCTGATCCCGGATTCGCTATTGATTCGGTACCGCGATCAGTTTTTACCAGAGAAATCCTATCAGGGTGTGGACTCCGGTGACCACTTCAGGGAAGGAGCTTATGGTTCCCAGGCTGAATGCCATGCGGCTTTTGCTGCTATGGTCACCCACCTGGATAATCAGGTAGGTGACATTGTACGTATCATCGATGAATTAGGTCTCGGATCCAATACCATTATCTTTTTCACCTCGGATAACGGACCCCACCTGGAAGGTGGTGCTGACCCGGATTACTTTGACAGTAATGGCCCGTACCGGGGTTATAAAAGGGATCTGACCGAAGGCGGCATTCGGGTGCCAATGATCGTACGCTGGACAGGCAGGATCAAGCCGGGCACCGAATCGGACCTTCCCCTGGCTTTCTGGGATATATTGCCGACGGTAGCTGCTTTGAACCAGTCCTCATTCGGTGGTGACGGAATTTCTTTCGTACCTGCATTGACCGGTCAGGGTGAACAATCTGTACATACCAATCTCTATTGGGAATTTCATGAAATGAAAGGTCGCGTTGCTATCCGGCAAGGCAATTGGAAGTTAATACGCAATGACCTTACCGCAGACACCCCAGGCTCCTGGGAGCTTTATGATCTTTCTACTGATCCAGGCGAGACACAAAATGTAGCTGACGGTCATCCGGATGTGGTTCGGGATCTGGAGGCACAGATTGCAGCAGCTCATCAGGATTCGGAAATTTTTCCGTTATCCGGATCCCAAATTCTGGGACGATGAAAACACAGCTCATCCAATTTTTTTCTTCCTTTAAAAAAGTACGATGCGCATCCGTTCGCTAGCAGCAGTTGCTGACGGAAATGGAGGCTTCTCATTGGAGGAGACCTTGCTTGCAACACCTCAGGAGGATGAGATTCTGGTTCGCATCAAGGCTGCCGGTATTTGCCATACGGACTACGATTCACTGCGGTGGGGTAAACCCATTATCATGGGACATGAAGGTGCCGGTATCATTGAAGCCACCGGGAATCAGGTTGCTGATTTGCGTCCGGGTGATCGAGTGGTATTAAACTGGGCTACACCCTGTATGCAATGCTTTCAGTGTACTCGGGGAAACCAGCATCTCTGTGAGGTCAATTCACCGGTTATCGCCGGTGGCAACGGTTATACACCCGGGCACGCACACCTGGATGGCACCCATTGGCGTGGGCAACCCATCGAACGCTCGTTTAACCTGGGAACACTATCAGAATTTGCCCTGATCAAATCTTCTGCTGCGGTACCCATAGCCTCCGATCAGCTTGCATTTCCATCCGCAGCGATCATCGGCTGTGGTGTGATGACCGGATACGGTTCGGTGGTCCATGCAGCTAAATTGACTCCCGGCAGCAGCGCAGTCGTACTCGGATGCGGAGGTGTGGGCCTGAATGTCATCCAGGGTTGTCGCATTAGGCAGGCTGCTAAAATAATTGCCATCGATACCAACGGAAACCGGTTGGCACTGGCACGTCAATTTGGTGCAACCCATACCCTACTGGCTGATTCTCGTGATACTGGCCTCAGCCAGGCTGCTAAAGCAGTGAAGTCCCTCACCGATGGACGCGGGGCGGACTTTGCCTTTGAGGCAACCGCCAGACCAGAACTGGGTGCCGCCCCTCTGGCCATGATCCGAAATGGCGGTACCGCCATCCAGGTAAGCGGAATTGAACAGGAGATCACCTTTGACATGAACTTATTTGAGTGGGATAAGACCTACCTCAACCCGCTCTACGGACAATGTCAACCTCAGGTGGACTTCCCTGACATTATCCGGCTGCATCAGCAAGGAACCTTGCTGCTTGATGAATTGGTCACCCAAACCTACCCCCTGGATGAATTACAACACGCATTCAATGATATGCTGGCCGGCAAAAATGCCAAAGGAGTAATAGTATTTTCATGAGCCATTTTCACACCATAGAAGTGTCTGATCCACGTTATACATCCGATGGATTGCATTTCATTACAGTCAAGAGTAAGGCTTTAAAGGGGCGCGGTGATGTATTGGCATATATGCCGGATAACCCGGCAGGCAAAACGTTACCCATTGTCGTATTGCTTCATGGAGTTTATGGAAGTTCCTGGGCCTGGGCGTTAAAGGGTGCTGCACACCGGACCGCTGCACATCTTATCCGTGAAAATCGGATACCACCAATGATCCTGGCCATGCCCAGCGATGGTCTGCGAGGTGACGGCACGGGTTATGTAAAAGCAGCAGATGCTGACTTTGAACACTGGATACTGGATGTTCCGGAAATTATCCATGAGGTATTCACCGAAGCAAGCATAGATAAGATCAAGTTTATCTGTGGCTTATCGATGGGTGGATACGGGGCACTACGTCTGGGAGCCAAATACCCGGAACAATATTCCGGCATCAGCGCTCATTCATCGGTTACCAAACCTGAAGAGATGGCATCATTTCTGGAAGAACCACTGGCATCGGTATTCATTGAATCGAAGGATGAATACAGCATAACCTATTGGATGCAGAAGCACCGTCATTTACTTCCTCCTATCCGGTTTGATTGCGGACTTGAGGATTCCCTTTTATCAGCTAACCGGAAGTTGCATCAGGCTTTGCATGACCTGGGTATCAGGCACCATTATGAGGAGTTCGCCGGTGGGCATGAATGGTCATACTGGGAGTCTCACCTGACCGAAAGCCTATTGTTTTTTGGCTCTTTAATTAATGGATGAGCCAGGATTCCGGTGAATCAGGAAGGTTTAATGTGTCACTCATTTCAACCTGTAATTGCTTGAGTTCCGACCACATTTTAATCACCTGTTCACGATAAGTTTCAGATTCAGCCAGATTGTTCATTTCATAAGGATCTGCCCCAAGATCATAAAGGAGGATGCGTGGCACCTGAGGAAAGACCATCAGTTTAAATCCCTCTTTGCGGATCATACGCTGAAGATCCATGTAAGCTCCATACACGCCATCTTCCAGAACAGATCCTGACTCCTGATTCATGTCATTCATCAGTGACTTGAATTCTACATAGCCCGGAATTTCCATACCCGCTATTTGTAATGCGGTAGGCATAATATCCTGTAAATAGACATCGGTATTTATCTGATTTCCAGGAGGTATGCCAGGACCAGCCATGGCCAGTGGTACTCGTATGCTGTGGTCATATAGATTTTGCTTTCCCAGCAACCCATGACTTCCGATGGCCAGGCCGTGGTCTGCGGTCAGGAATACGTAGGTATTCTCAGTCATCCCATGCTCGTCCAGGGCTGTGAGGATTTTGCCAATCTGATCATCCAGGTGCGTGATCAGAGCATAATATTCCTGCCGGTGTTTCTGAATTGCATACGCAGTGCGGGGAAACGGAGCCAGCGCTTCATCGCGTAAGTCGCGCCCGGCGCCTATTTTTTCTTTCTCCGGATATTCTGGTAGAAAATTAGGTGGTAAAGGAATCTCGTCCACCGGATATCGGTCCAGGTATGCCTGCGGAGACTGGCGGGGATCGTGGGGTGCATTGAATGCGGCGTAAATGAAAAATGGACGGTCGCTGTTGGCTGCCATTTGCAGATAATCCAGAACATCATCCTTTGCCACTTCACTCCAATGCTTTCCCCCGGACCAATATCCGCCCCAGGTCGTGTCCGTAGGCAACCAACTCGAGTCCCGGGGGCTTAATGGCCTATTGTAACCAGGTGGCATTTGATCGTTTCCTTTATTCGGCCATTGATCAGGGGGCATCCCAGGTCTGACATGCCGGGCAACATCAAATACCCGGTCTGCCGGAGCATCGACATGCCATTTACCGGTCATATAGGTGTCATAACCAGCATGTTTCATCAGCCTTCCCCAGGTCATCTCAAGAGCAAGGCTGTCCTGAGCTATCCATTGTTCCCGGAATTGGTTGGCGTGCCAGATCGATCTGCCGGATATGATCATGGCCCTTGAAGCTGTACAGATGGCTCCATTCCAGCCACCCATGTTATAGGCATGCGTAAAGAGGGTTCCGCGTTGGATAAGGCGGTCCATATTGGGTGTTTGCACTATTGGATTACCTAATGCATGTACTGCCTCGTACGTTTGATCATCAGTAAAAAGCAATAAAATATTTGGCTTCTTATTATCATGACCGGTAGGTTTCACGCAATTGAGAAGGAGAAACGGACAAAACAATAAAATCCACAGCTGTCGGACACGCATGGTAAAAACATTTGACTCAAGTTATCTAAAATATCTCAAGCCGGTCTTTCCGGTAACAGCCATTTGGGATAGTCAGTCATTTTGCACGACCATGGCTTTAATGACGCCTGCGTCCGGGTCAAGCCAATCGGCAAAGGTATCGACGACCTGCTCAAATGGCACTTGATGGGAAATGTATTTACTGGCCGGAAACCTACCGGATTTTAAATAGGCAATTACTTTTTCAAAATCTAGCCAGTTGGCATTCCTGCTGCACAATAAGGTGGTCTCTTTGGCATGAATGGCTGGGTGACTAAAGCAGAGCTCGCCTTTGGATAATCCCACCAAAACATAACGACCTCCGTGGGCCATATACTCGATACCTTTCTCCAAAGCAGGTTTATAGCCGGTAGCGTCGAATACAGCGGTCGCCAGATCACCTCCTGTCTGTTCTTCGATAAATGCAATGGCTCCTTCAGCTGGAACGGTCAGAACCCCAAAGGCCTCTTTTGCAAAATTCAAACGGCTTTCCACAACGTCGACTCCAATTACCTTACAGCCGGCATGTAGCGCTTGGGCAATGATACCTAATCCGATAGGTCCGCAACCGACGACCACAATCCATTCGCCCGGTTGAACATTTGCTCTGGATAAGGCATGGGCTCCTATAGCCAGTGGTTCAATGAGCGCAATCTCTTCGAACTCAAGCCCGTCTATTTGACGAACATGTGCAGCGTCTACCACGATCTTTTCCTTCATTCCGCCATCAGAATGTACGCCAAAAACATTCAACTTCTGACAACAATTTGGCTGGCCATTCCGGCATGCTATGCATTTGCCGCAGTTGAAATAAGGGAGAATAACTGCTTTGTCACCGCTTTTGAGGTGATCAACTCCTATTCCGGCCTCAAGGACCACGGCTCCTAATTCGTGGCCTAAAATGCGCGGATAAGTAAAATAAGCCTGATTGCCGGCAAAGGCATGGAGATCGGTCCCACATATGCCGATGGCTTTGATTTGCAACAATACTTGTCCTGGCCCAGGAATAGATTCGGGTATTTCGATCTTTTCAAGTCGTCCGGGTTCCTGACAGATGATGGCTTGCATGACCTTGTGATTTTGATGTCCTGAAGGTAATGATTAAACGCACCGCTACATTCAACACTCAGCATTCAACATTCAACATTTCTTTAGTGTTTTGCCCACTTGTCGAATACCTTGATGACCGGCAAGACATTACCATCTTCATCAAAAAAATCACGGGCTCCTATCGGGCCAGAAGCCGCAGGCTCCCACCAGAAGATGCCTTGTCCCAGATGGTCAGGTGCCCGGAGAACTTCCTCATGAACCGCTGCTAAAAAGTCCCGTTGCCCTTCCGGTGTCTCCGGGAACGGACCGGGATGTTCCTTGTATTCGGCCGGCAGAGAGCAGTAGGCAACTTCTACCATCCAGATGGGTTTATGATAGGTCGTAGCCATGAAGTAGAGGTTATCGCGCAAATCGAGCAGGCTGCCGTGCCACCAGGGATAATACGACTGACCGATCACATCGAAATCAATTCCATAAGATAGGAATTTGTCAAAAAACCATTTGGTCCGAGCCACATCCCCACCCCGGTCAATATGGATCATGATCCGGGGACATGGCATATTGGCGCAACTGGCGTGCACCCCATTGATTCCCGCTTGAGTGAGCGCTGCAAACTGGTCCCAATTTTCCGGCAGTTTTCCCATGGGCCACATCATACCATTGATCACCTCATTGCCGATTTGCACCATGTCCGGGAACACCCCTGCATCCCGAAAAGCGATCATGGTCCGTCGCGTATAATCATATACCGAATCGACCAATACCTCAAAGTTTAATCCTTCCCAGGCTTTGGGCAGATATTGTTTGCCCGGATCTGCCCAGGTATCGGAATAATGGTAATCCAGCAGGAATTTCATGCCTTTCTCCCTGGCAGCCTGTGCCAATGCGATGGTATACGCCAGATTGTTGGGTAACCGGTCAGGGGTATGGAATAGCCGCAAACGGATCCAGTTATACCCATGATCGGCAAAGATGTCCAAACCGGATTTGGGTTTTCCATCCTCTTTGAATTGATAACCCTGGTCTTCGATGCTTTTCAGGAAGGAAAGATCAGCGCCAATGGCGTAGGACTGAGCTGAAATTCCGGTTGAACAAAGTAATAAACCTAAAAGTGCACCTGTCAATATCATTTTAGCCTTTTGCATTTGCTTCATTTTAATCTTGATATAATTATCAAAGTCCTTTATCATCGTGTTCATTCGTGTTGAATGAAATCAATAGCGTTCTTCATTTTTTCCTGTGTCCTAAGTATACCTGCCGGTTGTTCCCTGGTTGCCTGCCTCCATGCGTGGATGTATTCCAAAGCCTCCGCCAGATAGAATTCTTCCAGCGTTTCATAAAAAACAACATTGAATCCAGGCCGCTTCAGGTCGATCAGGTCCGCTTCGGTCAGTTTGGCTGCCTCATTCAGGAGATCATCATCCAGGCCCACCAATCCTTTGCTAGTAAACTTTGTTTACGAGCCATTTCTTCAGTTATTCCACCATGCGTTTCAACCCAAATTAAGGACTGTCCAAGTTATCAATTTCATTTTACAGGTCATAACCAGAAGGTTTAATTTCAATGGCTAATGTGTAGTGTCACCCGTCCATGGACTGGCACCTTTACAGCAAAAACAAATGCAAACAATATCAGTCTAAATTATTGAATATCAATTATCTAGGCCAATACACCTATTAGGTAATATATACAATGTTCTTTTACCATTTACAACTAAGAAACTAAGTATTACATTGCACCTTATTCCCATGGGGCGGGACTACCAGATCTGGAGAGCGCAAGACATATACCATCCAAATTGATTTCTAATAGGTAAAGAGTAAGGATAACGAGTTAAGTTCATTTCACGTGGTTGCTCCAATAGGAACAAAAAATGTTAAAAAAGAGCATCATTTTAAGTCTTGACCTAATTGATCTTTAACGATTTTTATGAACCAATTACAATTCAAGGAATTATGCAAGGACAGGTCCAGGATAGTACTCGATCTGGGCTGCGGCAACATAAAGAAACCTGGTATGATTGGCATTGATATCGTAAATACCAGCGCAACTGATATTGTCGCAGATATTGAGAAGGGATTACCATTTGTACCTGATCAATCAGTTGATGAAATATACTCCAGCCATTTTATGGAGCACTTAGAGGACATAAATCCGCTTTTGGCAGATGTTCATCGCATACTTAAACCGGATGGGTTCTATGAATTCACAGTCCCTCATTTCTCAAATCCATATTTTTATTCAGACCCTACTCATAAACGCTTCTTCGGGTTGTATACCATGGAATATTACACACCAGACCGACTCCAGGTATTAAAAAGAAAAGTGCCAGATTTTTATACGGACTTTAAATTCAGAACAGTATTTCGATATCTAAAATTTTATCATCCCAATAATAAAATAATCAGTGGAATCAAGAAGAGACTACTTTCCAGCTATTTTAACTCCAATATCAGAAGGCAGGAATTATACGAAGGATTATTCACAAATATCTTCTCAGCCATGGAAATAACCTATCGTATCCAGGTAGTAAAACCATAATGGTAACCCTATTTTAATTTTGACTTTTCAAAGAACACCCAATTGAACCCAAATATGAACACTGGCTTAAGCATCATCATCGTGAATTTCAATTCCGGTTATTTACTCAAAAGGTGCTGCCAATCAGTAAAGAACCACCTGAGCTATCCCCATGAGATAATAATCGTTGACAACCACTCCTCGGATCACTCCGTTGAAGAGATAGAAAAACTCAACCTGGAAAACATTAAAGTAATTAAGAATCAATCAAACCTTGGATTTTCCAGAGCCAACAATCTTGGCATTTCACTCTCAAACTCAGATATCATATTATTTCTCAACCCCGATGCATACTTTGATGAAGATTCGGGAATGTACCTGAATATATGGCTGCAAGAACAATTCAAATCAAATTGTCTGTATTCCGCTATTCTCATTGACGGGAAAAATAAAAAAATACAAAAAACGAAGCACGAAATTCCAACAATAGGCAACTTAATTAACAAGTTAACCCGCAGAAAAGTAATTTATTGGTATACCGGAGCATTTGTGCTTGCTTCTTCTAAAATAGTACACCAATTAAACGGCTGGAGCGAAGATTACTTTCTGTACGGAGAAGACCTTGATCTGTTTTACAGAGCACACCAGGCAGGAATTGAAGTCAGCCAGATTCAATGTGCAATCACACACATAGGCAATGAAATTGGCAAGAACTTCATCACACAGAAAGAGAAAATGAGCATTGGGCACTATACAAATTATCTCTTTTATAAAAAGAACAAAAGGATATTGGATTATTATTTATTCCCGATTTACCTATTCCTGGTGAACTTAATCAAGGGAAACAAACATGGTTTTATGCTATTCAGCTCTTTCATTAATTACAACCTCCATAGACAAACCAACGAAAGCAAAGTGATTGCAATTTACGATCGGTTAAAAAAACTGTAATGCAAAAGCGAAACAGAATTGTTTTTGTTGCTCCAAATCTTTCTTCATTCATCAATTCTGACATTCAGGTCCTGAAGTCAACGTTTGATGTGGAAGTAATGATATACCAATGGTCAAAGAAGGTACTTACACCGGCTCTGATATTATATCAATTTGTCCGCTTTATCACTTCATACCTAAGGACCGACGCCATCGTAGTATCTTTTGGAGGATATTGGGCATTAGTTCCTGTGCTTTTCGGCAAAATATTCAATATTCCATCTGTAGTAATACTTCACGGCACCGATTGTGCTGCAATGCCATCTATAAAATATGGTACTCTCCGCAAATCATTATTGAAAAAAATCTGCCATATTGTTTACAATAATGCTTATATGCTGTTGCCCGTAAGCGAATCACTCATTTCCATAAAAAATAGTTATTCCTCTAACACAGCAGAAGAGGATCAGGGGATTTTACGATTTTTCCCCAATTTACAAACGCCGGTCAAAGTTATTTACAATGGCCTTGATCAAACGGTTTGGAAGCCCGAAAGTCAGATTGAAAGGATTCCAAATAAAATTGTAACAGTTATATCTGAAAATCAATTGATGCGAAAAGGTGGTGACTTGATCTTACAGGTAGCACCCGAATTCGAAGATTATGATTTTCACATAATTGGAATGAACAAACCTGTCAATCTTGGACCACTACCCCAAAATGTAATATTTAACGGAAAATTGAAGCCTGAGGAATTAAAATTCAATTATTTGAGTGCTACATTTTATTTACAGCTTTCGATGTTTGAAGGATTTGGACTCTCACTGTGTGAAGCTATGCTGTGTGGTTGCATACCAATAGGCAGCTCTGTCAACATTATACCGAAAATTGTTGGTAATTTTGGGTATATAGTTGAGAGTAGGAAGACAGAAGTTTTAAAAGAGACTTTACATAAAGCTTTCGAAAGTCCAGTACACGATTTGGAGGCTGCACGAAAACATATCATTTCAAATTTCGCTCTTTCCCAGCGATCTGATCAGCTAATTCAAACGATCGAAGAATTAATCAAAAATCATGGATGCAACAGTAGCATACAAAAAATCAAATTATCCGCACAAGACTAAATTCGGGATCATTCTATGATGGTTTACATTTCAGGGCACTTATTCATCTGAAATTCGCATCGCTCACAGGTATTGGATAACTACAGAACATATATCACCTAACCAATTCCCTGAACAACTAAATGATCCACCGGAATTTTACCATAGTATGTTTTAACCGTAGCTTTTCCGTTTTCCAGTTTTACTGTTCCAAATCCACTTGCTGTGCTTAAAAATGAAGTAAAATCTCCCACCTTGCTGTCTACATACAGCGTTCGGTCCACAGCATCATAGCGAACACCAGTCAGCCCTTGTAAATAACCGTAGCTGGACAAGGCACGAGCATACCAGTTACCACATTCGTATTCATTATAGGGATTTCGTACCTGTCCGTCGTAGCGATCCCTCGATGCACGCAGAATGTCCAGGCCTTTATCGACCTCTCCCATCAGCATCAGGTGGGATGCAGCCTGATGCTCGATCCCGGTCCACACTTCGTCACTGTACACGAATGGCAATGAAAGCTGTCCTCCCTTTGGCCAGGAACAAAGTAACAATCCCCCCTCTTCACCCAGCGCAAATGAGGGCCTCTGGGGATTGGCGTGATCGCTGAGGTCTGTTTTAAGGTTATATTTATGGATAGCTACCAGATGGCTTCGCAGCCGGTCAGCAGAGAGCATATCCGGGAGACCGCAAACCCGCGCCATCCAGGCTCCCAGGACTCCATCGGATAGACAACCAGAACCATACTGATATTTAGGGCCTTCCTTCTGCAATAATGCCAGGGCCTCTTCCGAGTAGCCGGAGCCATAGGATTTTTCAGAAGCTTTAACAGGATCCTCGGCATGCAGTCCGGTATATTTGATTTGCTGGATGTAATATTCACCGTCATACAATTGAGACTCCGTGAAGTCTTTCGCTGCTGTTGCTAACTTCTCATAACGATTTACATCTTCGCCGAGATGCTTTCCCATAGCAGAAATTGCTGCCAGAGCTCCCAGGTAAAACGTTGCATGCATACCATCCGGCCCCCAGAATTCTATGTCATAGGTATTGTGATGAGGTTCCTGCAAAGTTCCTTTTTCGTCAGGGTCCCAGGTACGGATACAGTAATCCATGCTCTGTTTGACCATAGGATACATGGTCTTCAGCCAGGATTGATCTCCATAGATACGCCAATCACGGTAAACCTTCATGATGCCACCCAATTGCCCATCTGCAGCTGCATGGAATCCATGATCCACCGGACGGATGGGCAAAGCTGCCCGAAATGTCTGGTGCCCTTCCGGATTCTGGTTTTCACAAAATTCCGTGTGCCGCAGGCTTCGTTCCAGTGCAGGAAATAAATGAGGAATAGCCTGAGCATAATTCCAAACATGGGTACACGAACCATGACAACAGCCCCAGGTATCACCGCAGCCTTCAAAGCACCAAAGTCGTCCGTCAAATTGCCGGAGAACAGTAGGTGATTTTAAGATGGAAAGATTACACGCAACCGCTTCAATGACTTCCGGCGGCAATGTACTGGCATAAAAAGCATCTGAAAACAAGGTGGAATCCCGTTTCAAAGCTTTGTATTCACTGGTCCAATAGGCGCTCACCTGATCGATTGAGTCAAATTTCCTGCTGTACCAGGGCTGATAATGTTCCGCATCCGCAGGCTTGACTTCATCTGCCAGTCCTTTTTCATAGGCTGTGAAACAACAACCTGAATCCGGATCACAACCTGTCCGGTCATCCTCAACCTTGCCAATGGCAATGTTGGTATGAGGTACATACCAGGTAAAATAGATGGTCACACGAGTTGCCTTGCCCGGCTCTAGTTGCAATGGAATATAAAGGGATGCCCCCGGAGCTCCCGATTCTACCGGCTCAACGGCAATAGCCTCGCCCTTTTTAATGGCATTCCAGGCCATGGTCAGGGGATCCCACCATCCTCCTCTGAACCAACAGTGATCGATGATTGTACCCGGGTTATCGGTATAAATGGCAAAAGAAGATTTTTCCTCTGGCTTATCCGCGGAGCCCTCCTGATGCAGTATAAACCCGCCCTGAATTGATTTGATGGAATCTTTGCCTCCATCAATACGTAAAAATTGCCTGGCATTGAACGAAAAGATTGCATCCAATGGCTGCGCTCCCGTATTGACAAACGAATATTCCATTGCCCCTACCGGTAAACTCGAGCGGTCTTCTTCGGTTGGAATGAATGGACTCCATCCGGTAATTTTTACGTCAAGTGGCAATTCATCATCTTTCAGTTCAATGTCCGCAAATGGAAAGCGGTTCGTAAAGCGGGCGTGGTGAAAGTGCGGCAGGCCAGTGATGCTGCCACCTAATCCGTTCCCAGCCCCTGGTTGGCCAAACTTCTTCCATTCCGGCACCGGGCCTTCCAGGATCTTGGCACCCCGTGAAACACCTTTCAGATAGATTGCACCAAATAATCCGGGCTCGTTGAATACATCTGGTCGGTTTTTTATGGACATATGGGAGATAGCTCCGCCTCCTTCAATGCAAAACATTCCGGCACCAATGCCCCCGACCGGAAATGCAATGCGGTTGAGATGGGCACCTTCATACGGGGTATTGTATTTTCTTTTGTTGTCGACAGGGCCGTAAGATTCTGGTTCCGGTTTTGTCTTGCTTTTGGTTTCGTCAGCAAGCAGCACGGAGGGAGCCGTTGTGGTAACCAAACTTCCTATACCAATGTCCCGAATGAATTTGCGCCGGTTCTGTTTTTTCATTTCAATTTCTCTTAAGTCCTTTAATATAATTCTTTTACAGGTTATTACAGGCGGGTTATTGCCACATAAAATAATGGCTAATCGACAAACGATGATCCACAATATTCAATGATCCAATCGGAATTGCGGATTGGGATATGCCGGTGCAAATGCCTCGATTGGTCCAGGAGTAAAAGCAACGGCAAATTCGAGCTTTACAAAATGCAGGGACTCCAATAACAGATCCTGAAGTTGCTGGGGAGAACAGGCCACCCGGGCATTTATGGTCAAGGTTGATTCCACTGCAATAACTTCTGAAGTTGAAGCAGCCGGGTAGTCGGATGAACTGCTGGTAAAATTGAATTTATAAGTCGCTTCGCCGGTATCGATCAAACATTTAAGATGGCCAATGATCAGTTTTTGGTCTATGATTTTCCGGTAAAAAGTGATAATCACTTTTTCAGCGATGAGCATTGACCTCCCTTGCCTATCCTGGATTGGTATGCGCACATTCAGCCATCCTAAAGCGGCTTCTCCGGCTGCGTACCGGTCATAATCAACATCAAGCACCTGCCGTGTTACAGTCCCGGACAGTTCAGGCAAATAATCAAGCCAGGAAGCAATGTCGGAAGGATTCCGTGCGCTACCGGTCATCAACAATTTTTCAGGATAAATCAAACCGGTTTGGTTGATTAAGGATGAATGTTCGGAAGTGGAAAGCAGATCGGCTTTATTGAGGAACAGAATATCTGCTTCTTCGATTTGTTTCTGAAAAATGTACCGGATCTCTTCAGTCAAAAAGGAAGCCTGATCCATGATGATTTTGAACATAAGCGAAGCATCGGTGACCGTCGAAATGGTTAATTCCAGGTGGGGATATTTTTGAAGCATTGGCTTGGCTACGGTTGCTACCAGATCTGTACACGAGCCAACGGATTCGGCAAAGATCACCTCCGGATCGTAATTGCTGATGAATTGGAGAAGACTTGATTCCAATTGGCTAAAATGACAGCAAAAGCAACCTCCCGTAACTTCATTGGTCGTTATGCCCAGACTTCGCAGGTAATACGTATCCACCAGATCCTGTCCCTGATCGTTGGTGATTACTGCCACCCGGAAACCAGCCTCCTTTAATTGAACACAGGCTGCGGCAATAGTAGTCGTTTTGCCACTGCCAAGAAATCCATTGACAAGATGAAGCTTCATTGAATGAAAATAAGAAAAAGCATGGTAGTACGAAAAGGTGCGGACCGTTGCCGAAGGTGAATCCAGGCTCCATTAATTGACATTGATGGACAACTATTTTTACTTCAAATAGCAATTATTATCTTTAAAATAGTCTCGTGTCCAACCCAAAAAACCCGTTTAATGTATGATCCGGTTTATTGCAAAAATCAAACGACAACTATTTCAGGAAAAGGGATTGTCCAGGTATCTGCTGTACGCTATCGGAGAAATTATCCTGGTAGTAATCGGCATCCTGATCGCACTCCAGGTCAACAACTGGAATGAACGCCGAAAACTACTTCAGATCGACAAGGACCTTCGGGTTGAACTGTCTCAGGAGTTTTCGAACAATTTGGCCATTCTTAGTACCCAAATTGAGCGGGGAAAAAATATGGTGGAAGCCTCCAAAAAAATGTTATCACTGACCGGTCCAAAAATTGCCCCGATTGATGACCTGGATTTTGAACAAATATTTTTTTCGGTAGCATCAGGCTCTCCTCATTTCACGCCCAAAATGACCATATTCAACGAAATGCTGCTTTCCGGGAACTTCAAAGCCATTTCAAACGCTGAGCTCCGGAGGTCTTTATCCGATTGGGAGACGATATTGAAACAGCTGGCTGCTACAGAAAGTCTCTGTGAATCTTACCGGTCTAATATTAAGACCATTTACATTCAAAACGGTAATCTGGTCAATGAATGGATTATCAGGAAGGCCCTTGACACTTTGGGCATTGACCCGGGTCCCTATCA
The DNA here is from genome assembly GCA_020636135.1 of Lewinellaceae bacterium. Classification (NCBI taxonomy): domain Bacteria; kingdom Pseudomonadati; phylum Bacteroidota; class Saprospiria; order Saprospirales; family Lewinellaceae; species Lewinellaceae bacterium. The sequence goes on from JACJYK010000001.1 coordinate 2,383,164, forward strand.
ATTCGATACCGATAATAAAAATATGCTATTGAATCCGGAGTTTGAAAATAATATCGGATTCCGTTATGGCAATTTAAAGGATTTAATAAGCGGATACAGGGACGTAAAAATTTTGATGGAACATATTATCGAATTATGCACAAATACCTAACACGAATGGTCGTATCTGGTAAGGATACCAATTGGGTATATTTTTGTGATTGCTTGAGGGCCCGGTAACCCATCTATTTGTCCGGAAGAAAACCAAATGGCTTCTGCTCCCGGTCAAATTCATAAAACCATTAAGTTAATAGATTAGTTTAGTGTTAAGATTTATTACCAAGTAAATTCAAATGCGAATTACAATCATTGAGCTGTTAACTGGTTTGACCTTCTTTGCTACTACAACATTTGGCCAGTCAGTCGGTGAAACCAACCTGAAGAATTTCAATGTTGATGAACATCACGTTGGGCTCATGGGTTATGACCCTATCTCCTATTTCCTGGATGCTCCTGAGAAGGGAAATCCCAATTGGACAGCAATCCATGAAGGCATCACCTATTTTTTTGGCAGTGAAGCAAACCGGAATACGTTCACCTTGAATCCCGAAAAATATGTGCCTGCCTATGGTGGGTGGTGTGCCTATGCCATGGCACTGAAAGGTCAAAAGGTTGATGTTGATCCGCTTACTTATAAGATCGTCGAAGGTCGATTGTTATTATTTTACAACAAAAGAGCCTCCAATACGCTAAAGCTCTGGAACCAGCTGCCCGATCCGGAATTTGAATTGCTTAATAAAGCGGATGTCACCTGGAAAAAAATACTGAAAGAACATTGATACCAAGATGCTCTATCCGGATTCATCTCCAGCTCATTTTCAATGAACCAGTTCTTGGATTGCCACCACTATAATCCTTAACTTCCGTCCAAAATAGTACAATTGGACATGAGAAGTCAAGGATGGTTTGGCCGTAAGGGTAAAGATGGGTTCATTTATCGGGCCTGGATGAAGAAGAGTGGTATCCCTGATTTTGAATTTGATGGGCGACCAGTAATTGGAATCTGTAATACCTGGTCCGAATACACACCCTGCAATTCACACTTTCGTGAGCTCGCAGAATTCGTTAAACGGGGTGTGCTTGAAGCCGGAGGATTTCCTTTGGAATTTCCGGTGATGTCCCTCGGCGAGACGCTGATCAAACCCACAGCCATGCTTTACCGGAATCTTGCATCCATGGATGTCGAAGAAAGTATCCGAGCGAACCCTATGGACGGCGTCGTCCTTTTATGCGGATGTGACAAAACAACTCCTTCTCTGGTGATGGGTGCCTGCAGCGTTGACCTGCCCAGCATCGTCGTATCGGGTGGACCTATGCTTACCGGACGATACAAAGGTAAAAGCATCAGCACCTCTGATATCTGGAGATTCAGCGAAGCGAACCGGTCAGGGCTGATGGACGACCATGAGATGCGTACCGCCGAGGCGGGTATGTGTCGCAGTGACGGGCATTGTGCCGTGATGGGAACGGCATCCACCATGGCGTGCATGGTGGAGTCCCTGGGTCTGTCATTACCCGGAAATGCAGCCATTCCTGCACCGGATGCAGCCCGTAAAGTAATCGCTCAACGATCCGGCCAGGCCATCGTTCAGATGGTTCGGGAAAATCGTAAGTTATCCGACGTACTCACACGGGAGGCTTTTGAAAATGCCATCATGGTCAATGCGGCTATCTGTGGTTCAACCAATTTTGTGATCCATTTACTGGCAATAGCCGGTCGCATTGGTGTTGACCTGACGATAGATGATTTTGACCGGTTCTCCAAAGGGATTCCCTTATTGGCCAATTTGCAGCCATCCGGTGAATATTTTATGGAGGACTTTTATTACGCAGGCGGTTTGCCGGCGATCATGAAAGAATTGTTACCCAAGCTTCACCGTGAATGTATTACGGTCAACGGCAGCACGGTCGAGGACAATGTGAGCCAGGCGCCCTGCTACGACACCACCGTCATATCCGGAATGGAAGAGCCCTTCAATGAACTAGCCGGCGTAATGATCCTGAAAGGAAACCTCTCCTTGGAAGGTGCCGTGATCAAACCTTCGGCAGCAACGAAATCCCTCCTGGTCCATACGGGGAAAGCAGTCGTGTTCGAAGACATCGATGACTACAAACATCGCATTGACGATCCGGAACTTGATGTGGATGAAAACAGCATCCTGGTCTTAAAAAATGTCGGGCCGAAAGGATATCCCGGGATGCCCGAAGTAGGAAATATGGGACTACCAGCTAAATTATTGGCAAAGGGTGTGAAAGATATGGTCCGCATTTCCGATGGACGCATGAGTGGTACCGGGTTCGGGACGGTTGTCCTGCACGTCGCTCCGGAATCGGCTGACGGTGGCACTTTAGGTATTGTTAAAGATGGTGACGAGATAACCCTGGACATTCATCAGCGGTTATTGCACCTCCATTTATCGGACAAGGAAATCGCTGACCGCCAGGCTATGAAAGCTGCTTTGCCGCCCATCACCGATCGCGGCTATGTTCAGCTGTACATCAATCATGTGCAGGGAGCCCACCTGGGAGCAGATCTTGACTTTCTCAGAGGCGGGTCCGGAAGTCAGGTAACCAAGGATTCCCACTAACCAATAATCCGGACCGGTGAGCATGCGAAATTTAAAGGATAAAGTGGCTATTGTAACCGGTGCAGGTCAGGGCATCGGACTGGAGATATGCCGTCAACTGACGGATGCTGGCGCCAGAGTAGTTTTGAATGATGCCGATGAGAAACTTACTGAAATGGCCGCAGCGACACTGGGAGTTCCCAGCAAAGGGGTTCCCGGTGACTGCAGTGATCCGGCAATTATCGCGGCAATGATCCAAATGGCAATGGATTCATTTGGCCGTCTGGATGTCGTGATCGCCAATGCCGGCATAACTCTATTTGGCGAATTTCTGTCTTATACAAGAGAGGCTTTCGACCGGGTGATGGCTGTAAATCTTGCCGGCTCCTTTTTTCTGGCCCAACAGGCTGCCCTTATCATGAAACAACAAGCCTGGGGTGGAACGATATTGTTTATGTCCTCCGTGACCGGGCACCAGGCTCATCAAAACCTAACGGCCTACGGCATGAGTAAAGCGGCACTGGAAATGCTGGCCAAAGGACTGGTTGTCGAACTTTCTCCTTACCGCATCAACGTAAATGCGATAGCCCCCGGGGCAACCTCCACCGAACGCACACTTGAAGATCCCGGGTATGAGCGAACATGGTCGAAAATCACCCCGATGGGTCGCCCCGCAACCGTTGGTGATATTGCGGCAACAGCACTATTCCTGGTTTCCGATGAAGCCAGACACATTACCGGTCAAACGCTTATCGTCGATGGCGGATGGACCTCCGTGAGTCCCTCACCCTATGACACCGGCAATGCATAGAGCAATTCAACCGGTAACATCCCATCGATCGGAACTGGGAGAGGGCCCGCTGTGGTCGCCTGACAATCAATCCATCCTCTGGTTGGACATCATCAAGGGAATCATTCACGAATACTATCCAGAATCCGGAACGTACCGGAATCTTGAAGCAGGTGAAATGATTGGCGCCATTGCATGGTGTGCTAACGGAAAACTTATTGCCGCACTTCAGTCCGGATTTGCATTCATAGACAGGGAAAATGGAAAGATTCAACGTATCACCGATCCGGAATCCCATTTGACCAATAACCGGTTTAACGATGGAAAGTGTGATCCTGCCGGGCGATTCTGGGCAGGGACCATGCACCTGGAGGAAAGGCCGCACGCAGGAAATCTATACCGGATGGATCCGGACCTGTCAGTACACTTAATGATACCAAAAGTCTCCGTCTCCAACGGCCTGGCCTGGCATGCCGATGGCCGGAAATTCTATTATATCGACTCTCCTACCCGACTGGTGAAGGCCTTTGATTTTAATCCGGAAACCGGTGACCTGTCCAATCCAAAGGATATCATTCATTTCCGGGAAACCGAAGGTTTTCCCGACGGCATGACCATCGATGCGGAAAACAAACTATGGATAGCACATTGGGGCGGATGGCAGGTGAGCCGCTGGGATCCGGAAACGGGTAAAAAACTCCTTCAAATAGATCTCCCGGTGGAAAAGGTAACATCATGTGTATTTGGGGGAGCTGAATTAAAGGATCTTTACGTCACCACCGCCAGCATTGGGCTTAAGGACAGTGAATTAAATCATCAACCATTTGCCGGTCATTTGTTTGTCTGGCCAAACTGTGGTTTTCAGGGTCGCGCGGCTTCTGTCTTTCGACCCGAATTCAGCAAACAAAGTAGTTAAATGAAAACTTTAAAGATCACAGCGCTCATTTATCTGACCATTATTTTTTCTTGTACAGATCCCGTAGAAACTTCCGCCAACGGAAAAAACGATCAGCCGCTTAATTTCATCATATTGTTTGCTGATGATTTGGGATATGGCGATCTGGGAGTCTATGGGCACCCTACCATCCGTACTCCACGATTGGATAAAATGGCCAATGAGGGCCAGAAATGGACCAATTTTTATGTAGGTGCCAGCGTATGCACTCCCAGCCGAGCCGCTTTATTAACGGGGCGCTTGCCGGTAAGGAGTGGGATGACCAGCAGAGTTAACCGCGTCCTTTTTCCTGATTCAAAAAATGGATTGCCGGCAGAAGAAATCACGCTAGCAGAACAATTGAAAAAAGCAGGCTATGCAACTGCATGTGTCGGCAAATGGCATCTCGGCAGTAAAGAGCAATATCTGCCCACCAATAATGGATTTGATTATTATTATGGAATTCCCTATAGCAACGATATGGATAATGTAGCCGATTTTCAAGCCATAGGAGGTTATATGAATTTCTGGAAAACAGCAGCCAGAAAAGACATCAATATGTTTCAGGTCCCTTTGATGCGGAATACGGAGATCATCGAGCGACCAGCAAATCAGCATACCATAACCAAACGCTACACCGACGAATCCATAAAATTCATCAACGAGCATAAAGAAAGTCCATTCTTCCTCTATCTGGCCTATAACCTGCCTCACGTACCTTTATTTGCATCCAAGGAATTTGAAGGCACCAGCCCAAGAGGATTGTATGGCGATGTGGTTGAAGAAATAGATTATAACGTCGGCCGGGTGCTTGACACACTTGCTGCGATGGGCCTGGCAGAAAATACCATTGTTGTCTTCACATCGGATAATGGCCCCTGGCTGATTATGAACCAGGAAGGTGGCAGTGCCGGGTTATTGAGAAATGGCAAAGGCTCTACCTGGGAAGGCGGTATGCGTGAACCGTGCATCTTCTGGTCCCCTGGCAACATCAAACCCGGTCTGGTCACCGGTATCGGCACAACCATGGACCTGTTCACCACCTTCAGTACGTTAGCAGGGGTGGCGATTCCCGACGACCGGGTCATTGATGGCATTGATATCAGTGCAACCTTATTTGAAAACGCCCCAAGTCCACGAAATGAAATGTTCTATTACCGGGGAGACTGGCTGTATGCGGTCCGGGTTGGCGATTATAAGGCGCATTTCATTACCCAGGAAGCTTATGAGCCGGAAGTGACCCGGCATGATCCACCACTACTGTATAATGTCAATGTCGATCCATCCGAACAATTTGATATCGCGGCGGATTATCCGGAAGTCATTGAACAAATCAATGAAGTGGTCAAAAAACACAATGAAAAGCTGATCAAGGGGCCGGATATGCTCAAAGAACGGGAAATTGCCGGAACCAATTAATTCACAATGAGATTATCAAAAAATAATAGTCCTATACTTATTTCATGAATTATCAATTCAGACCTCTTAGGAGTTTTATTATTAAATACGTTGAAAAACATATTCCTGAAAATGTACAAACCATTCATTAAATATTTGATTTTCAGTGGTGTGATCCTGTATTTTTCAGGATGCTCCACTTCCGATGGGGAGAAGCAAGAATCAGCACAAACCACCCAGGCACCGGAAGAGATACCTGAAGGAATGGCCTTTATTCCTGGTGGCTCTTTCGAAATGGGTGGTAAATCTGCCCAGGCCTCCCAGGATGAATTCCCAAGACACAAAGTGGTCATTTCACCATTCTTCATGGACATCACGGAAGTGACCAATACCGAATTTGAACAATTCGTTGACGCGACTCAATATGTCACCATCGCGGAAAAAGACATCGACTGGGAAGAAATGAAAAAGCAGGTTCCGGAAGGCACGCCCAAGCCACCGGATTCGGTCCTCGTAGCTGGCAGTTTGGTCTTCAAGCCTTCCGACCATCCGGTAGACCTCAATGATTATACCCAATGGTGGGAATGGACGCCCGGCGCCAACTGGCGTCATCCGGAAGGGCCCGGCAGTGACCTGAAAGGGCGTATGAATCATCCCGTCGTGCACGTGTCCTGGGAAGATGCCACCGCATACGCAGCATGGGCCGGTAAACGATTGCCCACGGAAGCTGAGTGGGAATGGGCATCCATGGGGGGCAAAGATGATGTAAAATATCCCTGGGGCAATGAGCCCATCGAACAAGCCTCTGACAAGGCAAATTTCTGGCAGGGCGCATTCCCTTATCAGAACTACCTACTTGATGGTTATGCCCGTACAGCTCCGGTCAAGTCTTTTCCTCCTAATGGCTACGGCCTTTACGATATGGCAGGAAATGTATGGGAATGGTGTCAGGATAAATACGATGCCAGCATTTACCAGTCCTATGCGGAAAAAAATCAAGTAAAAGATCCGGTAGGTTCTGAAAACTACAATGATCCCCGCGAACCCTGGTCTCCAAACCATGTTGTACGGGGAGGCTCCTTTTTGTGCAATGAAAGTTATTGCAGCGGATACCGCGTGGCCCGTCGCATGAGTTCCAGCAAAGACTCCGGATTTAATCATACCGGATTCAGGTGTGTGCAGGATGTCGAATAATCTTAGGTACGGATTGATCCGGACAAGACCGTACCCAAGCATTGATATCACCCTCTCCCAATTTTCCCCAGGGATAAAATGGCCTATTTCGCAGACCCGGTCAATTTTTGAATTTTGTTTGCGATTCTAAAACATTTAGGTAAATTGATCACAGCGTAAGGCTTGAAACCAAAATAACCCCAAGATGAAAACCAACTTTTACTCCTTCCTACCATCGATGCATGGTCATTCACCTGGTTCAAACCAGCCCAATCACTTCCAAGGATGCTGGCATCCGGTCGTATCAACATTTAATTTGTCGGGACAATAATATCCCTAATTCGGCATGTTTTGCCCGAGCTTTGGTCAATGAACAATGTGTTTTGTTCACATTAAAGCTAGCTTGTTGCGTATCCTTTCAGATTCCATTTTAAACGCTTGAAGATGAGATTGATCTATTTTTATACACCTCTACTCCTTTTCCTGATACTACTTCCAGGACAACTTTTTACCCAAACCCTGTCTGCGACGGTGGATTCGTCCGACGCGCATATAGACCTCAACTGGATGATCCCCGTGGATCCCTGCTTGCTGGACTACGGTTTGCAATATGATGAATTAGCTATCCAGATTAAAGCCGATGATGGCAGAGGCCTGATTGAGGAGGTCAAGTACACGGATTTAAGTGGTTTCTATGGTCCCCCACAACCCAGCTTTGAGGTAATCATGGCAGGTGAAAACGATAACCAGAAATTGAGATACAGCTTTGCGGATGACTCGGTGATCCAAAAAATCAATAATTATACCCTGGAATTCTGGATCAATCTTGACGCCTCATCTGCCAATCTGATAGAGGATGTAACGGGCAATGGGTACATCCAACTTGAGCAACAGGGTGATCAGTACGTGGTCAAAATTAAAAAGAGTCAGGATAACCAGCCATTCATTTCAAGCCCCCTCCCGATCAAAAAAGGCAAGTGGCAGCACCTTGCATTCACGGGGAATGGTCTCAATCAAACGCAAATTTACCTGAACGGAGACTTCAAAGCTACTGTGGACGTAAAAATTCCGTTGACATCCTTTGCGGCGATACCAATTACCTCCCGGTTTTTCTTTGCAGAATTCCGGGTTTGGGACCGGCTTCGAACCAAAGAAGAAATTAAAGCCAACTATCTCAACATCGATAACAATCAGGCAAACCTGATCATCCGGTTGCAGGCAACTCCGAACGTCGATCAGAAATTTGAGGATAACAATGGAGTGTTGACTACCACCCTTCTTATCAAGGATCAAGCTTCCAGTTACGATGGAAAAACTCAAACTTTTCAACTGGCTGTGGTCAATCAAAACGCCCTAACCATCGTAGTCCCGTACATCCCTACCCCGGATTACAAACCGATTATTGGCAAATTCAGAGACCGGGTTGGTCCAAATAAACTAGTTGGTTACACCCTTGAATTAGAGCTTAAAGGTGGTAATGATATAGATGGAGATGCTGCTTGTGGCAAATTGGAAACGGTTGGTAAAACCCTTGTTTATCAAAAACCGGACCTGCTATCGGTATCGACAAACGAAATTGAAAGGATAGACATCGGATGGCGAAATAATTCGGATTGGATCACACGATATCTGGTGCGAAGGACGAATGCCCAACAAGTCAAAGTGGATCTTCCGGTGGATTTGTCGTCTCTCAATCGGGGGATTCTGTATGCATACGCAGATGCATTTAAATATGGCAGCCCGACAAGCATCAAAAATGGAGCTAAGTATACCTATGCATTGGTTGGAATTGGACCCGATAATGCGGAATTCGTAACTCAGATAGGAACTTCCGGAAGCACCATTCCCATCAATCTTCAGGCCTCCGACATCTCCTCCTTGTTGAAAGATCGGGTCAACCTGACCTGGAACAACCTGAGTGCTTATGCCGATAAATTGGAAATCCTTCGCAAAGGAGAGGTGATATTCCAATTGGCCTCAGACCAAACGAATTATGCTGATTTGGATCCCGAATTCGGAGTAGCAATCGAATATGAATTAAAACTGTTTCGTGCAGGAAAAGCCATAGTTTCCGATTATGATCAGGGAGGTGTTCCGCCCAATGGTCGCATCAGTGGCAAAGTACTTACCCGGTCCGGGGAATTCCCGGTCAAGGGCATCGTGTTGGAATTGACTTCAAAAACCTCTGGTAACAAACTTACGGCCACGACCAATAACCATGGAACCTTTTTGTTTGATGATCTGGCATATGGTATTGTCGACACCTTTACCCTCCGGGCATTACCGCAAAGTTTGCACGATTATTCACCGAATGGGATAAATATCAGTATCTCCAAGGTGAATCCAATTGCTGAAAATATCATTTTGTTTGATGCTTATAATTACAATCCTGGATTTACTCAAATTGATGTTACATCCTTTACCAGCACCTCCCAGGCAGCGCAAGACCAGGTAGCTTTGAATTGGAAAGTCACATCCAATGCCGCCAACACCATCATTGAAGTCTTGCGCGATGCAACGCTTATCTTCCAGGATGCATCCGGTAACAAGCTCAACGGCTCATTTATCGATCAAACCGGTGCGCCGGGCAAACAATACGATTACATCATTAAGGCTTATCAGATCAACGGATCCCAATTGAGTAATCAGCAAAAGAAAATAAAGGAACTTTATCCGGAAGTTGCTGCAGTGCCGGTATTTACGGCCACATTGAATGCAGGGCTGGGGCTCGTTGAATTGGAATGGATGCACACCTCCGATAACAATTCAGGTTACCGGATTTACCGGAACAATGCCTTAATCGCTGAGCTTCCTGCAAGTACCAATAACTATACTGATTTATATCCTGTGCCTGGTGCGGTCACCGAGTATTCGATTACTTCTTTCCGCACTGTAGAGGATTTAACAACCGAATCTGAAGCGACTAATTCGGTAATGGGCGTATTCACCTGCCCCCACTTGCCTGCACCAAAAAATGTAAATGCTCTTGCCGATAACCGGACCCCTGCCATAAAGATCACGTGGGAAAAAGCGGCGGTTGACAACTACAATTTCACCGGCTACCAGATTGCCCGCATTCAGAATGGAACAAGTACGATACTGGCAACCATTCTTAAAGACCGCTTGCTTGAATGGACGGACTATCAGGGTGATCAAAATACGTCTTATCAATATGAAGTCAGGTCGTTTCTTCAAAGCCCGGTCCAGACATTAAAATCAGATCCTGTCACAACGAACACGGTTGTGTTCCCCGTTTTACCTGCTCCAACCAATGTATTCCCAAAAACCAGTACGCAGAAGGAATCTACAGGACAAAAGACAGCGCTGGTTACGCTCAACGTCGATTGGGCGTACGACACCAAAGTGATTAACTTTGATGGATTTATCCTCTATGGAAGTGGTGGAAAAGGATTGGATACCATTGCTGCAACCGCCCGTACTACTATATTTTATGCCAATTATGCTGCGGAAATTGCCCAGGCCAATACGCAGATTAAGCTCAGTGCATATCGTCTGGTGAATGGTAAATTTTTCGAATCCGAGCGTGCAGGAGCCAGCCAACAATCTTCTGATGAGACGATGGTTTCCAATGCGCCCATTGAAAAAGCTTCGAATTTTACCGCATCCAATGACCTGCGAACGCACGTTAAATTATGCTGGCAAAATGAAAATCTGGCCGACCAGGTCATTACCCGTGATGGTATCGTCCTGGATACAGTGAATAATGATGTAGAAAGCTATTACGACTATACGGCGATGCCGGGTAAGATTTACACCTATACCCTTACCGGGAACCTGAACGGCCAGAAGTCATTCAGTTTGGTGGCAAAGGGAAGTTTGCTTAGTGTCAAGAAAGTGTCTGGAATGGTCTATAATGAACAAACAGGAATGGGTGTTCATAAAGCGTTAATTACCATGTCAATTACACCCGGAGGACCGGGGATCAGAGAAGCATTTACCGATTCAACCGGTTATTACGAGATCACCGGACTGCCCCAGATCATAGGACAGGAAATAACTTTAACGGCCGCGCATCCTAACGCCCAATTAACGATACCCGTAAAAAGATTTCAGATCGGTCTTCAGGATGATTATGAGGTTGACTTTGGGGATGCTGGTGTGATACCTGCATCCTTTGATTCAATTGCCGCAATTACCTCATTTATTGCAACACCTGATCCGGTAAACCGTCACCTTATCCTGCATTGGAATACCAGTAGTGACCGGTACGATGGCATTGAATTATTGCGGGGAACTGATGTGCTGGCCTTTATACCGAAACAGACGGAACGTGTTTTCCTGGATTCTTTAGTAGGATCAGGGGTCAAATATGGCTATCTGATCAGGACCTACCAGAACAGCAGCCGGGGAAGACTGGTCTCGGCCTATGTACGTACCGATGCACTGGTACCGAATCTGTTGCCGGCAACCAACCTATCGGCAACGCCGGATACCCGCACCAACCGGGTGGTCGTTCAATGGAGTCACAAATATGATAACCATACGTACTATCAGGTGCTGCGAAACGACGAACCGGTTGCCCAGGTCCCGGTTGGCGGTGCATTGATATTTACAGATCGGGACGGATCACCTGGGGAAACCTACCGGTACACGGTGATCGCTGTCGAAGAATTGACGGGGTTGACAGGAAATACGTTACTGCAATTTTCACAACCTGCAGACATCGAGGTGGTTTATCCATTGGTGGCCCAGGTGCAAAATCTTACCCTGGCCGTAGCTGCTTCAGCCAACCCAGTTAACCTGGAAACCTATAGCAACCCTCCCCTGACTGATAATAATTATACACTAAACTTTGTACAGGTCAACTGGAATTATCCGGATACGAGTTCTGCAGTGGATGGCTTTAACATTTACCGAAATGGACTGTTGGTTGGGATGGTAAATAAAACCGAGCGAACATTTGCTGATTTCTCCGGAATACCCAACAACCCATCCGAATATGAAGTCTCAGCGCGAATCAAGACTTCTATCGGACTCCTGATTGAATCCAACCGGCGTAAGTCAAACATCAATTTCCCCAAAATTGCACAACCTTTTGACCTCTTCATCCAACGGATCGTCAACGACGGCACGGTACAACTCAGTTTCAGTTATCCCGTATATCAGGATCAGATCCATGAAGTGGATAAATTTTATATCTATCGTAATACGACTCCTTCTTTGACGCCAGCACAGATCATCGATACCATCTACATACAACAGGAAAACGCCGGTGCATTTGTCTTTGAAGACCGCAGTGGTGTCCCTGGTACCGAGTATTATTACGGTATACAGGCAGAAGCCGTCAAAAATGCAGTGCAATACACTTCTGCCATCACCTCTCCTACCCGATCCGTTGTCTATCCCGACATCGCCCCACCCATCAATCTGGTTGGCAACAACCATGTCGCTTTCAACATCATTGAATTTACTTGGGATTATGCCAATGAAAATTCAATAGATCGTTTTGAACTGGATCCGGGTAATGGAGAACCAATAGTACAAATAGAAAAAAACCTGCGTAAGCACCGGTATAAGGTCGTTAACCCCATGCCCGCTGTCGGTCATACATTTACACTGTCAGCGGTGAAACGCATCCAAGGTATCGTATACAAGGGAAGTGTCAGTATCCATGCACAGTCTGGAAGTGAAGTATTGGAACAAGCCGTAGCAGGCAGTGGAGTAGCTGATGAGCTAGGTTGGGATATCAAAATGACGGATAACTGGCTGGTAGTCAGTGCACCTCTTGAAAATGGTGCCGGAGCCGTGCATATTTATAAATACAATTTACCCGCTTTCTCCTTTGAGGAATTCGAAGTGATACGAGGTTCTGAGGCGGGTGAGCGGTTCGGTCATTCTGTTGATCTATCCGGAAATTTCCTGGTTGTTGGGGCTCCTCAATACCAGCTTGCCCAGGGTCGAATCGCCATTTATGAATTCAGGGATGGTTCCTGGCTGACCGATCCACCTTTCGTTTATCAATCAAATTATGACAGTTTGGAACTGGGATTTGATGTCTCCATCAGCGATGACCTGGTAGTGGCGAGTATGGCCAATTATCCAAATCGTCCGGATAATCCAACTTCCCGACCTGCTGATTTTAATTACTATACCGCCAGGCATGTTAACGGAACCTGGCAACAAATCAAGCTCAATCACAACAATCCATTTAAATACGCTTGGCACTATGAGGGCGCCGGGAGTGGTGACTCCAGATATCGTGCACAGAACTGGGGAATACCTGGTACCGGAATGACGCGATATTCCAATGAACCCCCGTTTTCTTATTATGCGCAAGATCCATTGCCGGTAACCGCCTTCCGGGAAGGCCAGTCAATTGTTTTACATAAAGGAAGATTGGTTACTACCAGGGTAGCGGGAAATCCCTTGGATGGGTTCTTCAAGTTGCAAATAAACGCGTTTACACTAAATGGTAACACTTGGACAACCGAAACACTTCCTGAAGAAATTCATAATAATGTGGTTCCTTATGTGGGTGAAATTAATCTAGGTCTTTTAAAATTGAAGGATAATGGATTGGTCACCTACCCGGAACAATTGACCGATTTGACAAATAATTATGATCTAACTGTCATCAATCAAAAGGAAGGGACGAGCGAATTAGCAAGGGCTACAGATATTGCTGAAGGATACGGTTCCTATTATAGCAGTACTTTTTCACCTAGTGGCAGGTATGGAATGTACACGTCCATGTCATTTCCAGAAAACCGCGCTCAATTATTGTCCGCACCGAATCCTAACAATGTGTTATTCAATAATTATGCGGGTACTCAAGTCGGTTTTTTTAATAGCTATGCGGATTTTCCATCTAAATTATTTGATTTCCCATCCTCTGATTGTGGAACATCACTGACGAATTTTCAACCTTGTGGCCCAAGCTTCTATTCTTACTATACCCCACCGATAGATACCATAACGTACATTGAATCCGTACCAGGCATCCCCCCTTTCGAACGCACGATTTCCATTCTGGATACGACAGGTTTTGGCAAAGCAATTGCAGTGAATGAAACACATCTGGCCATTGGAGCACCTGGCAGGTCCTTCCCCTTCCAACCTGGATCGGTTGCCTCCCGTTATCCTTATAATAATCCTGTTCCTATCCCGGGAAATGGTGTGGGTGCATTAACCCTGGTGCGATTCCAGGGCAATGAGGGCTATTTTGCCAGTGTAACCGCTACCGATGGAACCAAAGACAATACCGAAATATCCTGGTCGCTGGATGACAGCAAAAATCCTGGAAGCGATTATAAGTTCAAAATATACCGCGATGAGGAATTGATCGGGGAAGTGGCTAAAAATGTACGCAGTTTTAACGAAAGCCAGTCCATCGCCGATAAATCGGCAATCCCAGGCAAACGATATACGTACACGGTTGTATTAATCCAAAATTACGCACGTAAACAAGATGGCGTATTAGTGGATATCCCCCTGGAGCCAGCATCTGACGAAGGATATTCCAGAGCCATCGGCAGAATCTCTGGCAGTGTCCTGGTAAAAGCGGACGCTTCGATCGGCGTGCCCGGGGTTACGATCACTGCTACAAGCATCCTATCCGATCAGTTCGTCCAAAAGTCCGTGGTTACCAATGCAGAAGGCAAATTCTTCCTGGAAGATCTGTTGTTTGAGGAAGATGGCAACCAGTATGTTCTGACTGCTTCGTATAAGAACCATCAATTTGATCCTGTCAAACCCGTTCTGTTATCCATTCAGGAACCCAATAAAACGAATGTACTTCTGTTCGACAACACCAGTTTTGTGGTGAAAGGAACAGTATCCGCTAAAGGGTCTGCGTGTGGCCTGGAGGATCAGGTCGTTCGCTATTATCAACTGGTCAATGGACAGGAAATGTTAAAGGATTCTGCCCGTACCGATGAGAAAGGTTATTATTCATTGATAGTCAATCCGGATGTTCCACAACTGGAAAGAATCAGAATTTCGATCGCAGATGTGCAGACCAAAGCAGTTGGTCATGATTCTACTATGTTTGGTTTGGTCCGGCATCAATACAGGACATCCCATACGGACAATCCCAAGGCCGTCATCAAAAAAAATCCGGCAGGAATCGAAATAACCAACTTCACTAATTTACAGTTAATCAGCCAAGTGGACTTCAAAGATGAATTGGAATATTCCATTCCGATCACTGTCCAAAACGGCTGTGGCAACCGGGTGGACAATACCCTGTTCAAAGTTCGAATTTTCACGTTGGATCTTTGTGTGGATACTACGATTGTAACCCGGATAAACGGAAAAACGGAAATCAATTTAACGCCTAAAGATTACCAGATCGTCGTAACCGGGATTGCAGACGCAACCCCATCCCAGCTCGGAGTTAAGGCCCTGGATTATCTGAAAGTAAGACCCTTTTATCTGAAATTAGCACAATTGCACCAGGAAGCAGCCTTGAATGAGCCGGTGATCCCCTCGGTGGAATTTACGTACCATACCAGGGCAGATATCGTTTTCAACAGCAGTGCATTTTCGAACTATTTTTGTGGTGAAACGACTCAGCCGGCAATCACCGCTCAGGGGCAAAGCTACCGGATGAACTTCAGTGTGGTTGAAAATCACGACAACAACACCTGCGATGTAAAAGAAGGCTACCTGGTGATCCGAAATTCTGGCGCCCTGAATGCCGGCCCCATCCGTCTGGATTTTCAAAACGGCTTTCCGGTTTATGAGTTTACGGCTGCCGGACCGAACCTCATCAGTCCCTATATCTGGACAATCAATGTTCAGTATTTCTCAAAACTGAATAGTCTTCTCGCAGAACGTGCCATTCCGATGATCGTGGAAGGATCAACGGCCTTACCTGGTGCCGGGTTGAATATTAAATTGGACAAGAAAGATGGAGAAATTCAATTACCCTTGTTTATTCTGCGGGATCCTCCAGGTGATGGTAGTTTTGCCTCTATTGAAAAAGGTAGTGTGATCAATTCACAATTGTCCTTCAATAGTGGAAGCTCCGCATCCGGTGGATTTTTCGCTGATATCGCGTTGGCCTTTGCAACCATTGGATTTTTCACCGAGCAAAACATTCAATATGGTACCAATAGCGCCACCACCGGAACGTTTGGCTTAAACATTGAAACAACGGAAACCATTTCCACTTCAGACGATGCGGACTTTACCGGCAGAGCAGCTGATGTAATTGTGGGACTAGGGCTAGCTTCATCTTATGGGGTCATTCAGGGTGTCCGGGTGGTTAAATGTGACAGCATTCAATTGTATACCGATCTGGGCTTTAGTGCCGATGGCGTTTCGACAGAATGGAACTATACAGTGGGATTCATAGAACAATTGATCAAGCAATTGAAGCAGGACAGCCTGCTGTTACGTGAAGGAAGTCTCACGTATCGCTATCCGGACGGCACCTTATATCGTGAACAGGATGCAATCACGAAAGTAGGTAGTGAGATCGCCAGTTGGCAAAAGATCCTGGAATATCACGATATCAATACATTACCTCACTATATTTTATGTACGGACAACGCATACCGGGATCGACTTTCGGAAGCCAATAAAGCCCGTTACGACGCCTGGCGCAATGCTTTTTGCGGAGAAATCGGTGTCTATAAGGCAGACAAATTTGTACTCAATGACCGAATCATCTGGACGGATGACCTGATTAATAAATATCGAAACGTTACCGCCGTGTTGGAAACCTTCAAAGGAGCTGATATCGGTGCATTTGACAATGGAGACCTGGATTTCAGCATGGCTGAGTACCAGAAAGCAGAACGGGCATTGACCAGATTGTATGAAAATGCCACAGATACCTCCATCGTCAATCTTTCAATCAGCGGAGGATTGTCCCGTGAATTTAGTTATACCGCTGCCCGTGCAGCCTCAACCGATATTGAGTTTAATCGGTTTTATACCCTGGACGGTGCGGCAGGGCTATATACTGCAACCGATACAAAAGTGGGATTTGGATTGATCACCAGTATTGTGGAAGGTGAAGGCAAAGTAGGAGCCGCATTTTCATCAGAGGCGAATTTTCAAACCAACCAGGTTGAAGAAAATTCCAAATCGTCCAACATCACCGTAAGTCTCAAGGATGACGATCAGGATGACAACTTTTCGGTGACCATCATTCCCTCGCCGATGTCCAACCACACACCCTATTTTGCCCTGACCGGCGGCCAAAGCAGCTGCCCAACGGAAAAAGCGCTCTCCTCCCGGGATAATGGACCTTTGGCCATCGATAATTTCAGCATGGTGTTGATCGACCCGGAGACAGGGGCTACCGGCACATCATTGGCAAAAAACAACATCCCTGCCAATGGTTTTGTGCAGTTTAAACTGAAGATCAAAAACATTACCAATTTGAACCTGAACCGCATCGTGGACATATATGCCACCAATAACATCTACAATGCCCGAATTGAAGCGGCCAATACACAGCTGGGCGGAGATGGGAAAGTTCGCCTGGACATCACCGGATCAGAAGAAAAAGAGTTGTTTATTTCCATTGCCCGAAACGCACTAAGTAACTTCTATGAGTTTCCAAACATTCGTATTGGGTTGCAACCCTATTGTGATGGTGAAGACACGCGTTTTGAGCTGCAGTCAGCCGCTTTCGTAGATATTACCGTACGATTCCAGCAACCTTGCAGTCAGATCTCACTGGGTGCTCCTTTGAATCAGTTCGTGGTCAACCGCGTCAATACCCGGCAAGCCGATGATCGCGAGCACCTGGCATTTAAAATTTATGATCTGGAAGTCAACAATCCCAATCTGCGCAATGTAAAATTACAATACCGACTAATCGGAGCTGATGCTGATTGGGTTGAATTTACAGAAATTCCGGTTGCAGACATTAAAGCAGCCTATAGCACGTTTGCTTTGGATGATATTCCATTTTATTATTTTGACTGGGACATCACGGGTCAATACGATCGCTACCCGGACGGAACTTATCTGGTAAGAGCGGTATCAAATTGCGGTGCAACAGGTGGTCAGATCTACTCTGAAGAAATAACCGGTACCATCCGACGTAGCGCACTGATTCTGAAAGGTATTCCCGAACCGGCTGATCAGGTATGGGTCAATGGTGATGAAATATCTGTGAGCTACAGTCGCGATTTAAGCTGTGGACTTATCAGCACGCCAAGCTCTATAGTTAACAATTTCCAGTTGTTGGATCGCACTGCGGGTGATGTGCCGGTTGCCTTTGACTTGATCTGTAACAACGGCAAACTGATTCTGCAACCAAAAGAAGACCTCAGGGTTTATGATGGGCATACGCTGGTTGCCATTTATCGGAATGTCCCGGATGTTTCCGGAAATGTAGCTGAGGATATTGAATGGCCTTTCAAAGTCATCGCGCAACAAGCGGACTGGCAGGAACAGGAAATCGTGGTTCGCTTGTACCAGGGTGATCAGATAACCAAAAAAGCACTCATTTACAATACGACCGGAAACCAGGTTACCGGTTTAAATCTGACACGGGCGGATGCCAGTTCCAGTGCCTGGTTAACAATGGACCCGATGAATAATTTGGTGATTCCGGCTGCAGGTCAGACAATCAACTTCTCCATCGATGGCAACCGGGCTCCCGGAGATTATACCGACGACATCGCCATCACAGGTATGGCAGGCAGAATCCCGGTGATCAAGGTTAAAGCAACCATTTTACCTCCGCCGCCTGCCACCGAGAACATTGTAAAGAGAGAAAATGAGATGGAGTTGGTAGCCAACTGGCGTTTTGAAGACTTTAACCTGACCAGTGTGGATTCGTTGGATCAAATTCAGGTACTCATTGATGGTCAGGTGCGAGGCTTGGCGAATATTAAAGCTGTAGGTCCGTTCTATGCGGCAATCATCAAAATTCAGGGTAATGCCAGCGATGCCGGTAAAACGTTGCAATTCAGGGTATGGCATGGCAATGCCTTGACCCTCTATGAAGGAGTTGCCTTATCCGGTTTAATCCAATTCAGCAATGGCACCAAAGTCGGTTCCCTGGATGCCCCGGAACTGATCATTGTAAAGGATGCAATCGTGGTTAGTATTAATGAGGTCAGACAGGATAATGTATTTAAACTTTCCAGCTATCCGAATCCTTTTGCCGAAGCCACGAACATCCGGTTTGAGCTCGATCAACCAAAGGATGCACTGATTCAGATTTTTAATGTTATGGGTCAGATGGTATATGAGGAAAAAGGATATTATGCCAGTGGGGAACATCAGATACGATTTAATTCAACGGCTGGAATGGCCGGAGGCATGTATTATGTTCTGATGCAGTCAGACGGACAAATTGCGACGCATCGTATGATTCTGATCCGATAACCGGATAAATACATTTGAAAGAACAGAATGATGAACAAGTGACATAGCTTGTTCATCATTTTTGTTTAAAGTCCAGAACTATTTAATTCGTAAAATTAAAATCCGGGAATCATCCGGTGTATAAACTTAAAAAAAGGAAAGATGCTTCCAATTCTATCAATAAACGGATCTAAAAATTAGTATTTTGATGAAGACCAAATTAACCGGCTACTTCAGATGACTTTTCATTAGATCAATCTTTTAACGTAATTCTGTGTTTTTGAAATACCTCCACCTGTTTATCCTTATTGCATTCATTTCATCGTGTGCTTCTTCAGATGATGACAAGCCCCAGACTGGATTGCAGGATGCAAATGCAGGAATATTTTCTCAAATCCAGGTTCAGAACGGGCAGCAGTTATTTAATCTGCATTGTGTTGCGTGCCATGGCAATGATCTGCGAGGAACAGAAGGTGGCACGGCTCTGATGGGCGACCACTTCCTGGAGAAATGGAAGGACAGTACAGTGGCCCAATTGTATACGCTGACCCAAAAAACCATGCCCAAGGCTAATCCGGGCTTACTGGATGATCCATCCTATGCCTCATTAATCGCATTTATACTTAGTGCCAATGGATTTCCGTCGGGTGATGCCAAGCTGCCTGATGAAGCTGAACCCCTGAGTCACTTCAAACTTGGCATACCTCCGTCAGCGACCCGTGTCAGTCTTCAATTTAAACCGAAAGCCCTGGACAGTGGAAAGCATTCCGTGGAAGCGGAATGGCTCCAGCACCGGGGTGAATACGCGAGCACCAATTATTCGCCCCTGGATCAGATCAACCGGGACAATGTGAAAAGTCTAAAAATCCTCTGGCGCTGGAAGTCGGATAATTTTGGCCCGGGTCCGGAATACTATTTTAAAGTCACTCCATTGATGGTCAATGGAATTTTATACACCACCGCAGGTACCAGCCGCAGTGTGGTTGCCATTGATGCTGAAACCGGCGAAACCTTGTGGGTATTTCATTTGGATGAAAGGGAGCGACAGCCTTATGTGCCCCGGCAAAATTCCGGCCGTGGTGTCGCTTACTGGGCAAGTCCGGAAGGCCATGACCGGATTCTGTATATTTCTCCTGCCTATCAGTTGGTTGCACTCGATGCGAAATCAGGGCGACCCATCCAACCATTTGGTAAAGATGGTGTGGTAGATCTCAAGAAAGCGCTGGGGCCACACGTAGACCAGAACACGCCCATCGGATCAACATCTCCACCGATCATCGTCAATGATGTTGTGGTTCTCGGGTCGACCTTTCCGGTTGGATTGGCCCCTGAATCGAAAAAACAGGCTCGCGGTGATATTATGGGCTTTGATGTAAGGACAGGTAAAAAATTATGGACCTTTCATTCCATTCCCCAGAAGGGTGAGCCGGGTGTGGAAACCTGGGAAAACAATAGCTGGGAATATACCGGCAATGCCGGAGCCTGGGCACCCTTATCCGCCGACCCGGAACTGGGCTATGTCTATTTGCCCATGGAAGCGGCAACCGGCGATTTTTATGGAGGCCATCGTCCCGGAGATAACCTTTATTCCAGTTCTCTGGTCTGTCTGAATGCAAAAACAGGTGCATTGGTTTGGCATTATCAGATCGTGCATCATGATATCTGGGATTATGATCTGCCGGCACCACCGGTCCTGGCAGACCTCACCGTGGGAGGGAAGCCGGTCAAAGCGGTCATCCAGGTGACGAAGCAGGCTTTTGTTTTTGCATTTGAACGCACGAATGGCCGGCCCATCTGGCCTATTGAGGAAAAACCGGTTCCACAATCAACAGTCTCAGGGGAACGAACTTCTCCGACTCAACCATTTCCTTCCAAGCCTGCACCATTTGATGTCCAGGGTTATTCCGAGGATATCCTCGTTGATTTTACCCCGGAGATCAAAGAGCAAGCGAAAGCAATTGCGGCAAAATATGATAAGGGGCCAATATACAATCCGGTTGCACTCTACCATCCCCCGGATCAACTGGGAACTTTGGTCATTCCGGATGCAGTAGGCGGCGCCAACTGGCAGGGAGCCGTTCTGGACTCGGAAACAGGGGTTTTATATGTTTCTTCCAGTACGGTCCTGCGACCGATGAGTCTGGAACGTGGAGATGAAAGGACGGATATGGATTACATGGCATACCTGGGCAGTTCACGGATAGGCCCTTATGGTCTGCCATTGGTGAAGCCGCCCTACGGTCGTATCACAGCGATCGATATGAACAAAGGAGAGCATCTGTGGATGGTGGCCAATGCGGATTCGCCAGACTGGATTAAAAACAACCCGGCGCTGAAAGGATTGAATATTCCCCGTACAGGTACCCCGGACCGGGTTGGCTTGCTGGTAACCAAGACGCTCTTATTTGCCGGCGAGGGCTCGGGGCTTTATGTTTCTGATGGAGGAGGCGGGAACAAATTTCGCGCTCTGGATAAGGCTACCGGCGAGATTATCGCGGAGATTGAGTTACCAGCCAATCAATGCGGCATCCCGATGACCTACTCCATCAATGGCAGGCAATACATTGTGGTTGCAGTGGGTGCCGTGGGACATCCGGGTGAATTGGTGGCTTTAGGACTATAATTATTTTCATAAAAGGATTACACCTTTCTCATTTAATCCGGTCTATTTACCTGTTAATGATACAAGATGCATCTTACCAGATCTCCACTACCTATCTATATCCTGAACAGTTACGTTGATGTATAATTCTTTAGATCCCATTTAAATCCATTCTGTGTAAGTCACTACTACTTCTCGAGTGACGACATCAAATGGAACTATCAATCGGATATTTTGTGAATTGCTATTGAAAGTAAGCCATGCCACAATTATTCAAACCTGTGCGACACTAATGAAAATGGAACACAGGTATTGTCTTCAACTTTGAAGCGTCAAATTATTTCAACTTTCACAGTCTTCTAAAATTTGAATAACAAATGGACAATTCAATTCCACAGCTCCAAAAGAACATCTGGGTATTCTGTATGTTTTTTTCACCTTTACTTATTACCATTGCGCAGTTTTTTTGGCGAGATGGTATGCTGTCCGCGACCGCCGGCACCATTCAGGTGGTGGCCTTTGTACTTTGGATCATTGCTTTTCAGGGGATGTTTTATAGCATAAGAAATGAATTTCCTCAATACACAATTATA
This sequence comes from Lewinellaceae bacterium, assembly GCA_020636135.1. NCBI lineage: Bacteria > Pseudomonadati > Bacteroidota > Saprospiria > Saprospirales > Lewinellaceae > Lewinellaceae bacterium. The sequence goes on from JACJYK010000001.1 coordinate 2,405,557, forward strand.
GGATTTATTGTGGCGGTATATGCTTGTGTAGCTGGAAACAATTTTGGGGTGGATGGCATTTATAGTGATGCGATGGGCCTGCAAAGTCTGGACGAATCCAAACAACTGATCGAACGGATAGGCTTCCCAGCCCTGATCTATCTTTACATTCCAGGGATCTTTTTCCCTCTCAGCCTTTTGATGATTGGTATCCAATTGATACGGGCTAGAAAAGTGAGCAAGGTAGCAGGCATGGTACTGGTTATCGGAGCAGTGTGCTTTCCTTTAAGTCGGATTCCCCGCGTGGATTGGATTGCCCATTTGGATAACCTGACATTGATTGCGGGACAAGTCCTGATTGCCAAACAACTTTTTCATCGGAAAACTTCCAAAACGAGTTGGTCAGCAGCATGAACGGAGTAGATAAAGTCTTCGTACTCCTTTCTGCTGGCAATACGATTATGGCCCTTCATGAAGATAGCTGGACAACTATAATGGCCGGTTTTGAATAAAAAATACTTGATATCTTTAATCCATTGCTAAATCACTGGCTTTGCAACGCGTTTCATTCTTTTTTTTGACACTTTTTACCTTGCTTTCCTCTGGATATGCCAGCCCATCGGTAATCATTAGAAATGTACTGCGGATCTATCCTCTCGACTCCAACGGTGAATGGTTGGTTGACAGTAGTGCAAGCATGCAGCTGGATGATGTCAGGGCTAAAACATTTAACTCGGAAATAAACAGCATCAACCGTGTACCACCGCAAGGAGCTCTTTGGTTAAAGACAAATTTGATTGCTGAAGATCAAATTACCGATTGGCTCCTGCTCCTGAAAAATCCATCCCTGGAGTCATCATCCAACCGGTCCATTTATGCAGCTGAATTTTGCTACATGGATGCCTTTTTCATTCACCAGGATGGTAAGATTGAAAGTAAAAAGGATGGATACTTTGTACCTCGACGAGAGCGTGCTTATTACGACCAGCCTTTGGCAAATGCAGTTCCTTTTTCTGTTGAGAAAGAAGACACGTTAACCATTTATGTGCGTGTATTTAATCCCCTCGATGGAATAAAAACCATATCGTGGGAGCTCCGCCCACAGACCTTAGGGATACCAAAAGATAAAACAGGGCTTGCCAATCTCATGACGTTTTGCATGGGCGTCACTAGCATTTTAGGTTTATTATGTTTTTTCTTTTTTCTCGCCGACAAAGATTACGCAAATCTGTATTTCAGTATTTTTTGCTATCTGCTCATGTTTCACTATAGCATTATTCATACGGAATTACCTTTTGTAAAATGGTTTGTTCCGGAGCGACCATGGTTAGCAGAATATGCCTGGTATCTAATGACCAACCTTCTTTCTGTGTTTTTTGTTTTGTTTGTCAGGTCATTTGTCAATCTGAGGGAACACTCAAAACGGTGGGACCAGATAGCCATTTTTGTTCTCGCAAGTAGTTTGTTTTGTTTGACGCTTTCACTACTCAATCATGACCTCTCCTGGCAATTAAGTTTAGAGTGGTTAAATGGGCTGGTATTCGCATGCACACTTATTTTGGTGATCAGAATTGCTTTTTTACCTGGATACCTATCAAAAATTGTCGCCTTCGGTTCCATTTGGATGTTGGTATTTGGTATTCTGGGTATCCTCTCAAATATGGGCTATTTTGGAAAGTTTTTACCCTGGCCTATTGGTCAATTGGGAATGATGGTCATCTATACCTTTGGTTTAGCCTATAAATTACAACTCAACGAACGCTCTAAAGCAGAAGCGCATAAAGTCCTTGAGCTCGATGCCATAAAGAGCCGTTTCTTTGCTAATATTTCTCATGAATTCCGGACACCATTAACGTTGATTTTGGGGCCTTTGAAGAAAGCACAGGAACAAGTTCCTGCAAGTGAATTAGCTGAAATCGAAGAAAGCTCTAAAGTCGATATCAAGGTACCAGCTAAGCATATAGGCTTCATGCGACGTAATGCAGAACGGCTGCAACAACTAATCGATCAGTTGCTTGATTTGGCGAAGCTGGAAAATGGGAGTATGTCCCTCCAATTATCCAAAGGTGATGTGGTTCCTTTCTTGCGGGCACTCGTTTACAGTTTTGAAAGCCTGGCAGAGATGCGCCAGATACACTTTCAAACCGAATTTCCTGCGGGCGGTGCACTTCATTATTTTGACCGGGACAAATTGGAAAAGATCGTAACCAATTTGCTTTCGAATGCATTCAAATTTACGCCAACCCTGGGAAAGGTCTTCGTTCGTGCCCAACTGGAAAAAGGTCGGCTAAAAGTAACCATAGAGGACAGTGGTAACGGTATTCCACCGGAGGAACTGGAAAAAATATTTGAACGGTTTTACCAGGTGGAGGGTACCGAGGATCAAGGTACTGGCATTGGATTAGCTTTGGTAAAGGAACTTGTTCAGATACATCATGGACAGATTAGTGTCGAGAGCGCTCAAGGAAAAGGAACGATCTTTAAAATAAGTATTCCGGTGGATCAAAATTTCTATCGGAAAGAAGAAATTGATCAAGCCCAGCCATTTTCCTCAGCGATCATTCGTGACGCTAATCCTAATACACAAACCGAAACCGATTCGACGCTGTCTGCATCCCCGAAAAATCAAGGATTGCCCCTCATGTTGATTGTAGAAGACAATCCTGATTTACGTCGTTTTATTGCAGAGACATTGCAAAATGATTTTTCGATTGCAACAGCAGAAAATGGCCGATCCGGTCTTAATATGGCTTTAGAGCTTACCCCCGATATTGTTCTTAGCGACGTGATGATGCCTGAAATGGATGGATTTATTTTCTGTGAGACATTGAAAAAGAACGAACGGACCAGCCATATTCCGGTGATTCTTTTGACAGCCAAAGCCGGTCAAGAACACAAAATGGCTGGACTTGAAACTGGGGCTGATGTCTACATGACGAAACCATTTGATGAGGCTGAATTACGCATCCAAGCCCGTAACCTGGTGGATCAGCGTCAGCGATTGCGGAAACGATATGAAGCCCTGGGTGAGTTTCAACGAATGATCCATATGGGTCCTGCTTCGGTTGCAGTAACTTCAGCCGACCAGCGCTTCTTAGAGAAAGTATCTAAAGCCATTGAGAATAACATAGACAATGAATTTTTTTCAGTCGAGGACCTCGCAGGAATCGTCTTCTTTAGCCGTAGTCAATTACACCGCAAGCTGAAATCAATTACTGGGAAAAGCCCAAATGAACTCATCCGGGAATACCGCCTTACACGCGCAAAAGATCTCTTGGAACAAGGCCATGGTAATGTGACCGAGGTAGCCATGAGTGTTGGATACAGCAGCCTGTCCTATTTTTCGAGAAGCTTTAAAGATGCTTTTGGCGTGATGCCCAGTGAGTTGTAAGCTAGTTACGACGGATGTACAATCGCCAATTCACAAGACCAGGATGGATTAGGACTCCGGGTTTAATGTATCCTTTACCGAAAACTTAAGGACTCATGATTTTCGCAAACAGCATGATTCAATTACTATTTAGAAAAATCAGTAGGTGCTAATTCTTAAAAGATCACCTGGGCTTCAACCAGATAAGACGCCTCGGGGATGCGACCCTTACAGTCTTCATTCCAGTTGTTGTTTTATAAAATAAACAAAATACCGATGACCATCAGAACTATTTCCCCCATTGTGTAAATCAGGTATTTTTTCTCACCTGATACGTATCGAACAGCATCCTACAGCTGCGGCGAAATAGCATTGCCACTAATTAAAGGCACAATTGATCTACAATTTACTGAACCTATCAGTAACCGGAATGATGGCGAAAACAAATGGGTTATAGTGATTCCTATGAATTTTTATGCTAGGATATCAGTGTCAATATTGGTAAAATAGTCCTTATGATTCTTGGATCCTCTTGCGAGCAGCTATCCCCAGAACAATCAAACTGCACCCTACAGCTACCAGGGCACCGCTATCTTCTCTAAATACAGCTAACAGATTAAATAATGCACCTATAAAGATGAGTACGGAGTAGCTGTATTTTTTATTTGAATTAAACATACGTTTATTCATGGTCTGGGAATAGTTAAGTTGGTCTGGTAAGTTCGCAAAACCCAGAATACCTGACTTTTTTAATCGATACAATTACCCAAAAGTTCGATAAATAGCATTTCATGCCACGAAACTGATTATATTCATTGTGTTCAGATTCAAAGTTATTAAAACCGTTTGTTATGTCTCTCCTTTCCGATTTGATGGCAGCACCACAGAAGTCGACAGCTCCATCCAGGTATACTACATTTTGCGGCATCTTTTATATGGCAAATGGGCTACTTATTTTAGCTTGGCCTGGTGTCGTTCAAACCTTGTTTCGAGATGAAGCATTTGTCGGGAATGAGTCCATGCTTTTCCGGGTAATCGGTATGCTTCTGACGATCGTCGGTTGGTTCTATTTCTTTGGTGGCAGAGCCGGATCACGGTCATTCGTTGTATCCACAGTGATCGATCGGATCATCCTGGTTCCAGCGGTGCTTATACCGGTTGCTTTGGCTTGTGTATTTCCCCATGTTCTGCTTACATTCGGCATCCTGGATCCCATCCTGGGCTTCATTGGGTGGTACCTCCTGGCATCCGATAAATCATAATTCAACCGCTTAACTCCCCTACTGAATTATTTAAAATCAGTCATTTCATTTAATAATTTATTCCCAACCCGATGTAACGGATATCTTTCACCGTTTATTCAAATTAATTGCCAGAACAGGTTATTTGACTGAATAACTTTGAGCTAATCCACTCGTTTACCTGATCAGAATAACCTTTTTACTTATCGCATATTTTCCATTTGAAATATACATCAGATAATTGCCGGCTGGTAAATCGGAAACATCGAGCCTGGTTGTGCCGTCCACATGCAGGTTGAATGTTTTCACCCGGGCACCCAATGGATTAAATAGAGTGATCTGCACATCTTCGTTTAGTTCATCGGACGTGAGCGAAATATTAATTCCTTCCCTGGCCGGGTTTGGAGAAATACGGACCACCTCCGGATCCAACTTCAATTGATGTACTGCACTTGTGTTCGACTCAAACTTGTATTCACCCGTTTCAGTATTTAAAGTAACTCTGTAATTTCCCGCAGTTACCGGAACACTGCGGCCATTCCGGCTGCCAATTCCGGTCGGGAAACTAACATTGCCCCAGTAATTTGACCAGTCATCATCCGCCCGAAACTTGACTTCACCATCTTTAAGCTGTATCGAATTGATGTACCAGAAATAGTTGTCCAAAGAATCCCTGGTCATTTTCACATCCTCATCCCAGGTACCAATAGAGGTTGCTGTCCCAATGATTCCAACTGTACCAAAAACTTTCACCAAATCTAAATTATACTCCGCGGTCGTTGAATTGAAGGTAATATTGTACCTACCCGCAGGAACAGGAATTGGATCTAATTCGTGGGTGGCAATACCGGATGGAAAGCTTACCCCACCCCAAAAGAAAATCAGGTTCGTATCTGCATTAAATACTAAAAACCCATCGGATAAATCAATCCGTAATCTCCAAATGGATGCATCGTCCGGATCGCGTGTCATAGCTGTTATCATAGTGGAATCACCTGACGGCGTAGTAAATAAGATACTGATACCGCGGTAATGAATGATTTTCTCAAAGTTATATTCGAGTGTTTTAGTGTTGAAAGAGACCTCATATTCACCGGCAGACAGGACTTGAATGTCATAGCCGTCCCGGATAGCTATGCCGTTTGGAAATGAATTCCCACCCCAATTGAAAATCCAGTCATGATTACCTCTGAATTTTAGCTCGCCGACCTCTAGCATTACTCTGGCTGTCCACAAGTCTGCGTTTACCTCATCCTGTTTAAGATCGGTTTCAACATCCCAGACTCCCGCAGTAGCATCTCCAATGATGCCGATAGAATTAAATGAGTTATCCTTCTCAAAGAAGTATTCACCAGTCGATTTATTAAAATGAACCAGGTACTTCCCTTTTGGAACCGGAATAAAAGGCCCATTCGCAATACCAACTCCGGTTGGAAAATCCACATTGCCCCAGGTTAATACCCAGGCATCATTTGCCCGGAATATGACTTCACCATCGGTCAGTTGAATGGATAGACTGTATTGATTGGTATCGCTCGTTTCCTGGTACATATCCATGTCGTAATCAAAGCCACCAGGAGTGGCATAGCCATAAATACCAATGTCGGAGTATGGTACAAATGAATAATCACCAGTGTCAGAGTTGAAGGTGATGCGGTATTTTCCACCTTTCTTTATCGGGATATTCGGACCGTCCTGAGTACCCTTTCCGGACGGAAAACTTCCTGAACTCCAGTTGGCAACCCAGCTGTGGTTCATCCGGAAGGCGCAATCTCCAGGGGTCAATTTCAGGATGAGGGACCACCTGTTTGGATCATCCTGATCCGGGATCAAATCCGTATCTGTATTCCAGCCGCCAGGTGTGGCAGAGCCGATGATCCCGATCGAGTTGGTTTGGGAATAACCATCGATTACCAGCAAACTGAGAAAAATTAGCAGTGGTAGCCGAAATTTTAATTGGTTTAAGATTGCTACCATTTCGGATGCAAGTTTTCAGGGTTAAAACAAAATGGCAAGATCTGGAACAAGTTCATGAACCGGATAACTCACCACATTGATATCAAATTATCACTTGTTTATAAATATTACAACAAACAGGAATAATAACTCCGTTCAACTCTGGAATTGGCCGTTTATAGAACTTACTGTTATCGTTTAATTCTCTGGAAGTTTTCAACGCTTTAGAAAACCAAAGTTGGTCAGAAACTCGACAAACCGGCCATCGGCTTTTACATCTGCAATGAATTGAGGATCCTTAATTAAATTCGGATAAGTCCAGGGATTTGCACAGATGGATTCAAACCGGGAATACGATAAGGAGGTGTTTTTGGCTACTATTTCATAATAATAATAAACCTCGTCAGGGAGGATCAAATCGGCATCCTGTAAGATGACCGACCGTTCGACGGCAGCCGTCGGAAAAGTATTGTTCTCCAGTACCTCAACGACCGCTTGTTCCAGCAACTTTTTGGCATCCGTGGTATCTCCCATCAGATAATCCAGCTTCGGCAAGTAGGAATCGGGATTAAAGACACAGATAGAATTGCGATTTATTGGCCGTAGAACGATGTCTTTCACGTCGGTAAGAATTTTATAGGCCTCCTCATTTTCACCCTGATCCAACAACAACCTCGCCTCATTGAGATTGTCGTTGGCTACCATGGGACATACCCAATTGCCATGTTGCTGGGTATGCGTAGCATACCGGCCCTTCCAATTCTGGTGATAGGCGTCAAATTCATCATTGAACATGGCGACCACCATTTCCTTGTTCTGGATGGCGCGTTCGTCCCATGGATTCATAGCATTGGCTGTCTCGACGCTCTCTTTAAACTTAATGAATGAAGACATCTTGCCATCCTGCAGGAATTGATAATACTTGGATTCAACCAGATAGTGCTTTTCTTCCGGATAGATCTCGTACAGCCGCTCCAGCAAGGGAACCATTTTACCATATTCCCCCTTCATTTCGTAAGCCATGGTGAGGCCATAACTCATCAATCCCTGGTCCTGCGTCAACGCGAACGTCCGCTCCATCATGTCAATGCTCTTGTCCACCTCATTCAGGCTTATGTACACCCGGGACAGCAAACTCATCGAGATCACATCACTCGGGTTTTTTTCGATGGCTTTTTCAAATGCATTGAGCGCGGCAATCCGGTCGTTTTTCACATAGTAGTAGTAGCCTCCTTCTTCACTGAGCACCGACCAGTCATCGGGTGAAAGTTCTTTGGCCTTAGCCAGGGCATCTTCGGCTGCGGCTGCTGCTTTTTCAGTTTCTTCCTGCTTGTCTTCCGACCGGCGCAACACATCGTACCGTTCACTGTGTGCCCACACCAGCATCGACCAGGCTTTGGTGAATTTTGGGTCCATCTTCACCGCATTGTCCAATAATTCCACAACTTCTTCCAATTCGTCATAGGTCTTCCGGGGTTTGTTCAGGATAAACCGGGCCTTCAGGTAATCGTCGTAGGCAGAGAGAACGGTGGTTGGCGGCTTTTCCAGGTCTTTGCGTTGATCTTTTGTGAGGCTGGCTTGCAGTTTCTGGGCAATCTCGGTAGCGATGGACGACTGCAGGTCAAATACATTGATCAGTTCTCCATCGTATTCGTGTGACCACACCGCCTCATTGCTCTGAACATCGACCAGTTGGGCGGTAATCCTCACCTGATCCTCCCATCTGCGTACGGAGCCCTGGAGGATGTAGGAGGCATTAAGTCGCTTCCCTACCTCTTTCAAATCTCCTTCGAAGTCTTTGTACTCCATGACGGAGGATTTCGAAATGATTCTGAAATTGGGTATACCTGCCAGTTTGATCATTACGTCTTCATGGACGCCTTCGGTAAAAAAGATATCCGATGAATCCTGGCTTTGGTGGCTGAAAGGAAGAACGGCAATGGTATTTTCACGTTCTGAATGACTAAATAATGTACCGGATTTGAGCCAAAAAAATACCAGAACGAGAATCAGGACTACGGAAAAGGAAATTGCAATAGGATTTTTCAGCAGGCCGGATTTGGGCTTTGCCTGGGCAAATTTTCCGCGGATGGTTTCTTTCCTGGGAACGTCAAAGCCCTCATTGGCAATGGCAAAAACCTCCAGCGGTTCGCTGACATTTTTAAAATCGAACGGTCCCAGACTCCTCAATTCAAATTCAGACTTATTCTTGATCTGGTCCCTGACGTTCTTTGAAATGAGCACTCCACCGGGAACACCCATCGACTCGATACGGGAAGCTATATTCACTCCGTCGCCAAATACGTTATTTTCAGTGAAAACGACTTCACCCAGGTGAATACCTATCCGCACCGGGATTTGTGCTTCTTTAAAGGTTGTTTGCAGTTGCATGCCACAACGAACACCCTGGCTGGTGCTATCAAATGACAACAGGCAGGCATCTCCGAAATACTGCACGATCACGCCTTCAAAGGTGGGAACAGTACCTTGTAAAAGAGCTTTAAAGGCTTGTAAAAGCTGTAAAGCGCGAGGCTCGTCGTTTTGCATTAAGGCGGTGTACCCCACGATATCAGCAAACAGTATGGTACTAAGTTTTCTTGTTTCCTGCATTTCTTTAACACGATTCACTCCAACGGGGATCGCTAGCCAATTTCAATTCTCCCTGGCTGTGGTTCATAGCGACGACATGTACTCCGTAAAATGTTCCTCACCTCTAAAGGTACCTATTTGATCCTAATTCTCTGAGTGGGAGCCCGGGCATGTCACCGGTTAAGGATAGATTCGTCAATACCTCATCCGTTGGCGTACACCCTTAACAAATCATCCGTGCAACCTGATTATTTAAGAAGGATGGCCGGCTTTTCAAGTGAAATCATGCCATAGAAATAGTCGTTTCGTTTGGCATCGAATGTTTGAGAAAAAGCCGCCATATCGTCCTCTCCATAACTCCGCTTGGTAAAAGCGAATATAGCCAGCGCTTTTTGACCTTCATTAAGTTCTACCTGGCGGTAATGGTAAAGATTAAACTCCACAACTTTTTCCTCTCCGGACTGGCTGAGGAAAAACTCGAGAATGACTTCTTTTCCGTCAGGGCTGTCCTTGGCCTGGTAGCTGCAATACGAATCCGATTGCTTGCGCTGCTCCAGCTCTTCAATTTTCTGGTCAGCTCCATCAATTTGGATTTATTTGGATTTATTGATGGAATCAGGATTACGGTTAAAATAAAAATTGGAACTTGGTTTGGTTTCATAACACATCAGAAATGGATAACAACTCGATATTACACGACCGCAGGAAAATGACCGTACCCCATGGCGTCGGTGTTTTTAACCCGGCTACCGCGGTTTCGGCCCGAAATGCCATCGTAAGGGATGCCAACGGCAAGGAACTGATCGATTTTGCCGGCGGCATTGGCGTCCAGAATGCGGGACACTGTCCCCCGCCCGTGGTCGAGGCAATATGTAACCAGGCGCAAAAGTTGATCCATACTTGTTTCAATGTAGCCACCTACGACATCTATATGGAGCTGGCGGAGGAACTTATTACCTTATTTCCCCATGGAGAACACACCAAAGTGATGCTCACCACGACCGGGGCGGAGTCGGTGGAGAATGCCGTAAAAATTGCCCGTCAGTATACTGGCCGCAGTGCAGTGATAGCCTTTACCGATGGCTTCCATGGACGCAGCATGATGGCGATGACCCTGACCTCCAAGGTCTCCTACAAATTGGGCTGTGGACCCTTTGCTCCGGAGGTGTACCACCTGCCTTACCCTAATTATCACCGGTACCACGATGGTTTGGACCGGGACCAATTTGTTCAAAGGGAAACAGGACGCTTGCGGGAAAGCCTGATTAACCGGGTTGATCCCAACAATGTGGCAGCCGTGATCATTGAACTGGTTCAGGGCGAAGGCGGATTTGTGGTGGCGCCGGTTAAATACATCCAGGAATTACGGAGCATTTGCGACGAATTCGGCATCGTGCTCATCATTGACGAAGTTCAAACCGGTTTCGGCCGTACCAGTAAATGGGGGGCTTACCAGCACTATGGAATCACCCCTGATCTTTCGGTCTGGGCCAAGTCACTGGGTGCCGGCATGCCGATCGGATGCGTAGTGGGGCGCGCTGAGATCATGGATAGTGCGCTGCCCGGAACGATTGGAGGAACCTATCCCGGCAACCCGGTCTGTTCCGCGGCTGCGCTGGCCAACATCCGCTACATGAAGGAAATCGATATCAATGCCCAGGCCGATCGCGTCGGAGCCATCGTCAGGGAGCGCTTTGAAGACATGCAGACCAGAATCGGGGCCATCGGTGATGTGCGCGGGCTGGGTGCCATGCTGGCCTTTTCACTCGTAAAAAACAAAGAGCGGGTACCCGATGCCGCGCTGACAAAAAAATTGGTTCTCGCCTGTCTGGACCGGGGCCTGATCCTGATCAGTGCCGGTGTTTTTGGTAACGTCATCCGCATCTTGAGTCCACTGACCATTTCTGACGAGCTTCTCATCCAGGGGTTGGACATCATTGAAGAAGAGCTGGAACGATTGACCGATCCATGATTCCTCGACAGGGAATTTTATCCTGATTTTCTATGTAAAGTTCACTGGGTGCTTGCTTTCCGAATTTGGAATCGTTTGTCCATAAATGCGGCGACCTGAAAAACCAGTAAGGAAGCGGCAATACCGAACACAATGGGATCCAAACCCAATGGAAGGTTGATGCCGGTAAGGATTAACGCCAACGTGGTGACACCCCCGGCAATCATCGATAAGATGGCCGCCAGTGCCGAATGCTTTTGATTGATCAGCAGCATCAACACCGGTACAAAGATCCCGGAAACCATAAACGCGTAGGAATAAAGCATGATTTCCAACACCTGCTGCATCTGCAACGCAATCAGAATCGCCAGGACCCCGATGATGAGGGTAAACAACTGAGAAGCCCGGATGCTGTCACCGAGCTTATGGTGGAAGGGACGAATAATGTCCGTCATCAGGTTTCCGGAAGCAGCCATCAGGCAACTGTCGGCTGTGGACATAATGGCCGAAAAATAGGCCGACATCACCAGACCCATCAACCCTACCGGTAAAATATGCCTCAGAAATACCGGCAGGGCAATCTCACTGTCAATGTCCGCGACCGAATGGTAGCCCATCCCGGCCAGGAGCCCCTGCTCCAAAGCGATGCGACCGAACAATCCCAGCAGGGTGCCCAGGAAGGCCATCACCGGCCACTCAAACAACCCTGCGATCAGCCAGGCCTTTTTGGCGGTCCGTTCATCCCGGCAAGCATAGATACGTTGATACAGCGTCATACCAATGAACCAGATGGGCACGATGGTGACCATCCAGTTGATAACCTGCACCAGGGAAATATTGGTCAGGCTGAAAAAGTGCGGGGGTAAATAGTTGGCTATGCCTGCCCATCCTCCCAGGTGAAGGTAACCGAAAGGTATCCCAATGAAGATCAATCCGGACATCAGGATGATCCATTGGACGGTGTCGGTATAAACCACCGCCTTGAGCCCTCCGGCGACGGTGTACACAATCGCGATGATCCCAATGATAAGGACCGCTTCGGTTACAGTGATGGTCTGAAAGGTTGCCGAAGCCAGTTTCGCGCCGGCCAGGACCTGCGAACTGGTGAAGCCTATATACCCGATAAATGAAATGACCCCGGCGATGAAGGCCGGCCGCTTGTCGTAATAATGTTCCAGGACCTGGGGGAAACTCAGGAAATTATGATTCCTGCCGTGATGATACACTTTGGGAATCAGGAAAACAACACTCAGCCAGGCTCCGATGATGCCGGTAAAAAGCATCCAGCTCCCGGATATTCCCATGATAAAACCCAGCCCACCCAATCCGATTGAAAAACCTCCTCCCACATCGGTAGCTACCACCGATAAGCCGATATGACCTGCAGACATTTCCCGTTTACCAACGTAGTAGTCTTCCTTCGATTCATTCTTGTGGTAAAAGAAAAATCCGATTCCCAGCATGGAAAACAAGTACACGATGAAGATGGCTAGATCTATCCAATGAATTTCCATACGTCATATGCGGCTGGTTGCAAAACTGGTGATATTTTAAATGTAGGGTTTTAATTTCTAATCACCGGCGTGGCAGGAAATGGAGTTCGATAATATCGGGATCCGTTGTTGGAGGAAATCAGAATTAACCCTAATATTATGCAACCGGGTAATTGCCTTGATGAGTAACCACAACATCCAGCCTCTGCTTAACAAAAACTACCTGAAGGCCACAACGGCCAGAGGCATTTTTATTATTGATGAACATGGTAAAAGTTATTTGGATGGCTCTTCCGGAGCCATCGCCTGCTCGCTGGGACACTCCCACCCTGCCCTGCTGGAGCACATGCAAAAACAACTTGGCAAAATTCAATTTGTCTACCGGTCGCAATTCGGGTCGGAAGAAGCAGAACAACTGGCCACCAAGTTAGCGGCCATTTCTCCCGGTAATAAATACCACCACAGCTTTTTTGTGAACAGCGGCTCGGAGGCTACCGAAACCGCCCTGAAAATTGCCATCCAATACTGGAGGGAAAAAGGTAAGCCGTCCAAAATTCATTTTATCTCCCGGCAAAAGAGTTACCACGGCATCACCATGGGATCTCTCGCCGTCTCCGGGCACCCGATCCGGCGTCAGCAATTCGAACAAGTTCTGTGGCACCGGCCTGAACACCTCAAAAGAGACCTGGAAAAAGACTCGCTTGCGGAACACCTGACCGAATTGGAGACGGTCATCCGGCAAACCGGTGCTGAAAACATTGCCGGCCTGATCCTGGAGCCCGTTATCGGCGCCGCCGGTACCGCGCTGGTTCCGCCGGCAGGCTATTACCAGGCCGTCAAACAATTATGCCACCAGCATGAGATCCTCTTCATGGCGGATGAAGTGATGACGGGCCTGGGGCGGACCGGAAGTTATTTTGGGCTGGATCATTGGGACACCTTTGCTGATATCGTGGCGATTGGCAAGAGCCTGGGCGCCGGCTATGCACCCATTGCGGCCACGTTAATGACCGAAGAAATCCTGGATCCCATCCGCGCAGGAAGCGGACTGATCATGAGCGGCCATACGTACAGTGGCCATCCCCTTTCCTGCGCCACCGCCCTGCAGGTCCTGACCATCATCGAACAGGATGACCTGATCAGCCATGTCCGGCAGATCAGCGCGTTGTTAAGGCAAGGTCTCCAGGGCATCGGTAATACATTCGACTTTGTGCATACAATCCGGGGCAAGGGGCTGTTGCTGGGTATGGAACTTGACCCGGTCATCAAAGGATTGCAGGGCAGGATCATCGACCGGTGTTTTGAGAATGGCCTGTTGGTGTACCCGTCGGTCGGAGGCCAGGAAGGAAAAGATGAAAACGGATTACTGATTGCCCCACCTTATGTCACCTCATCCTCCGGATTCTTTTCGTCAATGGCATTTTGCACATCCTTCAGGCTGACCTTTTCTCCAAATACCGCTGAAGGCGCCTAGTACTGAAGTTAACTTTTGGAATTGTCCCCATTGCTGCGGGGGCGGACAAGTTCCTGAACCTGCTGACCCAATGGGATGAATACCTCTCGCCGGGATTGGCAGGGCTGCTGCCCATTAGCGCTTCCACTTTTATGATGGTGGTGGGCGTGGTTGAAATTGTTGCAGGCATCCTGGTTTTTACAAAAACCCGGCTCGGGGCATACATTGTGTCCGCATGGTTGGTACTGATTGCTTTGAGCCTGCTGTTTACCTGGCATCATGTGGATGTTGCGGTAAGGGACTTGGTGATGGCTGTCGCAGCCTTTACGCTGGCAAAACTGACAGAGATTAGTGTTTCACAACCAACAAACCGGAGATATGGGAAACTGGAAGTACAAAGTCAAAATCCTTAAAAAAGAATGGCTGACACACGATGTGATGCGGCTCGAACTGGAAAGGCCCAAGAATTTTGAATTCACTGCCGGACAAGCAATTGAATTAACAATTGATGAGAAAAAGTACAGAGACGATGCCGCTCCATTTACGCTGACCGGACACAGTTCAGAATCTTTCCTGGAACTAATCCTAAAGGTATATCCCGAACACAACGGGATAACCCTGGGATTATCAATGCTGAATAGAGGGGATACACTTTTGATTGGGGATGCGTGGGATTCCTTCCAATTCAAAGAACCTGGGATTTTTATTGCCGGTGGAACAGGCGTCACGCCTTTTGTCGCCATTTTGAGGGATTTGGAATCCAACGGAGGTATCAATAACCAGATTTTGTTGTTTGCCAATAAAACAGAAAAGGATGTTTTCCTTTCAGAGGAATTCCGTGAAATGGAAGGATTAAAGTTCGTAAGTATCCTGAGTCAAGAAAATGTAGTTAGTCACTGTTTTGGGAGAATCGGGAAAGCATTTCTCGAAAAGCAGATTTCTGACTACAACCAAATGTTCTACCTCTGCGGCCCCGGCAGTTTTTCAGTGGACATCAAAAAGTATCTTACGGATATGGGTGTTGAAGAAGGCAATATCATCAGCGAATATTGAAAAGGTTAAGAAAGCGTTAAAACATTTTTTAGTTAGGATTCCTTACTATATTTACGCTGCGATTTTGCAATCATTCAAAACTCTTCCAAAATGAGTAAATCTGTATTTTATCATGCTGGCTGTCCAGTTTGCGTCAGTGCGGAGCATGACATCGTTAACCTGGTAGGAAATGAAAATGTAGAAGTAGTTCACCTCGGGGAAAAAAAATCCAAAATTGAAGAAGCAGAAAATGCGGGCGTCAAATCTGTCCCCGCTTTAGTTACCCCCAACGGAAATGTATTGCACATCAATTTCGGGGCTTCGATGGAGGATGTAAAAAGCTAATTTTCCTGTAAGCAGCCAAGCGTATGTTAATTCATGCCCGGCTGCTTTTTCTCTTACCAACAAAACAATTTGATTTAATGGGAAAAAAGATAAATGTTTGGGATACCTACGTGACCAAAAAAGAAGGCAACATCATGCACTTCGACATTCTTGTTCCGGCAGAAATTACGGACACGACCACTATTTACAACTATGGTAAAGAATATCTAAAAACAAAAAGACAGGAAGGGCAGCCCCTGAATTCCGAACAATGCAGACTGTGCCATGTCGAAGCACTCCGCCTGGAGTGGGAAGCCGAAATTGCGGATAAAGGATATTTCATTGTAGAAATGGAAGGCTGTAACTAAAACGATTCGTTCTTTTATTAGGATTACTAACTTTACAAGTGATTATCTTACACTTGTACCAAACAATCTTCTAACATTTTATGAAATGGGCTTACAGTATTCAGCAAAAACTCAAAGCGGCTTTATTGCTTGCCGTCGTTTGTGCCGTTGTCCTCATCACCAACCTTTTGGGCAGGTATCACATGGGGGAATTGGGCGACTCATTTTCCTCTGTCATCAAAGACCGCTTAGTCGTCGAGAGTTATATCTATATGATTTCTGACCATTTGCATCAAAAAAAATTGGCACTTAATACTTACTCTGAGCTTGCGAACCCTGATGTCCGTTCAGAAATCGGTCTTCACAATGAATTCATTAATAAAATGCTTTCACTATATGATAAGACCCTACTAACGGAAGAAGAAGCTGTTTATTTAAAGGATTTCAAGGCAAATATCACCGCCTTGCAAGGCCTTGAGTTGCACTTCATGCAATCTCCCCCCGACGAAGCGGCACAACATGCCGCTGACCTCACCCTGCTAAATGAACAGTTTGATTTAGCATCGGCCAATCTTTTTCGGCTCTCCCAAATACAGGTTAAGGAGGGTAAAACGCTCAATGACAAATCTCAAAGCATCGTCAACAGTTCTTCTCTGCTCACCAGTTTTGAAATGGCCATGCTCATCTGCATTGCCATCATCTTGCAGATAATTGTCTTGGCAAGCCGCCCAGCCATTTCTCGGAAGTGGCAGCAGAGCAACTTAAATTAACCTGTTATGTTGGGCTTGGTCGTTATTTCATCGTTGAAATGAAAGTTATAATAAAATTGTTGCACCCTTTCATTGGACTACCAATCCTAAAAAGGATAATATATTTTTTAACATAAATCATTGAGATGAACAATAGCCCTTTTGACCCGGCAAGGCAAAACGTCAACCTCGCTGCAAAAATCACTTCCGGTCTGGAGAGAATTGCGAGTGTGTTCAGGGTATTGTTATGGGAACACGCTAAAACTATCGGTCTTAGTCCCATTCAGATGCAGCTAATGATATTTGTGACCTACCATGACGATACTCTGTGCAATGTCAGTCACCTTGCCAAGGAATTTAACCTGACCAAACCCACTATTAGTGATGCGCTGAAAGTCCTAATGGAAAAAGGTTTGATAAAAAAAGTCCATTCTGAGGTGGATAAAAGGGCATTTACGGTAGCATTGACCACAGAAGGCAGGGCGGTGGTAGAAGAAACAGCGATTTTTGCAAGCCCTGTCGAAGCCTCCATCAATAAATTGGGCAAGGCAGAAAAGGAGCATCTGTTTTTCACCCTAAAAGAATTGATATTCCGGCTCAATAGCTTGGGTGTTATTTCCGTACAAAGAACCTGTTTCGGATGTCTTTATTATGAAAAGAAAGCGGATAGTCATTTCTGCCGGTTTCTTGGTAAAAAGTTATTAAAAAATGAGCTGCGTCTTGATTGCCCAGAATTTGAGGAGCGATAAAAAGGTGTGTTCAGTTTTTCATCAGAAAAACAGCACAAAAAGAAAAGTAATCAGTGGAACAATAACATGGAACAAAACCGTAATCAGGTAAAAAGTAATCTTGGTTTTCGTGGGTTGTTCAGCGATGGTAAGGACGATATTGGTGAAAAATAATAGGATACTAATGCCGACGAAAGCAATGAAACCCGAAAAATAAGACATTGCAAAAATGCTTATTGGCATTATTGCCGCAGGCAGGCTCATCAAAGGTATAAGATACCAGAGTATCCCTTGATTCTCCTGTGATTTACAAAATTCTGTGTACCTGGCGGCTATCCCCGTTTGGTTTTTTTTCTGCTTTATTGTTACGTTATTTGAAGCTATTGATTTAACCATTTTTATTATTTTTAAGCTATTATCAATTTTTTTGACAAAATTACGGACAAATTTGTCCGACTTTTTATGACCTATATCATGTCGTAGAAATGATTGATGAAAAAATACTCAAGGATTACGGGGCAGTGGAAAAACGTCTGGCAAAGGGCGAAACATTGTTTTTGGAAGGTGAAGTGCCAGTGTTCTATTATCAGGTCTTATCAGGCACAATGAAAATGAACAATTACAACAGGAATGGGAACGAAACTATACAGGCAATTTTTACAAAGGGTCAAAGTTTTGGAGAACCAGCAATTTTGGGTGACTTCCCCTTCCCAGCAAATGCTGAAGCCGTGGAAAATACGCATTTAATTTGTCTGGAAAAAGATAGGTTTATCGAAATGCTCCGGGCGCATACTGACATCTGCATTGAGTTACTTCGGGGCATTTCAAAACGGCTTCAGTTTAAAGCCATGATTGCCAAAGAAATGAGTGGCCACGAAGCAGAGCACCGAATACTGACCCTGTTAAAATACCTTAAATCAAATGCCAAAACTGATGGTGAGTTTCGGGTGGACATCACCCGCCAAACTAATGCCAGCCTTGTGGGACTACGGGTCGAGACGGTCATTAGGGCAATTGGTGAGCTTAAAAGAAAAGAGGAGATAAAAGTGCAGAATAGAAAAATATACTTGTGAACCGAACTTGTTCTTGCGTATTCATTAAAATAATAAGGAAATGTTAAGAATAACAATCAAAAGAATATACGAAGCCCCTTCAAAAGAGGATGGCTACCGCATCCTGATTGACCGTGTATGGCCCCGTGGCATTTCAAAAGAGCAGGTAAAACTGGATGAATGGAACAAGAATATTGCTCCTTCTACGGAATTACGGAAGTGGTTTGACCATAGAGAGGAGCGGTTCAAGGAATTTGCCCGGCGGTATGAGTCAGAGCTTTCTGATGCTCAGGAGGATTTAGAGCATATACGTCACATTGCAAAAAACAAAAAGGTTTGCCTTTTGTACGGTGCCAAGGATGAAGAATTCAACCAAGCCGTTGTTTTACAGCGTATTCTGAAATATAAACAGGTTACAAAAGTCTGTCAGAAATAAAAAACACGGACACACTTGTCCGATATGGTGATTACCCCTATCTTTGCAAAAAAAATTCAGTTCATGTTTTCAAAAGCCTGTGAATATGGAATCCGAGCCAGCGTCCATCTTGCCCGATTGTCCGAAAAGGGGGAACGCAGCAGCCTAAAGCAAGTCTCCAAAGCGATTGATTCACCAGTTGCTTTTACGGCTAAGGTTTTACAATTGCTGGCCAGGGACGGAATCATCCATTCTGTACATGGGCCAACTGGAGGGTATGAAATACCGCAGGACAGACTTTCCAAAATTCATTTAAGTGACATCGTGAAAGCCATAGATGGCGACAAAGTGTACAATGGGTGTGGTCTGGGGCTCAAAAATTGCAATGAAAATAAACCTTGCCCGTTGCACTTTCAATTCAAGGCAATTCGGGATAATTTAAAACAAATGCTCCAAACAACGACCATTCAGGATTTAGCGAATGAACTGCACCAGGGTTTGGCATTTTTAAAACGATAAAATTTTTTGACATTAAATCGGACAATTTAATCCGATATTCAATATGAAAAAACAAGATGACATAACTGATATTGAGGATATCAAACTACTGGTCAACACTTTTTATGGAAAAGTTCGACAGGATGATTTGCTGGCAGATATTTTTAATGGAATCATCCAAGACCGTTGGCCGGCTCATTTGGAAAAGATGTACCGCTTTTGGCAGACTGTTTTGCTGAAGGAGCATACTTATTACGGAAGCCCGTTCAGCCCACATGCAAAACTCCCCGTGAGTGCCACACATTTCAAGCGATGGAAGTCATTGTTTTTTGAAACGGTAGATGAGCATTTCTCAGGAGAAAAGGCAGAGGAGGCGAAATGGCGGGCAGAAAAAATGGCGGAAATGTTCCAGTTGAAAATCAATTACTATATAAACAAAGAGGCAAAACCACTTTTATGAGTTTGATTACAAAATATCCGGTGGCCATTGCTGCTGTGTTTATCTGGATTGGCTTCGTTGGAGCCATTAGTTTTATGGAGGCATGGCTAAAGTTCCGAGCACCGGGCATTACCCTGCCACTCGGACTTGGTATCGGACGTCTGGTGTTTGGTGCACTCAATAAAGTGGAATTGGTTCTATCAATTACAATTGTTCTTAGTATGCTGCTTTCAGGCATTAAAGGGTTTGAGTGGAAACACATGTTTTTTGTTATTCCTTTTGTGATTGTCATTATTCAGGGCTTATGGTTTTTGCCTGCCCTCGATGTCCGTGCGGAAATGCACATCCAAGGGCAGGAGGTGTCACATTCCAGCCTTCACTTTTACTATGTGGGAATGGAAGTCGTAAAAATCATCTGCCTGCTTATTTTCGGAATTAAACTTATAAAACCAATATAGGCGGGCAACCTAAAAAATTAACATTATGATTATTGAAAAAGAAAAAACCATTGGGCAAATAGTAGCCGATGACTACCGTACTGCCGCCATTTTTAAATCCTTCGGCATTGATTTTTGTTGCAAGGGCAATCGCACCATTTCAGAAGTATGCAACCAAAAAAATATTTCTGCGGAAACACTCAGAGAAGCACTTGAAAAAACCATAGCACAGGAAAGATATGGCAGTCCAAACTTTGTCAATTGGGCATTGGATTTACTGGTGGATTATATTGAGAAAAAACACCATCGCTATGTACGTGAAAAGATACCCGAACTGAATGCCTACTTGGAAAAACTATGCAAAGTTCATGGGAAAACACATCCCGAACTTTTTGAAATAAAGGAACTTTTCAAAGCTTCCGCAAACGAACTTTTCTCCCACATGCACAAAGAAGAAAGAATACTCTTTCCTGCTATTCGGGCAATGTCGGAAGCTGAAATGAATGGTAGACTGAACATCCAACGCCCCCCTTTCGGGACGGTAGGAAACCCTATCAACATGATGATGCTCGAACACGAAACGGAAGGAGAGCGCTTCAGGAGAATCGCCGCTCTGACTGATGGGTACTCACCGCCTGCGGATGCCTGCACCACTTATAGGGTAACCTTTGCGTTACTTGAGGAATTTGAGGAAGACCTGCATCAGCACATCCATTTAGAGAACAATATCCTATTTCCAAAAGCGATACTGCTGGAAAAAGAATTATCGAACATGGAAAACAGCAACTAATGCGAGTTTTTGTCCACCGTGTTCCTGTCCATAATCATTCATTGTACAGGAACCTGGCTATAAAATTACAGTATTATGAAAACGATGGAAAAGCCACAACTTATCCCCCTATATTTTGGAGAGCAATTCATAGTATTGGAAGTAACCGGAAATGCGGAAGTAAATATGCCACTCCATTATTGTACCAGCGAAACTGTTGTAACCATTCAAAAAGGACGGGCCATTCTGATTATTGATGAGGCAGAAAAAGAATTGGCGACCGGAATGAGCGTGCTGCTTCCTGCAAGGAAGGAACATTCCTTGAAGATAATTGAATCATTGAAAGCACAGGTGGTGATGGCAAAGGATGCCACCATTGAATTTGAATCATAAACAACTTAAAAATTTGTAGCATGCATTCCTACGATACCGTAAGCGAAGCGATGAACAACCTACGAAAAAGAGGCTATACACACGATTTCGCCATTTATGCCGAAAAGGAATGCCTTGTCTGCGGGGAAACCGCTCTAAATCTTTCACCAGAAGAGTTTTATATTGATGAGTTTTATCGTTTTGAAGGTGATTCTGACCCCGGTGATGAAATGGTCGTGTATGCCATATCATCTGAAAAATACGGGTTGAAAGGGATTGTGGTAAATGCTTTCGGCACTTATGCCGATAGTAATGTCTCCAAAATCGTGAAACACTTGCACCGGCATTTATCAATTTAATGTATCACAAACTATGGATTTTATTAGCGCTTTGGTCAACTTTTTTAAAAAAACACCAGAACAAACAAAAGGGAAAAGTCCCGAAGGGGTGTGTCCTATTTGTTGGGGATATAATGAATATGACGGGAAAATCCGAAAAGTATATAAGGATAAGCAAGTTGACGTCAATAATCACAAAGACAGCTACATGCTGGTACAAGAATTTGTAGTGAACCATATTGACGGCATCAGCCTAAAAGAGGGAGAATGGACAAGTTGTCCGACCTGTGGGACTAAACATGAGAAAAAACATTCAAAAAGAAATGGAAAACAAAAAATCTGCTAAACCGATAAAAAGACATACTGCCCTGCAACCTTTAAGCCGTGAACACCATCACGGCTTATTGTTGTCTTGGAAAATACGAGAGGGTTTGAAGTGGAACATCGAGCCTGCGAGAATCAAAAAATACACGGACTGGTTTTGGGAAAACCACCTGCAACACCATTTTGCATTTGAGGAAAAACACATATACCCCATTCTCGGCAACAGCGATAAAATGGTGAAGCGGGCAAAGAAAGAGCATGGCAGGTTGAGGCGATTGTTCACTTCTCCGAAGCAGCCGGTTGAAGTTAACTTATCACTAATTGAAGAAGAGCTCGTCGCCCATATCCGTTTTGAGGAAAGGGTACTGTTCAATGAAATCCAGAAAATAGCCGATGAGAAGCAATTGGCATTATTGGAAAACTGTCACCAACAGTTGTCAAACCCCGAAGCCTGGGAAGACGAATTTTGGGTGAAAAATAAGAATTGATTTTTATGAAAACTGTATTTTATTTTCTGCTCATATTTCTCTTTTCAATTTTAGGTTGCGAAAACAAACCTAAAGAGGAAACAGTCTTATTGGAACTGTTCCAAAAGGAAAAAGCCCTGAACTGCCAATTGGCAGCCATGAAGGACAGTATCACTACCGAGTGGGACAATATCAATTATCTATTAGAAGAAAACCTTCCTGCGGAAATGCCCTCAGAGGAAAAAACGAATATGCTCAAAGTTCGGAATGCCAGCCTTATCCGAATGTTCCAATCTTTTGACAAAGTGGATGAAGGCGTAAAAATGGCTTTAAATAAAACCGAACAATTGGACATGAAAATGACCAAACGGATAACTGTCCTAAAAAAAGAGGCTCAAAAAATAGAATCAGAAATAATAGTGCTTTTTCAAAAAATAAATGAAGCATCGGGCGCTGATGAGCTTGCCCGAATTAAGGGCATACATCAATCTTTACTTTCAGAAAACTGCAAGTGACAGATTAGGATTGATTGAGGGCTTTAAAATTATGATTTTAAAAAATCGAAACGAAATGTCAATAATCAGAAAGGGTATAAGAAGCAGCTATCTAAAATGGATACTTTTTGGGGTTTTGACCTGTTTTGCTTATCCGATTTTTTGTCAGGATTCAGCAAATAATAACTCGATTCTGGGGGAACCTGGTATTATAGGGACTATTGTGTTGGGTGTCACGATTGTAATCGTAGCCGCATTCATAGTTATATACCGAGTTATAGCACTATTAAGAAAGCTGAATGAAAACAGGCAGTTAAAAAGCTGGGGATACCTAAAAGACTTTGCCTCTAATTTGGAAACAAATGAATTGAAAGATGTAATCCATAGAAGAAAGAGCAGCGATAAAATACCTGTAGAAGAATTAAGTCACCCAAGTCTTTCCGAAAATTTCCAAGCAAAAATAAAATGGGCACTTATTCATCTGGAACATCCCCAAATTGACGATTTATTAAACCAAAAACTCGACCGGCTATCGTATCAAATAAAGGGGACGGAATTAGGCTCAAACCTCAAGGCTTCCGATTCCAAAGGATTGATAGTTTCCCAAACAAAGGATATTAAAAGTCCTGTTTATGACCAAAAGCAATACGCTAACTTTCAGATTGTTGCTGACCAAGACTTGGTAAAGGTGGTTTTAGCTTATATTGCTACTTCTGTTTTTTGGTTGCTGTTTGGGACGTTTATAGGACTGTTATTAGGTGTGAAATTTATCCTCCCAGATTTAGACTCGCTTCCTTTTCTTTCCTTTGGTAGAATCCGACCTGTACACACCAATACTGTTTTTTGGGGCTGGACTTCTTTAGCAATGATAGGCTTAGGTTATTTCGTTGTGGCCCGAACTTCTAATTCTAAAATATTTAATAAACGGTGGGCCTGGATAGCTCTGATACTTATGAATGTTTCGGTAGCTGTTGGAACCATAGCACTAATGTCAGGGGTTAACAATGGCGGTGGAGAATATCGGGAATTTATATGGCCAATCATGGCTTTGTTTGCAGTAGGACTGATACTCACTTTTGCAAATTATTATAAAATGGTGGCCAATCGGGCAACGAAAGAAATTTATATATCCAACTGGTATATTTTCGGTGCCTGTATTTGGACAATCGTCTTGACAATAATCGGTTATCTCCCATTTTATCAGGAAGGCTTGGGAGAAACGATAATACAAGGGTATTATATGCACCAAGGAGTTGGAATGTGGTTTATGACATTTACCCTTGGCTTGGTTTATTATTATTTGCCCTCGGCTTTAAACAAGCCAATTTATTCCTATTCTCTCGGTATCCTTGCTTTTTGGACACAGATGCTTTTCTATACTTTAATTGGAACACATCATTTTGTTTTTAGCCCAGTACCCTGGTGGCTTCAAACTGTGGCCATTGTGTTTAGTGCGGGTATGTTCATTCCCGTTCTTGCCGGAACCATGAATTTCCTGCTTACTATGAAAGGCAGCTTTAACCAGATAGGGAGAAGTTATGTCTTACCTTTTATGTTAGTCGGGGTGATGTTTTATTTCATTGGTTCGACACAGGGAAGTTTTCAAGCATTTCGGTTCACTAATTTTGTTTGGCATTTTACGGATTTCAACGTTGCCCATTCCCACATGACAATGTACGGGATTGTCTCTTTCTTCATTTGGGGTTGTATTTATGCAATCATTCCAAAATTGATTGGCAAGCAACCTAACCAATTATTGGTTGGCGTCCATTTCTGGTTGTCTTTTATTGGTTTAATTGCTTACACGTTTGCATTAATGATTGGCGGAACCTTAAAGGGGCTGAGTTGGATTGAAGGTGCTCCGTTCATTGAAAGTGTCGCACTTATGGTACCCTACTGGCTTTGGCGGGCGATTGGAGGCTCATTCATGTTTTTTGGTCACCTTGTATTTTGGTACAACATACACAAGGTGTATAGTAATTGGAAGGGGTTGGAATTAGAAGTTGCTTAAAAGGTTATTCCAAAATTAAAAAGAACAAAGCAATGTTCAACATGTCAGAAAATCACAGGTCATTAGCACTAACATCGTTTGTAGTGTTTGTATTACTAAGTACCATAATTGCAATTGTTCCTGCCGTACAAATGCAACAATCCGTTCAGCCTTTGTCAAAAGCAAAAGACCTGACTACCCAGGAACGGGACGGACTGCATACCTATATCGCTGAAGGTTGTGTGTCATGCCATTCCCAACAGGTAAGGAACATTGAAATGGATAAAATATGGGGAGACCGACCGAGCCTGCCTTCAGATTATTACTATTCAAAACAGCGAATGGGAATTTGGAGACAATCTCCTTCTCTGTTAGGTAGTGAACGAACAGGACCCGATTTAACAAATGTAGGAAAAAGGCAACCAAGCCAGGATTGGCACCTTATTCATCTTTACAACCCACGTATTGTGGTTAAAGAATCTGTTATGCCACCCTATCCCTGGTTATTTAAAGAAGTTTGGAAGGCAGACTCAACCGACGTAAAGGTAAATGTCCCAAAAAAGTTTTTGAAGGATACCTCCAAAATAGTAATAGCCACTGAAAAAGCACTTCATTTAGTGCAATATTTACAATCCCTTCAACAGGTTGACCCCTCTTTTGCAATTGATGACTTCATTCCCTCTACAAAGAGCAAAGAGTTTGAAGAAAGCAGCGTGGTTGATGCCGAAATAGATGGGAAATCACTTTATATTCAAAACTGCGCTGCCTGTCACCAACCTTCCGGCGAAGGACTCGCCGGTGCATTTCCTCCACTAAAAGGAAGTCCAATTGTGATGGATGAAAATTATGAACTCATGGTCAAAATTATTCTTCAGGGCTATGATGCACGACCGGATTATGGGGTCATGCCCGCCCTCGGAGAGCAATTAAGTGATGCAGAGATTGCTGCTATTGTAAATTATGAACGCAATAGCTGGGGCAATGAAGCACCAAAGGTAACGAAGGGTGACATAAAAAGAATTCGGGATTTTGTAAATGCTTTAAATCAATAATTTATGAAAAAGAAAGCCTTTACTTCAGCTTTGATGATGTTTTGCTTCTTTCAAGTCTTTGCTTGTGAACTTTGCAAATCACAACAACCGGAATTATTAAAGGATATTGTTCACGGAACGGGACCGCAGGGGACATTTGATTTTATCATCCTATGGGTCGCCATTATAATCGTTTTAGCTACTCTCGTTTTGAGTGTTTTATTTCTAATAAAGCCTGATAAATCGGACAAGAATTACAAAATTAAATTTCTACCCGTAGAAGAGGGGTTGCAAATAAATTAATTATGGAAAATACAGATTCCAAAAATATTGTGAAAATATTTTTAGACGATGAACCCTTGCCTTTTGCAGAGTTGGAGACTCCGACAAAAATATTATTCGATACTACTAAAATTCCGGACGGGAAACACACCCTCAAATTAGTAGCGAGTTCCTCCGGACGCAGGGAAGGCATCAAAATTATTCCTTTTGAGGTCAGGAACGGCCCGTCTATCTCTGTTATTGGTATTAAAGAAAATCAAGTAGTTGAAGACCAGCTTCCCGTAACTATCAACGCTTATGGAAGTGAGCGCAAAGAAATCTTTGTAGTCAGAGGTTCTGAAAACCCCAAAGGTATTCCTGTATGGATATGGGTGATTATAATTTTATTTATCGGCTGGGGCTTACACTACCTGTTTTTATACTGGGCTAAGGATAATTACAACTCGTTTTTTTAACAACAAGCGGCTCTGTTGTGTGAAATTTCAAACCCATTTCATCATATTTCTAATCAAATTATTGACCTATGAAGAAGATTTACTTACCATTGCTGGCGTTCCTTTTCATCATCAGTTCCTGCCAGAAAGACGATGATGTTCTCGTGACCAGTAGCCCGGCGTCACAGTATTCCTACAACATTCCACTGACCTGGAACCAACTATTTTTGGAAGTGGAAAGATACAGCCCTGGCTATAAGCCACCTGTTTCTGCCCGTAATTATGCTCACATCAATTTGATGGCTTATGAAGCAATCGTACACGGTAGCGGCGGAAAATACCGGAGTTTCTCTGGTCATTTTCCGGGACTGAACATAAACGAACCGGAATATGACGTGGAA
The DNA here is from genome assembly GCA_020636135.1 of Lewinellaceae bacterium. Lineage (NCBI taxonomy): Bacteria > Pseudomonadati > Bacteroidota > Saprospiria > Saprospirales > Lewinellaceae > Lewinellaceae bacterium. Next base: position 2,432,512 of record JACJYK010000001.1, read on the forward strand.
TATAATTGGGAGGTATGCCTCAATGCAGCTTATGAAAAAGCATTTGAACTGTTCTTCCCGGTTGCCCCTTCCGAACAACAGTTCCAGATGCTTGATGTCAGCCATGCTTTACGGACGGAATTGCAGTCGTCAGTTGCGACGGACATCTACCAACGTTCAGTGGAGTATGGTCAATACGTAGCTCAAACCATATACGATTGGTCAGCCGAAGACAATTGGGGACATGAGGGTTACCTGAACAACAACGACCCGGCTTACGTCCCTCCAACGGGAACGAATCTTTGGAAACCGACTTATCCTGACTTTCTCCCGGCATTGTTGCCACATTGGGGAAAGGTGAGGACATTTGCCGTTCTTCCGACCGATGTTGTTTCCCCACCGCCAAATTTCAGCACCGACCCTGGTTCACAGCTTTATCAGGAAGCATTGGAAACCCAGACCCTCGTCAATGAAATAAAAGCAGGGGGGAATGAAGAAGATTTATGGATTGCCGAATTTTGGAGCGATGACTGTCCGATACTCACATTTAGTCCGGCAGGTAGGTGGGTCAGTATAAACAACCAACTCATTGCTATCGAACGGCTGGATATGCTCGAAACCGTTGTGGCTTATGCCAAATTGGGTATGGCATTGTCAGATGCCGGTGTGAAATGCTGGGGCGAAAAGTACCGCTTCAACTGCCTCCGTCCCATTGACTATATCCGTGAATACATGAACGCCCCCAACTGGAACACTGTAATGTGTCCTGATGGTTCAGGTGGGTTTTATACCCCCAATTTCCCAACCTATCCTTCTGGCCATGCGACTTTTGCTGCTGCCGCTTCAATGGTTTTGGAAGATGTCTTTGGCAAGAATTACACTTTCACCGACCGCAGCCACGAAGGTCGGACAGAATTCAAAGGAACTCCCCGAACATTCAATTCATTTAAGGAAATGGCTTTGGAGAATGCGTACAGCCGTGTGCCGCTCGGTGTGCATTTTAAATCAGATTCTGATGCAGGAAGTGATTTGGGCTTTGTCATCGGTTTACGGGTGACGCACCTGCCTTGGCAATAATTTTTTTAACGTATAAAAAAGTGCTGTTGTCCTATAAAAATGACAACAGCACTTTCTAAAAACAAATTAATATGGACAAATGGTTAAATAGCTTAAAAACGGAAACACCACAGGAAGGGTTTGAACTGGCAATCAAACTCACACGGATGGGCGTAAAATATACCCAGCCCGATATGGAAGTGTTGAAATCAGGCAGAAAAGAATATGCAGAAAATGCAGCATTTCTTATCGAAGCATCACAGGTGGTCGCCATCCATTTTCAGACCGTAGCTAAAGCTAATAATTATTGGGGCAAATAATTATGAAAGTAAAACTCTCAGAAATATTTGTCCCCTTGACAGATAAAAACATCTACACGGCTGAAGAATTATCTGACCTGAATTTGCAACCGGATTTTATCAAAAAAATGGCAGCCGAATTTAACTTGATATATGTTGATAATGTCGCTAATGAAGGCAATTTGTGCTTTGCTGAAAATAAGGAAGTTCGCCAAGAATATAGAATGACATTTAGCAAAGAGGATGTAGCAACACTCATCTTTGCAAAGCCCTCTGTCGAAACGGTTAATATGGAAATAGATGTGGTGAGATTTCCGAAGGAATTTTTCTTTTAAAAGACAACTCCAGTAAAAAATGAATTGGTGAGGAGAGGAGTCTTGGCCGGACATCTTTGCTATAGTGTATAGTGTTACCTACATTATTCTTGACCGATTGTAATTAAACATAAAAGATGAAAATCAAAAAATTAGATGAAGGGCTGTCTGAAATATTACAGTACATAATTGACAATGAGCCAACTATTGAGCTGGAAGTCTCCAATGTACACAAGGATTATAAGTTGAGTGCCAAAAACTTGTGCCGATACCTGATTCTGAGAAGTTTTGATTTAAGGAAATACCACGACACATTGTCTGACATTGGCCTTTCCTCGTTGAGGACTGCGGAAGGATATGTCCTAAGCAATCTATACAATGTGGTCAAGAACTTAAAACGCATCCAAGGGATGCCATTAAAATTCGATAATAAAATCGAATTGATTGGGTACAAAAAAAGCAAGAAGTTATTAAAAAAACACGCCAATAATCTTTTCAATGAAACTCGTAAAAGACATTTTACAGAAATAATGGTCACGCTCCCTAACGAAGCGGCCGAAGACAAACAAATCATCAGGGACATGGCCTTGAGTGGGATGGAAATAGGGAGAATAAATTTGAGTCACGGAAATTTGGGTATTTGGAAAAAAATGGTGGAGATAATCCACGAGGTCCGGGAGGAGACTCAGCAAAACATCAAAATATACATGGATTTATCGGGGCCAAAAATAAGAACTTCAAAAATCGAAATTCATGGAAAAAAGGGCAAGGTCAGGGATGGAATCCCGGTTCAAAAAGGAGAGCATATTATTCTTACAAAAAGACAAACATTAGGGAAGAAATCTTTATTTGGAAAAACAAAAGAACAGCTCGAAAAAGCAGAGGTTGGTATTTTGCTCCATGAAATAATTGACGATGTAAAGGAGGGCGACGTTGTACTTTTTGATGATGGGATGATAAAATCCCTGGTGCTTTCCAAAAAAGAAGACGATGTTGAAGTGGTCATTACAGATTGCTATAAACCGAGATTGTCTTCCCATAAAGGTATTAACCTGCCCAACACCACCCTTAATCTGCCCGCTTTGACTGAAAGGGACATTGAATTACTGCCATTTATTTGTGAGCATTCTGACATAATCGGATACTCATTTGTTCGGAAAAGGGAGGATGTCAAACAACTATACAGGGAGCTTGATAAAATCAATGCCAATGAAATAGGGGTTGTTTTTAAAATCGAAAACCAAGAAGCGTTTGAGAATTTGCCGGAGATATTATTAGAAGGAATGGGACGGAATAAAATCGGTGTAATGATAGCAAGGGGGGATTTGGCAGCAGAGATTGGGTTTGAACGGATTTCCGAGGTTCAAAACCAAATACTCTGGTTTTGTGAGGCTGCACATATACCTGTCATTTGGGCAACCCAAGTGCTTGAAAACCTCGCAAAAACAGGTGTCCCGACAAGGGCCGAGATAAGCGATGCTGCACATGGAGCACAGGCAGAATGTGTCATGCTGAACAAAGGCCCGTATATAAATGACGCCATAAGGGTGCTCAAAGGTGTGCTGATAAGAATGGAAGGGCATTCCTTTAAACAAAAAAGTGAACTTCGGGCACTAAATGTTGCCAAAAATTCGATTAAAAATTTTCAGAGAACAACCATGACTCAAAACATAAAAGAACAAAAAAAATATCTCCGCCAGACCATGCTCGAACGGCGGAATAAAATGCCCCGAAAGGAGCGTAGCCTTCTTTCTGAAAAAATCTGTGACCAACTTTGGAATTTGATTTTAGAAAAAAAGATTCGGGTAATCCACAGTTATCTGACAATGGGTTCGGAGGTAAATGTATTGCCGCTTTTGCAAAAAGCCATCGATAAGGGAATTACGGTTGTTGTTCCGAAAACACTCAAAAAACGGCAGATGCAGAACCTATTTTTGACGGACTTGAAAAACATGGAGGCGGGTATTTTTAACACCTATCATCCCAAAGATGCGGAAGAATACACGGGTGAATACGACTTAATCATCGTTGCCGGGCTTGCTTTTGATAAAAGAGGTTATAGGGTTGGGTATGGTGGCGGTTATTATGATACCTTCCTTGCCGGGCAACCGAAAGCTTTGAAAGTGGGGGTTTGCTTTCCTTTCCAAATGATAGCAGAAGTGCCAGTAGAATCTCATGACATCAAGTTGGATGAGATTTTAACAATCAATGGATAGCTCGGTATAGATACAGCCTGGACAGGCGACGGAAAGTTTTCAGCTATTGTAAAATTGGGGTAGTGGATGAATTCAAGGAACGATAAATGAGACGCCCCCTATGAAACTATCTTCACAGAGGGCGCCATCGTTCATAATAAAAATTAAAATGCAGGATATTATCTCGCCCCTTTTCGCTTTTTCGCCTGCTTGGCTTCCAATTTACGTGCTATTTTCTCTTGTTTTTTTTCTTTTAAATCTATCTTGGGAGGTTTCAATTTTTTCATTCTGGCCATGATGATATTATTTAAGCATGAGTACCTCAATATACCCAACCGCCAATTACCGACTTGGTGTTGACAAAACCAATAAATTATCGGCGAACCATCATTTCATTTAATAAAAGGCAGTTGTTTAAATTGAGGATTAGGATTAATTTGATAAATATCAGACCCATGTCACTTATTCGACAGGAGCCTAACGACAACTCTATATAATCAAGCCTGTACATGCGAGTTCGACCAGGTACCTGCGCACATGGCGATGAATGATAAGGAAACAACGAATAACTGGTTCCTTAATGTCGTAAAGGCTTATAGAATTGAGAAAAGTAATATTGATAAGCACACTCGCAGGTGCTTATAAGGAAAGGAAGATGATTTTCGATTTACGGATTAGCGAAAGTTTTTGGGAGGTAATAATATATCCAAACAAAGCGAAACACATCGTAGATGATGTGAGAAGACTGGTAGTGCTAAATTTAAAAAAATTGCCCATAGCAATGAACAAAATCTAAGGATAGTTAAACATAAACGGCTCAGATAATTGAGCTTTTTTTGAACCCCAAATATCCGCAACAATCAAGGATATTCCTATCTTAAACTGTTTATTTATTTGTTAAAATAGGGAATTTCTAAATTTCGAAGTTCATGCCGCAGTATATTCTGTTTTTAGGTACGACGGCATTCGTTCAAACTGCTAAATGTTGATAGTGGTGATTCTTATTAGACTTCTGCACAATTTTTATATTTTCGAACTTAAATTAATGGACATGGAAAGTCAACCAGTATGGCACGTCAAATTTTACGGGGTCAGGGGTTCTACACCTGTTTGTGAAAAAGGTTTTCAGCTTTTCGGCGGGAACACTACCTGCATCTACACCGATTATTTGCTGAACGACCGAAGCAAAATGATTGTGGTGTTTGATGCCGGAACCGGCATCCGGGCGCTTGGAAAAGACATCATCAATGGGAAAATACCCGATACCGAAAATATATTTTTGGTGTTTACCCATTTTCACTGGGACCACAATCAAGGCCTTCCGTTCTTTGACCCTGCCTATAACCCAAAGCAAAAAATTGGCGTCTTTTCGCCGCTCAAGAGCATGAAGGTCAGCCGGTTAAAAAATATATTCGAGGTGCAGATGCAGAAGGAGTACTTTCCTGTTCAATTAAACAGAATGGGTGCGGAGTTCCAATTTTTCAACACGGAAGAATACAAAACCCATTTTAAGGTAGAAGACAATATCCAATTTACTTACCGCCCCCACAACCATCCTGGCGGGGCATTTAGCTATCGGATGGAGGCAAACGGCCGTTCAGTTGTAATCTGTACCGATTTGGAACATGGGGAATCAATAGACCCAAATCTTTCCAGAATCGCCCTGTTGAGGAACATGATGTTCGGCTCGACTATGTGATTTACTAAAATCTCCAAGTCACCCTTCCCAATTCTTTCCAGAATTTCTATTTAATTTTATCGGATGAAAATTTTAATCATTGAAGATGAGCAAGACCTTCAGGATGCCATAAAGTCATCTTTAGAAAAAGAAGCCTACGTTGTGGAAACTGCGGACGACTTTGATGCTGCTCACGAAAAGCTGTTCATTTATGAATATGATTGCATCCTGCTGGATATTACGTTGCCCAATGGTAGCGGGCTGGAATTGTTGGAAGCATTGAAAAAAGCGGGCAAATCGGAAAACGTCATCATCATTTCTGCTAAAAACTCACTGGACGATAAACTCAAAGGTCTGGAACTCGGGGCTGATGACTATTTGACCAAACCCTTTCATATTGCCGAGCTGAATGCGAGGGTAAAAGCAGTGCTGAGGCGCAACAAATTAGAGGGGAAAAACACCATTGAACTTAAGAACATCAGCTTGGATTTGGAAGAGTGGCTCTTTTTGGTCAATAACCAAGAAGTGCCACTGAACCGAAAAGAATTTGATATTCTCCAATATTTTTTGGTCAACAAAAACCGACTTGTTACCCGTACCGCACTGGCTGAATATGTCTGGGGCGACCATATTGACAAGGCTGATAACTTCGATTTTATCTACTCCCAAATCAAAAATATCCGAAAAAAAATTAAAGATGCCGGCGCTCATTTTGAAATTCAGGCAGTTTATGGAATAGGCTATAAATTGGTTGAGTTATGAAATTATTAAACCGTTCGCTGCTTTATTTATCCATTCCCATTTTTTTACTGATTAGTATTTGGTCTGTGGTTTTTTATTTCAAGATGCTGGATGAAATTTATGACAGTATTGATGATGGGCTGGATAATTATAAACTGTTGATTATTCAAAAATCAAAACGGGATTCAACTGTTTTACATAAATCTGAATTTGACGAAAGCAACTATGCCATAAGAAAGGTTGGAAAATCTGTTGCTCTCAACGTAAAGGATGTTTATTCAGATACGCTGATGTACATGCTCAATGAAGAAGAGATGGAACCTGTCAGGATGTTGACGACCGCATTTCGGCATCAAGACAGCTATTATAAATTGAAAGTGATTTCGTCAATGGTCGAAGAAGATGACCAAATTGACAACCTGACCCGAATGGCAATTTGGTTGTATGTAATTCTGATATTGGGCATTTTAATCATCAACAATTTCGTGCTGCAAAAACTATGGAAACCTTTTTATGAATTACTGGAAAACCTCAAAAGATTCCGCATAGACAAAGACAAATCCATCCCTGACATTCCTACCAACATCAAAGAGTTTCGAGAATTCAAATCTGCCACCAATACGTTGATTGAGCATAGTGTTCGGACTTATAACCGGCAAAAGCAATTTACCGAAAATGCCGCACACGAAATGCAGACACCGTTGGCTGTCATCACCAATAAATTGGAACTGTTGTTGGAAGAAGGCCGTCTGTCCGATGCGGATGCGGAAACAATTGCCCAGGTCATGCAGACAACTGACCGTTTGGTGCAATACAACAAAGCATTATTGCTGTTGAGCAAAATCGAAAACAGACAGTATTTCGATAACCAATCCTTGGTGCTCAACGAATTGGTGAAACAAACAGTAAACGAACTGGAAGATTTTGCCGACTTTAAAAGCATTAAGATAAAAGTGAAAGAAAATGTACCATTGGAGCTAAAAATGGATGCTCAACTCGCTAATATTTTAGTGAGCAACCTTATCAAGAATGCCATTTTTCACAATTTAGAAAACGGTCGGGTAAACATCCACATTGAATCCGATTCTCTCACCATCAGCAATACCTCGAAAAACGGGCCGCTGGATGAAAGTAAAATATACGAACGTTATTACCGAACGAAAAAAACGGATAAGCAAAAAAGCACAGGTTTGGGCCTGCCTATTGTGAAGGCTATTTGCCAACTCTACCATTTTAAAATCAACTATGGCTACTCCGAGGCACAACATTTTTTTACGGTGACTTTTGAATAATTTTCTCCTACCCAACCTTGTTCCCAAATCTTTCCAGAATCACCGCTGAACTTTGTGGTGTAATTTATTGACGATGGCTTGAAAGCAGCATTCAAGTCAATAATTTAAATTAAAATAAACCATGAAGAATTTCTTTTTAATCGCATTGTCATCGTTCATTTTCAGCTTCGTGCAGGCGCAGGATTTAAGCAGGGAACAAGTGCCTTCAGTGGTATTGAACAATTTCGATTCACAATTCCCCAAAGCTATGGACGTAGAGTGGGAAAAGAAAGGCGACCTCTTCAAAGTGGATTTTGAAACCGACCGCCACACCGACCATAATGTTTGGTACGATGCTTCAGGTGACTTGGTGAAACACGAAAAAGACATTGCCAAAAGCGAATTGCCCGCTGCTGTGTTGTCCCGGATTCAAACTGATTTTAAAGGCTACAATCTGGATGACATCGAAATGGTTACAACCAGAGAAGGCACACAGTACGAAGTAGAACTGGATGCGGTTTTCAAGCAAGAATGGAAGGTTATTCTGGATGAAAAAGGGGGAATTATAAGGAAAGTGGCAGATTAGAATTGTCCTTATTTTAAACAGGATTTTCGACCTGAACGGTAATTTCCTGCAGATAGATAACTAAGCGATTTTATTCAAATAAAACCAAGCAAATGGATTGCCCTAATATGTGGCAATCCCTTTCAACAAAAACGACCAAGATGTCAATCAAAATAAAGGAAATAGTTATTGCCGTTGTATCTGCCTTAGTCGGTGCTCTTTTGACTTTTGCCTTTATGAATAAAGGCTATACAAAAAATACATACACCATAGGGGCTAAACTGGGTTACGATTTTAATAAACCAAATGCTAAAATTCAACTCCCCGAAATTTTGCATGAGATTTCGGGACTGACTGATATAGATGAGCATACTCTCGCCTTGGTACAGGACGAGGACGGGATTGTGTTCATATATGACTGGCAAAAAGAAGAAATCATCAAGCAGATAAGATTTGGTGAAGGCGGCGATTATGAAGGGGTGACCAAGGCGGGAAACAGTATCTACGTATTAAGGAGCGATGGGAAGTTGTTTGAAATTGAAAACTTCGAAAGTGAAGATTTCAAGGTAAATGAGTACGACACTGAGATTCCTGTAAAAAACAATGAAGGGCTTGGGTACGATGCAAAACATAAACGGCTGTTGATTGCTGGGAAAAGTAAACCAAAAGGTGATGAATACAAGGGTAAAAGAGCCGTTTTTGCTTTTGACTTGGACAGTATGGGCCTTATGAAACAACCTGTTTATATTTTTAAGGAAGAAAACATAGAACGGTTTGTCAAAGAAAACAAAAGCGATGGGGAAACCGAGCAAAACCTGAAAATAAACCCCTCTGCCATTGCGGTGCACCCAATCACGGACAGATTATTTGTTCTTTCCTCAAAAGATAAACTGGTTTATATTTTTAACCGGGAAAATGGGCTGGAAGCCGTACATCAATTGGACAAAAAGTTACATCTCCAACCGGAAGGCATTACCTTTCTGGACAACGGGGATATGTTCATTTCAAATGAGGGAGTAGAAGAAAGGCCTTCTCTTTTGTTTTTCTCATATAATGAGGAGAAATGAGACTTCTGGGTTTGCACGAATTAAACTTATCGTTTTTATGAACAAACATGTCTGGCATATCAAATTTTATGGAGTAAGAGGCTCCACCCCTGTGTGCGATAGCAATGTCCAAAAGTTTGGAGGGAACACTACTTGCATTTATGCGGATTTACTGACCAACGACCGCAGCAAAATGATTGTGGCGTTTGATGCGGGAACGGGTATTAGGAAATTGGGCAAAGACATGCTCAAAGGCGAATTACCTGATGCAGAAACGATATGGCTTATTTTCACCCATTTCCATTGGGACCATATCCAAGGTCTGCCTTTTTTTGACCCCGCATACAATCCCAAAAAAAAGATTGGTATCTTCACTCCACACCGGGAATTGAGGAAACAGGAATTGAGGCATATTTTTGAACTGCAAATGCAAAAAGAATATTTCCCTGTCCAATTGGAAAAAATGGGGGCGGACTTTAAGTTCCTCACTTCGGATGAATACATATCAGCTTTAGATGTGGAAGAACATGTAAATTTCGATTATAGGATGCACAACCACCCCGGTGGTGCATTCAGTTATCGGATGGAAGCAGAGGGACGTTCTTTTGTAGTTTGTACGGATTTGGAACACGGGGAATCCATAGATTCAGAAGTGGTAGAATTTTGCAGGGATGCCGATTTGCTCATCCACGATGCCCAATATACCGACGAAGAATTAAAAACCCACCGAGGCTGGGGGCACAGCAGTTATTCACAAGCCATCGAATGTGCCAGGAAAGCCAATGTCAAACAGCTCATTTTTACCCATCACGACCCCGACCATGATGACGATTTTTTGGAAAAGATGGAAAAGAAATATCAAAAGGAATTTCCAAATTGCAGGATGGCAAAGGAAGGCATGGAGGTGATGGTTTAGCTTCTTCTCTTTCAACATCCACGTTTACTTTATATGGAAAACAAAGCCAACACAGGATTTGTATCCCTACCTTCCGAAGTAATTACCAATGAATTTCCATCCAGAAAAGTGATGCCTTCTGGTTATGGAAACATTTGGTTGTCAAGTGGTAAAACGTCGAGCGGTTTGCCCTGCCCATCCACGGTCAATAAGAACTGTTCGGAGCTTACGAGCAGGTAGTACAATTCTTTTTCAGGATGGGCGGCGATGCTGGCGATGTTAAATTTGAATTTCACATCGCCCGAACCTTCTTTCCTGAAAAGTTCAATGTCTTTTTTTCGCTCCACCAACTCTAAAACCTCTGAAACAGAAATTTGCAGGGCGGATTTATGCATCATCTTTTCTGTGGCAAGGTCAAAGGCATAAATTGCCCTGAAGCTTTTCTCGAAGGCTTTGTCGGTATATTTCCGCCTTGGGGCAAGCAGCAGGCGGTTATGTTTTTCATCGTAGCAAAGTCCTTCATTATCCAATGCCGGGATTTTTGTATCAATTTGCTGCACATCGGGCTTTCCATTTTCATTAAATACAATTTTGAACATTGCCCCGTCGCTCCGAAGTGCATACATATCATCGCCCACTCTGGTCAGGCCTTCAAAGTCTCCTTGCCCTTCAAAAGTTATCTGCTCGATAATTGTGCAATTTTCAAGGTCATAAACAAAGACATCACCCAGTTCATCCTGCACACAAGCTACCGTTTTGCCGTCCTCATCTGTAAGCCCGGAAATCTCCATTAGTTCCACAGGAAGTTCGCAGACTTTGCTCGGATTCTTGAAATTTGTTTGAGTCGGAAAAGTTGTGTTGCATGAAGTCATTATCAGAGCAACGACGGAAATCATAAATTGGATTATCATGGTCGAAAATTTGATTTTAATGGAATGAAGTCTGAATTCATTCATTAGACATTTGCATAATCTTTAAGAAAATGGTCTGCGAGTGTCTAATTCGCAGACCATTATTCGGTGCAGGCATAAATGTATTTATATTAAAAATCACTTACAAATTAAAATTGCCTGCTGCCTCCGGCTGGTAAATAATTTCTTCAATTTTGACTTTTGTAAGGCCTGCCGGTACAATCCATTCAATCTCATCACCCACTTTATAACCAATCAATGCCGTTGCTATCGGTGATAAAATAGAAATTTTATTCTTTTTCAGGTTTGCTTCTTGGGGATAAGCGATTTGAAATTGAACAGTTTTGCTCGTGTTCAAAAAGCTTATTTTAACAATCGTGTTCATTGTTACAACATTCGCAGGAATTTCGGTTGGTTCTACAATCTTTGCGGATTTCAATTCCTGCAACAGATTCAATGCCTCAGAAGCTTTTAATGAACGGGTTTGTTTTGCGTCATTGATGGCTTTCTGAATTCTAACATAATCAAGCTTGTTCATCATTATCTCACTCATGATTAAAAATTTTAATATTGATAAAAAAGATGAAAACTCTCTGTGCCGGGTTGGGCATAAAACATTTGAAACAAATTAGCCAGGATACAGTTGCTCGTTCTAAAGAGAAAAGGCAATTTTTTCTACAGAAAATGGTGTTAAGCTTATATTTTGTATTACTGACGCTATCACCCAAGTTCTCCAACATTTAATAGTCTAACTCATTTTAAAAATTGACAATCAATGAAGAACTGAGGTAAGGTGGTAAGGAGGAAAGAATAATGGACCAAATTCAATCAAGCAAGATTACATCAAAAGGGCAGACTACCATACCCATCAATATCAGGCAGGCACTTCATCTTAATGCAGGGGATGAAATCCTATTCCATATTGAAGGTGAACAGGTTGTCATCAAGAAAGCCCAGCCTTTGGACGTTGAATACCTAAGAGCGATTCAGTCCTCATTTGCCAACGAATGGGAAAGCCAGGAAGACTGTGAGGCATTTGATGGCCTATGAGCAATGGGATGTTGCCATCGTTCCGTTTCCATTTGTGAACAGCCTTAAATCCAAACCAAGGCCTGTCTTGGTTTTAAGCAATGCTTCGTTCAATCTTCAAACAGGCCATTACATTGCGGCCATGATAACTTCAAGCAGCCAAAATCCGTGGGCTGGAGATACCGAAATAAAGAATATTGAGGAAGCTGGACTTAACAAACCTTCATTAGTCCGCTTGAAACTGTTTACGATGGATGAACGGATTGTGAAAAGAAAAATAGGAAGACTTTCAAATAATGACGTTGTGAATGTTAGAAGTAGTATGAATTCACATATCTCAATTTAGACAAAATGGCAAACAATTGATAAAAAAGAAAAAATAATCTGATAATTTCCGTAATGTATATTATCACTCTATCTATTATATAATTTTTCAACAGTTGTAACAATTTTATTGAAAATCACACTAAAGCCTGCTTCATCAAATAGAGTGGTTGATTTATTATAAATTCCCCTGTCACCTTCATCTAAGTAATCTTCAAGATGACCTGGTAATGCATCGGGCATACTATAAGCTATTATATGTTTTACGGCCATAAGCGCCCACCCCAATTCTACCAAGGATGTTGACGAGACGGGTTCATTGTGCGGATAAATAAAAACGAAAATGCTTGTACGTCTTATCTCTTCCATAACTTCAAGATAGTCTTTGGAGGAATTGCTTGGCCCATTCCAATAATTTATTACAATTTTATTCTGGCAGGTCTCAATGTTAAACCTTTCTTCAAGTTTACTTTTCAGGCCGATTAAATGCTTTTCTACATTTTTTTGCCGTTGCTTATCGACAAATGAAATCGGACATGACAAAAATATCCTTGGGCAATCTGGCTCAAGAAAATGACTGAGCAACCTTGCCTTTGTCCCAATTTCATTTTTTCTCATTTTTTCATGAAGGGACTCTAATGTACCAGATGGGTTGGGAAGGATTTTTATCATATTCTGAAACTCATTCGCAAAAAACTCCCTAATCACCCTGTTTGTGTTCAAAAATATCCCTTTGTTTTCAGTAATGGATAGGGTCAAAGGAACAGCATCCATGTTCTCAGGTATTTTTTCTAAAAGCAGTGTACCCAAGGTAATCATGTTATCTTCTTGGCTTTGATAACCTCCCACCAATACAGTATGATTTTCAATATCACCTGAGATGTCCAACATTATATTCAAATGGCTATCGTGTACTGTCAACCCTCTCAAATTGAGTATCAATACATCATCCAGGACTTCACATTTGCCTTGGCAGTATAGGCCGCCTCTTGCTGGGTGAAGACCAACCCACCAGTGGCGAGGATTTCCCATAGCTCCACGTCCCCACTGATTTTTTGTTCGAGCACCTCTTGAACATGACTGCTCAAAGCCCCATCCTCATAGAAAAGGGCAGTGATTGCGGCTACGTTCTGGCCATATCCGATTGCACTGTCCATAGCAAGTAAATCCTTACACCGTCTTCGTGCAACAGAGTATGGCACGTATCAAAGACAGATTGAACAGAAAAGTTTCAATCTTGAATTTTCTCGGAAATTAATTGAGGGAACTGAAATCAATTGCAAGAAAATAAGGAACGTGCATCCTCAATGATGCAATCTGTCGTGAGCCTCTTGTCCTCATCTGAAACGGTCACTTGCCACAGGTTTTCCCCATCCAATATTTTGACCACTCGCTCCAAGTTGGCTACGTCGTCAAAATAGCATCTCAGGAAATACGAGGTTTTATATGGATTTGCCGTCTTACGGTACTTCGCTTTTGGCTTTGGCATCCTGTCAAGCTCGGATTTCAGTTTGTTGACCAATAGCAAGTCCCTATGGCCGAGCCACAAACTGAGACAGACAGGGTACTGAGAAGGAGGGAAGTTTTCGAAGTCTCTCTTGCAGGACGGAGTGTTCTTTCCTGCCTGAGCAATAATTCTGTCCTTGATGTATTCTTTAGTGATAACTTACCTCTCCTTGATTACAAACGCACGAAATCTTTACTAATGGGTTTGGTCGGCTTTTTCAAGAAAGGAACTGCCTCCCAACTGAGGGGGCTGAAAAAGTTTGAAAAAAAATCTCAATACAAATGACACCAGATAAGGCCAGAACATGTTTGAAAATTGTTTGAAAATAAAAAGAGGGTCAACCGAAATTTCGATTGACCCTCTCGTAATTTGCTGAAAATCAGCGTTTTAAAGTGTCGGGGTGGCAGGATTCGAACCTGCGGCCCCCTGCTCCCAAAGCAGGTACGCTAACCGGACTGCGCTACACCCCGTACTTTTCTTCTCATCTGTATGAGAAGGCAGTAGTATTTTCTTTCAGAATCTGCGTCCCTCCCGCCTTCAGCGGGATACGCTAACCGGACTGCCTGCCCGTCCGTAGCCTTTGGCGAAGGCGGGCGCTACACCCCGTACTTTTCTTTTCTTCTCATCTGCTTGAGAAGGCGGTAGTATTCTCTTTCAGAACCTGCGAACCTCCCGCCTTCAGCGGGATGCGCTAAACGGACTGCCTGCCCGTCGGTAGCCTTTGGCGAAGGCGAGCGCTACACCCCGAACTTTAAACTTTTACCTTCTCAACGGCTTGAAAAGGATGCCTCATCGAAGAAGCTTCACTTGCTTCCTTCAAAAGGCACGCAAAACTATTATTTTCCGTCGGCATTATCCAAATTTTAACCCATAAAGTATCTGCATCCCATTACATATGTTAGTAAAAATAGAAATCCAACGCCCGAGCCAGTATCAGGATGACGATTTTAGGCAGCCAACACCGAATAATTCAGCGATGTTAAAGATATTTAAGACCAATTTCTCAATTCGTGCGTTTTGAATGGATTATATTGTATCACACCATATTTGAACACTCATTGGATACTTTCCCTACCTGTATTAATTTGATCTTTATTCCCTCCAGTATAAGCCCGGGTCTGTGAAATCATGTGATCCGGGCTTCTTTTTTGGGAAGATTTCTGACTTTATCCGCCGATTCAAGCTACCTTACCGGTTTCCGGGATAATCCAATGCATCAGCCGGTCGTTATCCATACGATCAGCAGGGCCCTCACCGGGCCACCATTCGACGAGCCAAAAGTACCGGAAACGTGATCCAAACCAACCACACGACATCCCTCGCCTTACCGGCTTACCAGGGGCCATGGACCACCTCGGAGGCCGCCCACCTCTTGCGGAGGACCCTCTTTGGACCGACGCCTGACCAGATCATGGAAGCCGTTCATGCGGGACCGGAAGCGACGGTGGACCGGTTGCTGGCTGACCGGCCATTGCCCGATCCACCCCTGCATTATAAAAATCATGATCCCGATGTGCCGGTCGGTACAACCTGGGTCGATGCTCCTTACCGGGAAGATATCCATGTGAAGCAGATGGCGAATCGCAACCGCAGCCTCTATGCCTGGAATATGGCGCTGTATTTGGAGAACACCCTTTCAATACGCGAAAAAATGGTGTTGTTCTGGCACAATCACTTTGCCATCCGCGCCATCGAGGATCCCAAATACCTTTACCGCTACAATGCAACCATCCGGGCGCAGGCCACCGGCAATTTCGCTACCCTGATCAAGCAGATGACGGTCGACCCGGCCCTATTGATCTTTCTTAACGGCAACCGGAATCGCCGTGAGGCCCCCAACGAAAATTACGCCCGCGAACTGCTCGAGTTGTACACCGTCGGGAAAGGTCCCCAAACCGGACCGGGGGATTATACCAACTACACCGAGGCAGATGTCGGTGCCATCGCCCGGGCGCTCACCGGTTGGCACGATGAGGGCTTCCTGACAGAAACCGGTGGAGCGCAGGTCCAGGCCCGTTTTTCTTCCGACCATCATGATCCGGGAGATAAACAGTTGTCGCCCCGGCTGCAGTCCCGGTTAGTATGCAATCGGGAGGACACCGAATACCTGGAGTTGCTGGATATTTTATTGGAACAGGAAGCCACCGCCACACACCTCTGTTCCAAATTGTACCGGTGGCTGGTCGATGACCGGGTCGATGAGGTGATGCTGCGGGAGGTGATCCGGCCGTTGGGGGCCTTGTTGCGGCATGAAGACTATGAACTCAAACCGGTCTTGCGAAACATCCTGCTCAGTGCGCATTTCTATCGTGCGGACTACCGGGGGACCATCATCAAAAATCCGCTGGACCTGGTGACTTCCACAGTTAATCCTTTCCAGGATGGAGAGCCACTGGCTACCGGTCAAAGGTACGACCGGTGGTACCGGATCAATGAGTTGGTCCGCACGCTGCAAATGGATCCTTATGAGGTGCCCCAGGTCGCCGGCTGGGATGCCTATTACCGGGCGCCCTTGTATAACCGCCACTGGATCAATGCCGCCACCCTTCCCGTACGGATGGCCACCATTCAAACGTACCTGGACGAAGGATTTCCGGCGTTCGAAGGCAACGGCCCACGGATCCGTCCGGCGTGTGCCAAATGGATTATCCGGCATGACCATCCCGGTGAAGCGGTGGCCTTAACGACCTCACTGACGCAATGGCTCCTCCCGGTACCGCTGGCCGGGGATGAAATCCTGGAATTGAGTAAGAGCCTTGCTCCCGTCAATTTCTCCGGAAGTTGGCAGGACTTAATCCTTGCTTACCAGGAAGACCCACACGCCTCCGGCCTGGAGGTCGAGGTGGATGCATGCATGAAACGATTGATCAAGCGGATATTTTTTCATCCATCCTTTCAACTCAGCTAAATCGGAGCATGAAGCGCAGATCCTTTTTACGGACTTCAGGCCTGCTTGCCGCTATCCCTTACGGGTTAAATGGGCAGTGGCTGTCCACATTTTCACGGATATGGCCGCAGGAAAGCGACCGGATTCTTGTGCTTATTCAATTAAACGGCGGCAACGACGGGCTGGGCTGCGTGGTGCCTATCGCGGACTACGACCGGCTGTACCAGGTCCGCCCCAAGCTGATGGTCCCACAACCCAAACTCCTGCCCGTTGATGACCAAACCGCACTCCATCCATCCCTGTCCGCAATCAGGCAATTGTATGACGAAGGCTTATTGGGCATCGCCCAGGGGGTAGGCTATCCTGAACCAAATCGCTCCCACTTTCGCTCGCTGGACATCATGACCTCCGGGTCCCCGTCCGATGAGATCTGGCAAAGCGGCTGGCTGGGCAGGTACCGGGAAGGATTGGAACGGTCGCCGGCTCCACCGGATGCGGATCCTTACGCCATCACCATGGGCTATTCGATCAGCAACACCTGTCAGGGTATGGTAACCAATTTCAGCACGGCCCTGGTTGACCCGTTTACCACGATTCAGGTGCCTGCGGGTGGCCGGAACGTCGAACCGCCATTCTCCCGCCACCGGGAAGAAATGGAATACATCCGGATGATCAGCACACAGACATTGGACCATTCCCGCAGCATCAAACGTGCCGCTCAGTTGGGTTCCAATCGTATTTCCTACCCGGAATCAGAATTGGGGCGTCAGCTGCAAAGCATCGCTCAGTTGATCTCCGGAGGGCTGCAAACCCAGGTATACATCGCGCATTTATCGGGCTTCGACACCCATGCCGACCAGATCCAACCGGAAAGCAATGGATTGTTGGGCCGGCAGCCGGAACTTTTGACGGATTTGTCGCAATGCATCCATGCCTTTACACAAGACCTGGCCAGGCAGCAGCTGGATCACCGGGTCTTTGGGATGACCTTTTCCGAATTCGGACGGCAAATCCGGGCCAATGAAAGCAACGGCACGGACCATGGAGATGCTTCCGCCGTATTTTATTTCGGTGGAAAGGTCAATCCAGCAGTCATCGGGTCTTCACCCGCCATACCGGAGGAGGTACCGGACCAGGCGGCCCTGACCATGCAATTGGACATCAGAGATGTCTACCAGACGATTCTAACCGATTGGTTCGGGGCTTCAACAGCCTCTTCCCCCAGATGGGCTGAAGGGAAAAGGATTCCGCTATTCCGCGGATAGTAAAGTCTAAATTCTGAGAATTATTGGGCAGTTGCCGGTCGGAGCTGACCGGGCACGGGTAGCCGATACCTGCATGGGTCCACGCAAGTTATTCATAAGAACAAAGTAAAAATCGGGGGGTAAAAGTGAACTCAGCCGAAGGGGGGTAAGTTCAGAACTGCGTTTGGAAATTCAAGATGGTTGGTTTAAGGGATCAATTGCTCCGGGCCTGCTTGATGACAATATTGTACAGCGATTGGACTAAAATCATGAGGTCGGTCCGCAAGGGATTCCGTTCATACGATTTCAGGTACTTCACTTCGGAAGCAACGATCTCGTCAAAAGTCTTTGGTAAATCGGCATAAAAGGGAGGAATATATCCCGGCTTAAAGTTCTTGCGTAATTCTCTGGCTTCTTCCGGATACAGGCTCAGGTAATGACTGCTCACCGGCCGGACGCCAATCAATTTAATGTCTCCCCGCAACAAGTTGATCAACATCGGTATCTCGTCCAGCCAGTATTTGCGCAGGAATTTACCGACGGTGTTGATGCGCGGGTCACTCTTGAATTTGCCTCCGGATTGAAGCCCGTAAGCTTCGTAAATGTACTTCTGGAGGTATTCGGAGAATGGATACATCGTCCGGAATTTATAGACATGGATGGGTTTTCCATTTTTACCCATGCGCTTCAGTGAGATGATGGGGCCATAACTGGCGTGGGTGTTGAATGCCGGCTCATCCACTTTTTTGGCGGCGAAATAAACCAGGCCGTTGTCGTGGATGGTGTCCAGGATCTTGTACCCACAAGACATCAGCCGGCCGTACGTCTCCATCTCAGAAATCACCCGGTTCTTTCCCTTGGTCAAACGGAAATACAACTTTTTCAATTGAGGCATTTTGGGCCACACCCGGTTGATCACGTAGTCGAAGCCATAGGCCACCTGTTTGAAGGGTTTGGGAATCCGAGCCAGGAATCCTTGTTTGCGGTGACTGGCGGTCTCCACACAGCCGATTATGTGTCCGTTAGGCCGCAGGATGCCGTTGATGGATTCAAGCACCTTATTAATGTGCCGCATATCGTTCAATCGCAGCAGATTGACGACACATCCGGTGCCTGCTTCATAATCGGCAAACCATGGATTGACATTCATCGGGTTGATGGGGACGTCGGTTTCAACCAACATCATATCCCATGCCATATCGAGATCGGCATATTCCTCGATGAATTGCAGGACATTCTCGGAAACCCGTTGTCTTAACGCCTTCCGGTACGTCCTTTCCCGCCTTAGTACACTGGGATCGGTCGTGGTGATCGTGGAGGTGGAGATCGCAGGAGGTGCGATGGGAGTGGCAGTATCTGCCAAGGCATTGGAGGTCAAATAACTCGCAAGGCCAGGCAGAGTCAACTGTTGAGTTGCCATGGTGCATACTTTTTATAAACTGGTTTCGAAAAATTGGTTTAAGATCCGCGGGGGCAGTTGGTTGGTATGGTTGGTATGATTGGTTTGGTTGGTCTGTCTTTTTAGTTGGTCTTTCGCAGTTTTATCAATGCATATTTTATGGTGTTTTTTAGTTTTTGAATAAAGAAGTCCCTCCACCACTGCTGGTTATCATCGGTCCAGCGTTCAGGGTGAAAATTGAACATAACCTGTTCCGGGAAATTCCCATTTTTTATGCAATGGATTATTTCTTCCGTGTGGTGAAAAGAGAGGTTAAAATTGGATTTTACCTTATCGCGCACACTGACTTTGTAACCGTCCCAACGGCGTCCGGTGTCCGTGAGGTAAAATATTTTTTTAAAATCCAAATCCAGGTAGGGTTCCGCCAGGATTTTGTATTGCTTATAATCGTAGGATTTCCAGATGTCACGGTTATCATATCTGCTCCGTGGGCTGCCATGCATACATATCGTTTCGATAGGCACAATCAAACGAAGCTTTTTCAGGTGTTTCTCGAAATAGTCCAAAGCCACCGCAGGATCACCATGGGCAAAATCCATATCTTCATAATGATATCCGATCTCATGGCCCATGGAAGCGATCTCACGAATGACTTCTGGGTCGTAACTTTCCGGCACGACCCTGAAATAAAAAGTCGATTGTATGCCGTATTCATGCTGGATTCTGGCAAATTGCAATGAATGCAATTTCCGATCATCCACGTCCTGTCTTAATAAAATGACCCTGGCGGCAGGATTGCGGACAAAATCCCTGACAGTTTGGAACACATATCCTTCATGAACAAGCGCATCCAGTAACCTGCGATAGCTTACCGTCGTAAAATCTCTCATGTCGATGACGGGTTATCTGGCCCTTAATATGGTTTTACAAATTTCATTTGGTGCTTTTCCGGAATCCCTGGTTGCTCTAAGAACCAACCTGGGCGAAATGGAGCTTTTGAATTGGCTTATACAGTAAAGTTTGAGCTTCATCGATCGATCGTACTGCCATCGAGCGAATTTCACAAGACTTGAGAACCTGGTCAAAATATTCAGGTGAACACCCATATTGGGTATATTCTTTCTGGACATCATGGGTGTGGAATATGATCCATGCATTGTGATGCAAGGCCATATCCAATTTATGTTCAATATCCTTTATACTGTATTTTTGCTCGTACAGCTTTATGGATTTCAGGTTTGCCATATCCACATTTCCAAAGTTGAGACCTGGCCTGTTTCCTCTGGCAGATAAAAACTGTTTACCCACGAATTTTTTAAGCGGATAGGTTTCCGACCCAAATGGAAATGAAAAATTCTGAAATTTCATTCCTGGAAATAATTGACTGAGCCGGTGCTGGTTGTATTCAATATCCTGAATTGCCTTTGCCCTGCTTATCTGACTCAGATCGATATGACCGTAAGTGTGACAGCCTATCTCATGACCCTGGTTAACAATTCGCTTTAATTGGGCCAACTGGAAATTCGGTTGTGATTTTAAACCCAGGAATTTAAATGAAACGTAAAATGTACCATGAAATTCCCTTTGCCATAACAGATCGCCGGCATGATCAAAAGTACACCCATAGGAATCATCGAATGTGAAAGATACGATAGGCGCTTTCAGATCTATGGTTTGGTATTTTTGGTAAAACTGCGTGGCAAAGCTTCTACGCATAAATTTCAGCAATCGGTACATCATGAATTATTGGTTTGTTGGTAATTTCTAAATCATTCGTATTCAATAACGGTAACCGGGTCCTGAACCAGGTCAAATGCATCTTTAATTTTATGGGCTACTTTCCGTGTAAAAAGAAGTGCTCCTTCAGGATTAAAATGATCGCGGTCCCCATACCAGGAAGCATGAGTGATGAAGGACATATTTTCCGAATACCGGAACAACGGTATCTGATTCTTCCGGCAATAATTGGCAACATATTGATCGGTAGATGAATTAACCACCTTTAAATTGTAATTCGGAGGGGTAACAATAATCACCTGAACCCCGGCTTTCTTAAACCGGTCCATAAATTCCTCAAAGAGATCAACTGCCTCAGGATTGAGGGGTGCCAGCTCCGACTCGATGGTGAATTCACGTTCTTCCCTGGGATTCACCAGTCCAAACCTTGGCTTCCATCCGTGATCAACCAGCTCGCCGTCAAGATTGTGGAATATATAGGGCCTGAACAGATAATAAAAGCTTGAATTGAATGCATACAAGCGAGATTGGATCAACCATTTCTCAAAAGGAGAAATAGCGTCAATAAACGGTCGTATTTCCGGGTGATCCTGATAAAATGGCCGTAGAAAACCTGCCCGCTCGTATTCGGTAGGCATTTCGAGCATATTATCTTCAACATTAAAGAGTATTAGTTTGGGTGTATAGCGTTTTAGTAAACCTTCCTGAATAATGCGGAAATAAGGTAAACCCTGCCCCCCGCGGCTGGCATTCCAGCATGACATATGCAGTGAATCCTCAATAACGGTTGGCAGATAATCCATTTCTCCGCGAGAATCACCAATGATTACAATATCGTCCTGGCAATCCTCCAGTGAATATTTAGCCTTGTAATACCGGCCATCCGGTGAATGATTTAATGCCAGATCCAAAAGAGCTCCGACACACTGATCAATACCCATCAGGATGACCAGGTAAAGAATGGCTTTCCTTACCAACCCCTTCAATTGTAACGGATCCATCAAAATTGAAAATAGATGAATTGACTGTTATCAAATACGCCCAGTCCCGCCATATAAAGGATTAAAAAACTGGTACTAAATACCCGCACCGCATAAGAACGATGGTACAACAAAGTCCAGTCCGGGCGAAATTCCGCCATCCATTCGCTCACCAGCAGAAATATCACTGCCAGGAGCGCAAAACTGAATATGCCAAGATCACCGGTGTATAAGCCCTGACCAGGGTGAAGGAATATCAGCTGAATAATTTGAAATGCTTCATGGACACTGCCAGCTCTGAAAAAGATCCAGGCAAAGCATGTAAGAGCAAATACAATAATCATGGACATGGCTTTAGGGAGCCGCAACCAATGCGCGTTTTGCAGGGCCTTCTCAACTGTTTGAAAAAACCCATGCAACGCGCCCCAAATTATAAACGTCCAGTTTGCACCGTGCCAGAGGCCGCTGATGACAAACGTGGTAAAAAGATTAGCATAAGTTCGTCCATTGGACTTCCGGCTGCCACCTAATGGGATGTAAACATAATCCCTGAACCAGGTGGATAACGAAATGTGCCACCGGCTCCAAAAATCCTTAAAGGAGCTGGCAAAATATGGGCGATTAAAGTTGTCCATTAAATCAAACCCCAGAGTTTTGGCACATCCGATAGCTATCAGTGAATAGCCGGCAAAATCACAATAGATCTGAATGGCAAAAAAAAACGTCGCAACCACAAAGGTCATCCCATTGTGGTGATCCACATTGCCGTAAACCGCTGCGACATAAAGCCCCAGGCGATCAGCAATAGCCGTCTTCATGAACAAACCCCACACGATCTGCTTGAAACCTGCTGACGCCTTTGCTTCATCAAAATGCCTGATCTCCAGAAACTGAGGCAATAAATTAGAAGCCCGTTCAATAGGACCTGCAACCAGCTGAGGAAAAAAACTAACAAAAGCCAGAAAGGCAACCGGGTCCTTGACGGGTTTTAGCTTTTTACGGTAAATATCGAGTGTGTAGCTCATGGTCTGGAAAGTATAAAAACTGATGCCCACCGGTAAAATGATATTTAACGTGCTAACCTGGATATCCCTTCCAAAAAATGAAAAGGCTTCGACAAAACTGTCTGCAAAAAAATTGTAGTATTTAAAAAATGCCAGCAAGCCTAAATTGCTTGCCACACTTATTGCAACCAATAATTTTCTTTTACCAGATGTACTTACATTGCCCAACTTTAATCCTACCAGGTAATCGATGATCGAACTGAGCAGGATTAACATCAGGAATCGCCAGTCCCACCATCCGTAGAACAAATAGCTGGCACCCAATAAAAATGTATTGCGCAAGAAAATCCCACGGTTGGCCACGAGCCAAAATAACAAGAACACCATCGGGAAAAACAACGCAAAATCAACGGAATTAAAAAGCATCCGGAAATCGGTTTTTGGGGAGTTATTTACTTACCGCGGCAGCAGGCTTAACAATTTGTCTTGCTGCCTCTTCTTTTCCATAATGTTGGTGGATGTAGTCAAACAGATAGGCCGTCACGTCCGTTTTTTCTGCCAGCATTTTCTCCCGGCGGATGCGGAAATGTTCTCTCGGCAGGTTCAGAATGGTGTCCACAAACGAAAGGACTTTTTTAGATTCGGGCGTGTTGTAGATCATCCCGTACCTTTCCTGTTCCTGGCAATAGCTCATCGGATTTGAGTTGATATAAATGGCGGGAGTACCCAGTACACCTGCTTCTGAAGCAATCGTGGAACCTTCACTGACCACAATGGATGCATAATAGAGTGCATGATGCAATCTTTCTGGTGCAATCCTGAACTTATACGATTCCAGTTCTTTGGGCAATTTAGCCTCCGATGAAATGAAAACTTTCATTTTTTTATTCAGCTTGGCCACCAGTTCGGATTTATCTTTTCCGGTAAGGCCATGCTGTCCAATGTCATGGGTGGCATTCCAGGAGACAAATCGCACGATCCCGAAAGGTTCACCTTCCTCCAAACCCAGCCATTCATAGACAGAGGGATCAGGCGTGAAATATTCCGGCCTCAGATAGGCTAATTCATGAAACCCATTGTAACGGATCTGCTTGGGCCCTAGTTGAGCCGGCAGCACATTCGGTGAGATGATGACATCCGTAAATGGTTTATAAATACGGATCTGCTCCATATTTCCGGTATCCTCCATGGCCATATGCTTTTTCCCAAGCAGAAATGCGGCATGGGCAGCGTAGATCGAACCATGGCTTACCAGCAAATCCGGTTTGAATTTCCTGGCCACAGCCCAGAGTTTCAGATCATATTTGATCAAACCCCAGATCTTTCCGGTCATCGATTTGTAATGGGGCCCCAGGGAAATGAAGGGCAGTCCGGCTGCTTTAAGCAACAGCAATTCAAACTCTTTATCCCGGGTGGTGAATAAGACTTCACTTCCTTCATCGATGAGTTTATAGGCCAGATTTTTGAACAGGTGCACATGACCTGGATGTCCGATGTCAAATAATACACGCATGTTACATTACTTTTTGATAGACCCTAAGGCCTAGTTTACCAACTTGATAGAGGGCTTTATTTACAATCAGGTGATAACGGCCAAAGCAGACCTGATCACCACCAAAACGTTCTTTAAAATCTCTTACGGAGTAGGCTTGATCCGGCTGACCGGCACCCATGAAATCGAAATGGTCCATACCGTTCCGGATGGCATAATCGATCGGTGCCCAGGTGGCTAACACACTGGGTGAAATTCCTTTCTCTTTACCATCTTCTCCACACACGTACCATTCATAAATGATGCGGTTCTGATGAATCGGACAGACGATACCTCCCAGGACTTCACCGTCCTTTTTCACCAAAAAGATCTTGCCAGCATCGGACTTCCAGAATTTCAGGAAAAACTCCGCTGCATACAATGGCTTTTTTACTTTTTCTTCATACAGTTTAAGCAGGATCTGATAAAATGCCAGAACATCCTGTTCAGATTCCGGCTCAACGATTTCTGCGCCATTTCGTAAAGAAGATTGTATCTGACGCCAACGGCTTTTACTCATTCTTTGCTTGACCAGATCCAGCGAATCAGTCCTGACCAGGTAATTCAGGTGTGGCCTGTATTCATATCCTGCTCCGATAAAATTCTCCTGCCAGGAAGTCGTATCGAAAGCATTTCGGAATTCAATGAACAAGGATTTACCGGCCGCAAAACGATGCAATTCTTCCAGTAATCCAGTCAATGCCTGTGGCTTGTCATCAGCTACCAATGGACCACCCCATACGATGATGCGCCGGGACAACCAGGACTTCAGACCATTTCCATTGGATTGTATGGTTCCCAGCAATGAACCCACTACCCGACCGCCTTCCTGCGCAAAAAGTAACACCGGTTTCGACTCCGGTATATTCTGGGAAAAGGCAAAATAATTCACCCCCTGGAAAAAATTACTTTCCGGATGTCCTTCAATGAACGTCTTCAAAGCAGCATTTGAAGGATGCTCATTCAATTCTTCAATGCACGATAGCTGGAGTATATCCATTCTTTTTTCCATTTCTAGTTTTTAGAAAACCCCATAATCCCGAGGCTTTGACAATTAATTCATTGAGATCACCCGTGTCATTGATGCTCAACCGTTTTAGACGGAAAGGATCAGATGCGAGGGTATTATATCCGTAGTCCACGGTGACTCCGCATTGATAGCCGGAACTACGGCTGATCTCAACAGTGCGGTCAGAATAATCACCATTGGGATAGGCTATCGCATACACGTCCAGATCAAATTTCTCTTCAAGCATATGCTTACTCTCCCGGATCTCTGCTATCTCCTCTTTTTCAGAGCAAGTGGGCAGGCAGGGATGAAATACTGTATGCGCCTGAAAGTCAACCACTTCCTGCATGGCTTTGATCTCATTACTGCGCATGGCGTGCCTCACAGGATATTCCTGTACACTGGAATAACCATACTTCTCCAGCAGGGAAAGCCGCTCACTGTTTTTCAGGTGTTTTATTCCATTCGGAAGCTTCTGAGCATAGTCGTGTTTAAACCAATAATGTCGGTTGGTATCCACAACCCCAGCACATAGAAATATGGTAGCCGGAATATTGTATTGCTTTAAAAGCGGGAGTAATTTAAAATTACCCTTATGCCCGTCATCAAATGTTACAATCAATGCTTTTTCGGGTATGGTATCTCCCTTGCCACTTCTTAATGCATCGCTGTAGGCTTTCAACGAATAAAAATTATACCTGCTTTTCAGATATGCAAAACTTTTTCGAGCACTCTCCGGATCGATGTCGTGCAACATCAGGATGGTCACCTTATTCCGTTGAATCCATTCCCTAAAGATGATTGGCAATCCGGAAAAGCGTAAAATTTTATACAGGAATTGTGTCATCATGACATTGAAATAGGTTCCCGCTGCTGAGCCATTTCCTCTGATCCGTCTTCAGAAATTACATGGACGTAAATCGATTCAAGCTGTTGTGCCACGTGTTTTCCATCCAGGCCCAAATCATAAATACGGGCTCTTCCTTTTGTCCGGCCCTGGGTCTCAGCATATTTCAGCGCTTCCGCCAGCTTCTCACTATATCCTTCAGCGTCATACGGGCCTACATAACACCCGGGAGTATCACCAATAACCCAGGGTGCGTCCCCTGCCGGGGTTACTACCATAGGACAGTTACAACTCATTGCCTCTTTCACTACATTGGGAGATCCCTCACTGTAGGAACATAGCGTGAATACATCCACTGCATTGAGGTAATCCACAATCGTTTCGTGTGAAACTTTGTAAATATTGATGAACTCCAGATCCGGGCGGTCCAGCAATTGAACGGCATTCTGAACAAGCTGGATGTTCTTATTGGGGTCTTCCGGATTAGCGAGAAATAATACATACTGCTTATTTGGATCCAGTCCCAATTTTGTACGCGCGTCATAATTCAATGGTCTGAACTTATCCATGCGAATGCCATTGGGAATCGCGTATACTTCTTTCCTCTTGACTACTTTGGCACGCATTCCCGCTGATTTTACGATAACAACATCCACAAAAGGCTGAACGAACCGGGTAAGCAGCACGAATAAATTGCTTTTGAATTTTCGTTTGCCTTTTTCATTGATGTCACCGAATACATCGCTACCCATCAGGGACAAAATAATCGGCAACCTGGTCAATGTGAGTACAGCAACCCATCCGCAAAGGGCATAATGAGCGTGTAACAGATCGTAATTATTTGATTTTATTTCCTTCCTCAGGATTGGAACATTTTTTAAATAATTTCGAATTCCTTTGCCCCTGATGTAGAAAAAATCAACCACCACGCCATCCGATTCAAGCGATTCGGCCTGGGCCTTAATAAATGGTGATAGAGTATTGAAAGTAGCATTCCCACTGCAAATAAATAAAACCTTCATATCAGCAAACTTTCATGATGTTTTAGACTAAGAATCTGAATGAAATGGTCAATACGGAGCAAAAAGGATAAATATTGGTTGAAATCTCCCGCTTCAAACACCCAATGACCATCCAGGTATCGATATCTTCCGGGTTCGCCATCCACCAGCATCTGGTAAGGATCCGATTGTCCGAATATGCATTGCATTTCATTGACCAGGAAATGACCATCCGGGTCTACAAACAGATCAACCGATAAGGAGTAAAATCCGGCACGATCCGTAATTTCCTTGATGAAGTCCAGGAGTTCCAGCGGCGGATTGTCGTAATTTTTTAAAAGAGCTCCACTTGCTTTCTCTCCCTTAACCATTTTTTTATGGGCAAAGAAGGATTCACCAATGCGGACGCACCGCCATTCAAACTGATGGGGAATAAATTCCTGGAAGATCACAAAATCGCGTTGGAGTTCGGATCTTTCAAGCCGGTAATGCCTGAGCCGATCCATGATGGAACTCGGCTTGAATAATTTCTTGAACGCACGGGTTATCAGTCCTTTTTTTCGCCAATTAGGTCCGGTAACCCTTCCCCCTCCTTTGCCGGCAAATAAATTGGCCACATAACGTCTGGCCGCAACTTCATTGCGAAGGATTACGACTCCTTTGCCGGAAGCGCCTACACTCATCTTGCCAACAACCGGATATCCGGTATAGGACAGGAACTCATAGGCATCCTTATCGTGATAAAATACGTGGGTAGCAGGATGCGGTATCTTATTAGCCTTCAACCAGTAGGCCAAATATTTTTTGTTTTCGTAGACCAACACTTCGTCTACGGACGGATAAATGGGAATGTCGAATGAACGGCTTATAATGGCCAGACGTTCATCATACATGGTCTTTAATGCAGAAGTAAGCCCCGGGGGAATAGCCAGAAGCCCATCGAAATTACCTTCTGCAATCTGTTCAAACCAGTCGGATCGACTCAGATCGACAATGGTATAGTTTAACTTATTTTGTCGTAGTCGGCAGACTTTCTCCCACCAACGGTAATCTTCATCAAATTCCGTTCGCAGAATCGCAACATTAAATTTTTGCATAGAAAGGCTGGTTAATTGAAATGATTAATACTTCTCCTGACTGTACAGGAAAAGGATTTTGCAAGTTTAAATGTATCGTGAAGTACATTTCGTAATTCGGTTACAAGTCAATTTATCAGGTGGGTTGCTCGGTTTAATAGCGGCTTCAACTGGTGTAAAAAGATGTTTTTTAATCTCGGTCTCCTTTTTAACTCCTTTTGTAAAAAAGCCGAAATAATAAACCAGATGCTCAACCGGTTGGCTATTTGTATACGTTCCAGTTTACGGTCTGAAACGGGAAATTCATATTTATAGGGATCATCGCCATCACCAAAATCGAGACAACGAATTCCATTGTTTTTCATCCATTCAATCAGGTAGGTAAAAAGTACTTTACCGGGGCTGTGTTTATAAAAACTCATCATGTAGCCTTGCCCCTGACCCACAAAGGTATCTCCCTGTAACAATCCAAAATTAGTAGCGATACGCTGTTTTTCTACCACCAGAGCTGCACGTACCAACACACCCTCCTGGGCCCATATTTGCAGGCATTCCAGAAGCAGATTCCGCTCTTCCTTGTTGTGATATTTTGAAGGCGTATCGGTCTGATCCCAGCGTTCCATGTGCATACGGATGAAATCATCGACCCAATTTTGCATATCCTCAGTTCCGGTCAGAATTTCAAAATGAGTAGGATAATTCCGGCTAAGACGCCTCGATTTGTATTGAACATTTTTACTGATTTCCATCCGGTCAAACAGGTTTTCCGGTGAATCGTCCGATATGTAGGGTGATAACGCGTAATGATAGCTATTCATATAGCTGCTCTGCATCTGGGCTGCCAGTTTCATCATGTCGTACTGCCTGACCCATGCCGGAACCTTATTAAGCATGAGGTTCCACCTTTTGGTTTTAACCTGATGAAAGAAGTCATTAAAAAACAATTCCAGGTCATAGGGTCGCAATTGCGACGACATGACAAAGAAATTCAAATCCGACCGAACATCAGATAAAAAGTGAAACGCTCTTTTTTCCTTCCTGAAAAACCCAACACCCAGTAACTCATTGTCTTGCCAAAATTGGTATGTAGCTGTATTTCCGGAATATTTGTCCATAAAAAATCGAACAAGTGCCGGAATGTAGAATACCGATTTGGGGTTACTGTTCTGCCATAAAGTGTCGTAATGTTTCCAAAAGGTTTCCTGAGGTGTTGCAAAGCTTATAAAGGCTTCAACTTTTTTCATGAGGATGTCTTTATAAAAGTCAGCATTTTTTTTGTGTAACCGGCCAGGCCTAAATGCTGAATTACATTTTTTAGATCGTCCATTAATCTGGCTTTAATAATAAAGCCTATTTTTTCCGGTGGGGACAGCCGTATGCTGTATAGGGGTAGAGTTTGGTTCGTCAGAGATTGTTTATAGGATTCCCCACCCTCTCCAAAATCTAGAACCAGATATCCATGGTCCTTCATCCATTTTGCCATCGTTAGCAGAAGTACTCTACCTGGACTGTATTTCTTAAAGTCCATATCAAAGGCCGTAGTATGATGGATCAACGTCTTTCCGTGGAGCAGGCATATCGAGTAAGCAATGCGATGGGTACCAATCCGGATTGAGAACCGAACAACAACGCCATCATCAATCCAGGCATGCATAGCTCTTCTCATCATTTCCCGCTGTTCTTCATCATTGTATTTTGACGGAGTATCCGTGGGATCCCAGCGCAGACGGTGTAGCTCAAAATAACCATCCAGCCAGGTTTCAAGATCCTCTTCTCCGGTCAATATCTCGAACACCGGATGATGATGCCGGATTAACTTTCGCTCGCGTTCACGAATATCCTTTGATTCCAACAGGAATTTACTTACCTCCTCCGGCTGGTTTACATTCAACACCATGCATACCTTCTGTTTAGACAGGTACCGCGGCATTTTTGAATGTTTTATTTCATGAAGTAAAATATCCACATCCCTTGTCCAGGAAGGAATGTTTTTCAGAAATATCTGGCTCCTTAATTTCCTGAGGTGACGAAATAAATTCTGGTAGAATTCCCTGATTTCACAATCTGTACATGCTTCGTGAATAATGAAATAATTGTGATCAGATCGTACATCACTCAGTAAATGATAAACATCTTCTTCTTTTCGAAACAGGACAGCTCCCAGGAGGTGATTGCGCTTTTCCATTTTAAAAACCGCCAGGTTGCCCATAAACTGATTGGCCAGAGAAGCCATATAAGCCGGCGCCTGAAATGGCGACCGGTTCTTACTAGACCACCACAGGTTATCGTAGGAATCCCAAAAACTGGAATCCGGTTTTTCGTCAAAATGAAAAGAGACAAAATTATTTATCAGAGGGTTAATACTAATAAGTTGTGCTTGCATAATGGTTGGCATTCAGCTTAGTAATTCCATAAGCAATACTAAGCCAGTTTATTAGTGTGTCCCGATCCAGTCCCTTAAATGATATCCCGGTTCCGGGTATAACATCTAATGGAGAATCATGCATAAAGCGGTTGATTATCACGAAGACATTATTATCATCATGTACTTCATTTTTATTTAATTTTTGAATCAGATAACGGTAGAGTAATATGGGCTTACGCCAGGATTCCCCTACATCATTCGGAGCGTATCCTTTGGATGTTTTTAACCGATACAGCTTATCATCACTGTTTCGAAGCACCTGCGCATAAAAAAATTGACCAATCATCCGCTTGAACTTGCTTTCTTCAAACAAGGGGCGATGGACGCCCGACCAGACGGTTTGATTTAATGCCCGGACAAATTCATATTGCAAATAAGGTGTCCTATTATTTAAAAAATGACTCTGCATGATGATTTCGGGGCCAAAATATTTACGAAAAAGCTCTTCGTAAACAAACCGGTAAAATCTGGGATTTCCATCCAAACCGGATTCATTAAGGTATTTATCCAAATCCTCGATCAGAGCCTCCAATTCCTGATCGTATTTACTTTGCGCCCAGCTTTTAACATATTCATTGAGCCGATCTTTCCAGCGATTATCCCGCGAAGAAAATACATCGATCAACTGTCTGGTCATCATCATCCCCGGAAGATGCAAGGCCCGGAATAGCTCGCTGCCAAAATTCCCGGTCATGATCACTGGAGTATCCTGGCCCAATAAGGCAGCACTGTAGTAATAATGCGGCCTGCCAATGTTCCCATGGAAATCCGTTAACGACATGAAAGCTGCCAGGGCTTCACTGGCGTTGTTTTCCAGATATTTATCACCCAAAATAATAGACTTGTACTGCAGCCCCAGTGTCAAAGCCTGTTGCGCTGGTACCATTATATCGGAAGAATTGGACTCACCGAAGCTGTAGGTAAAAAAATCCCGCCGGTATTTTCTCCCGACACCGACCAGCGTGCGTCCATCAAAACCGCCGGTGAGCGAAATACCAAAGCGACTTGCCGGCATAAAGTCATTGCAGGAGTCAATAAATTGATCGGCTAACTGCCGCAGGTCCTTCTTTCCAGATCTGGAGGGATGACCGGCAT
The DNA here is from genome assembly GCA_020636135.1 of Lewinellaceae bacterium. Lineage (NCBI taxonomy): Bacteria > Pseudomonadati > Bacteroidota > Saprospiria > Saprospirales > Lewinellaceae > Lewinellaceae bacterium. Next base: position 2,464,557 of record JACJYK010000001.1, read on the forward strand.
AACCGGTAAAATCCAGAGTCCGCTGAATGGAAACCTGATCTTCATTCCAGGATAGTTGACTATGGGCAGGTAATAATTTTATGGATGAATACCAGGTCGAATTAAATAATGGGTAATGAAACAACAGTCGTTCCAGGATATAACGACGGTCATCAGCCGGCGCATGGGTCTGTTCTGCAAGGATAACGGATGACGAACAGATATAGGTGCCATCGTCTTGTTTGTTGTAATAAACGGGGGTTATTCCGCCAAATGAAGAGCCTAGCCTCAGCTGTTTTCCTTTAATCCAAAACCAATAATAATGTCCGGACAGGTCTTTATACAATTGATTTAAGTCGATCGCACCATCAGCCGCAATTACACGATCTGGATCCAGTCCTTTTCCAATGGGGTCACCCAATACCCACAATTTACCTCCCAAAGGAACTTCATAGCTGGAAATAAATTGCTTTCCGGCATCCAGATATAACACATTCTCTTCAATCCCGGGAGGCAAATCTCCAGAAAAGATTGTAACCCGGAAGGGTCGGAATGATTGGTATGTGTGTTTAAGAAAAAAGAACATCTGGTATTACCTATAAATCAGACACGTTTAAGCAAACGGTTTTTCAAATTGTACATTTCGCGTACTGTACGATATGGTTGCCGCTGATAATGGCTGTTTATTTTAAAGTGAAACTTCTGTCGGCTTATCCAGGGAGCATTTTCAAAATCACCCCCCAACCTTGGAATACGATCCAGTTTGGTTGCCTCATCAGAAAGCTTACCGGAAGTGGTAGCACGATAGCCTACAGAACGGGCTAATTCATGGGCTTCCTGGGTATTGTCACCGTGTGGCCAGCACAGGAATTTAACCGGCTTCTCCAGCTTCTGTTCCAATATTTCCTTGGACGTTACCACTTCGTAATGCATTCGCTGGTAGTATTGCTGATCAGGCTCCTGATCAATCACCAGATTTTGTGTTACCTGAAAGTTTTTCAGGATTTGACGGGCTTTGATTTCATATTCCTGCCGAGCTGCAGGCTCCTCTAAATCTTTAGAATTTTGTAGAGAATGCAGTTGCTGATAGAGTTCGGGATTGATCGTGATCCGGTGTGCTATAACCGCCGATTCTTCTTTGAAAAGCGGATAGCCCCAGGGAAGCCGGTGCTCGAAATCAAGGTCAGCCATATAGTCCGGCTTAAGCCCCGGATTGAGGTTCCAAATTGGATACACTCCACGGGAACCTCCATAATAAAATCCCTGTAACTCACCAGAAGTGACATACTTGGTATGCGACATGGTGTGGGATTGAATATCAACGACGCCCGAATCCTGCATCATTCGCAATTCATCCCATGTCAAATACCCCTTATCATCCAGGTCCTGTAGGTTGCAATTTCCATCCCATACATCTTCCAGATTTGGCCGTATAAGTGAACGTGGATCTATACATTCCGGTGAAACAAAGAGCGTAAAACGCAAGCCGTACTTCTTCACCAAAGGCCAGACATAAACCCAATTATCCAGATAACCATCGTCAAAAGTGAGACAGATCTCGTTGCCCTGACCAGGCTTTTTCCCCTCCCGGATGTCACTGTATTCATCCAAAAAAAGAGACTTAAACCCATGTTTTACCAGATATTGCAACTGGTCCTCAAATTTTTCCAGTGAAAATGTAAGTCCATTCAGTACCCAGCCAGAAATTCTTTTTGGAGCTACCGAATGGTAATAAAAAACTGGTGGACTACATCTGGACATAAAGGGCTTTGATTTGATCCACATGATTTTGCTGAGAAAATCGATGCTTCAATTCTTCAATCATAGATAATGGTTTAGAAGCGAGAACGGGATAAGTTCGTACCGCCTGGATAAATCGCTGTTTAATAAATTCATAATTATCAGGTTTACCCAGTTCAAAAACATGATGTTCGCCATAGATTTCCCGAAATGCCGGAATATCACTGGTTAATATGGGGAGGCCTGTAAGCAATGCCTCGACAAGTACATTACCAAAGGATTCAAATGCGCTCAGGAAAAGGAATAGATCCATTTCTCCATAAAATCGTTCGATGTCTGCAATAAACCCGTGACAAATGATGCGCTGATGAAATGGGCTGGCATCACATTGTTTTTGAATGGCCTCCTGTAATGGCCCGGAGCCGGCAATATGCAACTCCAGCTGCGGATGGTCTGCCGCTATTTCTTCAAATAACCGAACGACCAGCTCAACATTTTTCCCCGGATGCAGTCTGCCGACATAAGCCATTTTCTTTAATCCTTTACGGGGATGAAAATGAGCATAAAAGCGGCTGGTGTCTATTCCATTGTAAATAACCAGCGTGTTGACCGGTAAAACATTATCATGAAATACTTTTTTGCTGTAGTGGGAATTGGCCACAAAGGTGACTTTACGGAAAGTCAGTAACATCCGGATTACGAACCATACAAACTTTAAATAGATCTTCTGGATGCCTGATTTCCAATAAATTGTGCCGTGAATGTGATAGATCGGGTTTTTAATCCCTGCTAAAAGTGTGATGAGCAGGATGACCGGTCCCCCGTTGTTCAAATGAAAAATATCCCTGCGGTTTGATCGGCAATATTTCCAATATTTCCAGTACGTATTACCTGGGCTATTCCGGGCACAAATGACTTTTATTTTTTTCTCGTCGAAAAGTGTGTTTTCGGTTGCACGGAGGCCATAAACCTCCATTTTGGAACGGCCGTAAAAATGGTCAATGTATTGCAGAACATTTAATTCCATGCCTCCGGGGCCGAGATCCCAAAGGATATAATGGATCGGCTTCGTGTTAGCTTGATTCATACTGCTACTGCTGACTCTGTTTTTTCCTTGGGCAAGGCATAGAAATACGTCAATGCGATCATACCGAAGAATACTGCTTGTGTAATTCCTGTAGAAGGAAATTGGTAATAGGCAAATTCTTGTTCGGAACTGGAATGTATAATAAACCATCCGATGAAGTAAATCGGAAATAAAAGTAATGCCTTGCGGTATTTGAAATCAAAATCGACATTCATATATCGAAGCCATAACTTGACGGTCACAAATCCAATAAAGAAGATCAATAAACCGGCACCTATTATCCCCGATTGCATCAGGATGTTTTGATTGCCCACGTGTACATCATTATTTTCCATAAATTCCCTGGAAAAGCCCCACCCGGTTAATTTTGACAGTTCCCATTTGCGCATGACACGCGGTCCTCTTTCGGTTATGCGAATCAATGTACCACCTGCGGTCGCGTCCCCCTGTGCCAGTTTTTCAAGTGTCAGTAGGCGCTTGAAGGCATTATTGGTCTGGATTCTGAGAGTGGGTATGGCCTGACTTGCCAGTATTGCCAGTAAGATGATTGTTGATACAGACATCACCCTGCGGCGGTCAAATTGTACAATGAATAGCATCGAACTTAAAAGAATAAAAACCATATAAATGGTCCATCCTCGGGTCGCAGAAAGAAATATGGAAGCAAAATTTGCAATTAACACCGTAAACAAATACAGATTGGAAAAATGGCTTTTCCGCTGAGCCAGGTAAAAAAGTGCTCCCAAGTTACTGGCTATAATGAGGCTTTCGTTGTACAGTCCGCGGTAGGTCTTGTCTTTCGTGATCTCTATTGCCCACCATATTTCTTTTTTTGCTCCAAAAAAGGCGACAGGAGAAGAACTGGTCAATATGGTAAACAGCTGTGTTCCCAACGCCACCAGGGCTACCGGAAAGAGGTAAACGAACAATTCCGTATACTGCTCCTGTTTTTGGAATAAACGCGGTATCGAATAGAGCAGCATCAGCGGGACGATCCACTTAAAGATCCTGAACTGCACATTCATGGCTAAATCCACGCCAGCTACATAGCCCTGTATGATCAGGAAAATGAGGTAAATGGACAGAACGATCAAAGGCGTCTGGTAGAATGGCCGGTATGTCGAGACGGTATTTCTGGCTTTAATAATGCTTAGGATAATGTACAGCTGCGATACTTCCACTTCCGGCAATCCAGGTAGCAGGCTTAACGTAACTTCGTACAATCCAAAAAAGCCGAAAAATCCGTCGGCCAGAATGAAAAAATACGCCAGCCAAAATGGCTCCTCTTCCGGTTTACTTTTAAAATAAACGACCAAAGTCGCAAGGTGAAAGAGAACCTTACCCCATACCGGAGCATAATAATTGGCCAGTATAGCCATGATGGCCAGGCCAAAAAAGCGCAGGACTTTCACCAGATCCGACCGTGTATGTTCATGGTTGCTCATTCGGGGACTAGCGGTTTACCAATACTTTCTGGTTTTTTACAGTGGATCCTATTTTCATGGTCTCGGCAAGTAACGCTGCATTATTCGCTATGGAATGTTTTTCCTTTACCAGGTTTTGCATCCAGACGACCAAAGCACGGCGCTCTTTTTCGTGACTCAGGTAATAAGCGGTCATTTCGCGGGCTTCATCAAACACCTTGACGGCCGGCACTTCCGCATCACCAAATATCTCCACAACATTTTGTTGCCATTCCAGGACAGGCAGCGCCCCGGCACCCAATGCTTCCACCCAACGCCAGTGCAAGGCATTCAACAGTCCCGGATTTGCATCGACAGGTGCAATTTTTGTCGCATTATACATATCGTTCAGGCGTTCCACTGTGATGTGTCCGGTCCGAGGACGGTAACATTTTTCTATCTCCGGATAATATTCGAACCACCGTTCCATGGAATCATCGCTGTGGATCTGTAAGTCGAAATCAGCAAAGCAGCTCAGGAATTTCGCTTTTTTCATCCCCCAGCTGGTCTTATACCCCATGCCTACATAGAGGACTTCAGATTTTAATTCCTGATAAACTTCATCGGATAATTTCTTTTCGTAAAATGAATCCGTCGGGGTATTTGGATACAGATAATGCATATTCCGGATTCCCATTTTAGTCATCTGCTCGATCCAAAATGTGTCGTACGTATAAACGGCATCCGCAAAATAAAGCAATGGTAAAAAATGACGGTTTCCCGGAGTATAATAGGGACAGTCTCCCAAAAAGAAAGCAATTTTTGATTTCCTTTTAAAATAGGCCAGTGTCTCCGGCACCAATAATTCGTGGTTGTAAATGAATACAATGTCCGGTTGTATCCGGTCATATTCATCACGATATAATTTATTGATATCCTGATAATAATACCCTTCCCATTTTTGCCTCCATTTATCCGGTAAACGGAACATCTGAGTATTGATTCGTTGCTTCCAGCCTACCATGATGTGTTGATAGTCAATGGTATGGATCTCTCCACCTAACGCCTCAAAGGTTTCCCGGAAAGACTGGTGAAATCCATATCTTTTGGGTACCAGTAATAGAACTTTCATCACTTATCGATTATAATTATTTCCGTAATTCTTATTACTCATTGCATTATCATACGCAATCGTAAATGCCGGTTCTCAGGATAAATGTTCAAATACCTTGACCACAGCTTCCACGACACGTTCTTTCTCCTGATCGGTCATTACCGGATAAATAGGCAATCGCAATAAACGATTGAAAAAAGCCATTGATCCGGGAAATGCTTCGTCGGTTCCCAGGTGTTGGTAATACTTGTTCCGGTGCAATGGGGTGTAATGCACATTAGCCATCACCCCTTCCGCTCGTAAGGCATCCATGATCCAGTACTTGCGTTCTTCAGGAACGAGGATCCCGAACAGATGCCAATTGGAGGTTACATCCCCGTCCACGTGAAGGAAGTCGAGACCAGCAATTCCCTGAAGATTCGACAGATAATACTCTGCAATCTCTTTCCGGCGCTCATTCATGGCTTCCAGCCTGTTGAGTTGTGTAATCCCCATGGCTCCGTTGATGTTGGACTGGACATAACTATTTCCGATGTCTACATACTCGTAATAGCCACGGGTCTGCTGGTCCGTCAGAAAGCTGTACTTATTCGTTCCTTTTTCGCGTAAGATCTTAATGCGTTCAGCTATGCGGTCATCGTTAGTAACCAGCGCCCCGCCCTCGCCGGTGGTAAGATTTTTGGTTCCATGAAATGAGAAGGTACTTGCATCGCCTTGATTGCCGGTGTATTCTCCCCGGTATTTCGAGCCAATGGATTGAGCAGTATCCTGCACAATGTAGAGGTTATGTTTTTTTGCGATTTCCCGGATGCGGTGCATTTCGGGTGGATTTCCGGCATAGTCTACCGGACATATCGCCACGGTCCGGGAGGTAATATAGGATTCTAGCTTATCGACGTCAATATTGCCATTATCCGGACGTACATCGGCAAGAACGACCTTGAGCCCATTAAGCAATGGCCCAAGTGCTGTGCTGGTGTAGGTGAAGTTTGGCACGATCACTTCACTTCCTGCCGGAAAATCTTTGACTCTGAACGCCAGATCCAAAGCAACCGTACAGGACGTCATGAAGAGGGCATGTTTAACACCCAGATACTGTTTGAGGTGTTCCTCAAACTTACGGCATTCGGGTCCGTCACCACTGACAAATGTGCTCTTTACTGCATCGGTAACTGCCAGTACATCCGCTTCATTTATCGAAGGTTTATGGATGAGAATCGGTTCTCTGGAGACTGGCTCTCCACCCTGGATTGCCAGGGCCTCTTTGGTTAGGATCATACGAGTGCGTGTTTATTGTTTTGCTGGATTACGTTCTGGTGAGATTCGTACCATTCGATGGCTTCGGCCACTCCCTGATAAAATGGCCTGGATGGTTGCCAGCCCATCAACTGATATCCACGGGTTCCGTCGACCGTTTTATAGGCTGCCCCGTCAGGCTTACTGGTATCCAGACGGATCTCACCCTGAAAGCCGGTCAGTTCCCTGATAACCTGGCTCATTTCCCAGACCGAGATGCCCTCTCCGATACCAACATTAATAAACTCCTGGGTCGGCGGAAGGATGGAGGCCCGGATCATCGCCTCGGCTCCGTCATCTACATGCATCCATTCACGAACCGGCTTGCCACTACCCCATACGGTGACATAAGGTGCACCGGTGCGCTTAGCATCAACAAATTTCATGATCAAAGCTCCCAATGCGTGTGACCGCTCTTCCTCAAAATGATCTTCCGGTCCATACATATTGGATAATACAATATTGATCACATCGAGTCCGTACTGTCTTGCATTTGCCCAGGAACCTACCCAAAATGCCTTTCGTACGAACCCATACACCATAACGGATTCATGCATCGGGCCGTCCCAGATCTCATCTTCTTTGAAAAGCATTGCTTTTGCCGGATAGACGCAATTGGAAATAGGATTCACAATTCTGCCTACGCCACTCTCCCGCGCTGCCCGCAGTAGATTGACATTCATGAGCAGATTGTTCTCGAACAATTCCGCCGGATATTTATACCCGAATTGAATCCCGCCTACAAACGAAGCACAGTTGAACAGAAGATCTGGCTGAACCTGCTGAAAGTAAGCGTAAGTTTCTTCGTAATTTCGCAGATCGACGCCCAGACTCAAGGACGTTTTCTCAGCAAAAATTCCTTCTGCCTCCAGCATCCTGGATAGACGTTTACCCAGAAAACCAGTCGCTCCGGTTATTAAAATGCGTTTATCGCGAATGGCATTAAAATCAAACTTTGCCATGGAGATGAATTGATTAATGGTGATTAAATGTGTCGTTAAATAATATCCTCCAGTTCATTGTGGACCACAAAACCATTTTTCATCAAATGATGATTGCGTTTCAAGAGGTCAATGTCGTTATCGATCATTTCTGTGATCATCTCTTCCAGTGTATATTTCGGTGTCCAGCCCAGCGTATCACGTGCTTTACTGGCATCACCAATGAGTAGATTTACTTCGGTAGGCCGGTAGTAAAATGGATCGATCTGGATGACCGCCTGTCCGGGATAAATGTTTTCCGGAGCCATGCCGAGTTTATCACCAAAGCGGTCTTTATCAATACCCGAAATCAGACCTTTTTCATCCTTGCCGGCACCGGTAAACTCCAGCTCAATACCTACCTCACCAAAGGCGTGGTGGGCAAAATCACGGATCGTTGTCGTCCTTCCGGTCGCGATGACATAATCATCCGGGTGATCCTGCTGCATCATGAGATACATGGCCTCTACAAAGTCTTTGGCGTGGCCCCAGTCACGTTTGGCGTCCAGATTACCCAATGAAAGGATACTCTGCAGGCCAAGGGAAATGTTTGCTACCGCCCGGGTAATTTTACGCGTCACGAATGTTTCACCACGCACAGGAGATTCATGATTGAACAGGATTCCATTGCAGGCAAACATGTTGTAGGCTTCCCGGTAGTTGACCGTAATCCAGTATGCGTATAATTTGGCCACACCATATGGACTGCGCGGATAAAAGGGTGTCTTCTCCGACTGCGGTACTTGTTGTACAAGCCCAAATAACTCAGAGGTTGAAGCCTGATAAACTTTGGTCTTGGCAGTGAGGCCCAGCATTCGCACAGCCTCCAGGATACGCAGTGTGCCCAACCCATCCGCATTACCTGTGTACTCCGGTGTGTCGAAACTGACTTTTACGTGGGACATGGCCGCCAGGTTGTAAATCTCGTCTGGCTGGATCTCCTGAATGTAGCGGATGATGTTGCTGGCATCCGTCAGATCACCATAGAAATAATGGAATCGTGGGTTTCCATCCTGACGGTCATTCGCAAATAAGGCATCTATCCGTGCGGTATTGAAAGAGGAACTCCTGCGTTTCATGCCCCACACCGTATAACCTTTCTGAAGCAGGTATTCTGCCAGATACGAACCGTCCTGACCGGTAATTCCGGTAATCAATGCCACTTTTTCAGCCATGATATTTCGTTAAGATTTTAAGATCATTTTGTAAGCCCTGGGCATCAGATCTTCCAGCAGTAATCGGAATTCATCTGACTTGAAGACCCAGTGCAACAACACATAGATGCCGCCGCCGCCCAGGCCCCCCACCAACAACATTAGCAGCGGAGGTAGGTCCAGGGTAATTTGCACCAAAGCGACCGAGAGCCCGGCAATCACTGCGAAAACCAGACTGGAGGTGACATCCCGGAGTTGCTCTCCAATGGGATAATCCAGGAAAAGCTTGGTGTAGTACGAGTTGATGATGATCGCGATGTAATAGGAGATCACCTGGCTGATGACCAGTCCTAAAATGCCGAACTGGATTCCAATCACGATCAGGATGCCGGTAATAATTTTTTTGACGATTTCTATACGCAGGCATAAATCCACCCGGCCCAGAACGAGTAATAAATCCAGATTGATGGAATTCAGATGGTACGTAAGACCTGCCGCACTGAGCAATTGGAGAAATAAAGTCGCCGGCAGCCATTTTTCTCCTACGGTGACAACAAGCAAAGGGCCGGCTAAAACACCCATCAGGATCATGACGGGAACAATAAAAAAGGAACTCATTTTGATCACCTGACGATACCCTTCTTTTAGCCTGACCAAATCGCTTTTTAATTTGGACAAAATGGGATAGGTGATTTTCTGAATGGCCTGCTGAAAATTATTTGCAGCCATATTGGTAAAACTGTTGGCCTGGGCATAATATCCAAGCGTGACCACGGAGAAAAATTTACCGATCAAAACCTGGACGATCTGACGGAAAAATTTGTCGATCAATGCTTCCGCCAGTAGCCGGGATCCGAATCCAAAAAGTTTCCTGAAAGAAGCCCTGCTGAATACGAGACTTAATTTCCAGGAATTATACACCCAGAGCAAAACGGTACTGAAAAATTCATTGAGGAGCAATTTGGCAACCAGTGCCCAAACACCCCAACCATAATAGGCCATGGCGATAGCAATGGATCCCGACAAAACCACCCCGATAAAACGAATCTTGGTCTGGGACTTGAAATCTATCTTGTGGGTCAGAATCGTCTGCTGGATGGCTCCTAAAGCGTTGATGATCAGCATCAAACCCATCACCCGGACGATACCGGATAGCATGGGCTGACTGAAGAAATTTGCAATGGCAGGCGCTGCGAAAAATAACAGCCCATAACAGCAGACCGCTACCGCCAGGTTGAAAATGAACGTGGTACTTTTATCCACATCCGATATTTCTTCCTCCCGGATAAGAGCAAAGGAAAATCCGCTTTGGATAAAGGTGGAGGCAAGTTCAAAGAAGATCATCACCATTGCCAGCAGACCAAACTCCGCAGGAGAAAGTAATCTGGCAAGAATGATGGTGATCAAAAAATTGGAAGTACTACTACCCAATTTATCGATTACCACCCAGAAAAATGCCTTTACCGATTTGTCTTTTAAATTGTCGGACATTGCTTAATTCAGCAAAAGATCAATAGTGATATCCGTACTGCTGGCTGTTCTTAAACTTAAAGCCATTGAGAACAACATACGGATTGGGGAATTTTTTATTTACGACGATATCCTTCAGTTTATCCAACATGGTCTTGGGAGTGTAGTCCGAACGCACCACAAAAATGGTGGCATCGGCAATATCATGCAGGTGGAAGGTATCAGCTACCGGAGCTATGGGTGGAGCGTCCAGAATGATCATATCGTACTGGCGTCTGGCTTCATCGATCAGGCGGCGCAAACGGCTGGACATCAGCAATTCACTGGGGTTACTGGGTTTGGTGCCGCAGTAGATCACATCCAGGTTTTTATTGAGCTCACCCTTACTGGTTATTTTTAGGCGTGTCAGATTTGAACTGCTGAGATAATCGGAAATACCAAATTCCGGTTTCTCCTTAATTTTTTGGTATTCCAATTGTTTGGGCTGACGCAAGTCAAGTTCAATCAATAGTACCTTTTTATCACCCAGTGCCTGAATCATCGCCAGGTTCAGTGCGACATACGATTTGCCTTCGCCCGAGACAGAGGAGGTTACCAGCCAGGTCTTCAGGCTGTCTCCGGGAGAGACAAAGGACACATTTGCGCGCAGAGCCCGGAACATTTCCGTGGATAATGAAGTTCCGTTTTCTTTGATGGCCAGCTGCCGGCTCCGGCTTCCGTGGGGCAAAATACCCAGGATCTGTACCTTCACTTTATTCGTTATATCCCGCTCTTCCAGGACTTTATCATTCAAAGAATTGAAAAGTAATACCAGAGCGGAAGGAAATGCCAGTCCAAGGAAGCCGCCCACCAATAAGATAAGCGGTGGTTTGGGGCTGATCGGGTCGGACGCATTAGCTGGTTCGATCAGTTTTCCATTATCCGTTGTGACTGCCATGGAGATCAAGGTCTCTTCCCTTTTTTGAAGTAAATAGGTATAGATATCTTCCTTAATGCTTTTCATCCGCTGGATATCCAGCAGGTCGCGCTCCCGCTTGGGCAGACTTTGAAGCCGGTCAGTCAAACTGGATTTGATCTCTGCACTGGCATCGCGTTCAATGGTAAGATCCTTCTTGATGCTGTGGATGTTGTCAATGATATTTTCACGCAAATTGGCCAGCTGCCGGTTTATCTGAATGGTGGTTTCATGCTTTGGCCCATAGGTATTGGTGTTGCGACGGGACAGCTGCTCATTGAATTTATCAATCTGAGAAGCCAGCATGAGGTTATTGATGCTCAGGTTGGTAGGCACGTATTCAAAATCATCTTTATTCTTGGATAGAAAGTCTTCTATTCCGGACAGGATCTCCAATTCCGTATTGTTTTTTACGAGGTCCTTATTAACGGACATGACTTCATTAAGCAATAAATTTCCTTCCGAAGACAGCTCAGTGATATTATGACTCTGACGGTATGTCTGCGCCTGCTGTTCGATGGAGGATAACTCAGTAACGACCAGGTTAATGCGCTCATTGATCAGATTAAGGCTGTTTTCAAAGGCTACTGTGCGGTCCTTTTTGGACTCTTCATTGTATGCCTCCAGAAGTTCCGACAATATGGATTCGGCTCGCTGAGGCACCTGGTCGCGAATGGATAATGATACAACACTGGAATTTTCATCAATGATACTTACCTCCAGCGCTTCGCATAAATTCAATGCTTTGAGCTTTGGGGTCATTGCAGTGACCCGGTATTTTTTACCCAGGGTAGAAAAATTATTACGGGCTAAGGTTACTTTACCGATGGGCAACGCCAGTTCCTGGCCGAATTCACCCCGGTATTCTTCTTTCTCCATTTTAAGGGTATACTGACCATGCTCGCCGGGCATAATTTCACACTCCAGGACCTGAAATTCATCTGCAGGCAGCCAGTTTACCACATCGATCGGATGGTTTTCATAGAGATCAACCGGTTTCCAGCCACTGATGTCAACATACTGATTTGCAATGCCGAGTTTATTGACCACCTGTTCCATGAGCGGACTTGAGGTCAGGATGTTGACTTCATTGCCGATGGAATTATCCGCCTTGTGCATACGGATGTCGGAGAAGATACCTTCTTCGGGCACCTGCCCAGCATTTTTAACCCCTTTGATTAAAATCCGGGTCTGGGCTTCGTATTGAAATGGGGTGATCTGCAGATAGAAGTAAGCTGCTCCCACGGTTAAAGGAAGCAGTATTAAATAGAGCCACCAGTACTTTAATGCCTTCTTGAAGACATGGATAAGATTTACTTTATCTTCGTTCATGGAGAATGGATTACTTGTTTAAGGAAGCACCTAACAAAAAGGTAACGAGTGTTACTACCGGAAAAAAGATACCTGAGTAACGCTGGAAAAAGTCGCCGGTAGTAGCATATTGTTTGGCCTTGAGAGGATCGACTATGACAATGTCATTTGGACTCAAATAGAAATAGGGTGAAGCAAAGACTGATTTGTCTTTTGTGTTGATCCGGTGAAATTCCCTGACCTGATTTCTTTCCCGAATAATCAATACGGAATTGCGTTTCGCGTAGGGTGTAAAGTCGCCGGCCATTCCGATGGCTTCAAGAATATTCAGTCGCTCGTTTGGAATAACATAGGTATTTGGTCGATTGACTTCACCCATCAGGGTTACCTTAAAATTAACGAACCGGACCTGAACATTGGCTTTAGGCAAATATTGAATCAGGCGAGAATTTATATCCTGCCGGACAGCCATGATTGTCTTACCGGCGGCTTCTACCTGGCCTATATAAGGAAGGTAGATGTACCCCTGTTCATCAACGCGATATCCCTCCGATACACCAAGTGCTTTCTCACCTGCTTCACCGGTTGCATTGATCGTGTGCTGAAAAGCGCTTATGGTATTATTGTCTTCATCGACCACCTGGATGTTCAGAATATCATCCGGCTGGATTTTCAGTACCGGTAATGAATCCACATTGGCCACTGCATCCTGTACATCGGTAAGCATCAGCATGTCCGAATGCTTCACACTTCCGCAGCTGCTTACCAAAATGACCATTAAACCAAAAAACAAGATATTCTTCATATTCAGTTGGGTTGTAGCAATTGTGCATTTAGAAATCGGAGGCTGGAAGGATCAAACGAATAAAGCCCCAATTGAGCCGGATGGTGCAGGTCCGTGCCTGCGAAATGGTACATCTGGTGTTCTATTAACTGCCGGCTCCAGTTGGAAACTTCACGGCCGTAATAACCGGCAGGCGACAATAAATTCAGCTGCATCAAACAGCCCATCTGCTGCAATTCCTGGAAAGTTGCCAGGTCTCTCCGGTAATAGGAATACCTTTCCGGATGTGCAAGTATAGGAGTATAACCTACCTGAAGGATCGATTCCACAAACCGCTTTGCCAAAGGAAAGGGCTTATGCATCGGAAATTCTATAAGCAAATACCGGTCAGCAATAGAGAGAACCTGCCGTGAATTCAGGTGATCCATGAAGCCTTCATCCAGCATGTATTCTGCAGCGAGCCCCAGTTCAACTTCAATGCCTTCTTCTGTCACCCTCTTAACCAATGCTTGAAAAACATTTCGAAGCTTGGTTGCATGATTTCCATAATGATCATGCATGATATGAGGGGTAGCAATAAGTTTTCGAAATCCGAGGCTGACAAGGCCACGGATCATAATAAGGCTAACATCGATATCCGGTGATCCATCATCCACTCCGGGGAGCCAGTGCGCATGCATATCCACTTCGATATCAGCAAAATGGACATCCTGGGTTTGCTTATTATTTAGTGGAAATAAACGAAACACCATGATAAGATGTTTTTCGAACTATGATATGGCTTCGCCGTTAAAAAATCCCGAAGGTTTTTTTTCTGAAAAATTGCAGATAAAGCAATTGTATTTAGATATCAATCAGCAACAGAAAATAATGATTGCTGATTGGGACCGCTGCCATAAGGCAGCGATCTATTTCAGAATATTCCCGGTCACCCGGGAAAAAATATATTGGGCGCTTTATAGCGCAGAAACCCTGCTTGCCGATAATTTCAAGCAAGCCGGATCTACATACATTCGAAAACTCTGTCCGATGCCAGAAAATTCCACGAGGAAATTCTTTTTGTTTGAAGTATTCATCAATGTGCCTTTCAAACCAATTAAATTTCCCCGAACGACTTCCACTCGCTGGCCCGCAATCATACCTTCCTGATCCAATTCAATGCTTAGGTCTTCCAGAAGGATTTTTTGCAACCATTGGATTTCTTCTTCCGGTATGGAAATAAGATTATCGGAGAACTTGATAAATTTTACGACGCCTTCAGTTTCAAGAACTGAAACATATTCTTTGCGGGTAATTTTGGTAAATACATAACAGCTGATGAGGGGAATGTCGAAATGACGAAGTCTTTTGTCATATTTCCGGAAACGACGGGTCAGGGGGACGTACGAATCGATCCCTTTATCCTTTAACCTTTTTAGAACCACTTTTTCCTGCTTGTAGCGTGTGTACACAGCAAACCACCTGGGTTCTAGTTCATCCAATTGATTTATAGCATGTTTGAGATTCATAACCAAGTTCTGAATTCACGTGTTGCTGAATAATGTCTAACGTATTGGAAGAAACTTCAGGGGGGGTGAGGTCTTCTCGGACCAGGGATAAACATACGTTTAGCCTTGAGTCAAAATAGCGTCTCAAACAATCAGAACAATTAAAAATCCTGATTCTGACAACTGACATCAAACGTGAAAAACATTCAGCGATGAATTCAGACCAAGTGATTACAGACATCCCAGGAACTGGAATGCATACACGCATTGTACGAAACATAAATGGAGAATCTTGCTGGAACGAGCTGGGGTCTCTTAATCCGGAAGCAAGATGTTACGTAAGATCTATACTCTTTGGCGTTAAATATAGTCTTATACGTAGCCCACCTTAATTCAAGGCGTGCACATGATTCAAAAAATTACCGCATCTCACAGTTTGGCATCAGCGTCTATGCTTGATGATGCACTATGAACAATCTCGTATAAAGACTTAATTACTACAAAAATAAACTTCCAAACGCAAAAGTAAAATTAAATCATAAAAAAATATTGAGCCCGGCCAATTGGATAAAAGGCAGCATTCATAGCACCAACGGCACACCAATAATAAACTCCATGCATATCTGCCCTCCACCTCATATTATACTGATTTTCAATATACTTTACACACTTATCATTAACAGTGAATTAAACTTTATTGTATTATTTATTATAACCATTTATTAATATGTTTTTCACATCTATTATATTACCAAATTAACATCTATGAATTTCTTACAAATTAAGAATTGTATAATTTAACAGCCTATTCTATCAAAAGGTATTGGTTAACAAGCCTTTAAAATTACGCTTAAACATGCTATCAAATTTCCTGTAATGCGTACCAGCTATAAATTACAGCAATTATAATTGAAGAAATAATTCATTTAATCCGGCTTATCTTTTTTACTACATCTCAATGACAGGGTTTGTAAACACCGCTTTCAGGGTTAAAATCTTCACCACCGGGAGGCCTATTGCCCTTCAGGCCCTGTTCATTACATTCAGTCAACTGATTGTTGAGGGGCATTCTTAGCCGATTTCATTCAAAACAGGTTAAATTAGAACCTGTAATAAATCAGCATCCATGCGATACAAGTTCATTCTGCCTTCCCTCTTCTTAGTGCCTGCAATTCTGCCGGGACAAACTGGCCAAGAATCTCTTCCTGCTACCAGATTAGCAGATCAATCCTGGACCGCAAACTGGATAGGCCATCCCGAAGGATCACCTTATGATTTTGGTGTTTACCATTTTAGAAGGGATTTTGATCTGACTACCCTACCCGATCACCTGGTCATTAATGTGTCAGCAGATAACCGGTATCAACTTTACATCAATGGAGAGCGAATCAGTGAAGGTCCTGCAAAAGGTGATTTGTTGCATTATCACTATGAAACAATTGACATTGCCCCATACCTGCAGGCAGGAATAAATTGTCTGGCTGCAGTCGTTTGGAATTTCGGAATAAGAAGACCAGTTGCACAAATGAGCCATCGGACTGCGTTTCTGTTACAGGCCAACGAACCTGAATTTGACTACCTGAATTCCGGGCCGGCGTGGAAAACGATTCAGGATAATGCCTACTCCTTATTACCGGCGGAAGGAGGCAATCTGAGAACCTACCTGGTCACCGGGCCGCGAATCCATCTACAGGCAGGTCTCTGTCCCTGGGGCTGGGAATCCCCGGAATTTAATGATGAGTCCTGGACGGCTGCCCGGAATGTTGGGCAAGCCCATGCTTCCGGACATACCACAGAATTTAACTGGGAACTGGTACCCCGGGCTATTCCACAGATGGAGTTGATTAAGGAAGATGCACCGGTTGTACGCAGAACTGATATCAACGGGAACAAGGAACAACCTCCAGCCAAATTTCCAATGCATATTCCCCCACACACCAAATGTACCATCCTGCTTGATCAACAGCATCTGACCAATGCCTATCCCCATCTGTATGTCAGCGGCGGAATGAACAGTAAGATACGTTTGGAATATGCGGAATCGCTGTTTGATGCAAATGGCCAAAAAGGAAACCGGGATGAGATCGAAGGCAAAATCATCAAAGGATATTTCGATGAATTCAGTCCGGATGGCGAGGCTGACAGGCTTTTTAGCACGTTATGGTTCCGTACCTGGCGGTATATTGAAGTTACCGTTGAAACCCAGGATGACCCTGTGGAAATCAATACTTTCTTTGGCATGAGGCGAACCTACCCTTTCAAATCCGTGGCACATTTTACTGCTCCTGTTGAAAACCTGGATAATCTCTGGGAAGTGGGATGGAGGACCGCCCGGCTTTGTGCAGGTGAGACCTACTACGATTGTCCCTACTACGAACAATTGCAATACGTGGGTGACACCAGGATCCAGGCATTGATTTCGCTCTATGTGACTGGTGATGATCGTCTTATGCGGAACGCCATCCAGCAATTTGCAGATTCACGTTATTCCGATGGTCTAACCAAAAGCCGCTATCCGGATCTGGCCGGACAGGTGATACCCACCTATTCGCTCTTCTGGATCAATATGGTGCATGACTACTGGATGCTAAGGCCCGACAGTGCTTTTGTAAGTCAGCAGTTAACTACCGTCCGAACGATCCTTGAATGGTATGATCAGCAGGTAGACAGCAATACCGGGCTGATTGGAGCCACCAACTATTGGAATTTTGTCGATTGGTCCGACTGGCCAGATGACGGCGGACATCAGTTCGGAGGGGTGCCGCCTCTGAAAGGAGGCAGTTCAATACTCACCTTACAGTGGGTTTATGCCTTGCAGGATGCCGTCGAACTGATGGAAGCATTTGGCTCGAGAGGTGATAAAATCTGGTATCAGAAACAAATGGAACGAGCAAAAAGAGCTGTCAGGATGTATTGCTGGGATCCGGATAGGAAACTATTCAGTGACACTCCCGATAAGACATCTTACAGTCAGCATGCGAATATCTGGGCCATACTTACGCACCTGATCCCGGAAGCAGAAGAACCTGCCATGATTGATCGAATCGTCCAGGACAAGTCCCTGATACAGGCTACATTCTATTTCCGGTTTTATCTGATGCAGGCACTCCATCAGGCTGGTTTGGGTGATCGCTACATGGACGAATTAAAACCATGGTTTGACATGCTGGACATCGGATTAACCACTTTTGCTGAAAAACCAGACCCTACTCGGTCCGACTGTCATGCCTGGAGCGCCAGTCCGAACTACGACCTCCTGGCTACGGTAGCTGGTATCCGGCCGGCGGCTCCGGGATTTAGGAGTGTTTCCATCCGGCCAGCCCCTGGAAGGCTCGATCAATTTGACGCGGTAGCAGCTCATCCCCGCGGTACTATCCATGTCCGGTACAACCGCAAAAGCCAGGAGAATGAATTTGAGATCACCCTGCCGGATATGACACCGGGTCAGCTGATCTACCAGAATAAAATGTATGACCTGCATCCCGGTAAGCAAATTATTTCGGTAAAGCCTGAATGAGCCTCCGTTTATGTTTCCGGTGAGCAGGAGCAAAACCAGTAAACGATCCTGGTGATCAGGTTTTCGACAGCGGCAAGGATGAGGTACATCATTCGTGTTTATACCGGATTTTACGAACTTAAGCCGCGAATAGTACCCAATGTGGGTTATTTGATCATCACTTGTATCTAAATAAGCATGAAGCGCAGAGAATTTATTAAGCAAAGTGGAACCATAACTGCCGGGTTGTATGCCTTTCCTTCCGTAATCAACAATTATCAGAAAGAGCGTATCAGAGTTGGTGTGATCGGTACCGGAGACCGGGGCTTAGGTGTCTCCGGAGTCATGCAGGGAAGTGAATGGTTTGATGTGAAAGGCTGCTGCGATGTCTTACCTTTCCGACTGGACAATGCCCGTAAACAGTTTGGAGGTGAATCCACCTATTACACCGACTACCGAAAAATGCTGGACAATCCCGAGCTGGATGCGATTTTAGTGGCAACACCGCTGTCCATGCACCATGAAATGGCGATGGCCGCATTGGATGCCGGAAAACACGTGTATTGTGAAAAAACCATGGCATTCCACATTCCGGAAGTGCAGGACATGGCAGCCAAAGTTAAGAACTCGGATAAGACCTTTCTGGTTGGACACCAGTATCGCAGTGTTCCATTATACTACCGTGTAGCCGAGATGATCCAGGAAGGTTACATAGGTCAGGTGACCAATATCTATGTCCAGTGGAACCGTAATGGAAACTGGCGCAGGCCGGTACCAGACCCACAGTATGAGCGCATGGTCAACTGGAGGATGTACCGGGAATTTTCCGGTGGTCTAACAGCTGAATTACACAGTCACCAGATCGATTTTATCAACTATGTATTTAACAGCCACCCGGTACGCATCATGGGCATGGGTAGCATCGATTATTGGAAAGATGGCCGCGAGACCTTCGACAATGTCAATAATGTACTGGAATATCCGAATGGCATGAAAGTCAACCTGATATCCCTGACCGCAAACGCACGAAACGATTATCTGATGGAGTTTAGGGGCAGCAAAGGCACGATTGTGCTGGGTATGGATGAAGCGCGGGTCTATCCAGAATCTGACGAAGTCAAACAATTAACCACGGTAGACGGGGTTACCGGAGCAACTGCTCAGGCTTTAATACGCGGTGAGGGGATACCCGTTAAAGTAGCACATCAGGAAGGCTGGTCCAATACCACCTATGCGCTTCAGAATTTTTATGACTCCATTGTCAATCAAGCCAAACCTTACTCTACGGTTGTTTCAGGTGGAACAACTGCCATTATTGTACGGCTGATCATTGATGCCATGGTAGACGGAGAGATTAAGACCTGGCAACCGGAATACAAACTGGGCTGATACGGATCAGGATTTCTTTTTCTTCAATGGACAATCCTTACAACGCTTCGAGGTTTTGTATTTTTCACAGCATTTCTTTTTCTTCTTGCCCATTTGCTTCGAACTCCTCCGGGTTGATCTTCCGGACGCATGGAAATAACAAAAGAAAATGGATATTGATCATTCTGCCATTCCGTGACCATTGCTATTGGTAAATACCTGAGGTCTGAATTGAAACTTCAGAATATCGTAGGTGGTCACAATCCCAACCAGCCTTCCATGATCCACCACCGGTAGCGCATGAAAGTATTGATCCAAAAAGATATTCGCTGCCTGCTCAATGGTTTCGCGAGGTGAAATGGTGAATACTTTACTGGTCATGATGTCACGAGCCAAAATGCTCCGGTAGGCATTCTCGCTGAAGTGATGACGTACTGCGGTCAGTCGCAACAGGTCCTCTTTACTGATGATGCCCTGAAGGATATTTAATTCATTGACGACCGGAAGATGATGGAACAGATGATGTTCAAATATGGCATTGATTTTCTCCAAGCTCGTATCAGGCATAATGGTTAAGGGGAAAGTCGACATGATCGTTTCCACCGGTATTCGTTTTTCCATATGGTGTCTAATTATCAGGTTGTCAGAGGGGATTTAATCTACAGTCAGACACTCCCGGTTGTATTGATGAAGGTCATAAACCCGTATGATTCTAGGCTCATGCATGCATAAGGATTCTAATTATATTAGTAATGGATCATGGGTATCTGATGATTTCCTTATTTTGGTACGCATGATTGCCAATACGACAGATCGTGTATTAAAAGCCTAATTGATATGAACGTAAATGCACCTGTTTCAGACTATATGAGCTATCCTCTTTATTCCGTTCAGCCGGAAGACCCTTTGAAACTGGCTCAGGATTTATTCCAGGAACATCAAATCCATCATCTGCTCGTTACGGAAGAAGATCGATTAATGGGGATTCTTAGCTATGGTGATCTCCTTTATCTTTTGAACCGTATGGACAATGACGGATTTGAAGCCTACCGGAATCAGGTTCGACTCAAGAACTATAAAGTGAATGAGATCATGAGTTCAAAAGTCATCACCTTACAGAAAGATGAACCATTACTTCATGCTTTAAATCTGTTCTTGGATAAGCGGATCAATGCACTACCGGTCATGGACGGTGATAAACTTGTTGGCATCATTACCACCCGGGACATCATCAAAAAACTGGTGAAAGAAGCCATGGTCAAAACAGCCTGACATTACCTGGTCACCCTAATCTTTTTTAAGGCAGCCTGTTTCAGCTAGTACACCAGGATGCTATCTTCGTGCTCATGTCAGAAACCGCTACATCAACTCCGATTGGCATTATTAAGGTCATCACCCATCTGCATGCCTTTATACGTCACAAACTTGCCCTGCATACGGGATTTCTCTTCGCGGTTGACAGCATACTATTTGGTAGCTGGGTAGCACACATTCCCTGGCTCAAAGAGCGCTTCGGCCTTGATGAGGCAGGATTAGGGATTGTATTATTTGGTTTACCCGCAGGCCTCCTGACCATGAACCCGATTTCCGGAAAAATAATTGCCCGTATCGGCTTGCGCAATGCCTGCCTGATTGGCGGGACCGGCGTAAGCCTGGGCTTAGGCAGTGTGGTGTCAATGCCAAGCCCTTATTTTGTTTTTGGAGCATTGTATTTCGCCGGAGCTTTTAACGCCCTGCTCAATGTTGCGATGAACACCAGTGCTGCAGAAATAGAGCGGCAGGAAAATATCAAGATCATGTCCGTTTGTCACGGGATGTGGAGTTTCGGAGGTATGGTTGGCGCCGGAGTTACGGCCGTGTTGATCGGTTTACACCTTGATCCGCGGATCCATATGGCGGTACTGGCCGTATTAATCCTGCTGGTAATATTTCGCGCCGTGTACGTTCTGAGTAGCCTACCCGATGTATTCAAGGGATCCAGCGAGGCATTGGCACGTCCAAACCTGTGGTTGCTGTTGTTGATCTTCATTGGTTTTACGGTGAATTTGGGAGAAGGGATCGCATTTGACTGGTCTGCTGTTTACCTGAAAGAGACGCTGATATCCACATCATCTATAGCGGCATTGGCTTTCACTCTGTTCAGCTGTGCAATGATGTTAACACGATTCACCGGCGATCTTCTGATTGCCAGGTTTGGCACACATCGATTACTGGCAACCGGAGGAATTGTCGCCGGAGTAGCAATGATTGTACTGGTCTTGGCTTCAACGCCATGGATTGGTTTGGGTGCTTTCCTCATCCTTGGGATTGGGGTCGCCCTGGGAGCTCCGATAACCTATGCCATGTCCATGCGAATACCATCCATACCGCCTGCAACGGGACTTGCCACCTATGCTACCTTTAGTTTTCTGGGTTTTCTGATCGGACCGCCAATAATCGGCCTAATCGCAAAAGCCATTGGCTTGCGCTATGCCTTCCTGATTGTCAGCTTGTTATTACTTATGGGGGTACTGGCAACAAGGGGGCTATTGAAAAAATCTGCCTGACGGCGGTTTCGGGATATTAGATTATCAGCCATCAGTTTACAATTTCTTAGCAATAATTTTGCGACTCTTTAACTTGTCATTCCAACGATATTGTAGTTCTTTGGGCTACCAATAAATTATAATCATGCGTCTTTTAACCTTATTGCTCACCACGGTTCCGATGGCTTTTTCCTTTGGGCAGGATCATGGTCACAGTCATGGCCGCGTCATCGAATTTCCGGATGTGCCGGGATACAAAACACTGAAATGCGATTTTCATATTCACACTGTGTTTTCAGATGGCAGTGTATGGCCAACGATTCGGGTAGAGGAAGCGGTAAAAGACGGGCTGGATGCAATATCCCTTACGGAGCATATTGAGTATCAGCCGCATAAAGAGGACATACCTCATCCCGACCGGAATCGTTCTTTTGAGATCGTCCAGGAATTGGCCAAAGCCTACGACCTTATGATCATTCACGGTACCGAGATAACCAGGGAAATGCCTCCCGGACACTCCAATGCTATTTTCATTCAGGACGTTAATAAGATCAATGTGGATGACCCGGTTGAAGCGTTCCGGGAAGCAAAACGTCAGGGTGCATTCATATTCTGGAATCACCCCAACTGGATAAGGCAGGTGCCCACCGGTATTGCCACCCTGACTGATCTGCACAAGCAACTTATCACGGAGCACTTACTGGACGGCATTGAAGTT
The DNA here is from genome assembly GCA_020636135.1 of Lewinellaceae bacterium. Lineage (NCBI taxonomy): Bacteria > Pseudomonadati > Bacteroidota > Saprospiria > Saprospirales > Lewinellaceae > Lewinellaceae bacterium. The sequence goes on from JACJYK010000001.1 coordinate 2,487,424, forward strand.
GTCAATGATGTAACGTATTCTCAGGAGGCCCTGCAGATCGCGCTGGACAACAACCTGACTGTGATGGGAACTTCGGATATTCATGGCCTCGTCGACTGGCAGTTTGGAATTCCCGAGGGAGGTCACCGGCCAATCACCCTGGTCCTGGCAAAAGAACGTTCTCCCGAAAGCATCCGGGAAGCATTGGATGCCAAAAGGACCATAGCTTATTTTAATGATATCCTGGCCGGGTATCAACAGCCACTGGAGTTATTGTTAAGTTCCTGTCTGGTTGCCGGAAAGGCTACGTACCAGGGTTCTTCTTCGGTAGTCAATGTAGAGTTAACCAATCTGGGTGATGCACCACTTATTCTCCGCAATAAAAGCCCGTATGCCTTTCACGCGCATGCAGACATTATTACCATCGCACCACATACCATGGAAACATTACAGGTAAAAACGATGGAACAGTTGCGTGATTTCGTCCTTACTTTCGAAGTGTTAAATGCCGTGTATGCACCGGAAAAGCACCCAACGCTTGAATGGAAAATTGAGGTAACCCCTTAGTCAGCAACAGGGACTTTGAAGACCCAGGCATAATCACAGGGACGATTGGAAGGTTCCTGCAGCGTAGCCGGTATGGATACGACGACTTCCCCACCCTGTTCATGCTGTTCCAGGGCTGTGTCCGATCCCAACAACCGGATGTCACCTCCTGCTACAGGTTTTATTGTGCCAAGCTTCAGTTCATCACCAGGCCAGGATGTCGCGATGATGTAAGCCGTTTTTCCGTCTTTGCTATACGTTATTTTGGTTGTTTCATCAAGTTGATAGGGATTCCCATTCCTTCTGGTGTTGTAAATGGCTTCCGAGTTAACATGCATCCATTTTCCGATATCGTGCAACCTTTCAACACTTGCCTCCGGGATCAATCCTTCGGCAGTAGGACCTATATTCAGTAAATAGTTACCTCCTTTAGCAGCACAGTCAATCAGGTTATTGATCAATGTTTGGGAGGATTTCCAATGGTCATCGAATGACTTGTATCCCCAGGTATCGTTCATGGTCATGCAAGACTCCCAGTCGTAATCCGAAGTGCCGGTAAGGATCTCCTGCTCGGGTGTGCCAAAATCGCCGGCATAATCCTGATCACCTTTATTCATGCCCTGCATCCCCTGCATACCTTTACCCACCCGGTTATTTATGATCAGTTCGGGCTTCAGGTTTCGCAGCTCATTGTACAATGCTTTGCCCTGGTCTTCAGTCCATTCAGGGATCCATTCTCCATCAAACCAAAGGACTGCCGGATCGTATTTCGCTATCAGTTCATGCAATTGTGGCCGCAGGTAATTGTCACGATACTGTGCGAATTCAGGATTCATCTTGTCCTGGGAATTGTAATCAGGATAATTGATCGATTGCGCCTGAGGGTGATGCCAATCCATAATCGAATGATAAAAACATAATTTTACACCGGCATCGTCACAAGCCTTCTTTAGTGACGCCAGGATATCCTTTTTGTAGGGAGATGCATCCATCACGTCGTATTGGCTGACTTGGGAATCCCAGAGGCAAAAACCGTCATGGTGTTTTGAGGTGATCACCAGGTATTTCATCCCTGCATCGGCGGCTGTTTGAGCCCAAAAGACCGGATCAAACTGAACCGGATTAAACTCCCCGGCCAATTTTTCGTAATCGGAAACGGGAATGTGGAGGGTTTGCATGATCCACTCACCAATGGAATGGGTTGTGTCTCCCTGGAAAACTCCCGCCGGAATAGCGTAAAGACCCCAATGGACAAACATTCCGAAACGGGCATCCCGCCACCATTCCATCCGGGAATCAAAATCGGCCTGCGATTCATGCAGGTAATCGACCGGTTCGGCAGTCTGTTCGTTTGACGCAGTCTGACAGGCCGCCCAGACGGCCACCCAAAGAACCAATAACATGAAGCGCATTTGAGCCATAGAATTGAGAATTTTTATATCCATTGTGACTGGATGAAGATACAATTTTAGCCCGTTAAATCTATGGCTTAGGCTTAGGCACCACGAGTGAATAGGAAGTGCATCGAACGGAAAATTTGCCCGGCACAAGCAGCCATTTAATGTGAAAGTGCCAACGTCTGGGCCCCAGAAATTGGATCATAAATACCGCTGATCGGTCCTTATCTCCAATGAGGATTTTCTTAATCCATACTTTTTTCTAAATTTCGTCCTCCAAATACCATCGAAACGGGTCAATCGTACAGGATAAAATAGCTCATGTCGCCAATCATTGGAAATTTAATCAAACGAGGATTATCCCTTGGGGAGACTTTTGAATCCCGTCAGGTAGACGTTTCTCCCATTCATTTCCAAAAGAAGACCCTTTACCGGCTGCTGCGTAAAGCACAATCCACCACATTCGGAAAATATTACGGTTTTCGCGACCTGATGCGATCACCGGACATCATCAAAAGTTACCAGGAGACTGTTCCTCTCTACACCTATGATCAGATGTACAACCGGTGGTGGCACATGAGTCTGAAGCAGATCGATAATGTATCCTGGCCCGAAAAGGTGAAATATTTTGCCCTTTCCAGCGGCACATCAGGCGCTCCAAGTAAATACATCCCCATAACCGATGACCTCCAAAAGTCCATGCGCAGAGGGGGTTTACGTATGTTTTTTGCCTTATCCCAGTTTAATGTGGATCCGGCTTTGTTTACCAGATCCATGATGATGCTGGGCGGGAGCAGTGATCTGCAGAACGGAAGCGGCTATTTTGCGGGGGACCTCAGTGGGATCAATGCCAACAAATTGCCCTTATGGCTGCGACCATATTACAAACCAGGTATGGAGATCGCGCAATTGGCAGACTGGGATTCGAGGCTCGATCGTATCGCCAGAAATGCCAGGGAGTGGGATATCGGGTTTTTAGTCGGGATTCCTTCGTGGTTACAGTTGATGATGGACCGGATCATTCATTATCATAAGGTTGATACCATTCATGACATCTGGCCCAATTTGGAGGTATGCGTGCACGGAGGGGTTGCCTTTGAGCCATATCGCAAGAGTATGGAAAAATACTTCGCCCGCCCACTGATATACATGGACAGTTATCTTGCTTCGGAAGGTTTTATTGCGTTTCAGAGCCGCCCGGAGACCAATGCCATGAAGCTTCTCCTGAACAACGGGATATTTTTAGAGTTCATCCCGTACACCGATGCAAATTTTGATGCGGAAGGGAACATGATCGGCCAGCCTCATGCCTATTCGATCGGCCAGGTCGTGGAAGGAGAGAATTATGCCTTGTTGTTATCCACTTCCGGAGGAGCATGGAGGTACCTCATCGGAGATACCGTCCGTTTTACGGATGTCGCTCGTTCAGAGATCATCATTACTGGTCGTACCAAACATTTTTTGAGTGTTTGTGGTGAACACGTTTCGGTGGACAATATGAATCAGGTGGTCCAGAAACTGGAAGAGGATTTCAATGTCTATATTCCTGAATTCACAGCCGGTGCCATCCAATCCGGCAATCGTCATGCTCACCGTTGGTATATTGGTATGGAACCCATGATGGATCCCAAAAAGGCGCTCGAGGTCCTGGACAAAAAGATGTGCGAGATCAATGATGATTATCGCACCGAACGGAGTCATGTCTTACTGGAGCCCGAGATCATCATCATTCCTCCGCAGCTGTTCCTGGATTTCCAGCGACAAAAGGGACAGTTGGGCGGTCAATACAAATTCCCCCGAGTGATGCGCGGTGCTGCATTTGCCGAGTGGGAACAATTTGTGATGAGTCACCAGGTAGCATGATCAGCCAGCTGGTTCCAACAATCCACTCCTTGGGTGGCAGAGCTCTCAGTCCATTAATCTACAGATGAACAAAGTGGGTAAGCAAATTAAGCCTTGACTTCGTCGATCCCGATGATGGGGTGTCCTGCTATACCTTTTCTTTCCATCGCTGGCTCAATGGTTTTTTATTTCCTTCATCCAGGCTTCAAGCATAGCTTGGCCTGCCTGCCGCGATGGATTGACTTCGTCGATCCCGGTGATGGGGTGTCCTGCTATACCTTTTCTGTCCATCGCTGGCGAAATTGTTTTTTATTTCCTTCATCCAGGCTTCAAGCAAAGCTTGGCCTGCCTGCCATGATGGATTGACTTCGTCGATCCCGGTGATGGGGTGTCCTGCTATACCTTTTCTGTCCATCGCTGGCGCTATGGTTTTTTATTTCCTTCATCCAGGCTTCAAGCATAGCTTGGCCTGCCTGCCGCGATGGATTGACTTCGTCGATCCCGGTGATGGGGTGTCCTGCTATACCTTTTCTGTCCATCGCTGGCGCTATGGTTTTTTATTTCCTTCATCCAGGCTTCAAGCATAGCTTGGCCTGCCTGCCGCGATGGATTGACTTCGTCGATCCCGGTGATGGGGTGTCCTGCTATACCTTTTCTGTCCATCGCTGGCGCTATGGTTTTTTATTTCCTTCATCCAGGCTTCAAGCATAGCTTGGCCTGCCTGCCGCGATGGATTGACTTCGTCGATCCCGGTGATGGGGTGTCCTGCTATACCTTTTCTGTCCATCGCTGGCGCTATGGTTTTTTATTTCCTTCATCCAGGCTTCAAGCATAGCTTGGCCTGCCTGCCTCGATGGATTGACTTCGTCGATCCCGGTGATGGGGTGTCCTGCTATACCTTTTCTGTCCATCGCTGGCGCTATGGTTTTTTATTTCCTTCATCCAGGCTTCAAGCATAGCTTGGCCTGCCTGCCGGAAATAAAAAAGTCCCGCCTATGGCGGGACAGAAAAGGTATTGCGGTGGAGGCGGGATTCGAACCCGCGGTACCCCTTTCGAAGTACGACGGTTTAGCAAACCGTTGGTTTCAGCCACTCACCCACTCCACCGGGTGTTTGTCTGAATTGTGGGTTGGCAAAGATAAGTTATTGCCCAAAATATCAGTAGGCCAATGTCATTTTAATTTTTTTCTCGAGAGACTGCATCGAGTTGCGAAACTCCTGGTCGGTATCCAGCAAATCCTGTACCGCCTTTATGGCATAGATTACAGTACTGTGGTCGCGGCCGCCAAATTCTTCACCGATGGCTTTAAGAGGTTCATCGGTCAGATTTTTAGCCAGGTACATAGCTACCTGCCTGGCCATTACCACTTCCCGCTTACGAGTCTTGCTACTAATCCGTGCAACCGGCAAACCAAAGTGTTCGGCTACGATATTCTGAATGTTGGCAACGTTAATCTCCTTATGCTGGCGCTGAACAAAATTCTGGATTACCTCCTTAGCGAGTTCGACGGTGATCTTCTTGTTGTTAAGCGATGCCTGTGCAACCAGACTGATCAATACACCTTCCAATTCGCGGATGTTGCTGTTGACGTGATAGCAGATGTACTCGAGCACCTTTTCCGGTATACTGGTTCTCTCCTTTTCAGCTTTCTTATGGAGTATTGCGATGCGGGTTTCAAGATCCGGGATCTGGAGATCGGCGTTGAGTCCCCACTTAAACCGGGATATCAGGCGTTCTTCCAGGCCGTCAAGATCCTTGGGAGGCCGGTCTGAAGTGAGCACGATTTGTTTCTGGCTCTGGTGGAGCTGATTAAAGATATGGAAGAAGATCTCCTGGGTTTTGGTCCGGTTGGCAAGAAACTGAATGTCATCCACAATCAGTACATCTACCAACTGATAGAAGTTGATCAGATCGTTGATGGAATTGTTCTTGATGGCTTGAATGATCTGGTTCGAAAATTTTTCGATGCTTACATAAAGCACGGTTTTGTTAGAACCATTCTGAACGATGGCATTACCGATAGCGTGAGCCAGGTGTGTTTTGCCCAGCCCGACATCACCAAAGATCACCAGCGGATTAAAGGCAGTAGCTCCGGGCCGGTCTGCAACGGCGATACCGGCACTGCGAGCCAGCCTGTTGCAATCTCCCTCCACAAAGGTGTCGAAGGTATACCACGAATTTAACTGTGGATCTACCCGCATCTTCTTGATGCCCGGAATGACAAAAGGGTTCTGGATTTGATTTGCATTGATCATCTCCACATCCTCATTGATCCAGTTGCCACGTTGGGATTCACTGGCTTGCTGATCCAGGAGAATCTGATATTCGAGCCGACCTTTATCACCTAATTCAGACTTAATGGTTTTTTTCAGGAGACCCAGGTAATGTTCTTCCAGCCATTCGTAAAAGAATTGATTGGGGACCTGGATGGTTAAGATGTCATTATCAAGCCGTACCGGTTTGATTGGTTCAAACCAGGTCTTGAAACTCTGCATGGAAACGTTTTCGCGGATCTGTTGCAGACAATTTTCCCAGACTGTTGTACGGTCCTTTGTCACCATTCTCAGTTATAAATCCTCTTACTAACTCTTTCTTCACGATCCCGGGAGCAGCATCGAATTGTCAGGTTCTATCTCTGTCTTCGTAGCGTCCAACATTAGACAGAGTGTAACAAAGATTGCAATTTTTTTTGATATATCAGGATCAAATCAGGCAATCTTTTATATAATTTGCCAATTTTTATAAAGATCAGAATATCAGTATTTTAGCTACTGCCACCCCCATGATTCACCTTCGGTTTTTTGGTGGGGCCGCAAGGTAAGTAAAATTAAAGGAAGTGGAAAGCGATCAGGCAACTTGTAAGTTGCTACAGGTCACACAATGTTTACGTTTGTTCTTTTCCAGGTAGATATCCAGCCTGCCGAGAATCAGCCCGGCCCATCCGACTTGATTGATTATCACCGGTTTACCAACGCTGTTATTTCGTGTTTCCGGTTTATCCATAAACGTGTGGGTATGACCTCCGATGATGATGTCAATATTTTCACTTTGATCGGCCAGTATCTGGTCAGATACCTTCTCTTCCTTGTACCGGTATCCTAAATGGGAAAGACAGATCACCAGATCACATTTTTCTTCGTGAACGAGTAGCCTGGCCATCCGGTTGCCTTCCTGAACAGGATCAAGGTACTTCGTCTCTCCGAAAAGTTTATCCGGTACCAATCCGCTTAATTCAATCCCCAAACCAAAAATGCCAATGCGTACTTCATCACGGACGAATACCTTGTAGGGACTGACCAGATCCTGCATGGGCGTATTGCGAAAATCGTAATTGGCTATCAGCAATGGAAAGTTCGCATGGGGCATCTGTTTTGCGAGACCGTCAACTCCGGCATCAAAATCATGATTTCCAATGGTGCCGGCATCGTATCCCATATCGGACATCAACTGCATCTCCAGCTCTCCCTTGAAGAAATTAAAGTAAGGGGTCCCCTGAAAAATATCACCTGCATCAACCAACAATACATTAGGCTCTGCTGCCCGAACTGCTGCGATCATTGCAGCACGGCGGGCCGCTCCTCCCTGACCCTGATTCCGGCTTCCATCCATCGGAAAAGGATCAATGCGGCTATGAACATCATTGGTATGCAATAGAGTGAGCTTCGTAATCTCTGGTTGGCCTACGGCAGCTAAAAGTGAATTTCCCCAGAGCAGCCCTCCGGTAGCCAGGGTGGATTGTCTGAGAAACTGTCTCCTGATCATTGGTTGATGATTTTTATCCGGCCGTCTTTAACAGCCTCGATCGCATGGCCTTTTTTTGTTTCTGCCTTTACATACTCAATCAGACCGTCCCGGATTAATAAGCCGGTTTGTTCCTGGGGATTGTCTTTCAGGAAATCACAGTTATCACCTCCATTGGCTACATAATCAGGTAATGCAACCCGGTACGTCCGGCTGGCGTCAATTGGTTTTCCTTCAAACAGAATATTCTCTGCATGACCATCCCGGATAGCATAATGAATACCCCTGCTGATAGGCCATCCACCGGTTGCAGCCATATGGTTAATGAACTGCACCAGTTCAGCACTGTCCAGTGTTAAGATCACCAGATAATTATCAAAAGGCATCAATTCGTAAATCGTACCCACTTTGACAGGTCCGGCGGTCAGGTTGCTTATGCGTATACCTCCAAAATTCTGGACTGCAAAATCCACAGGCTTGCTGCTCGCCGTATTTCCCATGGCTACCAGAGCATCCCCAAACCAGTTGCTGAGGGTCGATTCAGGCCTTTCTTTGACCATGGTTTTCGTACACTGGCCGATGACGGTCTCCATGGCATCTGTCAGCTGTGCACGATATGGTGCGATGGTCGCATCCATTTCCTGATCGATGTTTCCGGGTTGGACCGACTGGCTTTCTTTCTCAATCCGTGCCAGGTGATAGACCGGTTTACACCCGGCAACCAATACCAGAAGTGCAAACGTTAAATAGCGGATTGGAGCAAAATTCCGGTTAAACATAGAGTTGTACTTCCTGATTGATGGCCTCTAATGCTTTGTATAATGGATTCTTATCCGGCAAAGGATCCAGCTCAAATAATTTCTGAATAAGCTGGTCTCCCGTACCCTTATCTCCCGCTACCTGCATAGCCTGATTTACAAGATGTGCAATGTCATCTTTAGCGAGGCGGATGATCTGCCATAACTTATGGGACACATAGATCTGCTGGCTCATATTGTGCTCAAATTCCTTCTGGATACTTATGAAGATTGCTGCTCCCAGGTCCTGTGCGGATATACCTGGACTGTTGAGCCGAAATATCAATTGTGGAATGGAGATCCGTTCACAAAATAATGCCAGCCGTTCGTAAGCCTGTAGCTTAAGCGGACTGTGTTGCTGCCTCGCTGAACGAAGGTTGCTGGATTGATTTAGTCCGAAAAAGAGTCTCAGGAAGTACCTCCCCAGCCAAAAAATAGCCAGGGACAAGGCGGTAAGTTTAATCAGGAAGTAGACAAGATGGATGCCTCCTGCAAGCATATCGGTCATGGTTTGCGATTAAAGGAGCGAAGTTAATGAACTAAAGAACTAAGGGATGTGTTAAAATGGAAATTTAGCGTTTTCTTTATATTTGTATAAAATCTAAATAAGATGCCTGAAACGCATACCCAAATAGATCCGATCCAGCTTACTGATGGTGCCGTAAAGCAGCTTCGGGCGATCATGTCTGAACAAAACATCACCGATGAATACGGATTACGGGTCGGTGTCAAAGGAGGCGGATGCTCTGGGTTCAGTTATCAGCTTGGCTTCGACCACCCCAAAGAACATGATGAGATTTACTTCATTAATGGAATGCGGGTTTTCATGCAAAAGGCCCATGCGATCTACCTGCTGGGCATGGAAATCGATTGGGTGGAAGGTCTGAATAACCGTGGTTTCTCATTTAACAACCCCAATGCAAAAGATACTTGCGGATGTGGGACTTCCTTCTCCGCGTAAGAACGTTTTTCAACATATCAAAGGCTAAGAAGAAAGGACCGGGTGAATTTACATTCATCCGGTTTTTCTTTTACGGTTATCTGTTTTTCACCACAAAAGTCATGAACTCACTTTTCAGATCCCTGAACATCTGTTTGTAGGTATCCATGGCTGTGCGCATACTTCTGTGGTCGCCGATCGGCTTATGCTCCACGGCACCATTCCTGGCAATACTTACCAGTAAATCTTCGTGGACATTAATCTGATGTCTTATTTCATCATTCACTTCACGCTGCCGGATAAACTGATTCTGGAAATGTTCTACCCAACGCATGGCTTCCGAATCATGGTTCCCGGTAGCTATTTCCTCCAGCCGATGGGTCAAAACCGCCAAATCGTCAAGATAGAATTCCAAATCATTTTTCCAGCTTAAGTGCTCGGCATGCAGATCCTGCATGTCGACGGTATACTCTTTCATAACCTTGCTTTTTTACAAATAAAATTAACCACACCCGGATATCAGAGTGTGACCATCACAGCTGCCAATGATCATGGTCATTCCTTCCTGCCCTCGTAGAGGTAAATGAACGTTCACCTGATCTATGTCAGCAATTTTAAGAACTCATGAATACAGTGAAACCTGATGTCGCCTGGCTTACATATTGTTTACGATCTCCTGCCCGAATTCACTACACTTCAATAAGGTAGCTCCTTCCATCAAGCGGTGGAAATCGTAGGTTACATGTTTTTTCCCGATGGCACGTTCCATCCCGCTGGTGATCAGATCCGCAGCTTCCTGCCATCCCATGTATTCGAACATCATCACCCCGGAAAGGATTACCGAGGACGGGTTGACCTTATCAAGTCCGGCATATTTTGGAGCGGTACCGTGAGTCGCTTCGAATATGGCTGATCCATTGGTGTAGTTAATATTGGCGCCGGGAGCAATTCCGATCCCACCTACCATGGCAGCCAATGCATCGGAAATATAATCCCCATTCAGATTCAGCGTGGCAATGACATCATATTCTGCCGGACGCAGCAGGATTTGTTGCAGGAAGGCGTCAGCGATCACGTCTTTGATGAGCAGTTTACCGCTTTTCATTGCAGCATCCTGGGCTGCATTGGCGGCAGCACTACCTTCCTGTTCTGCAATCCGGTCATATTGTGCCCAGGTGAACACCTGATCTGCATATTCGCGTTCAGCAACCTCATAGCCCCATTCTTTGAACTTGCCCTCCGTAAATTTCATAATATTACCCTTATGGACCAAAGTCACCGATTTCTTACCCTGAGCCAGGGCATAGTCAATGGCGGCACGAACCAGCCGTTCGGTTCCTTCCACAGAGACTGGTTTGATACCGAGAGAAACTGAATTCGGGAAGCGGATCTGTTTTACACCCATCTCATTGATGAGGAAACTTTTGACTTTATCACATTCCGGCGTCCCGTTCAGGTATTCAATACCGGCATAAATATCCTCCGTGTTTTCCCGATAGATCGTCATATTCACTTTCTCAGGATAGACAACCGGGCTGGGCACGCCTTCAAACCACCTGACCGGGCGAACACAGGCATACAAGTCCAATTTTTGCCGTAGAGCCACATTCAGTGAGCGAATACCACCGCCGACCGGAGTAGTCAATGGACCTTTAATTGCAATCAGATATTCTTCAATGGTGTCTAAAGTCTCCTGGGGTAGCCAGCTACCAGTCTTCTCGAATGCCTTCTCGCCAGCAAGGACTTCAATCCAATGGATTTTGCGTTGGCCTCCATAGGCTTTCTCTACAGCAGCATCAAAGACCATTTGCGATGCATACCAAATATCCGGGCCGGTGCCATCACCTTCAATAAAAGGAATAATCGGATTATTTGGAACCTGAAGTGCTCCATCCTTAATTGTAACCTTAGATCCACTCATTGATATTATCTTTTATATTAATTTGTAAATTGTTCAGAAAAATCGGGGCAAAGGTATGAAATTAGAGCTTCACCAAGGCATTGGGACCGGGTAACTTATCAAAATTTTCCATCTTTGTCTGGCAATGCTTCATCTATGCATAATCCATATTTAAACCCTCAGGGAAGTGGAGGTCCACCGGAAGACCAGATCATTGAAAAGGCACTACGGCCCAAGGATCTTCAGGAATTCCATGGGCAGTTAAAGATCGTTGAAAACCTGAAAATATTCATTCAGGCAGCGCGTCAACGGGGAGAGGCACTGGATCATGTACTTTTGCATGGCCCTCCCGGACTGGGCAAAACGACCCTGGCGCATATCATTGCCAACGAGCTGGATAAGAACTTAAGGATGACTTCCGGCCCCGTTATTGAAAAGCCAGGCGACCTCGCCGGCCTGCTGACCAATCTCCAGGAGGGAGACGTGCTTTTCATCGATGAAATACACCGCTTGAACAATGTCGTGGAAGAGTACCTGTATTCCGCCATGGAAGACTACCGGATCGATATATTGATCGACAGCGGACCCAATGCACGCAGTGTCCAGATCGGTCTTGCACCGTTTACCCTGGTCGGCGCCACCACGCGGGTAGGCTTGCTTACTCCGCCCATGCGTGCACGGTTTGGCATTACATTCCATCTGGATTACTACAACAGCGATGTTCTGGCTGGGATCATCAAGCGCTCAGCCAATATCCTGCAGGTACCTATCGATGATAAGGGGGCATATGAGATAGCAAGAAGAAGCCGCGGCACACCCCGTATCGCGAATGCTTTGCTCAGACGCATCCGGGACTTCGCCCAGATCAAGGGTGATGGCCACATTGATCAGGGCATTGCTTCGTTTGGACTCGAGGCGTTGAATGTAGATATCCATGGCCTTGACGAAATGGATAACCGGATTCTGGGTGCTATCATCCATAAATTCAAGGGTGGACCTGTGGGACTGACCACCATTGCCACAGCAGTAGGTGAAGAACCTGGCACCATCGAGGAAGTGCACGAACCTTTCCTGATCATGGAAGGATTCATCCAGCGCACACCCCGTGGAAGAGAAGCGACCGAAAAAGCCTATCGCCATCTGAAAGTGGTGCCACCTACCCAAAACCAGGGTAAGCTTTTTGAATAATAAAAAAGCACCCGGTAAGTACCGGATGCTTCTTTCATAGTAAGTGCAATGATTCCTGCCGAATTAATTAAGCAGATCGTTTAGCTCACGGCTTATGGCATCCTTTGATTTGCCCAATTTTTTCTCCAGGAGACCAACGAGCTGATCGGTTTTTCCTTTTGTTTTAACTAAATCGTCATCGGTCAATTCACCGTACTTTTCTTTGAGTTTTCCCTTCAGTGAATCCCAGTTACCTTCTATTTTCAATTTTATTGCATCGATATTCATTGCGTGATTTTTAGGTGATCAATTATTTTTGATTATTTAATTGAATCAAGCTATAGTCTCGGTGCCCTTCCGGTAACCAGATGAGCCAGAATTGAGATAACAGCTAATACGAGAAAAATGTAAAACACGATTTTTGCAATACCTGCAGAGGCCACAGCTATACCTGAAAAGCCAAATAAACCAGCGATAATTGCAATAATAAACAACCAAATTGCTGCGCGTAACATAACGATAATTTTAAAAGGTTAAACAAATCGATATTAAGACAATACAAGGGAAGTATTTTGTTCGGCAGATAGTATCTTATTTATTCAATTAACAGCAGGATAGAGCGGATATACGCTATTAATTTTGAATTTATTTCTTAAAAAATTAATGCGACTTTTTACGGTTCCCATTGCAATATTGAGCATGGTGGCTATTTCAATATAGGTGTAGCCATCCACAAACAATGCAAATGCTTCATAGCTGCGTTCACCGAACACCCGTGCCATTTTCTGAATATCTTCGACGACAAGGCTCCAGTAACCATCATTTTGCCGTCTGTCCTGATTGTAGAAAAAAGCCTCGCTATTTCCATTTTTGACAAGCAGGTTCCGGCGCCGGGTTTCTTTGCGAAATGCATTCAGATAAGTATGATGCAACACCCGCAACATCCAGGGATAGAACCGGTCGGAATCCAGTAGCGAGGAGCGGTGCTCATAAGCATGCAAGGATGCATTTTGCAAAAGATCCTTCGCATCATCGGCATCTCCGGTATACCGGTGCGCCTGATACAAAAGCCTTTCATAGCAGGATTTGTAAGCGATTTCAAATTGCGAATTGTTCATTACATTTTGATTGAAGTTCTATTTTAGAACAGAACCACGATCAAAAATGTTGTGTTATTCTACAATTTTGTTTATTTATTTGTCTTTTGTGTAGAATTTACACGATTTATTTCCGCGATCAATAATGCATTTTGATGCAGCAATTGTCTGATGATAAACACCAGCTGTTTGCTGGTCAGGTCAATGGAAGCATCCTGCTGTTGCAGGGCATGAAGTGCCAATACTCCTTCGAATGCCTTCTCAATCTGACGGTAACGGCTGACAAAAGTATTAAGCACTCCCGAAGTCAGTTTCGGCAGCTGGACCAAAGGCAAAGGTCCCGATACCTTCGGTTGAGTTCCAGATTGGTACCTGGTTTTCAAGGAGTCATAATTATCTCTGGTAACCGGCACAGTAACCAGTACATCGATAGAAATGGAAAAGTAAGCAGCGATTTTAGCTAGCAGTACCAATTTGGGTTCGATGTTCTGGGTTTCATAGGATGCAATGCGGGTTCGGGTCACTCCTACTGCCTTAGCCAGTTTTTCCTGGTTAATATGCTTTAATTGTCGTAATGTTTTTAAGTTCTTACCCAGTAAAGTTGTCGCCATAGACCTCAATTCTAAACTCCTTTTGTTTGACTAAAGGACACTACTCTGCAACTGCATTGTTCGGTCTTGCACCCAAAATGTCTACAAATTTAACATTTATTAAATAAACGTCTATTTTTTAAACAAATTTCAACCTGTTAACCGGACCTGTATGAATTAACATTTGACAATGCATGATTAGCATTATCTTGCTTATTATGGAGATGGAAGAACCTGTTACATTTTTCAAAGAGAATCTCCGCTTTCTGCGGAAGAAAGCCACCTTGAGCCAGGACTCCCTGGCAGCTCTACTGGGATGGAAGAGGAGTTTGGTGACGGCATATGAATCAGGGCTTTCTGAACCAAATCACCAGCGATTATTACAACTGGCTCAATATTTTGGTATCGGGCTGGATGCCCTGATCCTGATCGATCTGCGGGTCAATAAATTGGAGAAGCCTGCCATGAAGACATTTGCCATTAAAGACATGCAGGAAATCCACGAAAGTACAAAACTCGCCCTGGAAGGCCTGCAGGCCATGATCGATCTTGCACAGGGCGAAGAAGGTGTAACACAAAGTCTGGGGTATCAGGAAACAAAGCAACTTTTGTGGCTTGCACAAAAGTTGCTTTCAATGAATGACGAATTGCTAAAGACCCTTAACAACGAGGAACCTCAAGCTTCCTGATCGGTCAGGAATCGTCCCGCAAAGCTTTATCCAATTCCGCAAAATATTCTTTGGTCTCCCGCTTAAAGACGTCCCAGTGTTTAGCAGCATCGTCCTGTTGCATTTTTAATTTGTCCTGGATTTTATTTTTCCAGCTGACCAAATCACGCTTCTTTTTTTCAAGCGTTGTTTTCGCATCACCACTGGCATCTGCCAACTGATCATCTATTTCTTTGATCCTGTCATCGATCTTACCCTGATAGGATTCAAGGGATGATTTGATGTCATTCCATTGTTGTTTCACATCGGATGCCATTTGTTCGGTCAGGTCCTGAACCGCCTCACCTACATCCTTTGCATCGTCTTTTTGTTTTGAATTGCAAGCAAAAATCAATGCCAATACCATAAATAAACCAACGATCTTTTTCATAACTGCGTCTTTTAGTGTTTCAATAATAATTCTTACCACGGTGTATATGCGTAGTAATAAATAAGAAACACATTAAAGACAATACCAGTTTGGCATTTGTTCGGTGACTGGCAAGGAGTACCTTAATTTCCTACCCTATTTTGCAGAAAAGATCAGTTGTGATCATGTACCCTTAACACCAGAATGGCAGCGATCAGGAATGAAATCCCTCCCAATAACATGGCATTGATCGCTTCTCCATGAAAAAACTGAGTCAACAAATATCCCAGGATTGAAGCAGCAATGATTTGTGGTATCACAATAAAAAAATTGAAAACACCCATATAATAGCCCATTTTACCGGCAGGAAGTGCCCCGGTTAGAATAGCATAGGGCATGGAAAGGATACTTGCCCAGGCAATACCGATACCAACCATGGAAGCGAGTAGCAGCCTGTAATCGTGAATCACCAGGATGGACAATAATCCAATGGCTCCGATCACCAAACAGATGGCGTGAGCCATTTTGCGGCTGGTGCGCTTCGCTAATACGGGCAACAAAAAGGCAACGATGGCTGCGATCCCATTGTAAACCGCAAAGCAAATTCCAACCCAATTCGCTCCCTGGTTGTACAATTCCGAGGCTTTATCGGTCGCGCCAAAAATGTGGCTGGTCACTGCGGAGGTGGTATAGATCCACAAGGCAAATAAAGCAAACCATGAAAAGAATTGTACCCAGGCCAATTGTTTCATGGTCGCAGGCATGTCATGAAAGTCATTAATGATGGTCACGAATCCATTTTGGTACCGGCCCGAACGCTGTAACTGACCTGATGCCAATAACAACAATCCCAGCACCAGCATACCGCCTGACAGGACAAATACCTCCTTTTCAACATGCAGCTTGCTTAAAAGCCACCACAGCAGGGCGCCTGCTGTAAAGACAATGGCACCATTGCGTATTTGCCTTGCCCCATTCGCTGAATAGGATGATGCGGTTGTCGTTTCCTTATGGTAAACCTCTTTGCTTTCAGCTCGCTCGAAAGCTTCCAGCTCTTCGGGCGGGTATTCACTGGAACGGAAAACAGTCCACAATACGGCCAGCAGGAAAATACTCCCGCCTAAATAAAAAGAGAGTTTGACAGAGTCCGGTACGATTCCTTCCGCTGCTGTATTCGATACCCCAAACCAATTTGTCAGCATGTAGGGCATTGCAGATGCTACCACGGCCCCGATACCTATAAAAAAACTCTGCATGGCAAATCCGGTCGTACGCTGATGGGAAGGCAGGTTGTCACCAACAAACGCCCGGAACGGCTCCATGGAAATATTGATGGAAGCATCCATGATCCATAACATACCTGCAGCCGCCCAGAGTGCCGGAGAATTTGGCATGATGAATAAGGCCAGGGATGCCAGTATGGCTCCAACCAGGAAATAGGGCCTTCTTCTGCCAAGGCGGTTCCAGGTTCTGTCACTAAAATAACCGATGATGGGTTGTACGATCAAGCCGGTCAGAGGGGCCGCAACCCAGAGGATGGGTATGTCCTCAACATCCGCACCTAAGGTCTCGAATATGCGACTTACGTTAGCATTCTGCAATGCAAATCCAAACTGGATTCCTAAAAATCCGAAGCTCATATTCCATATTTCCCAGAAAGTGAGCGTTGGTTTTGCCTTCACGGTCTTATCAGTAGTCACGATATGCGTTTTTAATCCAATCGAATATCGCCGGTCGCCTGCTCATACCCTATAATTATTTGCTTACAAGCGCAAAGTACGACTTCACAGAGGTGTATGTTGTTTGCGCACACAGCTTAGCGAATATACTCAAATAAAACCGGAGCATCGCTGACCGCAGCTATGACATATCTATTACTGATCAATGAAAAGTTGTCCGTGTAGCCGTATTGATTAGGAGATCACCCTAATTTTCGATCACGTCCCGCATGAGGGGCTCATTGCTGATAAAGTCAAACAATGTAAGGGTCCTGATCTCGTAATAGGCGGTCCAGAACGACTGCACAGCGTTTACATAGGCCTGTCGGTTGCTCTCCCGGTCATTGTTAGCCAGGTTTAACTCGGTGACATCCACTTTGCCAATGACATAGCGCTTGCCGGTCAGGTCAAAACGTTTATTAGCCGCTTCCAGGGCTTTCTGTGCACGCTTTACCCCTTCCCGCAGTAAGGTGAGTTGCTGGACCTTGATGATGATATCACGCTCAAAATTAACGCGCTCCTGGGCAACATTTTGTTGTTCCAGTTTTTGCCGGGCTTTAGCTATTTCGATACGGGATTTTCGCTTACCCCAATCCGCGATGGGAACGGTAATTCCCAGGGTAAAGATTTCCTGGTCCAGCAATTCCGTATACACATCACCGATCACGGGACCATTTTGAGTCAGACCAAAACGCCCGTTCATGTTGAGATTTACACCTCCGGCTTTCTTTTGTTCTTCAACATTGCTTTCCATCTGCAAAAGCCGTCGTTCAAATTCGTCGATCTTGCTCCGATTGGCTGTGGCGTACCGCAACGCTTCTTCCTGGTTGATGATAAACTCCGGAATCTCATCCGGTGGAACCAGGTCAAAATCGATGGCGTCATGAATACCCAAAAAATTGCGCAGTACTTCTGTCTTCGTTTTGATATCCAGCTCTGCCTGATTGAGGGAGGCATCCGCATTCATCACCCGGAGTTCGAGCTGGAGCAACTCAGTCTCTGCAATTTTGCCCACCTCAAACCTACCCTGCCCGATCAGGTACAAAGTATCCGCAGCCGCCTTTTCCTGTTCTGCGGCCCGGACCGCCAGTTGTGACCCCAGCAGATCAAAATAATTCTGCACGGCCTGGTAGGCAATCTGTTCCATATCCTCGGAATAGGATTTCTCCGCTTCTTTCAACTGGAGAGGCTCGATCAGTTTACGCCATTTCCAATCATTGTATCCAAATATGGGTTGCTGGATCTGAATACTGATGGGATTGGATAAATATTGGGTATAGGGATCAATATTGGGCGTACGCAGGTTGTCAAAACGCTGAAGACTGGTGTACGCAAAGACTTGTCCTCCCGTTTGCGGTATGGCCTGTTGTAAGGTCAATCCCAGGTTTCCGGAAAAATTCGCCCGTTGAATGAATTGTTCCGCTCCGTTGGGCTGAACCACCGATTCAATTGCACGGGTAAGGCTGGGAAACGTGCCAAACAAGTTCAGCTGTGGTTTCAGATCGGCACGATAGGACTTAAACAGCCAATATGCCTGGGAGTACCTGGTTTCCGCCAGCAATACATCCGGTGCATCCGACTGCGCGAGGTCGATGACCTGCTGCATGGTCAACCGCACGGATTGCTGAGCATCGGAATAATAGAACACACACACCAAAACCAGGGTATAAATAACTCGCATACATGACAATTATATGGTAATATCAATCGGTTCGCAATGCTTTAATGGGGTCCTGCATGGCCGCGCGCTGAGCCGGGATCAATCCAAAGACCAGGCCGATAATAAAGGCCACACCAAAGGACACTGCCACCGACCAGCCTGAAACCACAGTGGGTATATTTGCGGAGTTAGCGATCAGGCTTGCCGAAACAACGCCCAGGACTATGCCGATCAGTCCGCCAATCAGACTGATCAGGATCGCTTCCAGCAAAAACTGAAGGACTATATCGATCCGTTGTGCACCCAGCGATCTACGCACACCGATCTCTTTGATCCGCTCCAATACGGAGGCCAGCATAATGTTCATGATACCGATTCCACCGACCAACAAGGAAATACCTGCTATCACGGCCAGGACAAGGTTAAAGGTCTCCTGGGTTTTCTGCTGTTGCTGCAGCAATAGTTCCGGGATCTCCATTTCAAAATCGACCTGACCCTGATGTCTTCTTTTCAACAACCTGGAGATAACATCCGCAGTAGCCTGCAGCTGATGTGTATCATGCACCCGGACGACCAACCGGTCCAATTGGTGGTAACTGTCCACCTCCTGATTCTGGCCACGCTCACCAATATCCCGGTTGGTGATTTTAGCCCGGTTCTCAAACCGCAGCAAAGCCGTATGCAATGGGACATAAACGTCTGAATTATAATCGCGTATGCCCAGCTTGTCCAGATTTTCCTTCTGGGTGATGCGTCGTTCCAAAACTCCAATGATACGTAGCCAGGTATTGCCTACCTTGATCGTTTCTCCGATCGGGTCACGTTGCTGGAAATAGTTTTTCTGAATATTCCGGCCAATGATACAGACCGGTGCACCTGACTCATGATGAAAGCTGGCGAAGTCATGGCCGGCTCCCATAGGTATATTATTCAGGTCAAAAAAGTCTCCGGTTATCCCTACACAGCGCACATCTCCCTGACGGTTATTGGCCAGTAGCTTTTTACTCATGATGACCTCCGGAGATATTTTTTCAACAGTGGGAACTACTGCTGTGATGGCATCAACATCGGATTCACGCAGTCCCGGACTCCATTTCGTTTTCCCTTCTTTTTGAGAATCCGAGCTCGTTCCGGAACCTTCTTCCGCTTCATCCTGTGAGATCGTTTCTTTCTTGATCTGAACCACGATGGAATTGGAACCAATGAGTTTAAGCTGGTCGAGGATAGCAGCTTTAGCGCCTTCTCCGATGGCAAGCATCGCGATAACTGCGGCCACCCCGAAAATGATACCCAGTGCTGTAAGGAAAGCCCGGAGCTTATTCATCAATACGCCATCGATGGCCAATACCAGATTGAATAGAAACCGATCCATGGATAGTTGTTAGAATATGATAAAATCTCCTCCTCCGGACTGATCCGCTGAAATTTCTACGTTCTTGACTTTTGACCGCAATGCATCCTTGGCTTTCTGACGATCCAACCGGTCCTGGGTCAGGGTATTCAGCGCCTGACCTTTTTCATTGGGCTCCAGGTAGTGAACGGGAAACGAGTTAGCGTCTTCCGGAACACTGATCAGGATGCGGGTCCCCGGTTTCAACCCATACCAGACGATCACTTCGTTGTCGTTCGCATCACCCAGAACCACCTCCTGTTTATACGTGCCGGCGTGATCATCAACGAACACATAGGACAGAGAGTCCCGCACGATGGCATCCAGCGGCACAAAGGTGACCTTGTCGAATTCGTCGGTGATGATCTCAAGGGCTGCGGTCATTGCCGGTCTTAGCAGTGAATCAAATTCATTGATCAATACCGACACTTCAAATACTTTCGAATCGTAGTTACGGTAGTTTTCTCCGATGTTGGCAACCTGGATGATCTGCCCGGTAAATTCTTTCTTGGCCAGCGCATCCACGGTGATTTTCGTATCCATTCCCAGACCGATCTTATTGATATCCACTTCATTGACGTATGCCTGAACGATCATCTCCGATAAGTCCGGAAGTTCGGCAATACGAGGGTTCCAGGCGTTAATCTGTGAACCGGGTCCTTGCTTGGATCCGTTCCAGTTCCGGATATAAATGACCATCCCTTCCGTCGGGGCGGTGATTGTAAAATCTTTGGCCACCAGGTTCAGTTGATCCTGCTTATACTGTTGCTGTTTCAGATTTGTCAGGATTTCCCGGATCTTGGCATCTGCCTTTTCTTTGGACAGTTTGAGATTGTTGGAAGTTTTATTAAGGTCCCGCTCGGCTTTCTCCATATCAATCTCGTTCTGTCTGCGGATGGCTTCAGGCTCATACTTGTTCAGTTCAAGCTGCAGTTGTTTTTCCTGAATCGAGAACTCCAGGTCCTTGATCTGGTCCCGGATGTTTCGCAGGTCAATGGTCGTATCGATGATGGCCTGCTCAAGTTGTGTATTGATCTTATCGATCTCCGCCTGTGCATCATTTAACTGAGAAGCCAGTGGGGTGCGGTCCAGCTGAGCTACGAATTCACCCTTGCCAACGACCGTTCCCTCCGGGATAATATTCTGAATGGTGGTTTGATAAACACCTACCCGCTGCATGGCAGCAGGTCCCCGAATCACTTCAGAACGTTTGGCTTTGATTTCACCGGTAGCTAATACCTGTACTGAAAAAGGGCCTTCGGTAACCTCAGTGAAAATTTCCTTGATTTGTTCCTCTTTTTTCGAGCCGGAAAATAGTACAATAGCGGCAATAACGGCACCCAGGAGGAGAATGGGTAATAATAGCTTGTTCAGTTTCATGGATGAATTTGTTGCAGGCATACCTCATAGAGTGGACATGGGTTGCCTGAAGTTCTTGTTGTATAGATGGAAAGTAAGTCAAAAAAGTTGGTTAGACATCTCAACTTTTTCAGGTTAACATTTCCGTAGGACAACTTTAACATATGTAAAATGCTGTCCAGCAGACCCGTTGGGTCTGTGAAAAGAACTTATCAGGAGGAGAAGTTAATCAAGCAGCAGGTTGTAATTTCTGCGGATGTAATTCTTCACATTCAACCAGAATGCTGCAACCAGATAAAAAATCAAAGGGCTGCCCAGGGTCAATAGGGAGGCGTAAATAAAATAAATCCGGATACGTGAGGTAGCAATGCCAAACCGCTCGCCGATGGATGCGCAAACACCAAAGGCAGATCGTTCAATAAGGTCTTTGATCCTGATCATATTACACAATTGAACATGTTGTAATAATACATAAAATGCAGAATTGGTTCAACAGTCCATTGAAAATTATCATTATTCCAGGATCACCTCAAGGCAAGATCCGGGACAGTTAATCCTTAAACGCTCGGAATTGGCAAAACAGCATATTGGGGGTAAAAAAGCGGGGGGCTAGTAGGTTAGCGCTTACAAACCACTCATGAGATGTGTGAACCAATGCAACGGGTAAATCACTTTACGGTATCCGCTGCACTTTCAGGTAACTTCACTTCTTCTTTTACTGGAGTTATCAGTTGCTTCTGACTTACGATCATACCGGATTGGGTATGCATTTTTTGCTGTGTGTAAGCCGTCGTGCGACTTGATGTCGAGACCAGATAAATGGAACCAATCAGGCCGATTGCTCCAACCAGGTACAACAATGTATTGTCCAGGGAGACTCGCTTCGGCGATTGTTTTTGGTGAGGTGAAACAGGTTTACGATGTAGAGTTACTGCCATAGGACTTTTTAATTGGTTAACAAATATAGTATTTCAAACATATATTACAAATAAGTGTAATACATTAATTCTTTTCCAATACGATCTATTTCAATATGTCCTAACATCGGGACAAATTCGGATACAAACTTGTGTGGTTGGAATAAGAAGGAAATACTTTTCGTAGATGAATTCCTGTGGAGGAATTCCAGATTGGTAAGTAAATCTACCTATTTCCCTGTAATAATCAAGGGTTAGAACAAAAAACTTGATATAATCCACAAGATTCTGACCATTTAGTCCCATTGAACTATCTTTATCGGGCAAATGAACTCAATATGTCAGAAAATAAGAACCAGGTTAACATCGAGTTACCTGAAGAGATTGCTGAAGGCACCTATTCAAATCTTGCCATCATTTCACATTCCCACGCTGAATTTGTGATTGACTTCATCCGGCTGATGCCCAATGTTCCAAAAGCCAAAGTTAAAGCTAGGATCATCGTCACTCCGGAACATGCAAAACGTATGCTCAAAGCACTAAAGGACAATATCAAAAAATACGAAGCCCAGTTTGGGGTCATCGATGAGCCGGAACCTCAGATTCCGCCGATGAACTTCAATACGCCTACTGCACAGGCCTGATCAACCGACAATATTCACTTCCGGTTCAAGGCTTATACCAAATGCCTCTTCTACGGAACGTTGAATCGCTATAGCCAGTTGGACGATATCCTGTCCGGAGGCATCGCCGTAGTTCACGAGGACCAGGGCATGCTTTTCATGGACACCTGCATCACCCATGCGATAGCCTTTCCAGCCCAGATGATCAATAAACCAGGCGGCGGGTATCTTAATCCGGTCCGTTTCCGCCGGGTATCCGGGAATATCCGGATGACGATTTAAAAATGCTTCGTACGCATCCAGAGAAACCGTTGGGTTTTTAAAAAAACTACCAGCGTTACCTATTTTCGCCGGGTCGGGCAGTTTGCTTTGCCGGATGCGGATGATTGCATTACTCACCTCCCGCACATCCGGGACCTTAACATCCATGGCCTTCAATTCGTCCCGAATAGCACCATAATCCAGGTGCAAAACCGGATGACGCAATAACCGGAAATAAACCCGGAGAATGAAAAGCTTATTGCGGTAGGTCGTTTTAAAAATGCTGGTCCGGTATCCGAATTCACAGACTGAGGCCGGGAACCGAAGCACTTCACCTTTTTCCAGATCATAGGCATCAACAGCCTCGATGACTGATCCGACCTCCACACCGTATGCGCCAATGTTTTGAATTGGAGCTGCCCCCACCTGGCCGGGTATCAATGCCAGATTTTCAAGCCCTCCATAGCCTCGCTCTACCGACCACATGACCAGGTCATGCCAGCGCATACCAGCGCCCACCGCCAAACGGGCCTCATCATCATTTTCCTGAAGGATATCAATACCCTGGATCTGGTTGGACAATACAGCTGCAGGCAGGTCATCAGTGAATAAAATATTGCTTCCTCCACCGAGGATAAAAAAGGGTGCAGGCTGTTCACGGACCGCACTTTCGAGGGTGGCCAGATCTGTAATCTGGGCGAAAAAGGCCGATTTTGCCTGGACACCGAACGTGTTGAGTTCGCGTAGAGATTTATCCGTTTCCCAGATCATTCGCTTGTATCAAATTGTAATTTGGCAAAGCTGGAATAAGCTCCATCCGGAATAGCGGCCAGCTCTTCATGAGTGCCTTTTTCGATGACCTTGCCGTGTTCAATGACGTAGATACAATCCACTTCCTTTATGGTGGCCAGACGGTGCGCGATGATCACCGAGGTTCTGCCCTGCATCAGATTATCCAATGCCTCCTGTACAACCCGCTCTGATTCGGCATCGAGCGATGACGTAGCCTCGTCCAGGATCAAAATTTTAGGATCACGTAAGATGGCTCTGGCGATCGCAATCCGTTGTCGTTGTCCTCCGGAAAGTTTGATCCCCCGTTCCCCCACCCTGGTTTCCAGGCCATCCGGGAATGACTTGATGAACTCCCAGGCATTGGCCTGTCTGGCCGCTTCGATCAACTGGTCTTCAGTTGCATCAGGATTACCATATAAAATGTTCTCGCGGATAGTGCCTCCAAAGAGGATAACCTCCTGTGGTACCAGCCCAAGAATGGAGCGATAAGATTCCAGCGGCATCCCGGAAATGCGCTGATCGTCGAGCAAGATGGCTCCACCGGTCGGCTCATAAAAACGTAGCAGCAATTGGGCGATCGTTGACTTTCCCGCCCCACTCGTTCCGACCAGGGCAATTTTATGACCGGCAGCTATCTCCATATTAATTCCCTTGAGTACCGGTACATCCGAACGGGTCGGATAGCTGAATTCAACCTCCTCGAACCGGATATTACCCACTACAGGTGGGCGTTTCGTATTCCGTTGGGTGGATACCTCCACATCATGATTCAGGATCTCACGGATCCTCTCGGTGCCGCCGACGGCAGAAATGATCGTGGTATAAAAGTTACCTAAACTTCCTATTGCTCCTCCAATAAACATGGTATAAGCAATGAAGGCTACCAGCTGTCCGACCGTCATCGAACCATCCTGGACCATACGTGCTCCAAACCACAACAAAAAAAAGATCCCTCCAAAGAGAACCACTATCACAAAACTGCCGAAAGAGGCCCGGTATTTGGCCAGATGCAAAGCCGTCTGAACAACCTCCTGGATCTTATCCCGGTAACGACCAAACTCAAACCATTCATTGGTGAATGACTTGACGGTGTGGATTGTTTGCAGGGTCTCATCAACGACCGTATTGGTTGCAGCCAGCTTCTCCTGCCGCTCTTTTGATAATCTCCGGATAAAACGACCGAAGAAAAAGGCAGCAATTACAATCAACGGGAATGTAGCCAGCATCAGCAATGAAAGACGTGGCGATGACACCAGCAACAGGGTAATGCCTACAATCAATATGAGGATCTGCCGGATAAATTCTGCCATCGTGACAGACAAAACCTGCTGCAATTGATCCACATCCGCCGTAATGCGGCTGATCAATTCTCCCACGCGGTTCTTGTCGTAAAAGACCACCGGCAGGGTGATCAGTTTCTGATAAAGCGCCACCCGGACATCGGCCATGCTTTTTTCGCTGAAAATGGTGAACAGGATTACCCGGACATAGGACACGACACCCTGTAATACCAAAATGAGCAATAAGATGCCTCCCACCTGATCCAGGGTGAGATGTAATTTCGACTTGCCGGTAGCAATATCTGCCAATTCTCCCGCCAGGTAAGGAAAGGCCATCACGATAACGGAAGAGAAAAAAAGCAATACCAGTCCCAGGACAAACTGAGTAGTATAGGGCTTAATGAATCGTGCGAAATAGACCAGCTCTTTGATCTGTTCTCTGGTTACTTTCGATTTTTTTGTTTTTTCCATTGCCAATGCAAATATGAAGAAAATGAAAGATACCCACTGTACCTTTCCTTTCACCTTGCATAAGAACGGATCGCATACCATTAGGTTCAAGGAATTGATCCGGCCACCTCAACAGCCGACAGGTGCCAGGTAATCAGAGCCTGGAAGCCACGACGGTTTTTCTTAATTTCGCGCCTATGAACAAATCGAAGCGATGGAGAAAGGCAGGCTTGGGTCTGCTAACACTCCTGATGGTGCTGCAGTTGATACCGGTTGACAGAACGAATCCCCCGCTAAATACGGGAGAGGACTTACTCTATTCGAGGATGGTATCCCAGGAAATGCAGACACTAGTGAAGACCGCGTGCTATGATTGCCATTCCAATGAAACCAATTATCCCTGGTATGCACGGATAGCTCCGGTATCCTTCATCCTGCATCATCATGTCCGGGAAGGTCGCGAACACCTCAATTTTTCGATCTGGAACACCTACATGGATAAACGAAAGGACCACACGCTTGATGAATGCATCGAAGTCGTCGAACAAGCAGAGATGCCATTAAAATCTTATACCTGGCTGCATCCTGCGGCCCGGTTGACATCAGATCAGCGTAGCCGAATCGCAGATTTCTTTAAAGAGCAAGTCGCGGCTCTTGGCTGGCGGGAGATGGGTAACGAGGAGGAAGAGGAAATGGAAAATGAACACAGGTAATGGCAGCAAAACGATATATCATCAGTGGCAAAGTACAGGGTGTCTGGTTTCGGGCTTCTGCAAAACAGCAGGCTGACTCCTTAGGACTGACCGGTTTTGTACACAATCTTATAGGTGGCGAGGTTGAAGCTTTTGTGCAGGGGCCTGCTGATGCATTGCTGGCTTTTGAAGATTGGTGCCGAACCGGACCACCTCTTGCAAGAGTCACGCACGTTGAAATCATAACACAGCCCGAGGATCCTGCTCTGGTGTCCTTTTCGGTCCTGAGGTAAAAAAACTGGATTCAGTGCTTCAAAAGGGGTAACTTAATATCAAATCAAACCGTAAATATGATCGTACGACCAATATTTTCATGGCTTCTTCCGCTCCTGATGCTGATGCACACCCTCACCACTGGTTCCGCCCAAAAATCAGGTCGCCAGGACTACCCTAACCTTGGCATTTCTTTTACCATCCCGGATGGCTGGGTCGGACAGGAAACCAATGATGGAATGATCATCGGGCATCAGACGATCCCGGGCGTCATCATAATGAATACCCATACTTACCGCACCATTGAAGAACTTAAGGAAGAAGCAAAAACCGGACTACAGGCCGACGCAGGGACGCAACTATTGTTAGCGGGAACTCCAGGCCTGTTGGACAATCAGGCAGTAGAAGCGCATTACGAAGGCACATTACAATGGGAGCCAGCCAAAGCATATGCCATCGGTGTTTTGAATACCAAGGGAGCCGGCGTCCTGCTCATGGCCATAGCCAACAAGTCCGTTTATCAATCAGAACTAGAGAACACCTTGCGCAGGTTACGTAAAAGTCTTGTCTTCAGCGCTCCTAAAACCGGTCCGATCGTTGAACAATGGAAAAGCCTGCTTCAGGGTACCAGACTAACCTATATGGAATCTTACACATCCGGCAGTTCCTACGATGGAGGCATAGGCGGAGGTTACAGTAGTGATGCCCGTATCGATCTCTGCTCACAAGGCTATTTCAAGTTCGCCAGTAATTCATCCGTGGGTGTAGGAGGTGCAGGTGTCAGTGGATATGCAGGAGGAAATGATAACGGTGCCGGCACCTGGACAATCGAAGCCCCCACCGGAGTTCCGCTGCTGGTCCTTACCTTCAATGGCGGAGAAGTTCAGCAATATCAATTAACCAGCGATGGCGATAAAATCTTTTTAAATGGAAGAAGATATTTTCGTACCACGAGTGGTGAATATGCACCCGATTGTCCTTAAGTGGGCATTTGTAATTATTCCGGCACTATTCTGGTCCGGCTCATTGCAAGCTCAAAGTAAGCCATTCGTCTTGCCAGATACACTTTCCTATCCGGCTTGGATGGGGCTGAATGAAGCAGAACAGCAGCAATATCTCGAGCAATGGAATGAACAGATGAATTCCTGCATTGTACAGCTGGAACAACAGCTGGAATTGGAAATCAACCAATTCCGAGAACAGGGAGAACTTAGAAAATCAACCTTTTTACGAAAAAAATCATCCGCTCTGGATAGTCTGGAACATGTCTTTCTGATTCAGTTTGAGGCTTTGAGTGGTCAGGAAGAACAATCTTTTTTTAAAGAAAAGAAATTTCAGGCCAGGGATGCATTACAGGCGGATTACGACCTGGCCAAGGACAGGTTTCAAGCAGAATGGGCGATAAAGGAAGCAGCGATGCTGGATAAATTGCATCAATTAAGTGCTTCAAACACCCAGATACTGAGCGAAATGCTCAATAAAAATTTAACCTGGCTGGAAGGATACCGCAACCGGCTAATTTCCACCCAAAAACATCAATAACGCTCTTGGAATGATCACATACCGGACTGCCCTGGATACCGAATGGCCAGCCATTATAGATCTTTGTACATTAACTATTAAGCACATTAATAGTCAAGATTATCTACCTGAGCAGGTCAGGGAATGGGTCAGCAGAATTTCCAATCCGGGACGGATGAAAAATCGACTGATCGAACAATCGGTGTGGGTAGCGGTCGATCGGGACTCGCTGGCCGGAGTTATCACCTGGAAATCAATCGGATACATTGACCTTTTGTATGTAAGCAGGGATCATCAGCGTCAGGGAATCGGAAGCCGCCTACTGGCCATCGCTGAAGAAGTATTGTCTGAAATTAATGTTCGTGAAATCCAGGTGGATGTAAGCCTGACTGCCAAACCCCTGTTTGAACAAAACGGATATGAGGTATTGCAAATGCAACAGGTGGTGATTGGAGCGGCCACCTTAACCAATTTTAAGATGGTGAAGCGACTCAATGTACCGGAGGAACAGAAACAATAATCCTATATCTTTGTCCGAAGAATTTTGAGAAACCATGAAGCAGGGCTTTCGGCTTAATGCCATTCTGACGATGCTATTTCTTTTTCTGGCAGTTCTGGCGTTCGGGCAACGCAAGGTTTATGCCGGTGGAAAGATTGGCGGATCAAGTTATCCGGCACTGATCGACACCCGGTTTAATTATTACGGAGCCTCCCCGGTATTTCAGTTGCCGGTTTCCCGTAAAAAGGAAAATGTCCTCTGGACCATCGATTTTGGTTACCAGAAAGGTAGCAAGTCCAGATTTCACGGAAGCATCCTCCACGCTCAAACGGGAATACAATGGTACTTCAATACCGAGCCAAAAGGATTTTATCTGGCACCGCAGGTTTCCATCCTGAAGGAAAAGACCACTGAGCAGCAAATACTGGGACTGGATCTATTCGCCGCAGTAAACAGGCAGGTCTATTACGGAGGTGAAATCGGCTCTGGTTATGAGTTTTTGTTAACACCGAATTTCCGGATGGGACTACAGGGATATGCGACTTTCTATACCCCAGACTTTGTAGTCAGGCCCAAAGTTCAATATGGAGCAAACCTTACCTTTATATTCAAAATTCCTCTTGAGTATTATTGATGTGCAGGTTTTGACGGATCGCCCGGATCATTTCCGGTGTAGAACCGCAACAACCACCCACAACGGAAGCTCCCTGACTAATCCAATACATGGCGGATCGCACAAAACCTTCAATTCCTTCCTGATCATGATTGTCCCACCCGCAGGCAGGATCAGGCGCTCCCGGACCATTGGCATAGATCCCCCAGGGTTTACCGGCATCGCTGAACACTTTCAACCAGTCATTCATTTCTGTATGAGGCCGGCAATTCAAAAGGACCATGGAAGCCCCCAGATTCCACAGCTTAACTATGGCTTCATGGAGCATTTCCTCCTCATTAAATGATGAATCCGGTCCGGGCAACAGGCTTATCCACGCCGGAATATTTGCCTTTATACAGCACGATAAGATCACTTCAGCTTCCTGTAAGGTATTGATGGTTTCCGCAAGTATCAGGTCTGCCCCGCTCGCCTTCAACCATTGGATCTGAAGCTGATGTGACTTCAGCAAAGCGTTATCATCCGGTACCAGATCCGGACGATAGCAGTCCTCAACCGGCGCCAGCGATCCCGCCAGGATTACCTTTCTTTCACTCTGAACAATGCATTGTTTAGCGATAGACACTGCTGTGTCCAAAGCCTGGTGGGCTTCCTGATCGCTTCGTCCCGCCTTATGGTAGGCATAGGCTGTGGTACGAAAGGTATGCGCAGTGATGATATCAGCTCCCGCATCCAAATAAGCGAGATGAATGTCCCTGAGCATGTCCGGATGTGTCATGGCCGCCTCGGCAGTCCATAAGACCGGATGACCGGGATAGCCGCGTTGTTCAAGCAAGGTTCCTACCGCCCCATCCAATAGTCGCACTAGGCTCATAAATAGTTTACCCGCATCTTATCTATCATTTCAGGAGAAAGCGCATCACCATATACACCATAGGCATCAACCAGTGTGCCTTTCATCCCGTCATCGGTTTCGATAAGATATAATATGGAGTTATCGTCGGTACTGCTCATACCTTCGAAACGATGCACTTCTACAATTTCAAAGTGGGAAGGGTCATAGATGCTTTGGTTACCATGACAGAACAATTCCTCATAGTGCAACTTAAAGTCAACTGAAAAGCCCCGCTTGCGCACATCCTCCAGGGCCGCTACTAAGGTATCATAATGATGCATTGGCTAAGCGTTAATAGGATGAACAATCCAGTTCCAATGAAATGGACTGGTTATTCTATTATAACCATCGCCAAATAAATGAGTTCAGCAGAGTCGACAACTACCTCCGGAATACTACTTTATCCTGCCAATCACCGCGTTCTCCGGTAGGCCAGTAATCATCGGCGACGGTTCCCATATACAACAAACCCAATAAGGACTGGCCTTCAGGCAGATCAAATAACTCCCTGCCATGATTGACTAAAAAACCAGGTGAAGACCAATACGCGCCGATGTGATAGGCGGCACAAGTCAACCACATGTTCTGTATCGCGCAAGCTACGGCAGCCTCTTCCTCCCACTCGGGTAAGGAAGCCTTAGGATCGCGTTGCATCAGCAGGACGATGGTTGCAGATGCCTGTAATGGCTTTTGGGCAATTTTACGCCATTTGATTTCGGAGAATGCATCTTCTGGGGTAAATTTCTTGAATGCTCCGCCTACAATTTCAGAAAGCTCCTGACGCGCCTCTCCACTGTATAGGATGAAGCGCCACGGCTCAGTCAGTTTATGGGTAGGCGCCCAATTGGCATTTTCCAATATTTCATTCAGGATTGCCTGTGGGATCTCTCCACCGGTAAATGCTCCTTCGAAAACAGCTCTTCTTTTTCGAATGATCTCAGATACGGGATGCATAATATTGTTTTTTAATGATCATCATTTGTCGCCGCAAAATTAGGGCTTAACCAGAAAATTTCATGTCATGGAAATAAAAAAAGCCACCGTGAAAGGTGGCTTCATTTATTTAGGTTAGAGCAAGTTAAATATCAAGTTTCCTTGCCGCCCTGGAGGAAGTGCTGGTAGTCATCCAATTCCTGCCATTTGCCTTCGTGAGCCAATCTCGCCTGTTTGGGCCAGGTGCCCGGATCGGCCAGTTTGTAGCGGTCACCAGCTGCATCCAGGATTTGCTGGATTTTCTCCACGGAGGTGGCAGCCAATGCTTCCCAGGTTTTGACACCGGCATCATGGAGCAGCCCTTCAATCTTAGGCCCGATGCCTTCGACCAGCTTCAGGTCGTCTTTGGCAAACTTGCGGAGCAATCCCATTTTAATTAAAAGTTTCTCCACTTTTGAGTCGGTAGGTCCTGTATTTGTATCCCTACCCGTATCAAGTGCTTTCTGCATGTCTATTAACCGGGGCCATTCTCCCTTACTTGCCAGAGCTGCCTGGTCTGGCCAGGTCGTCGGATCAATAATCTGATACCTGGTCCCAGATTTATCCAGTAGAGCACGCAGTCCTTCGGGCGTTTGTGCGGCAAGTGCTGACCAGGTCTTTATTCCATTACTTTTCAGCACTTCATCCATTTTGGGTCCAATTCCCTCGACCACCTGTAAGTTGTCTTCTTTTAATGCTGCATACATATTTGCCGAGCCCCGCAGCACTTCACCTCCGGCCAGAGAGCTCACGGCGCCACCTACGGCTGCAGAGGCAACCGGGGCTCCTGCTTTAGGTTTCGACGCCGCCGCAGCCTCCATTTCACGGATACGGCCGCGTAGTGTAGCATTCTCATTTTCCAGAGATTTATATGCTTTCCGGCATTCAGCCAGGTCTTCTTCCAGTTGTTTGGATTTTTTCCGACAAGCAGCCAGTTCCTCTTCGGCTTGCTTCAACAATCCCTGGAATCTGCCCCAGAGTAACCATCCCAACAGGAGGCCAATTAAAAAAGGTAGTAACCACATCAACCACCAGGGGACGGAACAGAGTGAAATCAGAAAAAACATAGTCCGTTGATTTTAGGTTTTATTTAATCAATTCAATTTCTGCACGACGATTCTTTTTACGATTTTCTGCGCTGGTATTAGGAACCATCGGATCATTTTCGCCTTTACTTGCCACTGTGATCCGGCCTGGGTCCACACCTAATTTAGTCAGATAATCTCGTACGACCTCTGCCCGCCACATTCCTAAGTGGTAATTACTGGCTTCGGGGCCCAGGTCACAGGTGTGTCCCGTTATGACCACTTTCTCAGTCGTTTTTGCTAGCCGGTCAGCCATATCCCGGAGGTATTTTTCGATATCCGGATCGTCTATCCGGCGCGTTGAGTTGTAAGGGAAATAGACGATGGCTTTGTTATCTATTTCCTTGACGGTCTCTTTGAAAACAGCGTAATCAAACCGGGCACTCCGGAATGGATTATCACGGATCCCTTCCCGGTCAGAGACCAACTCACTGGCAAACTGAAATTTATCATCACTTTCTCCTGGCCATAATTTCATCTTAATGGCATGAGCCCTGGCGATACCGAGGTTTTCATAACTGGAATTGTTGGTTTCATCCGCAAAATATTGTCCGGTAATACGCAACTTCTGGTCTGCCTGCATGCTGGAGAGGAGTGAGTCCCGCAACCGTTCATAACCTGCTCCCAGAATGGGATCATCACTGTTGAAACGGAATAATATCGGGCCTGTTTCCGCGGTGAATGCTGGAGTAGTTACCACCGGCTTCTCAGGAGCCTCATTGATAATCTTTTCAGTGCCCTGAGTTGTCGAAATCTCACTGGGACAACATTCCTGCTGCATGGAACACATGTAATATCCCAACAGGAAATAGAGTATCAGTAAGATAATTATCCATACTGTTCTCATTCGAAACTGATTTTTAGTGCCTTTAAGATATTAAAAACCACACGATAATTTTCAGTTCCGATCTAAAATCAAAAAGCCGGAAGCGTGAAATTTATTCAAATATCATGGCGCCGAATGATGAAAGCCTTAAAATTATTGATATGCAATAAATTCATATGTATGTAATGCTGCCTTTTCTACGATCTGCTTAAACGTGGGCTTTAGATTTGACGTGAATAGCACACGCTCCAATTCACTGTCCCGATGCCAGCAAAACCCAGATATCCGATCCTTCTCTTTACGCTTCCTTTTTTACTAGGAGCCCTGCTGACGAAACTGTTGCCTTCTTCAGTCACCGTACCCCAATCCTATTTTTTGTGCAGCTTGGGAGTCCTGGCTGTTCTCTCCATTCTGGCCAGGGAACAGCCTGTTTTTGACCGGCTGTTTTGGGGGGCCCTGGCTATTACAGCCCTGAGTAGTGGCTACTGGTTATTGGAGGATGCGGCCAGAATGCCTGGCCTGGACCGGTTTGACCCACCAAGTGCTGTACGGATAACCGGAAAAGTTGTCCAGCGAAATGAAACGTCGAACGGACAGTTTCTTGTCATCAGAAGCCAATCAGTGCTAATGGAAGGAATGGAGCCTGTACGCTGCAACGATCTATTACAAATTTATGTGCCCGGCAATAAGGTTCTTCCCCTGTCGAGCTTGATCACCTGTCAGGGCAGCCTACAAAGGCAATCTCCCAGCGCCTCCTTTGAACCGGTGAATTGGTTCGCGATACGTGAAATGCAGGGGATCAATCACATCATGTGGATCCGGGATACCTCCCAGATTACCTTGCTTCATACTTCAAAGTTGCATGCATGGGCAATGCAATTCAATCAACTGCTGGCAGAGAGGATTCATCTGGGGGTAAGTGCTCCAAGCAATCAGATTCTTGAAGCAATGATTTTGGGAAATAAATCAGTCCTGGATCCTTCGGTGAAACAGGTATTCAGGGAATCCGGAACTGCACATGTCCTGGCTATTTCCGGCCTTCACGCTGGAATCCTTTACGTTTTTTTGTTGTGGATTTTTCGTCTTGCCGGATTGTCGTTAGGCTACCGCGGCATGGTTCCGGTTGCCTTAGCCATCACAGGACTCTGGGTGTACGCTTTCCTCACCGGGCTTCAGCCACCAATCCTACGAACAGCCTTTTTATTATCCCTTTTGCAAATAGGCAGGATGTTTTTCCGGGAAATCTCAACCCTGACGTTACTCACAGTCATTGCAGTCGGATTCCTCCTTTTTGATCCTCTGTTGTTATGGAATACCGGATTTGAGCTATCCTTTCTTGCTGTGGGCGGGATCTTGTTGTTTTATCCACGACTCATGCGCCTTGTAAAAGGCCGGTCTGCCGTTATTCGTTATCTCTGGGGTTTAACGAGTGTTTCCATTGCCGCACAGGCCCTGATTCTGCCAATTCTTTTATTCCAATTTCACTACTTTCCTTCTTACTTCGTTCTGACCTCCCTATTTGCTGTGCCTTTGACCGGTCTAATCCTGACCGGAAGTTTTGGGACGCTCCTGCTGGGTGCCTTGATTCCCTGGATCAATGTCTGGGGATGGAAAGGAGTCGACCTGCTGACTGGGTGGCTTTACAAGAGTCTGAATTTTTTCCAGCAACTGCCAGCTTCCTACTTAGGCCCGTTTCATATACCAGGTATTGCGCTAATCCCACTTACTGCTGTATTGTTGTTATTCCTCTATTCCATATTGTACCAGCCACGTTATCCTGCTACCACAACCGGATTCCTGCTAATGGCTGCGATCACCGCTTACCTCAGCTTTGAGGCACAACCAAAAGTTATGGCTGAATACCTTGATGGAAGAGTTATCGTCCATTTTTCGGACTCCCCCTATTGCTACGACTGGGTTCTGCGAAGAACTTCATCAGAAAATGCAAAATCCGCTGAGGAGGGAAGTGAAGCGGAATTCCATCAGGCATATAATAAGGTCCGGGTCCTGCTTCCGGATCAGTTTCAAAACCATGAAATATGGAAATACCGGGACCTGGTTTTGTTCAACGGTCACACCTATGCAACGGAAAATCTGGTTCATACCATGGCTGCTACCACTCTTTCGCAGGCCATCTTCTTTTCATCTGTCAGGGAACAGGCCTGCAGCCATAAAAGAGATCAACTTGATGTTTTCTGTCCTGAAAGGCTCCATAAAGAAGGTTATCAATGGATCGAATAAAACCTATCAAACCAACATTCACCCGGCATCAGCGGGACCGGACGGCAGGATTGATTCTGACGGCTGTGGCTCTTGCAGCTATGGCGTGGTATCATTTCAATCACCAAATCCGTCCGTTACGAGAAAAGGAAATGCTTGCCCTGGTTGAAACTGCAAAAGCATACTACGATTCACTGGATGCGGCCGCCGGGTTCGATGGCCAGCAATTCCCAAAAACCATCATCCTAAGACCAGAGAACAGCAAACCGGAACATGGAAAAGAGTACATTGAAAACAAGGATGAAAACAACCGGGATCCGGATGCCCTGGCAGGTAGTCATAGCGATACTTCTTTAACCTCATCGACCGATAAAATAACACACAGTTCCGGGATCAAATCCGTGGCTCATCCGCCTTCCACATTTACAGGTGCATCAGTAAATAAAATTACACCGCGAAAAATCCTTCCGGTTGACATCAATCGATCGGAAGCGTTGGACTGGGAAAGCCTTCCCGGGATAGGCCCGTATTATGCCAGTAAGATCATTGAATTCCGGGAGAGACTGGGTGGGTTTTACAGTAAGGACCAGGTGCAGGAGACCTGGCAGTTGCCGGATTCCACATTCCGCAAGATCCTGCCTTATCTGCAGGAATCACCCATCATGCGATTCATCGATCTGAACGACGTGGATATACCTACCCTGGCCAACCATCCTTACCTTACCTGGAAAGATGCCAAATTAATAGTCCGGTACAGGCAGCAACATGGAAGGTATTTGTTCATCGAAGACCTGCTCAATATCCATGCCTTCGATAGTTCTTATCTGAACCGGGTGATGCCCTATTTTCAGGTAAAACAAACCGCTCCCCCGATCACCTCTGGTGTAGGAAGCTGATCTAGGCCCTGAAAAATAATTTTCACCGGTATCGGTTGTGCAGCTCAACCCCCACCAGCATTTCCTGTTAGTAATGGATATTTGATGTATCATTGCAATGAGAATTCACGTATGGTGAAGAACCTGGCTGCACTAAATCATTATATTTTACGATACAAATGGAAATTTCTACTGGGATTTCTGTTTGTCGCCCTGTCCAATTATTTCAATGTCCTTCAACCGCAGATGGTGCGCCAGGCTCTGGACCTGGTGGTTCAAAATATCAGTCTTTACCGGATGCAACAGGGCTTTGTACATCAATCGGAATTGTACAAATCCATTGGAACCGGGTTATTGATTTTTGGCCTGTTGGTTATTCTGTTTGCCATCCTGATGGGATTCTTCATGTATTGGATGCGGCAGACCATTATTGTCATGTCCCGGTTGATCGAATACGACATCCGCAAGGACATCTATCTGCATTACCAGACCCTGGACCAGGCCTTTTTCCGCAGGAATAAGACCGGTGATCTGATGGCCAGGATCACGGAAGATGTGTCAAAAGTACGGATGTATCTGGGCCCAGGGATACTATATGCCATGAACCTGGTGACGCTTTTTGTGCTGGTTGTCGGCAGCATGGTTAAAGTCAACCTCGAGCTGACAATCTACACCCTGGCTCCGCTCCCCTTCTTGTCTGTTTCGATTTATTACATCAGCAACATCATCAACCGGAAGTCCGAAGTCATCCAGCGGCAACTATCAAGATTGAATAGTATAGCCCAGGAGATGTATTCCGGAATACGGGTGGTCAAATCCTATGTCCAGGAGAAATTTCTGGTTAAATACTTTGATCAGGAATGCCGGGACTATCAGGAGAAGAGTATGCAAATGGTCACCGTTGATGCGTTGTTTTTCCCAATCATCATTTTTTTCATTGGCATTTCATCTGTCCTGTCCATCTACATTGGAGGAATCAAAGTCAATCAAGGCCTGATCACGGCAGGTAATATCGCAGAATTTGTCATTTACATCAATATGCTCACCTGGCCGGTTACCGCCATCGGTTGGATCGCATCCATCGTACAACAAGCCGAGGCTTCACAAAAACGGCTCAATGAATTTCTCGATACCGAATCAACCATTAAAAACCCTGAAGTTGGCCCGCACCGGTTAAGTGGTGAAGTCCAGTTTGACCAGGTATCATTTGTCTATCCGGACACCGGTGTAGATGCCCTGAAAAAAGTGACTTTCCGGCTTAAGCCCGGCGAAAAGCTGGCCATTTTAGGAAGGACCGGATCAGGCAAGAGTACCATCTGTGATTTGCTACTGAGAATGTATGACGTAACGGAAGGAAGTATTAAGCTGGATGGAAGCGACCTGCGCGAACTGCGGCTGGAAGATATCCGGAAGAATATTGCCTACGTACCTCAGGATGTATTCCTTTTTTCGGACACCATTGCCGATAATATCAGTTTTGGTCTCGATGCCAATCCTCCGGAGGAAGTCCTGGATCGTTATTCCGAATACGCCTCGGTCCGTGAAGAGATTGATTCACTCCCCAATCGCTACAATTCCATGGTTGGTGAACGGGGTGTTACTTTATCAGGCGGTCAAAAACAACGCATTTCCATCGCCCGGGCCCTCATCAAGGACCCCAAGATCGTGGTTCTGGATGACTGCCTGTCTGCCGTAGATACCAAAACAGAAAGACAGATACTCGACCACCTGCAATCCGGGCTCTCCCGGAAGACTGTCATCATGGTAACCCACCGGGTTACCGGTATTACCAACTTCGATCACATCCTCGTGCTGGACAAAGGCCGGGTCGTGGAATATGGAAACCATGATACGCTGTATTCCCGTCAGGGTTATTATTTCAAAATGGTGGAACAACAAAGACTGGAAGAAGAACAAATTAAATTGCAGTGAATTAGGACATATCCACAGAATTTTTAATTTTGTTAACAAATGATTGCTAATCAAAATGGAACACCGTGGATAACGAAAGGTCAGGACGAAGATTTGAAAGCGTATACTCGACAAAAGTAAGAGCTGGAAGAAGAAGAACTTATTTTTTTGATGTACGGAAAACCAAAGGTGAGGATTTCTACATTACGCTTACCGAGAGTACTAAAAAATTCAACGATGGAGGCTACGAGCGGCATAAAATTTTCCTGTACAAAGAAGATTTTAACCGTTTTTTGGCGGCACTTGAGGATACTATACAGCATGTAAAGACCTCCTTGATGCCAGATTACGATTACGATGAATTCGATCATCAGTACGAAGAAGACTCCGAAAACAACATGGATGATACCAATGAAAATTCGACGGCTGAAGAAGATATGAATTGGTAGTGACTTCCTTATTCCCAGTTATCACCACTAGCAATGGTCCTTTATCCGGACAGTATTGAAATTGCTGACCGATAAATAAAATCATACGTTAATTGCCTTTCAATTTCAACTTTGGAAGGCAATTTTGTTTATTAGATATGGCTCATTCAAATCTCGATAGTACGGAGCGATACATCCGGCAAATGAATCTGCCGGATATTG
This sequence comes from Lewinellaceae bacterium, assembly GCA_020636135.1. Classification (NCBI taxonomy): domain Bacteria; kingdom Pseudomonadati; phylum Bacteroidota; class Saprospiria; order Saprospirales; family Lewinellaceae; species Lewinellaceae bacterium. Next base: position 2,525,980 of record JACJYK010000001.1, read on the forward strand.
GTTTGGCTGGACAAGAACGGTTGGCCAAGGCTAAAGTGCTGATCGTTGGAGCCGGTGGTCTTGGTGTCCCTAATCTGCAGTATCTGGCGGCCGCAGGGGTTGGCCACATTGGGCTGGTTGATGGGGATAAGGTAAGTCTGAGCAATCTGCACCGGCAAGTCCTTTACCGGGAGGCAGATGTCCACAAATCCAAGGTTCAGGTAGCAACCCAACATCTTATGGATTTGAATCATCAGATCCAGATAACTCCCTACCAGACTTACCTTGACCGGGATAATATCCTTGAATTGTTCGGCGGATACGATGTGGTCATTGATGGCACCGACAAGATACCGGTGAGATATCTCATCAACGATGCCTGTTACCGCCTGGGTATTCCGTTTATCTACGGGTCCATCTATCGCTACGATGGCCAGGTAGCCGTATTCAATGTATTGATGGAAGATGGCAGCAGAAGCACCAATTACCGGGATGTTTTCCCTACTCCACCGCCACCGAATGCCATACCGGACTGCAACGATGGCGGGGTTATCGGCCCTCTTCCCGGCATTGTAGGCAGTATTCAGGCATTTCAAGCTTTACAATACCTGCTGACAAGTCGTTGCAGCCTGGTCAACACCCTGCTCACCATTGATGCTGCGACCATGGATTTCCGTCACATCCGCGTTAAAGTACTGGAGGCGAATCCCCTTTACCAACGGGAGCCGGAAGATACACCACTGATCGACTACGATGCCTTTTGCAAACAAACCTCAATACTCAATCAACCTATGAAATCAGTTAATGTAAAGCAGCTGAAGCTGATGCTGGATGCTGGTGAAGACATTCAGGTTATCGATGTCCGCGAACCGTATGAATACGATATCGTGAACATCGGAGCTATCCTGATGCCAATGAGCCAGATCGGCAACTATGTGGATGAAATACTAAAGGACAAACCGGTGATCGTCCATTGCCGCAGTGGTAAACGCAGTGGCGATATCATCCAGTGGCTCGAGTCCGAATACGGGTACGACAACCTGTACAATCTGGAAGGTGGAATCCTGGCCTGGGCGGACGAGATCGATCCGTCACTCTCCAAATACTAAGACTTTTTATTCCTCATTCAATAACCTAAATTAATTACACTATGTCAGTAAAGCTTGGAGAAGCAGCTCCTAATTTTAAAGCTAAGACGACCCAGGGCGACCTGGATTTCTACGATTATCTGGGTGAATCCTGGGGTGTTTTATTTTCGCATCCTGCGGATTTCACTCCGGTCTGTACGACTGAATTAGGCACCGTTGCCCGGCTGAAGCCGGAATTTGACAAACGGAATGTCAAAGTGATCGCATTAAGTGTCGATCCACTGGATTCGCACATGCAATGGCTCGGAGACATCGAGGAGACACAGCACACCACGATGAATTATCCCGTGATAGCCGATGAAAGCCAGGAGATAGCCCAGAAGTACGACATGATCCATCCGGGGGCCAAAGAAAAGGCCACAGTGCGTTCGGTCTTTGTGATTGGCCCGGATAAGAAAGTTAAATTGACGTTGACCTATCCGCCATCAACCGGACGTAATTTCCAGGAGATCCTGCGGGTCATCGATTCCTTGCAATTGACCGCCTACCATAGCGTAGCAACTCCTGCTGATTGGGTGGATGGTGAAGAGGTGGTGATCCTGCCTTCTGTGAAGGACGAGGACATCCCGGCAAAATTCCCTAAGGGGTATACGAAAATTAAACCTTACCTGCGGATGACTCCGCAACCGAACAAAGACTAAATGTTCGACCGGGATGCTGTGTAAGCATCCCGGTTTTATTTTAACCAAGAATCCACACCAACTTCCTTATAAATGCTCAATAAGAAAGTGGAATCTGATGATTTCAGGCTTAAAATCAGGATTAGGATTCGCATGAAATCTTGTTCCGGATCTGTTGAATGATGGCATAACTGATCATTCCAATTCCAGCGATCGTTACAAGCGTCTGCCAGGTATGGCCAAGGGGTGCCCACTCGGGTAATAACAGAAGAAAAACGCCCGAATAAGCCCATAAACAGGAGTTATTAGGGCAGTTACCCGTAGCACAAGAAGATTGATTCCTACTCATTCCAATTCAAGTTTTCCTTTAAGCTGCACTGCGATCACCGTCATATCGTGGTCCAGAACATAATCCGGTACATCAATGTAAACCAAACCGGCATGTGAGCTCCAGTATGGCTTCATCAAAACCTGATGATCCAGCTTCGTACCATCTCCTACAACACGAATACGGTTGATTTGGTTTTTAACACCACGCAACTCGATCTGTCCTTTTGGGTCATAAGGCAAAAACAGGTACAATGTCTCACCGTCTGGTGATAGTGTCGAAGGCCCATAAAAATAGCCCGGTGGGAGCCCTGCCCGGGTCCCGTAGATGGCCTCTTTGTTCTTTTGGGTCCACCGGCCCAGGTCCAGGAGGATTTGGGACTGTTCGGCCGGGATTGTCCCATCGGCCTTGGGACCAATATCCAATAACAAATTGCCCCCATTCCCGATCACATTGGCAAAGATCTGGATGATCTGCCGGGAGGTCTTATAATTGGAGTCGTTAGGTTGGTAACCCCAGGAATCATTCATGGTCATACACAACTCCCAGTAAGCATCATCTGGTTTTTTCACGGGCAGCCCTTGCTCTGGGGTAGCGTAATCGCCATGACCTGCTAACCGTGAATTGATAATGACTTCCGGGTCTGCGGCTAACAAGTGGTTACGGACTTTCGCTGCCTCCCATTGTTCAGCAGAAAATTCCCAGTCCCCGTCAAACCACCACAGATCCGGGTGATAAGCCTTTTCCAACTCATTTAGCTGGCCTTCATAATAGGACAGGAAATGCTGCCACCGTTGTGGGTCTTTCGTGGCATCGTAACGCTTGATGCTCTTCGTCTCATTCGGATAATCAGTGAAGGACCAATCCGGCAGCGAGTAATACAATCCAAGACGCAATCCCTGCTCACGTACTGCATGAACAAAGGGCGTCAGTACATCCCGCTTTGCAGCACTATTTAATGCATTCAGTTCGCTGCCTTTGGTATTCCATAAGGAAAATCCATCATGATGACGGGTGGTTATCACCGCATATCTGGCCCCACTGGTTTTGATCAGGTGTGCCCATTCACCGGGATCGTATTGCGAGGCCGTAAAACCTTCGGTTTGTTTCAGATAGTCATCATGGCTCAGGTATTCATTGAAGAAGGACCAGGACTCATCGATCCCCTTTACGGCATAGATGCCCCAGTGAATAAAGATTCCCAGTTTGGCATCATGAAACCATTGCATGCGGCTGGCTTCGTTTAAGGAATCCGGCTGTCCGAATCCGGGCCGGACAATGCATAATAACAGCAAGGCTGCAGCGGCTATTTTTTTACAGATCATGTTCAATCATTAGTCCGGGCAAGATACTAACATTTGAAATTAAGCTCCCGCCTGCCAAAACCGCCTTTTGCTTTGGTAATTAATTCTCTACATTTGGCTAATGGATCATACCAATGTAGGTAAAGGAATTGTCGTTGTGGGAGGTATCATCCTGGCTATCGGTGTAATCTGGTATTTCTGGGGGAATAAACTATCCTGGATTGGTCATCTTCCGGGAGATATCCGCATTGAACGGGAGAATATACGCATCTACATTCCAATTACGACCATGATCCTGGCCAGCCTGATTTTGTCCATCCTTCTGCGTGTGTTCAGACATCTATTACACTGACAGATCATGATGATGTCTTTTTGAAAATCTAAAATCTGAATTGTATGGCAAGCCGCCACAGCATTGACATTAACTGCGACATGGGAGAGAGCTTTGGAATCTATACCATTGGCCAGGATGAAAAGATATTTCCCTACATAACATCCTGTAGTATAGCCTGCGGGTTCCATGGAGGGGATCCGCTCCACATCGAAAAGACCATTATCCATGCTTTACATGAACAGGTAAGCATCGGTGCGCATCCATCCTACCCGGACCTGGCCGGATTTGGACGCCGGAAGATGTCGATTGCGCCGGCAGAGCTTAAGGCCATCGTCAAATATCAGATCGCAGCCATCAAAGGCATGACCGAAGCCGAAGGTGGGCGATTGGCTTATGTAAAACCCCATGGCGCCCTTTACAATACAGCCTCCGATCAGGAACCGGAATGCCTGGCGATCATCCAGGCTATCCTGGAGATCGATGACCGGCTTCCACTCATGGGATTAGCCGGAAGCCGTATGGAGGAACTGGCCCAGCAATACCAACACCCTTTTATTGCTGAGGCATTTGCAGATCGCCATTACGAGCCGGACGGACAATTGCGATCCAGGGCTAAAGAAGACGCCGTCATCCTCGATCCGGCCATTGCTGCAGAACAAGTCCTATCGATTATATTAAAGCAGGAGGTCATTGCCATTGATGGATCCGTGATCCCAATCAAAGCACATAGCATCTGCATTCATGGAGACAATCCGCAGGCGGTTGACATTCTGCAGGCCATTGACAAAAAACTGGAAGAGCACGGAATTCAAAAACAAAGTATTGCGGCCCTATGAACATTCAGACCTTTGGTGATCAGGCTATCATTCTTCAATTCTCTTCAGAAATCGATCCTGAAGCTCATCAACAGGTCATAGCTTATCTGAAACATCTGCAAGAAAAAGCTGTATCTGGCATCAATTACCTGATTCCGGCCTATGGATCACTTACCATAGGATATAATCCGGAAAGGATCAGTTTTGAAGCGCTGACTGCTCTGCTCGAAGGATACCAGCATAATGTGGATAAAACCGAGCCATTTGCCGGCACAAGGCGATGGAAAATACCGGTTTGTTACGACCCTCCATTCGCTCCGGATCTCGAACAGGTAGCGGCACACACCGGCCTGACTGTGGAGGAAATTATCAACCAGCACAGCAAGACAAGATATCGCGTCTACATGATTGGTTTCTTACCCGGTTTTCCCTATCTGGGTATCCTACCCAAATCTCTAGCCACCCCGCGCCGGAAATCACCCCGGCTGCATGTCCAGGCCGGATCGGTAGGAATCGCACAACGACAGACCGGCATTTATCCGAATGAAGCTCCCGGTGGCTGGCAAATCATCGGGCGGACACCCATCCCAATGTACACCCGGACTGATCAATCGTTTTTACTCCAGGCGGGCGATGAAGTCCAATTTGAATGCATAACCGGTGAAGAATTTAATTACTGGTCAGCGCGCGTGGGATCAGAAGATTTCTCCTTAAGTGAATTGCATGGATAATCAGATCCGGATCGAATGCCTTCACCCCGGACTGATGACAACCATCCAGGACCAGGGCCGTTCAGGGAAGCAACATCTGGGCATCCCTCCCGGGGGAGCGCTGGATGGACAATCCGCTCGAATTGCCAATGCACTGGCAGGTAATAACATTCGTAATCCGGTTCTGGAAATCACCGTGATCGGTCCACAGTTAAAATTTCATAACGACTGCCAAATTGCATTGACAGGGGCACGAATCCCGGTTCTTGCTGATGGCCACCATGTACCCTATTACCAAACCATAAATTTACCTGCAGGTACCGTGCTTCGGTTTGGCCGGGTATTGGATGGATGCCGCTCCTATTTAGCCGTTAACGGTGAATGGCAAGTCGATCAATGGATGGGGAGTTCAAGCGCCCTCACGTCCACTCGCCAGGAACATACCGCATTTGCATACCTGAAAGCGAAATCTGTGCTTTCTATCGTGCGGGGAAAGAATATTCAACCCATTTCCATCCCACCCTTCTGGTGGCCGGATTATACCCATTTCCCACCCATCCGATTGATGCCAGGGCCGGAGTTCTTTTCGGTAGATCAGCGTGCATTGGATATTCTGCTTAGCCATCCCCATACGGTATCAAGGGACTCCAATCGTATGGGATACCGTCTCAAGAGCCGGTTTCAATTTCCGGAATCAAGCAGGGAAATGCTCTCGTCAGCCATCCTTCCGGGCACCATTCAACTGACCTCATCAGGGCAACCTATATTATTACTCGCAGATGCCCAGACGACCGGTGGATATTACCGGGTGGGTCAGGTGATTGCAGCAGATATAGATCTGTTGGGTCAACTAAAACCCGGCGATGAAATAGGATTCATCATGGTAAACAGCCATGCCGCTCTGAAAGCTGCAGATGAATACCTTAACCGGGAAACACTGATCATGGCCTCAATCCGGAAGACCCGGCAATAGAAGCACCTGATGGAATAACATAATTGTTATGATGCAAATCCATGGGGCTAAGGACCGGATCCAAATTAACAGTTGGTGTAAGCTCATATGACAGGACCGTAAAAACCGTGGTGATGCTTGTTTTCGGATAACGAGGCACGGGCAGTGAACACCGGATATTCATAAAATTTATTTGGATATTTGAAGTGTCCTGCTTTTTATTCACATGAACGAACGCACGCTCACATATCTCAATCGCCTAGGCTATTATCAGCCGGTGACACCCACGATTCAGCATTTGAATGCTTTGCAACATCGTCACTTGCAGCGCATCCCATTTGAAAACCTCGACATTCACCTGGGCAGGAAAATCTTATTGGACCGGGACCTGATCTATGCAAAGATCATATTGGATAATCGTGGTGGTTTCTGCTTTGAGGTGAACTCCCTTTTCCAGGAGTTGCTTGACAATCTGGGTTACAACAGCTACCTGATCTCCTGTGCCGTATTTTCAGAAGTCGATCAGGCATTTACGCTGGATGGAGGCCATGCGGCGGTTGTCGTTCAATTGCTGGGAAAGAAATGGCTGGTCGATGTCGGGTTTGGTGATGGCATTCAACACCCGGTACCTCTTCCCGGTGAGGATCCTGAAATGCATAATTACCGGTATTATAAGGTATTTGAGCTGGATGATTATTATCAGCTGATGAAATCGGATGACCGGACCAAGTGGACGCCGATGTATCGATTTAAAGACCATCCGGTCGAACTGTCTTATTTTAATCCAATGTGTCATTTTCATCAGACTTCCCCTTCTTCTCCCTTTACACAGCGCCGGTTGTGTACCAAACTGGTTCCGGAAGGACGGGTAACGCTGGCCGGTGACCGCATCATCCGTACCTGGAAAGATGACCGGCATGAAACCATGATCAATCCGGGCGAATTTGATCGATATCTTGATGAACTATTTGATATACGTATTGACGGAGACTGGCAACCAATCCCACAAAAGACGTAAGAGACCACCTTGTAGTGAGACAATCCTTTCCTGGATTACAGCTCCTTATTTAACAGCCTTCTTGGGAGGCATCGTACCAAACACCCAATCCCAAAACATGGTGGAAACACCAAACGCCTTCTCCGGATATTTATAATGGTGCAGGGCATGGTGACGGTACTGCGCCTTTAAATAACCGGGTACAGGTGTGGTGTGTGTTTTGTAATGGATATATGTATAAAACAAATATCCGGTCAGAAATCCAGCCAGGAAAAGGTAAACATTGGATCTAAGGAATAGCAGTCCTACCAGATACAATGTTCCAATAATAAGCAATCCAGGCGCCGGCGGCATGATGATCCTGCTTATATCACGCGGATAATCGTGGTGTATGCCATGAAAGATATAACTGACACGTGCGGCAAGCTTCGATTCCGGGAAATAGTGGTCCAGATGAAAAAAGTAACGATGGGCAAAATATTCAAAAAAGGTCCAGAAGACAAATGCCCCGAAGTACCACAAGGCTGCAACGCCAGGCTGAACCATCTTACCAAAATTCCAGGCGAGGACCAATAAGGTCAATATCACGAGAGCATAAATGGCTGCGGACACCCGGGGAGGTGATTTGGAAAAAAACTCAAGTGCGGGGTTCTGAAAGATCTGGCCTTGCGCACCGGCCGTGTCATTTGGTGTTTGGTTCATATTCAATCGTTATAAAGCCTCCTTGCAAAAATAGAGCATAGCTGCTTTCAGGGAAATATTTTACTACAATAAAATTACAAACACTTCCTGCAATTCGTAACAATCCGGCAAAATATACACACTTTTTTAGGTACGATCCGTTGAAAACAATCGATACAACCACTTAATAACCAAAGCTTAAGGCATACTCTCTTTCTCCTTATGTTCCATAACCATCATCAGATCACTGACCTGATTGGATCCCGGATAGTCCTAAATTGCTTTCTGTCTGGTCCTGCGATCCATATCCGCATTAAACTTAATCTGTAGTCCCCAATTCCGGAAATGATATTAGTCATTTCAAGGAAATCACGAATCCACTTTTCGTGTCGGAGTAATACTAATTCCCGAATCACAACGTATTCTATATAACCCTAATATCCATCAACTCGTTCACTTATGAAATACACCCCCTTTCTGACTATTGGCATGGTCCTATTGACGATTGTCCGGTCACAGGCTGCATCCTTTTACATCGATCCATCACTGGGCAAGCAAACCAATGACGGAAGTATCACGGCCCCCTGGCGCACCCTGGAGGAAGTAGTATCAGATGGTCTTATCCAATCCTATGTTTACCAGCCACTCCCTTACAATGCTGCATCAAGCAAATTGGTTGCCTTTAACATAAGTGCTCCGGTCCAACCCGGCGACACCCTGATCCTGCGGTCGGGCCTGCACGGTAATCTTTTCCTGAAGAATTATAATAATGCCCTTCCCATCACCCTGATGGCCGGCCCTGGCGAAACTCCGGTTCTCGAAGAAGTACACTTGCAAGCCTGCAGTAATTGGATATTGGATGGTCTGACTGTCAGCTCGGAGCCTTATGGGCATTACCTCTCCGATAAGTTGATCTATCTGGAATCTCATGGATGGCAGGGACCGACAAAAAACATCACCATCCGGAACTGCCATATATACAGTACAAAAAGTCCCTGGACCAATGCTGCTGACTGGGTGAATAAGGCAAGTGATGGATTGTTTATCAAAGCCGATTCTGTATTGGCCCAGGGAAATATTCTGGAAAACGTCCATTTTGGATTAACAGCCTCCGGGGATTACATTCAGGCCATTGGCAACCAGATTATCAATTTCTCGGGCGATGGGATGCGGATTCTCGGCTCGTACATCCTGTTTGACGGCAACACAATAAAAAATTGCTACGATGTGGACGAGAACCATGATGATGGCATCCAGTCATTCACCACGAACGGCCACATCGTTGATCATAATATCATCCGCAACAATGTCATCCTGAACTACGAAGATCCGGATCAACCCCTCCTGGGACCGTTACAGGGGATAGGTTGCTTTGACGGCTTTTACAACGACTGGCTCATCGAGAACAATCTCATCTGTGTCAATCACTGGCACGGCATTACCTTGCTTGGGGCCAATAACTGCCGTATCATCCACAATACAGTCATTGATCCGACACCGGATGAGGAACCTGGTCCCAGTTGGATCCGGATCGATGACCACAAGGACGGACGCAAGAGCAGCAATTGTGTCGTTGCCAATAACATCGCTAACCGGATCATCGCTGACGCCGACACCTCCGGAAACTTTGAACTAAGAACATACCAGCAATACCGGGAGCAATTTGTTGATTATACAAATTATGATTTCCACCTGCTTGCCCACAGTACCCTGATTGACCGGGGTACAGCTAATTACGGCAATGGTTTTGATGCAGAAGGCACGATCCGGCCACAAGGAGCTCAGGTAGATCCGGGTTGTTATGAGTTTTCTGCTTTAACAAGTCTTCACTCCTCTATCATTGCAAGTGAACCACAGCTCAAGCTCTATCCTAACCCGGTGGCCAACCAACTACTCCTGACGACTAAATTGGAATGGCATCACCTCGTAGTATGCGATGTACAGGGGAAGCCATTGATTTATTTATCGCAAACCAATGATCCAAAGACAGCCACCATAGACGTGACACAATTGTCTTCCGGAGTATATTGGATTAAAGTCATATCCCGGAATGGAGAAACAACGGGCTTTGGCAAATTCATGAAGTTATAGTTGAATGGCTATGACATTATTATTTGTATTACAACTAATTATGAATCATTTATTCCGTCGATATCTCCGTTATCCGTGACTCTCTTCCATCTTTTCCTTTTACCTTGATCCCATAATGATAGGTTGTCCGTCGTTTGATATCTGTGTCCTGCCAGGACGTAACACCGGATAGATGCTTGTAGGTTTGTAAAGGCTGAGTATCTATACTCCGATACAGAATAAAAGAATATTCATCTGCCTGCGAATAAGACCACTGCAATGTTGCCGATTCTTTATCCAATTCAACCTTAAAGCTTTCAACATCCGGCAGATAAAAAGGACGCACCGGAGACAGCAATAAAGTTTTTGGAGCGACAACCTGATTGCCGTCATCATCCTTCGTTACAAGCCGGTATTCGTATAGCCCCCCTTCAACCAGGTCGGTATCCATATATACGGTTGATGTATCTGAAAAATCGGTAACCTGGCTCCATGGGCCCTCATTTGTACGACGTTCAAGATGTACGGATTCAACATCTGCACTGACACTCCTGAGCCAATAAAGTCTGATGGTATCTTCGCTGACCCTGTAATCGGAAAAAATGGATGGCGATGGATGTATTACATCCGGCTTTTTAACTTCCAGAAGTTCTGAGGCTTCGGAGGCATTGTAACTCCAATCAACGGCAATCACATAAAAGTACATGCGTTCCGTGAGGGAATGCAGATTAAGCGAATCGACAAAATAAGTATGCGTCAGGTAGGATCCGGGTACCACGGCAAATTCTCCATTTGCATCATTCGCATAATGGATCAGATAACCCCGGATATCTTTGTCTGCCGGAGCATCCCATTCTACCAGAAGCCTACCCGAAGAATCGATCTGATACTGTAAGTTTTGCGGCGGTTGGGGAGCCAGTTCATCGGTCGTGATGGCAAAACGAACCGGAGACAAGGCTTCATTGCCACTGTGGTCTACAGAGGCTACGTAATAATAGTTGGTCTTTTGCTGATCCGGATCGACATCGACGAATTCTCGTACGTCGACAGGTAGGAGGGTTTCGTTCTGTCTGATAAAATTCCCGTCAGCGTCAGTAGCAGCATAAACATTGAACCCGGCCAGATCCGGCGTTTGATCCTCAATCTGCCAGTCAAGTACGAGCGCATGGTCCTGCATCTCACGGATCTCCAGTTCGACAGGAGCTGAGGGCGGCGTTCTATCTACTCCGGCAGCCCGCACGAACCGGGATGGGTTCGATTCTTCGGCAAAAGCATCGATACCGATCACCCGGTAATAATAAGAGATACCATTTTCTGCAACAGAATCCGTATAGATGATTAGATCATTATCCGGACGTAAGTTGGTCACGGCATTAATGAAAGGCTGATCGTTCAGTCGTTCAAAATGAATGCTGTCCCTACCCCGCTCGATCCAATACCCTGAAAATCCGGGACGGCTACCATACCACCGTACCTGAATGGTGTATTCTTCTTCCACCGGATCCAGCAAGACAGGTCCCGGTGAAGTGGAAGGTTTTTCAAAACCCAGCACCTGATAAGTTGTGTCTGAAGCGTACCCGGATGACGCATCGTAAATGAAGATCCGGTACAGTCCATACGTATTGGCAGAGGTATCTTTTTCCAGAAATAATAGTCCGGAGGCTTCGGCTGCCTTCCTGTCAAAGTCCGCTGCCAGCAGATTGTAGCCCAGGCGATTCTCTTCATCACGTGCTATATCAACAAATCCGCCAAGGGCATTGCGTTCCCCGTAGATGGCCATAGCCGCAGCTGCTGTGTACGGCGTTTGATCATTGACAATGGATTGCCAGTCATCCAGCGGCCATGGCTTGATGGGCGAATCCGTTACCGGAACAAATGGGTTTTCCCCGGAAGGTACCCCTTGCTTCAATACTTGTCTTTCCAGCCGATAACCATATCGCATGCCCATCTGCCAGGTCACCGGATTGGTAGGAGCCCACCGGATAAGCAAACCCTGCTGGGTTGATTTTTCAATGAGTTGGATGTCCGGTAAAGCTGGTGCTGCCTGATCGGCAACGGGCGTCTGAAAAGGCACCTCTCTGACCTGAATTAAACTGTCCTGGGCATGCACTAAAGGAGTCATTATTATTCCAAAGCAAAGGACAAACCATGCTTTGTGTAATCTTGGAATGTCAGAGAGCCAATGACAATCTTTCAGCTTAGCAACTATGTTCGGACGGGTCATTTCTTTCGGTTTTAATAAAATGTTTTTAAGATGTAGGATTGGTGGTTCATCACCTTGCCTACTTCAAAATAGGGCGTATTGTAGATCATGGTTATCCGGTAGGGTTCACTATTTGCTGGCCTTAATCGGGTATAATGATCTGCAGCCGTGATCCGGAAATCCGTCAAATTGGGAATACTAGCAGGGTATAAATTTGAGTTAAACAACGTCGGCCAGGTAATTTTTGTAAATACATTCACCGCTCCCTGGTCTGCGCTGGGTATTGGATAATTTGACAGGTATTGGATGATCCAGTCCATTTTTTTCAAATCCGAGTTATACACGTGATTTTGCGTGTTCATTTGCAATGCGCCCCATCCGGCCTGAAAGGCCGTTGAATACTGGTCTTTCAATCCCAGATAGACATTATCATCGTTGTTGAACTTCAAGTCTTTAGTATATGCAGGATAATAATTCTTTTCCTGACTGTACAGACGGTAGTAATTCGCCACCCTCATGCTGTAATAGAAATATTCGAAAAGGTTGCGGTAAGCATTCTTGGCGATGCCGGTCGCATAATCTTCTTTGACGAGTATGGTAGGGAAATTGGGGACCTGATTGTCGGTGAGATACCGCCATATCAGTTCTTCATGGCTAAAATATTCCTGATTCTGAAACCTATAAGTTACCCGGGGAACAGCCAGGTCGCTATTACGCTGATCATCCAATGTAGTGGGAAAATTCACTTTCTGATAAAGTGAGTTGTATTTGCTGGTCTTAAACTTATAGCTGAAAATAACATGCTCAGGAGGTGCCTCGCTGATGTAATTCTGATACGTCTGGCCTTTGGTAATGTACACGTAGTCCCCTTGCCGGCCTTGCCGGTCTGCAATCTCGTTGCCGGAGAGATTGTAATTCGTATTCTGGTAAGGTACCCGGACAAAATCCACCTGATATTGGGTATTGTTAGCCAATCGATCCGGCATACCGAACGTGTAAACCGTACCACCGTTGTACGTGGAAATGGCGGTTTCAAAATTTTGCTGTGATGACAGGTCGGTAATCCGGGCAATCACTTTGGTAAACCATTGCTCTCCAGCTGGCTTCTGTTCCTGGAACAAATACCCGGTGCTGAGTGCTACCTCCATCAGACCCTGTTTGTATTTGTTTTCATCCTGGAGGTAATAGCTCTCATCTTTAAATGGATAAACCAACTTGACATTATCCAGGGTAATGTAATTCGGGAGCGCACCTGTCTGAAATGCCACCTCTTTGTACTCCGTTAACGGTTGATTGGTTTTAGGATCATAAAAGAGTGCCCAAGTCCCATTAACCCACTCATAGACCTGTAAGGTGACTGCAGTTTTATAGGTGGTGTAGGGCTCCAAACGTTCCTGAATACGCAGGGTCGATGAAAGAAGATCTGCGGAGGTCTCCAGGCTGGCAGGAATACTCCGGTTACTCTTGAGATTAATCAGTGTAAAACTGGCCATCCTTACGTCAAAGTTGCGGTAGGTAGCCACGCCGGCATCATTATGTGAAACCGGAACATCGTATTTGCCAATGTGGTTTTCAAAACTCACCCGTGGGTTTACAAAGACAGAAACATCTTTGGTTCCTGAGCCCGGGTCCATGTCGGCGATGAAATGTACTCCGGCGAACGGATCCGAAACAACTTCTTCGCATTTCTCTCCAACTTCAACCGAAAAACTGGTATTGCCTTTGAGTAAACCGCCTAATACTTCATAGCCCATCCGGGCTTGTCCTTTGACCCAAATGGGGTTGGGCAGCCCGCCCTGGATCAGCATGACCGCATAGATCTTTGCCAGAGAGAATTTACCCGTATAAAACCACAGATCCACATCCAGGCCTATGTCGCCTTCCAGACCGGCATATACCTGGCCATTGGCATAATACCCGGCCATACCGATCGCTTCTCCACTTTGCCGACAGGTCACACCGGGATGATTGAGCAGGCTGAGATCAAAACCAAACATGGCCCTAAAGTTGGCATACAGGATGGAAGCCTGAATATCCAGTTTGTAATCAAGACTCATACCGATAGCAAAGCCATCACTTTCACGTGTTTGCTGTTTTCCGCTAACCCGGGCAGCCTGGAAATTACCATCCGTGCCCCGGTTGAACAGGCCGGTAATGAAAGGATCTAGGCGTGCTTCTTCAAATACGACCCCATTGCCCATCATCAGATAAGCCTTGGCGTCCACACCGTAGTTGATCCCGGGCAATTGCAGGCGTACGAGACCGGGAAGGCTGGGCCGGCCCATCAACAAGGACCATTTGTCAGCATCCACATGCATGGTTGAAGTGACTACCTGATTGGGTTTGCCTCCCGGCATGGCACCGGTAATCAACCCCTGAGCCACATTGGCATAAATATCCAGATTGGCGTCAAAGGTGGTTTCCTCGCCTTTGATGTTGAGTTTAGCAGCCAGGTCTATCTTAATACCGTCCAGTTCTCCGGGAGCCTGTTCTTTCATCTCCGGTTGAAGCATATAGGCCTCCCCGGCGAGCGAGATGTTGTTGATGCCTCCATCTCCGTTAAACTCACCCTGCAGGGCTGTTTTCGCCCAGAAAACCTGAGGCTGGGTGATGGAGAAGGTTAACCCTGCACGCAGCCCCAGCAGGGTTTGGTTGTCGGGAGTATAACGTTGTTCCGGAGTGCCTAATGGTTGTTTCTCCTTCATATGGTAGTATGCCCCGCCATTAAATCCGTAGATCTGCAGATATTGACCGACCACAAATAACGGGGTTGGCGGACCATTGGAAGAGCCACCTTTTTCCAGGTCTCCAAACAGGTACCAATAGGTATAGTCCGGTTTATTACCAAACCGGGCATCCAATCGGACATCGACCAACGGCATTTTCACTTCCAGGTTACCCAGCATGCCATTCCCAAAGTCCGGATCACTGTTGTAAAATCCCAGCTTGCCGGCAATCTCAATGGCTTTGAGCTCACCTTCGATGGAAAAGGAATCCAGCCGGAATGCATCATAAGCCAAGGAATAACCACTGCCAGAGGACTTAACCCTGGAAGAAATGGTAAATGCTCCCTTGGCCGTAATTGCAAAACCCTCTTGTTTTTTACCTGCTGATTGAGAACCGGTTGCCGTTTTGTTTTGCCCGCCTACCAGGATTACCGAAGGTTGAACTTCCAGGTTGACAAGCAGACCATCCGTCATAGTCACTTCCTCCTGTTCTTGCCCGGATTCGCCAAATGTAAATTCAACTTTGTCCAGATTCAGGGAAAAGCCATTCATCCTGGCGGGTGATTCCGGAGCTTCCGGCTCCGTGGCTTGTGATGCCGGACCGGCATCTGCAGCGGTTTGACCCGGTATCTGGTTGGTATTGCCAGTCAGATCTTTGAGGTTTATGCCCGTCAGGCTTAACACCGGTCGTTTGAAGATCAATGGGCTGGCTTTACCCGGGGTGGATTGGGGTGTAGCCTGAGAAGCAGCAGCAGTCGTATTTTGAGTCGTATTGCTTTTACGGGTCATACGGCTCAGCTCCATACCCTCAAATCGGATTCCCGGCAATTCAATGGCTGGAGTTCCTGCATCTCTTGCGGCATTTGCCCCTTCGATGAGGTTCATCTTTAGCGATATCTTGCCTGCCAACTGCGCAGAAAAGCCTTTTTCCGTTTTATCGTTTTTGAGTATAAATTGGGACGTTTCATCAAAATCGATATGCGCCTTCAGCCAATCCAAATCGTAACCCTCTTTGTCGGGTTTGACGATGAAAGCCATTTGCAATGGTTCCGTTGATCCTGGTCCACCAGGGTTAATTACATTGGTTGGGGCAATTGTTGTGGTAGTGGATTTAGCCCGGTCTATGACACCTTCATAGTTGAGGAAAGAGCCTTCGGGCAGAATAGGTAAGCCCAATCGGCCGGTCATCCTGACTTGTTTGAAATCTCCACGGATGATATCTAGGTTCAAAGCTTCAATGGATACGGCAAAACCTTCCAGTGATCCTTTATCGATGGAGAGAAGATGCTCTGCAGCACCTGCGACAGAGATCCCCACATCATCTTTAATGAAATTCCTGATGCCGGCGGTGAGGCGTTCGTCGGAAGGTGACGCCAGCCAGTCCACGGGCGCTTTGATCAGAGCCTGCTCAAACCAGATCCCTTCCAGGTTTTGTCCGTAGCCTGTCTGGCATACCCTTGCGGAAATGCGATCCCCGGTGGATTGGACAGGTCGGAGGCATCATAATAGCCATTCTTTAGTTCAAAACTAAATCCTTCCAATCCGGGAATCTGACAAGGTGATATGGAAGCTGACAACAGATAATTGCTGGCTTTCTGGAAGGTGCCGGATAAGGTCATTTTTACATTGCCATCTATCAGATTCCCTGTTTCGTCCTCCGGGATCAGGATGCTGCGGGGTACAGGCAGCTCAGCGGTCAATTGGCCTTCTTTAAATCCACTGCAGTCCACCGTAACATAACATCCCTGAATATTACCTGAATTATGGGTATCGCTTGCTTTCAGGGTAAGGGTACCCTGGCCGGTCTCAATGGCGTAATCTCTGGCCAGAAACAGTTTTACATCCGATCCGAATCCTGTTTGGGTGAAACAAATATTCGTAGCTCCCAGGGCAGGCACATACTGTCCCCAATCAGGGTTCTCCAAGCTTATCATCGCCGTCATGGTGGCTTGTCGCGGAGTAAAAATCATGTCAGTGATCCCCACAATCATCTTGTCGCCATCGACGTCTCGGTCAAATCCCAGAGGAAGCTTGGTCTCCTTCCCGGCCAGGGCTGAAACCAGTTTCCCCGAAGTACGCAGCGCGGTACTAAGTGTCTTTGCCTGTTCAAAGTCCATATCGAGCAGGGTGCTTCCCGCTGTAGTAGCCAACCCATCAATCCGGGCTGTCGACTCGTCGTAGATCGCATGGGCCTCTCCGGCAAAAACAAATTTGCCCTTATTTGCTTTCATCCCGGTGAAGGCAACCTGTACTTTAATATTCCCCATGAAATTGATGGTAACATAACCAGTGCCCTGATACCCTCCATTGGCATTATCCTTGGAAACTTCACTAACGGTCAGCGCGAGCTTACCCATAAAATAAGACTGCCGCCTTTTGATAGGCTCTTCGATCTGATCCACGGGCAAACTGGTGAGACATTCACCTCCACAGCCACTTGAATCAACCTTTGGTTCTTCACCATAAATGAATTGTACAATCGGACTGAAGCCTTCATTTTCAAACTGGATGCGGTCATCATGCGGGCTCTCCACCTGGAGGACCATGGCATATTGATGGTTTTTCACCATGGGGTGTTCCGGGTCCATCGTCAGTACAGAGTCCCTGGCCCGCACCGGGATTTCCCACAGATAATCATAATCCCCGTTCTCGAAATTGACACGCTCGATCGATGTAATCTTTTGCGTATCCATGTCCACGACCTTTAACGAATATTGCAGGGACGCACTCAGTGCCGGATCTTCCAGTTCATGATCCCAGGAATAAGGCAGACTACCCTGAGTAGCCAGAAAGCCTCCTGACGCCGGTGCCAAAATCGTTGGCGCCGCAAGCTGTTCATTTTCAGGAGTTTCCTCCTGTACTTCCGGCCCATAATAAAATGTCACCAGCTCACTTTGCCCACCAAATTGATAGCCAATGATACCATTCGGGTCGTATGCGGTCACCCGGATTGCATATCGATGGCCTGTCACCAAAGGCAAGTCGATATCATTTTGCAGGGTGACGCTGAAGTTACCATCCAGGTCTTCTTCGTATTCGGGAGAAATACCCGGATCGAGCATGGCATTTTCCACATTGCTTATATTTTGCTCTGTCAGATCCAGGATCTTGAGAATAAAGTGGGTCCGCATTTGCGCTTCCGGATCATTAAGCACCTGGGTCCACGCCACCTGGATGGTTGGGTCCAGGGAATCCAATACCTGTCCATCAAAAGGCATCATGATCTGTGGCCGCTCCGGAAAGGTAACCGGAATTTGAGTACATCCCTGTGAAGGGTCAGACAACGGCTGCCCCATCTCATCAAATGCCCGCAGGCAAAGCTGATATTCTCCTTCCGGGATCTGTCGGTTCAGTAAAATGGCATCAATCTGCTCGCGCGACAATCCATTGATATCAAAATCGGAAGTTCCAATCTCAGCAAATAAGTCCTGGATATCTCCGGGACTCAGCAAGTTGATTCCAGGTTCGACCCGGATAGCCGGGCCTAACAGGCCATTTGATTTTACAGAAACCCGGCCGGACATTTCCTGAAAACTGGCTTCAAAATAAACATCCATCGCCTGATTGGTCGAATTGGTTATCTGAACCAGATTTTGCTCCAGGTAATCGACATAGGCATCGAGATTGGCAGGATAAGGTGGCAATACGGATATGGTCACTTCAATGGGATAGCTTTGAGCCTGAATAATCAGTCCCCACATACAGGCAACCAGAAGGATTCCTGCTTTTTTCATTTGGTGGATTTTTTTGATGGTAAATAGTAGCTGAATTTCGCTGTACCTCTGTATTCCTGGTATTTCCGGTCGGGGGCATTACGGAAGACGACATTCCCATCCAGGCCAATGGTGAACGCCTGTTTTTTCCGGTATTCCAAACTGAGCCTGGTGGTAAGCGTGTTGCCGTCCGGATTGCTGTTAAGGAAATTTTCAAAATATCCTGCTGATGGGCGGACCGATAACTGACGATCAAAAAATCGCTTCTTCAGGCTCAGCGATCCACCGATACGGGTAGACTGCCGGTCGGCAAATTCATTTTGGGTGCCCAGGATACTCCAGGCTACCTGAAGATCGGCCGGCTTGATCATCAGATTGTAGTTGATGGCCGCATTGTAATTCAGTATCTGCTGCCGAACCTCACCCAACGCATTCAGATCGTTGAGCTCCTGGTAATTTGCACTTAATGCGAGTGTAGAAACATACTGGCCGCTTCCAAATTGAAACCTTGGAACCAAACCATAGGAAGTCGTCGCCCTGGCCAGCCGGATCGTATCGTCAATATTCAACAATCCGGGCGTTTGGTCATCCTGAAAATTAGCAAAGCGTCCGTTGACCGTGAAGAAAGTGAAAGGCCGTACACTCACATTCAGATTGGCTATTTTCCGGGTGTTGGTGTATTTGCGCAGGCCATTCAGGTTGTTTCGTTGAATACCGCCTTGTCCATTGAAAGTGAGACGGTTTTTCCATAGGTTAAGCCTTAGTTTGAGGGTATAGTTCTCGTAATCTTCCTGGAAATAATAGGTGCCCAGGCTCTTATAGGCAGGGTCTACCCTTTTGTATTGACCACCAAATCCAATATTCTTAAAATTCAGATCTGCTGACACATCGCCGGCAAATTGCAGCTTGGACGAGATGTTTAAGGTGAACAGTTCATTGAGGCGGATCAGCGCAGGATCGGCATTCTCATCAAGAATCCCCAGCGCTTCCTGGTTACTGGTCAATGCGCTGGCAGCTACATTTCCACGAATGGTAAGGAGTTTGACCGGGCTGATTCCCATACTTAACCCCAGGACCAAATTTTCTTCCGGTTTTACCAGATCAGTCCGAATGGATAAATGGCTTACAGAAGTTAAATCGTCCTTGGCCCGGAAGGCAGTCAGGTCAATAAAATTATTGCCTTTGCCAACACCCAGTTTTACAGCCATGGCTTGCCGACGATAACTGGGCAACAACTCGGCTCCCTCCACTAAGGTATCTATCTGGGTCAATGGATTTTCAAGGGTTCCATAGGTTGCCGCCAAGCGAAACACTCCGGGTGTAAGCTCCAGGGCTGCCCCTTTAATGATCTGCCCGGACAATGCATAGGGATGCCACTGAACACTCGTATTTCCGAGTTGTAATGAGATCCATTTGTAGGAGGGATTGATAGAAAACCGGTTGAAAGGAGAGGACAAGCTACCCTGCTGGTCTCGATAGGTAAAACTCAGGGGAACGTCAAATCCATAGAGGGTGATCACCGGAGCGGCAGTGATGTAATAGGCAAATGGACTCCTGCGGTTGGCAATACCTTGTGCCTGGTAGACAGAGGTACCGATCGAAAGGCTCCCGGACAAAGCAATCGGGGTGGACCGGTCAAATTGCTCCAACCGCTGGGCAGCTACCTGCGCACAGGCAAGGAGCAGGAGGCACAAAACACCTGATGTTGTGCGAAAAGATGGACGCATAGGTATGCTGTTTATTTTGATCGCATTCAGATTTGAGCACCAAAGCAATCCGGCAACTAGTGCACGATGATGACCGGCCTGGACGTAAGCACGTTTCGGGAAATGACCTTCAATACATACCAGCCCTCCGACAACTGATAAGCAGGTATGCGGTCCTGGACCGTACCCCTGGAATATTCTTTTTCCCACCTGATACGGCCGGTGAGGTCGATCAACAGCATCCGGGTAGATTGATATTGATCCCGCAACGCCAGGTCAATGTTCACGTATTCATCTCCCGGATTGGGAAATACCTGCAGATGTTCAACATAACGGCTATCCTGCACCGCAGTCGATGCATCGATACCAAAAGAAAACTCCTCCGTACAGCCGTATTTGTCGGTCACCTGGACCCAATGGGTGTCCAGTGAAAGATCAATCGTCATAAAACTCGTATCACCATTATCCCATAACACCTGGAAAGGGCCTGTACCCGAAGTGACGAAAACAGATGCATCTCCCAAATCGCCATTGGGGTGGATGGACGTATTGATGGTCACCTGGATGGGTGGAGGATTCGTAACCATGACCGACTTACTTACCGTACATCCGAGTGAATCACTAACGGTCAATGTGTACTGGCCGGCTTTCGTCACTACCGGATCTGACAGATCCGACATGAAGCCATCCGGGCCTGACCAGGAAAAGGATGTTCCTACCATGGAGGTAGCACTTATCTGAAGGGTCCCGTTATTGCATGGAATAATACCACCGCTGACCTGCAGATCCGGTAACGAAACGTCTTTCTGAACCGTAAGCTGGGCACTATCCATACAGTTTTGTGTATTGGAGACAACCAGGGAATAATTACCGGGATCAAACACCTGAATCATCATATCCTCCGCAGAAAAACCATCCGGACCCGTCCATTGATACCGGATGGCATCTGCAGATATTCCGGTCAACAGGACGGAATTATTTGAGCAGGTTAGCAAACTGTCACCTGAAATAGTGACTGATGGGCTCGACAATAATGCCTGATATTCATCACTTCTGGGACAACCATTACGACCAGTGAACGTGACCTTATACAGGCCTTCCTGGTGAATATCAATCCAGGCAGAATCGGCACTGAAGTTGTCCGGACCTGACCAGGTAAATACTCCGGGCAAGGGATTGGATAATGCTGTCAATCGCTGGGTATGGTCCATACAATTGACAGTGCCCGCTGTGATATTTATGAGCGGAGATGCCGTATCCCGGATCACCGTTAAGCTTTTCTTCCTGGAGCATCCGTTGGCCCCTGTTACGAATACGAAATACTTACCCGGTGATTTTACCCATGGATTTGAATCAGGAAACACAATGGTATCAGCATAGGCCCAAAAGTAGGTTATGTCTGGTTGTGTGGACAAGACGGTGAGTTGAACGGAATCCTTCAGGCATGTCAGGGTATCATTTTTGACTGTAAAATTGGGCAACGATTGGTCGGCAATGACATCAAGCTCAAAAGTTGTAACGCAACCATTTGCCCCTTTGACCGCACCCTGATATATTCCCGCTTCGTTTACCCAGGGATTCATTTTCGCAGAAGTAAATCCTGCTGGTCCCGTCCAAGCAATCTGATACTGCTGCTGATCAACTTGGAGTGAAAGTTGCAACGAATCGACATCACAGGTTAGGGTATCGCTCATCACATGAACTACAGGTAGAGCGTTATCCTGGACAATGGTCAATGAAGCCATCGTAGTACAACCATTCGGTGCTGTCACCTCTAGGGTATAATCCCCAGGAATCTGCGTCCACGGATTCAGTTCACTGGAGTGGAAATTACCGGGACCGCTCCATGCATAGGTGTAATCGCTGACCGCCGGGCTCACAAATAGCCGCAGAGAGTCTTTCGAGCAGGTCAGCGTATCATTGTGCAATTCGAAGGCGGGCGGTGTCTGGTCGGACACGATCGTCAGCGAAGCCATCGTACTGCATCCATTCGGTGCTTTCACCTCTAGGGTATAATCCCCGGGAATCTGCGTCCACGGATTCAGTTCGCTGGAGTGGAAATTACTGGGACCGCTCCATGCATAGGTATAATCACTGACCGCCGGACTTACAAACAACTGCAGGGAGTCTTTCGAGCAGGTCAGCGTGTCATCATGCAATTCGAAGGCGGGTGGTGTCTGGTCGGACACGATCGTCAGCGAAGCCATCGTTTTGCATCCATTCGGTGCTGTCACCACCAGGGTATAATCCCCGGGAATCTGCGTCCGCGGATTCAGTTCGCTGGAGTGGAAATTACCGGGACCGCTCCATGCATAGGTATAATCACTGACCGCCGGACTTACGAACAGCCGCAGGGAGTCTTTCGAGCAGGTCAGTGTATCATCGTGCAATTCAAAGGCGGGTGGTGTCTTGTTGGATTCGATCGTCAGCGAAGCCATCGTTTTGCATCCATTCGGTGCTGTCACCAGCAGGGTATAATCCCCGGGAGTCTTCGTCCACGGATTCAGTTCGCTGGAGTGGAAATTACCGGGACCGCTCCATGCATAGGTAAAATCACTGACCGCTGGGCTCACAAACAGCCGCAGGGAGTCTTTCGAGCAGGTCAGCGTGTCATCGTGCAATTCGAAGGCGGGTGGAGTCTGGTCGGACACGATCGTCAGCGAAGCCATCGTTGAACATCCGTTGGGAGCTGTCACTACCAGGGTATAATCCCCGGGAGTCTTCGTCCACGGATTCAGCTCGCTGGAGTGGAAATTACCGGGACCGCTCCATGCATAGGTATAATCGCTAACCGCCGGACTGACAAACAACCGCAGGGAGTCTTTCGAGCAGGTCAGCGTGTCATCGTGCAATTCGAAGGCGGGTGGTGTCTGGTCGGACACGATCGTCAGCGAAGCCATCGTTGAGCATCCGTTGGGAGCTGTCACCACAAGCGTATAATCCCCGGGGGTGTTCGTCCACGGATTCAGTTCTCCGGAATGGAAATTATCGGGGCCGCTCCATGCATAGGTGTAATCGCTGACCACCGGACTTACGAACAGCCTCAGAGAGTCTTTCGAGCACGTCAGCGTGTCATCGCGCAATTCAAAGGCGGGAGAAACGGTGTCTATTGGAACCTCAATCGTTGTTTGTACCGCGCATCCCAATGGTGATGTAACGGTCAACTGATAGATCCCAGGAACTGTTACAGCTTCAGAAGAATTTGCACTGGTAAAACCTTGTGGTCCATTCCACAAGAAAGATGATCCGGTTATGCTGGAAGTACCATTTAACGTAACGGTTGGCTGATTGCAACTTAATGTTCCGCCCGAAGCCGTTACTACCGGCAGTGGATTCACGACAATGTCGATGGTGTCCATTGCACAACAGCCATTGGTAGATGTTACTGTTACGATGTAAGTCCCAGCATTCTTAACAGCAATTTGCTGGGTTGTCGCACCGGTCGACCAGAGGTAGGAGCTTCCCTCATGTCCGGCATTCAGATATGCTGTATCCCCTTTACACAATACCCTATCAGGACCCAGATCCACATTTAGATTATTCATAACGGTTACGGTCCAGTCGTAGTGCGCTGCATTACCACATGGGTCGGTTACATCCCAGGAATATTGAACGATCTGAGCTAGGCTTCCTGTCGTGCAATCCCCAGACTGGATGCTGGATGCCATCGTTATCCGGTCACTGACATCTCCGTAACAGGAATCAAATGCAGTAATTACCGGCATAGCTGGCATGACCTGATCACAGGTGATGGTAACATCAGGCAGCATACCTGTAAATACCGGGGCTGTAGTATCTAAAACATTGACCACAAAGGACTGGACTGTTTCATGACCGCAGTCATCGGCTACCGAATAAGTGTACGTTATCTGTTCGTAGATACCAATCGTGTCCGGAAGCTCACAACCAAATACTGTGGAAGAAATGGCTACCTGGATCCGGTCGGTTACGTCCCCCAGACAGGAATCGTAGGCTGTAATCTGATTTCCAATTTCAGGTAATCCTTCAATCGCAGAACCACAATAAGCAATTGCGGAACCGGAAGGCACACCGGATAACACCGGAGGATGCGTATCCTGTAACCGAACGATAACGTGCCTTTTCTCGGGGTTCTCATTTCCAGATGGATCATACAACGTCACCTCATACAAGTCCTCATAGGCAAATCCACAAATAGTCTGATGATCGATCAACGTGAATTTTGTAAAGTCATTTCCACACAGCCGATGATCATACGCCCAGTACTGAAGACTATCCGGAATATTGTAATTCGTTCCATCGCATTCAAAGGTAAGAACGGTATCAGCAGTTGGTGGCCACCAGATCGGGGCTATGGTATCCACAACGGTGATGAAGTAAGTACACTCACTGGTCTGATTGCCGTCTGAAACCCGGTACACGAAGCGGTTGATCCCATACTGATAAACGTAGTTCTCATATTTTGCACCACTCTCACCCAGATTCCGGTTCTGTGTTCCATAAAATATATCGTCCAGGTAATAATCAAACTGTGCTGAAACAATGCCGCAATTGTCAGAAAAAGTCGGCACCTCAAAAGTGAGTGGGGCAACCCACTGACAAGTGTCATTCGCCGCATTATCGGGTATATATACCGTCAGATCCGGAGGACATGTGATTGTCGGCGGTGTTAAATCATTCATCGATACATTGACCTGAACATCTTGCTCGCAAATAGAAAGTGCACTTGAGCGTTCAGACGACAAATAATTGGTAATGTGAATGGTATAAGCACCGGGTGATAATCCTTCCCAATGACTTGTCGTCACGGTTAGACCATTATTCAGGGAAAAGTAGGTCGGAAAGCAGGAGCCACCATCCGTAATCAATTCGATCGTTCCGTCATTTACTGCGGAACAACTTGCATCCGTTACATTAACCGCAACCACTTCGGGACAGATGAGATTAAAAGTCAGATTGACACAGGAAACAGTGATGTCATCCGGCAAACCACAAAATCCAATTTCCCAGTCCCCGTTTGGATTAATCCCCAAATCATTGAGTTCGGTAAAGTCATCGAAAGGCTGGTAGGACTTACCGGAAGGCTGGGCCACGTTAGCCGAAGAGAAAGGCAAATTGGGACAACCTTTAAATTCGATGTTCAGTGGTCCGTTTGAATAATTAGGGAAGCTATTGAGGCCTTCTTCCCCGGAGGCCAGCAAATAGATGCTGTCATTTGGTGCGCGGAGATAAATATTGCAGGCAAATCCGGCGGATTGGGAAAGGACTACCCCTACCCCGTCGATCCCGTAGTTATCAGCCCCCAGATTCCCGACACCGCTCACCGGAACAGAGATCCAGGTCATGGTGGGACAATTGGCAGTGATAGAGACATCGACTCCACAGTCCGCATTGGCAAAAAAAGCAATTTGGCTTAATGCTGAAGATACGCTGATCATGAGCAAAGCACCAATCAGGAGAACCGATTGATGCATCAGGCGGTTGGTGCGTTTGATTGAATAATAGTTCATGTTGGACGGGTTTTTCTTGTTCGATTAAATCACCAATAGCGATTCTTTCGTAACTAAAATTAGTCAGCGAGACCTCCCATCCTGTCTCTGTGGTTATGAGTGCATGTCTTCGATGTCATGAACGGGGGCATAGAGGTCATGAGCGGTAAAAGAGAATGAGATTTAGATTTAAGATTATTTGATTTAAGATTTGAGATTTGAGATTATGTGATTTGAGATTAATTGATTTGAGATTTTGGAATCTTACTTACACCCCAGAAAACCACAAAACCCTTGCCTCCCTGACTCCCTGATGCCCTGCATTACCCACCCCTGTTTCCCCTCCTGGGAGGGGACTAATTACTGCTGTTCTGATGTCTCTTCCGGCAAGCATAGTCAATGCATGGATGAAATCGTAACGAAGCCACAGCAGATGATATGCTTTGATTACAGATAATGTGATTTGAGATTATGTGATTTGAGATTTGAGATTAATTGATTTGAGATTTTGGAATCTTACTTACACCCCAGAAAACCACAAAACCAGAAAACCACAATACCACAAAACCACAATACCACAAAACCACAATACCTTTGCCTCCCTGACACTCTGATGCCCTGATGCCTTGATACCTCGCAACCATTCCATATCTTCATTTCATGTCCCTCAAGAAAAACATCCTGATCGTAGAAGATGAGCTCCTATATGCCTCCAGGCTGGAGATGCAATTGGAGTTGCTGGGCTACACGGTGGTTGGGAGCGCCGACAGCAGCGAAACGGCATTGGATATGATCCGGGAGAATGATGTTGATCTGATCCTCATGGATATCCACATCCAGGGAAATTATGATGGAGTTGAGTTGACTGAGCAGGTCCAAAAAATTCAACCGGTCCCGGTTATATTCCTTACCTCTCAGGAGGACGAAATGACCTTTAAACGGGCGGCGCGTACCAAGCCCGCCGGGTTTATCCTTAAGCCTTGTTCCGATGTACAGCTGCAACGTTCCATCCAATTAGCCCTGGACCAGGAGAAGCAGGAGACTATATCTGACAGCGACCAGGAAGCAACCAGGGTTATAGAAGAAGATCTGTTCATCCAGAAGAATCAGACCGTGCACCGTGTACCCATACGTTCCATTGAATACCTGGAAGCCGATGGCCGGTATTGCCGCGTGCATTGTGATCTTGGACTTTTCCTGGTGCGTAAACCGCTGAAAGAACTACTGAAATTGTTACCCGAATCCCATTTTATCCAGTGTCACCGGAGCTATGTTATCAATCTCCAACAGGTAGAAAAAATCGACCTGGAAGACGATCAAATTGTACTCAAGAGCCATCGGATCCCGGTCAGTAAACGGGAACGCGAACACGTCCTGGAGCGACTCCGGCTGCTTAAATAATGATTAAACTTCCGTTTGTTTTCCCCAGAAACCGCACCAGCTTGAAGAAGTGGGAACATTTGATACTCAGGAAATAGCCGGAAGTGTTACCGTGATCTTTGTACCATGTCCTTTTTCACTCTCCACACTAATAGTCCCCTTGTTTTGTTCCACAAGGTCTTTGCAGAGGACCAATCCCAGCCCGGTCCCCCGTTCGCCATAGGTCCCGGAAGTTGATTTATGAGAGAGTTCAAACAGCTGATTCAATTGCTCCCGATTCATTCCTTCTCCCTGATCAACAATCGATAGTTGAGTGATGTTGCCCAGTGACTTGGCTTCCAATTCAATAACCTGGCCCGTGAAACTGAACTTCAGGGCATTGGAAAGTAAATTCCTTAGGAGGGTATGCAAGGCATTCTTATCGGCAAATACCATACAATCCGAATCCACCCAAGGCCGGATGGTAATCTCTTTTTGCAGTGCGGTGGAAGTATAGATCGAAATCACCTCTTCAAAGGCTTTCGCTACACGGATTTGTTCAGGATGGTAAGGGATCACGCCCAATTGCTGCCGGGCCCAATTCAATAAATTGTCTAGCAATGCACTCAACTGGTGGGTTGTCTTTCCTACCAGTCCGGCGATCTTCTCCACCTTTTTGTGATCGCCTTTATCCAGGAAATAGGCCATCTGCTGGTCCACCGATTCCAGGGCTACCATGGGACTGCGCAAATCATGGGCAATGATACTGAAGAAGCGGTCTTTTGTATGATTGAGGTTTTGAAGTGTTTCATTTTGAGCTTGTAGCATGGACCTTGTTTTACGCAACTGGAAAAACAAATAAGTCCCAAATGCCAGTAATATTGCCAGGATTATGGCTGCAATCAAGTAAGCAATGTTTTGCTGTTTAAGCAGGGATGCATAGGCTTCTGCCTGCTCCGTTTGCCGGATGTGCTCATCCACCTGCTGTTTGACCTGCTCCTGTTTTAAGAGTTGCTGAGCGTTTTCCGTGAAGACGCTATCCTTATAAGCCTGATACGATTTTTGATGCTGCAATGCTTCCGTATAATCACCATTGAGCTCATATAAATGACTCAGTAATAAATGCGCTGACTGGAGCCTTGATTTACTCACCTTAAATTTTTCAGCGACTTCAAGTGCTTGTCTGGCATGTTGAATGGCATCTTTGTATTTGCCTTCATTTTCCTCAATATTGGATAAACCGATGAAAGCCGTTTGCAACAAGTGGGCATCCTGCATTTGTTCGAGCTTTGGCAATAAACCAAGGATTATTTGTTCACCATATTGGTTATTATCTGTTCTGGAATAAAGTTTGGCCATTTGAATTTTACTTTCAAAACTGCTCAATGTATCACCGACGGATAAATAGATCGAGTCGGCACGGGTATACATCTTCAGGGCGAAGTCAATGTTCTCCTGCATCTCATAAACCCGGCCTATCCGTAAGGTGATGTCTGCCGCATCTTCCGGAAAGCTTTGGATGATCTCGTAAGCTTGATTAAAATAATGCAGTGCCTGATCGTAGTCCAGCGTGGTATAAAATAAATTACCCAACCTGATCAGGACACGGCCTGTCCATTTTTTATCCGTCAATGCTTCATACAGCTTTTTGGAAAGTTCATAGTGACTTAAAGCCTCAGATATATCTCCGGCAGTGGCATTAAAATCACCCAGATACATATGCGCATACGCAATGTCCGATGAGTTTGTGTGTTCTGCGATCTGAACACCTGTCTCTCCTTCTGCAATGGCTTCCCGGTATTTGCCCATTTTCATTAGCAACGCCCCCAGGTACAAATGGCTTTGCAACAAATTAGCCAAACCATGATCTGCATATTGTGCACTTACACGACCCAATCGCGCATCTATGGGTGGAGCGCTTCTAAACGACTCAAAGATCCGGATGGACTGCCGGTATGCGTCCTCTGCCTGGACAAACTGGCCGTTTTTCTCATATTCCCAGGCTACCGCTTTGTATATATTGCCCAGGTTTTTGGGTGAAATTTGTGCCGAATCCGGGAACAGCGCATCCAACAATTCAATACCCCGTTCCGGGCTGTAGTCACCAAACTCAACCCAAATGTAGGTCGTGAAGGCGGTGGCATCCTGTGAGCCGGATTGAATGGCCAGATCCATGGCCTCGCGAGACGAGGTATAATAGTCACCTCCCTGATTGTATTCAATCTGTGCAATGAAATTGAGACATTCGGATTCTAAATCCAGCTTACCTAACCCTTCGGCAATCGGCAGAGCCTGTGTCGCATATTCCATTGCACGTGGGCTATTGCCTTTTAACATGGATTGTCGTGCAAGCCCGAGCAGTACATCCACTTTATCGGCACCCGGGCGCGCATGTTCGAGCATCAGCTGCAGGCTGTCCATGATGTAGGCATCAGGATCACTCTGGGCATGAAGTGACTTCGTTAGTAGAAGCGCAAGAGCGTACAGATAAAACAGGCGTTTCATGAGGAGTAAATTAAGCAATAATATGGTTTGATGCCTGCACCCTGATTCTGGAAAAATCTGCAACAACAAAGGCCAATGCGATTAACCTTTGTTAAGCGTGGAATTCTCAGCATTTGAAATTAGCCAACTCCTGCGATCAAATCGATCCAAGAAATCATAACCTTTTGAAGCCTGATAATCTCCAGCGTGCCGATAGCTTTAAGCAACCTTTTATTTCATCCACCAAAGGCTTGAATTGCACTTAAGATAATATTGGTCGGTCATTTAAATCATTTGATAGAAATATTAAATCACGAATTATTCGCTTGAAACAATTTTATCCATTCATTCGATTAAACCTCAAATAACCATGATTCGTACAGAATACCTGACAAGACTAGGACTGCCTGCTCCTGAACAATTTGATTTAGCCACACTATTCCGCGTTCACCGTCAACATCTCTATCGAATTCCCTTTGAAAACCTGGACATTCACGCCGGCCGTAAGATCGAGCTGGATATTGAACGCATCTATCAAAAAATTGTCCATGAGGTACGGGGCGGATTCTGTTTTGAACTGAATGGTTTATTCCACTGGTTCCTGCAGGAATCCGGATACACCTGTTATTTCATTTCTTGTGCCGTGTACATCCCACCTCAGGAAAAATACGGAGCCGATGGGGGTCATATGGCCATCATCGCCTCACTGGACAACCAGCTGTGGTTGGTGGATGTAGGTTTTGGCAATAGTTTTCCGGAGCCCATCGCACTTAATTCTACCGAAATCGTAAGCCATCATGGCCAGTATTACCGGCTGGATAGGGACCAAGAGGATCATTATATCCTTTATAACTCCAGGGACCAGCAGAACTGGATCCCTCTGTACCGTTTCAGGGATAACCCGGTACCTTTCAACTATTTTGAGCCATTCTGTGAATTCCATCAGACCTCTCCCCTCTCACCATTCACTCAGCGCAAATTGTGCTCCCAACTGGTGGAAGGAGGGCGCATAACCCTGGCAGGTAATACCCTGATCAACACCATCGATGGTCTGCGGGAAGAGATACCTGTTGAAGAGGAAGAATTTGACCATTACCTGCAGGAACTATTTGGTATTTCTATACAACATTCAGTTCAATAACATGACTTCAAAAACCAACTTTTACACTTATCTGGGGATTTTGATCTCCTATACGACGATATCCCTGGTCAACTGGCTCTTCAAGACCTACAACGGCGCAATGCTGAGTAACTCGCAGGCCGTCAGTAAAGAGCTGATCATCCTGGGCATGGTGGGTGTGCTCTTTCTGATCATCAGATTTGGTGAAAAGCAAGGCCTGGGCTCCATTGGATTGTATCCTCAGAATTTCGGCAGATCAGTTTTACGGGCATTATTCATTGCTGTCTTATCAGTGGCTGCAGTGGCCGTCGCTATCTTTATATGTCAGGCGGTAGGCTGGTCTTTCGGTGAGTCACATACTTTTGATCAATTGTCCCTATGGACGGTCACTTTGATTGTGATCCGGGCCGGCATTGCGGAGGAGGTATTTATGCGTGGTTTTTTGCTTGAAAGACTGAGTACCATAACAGGAAGTAAATGGGTAGCCGCTGCATTATCGCTAATCCCCTTTGCCCTCTTGCATTATCCCGGCCAAGGCTGGGCAGGTGTGCTCGTTTCTTTTGCTGCCGGCGGAGTCCTGACCTGGTTTTATTTCTGGAAGCGGGATCTGAAAGCAAACATAGTAGCACACTTCCTGGTAGATTTTATTCCAAATGTCGCCGCACAATGGTTTGTATGAACATAGTACCTCCATTCGTGCTATATCCAATATTGATCAATCATCACCGGTCGATCCGGGGCAATATGATCCGGGAAGGATGCATGGCGTCGTGGTAAATTTGATTTTCTGCTGAAATCAGCTCCTTATCGGTTGCTATTACATTGCCCGTATTGGGATTGGGATCGTAATGCGGTGCCATGCTGCTGGTGACATGCAGACGGATCCGGTGACCCTTTTTAAACAGATTGGAGGTATAAGCCTGGCCTATCCTAATCTTGTACACTTCCCCTGGATTCATCAATTCCTGTTTATCCAGGCCATTGCGATACCGCATCCTTAAGTAGCCGGCATCCAGACCATGCAAATTGACTGATGTACCATCCGGATAGACATCACACAGTGTGAAAGAAAAATCCGTGTCTTTCCCCGAGGAGCTGACATACAACTCTGCAACCAGTTCTCCGGTTATTTCCAGGTCCTGTTCCAGAGCTTCGGAAGTATAGACCAGTACATCTTTTCTTGATTCAATGGAACGCTGATCATAGGGATAGGATTTTTCATAGGAAATATCCCATACCGGATCGTTGGGATCAAAAACATATTGATCCGGTGATTCTTTTCCGGGCGCAACCAGGTCGAGTTTTCCATTGTTTTTATCCAGTGCGCTCCTGCCGGTACTGTGCAGATAATACGACACTGGCTGGGCACGCTTCAGGGGCCATTCTTTTTCAGCGCGCCATTTATTTTCACCCATCACAAAAATATTCACTGGTGCCACCTTGATATCCATGTCAGGTTCCTTCAGGATACCGTCATACCAGTTCAATAATTCGTAGTCATAGTCCATTCCGGCATTGGTCCCGAAGTCCATGATCCCAAATTTTGTCTTGCGACTGTTAAGTGAAGTATGATTCCAGGGCCCCAATACCAGTCTGGTCTTTTCTCTAGCCACCGGTGATCCGGATTCCCTGGTCATCTTATTAAATGCCCGGGTAGCTCCTTCCGGCCCGTAAGAAGCATCATACCACCCGCTTAACAGAAAAACAGGATTTTTGAATTTACCAAAGTCCTGCTCCACATTCAGAAAATCCCACCAGGCACTCAAATCCGGATGCGACAACCATTCGTAATATTCGGGTGCATATTGCTTCAAAAGGGGCATATCAGCCAACGGGCGGTAATTGTACCAGGGGCGCCGGTCCGTGGCTTCCCATGCTTCTGTAGCCGGCTCATCATCCCAGGGACCTGACCTATCGCCGGCCCGCTTGCGTTTATCCGGTATAATGTATGGCATGAACCAGTCCAGCCACACGGCCGAAAAGGCACCGCCAAAATACATAAAGTGATGGCTGCCAACCGGCGTCATCTCCGGAGCCGCCGCAGCCAGGTGTGGAGGAGCTTGCGACATGGCCAGCCATTGTACAATTCCCGGGTAGGAACCACCATAAGTGGCCACTTTTCCGTTACACTGCGGATATTTGGCCACCCATTCGATTACATCATAGCCGTCCGCCTTTTCGTTGCGGTAGGCTTCAAATTCTCCTTCGCTGCGTAATCGCCCACGCACGTCCACCAAAAAGACCAGGTATCCCCTCCGGGCTGCCTTGATGGGAAATTCAGCATAACCATCGTAATCATCGATCCCGTAAGGTGTACGGTAAACGATGGCAGGGTAAGAACCGGGGGCTTCCGGACGGTACAAAATGGCACCCAGCTTAACGCTATCCGACATGGGAATCATGATCTCCTCCCGTTTCAGATTATATGAATGCTGAGCGGCCAGGGTCCCGGTCAGCAATACTAATATCGTCAGCAGGGTGCAAACCCGTTTTTGACCCATCATCCGGGTGTTGTGGTGGTTGAATTGATGCATGTGCTAAAGATAAAAGGTTAGCTTCAGTCTCAGGCAGTAATGAACCATCAAAACGAAGGTTATCGCTCAAGGCCCTAACTATCGTACATTGTACTTTCTGGCGATTGATCTAATTCGAAAAACAGTACATTTTCCTCAATTCGCCTCCATTTGCTTCCTCAATTCTTCAAATCAATTCTTCACTACACGGATCTCAAGATTTTCCGGACGGATGTTTTTGAGCAGGAGCATCGATTTGCCGTCCCGGCGAACATCGTAATTAGGTATGGCGTAACCCGATTGTGGATATAATCCTTCCATAACCAGTTCCGCATTGCCAAAATCAAATTCGGATAGCCCGGCTTACACTTTCAGGAATATTTTCTTCTTCCAGAGAATGTACAAGAATATCCAGGCGGTCATAACATAGGCTGTAGCGCCCAGGAGTTCCGACCAGCTTTCCGGGAAAAGATTGATCAATCCACCAAATAAAAACTTGGATGTATGCCCGAAATCAATGACAGAACCAGCTAAATAAATGGTGATGGAATTCATCCCAATGACCCTGAAAAAGAACGTCCATTTTTGGTATTTCCAAATGTCGATGACCAGATAAAACAGAGAGAATAACACCATGCTCATCCCACCTACATAACATACGAAAGAACTGGACCACAAATATTTATTGATCGGAAAGATCAAGTTCCACAACTGTCCCAACACAATCAACAGGATACCGGCTCCCACCATGTAGCCTATTTTGCGATAAGGCAGGTCCTGCAGATAAGAAGAACGGATGAACTGGCCGGTAAGCATTCCCAATAGAGCAGTTGAAATGGCAGGTATGGTTGTCAGAATACCTTCACTATCTCCGTATTCGTAACAACAAAATTTACCGGGAAGTAAAAGGCGATCGATGTAACCTGAAAGATTGCCCTGCATGGAGAATGGATCCGTATCTCCCAGGTCCGGTGCATGCGTAAAACGAAGCAACAACCAGTAACCAATCAGGATTCCCCATAGCCAGATAATCCTGGCCCGCGTGTTGGTGTTCATAAAGATCAGCGCGGCAAACATCCAGGCCAGACCGATACGGCCCAATACACTACCATAGCGCATATTGGCAAAATCAAACTGGATGGCGTTGTTGTAAATGATACCCAGGAGTACCAGGATCAATCCACGGGCTATGACATGGCGATACAATGCCTTACGGTTCTCCTGGCCATGGTAACGTTTGGCCATCGAAAACGGAAAAGAGATACCTGCGATGAATAAAAATAACGGGAAGATCATGTCATAGAAATGGAACCCGTGCCATTTCCCGTGTTGTAATTGTCCTGCCCACCATTCCAGTATGGGCCAGTGGGTCAAAGCGGCCAGAGCGACAAAAATTCCTTCGCCCCCCATGATCCAGAACATATCAAACCCTCTCAGTGCATCCAGCGAGAGCAAACGGCCGGATGTTTTGTTGCCTTCATTTTCCATTTTGCCAATTGCGATTTAATGATCAATCCTCGCAAATACAGTCCGTTGAATTTAATACTATTTTCAGGTTATCCGGACGAAAGCATCCACACGCAGACTATTTTTTCGTTTACGGGTCAATTCAACGATGTCGTTGGCGCCCCGGCAACCCGGTTTTTGAACCATTTGGTACACACCATAAAAAACGGCGAAGTGTTAAAAAAAGAGGCTTAAAGTAATTTTCCGGGTTTATTTACCTCCTGCCCGCCTCTGTTCGTCTTAAATACTTGGCGTTTTCCTGCTCCACACTGAACTTCAATAAAAAATCAGAACATGAACCTTTCCCGACTCCATTCACTCAAAGGCTTTGAGTATCAGCACCCCAGAGATAAAAAAGCCATGCGCGCGCTACAGGAGACCAAAGGTATAGAGCGCGTCGTGAAGAAGTTTTACGATATGGGCATTGAAAAGATCATCAAACTGCAATCCACCGGCAGCAGCCTGGCAGCTACACCAAAGGCTTTCCCGGAGTTAAACCGGGCTCTTGATACTGCATGTACCATTTTGCAGGTTCCTACACGGCCGGACCTCTACATCCGCCGGTCGGAGGCACTGGATGCCATCACCCTTGGAGTCGAACACCCGATCATCCTGCTCACTTCAGAAAGTGTAAACCGCTGTTCGCATCAGGAGTTGCTGTTCATCTTCGGCCGCCAGCTGGCACACATTCAAAACAACCACATCCTGTACAAAGAAATCGGATTCATCTTTCCTGAATTGATAGACACCCTCGCTCCAGTAACTCTGGGACTAAGTTCCTTACTGTCCGGCGGGCTTCGTTATGCCTTGTTTTACTGGGAACAAATGGCGGAATTTACTGCTGACCGTGGTGGGCTGCTTACCTGCCAGGATGTACCGACAGTTAAGTTATTGCTGGCTAAGATTGCCGGCTTACCTGAAAAACACTGGGGTAATTTTGATCTTGAGGCCTTTGAACAACAAGCCCGGGAATATGAACTGGAAGACGAAAAGACGTTCGAAAAATTCATGCGCTACCTATTTGGAAATAATACCATGGCGGTAGCCCGGGCAAGCGAACTCACCAATTGGATTGAATCCGGTGATTTCGGAGCCATGATGACGCTCCATGGCCGGTGATCTGGATATTGAAAAGAGTAAGAGGCGTAGAGGCCAGGTTACTTCACTTTAAAGTCCTTAACGGACTGCACCAGGTGCCGGTTTTCCAGTCGGCACTCGGTATACCGGAACACTCCGGATTCATCACTGTGCAGATAACACCCGGGACTGTCTTTGACAACCTGCAGCATAGGGACAGGTACTAATACTGGAGTAGCTCCCTGAGCCTTACCCGGTTTAAACCATTCATAATTACTACCCTTCGTCAATCCGGTGATATTGATTGGTTTTGATCCGGTTACGTAGCTGGGTTTAGTGATGATCTCAATGATACCGTTACGAGCGATCGGTCCGAATCGTTGACGTGTTGTATTTAATGAACGGTACAAGCGAATTGCCGTACACTGATCAAATGGGATCTCAAAAAGCTGCTTGATATCCGGCTGGAATACACCATTGATCATAAGTTTAGGAGCGTCATCAAACCAGTTCTTCACATCCGCATTAAGAACCCGAATGGAATGATTATTACGCTTGTTGATGATCTTCAGGGGCAGGATCACTTCTCGGATGAAAAGTTCGAGTGATTCGAAAGCCAGGTATTTACTCAGATCGTATTCGTCATCATACTGGCTCAGCACGGTTGCTGTGGTGTCTATCGGAATCGCAGGCTGCATATAGTTAAATATGTGGGCGACCAATGTTCTTTTTTCCTCTTTCTCCAGCAGGGCATTATACAGGCTTTCCGGTACATCCGCCGGCATGAGGTCATCCGGTTGCCAAAGAGATGGCGGCAACATTGCTGGCGGCAGATCCAATAGTTGGCCATCGGTCAACCTGATAAACTGAAAGTCTTTCCGTCCTTCAAAATCCGCTACCATAAAACTGCCCTGCTGTTCCTCCAGGTCCAAGGGCAACGCCTGTAAACTGTTTATATCGTAAGCCGTCACCTTACCGTCCAGATTAGCCTGATCAAGGTGAATGCCCAGTTCATATCCGTAGCGCGTAGACAAATCAGCGGCACGGTAGGAGCGCCAGGAACTGAGGGGTAACCATTCCTGCAAACCTACCCATCCAAGGGACATACCCGGTTGGCGTTCCAGGCAGATCTGTTTATCAATCGACGATTCCGGTATTGGCTCATTAGCGGCAACCGGTTCTATATTGTCTTTAAAGAGAAAATATTTCTGGTCTGCTTTACCCAAAACCTGGATTACCTGGTCACATTCTTCCAGCACCTGGGTATAGGTTTCATTCCACAGCGCCAGCGAAAGGATATAGCTACCAGGAGTAAGTGATTCTCCGGTGGCGTGCTGTCCAATCCAGAAAGCAGAATCTGGCCGGATGGACCACCGATCCAGTATCGTACCATTGCGGTCGGAGAGCGAGCCATGGATGACCGGATAGCGGTTCTCCCTGAGCAGAAAATTATCGAGCGCCATGCCATACCAGATCCGTTCACCGGGCATGATAACCGGTTTGGGTACGGTCAGAAATACTGTCATCGTTTCCCTCTGCGAAAATCCACTCAGGGGTATGATCAAGTCCAATAATAGGATGACCAGGAAGCGTCGGGAAATTCTGAAACCACTCATGGGAAATAGTCAGGTTTAACCAGGGTACTGTTGGCAATTTTCAGACAGTCATGGCAGTAGTCGTGTAAGGTTGTCATGGTAGGATCCAGACATAGTGGAAACACTTCGATGCCGAGGTCAAGGCTATTGGTAAAAAACCGCTTTTCTTTTACAGCAGCTACGGTAAAATTCCCCAGTACTTCCTCCCCGGAATCGTTGGCATTGTACATATTACCACGCACTTTGCCCAGCGGTGAATCGAACAGGCCAATATCCTGATTTGCCAGTTTTGACACTTTTTCCCAGTACAGGTAAGATTCACGGCTGATGGTATGCTGGTAGATATGGAAGCAATAGTTGAAGGAAAAGCGATGGTCCGGTTTGGTAGAGAAAAATAATTCGTGGTCAATTTTCGCGTCCGGCTCGTCAATACCCGAAAACACCGTAACCTGACCATAATCCGGGTATTCTTTCGGATAACAATGCCGTGGATTCAGATCCATAGCACCCTCATATTCCCAAAAGTCGTATTCGCCTACGATCCGGTAGAGATTATTGGTTTTCTGACCATCCACCTGCATATCCGCAGACAGAAAGAGCCCTACTTTCAGGACCGGTGTGATGGCATTGTCACTGGTCAGTTCATTGGTCTCGAACTTCTGGGGAGATACATCAAAGTCACTTTCTTCTGTGGGTATCCGTTCATACGCCGAGTAATAGGTTTTCCCATCCGGGGTAATTACCTCAGCACGGTAGGACTTGCCGGCTGTTCCTTTTGCCATGACACGATAGAAGCCCTCGATCTCTTCTGTAAATTGTATTCGTTCTCCATCTTCACTTTCGACATATACGGTAGCGCCTACCACCGGTTGTCCGTATATCGGCCCTCCCTGCCTCACCGGTGCCGCTTTCAGCACGATGATTTCCTGGGTCTCCAGGCTGTCGGTAAACTGTCCGGCAATATTGATTGCGTCAGTAGATTCCTTGACCGGAAACGGGATTTCATCCACGCAACCAATGGTCATAAAAATCAACAATATGCAGATCTGAAGCCTTTTCATACTACCATTCAAGATTATAGGTGATGGAAGGGAATATGGAGCCTAACACTGCCAGCCGGTAGGTGGAAAGGCTTTGGAATGGTTTCTGCCTGAAGTAAATGGAATACGCGTTCTTCCTTCCCAGCAAGTTGTAGATGGACAGGGACCAGCTACTCTGAAATTTCCGGTCCTTGCGGTAACCCGGAAACAAATTCGCCGAAACATCCATCCGGTAGTAATCCGGTATCCGGTATTGATTGCGGTCGGAGTATATGGGAACGTTGATAACGTGCCAGTCGGTGTATTTACCGGTAGGTGCCGTAATAGGGCGGCCGGTATTATAGGTAAAACTCACATTAAGACTCAACCGCTGCATGAGGTTGAAGTTAACCAGCATGGTCACATCGTGAGGCTTGTCAAAATACGAAGGATACCATCTGCCCTGATTGACATTCAGCTCGGGGATCTCTGTTTTTACCCTGCGGATGGATCGGCTGTAGGTATAGGACAACCGGCCGGAAACCAATCCCAGGTTTTTTTTGATGCTGACCTCCAGACCGTAGTTCCTTCCGTCCGCCGGGACCAATTCCGTCTCCAGGAATTCATTGCCCAACAATTCCGGAAAATCCCGGTATTCCGGCACATTCCTGAGGGCCTTAAAATAGACTTCTGCAGAGGTCTCCCAAACATTGTTGTTGAAATTGCGGTAATAACCCAGGCTGATGCCGTCAGCTTTTTGTGGTTTCAGGTAGGTATCCGCCAGTTTCCAAAAGTCAACCGGAGTAGCCGCTACGGTATTCGAAATCAAGGACAGGTATTGATAGGTACGTGTCGCTCCCAACTTTAGACTCGCCGTTTCCGTCAAACGGTAATTGACCGAAATCCGGGGTTCCAGTCCAAAATAGGTATCGATAAGTTCCCCGGAGCCAAAACTTACCGTATCGATGGCTTCTCCATAGCTGACCGACTCCCTGGTACCGGCGTAGGTCCGCACCCGTTTGGCGCCCTGCAACGCAAATCCGCTCAGCCGGAGTCCTGCTGAAAAGGAAAGCTTATCCGAAAAATTTTGTTCGGTCTCCACGTACAGTCCACCTTCCCATCCCTGCTCTTCCGGAGTCGACTCTTTCACGACCAGGGATTCAGGATTATCGGGTCCGAGAATACCGGGGTTCACCTTGTAGCGGATCGCTTCGATACCTGCCACCCAGGTCGCCCGTTGATTCTGCTGAAATACCATCTCAGTACGTCCTTTCAGATAACCTATTCCTGTTGAGAACACCGATGGATTCAAAGGTTTCAGATCTCCGAGATCGCTGGTGTACAACCCGTAGATGACTTTGGTGTTTAAGTTGGCACGGTTACCGATCAGGGTATTGTAATAGGCGGCCAGTGACTTCGTGGAGTAATTAAAACGAGCCTCATCGGCAAACCGAAAATAGTCGCTTCCCTGATAGCCTTCCAGTCCTATGCTCGATTTATTGGTCAGCCGGTGATCCAGTTTCCCTTGAAAATCAAAGAATGAAACGCGGCTTTTCTTCACCTGTGGCTCATTGACCAGCTTGAGAATCCAGTTGATGTAGGAGATCCGGCCACCGAGTACCAGTGAAGTTTTATCCTTTACCAGTGGACCGTCCAGCGACACTTTGGAGGACATGACTCCTATTCCCGCCTTGAAAGTCCAGTCTTGTTTATTCCCTGTCCGCATGCTGGTGGCCAGAACCGAAGAAAGACGACCACCATATTTAGCTGGTATATTTCCTTTAAAAAGTTTGACATCGTCGACCAGGTCCGGATGAAATAGCGAAAAGAAACCTAGTGCATGGCTTGGGTTAAAATAGATGATATCATCCTGGATGATCAGGTTCTGATCGATGTTGCCACCTCGTACATTAATACCGCCCACGCCTTCTCCCGCAGTACTTACTCCGGGCAATGCGATCAGGCTTTTAAGGACATCAAATTCTCCCAGAAATGCCGGCAATTTGGCAATTTCTTTCATATTGAGCTGTTCAATGCCCATCGTCAAAGACCGCAGGTTCTGGTCAGCCGCCTTCTCAGAAACGACAATTTCTTCCAGTTGCAGGCTCGCACGGTGAATGAAAATATCATGACTGCCGTTGCCTGCCATGACCAGCGGAATTTCCTTTTGTTCCATACCGATGGATGTAACCACCAGCACATTTTCTCCCACGGGAAGCTGTAGGTCATAGGAACCGTCCACATCCGTCACCGTGGGTTCTCCCCCATTCTGTGGTATGATGGTGGCCCCAATGATGGTTTCACCGGTCTCTTCATCCCGCACGACACCTTTGAGTTCTAATCTATTGGAAAGTGGTGCACCAGCCTGCAGGTTGCCAATCACGACGACCTCGGTTTTCTTGTCCTGCTTGTCTGCCAGGGCTGAAAGCAGCTTATTACGGCGATTCCATGCTTCCAGCGGGCGGGCGGCGTCTGCGTAGCTGACCACAATCCAGGTGTTCGCATTGTATACGATACAAGTAAGACCAAGTGATTCGAGCCAGTGGTTAAATTCTGAATGCAGGTCCTTATTCCGGTCCCAGGTGAATTGAAGTTTATCCCCGGATAAAGCACGCGCGGTATCAGAGAAAACATGGACATCGCCCCAGGATTCTACTGCCGCACGGATTGCTGACCAATCACCGGAAATATTGCTGGATGGAAGATTTTGTGACCAACCCCGGACTACCAATAGTAATCCGAAACACATTAAACATAACTGCGTTAATGTTATTCGAAGGCTGCTACTCTTCACTCGATTCACTTCGGCATTTGCTCGTTAATCCTTCTTCATGGTTCCGGCTACAATTTTATGTAAAACCGCCTTGCCATAAAACACAATCCATTAAATATCAGCCTATTATTAATAAATACAGTGATAATATCCTGGTATTCAATGTGTGTTTCACCGAAAAAACATGAATTGCATTAAAGGTATATCCTTTTTTTGCTTATCTGAATTTTGCCGGCTGAAAAGCGACGAAACCGATGATTGTGAGGACGTACCGGCTTCTAACCTCCATGAATATAGACCGATAAGCAGCAATAGCCTGAAAAAACACGGCGGC
Source organism: Lewinellaceae bacterium (assembly GCA_020636135.1). Taxonomy (NCBI): domain Bacteria; kingdom Pseudomonadati; phylum Bacteroidota; class Saprospiria; order Saprospirales; family Lewinellaceae; species Lewinellaceae bacterium. The sequence continues at coordinate 2,567,514 of JACJYK010000001.1, forward strand.
CACCAATCTTGGATAAAACCTATTTTTGCAGGTATGCCTATTTTGGACGGGACATCCTACCGGCCGCCCTGGTATCTTCCAAGCGGTCATCTGCAAACCTTGTATCCTTATTTTTTCAGGAAAGTAAGGCCTGAATATATGCGGGAGCGTATCACGCTTCCAGATGGTGATTTTGTTGATCTGGACAGCCTAAGGCAACACAGTAAAAACCTGGCATTTCTTTGCCACGGACTGGAAGGAGATTCCAGCAGTCAGTACATCCGCGGAATGGCAGACTTCCTGTACCGGCGGGGCTGGGATGTGATCGCACTTAATTTCAGGTCCTGCAGTGGTGAGCCTAACCGGGTCCTGCAGTCCTACCATCACGGCGAGATCAGGGATCTGACCTACCTATTGGAACAATTAAACGCAAGTGGAGAATACCACCGGATCGTGCCGATAGGTTTCAGCCTGGGTGGGAATGTGGTCCTGAAATACCTGGGCTCGCATGGTGAGCAACTGCCGGATACCATCCACGGGGGTATTGCTGTAAGCGTGCCAACCGACCTGCTCAGTTCCAGCAGGCGTCTGGATCAGTGGGATAACTGGATCTACACCCGCAGGTTCCGGATGAATCTAAAAGAGAAGTTTGAAGCAAAGGATCGGCTGTTTCCCGGGGTTCTTGATATGCATCGCTGGAATGAAGTCAAACGTTGGGAAGACTTTGACAACACCTATACATCAAAAATATTTGGATTTCGTGACGCCTATGCATACTACGAGCAGGGCTCGGCAAATAATTTCCTGCAAGGCTTACGGCGTCCTACCCTGTTGATCAATGCATTGAATGACCCATTTTTAGAGACTCCCAGTTACCCTTACGAACGGGCTAAAGACTCCCGATTCCTCCATCTCCTGACACCCAAGGAAGGAGGCCACGTAGGATTTCCCCTGGCAGGCACCACCGAAACCTGGGAAGAAAGGGTTGCCTGGGAATTTATTCAGGAGTACCTGGCTTAGAGCCTGGCGGGATGGATGAAGTGATTTAATGTCCGGCAAAATAAGCCATCACATAGATCAGTGTGGCTGTACCATCCATTGTCGGCTCATTGGTTGAATAATCCCCGATATCATCGTGATAGACCACTGTCGGATTTTGGAAAGCTGCATATTCATCCGGATTCTGCATAGTGAGGCCCTGTAATTGCTTAAAGATGCTGGCTTTCACCGGTCCATCCACTAGTCCCCCGCGAACGACCTGATGGGTGAGCGCATAGATACTGGTGTGTACATCTTTCGGGTAATCTCCATCAAAGGGTACACCGGTGACCATCGTTGTGCCCCAGCTATTGGTCCCCAATAACCAATCCCTCGTACGGAGCAGCAGCGGATGATAGGTGATGTCACCGGTCATTTTTTCATATTCGATGATTTGGATGATGAGGGCAGCCGCGACATTGTTCGAACACCAGATAAATGGATGTCCTACCCCGAATGGCGACTGTTCCGCACGTACGAGTGTAGCTTCCAGGCTCTCCCGGTAATAGCCTGCCAGCGTATCCTGGAATTTCTTGTCTACCCAGGGAAAGAGGGCTGCATGTCCCATGTTGACGAACGGATAGATCTCATAATGCCGGGCAGTGTCGTAGCGCTGCACACTGTGAGCCCCAATCATCCGGGCATATTTCTTGGCTTCATCGATGAAGGAAGGATCCCGGGTGGTGGCATACATTTCAGCTGCCGCCCATTCCATATCATCAGCCCAGGTATTTTCCAGGTAACGATATGGTGCCCCGTAAGAATTACCCTGCTGATACCCGGGTTTATCTTTTCCCAGGTTGTACAGATGTGCCGCAGCATCCAGGTATAATGCAGCCTTGACCACTTCCTCCTTATTCCACCAGATGCGGCTGGCAATGGCACACGCAGCTGCTGCCCTGCCGGCGATATTGGCAATACCGGTGGCCTGGCTCTTGTATTTGCCCAAACCCTGCGGAAGGCCATTGGCAGCATACACAGGCCGGTAGGAATTGGGGCCCCAACCGTAATCGGATGAGTCCGCTTGCGGCCACTTCCATCCAATATGGTCACGGTCATCGGCCACCTGATGAAAAAGGCTGGTAGGATCCGGATGCATCCTGATGATCCAATCGAGTCCCCAGCGCGCCTCATCAAGGATATCTTCCCAGTCGTTGGCTCCCGGGTCCCCGAGTTCATCGTAACCATCGTTCCAGCCTCCGGGATAATCCTCATAGGCTTTCAGTAATATCCCGGTGGCAAAGGTCGCCGTGATCATGTATTTCAACTGATCGCCGGCATCGTGCCATCCGCCTCTGGCATCGATAACCACACTATCACCCTGAGGACCATAAAATGAAATTCCATCTTTAGCATGGCAATAATTCCCGATGAAAGGATTGTATCCACATTGTTGCTGACGCATGAATTCCAGTCCTGCTTCGCGCGCCTCACCATATAAGGAGGGGCCGACATGAATGGTGTCCACCGGTGTATTTCCGCGATAGAGAACATATGCCCCTTCTGTGTTCAGTTTAGTGACATCAATAGCATAATAGTTCCAGTTACCCCAACCTTCCTGCTCCAATGGCTGGAGGTTTACAGGATAGGCTTTCAGATCTGCCAGGCGCCGCCAGATCAGCGTGCCCTCCCCGACCGGCTTTTCCGCCATAAGGATAACCCGCTTGTTCTCATCGGGTAGATACCCCAACAGGTTGTGCCGCAAGACCATATTCTGTGCAATGCTCTGCGTGGCACCAAGCAGCAATAGTAAATTGGTTAAAAGGAAATACGCCCTCATAGTTTATCAATTCTTCCGCTATCTGTAAAGATAAACGCTGATTCACGAATAGCTCTTAAGAAATGATATTTTGTTATCATCTGTCAAGTCTCCAAATAAAAGAAACGGAAACGGAGAGCAAATAATTCGGACATCTGCTTCAGACCGAGTCCTACTAAAAATCTGCTGATTGATTTAATGCATGCCTAGTGAAGCGGGTTTATCGCTCCACTTCATCCATCTCGTTAACGGTGGAGGTAGCCGTACTTTGGGTATTGGATTTCCTGGGAGCGTTGAGTACGTCCTGGGAACCAACCCCAATGGCGATGATCGAACGCAATGCTTTATCGGTTTCGACATTTAGCAATTCAACCTGGTTGGCAGGCATATGGAAAACAAATCCATTGGTGGGGTTAGGTGCGGTAGGGACAAATACCGTGTAAATGCCGTCTGTTTCATCGGTGATAAATCCGGTCATTTTCGCTCCGGTGTTAAAGGGATCTACCAGTACCACCTTGCGGAAAGGCATCTCTTTTTGACCAGAAAACTGCTGCACGGTTTCTTTGATAATGTTGTACATGGGGAGCTTGCCCAACCACTGGGATTCAATCTGATGCCAGATGCGCTTGCCCAACTGGGTCTCTATGAACAGGCCCACAAAAAAGAAGAAGGCGATCACCACGCCGAATGCGATCAGGCTGGCCAGAAATTCGTTGAGGTCTTTGTGGATGTCAATCAGGTTCGTGAGGGGCTGGATCAGGTTGAAAGTAAACCGGAACACCAGCCTGACCAGGATAAAAACGATGGTCAATGGCAGGATAACGAGCAGTCCCCCCAGGATGGTGGTCAGAAAGAAATGTCGTGCTCTTTTGACAAATGACATGGAATTCATTTAGCTGTGAACGCATTAATAAACATGGATAACATTGAAAAGATTAAAAAAATGCCTCCCGGGATCACAATCTCACTAAAATTACCCCCGGCTATATACCATGCTGAGAGTGCCGGTCCGGCTGCCTGGCCAAGCCAATTGGTTATGGTACCAAGTGCCACTTTACTGCCTGAAGGATCCTTGCTGGCCAGAACGCTGAACAAATTTGGAAGCACAATGGTAAACCCAAATCCGAGCAAGGTTATTCCAGCAAGATAGAACAATGGGACTCCCGGCCATAAATGCAGGATGGCAAGGGAGCAGAACATGAGCGACAGACCCAGGAAGATCTGATGGGCGTACGATAAAAACCGGGCAAGAAGCAGAACCAGGAAACCGGAAATCAAACCGACAAAGATGCTTAACCCGATGGAAAAGCCTAAAAAGGCGGGCGAGAGCCCGTTTTCATGTCCCAGCCGTTCACTAAAACTAAAGATGGTGGAATTACTGCATTGAAAGAAAAGAAAGGCGATCAGGACCCAGCCCACTTTTCCACCGGTCAGTACCTGGCGATCCGGCTTATAAGCCGGTTCAGAAGATGCCGGAAAGGCGCGCATGGCCAGGAAGTAAGCAATGACGCTGAACAGGAATAAAATCCCGAAACCAAAATAATAGCTTATCCCCAGGATGTATGGATAAATCATCAGCAATAGCCCACTGATGATGCTGTAAACAATGATGTAGCTGGTAAATCCTAATTCCGGCCGCTTCAGACGGGCAAAATAACTTAACGCTGCAGTGTAAGCCAATCCTCCAAACCACCCGGCCAAAAAACGGACACCGATCAGAGCGATTGGCTGGGCCAGCAACAGGCTGATCAGATGCAGCAAAATCTGGACACCCAAGCCGCCCAGAATAAGTTTTCTCAGAGACATTCTTTTGCCCAGGTAATACGTCGAAATACCACTGAGCATCACCCCGGATGTATCTGCCGCGGCGAACCAACCCAATTGGATTTTGGTAAATCCGAGATAGTCGTTTGCAGCTCCCACCATGAAAGGAAGGACAGTAATGATGTTAATGCCCGCCGTAATAATGGTGGCTACTGCCGCCAGGTGACTCCACGTTTTTTCCATTAGGAAAAATTAGCGGCCGAAACTACAAAGACTCCGGATCAAAGCACCATAATCACTGCCTTAACATGAAAATAGATTTACCGTCAAATGGAAATCACACCATTATTGTTGTTGTGGCAGATTCCAGATTACAAAAGATACGTGGAATAGAAGCTGAAACCCAGTGCAGATCCTGGTATGTTATATGTTACTTATCTTGTGGCCCTTTCTGAAATTACTATGGCGTCAAATCTTTCTAAATGTAGTTTACTTGCGGCTGGAATGCTATTGTCCACGCTCACGATGAATGGGCAAGACTTACGGTTGGTGACCCAGCTGCCTAAAAAAGTCCATGAAACCTCCGGCATTGAACTGACCGGTCCGGATCAAATCTGGACATTCAATGATTCAGGAGGAGAACCCGAGCTTTATCTGTGTGATACCAGTGGTCAACTATTACGGACGGTACGGATCCAGAATGCCTGGAATCGCGACTGGGAAGATATCACTCAGGACGATGCCGGAAATTTTTACATCGGGAATATCGGAAATAACAACAACTCAAATACAGACCTGACCATCTTTAAAATAACCAATCCGGACGCCACATCCGATTCGGTTGTGGAAGCGGAAGTGATCTATTTCCACTACGAAGATCAACATACTTTTCCTCCCCCGGAGGATAGTCTTAACTTTGATTGTGAGGCACTGTACTGGTATCGCAACCATCTGTATCTGACCACTAAAAACCGGACACAACCCTTTGACGGGGAGATACACACTTACCGGATACCGGACACCCCCGGCACCTATACTGCTGAAAAAATAGCCACCTGGTCTTCCGGCGGAACCTCCATGCTGAATTTCTGGATTACCGCTGGTGATGTCAGCCCTGATGGCACCAAGCTCTGCCTGCTTTCAAGTGATAAGCTCTGGGTCTTCTATGATTTCGTCGATGACGATTTTTTTGGCGGCAAATACGAGGTGATAAAACTGGGTAATTTTTCACAGAAGGAGGCGGTCTGCTTCCTGGATGAAAACACACTTTATATTACCGATGAGGAATTACTGGGAGGATTTGGTCGCAACCTGTACAATTTGAAGATCGGTACGCTCACAACGGCTACCCATGCGGTAGTTGACTCCTCTTCGTCGTTACTGGTGTACCCCAATCCCTGTAAAGACTGGATCAATGTCGAAGGCGCATTGAAGGGAAGAATCCTGGAACTCTTTGATGAGCAGGGCACTCGCCAGGCGACCTTCACCCCACGGGAAAACAGCCTGCGAATTCCATTGGCCAAATACCCGGCAGGGGTCTATTATTTAAAAATGACTGACAACCAGGAAAAAACGTATCTCCGCAAAGTGGTCAAGTCAAATAAATGATCCGACCTATTTCCGGAATCTCAGCGAAAAAAGTTCAGATGAAGTACGTGAGATGTGGCCTGAAGAAGAGCTGATCCGAAGCAATGATCAGAACTGACTGATCAATACCAGCAGGGATGTTCCGGCCAACACGGCCAGCCAAACACCGATAAAGGCCTGCATCAGATTTTGTTTTTGATTAAAGTAGGACCAGATAATACCTGCTGTGCTGGTGACCACACAAGCAAGGATAAAATACATCCAGATGTAAATTTTGGTGAACATCATGTCCAACTGAAAGGCAACATTGGTAAGCCAGTGATTGTATTGGGGGGCCTGCAATACCTGGGTAAAAATCAGAACGGTAAGAAAAGCTAATCCGTAGCCTAACCATACCCGAAAAGTAACAGCCATACTCAGATCGTTTTCACCAAAACGGTGGATCCGGAAGGTTTATTGTGTGGAAAACTGGTAATCACCTTTTTGTATTTTGACATCGTTGTGGTCAACTTTGGTGACCTCAAACGTGTTGACATCCTTCTTGTTCTTTTTGGATGTCGACGTGCTTTCCATCGCCATTCCTTCCACCTTTTTAAACTCATCCTGATATTCCAGGCTGGTGAACCGTTGCATAAAGCTGCCATACGTGTCTTTCCAGATATTTTTCAATTCCGGAGCCACATAAATCTCATACGTATGATCATCATCTTCGGCGAGGTACTGCTGGCATGAATATCCGGCCACGATTTTTTGTTTGTTGCCCTTGCGGATGTGATAATTGGCCATCACGGAATCCATGGACTGGGCAGCGGCACGTCCCGCAAAATTCATCATATTGGGTAATGCCTGAGCGGTTTTTTCACCCTTCTTGCTGGTCTGAAACATCACTATCAAATCCTTATCGAGGTCAATGACAATGAGATTGGTCCCTCCGTTTTCTTCCTGTTCAATGGCGAAAACCGGGCTCCCCTCGCTGTAATAAAACACACTTTCATCTTCCTCCTTGCCGGTGCCCATCACACAATCAAATTTCCAGTTGAATACATATTCTTCCGGGACATCTGCAGCACGATTCATATTGGACAGGTATCTGGAAACCGCTTCGCTGGCGTCCACATAAGCCGTATCTCCTTTTTGGGCACGATCAATGGAATCCTGCCGTACCGCTTCTCGCGTCAGCTCTTCCCAATAATGGTCCAATTGTTTTTCCAGCTGGCGGGCAAGCATGTCGGCAATCAGGTCAGAAGCCTTTTCTTCCAGCGCATTGTTAACCTTATTCATCGTTTTGTCGAGCACGCGATTCAGGATCTGGCCCTGGACCGGAGGCATAAATGCCAACAGACAAGTGGACAACACAAAATAAATCCCCAGCTTCCTCATGTTTTCGATGGTTTATTGAGATTCAAAAATAGGTGGTTTTACGGCAAGACACAATGAAGTTAACTTAATTAAGCATTAGGCTTGCTGCCCTAATAGTCCACGGTTCTTCCATTCCAATTCTTAAGACCATATTCCCAGGCACTTAAGGTAAGCTCGCTTTCGGCACATCCAATTCCCATCACTTTAATTATCTTAGGCAATGCAAAATGGGAGCTATGCAAACACGAAAACTTTGGTACTGGTCAATTACGGTGGCAATTGCCGGATTTCTTTTTGGCTTTGATACTGCTGTTATTTCCGGCGCCGATAAACCGATACAGGAATTGTGGCACACCGGGGATCTGTTCCACGGTTTTTTCATTATGTCCATGGCCCTGTGGGGCACTGTCATCGGGGCATTGGGTGGTGGTATTCCGACCGATCGCTGGGGACGGAAAAAGACACTGATCTGGGTAGGTGTTTTGTACCTGGTCTCTGCTCTGGGTTCAGGTTTGGCTCCGGAACCCTACAGTTTTTCCTTTTTCCGGTTCATCGGAGGTGTTGGCGTAGGAATCTCTTCCGTTGCCGCACCGACTTATATCTCAGAGATCTCTCCCCCGGCCCAGCGCGGCCGCATGGTCATATTATTCCAGCTAAACATTGTGGTAGGTATCCTCATCGCTTATCTGTCCAACTTTTTGCTGGGGAACCTTGGAGCCGAATCCTGGCGCTGGATGCTGGGCGTGGAAGCCATACCGGCTGCAATCTACCTGTTCATGGTATTTGGTGTTCCCCGCAGCCCCCGTTGGTTGCTTCTGCATGGCAACCAGGAAACGGAAGCGCGTGAAGTGTTGGGAATGATGGGCGTCGCGGATATCGACCAGGAAGTCAAAACCATCCGGGCATCCAAAAGCGTCCGGAAAGAACATGCCTTCTTTTCTTCCCGGTTCCGCAAACCGATATTACTGGCTTTTTTAATTGCTGCATTTAACCAATTATCCGGCATCAATTTCATCATTTATTACGCACCCAGGATCTTTGAGGAAGCGGGCATGGGAGCTAGCACGGCATTGCTTTCTACCGCAGGAATCGGACTGGCAAATCTGCTCTTTACATTGCTGGGGATGATATTGATTGACCGCTCAGGCAGAAAACGATTGATGCTCATCGGGTCCATCGGTTACCTGATATCCCTGAGTCTTGTTGCAAGGGCCTTTTTTATCGAAGATTTCGCCTCCCTGTCGGTACCTATTTATCTTTTCATTTTTATTGCAGCCCATGCCATAGGTCAGGGAGCCGTCATCTGGGTATTCATATCCGAGATCTTTCCAAATGAAGTTCGCGCCTATGGCCAAAGTCTGGGAGCCGGGACGCACTGGGTATTTGCAGCAATCATCACGCTGGTTATGCCGGCTATTTTGAATAAATTTTCCGGAGGCCCCATCTTTACTTTCTTTGCCATCATGATGTTTCTACAGTTACTATTTGTGCTATTCATGATGCCTGAGACCAAAGGCGTTTCCCTGGAAGCTATGGAGGACTCCATATAACCACCATCAATGAAATTTTCAGTCACTTTACGCTGGGCAAGTTATCTTCTGGCATGCTATATACCGGTCCTTTGTATCGGACAGCCACGCAGTGAGCAGACCCGGCATTTATTCGACAACCTGCAGTCATTGGCAAAAACCAATGTTCTTTTTGGCCACCAGGATGATCTGGCTTACGGTGTCCATTGGAAGAAGGAGCGACACCGGTCGGACATCAAAGATGTCTGTGGCGATTACCCGGCGGTTTTTGGCTGGGAGATCGGACACATCGGCCAAAGTGAATACAGCCTGGACACCGTTTGGTTTAAGGATATGCGTAAATGGATCCGGGAAGCCTATCACCTTGGCGGCGTCAACACCATCTCATGGCACCTGAACAACCCATGCACCGGTGGTAGCGCCTGGGACAATACCGCATGCATCCATGACATCCTGCCGGGCGGACCTAAGCATCAGGTTTATCTTGACCAGCTGAGAGCAGTCGGTGATTTTATTGGTTCCCTGCGAACCGGGCTTTTGTCCAAAAAGCGGATCCCGGTTATTTTCCGGCCATTCCATGAACACAGTGGAGGCTGGTTCTGGTGGGGCAAGGGGCACACAACAGCAGAAGATTACATTGCCCTTTACCGGTTTACCGTGGATTATTTACGCAAAGAACGGGGGCTGGATAATGTATTGATCTGCTATTCCCCGGATGTGGTTCCGGACACCACCGCCTATCTTGAATTTTATCCCGGTGACGAATACGTGGACCTCATGGGCCTGGATGACTACCACGATGTGGGCCAAAGGGACCATGCCGGTGACCTGACCAAACGTCTGCATTTTCTGGTGGAATTGGCCGAGTCGCGGGGTAAGATCCCCGTGCTGAGTGAAACCGGCCTCAATGGCATTCCCGACCCGGAGTGGTGGACCGGCGTCCTTTGGTCAGCTATAGCCGGAGACCCTGTCGCGAGCCGTATCGCCTATCTGATGGTCTGGCGCAATGCCCGTACCAATCACCATTATGGCCCGTATCGTGGTCATGCGAGCGCAGCAGACTTTGTGAAATTCGTCCAGGATCCGCGGGTGCTCACCGTGAGTGAATTGCCGGATCTTTATCATTGATGAGGAAATGAGGAAATGAGGAGAAAGGAGAAAGGTGAAAGGTGAAAGGTGAAAGGTGAAAGGTGAAAGACAAATGGAAAACGGCAAATAAGAACGTGATGAAAACCCCGAATGATGAATGAACAATTTAAAGAACGCCTGCAGCAATTATACCACAACCACACGGCGCTGATCGCCCGGAAAAATGAACCGGTCATCCCGGGCAATGGGATCTTCAGCCGCTGGAAATTCCCAGTTGTCACCGCTGCCCATATCCCAATTTCCTGGAGGTATGACCTGGATCCCAAATCCAATCCTTACCTCATGGAACGGATGGGCATCAATGCAACCTTCAATGCCGGTGCTATCCTCTTGCAGGGAAAATACCTGATGATGGTCCGGGTGGAAGGGAACGATCGCAAGTCTTTTTTTGCCATTGCTGAAAGTCCTAATGGGGTAGACCAGTTTCGCTTCTGGCCCTATCCGGTCGAGATGCCTGAAACGGAAGACCCGGACACCAATGTCTATGATATGCGCTTGACTGCTCACGAAGATGGCTGGATCTACGGCTTGTTCTGTACCGAACGAAAGGACAGAAAGCTACCCCATGATACCACTGCCGCGGTAGCTAATTGTGGCATCGCCCGAACCAAAGACCTGATCCGCTGGGAACGTCTGCCAGACCTGATCAGCTTCTCAGGTCAACAGCGTAATGTGGTATTGCATCCCGAATTCATCGATGGCAAATACGGTTTGTACACCCGACCCCAGGATGGATTTATCGAGGTTGGATCAGGTGGTGGAATTGGCTGGGGTCTCACCGGCAATATGGAACATGCCCAGGTTGATCACGAAGAAATTATAGACAGCAAGGTCTATCACACCATCAAAGAGGTCAAGAACGGCCAGGGCCCCCCACCCCTGAAGACTTCTGCCGGGTGGCTGCATCTGGCGCACGGTGTACGCAATACTGCGGCAGGATTGCGTTACACCCTTTACCTCTTCCTCACGGCATTGGATGAGCCCTGGAAGATCGTCCATAAGCCGGGAGGTTACCTGATCGCTCCGGAAGGTGACGAACGGGTAGGTGATGTTTCGAACGTTACCTTTTCCAACGGCTGGATCTGTAATGAGCGGGATGAAGTCTTCATTTATTACGGCTCTTCCGATACCAGGCTTCATGTTGCAACGACGACGGTGGACCGGTTGCTGGATTACGTCATACACACACCGGCCGATCCCGGAAATACTGCCTTATGCGTGCAGCAGCGTATGGATCTGATCCATCATAATGAACAGCAGCTAAAGAAATTATTGGACGAAGGTATCATCTCATGAATGAACACTTCGATATTCCGGGACCCGAAGCCTTTGCGGAGGAGTTGAATAATGAGCTTACCAGCATCCTCGACTGGTGGATCGGGCAATTATGGGACCCGGCTACACACAGCTGGTATGGCCGCATCAGTGGAGAAGGCGTACTGGACCGGTCGCATCCGCGGAGCATCATCCTGTATACCCGTTTGTTGTGGACGTATGCTGCTGCCGCAAGGAAGACAAATCAGGTTGTCTACAAGGATGTTGCAGATCATACATTCCGTTATCTGGAAGAACATTTCTGGGATCGTGAATACGGTGGATTGTACTGGATGCTGGACGCTCTGGGAAATCCACTGGATTCCAAAAAGCAGATCTACGCACAAGCTTTTGGTATCTACGCGTACAGTGAATACCATCTCCTTACCGGTTCAGCACCTGCATTGTCGCAGGCGAATGAGCTTTTTAAACTTATTGAAAAACATAGTTTTGATAAATCACTAAATGGCTATTTCGAGGCTTTCGATCGCGAATGGAGGCTCCTGCAGGATATGCGGCTTTCTTCGAAGGATGCCAATGAGGCGAAAACCATGAACACCCATCTGCACATCCTGGAAGCCTATACCCTGTACGCCCGGGTAAACCCGGACCAGGAGCTCATGGAGCGTTTGAAAAATCTCATTCAATTGTTCACCGACCATTTTATCGATCCGGAAACACACCACCTGATCCTCTTTTTCGATGCGAACTGGAACCGGAAGGGAGGGACAATCTCCTATGGTCACGATATTGAAGCCAGCTGGTTGTTAACGGAAGCTTGCGAAACGGCGGGCGACCCTGATATGGTGGCAGGTATGCACCAGATTGCGTTGCATATGGTGGAGGCTGTGATCAAAGAGGGCTTGGCACCACAGGGTGGTATCTGGTACGAAAAACATGGTGATACGGTTGACCGCGAGCGGCACTGGTGGCCGCAAATCGAAGCGGTTGTAGGACTTATCAATGCCTGGCAGATCATCCACAATCCATATTATTATTTGTTGGCGTATCGAATCTGGGAATACATTAAAGAAAACCTGATCGACAAAAATCATGGCGAGTGGTTCTGGAGTGTTCTGGATGATGGCACACCTAATATACGCGATGACAAGGCAGGCCCCTGGAAAGCGAATTACCACAATGGGCGGGGATGCATGGAAGTCGCGGCCCGATTAATGACATAATGGATACAAACTTTTAGAATAAAAAAATATAGGAATGAAAACCCCGATCAAACTGTTGCTCCTATTCTTAATTATCTCATCAGCTGCATTCACCATTATTGATAATAACCCGGCGCTTCGATTTATCCGGTCGTTGGACCCGGATCAGAAAAGCAAAATCATGCTGCCTTTTGATGACGATTCAAAATCGAACTGGCATTTTATTCCGAGCAGTACCTGGGAAAGACCGGGACTGCAGCTTGGTAACCTCCGTGCTGATCAGAAAGAATTGTTTTTTCAGCTCTTGCACAGTGCACTTTCTGAAAAGGGATATTCGAAAACTACAAAAATAATTGACCTTGAAAATGTGCTGCTGGAAATGTCCGGGGATTCGGTAATGCGGGATCCGGATAAATATTATGTGGCCATTTATGGTAATCCTGAGGTTGACAGTCTGTGGTCCTGGCGATTTGAAGGCCACCATATTTCTCTGAATTTTACGATTTCGAATGGAGAGACCTCTATTGCACCCCGGTTCCTGGGAGCAAACCCCGCTACCATACCTTATGGTCCACGCAAGGGAGAAAGAACCCTGGGCCGGGAGGAGGATTTAGGTTTCGATCTGGTTCATTCACTCACTGCTAATCAGCAACAGAAGGCGATTTTTCAGGAAAAACCCTTTTATGAAATTGTAACATCTAATTCTCCGGAAGCAAGTCCATTGGATCCGGTAGGCATTCCATATGGTGAACTAAATGAATCTCAACAAGGGATCCTTCTTGAAATAATTCAGGAATACCTTTCCAGTATGCCCGTGGATATGGCGATGGAAAGAATGGCCAACCTAAAAAAGGAAGAAATGAATGCAATCATGTTTGGCTGGGCGGGTAGTACCCATGCCGGCGAAGGCCATTATTACCGGGTACAGGGCAAGACCTTCTTAATCGAGTTTGACAATACCCAGAACAATGCCAATCACATCCACAGTGTATGGAGGGACTTTACCGGTGACTTTGGCAGGGATTTAATCCGGTTACATTATATGCATTCCGACCATCGGAATTAGTTACATGAAATTCAAAATACCACAGACTATTATAGGTAAGATTCAAATCAAATAGCAATAATTCAAAAATGATAACTCCGGACGGCCAACAAGATATTCACCGCAGGCAATTTTTGAAATGGGCTGGCCTGTCATCCATTATCCTCTCTCTCCCCTTTGGATGCACCATTGATACGGATGATCATACCAGTCTGTCCAACGCAGCAATAGATTTTAGCAGCTTTAAGAACATTTTTGACCTGGAAAAAAGATCGGGGCAGGTCATGGGCGAGGACGCTTTAAACTACCTGAATGGCGGCGCAGATGATTTGAATACCGTAAAAGCGAATCACGCGGCTTATCAAAAAATCCAGATCAGGGCCAGGCGGCTGATCGATGTGAGAAATATTTCCACCACTGTTGAGCTTTTTGGCAAAAAACTGGACAATCCAATAATAATTAGTCCGGTTGGGTTCCAGCAATTCTTTCATCCGGATGGGGAAATCGCTACTGCCAAAGCAGCGGTAGCAAAGAATCATCAGATGGTTGTTTCCTCCGTTTCAAATTATTCGGTAGGAGATATTGCCAAAGGTTCAGGAGCCGATTTATGGTTTCAGCTCTACCCTTCACCCGACCGGGGTGTCACCAAAGCGCTGCTCAACAAAGCTGCCGAGGCGGGATGTAAAGTATGTTTTCTGACCCTGGACACGCCGGTTGTGGGCAACCGGGAGAACCACGGTACAACCCTGCTGCAGATGATTGCAGATGGAAAACTTGAAATGGGCAATTTCAAGGACATACTGCCGAAGGGTATGAGCTTTACGGATCCCGGCATGACCTGGGATATGATCGACTGGCTTCGGACCAATTGCGATATGAAAATCGTGCTGAAGGGTATTGTGACCAGGGAGGATGCTTTACTGGCCAAGGAGCGGAATGTGGACGGACTTGTGGTATCAAATCACGGAGGCAGACAGTTGGAAAGTAACCGGGCAACGATTGATTGCTTGCCAGAGGTTGTAGATGCGGTTGATGGAGCCTTTCCGGTTCTGATTGACGGAGGGATCCGAAGAGGTACGGATATATTCAAGGCACTGGCGCTGGGAGCAAGTGCTGTTGGTATTGGACGACCCTTTTGCTGGGGCCTGGGCGCTTTTGGGCAACAAGGCGTGGAATTAGCTCTGGATATTCTCAAAACCGAACTGATCCGGGATATGCAATTAGCAGGTACTACATCCGTCAAGGAAATCACCCGGAATTATGTTACGAATGGCTAGTCCGAATTATTAAATACTCATGGCTGGATGGTTATTGTCCGATCATGAAGGGAAGGTCATGATGAGACCTGGAATGAATAGCATTTTGATGATGACTTTCAATTCTTGAAGAATCTATTAATTTTGTGCCCTGTTTCGGGTCCCGTAGCTCAGCTGGATAGAGCAACTGACTTCTAATCAGTAGGTCACAGGTTCGAATCCTGTCGGGATCACCAGAGCATCCCTGAAACCCCAGTAAAATGAGGGTTTTAACAAAAATGGGTAAAACATAGGTAAAACATGGAGGTTCTTTTCGGGCCTCCATGTTTGAATCCTGTGTATGTTAGCAACCTTCAAGCTAACAGAACTAGATTAACAGTGATTGTAAGCTAACGAATGGATTTACCTCAAAGTTCAGTATAAATTCCAAGGTAAATAAGCGATTTAAGACTCATCTCTTTTCTTATACAAGGTCAATCTGATTCTGATAATTCGACATAGGGGGTATCGAAAAAAAGAAGGAAAGACTCGGGGTATGACGTTACTTAGTATGGAGTTGTGTTTGGTCATTAGAATTACTCATACAGGTCTTCAATATGTGATATAGGAGCATTCTGTTTGACTGAAGCAATTCCATTTTCCATTCCTAATTTGGCCTTATACATCTCACTTCGACCAATGATTTCGTTGTTCTTTGCGAAAAGGACTAAGCAATTTTGTCCATATTTATTTTTTTTCAGGTCGAAATCAACATTCACTTAATAAATAATAACGACCTTTAATCAAGTTTTATTCATTTACTTCTTCGACATATTCTACTTCCGCCGCGTCAATATCTTTGAATATTCTTTTTGTTGTAAATACAAAATGCATCATTGAATAAGCTACTAAAAGTAGCAAAGCTACATAACTGAGTTCAATCAGGGTAATTGGATTTTCGAAACTTATCTTAATAGTAAATATTCCATAAACTAGGGCAGCAATTAATATTATTGCAGCATTCAAATACGTTACAATACTGCAGAAATTTAAAAATCTTGTTAATATTATTTTATCTGAAAAATCGTCTTTCAGAATTTTAATTAAATAACTTTTAGCGGTTATGAAGTAGTATAGAATACAAAACATTCCACCACTAAAATAGAAAATATAAGGTTTTCTATTAATAATAGAGTACATGGAAGCAAGGATAAATAATCCACTAAAACAAATTGTTACCCAAAAAGTAAAATTCAAATCTTTATGATTTTTTACCAATTCAATACCGTTTAAATAATTAGCACCTTGAATTTCTTCGGATTCACCAAAGGAGTCATGCTCTTCTTCTTTAATCTCATTGATTATTCGACCTTTAAAGTGTTGATATAATTCTGAGTATGTTTCATTTGACAAATAGATACTTTTATCAGCTTTTCTCGAAATATAGGTGTTTTCAGCAATTAACTCTAATTTGATCTTTTCATTTCTAAAATCATTAATTTTATATGTTTTTGTTCCTATCGGCTCAACAGTCCCGAAAGGTTTTATTATCACTTTGTCAGCATTTATCACTTTCCATTTAATGATTACTTGTTCTCCATACCTGAATGAGGGTTTGTCTGAAGAAAAATATACTATTTCTGGGCTGAAATTTGAAGTCTGATTGTTTGAAGCGTAATACTGATTTCTCTTTATTTGGTTATCATATATTTTTCGTTGTGATGCATCAATTAAAATATCATATGCTTCTTGAATTTCTTTAAATCGTTCTTCAAAAAACTTATCTCCTTCATTTTTATCCGGATGAAATTTTAATGAAAGCTTTTTATATGCTTTCTTTATTTCTTCGTTTGTAGCGTCTTGCCTTAAACCGAGTATGTAATAATAGTCCTTCATTTACAATGAATCTATGTTAATCTTCCTGACGTTCATGTTGCCAACAATAGCCCGATGGATTGTCAGTTAAACGTTTACACCGTGAACCATCCTTTGTTATCCCCAAACATTGAATCGCTTTTGGCAAATCATCATAACATCCACTTGCCTCACCAATTATTTGAACTGAGTACTCATATCCTCTTTCAGAGGTGAAGTTTAAATAACCTTCCCAATCGAATTCAGTATGCTCATAGTGATCATTACCCAAATGTCCATTTGGAAAGTTGATCCTATCAAGTTCATTGTCATCAACTACGATTGTCAATGTATATTCAGATTCTCTACCGGTGTTCGGATTGTAATAGGTGACTTCGGCGCAATACGCTCCATCATAGATGTTCTTTCCATGCTGATTAGTGTTGATACATTCATTGAAAAGTATGCAGGAAAAGAGCAAAAGTATAAATGTCCTCACTTCACAAAATTAGTTCAGGATAGATAAGCTGCTTCAGAGCCTTAACCTTCCAAATTTAGAAACATCATGAGAAATTTTCAATATCTGGTTTATTAATTGAAATTCAGTTGGGTCTCATATTGTTAGGACAATACCTAAAGGACGCCTTATTCAAAGTCTATTGTGAGGATTTGGAAACCTTACCATAGCCATCAAATGAAGTGGTATAAATGAAAACCAAACGATTTCCATAGTATAAAGTGCAAATATTTAACGAATCGTTAAACTATTGAGGTATTTAAAAGCGCATATATATTATTCAAGTCCAAATTCATCATTTTACTGGTTATCACAATTTTTAACCTAATTTCTTCATACAATCCAAAGCACATCGCTCAAAACTCAAGATTGCTTTAACTGTATTAGCTTCTTTCCCATAGCTCTCCATTCAACGAATTGGCAAACTCAATCCTTAGTAATGAAATTTCATAACTTGATAAACTATTCAAGATACTGAGTAAAGGTTAACGTGACGTTAACTTTGTCAAAGATTTTTGTCAATAACATCCTTAACTTTTTCTCGAATCTTAGAATTTATAGAATTATCCTTTTCCTTAATTATTGCTGGATATACAAAAAAATAAAAAGCGAGTAGGGCTATAATTAAGAAAGCAATTGGAGCTTCAATAGGATTAGGATTCACTATGGTTAAATAACAAATAAATGAAGATAAAAGAACTACAGCACTTCCAGCTATCACCTTTGATGTTTTATTCGCAAAAATAGCCTTAATAACAAATATGTAAAGAGTCGTAAATATACTAAAAACTAAAATTCCTAAAATTTTCATATATGTAGTTTTGTTATTATCCTCAAATAAATAAACGAATATTAATAAATTATTGTATTTCAAATTATTTTAGTCAAAGTATATCTTTCCTTTAGTATATCCGTAATTATTATCCACTTTTAGAATGGCATCATCGTAAGTTGCATACTCGTAACAATACCTTGTTTCGATATAGTATTTAGTTCCTTCCAATTTATAGATGTTACTACCTTTGCGTGTTATCTCGATTTCATATGTTCCTTCTTCAATTCTTGCAGGGACAAGTATTAACTCCGCATCCTCAATATCTCCACTAGTAGTCAAAACTTTTACCCCGTAATCGGGTTCAATAGCCTGATAAAATTCAGCAACATCACAGTCTCTTCCCGTATTCGAAATATAATAAGCAACTTCAGCGAAATCCTTTCCACGATAGGTATTCTCCGTTGTGTCATCTTCATAATTGAAGGAAATGAGTTCTGAATCCCATAAGGTATGACATAACTGATTAGCATTGCTATTTTCAATGAATTGTATGCATGAAAAGAGTATCAGTATAAAAGTTCTCACTTCCCCAGATTTGTTAAGAAGAGAGGCGCTGCTTCAGCACATCACCTTTCCAAATATAAGCACATATCCACAATTTTTCCTTGGAATAGTTCCACAATGTGATACAGATCATGTTCAACAAATATAGTCAATATGAATTGGATTCATCTATCATGTCCGATACTTAGCCCATAGTTGCAAGTATGTTAATAAAATCAAATCTGACAATATAATTTTCAGCAATGAACACAAGAACAAATTGGTCAATGCAAAAGGTAATACTCAAAAATATTTATATCTTGTATGCTGATATACTAAAGTTCGGATTTAACGAAAGTGTAGAGTATTACCATATGCCAAACTAGCTAATTTGATCTTTAATAATATTAGATGATTTAGCAAAAATGCACAACAATAATATAACCATTCTTTTATAACAAATTGGTAATTTAAATCATTGATCATTTTGTTTGCATAAATAAATAAAATATGAATAAAATAATTTTCAAAGTAATTATCGCAACTCTATTGCTAGTATCATGTGGAAGTTCAAATGAAAACGACAAAAAGTCTTTAGAAGAGGAAAATAGAATAAATGCGAGAAAATTAAGATTACTTAAGTTCGAAAAGATTACCCAAGATTACAAAATTGCATATGACTGGGATACCTTGAATCTTGATTTTACGATAGAACATGACACAATATTAAAGTCTAAGCATCAATTAATAAAGAATATTGATATCTTGGATGTACAAAAAAATGATACTTTATATTCAGTAATAATACAATGTGACTCATACCCAATATACATTTTTACACTTACAACAACAGATCATAATATTATTGAGATAATTATTAACAATAAAGATATAATTAATTATAAATTTGCAATGATCGTTAGCATTAAAAAAATTAAAAAAGGCTTATTCCAAATAAGTTCCGAAATAAATGATGATGGTTTTGCTCATCCTGAACTTGAACCTTCTGATTACTATTTTGGAGAAGGAGAACTAATAAACTTAATTAAAGTTGATTAAAATTACTCAGGTTAAAAGTGTTTATAGTTTGATAAAATATTAATTTCTCTCAATTAAGATAAAAGTTTGAAATGAGAGTCTACTTGAAGTTTAATAATTTCATCATAGTCGGTTGATTTAGAGACTATCATCGGACTGTTAAAAATTACCTAAAGTACCCTCAGAACTCAAAGCACATAGCCAAAATCTCAAGATTGCTTCAACCTATACCTCTCTTCTCCCAGTTCGGCATCCAACATCTGACTTACTTGTGCTTTGACTACCTCAAACTGACTTTCCGGAACAAGAATGGAGTCGTGTTTGGTTATTACATGGAATCCTTCCTCCTGCAAATTGTGAAGGAGCAAATCCACAAAGATAGAGGCTTCCAAGTTCATTAAAAGTATGGAAAGGCAACTGTTACCAGCCTTGTATGTTGTTTTACTCTTCTTTTCCCGGGAATGTACACAACCGCAATAAAGAGAGTTCCCAGCAATGTCTTCTGATTCAAACTCGTTGTGCATATATGCTTTCAAGTCTTTTACAAGATTTAGGACGCCTGGCGGGGAGGTCGACCTTGGAACACTATGGATCGCCGCAAGGCAATCCGGATATTGACCCGTTTTATACATATTACCCACCCCTAAATCCCCTCCAGGGAGGGGACTTCCTTGCAACATCGGTTATTCTTAATTGATACATTCATATTGACCCTGGAGCACTAAAGGTCGCGCTTGAGATTTCTCCATTTCGGCTCATTCTTCGCCTCCAGTCGAAATGACAGATAACTTTATAGATCAGCATAGAGCCGCAACGGATCAAATCTGCATAGCCATTGAGTTCCTTTCACCATTTCAATGTTTCAATTATTATTACTCTGTGTACCTATGTGCAAGACTCTGTGGTCCTCTGTGGTTCCCTTAGGACACGCTATTGGCCGCCTGGCGGGGAGGTTGACCTTGGAGCCCCAAGGATGGCCGTAAGGCAATCCGGATATTGACCCGTTTTATGCATATTACCCACCCCTAAATCCCCTCCTCGGAGGGGACTTCCTTGCAACATCAGTTATTGTTAATTGATACATTCATATTGACCCTGGAGCACTAAAGGTCGCACTTGAGATTTCTCCATTTCGGCTCATCCTTCACCTTCAGTCGAAATGACAGATAACTATATAAATTAGCAGAGAGCATCAATGGATCGTTACTGCATAGCCATTGAGTTCCTTTCACCATTTCAATGTTTCAATTACTATTACTCTGTGTACCTCTGTGCGAGACTCTGTGGTCCTCTGTGGTTACCTTAGGACACGCTATTGGCCGCGGATTTTATCCAAAAGTGGGTACGGTTGGTAAATATTCAATAATTTTCGGGATGACGGACCGCGAACTATGGCAACGCATCCAGGCAGGAAATGAAGCGGCCTTCCAGGAACTCTTTTACCGCCATCACCCGGCCATGGTTAACCTGGCATTTGTGATGCTTCGGGATGAATCCCTGGCCAGGGACATTGCACAGGATGTCTTTGTCCGGTTATGGGTAAAACGATCCGAAATCCAGATCCACGGAGCATGCAAATCTTACTTATTATCCGCCGTACGCAACCGATGCATCACCGAACTCAAAAAGGAGAAAAAACTTGATTTTACCGATCAGATTGAAACACTGGCCCCAGCTCAGGATGCACACGACAACATGCATATCCAGGATCTGGAAAAGTCGATCCAGTCCGGGATCCAGCGTTTGCCTGATGCCTGCCGCACCGTTTTTGTGCTGCGTCGCCTGGAAGAGTTATCACTTAAAGAAATCGCCAGTCAGTTAGGGATATCACCGAAGACCGTAGAAAATCAATTGACCAAAGCACATAAGATCCTGGCATCACACTTAAAACCATTGCTCCTGTGGATATGGGTTTTACTCAATTTTATTCATCGGCCGTAGGGGATGCCTGCCGTAGAATTGTCTAAAGAAAGGAATACGAATGAACGACGAAGACCGGTATATTGAACTAGTGCTCAAGGAAGCAGATCAGGGACTTTCCCCGGTGGAACAGCAGGAGCTGGACCAGTGGTTGCTGCAATCTGCAGTTAATCAGGAAAAAGCAGCCAAAGCGCGTGAAGCATGGCGGACATCAGGCAATCCCGATTCTGTCCCGCATCTTGACCTTGAACAGGAATATGCCGCTGTTCAAAAAAAAATCAGCAGTCATAACCGTCGCATCACCCTAAGAAATTGGTCGGTGGCGGCAGCAATTTTCCTATTGATCGCCTCAGGAATTATTGGCGTCCTGCTCACCAGATCGGTGCAAGGAAAAACACTGGTCATTGAGGGACCCGTGGAGCAATATCACCTGGAAGACGGATCCACCGTTTGGCTTAAGCAGGACAGTAAGCTGGAAGTTCACTTTACAGAGGACGTCCGGAGGACCACCTTTTCAGGCCGGGGATTTTTCGAGGTTGCTCCCAATACAAGCCGCCCGTTTGAAATAATAACCGATCAGGGAAACGTTACCGTGGTAGGCACTTCTTTTGAAGTACGTGCCGATCTGTCAAAGTTAAAAGTTATCGTTTCAACAGGTCGGGTAAAATTGACAAACAATCAACAGGATCAGATCGAGCTAGCAGCAGGTGAGTCCGGCCAGGCATCTCCATCGAACCTGGAAAAAATACCACTTGATCAGCCCGCCGGAGCCTGGATGCTACCACCGGTCAACTACCAACAAACCGAACTAGGCGTAATCATCAAGGAAATAGAATCCAAATACCATGTCCGGTTTACGACAGACAACACGGTAGTTTTTCAATGTAAAGTGACTTTCACGTTGGATTACCCGGACAAAACTGTATTGTTTCGCATACTGGAAACATTGCTGGATATCCAAATTGAGAAACTGAGTGAAACAGAATACCAGATTACCGGACAGGGATGCTGATGAAAGACCTTTCCAATTCAGGAATATTGCTTTGCCGGATGATACTTCAAAAATGCAGGCAGTTGTTAAAATGGTCAATTACAGGCACTTTGCTTTTTTGCCTGTCTCTCCCTTCTATATCACAAAATACATCCCCATCATCCGAAAACATTCGTAACGTATTAGAAAAATTCCAGGAAAATTTACCCTTTAGACTGGGTTACAGTGAGTCAATTTTAGATCAACCCAGCGTTTCGATTATTCAATTGAATCCCACAGCCGGATGGAAAAACAACCTCAAAATAATTCAGGATGGCTTACAATTGGATTATCGGATCATCGGTGATCAACTGATTCTGTTTCCACGCAAAAAATACTTAATTCAGGGATTCATTTACGATCAGCAGACCGGAGAGTCCTTACCGGGAGCTCATGTATTGCTATTAAACTATCAAACCGGCACAACCAGTAATGATGCTGGCTATTATCAGTTACTGGTTCCGGAAGGACCCTTAAAATTGTCGATATCCTACATCGGCTATGAGACACAATCCATTGAAAAGGAGGTTTCTAAACCCATCCGTGAGGACTTCCGGCTCAACGGAGCAGTTAACCTCCCGGAAGTGGTGGTCAATGCAGAAAACATGGCCTCCACCGCCCTACCCTTTTACCAATCCGAGGAGCAAAATTTACCCTTGAAGACCCTGCATGCATTGCCATCCATCGGCTCATCCATGGATGTATTACGGTACCTGCAACTGAATGCCGGAGTCATTTCCGGGGGCGATGGCCTCGGTGGATTACATGTTCGGGGCGGTAATGCAGATCAGAATCTGATCTTGCTGGAAGACATCCCCATCTTTAACCCCTATCATCTATTTGGCATCAGTTCCATCTTTAACTCCTACGCAGTTCAGGAAGCGGATTTTAGTAAATCGGACTTTGATGCTGCCTATGATGGCCGTTTGTCCTCCCTCTTAAAAATTACCATCCGGGACGGGCACCGTACTCAAAAGAAACTGGATGCCTCTACCGGGTTGCTTGACACCCATGTCCTCCTGGAAACACCCATTGCTCATCAAAAAGGCACCATAATGCTGGCTGGACAAGTCAGTCACGCGGGCAGTCTGATCAAGGCCTATACGCATCAGAACCGGGCTCTTTATGATAATGATGGTTATCTAAAACCCAGGTTCTGGGATCTCTACGCCAAATCGATGATCGAATTAAACCGGGCCAATAAACTGGTATTCAACGGTTATATCGGGTCAAATAATCACCTGGATATAAACCGCTATCCTTTCGACGGGGGATTGGATACAACCTATGTGGATCAATATCAGGATGAGTTTTATTGGGGGAACACCGCGGCCGGCATCAAGTGGCTGCATGAGATTAACGGTCATGCCTTTTTAAAAATAAATGCCTACCACAGTGGTTACCGGTACCATTCCATCAACGCTTACTCCGAAAAGATCAGGACGACGGGCCAGGAAGCGGACGGATATTACGAGATCAGCGAATTCCGGTCTTCCATCCTTGAGACCGGGATCAAAGGCGATCTGGAATATCTGATCAACTTCAAACACCGTCTAAAATTGGGTTTTGCCGCTGCGCTACATCAATATGTGCCGGGCATAATTGCTTACGGTGAAGATGCCAGCCAAAACCCCCGTTTTGAGATCGGCACCAGGCTTCCTTCCCTTTCAGATACCTTATTTGATGATCTTTCCTTCACCAGTAAACAAGCAACCATTTACGCAGAGGATACCTGGGAAATCAATCCCAAATGGAATCTTCGTTTCGGGATCAACAGCATTCTTTTTTCAAACGGAACCGACCTCTTTTTCTCAGCCCAACCCAGGTTACTGGTCTCCCGCAAGATGAAAAAAGGAGCCATCAGTCTTTCTATTAACAGACTTTACCAACCCCAACATCTGCTTACCACTACCGATAATGGCCTGCCTAATGAATTGTGGGTGCCGTCAACAACACAAATCCCGCCGCAGGAATCCTGGCAGGCTGGCATAAGCTGGAGTCACCCATTCTCAGAAAACACTTTGCTTAAAAGCAGCATTTACTACAAAAGGATGTTTGGTCTGGTCAACTTCAGAGACGAACCTGGCTATCTGAATTACGGACCACTGGACAATGTGGATGCCTCCATCTGGGAAGACGACGTCAGCATAGGAGATGGAGAAAGCTGGGGTATCGAGACCAGTCTTCAGCAACATTGGAAAGATTTTCACCTTCTGGCCAATTATACCTTCAGCAAGAGTAACCGGTATTTTGAGGGTAAAAATCTCGACTACATCGTGCCGTATGAATTTGAAGCACCGCACGTCTTTAATGCCATGGGTATCTGGTCCATCAATGACCGGTGGCAATTATCGATGACCTGGCAATTTGCCAGTGGCACAAGTGCCGTTCTGACTCCCGGTAATTACGAAGTTTACGACAATCACGAACAGTTCATAGAGGACTTTGAAATCGGTGATCAGGATATCCAACTGCTCATCCTGCCCGTGTACCATCGTCTTGATCTCTCCGCCACCTGGGAACTCAGGTCCAGTAAGGCATTACACCATCAAATCAAGTTGAGTCTGATCAATGTCTACAACCAGCAGAATACGGTATTACCACGTATTTATCGTGATCCATATTATTCGACCATCCGCTATGGGCAGGGCCTGCCGTTTATCCCCTCGGTATCTTACCATCTTACGATACATTAAATAAGCGCTCAAACCATGTCTCACTGTCAAAAATAAAACGATGGAGGTATGTGCTGACAGTTACTGTTACAATTACACTGTAAGCCGTTGTTTATCCAACCTGGTAATGAAATAGTTTATAATAAAACTGGGCTCCACATAGGGGATACCCCCTACCCGCTTGTCATAGTAGAAAGAAACGAAAGACTCTCTCTATTGCAGCATTTCTACCAAAAGCTTTATTAACCCGGCGCAAGCCAAAATCTGAATTCATGAAACGCATATTAATCTATGTATGCCTGGCATACACCTTCATCCTTATGCCCTCGTGCAAAAAAGATCTATCGCTGGATAATCTGGTAACGGCAGAGCAAACGGTAGAATCCACCGCCCGGATAAGCCGTTGTAATACGGATAAACGAATGGACCTCCTCTATCAAAGCCGGCCTGGTTACCGTTCGGAAATTATGGAAGGAAGGCAGAGAGAAATGCTGAATCTCGAAACCAGGACACCAACCGAACTCGCATTACTGACCATCCCCGTTCACGTGATTGTCGTGCATCGCACCGGACAAGCGGTTGGTACCGGAACCAACATCAGTGATCAGCGCATCCTCAGTCAGATCGCCGCTCTGAACCTTGACTTTCTGCGCAAAAATGCAGACGCGGTCAATACGCCTTCTGTTTTCAAAGTCAGTGGTGGACAGATCCAGTTTTGTCTGGCATCCGTGGATCCCAACGGCAATGCTACGAATGGCATCACCCGCTACCCCACAAACCAGGATTTTGACAACAATGAAATTGCAATCAAACGGGCATCCCACTGGGATCCCAAGCGCTATATGAATGTTTGGGTTGCTCCCAATATCGACGGTCTAGGCTATGCTTATCTGCCTACGCCAAACTCTCTACCAAGCACGGACGAAGACGGCGTGGTTATCCTCACCGAGGCCTTCGGTGGACCAAACAGTGGTGCTACCGCACCATTTAACCTGGGCAGATCCCTTACCCACGAAGCAGGCCATTATCTGGGACTGGACCACATCTGGGGCGATGGCTGCCAGGTGGATGACGGTATTTCGGATACGCCGAACCAGGCACAGGAAAATTACGATTGTCCAAACCATCCCAGCCCTTCGTGCAACAATCAGGGCGACATGTTTATGGATTACATGGACTATGTCGATGATGACTGCATGAATGCTTTTTCGACCGGGCAGGTCACCTACATGCGTTCCATCCTTGGCAGCTCCCGCGCCCAGCTGATCACCCCGGGAAGAACGACCTGCTCAACCGGCACGCCAACGCCACCCCAGCCCACCTGCGATGATGGTATTAAAAATGGAGATGAGACCGGGATCGACTGCGGTGGTTCCTGCAAGCCTTGTGAAGTGGCCGCATCGGGAGTGGACGCAGGATTGACCAGCCTTACCTACACCGTCAGCAGTACGCAGGCATGCAGCCCTTCGGTTAATTTCAAAGTAATCCTTAACAATTATGGGACTACGGCATTGACCAGTGTGGTGATTGAACTTTCGGGTAATGGAGGAAAACTGCTTGGATACACCTGGAAAGGGCAACTGGCGGCAAAAGGAAAAACAACAGTCACCCTTCCATCCGTGACCATCGGTGGCGGTCAGCAACAAATAGTAGCCACAAGCAAAAGCCCGAACGGAAAAACGGATGCCAATACCGGTAATGATCAAACCAGCGCGAATGTCACGGCACCAGGCGGATCACAGATGACTCTGGTAATTAAGCCGGACGACTTTGGCGCTGACATCTCCTGGAAGATCCGGGACAGCCAGGGCAAAGTGGTCGCCAAAGGCGGAGGTTACCCCGATTTTGACCGGAAACAGATCAGCGAGTCCATATGCCTGCCTTCAGGATGCTATAAACTCACCATGTATGACAGTTACGGAGACGGCATCTGCTGCGATTATGGCAAGGGCTGGTATGAATTAAGAGATGCTAATGGCCGTGTCATTCTGGATTCGGATGGCTACTATGGATACCGGGAAACACAGAGCTTTTGCATCGATTCAAAAAACAGATCTTCTTTACAACAAGTCGAGCGCGACACGCGTCAGGTTCTGCCGGACCGTCGGGTAACAGCCAATCCGGTCAAGAATCAATAACCCCAAATTACTGCAACAAAGCCTCCGGGAATGCCCGGGGGCTTTTTGTTTTGTAGCTGGACTATAAGATCAATCCCATTTCGATGAAGGAACAAAAAGGGCAATCCGCTGGATGAGGAGCAACCCGGCAGGTCAGATAAATACACCGAGTGGTATCACCTTGTAAAAAATGGCATCGGTGAAACACAATTGTGACGGCCGGACAGGCTCAGTCCCACTTCACATACTTCCGCCAGTTGTGTTGTTCTTTGAACCCTAATAGTTCACGGATTTTACGATTGGAAAACAAAGCTTCATGTTCACCCAATTCGCGGGTAACCGGCACATTGGGAAAGAATTTTTCAGCCAATTCCATACTGGGAATAACAGCACCATTGTGATCGTTTCCGGCATTAAAAACCTGGTAACCCAGACCATCTTTTTTCAAACACAAATCTACGATTTGCCCCAGATCACGGGCATCTATATAACAGAAGGCATTTCTTCGACGTACCTGTGGATTTTGAAAATAATACGGAAAGAGTTTGGCGTATTCATCCGGTTCAATCACATTCCCAATACGCAACGCATAAATATCAAAACCAGAACGCCGCTGGAAACTACGGGCGGTCTGTTCGTTGACCACCTTCGACAATCCATAGCTATCCATAGGATCAACATCGTAGTCCTCCTCCAGAGGCAGAGATTTTGGGTCGGTCTCCCCATCGGAAAAACAGATGCCGTAGGTCGTCTCCGATGAAGCAATAATAATTTTTCGAATTCCAAGTTTTACAGCTGCCTCCAGCACATTATAGGTTCCTATGGTATTCACCCGAAACGTTTCATTATCCGGCTTGATCAGAATTCTGGGTATCGCCGCAAAATGCACTACGGCATCAAAAGTGGGTTTGCCATTCCCTGTATCCAATTCATCCAGGCCCATGTAGGAACTCAGCGCATTAAACATTTGTCCCGAATCCGTAATATCAGCGATCAGATTATCCACTCCCGGATGATCAAGCGGAACGAGATC
Source organism: Lewinellaceae bacterium (assembly GCA_020636135.1). NCBI lineage: Bacteria > Pseudomonadati > Bacteroidota > Saprospiria > Saprospirales > Lewinellaceae > Lewinellaceae bacterium. Next base: position 2,595,937 of record JACJYK010000001.1, read on the forward strand.
AACATTCAACACCCGGTGCCCCTGGTCAAGAAGATACGGAATAACATGCTTACCAGCTTTACCCGAACCTCCCGTGAAAAATATCCGCAACTTTTTCATAGACACCCTATTTGATTCTTTACTGTGCCTCTAGCATTTATAGCCCGAAAATACAACGCACCGTTATAAATCGCCTCTATTTCTGAGGAACAATGCTAATCGCTCCCGGATGGGCTTAGAGAATCGAATACCCATTATTGTGATGCAATTAGGTCCTGGCAAATCCTGGCTGTCGGTTCTTTTGTCAGACCATTTCATAAAATGGAGAACTTTAAAGCGATCTGAAGCTTGCCATTTTTTTGCAGTTGTATGCCGTTTTTTACCAGGATAAAAAGATTCGCCAATAGGGCCACCACGACCACGGTGAGCGTAACCATATTGTTATCGTTTAAGAGTCGTTTGACGAAGGAGCTCAATACCACCAGGATGGCAGTGGCTATCAACCAAACCAATTGAATATCTACCATCTTTCTGGCCGTTGGCGACCAATTATTGTAGTAATACATGATAATCAGAGGAGCAATTACCTGAAGCGGTGGTAAAATCAGAAAAGGAATTGGAATAAAATTGATGTACCTCAGGGCTTTATCTGTTGACTGACCTGTTTCCTTTTTTTCCAATAAATCAATTTCATCAATACCCAGTGATTTAGCGAGCGTTTTCCTGGAATAGCCTTTGGGTACCTCCCCAGCTTCAATCCTTTGGATGGTGCGAACAGAAACACCAGATTGTTCTGCAAGCTCCTTTTGCGTTAAATTTAACCGTTCCCGGTGGTAAACCAAAGGGTTCATCCTCGCTTAAGATTCTAGGTACAATGCATTCAAGTCTGGCTGCTCGAGCGGGTTACACGTCTCATAACCCCTTAAGCCCTGACTTTGGACAATGTACGAAATGAACCTGTTTCTTTGCAAGTGCATTGCTATCCCTCCAAATTTCGCCGTACGATTTCTGCACCCAGCTCGTCAAAATATTCTTCAATGATCTTTTTCCAGATCTTCAACCCGTTTTCCGAATTAATAAAAAGGACCAGACCACGCTTTGACTCCGGCAAAACCATTGCGATGCATTTAGTGCCCGTGTCACCTCCGGTATGAACCAAAGCATATTCATTACCGGGTAAATTGGGAAAAACCTGCATACCAAGCCCCCAGTTTATGCCTTCCTTCACGATCGAAAGCGGGCTACTGAATAACCTATATAACTCCGGCGAGAGACCTGCTCCATCCAGGATATACACCAGAAACTTGCCATAATCTTCGACAGTAGTCAGCAGATTGGCAGCAGCATTTACCGTTTTATATTTGTCATAAGCCAGTGGGTTTCCTTCCGGATCGCTTTCAACCGCATAACGGTTTTCGTCAACCTGATCCGACCAGAAATAATGGGTGTCATGCATCCCCAGCGGTTCAAACAATTCCTGACGCGCGATTTCATCCAACGTTTTGGAAAATTTGTGTTCCAATGCCTTCCTGAGGTATTCAAAACCTTCCCCGGAGTATTGAAATTTTGTACCCGGCTTAAATTCAAAAACCAATTTCTTATCCGCTCGCAAATACCTCCAGTTAGGCAATCCCGATTGCTGACTCAGAACATTTCTGGTCGTTAATTTCGGAAGATATGGAGCATCTTTTAGCTCCGGATCCACGTAATACAAGGATAGCGGTTCGTCCAGGTCCCAAATCCCTTTATCCACCAACTTCAAGACGGTGAGTGCCGTAATGGGCTTGGTCAGAGAAGCCACTTTATACAGGCTGTTGTAAGTGATCGGGAGGCCTGGCTTTTGCTCGCCAAAAGCACGGATCTGTTGCAATTTGCCGTCATGGATGTACCCGATGGATATGGACGGGATCTTGAGTGCCTTGATCAGCGATTCAATATTTCCGTCGTCATTAAACAAAGGAAATGGAAAATGGTCCTCGAATGGTTCAGGGTATCGTTCAGGCTGTTGATGATCGTAGCTGATTGCTCGGAATAATTTCCAATTGCCCTGTTCCAGAATCCAAATGTGGGTAAACTTACCATTGACGGTAAAACGCAGTTCTTTACCCGGTACTGCAATGAAAAACTCATGGATTCCTGTCTGGATAGCGCCATATAATTTACCCTCATTCTTTAACGGATAAACCTGCAAGCTACCTTTGACCAACTTTCGAATGGGCTTAATATCCGGGTTTGAGCAAATACTTTCCTCAAAGCCCTGGAAAAAGGCATCCCGGTCCTGCATCCCGTTTTGATCGTGCATAAATTGCAGATCCGGGTGCATGATCTCCTTTAAAACTTCGAGATTGCAATGATTAAATCCCTCATCGAAGACTAAGCTATCCGCAACCCTCAACTGCTTATACAGGTCGGAATCTTCAGCGACCTGACCTATGCCATTTGTGATTAATAACAGATAAGTTATCATAAAAAATATCAGTCTCATTTAGTATGAATTTTAAGCAGACAAGTTATCTGCATAATCGATTTAACGGCCGATATGGGAGCCGCCAATATGCCGCCAATAGCATGACAGAACTATAATCATCTATAAATCAATATTTTAAAGATCAGCTATTACAGCATAGTTTCATTGGCCCAGCAAAGAACCACGCACTCCGGTTTTATAAAAAGGGTGTAGAAAATGGGACACGAAGACCATCTGAAGCTAACCGAGACACCGTAAAACACATATATATATTTTTTGATGCAGGGATTTGCACCGGAAGGACTGATCATTGAACCATCGTTTGATAAGGACCTGTGTCGTCTTTCATAACGCTTATCTTCAACCAGGGTTAACCGTCACTCCATAGTATTACCGGGAATCACCACAACATTTTCTTTTTGATTCCGGAAGATGACCATCTGCACTGGCTGGGTCAGGTCTGTTTGTTTTGCAGCTAGAAGCAATTCATCCAGGTTATTCACCGGCACACCTGCAAACTGGAGGATCACATCATTGGCCTGGATGAAATCCCGCATCCGGCTGTCGTACTTTACCTGAGTCACCACATAAATACCTCGTTCGGAATCCATCCCGGTCGCCGATCGCTCACCTAATGTCTCGAGGTTCTTAATCCGCCATCCCTGCCATACCATAGTGTTTGTACCGGATGCATGTTGATTTTGTATAGGAACCGGCATACGCGGTGTTTTGGCCATGTTCTTCAGACGGGGAGAGACTACACCGAATTTGTCCATGGGGAAGTTTTGAAAGCCCATTTCGAACACCTCTAAATCCTGGGCCTCCACACTAAAATCACCCTTTTGTGGATTAACGAAATCAATCTTTGTTTCGATGGAATGCTGATCCGTACCATGCTGCCGGGCAGTTTCCAGGGCTTCCTGGTCGGTAAAGAGGTTATAATCAACCATCTCGCCCCATCCCTGCAGCTGGATAGGTGCGTACTGACTCATCACAATATTCCGGGTAAATACATCACTGCTTTTTGCAAACCATACATGCGGATGGAAGGTGCTGTTAACCAGGATGTTGTTCTCAACCACACGGTAAAAGCCTTCACGGAGTTTGATGCCACCATTCAGGCATAAATTGTCATAAATGCGGTAGTTACTCGAACCATCATCCAGGTCGATGTCCCACCCGCGGTCACAACGGAATCGATTATTGCGGATAACCGTGGTTGCCATGGCATCAGCCAGAATCAGCGCTGGCTCTTCCGTGACCAGTGTGTCCATCGTGGCGCGCTTTGGGTGCCAGAAACGATCACGCCCCCAGGAATTGAAAGAACCGTGGTCTCCGGTTTCTTTCACCGTATCGAATACATCGTTGTACTCAATAATATGACCACCCCAGGTGCCTTCACTGACGTTGATCCCGGCACGGGGGACTTCATAAATACTATTGTGGCTTACCGTAATCCCCTGGCTCATCGAAATCTCCACGCCGGTAATCTGTTTTTCAAATAATCCAATGTTATGGATCAGGTTGTCCAATACGAAACAATTAGAGGGGAAGTTGCTAGTTCTAGGTCCCGGTGCCCGATTGATCTTCTGTAATGGGACAAACTCATTGTATTCAAAACTGGGTGATCGTAAGGCACCGGTGTCACCTACAAAGCAAACCGCACTCGCACCTATCTGTGTCAGATGGCATCCGGAAATGCCGGAATTGCGATTATATTTTGAAAAGAAGACGGCATTTCCTCCCAGATTATGTAGATATGCATTTTGGATGGTACAGTTCTCCGTTCCTTCCAAAAAAATGGCTCCTCCACGGTATATCGTCCAATCAGAACGCAACAAGGGTTCATAGTGCTCCATAAACGTCCGGGTGGCAAGTGTAAACTCCAGGTCTTTCAGGATGATGTTTTTGACCGGATTCGCTGTAGTTCCTCTCACCTCAATAAGGTGTTTCAGTTTTGCGACTTCAAAATTTGCCGTATGAATGTCTTCACTGGCGAGGGGGTAATAATACAATATGGATTGTTGAGAATTGAAGTACCATTCTCCCGGGGCATCCAACTCCTCAAAGATGTTTTCTACCATGCGGTTGTCCGGGCTCAGGCCATTTCTCCGGTTATTTTGCCATCCGCCTTCCATTTCCAGTCCATCATCTGCTGTTTTACCGGTAAAACGGTAGTGAAAATCACCCCAGTCTCCGCGGTGCATGGCATGAAGAAAGCCACCTGCTGGATTATTCCAGGTTTTAATTCGCGCGGGTGAAGTCGCATCGGCCGCGGTACCATTGAAGCGTAATGCGGTCGAATCGTAATTCGGATACCGCGCCATCGGCCGTATGACACCATTGACCGTCATCAGGTCCATTGAACTCAAATCATGAACATGAGCCTGCATGATCCCTTTTTGAAACGGGGCCCACTGAAGGTTCAGATTAACGCCACCGCTGATCACCACATGTTCTCCGGGGTATCCAGAAATTGTCAATTGTTTACCCTCATTGCCATCTTCAGGTGTAAATACCAGCACATTGTCAAGATAATAGGTCCCCTCCCGGAGATAAATCGTAATAAGTCCTGATATACGGCGAGCAAGTTCCTGGGCATGTACCAGGGTCTTGAAAGGTTGGTCTATCGTACCCGGATTTTCATCGTTCCCGCCTGGAGATATAAAATAAGCCGTTTGGGCTGAAAGGCTCAGGGATGCACTCATCCCCAACAACAACAAACATTTGTAAAACCAGTAGCATAAAGCTTGTTTCCTCATTCCGGACTATTTGCATACAGGTTGCAAATTAACCCAAAACATGCAATAGCTATCGCAGCTCAGTGCAATTATGCATCAGAACAGGAAGTGCAACCTGCCAGGTAACGGCAGGCACTTAAAAAACTTGAATCATGCTGATCGTCACGGAAGTTGCAAGAGTGGCTGATTGGTTTGCCAGGATCCTTTACATGCTCAGGGCTATCCAGGTCAACCTTTGCGCCCTCCGAAAGAATATCCAAACGTCAAACCGAAATCCAATCCGGATGCAACTTTGTAATTCCTGGCGTAGGTATCTCCATCCTCAGGCACCTCATTTTTCCAGGTGTATTTTCCGCCCACCGGTGGTCCATAGCCCAACCAATAACTTATGGTAAAGCCCTTTTTCCAGACATAGGTCTGTCCGATGCCGACACCTATGAATGAAGCATGATACAGGAATTCAGCTTCCTTATGAATTCCGTCCAAATTGAAGTACCGTACGTTAAGGTCTGCAAACGTGTTGCGATAGGACGACTTGATCAGCCATAAGAATTTGGCATCTGAAACGGGTTTGAAAAAATATTTGTAGTGTAGTCCAAGCCCATATTCCTTTTCCTCTGAGATAGAAGGGAACGAGCCACCTCCCTGGAAGAACAGGGCATGACGGGGAGTTAAACGGATTTCATAAGCGATCCCCCATCGTTCAAAAGCCAATCCTGCAACATTCAACTGAATAGAATGCCGGTAAAATAGCTCATTAGACGGCTGGGCTTGAACAAAGCAAGAAATCGTTAAGAGCCCAACCAGACTGAAAACACATCGTAAATAACGCATCTGAATTATAAATTTTCAATTAATCAAATGTCCACTAAACACTAAACCATTCCACGTTATGCATATGAGACTTACATTCATTTGAAGCAATGATTCATATCATTTAAACTAGTGATACGCTCACCACTTTTTCCTGAATGTCAAATCTGATATGGATTATGAGTACTACCCTGAAAGAACGGTATCGTTTCTTATTTCAGCATCTGCCGGCAGATTTAACAGCTGATTATAACGTGAAGTATAGATTAAAGAATAAGGATAGCATACAGGTTCATCAGAGGGTCACAAGTTCATTCAGCAATATCTTCGCACAGAGGACCAAGTTTTCATAATGGCTCAGGCTATTATTTATTTTACTTAAGGTTTTCTTTCAATTTCATTTTCGACATCCTTCAAGAGTGACTTTGAATCTTCTAAATGTGACTTTAATCGGATAGAGATGAAATTAGCCTGATTGAGTACACCGATTATGCTTGCAGACAAATCTGAACCAAAATGCCAATAACTACCAGGATGATTTCTCCAATGACATATTGAATATATTTACCGAACTTTATTCTGCCTGATTCTCCGGAGTAATTTTATCATCGCTGATTATAATGAAGATTTTAACCTGAACTTCAAGACCTTCATACCGAAAATATCTCCCACATAAATGTTACCAGCTTTGTCCATGGTAATGTCATGATACCAGGATGGTTTTCGAAGAGGGGAACCATCAGATCCAAAGCGAAAACGTTCATCCCCCGTGGGACCAAATCCAAAAATGGTTGATCCATTTGCCATTGAATCTTTTTGAATGCGTGAATCGTAATCAACGGCAACTAACATCCCAAGATCAGATAGAGTCAGGGAGGGTATTTGTTCAACGTCTTGATTATTTTTAAATGTCCGTAGGTACTTGCCCAGACCATCAAATTCCTGGATCCGGTTATTTTGCCGGTCTGCCACGTAAACATTCCCATCCTGGTCCAGATCGATGGCGTGCGGGATATTGAATTGGCCCTCCAGATCACCAAACGAACCCCAACTCAGCAGGTATTTTCCCTCAGCAGAAAATTTAGCCACCCTGCTATTACCGTACCCGTCACTTACGTAGAACGTCCCATCCTTGCTAACGGCAACATCGGTAGGGAGATTGAAATGGGTGGAATCGTTGCCAGGTGTTTTTGCTTCTCCCAGTGTCATCAGCAATTGGCCTTCATGACTGAATTTTAAGACCTGGTGCAAGCCAACATCGGTTACCCAGACATTATTGCTTTGATCAACAGTCAGTCCATGGGGCATAATAAATAGGTTCGCACCCCAACTATTAATAATTTCCCCGGATTCACAATCTATTTCGAGGATCGTATTGCGTCCAATGGTTGTATCGGGAAATGGCGTCGTCCACAGACGTCCGGCCCGGTGAAATACAAAGAGGTGATTATTGCTATCCACGTCAATTCCGGTTGGCTGGCCGATGGTACCCGGTGGATAATGCGGCCAGTTGTCAACCAATTCGTAGTCTATCTTTTTGTTGTCATCAACTACGTGGTCTGGTTGGTTATTACAAGCAATAATGAATAGAAGCAATACTGAAAAGGTAAATCGGAAATTCATGATTAATGTTACGAATTTGACGAATGAATGCAATTATAATGATCAGGGTTACGGATAAAGGACTTTACCTTAATCTTCCCCGGAGATGGTTTTTACACTGACCTGGAAGAGAAAAGCACTTTTTCTTTTGAAAATAGTCGTTTTTCTTTCAAATTCATTTTCAAGTAAAGATCATCGTGTTTTAACTCATAAGAATTGGACCGCATAAAAAATGATACTTTTTCAACTGGCCCTTATCGACTTGATTTTTTCTCAATCCCCGTAAGAGTCTTAACTTGGATTTATGACTTGCATGCTACATAAATATTCTTTACAATGATTCTAAATCCTCATTGATTAAAGCTAATACATTTTGGGTTTCTTTTAAATTTCTAAGGAGCATTGTACCGATGATATTGCGCTGTACTTTTACCGATTTCAACATGGCTAAATAGGTTTTATCATCCAGCAACGACGTGTAGTCATGAGGGACCAATGGAATGCTTAATGGGTTATGGACATCGAATTTTTCATCATCATAGTCAAACAGCTGGTCAATTTGAGTTTGCCGGTTTGGTTGAAAAGATTCAAAATATTCCATCTCCTCAAGCAAATTATTTTGTGCGATCTCAAATAACTCAATGACACCATTTCTCACCGTATCTGAAGCTATGATGTGATACCCTATATTCTTAAGATTTTCGTACCCTGCAGTTGACAAAGATATATTTGTACCTGGTATGCGGGCATTGTGAAAGTGGATGTTGAAGGAGTCGTTATAATCGGCTCCCTCTTGTAACGCCTTAATAATGATATCGCTTGATCTGTTCCATTTCGCCCTTCTTAAGGAGTCCTGAACCATTTCATTATCATTTGCTTCCAGTGATTTTTTAATTTCAATCAAGGTCTTTATTTCTAACGCCCTTTCTTTTCTCCATTCATTCCAGTTATTGATTTGTAGGGCAATGAGGATTCCGAGCACAACCAGTACAATCTCTCCGGTGGCATACTTCAAGTATTTCAGGCTGGAGGTGTTTTTAAAAAAATCCCGACGAATGTTACGAAAAAACTTCATGGTTTCAGGGTTTCAGGATGCTGTTTGTGTTGCATCCTACTGTTATTTCGCAGATAGCCAATGCAACGTGTTTAAAACAAATTGTTTCCAATCGTAAGTCGTCAGATTCATTCCGGCGGCCTGTTTTGCCAAATGCTCGTCTTCATAATTCTGGACTATTCCGTCAGCTGGCTTTGACTGGTCTTCGGTATCAAATAGCATGGCCGTAAATCCATTGGCGTCTCCAAATGCAACAACCTTTCCTCTTCCAACTGTACCTGCCAGACCCTGTGAGTCTCCCTTGCCGATCGGTCCGACACCGGTAGCGTGCATCACATTTTCAGATGACTCAGCCAGCCTTAATAAATTGGAATATCCTTCACCCGATAGTCCGCTTCCACCGAACGACAATAATTTGTTAATCCTTTCGGATGGTTTTCGCCCCTGAATAATGGGGTGTTCCCTGTTCAGAGTTCCATTTTCCGTAGAAAATTCAATCCATCCTGTTCTCCCGATTTTCTTATTATAATGGGCGGTGTCGATGGTGTAACCAATGCTTGATGTAATACCAAATTTGTGTAGCAACGGATTTATTGCCTGGTCAAATGGCGCATGTTCACTGAATACCACGAGAGCCCCACCGTTGGATACCCAATCATACAGACTGGTTATTTCTTCTTCGGAAAAGGTGGATTCATTGGTGACTTCGTTTTTTGTGGTGAAATCAAAAGGAAGCGCCGTGATAATCATTAAGATATCAAACTGATCTAAGTATTGCGGTGTAAATTCTGAATGACCGACAATGGGTACGTAGCCATCCGCTTTAGCCAGGTCAAAGAAAGGTTGGATAAAATTCCACTGAATAAAAAAATTATGGTGAGCCCCATCCAATCCAATTTTAGGCCCTTTCCCGATCGCATAAGCGGGGGAATTCACCCTGGTATCAAATGTTGTGTCGTTTGACATGGGCCATTGGCTAAAAACAACACTTAATGGTAAAATCACAAAAAGGAATGCCAGGCAGGATCTTGTCATTTGGTTTTAAGGATTAAATGAATAATAACTAATTGCTAGACTTTCAACTTCCTGATAAATCACACCCGAATAAAAATCTTCTTACGGTACAGGACATAAAGTACAATCCACTGGATCAGGATCAGGCCTGCCGAAAGAATGAATTTTTGTGCGGCCTGATTTTCAAATAGTTCGGAAAATCCTTTAAAAAAGAAATCACGGCTACCATTTAAGGGAAGATACCATTTTGCCGCATAAACCGTGATAGCATTCATGCCAATGGGGACAAAAAACCAGCCAAACCATTTCATATTCCACACATCTATGACTGTATAGAAAAGGGCCAGAAGAAGCAACGACCATCCGGCTGACCACAGCACATAGGATGGCGTCCACAGCCCTTTGATGATGGGAATGATGTAACTCCACAGCCACCCGAGCACCAGACAGCCCAGGCCTGCTACCACTAATTCAATGCTGCACCGAAGAATTGGTTGGCGAAAGGATTTGATCCGCTGCCCGACCAAACCACCCAATAGCCCGAGCATCCCGGCTGTAAAAATCCGGATAGTACCTTCCGCATCATAAACCCCGACCGCCAGATTGGTTTTGATAAAATTGCGGTCCAGCCAGGCAGCAAGGTTGTTTTCCGGAGTGATCACCTCGCCTTTGCCCGGATATGGCAGATAGAAAATGACCAGATTATAGATAATCAGGACGCCGAAAAAAATAAGGAGTCGATACTTCCAGCTTTCAACATGAAGATTGATGCTTGCCCCGATCAGATAACTCATTCCGATCAGCCATAAGACCTGGTAAAGACGGATGGCATCCCATTGAAATTTAAACAGGCTAAAACTCAGTCCAATTAAAACCAGTATGAATGTTCGCTTTATTATCCGGATCTGCAATTTGCTGACCGGCACTCCTTTCGCTTTATCAGAAAGCACCGAGTATGGTACCGTAACTCCGGAAATAAAAATGAAGAGCGGAAAAATCAAATCCAGGAAATGAAATCCATCCCATGTTACATGCTCCATTTGCAATGCTAATCCATCCACCCAACTTTTCGGAAATCCCAGCAAATCTACCAATGCAACCAGCATGCCAGCTCCACCGATGATCCAAAACATGTCAAAGCCGCGTAAAGCATCAAGGGACATCAAGCGGGTTTTCTTGATTTCAGTGTTTTCCTCAGCCATGCAGTCCGGTGGTTATCAGGTTATTCATTAGCAATAAATATAGCTTAATCAAAAGGTTTATTTGAACCCAATTCGCGTCCCGAATTTCATTGCATAGGGTATTTTCGAATCTTAGCAGGTCCATATCGTTATCAGGCATCCTGTGCTGCAGTGGAGTAGCCGGCTATCAGCACCCCATCAGCAACCGGTCCGGGAAACGATTCGACACGACCCATCCTGCCCCACCCCGGACTAAATGAAATTCAGAAAAATTTGTTTTGAGCGGGGTATTGAAGAACATTTTGCCTTAACGATTGTATAAACGAGGGAAGTTTGCATTTATGACACCTCCGGTACAGCCTGCGAAAAGTACGTGGACCATTGAATAATCGTTTGCTTAACCTCGGTAAAATCAAATCAGGTATCTTTGACCCTGATCGGGTCCTGGTCATTATAAAGCATTACCAGGGAATTGTCATCCTGGTATTTGCTGGTGTGCAAGTGTTCATGCTCAATCGTTGGCCGGGATTACAGGTGTTACGCGAGCAATGATCTGCAAATTACCAGAATACTTTAACCTTCAAATAAACCATGTATGTTCATCGACAAGATTAAACAACTCTTCACCGGAAATAAAAGTAGCAGCACCAGTACTTCCTCAACAGGGCACACCGGCATCGTGAAGTACTTCAGCTTTCGCAAGGGATTCGGCTTCATCATCGATGATGCATCAAAGAAGGACATTTATGTCCATCATAGCGGCCTGATCGATAAAGTCCGCAAGGGGGATCAGGTGGAGTTTAAGCTGGATAAAAATGATCAGGGCCTAATAGCCATAGAGGTGCGCAGACAACCCAACACCAAGCCGAAATAATAATCTCCTATCTGCGAATTAATCCCAGGTTGATACCCGTTTTTTCAAACCCTTTTCCCTATTTTGACCATCCAGCGAATAAGGATGAAGAAGAACGAACTGGAGTTCCAATTACGTAATATTTTACCTGCCGGGAGGGTCAAAACACGTTTGATCGACCGGTATGCCTATGCCAGCGACGCCAGCCACTTTTACCTTCTTCCGGAAGCAGTAGTACAGCCGATTACGGTGGATGAAGTGAAGTCATTGTTCCGGATTTCCCACCAATTAAAAGTGCCTATGACATTCCGCGCTGGAGGCACGAGCTTGTCCGGTCAGGGCCTCAGCGATGGCATCCTGGTTGACCTGAGCAATTATTGGCGGAAGATCATTCCCGAGCAGAATGGCCATTTGGTCCGGGTAGAGCCCGGAGCGATCGGAGCTCATGTCAACCGCGTATTACGACCTTTCGGACGCAAGATCGGACCGGATCCGGCATCGATCAATGCGGCCATGATGGGTGGGATCCTTTCCAACAATTCCAGTGGCATGTGCTGCGGGGTACTTAACAACTCCTACCATACCCTGCAATCCATGACCTTTCTGCTGCCCAATGGCCATACTTACAATACGGAGATCCAAAGCGATTATGAGCGCTTTGAGCAGGAGGACTCCGAAATTGCAGAAGGGATCATCCATCTGAAGCAGGGCATCCTGAGCCAACCCGATCTGGTTCACCGAATCCGAAAAAAGTATCAGCAAAAAAACACCGTAGGGTACGGACTAAATGCTTTTCTCGACTTTGAACATCCTCTTGATATTCTGACCCATGTCCTGATCGGAGGGGAAGGAACGCTGGCCTTCATTGCTGAGGCAGTGCTCAGAACCCTGCCCGACCTGCCCCACAAACTGACGGGAATGCTTTATTTTGATCATCCGGCTACGGCCTGTGCTTCCATAGCGGAATTAAAAACGACCGGTGCTGAAGCCCTGGAATTTATGGACCGGGCTTCTCTGCGATCGGTCGAAAATATGCCCGGAGTCCCCCCATTTCTCAAAGAATTACCAGAAAATGCTTCAGCCATACTTTGTGAGTTTCAGCAAAACACGCCTGCTGCCCTGAAGGATCAGTATCAGGCTGCTGAACCGCTGTTTGCCCAGCTCCCCCTGATCATGGCTCCACAATTCACCAGTGATCCTGCCGAGCAGGCCCTCCTCTGGAAGATACGCAAAGGCATGTATCCTTCCGTTGCCGGCATGCGGGCCAAAGGGACCTCGGCACTATTGGAGGATATTACCTTCCCGGTGGACCGATTAGGAGATGCTGTCATCGATATCCAGGCCCTATTTAAAAAACATGGCTACGAACAAGGCATCATCTTCGGACATGCCAAGGATGGTAATCTGCACTTCGTGGTCTCCCAGTCGTTTGCCACTGAAAAGGACATTGCTGATTACGAACTGTTTAACGACGACTTGTTCAGCATGGTACTGAAAAAGTACGATGGCTCTTTGAAAGGAGAACACAGTTCAGGAAGAGCTGTCACCGCTTACATTCCCAAAGAGTGGGGTCCGGATGCGTATGCCATCATGGAAAAACTTAAAAACCTGGTCGACCCGGAGCATCTGCTAAACCCGGGCATTGTCGTTTCCGATGATCCCTTGACCCATATCCATAACCTGAAGGTTATGCCTGTGGTAGACCCTGAAGTCGACCGATGCATCGAATGTGGTTTTTGTGAACATGTATGCCCAAGCCGCGACCTGACCCTTACTCCACGGCGAAGAATTGGTATCCGGAGGGCCATCAAACGGGCTCAGATGACCGGGCAACATCAAACTGCAAAAGAACTGCAGCAAGCATTTCAATACGACGGTATGGATACCTGTGCGGTGGATGGTCTTTGCGCCACGCAATGTCCTGTTGATATCAATACCGGTGATCTGATCAAAAAACTGCGAAGAGAAAAGCATTCGGCTATTCAGAACAGTCTGGCTAAATGGACCGCCAATAACTTCAGCATTGCCGAAGCCGCTGCCCGGGTGGCGCTCAAAACCGGGCAGCGCATCAATAAAATTCTGGGCAAAAACCGGATGACCCGGACCACCCACTGGATGCGGAAAAGACATTTACCGATACCTCAGTGGTCGAACGCGCTCAATGAGCTGAGTGTACCTAAATCTGGTAAAATCATGGACTCCGGCCAGGGCTTCACAACCCAGCTGGAAGTGTGCTATTTTTCATCATGCATTACCCGCATGATGGATGGAGAATTCTTAAACCATTTTTTATCCGTCTGTCACAAAACCGGGATAGGGCTCATCTATCCGGATCCCATAAACGGGGCCTGCTGCGGTCAGATCTTTTCATCCAAAGGGTACCAACCGGCATTTGAAATTATGGTCAACAAGACCATCAACCGATTGTATGAAGCATCGAAACAGGGAACATTGCCAATTGTGCTGGATGTAACCAGCTGCACCCAAACCATCCGGGGTTGCCGACCCTACCTACAGGATGAAAACCAGATAAAATTCGATACATTGGAATTTTTGGATATCATTGAATTTGCAGCAGACTTCATGCTGCCCAGGCTAAAAATTACGCACCCAAAGAATCGCATTGTATTGCACCCGGTCTGTTCAGCGGTAAAAATGGACTTGGTTTCCAAGTTGCAAAAAATTGGAAATGCCTGCGCCGAAAATTGCCTGATCCCAGCTAGTGCCGGCTGTTGCGGAATGGCCGGTGACCGTGGATTTTTAGTTCCTGAATTGACTACTGCGGCAACCAGGCTGGAAGCTTCTGAAGTACAGTCGCTGTCCGATAACAATGGTTGCTATTCAACATCTAAAACCTGCGAAATGGCTATGTCAGAGGCCGTCGGTAAAAATTATGCCTCGATATTGAAACTATTGGATGAGGTGTCCATATAATCGAATCTTCATCCTTAAATTTGTGCTGCTAAGCCAGAATTGACATGTCAACAACCTTTAATCCCCCTACCCGAGTATTGATGGGTCCCGGACCATCCGACGCGCATCCGCGTGTTTTGCAAGCCATGGCAAGGCCCCTGATCGGACATCTGGATCCGGAATTTATCCGGCTCATGGATCAGGTCAAAACCATGATCCAGGACACCTTATACACCCGTAATCATCTCACCTTTGTTGTTTCAGCTCCAGGCAGTGCAGGTATGGAGACCTGTCTGGTCAATTTGCTGGAACCCGGCGATGAATGCATCATCTGCATTAATGGTGTATTCGGTGGCAGAATGGCAGACATAGCATCCCGTTGCGGCGCCACCGTCCATAAAGTTGAAACCGAGTGGGGTAAAATCACCGAACCTGACCAGGTGCGGGCGGCACTGAAGATCTGCCCGAAACCCAAACTACTTGCACTGGTACACGCTGAAACCTCCACCGGAGCTCTGCAACCCATCCGGGAAATCAGTGACCTGGTCCATGAGGTAGGCGCGTTATTGGTGGTTGACGCAGTCACTTCCTACGGTGGCGTACGACTGCATATGGATGAATGGGGCATTGATGCCCTGTATTCCGGATCACAAAAGTGCCTGAGCGCCCCTCCCGGATTATCACCCGTAAGTCTTTCCGCTGCAGCGATCGATGTTCTGGATCACCGCAAAACCAAGGTTCAGTCCTGGTTTCTGGATCTGACCATGGTTAAAAACTACTGGGAAGGCTCACGCCGCGCCTACCACCATACCGCACCGGTTTCTGCGATTTACGCATTGCATGAAGCACTGGCACTGGTGATCGAAGAAGGTATTGAACACCGTTGGGAACGTCATCACCAGGTACACCTGCTCCTGAGATCCAAACTCGAAGCATTGGGCTTCCGCTATCTGGTGGAAGAAGATTACCGGCTTCCAAATCTGAATTCCGTTTATCTGCCGGAGGGCGTTGATGAAGCTGTTATGCGCCAGCGCTTGCTGAATGAATACAATATTGAGGTGGGTGGCGGACTCGGCGCCTTCGCAGGGAAAATCTGGCGGATAGGCCTGATGGGAGAAAGCTGTACACCCAATCACGTGCATATGCTGATCGGCGCACTGGAGGATCTGCTTCCTTAAGAGCTTAATGATCCTTGGTATACACCATTACTTGGTGGTCTGTAATAAGCGGGGCTAAAGGGTTGTATCGCTTGCGGATGAAGAATGTGTTTTTATCCGGTCGGTAGCTTTGCGCTCGATACTTCTCCAGGCTGTGACAAACCCCATTGCTTTCCGCATTTCATACAAAGTCTTCTGAACTTCCTTTCGAACTTTTTGTGTGCCATCATAAATGACCTCGTCGACAAACCCTTTCTGTTGTTCGAAATGAGCCCTGCGTTCCCGGATAGGATCCAGAAAGGCATTTAGCGCCCTTGCCAGCTTTTCTTTTACTTCCACATCGCCAACCGTTCCCTGCTGGTAACGTTCTTTCAGGTTCTGAATTTCTGCTTTGTCGGGATTGAATATATCGTGGTAAATAAACACGGGATTCCCTTCTATCCTACCGGGGATGTCAGCCCGGATCCGATTCGGATCGGTGAACATACCCATGACTTTCTTATCAACCGATTTGCTGTCATCTGACAAATAGATGGTGTTATTCAGTGATTTGCTCATCTTGGCACCTCCGTCTGTCCCTACCAGGGTAGGCACATCACCCACCAGTACCTCCGGTATCGGAAATACCTCTCCATAGAGGTGATTGAAGCGACGGGCGATCTCCCGGGTTACTTCCACATGGGCTGCATTATCCTTTCCCACGGGTACAAGCTCACCTTTGACACACAGGATATCAGCCGATTGCAGCACCGGATAGCCCAGCAGGCCGTACGGCATTTCGGATTTGCCGGTATCGCGGGCCATTTCTTTCAGACTGGGGATCCGTTCAAGCCGAGGTACAGAGATAAGATTTTGAAACAGGGTGTTCATTTCCGCTACTTCCGGGATTGCCGACTGCAGATAGAAAGTTGCCAGATCAGGGTCAATACCTGCTGCGATGTTATCCAGTACCAGGTGCCGGGCATTTTCAGCCGTTTTCTGAATGTCCTCCTTGCTATTTTTAGTGGTCAGCATGTGCAGGTCGGCAATGATGAAAAAACACTCATAGGCCCGATGCAGTCGCACACGATTTTCCAGGGTGCCCACGTAATGACCCAAATGCAATTTCCCGGTTGGGCGGTCTCCGGTCAGGATCCTTTTCTTAGCATGCTCCATCCGGCAAAGGTAACGAAATTCCTCCCTCATCCCATCTTCAATGCCCCTGGCTGTATCAGCGTATAGTTATGAAGCATTGAGGTCTTTGGGATTCCTTTTCCCTTTATCCTTTATCCTTTCTCCTTTGTCCTTTGTCCTTTATCCTTTCTCCTTTTCCCTTTATCCCCATTCTAACCTCATTTCACCTTCAGGGTTACTTCCTGCCATCCTGGCATGCCCAACTCCCGGGAACGGGGGGTAGGCAACGATCCTCCCAGATATACCTTAAAGTCACCGGATTCCACCTTTTGGCTGCCATCGTTCAGTACTAAGGCCAGTTGCTCAGGCCCGATGGTAAACTCGACCGTTGTTTCTTCACCGGGTTTTAGGTGTATCCGTTTTACCCCTTTCAATGAAAACAGCGGTGTCGGCGCCGATCCGGCAACATCGTGAATGTACAACTGCACCACTTCATCGGATGCGTAGGAGCCACTATTCCTTACGACAACCGAAGCCACCGTGGATCCATTGGCCATAATCTCCGATGCAGATAATTTAAGGTTACTGTACTCAAAAGTGGTGTAACTCAATCCAAAGCCGAACGGATACAAAGGCTCCGCTTCCATGTAGCGATAGGTCCGGCCGGTCATGTTATAATCCTCATAGGGCGGCAGCTGATCCAGGCTCTTAGGAAATGTTACCGGCAGTCTTCCGGAAGGCGAAACCTTGCCAAAAAGGATATCAGCAACAGCATGTCCGCCCTCTTCACCGGGATACCAGGCCATGATAACAGCATCGGCAATTTCCTGCACCTCGGTCAGATTGAGCGGGCACCCCCCGGTGATGATGGCGATAACAGGTTTATTGTGACCTTGCTTCAGCTTCCGGAGGAATTCGATCTGGTGTGGAGGAATGATGTATTCGAGCATATCACCGGCATGGTCGGAAGCGATGGCCGCACCCTCTTCACCTTCGAGGGCGCCGGTGATCCCCAGAACGGCAAAATTGGCATCACTGCCGGCGGCATTTCCGGTGGTCCAGTCGGCAGGATTCGTATTCGGCCGGTCGAGCAGAATACCCGTCCGGTATTGAAGCTGACTCCCTGGAGCAATGGCTGCGGATATCCCTTCCAGAAAGGTGACCATTTCCGGATTGACTCCGTAATAGTTGCCGATCAGAGCATCTATATTGGCGGCATTGGGACCCGTAATGAAATACTTGGGCAAATCATTTCTCAAAGGCAGGACACCATTATTCTTAAGGAGAACAATCCCTTTCTCCGCAGTCTCCCGCGCCAGTTCCCGGTGAGATGAACTATTGATCACCTCAGGACCTATGTGCGCATAGGGATTATCATCATCCGCATCAAACATACCCAGTTTAAACCGGGTTACCATCAGGTGACTCAGTGCCTCATCAATCTCCTTTTCCGTTATCAGGCCACGCTTGACGGCATCCACGAGTGAACCATAAGAGTTGCCACAATTCAGAACAACGCCGTTTTTTACTGCTTCGGCAGAGGCTTCAGCAGCATCGGCGGAGAAATGATGGCCGGTGCGGCTGTAAAAATCAGCGATTGCCCAGCAATCACTCAAAATATGTCCCTTAAAACCCCAGGACTTAACCAATATATCCTGAAGCACGCGGTGGTTTGCGCAACAAGGTTCGCCATCGGTGGCATTGTAGGCGCACATCACTGCTTCCACGCCTGCATTGACCAGGCTATGAAAGGCAGGCAAATAGGTTTCATTCAGATCCTTCTCCGATACTACCGCATCAAATTCGTGACGCAATTTTTCCGGGCCGCTGTGGACTACGAAATGTTTTGCACACGCTGCGGTTTTCAGGTAATGCGGATCGTCGCCCTGCATGCCCCGGACAAATGCTGCACCCAACTGACTGGTAAGGAACGGATCTTCACCATACGTCTCCTGGCCCCGCCCCCAGCGAGGGTCCCGGAATATATTGACATTGGGAGACCAGAAAGTAAGGCCACCATACTGTTCATGGTATCCCTGATTGATCGCCGCCTGGTACATGGCGCGAGCCTCATCGGAAATGGCGTCCGCCACCCGGTAGATCAGGCTGGGGTCAAATGTCGCACCCAATCCGATGGCCTGAGGGAATATGGTCGCAGTTCCGGACCGTGCTATCCCATGCAGTGCTTCATTCCACCAGTTGTAGGCAGGCAATCCCAGCCGAGGAATGGCCGGCGCTGAATGCATCATCTGGTCGGCTTTTTCTTCCAGGGTCATGCGGCTGACCAAATCCGCAGCGCGCCGTTCATAACTCAGCCTGGTGTCCAGATAATCCGGGGACTGTGCCATACACCAGCCGGTAAAACCGATCACCATACATGCTGGTAAAATATTCTTAAGCTTCATATCAGGTATTTTAATTGGCGGATCTTCCCAAAATGGTGTTGGAAAGTAAATTATTGATTCAAAAGTGGTTTGAAAAGTTACCAGGCACTTTTTTAATAAAAGAAAACCTTAATCAGTCTCACCGGTGATCTAATTCACTAATGAAGTCCTGTGACATGCGGTAATTCGCTGCATCAAAACATAAAAGCTGATCATGCTCCATGCAAATAATTTCAGAATGCCCCTATTGATCTTTAGCCTATTCTTATTGATTCTTGGATGTAACCAGACATCAAATGGCATAGAAACCCAATCGACAGCCGCTGAAAACGTAAACCGGTATTGTGTTGTCTGCCATACCAGCCAAAACTTACCGGAAGAAAGCCTGATTGCCCCTCCGCTGGAAGCGGTAAAGCGTCGCTATCAGACAGAGTATCCGGTCCGGGATACATTTATACAGCAAATGACCTCCTTCGTACTGTATCCGGACCATGAGAAAGCCCTCATGTTCGGCGCTGTCCGCAGGTTCCAGATCATGCCGAAACAGCCCATAGAGGGCGCGGCAATTGCAGAGATCGCGGCCTTTATATTTGACAACAGGCTGGACCAGCCGGATTGGTTTGAGGCCCATTATCAACAGAGTCATCCGCAAGCCAGTGCAAGCCTTCCCGACTATCAGGATCAATTTAAACAACTGGACGAGACTATGGATCTGCATCTGAACGAAGGGGCAAAATGGATCATACCGAACGAACTTTTCGCCAGAGTAAGACAACTCCAGGCTTATGTCAATAGCCTGAAGTCAGAAAACAGCCTGGAGGATTATCCGATAATAGCACAAGCCATCCGAAGCAAAATGCCGTCCACCTCAATGAGCGCTTTTGATAACAATACGGTATACAGGAATTTCCAAAGTGTCCTGGAAACAAAAATCGCCTACCTGGAACAATCGGAAACCAAAGAGCAGGGTGAATATGCCTTGCTGCAGATCAACCAACAACTGCTGTTGTTTGATGCTTACTTTATGGCTAAAGAATAAATCCGCCGGCTGAAGGATAAGTCCGGAAATCGCTTATTTTCAGGTCAAAATTAAGTTGTACATGATTGGAATGGAACAGACCATGCGCTGGTTCGGGCCGAATGATCCGGTATCGTTGCGTGATATCCGGCAGGCAGGATGTACCGGAATAGTGACCGCCCTGCATCATTTACCGGTAGGTGTGGTGTGGACGGTGGATGAGATCCGGTCCCGGCAGGCAGAGATTGAATCAGCAGGTATGAATTGGTCGGTCGTAGAGAGTTTGCCTGTTCATGAAGATATTAAAAAAAGGAGTGGGAATTACCGGCAATACATAGCCAATTACCGGGAAAGCCTCCGTAATCTGGGTTCCTGCGGGGTCCCTGTCGTCACATACAACTTTATGCCGATCCTGGACTGGGTACGAACCAATCTGGAGTATGTGGTCGAAGATGGCAGCCGGGCATTGCGCTTTGAGCTGGAGGCATTGATTGCCTTTGATCTTTTTATGCTGGAGCGGCCAAATGCCGCACAGGAGTACTCTCCGTCCCATATCGCGATGGCCAAAGTCTATTTTGACCAATTAGGTGACCAAGCTAAGCAAGAGCTCTACAATACCATCCTGCAGGGATTGCCCGGCAGTGAAGAATCCTTTACAAAGGAAGAAGTTCTTACCGCGTTAAATCAATACCGCCACATTGGTCCGGATGACCTTAAGAGTCACTTATTTGAATTTTTAGAGGAGGTAACGCCCACTGCAGAAGAAGCTGGCGTAGTCTTGGCAATCCATCCCGACGATCCGCCATTTTCTGTGCTTGGACTGCCGCGGATCATGAGTACCGAGCAGGATATTGCCGACCTGATAACTGCGGTTCCCGCTCTGTCAAACGGTCTTTGTTTTTGTACCGGGTCTTACGGAGCGCGGCCGGACAACGATGTGTCAGGCATGGCGGCACGCTATGCAGATAGGGTTTATTTCTTGCACCTCCGTAATACCAGACGGGATTCCAGCGAACATTTTTATGAGGCGAATCACCTGGAGGGCGATACCAATTTACCGGAAGTGATCTTACAGATGACCCTGGAAATGCAGCGGCGCAAACAATCCATACCGGTGCGCCCCGATCATGGCCATCAGATGCTGGACGACCTGGATAAAAAGACCTATCCTGGCTACAGTGCCATCGGTAGATTAAGAGGGTTGGCCGAAATCCGCGGTGTCGAAGCGGGCATCCAGCACTTGTTAAAAGCCACCCAATCCTTATGAATGCTACCGGGTTGATTTTGATCTTCGGGCTGATGATTGGATTGGTCCTGTTCTGGTACCTATTGTTTAAAAAGCCAAAAGCTCCTGCTATCCGGCCGTTTCCTCCCATGTGGAGGGAATTTTTACTGAAAGAGGTGAAATTTTATCAGCAACTTTCTTCCGGGGACAGATTGCAGTTCGAACAACGGATCCAGACCTTTCTTCAAAACGTACAGATCACCGGTGTTGGCACTGAAATCAATGATGACGATCGCCTTCTGGTAGCTGCCAGTAGCGTGATTCCGGTTTTTCATTTTCCGAAATGGACCAGTTATCCCAATCTCGATGAAGTACTGATTTATCCAAACTCCTTTCGCGAGGAGGATTATGGTACGGAAGGTAAAGACCGTGCTGTACTAGGCATGGTAGGCTGGGGTCCCATGAATCGCAAGATCATTTTTTCCCGCCCATCTTTACACCGAGGGTTTGAACAGGAAGGTCTTACGAACACCGGTATTCATGAGTTTATCCATCTAATTGATAAAGCAGACGGGGCCACCGATGGGGTGCCCGAATATTTCCTGCAGAAGCAATACGTGGTGCCCTGGATGCAATTGATCTACCGGGAAATTGAAGCCATACACGCAGGAAAATCAGATATTCCGCCCTACGGCGCTACCAATCAAACTGAGTTTTTCGCGGTTGCCGGCACCTATTTTTTCCAGCAGCCTCACCGTTTCGCTACCGAACACCCGGAACTTTTCCAGATGCTGGAGGGCATCTTCAACCTGTCTTCTGCTGACACTCAAAAATAATTTTCAGGCTGCAGGATGACCTGGAATTGATTTGTGGTCTTTTTCCGAAAAGACTGTAATATGACCGAATCTACCGAAAACAAAAACAAATTCTTCTACTGGTATTTTATGGGAACCGTTACCCTGGGGGTGGCCATGATCATTGTCTATGTTGTCATGAACTGGATGCATCATACCAGCTGATCTGAATTAACTCCATTCCCGACTTTCTTAATATTGTCCGGAACATCTGATCGCACCAGGTGGGTCTAAAGATGAACTATCAACTGGCATCAGGAACCGTCCGGCAGTTAATCCTTTAATGTATTTCAAAGGAAGGATCAAAATCCGGATTTGGAGTTGCCGGAATCGGGGCACCCGTCTCCTGCCACCAAGCAGTCATCATAGACCTTAAGGTATCCTCGACGGGTAATTGCCGGGAATCGAGATTGATTTTTTCACCGGGATCTGCTGACAAATCATACAACTCGTATTGTTGGTCTTCCATAAAATAATGCAGCTTCCAGTTGTGGTATCTCATCGTAGTGCCAGGCCTGGTCCGGAACAATGGATCCCGGCTCTCGTCATCCCCTACCTTGTACGCCTCCAGATAAACCGGAAAATGCCAATAAAGCGCACGGTCTGATAATGGCTTATCTTCCAACAGCAATTTGCCCAATGATAATCCATCCGTTTGGGGTATCGGTGCAATCCCTGCCAGATCCAGGATGGTAGAAAAGAGATCCAGCTGGCTTACCGGGGTGTTGACAACCATTCCCGCCGGAATTTTCCCGGGCCAATAAAAGATTAGTGGCACACGGACACCTCCCTCGTAATAGCTTCCTTTACCAGCCCGTAAAGGCCACTGGCGGGAGAGGTAGGAAATTCCTCCGTTGTCGGAAGTGACGATCACAAGCGTGTTAGATCCTGGATCCAGGCTTTCCAGTATCCGGAGTATGCGCCCGATATTCCAGTCCAACCGGGTGACCATCGCCGCATAATCCGCATTTGATCCCTGACCATCTGATGGCGGCTTATCCCGGTAGTGCTCCACAAGATCCTCAGGTCCCTGCAGGGGTGTGTGAATGGCAAAATAAGGCAGGTATAGGAAAAAAGGTTTCTGTTTATCACTCCGGATAAACCGGATCGCTTCATCCGTCAGTCGGTCTGTGAGGTATTCGCCAGTAGGCCCGTCAGACAACGCAGCATTAGCATACGGACTATAGTAGCTTTTAGGGTGTCCGGCAGATGTACCTCCAATATTAATATCAAAACCCTGACTGCGCGGATCGGCCCCAATGTGCCATTTGCCTATCGAACATGTCTGGTATCCGGATTGATGCAATACTTCCGCGATGGTGGTAAAACTGTCATGCAGTACCATGGTATTTGAGGCAGGAATCAATTGCCGCGCCCGACGGTCTCCCCTTTCTGACGGGCTGACTGTATAGATTCCATGTCTCGGCGTATTGAGGCCGGTTAACAGGCAAGCCCGGCTGGGTGCACAGTTGGATGCACCGGCATAGGCCTGGGTAAACCAGGTGCTCCGTTCACTCAACGCATCCAGATTTGGCGTCTCATAATATCCAGACCCCATAAAACCCACATCTTTCCAGCCGAGATCATCCGCCACAATCAGGACGATATTTGGTTTATCATTTTTGACTGCCGGATGACAGGAAAAGCCAAGAAATGCCATTCCGCAAAGACAGGGAAGCCAACTCCTGAATGAGGCAACACAAACCGGATTGAAGAGAAAAAGCATATAGAAAGTTAACAATATCGGGGTTGATCTGAAGAAAATTCCATTCGAAGTTGCCTCCCGGAAGGATTTCGAGTAATTTAATCGTATACAGTTCAGAATAATATTGAAATATTTCTCTGGTATAGCAATCATTTGGTTTACTTCCCTGCTTTTGATGCATGGTGGGTCCACTTCTGCACAATCGGCCAGGCTGAATGTGAGTGACTTCGTATTATCCGGGGATACCCGCCAAATTGGGGACCGGTGCTTCCGGCTTACGGAAGCCGTAGACTGGGCTTCGGGCTCAATCTGGTACAAAGCGCCCATCCGCCTGGATGCCTCCTTCGAGATGCAGCTCCAATTGATGCTGGGCTGTGATGACCGCACCGGAGCGGACGGGATGGTATTTGTTTTCTCTCCCTATGCTAAAGTCACCGGTCACGCGGGAGAAGGCATGGGTTTCTCCGGTTTGTATCCATCCCTGGGCATTGAAATCGACACCTGGGAAAATGAACATCTTTCAGACCCTCCCCAGGACCATGTGGCAATTCTTCAACATGGGTATGTGGATCATCTGTTTAACCTGGAGGGGCCGGTGATCATCAGGAATGTGGAAGACTGCCAGCTCCATGACTTTACCATCCGATGGGATGAGCCCGGTAAAACTTTGAGCCTGCAGCTGGATGGTGAAATGGTGATCTCTTATCATGGTAATCTTGTAAAGGAACTTTTTGCAGGCAATCCGGTGGTCTACTGGGGCGTTACCGCCGCCACCGGGAAATTCAACAACCGGCAGGAGATCTGTTTCGAAAAACTGGAATTCAGTTCTCCCGCGCCGTTAGCGGTTTATACCCCTGCAGAAGCCAGGGCATTGCTCGGAGGCAAATTGTCCACCCTCGCACATGTCAGTTATCAAAGCGGCAGCACCAGACTATTGCCTGAGTCAGAACAGGAATTGTATAAACTCCTGCAATTGCTGCAGGCAAACCCTGCGCACAAGATCATCATTCAGGGTCATACGGATAACCAGGGCTCCGCCCAGGTAAACCAACAGTTATCGGAAAAGCGTGCTCAGGCTATTGCCAATTTTTTGATATCCCATGGGATAAAACCAGACCGTATCCAGGTCCAGGGGTTAGGCGAAGATTTCCCGGAACAATCCAATGAAACCCCGGCAGGGCGCCTCAGGAACCGGCGTATCATGGTCCAGCTCTACAAGCCACGGGCATAAACAAGATGAAGTCAATACAGATGTATTAATCTTCGTGTGGCATTGAATGGCCTGAAATCAGCTCTCTATTTCATCCAGACTGTCTTCACATTCACAAACTCCATGATGCCGTGGTGTGAAAGCTCGCGGCCGAAACCGCTGAGGTTGATGCCTCCGAAGGGAAGCCGGGGATCTGATTTCACCAATCCGTTTACAAAGCAGCTGCCGGCCTGCACTTCGTACTGGGCAATGCGTTTTGCCTTTTCCTGGTCCCTGGAAAAAACTGCCGCTCCCAGGCCAAAAACGGAATCGTTGGCCAGTGCGATAGCATGTTCTTCACTTTCCGCCCGGATCAGGGGTGCAACCGGCCCAAACAATTCTTCCTCAAAAGCGGGCATATCCGGTGTGACATTCCCCAGGACCGTAGGAGGATAAAACGCACCCTCGCCGATCGGGATCCTGCCACCCAGCAGAATTTTGGCCCCCATTGCGACCGATCGAACAACCTGATCGTGCAGATCATCCCTGAGATCAAGACGGGCTAAAGGGCCTATACCGGTATCTGGGCTGGAAGGATCACCCATACCGATCGCTTGCATTGCCTGGACAAATTGTTTGGCAAATGCATCATACACTTCGGGGACGATAATAAACCTTTTGGCTGCTATGCAGGACTGACCGGCATTGATCAATCGGCTCTGAACACAGGTCTTTACAGCCAGGTCGATGTCTGCATCGGCTAAAATGAGGTATGGGTCGCTACCGCCCAGTTCTAGTACGCACTTCTTTAGCTGTTTACCCGCCTCGGCAGCTACCGAACGACCCGCGCCATCACTACCGGTAAGTGTTATCGCTTTGACTCTGGGATGGGCGATCACATCCCGCACTTTGGAAGAAGGAATCAGTAATGTGATAAATGCATCCTCAGGGAATCCGGCTTGCCGGAAGAGGTCCTGGATAGCCAACGCACATCCGCTCACATTGCTGGCATGTTTCAACAACGCTGTATTGCCTGCCATCAGCGCCGGAGCAGCAAAACGGAAGACCTGCCAAAATGGAAAATTCCAGGGCATGACAGCCAGTATCACTCCTAATGGTTCGCAAGCCACGTAGCTGAGCGAAGCATCGGTATCAATCACTTCGTTCTGCAGGAAAAATTCGGCATGATCGGCATAATAGGTGCAAGCCCAGGCACACTTATCCACTTCAGCAAGAGCCTCTGCCGTCTTCTTTCCCATTTCGAGTGTCATCAAAAGACCTAATTTTTCCCGGTTGGTGTGCAGCAAGTCAGCCAATACTTTCAATTTGGCTGCTCGCTCTGCAAAGGGAGTCCGCCGGTACCCCTCCCAGCAGCGGTGTGAACGCTCGATACAGTCTTCTACATTCGGAGTTTCCGGATAAGTGTGTATCAGGGCACCGCTGGCCGGATTTATGGATTCGAACATGTTTCTGAACATTTTTTGCTGATCTGCAAGGTAATGCATTGAAAAGGAATTAGCCAGAAGATAACCCAACGGATCGGCAAAGGCCTGGTCATTAAAGCAAGAACTCCGCCCGCTGCCGGACGGAGTCAAATACTTAATTTATGCTGAAACTGAGAAGTGTCGTTGTCAATTGTAGAGCGCTGCAAAACTGCAGGTTTCTTCCAGCTTATGCCGGGCCCTGGCCAGGCGCATCTTGACGGCAGAGATGGTCAGATTGGTTGAAGTGCTGATCTCCTTCAGAGATTTGGACTCAAGGTATTTCATCCGGAAGATGTCGCGCATATTCAGAGGCAACCGGGTGGCTGCATCCAGGAGTTGCGCATAGTGCATTTCATGGTCCTGAAGCTGTATTTGTTCATCCT
The DNA here is from genome assembly GCA_020636135.1 of Lewinellaceae bacterium. Lineage (NCBI taxonomy): Bacteria > Pseudomonadati > Bacteroidota > Saprospiria > Saprospirales > Lewinellaceae > Lewinellaceae bacterium. Next base: position 2,623,066 of record JACJYK010000001.1, read on the forward strand.
CTTCCTCTGCACGGATCCCGCAAACGAGAGGAGCCACATCATCCAGTTTCACACAGGCACTGGTTTTCAGGTGGTCCATACATTCGTTCTTCACGGACCGGAATATCCAGAACTGGAAGAATTGCTCTTCCCGTAACTGACCGATCTTATCCAATGCATTAATAAATACATCCTGAGCAATGTCAAAGGCAGCTTCCTTGTCGGAGGTCAGCTTCAGGCAGTATTGAAAAAGGCGTGGAAAGTAACGGCTGTAGAGTTGTGAAATGGCAGCATTGTTCTGGTCCAGCTTAATCTGGCGTACTAAATCGGCGTCGGTAGAAAGTGATGCTTGCATCGGTGTGTTTGTTTCAAACAAATGTAGACTGTATTGACCTCCCCGATACGAGGGTTTCAGCGTAATTTGAAGCAGGCGATTTACGTATTTTTCTCTACGAGATTTTCGTAGATCGCGGGTGAAGCATCAATGACCGGGATCGATAAGCTTATTTTTCAACGCGTAGCGAACCAGCCCTGCCGTATTCTTTACACCCAGTTTTTCCAGGATATTGGTGCGATGCGTATCGACGGTACGGATGCTGATGAAAAGCTTGTCGGCTATTTCCTGATTTGAATATTCTTCTGCAATCAGCTGGAGGACTTCAATCTCCCGTTTGGTCAGCGGTATACGCTCCGGTTCATTTTGTTTTTTACCCCGGATCAGCTGATGCAGGATGGTCTGTGACACATGCTGGGAATAATAGGTATCACCTCTGGCCACCGTTCGGATAGCCTGTAACAATTCGGTAGCACCGGCTTCTTTCAATAGGTATCCGGAAGCTCCTGCCTCCAGCATTTTCAGGATATAGGTCGATTCATCGTGCATGGACAACACGAGTACCGGCAATGCGGGATAGTGTTCCTTGATCCATTTACAGACGGCTTCGCCAGGCATGCCAGGCATATGGATATCAAGTATGACCAGATCACAGCCAGGCAAATTCTCGCACTGGTCGATAACTTCTTTTCCAGAAGAAGCCTGACCTACAACCTGAATGTCTTGTTCCTGACCCAACAGAGAGACCAGTCCGTCACGAAAAATTTTATGATCGTCAGCTATCAGTATCCTGATCATATCACCGGTATTTCCACCAACGCCAATACCCCTTTGCCGGGTTGAGATTCCAGGACAAAAGTCCCTTCCAGAGAGCGGGTCCGATTGCGAACATTGCGGAGGCCAATTCCGCTGTCGGCGGGGTCCAGATTTCCCATACCTATGCCATCATCCTCTACGCTGAGTGTCAGGTTAGCACCATCGAAAGATAACTGGACATGAATATGACTGGCCTGAGCGTGTTTCAGTGCATTATGTAAAAGTTCCTGGGCAATGCGATAGATGCCAAGTTCTTTGCCCTGTTCCAGGCGAGACACCGATTTCGGGGCATAATAGGTGATCTCGAGGCCGGGTTGTTCCATCCGCTCGCACAGGCTTTTCAGGGCCGGGGATAATCCGAAATCAAGCAGTGACCCCGGTATCAGTGCATGGGATACAGCCCGGATCTCCCGGGAAGCCGTATGGATGAGCTCTTTGAGTTCACCGGCTACATCTGGTTCACCCGGCGCAGCGGGAGATATACTCTGATCCACTTTCAGTTGGATGGCGGACATCAGCGGACCTACACCGTCATGCAGTTCCCTGGCCAGGCGCATACGCTCCAGTTCCTGCCCTTCCACCATTGCTTCGAGGTTCTTATGTTCCAATTGCTTCAATTCGGTTACATCTGAGGTGATAACCAGTATACCTCCCATCAAAGGCTTTCCCCAGATGTTCAGGTATTTGCCTGCCTCTGTTCGGGAAGCGAAGATGCGAAAGGGTTTAAAATTGTTGGAGGATTGTTTGTGGATGACTTTGAAGAGACCTTCGATGGCGTAAAAAAGTTGATGGTACGAACGTTTTTCAATGGGTTGCTGCGGGTCGAGCTGCAAATGCATGAAAGCATGCTGATTGTGCCAGAGTTCCTGCTTATTCTCGTCAAGTAATACCAGTCCAAAGGGTAACTGACGTACGATATGTTCATTTAACAATGTGCTATCCAAAGACGATCATCAGTTTGATTCTTCAATCCAATATCCCTTTTCTCCGGACATTAAACAAAAACCATAACACAGGTAGTCCGCTTCTTCGCTCAATTTATGCTTTTGATAAAATTCGATCCGCACATTTTCGATCGACACGGTTTTCTGCAAATCCGGAATATGGATCATTCCCTGCAATGGGACCATCCTAAGCGTGTATCCCCGCTTTTTCAGATCTTCGATCAATTTTTCCCGCAGTCCGGCAATTTCCATAACGCGCATGAATCGTTTCTGGAAGAGACTGAATAAGCCGAACTGGTCACCGGATTAATTCCAGTGAGGATTCAGAACTTTCAAAAAGGTCAATCCGTAAAGTTCAAATTCACCTTCATATTTCTGTCGATAGGTATCCTGCAGGTTTTGCCGTTGTTCTTCATCCATCAGGATGAGTTCTTCCGGATCGATGGCATTTTCCATGTCCCGTTCTGCCAAACGGTCACACAATTCCTCCCAGAATGCATCATCCTGAAAGTTTGCCAGAAACTCAAATGCCTCAGCCTGTAGATCTTCAGCAAGAGTCAAATTGCCATCCGTGGAGGTGCTGCTAACAAAATCCAGGCCTTCCCGCCAGGCAGCTTTCATAAACAGGTGAAGCAATTTTTCCAGTGCAACCGCTTCTTCCTGATCCAGCGTCTCCCCGTTCTCATGAATCCACTTGGCCCAAAACAATGTCTTCAACAATATTCGGTATTGGGCTTGCGACATCTTAGCCATATTCTCTGCGTTTAGTTTTTCCAATTGATTCCCTTCGGCATCAGGTGCTTTCACCCCTGCCTATAACCAGCTAGCTGAACCTGTGAGTAAGTTATATTTTTACATTAATAATTCATATATATATCGAAAAAAATAATCTCTTTTTTAAAACGCCTGCTTTAGGCTGCCTCACTGCTGTAAGAATCGTCCAAGACCAATATTGCGTTAACGATATTTAAGCGGGATGACCAGCTTCAGCCCGGACCAGATCGCGTTGACAGAAACCACTTTAACGTCGACAAGCCGGTGTGCCAGGGCCAAATCGCGAATGACATCCTCGGTCACATCGGACTTCCTGCCCGATGACTTCTTAGGCCAGGAGACCCAAATCATTCCGTTCGTTACGATCAGATCCCTCAACCAGGGCAGGTTTGCAGCCAGTTGATCCCGGGAGACTTCGAAATAATGGATGATGTCCATTCCGGCTTCAGGATTCTGAACCCATTGTATCCCATCCGGTAACACGTCAAAAAAAGAGCGGTATTCAGGGGGCTGGTTCAGGCAGCATATGCGTAAGTCCGGCTTGAAGCCTAATTTTCTGGCCAGCGGTGTTCCGGGTGGTTGCATGGTTCATATATGGCTTTAGTCTATTCACATAACGGTACTGGTTGCGACACCTATACGTTATATGCTCCATTGATCCTGGCAAGCGGGATTGATTTGCTTCGCTCAGTCATACCGTTCAGCTACAGAAATCATGGATTCGTCGCAATCCACGCTTGTTTTTCAATAATACCATCTAAATTTACGTTTAACATACTATTAACGCTCGTTGCTTATGAAGTACTCCATCCAATCTTTGTTGTTTGTGCTGTTGGTGACGGGTTCCCTTAGCTTATCGGCCCAGGAAGGGATCCAGCGAGTCGAGAATGTCTATACCGTAGATATTGACGACCTGACGCAGTATGGGATCGATACGGGCTATCTGGTTCCGGCAGGACTGCCGACCGGCATGTACGCCCCGGACTTTTATGCCACCGACCAGCGCGGGCAATCATTCAAACTTTCGGATGTCTACCGGGACCATCAGGTGGTATTGATGTTTTACCGCGGCCACTGGTGCAGCATCTGCAATGCCCAATTACAAAAACTATCCGACTCACTGGATTTGCTCGAAAATAACGGCATCAAAGTCATTGCGGTCACACCCGAATCCATGGCCGGCGTCGCCATTATGTCGCATTCGGTCAATGCACAATTTTCAATCGTCTCGGACACCACCCACTCCATCCTTGATGCCTATGGTGTAACTTTCCATGCTACCGAAGATTACACCCATCGAATCGAACAACGTGCTATTGTCAAGCCTACTGAAGACCTGGCCCATCATCAGGCCATTTTACCTGTCCCGGCGACTTATCTGATCGACCAGGGCGGTGAGATCATCTATGCCCATTTTGATCCCAACTACAGGAATCGCGCCTCCATCCATGAAATCCTCGAGTTTCTCAACTAGCAGGAGCTGCAGATCCCTTTTTTTACAGATGTGGTAAAAATGAGGCTTATCGCTTATTTTTGTCCGCTTAACCGGATCAGAATACTTATGCAGAAATTAAGAATAGCACTCCTGGTGGGGATCAGCTCCTGGACGATCTTTATGATCCCGGCCTGTCAGACCCCGTCCGAAGACATCGCAACGGAACCATTTAAAGTGATCGGTCTGACCGTGATTTCCAGTTTAAAGGAACAACAGAATACCACGGATATTGGAATATTCTGGGGACAACTTTATGCACAAAATGTGCTGCAACGCATTCCGAACAAAGTCAGTGACGATGTATATATCGTATATACTGACTACGCAAACAATCCGGATGAAGGTTTCCGGATCATTATGGGGGCAAAAGTCAGCAGCCTTGACAGCATTCCACGCGGCCTCACCGGACGCACAATCTCCGGTGGCAATTATAAAAAATTCACCGCTCATGGTGAAATGCCCAAAGCTGTAAACAATTTATGGAGTCAGATCCGTTTAATGGATTCAAGCAGGCTAAGCCGCACCTACCTGGCCGATTATGAAGTATATGGTCGTGACCGCAGTTCGCCGGATGCAGAAGTGGATGTTTTCATATCGGTGAAGTAATCAAATTACCTGGAATAAAAAAGCCACCAATTCATAAGGACCTGGTGGCTTTTTCGTATCAATTATTTGATCTTACATCTTCTTCATCCACATTTCGATGGCTTTTTCATTCAACCGGACATAATCCTGGTTGTTGGCTTCCTTGGCCAATGCCATAGATCTTTTAGCTGTTTCAATAGCGCCTTTGAAGTCGCCGTTTTCAGCCTGTAGCTGGGACTTTAAACGTACGATCCAGTAGCGTTCCGGTCCCATGGACAAACACTTATTAACCCATTCCAGGGCTTGTTTGGCATCTTTTCCTTCATTGAAATAATAGCTGGCAGCAGCATAATAATCGTTGGCGGAAGGACCTGCCATGGTGCGGTCAATGCTGGCCATAACAGCCTGATCGGTGTTCAGCTCAACCGGGAATTTTACCAGAGTGTTTTCCCAGCTGATGACCAGGTGGGCGCTTTCGGAACGGATGTGATCAATACCAATGGTCAGCGTCTCCACCGGTGTACTGATCTTTTCACTGTTCACCGTAAGGGTAACCAATGGAGTTTCTTCCGGATATGCCATCCAGTTGGAAGTGGTGTAGGGATAAAGCATGATCTGCCATTCGTCCATGCCGGGTTTGGCCAGCAGCGCATAAGAACCAGCTTTTACAGCGGTACCGCCAATGGTCACATCTCCGCTGAAGGTAATTTTGGTGGCTGAATTGGCCCCTACCCTCCAGACTTCTCCATAGGGTAGTAGATCACCAAATATTTTCCGGCCCTTGACACTGGGACGGGAATATTCGATCTCAATATTGATCAGGCCCACATTCTGGGTCACTGTTCCGGTAGGGCTTGCTGCCGGTGTGGTAATCTGTCCAAAACCAAAACCGGTCAAAGACAACATTAGAAAGAGAATAACTGCAGTTTTTTTCATAGTTGACAATTTTTAAATAAGGCTCTTAACAGGTCAAAAATAGTCTAATCCTGCCGGTCAAAATTAACTTAACACAATCTTAACAAGCTGGAAAAGTGCCCGGTACGGATTGGTTTTTTTTCCTACATTTAGCCTGGTTCATATGCTCAGGGATGTCACTGGATGAGCAGGTGCCCTTCGTATCCTGTTGACCATGAAAGATTCTCAAGGCAGTTTGAACAGGGGCAGGATCAGATTATCTGGTTTTGACAGCGCTGGTTTCTTTTTTTCATCTCTTACAATACACTGGACTAATCATGAAAAGACGTCAATTTCTCCGGGATACTACGCTTTCATTGGCGACGTTGCCTTACATCCACCGGCATCTTGCTCCTGCCGAAGTTATTCTTGGCCACAATGAGCACCGGTATCGCCTGGACCGTCATTGGGGAGACCTGAATCCACAGGTTATTCCGGTCAAAGATTGTCATGAGATGATCCAGGATAAACAAGGCCGCATTTTCTTGCTAACCAATGAGACCAAAAACAACGTGATCATCTACAACAAAGATGGTAAACCGATCACAACCTGGGGTACCACCTATCCCGGCGCCCATGGTCTGACCCTCTCAGAAGAAGGTGGGGAATCGTTTTTGTACATCTGCGATAATAACCGGCATGAGGTCATCAAAACCACACTTGACGGCCGCGAGATCATGGTCCTTCCCTATCCGGCTGAATCCGGGAAATACGAAAGCGCCGAAAAATACATTCCTACCGAGACCACCATTGCTCCCAATGGCGATATCTATGTAGCGGACGGATACGGGTCGCAGTATATCATTCACTACGACAGCCAGGGAAAACTGAAAAACGTATTTGGGGGCCGTGGGCCATCGCCCGCCAATTTTGACAATGCCCATGGAATCGCACTGGACACGAGGCTACCCGGAGAACCGACCCTGCTTATTACAGCCCGTCAGCAAAATAAACTGAAACGTTTCAGCCTTGCCGGGGAGTTGATCAAGGAGATCCCTATCCCCGGTGCGTACATCTGCCGTCCGGTCATCCACGGAGATTATGTTTATTGCGCAACGCTGATCTCACACCTCCCATGGGACTCTGGTTCCGGATTCGTGACCATCCTGGATAAAAACGACCAGGTTGTCAGTGTTCCCGGCGGTTCGGCGCCAACCTACACCAATGGCAAACTCGAACCATTGTTCCAAACCGTACAGGCCTTTAAGCACCCGCACGATGTCTGTGTCGATGAGGACGAAAACCTGTATATCGCTCAGTGGAATTCCGATAAGGTCTATCCGTATAAACTGACCCGGGTGGCATGATACGACTCCAGACCGGCTTACTGCTCATTCTCGTTGCAACGCTATTGCCTGGACAGGAACAGCCTGAGTTAAAGCCAGTCTTTATAAATGGAAATGACGGCTATGCCTGTTTTCGCATTCCCGCGATCGTCAAAGCTCCGAATGGTCGTGTTCTGGCATTCTGTGAAGCCCGAAAATCCGGCTGTGACGACTTTGGGAAAGTCGATATTGTTCTCAAAGAAAGCAGGGACCAGGGCAAAACCTGGTCCGGATTGACGGTAGTCGCTGCCAATGGCTCAGCCAAGGCAGGAAACCCTGCACCGGTCTGGGACCTGTTGGATCCGCGCTACCCGGCAGGCAGACTTTTCCTTTTTTACAACACCGCAAATGCCTCCGAATGGGAGATCCGGTCCGGAAAAGGAGTGACCGAAGTGTGGTGCCAGACCAGTGTGGATCTGGGCAAATCGTGGTCTGAACCTGTAAACATTACAATGCAGGTCCATCATCCCTATCAACCCGGATATCGTGATGACTACCAGGACCCACTGGATTGGCGGACCAATGCCCTGGGTCCGGGGCATGCCCTGCAACTGATCCATAAACCTTACCGTGGTAGACTTTTTGTCCCGGCAAATCATTCCGCCGGAGAGCCCAGGGACAGCTTTTTGGACTACCACGCCTATGGCTTCTATAGCGATGATCATGGATTGTCCTTCCACCTATCCGGGGAAGTCAATGAACCTGGCTCAAACGAGTCCATAGCCACAGAATGGACAGACGGCACCATTTTACTGAATACCCGCCAACAAAGTGGCAGTACACATGAGAGACTGGTCAGTACCAGTAACGATGGAGGTGCGCATTGGGATACCAGTTATTACGACGCCTATCTGCCTGACCCGGTCTGTCAGGCCAGCACCTTTCTGTTCTCCGGGAAGGAAGGCCATGCATTGCTTTTTTGCAATCCCCAGTCCACATCCGGCCGTCGCAACCTGGTTCTGAAAGCCAGCCTCGATGGTGGCCGTCACTGGTCAGAATCCAGGGCAGTATGGCCAGGCGATGCGTCATATTCAGACCTGGTTCAATTGAATTCTGGTGATATCGGCATTCTATTCGAACAAGGAAATAAGGGTGGTATTTATTTTACCAGTGTGTCCTGGCAGTGGGTGAAAGGGGGTAAAAATGCACCAGTTCTGGAATGGGTTAAACCCCATAGACCACCAGGTGAAGACCGGATTGCCCTTGCCGCCCCACAGGTATCTCCGGCAAACACATTTTTTCAGGATCGCATTTTTATGGAAATAAAAGGTGGTGTTTCCGGCACCCGGTATTATTACACCGATGATGGAAGCGTACCGGATGAACATGCTCAACGGTATTACCAACCACTGGAGATCAAAGCATCCAAAGAATTCAAAATCAAGGCTTTTCACGATCAATATAATTCCAGTCCCACCGTTACCCGGTCCTATTACAAGATTAAGGAGTTGCCTGCACTGGATCAGGTAACTCTGGAGATGCAACCTTCACCGCAGTATGGAGGACAGGGAGTTGCAACCCTCCTGGATCACCAACTTGGCACCGGAGATATCAGTGACGGAACCTGGATTGGTTTTGAAGGAAATGATTGTGTGCTGACCTTTCAATACAATCGTCCGGTGGTCTTATCACAACTCATGGTAAGCTGTTTAAACGCACCCGGTCGCTGGATCCTGCCAGCTTCAAGCATTGAAGTCTATACATCAACCGACGGCCACCGTTTTGACTATTGGGATGAAAGCACTCCGGAAAGCACCTCAGGAGAAGGAAATATCATGACCAGAATAGAGCTCACCGGTCGACGTGAGCGCTACCTCAAGGTTGTGATCAAAAATGCAGGCATCTTACCTGCCGGACATCCAGGTGCCGGCAAGCCAGCATGGTTGTTCGTAGATGAAGTCGTCGTCGAGTGAATGGTTCAATCGAATTTGTTACATTTAATGCAAAGCTTTAACCTATGTCTTGGCTGGAATTTCTTGGACGATTTCATCCTGTTTTACTGCATTTACCCATTGGGCTGCTGATCGGGGCATTTGGGTTAGAGCTTATTCAGCGTAAATCCCGGTCTGCCGGAATGAATGCTGCCATTCAATCCCTGTTATTCTGGGGTATGGTCACCGCAATAGTTACCGCTTTACTGGGATTTTTCCTCCAATGGGAAGGTGGTTACGAAGAACGGCTGTTGAACATTCACAAATATCTGGGAATCAGTACGGCAGTCTTGTCCGTTGTAGTCTATTTACTCAAGAAAACAACGACAGATCATAGGGCATATCTACCGGTTTTTGGATTGACCACTACTGTCATGCTTTTAGCCGGCCATTTTGGCGGCTCGCTCACCCATGGCAGCTCCTACCTCTCGGATCAGATGCCTAACGGGCTGCGGTCCCTGCTGGGCCTACCACCAAAATCCGCCCCGGTCGAAGAGATAACTTCGGTTGATGCCAGCTCCCTGGTCTTCCAGGATGTCATCCAGCCAATATTCCGGTCGAAATGTACCAGTTGCCACAACCCTGAAAAAGCCAAGGGTGAATTACTGCTGCACAATCAGGAAGGTGTGGAGAAAGGCGGCAAGGATGGTGCCTTATTTATTGCAGGTGATGTCGAAAATTCCCTTCTGATCAAAAGGATCCTTCTCCCCCTGGACAATGAAGATCACATGCCACCGGAAGGCAAAAAACAATTGACGGAAGATGAGGTAGCTCTTATGGAATGGTGGATCAATAACCACCGGAGCTATGAAGATCGCATCCAGGATGTATCCGTTCCAGACAACATTCAGGCGGTATTTGCGAAGTCCGTCAAACCAGAAAATCCCGTGTTCCGGCTGGATCTGAAAGACCCGGGTGAAAAAAAACTTACCAGCCTGCGTAATGAGGGTGTAAAGGTAATGCGGCTGGCCGCTGAAAATCCTCTCCTTGAGATCAACATGAGTTACCGGCAGGACCTGGAACCCGATTTCCTGAAAAAACTATTTCCCATTGCAGATCAGATTGCCTATCTCAATCTGAGCAAGTCCAATGTGACCGATGATATGATCCGGGATTTGGGACGATTCCCTCATCTGGTACGCCTGTACCTTGATAATACTTCTATAACAGACGCGGGCCTGGAGTCACTCAAAGGCCTGGAATATCTGCAATATCTGAACCTCTACGGAACCGGAATAACCGATGCAGGCCTTACCCATCTGGAATCGCTGCCACACCTTGAGGAACTCTATTTATGGCAATCCCAGGTGAGTGATGCCGGCGTTGAGGCTTTACAAGCTAAAATACCCGGGTTGGAAGTAAATACTGGCATAACCGGCAACAACCTCGGAGGCGTTATTCCATTACAGGCCCCGGTCATCCAGGTAGACGAGACGTTATTCACAGACTCTGTACAGGTACAGCTTATCCTGAATGTGGATGGTATCAGGGTCTATTACACCCTGGACGGCTCCGATCCCGATACCACATCCAACCTGTATAGCAAACCGGTTACAATCAAACGCACCACAGAAATCCGCACCTTTGCCACCAAACCGGGCTGGCAATCAAGCCCTGTCGGTTCAAAACAATTAATTCGCTCCAAATACCGGCCCCAGGATGTTACTCTGAATGTGCCCCCTAACCCAAAGTATCAGGCTTCAGGTCCTTCTACCCTGATCGATTTTAACAAGGGAAGCAACCAGTTTGGTGATGGTCAGTGGCTGGGATTCGAAAAACAGGATGTGACTGCAACCCTGGATATGGGTTCGGCTGTTCCACTCTCTCATGTTACCATCAGCTGTCTTGAAAATGCCTCATCCTGGATATTTTTTCCCCGAGGCATACAGGTGGAAGTCTCCTCAGATGCCAGGAACTGGAAAAATGTTGTCCGGGAGAGCTACCCGGAGGCAACTGAAGCTGCGTCTCCTGCACTAAAGAACTTTTTGGTCACATTCCCGGAACAAAATGCCCGTTACGTCAGGGTGAAAATAACCGGACAGAAGACCAATCCCCGCTGGCACCCGAACCCTGGCGAACCCTGCTGGTTGTTCATGGATGAGATTCTGGTAGATTAAACGCGGGGGCGAAAGGAAAAAGAGGTAGCAGATATCCCCATAGCTCCTCGGTTTTAGCCTGGGGTAAAGTAGAGGCAGCAGAGGTTCCCATAGCCCCACGGTTTTAGCCCTGATACGGCATGAATACAGGTTTCGCCTGCACCAAACCATAGTCATTAGGCACAGTCCATTTTCATCTCATCTGATCCAGGGCAATAAGTAATACCCGGGCGTAATTAACATATCCTTCCGGCAGGAGATGGATACCATCCTTGCCAAAATAATTCTCCGGTAAATTACCATTTGCATCCAGGAGCTGGTAAGCGAGTGGGCTGTAGGTAACCTGTGAAGGGAAAGGATAGGCAGCAAGGCGCCGGTGCACTTCATCGAACGTCCGCCGGTTTTCACTGGATGGATCCTTAGTTGGTAAAGGACCTACGACCAGGACTTTTACATGCTGGTCTTTGGCGCGGATATCCTGCACAATTCCGGTTATGCCCTGGAAAATTTCCTCCGCCTGATCGGACGGAATGTTATTCACACCGATGGTTATCACTATATATTTCGGATGAAGCATCTGCCATGTGCCCTGCCGGACCCGCCGGCGCAGATGTTGCGTACGGTCGCCTGAGATGCCAAAATTATACCATTTCCAGTCCTGGAAAGTTTCTGAAAATGCCGCCTCTCCGGGCCGGTATGCTACAGACCTGCCGGGGCCACCGATACTTTGGGTTATTGAATTTCCGAACAACAACATGTCAACCGTGTCACTGATCGCCGGCAATGCATTCATCTCAGTGAAAAGGCTGTGCCATTCCATGCCAGATTGCCATCCGGCTGCTGAACGGTATTCATTTCCGGGTGCTGGCAGCGAAGCCCAGTTGACCTTGGTTCCATAGCAAGCCTCAATGAAGTCTACGATGGGTGTTGGATTTTGCAGGCTATGAGGATGGTGGTCGACGCCGGGCTTGCGAATAACCCGGATTGTCCCTCCAGCGGCGCGTATCCTGGCCACAAATAAGTCCGTATTTTCAGCGACAGGCACCACACGGTCTGCCTCCCCTACGACGTGTAACATCGGGACATTCTGCCAGGCAATAGAATCCGCCAGGTCCAGGGGATTGCCTTCGAACAATATAGCACTCTGTTCATCCTCCAGACCGAAGTCCTTTTTGAATATTGCCCAGTCCTGAGCACTGCCTGCACTGGTGCCTTTACCTCCCGGCCAACTCTTCATATCCAGTACCGGAGCATCGGCATAAACCCCAGCTACAGATTCAGGACGGTGAAGCAACCAGCGATAAGCATAGATCCCCCCTCGCGAAAAACCTTCCAGAATACCTTTTGGGGCAAAGCCAACAGATTGAAGCCAGTCATAAAACCAGTCCCAAAGCTGCATGTTTGTGGTGTTACCATACCATTCCGCCGCATCGCAATAAATCACATAATAGCCTCGCTCCAGAAGGGCTATTTCAGTCTGCGGCTCATGCCCCCAAAACCGTTGCCGCCAAATCCAGGGATGACCTGCTGCTGCGTAGGTGGGCAATACCACACGCCAGGTGTGTCCCTGATGGTGTCCTTCCACGCCAGCATAACCATGGTAGTCAAAGGCCGAGGTTTGATCATCCGTTCCGGATAATCCCAACACCTGAAATCGATCCTGATGCAAGGCCTGGTAAAAACGTTTTGCAATTGTCCCGGCTCCAATGGACGAGATATGAATACCATCCTGCCAGTATTCCGGGTATGAGGCAAGCACCAGTTGAAGGTCAATGGTTTCCCACCGCATTTGCTGCGCCAGCTTGTAGAACCTTGGTCTTAAGGTCGCCTGGCAGGAGGAATCCGCATATGCAAATTCAGGACTTATACTGCGTGAAGGTAATGCCAGAAAATAACGACTGTGCGGATTCACCTTGAGCAACCCTTGCAGATCGGTTATCCAGGTGTTGTACCAATCCAGTGTATCTCCAATTCCTCCGGTAACTTTCTCCAGGAGATTTATCCAGTCGGGTATCAGAAAGATCACATTCTGGTTTCCCTGAGTGGCTTCAGAACCGGCATCTACGCGGCAGGACGTAATCGAGAAATCTTCACCGCATAATGCCTGCAGTTGCACGGGCAATGCATTTACATCCGGTCTGGTCATGGTGTTCCCGGATATCATCCGGTCTCCCCACAACAGAACTTTTACCGGAGTACCTGCCATCACCGACAACACACCAAAAGCAACAATCAGACCGGCAGCTAACCCATTCTTTGCCATTTTTACTGACATGTACATATTGATTTCAAATATCCAATTGGTTACCAGGGCTGCCGACACGACGCCATGAACCTTTCTTTTCTTCCGTAAATTATGAACTATCGAAAGGATCGGGATGGATCATACCCATTATTTTCACCGAACCGGAGTGATCTCAAACAACAGTGTATCTTAGTGGCTTTTAATTTTGAAGAGAAAATGGCACATTCCCATTATCAGTATTTGCTCATTGATGCTGACCACACCATTTACGATTTCGATCGTTGCCAGGAGGAAGCACTGGAGCAGACCTTCCTTGATTTTGGACAAACATTCCTGCCGGAGTGGCATCCGATCTACACCCGCCTTAATCTGGCGGCATGGGATGCCCATGAACGCGGGATACTTACCCGCGAACAGATCCGTACCGTGCGGTTTTCACAACTGGCGGCGGAAGTAGGAATCCATCTCGACCCTGAATCTTACCATGAGCGGTATGTCGAACACCTGTCCGGTATCGTCCATTATCTGGATACCGCCGAATCCTCCCTGCACGAGCTGGCCAAATCATTTACCCTCGCCATGATCACCAATGGCTTGCCAAATGTCCAGCGTCCCAGATTGTCGCGGTCCAGCATTACACCGCTATTCAGTGCTATCGTTATCTCCGGGGAAATAAGTAAAACCAAGCCGGATCCGGCATTCTTCAATCACACCCTGGATCAGCTGGGAAATCCATCGCCGGAGGATTGTCTGGTAATTGGAGATAACCTGTTCGCCGATATCGGTGGCGGGCAGAATGCCGGCATGCATACCTGCTGGTTTAATCCCCATGGCAAATCCAACGCGGAGCCGGGAGTCACCCCCACCTTTACGGTTCGCAATTGGGATGAAATAAAATCATTACTAGCCTCAGATTCAATAAATTAAATCCGCAGTACATCATCATCACCCTAAGTACCGGAAGTAAATTAAACTGGAAATTCGAACATTTTTTATACCTTCTTCACTATGAAAAAGCATGTCCTCACCCTGACCCTTCTATCTACGATGCACCTGATGTTCAGCCAGGCTTATGTAATGCCCACTGACCCGCTGGTATTGCAAAAGCTGGACTGGTGGCAGGATCAGAAATTCGGACTGATGATGCATTGGGGAACCTACAGCCAATGGGGTGTCGTGGAATCCTGGTCTATTTGTTCCGAAGACCAGCCCTGGTGTTCACGCAATGGCGCGGATTATAGCCAATACAAACGAGACTATGAGGCACTGGCTACAACCTTTAATCCTCAAAAATTTGATCCCCAGCCGTGGGTGAATGCCGCGAAGTACGCCGGCATGAAGTACCTGGTCTTCACCACCAAACACCACGATGGATTTTGCATGTTTGACACCAAAGAAACGGACTATCGAATTACCGGCTCTCAGGTACCATTCCATACCGATCCCCGTGCAGATGTAACCAAAGTCCTGTTTGATTCCTTTCGCAATCAGGGGTTTGGCATAGGTGCCTATTTTTCGAAACCCGACTGGCATTCACCGGATTTCTGGGCACCGGAATGGGCAACGCCCGACCGCTGTACCAATTACGACACCAATAAACACCCCGACCGGTGGCAGAAATTTAGAGACTATACCTACAATCAAATCGAAGAATTAATGAGCGGTTACGGGAAGGTGGATATCCTCTGGCTGGATGGAGGATGGGTACGGCCGGATTCCACAATAAACGAAGAAGTCCGCTCCTGGGGATACCGGATCCCGGACTACCCTCAGGATATCGACATGCCCAGGATAGCCACAATGGCCAGGGCCCATCAACCGGGCCTTCTGGTGGTGGATCGCAGCGTTCATGGTCCCTTTGAAGACTACCGTACACCGGAACAGCAGGTCCCGGAGCGGGCATTGTCGTACCCCTGGGAGACATGCATGACCATGGGAAACAGCTGGTCGTACAGCAAAAATCCGCACTATAAATCTACCCATCAACTGATCCACCTCCTCGTGGATATTGTAGCCAAGGGTGGCAATTTCCTCCTTAACATCGGCCCCAGTCCGGATGGCACCTGGGATCAGGAAGCGTTTGACCGCCTTCAGGGTATCGGTGACTGGATGCAGGTAAATCAGGAAGCCATCTATGCCACACGGGCCATCGCACCTTACAAGGAAGGCAAGATCCGCTTTACACGAAAGAAAAATACGAACACGGTTTATGCGATCTATCTTGCTGATGAACAGGAAAAGAACCCGCCGGAATACTGGTCCATCCAACAGCTGAAAGCCAGAACAGGAAGCAAGGTTTCCGTACTGGAAACCGGCGATGAACTCAGCTGGAAACCAAATGGCGACCAGGGCATGATCATTCAGATCCCTGAAAAAGTCAGGCAGAAAATGAAAAGCCAGCATGCCTGGACCATCCTATTTGAAGCGGACAACATTCATAACTAGCCGCAAATTAAATACTTATAAATAGTAACTTAAACTGATTCGGTAACTTGATTCCACAAAGTCAAAATATTTTCCTTAGCTCCTTTTTTTAAACATACGGTATGTTAAAATATCTGACTGGTCTTCTAATGTTAAGTGCACTTTTTCATTTCGGTTGCCAGCGAAAGCCCCAGCCTATGGCTGATGCTGATGCTTATAACCGCCTGCAGGAACAATTGCTGGATGCACAGCCAGGATCCGTTGTCTTTATTCCTGAAGGCATCTATGAGCTGGACCGGTCACTCTCGCTTGATGCCATCAGCGGGGTAACCATCCGCGGCGCCGGAATTGACAAAACCATACTCTCTTTTAAAACACAGCAAGCCGGTGCAGAGGGGTTGCGGATTACCGCCGATAGTGTAACCCTGGAGGACTTTACGGTCCAGGACGCCCTGGGTGATGGTATTAAACTGCAGGGCTGCCAGCAGGTTGTGATCCACCGGGTGAAGGCAACCTGGACCGATGGTGCAAAATCCTCTAATGGCGGTTATGGGTTATATCCGGTTCAGTGTAAAAATGTACTTATAGACAGTTGTGAAGCTTCGTTTGCTTCGGATGCAGGCGTTTATGTGGGCCAGTCAGAAGATGTCGTCGTGCGCAACTCCTATGCTCATGAGAATGTGGCCGGCATTGAAATCGAAAATTGCATTAATTCCAGGGTCTATGACAATCTGGCCGAAAACAACACCGGTGGCATTCTGGTGTTTGACCTGCCCGACCTGCAGGTTGTCAACGGACATTCCTGCGAAGTTTACCAAAATCGTATTGTAGAAAACAACCATAAAAATTTTGCCGCCGAGGGGAACATGGTCGCTATTGTTCCGCCAGGCACCGGGATCATCCTGCTTGCAGCCAAGAAAATCAATATTCATGACAACACCATCACTGGCCACAAGACCATCGGCACAGCCATTGCCAGCTACCATATTACCGAGCGTCCATGGAAAGATGAGCGTTATGATCCTTTCACCTACGATGTATCCATCCACCATAACCATTATGACCGTAAAAGCGCCATACCCGACCTCAGCAAGGATTTCGGCAAAATGGTCAATCTTCTGTTCCCAGGTAAGCCACAGGACATCCTGTACGATGGAATCACCCGGGAGAATACGGAAGCATCAAACCCGATGAACATTTGCATTCAGGACAACTCGGCGGATCAATTGCGGTTTGCCATGGTTGATGCAGCCCATGATTTTGACGACGTAAGTCAGGATCCTTCACCCTACAACTGCCGGTGATGCGTACCAAACTGTTCTGGGTAGGACTGATACTTATATTTCTGGGGCAATTTTGCAGTACCCCAAACCAAACCGTTCAGCTACCTCCTCCCGGGGCCCCTTTCAGGCATTTATCGGAATACAACTTGTATGCCGGCAAGTTGGCCTCCCTTCAACCAAACGATCGGGTGTTATCGTATGAAGTGATCAATTCACTATTTACCGATTATGCTCTTAAAGCCCGGTTTGTGTGGATGCCTGAGGGAAGTACAGCGTCCCTCATGGAAGACGGCACCATAAGCTTCCCGGAGGGAGCCATACTCGTTAAAAACTTCTATTACCCGGCCGATATGCGGGACATTCATAGTGTCAGGAGGATTTTGGAGACGCGCTTACTGATCCGGGAAAATGACCATTGGTCAGCCTATGCCTATATCTGGAACGATAAACAAAATGAAGCGGAATACAGCCCGGTCGGAGCATTGCTTCCCGTCACCTGGACGGATACCTCGGGTGTTGCCCGGTCGATCCATTATCTGGTTCCCAATAAAAATCAATGTAAGAACTGCCACAACCTGAATGGAACCGTCCAACCGATCGGGCCGAAATTTGCCAATCTGAATCGCCCTGTGAGCCAGGCCGACGGCAGTACCATCAATCAAATCGAACGGTGGATCAACAATGGATATCTGCGACCAAGCTTTCAGACGGATTCACTCGCCACGATGCCCAAATGGGACGATCCCGGATCAGGTGATCTGCAATCCCGGGCGCTGGCCTACCTCGATGTTAATTGCGGGCATTGCCACCGGCCTGAAGGCCCCGGCAACACATCAGGACTTTATTTGCAATTTTCGGAAACCAACCCGACCCACCTTGGCTTGTGTAAGGTGCCGGTAGCGGCAGGTAAAGGTTCGGGGGGCCGCACATTTGACATACAGCCCGGACATCCAGACCAATCCATCCTGATGTACCGCGTCCAGTCCCTGGATCCCGGTGTCATGATGCCCGAACTGGGCAGAACTATCGTACATGAAGAAGGGGTGGCTGTCGTCCGCGATTGGATTGCTTCACTTCAGACCGATTGTTATGACTAGATCATTACTTCGTACCCTTGCGCTTTCAACCGCCTTTATATTATTCGGCGGAGCCTTCATTTCGCTGAAAAGCCAGTCGCTGACACAACGTGTCACCGGGAAAGTCGTGGATCAGGTAACCCACCAACCCTTACCGGGCGTCTCGGTCGTCGTCCTGGATACTGATCCACTGATGGGAACTGTCAGCGATGATGATGGTACTTTTGCCCTTGAGCAGGTTCCGGTGGGCCGGCATCAATTGCAGTGCAGCTATGTAGGTTACCAAACCTATACCACCGAAGGGTTGGTGATCACGTCCGCGAAAGCCGTCCAGATCGACATCGAACTTGCAGAAGGGGTAGACCTGGCCAGCGTGGAGGTTATCGCTTCCGGCTTTGCCAATGCTCCGGTCAACAATCTGGCCATGGTAAGCGCCCGCTCGTTCACGGTCGAGGAAACCGAACGTATCGCTGCCAGCGTCAACGATATGGGACGCATGGCCCTCTCCTACCCCGGAGTACAGCAAGGTGGCGACGATACGGAAAATGACATCATCATCCGCGGGAATTCAAGCTTCGGCATCCTTTGGAGACTGGAAGGAATTGATATCCCTAATCCAAACCATTTTGCCCGTCCGGGCACTTCCGGAGGCGGAATTACCATCTTTAGTGCACAGTTGCTCAGCCGGTCCGACTTTTATACTGGTGGCATGCCAGCCGAATACGGAAATGCACTTTCCGGTGCCTTTGACATTCATTTTAAACACGGTAACCTCCAGGAGCGTGAATACCGGATCAAGACCGGCCTGCTTGGTCTTGACTTCGCTACGGAGGGCCCGATACGCAAAGACCATTCTTCCTATGTGGTCAATTACCGGTATTCGACCCTGGGCTTACTCAATAAATTGGGCTTTCATCTGGTCGGTGAGCGGGTAAGCAATGATTTTCAGGACCTCTCCTTCAACATATACCGGGAGAGTGACGACAAAAAGAAACAGTGGACCCTGTTCGGCATGGGGGGGATTTCCCTGGAGCACTATACACCGGTTACCGATCCGGAGGAACGCGAGCCAGGCATAGCCAACGAATGGGAAGATCGACGACAAGGTAGCAATATGGCGGCCCTTGGTTCCACGTATACCCATCTGCTGAATGAAAAATCCTACCTCAAAGGGGTGGTTGCCCTGATGGGCAGCGACATCTTTCGTATGTATGACACACTGAATCTGGAAGATGTCCGCTACCGCTACAATACGGAGAATTATCTGGACAACCGGCTGTCCACTTCCTGGACCTATTCGGTGCAAATGAATGAGCGGTGGAGCCTGAAATCCGGGTTGATCGGTCACCTGATCTTCTATCGCTTCTTTAATGAGACCAATCCGCGCTCTTCCATCACTGACATCACAGAAAAGCAGCGCCTCACCAACCTGGATGGCGGCGGAACAACCTTTACCACCCAGGCCTATAGTCAGGCAAATATGCAGATCAACAGCCGCTGGAGTCTGCTGGGAGGTGTCCATGTTCTTTTCCTGGGTCAAAATGGAACAGCCAGTGTCGATCCCCGTATTTCCGCCCGATTTCGCTTCAACCCGGATCATTACCTGAGTCTGGCAATGGGAAAGCACAGCCAGATGTTACCCCTCGCAGCGTATTTTTATCAGGACACAAATGGATTTCAACCGAATGCCAATCTGCCGATGATCCATTCCAATCATCTGATCCTCAGTCATACGTACATCACCCGCTCGCATCTCAAGTTCAATACCGAATTGTACCTTCAACAATTGCACAAAGTGCCCGTAAAGCCGGATGCAGAATCCGATTACTGGATGCTTAATGAACAATCCAATTTCCCGCAATTCCCGGTCGTAAGTGTCGGCAAAGGAATGAATTACGGCATAGACCTCGCCATTGAAAAGTTTTTTACCAATCAGGTTTATTTTCTGTTCAATGGTTCCTGGTTCAATGCGACCTACCATGCCTATGATGGAGTCAGCCATCCCAGCCGTTTCGCAAGCAGATGGGTGTCCGCATTGACACTGGGCCGTGAGGTAGCCTTCCGCAACGGTAACACCCTTCAGTTCGGTGGTCGTTATTTATTTAATGGTGGCTTCCGTTACACACCCTATGATCCGGTCTTATCGGAGCTTCAAAACACCTATGTACCACTGGCAGGAGCCAGTTGGGAAGGACAGGTTCCTGCTTACCAGCGGCTCGATGCCCGGATCGCTTACCGATTCAATCGGTCCCGCTACAGCGGTATCCTTTCCCTGGATATCCAGAATGTGCTGAGTACAAAAAATATCAGCTCTGTGGGCTATGATGCTGTCAGGAATGAGCTCTACTTCCGACAATATCCCGGAGGGGATTTTATCCCGGTTTTAAGTTATCAGGTAGACTTCTAAATAAAAACCAAATGCAAATCAAATTCATCCTGGAGTGGATCCTGCGGATCGTGCTGGCCCTGATCCTCGTGCAAACTTTATTTTTCAAGTTCACGGGTGCGCCGGAGAGCATCTACATTTTCGAGAAGACCGGATTGGGAGCGCCTGGTCGCATTGGCAGTGGCATCGTCGAGCTGATCGCCTCCATACTCCTGCTGATTCCAAAATGGAAGACGTATGGCGCTTTGCTTGCTTTCGGCTCTATGTCGGGAGCGATCTTTTTCCACCTCACCTCACTGGGAATCGATGTCATGGGAGACGGTGGCACCTTGTTTTATCTGGCTTGTCTGGTATGGCTGGGAAGCCTGTACCTGCTCATCCGTTACCGGCATGAGTGGATCCCGGAACGGTTCCTTGCTGCCAAAAACAAATAGAGGGTCAACCCTTAACCAACGCTTTAATTTGGTTGAAACAGGTTTGCAGGCAGCGGGGTAAGTACAATTTTGCTGTTGCATTCAGATAACCGCACTATCTGTTCGGTGTCATTTTTTTTCATGGCCCTTTTCATTATCTTACCTTTTTCAAATCTCATCTGAGGTGATCAGCTGATCACTTCAAAAATTCACTTGTCATGAAACAATCACGCCGTTCATTTCTCCGGCAGTCCAGCCTGGCTGCGGGTTCATTTATCATTGTACCCCGGCATGTCCTGGGAAGGGGATTTACAGCTCCCAGTGACAAGATCGGTTTAGGATTTATCGGTTTAGGAAAACAGTGTGGAGGGCTGGCCAATCAATTTGGTAAAATAGAATCGGTTGAAATCCTGGCCGGCAGTGATGTGTGGACGACAAAAATGGAATGGTTCAAGGACCATGTCGGCAAGATATATGCGGAACAGAAAAACAATCCATCTTATTCCGGGCTAAAACTGACCGGGGAGTATGAGGAGCTGCTGGCTATTCCCGATATCGATGCTGTAGTCATTGCGACGCCGGATCACTGGCATGCTGTTCAGGCCATACATGCTATGGAGGCAGGCAAGGACGTATATTGCGAGAAACCCATGACGCATACCGTTCAGGAAGGTATCGATATGGTCACGACGGCTCAGCGAACCGGAAAGGTTGTGCAGGTGGGTTCAATGCAAAGATCGTGGGAGTCCTTCCGGAAAGCCGTAGAGTTGGTTCGGAATGGCTACGTGGGAGACATCTCAAAGGTGCTGGTCAACGTGGGTGATCCGGCCATACCTTACAATTTAGCTGCTGAAGCATTGCCACCGGAGGTCAACTGGGATCGCTGGTGCGGACCAACTAAAAAACTGTCCTATAATAACCGGCTGGCTCCGGCCCGCAATGATGTTGATTTCTGGCCTGATTGGCGGCTGTATAAAGAAACCGGAGGAGGAATCCTGGCCGACTGGGGCGCGCACATGTTTGACATAGCCCAATGGGGCCTAGGCATGGATCGCAGTGGTCCGGTATCCTTTGCTCCACCGGCAGATCCTAAGGCTGTGCGCGGATTACAGATGAAATATGCTAACGGCATTGAAATGGTCCATGAAGATTTTGGGCGGGGTTGGGCTGTACGGTTCATCGGCAGTGAAGGATCCCTGGATGTGAGCAGGCAATTCCTGGATTCGAATCCGGAAAATATTGCCCAGGCGGCTATTAAGCCATCCGACACGATGGTTTACCATTCCGACAATCATTATCAGGATTTTCTGGATGCGATCAAAAAGCGTTCGTCACCTATCTGTGATGTTGAGACCGGCCACCGTTCGGCATCGGTCTGTAACCTGGCAAACATAGCCTACTGGCTCAACCGTCCTCTGACCTGGGATCCGGTAGCCCAACAGTTTCCCGGGGACAAGGAGGCTAACAAATTGCTCAATTACAAGCACAGGAAACCTTATCGAATGTAGAACCCTAGTGCCTTCCAGGATGTAATGGAAGTCATTTTGTGCCAGTCCTGTTTACTTGAAACAGGTGTTGCTTGTTTCCAAACCGAAAGGTTAGGTCAGCCATGATCTATCTCATTAGGCGGGCTGTGCCGGTTCAGTTACCTTTACCTGAAATCATTAACACCGCAAGACCAAATAAAATGACTTTTCGTTGGATCTCCTGCCTGCTTATCCCTGTCCTGCTGATTGGTTGTCAGGAACAGAAATCGGATGAAAACATTGTCGTTATCGGAGGTGGCTTGATGGGGAGTGCCGCTGCCTGGCAATTGGCTCGCCAGGGAGAACAGGTGCTGCTTCTGGAACAACAGGACTCCATTTATACGTTTGGATCCAGTTTCGGTGATGCCCGCATATCCCGAGCACTTGGCCCCAGAAACGATTTATTCACCTATCTCCAGCAGCGCAGTGTCCAGGAGACGCAGCAATTGCTCGACTTTCTCGCTGAAAAATCCGGGCAAACCCAATCTATGGACGAGATATACCATACCTCCCCGGTAACTTATATCTATTATAATTCTGAAAAAATGGCGTTTGATCAATTGGTGAAGAACCAGTCGATCCCTACAGAATACGCAACCAATGCGGATGATGCAAAAACAAAATTTGATCTTTCTGTTCCCGATTCTGCACTGGTTATCCGTGAAATAAACCCCTATTCCGGCACCCTGAACCCCCGGGTACTCATCCATAAAATGCAGGAAGGATTTCGTCTGGCTGGTGGCACGATCCGTTTCCGGCACCGGGTTACCCAGCTGATCAGAACAGATGATGGGTTTGAACTGGAGGTGGAAAATCTTGGTGATGGAAGCAAAGTAACCATTCATGCTGCTCGGGTGGTCTCTGCCGCGGGTCCCTATAATGGACAATTACTTAAAGACATCGCACCCTACGTTTCGGAGCTGATCCATCCCCAGCGGGTATTTCTGAATTATTTCAAGATTGATCCTCAGGTTTACCAGTCGTTGACCGGTGAGCAAAAAGCAAAATTCCAGGATTATTTTCCTGTGGCTGACATGACTCCGGAGATCATGTATGCCATGGTTGAAAAATGGGATCCCGATGGCAGCCCTGTGCTCAAGATCGGCGGACACTACCTGCGACAAGACATTACCAATCTGGATAATGTCTGGCAGAAAGAGGTTTCATCTACGGAAGTTGCCTGGGGCCGGGACCATCTCGCCAGATACCTCCAGCAATTGCATTTGCCCATCACCGGCGAAAATCTGATCAAGACCGGGGCCCATTCCTGTGTCTATTCCCTCACCCGGACTGAGACACCATATGTCTGTTCCCTGATGAACCTGGATAAGCGCCAGGACCCTAATCTTGTTCTGGTAGGGGGTATGTCAGGGATAGGAGCCAAGGGTACACTGACCTATGGACTGATTGCCGCGAACATCCTGCTGGGGAAAGAAGATCCGGCACCTATCTATCACCAGGCAACCTATGCCCTGGGATTTCAGCATTTGATCAGTGACCTTAAAGAATGATTTAATTCTCTTCTTTCGGAAAGTAGTTTACATCTTATAATATTCCGGGGAAACGCTAATTTCAAACCCGGGTCCGCCACAGCCACGGGCGATAAAGGGTGGATCCATGAATATCAATGCGTAATAGCCTTGCTTTGCACTGGCAGATCATGCTGGGGCTAATACTGGGGATCGGATTTGGTGTCCTCTCCGTTCATTTCGGGTGGTCTTCTTTCGTTAAAGACTGGATAAAACCCTGGGGAACCATATTTATCAATTGCCTGAAACTCATTGCCGTTCCCCTGATCCTGGTATCGTTGATCAAAGGCGTATCCGATCTGAAGGATCTGAGTAAGCTGTCATCCATGGGTATCCGCACCGTTGGCTGGTACCTGCTGACCACCGTTACTGCAATAGCGACTGGCCTCATACTGGTAAACCTGTTCAAGCCTGGCCATTTTATCCATGCCGATATGCGCGAGACCTTGCTCCAGTCCTATGGTGAAGGCGCCGCAACCCGCATCCAATCGGCTCAGTCCACAGTGGCTCAAGGCCCGCTGCAACCTTTGATCGATATATTTCCCGATAACATGATGGCAGCCTTTTCGGATAACACCAAAATGCTCCAGTCGATCTTTGTTGCCATCCTCCTGGGAATTGGTCTGATCCTCATTGACCAGGCAAAAGCCAAGCCGGTCAAGGACTTCTTTGATAGTCTGAACGACCTGATTATGAAGGTCGTCGATCTGATCATGCTGACCGCCCCCTTAGGCGCTTTTGCCCTTTTGGCTTCCCTGATCGCTGAAGCACCTTCCTTTGACCTTATTCGGGCCCTGCTATCGTATAGCGGGTGCGTGGTCCTGGGATTGGCGATCCTCTTAAGTGCATTCTATCCGGTACTGGTGCGGTTATTCACGAAGATTAGCTACAAGAAATTCTGGAAGGAAATGTTGCCGGCCCAGCTGGTAGCTTTTTCGACCAGCAGCAGTGCGGCAACGCTTCCGGTTACCATGGAACGCGTCCAGGAACATCTGGGGGTTGATGAAGAAGTCGCCAGTTTTGTTCTCCCTATTGGCGCAACGGTGAATATGGATGGAACCAGCTTGTATCAGGGCGTAGCGGCAGTGTTTATAGCCCAGGCCATGGGCATACACCTGGGGTTAAGCGATCAGTTGGGCATCCTGCTCACGGCCACCCTGGCATCCATCGGGGCAGCAGCTGTCCCGGGAGCCGGCATGATCATGCTGGTGATCGTGCTGGGAGCTGCCGGAATACCGGAGGCCGGGCTGGCTTTGATCATGGCTGTTGATCGTCCGCTGGATATGATGCGGACCATAGCCAATGTGACCAGCGATGCCTGCGTATCCATACTGGTAGCAAGCAAACTTGATAAACTAAACCAATAAGCGGTACGGTTATCCTTTCCAAACAGGATCAACATTAACGCCAGGATTGATGCATGTTATACATACAAATCTTTTGAAGCACGGTAAGATTTGTATTTTCGCGACTTTATTCACAGAAATTAGTCGTCATGACGTCGTTTCAATCCTATGAACACCCCTACCCGATCAATCCGAAATACAAAAAACGGGTTGCTTATTTCTGTATGGAATTTGGCATCGATCAGGCGCTGAAGATCTATTCCGGTGGCCTGGGTTATCTGGCCGGTTCGCATATGCGTTCGGCTTATCAGCTGCAACAGCCGGTCATTGGCATTGGGATCCTCTGGAAATATGGCTACTACGATCAGGTACGCAAACAGGATCAAAGCATGGATGTCCTGTTTATGGAGCGTCATTATAATTTCCTCGAGGACACCGGAATTACCCTGCAAATTGAAGTACATAACAATACGGTCAATTTAAAAGTCTATTATTTACCTCCCACCCGCTTTAACACGGCGCCGATCTTTCTGCTCTCCACGGACATTCCTGAAAACGATTACCTCTCTCAAAAGATCAGCCACCACCTTTATGATTCCAATACATCCGCTAAGATGGCCCAGCATATATTGCTTGGAGCCGGCGGGATGGCTCTGTTGGAAGCATTGAATTACCGGGCCGATATCCATCACTTCAATGAAGCCCACCCATTGCCGGGAGCCTTCAAATTGTATGAAAAATACCATGATCTGGAGGAAGTAAAAAAGAGGCTGGTTTTTACCACCCATACACCTGTTCCTGCCGGAAATGAGATCCTGAACATGGACCATCTCTTCCAGATGAGCTACTTTGGGAAATTGGACATGAGTACGGTGCGGGAAATAACCGGTACGTACGGATCCGAGCTCAATCTGACCCTGGCCATGTTGCGACTGTCACGGAGAGCCAATGCCGTCTCGCAAATGCATGGTGATGTAGCCCGGGAAATGTGGGGCGGATTCTCCGATATCTGTCCTATCGGAGCTATAACCAATGCTCAAAATGCACGTTTCTGGGCTGACCAGGAGATGGCAGAGGCCCTTAAACTGGGCGATGCCGATGCTATTCGTGCCCGCAAACGCCATTTCAAGCAAATTCTATCTGCAGAAGTCGCCGATCAAACCGGTAAGATCCTCAATCCCGATGCACTCACTATTGTATGGGCGCGGCGATATGCCCCCTATAAGCGAGCTCAGCTCTTCACGATGGATCCGGACCGGTTCCACCGGCTGCTCACCGATCAGGACCGGCCCGTCCAGTTTATCTGGGCCGGGAAACCTTATCCATTCGATCATCATGCCATCGAAGTGTTTAATTCGCTGGTGCGGTTCACCAATAATTATCCCAATTGTGCCGTATTGGTCGGTTATGAGATTGGCCTGAGTAAAATGCTGAAGCAAGGCTCCGATGTCTGGTTGAACAATCCAAGGATAGGCAAAGAGGCATCCGGCACCTCAGGTATGACGGCAGCTATGAATGGTTCGCTGAATTTCTCCATACCGGACGGATGGGTTCCCGAGTTCGGCAAGCACCTGCACAATGCCTTTGTATCTGAGCCGGCAGACCCTAATCTGAGCGAATGGCATCAGGATGAACACGACCTGCATAAAATGATGGACATTCTGGAATACGATGTGATCCGGATGTACTACGAGAATCAGGACGACTGGATGCAAATGGTTGTCAACAGCATGACCGAAATCCAGCCCTTCTTTGACTCCAATCGCATGGCCGACGAATATTATGAAAAATTATACCGGTGATCTGCCTTTGATCAGGTGCGTCACCCGTTCCGCAAGACCAGGTATACCTAATTTTAGTTGTCATGTTTGAATACAAGTTCATTCAGATCAAATCCAAAGGCTTCTTCACGTTCGGACTAAACCAGGATTACCACCAGATTATTCGTGATCATGCGAAACTGGGTTGGCGCTTTTGTCAAATCGTACCCATTGAATGGGATAGTCAGGGGAAATGGCGAGAAGTTGAACTGGTATTGGAACGTCCTGCCAACTGGGAAGAGGAAGCTGCATTCGTCTTCAATCAGCATCAGGATTGATTGTAAAACTTTAACACTTCCTGGCCCCACTTTCTATCACCTTGCAATAAGAAACCTACTGCTTTGATTTGCTTATCCTTAGGTAATATACAGTCTTACTCCTGGTGTAAAGCGTGTGTTCCCCAGCACATAGAGTAGTTAATAAAAAGTTAATTTTTTATATCTTTGTTTTACCCTGGCTACCATTTTTTCAATTAAAATCAATCGTCATGAAAAGACTCTTACTCTCATTGGTCTTATTCGTGTGTACTGTTGCCTCGATTATGGCTCAGCGCACCGTAACGGGTACCGTTACCGACATAAGCGGAGATCCTCTGATCGGAGCAAACATCCTGATCAAAGGCACGAGCAATGGTGTTGTAACGGAAATTGATGGATCGTTTTCCATTCAAGTTCCCGATAAGTACAATGTATTGCTGTTCAGCTACACTGGATTTGAATCCAAGGAGTTGGAAATACCAGCTTCCAATGTTTTGGACGTTTCCCTGGCTGAAGGGATCACCTTATCCGAGGCTGTCGTCACGGCACTGGGAATCACCCGGGAGAAAAAATCGCTCTCCTATGCCGCTCAGGAAGTTGAACCCAAAGCATTGAATATTTCCCGCAGCTCCGGCTTTATCGACGCCTTGAGTGGTAAGGTTGCCGGGGTTCAGCTGGTGGGCTCCCCCAGTTCCGGATTTCGCGAAGGCAACATCCGTATCCGTGGTGTAAACGGCCTGAATGGCGTCGATCCGCTGTATGTACTGGATGGCACACCAGTCGATGCCGGCGCCATCAATATGGACAACGTGGAGTCGGTATCCATCCTGAAAGGACCAGCAGCAACGGCATTATACGGCCAGCGTGCTGCCGGCGGTGTTGTGGTGGTAACCAGTAAAAAAGGTGCCTCCGGAAGTGGTCTTGGCATTGAGTTTAACTCATCCAGCACCTTCGATCGCGTATCCTTGATCCCGGCCTATCAGAACGAATATGCCGGCGGTTACAGCCAGGAGTTCCTGAAATTCTCCTTCAACCCGGCCATACACCCCGCATCCTGGTCTGCCTTTGAGGGCCAGAATCTGCTGGATTATTCCGGCGACGAAAGCTGGGGTCCGCGTATGGACGGCTCATTGTACCGGCCCTATTACAGCTGGTATGAAGGTCCTGATTTTGGGAAAGAAATACCTTTGGTACCTCAGCCCAATAACGTTAAAGACTTCTTTGACACGGGAAAGAATCTGAATAACAACGTATCCTTCTCCGGAGGTGGTGAAAACTTTAATTTCCGGGTGAACTACAACAACATAACCAAAACGCTGGTACTACCTAATACCAGACAGGCAAAGAACATTATTACCGTAAACGGTACTTATGACCTGTCGAAGTTTTTAACGGTGGGTGCTAACATCAATTACAAAAACACCGATCAGCAGGGCAACATCCTGGAAGGTTACGGAGCTGGTCTGACCGGCAGCTTCAACCAGTGGTTCCAGCGCCAGGTTCAAATTGATAAGCTGAGAAACTACAAAAATGCGGATGGCACCTTCAATTCCTGGAATATCCAAAGCCCGGAAAATACCAAACCGCTGTACTGGGACAACCCTTACTACGATCTGTATGAGAACGTACCTCACTACAACGAGGGCCGCATCTACGGAGACGTGAATGTCACCTTAAATTTCAGCGAACATTTGAAGGTTCAGGGATTTGTTCGGTCAGACCTGCAAAGCTGGACCGGTGACAGCCGGTATACGGAAGGAGGACTGGGCACCCCATACTTCAGCACTTACAATGGTTCGAACAGTGAATGGAATTATGAAGGTCTGGTTTCGTACTCGAACCGTTCCAATCAGTTGTCTTACGACTTCAACATTGGAGGTAATATCCGGAATGACAATGACAGGCGCTTCTCTGCCGGTACAGTAGGTGGTCTGGCCATACCCGGATTTTACAACATTGCCTCCTCCGTGGACAAACCCAACGTGTCTGCCGCCAACTACGAAAAAGTGGTGCGGTCTGTTTATGGAAGAGGTTCTGTCGGATATAAAGACTTTTTGTACCTCGAAGCATCGGTTCGCAATGACTGGTCTTCCGCCTTACCTGCCGGAAACAACTCCTACCTGTACCCGATGGTGGGTGTGAGTTTTGTGTTCTCGGAATTACTGGGAGCCAATAACATCATCTCCAACGGAAAAGTCAGGTATTCATTCGCACAGGTGGGTAGTGACCTGAGCCCGCATCAAATCAACCCGGTTTACTCGGCTCCGGCTAGCTCCTTCTACGGTAGTTTACCGGCCATGTTCGTTCCGAGCACGCTGCGTAACGAGGCACTCAAACCCCAGTTGACATCGACACATGAAGCTGGACTCGAAATGAGTTTCCTGAACAACCGGCTCGGTTTTGAAGTCACCTACTACAAAGACCTGAACATTGACCAGATCCTGCCGCTTTCAGTACCCAGCTCAAGTGGTTACGAGACAGCCATCGTCAATGCTGGTAAGATCACCCGTAAAGGGATCGAACTCCAGATAAATGGGACACCCGTTCAGACGCGCGATTTCTCTTGGGATATCGGTTTTAACCTGGCTCAAAACCAATCACTGGTGGAAGAGCTGGCAGAAGGGCTGGATAACCGCGTCATTGGCGGTTCCGGCTACGAAGGCGGCCCATTCTGGGGTGGCATTTCCCTCAATGCCCGCGTGGGTGATGAATGGGGTACGATCATCGGCCGTCAGTTCCGTCGTGACGACAACGGCAACAGGTTGGTTGACGAAGACGGGTATTTCCTGTACGATGCCAACCAGGACCTGGGTACCATTTTGCCTGACTTTACCGGCGGTATCTTTAACGCCATTGAATACAAAGGCATTCAGTTGCTTGCTTCCTTTGACTTCCAGAAAGGTGGTCAGTTTTATTCCACCTCAGGGATGTTTAATGCTTATTCCGGCTTAGGAGCAGAAACGGTAGGTAACAACGACAAGGGCAATCCCAAGCGGGATGATCCCTCCACCGGTGGTGGCGTACGCGCAGACGGCTATTTCGAGAATGGACAGCCTAACGATGTTTACCTGAGTGCCGACGAATACTACAAATCGTTGTTCGGATTGCATGAAAACTGGCTGTTTGACGCTTCGTATTTCAAGCTGCGTGAATTGAGCATTGGTTATAATTTCAATCCAAAGAAATTAGGAATCAATTTCGCATCCAAGCTGAACATTTCACTGGTAGGCAGAAACCTGTTGTTCTTCTCTCCAACGAAGGACCGGGGATTTGACCCTTCAGAACTGGAGCGCTATTGGTATGAAGGCGGTCAGCTGCCTCAAACCCGTGGACTTGGATTCAATATTTCATTAGGATTTTAATTCACCTGCAAAAAATCGAATATCATGAAAAAACTAAGATATACCGGGGCCATTCTGGCTTTGATCCTGGTCGGCGCATGTTCCGATTTTGGCGATATCAACATTGACCCCAACAACCCTTCAACCCCGAGCACAGCGGCGTTATTGACCGGCGCCCTGCGATCGATCCCGGGGCACATTACCGCTGAGACCCCTGAGCTGTACGTACAGCACATCTCTCAGAAATATTACACCGACGGTTCACGTTACGCCACCGTCAATTTCAGCTACAACGGATATTATATAGGACCATTGATCGGTCTGCAGGAAATCATCAAATTGCTGGAAGATCCGGCAACCAGTCCGGCACAGTTGAAAAATGGACGATTGGAAGACCAGATTGCCGTTGCCAGGATCCTGCAGTCCTATTATTATTGGCAAATGACCGACGCCTGGGGCCCCATTCCTTACTCGCAGGCGCTGGAAGGACGTGAAAACTTCCGCCCGGCATTTGACGATCAGGATGTAGTGTATAACGGACTGTTTACCACGCTGTCGGACGCCGCAGCTCAGATCGATGTTTCCCGTACGGTGGATGGTGACATCATGCTTGGAGGTGACCTCCTGAAATGGAAAAAGTTTGCCAACAGCATCCACCTGATCGCTGCCCTGCGTTTATCGGAAGTGGCACCGGATAAGGCAAAAGCTGAATTTGTAGCTGCTATGAATGGTGGCGTTCTGGAAAGTAATGATGACAATATTTTCTATACACACCTCAGTGACGAAAACAACGACAACCCCTGGGAGGACCGCTTTCAGACGCGTCTTGACCAATGCGTAAGCAAACCGTTGGTGGACCTGATGAATGCAACGGGTGACCCCAGACTACCAATCTATGCGGATCCGGCTAAAGCAACCGGCGAATACGTCGGTATGCCTTACGGCTTGACACAGGATGAAGCAGGGGATATACCTAATAACAATGTATCCTTCGTCGGTAGCGCAGTCAGACAAAAGACTACACCTACTTTTGTGATCACCTATTCCCAGATCCTGTTCTCATTTGCAGAGGCGGCGCACCGGGGATGGATCGCCGGAGGGGAAGCTGCCGCTGAGCAGTTTTATCTCGATGCCATCAAAGCAAATATGGAGCAATGGGGCGCATATACCGATGATGCCTACAGCGCATTCATCGCACAGGATGAGGTAAAATACGATGCATCCATTGCCATGGAACGGATCATGACCCAGAAGTGGGTATCGCTGTACCTTAACGGGTATGAGGCATGGTCAGAATGGAGACGTACCGGATTTCCGTCGTTGACGCCTCCGGCGTTGATAATCCATCCTACCAAAGCCATCCCGGTTCGGTACGGGTATCCGACTTCGGAGCGTGACCTGAATGGTGAAAATTACGATGCAGTAGTCGCTAAACTGGGCAAAGATGACATCGATGTCCATGTCTGGTGGGATAAATAACAACGAACTACACAAGTTCTGATTCAAAGGCTGTCGTTAAGGCAGCCTTTTTTTATTGGTGGATTAGACGTCAATGACGGGAATCTGAATATGCGACAACCGATTCGTAAAGGAATTATTTGCCTGGCAAGACCAGAACCGGTGAAGTCGTCCTCAGGACAACTTGGCGGGTATGACTTAGTCCGATCAAGCGCTCCCAAAAGTTGTGATGTTCGGGCAGGATCACTGTAAGATCCATCGGATAGGTCTTCTGGTAATTGATGATCCCTTCCCAGACAGATTCCGCATCCATAGTCCGGATCTCGTATGGCTGTTGTGTGGAAAGGAGGTGATTGATACGCTGGTACAATTTTACTTCCCCTTCCTGGAATTCATCCATACCATCGGTGTCGATATGCAAAAAATGCAGGATCGAATCGTGTTGTTCCGCCAGGCGGGCAAGAACCAGAAACGAATTCACAGGAATATCTGACTCCGTGGCTACCAGAATATTTTGATAGGCGTGGTACGCTACGCCATGGGGAATAAGCATCACGGGACATCCGGCATGAAGGGAGACGTGGCTGGATACCGTACCGAATACTTTATCCTGCAGATGATGTTTCGTCCGCACGCCCATATAGATGCCGTCGACAGATCTTTTTTTTGCTTCCCGCACAATTTCATTGGAGGGAAATCCGACGGAAGCAACCAGTTCAAAGGGCTCCTTCGGGGTCTGCGCCGACGCAGCAAAACGATTGAGCTCTTCATAGACCAGTTCTTCAGCTCCTTTCATGGGTTCGAATACCAATGGCTCGTCACTTGAGAACGTGCCATCGTAGGCATGAAGCAGTACGATTTTTGCTGGCTCATCGTCTGATAATGAGGACAATAAGTAGTTTAATGCATTTTGTGAAACCTCTGAAAAATCCGTCGGAACCAAATAGGTCTTCATCAAACTTCCTGATTATGATAAACCAAGATAGGAATTTTCGGCTTGAAGGACATTTGTTTCGTTACGCTGGGGTGGAACCATTTCTCCCAGAAAGGCCGCTTATGGGCCACCATGATCAGCAGATCGATGGGGTGATTGCCCAGATAACGCTCCAGCCCGGAAGCTACCGAGTCGGCATGAACGTGATCAAACTGGATCTCATGGTGGGCAAAATATTCGGTCAGCAATTCGCGGGTTGACTGCGGTGGTTCCTCATGATTTTTATCCAGCACATGAACCAGGTGGATCAATGCACCGAAAGATCCCGACAGGTGTTTTGCCAGGGTAAGGAACGCAGATTTATCGGAATCCGGACTGAACGCATAGGCGATCTGATGGATCGGCTTGAACTCGCTGTTTTCCGGTACAAGCAATACAGGTGTATTGGATTTTTGAGCAATGGCCATGGAGACCGAACCCATCCATTTTTCGAGAACGCTCTTCTCGCCCGTAGCGCCGATGATGATCAGGTCGAAATCCTTGGCATACCGCATGATTTCCTCGGCCGGAAATCCGATGAGGCACTTGGACGAAACAAGTGAGTTGTCGGGAAGGGCAATTTTACCTTTCCATTTCTCTACCAGGCTTTCCAGCTGCTTCACTTTATCGCTCTGTATCTTCTCCAGGTCATTGATCCCGATGATGGAACCATACTGAGGATCAACGGGCGGCATGTACACATTTACCACTTCCAGGGAACTGCCAAAATGAGCAGCCCAATGCAACGCATATTGCAGAGCCCGCTCAGAGGCTGGGGAGAAATCAACCGGAACTAACAGCTTTTTCATCGTATAGGCTTTGGTAAAGGTTAGTAAGGTAAGGTGGATTGCCTCGATAAACAAGTGCGTGTTATCAAATTCTTTGTATGCCAGAGATGCGGTTCCATTGATTTTGACAAACGGAATGCTCTCAATGTCCTGATCCACCATCGTCTGCACATCAGAAACCTCCTCCAGCTCAAAATCATAACCGCCGTTTTCCAGCAAATGCTGCAACTCATTGCGAATGGCAAGATATTCTGGAGTCTGAATTCCGAACAATTTGATTGAAAGCATATTCCTTTACTTGTGGGCTAAACTAGTTGTAACTGCCGGCCGAACGAATGATCTAAGTCACCGGATCTCATAGTGTGTGTCAACCGATACGGCATGCGGGCTTCTCTTTTCCAGGCTGAATGCTTATTTTCGCACCAAATTTGAAGGTAAGCGATGGAGGATTCCAAGGCATTGATCTCTGTTTTTGAGACCGTGATCGATGCCATTATCATCATAGACCGAAAAGGAACTATCGTTCGGGTCAATCCGGCGGTTGTCAAATTATTCGGTTATGATCAGGATGAGATGCTCGGGAGAAATGTTTCCATGTTGATGCCCGAACCGGATCACTCGAATCACGATGGGTACATCAACCAGTACATATCAACCGGCCAGGCCAAGATCATTGGCATCGGGCGGGAAGTAGTGGCCAGACGCAAAGATGACTCCAGGTTCCCGATCCGTTTGGCGGTAAGCAAGGTCTCCATTGAAGGTCAGCTCTATTTTACCGGTATTATCCACGACCTCAGCAAGATCAAAGAGGCAGAGCGTAAAGTTCTGGAACTGAATCAGGAACTGGAGCAGAAGGTGCATGAACGCACCCAGGAGTTATCCGAAGTCGTCAACCGGTTACTGGATACCAATCATAAACTGAAATTTGAGGTTGAAGAACGGGTCAAGGCTGAAAATGCCCTGCTGATCAATGAGCAGGAACTCAAAAATTCACTGGAAAAGGAGAAGGAACTCAATGAATTAAAGACGCGGTTTGTGTCCATGGCCAGCCATGAATTCCGGACGCCCCTGAGCACCATCCTTTCTTCTGCATCCCTCATCAACAAGTACACGGATGGAGAACATCAGGAGAAACGGGAAAAGCACATCACGAAGATCAAAAACAGTGTTGCCCACCTGACCAACCTGCTCAATGACTTCTTATCGATCAGCAAGATTGAGGAAGGCAAACTACGGCTCCAGATGGAGAACATTGAGATCAACAATTTCTGTCAGGACATCATTGAAGAAATATCCCTGACTGTAAAATCCGGGCAACAGGTGACCTGCACGTTGTTACCCGAGCCCACGGTTTACAAACTGGACAAGACCATGATCCGGGCGATACTTTACAATCTGCTGTCGAACGCAAGTAAATATTCTCCGGAAAATGCGACCATCGAGTTACAACTGCGCAAAGACGGAAGAGGTCTGGAAATAGGGGTTATGGATGAAGGAATAGGCATCCCTGAGCTGGAGCAAAAACATCTGTTTGACCGGTTTTTTCGAGCTTCCAATGCCGGTTCCATCCAGGGCACCGGTTTGGGCCTTCACATCGTCAAACGCTATGTGGATTTAATCCATGGAAATATTACTTTTACGAGCCGGGAGTTTAAAGGCTCAGCATTTTATGTAAAATTACCATTACAAAATGGAGAAGGATAAAATTCTGGTCATTGAAGACAATCAGGAAGTTCGGGAAAACATCTTAGAGATTCTCGAACTATCCAATTATGAAATCGTTGAAGCCGCACATGGCAAAGAAGGCGTGGAGCAAGCATTTGCTACCCTGCCCGATCTGATCCTGTGTGATGTCATGATGCCTGAACTGGATGGTTTTGGCGTATTGCGTATATTGGGCAGAGACATTCGTACCCGCGATATTCCTTTCATCTTTCTAACGGCTAAAACGGAAAAACCGGATTTTCGCAAAGGGATGGGACTGGGCGCTGATGATTACATCACCAAGCCCTTTGACGATACCGATCTGCTTGCTGCCATTGAAATGCGGCTTTCCAAGCGGAAACGCCTGGAAGCTAAATCGTCTCCGCAGCAACTGACCAGTCCTGCCCGCTTTCAGCAGGAGCTGGATGCCTGGCTGGAGAACCGCGAAGAGCGGCATTTTCAGTCCAAAGCCATTGTCTTTGAAGAAGGTCAGATTGCCAATTATCTGTATTTCGTCGAACATGGCGTAGTAAAATCATTCATGCTGAATGAGCTGGGCAAGGAGTTGATCACCGGACTCTACAATCCCGGTCAATTTATGGGCTACCTGCCTATCCTGCAGGACCAGGTGTATAATGAAAACGCCATGGCGCTGGAAGAAGCAACCATCAAATTGATCCCCAAGAAAGATTTTCTGGAATTTTTGCACCGTACGCAGGGAGCTTCTGACCATTTCCTGAAAAAATTGGCTCAGAATGTGACCCGTATGGAGCAGCTGCTCCTGGATATCGCCTACTCTTCCGTGCGTAAGCGGCTGGCCAATGCCCTACTGGACCTCTCTGACCAGTTCCAGGCAGACGAGTTTTCCATCAGCCGCGAAAACCTGGCCAATGTGATCGGCACGGCTAAAGAAACGCTGATCCGTACCTTATCAGACTTCAAAGATGAGCGTCTCATCGCCATCGAGCAGCATAAGATCCAAATCCTTAACAAGGGCAAGTTGCAGAATATGCCGAATTGAGCAGGCATTGACCATTCAACTCAAAATATTTAACACCACCCACCACTAAAAAAATGCCCCTGCATAAGAAGAGCTTCTTAAGCAGGGGCCTCATCGCTGGCTATGAAGGTAAAAGTTGACGCTACATTTGGCGTCTTTGCATTACCGAATATGTAAGAGAGTTAATTCTTTTTCTTAGGAAGAAAATGTTCAACACGGACGCCCAATAAGGCGGCCAGGAATACAATCGGAACAAAAACCAAAGCCCAATATTGATGCGTGAATAAGCTTCCGATTACAATGGCCATCACCAGATAGAATCGCCACATGATCGTAACTATATTCGCTTCAAATAATTTCATAGTTGCTTTTGTAATAATGTATCCGTTATCTTCAATTACATTGTAAATGTAAGGCGGTCAGATCCTATCCGTGATAAGGACGGTCATCGCAGACAATGATCTAGATCAGCCTTCATACCTGACCTAACACAACACTGTAATCCATGAATGGAGAAAGCACTTATTTAGTCATCATCGCGGGATCCCTGATCCTTATCTTATCCTACATCTTCAATTTAATTGCTGAGCGCACCAATATCCCTTCGGTGCTCATGCTTATTCTGCTGGGCGTGGTGATCCAGTTTGGGCTGGAACTGATGCACTTCCAGCTGGCTGACCTGTTTCCGGCATTGGAAGTGCTGGGTGTTATCGGACTGATCATGATTGTTCTGGAGGCAGCACTGGATCTTGAATTGAACAAGGAAAAACTGCCCCTGATCGGCAAGTCACTGGTTGTAGCTTTATCCGGCTTGGTACTGGCCACAATGGCCATAGCCGGTCTGGTCAAACTTTTTTTCACCATTGATTTTGCCCACGCCATCCTGCTGGCCACACCGCTGGCAATCATGTCCAGTGCTATCATCATTCCTTCGGTGCAGAAGCTCACAGCTACCAAACGGGAGAACATGATCTATGAATCCACTTTTTCGGATATTCTGGGGATCATGCTATTCTACTTCATGATCTCATACCTGGAAGAAGGTGGCGGTACGGCTGCCCTTCATTTCGGCGCCAGCCTTATCCTCACCATCCTGGTAGCCGTAGTTGCCAGTTATTTACTGATCTACTTCTTCAAGGATTTTACCGGTAATAAATTATTCCTGCTGATAGCCAGCTTACTTCTCCTCTATTCGCTGGGAAAGATCATGCATTTATCTCCACTGCTGATCATCCTGGTATTCGGTCTGGCCCTTTCCAATCACCAGCGATTTTTCTGGATTTTCAAGACGAGCACCGGAGCGGATGACCCGATCGAACGCATCGAGAAGGAATTCCATATCATCACCATGGAAACAGCTTTTGTGGTAAGGACCTTTTTCTTTGTGATCTTTGGCATGACCATCCAGCTCTCCGACCTCATCGACGGAAAAGTTGCCCTGATATCGGCGCTGATCCTGCTGGCACTTTATGCTTCGCGGTGGCTCATTTTGCGTTTGTTGCAGGGTTCATCGATGGTGCCGGAATTGTGGCTGGCTCCCCGGGGACTGATTACCATCCTGCTCTTTTTTGCCATCCCACCGGCACTGCAGATCGATGGATTTAAAAATGGTATCCTGCTTTATGTGATCATTATAAGCAGCCTGCTGATGACCTGGGCGCTGGTTGACCACCACCGCAAGTCACCCGGTGCGGAAACAAGCCCAACTACGACAGATCCGGCCCCGGTATCAGATCCTGCAGATACCGGGATCTCCAATACTCCGGAAGAGCCGGATGATCCACCAAAATCCAATGCCCCGTTGTTTTAAGCCCGAAAGCCTCCTGACGGTAGCGGGGCCTCTCCGTGCCATGCGATCGTATATTCAACAGGATCCGAACCTTCATTGTGACATCACTGGTCATGTGGGTCTTTACCTAATTCTGACCTTCAATATTGAAAAAATCACGATTTGAAAATCCTGATCCGCCAATAAACGTTATATCAGTATGACAAAAGCAAAGAACAAAAAGCGCAGGATTGGCCGTATCATCCTGGTGGCCTTCAGTCTTATCATCGTGTTCCTCTTACTCACTCCAGTACTCTTTAAGAACAAAATACTGGAGCGGGTGAAGCAGGAGGTAGACCGTAATACCGAGGTTACACTGGACTTTACGGACGTATCCATCAGCTGGTGGAAGCATTTTCCGGACTTGTCCGTCCGCATCGACCAGCCGGTCGTGACCGGTAAGGATACCTTTGCCGGTCTTGCATTATTCCGGTCCAGAGCGTTGGGCGTTGATTTCAACTTCTGGGATGTACTGAAAAACAGTGATTCACTGCGCATTCAGGGCATCCACCTCGACCAGCCGGATATCCGGGTTAAAGTGCTTGCCGACGGAACCGCCAATTACAATATCACCAAACCACAGGAGACCGAAGCTACCACATCGGCAGCGACTGCTTTCAGGCTGGATTTACAGCGCCTGGACTGTCAGGGGGGAACGCTTGATTATCAGGATTTGTCCCTGGACACCTATTTTCATCTGGCTCACCTGAATCAGGATGGCCAGATCACCTATCAGGATAACAAGGTGGAAATTGGACTGGATGCCCAAGCGGACAGTGTCACCCTGCTCTACGGAGGCATCACCTATCTTAATGCCGCCGGGGTAACCTGGCAAGGCCCATTATTACTGGATCTGGATGCCGAAAAGTACACGTTTGATGCCAACGCAATAACCCTTAATGCATTGCCGGTTGACCTGAACGGATGGGTCGACCTGGAGCCTAAATCGGTCGATATGGATCTTGCTATCCGCACCCCGGGCGGCGATGTCAAACAAATGCTGTCACTGATACCAGGAGCATACCACCACTATTATGAGGGAATTACTGCCAGTGGAGAAGCAAATCTGGAAGTAACCCTGAAAGGCCCTTACCAGGACAATGTGTCCTACCCCGCCCTGCATCTTACCACGCAAGTCAAAAATGGCCGCATTCAATATGCCGGCGCTCCCTTCCCCATCGAGCAATTGCGTGTTGATGCTGAAATCAACTCCAGGGATGCCCTTTACAATGCTATGGATGTGGCACTCAGGGACCTCCATGCTGTGGTCAAGGACTCTCCGCTGGACGGACAGCTGCTGATAGATTATACCCTTCAGGACATTGTAGCCCGCGGACATCTAAAAACAAATCTGGACCTGGCCTCCTGGGTGGAAGCGCTGAAATTAGCAGATCAGTATCCGGTGAAAGGGATTCTGGCCGGTGAAGCGGACTTTGATTTCAGTCAATCAGCAGTAGTCCAAAAGAAATATGAGCAGATCAAATTTAACGGCGCTTTCAGCGGCAAAGACATTGCAGGTCAAATACCCGGTTATCCGGCTTTTGCGGCATCCAATGCTACCATCAACCTGAATCCGGAGCGCGTCGATATGCAGATCAGTGAAGCAACCGCCGGGCATTCACAAGGGTCGGCAGGCATCAATATTCAGGATCCCCTTTCCTACCTGACCGGCGGTAGTCGCACCGTCGTAGCCATTGATGTTAATATGCCAAGACTGGATCTTACGGAGTGGATGTCTTCCTCGCCCGCAGATACCGTCACGCAGGTTCCGGTCTACCAATCTCCCTATCAACCGCTACCTCCGGTTCAGATCCGCTGGAATGCATCGATAGACCGGCTGGATTACGATCAGTACGATATCCGGAATTTACGTACCAATGGCTCCTTTAAGAACGACACATTGCAGCTGCAAACCGCGTCGTGTTTGCTCTCCGGAGAACCGGTTTCGATCGCTGGCACCTTACGCCATCCCTATCAATGGTACAGCGATCCGGGTAGTGGGATGAGCGGCGATCTTAAGCTGGAGGCCCGGAAACTGGACCTGAACCCCTGGCTTGAAGTGGATACCTCTACGACAACAACTCAGACAGCTGCAACTACCAGTGAGAAGATCCTTCCGGCTAATGTGAATATTCAGGTAAAAGCATCGGTGGGTGAGCTGATCTACGACAAGTATCACCTCAACAATAGCTCGGGAATCATAGAACTGGCCGATCAGCAACTGGCTTTTAATGAGATGAAAACAAACCTCCTCGGAGGCCAGGTCGAATTTGCCGGACTCTACTCCGAACAGGGTGAACATCCGGATTTCGACCTGAAGTATGATATGCGCAAAATGAAATTCGCA
The DNA here is from genome assembly GCA_020636135.1 of Lewinellaceae bacterium. Lineage (NCBI taxonomy): Bacteria > Pseudomonadati > Bacteroidota > Saprospiria > Saprospirales > Lewinellaceae > Lewinellaceae bacterium. The sequence goes on from JACJYK010000001.1 coordinate 2,664,043, forward strand.
CCCTTGTTCCAGACTTCCCAGACATTCCAGAAACTGGCGCCTATCGCTTCTTTCCTGGATGGCGTCTTCTCCAGCACGCTGGTATTATCCGGGAAATTGGGTGACGGATGGATGCCGATCTGGGATCAGCTCAATGCAGCTGGTTTTCTGGAGACAGAGTCTGCACGTCTGAACAACTTCGAGCCGATCAATGAAGTGGCTAACCGATTACAGATCAAACAACTGGAAAATATCAACTGGAAGAATTCCCGCAACTGGTTTGAGGTCGAGAATGGTACGGTAACCATCAAGCCATTCACCTTTGATTTTCAGGATATGCGCTTCACCGTTCAGGGGCAACACCAGATCGACCAGGATATCAAATACCAGGTCCTACTGCAAATACCGCGGTCTCTGCTGGCAAAGTTGAATCTGGACCAGCCGGTCAATGCCGGCGTCCAATGGCTACAGTCACAGGCACAGAAATACGGGGTTCCTATTGGTCAATTGGATACGGCTTTCGTGCGGGTGGTCTTTACCGGACAAATCAAAAAGCCACAGGTCCAGCTGCAATGGGTTACGAAAGATGGCACTGGTTCTGTCCAGGACGCCGTCAGGTCCCAGTTTGAAGCGGAGGTGGAGAGAGGAAAGGACACTCTTATCCAGAAAGGCGAAGAAGTGCTGGATAAAGCCAAAGACACCATCAGTAAGGTGATCGACAAAAAAAGCCAGGAGGTGATCGACAAAGCCCAGGACAAAGCACAGGAGGTGATCGATTCTGCCAAGAATGCGGCAACACGTGAAGCCCGGGAGCGCCTGGATTCTTTAGCCGGGAAAAAAGTTGGCGAAGTCCTGGACACTTTGTTGCCTCCAGGGCTTGATTCACTGGGCGGAGCAAAGACTAAGGAAGAAATAGATAAGCTGAAGAACATCCTCAAAGGCTGGGATCCGCTTAAAAAGAAGAAAAAATCCGGGAGTGGCAACGAGTGACCGGCATATTACCGGAGGACAGCCATTTACCCGTTCAGCGGACTCCCCATTCCCAGATGCCGAACTGGATTTTTTTATCCACCGGATGACCGCTTTGCTTCAGTGAGAGCATGATCTGTCCACGGTGATGTGATTCATGGGAAATCAGATAACCGAGGAACGCTGCAGGATGGGGTTTAAATCCTTTAATCCGCCCATCCCTAAATCCGCGATCAAGTAATGAGGCCACCGCATCGCCGCTTTGCATTATTGATTCTTTTAATATATTTATTGTCAAGAGGTTACCTTTTTCCAGCTTGACCAATCCTTCAAGCAATTCAGGCAAAGACGCTTTGATCCACATCAACCTAACATTGTGTACATGTGCAAATTGTTCACCCACATTGCGTCCCCTGGAGGCCGACAGGTCCGTCAAATGTTCTTCCTGCAGAGCATCAAGCAGGTATAAATTGATCCGGTTGTGGATATGCCAGGTATCGATGATTTCAGTGCTCATAATTCTGATTATGCATCAAATTAAATCGGAAAATCAAAATCTTGTAACTGCCGCTGCTTTTCCATTCTCTAGTTAATCATTTCCGTGTAGAACCAAACCCTCATGGGATGAATGAAGCGGACTTGCTGCTGTTTGACCATAATTTTGTGAGGAAGCCACCCAGCGGTTTTCATACCTGAAACAATGGATTTGGTCCCATCCCGGCTAGAATGGAGCCCTGAATGGTTAACTTCGGTTATGTCTAGAACTTATTCTGTTCTACTTGAGGTGCTTATCCATATCCTCTTCTGGGGATTGACTTCCTGGTTGATCCTGAGCAGTTTCTCCATTGAGTCCATCGAATACACGATTGACCAGGGGGTGGAGCGGATGCAAATTGTCCGCAATCCGGAGATCATCCATAAGTTGGTTGTAACCCTGATTCTGAGTGCCCTGTTGTTCTATGGCAACGCGTTCAGTATTTTACGATTCTACCACGCCGGCAAAGTCAGGAAAATGTTATTTTCTTCATTACTGATCATAGCTGGAATCTTCGGACTGCAATCGCTGGCCATCAGAACTTTTCCCTTTTTTAATGGACCCGCCTTGCATAATCAGGTAAATTGGGCGATCCTGGCCTTCTATTTCATTGTTTCGACCGGCTATGCACTGGGGCGGATCGTCTGGCAAGCTACCCTTGATCAGAAGTCCCTGTTACTGGAGAAAAAACAAGCGGAATTAAATGCACTACGGCTTCAGTTGCAACCACATTTCCTGTTCAACGCGCTTAATAATTTGCTGGCTATGGTCGATCAGCAAAGGAATCCAGCCCTGGCAGGAGCAATTGACCAGTTATCCCATCTGCTAAGACATGTTGTAGACACGCAAAATCCCATCGTCGTAAGCCAGGAAATTGATTTTATCCGGAATTACATACAGATTCAGCTATTGCGCTACGCGGAGAAAGAAGTAAACTTTGACCTGCAGGTCCTGGGGACCAATGATCAACAGCTTGTCGAACCCGGCATCTTTATTCCTTTCGTAGAGAATGCCTTCAAACATGGTACGGAACCAGAGACCCGCAGCAGTATTTCGGCCCTGTTTGATCTGCGAAATATCAACCAGATATTTTTTCGGATCAGCAATCCTAACTTCAGGCACGGAAGTTCCGGCAATGGTACCGGATTAAACGACATCCGGCGGCGTCTTGAACTATTGTACCCGGATCAGTACATACTGGATATTGAAGAAAACGAGGAATACATTGTAAAACTAACCATCTGTACACATGAAGGCAATCATCGTTGATGACGAACCCAAAGCTATCGAGCTGCTCAGCAACTATCTTCGCATGTGGGGCGGTATAGAACTCGTATCCACTTTTCGGAACAGCCTTAAAGCGCTTGAATTCCTGCAGGAGCATCCCGTCGATCTGATCCTGTTGGACATCAACATGCCCCATTTATCCGGCATGGATCTGGCCAGGATGATTCCCGCTCATACCCGTATAATATTTACGACCGCCTATTCCGAGTTTGCTGTTGAAAGTTATCGTCTCGATGCTGTCGACTACCTGCTCAAACCCATCACTCTGGAACGCTTTATCCGGGCTATTAATAAACTCGGGTTTCATCGGGAGAGTGGCCCAGATGCTAATATCCAGTTAATCAAAAGCGGAAACCGGACCTATCAGATACCTTCAGACAAAATAGCCTTCCTGGAAAAAGAGGGGAACTACATGACCTACCATACAGACCAGGAAAAGATCCTCGCCCGTCAGTCGATTTCCGAAGCGCTGGAACAACTGCCTGATCATTTTATTCAGATACACAAATCCTACATTGTCAATCTTCATCGTGTGGTATACTGGAGTAAAGAGGAAGTCAAAATACAGGATGTCATCCTGCCGGTAAGCACTACCTATCGGGCGGCACTTGAATCACACTTCCATAAAGAACTCTAGTCCAATTCAATGCGGGATGCATGGGTATAAATATTGAAGCGGCCAGGTCCGGAAAACCCAACCAGCGTCATCCCATATTGTTCGGCCAGGTCCACGGCCAGAGAGGTGGGAGCACCTACAGCTATTAATACCGGACACCGGAGGACGATGGCCTTCTGGACCAGTTCGAATGCCAGCCGACCGCTCACGACCATCACGCAATCCGCTGCATCCACGTTTCCTGACATGACGCATGAGCCAATTAATTTGTCGACAGCATTATGACGGCCTACGTCTTCCCGAAGGCAGATGATCTGACCGGATTTATCACAAAGCGCCGCGGCATGCACACCGCCGGTGATGTCAAATAACTGCTGCTTTTCCCGGATCAGCCCGGGGAGCTGGCCTATCAGCAAAGCAGGCAAAGGTTTTTTCCAGGTCGGAAAAGGCATTGCTACCGGGCTGAGTAATTGTTCCATGGTCGTGCGTCCGCAAACGCCGCATGCTGTAGTAGCAGAGTAGCTACGTTCCGGCAAATCCGTTGGCCAGGGCACATCCTCAGTCAATTCGACCAGGTAGGTCCCGGATGCCTCCGTGCGTATCGAGCGGAGATCCTGTTTACTCCGGATGATTTGTTCGGAAAACAATAATCCGGCAATCAGATCTTCATCCGCCCCCGGCGTGCACATCAGAAAACCAAGATCAGCTTGCCGGTTGCCCTGCCGGACAAAAATATGCATGGGGCTTTCCATCGCAATGTTATCCTCGAACTGCTGCACCCTGCCCTCCTCATAATGAATGATTTGCCGCAGCTGAGTCGCTTGTATCGACTTCAGTTCCATTTCCGCTTTGTGCCTCATCTCCTGAAGATAGCACAACTTCCGATGTCCGTCAAACACCAGCGTCAAGCTTTAACAGAGGACCCGGAAAGACGTACATCATTCGTGGGACGAATGAAATTTCTTATTTTACCAAAAGCATTAACCACATTAAGGATCATGGATTTTCAAGCGATATTTCCTGAGTGGCTTCAACCTGGCACCTTTGTCTACAATGTGCTGCTATTTCTGGTTATTACGGCAGCTTTCCTGACCATCGGCTGGATACTGCGCAAGTTTTTCCTGATCCGCATTGCCGACACCACGCAGCGGTACCGGATGCGCAAGATGGTTAACTTTCTGGGGTACTTTCTGATTATTTTGATCGGGATTCTGATTTTCGCTGAGCAACGGTCCTACCTTACCCTCTCCATCGGATTTATCAGTGCCGGCATTGCTTTCGCATTACAGGAAGTGATACTGAGTGTTGCCGGATGGATATCCATTTATTCCTCGCGAGCCTTTAAACCTGGGGATCGCATCTCCATGCAAAATGTAAAGGGAGATGTAATTGATGTGGGAATTCTGAAAACTACCCTGATGGAAATTGGCGAATGGGTCACCGGTGATAATTATACTGGCCGCATTGTCCAGATCAGCAACTCAGCAGTATTCAAGGGGGCTGTCTACAACTATTCAACCGACTTTCCTTTTGTCTGGGATGAGATAGCCATTCCGGTACGCTTTGGCAGCGACGTAGACAAAATGCAGGAGATATTAGCCCAGGTCATCAAAGAGTACCTCATGGAATATACCCGCTATGCGGCCCAGGAATGGAAGGTTCTCGTGCGTCGCTATCTCATCGAGGATGCACGCGTGGATCCCATCGTCTATACGGAGCTGACCGATAACTGGATCAACTTCACCCTTCGGTACGTTGTTGATTATAAGAAACGGAAAAGCACCAAAACCAAGCTATTCCTCGCTATTCATCAAGCTGTAGAAGCCTCTCACGGGAAAGTTAAATTAGGTTCGGCCACTTATGAGATTGTCGGAATGCCGGATCTTTCCATTCGGGATCCAAAACCAAAACCCTGAGCCTGCCCTATGATAAACTGCCGAACATTCCGTTCCGGATACATGACCCTCTTGTGGATATTAAACTTCATAATCCAGGCTTCGGCCCAGGATTCGGTATCCATAGAACAAATCCGGCATCTATCCGGCCATCCCCGATTATTACTGCTGGCCGGAGAAGAAAATAACATCAGAGACCGTCTGTCGATGGATTCAACCTGGCAGGATGTCCACCAGACCATCCTCGCCGAATGCGAAACAATAATGTCCCAGTCACCGGTCGAACGAATCCAGATCGGCCGCCGTCTCCTCGACAAATCCCGGACTTGCCTCCAGCGAACTTTCTTTCTAAGTTATGCCTACCGCATCACGGGTGAACGAGACTATGCAGAAAGGGCGAAGCAGGAAATCCTGCAGGTATGCGGGTTCTCCGACTGGAACCCTTCCCACTTCCTTGATGTGGCAGAAATGACCTTAGCCGTGGCGGTGGGGTACGATTGGTTGTTTGATTTCTTATCATCCGAAGACCGGGCAGTAATTCGGCAGGCCATCAGTGAGAAAGGGATCCGGCCATCTTTTGATCCGGAATACAATTGGTTTTTAACGTCCAACCATAACTGGAATCAGGTGTGCAATGCCGGAATGCTCTTTGGCGCCCTGGCAATCGCCGAAGATGACCCTGAACTTGCGTTACAAGTCACCAACCGGGCCATCCGAACCGTCAAACTAGCCATGAACGCGTATGGCCCGGATGGAGCGTATCCGGAAGGCTATGCTTATTGGGATTACGGTACCAGCTTTAACGTATTATTGGTCAATTGTTTAGAAAAGCTATTTTCAACAGATTTCAACCTGCTTAGCATCCCGGGATTTTTAAACACTGCAGGGTTTATGGAAAGCATGACCGGGCCAACCGGAAACTGTTTTAACTGGGGTGACAGCCGGCAGGCTGCCAGTCTCAGCCCGGCAATGTTCTGGTTTGCCCAAAAACGTTCAGACCCATCCATTCTGTGGGTTGAAAAACAATACTTGCAGGCAGGCCTATACCGGACGATGCGTCATGACCGCCTTTTGCCTGCACTTATCCTGTGGGGCTATCCGGTGCAGATTGAGCAAGTTATGCCTCCACCGGATCTTTGCTGGTCTGGCCAGGGAGAAAACCCAGTCTGTCTGATGCGCACCTCATGGAGCACCTCTGATGCCATCTATGTGGGCTTAAAGGCAGGTTCTCCTCAGGTCAATCATGCTCATATGGATGTAGGCTCCTTCATTGTCGAAGCCAATGGTGTCCGTTGGGCATCGGACCTGGGAATGCAGAATTACGAATCACTGGAATCCAAAGGCATCGAATTGTGGGGCCGCTCGCAGGATGCTCAGCGATGGACCATCAAGCGTCTGAATAATTTTGTACATAACACCTGGACCTTTTCCGGCAGCTTGCAGCGTGTGAATGGCTATGCGCGTATCGAACGCTCCTCCTGTAATCCGGATCATCTGTACGCCATAACGGATCTCAGTACATTGTATTCGGATCAGGTCCGGTCGGTTTGGCGGGGAATTGCCATCAAAGATCAATCCTCGGTAATGGTCCAGGATGAGGTATACAACGGTGATCATCCTACGGTAATGCGCTGGACGATGCTTACAACATGTCAGGTGAAAGCAACGGCAGACGGCCTGGACCTTGAAAAAGATGGCAAACGCCTCCGCCTGATCGCTCATGGTCCCGTCAAAATCAACTGGCAAACCTGGAGTACCGAGCCAACCACGGACTACGACGAAGCCAACTCAGGAACGATCCTGGTGGGGTTTGAATACCTGGCAAATCCAGGAGAAAAGGCCAGTTTCCAGGTATTGTTTCTGTCGGAGAATAGTCAGGGTTCATTTGACGAAGTACCACTGGAAGCCTGGAAATAAGGTGACTTGACTGCTTTTAACAAGTCATTTAAATTAGAAACGTAACTTTGAATGGATTGCCTGATTGTATTCACTTCAGCTTAAACGACAGGGTATGCAACTAACTAAACCCCAATTGATGACAAAATCAAACCTTCTGATCATAATGATGGGCTTGCTCATTGCAGCACCTGCCTTTGGTCACGTGCATCTTAAATATCCGGAAGGAGGTGAACACTATATGGCTGGTGAACAAGTCATGATCCGTTGGGAAATCGAAATTCCCCATGATCAGAAAGACTGGGACCTGTACTTTACAACAGATGGCGGCACCACCTGGAATACCATCATCGAAAACCTGCCGGTAACAGACACCAGTTACCAGTGGGTCGTTCCGGGTGTATCAACCACTCATGCCAAAATCAAGGTCGTACAGGACAACAACACCGGCGACTATGAAGACAACAGCGGTGAATTTACGATCGGGAATGCAACCGCCGCCCGCAATGACCTGTTGGAACGGAACTGGAAGATTTACCCCAATCCCTCCCATGGCGAAGATATCCACATTGTTGCGGCACATCCGGACCACCGTCAGTTACAATCGATTTATCTGGTTGATGAAGCTGGCAGAGAATTATGGAGAGGCAATGCAAGCGCCGAGGACTGGATCCTCCCGGTTCCGGCCCACGCCTCGGGAATTTATTTCCTGGTCGTCCGTTATCCCCGAGAAATCCGTCAACAGAAACTTACCATTGTTTCCAGTCAATAAATCGGCGCCTTATTTTGTACCGATCACTTTAAAAGTCCTGTTCTGAACCCCTACCCCGGTTATGGTCAGTTTTTTCCAGGCGGCAGGTAGTTTGCTATTGATCTGCCGGATCCCCTCATCCGAAATTTCCAATCCGCCAAAACCCATCAGGACAGCCTGCAATACTCCGCCGGCACCGGTGCCGAAGTAAGGATTGGTTCCTCCTTTGGTTTCTGCAATGACGCGAAAAGGAGGATTCAGATTTGGCAAATAGGCTTCCTGAAACCACCTAAATGCATCCTCCCCATTACCCAAACGGGCATACAGAGTCGCAAATACGGCCTGAGTCATGGCCGGTGTCCCTGCATCCGGAACCTTTTGCTGGTAATATTCAAGATCTCTCAGGATGGCATCCGGAGCCGTGATTTCGTGTAGCGGATAAGCCAATAGGTTTACATCGGCTTGTTTGATGCCTTCTCCCTGGTAGTCTGCATGTTCCCTGGTGACTCCATCACGCAAAGTCAATATCGGTATGTTAGCTGCTACCTCCTCCCACCTGGGGTCGGCGACATAACCCAGTAATTTAGCAGCCATGGCAGCATAATGCAGGTTAGCTTTGGCAATGGCATTGGTAAATGCATTGTTATCCACATTTTCTGCCCATTCATCCGCAGCAACCACATTTTTGATGTCGTACTTCCCCTGATCATTGCGCTCTACCCTGCTAACCCAGAAAGCTGCCGTTTCAGACAGGATCGGCCAACCTTTGGTACGCAACCAGTCCTGATCCTGGGTCACGCAATAGTAAAGCCAGGCAGCATGAGCGACACAACCGGTGATGTGGTGTTCGAAGGGGCCGCTCAATGCCCAGACGGGTGTCTCCTCAACCCCGGTCTCTGCACTTTCCCAGGGAAACATGGCTCCCTGGTAGCCATTGGCAAATGCATTACGACGTGCTGCCTCCAAACGTTGATACCGGTATTCGACCAACGATCTGGCGATCTCCGGATGCAGGACCAGCAAGGGTGGATACATCCACAGCTCACTATCCCAAAATACATGGCCATTGTACCCCAGTCCACTCAATCCCATAGGTGATGGTGATAAGGCTGTTCCGGCCCTCGTAAAGGAATATAAATGATACAGCATGCTATGCACATCCTGCTGGCTCTGCGGATCCCCGTCGATCAGGATATCACTGGCCCACAATTCATCCCAGGCAGCTCGATGCAACTTCAATAGCCGGTCGTGTCCCTGGAGCTTTGCATAAATCGTCAGACGTTCCGCTTCATTCAGCGGGTCGTCATGGTGCGCAGAGGTAATCGACGTACCGATGATGGAAAAACGGTATGTTTGACCCGCTGGGATCTTTTTATTGAATCGCATCAGGTGCCGGTTGTTATCCCACATCTCATGGATAACCCGGGGTTCCTCACCGTGTTTTTCTTCGAAGAGAAATGTATTCGAGGCACACATCAGCAGTTTACCAGTGGGGCTTTTGGCAGTTGAAGTCAACAGGCTGATCAGCACGTGAGGCCGGTCAATTTCATTGTAATAATTTTCAACATCCCGCAGGGCATCCGGTGCTTCCATAACGCTGGACCCGGACAGGTCCAGATCTTGCTTGGCATACACCTCCACATCCATTAGAACGGTATAGGGCATCTGTCGCAGGGCATAATAGGTGTAGGTGATTGCCGCCTTATCCCCCACACCAAGCGTGGTCCGAAATGACGCTTCACGCATATCCAGCGTCTGTTTCATATCCTTGGTGGTGGAAGCAGAAACCTGCTGGCCATCGATCGCCAGTGACATGTTGAGTAAATTAAAACTCCGCAAAAAATTACTGACCCTGCCACGACCGTAAAGATCATAAGCGCCAGCCAGAACGACGTCCTTAACCTGAAAAGGCTCGGGAGACGAAACAATGCCGATCATACCATTTGCAACCGTCACTCCATAATAATTTCCCGGGTCGGGGCTACCTGAAATTTGCCAGGGATCCTGGGCACAGAGACCTTCCAGGGTCATCCAGATCAGCAGCATAAAAATCAGTCTATGCATGGTTCCACACTATTTATAAAACAGAAAGATATTAATCCCGGTACAAAATGTAATAATCTGGAGTTCAACACACCAGTAGGATGATGAAATTATTGCTTGCTTCGCGCTGAAATTTTACCTTTAAACCATGCGCAAGGTATTTTTCATTGCTGGACTTACCGTCATAAGCCTCTTGTTTTATGTGACGGCGTGCCGTACGGATACAAACCAGATGGCTACCGGCACCATTGATTTCAATTATCAGGTCAGGCCCATCCTGTCGGACAAATGTTTTAAGTGTCATGGACCGGATGCCAATAAGCGTGAAGCCGGCTTGCGTCTGGACCTGAAGAATGCTGCCTTCGCGGAATTGCCGGAAGATTCCGGCAAATATGCGATCGTTCCCGGCAGTCTCGAGACCTCCGAACTCTACCACCGCATCATGACCGCGGACAGTGCAGAGATGATGCCCCCGCCGGAATCCAATCTTGCATTGACCGAAGAAGAAAAAAAGATCCTTACCCGCTGGATTGAGCAGGGCGCCGTCTACAAACCGCACTGGGCATTTATCCCGCCAGAATCACCGGAAGTACCCGGCATGCTCGGAAACACCTGGGCTGTAAATGAAATCGATGACTTTGTGCTGGCTAAAATGCAGACGGTAAAGCTAAAACCCAATGATCAGGCTGATAAAGAACGCTTGCTGAAAAGAGTCTATTACGACCTGACCGGGCTACCACCGGATATCGCAGCCCAGAATGCTTTCCTGGCCGACGATTCTCCTGATGCTTATGAACACGTGGTGGACCAGCTGCTGCAAAATCCCCATTATGGAGAAAAAATGGCTATGCACTGGCTTGATGTAGCGCGATATGCAGATTCGCATGGTTACCAGGACGACGGCCCCAGAACGATGTGGCCATGGCGAGACTGGGTTATTCATGCATTCAACGACAACTATCCCTACGATCAATTTGTCACCTGGCAGCTGGCGGGAGACCTGATGCCACATGCGACCAAAGAAATGATCCTGGCCACCGGATTTAACCGCAATCACAAGATTACCCAGGAAGGTGGCGTCATTGATGAAGAATACCGGGTCGAATATGTAACCGACCGGACCAACACTTTTGGAAAAACGTTCCTTGCCCTTACCTATGAATGCGCGCATTGCCATGATCATAAGTACGACCCCATCTCCATGGACAGTTATTATGGTACGTTCGCATTCTTCAATCAGGTCCCGGAGAAAGGATTGTACGGGGATATCTCTGCTAATTCGCTGGCAGACCCGCCCTACATGACCATCACCGCCGCAGACCGGGATTCGTTGCTTAATTTCATCGACAATCAGGATTCAGTAGATGTACGGGTGATGATCATGAAAGACTCCTCCGTAATCCGACCGACCTATATTCTGGAGCGTGGCGTCTACAGCGCACATGGCAAAGAAGTGGAGGTATCCACTCCCAGGGCCATCCTGCCCTTCGACACCCTGGCCTATCCTAAAAATCGCCTGGGACTCGCCGAATGGCTGTTTAATGACGACAATCCTTTGACTGCACGTGTTTTTGTCAACCGGATCTGGTCCCTATACTTCGGCAGGGGCCTGGTGAAGACCAGCGGTGACTTTGGCATGCAGGGTGAACTGCCTACTCATCCCGAACTGCTGGACTGGCTTGCTGTGGACTTTCGGACTCACGGATGGGACATCAAACGGCTGGTACGTCAAATGGTGTTATCCGCCACTTATCGGCAGTCCGCCCAAATCAGCAAAGAAGCACTGGCCACAGACCCGGAAAACATCTATTTATCACATGCGCCACGCATACGCTATGCCGCAGAACTGGTCCGTGATATGGTTTTGGCATCCGGAGGATTGCTCAACGATAAGATTGGTGGCCCCAGTGTGAAAACGTATCAACCGGACGGAATCTGGGAAGCAGCAACCTCTGGCAGAGGTCCGTTGGCTACCTATGTCCAGGACCATGGCGAATTGCTCTACCGGCGCGGTATGTATCAGTTTATCAAACGCACTGTGCCTCCGCCGGTCATGCTGACCTTTGACGCATCCAACCGCGATCAATGTGAGGTACAGCGCATAAAGACCAATACACCGCTGCAGGCGCTGGTCATGCTCAATGATCCGCATGTGATAGAAGCATCCCGGGTAATGGCAGAGCGGTATGTAACCCAAAATGAGCCTGTCGAAACCAGCCTGAGTGATGCCTTTCAGCGCATCGTTTGCCGGAAAGCAAAGGATAAGGAACTCACAGTTTTGAATGAAATTTACCAGGAGCAGGTCAAGCGGTACCAGCAGGACTCAGCCGATGCAAAGGTATTTCTGGATAGCGGTGAGTACCCACATCTGGAAAATGCAGATCCTGCCCGCGTAGCTGCTATGATGGAAGCCATCCAAACGATTTACAACATGGAAGAGTCCATAACCAAAACCTGAGCCTTATGTCCAATCCATTTTTTGAAAACCGGATGCAAGTCACCAGAAGGCATTTTCTGGGTCAGATGGGTGCCGGACTGGGCACCATCGCCCTGGGCTCGATCCTGCAGCCTAATTTAGCCAAACAGGCAGCTTCTCCAGTGGGAAGTATGGGTCTTGCGGGCATTCCCCATTTCGCCCCCAAGGCCAAACGGGTAATCTATCTTTTCCAGAATGGTGCTCCTTCACAGCTGGAGACCTTTGATTACAAACCATTGCTGAATAAAATGATCGGTGAAGATCTGCCGGAGTCGATCCGGCAAGGTCAGCGACTCACTGGTATGACAGCAAACCAAAGCCGGTTTCCACTGGTAGGATCCTATTTTAAATTCCAGCAATATGGTAACTCCGGTGCGTGGATCAGTGAACTCTTTCCGCATATGGCACAGGTGGTAGATGATCTTTGCATTATCAAGACCATGCACACCGATGCCATCAACCACGATCCGGCATTGACATTTATGCAAACCGGAGCTCAGCAAGGCAACCGTCCCAGCATGGGTGCCTGGCTAAGCTATGGATTGGGTAGTGAGAATGCCGACTTACCGGCCTTTTGTGTTTTACTTTCCCGTGGCAAAGGGAATGGTCAGGGTGTGTACTCCAAGCTCTGGACCAATGGATTTCTGGACAGCATCCATCAGGGCGTTCAGTTCAGCAGTGGTGAAGATCCCATATTATACCTGAACGACCCGAATGGCATGAACCGGGAAAGCCGCCGTTCCATGTTGGACAAGCTGAATGTCCTCAACAATATGACCTACGATGAATTTGGCGATCCGGAGATCCAGGCTAAAATCCAACAATACGAACTGGCCTACCGGATGCAAACCGCTGTACCGGAAATTACAGATATCAAAAAGGAACCGGACTACATCCTCCAGATGTACGGGCCGGATGCCCTGGTTCCCGGTACTTATGCGGCAAACTGTCTGCTGGCGCGTAAACTCTCCGAAGCCGGCGTTCGGTTTATACAGCTTTATCATCAGGGTTGGGATCAGCATGGCAACCTGCCGACAGAAATGCCGATGCAAGCAAAAGATGTGGACCAACCTACCGCCGCCCTTATTCGTGATCTGAAACAAAGAGGCCTGCTGGATGAGACGCTGGTGATCTGGGGAGGTGAATTTGGACGTACCAACTACTGCCAGGGCACATTAATGGCCAATAACTACGGTCGCGATCATCATCCGAGAGCCTATTCCATCTGGGTTGCCGGAGGAGGCATCAAACCGGGGATCGTTTATGGAGAAACCGATGACTTTGGCTACAATATCATCGAAAATCCGGTGGACATCCATGACTTTCACGCCACGCTGCTGCGGTTACTGGGTATCGATCATGAACGCTTAACCTACAAACATCTGGGACGGCGGTACCGCCTGACTGACGTCTCCGGACAGGTGATCAATGGCATCATGGCATAAAGTAGAGTTAATCTGTAACAGGCATTTGACCTAACCAACAATCCTCCATCGACATCATTGGAATGCGAGAATAGCATTACTTTCAGCCGCAACAATCAAAAGCATGGTACGTATCCTGCCAATACCTCATGATGTAAACAGTTCTTACCTCCGTGGCACAGCCGGGGGACCGCCACGGATCCTTGCCCAGGAACATACCGGATCCGCTAATGTCTATGCAGAGGGCGGTCGCGCAATCCGCCTGAATGAGGACTACCGTGTATTACCGGAAATTCAGGTATCTGGCCTGCAAGGCGATGAGGCTTTCACCGTAATCCGCGATCGCGTCCGTCATGAAATGACTCAGCCGGATGGATCGCTGTTCTGTTTCGGTGGGGACCATTCCATCACCTATCCGGTCCTGGCGGGTTATGCAGCAGTCCAGCAACCGGTACATGTGCTTCAGCTGGACGCCCATAGTGATCTGTATGCCAACCTGGATGGGAATCCTTACTCACACGCCAGTCCTTTTGCCAGACTCCTGGAACAAAATTTAATCGCCTCTCTGACACAGGTGGGCATCCGGTCACTTACTCCCCATCAGCGAGAACAGGCCGCCCGGTACCAGGTCCGAATCATTGAAATGAAAGAACTGAATCAACCGTGGATCCGCGATCTGAGGCATCCTCTGTATTTATCGCTGGATCTTGATGTATTGGACCCCGCATTCGCTCCAGGCATTTCGCACTATGAACCAGGGGGTATGAGCAGCCGGCAATTGCTGGACATTATCCAGGCGCTCCCCTCGCTGACAGGCGCTGATATGGTGGAATACAATCCTGACCGCGACATCCATGAAATGACCGCTATGGTCGGCTACCGGTTGATGAAAGAGATTATTTGCAAACTGGTCTGATCAAATGCCCGGAAAGCAGGTGATGATTTTCCAACAAAAGATTAGAATCGATATCCCATTCGTTGTAATTCCGTAATCATCGTATCCAGCTCCCAGTATAGCTTATTGGTGCGGTAAGGACTACTGCCAACATGAATAAGTATAAAAGCTCCATTCAGGGCACCGTTTCGCGCATCCTGCAGTGTCTTCCCCACAATTTCCATGGTAGACCGGTAATTTTTATCATCCGGCACAGTATAATCTGCCTGGGTGATCAATCCCGGGGTGAAATTTATTAGGGTTAGTCCTTCCTCTTTACACCATTCACTGATGGACTGGTTGTACCACTCGTAGGGAGCCATAAATAAGGTGTGTTCTTTCCGCCCAATCCCGAATGGTTTAAGCGCCAGGTAGTTGCTGTCCAGATCCTTTTTCCACGCATCATGAGTCACCAGCAATGAGTCCCTCTTCGACCAATCCGCATACAACAGGTGACGATTGGAGTGGCAACCAATGTAGTGGCCAGCATCCTTTATCTTTTGTATAGCCAATGGATAAGCCCTGATAAAATCTCCGGTAAAGAAAAAATACCCTTTGATGCTGTGGTTGTCCATAATGTGGAGTATGCTGTCAACCCCATCCGCATATTCATGTCCGGTGAACAACAGTCGAATACGCGCTTCGGTGCTATCACCCCGGGTGATCGCTCCCCAGGGATCTACGGTGTAATTCTCCAGAGTGTCTCCTGCCCAGAGTGCTACTGCGGGTTGGTGGGGTGTCTCCATCTGCTGGCAAGCCGTAAGCAGAAGCAGAACCAGTGAGATACCTGAAAAAAAAGAAACCCGATTATTAACCATAGTTGGAAAAATATTTGTTAAATATATCATAGGAAAACTTAACCCCGCATCCATTTGCAGGGAATATTGTTTCGGTGAAGAAGTATTGTTGCTATGAACAAAGCATTTTTACAAAAGATATTTGAACTCCATCAATCGTGTGACCGCTGCCCGTCACCACAGGTGGTCGCAGAATTTTTCAATGATCTCCTTGGTTCTTTATTTCCGGACTATACGCAGCATGCATACCGCAATGTGAAGGAACTCGAGATGCACCTGGAGAAGTTGCAGCTTTCGCTGGAAGAGTTGCTCTACTTCAACATTGGCCCTGAAAGGGATCATGCCGAAGCCCTGGCAAATCATTTCTTTAATGCACTGCCTAATGTCCATGATTTGCTGGAAGGTGACATCCAGGCCATGTTTGAAGGAGACCCCGCCGCTCGGTCAAAGCATGAGATCATCCGGAGTTACCCCGGTTTCTTTGCTATTGCTGCCTACCGGCTGGCGCATGCATTACACGACCTGGGGGTCAAAACCATACCCAGGATCCTCACCGAGCATGCACATGGCAAGACCGGGATCGATATTCACCCGGGAGCCGAGATTGGACCCAATTTCTGTATCGACCATGGTACCGGAGTGGTTATCGGTGAGACGTGCATCATCGGGAGTCATGTCAAAATATACCAGGGGGTAACCCTGGGTGCATTGAGTGTAGATAAAGTCGATGCTGATTCCAAGCGGCATCCTACCATCGAAGATCATGTGGTCATTTATGCCGGCGCTACCATATTAGGTGGGGAGACGACCATCGGACATCACTCCGTGATCGGAGGTAATGTGTGGCTTACCCGGAGCATACCTCCCAACAGTAAAGTCTATTACCAGGCTCAGATGAATATGGGGGATTCCGGAACCTCTGACATGATGGTATTCAAACAATACAAGTAATGAAAAAACTGACGGAGCTGATCGGCAATACCCCACTGGTGGAGATCCAGCATATATTTCCATCCCGCCAGGTAAAGATCTATGGCAAGCTGGAAGGCAATAATCCGGGAGGAAGCGTGAAAGACCGGGCTGCTTTTGGTATGATCACCGGGGCACTGTCACGGGGAGAGATCAAACCAGGCGATCAATTGGTTGAGGCAACCTCCGGAAACACCGGGATAGCACTGGCCATGATTGCCCAGCTGATGAAGGTCGGCATGACCCTGATCATGCCGGATAACAGCACGAGGGAACGGGTCCTGGCGATGGAAGCCTATGGCGCAAAAGTCATCCTGACACCTGCTGCAAAAACGATCGAATATTCCCGCGAATTAGCCGAAGACATGGCCTCCAATCAGGGTTATTTCATGCTGAATCAGTTTGCCAATCCCGACAATTACGGAATGCACTACCGTACCACCGGACCTGAGATCTGGAATGATACGCATGGTCTTGTCACGCATTTCGTATCCTCCATGGGAACCACCGGTACAATTATGGGTGTATCCCGGTCGCTTAAGGAGCATAATCCGGACATACAGATCGTGGGCACCCAGCCCACCGAAGGTTCTTCGATTCCGGGTATCCGGCGCTGGTCTCCGGAGTTTCTCCCAAAAATTTACGAACCCAGTCGTGTCGACCGGTTGATTGATGTGAGTGAAGACGATGCACGAACCATGACCCGGAGAATGGCCAAAGAAGAAGGCATACTTGCCGGAATGAGCAGTGGGGGCGCATTGTACGCTGCTGTCAAATTAGCACAGGAGCTGAAATCCGGTCTTATCGTGTTCATCATTTGTGATCGTGGAGACCGCTACCTGAGTTCTGATCTTTTTGGTTGAACCATACAGGCTGAAATACCCGGTATGCAGGGGATTCACAGTGAAAATCTGGGTGCATTACCACTTTCATTTTATCTTTGAGCAAACCAAAAACCGGAACCAATGAAGCTTTGGCATCTTCTACTTATGATCTCTCTGGTTGCATTTGTACAATGTAAATCCGGGAAAAAAGCGCTGCGGAAAGGCAATTACGAACATGCCGTATATGACGCTCTGGATCGCCTCAAAAAAGCACCTAATAATGATAATGCCCGCGAAACACTGGCAAAAGCCTACCCAGCCCTGGTCAACTATTACCTGAATCAGAATGATCGTTCAAAGGCATCATCCGATGTGCTGAAGTGGGATAAGATCTATGACAACCTGACTGCACTATCATCGGTTTATGATGAGATCCTGCGAACACCGGCAGCTCAGGAGGTCATCACCCCGACAGATTATACCCGGGAGCAGGAGGAGGCAAAAATAAACCTGATGGCTGCACGGTATAAATTGGGTACCGATGAACTGGCCAAAGGATTCAGGGAAAACGCTAAAATTGCCTACGACCATTTCCTGAGGATCTACTCCCTTGACCCTACCTATAAAGATGCCGAGGACAAAATGTATGAAGCCCAGAGTGCGGCCACGATCTACGTAGAGGTCACTCCAATCCCGATGCAAAGGGCCTATTCCCTGTCCTGTGACTTTTTCCAGAACCAGATCCTGGAGTTTGTGCGAGCCGAGAACCTGAGTCCATTTGTCCAATTCGTTTCCAGTGCTGAAGCCAGAAGCCGCAACCTGCGTATTGATCATGTGCTGCACATGGAATTTGATGATTTTGTGGTTGGTAATGGCTATGAGAAAGAAGTCATCAACAATGTTACCAGGGACAGCGTCATCGTAGGCACTGTCAAACAGGCTGATTCCACAATAAACGTCTATGGCACCGTCAAAGCGGAAGTCCATACGTACCGGCGCACAATAAGCTCCAATGGAACACTGGACCTGAAGGTTATGGAAAACAACACCAATAATCTCTTGACCCAGCGCAAGTTCAGCGGGGGGTATGACTATGTGGATGAATGGGGCTATTTCAATGGTGACGAACGAGCTCTGGACAAAACGCAAAAAGACATCTGTAAGCGCAACAAGCGACTGCAGGACCCAACCCCGAACGATCTTTTTATCAAGTTTACCGTTCCCATCTATGACCAGGTAACCCGGTACATCCGTGATTACTACAAGGCTATTTAAAAGTACCCAGGTTAAAAGCTGGGGCTATGGGGTGTTATGCTCCTATTTTGGGGTCCCCAAATTAAAACCTGGGGTTATGAGGTGATATGCTTTTACCTTTGCTACCTCTTTTACCTCTTTTACTTCTTCTACCTCTTCTATATGATCAACCGCACCCCGCCCAGTTGTTCGATGCGATACGGGAACCGGTCGGTAGGAGAACCGATGAACATAAAATTGATGGGTATCCTCCATTTTTTAGAAAGGTCCTTGATGATTTCCGGCCCGAACGTGCCAGGGATCTCGATGTATTCGATCTTCACTTCGGGGTATTCGCGGTCCAGGACTTCAATATCGGTCTTAAGTCTGTCAGGAGCCGTTTCACCATTTTCAACGATGGTGACGATCTTCAGTTTGCGGGTATGTTCATTGCGGGTAATGTATTGCATCACTTTGTTCAGAACCGATACGTCATCACCTTTTGCGAAGAATACAAACTCCTGAGAGTTGATTTCATCGATCAGGTTCAGGATGCCCTGATTGGTCCTGCGGACGAATTTTTGAATGGGGGCAAACAGGTATTTGATCACTTCCAGGACGCCCCAGAGTATTTTGGTTCGGTTTAGCATGATTGTCACCAGGATCAGCGCCGGAATGAAATACTCCAGGAAGACACCGAGGTACTGTGGATTCATGATTGCATTACCCACAATGGCCGCTCCCACTGCGGCAACCGCGATGATGATGGAAATCGGGGAAGCGCGCTCCGGACGCGGCAGTTTGCGCCGTTTTATCTTCAGCAGTATATTACCAAAACCGAAGAGAGCCATGACCAGCAGGAAAGAAATTGTGTAAACACCGGCTAAAGCTCCCAATTCTCCACGGGTGATCGTGAGAATCGAAACACACAGCAGAAAAAACAGGATGATAATGCGGTAAGCCGCACCACGGCGGTTCTTGCTTAACAGAAAATTGGGCAGGATACGGTCCAGCGTCATCCTTTCGAGCAGTCCGCTTACCCCTACATAAGCAGTAAGGACTGCACCGCTAAGCACCAGCGCTGCATCCACGGATACCAGAGTCGACAGCCAGTTACCTCCAATTTTACTCCCCATAAAGGACAATAAAGCTTCCTGGTTAGCATTTACCTCAGCGACCGGGATGATCGATAAAGCCAGGAAGGCCATCAGCGGATTAAAGATGCTGACGACTATCCACATATTGCGTAGCGTCTTTGGAAAGACCCCTTCTGCCTGTTCTTCCACAAAATTCGCAGAACTTTCAAAACCAGAGATCCCTAACATGGCGGCGGCGAAACCAAAGAATAACGCCTCTTTAATTCCGCCCTTGACAGGCAATTGGTAGTTTGCAGAAAGGACATCAAATCCATTGGTTAGCAAGTAATATCCACTCACCAGAACCAGGAGTGTCAGGGAGAATAAATGGAACACAAAAATGCCGATGGCCACTTTGGAGGACTCTCCGATCCCCAGGATGGTCAGACCCATAAATAAAGCCAGCAAAACGATGGTGGCTATGATCACCGGAAATCCATGCCAGATGCTGTGTACATAATGCATGGCTTCACTGGCTGAAATGACCGCCGTTGCCATATAAGACAACAGGGTCAGCGTAGCAGCCAGGGAGGCAGTGGATTTCCGGGTCGTGTTCAGAAGTGCATTGTATGCACCACCATTCAGGGGGAGCGCCCCAACGACCTCACCATAGATCCTGCGAAACAAATACAAAACGCCGGCTACAATGAGTAATGCAAGCCATGCATATTGTTGTGCATAAATGATTGCTAACGCTGAAACATAAAGACAAGAAGAACTGATATCATTCCCGCAAATAGCCGTTGCAGCTATTTCATTCAATTTCTTAGTAGTACTCACTTTCGATACTTATTTCCTCAATTTAAAACAAGATGTAAGCCGTAATGATCTAGAGATCAGGCATATTCTTCAAACCTGGATTATTTGGGATGTAAAATCCGGATATGGATTTTTACCAGAATTCGATTAAATATAAGGGCTTTGTATCTATTTCATTTGCTTTCAAAGCCTGGTTGATAAATTTCCGAGGATTTTTCGCAGTTTTTCCATGCCTACCCTCTTCCATTTTTTACTTTTAATCGGAACAAAGTAAAGTCACATGCAATTAGGGTTTGTTTCAGCCATATTACCGGATCTCAGTCTTAAGGAAATACTGGAATTTGCTGCTTTCAGTGGCTACGATTGTGTGGAAGTCATGTGCTGGCCACAGGGTCAGGACAACCGGCGATATGCCGGCGTTACGCACATCGATGTAGCCGGACTTACCAATGCAGAAGTCAGCAGTATTAAAAATCTGCAGGCATCGACAGGGGTCTTGATCAGTGGTTTGGGTTATTATCCAAACCCCCTCGCCCCGGATCCGGTAGAAGCAAAGGTCTATACTGATCATCTGTACAAGGTTATGGACGCTGCTGCTGAACTGGATATCCGGAACGTAAACACTTTCATTGGCAGGAATCCATCGCTTTCGGTAGAAGAAAACTGGCCCCGGTTCCTGGAAGTCTGGCAGCCGCTGATACAATATGCAGAAGAACGCAAGATTTACATTGGCATAGAAAATTGCCCCATGTCTTTTGGCCGGGATGAATGGCCTGGTGGAAAGAACCTGGCTACCAGCCCTGCGATCTGGAAACAGATGTGGATGGACATTCCCAGCCCCTATTTTGGTCTGAACTACGATCCGTCCCATCTGGTGTTGCAATTCATGGACTATACCTTGCCCATTCGAAATTATCCGGACAAATTATTCCATGTACATGCCAAAGATATGCGTATCGATCAGGACAAACTGGACCGGCACGGTGCATTCAGCTACCCTCATTTCTGGCATACGCCTAAAATACCGGGATTGGGAAGCATTGACTGGGGAAGATTCTTTTCCTATTTGACGGATTCCGGATATCAGGGAGCCGTTTGTGTTGAGGTGGAAGACCGCGCTTTTGAAAAAAGCCCGGAACTGCGAAAATTGTCACTTGAATTGAGTGCGCGTTATTTAAGGCAATTCATATAATCCAGATATGACCTTAACGGACTGGATAGGATTTATTGGAGTGGCGATATTGGTTGCCGCGTATTTTCTGAATCTTATCAATGTGATTCAGAAAGAAAGTTATGCTTACCTCCTGGCAAATACCTGCGGAGCTGCCATTGCATGTTTCGCTTCCTACCTGTTGCATTACTGGCCTTTTATCCTGCTAGAAGGGTGCTGGACGGCTGTATCCTTTGTCGCCTTGATTCGTTTTGCTTTCGCCCGGAAATCAAGCCTTGCGGAATAATGACGCAATCAATTACCAGTCAATAAATAGCTCCTTAGCACCGAACAAGGAATACACCATCGGATACTATAACTACAAGTCACTGGTTTACAGAATATTAGATCAACAAACGGGTACTTATTTTTAAGCAGGCCTGCTTTGCTGGACAATTTGATTTTGTACCAGGCAACTTCCTGAGGCTCAAGTGATCAAGTCAAAATTAGCGTGGATACTTCCTATGAATTGCTAACTTTAACCTTTGTGTTCCGAATTTTCTGCTGCAGCCAATAAAACAATAATGAATCGTCTGTCAGGGATTTTCATTGGTTTACTTTGCTTTGCCGGAGCAATTGCTCAGGAGTATGATCCATTTCCACCTTCGGGCGTACCGGACCGGATCATGTTAAACCTGACCAGTTCGCCTGCCACCAGTATGGCTGTTAACTGGCGGGCTGCCGTCTATGTTAAAGAAGGTTATGTAGAAATTGCTCCTTCTGATCCGACACCTAACTTCCCTATCAATTCCTGGTCCATCCAGGCTGAACGAACTACGTTACTCACCAATCAGAATGCTGCCAATTTTTTCTCTGCTACCATGGATGGACTGCAACCGGCGACGACCTATGCTTATCGTGTGGGGGACAGCCTGAACTGGAGTGAATGGAATCAATTCACCACGGCCTCCACCGAGGCAAAACCCTTTTCATTCATTTACTTTGGGGATGCACAGAATGATGTTAAATCACTCTGGTCCCGCGCAATACGGGGAGCATTTCAACAAATGCCCAAAGCCCAGTTTATGTTGCATGCCGGAGACCTGATCAACCGCGCCAATAATGATGATGAATGGGGTGAGTGGTTCTATGCCGGAGGCTGGATGTATGCCGTTATTCCCAGTATCGCCACTCCCGGCAATCACGAATACCTCCGTACCAAGGAAGGAAATTATGTTGTAAGCGATCATTGGCGGCCGCAATTTAATCTGCCCCTTAATGGCCCGGAGGGTTTTGAAGAAACCACCTATTACATTGATTACGAAAATACCCGGATCATTTCTTTTGATGCGCCGGCATTTTACCGGTCGAGGGAAGACAGCACAGCACTGGTCCACTGGTTGCGGGAAGTCCTGGAAAGCAATACGCAACAATGGACCGTCCTTACACTGCATTATCCACTTTATTCCACAAAATATGGCCGGGACAATGCCGAATTGCGTAGCGCATTACAACCCATGATCGAGGCCAATCATGTCGACCTGGTCCTGCAGGGCCATGATCATACCTATGGACGGGGTACCAATATTCCGATTGGAATGGAACACATTCTGGATGGTCCCATTTATGTGGTAAGTGTAAGTGGACCTAAAATGTATGACCTGGGCTTTGACGGATGGATTCAGCGTGCCGGATCAAACATTCAACTTTATCAGACCATTTCCATTGATGGGAATCACCTCACCTATCAGGCCTATACTGCTGACAACAGGTTGTATGATGGCTTTGAATTGTTTAAGGAAGACGGCCACAATCTCTTCTTTGACCAGGCGCCTGCAGACCGCCCGGAAATACTTGCCCCTCCACCCCACTTCGAACGCATCTGGAATCGTGAATCGAAAAAAGATTATGAAACCCGCTTCAAAGCCTATATTAAGCGCCAGGGCCTAGACGTTAAGAAATCCGGTGGTAAAAATCGATAGGTTACTTCAGCCTTCCATAATTGCATTGGCAATCTTTCTCTGATGGTCAGATCCCCCTATTTAGGTTGATTAAGCCGGGTATTGCTGCCGGTAGATGTTCAGTTAAAGTCAATCAACCTGTCTTCTGGTATTTGTTGCGGTATTCGATGGGCGTTAATCCGGTGATTCGTTTGAATAACGAACGGAAAGCCTTTGTATCAGAATAGCCAACATCATACATGACTTCGGAAATGTTTTTCCGGGACGTTTCAAAATCACGCTTAGCCGCTTCAATCTTTATACGTTGCAGATATTCCAGGACGGTATTGCCGGTTGCCAGTTTAAATCTCCGTTCAAAACTGCGTCTGCTCAGTGCGACCTTCCGGGCCAGGTCATTGACAGTCAGCTTTTCGGTGAAGTTCAACTCGAGGTATTCCTGAATTTGGAGAATCTCCGGATCGTTGTGGTCTTTCTGACCCGTAAAAATGGCAAAAGCACTTTGATTATCGCGGTCAATGTCTATGGCGAAATATTTGGCAGCTAATATGGCGACTTCACGACTGGTATATTTCTCCAGTAAATACAGCAACAGGTTCCAATAGGAATTTGCACCACCACTGGAATAAATCCCCTGCTCATCGGTAATGATCGTCCCGTCCTGTACATCAACATCGGGATACGTATCCCTGAATTCCTGGTAATAAGCCCAGTGGGTAGAACATTTCCTCCCATCCAATAATCCTGTCGATGCCAGCAGGAATGCTCCGACACATAAAGAAGCGATCTCTGTTCCCTGCTCGACCTGATTGAGAATCCAGGGGATAAATGCACGATTGAGGTTGACAGCCCGCTGCATGTCACCAAATAATGCCGGAATGATAATCAGATCGGAAGGGTCCGCCTCTGTCAATACCCGATCCACATGAATGGTATAAACTTCATCCAACCGCACCTCAGACCTCAACCCAACCAGTTGAATCTCAAAAAGTGCCGGTTTACCCTGGGAGACAAGAAAATGGTTGGCCATATTGAACAGGTAGCGAGGATCTGCTATTGCCTCCATGACTGCATGTTCGGGAACCAGAATAGAAATTCTTTTCATGATTTAAAGATAAACAGATCATAATGACAATGTTCCAAAGATCCTTGGATCCAATTTCTGATATTTTATCTACCTTCCTCTAAAAGGAGGCTGATGAAAATAGCTATTGATCTGATAACAGCATTGGTCGGGATACTGCACCTGTATTTCATGTATTTTGAAATGTTTGCCTGGATGACAACCGGAAGGCGTATTTTCAAAAAATACCCCACTGAATTTTTTAAACAGTCCAAATCCTTGGCTGCCAATCAGGGATTGTACAATGGCTTTCTGGCTGCTGGTCTGTTCTGGACCTTTCTGATCCATGACGACAACTGGCAATCGAACATCCGGATATTCTTCTTAAGCTGTGTTGCAATCGCCGGAATTTACGGGGCATTGACCGCAGACCGGAAGATCTTTTTTGTTCAGGCATTGCCAGCGCTAATTGGCCTGATTCTACTCGCATTTAATTGATTGTTCAAAAGCTGGTTCCCCCCGCCGACCATCGAATTACCACAGATGGCAGTTCAGTATATACATATATTAAATACAGATCAGCTAATATTTACCCCTGAAGGAGGAATTATTCTTTGGAATTATAATTATCTTTTGATTTCCTGGTACTAAGCATGCGTTTTTTTCACCGACCAATACACACAAAATCGGACTCCTCAATTTCCATTTTGCCTGAATTGGTCCACTAAAAATTTAACCCGATGAAACCATCCAAATTACTGTTGTCTTTATGCTTATTATTTGCAGGACAAACGCTGAAAGCCGGTTGTGATGCTGAAGATGTCACACTATTTGTGGATTGTGCAGCCATTGGTGATCATTTTACCGTATCAGATGATGTTGCTGAGCTGGTGATACTGGATGAAGATGGTAACCACGTACCGAATCCGATTCCTCTGGTTCCACTGTATTTTTGTAAAACCCTCACTGTACTGGCTATTGTAGGAGATGACACCTGCTCTTCTACCATATCCATTCAAACTACCGGTCCCGAGATCCAGTTAGCGGAATTTGAGTCCGTAACTGCCCAAAATTATGCAGCAGATAATGTACCGCCCCCCATCATCATGGATTGCACCCAGGGTATCCGCGTTTATGATTATCATGATGACATTATCGGTGCCTGTGATGAAGTTCCACGGGTAAAACGGACCTACACAGCCTATGATAAATGTGGAAATACTTCTACTGCCGTCAAATATTTTAATGTAATTCCAGAGTTAGCCTGCACCATCATCGGGCCTTCCCGGATCTCTGCAGGCGTGCCGGTTGAATTCAAATTGCAGAAAGACCCGAAAGGAATATTTACAAATCCCGTGTGGAATATCAAAGGGAAAGACTGGATAATTGATTTTGACAAACTCAACGATGGCGAATCAAAAATCAGGGTTTTGGCTGGCCCGAATGCTGCTCCGGAAGCTGAGCTTGAATTGGACCTTTTTGATCTCTTTGGTTGCCAGCGGTCTTGCTACAAGGTCATCAACGTCATCCGGAACAACCGCTTCCTCGGCATGCAAGAAAATAGTGCGGATAATTATCAAATTAGTTTTGGTAATGAGTACATCCGATTGGCTGACCTCAAGCAGAATTTCGTCAGTGCATATCGCATATTCGATCTCTCCGGACGATTGGTAAGCTTTAACCGTACGCTTCCCGGCGGCAATATTGATATCAGTCTGGCAGGTATTCCACAGGGACTTTTCCTGATCTCATTACAAACGCAGGATGGCCCGGTGACTTATAAGTTTACCCGGCTCTAGACCACATTGTG
The DNA here is from genome assembly GCA_020636135.1 of Lewinellaceae bacterium. Lineage (NCBI taxonomy): Bacteria > Pseudomonadati > Bacteroidota > Saprospiria > Saprospirales > Lewinellaceae > Lewinellaceae bacterium. The sequence goes on from JACJYK010000001.1 coordinate 2,690,547, forward strand.
ACGTTTTAATGCAGGCCGGCCGGTCATATTTCGCAAAATAAAATGATAATGACTTGAGAATGTTATCTTAAATCCATGAAGTCAATGGTCAAGGTCTTTCGTCCGCTTAAGGTCTGCATCTGCTGTGCTATGACCTGGATAGCACTCTTAACTAATTCCTTACCGGCATCCGGGCAAAGTACATCTTCCAGGCCCAATATCCTTTTTATCCTCTCCGATGATCACACCTCGCAAGCGTGGGGTATCTACGGTGGTATCCTAGCGCCCTATGTCAAGAATGATAACATCAAGCGATTGGCAGCAGGTGGATCTACCCTGGACAATGCCTTCTGCACCAACTCCATCTGTACACCTAGCAGAGCTGCCATCCTTACCGGCCAGTACAGTCACCGCAACGGCGTCTATGAGCTCGATGATGCACTTGACCCGGATACCATCAGTGTTGCCAAACTTTTACAGCAAGCCGGGTATGCGACTGCATTATTTGGTAAATGGCACCTGAAGAAAAAACCAGCTGGATTTGATGAATTTCTGGTTCTGCCCGGACAGGGTCGCTATCACAATCCTTTGTTGAAAGGACCGGATGACTGGCAGGATGCCAATGCGGGAGGCAAGGAATATCCCGGCTATGTCGATGATGTCATCACCGACAAGGCGCTTAACTGGCTGCAAAACCAGGATCACCGGAAGCCATTCTTCCTCTGCACGCAGTTCAAGGCGACTCACGAACCATTTGATTACCCTGACAGATACCGGAATTTCCTGGAAGGGGTGGAACTGCCTTACCCGGATAACCTCATGGAATGGGGAGCCGCAGCTACCGGCCGCACCCATGATGGATGGCCTCTGGAAATTCTTGGCCAACGTTTTGAACAACATGCCGGCACGACTTATCCCGGGCCTCCCTTCAGTCTTGAGGGACTGGATTCGGTGGAGGCCAGAAAGAAAATCTACCAAAAATTCGTGCACGACTTTCTTCGCGCAGGAGCCGCCATTGACGACAACATTGGCAAGCTGATCGACTACTTACAAAAGGCCGGACTATGGGAAAATACCGTCGTCATCTACACAGCTGACCAGGGATACTTCCTGGGTGAGCATGCCTATTTCGATAAACGATTCATCTATGAGCAGTCCCTGCGCATGCCCTTTGTCATCAGTTATCCTCCGGAAATACCAGCTGGCTCGCGTCTGGAAGACATGATCCTCAATATTGATTTTGCTCCATTAATGCTCGATTATGCCGGTTTGCCAACGCCGGAAGCCATGCAGGGAAGGAGTTTTAGAACCAACCTTGAGGGAAAGACTCCGGGCGACTGGCGCAAAGCCATATACTTCCATTATTGGAGCAACCAACCGGAACGCCCAGCACATTACGGTATCCGCACCGAACGTTACAAACTGGCCTACTTTTATGGAAAAGCCCGCCCGGGTAAACACCAGGATGTCATGCCCTACCCTCCCGGATGGGAATTTTATGACTTAAAGAAAGACCCCGGTGAATCAAACAATTTGTACCTTAAAAAGTCGAGTACGCGAATTGTGCAAAAATTAAAAGGGCAATTAAATGCCCTGCAAAAAGAAACCGGTGATATCTGGTAACACAAATGGATTAACCAACTCATGATAAAATTGAGATCTCCCGTATGAAATATTTTATTGATCAATAACCAAAAAACCTTTAGAGTCAATGTTAAATTTAGCTGTCATCCTGGAAGATAGTGCCCGCCGGTACCCGAATAAAATGGCCTTCCAATTTATGGACACCGCACTCACCTATGCACAAGTCAATGCAGCTGCCAACCAGGTAGCGAATGGCCTGAGAAATCAGGGTATACAACCAGGAGATAAGGTCGGATTAAGCTGTTTGAACCTGCCCTATTTCCCAATCATCTATTTTGGTATCCTTAAAGCTGGAGCTGTCGTTGTGCCATTAAGTGTATTATTGAAGCAGGATGAAATCGCCTATCATCTGAGTGATTCCGAAGCAAAGGCTTATTTCTGTTTTGAAGGCAATGAAGCTTTGCCCATGGGTACAGAAGGAAAAGCCGGATTCGATCAGGTCGCCGGTTGCCAGCAATTTTACCTGATCACGGCTAAACCTACCGATCCACCCTCCATACCAGGAGTTTCCACCCTGGGAATGTTGATGAAGGGGCAGGCACCAACCATTGAGACAGCTCAAACCTCTGCGGAAGATACGGCCGTGATTATTTACACCTCCGGAACAACAGGCCGCCCGAAAGGCGCTGAACTTACCCACTCTAATTTATTATTGAATGCCATCTTGTCCGGTGACCTGATTAAGGCAGATCATACTGATGTTGCATTAACGGTTCTTCCGCTATTTCACATCTTTGCGATGACCGTGTGTATGAATTCAGGGATCTACCGGGGCGGCAGCAATATCTTGTTGCCCAAATTTGACGCTGATACCGTACTCAAATTGATGATTAAGCATCAAGTGACAGTCTTTGCCGGCGTTCCTACCATGTATTGGGGTCTGTTAATGCATGATGATCCCACGGTTGACATTGATCAGATCACCAAAACACTGCGGATCTGTGCTTCCGGTGGAGCTGCTTTACCGGTACAGGTATTAAAAGATTTTGAAGCTAAATTTAATGTGCCCATCCTGGAAGGTTATGGCATGTCAGAAGGATCACCAGTCGTCACATTTAATCACCTGGACGTAGGCCGTAAACCGGGTAGTATTGGTACTCCAGCCTGGGGAATTGAAGTAAAATTGGTTGATGAACACGACCAGGAGGTTCCCATCGGAGAGAAAGGAGAACTCCTCTACCGGGGGCATAATGTGATGAAAGGTTATTACAAAAAACCAGAAGCCAATAAAAGCACCCTTAAAAATGGTTGGCTGTATTCCGGAGATGTTGCGATCAAGGATGAGGATGGATTTTATTACATTGTCGATCGGACCAAAGACATGATCATCCGCGGTGGATTTAATGTATATCCCAGGGAAGTGGAAGAAGTCATGATGAAAAATGAAGTCATCTCGATGGTTGCAGTCATTGGTGTACCGGATGAAAAGCTGGGTGAAGAAGTAAAAGCCTTTGTCGTATTGAAAAAAGGTGCAGCCATAGACACGGATACGTTGATGCAATGGACGAAAGACCATATTGCTTCGTATAAATACCCCAGAATCATTGAATTTGTTAACACCTTGCCGATGAGCGCAACTGGGAAAATCCTAAAGAAAGAATTGCGCACTCGCCAAGCTTAAATCATCAACACTTACCTATGAATCGTAAGATCCTGGCCCTTGGCTCCTGGTTGCTAGTATTCGCTACCGGAAGCTTGTTTTATGCTTTTCATGATCGCCATTCTACACCGGTCGCAGACTCGCCCAATATCATCCTGGTGTATTTTGACGATATGGGATTTGGAGATCTTGGTCGTACCGGCGCGGTGGGCTACCAGACACCCAATCTGGATCAGATGGCAAAAGACGGCATGGTCCTTTCCCAGTTTCTCTCACCGCAGGCTGTTTGCTCTGCATCAAGGGCTGGTTTACTGACCGGCTGTTATCCCAATCGGATCGGCTTCAGCGGAGCCCTGGATCATACCGCCAAAGTCGGGATCAGCGACAAGGAGGAAACCATTGGTCAAATGCTCAAGAAGCAAGGATATGCGACTGCCGCCTTCGGGAAATGGCACCTGGGACATCTGCCTCAGTTCTTACCACCAAGACACGGCTTTGATGAATTCCTGGGAATCCCTTATTCGCATGATATGTGGCCGAATCATCCCACTGCTAAAAATTATTACCCTCCATTGCCATTGATTGAAAATGAGACGGTGATCGAAACCAATCCGGATCAGAGCCAGTTCACCACGATGTTTACCGAGAAGACGATCGATTTCATCAAACGACACCGGGAAGGTCCGTTCTTTGTTTATCTGGCTCATCCCATGCCCCACGTACCACTGGCCGTTTCGGATAAATTCAAAGGTAAGTCCGAGCAGGGCATGTACGGTGATGTGATCATGGAACTCGACTGGAGCATCGGTCAGATCCGCAAGACCCTGGATGAAATGGGACTTGCTAAAAACACCCTGATGATCGTCACTTCCGATAATGGTCCATGGATCAACTATGGCAATCATGCAGGCAGTACCGGTGGTCTGCGTGAAGGTAAAGGCACCTCCTTTGAAGGAGGACAGCGAGAGCCCTGTCTGGTAGTATGGCCTGACCACGTACCCGCCGGAGTGATTTCCAACCGGTTAAGTTCTGCCATCGACGTGTTGCCGACCATTGCAGAGGTTACCGGCGCAGAACTACCCGCGCAACACATCGATGGTGTGAGCATCTGGGATGTCCTTAAAGGCGATCCGGATGCCAACCCTCGCACGACATTCTACTATTATTACCGTCGCAACAACCTGGAAGCCATCCGGCACGGAAACTGGAAACTGGTATTCCCCCACCCCGGGCGCACCTACGAAGGATTCACGCCGGGTAAAGACGGTATGCCGGGCCCCAACAATGAGAATTTTAATTTCGAAGGGGGGCTTTATGATCTACGCAGAGATCCGGGAGAGCGCTATGATGTAAAATTTGCCAATCCGGACATCGTAAAGGAACTGGAACGGCTCGCTGATGAAGCCAGAAAAGATCTGGGTGATGAACTTACCGGAGCGGAGGGTGAGAACCGGAGGCCGATCGGAAGAGTGGAATAGGGGGAAAAAGGAGAAAGGACAAGGGACAAGGGAGAAGGGAGAAGGGAGAAAGGAGAAGGATGGAGGGAGAAAGGAGGTGTAGGTATGAGGTTTGAGGTGCGGGATGGTTGGGATGCGGGGCATAAAAAATACGTAATCTGAGGGCCTTACCAGATTCTCGATAAGGCGTACCGGCTTCTCATCGGTGCTGGACAACCCGAATGGAATTTTGTAGATTAGGGATACCTAATCACTCAATTATGCGGAGTACATTATCCATTATTACTGCAATTCTGATTATCGGTTTTGGAAATGCTCTTTCTGCAAAGGCACCAGTATTCCCATTGCTGCCGGGGATTAAATACGAATTGAACATCACATTTTACCAGGGATCGATTTCTTCGGAGAATGCCATTCCTAACGAAAGGGATTTGAAAGATTTTGAAACCTTCATCCTGACCTATCGCGTCGAGGTGAATCAACTGGATGCATCGCAATTTGAATTGATGGCAACCTGGCAGAATCTAATTCCTACACAAATAAATACTCGACTATTCCGACAGAACCACCAGTACACCTTCGCCCGCGAAATAGGGATGCATGAAACAGTACGTATAATCATCGATTCATCGGGCAAGTTGATCTCTGGCGACCCGCTCCTGCTGGATACAATGACCCGGCAATATTTGTCCGGTTTTCATACGCGTATGCCAAATCAATTGCTTCCCTTTTCCCTGGATTTATTCAATCCATCCAACGCTACCAATTGGAGTTCTCCAGCAGAAGCAGGTAAAGAGTGGCAACGGTCATTACAATTAATTACAGAGAACAATCTGTTTCCAAGCCAAAAGCTATACATACGATTTGACTATCAATTTAAACCTCTGCCGCAACAGGCGTTAACCCTTAACATCCAGGAAACGGAAGAAAATTATCAAATTCAGTTATTTAAAACAGACCCAACCCTGGATGGTCAAAATCTGGAGATCAGTCACAGTTTACAGGCTACTTACGCCATTGAGGATCCATCGCTAATAAATATTAAAATTTATAACCAAAATAAAACATTACTGCTAAAACGGCTCTTTGTCAGACCTGGAGATCATTGGGATATTACCTGGGAAGGAATACAACCTTCCGTACATACCCCTTACGATCCATGGAATTCAGTACAACTTGGGCAATTCTGGACTAAATACAGGGGCAATCAATTTATGTCCATTTCAGGTTATTATCGAGTAAAATTAAACGCATTGGGACCGGGGAATTTTCTCAATTGGGTTGCAAAACAATACCGGCTGGAAATGAATTGGCTTGAAGAGAATCCTGCTCCTGATCCCTTGGCTCAAAAGTTGGTTTGGAATGACAGCTATTATACACATGCCCTCTATAGCCAATTCCCTTTTAATGACATAATACGTTATCAGGACTTTGGCTCTCATTATAGCGACTCCACAATGCTTTACCAACCCCATTCGGAAGAAGTGGTTGTTTATGCTCAATACCTGGAAGCACTTGTAAATCATAAAATCCAAAACAGGGGTTTAAATTTTAATCCCCTAAACAATCTTCCATCCTATCAGCCACTTACAGGCTTTTATTATGCCATTGAAAACTTTAAGGATTATGCACGAAATCATTTGATGTTTAAATACGCACGAATTATTTTATCCAACACCCTATTTGATATAAACACCTGTCAACATGTACTCCGGATATTCCAGGATTTAGTTCCCGATTCGGTTCAAAATAGTGCATTAAATGCGCTTTATGAGAAAAGAGAAAGTCTGGAGAAAGGCCAGTATTTTACCAACCTCCTGGTCAAAACACCGGAGGGTAACCGGAGCTTACAATCTATTATTCCCGGCCCACTATTGATTTACAGTCAATACCGCGATTATCCGATAAACCCTGATCTTATCATCAATTTGGACAAAGAAGCGTTGGCAGACCTCCGAATCGTCATCCTGTCCAAAATGAATAGCCCTAAATTAGCCGCCATAATATCCAACCAAACCGGGATACCCGTAGAACATATTTTTGTTTTCCAACCGGCAGGAGGAGAAACCATTTTAGACACATTATTCATTGCTGAGAATGACGTGGAAAGCAGTGTTTTTTCGATGTTGCTTGATAATCATCAAAAAATTTATTACGCTGGCCCTAATCGGTTTGCCCCATTATACAGGGGATTACAGGAATTAAAGCAGGATCTGGAACTTCAAAATTCAAAATTGCGGCAAAATTTGATTCGCTACTCGTTGATGGGGTTTGTATTGCTTTTGCTAATCACATTAATTGTCAGGGCCCGGGAGCGATACATTCTTCAGGCTAACGCAAGAAAATATCAACAATTGAATCTAAAATGGCAAGCCCTGACCGGGCAATTAAACCCTCACTTTTTATTTAATAGTCTGGCATCTATCCGAGAAATGATCAGCCAGAATCATACACAACAAGCTGCCAATTATATTCAGACCTTTTCAAATTTCCTTCGTAACATTCTCAAAGCAAACCGATTGAAGCGGATTTCCCTGCAACAAGAAATTGAATTTTCACGTAATTACCTTGAGCTCGAACAAATGCGGTCCCCTTTTCTGGTCAAATGGAATATTGATCCGGACCTCGATCTTCCGAGCATTGAAATTCCACCACTATTAATCCAACCCTATCTGGAAAATGCCATCAAACACGGCATCTCTGGTCAGCAGGATGGGATAATAACGCTAAATTTTACCCGAAAAAACCAATGGGTCCATATTATCATAACGGACAATGGACGTGGCCTACCTGCAAATATGAATCCTGGCGGTGTGGGAATGGCATTGGGTAAAGAAAGGATGGAGACATATTATTCACACCATGCACGCATGCATTATGCAACGGCTTTCCCTGAGCGGAAAGAAAACCCAGGAACAATGATTGAATTATGGTTACCGATCGAATAATTCGTGCAGCCTGGGTGGATGACGAAGTGTTTAATCTGGAGTTTGGCAAGCGTCAGATGAATACCCATTTCAATCATCTTCCGTGCCAGTATTTCGAACACCCTGCACATGCACTGGAAGCTTTTCAAAACGATCCTTTTGATTTATTATTTCTGGATATTCAGATGCCTGAATTAAATGGGTTTCAACTGCTGGAAAAACTCTCCCCTCCCTTACCAGTGGTAATATTTATTACTGCTTATGACGAATATGCTATCAAAGCCATCCGTTTCTCAGCACTGGACTATTTATTGAAACCAGTTGAGGTCCCCATGTGGAAGGAGGCAACGGAAAAAGCCATTAAACTTATCAATCTAAACAGACAAACACTGCAGCTTCAATCCATGATTGAACAGCACCGCAGGAATAAACTTGAGACGCTGGCGTTACCATCCCACGATCGGATTGACTTTGTAGCTATCCATGATATCATACGTTGCGAAGGTCAGAACAATTATACTCATATCTACACAGCAGAAGGCCATTACCTGGTCAGCAGAACATTAAAAGATTACGAGGAATTGCTCGCCGACTCCGGATTTATACGGGTACACCTTTCACATCTCATACAGATCAGACAGGTCAGAACATTAAGGCGCAAAGACGGGATCCAGCTGATCCTGAATGACGGTACTCGTATCCCGGTAGCCCGTTCGCGCCGGGACGAAGTATTAGCTGCACTTGGATTATGATGAATTGACAAACCTTGTTCCTGTCGGTTCATTTAGAGGATTAATAGACAATTCTTTACCTTCACCACTTTAGAGACCAAACAAAATAAGACAGTCATGAAGCCTTTACGTGTCCTGGTAGCGGGATGTGGAAATATGGGAACTTCCCACGCCCGAGCTTATCACCAAATGCCGGAATTTGAAATTGTAGGGTTGGTAAGCCGTACACCGGCCAGCCGGGAGCGTCTGTCCAAGGAGTTAGGCGGATATCCCACTTTCGGCGATTTTCACGAAGCCCTAAAGTCGATTCAACCCGATGTTGTATCCATCAACACCTATCCGGAAACACATGCCGAATATGCCATTGCCAGTCTGGAAGCAGGGGCACATTTGTTCATGGAAAAACCGCTGGCAAATACGGTTGAGGAGGCTCAGGCCATAGTCGACCTGGCCAAAAGTAAAAAACGTAAACTGGTCATCGGGTATATCCTGCGGGTCCATCCCGCCTGGACCAAATTCATCGGCATTGCACAATCTCTGGGTAAACCTCTCGTGATGCGCATGAACCTGAACCAGCAGAGTTCCGGAGACCAGTGGAAGACTCACAAAGAATTAATGAAGACGATGTCACCGATCGTGGACTGCGGCGTACATTATGTGGATGTTATGTGTCTGATGACCGGAGCAAGCCCGGTCAGGGTGAGCGGCATCGGCGCGAGGCTGACGGATGAAGTAGCACCGGACATGTACAACTATGGACACCTGCAGGTGACTTTTTCGGACGGGTCTGTCGGTTGGTACGAAGCAGGATGGGGTCCCATGATGAGTGAGACAGCCTTTTTTGTCAAGGATGTGATCGGCCCAAAAGGCTGTGTCAGCATCGTAGACCAAAGTGGTGAGCGCTCTGATGATTCAGCAGATATTGACAGTCACTCCAAGACCGGAGGCTTGCTGGTACACCATGCAGATCGCGGGTCTGACGGTCAGTTCAGCAAAAAAGACGAATGGTTCAGCACCAAAGATGAGCCTGATCACGATGCATTGTGCAAACTGGAACAGGAAGTATTATTGGATGCCATTGTCCATGATAAAGACTTGAGTCAGCATATGGAAGATGCCATCAATAGTCTGCGTATCGTACTCGCAGCAGATGAAAGTTTTAAGACCGGAAAGACGGTGGAGCTGTAAAAAAAATTTAGCCACAGTAATCGGGTAGATCACTATGGCTTTGTTCATGAATTATCTAACTGACATGGGTACAAGAATCTAGCAGTTGACATTTTCATGTCAACCCTATAGGAGTAAGCTCCACTACTTAAATAAACACCATTCTAAAATTCTTAAACAAGTTGTTTATTAATCAATATTTCGAGTTCTACAATATGATATAATGATCTAGCAAGGACCTTTTTTTTCGTCGGCTCACATTAATACGGGAGCCATTGCGCAATTCCACAATTGGTTCAGGTTCAACCAATAATCTGAGTACATGATCCAAATTAACCGCATAGGAATGATGGATGCGTACGAATTCTTCAGAAGGTAATAGATTTAGTATCTGCTTGATGCTCTTGGCAGTTGAGAGTCGCTGACCATCATCAAGGTATAGGTGTGTATAATTACCTTCTGCCTCACAATACAAAATATCTTCGGTAGCGATAAAACGGTAGCCAGTACTCAAAGCAACGGCTACCGTGTTATTGGGATTGTTTGGCAATATTGATCTCAATGATAAATGGTTGTTCCGTTTAGTAAATTAGTTGTCCTTCATTTACTTTAAATCCAATTTTGGATAATTGGATGTATTTATTAGATTTGTGGTATAAATTCTCCACAATCGGTAATTCATTCACTTTTCACTCTCTGAAAGTAATCCAGGATTTCCTGTTTTTTATTCCTGCTGTAAGTTAGTTCTTCCCCATTTTTCATTACCACCTGGTGTCCGGTTAGATTGTTTACCTCCTTGACATACAACATATTTACCAGATGGGACTTGTGAATACGGATGAAGTTTGCCTCTGAAATCAATGCTTCAATTTTGCCTAACGACTTTGTACTCATGTACTTGCCTTCGGGATGGAAATACAACCGGCAATAACTACCATCTGCCACACAATACATCAAGTCACTGGATGACTTGAACACATATCCATTTCCATTGGTGAGGGCTATTCTGACACTGGGTACCGGCATTCCATAGTCTTTGGTGTTTGTATTTTATGCAAGGTCCGCTAAAAGGTAACCCCCTACTTGACCCTAAAAGAGTTTCTTCAGGCGTAATTCCAGGTATTCCTACATTTTCAACCAGGTGGTCAAAACCAGATTAATACACCTGAATTCCACATCACATGGTGTAGTTAAAAAGTATTTTCCGCATAAGGTCCCCAAATTGATATCAGATTGATCACATATTGATCTTCACAGAAATAACCGACCCGATTGAGTCTCCTGAGGTAGCTACAGAAGCCCCTCGTCAAAACAATAGCGGCATCATCTTTGCCCCTGACAGAGATTATATCCGTCAAGACATGCCTCTACTAAAATGTCTTTATCTTAGCAAACCAAAATAAACATAGCCATGACCGATCTGGAAATCGCCCGTCAGATTCCCCTTAAGCCTATCCGGGAAATCGCACAAAAACTATCCATCCCGGAATCCGACCTGGAATATTACGGCCACTACAAAGCCAAACTGCCCCTGTCACTTATCAATCCGGAAGCTTACCGGAAAAACAAGCTGATCCTGGTTTCTGCCATATCTCCCACGCCGGCAGGTGAAGGAAAGACAACCGTGACCATCGGGCTTACCGAAGGGCTGAACCGGATCGGCAAACAGGCGACTGCTGTGCTGCGGGAACCGTCCCTTGGCCCGGTCTTTGGCATCAAAGGTGGAGCTACCGGAGGCGGCTACTCACAAGTGGTACCGATGGAAGACATCAACCTCCATTTTACCGGTGACTTCTCAGCAGTGGAGAAGACTCACAATCTCCTGGCAGCACTGCTGGACAACAACCTGCAAAACAAAAAATTCAGCCTGGGCATCGACCCGCGCACCATCACCTGGAAGCGGGTCATGGATATGAATGACCGAGCCCTGCGTAAGATCGTGATCGGACTGGGCGGCACCACCATGGGCGTACCCAGGGAGTCTGGTTTCGACATTACCGTGGCTTCCGAGATCATGGCCATCCTGTGTCTCTCCGATGACTTCGAAGACCTGAAACGCCGCATGGGCAATATTTACATCGGCCAGACATTCGATGATCAGCCGGTATTTGCCCGCGACCTGAAAGCCCCCGGCGCTATGGCGGTACTTATGAAAGATGCCATCAAACCCAACCTGGTGCAGACACTGGAAGGGAACCCCGCCATCATTCACGGAGGTCCTTTCGCCAACATTGCCCAGGGAACCAACACCGTCATCGCCACTCGCATGGGCCTTTCTCTGTCTGAATATGTGGTCACGGAAGCTGGTTTCGGTTTTGACCTGGGAGGAGAAAAATTCCTGGATATCAAATGTCAAAGCGCTGGACTGACACCATCTGCCGTAGTGTTGGTGGCCACGGTCCGCGCTCTGAAATACCACGGTGGAGCTTCTTTGAAGACCCTGACAACGCCTGATACAGGGGCTCTGGAGAAAGGGCTGCCCAACCTGCAAAAACATTTGGAGAATGTCCGCCAGTTTGGCCTTACTCCAGTGGTAGCCATCAACAAATTTATCAGTGACAGTGATGAAGAATTAAACCTGATCCAGACGTTCTGCGCTTCCATTGGTGTGAAAGCCATCGTAGCCAATGTCTGGGGAGACGGCGGTGCCGGTGCCACCGGACTTGCTGAGGCGGTCCGGGATGCCGCTGAACAGCAATCTACCTTCAAACCGCTTTATAACTGGACTGATCCGGTGAAGAAGAAAATCAAAACCATCGCCACCAGGATCTATGGCGCCGATGATGTGGAATATACCTCTCAGGCCAGGAAGGACCTCAAGAAGATCGAGCAACTTGGCCTTTCTGACCTGGCCGTCTGTATGGCAAAAACACAAAAGTCATTGTCCGATAATCCGGCGCTCATTGGCCGGCCGGAAAACTTCAACATCACCGTACGGGAAATCGAAATCGCCGCAGGTGCAGGATTTATTGTGCCCATCACCGGGGATATGATGCGCATGCCGGGATTACCGGCTATTCCCGCTGCCGAAGGTATGGACATCGACAAGGACGGCGTGATCACCGGACTATTCTGATTATATCAAATACCACTGTCAATCGGGTCAGTCTACAGATCTGTTCTCTATAGATTAAAAGGATGGGCTTGGGTTATCGACAGCAGGCTGAACTTTACGTACGCCCTTGTCTTGACTTCTGTTGAATAATGGTCGTTGCGAATGACCCGCATATCACACACCTGGAGATCCGTATTACCCATCACAGAACACACCAAACAAAAAGCGGCCCTTTCGGACCGCTTCATAATTAATTATTCTCTGATCTTAATGCAGATCACTTTAGATCAAACCGGTCTAAATTCATCACTTTGGTCCAGGCAGCAATGAAATCTTTCACAAATTTCTGCTTGCCGTCTGCACTTGCATAAACTTCTCCGATAGCACGAAGCTCTGAATTTGATCCGAAGATCAAATCTGCCCGTGTAGCGGTCCATTTTTTAGCGCCGGTCTTACGGTCTCTGCCTTCAAATACCTCCTGCTCTCCTGAAGTATCAGCCCATACGGTTCCCATATCCAGCAGATGGACAAAAAAGTCGTTCGTCAACTGGCCGGGATGCTTCGTAAATACTCCGTTTTGGGAATGATCGTAATTCGCACCCAATACACGCATCCCACCGACCAGCACCGTCATTTCGGGAGCTGTTAAGGTCAGGAGTTGGGCACGGTCTACCAGTAATGCTTCCGAAGGAACGGCATATTTGGTTTTCAGGTAATTACGGAATCCATCGGCCACCGGCTCCAATGGTTCAAAGGCTTCTACGTCGGTTTGTTCCTGGGTAGCATCTGTGCGGCCAGGAGTGAATGACACCTTTACGTCAGATCCGGCATCCTTTGCGCCTTTTTCTACAGCTGCGCAACCGGCCAGGACGATCAGGTCCGCCAGGGACACTTTTTTACCACTGGTCTGAGCCGCATTAAACTCCTTCTGAATTCCTTCGAGAGCGGTCAAGACTTTAGCCAGTTGCTCGGGGTTATTCACTTTCCAGTCTTTCTGCGGTGCCAGGCGAATGCGGGCGCCATTGGCTCCTCCCCGCATATCTGATCCTCGGAAGGTAGATGCTGAACCCCAGGCTGTTGCGACCAGTGTTCCCACGGGAATGCCAAGACCCAGAATTTTATGTTTCAGGACATCGATATCCTGTGCATCGATCAATTTGTGATTGACTTTAGGTACCGGATCCTGCCAGATCAACGCTTCTTTGGGAACTTCCGGTCCAAGATAACGGGCAATCGGTCCCATATCCCGGTGTGTCAGTTTGAACCAGGCACGGGCGAAAGCATCTGCAAACTCATCCGGGTTCTCATAGAACCGGCGTGAGATCTTTTCGTAGATCGGATCAAAGCGCAGCGACAAGTCGGTCGTCAGCATGGTAGGCACATGCTTTTTGGATGCATCAAAAGCATCCGGGATCTTACCGGCGCCAGCACCACCTTTAGGTCTCCATTGATGGGCACCTGCCGGGCTTTTCATCAACTCCCACTCAAATCCGAAGAGATTTTCGAAAAAGTCATTACTCCATTTCGTCGGCGTCTCGGTCCAGGTAACCTCAGGTCCGCCGGTAATGGCGTCGGCGCCCTTACCAGAACCGTAACGGCTTGCCCATCCGAGTCCTTGCTCTTCAATACCGGCAGCTTCCGGCTCCGGGCCAACGAGTTTAGCGTCCCCGGCACCGTGGGTCTTACCAAATGAGTGTCCTCCGGCAATGAGAGCAACTGTTTCTTCGTCGTTCATCGCCATACGTTTAAACGTCTCGCGGATGTCAATGGCTGCAGCTACCGGATCCGGATTTCCGTTGGGACCTTCCGGGTTTACATAGATTAGTCCCATCTGAACGGCTGCCAGGGGATTTTCCAGGTCGCGCTTTCCACTGTAACGCTTATCGCCCAGCCATTCGCTTTCAGCACCCCAATACACATCCTCTTCCGGTTCCCAGATATCTTCCCGGCCGCCACCATATCCGAAGGTTTTGAAGCCCATGGATTCGAGGGCAACATTACCAGCCAGGATCATCAGGTCGGCCCAGGATATGTTCTTGCCATATTTCTGCTTGATCGGCCACAGCAACCGGCGCGCCTTATCCAGGTTGGCATTATCGGGCCAGCTGTTAAGCGGAGCGAAGCGCTGGTTACCGTTTCCTCCTCCTCCACGACCATCACCGATACGGTAGGTTCCAGCACTGTGCCAGGCCATCCGGATAAATAACGGTCCGTAATTTCCAAAGTCTGCCGGCCACCAATCCTGTGAGTCGGTCATCAGGTCACGAAGGTCTTTTTTCAACCCTTCATAATCCAGTTGCTTAAATGCTTCAGCATAATCAAACTGCTCATCCATCGGATTGGACAATTTGCTGTGCTGACGCAAGATGTTCAATTTCAGCCGGTTTGGCCACCAATCCTGATTGTTGGTTCCTCCTCCCGCTGTGTGGTTAAATGGACACTTGCCAGCTCCATTGGTAGAAGCATGGTGTGCATGTGATGTATTATCCATAATTTATTATTAAGCTTTAGTTCAATTAACAACCCAAGTTACGACAAATCGACTGTTAACTTTCATCAATATATTTTATGTATTGATCGATGCCGTCTATATCGTACTTCAAATTCCTTACCGCGTTTGAAAAACCAGAATGTGCACTATTCAAGAAAGAGACTGGAGTGCAGGATAATTACCACATCATTCGTCCTCATCTCTAAATTCCAGACACCAAATGTTCGCGCACACATTTTTCCATACTATTCAAGACTTTTTCATGCCATTTGTTTACTCACGGACTAAAATCCTTTAAATTGGATGACTTAATTTTTTAAACCCTAATCAAACAACATGCAAGGTTCAAAAACCGATCGCCGGACATTCGTAAAAACTTCCGGTACCCTCCTGGCAGGATCTACTCTTGGTTTTCAGGTTTTGACATCCAAAAACCAACGACTTTTCAACAACAGTGACACGCTGAAGGTCGGTTTGATCGGCTGTGGCGGCCGGGGTTCAGGTGCTGCCCTACAGGCCACCCGCGCCGACGACAACGTCCTGTTGACCCACATGGCGGACCTGTTTCCGGATAACCTGCAAAAATCACTGGAAAACCTGCAAAAGGAAAATCCATCAAAAGTGCAGGTTCCCAAGGAAAATCAATTCCTCGGATTTGATGCCTATAAAAAGTTATTGGCCACCGATGTAGACGTGGTCATCCTGGCTACCCCACCCTGCTTTCGCCCCGGTCATCTGGAGGCCGCTGTAGCAGCCGGGAAACACATATTCACGGAAAAACCGGTAGCCGTAGATGCGCCCGGTGTCCGCAAGGTGATCGAAGTGGCCAATCAGGCCAAAGCCAAAGGCCTGGCCATGATGTCCGGTTTTTGCTGGCGACATGATGATCCCAAGCGTGCCACATTTTCACGCATCCTGGATGGTGACATAGGGGATATCAACTCCATCTACAATACCTACAATACCGGGAATGTCTGGTACCACGAACCACAAGCCGGCTGGTCCAAATTCGAAGAGATGATGCGCAACTGGATCTACCGTAGCTGGATGTCGGGTGATCACATCGTCGAACAGGCGATCCACAGCCTCGATATGATGTCCTGGGCCATGGGTGATGTACTTCCGGTAAAAGCTACCGGCACCGGAGGCAGACAAAGCCGGACAGGAGAAGAATACGGCAATGTATTTGACCATTTTGCAGTAACCTATGAATACCCCAATGGAGCCCGCGGGTTCCACTTCTCCAGACAACAGGAAGGTTGCTCCCGGGCATATGGCCTGGAGATTACCGGCACCAAGGGACGCTGTGACATTGATGTCTGGAATCGCCACGAGATCTCCGGCAAGAAAAACTGGAAATGGGAAGGCGAAGGCAAGGACATGTATCAAAATGAGCACGATGAGTTATTTGCTTCCATCCGCAGTGGCAAACCATTTTTTGATGGAGTTCGCATGGCACATTCAACCATGCTGGCGATCTGGGGAAGAATGGCCGCCTATACCGGCAAGACACTGACCTGGGATGAAGCGCTCAATTCGCAGGAGGTATTAGGCCCGACGCTGGATGAATACCATTGGGATATGACCTGGCCGCTGGCCCCGGTACCTCAACCCGGCAAAACGCCATTCGTCTAAAGATTTATGTTATTGAGTTAAATCAGGCATCGCGTATAGCATATACAATAATTGCTATGGCTTGAGCATGCATACTCTATTCAACGCATTAACTTATGAACATGAGGTGATTAAGGTGTGTGGTTAGAATAAAAGCCTAATAAACAGATCTACAAATAAACAATTTTGAATGAAACAACCTCGTCGTACGTTCATCAGGCAATCCGCTTTGCTTACCGGAGGAGCCCTGGTACCCGGCTGGTATCGCGGTAAAAATTTATTCACCCAGGATCAGCCGCTTCGGTTTAAGAGCCTGAAATACGGCATGATCCAGGCCGGAGATTCCGTGCTGGAAAAATTCCAGATAGCCAAGGATGCCGGATTTCAGGGTATCGAATTAGATTGGCCCAACGATCTGAATACCGATGAGGTGCTCGAGGCCAAAGCAAAAACCGGTCTGCAGATTCCCGGCGTGATCAACTCTGTGCATTGGAAACAACCGCTTTCCGATCCGGACCCAGCAGTGCGGCAGGCATGTGTGGACGCGACCATTGAGGGTCTGAAAATGTGTAAAAAATATGGAGGCACAACCGTTCTTGTCGTACCAGCTGTAGTCAACGATCAGGTACGCTACGATCAGGCCTGGGACCGGTCCATTCCGGAAATCAAAAAAATGTTGCCTACTGCCCATGAGACCGGAGTCCGGATTGCCATTGAGAATGTATGGAATAACTTCCTCCTGAGCCCTCTGGAAGCAGCCCGGTACATTGATACTTTTGATGATAACATGATCGGCTGGTACATGGATGTCGGCAACCTGGTACGATATGCATGGCCGGATCAGTGGATCTCGATCCTGGGTAAACGTATTTTAAAGGTAGACATCAAAGGCTATAGCCGCAAGAAACAGGTTGAGGAAGGCATCTGGAAGGGCTTTGAGGTTGAGATCGGTGACGATGACTGCAACTGGGCTGCCGTAAACAAGGCACTAACTGCTGCAGGATATACCGCCGGCTGGGGCAGCGCCGAAGTGAAAGGCGGTGACCTGAATCGCCTGAAAGACATCAACCGCAGGATGGACGACATCTTTGCGAGATGATATAGGTGCGTGGGGCATGGAGCATGGGGCATGGAGCATGGAGCATGGAGCATGGAGCATGGAGCATGGAGTAGAGAGCATGGAGCATGGGGCATGGAGCATGGAGCATGGAGCATGGAGTAGAGAGCATGGAGCATGGGGCTTGGGGCTTTTGTACCTTGGTGGTTACTCTCCCACGCTATAGCCATTCCTTGTTTGGTAAATGTAGATTTGTTAGTGACATCCACCATTTGCAGCAGCAAATCCCTACTGCTCTTCGTGTCCTTCGTGCCTTAGTGGTTACTCTCCCTCGCTATAGCCATTCCTTGTTTGGTGTATGAATGTAGATTTGTAAGTGACATCCACCATTTGCGCAAGCAAACCCCTACTGCTCTTCGTGTCCTTCGTGCCTTAGTGGTTACATATGCGCAAGCAAACCCCTTAGTGCTCTGCGTGTCCTTCGTGCCTTAGTGGTTACTCTCCCACGCTATAGCCATTCCTTGTTTGGTATATAAATGTAGATTTGTTAGTGACATCCACCATTTGCACCAGCAAACCCCTACTGCTCTTCCTGTCCTTCGTGCCTCAGTGGTTACATTTGCGCCAGCAAACCCCTTAGTGCTCTTCGTGTCCTTCGTGCCTTAGTGGTTACATTTGCACCAGCAAACCCCCTAGTGCTCTTCGTGTCCTTCGTGCCTTAGTGGTTACATTTGCGCCAGCAAACCCCTTAGTGCTCTTCGTGTCCTTCGTGCCTTAGTGGTTACATTTGCGCCAGCAAACCCCTTAGTGCTCTTTGTGTCCTTCGTGCCTTAGTGGTTACATTTGCACCAGCAAACCTCTTAGTGCTCTTCGTGTCCTATGTGCCTATGTGGTTACCCTTTCAACACGTCAACACCTAAACACGTCAATGCGTGCTATCCATCACGATCTTCCAGTCACCCTGGAAGCGCTGCAGGACCAGGACAAACAGACCCTCGAGGTTGTCCAGCCCCTCCCGGTCCAGATGATACTTACCGACGAGGGTGATGATATTCTTCGAACGACGATCGGCACGGTTCAGTGTAAAGGTTAGTTTACCCATCGCTTGCCGGTCCGGATAGGTGCGATGGTACCGCTCTATCGTTGCTTGCCATCCCTGAGCCATGCCATTGCTGCTGATAAACTGCAGGTCCGGTGATTTCCAGTAGGTCTTCATAAATGAATCGATATCTCCCTGGTTCCAGGCATCTGCTTGTACATTTAGCACGGACTGTGCGATGGATAGCGCATCATTCTTTTGCCCATAAACAGGCTGAACCAGGGTCCACATAATCAGCAGCAAACTTCCACTACGCGTTAGACCCTTCATGCAATGATTCAATATTTCCATTATTATATACTTCATGGTGAAGAAGTTAAATAAAAAAGTGGTTTCCAGTACGAGACCAGAAACCACCGTATTCTATCGGGATTACATGTTCACTTAATTACACCCAATATCCTGTTTCGACCATAGGTCATTATTTGGAAAACAATTGCCGGACATGACCTGATCGGGGACAAACCGCTGAAATTCAGGATCAAACAAGGCCGTTTTCAGGAAAGCGGTCAGGTCTTCGATCTCCTGATTCGTCAGGTTGAGTGGTATGAAATTGGATGACAGTTGATCAGCCGGGACATTGGGATTTTCTGCTTTCCCGGCATTAAAGTATTCGACGACTTCCCGCAACGTATTTTTACTGCTGCCATGGAAGTAGAAGTTCGCATCACGCAGGTTGTACAGTTGAGGCACTTTAAACCGGTAATTGTCGCGCTCATCTTTGGTAAATCCACCACGACCGCGGTTGCGCTTATCGGCAGATCCGGTATTGAGTGACCCATCAATTTCGTACAAATCTTTCACCCCTACAGCCTGGAAGGTATTGGCATTAAATGCTGGTCCGTTGTGGCAGGAGGTACAGTTTGCTTTGGTAAAGAAGAGCATGGCTCCTTTCTTTTCCTGGTCATTCATCGCGGTCTTCTCGCCGCGCAGATAGCGCTGGAAGGGAGCCTGATTGGTGATCAGTGACCGCAGATAGGAACTCAACGCAAAGCTACCACCGATGGGTGAGTACCGTTGTTCTTTCGGCAGATCCGGAAAAGCATTATCAAACAGTTCCTTGTAACCCAGCTTGGTAATGGTTTCCTCATTGATGGTCATCCGGTGGATGGTATAGTTCTCGATGTTCTGTGTCTCCAGGGTTTTGTAGCCAAAGTCGTTGACGTAGGCTATCGTGTCGGCTCTCCAGATGGCTTCCAGCCCGATGTTGTTATCCTGGCTGCCGAACGTGCCGCTCCACAAGGAATTCGTTACGTAGGCCGTATTGAACATACTTAAAGCGCGTACTCCCTGGGCATCAACATCCGTACTTCCATATTGATCTTCCTTGCGACGCATCTCTCCGGAATAGCCGAAACCGATGCCACCATCTGCAATCCCCTGAAAACGTCCCGGGGTAAATCCGGCGCTGGGAACGTGGCAACTGGCACAACTGTAGGTGCCGGTTAGTTCATTGTACCGGGGCTTCAAGCCAAATCCGGTCTCAAAAAACAACATCTTACCCAAGGCGATTTTCTCCTTGGTCAATGGATTTGCAGGGTCAATATTGGGTAAGGATGTTAACTGGTTATCGGCAGGTAATACATAGTGCTGGTAGGATCCTGTAATAGAAGTCTTGCTGATCGCAGCAAGGAGCTGCTGATCCAAAACATCTTCGTCACTGATTTGCTGATCAAGACATCCTACCAATAGGACAGTCACACACAATCCGAGAATATGCGTATACTTCATAACCTTTCGTTTCGTTCCGTTGCCACAACAAAGATATAAAGAGACCTGTATTCTCTTTCCTTGTCATCGCCATTTAACAAAAAAAACGCGTTAGCAAACATATGGAATAAATTTTTAATTTGTATTTAACTGAATGTTAAAATTATACACTCCACATTTGGTATTAACATCTCATTCAGGCACCACCTCGATTCATCAGCATCCAGTAACTGGTATGACCGTACCATACCTGATCCCCTTAAAAAAATGTGCCAATCCATTTGTTATCATGTGATTTCGCCGCAAATTAGCGGAGCTTATGAAAGCACATCTTCAGAAAACAGGATTCATTCTGGTTGCTTTGGTATTTCTATCGCAGGGCATCCGGGCTCAGCGATTGGTGTACGGCACCTTCCGGGACACCCGGGTGATCAATGCCCATTCGGTGGAGGTCCTGCCTTTCCGCAAGATGGATGTACGCATCAGCCATCGCTTTGGGGATATGTTCGGCCCTGATGGTGGATGGCCTACGCTGTATGGCATCGAAAATGCAGCAGACATCTTATTTGCTTTTGATTTTGGAGTGAGTGAGCGTACCACCGTTGGCATCAGCCGCTCCAAGGGAGCCGGACCACTGCAAAAATTGGTCAATGGAACGGTAAAGATCAATTTGACCCAACAGACGGAAGATGGGGAAACGCCATTTACCTCTACGATCCTCGGTCAGGTCTCTGCATCCACCATGGCTAAAAGCAACAGCCCGGAAGACCTGAATTATTTCAACCACTTTTTACAACGATTTGTATTCCACACGCAGCTGATGGTGGCCAGGCGTTTCTCCCCGCGCTTTTCATTGCAGCTCAGTACGGGTTACACCTACCGCAACCTGGTACCGACCGGTGATGCGAACGGCTTGATCTCCCTGGGTTTGGTCAGCCGCTTGCAGGTCACGCGCAGGATGGCCTTCCTGGTAGACTACACCTACCCCATCTCCTCCTTCCGCACCCCAACCAACGGATTTTATCAGCCCCTGGGATTAGGCCTGGAGTTTGATACCGGAGGGCATATATTCCAGATCAATGTGACCAACTCCAAGGCGATCATCGAAGCGGATTACATCCCTTACACCTATTCCAACTGGATGGACGGCCAGTTCCGGCTGGGCTTTACCATCAACCGATTGTTTAACATTTGAGCCGGGCGTCACAGCGGCGGCAAGGAGTCACGCTCCGAATTGCGAAAAGCGAATGGCGTATACCAAAAAAATTAAACGATGACTAAAAACTGTCTCATCACGGGCATCAACGGTAACCTGGGCCATGCGGTAGCCAAAACCTTTACCGATGCCTCCTATTCGGTTTGGGGTACAGCCCGTCCCGGCGAATCCACGGATAATAACCCTCAGATCATGACCGGAGACCTGACCCGACAGGATGCGGTCGAAGATATGATGATGACATTAAAGAAGAAGCTGGACCATATGGATGTCGTGGTCTGTACCGTGGGCGGTTTTTCGGCACGGGATATTGCAGATGTCCAGATCGATGATGTCCAGCGGATGATTGAGTTGAACTTCCACACTGCCTTTTACATCTCGAAAGGCATCTACGACTGGATGCATGGCAGGGGACCGGTACATTTTTTCTTTATCGGCGCCAAACCGGTATTGGAGCCGGATACGGGTACTGGAGCCTCCTCCTATACGCTCTCCAAGTCTTTGCTTTTCCATTGGGCTGACCTGCTCAACGCCAAAGGCAAGACCGACCAGATCCGCGCTACGGTGATTGTGCCAGGTGTTATCGATACCCCGCAAAATCGCCAGGCTATGCCCAATGCCGACACCAGCAAATGGGTCACTCCGGAGGCGATCGCGGAAACCATCCTCTTTACCACCCATTCTGCCGGCGAACGCATGGCAAACCGGGTGATTCGGATGTATTGAGATAGTATTCAGTATGGAGTATTCAGTATGGAGTATTGAGACAACTTCTGATTACTAACTACTGACTACCGATTACTGACTACCGATTACTGACTACTGATTACTAACTACTGATTACTAACTACTGATTACTGACTACTGATTACTGATTACTGACTACTGATTACTGACTACTGATTACTGATTACTGACTACTGATTACTGATTACTGACTACTGATTACTGATTACTGACTACTGACTACTGACTACTGACTACTGATTACTGATTACTGACTACTGACTACTGATTACTGACTACTGATTACTGACTACTGACTACTGATTACTGACTACTGATTACTGATTACTGACTACTGACTACTGACTACTGATTACTGACTACTGATTACTGATTACTGACTACTGATTACTGACTACTGATTACTGACTACTGATTACTGACTACTGATTACTGACTACTGATTACTGACTACTAACTCACACCTTCTGCATCTTCACCATATTCCACCGTGAGCCATCCGTCACCTGGATGAGGTAATTTCCGGCAGGTAGATTGCTGACATCGATCTGGCGCTGGTTTGTATTTTTCTTCTCGATCCAGAGTTTGCCACTGAGGTCCCAGATCTGAAAAGATAGCAGATCATCTCCAGGAGTTTGGATCCGGATTTGATTGGCAAATGGATTTGGAGTCACCCGGATTTCAAGCGGAAGGGTGAAAACCACATTGGCTGAAGTCGCCTGATCATTGGTGACCTGCAACTGATCCACCGTCAACACTCCCTGATCCAATGGCTCGATGTCCGTGACAATCTCGAAGCGGTCAATGCTCGTCCAGTCAAATGCCCCGATGGGGTTATGCCATTCCCCGTCCCAGGCGCCCTGTTCGTAAAAATTGGTCAATGGAATGTGTACATGGTACCAACCATTTTCCTGAGGCCAGTTTGCTGGATTGATCTCATAAATGTCGCGCCAGGGTAGGTCCTCCCCACCCTCGTCGGTATCGACAAAACGCACCACATATTTGAAGCCCGGCTGCGTACACTGATAATAAAAGTCGAGTGCGAATCCGCTGGAAGCAAGCCGGCTCAAATCTTTATCGGGAACAAAATCAAATCCGATGGCACTATACAATACGGCGTCCTGCCAGGTCAGGGCATATTCGCCATTCCAGATGGATCCGGTGGCATAAAAGTTTTGTTCGCCACCGTAGCCCCCATCGATAATATTAGGCCCGATGTAATCGGTATAAACCGGAAATCCCACACTATCAGGACGAATCACCAGCGGTGTCTGCGGTGGAACGTTGAGTCCCATGGCCTCTAACAATCCGACATTCAGATCGTGATCAAATAAATCATTGCCTCCTTCCTGAAACAGACCAAAACCACCGTGATAATCCCAGCTGGTCCAGGGGATACCGTGGTCTTCCAGATATTTCCTGACCACCTCATACCAGGAGATCCGGTCATCGTTATTGCTGTTGGGTATAAATACACCGTATTCACCACAGAAGATCGGCACCTGCCGCTGGTCCCGGAAGTCTATGGCGATATCCAGTAATTCTTTGACGTGCGCCACCGTCCCGTCATTGGAATAGCCGTTGTAGGTATCGTTGACCCAGCTACCCTGTAAACTGGCCGGCAAGGCGGGCATCGATGCAGCATTATAGGGAAAAGGTACCCCTGCCAGCGGTGCCATGGATGGCTCTACCCAGGTCGCTCCCTGATGGGTGAACAGGAAAGGATCGTAGAAATGAAAGGTGTAGACCAGCTTGTCGTCCCCCAGATCGGGAATAGCACCGAGGTTCCAATAACTATTGAAACCAGAACCGCCTACCACGATCCAATGGCTATTGTCTTTAGCGCGGATGGTCTGGATCACCTGCTTCTGGATGGCATTCCAGTCTGCATCGGATATGCCGTGGGGTTCATTCAAGATTTCGTACAGGATGTATTGGGAGGCGCCGGAATAATGATCTGCCATCTGCGACCACACCTTCTGGAGTACAGGCCCCACCGACAATTCCGTATTGGCTAGCGGGTCAAAGGTATGATTGTCCAGGATGAGATACATCTTGAGTTCGCTAGCCCACTGCACGACCTGGTCCAGGAAATTCAGGAACAACGGGTCCAGTGTATAGTCCGGCGCTCCGGACGTCATATAATGCAGATTGATGGGCAACCGGACCACATTGCAGCCCAGGCTCCGGATTTGCTCAAAATCGGTTTTGGTATAGCGTGTAAACTGGATGGAATGGGCCGACCCGGCCTGAAACCAACCGGTCAGATTGACACCACGGGTGAAATCGGGCGCCTGTGCAAAAAGAGCAGCAGAAACTCCTGCTATCAAAAGGCTCAGGAGACAGCGTCTTGTCGTTATCATAGGGTAATCGTTTAAGCATTGAAGTCATTAGGATAACGCAAGGATGCAGGAAAAAAATATATAGAAATGTTGAATTTTGAAGGTTGAAAATTCAAGTCACTGATTAATATTACTGATGTCCTTGCAGGTATCTGTTCTCAGATTGCCATTGGCATCGTAGGTGTAGCCGGTGCCGCCGGATCATACCAACTCGCCCGAAACAGATAGGCAAGGCATTCTCTTCGCCCTTGATGCACTACTCAGATATGCTAAGGCTAGATTGGCGTACTCTTAATCATTATTCGGAGCAGGAGGAGTAGCTGGAATTGGCCATAGTTCTCAAAAATCTACATCTTGTTTAATCTCTTTGATTAGTTTGGGTTTCCATCCCTCAGCCACTAGATATCTCCCTTGATTTAGTTTAACCATGATAATTCCATGGTTTTGTACCCAAAACATAGTTGAACTCTTTAGGTTAGAGACTCCTATCTCGTTAAATATTTTAAATATTGTGTATTCATAATTTTCAACAATATATTCTTTTTTATCAAGTATAGTGATCCTTTCGCCTATGAATGGATACATTGGTTTGCAATTAATGTCCTTGACCTCTCCAACTTTAAGGGCTATTATTGTACCATCACTGCAGTTTTCTGGAATGAAAATTAGGGACCCAATGTCTTCACGAATTTCAAAATGAATATTTGTGTTAACATTTCCAATATTGATAAAATACTCGTCCTCTTTAACATCAATTTTCATTGAGTCAATTGCAACAGGGTCACCAATTTTATATTCCAATAATGTATAGCTGCAAATCTCTTCAGTATTGCACCCAACTATGAGCATATAGGCAGCTACTACAATGATCATTCTTAATTCGAGAAACTCCATATCTTATTCCATAATTCAGTTCTTGAATAACCTAATTTGTATTTATTATTTACGCTTTCTAATAGTCTTAGTCCTTTTGTCGCTAAAGGATGAGTTGATGACGCATCCGATTTATTATGAAACATCAGATGATGTCGACTGCTCGGACTTATAGTTGTTGTGTTATTGTAAAACGGATCACTTGAATAATCTACTTATTGTTCGAATAATCCGAAGAATATTCTTGAACATGTAAAAATGACTCGTGAGTAACGGCAGTGACCTTGTCTATGAGAGAAGATTCTCCTGCTGTAGTGTTTATTGAAACACCAAGTTTAAGTCTTCCATCAGAAATAGTCCCACCTTTGTTGCCACCTGTTGTTTCTGCCCCAGTATTTTCCTTCCCACCACCAAAATCACGATCACTATAAGCTAGATCAATTCCATTACTATGATACTTGCCATCAGTCTTGTAGGTGTAGCCATTGATTGTTTGACCTTTGGCTGCAAATTGTCCAATAAATTCCTTTCCTTCATCGGTTGCAAAAAAAGCATTAAATGCTTCTTGAGATGTAATATTCAATATGTTTACTCCAATATTATCACCGTTGACATCCAGAAACTTAACTGGATTGTTAGCAGCATATGAGTACGGAGATTGGAAAGCATATTTTTCAGCAAATGCATCAATTGTCGTAAACCTCCCTACACTCGGGTCATAAAACCTCGCCCCATAATTATACCACCCCAATCCATGATCCGTCAACTGTTCCTTACCATTATACTTATATCGATTGTCAATATCCGATGCGTCATTGATCCAGACCGGCCCTTCGTAGGCCATCCCGAAGGGATAATAATGATTTTCGGAGAGTATCTCGTTAGCACTCGTATTGGTAATGTCGGATGGACTCAGTAGATATCCCAGTATTATTTTTTGCTAGTATAACAATTGATAAGAAATTATCTCACTTATTGTTTGACAAAGGATTTATTGAATCTTTTGATTATGTAGGTGATGAAACTTCCTTTAACATCGTAAATTATTACTGCCACATTTAAAATCTCTGTAAATCACTCTTCTTCCCATTCCTCAGGTTGGACACCAAACTCAAAATCAGCTTGCTCCAAGGCATCTTCAATTGTCTCGTGATAAGTATCAGTCATCTCCTTTCCTTCTTTATCGATATGCAGCAAATAATATCCACTACAATCTTCATACTTTGCTATAATTAGTTGTGTAGGTTTATCAACCTTAAGTCCAGCATTGTAGTGTATGGTTTTTCCGGTTCTTTCATGAAGAAGAGTTAAATACACTCTTTTAATTTTTTTTAACATCATAATTTTTTGCTTTCTAATCTTTGATAATAATTGCTAAGGCATTTTCAATTACTCTGCCTCCAGCTTTATCATAAGCTTCAAAATGGGCATGGTGTGATGCACTTCTTGTTTCATGGGCACCATATCTCACTTGACGTAATCCATCAGCAGACAAGTACCTGCCATTAGAGAGGGACCTGTATCCCGGCCCAAGAAATTTATCAGCAGCTGATAAAAACTGTGTTTCAGTGAGCTTGCCACTTAATATTTCAGGAGCACGTTTGGAAATGGTCCTTAATACTTGAGAAAGATTTATCGGCGTTTTCGCAAAAAATGCTGCAGGATCATTGCCTCCAAGGAAAAGACTAGAAACACTTAATACATCTGCACCATTCTCAAGTAAACCTTGTAAAAAACTAGCTTTACCAGCTATTGTGATTTCTCCATCTACCTTTCGTAATTTAACATTATCTAGCAAGTTATCATTGCTAATTGCAGAAAAGTCTAAACCTTGTGAAATAGCTAATTTCCTAATTAATTTGACCTTAACACTTTCGGGTAGTAATGGTAGAAGAAATAAGTTTCCAACACCATCCTCAATGGATGTCCAAATACTATATCCAATTTTAACGCCAATTAGTGGATCATCTATCGGGTCTCCAGGATCACCACCCCCCGCATTATACTGACCTTCTAAAGATGCTTGGAGGTCTCCAAAGAAATTCTGAGCAGCTATTCCAGTATAGGTTATTGCGAGTGCACCATCAGGATCAATTACTCGTACTGGATTATTTAACCCATAATTAAATGGACTTAAACAATTAAATTTATCAGACTTGGGGTCGACACTTGTCCACCTCCCCACACTCGGATCATAAAACCTCGCGCCATAATTATACCACCCCAATCCATGATCCACCAGCTGCTCTTTCCCGTTGTACTTGTAGCGATTGTCAATATCCGTACCGTCATTGATCCAGACCGGTCCTTCGTAGGCCATGCCGAAAGGATAATAATGACTTTCGGAGAGTATCTCGTTAGCACTCGTATTGGTAACGTCAATGCCCACCCTCCTGCTGCGCGGTTCCTTCACTTCGATGTCCCCCGGACATCGACCCTGCGGGATCGCTCAGGAATTGTTTTTGTCAGTGAAAGTTATTCTTCCCTCCCACCCGCTGCGCGGTTCCCTCGCTCACATGTCCCCCAGACATGTGGCACGAAGTGCATCGCTCGCTCATCAATGTGATCCCGGATGGCATATTCGATACGGATGGACTCCGTAGAGATTCCCGTGTTCACATTAATATTATAGCCACCCATCCGCTTCGCGGTTCCCTCATTCCGATGTCTCCCAGACATCGGCCTCGCTTTGCTTCGGAACATTCAGTCACCTTCAGCATGAGCGATGGACTCCAGCTTACGGGTTGCTCCCACGGTACGGTATTCAACTCCGTGCTAACCCACCCCTTACGGGTTCACTACGTCAGGTGTCCATCGGACATCTGGTGACCAGAGTCACTACACTTCGTTCATCCTGTTGATAGTCGAGCGTAACGCCGGTGTACACTTTCCGGGTCAGTAAGGTACCCTGCGCATCGTAGGTAAATTCGATCTTTTTGGTCGTACCCCACTCGATGGCTGACGGCAGGTTCAGATAGTTGTAAGCGATGTTGGTGATGCCTTTGTAGGTATCTGTCTTAAGATTGCCATTGGCATCGTAGGTGTAACCGGTGCCGCCGGCGCCCGGGTTGAAGCCGAAAGACTTTTGATTATTAGTCGCTGTAGCTGCATCGGCGATACTGGCCAAACGATTGGTATTTATTCGAGATAATTCGGGAAATTCGTGGCTACCTTAAAAAACATTACTCAAAACCCCAACCCCTGCTTCGGCTTTTTGTGTTTCTTGACCTTAGTGGTTTTCTGATTTTCAGCGGGGCAGCCGTACTTGGGGGAGCAGGAGGGCAAGGTGGTGGCTACCAGGACGAGGATGCTGGCGCCGATAAACCATTTGATCAGTGACTTCATTGCAAATACATTTATACCTACGAACGAGCTTTTACCGTACTCCGGGTATGGCTTGATCCAATTTAACCCGTTATTAACCGAAAATACCCGATTGATTTAAGGAAACGCAAACATCTTGCCATACTGACGCTCGCCTGAACGGACGGGCAGGCTCTACTGACGCTCTACTGACGCTCCTTTAAGTCTACTGACGCTCTACTGACGCCCGCCTGAACGGACGGGCAGGCTCTACTGACGCTCCTTTCAGTCGGTCAGCATTCGGTCAGCATTCGGTCAGCGCTATAACCCTACTTACATCTACCTACTTACCGAAGATACCTATAGGTTTCTCCATTCTGGAGCATCGTAGGTCTTTAATGCCGGCTGAGGAACGAGCGTCGGCACGAAATGGCAGCACGTTATGGAAAGCGATCTTCCGGATAGACTCACTACTGTGTACTACATAGTGATTACTGCCTACCGATTACTGATTACACATAGAGATTTCTCCATTCTGGCTTATCCTACGCTTTCAATTCATTTATGCCGGACGAGGAACGAGCGTTGGCACGAAATGACAGTACTTTTTGAAAAGCGATCGTTTGGATTGACTCACTACTGTGTACTACATACTGATTACTGTCTACTGATTACTGCCTACTGTGTACTGCCTACTGTGTACTGCCTACTGTGTACTGACTACTGACTACTCAAAAAATCCAGACATCGCGAATGCGATCGTTAGTGCTTTCTCTTCGTATAAAACGGAAACGTAATCCCCAGCCACGGGATCAGGATAAACCGGTCAATCTCCGGGCTGATGGGTAAAATCCCCCCGTAATCCAACCCAATGCGGCGGATCAGGCTCCTGCCTCCCAAAGACATCAGGAAGAGCGACTCATCGCCGGTGGAGAGGTAATAGTTTTCGGAGAGGAGGAAGCTACGAGGTCCCGTCTGGATCATACCACTCAGGCTGATCGCCGGCCGGTCAGCCCAGGAACCATCGGCAAATCCGTAGCCCAGGCCCAGCGTTAGATTCTTCGAACGGCTGCCTACCGTACCGGTACCATAAACGATCCCAAAGCCGGAGTTTGACTCGCCGAGTATCGTACCGATGAAACCACCGGCCCCCACCTGAAATTTATCGCGGACAACCGGTACCGACACCTTGGGCGTCATCCATACCGGCGTCGCATCCGCACCAAAAAGGAAAAGAGGCACCACCCCCACCCCAAGGGAGACGTTATTGGTTATTCCAAAACTGACCTGATTGTAGAGCACCCACACGTTTTGGTAATAAGCCTCTCCCGGGTGCAGCCCATATCCGTTGGGACTGAAAAAGTATCGCGCGGACTGGGTATTGTAGAAAGGCATCGAGCCAGGGGTTTTGATAATGGGCTCCAGAATGGCCAACTGGTCATTGCGGACTACAATGCGCCCCAACTGATCCGTCTGCATCACGATGCCCAGGGAGTCACGCGATAGTACCGTTCCTGTAAATACGTTACCATCCCGCATTTCCAGGCGGTAACGGGTGGTGTCCACCGTCTGCCCGTGCAGAATACATGAGAATCCCATCAGTAATAGTGCGATTCCAACGATCTGTTTCATCCCAATGATTTACTTGAAAAATAAGGTAAATCATTCTGACCGGTTTAATTATTCGACAAGTACCCTCCTAAAAATGCAGAAACCCGGTCAATAATTCGACCGGGTTTCTATTACAGATTCGTAAATGATGTGCTAAAGGATTTAATGGGTTACCAGCAAACGTTGCTGATAGGTTGTTTCTCCTTGCCGGATCCGTAACAGGTATGATCCTGCCGGCAATTTGGTGACCGGTAACTGCTGTGCTCCTGTTTGGCCAGACCAGGCCCCTACCTGTTGTCCCAGCTGGTTGTAAAGTCTCAATTCGGCACCATTTCTCCAATCCGCAGGCCAGGTAATAGTCACCTGGTCGTGAACCGGGTTCGGAAAAATACGGATGCCCCGCTGCCCGGCATCGATGGCGTGAACGGCAACCGTTCCTTCCGGGAGTAAAACCTGGTCGATCACGTGAACGACACCGTTATCGGTAAGGATATTGGCAAAGGTGATGCTGGCCTGGTTGACTTTTAATCCCTGTGTGTTGACTGTGAAGTTAACATTTTGACCTTCCAGCGTCATTTCAGAAGTGCCGTTCATAAGACTCCCGGTGCGGAATTCTCCATTAAGAATATGATATAACAACACATCCCGCAATAAACCCTGAGGATCCGCTGCCAGGCTGTCCATGACCGCTGTCGGCAAGGCAGCAAAGGCTTCGTCCGTCGGGGCAAAAAGTGTATAAGGTCCTAGCCCATCCAATTGTGCATCCAAACCAGTCAGTTGAAGCAAAGAATCCAGCGTCTTGTGCACAGGACTGGCCTTCACTGCATCGAGGATTGTGAAGGTATCCTCAACCATGACCGGTAACAGGACAGCGTCGATAACCTGTACGACCCCATTCGTCGCTACCAAATCCGATACGGTGATCAGCACGCCATCGACCAGAAACGAATCCATAGTGTTGGTCACCTGCAATGAATCACCCAATAACGTACGCACTTTCTGGTCCGGGCCAAAACCAGCACGCAGGTAATTACCGTTCACGATGTGATGACGCAATACATCCGCAAGTGCACCGGCCGGGTCCGATAAAAGCGCCAGCAAGGTTGCCGAGGGTACTTTTGCAAGGGCAGCATCTGTAGGAGCGAAGACCGTGTATGGCCCTTCCTCTTCCAGAATAGCGGACAAACCGGAATCATCCAGCGCCGCCTCAAGGCCCTGATGGTCCGGGCTCTTGCGGATCAAATCCATTATTGTGGTGGTATCCTCAGGAATCCTGAGCACGACATCGATGAGATGGACAATGCCATTACCGGCAGTGAGGTCCGCCATGATGATCTTGGCGTCATTAACCCAAATGCTCGAATCCACCCGGGTGATGGACAAGACATTCCCCTCCAGACTGGTGAGCAGGTCGCCATCCATTAATGACGATGCAGGATGCAACCCTGCCGTGGCGTGGTACCTCAACAGTTGACTTAAAACCTGCGGCAGCTGCATCAACGAATCCAGGGCACCGGAAGAAAGAGCCGCAAAAGCGGCATCCGTGGGGGCAAACACCGTCAGTTTCGAGGCCCCGGCCAGGGAGCCCGCCAATCCTGCCGAGTCTATCAACTGATTGAGGATCAGCAGTTCCGGGCGCTCGCGTATCAAGCCCAGGATCGTCGTCGTATCTGCCACCGGCGCCATCAGCACCTCGTCCAGGTAATGCAACAGGCCATTGTCAGTCTGGATGTTGGCCATGGTGATCAGCGATTGATTGATGTAAATGCCGGTATCCGTGCGGGTTACATATAGTGTATCCCCGCTCAGGGCAACCAGCTTCTGGCCATTCTTGAGGGTGTTGGTAGGCCAGGATCCGTTTACTACATGATAAGCCAGGAAGTTGTATAGTTTTTGCTCCGGGTCGGCATTCAGGCTATCCAGAAAGCCAGCCGGCAGGTGAGCAAAGGCCGAATCATTGGGTGCGAAAAGTGTAAATGGCCCATCGCCATCCAGAATGGTATTTAATCCGGCAAGGTTAATCTCTTCCAGCAAGGTTTGATGCATCGGGCTGTTCTCCAGCATATCGACCAGGGTGACACGCGTATCGGCTTTGGGTGGAAACAGCACGGCATCCAACACATGGACAACCCCATTCGTTGCGACCAGATCGGTTACGGTCAGGGCAACATCATTGATCAGCACCATACTCCCGGAAATCTGGATCTGGAGCAATCCGCCCTGTCTTGTCGACAAGAATCCATTCACAAAATCGGTGGTGCCATAAGTGCCGGCCACGATGTGGTAGAGTAATACATTGGCCAAATCACCGGTTGGATCCGCATTCAATGAGTCCAGTACTCCGGGTAGCAAGGCCGCAAAGGCGGCATCCGTCGGGGCAAATACCGTATACGGCCCGCCGTTTTCCAGATCATTGTCCAAACCAGCCAATTGCAGTTCCTGGGTCAAGGTATTCAGTTCCGTACGGCCGGCAATCAGGTCCCACACGGTCGTGGTATCCTGTTCTACCACCTCTGGAATCAGCACTGCATCGATGCCATGTATCACGCCATTGGAAGCCATCGAGTCCATAGCAATGATCAGGGCACCATCGATGTGAATACCACTGCTATCCACCTGGACCTGCAGGGCATCACCCGCCAGCGTAGTTAGCGTCTGGCCATCAAGCAAACTGGCGGAGGGAAGTTGTCCGCTGACCACATTATGACGAAGCAAGTCTTTTAAAGCGCCATTGGGGTCGGCAAACAAGGAATCCAGCATGGTGGACGATAATGCGGAAAAGGCAGCATCCGTTGGAGCAAATAAGGTGTATGGACCCGGCATGGCCAGTTCTGCGTCCAAACCAGAAGCGGTTAATGCCGAATCCAGCAGACTGTATTGGGCATTCCTGCCGACCACATCCACGATGGTAACCGGCTCCACCATGGTATCCACCGCCGGCAGCTCTAAAACGGCTTCCAGGAGATGGATGACGCCATTATTCGCGGTCAGGTCCGTCATCATAATGCGGGATCCGTTGATGGTGATACCAAGACTGTCCACAGCCACTTCCAGAGTAGCTCCCTGCCAGGAAATCAATTGTAGACCATCAGTCAGCTCGGCAGCCGGCAAAGAATCGCTTACCAGGTGCAGATCCAGTAAACTCTGGAGGTAACCGGCTGAGTCGGTAATGAAGCTCCAAACTTGCGGGCTCAACGACGCAAATGCTGCATCGGTTGGAGCAAAGCAAGTAATGGGACCCATCCCGTCCAACGATGCATCCAATCCGGCCAGGGTGATCAATGAATCCAGCACCGTCGTCTGCGCATTGCCGGCAATCACATCACGGACCGTAGTCGTATCCGCAGGAAGCTGGAGTACCGCGTTGATCACATGCACGATCCCGTTACTTCCCCTCAGATCCTGGATGATGATCCTGGCCTGGTTGATGTATATACCCGTAGAGTCCATTTTTATGGATAGCTCCTGACCGGCTAGTGAGAGCACCATGGATTTGGTTGCCAGCTGCATGGCAGACAAACTGTCATCAACCAGGTGATTCCGCAGGAGAGGCCCCAGCTTCATGGTATCCAGCAACCATGCCTCCAGCACACCCGGTGGCAGGTTAGCAAATGCACTGTCCGTCGGCGCAAAAACCGTTACTGGTACCGTATCGTTCAACCGGGCATCCAGTTGGGCGGTGAGTAATGCGGTCTCCAGGGTGTCGAGATCCGGATCATTGGCGATCAGGTCCCACACTGTCTGGGTTCGTGCCGTAAAAAGGGTGATAAAAAAGAAAATCGGTATTAATAATGTTCTCATAAGGCAAGGATTGATTGCTTTTGAAGTGTGTTATTAGAAGACCTTGGCATTCAACACGTAATACATGCGAATGATTATTCAAGTCCAGATAAAGCCTGGAAATCAGGAAATGCTTGGGAATGCTTCAACAAAAAAATTGGTACGGAAAATGGTAATGAAGTATTACCTCGGGGTGTCGTCGGAAGTATAACGGGAATTACATGGGTAAATTGTGTCATATACTGCCGGAAGCATCTGCACACATGAAATGGAGCCTGTAACACAGGGTATTCCGTGGCGAAAAAGAATTAAGATTTGGAATGCAATGCAGGTATAATAGAACGCGTTTAAAGTTATTCTTATATATTTAGGTCATGGCGGGATTAAAGAAGGGTGTTAAACGACTGATTTTTGCGGGGGTTATCGGTGTCTCAGTTTTCCTGGCCAGCAGCTCCAAAACCTCTACCGTTGATGCACCACCGCCGGTTGAGCCTTTACCCAGTATAGAATCTCTGCATCTACCTATCGCAGATTTTAAGCAAGAGGTCAGTTCCTGGCTCGATTCCGTCTTTGTGGCTGAAAAATTGCCGGGTATGGCCGTTGCCGTTGTATATCGGGACTCGGTCCTTTTTTCCGGGACCTGGGGTTATACTTCGGTAAAAACAGAACAACCACTGAGTCCCGACTCTCCTTTCCGGCTGGGATCATTATCCAAAGGTGTTACTGCTGTGCTGACCGCACGGTTGGTGGCCGCCGGGTTGCTGGATTGGGACGATTGTGTATCGGATTATGTGCCACATTTTCAAATCGGTAAATATGGCGATATCACGATCCGGCAGTTGTTGTCCCATACCACCGGATTACCTTATCACGCGCATACCTCTCTGATCGAAAGCCGCTGGTCACTGGAAAAATCATTGCCCTACCTGGCGCAGGTCAAGACCATCTCAAAACCAGGTCAGCTTTACAGCTATCAGAATCTGGCCTATAGTGCCATCCAGCCAGTGCTGGAAAAAGTGACTGGTAAACCGATGCCCGAACTACTGAAAGAATACGTTTTTGACCCTATGGGCATGCAGCGTGCCAGTTGCGATCAGGCTTCGATGCTCGAAGACAGCCTTGCCGCCCTGCCTCATGTGCACACCCGCCGGGGCTGGGTGCCCAAAAAGATCAGCGAAAAATACTACAATGCCATACCCGCTGGCGGTGTAAATGCAAGCATCAATGACATGGCCTCCTATGTCAAAAACCTGATGGGTTACGGAGACCTGAATGTTGCTGAATTCAAACCGCTCTTCAAGCCTGAGATCGTCACTCCCATCGAACGCCGTTATTTCCGGGACTGGGACCATCTGGATGAAGCCTATTATGGCATGGGATGGCGCATCGTGGTTAACCAGCAGGACACAGTGTATTATCACGGAGGATTTGTCAATAACTTCCGTAGTGAGATTGCCATGCGTCCCTGTGATGGGTTAGGCGTTGTGTTTCTCTTCAATGAATTCACCCCTTTCGCCAAAACTGCCGTACCTGAATTCTGGCGTCTGTCCAACCGCTACCGTTTCGCTCTCGAGCCATGGCCGATGCCCATCGCAAAATCCTGAAATCTCTGACCCCGCGAAAGTGTTACTTTTGCAGCCATGCAAGGTTTTAACACGCTGATATCGGACGATATTGATCAGGCAGTTTATTGGCTGAGAAAAGGTGAGCTGGTGGCCATACCCACCGAAACCGTCTACGGATTAGCCGCGAATGCCTTGAACAGCATTGCTGTACGAAAAATATTCAGCACCAAAGGCCGGCCCGACTATGACCCATTGATCGTACATACCGACCAGGTGGATAAAATAGCCCATTGGGTTACATCCTTCCCTGCACCTCTCCGGCAATTAGCAGAAGCTTTCTGGCCTGGTCCCCTGACCTTGTTACTCCCTAAAAATGAGTCCGTACCGGATCTGGTGACGGCCGGATTGCCCCGGGTTGGCATCCGGATCCCCGATCATGCGCTGACCAGGTCATTATTGTCCCGTCTGGAGTTTCCACTGGCGGCCCCAAGCGCCAATCCCTTTGGGTATGTTAGCCCGACCACTGCACAGCATGTTGACAATAACTTTAACGGAAAGATCCCGATGATCCTGGATGGCGGCGCTTGCACCAGAGGCATCGAATCAACCATCGTCGGGATGGAAGGTGAAGACCTGATAATTTACCGGCTGGGTGCGTTGGTAAAAGCGGAAATCGAATCCGTGGTGGGCCCGGTACAGCTTCGTCCCCACTCTACCTCCAAACCCCTTGCCCCGGGCATGCTCACCAAACATTACGCCCCCAGCAAACAGGTCATTGTCATCGGCAGTCTCGATGAAGCCATTCCGCTTATAAAGTCGCCAAATGTTGCCTTGATCACTTTCAGCCATGCACTGGACCAGGGATACCGGTCAGTTTGGCTGTCAACCAGAGGTGATCTGGACGAAGCCGCTGCAAGATTTTATGCCACCCTGCAGCAGTGGGACCACGATCCGGCCATCGAAATCATCGTAATCGAGCGGTTTCCAGATGAGCACATCGGCATGGCTCTGAATGATAAACTGCAGCGAGCATCCAGTAAATCATAGGGATCAGGAACCCTGCTTTGACACTAAGTCCTCAGGGATGGATACGATAAGTCTGTCCTTTCTCAACCGGGAATCCAATCAGATAACCGGCATCCGGAATTACGACTGCCAAGGAATCTACGGCAAGTATGACGGGATCCCCTACTTCCGGAACATGGAATACCGGATCATCGGGAAATTCACTCTCATTGGTGACTACTTGTACACCATCGACCTGCACCGGAATCCATGTCCGGATCCGGCAGAATCCATCTTTCGCTGCGGTAATCCAGGCATCCTGAAGCTTTCCATCCCGCCAGGAAATATCTACCGTATACGCCCCGCGTGCTTTCAATCCAAGGACATTCCCTTCCTTCCACGACGAGGGCAAGGCAGGTAGTAGCTCCACGGCACCGGAATGGCTCTGTAACAACATCTCTGCGATCCCTGCTGTAGCACCGAAATTCCCGTCGATCTGGAAGGGAGGATGGGCATCCAACAAGCTGTGGTAGACGCCGCCTCCCGGTCCGTAGCTGTACCTTCCGCTGGCACTCGGCTCCACTGGATTTAATTCATTGTTGATCAGGAGCAACGTGTGGTCACCATCTTTCTGACGTGCCCAGCAATTGATCTTCCAGCCCATGGACCACCCGGTGGATGGATCGCCGCGTCGTTCCAGGGTCTTTCTCACAGCAGAGAATAACTCAGGTGTCCGGTAGGGATCAATTTGATTCCCAGGATAAAACCCATACAAATGGGAAATGTGCCGATGGTGTACGTCGGTTTCCGGGAAGGGCTGGCTCCACTCCAGCAACTCACCATGATTGCCGACCTGGTAAGGAAACAAATGAGCTTGTATCTCTGCCCAATCTTTTGGAGGCTCAATCTTCAATATCCTGGCTGCAAGCAGTGACCGGTCCAGTAGTTCACGGGTGATGGCCATGTCCATGGTAGGACCCATACAAACCGCCGTGGCCGTATCGTGCCATAAAAATTTATTCTCGGGTGATGTACCAAAGCGGGTCAACCAGTGTCCCTGATCGTCCTGGACAAGCATGTCCTTTACAAAAGCGAGCGCCTCAGACATGATCGGGTAGACCGTGGTCCGCAGGAAATCTTCATCCCGGGTGAAGAGGTAATGTTCCCACAAATGGGATACCAGCCATCCGGCTCCCATATTCCAATTGGCCCAGACCGGATCCCCTTTCCCGTAATCTCCCACCGGCCAGGTCTGTCTCCAGATATCGGAATTGTGGTGTGCAACCCAGCCATCCGCATGGTAGTTTGTACTGGCCGTTTTTTTGCCGGGATCCACCATTTCCCGGATCATACGGATGAAAGGCTCGGTGAGTTCAGAGAGGTTGGTATTCTCGGCCGGCCAATAATTCATTTCTGCGTTTATATTGATCGTATAATTGGAACTCCATGGCGGTCTCAACTCCTGGTTCCAGATACCCTGGAGATTGGCCGGTTGGCTTCCCGGCCGTGAGGAGCCTACCAGCAAATAACGCCCAAACTGGAAGAGCAGGGTGACCAGGCCGGGATCTTCGGCTCCTGCTTTGTAGTCTCTTAACCGTTCGTCAATGGGCTTATCCTTTTGCGGTGTTTCACCCAAA
Source organism: Lewinellaceae bacterium (assembly GCA_020636135.1). Taxonomy (NCBI): domain Bacteria; kingdom Pseudomonadati; phylum Bacteroidota; class Saprospiria; order Saprospirales; family Lewinellaceae; species Lewinellaceae bacterium. Next base: position 2,729,157 of record JACJYK010000001.1, read on the forward strand.
TCAAGGACCACCCGGTCCATCAGGCTCCGGTGGTCTTCCTGATGCCGATTCCACAATTCGTCAATGGAATGAGTGGAAGCTGATTGCAAGATCTTGCTTGCCTGGTCAGCAGGGTTTAACCCATCCGCTGACGGTGACTTGAAAGGCCCGTTGAAGCTGGTTGTCGCAGTAAATAAAAGCACAATCCGTTCGTCGCCATGCACCTGCAGGACCGAGTCGGTCACCTCACCCTGTCCATCAAGGACCGTAAGCCAGCTTTCAGCCTCCATTCCTTTTCCTCCCCATTTATCAAATCGTACCGGATCCGGCATATTACCCCGGTAACTGGGCTCTGCGTGGTACGGCGCTTTACAGCGCATCACCAGCGTTTTAGCGCCTTCCTGCCGAATACGATGAGGAGTTTGACTGGTCATTGATGCAGCCATGCGAATGCCAGCCGGATCATTGGTTGTAACATCGATCATGGCAACCTGATCCGGATAACTGATGGCAAACCGCTGTATCCAGTGGTACCCATTGCGGTCAAATTGGATCTCCACGCTCCCTTCCCTTAAGTTGAGCGTACGGCGATATCCTGACACTTCAGAAGTATCCTGAAAGTCCAGCCACAAATCACCCAGCGGTGCATACGATTCGGTGAAGCCTCCCTGCATATTCCGGATCAGTTGATCGGCCCGGATCAGGTCTTTGCGCTGCAGGCTGTGCACGATCGTATCAATCCATTTTGGGGCATCAGGATTATCACCTGTGGCGGGCTCTCCTGCCCAAAAACTATCTTCGTTTAGTGGTATGCGTTGCCGGTCAGGATCTCCCAGGATCATCATTCCAACCCTTCCATTTCCGATCGGAAATCCTTCCTCCCAATAATCCGCGGGACGATCAAAAAAATAAGTCAGTTCCGAAGCTGAGGGACTGTCCTTTTTAACGGATTTTGAACAGCTCCCAACAATTAGTAATAAAGCAAGTAAACCTGCATAGCGGAAACAAAGCATAACGCGACAGAATTTAGGGCATAAGATAGGGACAAAAAGGGAGATAGGTCTCCTGCCGGCGCACCATACTTATTAAAACAAATGATTATATTTGAGCAAATGATGGATCCATGAGTCGCCGAGTACCTACGCCTGCTATGATCCTCCGGATGATCCGTGTATTCTTTCAGGATTTATTCAATCTGAATCTGGATAAAGCTGCCGATCAGGACACCATTGAATACATCCGTAAAGGGGTCATCTTCCGGGGCGCCAATCTGTGGATCCTCATTTTTGCCATCATGGTGGCGTCCATCGGCCTGAATAAGAACAGTGCTGCGGTCATCATTGGCGCCATGTTGATTTCACCCCTGATGGGACCGATCATGGGGGTCGGATTGGGCATGGGCATCAATGACATTCCCCTGATTCTGAAGTCTATAAAAAACCTTTCAATTGCGGTGCTGATCAGTATCGTCACCTCGGCATTGTATTTCGCCATTTCTCCGCTTAACGATGCGCAATCGGAGTTGCTGTCGCGTAAATCTCCCGACCTTTTTGACGTTTTGATCGCCTTCTTCGGAGGTCTGGCCGGGATAGTAGCCGGTTCGCGGCAGGAGAAATCGAATGCCATCCCGGGTGTTGCCATTGCCACGGCGCTGATGCCTCCATTATGTACCGCTGGATTTGGCCTTGGCACCCTGCAATTTGATTATTTCTGGGGTGGGTTTTACCTCTTCTTTATCAACGGTGTGTTCATCAGTCTCGCTACCTGGATTATCGTGCGCTTTCTTAATTATCCGCATGTTGAATTTCTCGATCCCAAACGCGAGCGGCGTACGAGACAATTGATCTTCCTTTTTACTTTAATCACGATCACACCAAGTGCCTTTACAGCGCTACATGTGGTCAGGGAAAGTATTTTTAAAAACAAAGTCAGCCTGTTTATCGACAATGAAGTCCGGAATGGCATGCTAAAACGATCGGTGATCACGCGGGATATCTATTATACCAGGGACAGCAGTCATATTACCCTTTTTCTGAGTGGGGAAGCGATCCCGTCTGCAACGGTAAAAGCGCTGGATAACCGCCTCCGTGAAGATAAAAGTTATCTGTTGAGGAACTTCACGTTGGAAGTGCATCCTGAAGCAGGGAAACAGGACACCGTCAATTACACCAACATGATCAAGGAGATGAGCGCCCAGTTGCAAACGGAATTTTTCCAGAATACGCTGACCCGCAATCAGGAAGAACTCACGCGCAAGGATAATCAAATTGAGACACTGGAAAAGCAGTTGGCATCCTTCAAAGGCCAGCAATACCCGCTGGATGAAATCGCCAGTCAGTTAAAGGCAATGGACCCGAATCTCAAATCCGTTTCCATTGCCCGGTTGCCAAAATTTGAAGTTGATTCGACACGACTCGATTCCATAACCGTAGCAATGGTCCGGTTTGAGCGCAAACCCAATACTGCCAAGCTAAACGAGATCAAGAGCTTTTTGGCCGGCTGGACCAGAACCACCGATCTGAAGTTAATCGTAAATTGACCCCCGGGTGCGGCACCTAATTATTTAAGCAATTTTGAATTTGTATGAAAACCATCATTGAGCCTTTTAAAATCAAATCGGTTGAGCCTATCTATTTTACCACTTTCCATGAGCGTAAGGAATTACTCAAAGACGCCCATTACAATCCCTTCCTGCTCAAAGCCCACGATGTCATCATTGATTTGTTGACAGATAGCGGAACTTCTGCTATGAGCAGCGCCCAGTGGGCCGGTATCATGCTGGGAGATGAATCCTATGCCGGTGCAGACAGCTTTTTCAAATTTGAAGCTGCAGTTAAAAAGATAACCGGACTGCCCGTAGTGATTCCCACCCATCAGGGACGGGCAGCAGAGAAAATTCTGTTCACCATCCTTGGCGGTACCGGCAAGACTGTCCTGAGCAATACGCTGTTTGATACAACGCGGGCCAATGTTGAATTCACTGGAGCAGAAGGAATTGATCTGGTCTGTGCCGAAGGAAAACAACCCGGATTGATCGCAGACTTCAAAGGAAACATCGATTTGGCAGCACTTGAAACCAAAATCCAGCAAATAGGTACAAAGAACATTCCTGCCGTCGTCATCACCATCACCAACAATTCGGGAGGCGGACAGCCCGTCTCCATGGCTAATATTCAGGGTGCCCGGGCCATCTGTACGAATTACGGGATCCCGCTGATCATTGATGCCTGCCGGTTTGCCGAAAACTGCTATTTCATCAAAATGCGTGAACCCGGATTCCGGGACCGTTCTGTCCTTGAGATTGCCCAGCAGCTCTTCTCGTATGCCGATATGGTTACGATGAGCGCCAAGAAGGACGCGTTTGCCAATATCGGAGGATTTTTAGCGCTCCGTGATGAAGAGCTGGCGCAGCAATTTCGTAATCTGCTGATTGTCACCGAAGGATTTCCCACTTACGGTGGATTGGCAGGCCGGGATCTGGAAGCCATTGCCCAGGGCCTGGAGGAGATCGTGGATGAAGATTACCTCAAATACCGTATCCGCAGCATCGAATACATTGGGGATAAATTATCCGAACAAGGGATACCGCTGGTTCTGCCTACCGGGGGGCATGCCGTCTATCTGGATGCTGCTTCCTTTTTGCCCCATATCCCACGCCACCAATACCCGGGACAGGCGCTGGCCTGTGCGTTGTATCTGCACGGTGGCATCCGCGGTGTCGAAATCGGCAGCGTCATGTTTGGAAAATACAATAAAGAGGGTGGTCTCATCTCCCCTCCCCTTGAATTGGTACGACTGGCCATTCCCCGTCGTGTCTATACGCAGAGCCACATGGATTATGTCACGGAAGTCATCACGGACGTCTTTCACCACCGCAATACCATCCGCGGCATGAAAATAACCTACGAAGCACCGATGCTCAGGCATTTTACGGCGCGGTTTGAAATGCTGGGATAATCTGATTTCAATGGTGTTACCCTGGTGATTGATGCATTGCGTCAGGAATCAATTCGTTAATTTCGCGCAGAACAAAATCTTGACATGGACGGTATTCAAACCACCGATTTTCATTTTCATCCGGATCAGGTCGTATATCACGGCAAAGTACGGGACGTTTACACGATCGGAGAACGGATGATCATGGTTGCCTCTGACCGCATTTCTGCATTCGATCACATCCTTCCCCGGCCCATACCTTATAAAGGACAGGTACTTAATCAGATGGCCGCTTTTTTCCTGGAGGCAACCCGTGATATCGTGCCCAACTGGATGGAGTCCTGCCCGGACCCCAACGTGATGATCGGTAAAAAATGCGATCCTCAGCGCGTCGAGATGGTTATCCGCGGATACCTGGCCGGCCACGCCTGGCGGCAATATAAATCCGGCGCCAGGATCCTGTGCGGCGTGTCTATGCCCGATGGCATGAAGGAATCCGATAAGTTTCCTGAGCCCCTCATCACCCCGGCGACCAAAGCCGACGAAGGTCATGATGAAGACATCACCCGGGAAGATATCCTGGCCCGCGGCCTGGTGGATCCCGGTCACTATGAGCTTATGGAGAAGTATACCCACGCTCTTTTTGCCCGTGGCAGCGCGATGGCGGAAGCCCGTGGGTTAATCCTGGTTGATACGAAATACGAATTCGGCATCTACCAGGATGAAGTAGTGCTGATCGATGAAATTCACACACCCGATTCATCACGATATTATTACCTGGAAGGTTATACCGAAAGACAGGGCCGCGGTGAGCACCAAAAGCAACTTTCCAAGGAGTTTGTCCGCGAATGGCTTATGGATCACGGTTTCCAGGGTCTCGATGGCCAGGTCATGCCGGACATGCCCGACGATTTTGTGCAGGAGATCAGCGAGCGGTATATCCATCTCTACGAACTGATGACCGGCACTTCCTTTGAAAAAGCCGACTACGGCCAGGTGCTTAACCGGATCCGGCATAATGTGGAAGCGTATCTGGGCAGTAGTCAGTAATCAGATTAAGGAGTTAATAAGTTAATGGGTGAATAAGTTAATGAGTTGGTCTACAACACCACCTTTTAAGTTAATCAGTTAATCTGAATATTAGTTAATGAGTTAGTCCACACAACACCACAACACCACCTCTTGAGTTAATAGGTTAATGAGAAAATAAGTTAATGAGTAAGTCCACAAAACCACAATACCTCCTTTTGAGTTAATCAGTTAATCTGAGAATAAGTTAATGAGTTAGTCCACAACACCACAACACCACAATACCTCCTTTTGAGTTAATCAGTTAATCTGAATATTAGTTAATGAGTTAGTCAACATTTCCAAAGAGCTCATAAAACCACAACACCACATAACCATAATACCACAATACCATAATCCCAAGCCCATCCCACCGTAAACACGTAAAAACGTCAACACCTAAACACGTTACCCCACATAATCTTCCAGGTACCAGAAGTTCTCAGTCAGTAACCCATCCCGGGCGATCGTGGCCCGCTTGAGTATATTTCCTTCGTCGCCGTTAAAAAACTGGGGTAAGATGTGATTGATGAATTGATTGCCAAAGGTTTGTGAGGCGTCTCTCGGCAGCTCATTAGGCAGGTTATCGATGGCCATGACATCAACGCAGTCAGGCATATAAGGTGCGGTCTCCTGATTCGTGACAGGATCATACCCATAAACCGGCTCCTCGATGGACGAAGCCCGCAAAGTACAGGGCACGGAGGCTTGCGGCGCAATGTCACAACTGATGTCGGCGATCACCTGAATGCGAAAATCAGGCAGGAGCATCTCTTCCCTGGTAAAAAATGCCGGTGCTTTCGGATCCCAGTAAATGCCGTTGATCAGGATATCGCACACCCGGTAATAATCTGCAAAAACGGTCTTAAATCGTTGCGGATCCGTATAGTATTCATTCTTATTGAAAGGAATGCCTTCCCGGTGCTCCGCATAGTCTTCTGCCGAAAGCTGTGTAAATACGGTTCTGCTGTATTCATTTTCCAGAAAATCTTCAGGAGAAACCCGGTGGAACCCCATGTCCTTCAAGACCTGAACCGCCCCGGTGCCTACCCTGCCCGTACCAGTGACTATGATTCGCAAAGGTGGCCACCGGACGGCTTCAAACTGGCTCCTGGCCTCCTGGTAGTCCCTGCAATCCTTCATGCGCTTCAGGGCAAAGAGCCCGGTGCGCTGACCATACGTCCAGATCCCATTGTAAGCTCCAACCATGCCGGCAAAATGCCCGAAAGCGATCAGCCGGTTGTTGTATTCATCGGTGAGCACTTCATAGTCGATCAGGGTGATCTTTCGTTCCAGAATGGTCTGGAGCATTTGTCGATTGTAGGGTTGCTTTTTGATGGTATGGGAAAAAAACATGAAGATCTTTTCGGGAATCAGGTCCCTGATTTGTACTTCCTTGACCCCCATCAATACATCACAAAATTCTACATCATCAACCACCGGAACGCCAACATCCATGTATTCGTGGTCCTTAAAGCATCGATTGGGTGATCGCTGCACAAATACCTGTATACCAAACTTTTCGATCACCAGGGCACATTGGAAGGGTGCCAATGGAACCCGCGTGTCCGGAGGTATTTTACCTTCTCGAACGATACCAATTTTCATATTTCGGCTGGGCTTTTAGACCGGAGCGACAACCAGTCCTCCGGCAAGGCCGAATATACAGAGAATACCCACGCACGATCACATGATACGAATCAAATTTTATCCACATCACCCGTGATCGGAAAGACATACGGCCATACCTCTTATGCTTATCCCAAATTTGAATAGTTGGTAATGTCTAATGCTTCCTGCCTGTATGGATCTCTTCGTCCTGATTAATGAACACGACTGAGAGAATCAGAACGAGCATGCCGATGACAAAGTAACTTATATGCAACCAGTGAACCGACTGTAAAAGCATGGTCTGGATCAATATCCAGCCGATCAGTATCACGCCACTGGCCATCGCCAGCCGATATTGATATCCAGAGTTTCTAAACATCGCAAAGGTTGCAACAAGGGCAGAGCCACCTACCATCATCGATAGGAATGCTCGGGGCAAAAAGTAATCCCGAAAGGGGGTGTGTTCAAGCAAGCCTGGCGGAAATTGAAAAATCCTCCCATCAGGATAAAGCATTAACAATACCCCTGACGGAATGGCTGTCAAAGCGTTAAAAAGACAAAGAATCCGGATCATTATTCGCATAATATCTGGCTTATGGAAAATGGAATTCAACTCATCAGGAACTCGTACACTGACCGGACTGAAGTCACCGCAGCATAGGAAGGACGAACGTTATTCCATCAGGCAACCAGGCAACTGCTTATGGCCCCTCACCCGGGACAGGAGGTTCATAACCCGGAGACACAAAGGAATCTACTTCCTGCACTTCTTCCAGTTTATCTTCTTCTTTGATCAGAGGCTCTTCCGGATCCGGAAGATTTATAGAAACCTTCTGTTCATGGTCGGCCGGTTCGTGCAATTTTCTGACACTGCTTTTATGCTTGATCATCAGATTAAATTTTAGCCTGTGCTATAGATACACTGGACCTGCGGGTGAATCAATGACCGTGATCAGGAAACACTTTGATCACAATTTGTAGTGTGGTGGATCCGCAAGGAACTTTTCATGGAATTCATTAGTTTTGTCTCATGATGGTTCAACGGACCATCCCGCTCGAACCAACAACTATGGGGCTGACTGGATTTGACAGGAAATGATATCGGTAAGTAAGCATGCCGTAGAATGATCGTCTAACTACGTTAATCCACACGATCGAACAATAATTGGCGACTACAATTACGCCTTGGCAGCCTAATTCTAGGAATTAGAATGCCTTTATGCCGTACGTTTGATTCCTGATACACAATGTACCGCGTATAACAAACCCGCAGGATAGCCTGAGCGACCGTTCCGACGACCAGGCGAAATAAAGGAAACCGGATGACTGCACGTCCGTTTAAGAGCCGGCAGTTGTCCTAAATTCAAATCTTAATCTAAGCATGTAGAAAGCTTATGGGTACTTTCTCTGGACCCGGGTTCGACTCCCGGCAGCTCCACTAAGTGCCTTGCAGATGTTTGCAGGGCATTTCTTTTTCCTGATAACCTGCCATTATCCTTTCACAGTAGTACTTCACTTTTCGTCCTGCCACTTCTCACCGGCCAAATATTGGGTTTTACCGTCCGTTTCAGCCTGTGAACTAAGATCAATCTGACCAGAGGCATATTGTTATGCCCTTCCGATTAGCCAGCTTTTTTGTCTTTATTCATGAAGGCGGTGGCTTTCTGGTAGTATATTGTACTCCTATTTAATCAGAAACCCACTTGTAAGGAAGCATAAACAAATCAAATGCGAAACCTGTCTTTAAAGGTGGTATTCTGTCTGGCTTTCGGTGTTTTGTTAGTGGTATTTACCTTTGGTCAATCTCCCCGCTCAGCCGAAGTGAAAGATTATCTTGGCAGACCAACGCTGATGATCGACGGTGTGCCGCAGACCCCGGCGTTTTATGCCCTTACGCATGCCTATGGTGGCAGATGGAGCTGGGAAGAAGTGCCAGCACGGAACATCCACAATTTTGCAGAAATCGGCTTTCGGCTCTTTCAGGTCGACTTATGGCTGAATGATATCTGGAATCCCCATGTAGATACCCTGAATATGGCACTAGCCAGAAAACAGGTGCGGGGTGTTTTGGACCAATATGCAGACGCCAATGTGGTAATACGGATTCATGTAAATGCACCTTTCTGGTGGAATGAGGCTCACCAGGAAGAATGCACCCAATTTGCCGATACACCGGTGGATACCAGCCTGAAAGCAGGCCCGCCCTACCATAATGAAGAGCACGATATTCATGCGGCATTACGCGCCAGTCTGGCTTCTGCTTTATGGAAAAAAGAAGCAGGAGAGCGGCTTAGGGAATTTTGTCAGAAACTGGCAAAAACACCAGAAGGGAATGCCGTAATCGGGATGCACGTGGCCGGAGGTATTTATGGCGAATGGCATTATTGGGGCTTTATCGACCATGACCCAGATACCGGCCCTGCCATGACCACCTACTTCAGAAATTGGCTTAAAGAAAAATACAAGACCCAACAACGTCTTCAGGAAAGCTGGAATACCAAAGCCTTTTCATTTGACAACGCTACCGTACCGGGTGTTGAAGAGCGGATGAAAACGCACGATGGTTTCTTCAAAGATCCGGTGCAGGACCAACGAACCATCGACTATTTTACCGCCCAGCAACAGGTCGTGGCAGAAGACGCCCTGTATTTCTGTAAACTGGTGAAGGACAACTGGCCCCGACCTATTATTACCGGTATCTTTTACGGATACCTGCACATGACTTTCAACCGGCAAACGGTCGGCGGGCATCTATTTATCAAACAAATATTGGAAAGTCCGTATGTAGATTACCTCTCAGGTCCGCAAACGTACTGGCCCGATAGCCGCAAGGAGGGCGGCTCTGGCAATTCCCGCGGGATCATAGAATCAAACCTTATTCACGGAAAACTTTGGCTCGATGAAATCGATAACGGATACCTGCACGCCAAAACCGATTATGATAATATCCGGTATTCCGAACGCTATGATCCGGTTTTTGCCAACATCATGAAGCGAAGCACCATTTTGCCGCTGATGCGTGGTATCGGTTTTTGGTATTATGATTTCGGTTTGCAAAAAGCTTTTGGCTGGTGGGACAACCCGAAATATCTGAGTCAAATGAAAGAAGAAAGGGATTTTTTCCAGCAGCGATTCAGGAATCCGTATCAATCTGAGGCCGATGTACTCTATGTGTGGAGCCAGGATGTATTCTATTATTTGAAATCGACTGTTTTGCCCATCACCGTCAACGTACTGGATCACAGTATAGAACAAGCCCTGAGAAGTGGAACCGTGGCCGATCATATTTACGATTTTGACCTGGATAAAGTGAACCTGAGTCAGTATAAAGCCGTGGTGTTCATGAATGTGTACAAACTATCGGACGATCAACGAAAATTCATCAAAGAGAAAGTAGCCGCTGACGGGCGCACCCTGGTTTGGAATTACCTGACGGGCTATACCAATGGACAAAAGTTGGATGTAAATTTTGTAAAATCACTGACAGGTTTTGACCTCAAAAGGCTCGAATTGAATGAAGCTCCGGAAGTACTTTTTTTAAGTACCGGTGACTCCTACAAATTCAGTGGTCCAGTGGCTCCGCTATATGTCGTTGCCGATGATAAATCCCAAACTCTGGCGACTTTGCCGAACAACCAAGAGCCGGTCATCGCAATTAAAAAGTTTGAAAAGTTCAGTTCAGTATTTTGCGGCCTCCCCCTTAATGGGACTGATAATTTCCGGGAAATCTTCAAGATGGCAGGTTGCCATATTCACAACCAAAAAAATGACTTCACCTACGCCAATTCGGGATTATTGATGCTGCATACCAGCACCGGGGGCCCCCGTGACATTCAATTAAAAAATGGCGGAACCGTTCATTTTGATCTTACGGAGGGCAGCACCATTCTGATGGACAGCCAGACAGGGAAGGTTTTGTTGAGGTAAAATAGAGAGGATTAGGATATACTAAACAAGATTGTTTTTGCCTTCACCATCCGTAATTAAACCCTAATCATCCAATAGAATTCGTAGCCTGGCGCATTTGTGGAAGATTAGTAAGTGATTCGCTGAGGAGTCATAGCAAGCTAAGGCGACGACGTGAAGTGCTTGATAATGAAGCAGAAATGCGCACCTGCAGAATACTTTAATGGCTTCAATACAGCATTAATTTACAATTTATTCGGCCCTCATTTAATCCATGAAGTGTGGTTAAAATTCTCACAACACTTTCTAATGCAATGCATTAATAATACCCTGATTTCAGTCCTTTGAATTCTTAATGTAGTCCGAATGAAAGGGTCTATTGCATGATTTGGATTAATTAGTAACGCTCATTCCATCCGGTTTTGCTTTCATATTGATTGCAAAACCTTGGCTTCTGCTTGCTTGATATTTTCAATACCCTTGAGCAGAGCGTCCGGGTTAAATGAAATGCTATCGATGCCCTGCTGAACCAAAAATTGAGCAAATTCCGGAAAATCACTTGGCGCCTGGCCACACAACCCGATTTTCGCCCCTGACTTCTTCGCCTTCCGGATCACCGATCCAATGAGTTGTTTCACCGCGTCATTCTGCTCGTCAAACAGATTACTAACGATCGCCGAATCCCGGTCAATGCCAAGGGTAAGCTGGGTCAAATCATTGGACCCGATGGAGAATCCATCAAAAAGTTCAGCAAATTCCTCGGCCAACAGCACATTACTGGGAATCTCCGCCATCACGTAAATCTCCAGGCCCGGATCGAGATTCCGATCAAGGCCATTAGCCTTCATGGCTTCGATGACTTTCTGTCCTTCTTCGATGGTGCGACAGAAAGGAATCATCACCTTCAGGTTCGTCAGGCCCATCGCATTCCGAACCGTTTTGATGGCCTCACATTCCAGCTTGAATCCCTCCTGGTAACGCTCATGATAATAACGTGAAGCTCCGCGGAATCCCAGCATGGGGTTTTCCTCGGTGGGCTCGAACGCCTTTCCTCCAAGCAGATTAGCATATTCATTCGTTTTGAAGTCACTCATCCGAACGATGACGTCTTTGGGGTAAAAAGCTGCAGCAATCGTTGCGATGCCTTGAGCAAGTTTATCGACGAAATAAAGTTCCTTCTGCGGATAATGGTGGGTCAGGTCCTCAATCTGAGCTTTCGTCTGATCGTCTTTGAGACTGTCGAATTTGATCAGGGCCATCGGATGCACCTGGATAAAATGGGTAATGATAAATTCCATTCGCATCAGACCCACTCCGTCATTTGGATAAAAGGACAATTTGAATGCCTGGTCCGGATCACCAACAATCAGCATCGCCTGGGTATCATCCGGTTTTTTCATATCCGTAAAATCGTAAACTTCCTCCTCAACTTCTACCTTTCCCCGGTAGATGTATCCGGTCTTTCCTTCGCAACACGATACCGTGATCGTTTCGCCATCGCGGATGTTGAGCGTGGCATTACCGCAACCTACCACCGCCGGCACTCCCAACTCTCTCGCCACAATTGATGCGTGACTGGTCCGGCCTCCTTTATTGGTCACAATGGCGGCCGCTTTCTTTAGTACCGGATCCCAATCGGGGCTGGTGATGCTGGTGACCACAATCTCGCCCGGCTTCAGCTTATCTGCTTCCTGAGGGGAAGGCAACAACCTGGCGACTCCGGTAGCTACTTTGCTACCAATAGCCTGCCCGGTAGCCAGGGTAGTTCCTTTTTTATTGATCTTATATGCGGTAACCCGGTAAGGGTTTCTTTGGGAATGTACGGTCTCAGGTCTGGCCTGGACGATAAACAATTCACCGCTCTCTCCATCTTTGGCCCATTCAATATCCATGGGTTTCCCATAATGATCTTCAATGATCAATGCCCAGCGGGCCAGTTGCTCAATTTCAGGATCACCAAGTACAAAATGCGCTCTTTTATCCGGAGGTGTCGACGTATTTACTACCGGCGATTTCGAATGTGCATCCGGGGCATAGATCATCGTCTTTGCTTTTTCACCCAATTTTTTCTGAATGACCGCCTTTTTATTCTTCCGGAGTGAGGGTTTAAAAACAAAAAATTCATCAGGAGTCACTGTGCCCTGAACGATATTTTCTCCAAGCCCCCAAACACCGCTCAGGTGAACGATATCCCGGAAGCCTGATTCAGGTTCCAATGTAAATCCGACACCGGAACATGCCAGATCCGAACGAACCATTTTCTGCACACCTACCGACAGCGCTATGCTCTCATGGGCAAAGCCATTGTCCTCCCGGTATTTTATAGCCCGGTCGGTGTATAGGGAGGCAAAACATTTCCTGACGGCAGTAAGCAGGTGTTGCGTCCCCCGGATGTTGAGGTAGGACTCATGTTGACCGGCAAAGCTGGCCTGCGGCAGGTCCTCAGCGGTGGCACTACTGCGCACGGCAACAGCAAATTGATCAGCCGTACCGCCTAGTTCCTGGTAACCTTTGGTGATTGCTTGGGCCAGATCAGCAGGAAGATCAGCATCAAGGATCAGGTTCCTGGCTTGCTTTCCGATTGCTCCCAGGTTGGTGAACTGTTTCTTATCCAACTGTTTCATCAACTCAATAAGTGGCTGGCGGAGACGGTTTGTATCTAAAAATTCCCAAAAGGCCAATGCCGTTGTGGCGAATCCATCAGGAACCCGCACACCCTGCGCAGACAATTCAGAAAACATTTCACCCAATGAAGCATTTTTTCCACCCACCTGAGGAACATCAGCCAGATGAATATCCCGGAATTTCTTAATCACTGAATTCATGATATCGGATTTGAAGAAGTATTAATTGGAATGACAATGAACCCATCAGGATACACCTGACAGGGCATGACCAGATACACGTATATTTTATTTCGGAAAATGAAACGGAGTGGATAGTCGATTGTCCTATTTCACTATAAGATTTCATCTTATCTCTTCACAGAACATCCACTAACTTAACTATTCAACACATTAAGTCTGAAGAGTGTTCGGGGCAGCCCAGCATTTGAAGGACGCATCGCCAAAATTGTCGACTTATTTTGCTTCTTCCATTTTTTATCACTCTATTGGAGCTTATCGGACTGTCTGCATTCCTGAATGAGGCTTCAGCTAAACATCCGGTCGAGAGTTTACTGGCAGACTATTGAAAAATTATTTCATCTTAAAAACAAAGCCGTCATCCATCTTGCGCAGGTATTTTTCCTGGTTAAAACGGTAGAGGAATGACCCTTTTCGTGAGGAAGTTTTGTCCTTTTCATCCAGCTTTTCGAGGACATCCAGGCTATTGATCTTCTTATTGAAGTTGCGTTTGTCCAGTTCTTCGGAATAGATGGCTTCATATAACTTCTGTAACTGGCGCATGGTGAATTTTTCCGGCAACAGTTCAAAGCCAATCGGATTGGTAGCCGCACGACGCCGCAGCCGCCGGATTGCTCCTTCCACCATCTGGTTGTGGTCAAAAATGAGAATGGGTTTGCGGTTGATGGAAAACCATTTGGCACCGTAATTCTGAATGAGGTGCTTGTCGTGATCTTCGATGTTGATCAGAGCAAAATAAGCCACCGATAAGGTCCGGGCTACCGGGTCCCGATCAACTTTACTAAATACCCGCAATTGTTCCATGTAGATATTCCGCAGACCGGTCAGATCATACAATACCCGTATGGCAGCATCATCCAGCGTCTCATCGTGGAGCATAAACCCGCCCATCAGGGACCACTTGCCCAGTTCGGGTGGAATGTCGCGTTTGACCAATAATAGCTTTAACTCTTCTTCCTGCTGATCGAAACCGAAAATAATACAGTCGACTGCTACCAGAACCTTATTCTCAGCACCATAGTAGTTCCGCATGGGATGAATCCTTGATTTTATATTGTTTTGCCAGTTCTAACCTGATTGCCATTCCAGCGAATGGAATTTCTTACTGACCATGAATATAAAGGTTTCCGCTAAACGATTTCCCTCCAGTCAGGGTGAAATACCGCAGTATAACCATAACCGGAACCAAATCGAAACCCCGGAGTCCCTGGAATACATAATCTGACCCGAAAACCCAATGACCCAATTTGGACATTTCAGCATTTACGAGTACTTTGGTTAATTGTCGTTCGCACACTTTTAATCCTAGTCCAAACGAACCATTTCAATGCGTCCTCATCCCGAACTGAAATTTTATCGTGCCGTCAACTTCCTGTTGATTACTGTTTTCGGCACATTTATCTCCTGCCAGCAAGCCGATCAAAACCAGCCACCTGAAGGAACGGCAGTTCTGGCAGATTATCCGATCCAGCCGGTGGACATCCGACAGGTCAAACTGACCGACCAGTTTTGGTTACCCATCGTGGAACGATTGCAAGAAAAAACCATCACTTACGCGCTTCAAAAATGTACGGAAGAAGGCCGTCTGGATAATTTCCTGATCGCCGGAGGTAAAAAAGAAGGTACCGTCCGGGGTGCCATGCCCTTTGACGATTCCGATATCTATAAGATCATTGAAGGAGCTTCCAACTCTTTGATCAGTTCCCCGGACCCGCAGTTGGAATCACTGCTGGACTCCCTGATTGCCATCATTGCGATCGGACAGGAAGCAGATGGATACCTGACGACCTGGCGTACCATCAATCCCGCAAAACCACCTGCCGAGTGGGTCAGTGTCAAAGAGGGGAAACGCTGGGAATCTCTGGGAGCCAGCCATGAGTTGTACAACGCCGGGCATTTGTACGAAGCAGCAGCGGTTCATTTTCTGGCCACCGGGAAGCGGAATTTTCTTGACATCGCCCTCAAAAACGCCGACTTGATGGTTCAAACATTTGGTCCCGGCAAGCTGGAGCAAGTACCTGGCCATCAGATCATTGAGACCGGATTGATCAAGCTGTACCGGATAACCCATAAAGAGGATTACCTCAAACTTTCCAAATATTTTCTGGATGCTCGAGGCGATTCGACCATGCATCATCCGTTGTATGGCGAATATTCCCAGGACCACATTCCGGTTACCAGACAGGATGAGGTCGTGGGTCATGCAGTACGGGCGATGTATATGTACGCCGGAATGACCGACATAGCAGCCATTTATCGGGACACTGCATATGGAGCAGCCGTAACCCGGCTTTGGAACAATATGGTATCCAGGAAAATGTATATCACCGGTGGTATCGGCGCCCTCCATCAGGGGGAAGCTTTCGGTGCAGATTACGAATTGCCCAATCAAACGGCTTACAATGAAACCTGTGCATCCATTGGAGATGTCTACTGGAACCAAAGGATGTTCATGCTCTTCGGAGATAAGAAATATTACGATGTCATCGAACGCACCCTGTACAATGGACTGATTTCTGGAATTTCACTGGATGGCACCCATTTCTTTTACCCGAATGCATTGGAATCTGATGGCGTTTATACGTTCAACCAGGGAGCATGCACCCGCAAATCGTGGTTCGACTGTTCCTGTTGTCCGACTAATCTGATCCGGTTCCTCCCGGCTGTATCCGGCCTGATCTATGCCCGGAAGGATCATGACCTCTACGTAAATCTTTTCATTGGAAGTGAAGCAACCATTGAAGTTGATGGTCAGCCGGTCCACATTACCCAAACGACCAATTATCCCTGGGATGGCAAGGTAGAACTTAAAGTAACCACAGAAAAACCGGTTGATATGCAGCTAAAGCTTCGCCTCCCGGGCTGGGCCAGCGGCGAAGTCTTACCTTCCGACCTATACCATTACACTACCACGGCACCCGCGCCTCCCGTGATCATCTTTGACGGAAAGCAAGTCCCCTACGACCTGACTGAAGGCTACATCAGCACCCGGCAGGTCTGGAGTGGCACCCATTCCATACAGGTTGAATTCCCGATGAAAGTCCAGCTGGTCAAAGCAAATGAAAAGGTGGAGGCCGATCGTGGCAAAGAATCTGTGGAATACGGACCTCTGGTCTATGCGTTGGAGCAGGCCGACAACCCTAGCATCGACCAATTGAAATTAAGCCCGCAGGAGCGTTTCGAAGTTACGTACGATCCCACCCTATTAGGTGGAGTGAATACCATTCAGGGTGAGAGCGCCGCGGGAAGATTTACTGCAATACCTTATTATGCCTGGTCTAACCGCGGTGTGGGAAAAATGAAAGTGTGGTTACCCTTTTCCGACTAATCCTGATCTGCTGTCATCCAGCATAATCAAGTCCGTTACTTCAAAAAAGCGTAAGCAAATTCCAGCTCAATATCATGATCTCCTAATGATCCAGTCTACTATACCCTCTCTTGGTAACGCATAGTAATGGAAACTCAAATTTATCCTGTGGCTTGCAACCAAAAGCAAAGCCTCCCCGGTAGTTAATTCCGAATAATCAGGGCATTAAAAGTAAATGCCTGTAAATGATGTAACCATGTCACCAATATGCAGCATTTCTACTGACATAATGTTTAACCGTCTTATTTATTCTTATTCGGTGGGGCTTTGAATAGTCAGATCCCCACCCTTTTGAATTTATTGTTTAATCGTTGGCACCAAGCGAAACCATTTGCGTGCCTGTTCCCGAATGAACCGGAACGAGGTTTAAGTAAAACTTAAGGTCATTTCGGAGGTAATAGAAAGCTTTGATCTTAATTTGGTTGAGTAATTTGCAGCTGTGAAGGCGCTTTCCGGAAGAAGCCGAAAGCCTTCCTGAACAGTCACCCGATCGCTTAACCAAAGGTTTTCTGCCTGTAACCTATCATTTGAAAGGGCAATGTAATCTGGTTTGAATGTGAGTCCAACCAACCGACAACTGCAAGATTGGATCAACAAATGCTTACAGGGATCCCGGAAACATCACCGGCTCCTCTTTGAAGCATTTTACAGCGATGGTATGAACATTGCCTGCCGGTATAGTCGCAATGAAGAGGAAGCGAAGGAAATTCTGAGTAATGCATTTATCAAAGCATTTAAGAACCTCCAATCATTCAATACTTCACTCCCATTCATGCCCTGGTTCAGGACAATCATCATCCATAGCTCCAGCGATTATTACCGATACGATCATCCTATGGTCAAAGATGAAATAGGCAACGGTGGAATGGACATCGCGGATACAGCCGGCACTCTGGATCAGTTGCAATACGAGGATATCCTGCGGCTGTTACAACAATTGCCGGATATACAACGGACCGTATTTAACTTGTATGAAATAGAAGGGTATAAACACGGAGAGATCGCCCAGATGCTCGGCATCATGGAAGGCACTTCCAAATCCTGTTTATCACGGGCTAAAGCAACTTTAAGACAACTCATTGAACAACTTAATTCATTCGAATAACGGGAACATTTGGAGCATTTCAACAAAATAATCCAGCTACTGAAGAAAGGTAAAACCTACCTTCCCGACGAAAATGTATGGGAAAAGGTCTCCGCACAACTTCCTCCGGAAAAACGTCCTTTCTTCCTCCCCTGGTGGTTTATTCCCGGCTTCCTCGTTGCCCTGGGGACGGCAGGCTGGCTTGGATACTGGTTAGCCATATCTTCCACATCTTCCCTGGCCAGTCCTTCATCCGCTGGTGAGAAGTCTGCCGGGCAAAGCAAGGGTCCGGCTAATGAAACCAACTACCGGGATACCATCTACATCCACGATACCCTGCTTCTTAATTCGTCTGTACAACAGGCTAATGCATGGCAGGAGAATGAAAAGCTGACACAAGAGCTGTCCCGATTGAATCGCCGGCTGATGGACCTGCAGGAACAGCTGGAGGACAAGAACATTCAATTAAGATCAACTCAATCTCAACTGGCAACCAGTGAACTCAATCTCTCCAACCTGATCCGGACAAATCAATCAAATGATCAGCAGTCAACCACTGCTACGCTGGCCCATTCCGATCAAATTAAATCCAGTGTGTCTGATCCCAATTCAGACCAATACCGCCTCACCCTTTCAGCACCCGGTGCGTTGCCATCACCCTCTATCTATCCGGCCAGGCAACGCATTTTGCATGGTCCTCCTTATATGGTTCATTATACAGAACCAAAGTTACGTCCATCCTACCTTCCGAAAGCCTACCGCCTCGGGCTCCAGTATGGCGCCGGGCCGATACCTCTCGAACACGAGATCCAGAATGGCCGGGAACCATCCGGAGGGATTACGCTTGAGCTTATTTTTTCCAAAAACTTTAGCCTGGTAAGCGGCGCTGGCCTTCGACGATTCAGCGGAAAGTTAGGTGATCACGAAGATGAATACATCGGTGTTTATCCCGCTTCGCCGGTTACCGACCCGAACCTGCAGTTTAAGGAACTCTACATCAGGAAGAAGTATTTTGAAATTCCGTTGATGGTCAAATATGCTTTGCCACTCAGTGAAAGCCAGTTTTTCAGACCTTACGCTGCGGCAGGTGTCTATCTGACAAAATCCCGGGGCCAGGAATTCACCTACGAATACGTGCAGGGAGGTTCAGATGTTTATGTGCCGGTAAAAATCCCGGCCGGCAAATTGTCCCTGAATACCCTGGGCGGACTGCTTGGTGTGGAAATCAACCCGCTGTACCATCTTTCCACGTTTGCTGATTTTTCATTCCGGTACCAGTACAGTCTGAATGATAATGAATACGGATTTCTGCACGGGATAACCTTCCGGCTGGGTGCAAGTTTCGAGTTTTGAATGTACTCGCCGGGGGCCTCCATGTTGAGCCGGTGATCAAGATGTGAAATCCCGCGTCAGCCATTCGCTCCATTCATCGCTCTCATGGCGATTTCCCTGACAGAAGCTCAGTTGGACAAATTGCCTAATTTTTCGATACTGGTTATGGGTATCATGTAAAATTATGTATTTTTCCAGCGATGAAACATGGAATGAAATTCGGTTATTGGGTAGCAGGATGTCTGTATCTGGCTGCATGTTCAGCTCCTCAAAATGATCAAAATACTGGTGCCGGAGAGGAAACGGTTTATCAGGCCAGCGACCTGACTGACAGTGTATTCACCTCTGGCATTGAAGGTCCTGCGGTTGACAAGGATGGCAACCTGTACGTCGTCAATTACCTGCGTCAAGGCACCATAGGCGTCATTCATCCTGACGGAAAAGAGGAACTCTTCGTTACGTTGCCGGACAGCAGCATTGGTAACGGTATCCGGATCAACCAGCAAGGCACCCTATTTATTGCGGACTATACCCGCCATAATATCCTGGCCATTGACCCTATTTCTAAAGCGATTTCTGTGTTCGCACACAATGACCAAATGAATCAACCGAATGATGTGGCTATTCGCGAAAATGGGACGTTATTCGCCAGTGATCCCAAATGGTCGGCAAATACCGGTCAGCTGTGGCGTATCGACACGGATGGAAGCATGACCTTACTGGCTGATAGCCTAGGAACAACCAATGGCATCGAAGTTAGCCCGGATGAAAAGACCCTGTATGTCGCTGAAAGCGCCCAGCGTAAAATTTGGGCCTATAACCTCGACCCGGCCGGCAATATCTCCAATCGCCGGCTATTCCATGAGTACGATGATTTTGGCCTGGATGGGATGCGGTGTGATACGGAGGGTAATCTTTACGTATCACGTTATGGCAAAGGGGTGATTGACATTTTGAATCCGGAAGGCAAATCGCTGACAGAGGTGCCCCTGAAAGGAAAGAAAACATCCAATATTGCATTCGGCGGCCCGGATGGAAAAACCTGCTATGTAACCCTGCAGGACCGGGGTGTCGTCGAGACATTCCGCGCCGAGCATTCAGGTAGATCCTGGAAGATGCTTCAAGCTAACTGACCAAAAAAACATTAAAATGAATAAAAAACTGTTCGTTCTTCTTGGTTCACTTTTGTGGTCTGTATTTCTGGTGGCCCAGCCCATTGACATCCTCATCAAAGGAGGGCGGGTAATTGATCCGAAAAATCATCTGGATGGCATCATGGATGTCGGTATCAAAGATGGCAAGATCAACAGAGTAGCTGCCAACATCCCTGCCAGTGAAGCATTTCGTGTTGTGGATGCTACCGGGAAACTGGTCGTTCCCGGACTGATTGACATTCACGGCCACCATTTCTTCGGGACAGAAGAGAACCGTTATCTGCGTAACAGTTTCACGGCTTTACCCCCGGATGGATTTACCTTCCGGGCCGGAGTTACCACCGTGGTTGACGCCGGGTCGCCCGGTTGGAGAAATTTTGATACTTACAAAGCACAAACCATTGATCATTCCCAAACCCGTGTCCTAACATTTCTCAACATCGTAGGCTCAGGCATGGCCGGAGGACCAATTGAACAGGATCTATTGGATATGGATCCCAGGCTGACGGCCATGGAAGCCAAGGCAAATTCAAAATACATTGTAGGGATCAAGCTCGCTCATTTCTCCGGTCACAACTGGGAGCCAGCCATGAAAGCCGCTCAGGCGGGACGCGATGCCGGCATACCGGTGATGATTGACTTTGGCGGCGCCACACCTACCCTGCCCCTTGACTCCCTGCTCCTGGATGTACTGCGTCCCGGTGACATCATGACCCACTGCTTTGCCCACGTAAGCGGACGCGATGCCATCGTCGATGATCATCGCAAAGTGCGTGATTGCGTCTGGGCGGCGCAGAAGAAAGGGATCATTTTTGATGTAGGCCATGGCGGCGGCAGTTTCCTCTGGGACCAGGCCGTGCCAGCCTTCGAGCAGGGCTTTCATCCAAATACCATCAGTACGGACCTCCACACCGGCAGTATGAATGGCGGGATGAAAGATATGACCAATGTCATGTCAAAGATGCTCATCCTGGGTATGAGCCTACCGGATGTCATCGAAGCCAGCACGTGGAAACCAGCCCAGGTCATTCAAAGGCCGGAGCTGGGAAATCTGGATGTCGGTGCAGAAGCGGACATTGCCATTATCTCCGTGGAAAAAGGAAACTTTGGTTATGTTGACACCAAAGGCTGGAAATATCCGGGAAAGGAGAAATTGGTTGCTGAGGTTACTTTCCGGGCCGGGAAGATTGTCTGGGACCTTAATGGGATGACCAGCCCAACCTGGGAAAAATAATGGCCATGTCCCTAACCAAACCACAATATCAATGGATAGCACGGATCAGTATCGGCCTGATCGTCGTGGCCGTCGTATTGCTTTTTATCAATATTAAGGTTGCTGGTCCTTTTGCCATTACCGGTTTGCTGGGCCTTTCGGTTGGAGTTCGCTCTCATCCTTTTCTGAAAGGGTTTGCCTTTACCATTCTGATCTTTGCAGCGGTAGTTGCATCGCTGTACTATCCCCGGTATTTCCAGGAAATCGGCGGTTTTAAACTAAGTAAACTGATTGTTCCGTTGCTCCAGCTCATTATGTTTGGGATGGGAACATCCATGAGTATCAAGGACTTTGCCGGTGTCATAAAAATGCCAAAAAGTGTTCTGATCGGTATTGTATGCCAGTTTACCATCATGCCTCTGGTGGGATTTGCGATTGCCTACTTATTTAAGTTCCCCCCGGAGATAGCTGCCGGCGTCATTTTGATCGGTGCATCACCAAGCGGTTTAGCTTCCAATGTCATGTCCTATCTGGCCAATGCCAACCTGGCTCTTTCGGTGACACTGACCGCAGTGGCAACTTTGCTGGCGCCGATCATGACCCCGTTCTTAATGAAAACACTTGCCGGTCAGTTGGTGCCGATCGAATTTTGGGCCATGATGTGGAGCATCATCAAGATTGTTATCATCCCCATTATTGCGGGTTTGATTTTTAACTTTTTTCTGCACGGCAAAGTTAAATGGCTTGATAAAGCCATGCCTTTACTGTCCATGGGTGGAATTGCCATCATTATAACCATCATTACGGCTGCCGGAAGGGATAGTTTGCTGGAGATCGGCATTGCATTATTTTTCGCAGCCATCCTGCACAACCTGGCAGGCTATGCGCTGGGTTATGCCGCCTGCAAAGCACTGCGTATGAAGGAACGGGATTGCCGGACCATCGCCCTGGAAGTAGGAATGCAAAATGGAGGCCTGGCCTCAGGAATAGCATTGGAAATGGGTAAAGTGGCAACGGTCGGGTTGGCGCCTGCCATTTTTGGACCCTGGATGAATATCTCCGGTTCTTCACTGGCTACCTGGTGGCGGGAACGCCCCATCAAGGTCGAATAATTTTCGAATACTAAATATCATATCATGCAAGAAAACAGAAGATCCATATTTAAAAAATTAGCCGTGGGCGCAGCAGGCATATTCGGTCTTTCATCCGTTACCCGGCTTCAGGCCAGCCCTAAGGCAGAGACCAAACCGGCAAAAGAAATTGTCGGCGACGTAGTCTATGACCAGGATGTGCCTTTATTTTCCGGAGCTGTGAAATATGGAAATCTATTATTCATTGCCGGCAAAGGCGCACATTTTGAAGGCGATATCACAGCCCATACCAACCATGTACTGGATGAATTGCAGAAAGAGTTGGAAAAGAATGGCTCTTCCATGAATAAAGTATTAAAAGTCAACGTCTATCTGGCGGACCTGAATGACTACCAGGCCATGAATAACGCTTACCGCGGCCGATTCGGGGATCACCCGCCGGTAAGAACAACGGTAGCGACATATGGTGGCGTACCCGGTAATTCTCTGGTAGAAATAGATTGTATCGCAGCTGTCGAGTAATATCCTAAATCATCAATCAAACGAGAAATTATGATCTCCAGGAGAAAATTGTTGCAACATATGGGTGCCGTGCCGGTTGCGGGCTCTTTATTGGTTTTACCAAAATCATTGCAACCGCAACCATCACCGGAAACCGGCACATCCAGGGATTTCTTTAAGGAACTGGGAGTCCGGACCTTTATCAATGCCGCCGGAACCTATACCGCGCTCACCGGCTGCATGATGCATCCCAATGTCGTGGAAGCCATCGAATATGCGTCCAAGCAATACGTCACCCTGGATGAGATCCAGGATAAAGTCGGCGAGCGAATAGCCGAGTTGCTGCATTGTGAGTACGCAACAGTAACTGCCGGCTGTTTCAGTGCCATTACGTTAGGCACTGCCGGCGTGCTGACCGGGCTGGACCCTAAGAAAGCAGACCAGCTGCCTAACGACTTCACCGGTATGAAGTCGGAAGTCATCCTGCAGAAGGCACACCGGGTAGGTTACGACCATTCCATTAAAAATACGGGAGCAAAAATCGTGGAGGTGGAAAGCCGTGAAGACCTGGAAAAAGCAATTGGTGAGCAGACGGCTATGATGTGGTTCCTTAATTATCATTCCGATGAAGGACAGATCGGACCCGAGGAATGGGTAGCCATTGGAAAGAAACATGGCATCCCGACCATGAACGACTGTGCAGCGGATGTGCCACCGGTGGAGAACCTGTGGAAGTACACCAAAATGGGATTTGACCTGGTGTGTTTCTCGGGAGGCAAAGGAATCCGGGGTCCCCAGTCAGCCGGCTTGTTACTAGGGCGTAAAGACCTGGTCAAAGCAGCCCGGCTAAGTGCACCACCGCGCGGTTCGACGATCGGTCGTGGTATGAAAGTCAACAAAGAAGAAGTTCTTGGCATGCTGGTGGCACTGGAGACCTACCTGTCACGGGATCATGAGGCAGACTGGAAGCTATGGGAAGGACAGATCAAACAAATCAACGACGCTGTGGTGAACATCCCCGGTGTCGAGACCGAGATCCACGTACCGGAAATCGCCAATCACGTGCCATCGATCCGCGTACGCTGGGATCAGGAAAAAATAGCCATGACGCCCAATGAGGTCCGGGAAGCACTACGGCAGGGGCATCCCTCCATAGAAACCGTAGGCGGTGGTGAGTCCGTAGACATGACCACCTGGATGTTACAGGCCGGGGAAGAACGTATCGTTGGCAAGCGATTGGCAGAGATCCTCACCGGCGCCACCAAAACCTGATCACAAGGCCTGCTTTCGTGGCGATACCAGCAAACGAAGTAACCCGATTAAGTCTATACAAGCCAGGCCAGCCGGTCTGGCTTTTTCATTTTTCTGAACGAATGTCATTATATTTCAGGCGATGGGGTTAAGCCATTAAATTAATCATCGATCCAGTCCGATGCGTTTATCAAAGAATCGTATTTACCCGGCACATCTAATTTTGTTTTTTAGCATGATGCTGGTTTACCTGATCCTGCCATTTGTATGCTCCAGCACCTTCTGGATCGTTGGCCTGTATGCATTGGTAGCCATTCTGGCCCTTTTGATATTTCTGCGACTGAACAGAGATGCATCCGGACCGGATGACACGTCCGGTAATTCTTCAAATTTACTTTCACATTTTCTCCTTAACCGTAATTTCCGGGTATATGGATTTGTAATATTTACCATTTGGTCCACAATAGGAAGCATGATCCTGTTTCAACAGGAAAACATTCGGATTGGTCAAATCAGTTATTATCAACTGGAAATTGAAGCCAAAAAGAATTCAGATGAAATTTTACGTAAGTCCGGGCTGATGAGCCTTATGAGTCAGACATTGGATCAGGTCAGCAATGAATTAAGTCAGCATAATAGCCATGGGCTGAGCGAAGGAATCATTCAGAGAATATCGCGGCTAAGTTACGCCTTTCACCCTGAGCCCTTCCAGTACCTGGAGCCGGATTCTGGAGTTTATTGCATAGAGCGGGGGTTATTATTAATCGCTTTGGCAAGGATGCCTATTGACTCTGCTTCTTTTTCCAGAATTAAGCAAATTACCGATTTTTCAGGCGCTGATCTGAAAGCTTCAGATTTACATGGTTTGAATCTTAGCGGCGCACAACTTATTGGTGCCAATTTTCAGGAAGCAAATTTAAGGAGCTCCTTATTTAAGCATGCAGACCTGCGTGGAGCCAATTTTTGGGGAGCTAAAATGAACAAGGCGGACTTATCCTATGCCTTTCTAAACCGTGCAAATGCTCAGTGGGCTGAGATCAATGATGCACGGTTAATATGGGCCACGCTGAAGGAGACAGACCTGAGTAGTGCTAAACTGAGAAACTCTGACCTAAGCTATGCCATTATGGATCTGGTTGATCTTGGTGGTGCTTCACTGAGGGATGCTCAAATGGTCTGTGCATCTTTGACCGGCGCAAATCTGGATCAGGCTAACCTGACAGG
Source organism: Lewinellaceae bacterium (assembly GCA_020636135.1). Lineage (NCBI taxonomy): Bacteria > Pseudomonadati > Bacteroidota > Saprospiria > Saprospirales > Lewinellaceae > Lewinellaceae bacterium. The sequence goes on from JACJYK010000001.1 coordinate 2,754,738, forward strand.
AGTCAATTTGGATCAAGCCGATTTGAGACTGGCTAATTTATGCGATGCCAATCTATCTGGCGCTCACCTTAATGAGGTTATACTTAATAAAACAAGAGTACGTGAACCCAATTGGTTGCAACAGCTGAATCTGTGGCAAGTACAGGGAACCCCTGCAATGTTGGACGACCTGGAAGTAACTGCCGATGAAGGCGGAAAGAATCAATATTTAATTACGGTTAAGAGAAAATAACATGTTATGCTGCACCACTTGCAATAAATGTATTTCCCTCTATTTAATTGCCTATTTCTTTATCGGACAAGTGGTGTTTTATTCATGACAGAATTTAACTTTTGTGCGAACCGAACGACTAATTCATCTTCCGGGTGGAATGGCTTAAAACCAACCTGGAACGCCCAGCCAAAATATCGCTGTACGTCATTTAGATAGTCCGCCAATAATTTATCGGTCCAAACTGTCCTGCGTGTAATTGCATATTTTTTTCGCAAGGTTTTTCCTAATTCCTGCCCCCATTCATTATTGATCAAATCAAGGTAATTATCAGTAGCTCCATTAGCGAGGTCATCAATTTGTTTTTGCGAAAATTTACCATCGACCAATTCAGGAATATACCTCCGCTCATGCGCATCCGCAATAAAATCTGCCAGCTTTTCTGAAAAAATGGAAGTAATAAAAGCCTGCGTGGTCACATGTAAAAATGTATTCAAATAGCCTTGTTCTGTCAGGTCTTCCGGCTGCATCAACCGTCTATCTTCGGTGTTGATGCCGTACATCATCCGGGCAGCAAGATCATAAAATGCAATATCTCCTTCGCCAAAAGTCACTTCCCTTCTCCGGGACAAAGCAAATGCACGCCGCAAATCTTTTCTAACCCAAATCGCATAGGGCGAAATAAGGATCAGCCACAACCTTTCATAATATCCCCCGTCCTGGGCATTTAAAAAATCAAGTTCATTGACCCCGGTACATAATTCACTGATAACTGTCCTGCCTGCACTGACGTGAGTTAACCGGACTTTGGACCGGTCAAAAAAATAGCCGTTTCCGTCCCGGTTGAAATACTCAATTTTTACCACTTGCTTAAAGGCATCAAAGGAATTAAACCGGGTCAGCAATAATGCACCCTGGCCAGCATCGATATTTAGTCCATTGATAATATTCACTTGTTCCTGATCGCTGTTCACCTCCGGATTTATCGCTTCTGCACATGGTTTTACCCACTTGCATCCAAGGAAAAACAATCCAACCAGAAATATGCTATAACGAAGTAAATTCAAACCGATAAAGAAATTACATTTTCAAAACGCCGGGTATTGTCTCAAGTGAAACCTTATCCGATTGACGCACAATAATCCGGTTCACCTTCTGATCTCCATCAATATTTAATCTTTGAATGGTCAGATCATGCACATCATCAAATACCATCGCCGGACGGTAGTCAGGTTCTTCGATTCCCATCCGGATATTCTTTAAAATGAGCCCTTCAACATGCCTCACATAGAGTCCCCACGCAGGCAATTCACCAAACATTGAAAATTCAGGATAATCACTGATTTTTTCGGGGATAGATCCCAGTCTTGAAAGCGGCCGGTTGGCAAGGCCATTATTTCCCCGGCCGGGATAATTTATGGTTATGTTTTCCAGCACGACATCCTGAACTTTGCTTCCCGGAATTCCGGTTATGGAAGCAGGAAATGTGTTGTGAAAAAAGGGCAAATCAGGGCCACGAACCTCATAGGCATAATCGGGTCGCTCAAAAGCAACATCCACATTAAGATCCCTGATAGTGACATTTTTCAAATAGCCTGCCGGTCTGTTCTGATACCGCCAACCTAGCCTGATAAACAGCGCATTTCCGGTATTGGTCGCGTCAATATTTTCGAATGTTACATTTTCCAAAAATCCGCCATCTACATTTTCAATGGCTATGGCAGATCGAAAGGTGTCATATATTTTGATATTCCGGATAATCACATTTTTAAATCCACCACTGGACCGTGTGCCTAATTTAAGTGCACTCGCGCTGGAACGCACAGTACAGTCGGAAACAAAAATGCTGTCACAAAAGGCCTCATTCAAATGGGACTTCAGACAAATCCCGTCATCTGCTGAATTAACCCAGCAATTGGTAATCCGCACATTTTTACAATCGGAAATGTCTATTCCATCATTGTTCCAATAAGCGTCACTTTCCACCCGCACACTGTCAATCTCAAGATGATCACACTCACTGTAGTTCTGTACCCAGCAAGCCGCATTTTTCAGGGTGACCCCTTTTATCAGGATGGAGGAACATTGCACAAATTCAATTAATTGAGGCCGCAAATAATACATCGGCCGCATCTCCACGAAATTGTAGTCGGCACTATCGATCTCCCCTGCATAAAATAAACTGTCTATATGGAGCGCTAAATCCCTCCCCTGCCCATCGATTTCACCTTTACCTGTGATTGAAATATTTTTTTGATTGTCGGATAATATCAAAGCCTTCCACCGGCTGAGTTTCAGGTAATGATCGGGATCTGTACTTCCCAATAGGACAGCACCCGTCAGGAGATGTAGTTCGACACCTGATTTAAGCAGGATGCTCCCTGACAGAAATGTCCCCTCGGGAATAAGCACTTCGCCTCCACCCCGGGAAGATGCCTGGTCAATGGCTTTCTGGATCGACAGGGTATTCAGGGTAGTTCCGTCTCCCACCGCACCGTAATCGACGATATTAAAGATCTGACCGGATGATGGTATCCACTGACAAACGAAAAAAACACTCAAACCGACTATCCGGACAAATCCAGAAACAGACATTCTTTCACCAGGCCAATATGATCGCATCATCCTGAGCATTTAGGCTTTAAAAATACATTCTTTGTTCTTCCCTGGGTCTTACAACCGGATCATCAGGAATAAATGAAATATCAATCAATTCTACCCTGCCCTCCTGGCTTACCCTAAGCATAAGGGACTGATAAGGTTTATATTCAAGACGCCGGGCGATCTCATGACCATGGATGTATAGATTTATCTCCCTCGTTTCACTTTCCTTCATGGACGACTGACCTGAATAGACCGGGTAAACGACATCTCGCGCTTTAGGCTGTGCAAGAAAAAGATAATACGTACCGTCCGGCTCAACGCGACACCAGTAAGGAGGTAAATCCTGTCCCTGGATCAATGGCGGATGATCCATCAAGGACTCAAAATCCTCACTGACATTAGGCAACCCGGCCAGTGCTTTTAATAGTAGACCAAAGTCTTCTGATTTGTTCCTTCCCGGCTGGGCCGGAGTTCGCTTAAGACACACCTTCAAGCCTGCTTTAGCCAATGTATGGATCCGTCTCAAGGTCCTGAGATCCAGATAATTCACATCGAGGTAAAGCATGGTAAAACATGCATCTCCAACCACCAGGTGTCCGTCCCGGAACACTGCTTTGTCAAGAAAATGCCGGTTGATCCACAGTGGATGATAACCTTGTAATTCCACGGGAATGTCGACATACCGCATTTCGTACTCTCCCCAAACCCACACGCGCTGACGCTCAGGAGGATATGCTCCCCGCATGACTCCATCCTCGTAAGGTATGTATACCGCTACATCGGAATAAGTCCTGCCCCTGTTCATGATGCCCGATACTTTTTCTATGTAGGCATTGAAGGCCGGCAGTTCTGAGGTCAGACTTCCCCCGGGGCCAAAATAAGTAGTGGCAAAAAAATCGATGGTATCCGAACCCGCCGGATTATAGGGAGAACCATGGTAAACAAGATGATTTACACCCTGTGCAAACAAAGCATCGGCAACCATTTTTAAGTCTGCAGTCTGTTCCTGTCTTAAATACGTGGCAGGGAAGCCATACATGCAGGTGAATGCCTCACAGGAAACGACTTTTTTACCGGCAAGACTTGCTGCAGAACTGACGATGCGGGAATAAATCGGATTATTGAGCATGGCTTCGGTCTCCGGAATATCTACCAGGGCGTAGGTGGACATGACATCCGTGGGTGATGCCAGGCACTGGACCCGTGACCACGCACCCAGTCTCCGGCATTCGGCTAAATAAGGCTTGTAAAATCCTTCGGTGACATAAAGGTCAAGATGTAACATGTAGTCGTAGCGAACATCCGGAAAGGAATCCAGCCCCGCTTCCATAAAAGGTATAATATCGTATCCGAAAGTGTCGGCGAAGGTCCTGGCAAATCCCGTGGTCCAGATCTTGTTGGTAGCATTTAATTTGATCTCCCAGGAATCCGTAAACAGAGCTGACTTATTGCCCGACAACGCCGGTTTCAATGCCTCGGCGACCGGCTGCGCAAAGCGATAAAAAGCATTGCTATCCAGGTGATTGATAACAACCTGGTTTTCCGGATAGGTCCAGGCAAAGGTCAATAACTGCTGGAAAGCAGTGTCTCCATAAATCTGTGTTGCATGAGCCTTATCGATATTACTTCCTGCCACCGGCCAGGCACTGCCAAATGTAAAATCACATCCAAGCCCTAGGGAATCAGCATAGCTTTTAGCATAGGCAACCACATCCGTCCACTCCGGACTCAACCATTTTTGGGCAGATGTGTCCACCGGGTAATGGCGGCCATAACTACGGGCATACATCGCCTGGTACCGGTACAAAGGATAAACCCAGGCGATCTCAACCCCTCCAAAATTATTTTTCTTAAACCAGTCCAGCTGATACTTAATGTCTTCTTTTTTGATCTGCGTTGCAAACCACCACCACCGGGTATAGGGTTTGGAACTGGTATAAAAAGTCACCGGTTCTTCATTCGAATAGTTGGAATTTATCCGTGTGCAGCCCGCAAAAAATAAGATAGCGCATGGGATCAGCCACCACCCTGCCGGGACGATCCGTTGAAAATTCTTCTCCTCTTCCTTTGCTCCCATAACCGAAAATGTAGTAAATATTATTCCTTCCACAGCCTGATCCACCGGCTTTACAATAACGAATAGCGAATCCCGATCATCACATCTGACATGATGACCGGATAGCTGCCCACTCCTGCAGCAAAGCCATGAATATACCGGGCGGCCAGCTGAAGTACCAGGCTTTCAGAAAGATTCCAACAGGGTGAAATTGTCAATCCAATTTGTGGGCTAGCATCAAAATATGTATTTCCTCCACTTCCAAAACCGCTATGGTACCGGACAAATCCGGCCCCACCGGTCAACATCACCGGGACAAATACCTGTGCAGACACCGGCACCTTGTAGCCCAACGAACCGTGAATGGCGTAACCGCTCTCCAATTTATCGTTATCAACCGTACCTGCCAGCACGTCAGTAAATTGCAGCCTGGCAATAGCCCGTGCATATTCAATATCGCCGAAAATCGCAATTTCTGCGCCAGCTTCCCTGGCGGTGCCATAATTTAAGACGGGTGCATATCCCCCGGACAGACCCATGGCCAGGGAAAGGGACTGGGCTCCGGACTGGAATATCCCGATCAGGGTGACAAAAGCAAGGGTCAGATAAAGCAGCGGGAAGACTCGAACCGGCATATCACATGTTTTAGTCCTGAAATGGCGTGCAACCATGACTAAAATAGAAAAATTATGCCTATCATCTCTCCTACCGTATATTCAATGCCTGGTATAATCACAAAGCATATGAAATATCTGATGATACAGCTGGTGATAATGGCTTGCCTTGTACAGTCTTCCGCCCAGCCATTTCAACGAAATCCCACTCCCAATGATACGTTACAACCCTATCGCGTTATGAAGGACCATGCAGTGGTTCTCCAGATTTACGCACCACAGGCCAACACCGTTACCGTTTTGGGTGATTTCCTCAAGAATTATCAACCTCTGGCGCTTGAAAAAGCGGATAATGGCGTCTGGTCAGTAAAAACCGATCCACTCCAACCGGATCTGTACACGTACGATTATACGGTAAACGGAGTTAAAACCTTTGACCCAAAAAACCCACAGTACAAGGAAGGAGAGAATGGTCTCTCTAATTTATTATTCATTCCAGGTCCGGAAAGCGACTATTGCTCGATCCGGGATGTACCGCATGGCAATCTGGAAACAGTATGGTTTACTTCTCCGGTGATGAAAAATGTGGGCCGAATGCATGTCTACACCCCTCCCGGTTACGAACAGATGTCCGGACCACTGCCTGTACTGTATTTACAGCACGGAGGCGGGGACAACGATGCTTCTTGGTCTACGGCCGGCCGGGCGAACTTCATTATGGATAATTTAATGGCAGCAGGCAAAATAAAGCCAATGGTGGTCGTTATGCCAATGGGGCACCCGGAGCCTGGATTTCATATGGATCCCGGGGTGAAGAAAGATCCCTATTATGACCAATTGTTTGAAGATATCATTCCCTTTATTGAAGCACATTACCGGGTTGGGAAGACACCGGACTTCAGGGCATATGCAGGCTTATCCATGGGAGGTCTCCAGGCCCTTAATATTGCATTGTTCCGTCCCGATGTTTTTGCGTATGTTTTGCCTCTCAGTACCGGATATTTCCCGGAGCAACTCAAGACCATCCGGGAAGAATATACTGCTGTTTTAAAAAATCCTGCCATCAATCAGCTGAAACTGTTTTGGATCGCCATGGGCGGTCAGCAGGATATAGCCTATCAAAACGGCCTGAACACCTTACAACTTCTGGATGAAAACGGGATCCAATACCAGACCGCAGATTATCCGGCGGGGCATACATTCATAACCTGGCGGCACAACTTGTGGGATTTTGCACCACTATTGTTCCGTTAATTTCAATTATCCCTAGAGCCCTGATCAAAACTCCGATATGAATTTTATGCGATTCCTGTCCCAAGTCTGTCTTACCATTTTCGCATTGCCCGTGATGGCGCAGCAGATGCCCAATATCGTGCTGATTTTTCCGGATAATTTAGGAATAGGTGAAGTAGCTTCATACGGTGGTGTGCGGAATGTTCCCACGCCGAATATTGACCGCATAGGCAGTGAAGGGATCAGGTTGACCAATTTTAATGTAGAATATTCCTGTGTCCCTTCCCGGGCTGCCATCATCACCGGGCGTTATGCCACCCGCACCGGCGAGAATTATTTCAATGGCCTTACCCTCTGGGAACAGACATTGCCGGAGGCATTGAAGTCTGTAGGATATGCGACCGGTCTTTTTGGCAAGTATGATATGGGAGGAGCCAGCTGGCTCGGCAAAAAAGAACCGACGCAGCAGGGTTTTGACCGGTGGTATGGTATCCCAGGCACCAGTCATCTCTCGCAATTCACTTCCATGGAGGGATTTGATCCGGAGCGCAATGAAGTCCCCTATGTATGGGAAGGTGTGTCTGGAAGCACCTCAAAGAAGGTTAAGCCCTTTGATCTGGATGCACGTCGAACACTGGACCGGGAGGCAGCTCTGAAGGCAATTGATTTCATAAAGGAACAGACGAGCCTCCATACACCTTTCTTTGTCTATTATCCCATGACGCAATTACATCTCCCTGCCCTGCCCAATCCGGATATGGCAGGCAAGACCGGCGCCGGTGATGTGGGCGACGCGATGGCAGATGTTGATTACAATACCGGTTTAATTCTGGATGCATTGCATCAGCTTGGGCTGGATGACAACACTCTGGTGATCTGGTGTACGGATAATGGCGCAGAAATGCGCCGCCCCTGGCGTGGTTCGCCGGGCCCCTGGCGGGGCTATTACAATTCCGCCATGGAAGGCGGCATCAGAACACCCTGCCTGATCAGGTGGCCTGAGCACATACCTTCCGGCCAGGTGTCCAATCAAATCGTACATCAAATCGACCTGTACGCCACCATTGCAGCTGCTACCGGACATCCGGAAATCATCCCCGGCGACCGTATCATGGACAGCAAAAACCAGTTGCCATTTCTGGAGGGCAAACAGCTCGCCTCGAACCGCGATGCCGTACTGTATATGAACGGGTCCGGTCAATTGATGGCTGTAAAATGGCATGACTGGAAACTATGGTATTATTTCCAGACTGAAATGCCGGATCCGGAGCCTGACAATCTCGTGCGGCTCTTTGACCTCCGGGTTGATCCGCAAGAAGAAAACGATGTAAAAGACTATTATCCCTGGGTGATTGGCATTGTGGACAGCATTGTACAGGATTATGAAAAATCGCTCATCCAGGAGCCCAGGGTTCCCGCTACCGCTACCGATCCTTACCTGCCACCAAAGCCCGGCTCCGGGAAGCCGGTATCTGTTTATACACGGACCGACAGGCAACCATTGCCCGTGCGGGGAGAGGCTCTGCCTAATCCGGATTTCTCAGGATCCTGGTCTACAACCCCGGTCGATTCTCGGTCACCACTTGGCCGGCCCTATCAACCGCCTATTCCTGACCTGGGTAGTGGATGGGGTGACAAAATATCCGTTTTACAAAAAGAAAATCAGTTGGAGATTGAACGGGTTGTCTTCCTTCCGCGCGAAATCCAGCCATTGGTGAAATACCGTTATGCACTCGATGGAAGCAGATCGGAAAACAATGTCAATATGGGACGTACCCTGCCAGCCATTGTTTCGCATGGTTCATGGATAAATAATCGTCTGGTCATTGCTTCCGAATATCCCTGCCAGGAACTGAAAAACGAGAAATGGACAACGGCAACAGTTGTCCAAACACTTTGGCTTCAGCCAGCTTCGGGAACACCCTGGGAGCCGCAGCTGGTCATTGAAACCGAAAGAAAAGGCGTCTTTGGCGGAGAGACCATAACCACCAGGACCCTGTACAATCGCGGGTACCGGTAGCATGGAACTGCCTACTCCTAAGGGTTAAGTCTGCTTAATTCAAGGTATACCGGATACCAATCAATACATCCGCCATATCGATCGGATCACTGCGGCGATCCGCAATGAATCCCTTGATGTAACGCAGTGATAAAAAAGCACTGAGCTGATCCGTAAATTTATAATACGGGGCTATCGTCAGGCCTAATTGGGGACCAGCATCAAATTGAGTACCTGAGCTTCCGTAAGCGGTGTAACTGATAATGCCAATACCTCCCGTCAGCATGATAGGCACGAAGATTTGATCCGATACACGGGCATTGTATCCCAGCGAACCGTGGAAAGCATACCCACTCCTGAGGCTACTGCTATTCACCGTTCCGGCCAAAACATAAGTGAACTGTAATCTGCCGATAATCCTGCCATATTCGAGATCTGCCAATAGTGCCAGCTCAGCCCCGGATTTCTCTGTTGATCCGTAATTGAGTAATGGAGTATACCCTGCTGCGGCACCAAGGGACAAGGATAGCGACTGAGCAAATAAATTATGCACGACAGTGCCTGAAAACAAAATTATCCATACCGATAATAGTAAGCATTTGAATTTCATGAGGTTCAACATGATTTTATTTTTTGTTATGCAATGAAAGCCAAAATAATCAATGCATCACGGGGAGATGAATAATCCGGGTGGACATAAAGTGGACACCCGGCAGGGCTTTATTGGCTTTGTTATTAGCCTTACATTCAGGATTGACTTCGTATTTGTATCTTGGGTTGACACCATACTGGCGCTGTTCTGCCAGATTGCAGGCTCATCAAAAGCATCCAGATGCAACGATATATTTGGGTATTAACCTGGATCTTCCTCTTCTTTTCAGCAGTTACCGTCATAGGACAATACCCTATACCCCATCTTACGAGATCCCAGCATGCCACTCAATTGTTTGTAGATGGCAAACCATTTCTTATTTGTGGCGGAGAACTGGGCAACTCCACGGCTTCAACCATGGAAAACATGGAACCGGTCTGGCCCAAACTGCAATCGCTCAACCTGAATACCGTCCTGATACCTGTCTATTGGGAATTGGTAGAACCTCAGGAGGATCAATTTGACTTCAGCTTGTATGAGAGCCTGATCATGGAAGCCCGGCATCGGGATCTCAGGATCGTCTTTCTTTGGTTTGGTGCCTGGAAAAATTCAATGTCCAGTCATGCTCCCGCCTGGGTAAAACTGGATCAGGTTCGCTTTCCACGATCGCAGGATGATAAGGGGGTAAGTCAGGAAATATTGAGTTGTTTTAGTCCAGAAGTTCTGGCATCCGACCGGAATGCATTTGAGGAACTCATGGCATTTATCAAGAGGGTGGATGAACAGGATCATACAGTAATCATGGTCCAGGTGGAGAATGAGATCGGCATGTTGCCTTCTGCCCGGGATCACCAGTCACTCGCAGACCAGGCTTTCCATGCTCCGGTGCCAGGTGAACTTTTAAAGTACCTGCAAAAAAACAAGGATGGATTGGTCCCTGAATTTCGCGCATTCTGGGAAACCAACGGATTTAAAGATCACGGCACCTGGGAAGAAGTATACGGCAAAAGCGCTGCTACCGATGAAGTTTTCATGGCCTGGCACTACGCCAGCTTTGCCAACGAACTCGCACGTGCCGGTAAGGCCGTCTATCCCCTACCCATGTACGTAAATGCTGCGCTCAACCGGCCAGGCTGGCAACCGGGACAATACCCGAGCGCCGGTCCGCTGCCTCATCTGATGGACATCTGGCAGGCAGCTGGATCAAGCCTGGACTTACTGGCACCGGACTTTTACTTCCCTGAGTTTCAACTCTGGTGCGACCGGTATGTCCGGCAGCAGAATACACTCTTTGTCCCGGAACACCGTTTTGATGAATCGGTATCAGCGAAAGCATTGTACAGCGTCGCTCATTATCATGGACTGGGCTTCTCACCTTTTTCCATTGAATCCAAAGAAAATCCATCGGATGAGCCGTTAGGTAAGATGTATGCTATGATCCAAAACATCAGTCCGCTATTGACCAAAGGTATTGCAGAAGGAAATGTGGAGGGCGTTCTCCTGGACAAAGAACATCAGGAAATGATCCTACGCATGGGGCATTATGAATTGACCTGCCGCCATGACTATACCCTGCCCTGGACACCCGGCGCGACAACCGATGACTGGCCTGTGACGAGTGTAGCCATTATTCAAACCGATTCCAATTCATTTTATTTCGCGGGTTCCGGCGTCGTTATTACTTTCAAAGCAATCGATGATCCTTCTCTACGGGTTGGATTGTTAAAGGTCGACGAAGGCCGCTTTGATGATGAGCAATGGCACATCACCCGACACCTGAACGGAGACCAAACCCATCAGGGGAGGCATATTCGATTACCTGCCCGCGAAACAGGTGTCCAGCGCGTTACACTTTATCATTTTAAGTAGCCGTGTTCCAATTTTCATACGCTGATAATCAAGATGACCACGATCTGGAAAACGAATAACCCTATCTGCAAAAAGCAGTACTCTGCCAGGCAGTGGATTTGGATAATGATGCTATTATACCTGGTTCCTTCCTTCGCACAACGATTGCCACGTCTTGAGGTTTCGAGTAACAATCCACACTACCTGCAGACCAGTAAGGGAAAACCATTTTTCTGGTTGGGTGATACAGGCTGGTTGCTTTTTTCAAAACTCAACCGTGAAGAAGCCATTCAATACCTGGATGACCGTGCTCAGAAAGGATTTAATGTACTGCAGGTCATGGTACTTCATGAACTTGATGTCACCAATTATGACGGGCGTCCGGCATTAATCGATAAGGACATAACAAAACCCAATATCACCAGAGGCAGCAACCCCGGTAACCAGTTAGCTTATGATTATTGGGATCATATGGATTTCATCATCACTCAGGCCGAAAGGCGGGGAATTTACATGGCTTTGGTTCCTATCTGGGGTGATATAGTAAAAAAGGGTGTCGTTTCGACTTCTCAGGCAGCAGAATATACCACCTGGCTGGTAAAAAGGTACCGGTCAAGGTCCAACATCATCTGGCTCAATGGTGGTGATGTCCGGGGAGATCAATATACCATCATCTGGGATACCATCGGACGTGTGATCCGCAAGTATGACAACCAGCATTTAATTGCATTTCATCCCTTCGGCAGGACCAGTTCGTCCTGGTGGTTTCAGCATGCGGAATGGCTGGATATCAATGAATTTCAATCAGGACATCAAGACTATGATCAGGACAAAAGTGAACCGGCCTACGGTGAGGATAACTGGAAGTACATCCGGGACGATTACTCCAAACTACCCATAAAGCCTACCCTTGACGGAGAACCTTCCTATGAAGCCATACCCCATGGACTTCATGACGGGAATCAGCCGTATTGGACGGCCGATGATGTAAGACGTTATGCATACTGGTCCGTTTTCGCAGGTGGGTGCGGGTTCACTTATGGGCACAATGCGATCATGCAGATGCATAAACCGGAAGATGCCAATCCTGCCTTCAGTGTCCGTGAATACTGGAACGAGGCACTGAACGCCCCAGGAGCTGCACAAATGCAGTATCTGAAAAAACTTATTCTTTCCAAATCGTTCTTTGACCGCATTCCGGATCAGTCTATATTGGTTGAACCGGAACGATTAAAGCACGGTTACCAGGCCGCAACCCGGGGCGAGGATTATGCATAGATTTATAGTTATGATGGGAGCTCAATTGAGGTTTACCTTGGAAAGGTTTCCGGAGGTCAGGTTGTGGCAAAATGGTTAAATCCCCGCACCGGTGAGATCACCTCCATAGGGAAATATGAAAATTCAGGCTCCCGGATATTTAAACCCACCGGACCACAGGGCGATGGAAACGATTGGGTGTTGATCCTGGAATCTGTTGAATGAAAATTCCTAAACCAACACCCCTTATTTTCAGGTCAGTTATCCTGTTTATTATTCGACTTGCGGGCTGGCGTAGTCTTATTGCCTGACTTCGCCCTGTTGCTGCTTCCTGAGCGCGTGCTGCTACCGGGTTTAGTCCCGGTCGACTTGCGAACATTGGAAGACGATGGCTTATTGATCGGTTTCATGGTCTTCTGTGCGGGCTGAGTGCTGGATTTTCTAGGTGATTGTACGTTGGATCCGGTTCTTCCGGTCTCCTTTCTTACCGGTGGATTGTTCCGGTATTCTGACGAGCGCGGAGCTGTAGTTCGATTTGTGTTGCGGTTCACTTCAGTGCCGGAATTCCGTGGTTGGTTCACTTTGGGAGTAGTCCTCTCGGATGGTTGAGAGCGGTAATTCGGTTGATTGGTGCGCTCAGAAGGACTGGCACTCCTGTTAGGGGCTGAAGTCCTTTGCCGGGGCTGGACTTCCGTCCCTGGCCGGTCCAATTGGCTCCGGTTGGGAGCTTCCTGACGAGGCCGTTCCTGATTACGGTTAACTTCCCTGCGCGGATCTGCCTCCCTGGTATCTGAACGAAGCCGGGCGGGATTGTCTCTTCCTGTTGGCTGATTGTAATTGGGATGATTTCGCCCCTGGTATTCGCGCACCCTTTGATTCCGGACATGGACATCATTGCTGTACCGGCGATACGGGGTGTAAAAATGATGCACTCGCGGCGCCCGGTAATAGTTCACGACATGACAATACCGGTGATATGGCCTGACCCTGTTGATGTAAATATTCCAGGTAAACGGACGCCAGCTAACCCACCAGGTCGGATAATAGTGCCACCGGTAGGGTGAAGCGTAGACGACGTAATCGCGACCGAAGATCTGTTGTACGACCGGCCAGTAATAAACATTTACGTAATTATCGGAGATGTACTCGCCGTTGCCAGCTGAACGGCTGCCTTCGAATGGCTCGACAATCATTTCAGGCCCGTACAAGTCTTCATCACCGATGATTTGCAAAAGGGCGCTTCGTGAGCCGGTACGTTCGATTTCTATTACTGCAACATCCTGTACATCATACCGGCTGACCGGATCCTGCAGGATGATCAGGTGGTAATCCCCTTGTCGGCGGTGTTCAACCCGGATGTAGTCGATCCTTCCATCTCCATCCAGATCAAGATTATTGACATACGCATCCTGGGAGTTGATCCTGCGTTCGAAGTCGCTGAGAGATCGTGATGCCTTAAATACTTCAATCGTACCTTCCAGGCTGAAAAAATCACCGTCGTAACCGGTGCGATCATCGTAGGCATATTGTGCATGGGTTACTGCAAGCACCATAGCGGATAATATGGCGGTAACGATTAGCCTTTTCATATCTTCAGTTATTTAGTCAAGTTGGCAGGAAAACATCCCTACTAATGATATTAAGGCTATTGAGGCTTAGGAAGTTAGCTATGTAAGAGGGTTTAGTTAAAGCTTAACGTGTATGTTATGAAAATGTGATCGGAATGGTCTTTATTCGGGCTTTCTTATCACGTGAAACATCCGCTATCCTCCCTGTAAATGGGATCGTCATGACTCAACGGCCGGTTGAAACAAGGAAATCCGTTACTTCCAAAACATATTCCCTACCCCCCTGCTGAACGAGGCTTCGGCCCGATGAATGGTAATAAAGCGGTTCATAAACAAAAAAACACACCACCTATTGTGTAGTCACATAACTACATATATATTTGTAGTCAAATGGCTACATTATGCAAATGAGACGAGATGTTTTTCAGGCCATCGCCGATCCGACGAGACGGGCCATCCTGTTGTTGGTAGCTACACAATCGCTGACCGCCGGGGCCATCGCAGCCAATTTTGATACTGCACGGCCTACCGTATCCAAGCACCTCCAGATACTCACGGAATGCGAACTCCTGAACCAGGAGCAGCAGGGACGAGAGATCTATTACCAGCTTAATCCTCGAAGAATGAAAGAAGTCGCCGACTTTATCGAACCCTTCCGGTTATTCTGGGATGACCGGTTCAACAAACTGGAATCCATTATGAAAAATCATCAATCCAAACAATAAACACTTATGGAACGCAAAACCCAGGTACATGCCGAAGACGGCAGACAGGAAATCCTGATCACCAGAGAATTCGACCTGCCCGTTGATTTACTTTTCAAAGCTTACATCGAACCGGAGATCGTAGAGCAATGGATGGGCACCAAGGTGCTGAAACTGGAAAACAAACGTCAGGGAGGCTACCTGTTTGAGACCACCGATCCCATGGGAAACAAACACCTTTTCAGCGGCGTCATTCATGAAATAGAATCCGGCAAGAAAATTACCAGGACCTTTGAAATGGAAAATACTCCCTTTCCGGTGCAACTCGAATACCTGGAATTTGAAGCCTTAACCGAGCAAACCAGCGTATTAAAGATGCAGATGGTTTTTAAATCGGTTGCATTCCGCGATCAGCTTCTGAAAATGCCATTTGCCCAGGGAATTAACATGGCACATAATCGGCTGGAAAAAATTGTCCGCTCATTAAATGCTCAATAATTCGTCATCAAGCAATCTTTAAAAATCACCTGAAAATCAAAACTTATGAACATTGCATTATGGATTTTACAAGCATTACTCGCCTTGCATACCCTCGTAGGCGCCATCTGGAAGTTCTCCAATTCTGAACAAACCGTGGGCCCGCTGGCGGGCATTCCGCATGGTATCTGGCAAGCCCTGAGTATCGTCGAAATTATTGCAGCCATCGGACTGGTCCTGCCAGTCATCAACAAGCGTTTTGGCCGTTATGTCCCCCTGGCTGCCCTGTTTGTTACTGCCGAAATGATATTTTTCTCGATTGTTTTGCTGGCTTCCGGCGCAACGGATTATAATCCCATGTATTATTGGCTGGTGGTGGCCGCCATTTGTATTTTTATCGCCTACGGCAGAATGCGCTTAAACCCGATCCGTTAATTTCAACCAGGTTTTAATCTTACATAAAATTCACACTTTATATCTGATAAATAAAATTGAAACCATGAGCCATCCAGAATTAACCAGCGAGCAAAAAACCGCATTAATAAAAATATTGCAGGCACGATTTAAGAAAAACATGCAGCGCCATGAAGGCCTGGAATGGCTAACCGTTCAAAAGGTACTGGAAGCCAACCCAGGTAAATTATGGTCGTTGTTTCAAATGGAAGAGACCGGAGGAGAACCTGATGTGGTGGGCGTGGATCCTGCATCCGGATCCTTCCTCTTCAACGATTGTGCAGACGAAAGTCCCAAAGGACGCCGAAGCCTGTGTTATGATCGCGCTGCCTGGGACTCGAGAAAAGAACACAAACCCAAAGACAGTGCCATGGAGATGGCCGACGCCATGGGTATTCAAATACTTACAGAGGAAGAATACCGTGCGCTTCAACAATTGGGAGCTTTTGATCTGAAAACGTCCAGCTGGGTCAAAACTTCTGAAAAAATCAGGAAATTAGGGGGTGCCCTGTTTTGCGATCGACGTTTTGATACCGTTTTTTTGTACCATAATGGTGCAGAATCGTATTATGCGGCACGTGGATTCCGAGGTAAGCTTATCGTCTGATCAAGACTGTTAAACAAAAATATTTGTATGAATAAAGTCGATGCGTTCCTGTTGAAAGCCAAGCAATGGCGCGATGAATTCGAAGCATTACGGGAAATTGTCCTTGCATGCGACTTAACTGAAGACTTCAAATGGATGCATCCCTGTTATACGTACCAGGGGGCCAACATTGTGGTGATCCATGGATTTAAGGAATACTGTGCCTTACTCTTTTTTAAAGGAGCGTTGCTGGAAGACACCCATAACCTGCTGATCCAGCAAACCGAAAATGTCCAGTCCGCACGTCAAATCCGCTTCACCGGTCTGGATCAGATCAAAAAGTTAGCACCGGTACTGCAAACCTATATTTATCAGGCAATCGAAGTGGAAAGGGCGGGTCTGAAAGTGGAATTAAAAAAGACCTCAGAATATAATATGCCTGAAGAATTCCAGGACAAACTGGATAACATGCCGGAGTTAAAAAAGGCATTTGATGCGCTGACGCCGGGCAGGCAGCGAGGCTATCTCTATTATTTCTCTCAGGCGAAACAAGCCAAAACAAGGATAGCAAGGGTCGAAAAATGGATCCCGCAAATATTGGCCGGAAAAGGAATAGACGACTAAGTACGAATTAACCAGGATTTTTCAGACACTCTTTTACCCAGTTCCTCTTGCATCCGGGAGCTATTATTGATTGCCACGCCTGAAAATGGAGTCACCTATTTTTGGGTCTCCCTGGCCACAATTTCTTTGTCTGGCCGGACTGGCCTCTCATTCTTCCAATAATCACTATCTTATGCAACCAAGCCAGTAATTGATGCTATTAAACATTTCTTTTCATTTTGATTACTTTCCACTGCTGGTTGTAGCGGCAATTGCCTGGGGCACCCCTATCCTGCTCACATTATTCAAATTAAAAAAGATACCCTCGGTCATCTTCGAGATTATTTTCGGGTACTTTATTGGTAGAATTCTGCTACAGGACATCGACCATGAGAGTATGCGGATCCTGGAGTATTTTGCGCTTACGGGGTTTATTTTTTTAATGTTTCTCGGTGGCCTGGAGATCGATGTAGACCAAATCCTGGCCTCGCTACCCAGGAAGCGTTTTTCGTATAAACAATTTATCCAAAACCCGCTTTTGGTTGGCCTCACGTATTTCCTGCTTTCTATTGTGCTGGCTTATCTGGGGACGGTATTGCTTGCCCAATACATCAACATTCCTCACATCTGGTATTTTGCGCTGATCATGGTGACCACATCTGTTGGTATTGTAGTACCCGTACTCAAGGAGCGGGATGAGATTAAAAATCACTACGGGCAAATGATCATCATCGCTGCAGCCATTGCCGATATTTTCAGCATCATCCTGTTCACCTTCACCGCATTTATCATTAAAAATGGGTTTCAATTAGAGCTTTTATACATCCTGGGATTATTTGTCATATTCGTTATTGCCTACCTGATCGGCAACCGGCTGAAGAATATTCCAGTCATGAAAAAGCTCGCTTTTCAATTGTCGCACGCGGCATCCCAGATTCGCATCCGGGGCAGCATTTTGCTGATCATGCTTTTTGTGGTGGTCGCACAGTTTATCGATGAAGAGGCCGTGCTCCTTGGAGCATTCCTGATTGGGCTGATCCTCTCATCCATGCTTCACCGGGAACGGTCCGTCATGCTGCTCAAATTGGATGGTATGGGCTATGGATTCTTCATTCCCATCTTCTTCATCATGGTAGGTGTCGAATTCGATCCCAGCGCATTGAAGGAATTTGATCAGTCGCTCTTTGGGTTCCTGGCTTTGCTGCTGATCACCTTGTTCCTGGTCAAAATCATCCCTTCCATCCTGTGGAAGCCTGTATTCGGGACTAAACAAGCCATTGCCGGAGGCTTTTTAATGTCTTCCCGCCTAAGCCTGATCATAGCGGCCTCGTCCATCGGATTGGAGATGGGAGTGATCACGCCCGGTATCAACGCCAGTTTTATCATCATGGCCATCATCACCTGTTTCTCATCTCCATTTATTTTCAACTGGTTGTCCCCGGTTAATTTACTGTTCGGTGACAAAACGATCATTGTAGGCGGTAGCAGCACTGCAGTTGTATTGGCAAGAAGGTTATCGATGAATGGCAAGAAATCCATCATTCTGGAAATTGATTCCGTGCGAGCCGCCGATATCAAAAACAAAGGGCTACAATGCTTGCAGGCAGATGGTGAAAAAATCACTACCTATCAGGATCTAAAGCTTCGGCCATCTGATTTTGTGATTGTTGAAACCGGATCCCCGGAGAAGAATTATAAAATATCCAAGATGTTGCGCAATGAGCTCATGCACGACAACATCATCACACGTTCCAGCACCTCAGCCATCGAGCATAAATTAAAAACGCTGGGTGTAAAAACCATCGATGTGGTTGGCGTGGTTGCAACAACATTTGAAAATCTGATCCTGCGACCCACCACCTATCATGCATTGGTCGAATCTTTTGATAACTTCAGTGTGGAGGAAGTGCTGATCACCAATCAGGAAATTGACGGGCGTCAGCTCAAAGAAATACCATTTCATAAAGATGCCATTCTGATGATGGTCAAGCGCGATAAAACGTTTTATATTCCCCATGGTGAAACCTACTTCCGGACTGGTGATATCATGCATGTGTTTGGAACCCAGACCGCGCTGATGGATACACGGGAGAAGATGGGGATGGAAGATTTGAGATGGAAGATTTGAGATGGATTTGTGATTTGAGATTTGAGATATGAGAACTTATGCATTCGTTTTTGGTGCCTTGATTTTAACAACGCTGGCAGCTGCTCAGGTCCGTTTGCCCCGGCTGATCAGCAATGGCATGATCCTTCAACGCGATGTGCCGGTAAATGTGTGGGGTTGGGCTACACCAAAAGAGAAAGTTAGCATCAGGATGGACCAGGAAACCTGGGACGTCCAAGCGGATGATCAGGGCAACTGGTTATTATCCTTACCAGCCCATACCGCCGGCGGACCCCATCAGATTACCTTTACAGCCAGCAATCAGATCATCCTGCATGATGTTTACTTCGGCGAAGTATGGTTGTGCAGCGGACAGTCCAATATGGAGCTGATGATGGACCGGGTGAAAGATAAATATCCCGAGGTCATAGCGACCGCAGACAATTCATACATCAGGCAGTTTACCGTACCCGATGAATACGATTTCAAAGCAGAGCGAAAGGATTATCGTGAAGGATCCTGGGTTCCGCTAAATCGTCAGTCCATTGCTTCTTTTTCAGCCGTTGCTTACTTTTTTGCTGATAATCTCTATCAAAAATACCATGTCCCCATTGGCCTGATCAATGCGGCATTAGGTGGCTCACCCGTACAATCCTGGATGAGTGAAGACGCCATCAGGTCCTTTCCCGAAGACTACGAAGAAGGGCTGAAATACCGCGACGATCAGTTGATCGAAAGGACAGAAAAGATGAACCGGAACAACAGCAACACCTGGTTCAGGGATTTGAATCAGTCCGATAACGGCCTTAAGGAACATTGGCAGGATCCGGACCTCATGGATGCTTCCTGGCCTGAAATGCAAGTTCCTGGGTATTGGACAGATGTGGACCCGGCTATTCATACCGGCGCTGTGTGGTTTCGAAAACATTTCAACCTAGCCGGAAATCTTGCCGGTCAAGCCGGAAGACTTTTCCTCGGACGGATCGTTGACGCCGACTCTGTCTATTTAAATGGCCGTTTCGTCGGTACCACCGGATACCAGTATCCACCCCGTAAATACGATATTCCATCCGGGCTGTTGAAGCAAAATGACAATGTTATCAGCATACGTGTTATCAGTCAATCCGGTAAGGGAGGTTTTGTGCCGGATAAGCCTTATGCCATTTATTTTCCCCATGACACTTTTAACCTAATGGGTAACTGGAAGTATCACGTAGGCACTCAAATTGCACCGATTGCCCCCACTGTTTTTGTTCGTTGGAAGCCTATGGGGTTATTCAATGCGATGATCGCACCGCTACTCCCCTATTCCATCAAAGGAGCCATCTGGTTTCAGGGCGAATCAAATACGGGCGATCCAGGCAATTACCAGGCTCTTCTGACTTCTATGATCCGGGACTGGCGCAAACGATTCGGTCAGGACAGTCTGCCATTCATCATAATCCAACTGGCAAATTTCCTGGAAGAAAGCGAACAACCTGTCGAAAGCAACTGGGCCGAACTGCGTGAAGCACAGCGCAAGACGGCACAATTACCCAAGACCGGATTGGCCGTCACGATCGACCTGGGAGAATGGAATGATATCCATCCTCTGAATAAAAAAGATGTAGGACACCGGGCTGCTTTACAGGCATTTCAGGTTGCTTATGGAGAAAAAATGGTTGCAGCCGGACCAATGCCGATCCAGGCTGTCCGGAAGGGGAAAAAAGTGCGTATTGACTTCACAGGTACCGGCACCGGAATGATTGCGGAAAATGGCCTCCCGCTAAGTTATTTTGCGCTTACCGGGCCGGACAATCATTGGGTTTGGGCAACCGCCAAAATAAAAGGCACCCGGATTACCGTCTGGAGCCAGGACGTTAAAAACCCGATCAAAGTGCGCTACGCCTGGGCGGACAATCCTGCCGCTGCCAACCTCTGCAACAAAGAAGGGCTGCCTGCCTGCCCTTTCGAAATGGACGTTCAGGAATAAAAGGGTAAACCGGACCGGCCCTTGTTTAACCGGAATTTTATCCGATCAAATACCGATATTTCCAGGAATGAACCTGTTTTAAACCCATATCACATGAATTCGCTTGTAGATGATTACATCGACAGGTATTTTTCGGAACCAAAACAAGCCAAGACCAGGGTAGCACGAATTGATAAGTGCCTGAAACAGACCCTCTCCGGAGCCGGGTTAAATGACCGGTACCGGTGCTGATTGGCTCCATCCAAATTGCCATGCGAAAATAAGTTGGAACATTGCTTATATTTCGGTCCATTAAATTCAGGTTCCATCCGTTGAGGTTGAAGGTATCAGGCATATTTCTATTGATCAGCCTAGCCGCGCCACTGGCTACGTCTTATACCTTTTATTACCTGCAAAAGTGGGTCATCCGTAAAGAAGTCAAGACAAAGATCCTTGCCGGCATGCCCAAAGATTCTCTCGTCTGTCTCAAGCTGGGTAAAGTGGAAGCCAGGCTGGCTCTGGACTGGGAATACGATAAAGAATTCACCTATCAGGACCAGAAGTATGATGTGATCGAGACCATTGATTTGGGAGACAGCATCGCATATTGGTGTTGGTGGGATCACAAGGAGACGCATTTATCCAGAAGGCTGGACAAATTATTGGAGCTGGCAAATTCCAGCAACCCCTATCAGCAGAAAAGCCAAAAGCGACTTGTTCAGTTCTTCAATTCGCTTTATTGCACTGAATTGCCCTACTACACTACAAACCAACCAATCTATCAATCCACTCTGCTCATGATGGACTCACTGTTTACCTGCTGGAGTTCAAAACCATTGACTCCCCCACCACAGTCGGTGTAAGACAATAATGGTATTAAGAGTCTGCCTCCCATACAGAGGCGGGCTAGAGTTGTTTTGTCTAACACAAACTTTTTTCATCATGAAGAACTTTTTCATATATGCATTGGGCATTATGGCATCTCTTTCGATCCATGCCCAAACAAATTCATTATCAGGTAAGATCGTAGATCAAAATACCCAGTTGGCACTCCAGGGTGCAGATATTATCACGGATGATGGCAAAGGGACAACCTCGGATCACCATGGAGAATTCAGCCTGAGCTGCCACGGGTCTTCCATCACGGTTACCATCTCTTACATTGGTTATGAATCCCTCCGGAAGACATTTGCCTGTGGTGCCGGAGAACAGATCACCATTGGTTTAACGCCGGGAATGCACAACATCAATGGAGTGGAAGTGACGGCTTCCGCTTTACCAAAGAATACCCTGGCAGACCAATACAGGCCTCTGGCAACGCTGGACAAAACCGACCTGAACAGAGGTACCGGTCTCTTCCTTGACGATGCCATCAACTCCAATATTCCCGGGGTAACCATGGAACGGAGAACCCATTCTGCCGGCCAGCAAATCAGTATCCGGGGGTATGGCAATGGCATTGGATTCCGTGGAGCCAATAATAATTTTGATATGCAGGGGCTAAAGGTTTACCTCAATGGCATTCCCATTACGGACGCTGAAGGAGTAACTGCCATGGATGATATTGATTTTGCGTCTCTGAATAATGTTGAAGTTTTGAAAGGGCCTGCCGGCACCCTTTACGGGCTGGCTATCGCGGGTGTGGTCAATATGCAAACTCAGCGGGCTCCTAAAAATTCATTCACACTGGGCCAGGATGTGCTGGCTGGAAGCTACGGCTTGTTGCGTACAACGACCCGTCTGGCCATTGGCGGAACGAACTCTTCTTTTCTCGTCAACTACGGCCATCAGAATTATGATGGTTTCATGGTTCATACGGCTTCTCATAAGGACTTTGTCAATGTCATGGGCGATTTTGATCTCAATACCAGGCAAACCCTGACCACCTATTTTGGTTACAGTGACAGTTATGATGAGCGCAATGGTGAGCTAACCATTGACCAGTACGAATCCTTCGACTATTCGGGAAACAGCAGATACATTGCTAACAATTCCCATTCGGCCGCGAGGACCTATCGTGCCGGCATCGGACATACCTATACCTTTAACCGGCATATCGCCAATACGACCTCATTTTTCGGATCAGGTCAAAGTCTGGACAATAGTTCTGCTGGCGGATGGACGGACAAGTATCCCCTGAATTACGGACTGCGTTCAGTATTCAATACGGATTTTGCCATTAATGAAAGCCTTCGATTGACGGGAATCACCGGACTGGAATTGCAAAAAATGAATGCCCAAACCATCGGATACGGCATGGGGGCAGATAGCACCAATTTAGGCGGTTACAACATCATCACCACCTTGCGGTCCGATCAGGCGACAACGAACAGCACCTCCTCGTACTTTACCCAGTGGACACTGCATTTACCTGCTGATCTTAAAATAAATGCCGGCATCGGCATCAGCAACATGTCAATCCGTTTGGAAGACCGCCTGTGGGGCTTGTCGAACAACCATCCTTCCAATAAAAAATTACCAACCTATGCCACCAAATACACCGCCCTGGTCTCACCAAATGTGACCATTCAAAAAGGATTTGGCGAGGCAGCATCGGTATACGCATCTTACTCGGTGGGCTACAAAGCTCCGGTCAGTTCAAATGTCCTGATCTCAACCACCGGGCAGTTAAACACCGGACTCAAACCGGAGCAGGGTACGCAACTGGAAATCGGGGTTACCGGCAATCTGGCAGACCGCAGGATGTACTATTCGGTCGCATTGTTCCAGACCAATTTCAAGGATAAATTCACCACCCAGACCGTGCAAAACCCGGATAACACAGCAACGCTGTATTCCTATATTGTCAATGGCGGCAAATTGGATAATAAAGGGCTCGAACTGCTTCTACGCTATGACCTGATCTCTTCCGGGGATGGATTTATGCGTTTACTGAGGCCATTTGTCAATGCCACCATATCGGATTTTACTTATGTGGATTATGCCTTTGAAACAATTGGTAAAGATGCTAACGGCAAGGATATAACCGTGGTCTCCGATTATTCGGGTAATGCAGTGGCCGGAGTAGCTCCAATCGTATTTAATGCAGGAATAGATGCGGTCACCAATCCCGGGCTTTATGGCAATATCAATTTGCACTACCAGAATGAAATGCCTTACACCTCGGATGGTGAAAACAAAGCAAATGCTTACAGCCTCCTGAATGCCAAAATTGGGTTACGGAAAGCAATCAGGCAACTGGATCTGGATGTCTACGCTGGCGCACAGAACATCACCGGTGCACAGTACTTTTACATGGTATTTGTCAATCAATTACCGGACGCATACATCCCAGCTTCGCAGGATATTAATTTCTTTGGGGGAATAAGCCTGAATTATCATTTTTAATCCATCTTAGCCCGGGTAGTTCCGGAACTACCCGGGCTAACCATTAATATCAAATTCATGAAAAACATAATTATACTATGCTCTCTGCTGGTTTTATCCAGCGCTTGCGGGCGCTTTGGAAATGAGGATAAAAAACAGGATGAAGAAACGCGTATTGTCGTCATAGCCAAGCAATACAATGAGATCATCTGGGCACTGGGTGCCGAGCAAAATGTGGTAGCTGTAGATGTCTCCAGCACGTATCCTCCTGAGCTCAAGGAGCTGCCGAACATCGGTTATCACCGGGCGCTGAGTGCTGAAGCGGTATTGGCAGCAAGGCCGACCCTGATCATTCACGACAACAACATCGGTCCCGAGCACGTTGTCCGGCAGCTGGAAGATCTGAAGATACCCATGAAAGCCTTTGAGACATCCGCTACGGACATCCCTTCCACCAGGGAGCTGATCATGGAAATGGGCCGATATTACAACAAGGAACAACGTGCCCGGGAGTTATGCGATCAACTCGACAAAGACATGGAAGCAGCGCTTGCATCGGTACGTACAGATTTGCCCCGGCCGAAAATCCTGGTCATTCACTATGGCCAGGCATCCAATATTTATCTGGTGATCACCTCCAACAGCACCGCGGCCAGGCTCATCGACTGGGCGGGAGGTGATATGGCTATTACCGGGGAACGCGGCATGGTTCAACTTTCTGCTGAGGTGGTAGCTGCTTCGGATCCGGATATCATCCTGTTGACGGACTTTGGTTACGACAGGCTTGGCTCCAAGGAGAAGATATTGGAATTACCGGGTGTAGCAGGGACAAAGGCCGCAAGAAATAACCGCATTTATCGCACAGAAGAACACGATATGGTCTACCTGGGTCCCCGTACTGGACAAATTGTACAATCGTTGCAAAAAATCATCCAGGATGACCAAACAAAGTAGTCACAAAAGACTGATTTACATCACTTTAATTATTCTGGTAGCCCTGATGGCACTTGTTTCGGCACGGTATGGTGCAGTGCGACTGGAAGTACATGATATCATTGACTCCATTGGCAAGACCTTACGCCAAGACCCGGACATGACCCTTAATGAGCGGATCTTCATGGATATCCGGTTTCCCCGGGTCCTGTTATGCATCCTCGTCGGAGCCAGTCTGGCCGTGGGAGGAACCTTGCTTCAGGCTTTATTCCGCAATCCGATCGTAGAACCGGGATTGGTTGGGACTTCCAGCGGAGCGGCACTTGGAGCGGCCTTGTATTTTACACTAGGAGCGAAATTCCAGATCAATGCAGGTGAGTGGACATTACCCATTGCCGCTTGCCTGGGTGGTGTATTGGCAACCTGGCTGGTCCTGGCACTTTCTCAATCGCGAGATACCGGTAAAAGCGCCATTGTAACCATCCTCCTCACCGGAATTGCCATCAATGCACTTTGCATCAGCGGTGTAGGATTCATGTCCTACATCGCCCGTGATCCACAAGCCCGGTCCATAACTTTCTGGGGACTTGGGACCCTAAGTGGCGCGAACTGGCATTCGGTCATCATTGTAGGCATCTCAACCAGTTTAACCGTATTTGCGGCGATGCGTTATGCCAAACAGCTCAATGCCCTGATGATCGGAGAAAGTGAGGCCATGTTCCTGGGAGTCAATATCCGCCGGTTGAAACTTCACGTATTAACCATCAATGTGATCATGGTTGCGGTTGCTACAGCTTTCGTCGGAGTGATCAGCTTTGTAGGCCTGATTGTGCCTCATTTATTGCGCATGCTGGGTGGCTCGGACAACCGGTATTTGATCCAGGCCAGTGTATTAATGGGGGCATTGATCCTTTTGTCCGCCGACTTTATTGCACGAATGACCGTCGCCCCGGCAGAATTACCAATCGGAATCGTCACCTCGGTGGTGGGTGTACCTGTTTTCATCTTCCTGTTACGCAGGAATAAATACTTGTTCTGATATGATCACGGTAGACAATGTCCAGTTCAGGGCCGGAAATAAATATTTGGTGCAGGCAATTTCTGGCCGTTTTGAAGCCAGAAAAATCCATCTGATCATTGGCCCGAACGGCGCCGGCAAGTCGACACTGATCAAACTTATTGCAGGCCAGCTTCCACTCCATCATGGTCATGTCCGGTATGGCGACACCGATCTTGCCCGGCTTTCGGTATCACAACTGGCCAGGATCCGGGCAGTGTTGTCACAAAATGTGGATCTGGCATTCCCCATGCGCGTAGATGAGGTGGTGCTGTTAGGCCGTTATCCGCATTTTTCAGTGCGTCCGACCTCCCGGGATCTGGAGGCATGCCGGCTGGCCATGGAGCGATTTGATGTTCAGGATATGAGCGACAGGGATTACATGACTTTAAGTGGTGGAGAAAAACAGCGGGTTCACTTTGCCCGGGTAACCGCTCAATTATGGGATCCCAAGTCCATAAATGTGCGTTATCTGCTGCTTGACGAACCGCTAAATTCACTGGACATCTATTACCAATACGACTTCATGGAAAAAGTGAGGCAATTGTGTACCGAGCAGAATCTCGTCGTCATCGGGGTCATCCATGATCTGAACCTGGCAGCTAAATATGCGGATGAGCTGACATTATTGCATCAGGGCAAACTTTTGTCAACGGGGACCCCGGTAAAAGTTCTGACCTCCGAAAACATCAAACATGCCTTTCACATGCATGTCAGGACGCAGGATGAAGGTGGTATTGTGCGTGTATTGTTTTGAAGTTTTCCTCTGCTGAAGTTCAGATATGCATCCATCAAAGGAAAGCTTGTGACATAATTATTTATTGGTTGTCTTTCTCAAAGGAATAAACTAATGTCATGACCCGGTTGAAACCTTACCATAAATGCATCTATTGTCTTTTGGCATTCGCTATACTGACCTCCTCGTCCGGTTGTTCTGAAGCCGCTGACTCATCCGTAAAATTACAAGCCCGGATAGACAGCCTTGAAACACAATTGGCGCACACGTATAAACCCGGTTTTGGGGAATTTATGAGCTCAATACAAAACCATCACACCAAATTATGGTTTGCAGGTAAAAATGCGAACTGGGACCTTGCTGATTTTGAAGTCCATGAGCTCATGGAGATCTTTGATGACATTCAGACCTATGAAACCGACCGGGTAGAATCCAGATCAATTCCTATCATCCATGCTCCATTGGACAGTATTAATTTCGCCATTCAACAAAAAGATCCCCAACTTTTTCAACGGGATTTTAATCTTTTGACCAACACGTGCAATGCCTGCCATCATGAGGTGAATTTTGGATTTAATGTGGTAACCATTCCACAATTCAATCCATTTGCCAATCAGGATTTTAGTCCAAACGATTAATTATTAATTTTCATTTATAAGGTAATGCCTTGAGTGGTTAGCTTTCCAAATCATATTTGGTTCTTAGGTACTATTGTAATTACTCTTTAACGAGTTAGGAAAGAATTTTTATGTAACTTCTATTGTTCCGAAATGTAATTCTGATTGCAAGGGTCGCTGCTTACCGTATTCGTTCATTTTTGTTCCGGCAAACCGCGCCCCGACAAGCTGTGGCGGGCGGGGAACGAACCAAAAACCTCGATTCACGCAAAACCCGCCCGAACGACATTCAGTCGGGCAGGCTCACCTTGGCGTTCGGTGCAACTGTATGGGGTTCAGGATATTAAGTTCGGCATCCCATTCGCTTTGCGGTTCCTTCACTTGAATGTCTCCCAGACATTCATTCCGCCATTTGGCGAAAAACGTTCAGTCAGACCATTTTTGCGGCATGCGCGCACCTCACCGTCTTTCGACGGCAGCAAAAATGCTGTTTTTGAATTGTTCGAACAGTTGCGTGAACCCTCTTAAGAGACGGTTGTATCTAAAAACAACCACTTCGAATAAAAGAAATACAAAAAGCCGTAGCTTTTAAAAGTTTGGCTCAAAATTGTAAACCCAAATGGATGACAATTAGTAGAACTTCGAAATATTCTTTGGCCTAGGCCTTGAAAGCCTAAGTAGTTTAGTGATAAATTAGCGCTGGCTACAGGATTGGAGGGCTGCTTTAATAGGCAAGATTCTACATAATTCACTGATAGTCTATAGATTGCGCAATCACGATTTAACCACTCAACGCGTTATAAGGCAATAAATAAGCAAGCCGGGCAGGTAATAAAATGCCTTCGTTTTTTACCACCCCACCCCGGCTGACTTTCAATGAGGTTATTTATCGCCTTTAACATCCACAAGCAGCATTTTTACAGGCTTTTCGCTGTTGTTTATCACCATATGCGTTTCCGCTTCGCTCCAGAGCGTCGTGCCTGCTTTTACTGCAATGTTTTGTGTCTGTCCTCCTTCAACGGTCAGAGACACCGATGCATCCGTAAGTACGATGACAAGATGCGGATAATGATGATGAAATCCTGCCCCACAAACATTTTTTCCTGGTGTACTGACATATTCAGTCACCTTTAATTGTGCATTATCGACAAGAACCTGCACGGTATCCCTGGATGATTCACCGACCTGTCCAAAAACATCTGAGTGGTATGCAAAAAACAATGCGACCAGGATAATAAGCTGTTTCATAAGTACGAGATTTTAATGATTCCGAATGAATTAACCATTCAAAATTATTACTGTACTACGATACCGACTTTGCTCATTGGTTCAATTGCTTTACTGAATAATCCATTAAATCTTACAATCAATTATTGTATTGAATCGCCTGGAAAGGATTTCGCTGATAACTTGCCGGGGATACTCCATACACCTGTTTAAATACGCGGCTAAAATGAGAAGCATTTTCAAAGCCACAATCGAATGCAATTTCCCTGATGGTTTTCTGGCTTGCAGTCAATCTATTTTTAGCCAACTCCAATCTTCTGGTTGTGAGCCATTTTGAAGGAACCATGTTGTAATACGCTTTAAATTCCCTTTTGAAGGTCGACAAGCTGCGATCCGCTAGTTTTGCAAACTCCGGGATCGTTAAATTATACATGTAATTGGATTCCATAACTTGCCAGATGGGCACATGATACTGATCAGAAACACTATAGGCATACGAAAGGAATTCTTTATTAACCGGATCAGCCAATAAATTATAAAGTAATTCCCGGAATTTCATTTCCAGAAGTTTCTCAGGCAATTTGTGATAATCCTCAAAGTACCGGATCATGGTTCTAAAAAATGCAATCGAGGTTTCATTCGCATTTAACAGGCTTAGCATCCTATTACCCGTAGGGCTATCCAATACATTTTGGGATAAATATTCGCAGTAATCATTCAACACACTTCTCAGAAAATCGTCCTTGAAACTGAATGAAATGGTTTCCCATCCGGCAAACTCATACATTTCTTCGGTATATGCCATTGGCTGTGCAAAAATGCAGCTGCCCTCTGTTGTCGTGAAAGATTTACCACCATGGTGATACGTTTTCTTCCCTCTGAGGGTGTACGCGATGGTGTTATAGTGTGACCACAATTTAACTTGTTTATCCTTCTGGGGACAGATATAATGGGCAAACAGCATATCCTTTACCATCCAGGTTTTGAAAACTTTAGGATGTTCAACCTTATAATCGTAAGCGTTAATCACAGCAATGGGGTTACGTTTGCCGATTAATTTATTAAAACCTACATGAAATAGCCAAGTTTTCACCGTATTAATCACTCAAATTGAATGGTAAGTTGTCCGGCATATAAAATAAAAAGCCGGTAACCCTTGCGGATTACCGGCTTTAAGCCGATCAGCTATGATTAAAAGTTATACTTAATCCGGATCGATCAATAGCCCGGATTCTGATTCATATTGGCATTCGCATCCAATTCCGCCTGAGGAATCGGCGCAACAAACCGGTTGTTTGGATAGGCAACATCGCAAACCAGATTGGTGCAATCGGTACGGACCAGGCTTTGTTTGTGGCGCATCAATTCCCACAGACGCTGACCTTCAAACATCAACTCAATCCGTTTTTCTTTCTCGATTTCATCCAAGAGGGTCTGGCCGGTAGCCGTGACCGCCTCCGCCGAAGGAAGACCTCGCTGGCGTATCACTGTAACATCAGCCTGTGCGCCTGTTTCATTGCCCAACATTGCACGGGCTTCCGCACGGATCAGGTACATCTCCGAAAGTCGTAATACCGGTGTATTGTTCTGATACTGCGTATTTGGATATTTATTCACCCGCAAGTTTCCATAAACACCCCCAATGGTTTCATCGATTTTAAACAATTCTCCTCGGACATCGCCTTCCGGGATAACACTAAGCAGGTCGGCGGAGGGCAAATAGTCCCCGTAGCCTTCGGGAATATACATTCTACCCAACGCATCCGAGCCATTATCATCATCCTGACGGAAAATCACTTCAAAAATGGACTCACTGGATAATCCCTGGCCCCAACTAGCTACATATTGATCGGTAGATACCAGGGAATAATTACCGCTCCTAATGACTGCCGAAGCCATTTGGTCTGCCATTTGGAAATTACCCATGTATAATGCTACTCTTGCCAGCAGGGCCTGTGCAGCCTCCTTGGAAATCCTGCCTGCACTTGGCGGTTCAACCTTGAGCAATGGAATTGCCGTCTGCAGATCGGATACGATTTGTTGATATACTTCTGCGACCGTATTCCGGACTGGCTTGGAGTTTTGATCAAATACGGTTACCACAGCCACACCCGGATGTGAATTATCCGCAGTAAATCCATAATGCTGAGCAAACATACGTACCAGGTCAAAATGTGCCAATGCCCTTAGCGCGTAAGCCTCTCCGACATACTCATCTTTCTGGTCCTGAACGGCAGAGGTTACTTCAACATCGGCATTGATCACAACATTGGCACGATTGATAACATCGTACATAATTCCCCACATGCCCAAGGCGATTCCATCGAGAGCCGTCGCCTGATAATCCGAAAAATCCCTGGCACGGTTTGCCTGTGCATTCTGTTTGACGTCATCCGACATTACATCCGGTACCAATACAAAATATCGACCGTAGTAATTGGAGGATTGAAGTCCGGAATAAATCCCGTAAACAGCAGCTTTGTAGTCATCAATTTCTTTGATAGCATCTCCTAATGCTACCGACTGATATGGATTGAGATCCAGAAAATCTTTTCCACAGGAAGTCGCCAAGAAGATCAGCAACAGGGAAAGGATTCTTGCATATTTATTTATATTCTTTTTCATTCTTTCTTTGATTTTGAGTGAAACAACTTTACAAACTCTATGGAATTAAAATCCCAGGTCAAGTCCGAAAGAAATTGTTTTCATATTTGGTACCGGTGATGAAACAATACCGTTAATGGATGCTTCAGGGTCCATGTACAGATTCTTTTCACGGGTGTACGTCCACAAGTTGGTTCCACGAAGATAAACACTGGCAGAACGTACTTTCACACGATTCAGGATATCACCAGGAATCCGATAGCCCAGCGTAAAATTGCGCAGACGCAGGTAGGATCCATCGTGCAACCACCTGGTCATATTTGCAACGTTTGAGTTGTTGTTACCTCCCCAACGGAAATAGGGTACCTCCGTTACATCGCCAGGTTTTTCCCAACGGGTCAAATTGAGGTTGGTCTGTGAACGCGGTGTCAGAGAACCATCACCCTGTAAAAAGCGAGCTTCGGTGTCATACAGATAATTACCCCAGCTGTAGGAAAACTGGGCATTCATGAATAGCCCTTTCCAGCTAATATCAGCATTCAGACCACCGAAGAAATCCGGGGTTGCACTGCGTCCCGAGGTAAAGCGTTCTGCTGCGTTAATGTCCCCTGTAATTTCTGTCTTGGTGCTGTCAACATACCATTGCGGTGTACCATCTGCGCTATTTACGCCAGCCCACTCATACAAATAGAAAGTTTGGAAATCATAACCTTCTTTCCGCAATTTGGTATCGTCGACGATATCTTCGTCCAACTTGGTGATGCGGTTTTTAAGGAAGGTGATGTTTGCACCCAAACTGATGGTCAGATCATTTTTCCTCAAGACATCTGCATTCAGGGTTATTTCGATCCCGTTATTACGCATTGCCCCAAAGTTCTGCGTCAATGAGGAAAATCCTGTGGTCCTGGAAATAGGCCTGTTCAACAACAAGTTACTGGATTCGCGATCAAAATATTCAATCGTACCATTCAGGAAGCGCATTAATTCGAAATCAAGACCGACGTTAAAGCTTGACGTGGATTCCCAGGTCAAATCGATGTTACCGATATTGGATGGCGCTCCACCAGGAGTTCCATCGTAATCCTGGCCAAATCCAAACAATGGAATGTGCTGGTAATTGCCAATTCCGGCATTTCCATTGGTACCATAGGAAGCACGCAATTTTAAAGCATCGACGAAAGATAGATTATCGATAAATGCTTCCTGGTCCAAGCGCCACGACGCTCCGATCGACCAGAAGGTACCATACCGGTTATTGATTCCGAATCTTGAAGACCCGTCCCGCCGAATCGTTCCTGATAAATAATACTTCAGATTATAGTTGTAGTCAACGCGTCCAAAGATGGACTCAAAAGAGTATTCGGCAATATCGCTGGATGCCTGGGTTGGCGTAGCTGCGTTAGCCAGGGTGCGAAGCGTGGGATTAGGATAACCTTCTCCGGAAAGCTCAAGGCCTTTACGTTTGTTCTTTTGAGCCTCATAACCAGCCAATACGGTAAAGTTGTGCGTATTATTCAGTGATTTGGTATAATTCAATGTTTGCGTACCTATCCAGTTATCTTCTCCAATGTTGGTTTCCGTGGCATAACCGCCTACGTTCCTGCCATCTCCGTAACGGGGATTCCGATAGAAGAACTCCTGAACGTCAATCAAATCGATTGCCCATGAGGTCCGGAATTTCAAATCCTTGAGAATTTCGTACTCTCCGGATAAATTATCGATAATCCTTAACTGGTTGAACATACGCGCATCATCACCGGACAAGCTACCCACCGGATTGTTACCTCCCATGAAGAAAGATTTGTGTTCGCCATAAAAACGACCCTGATCATCGTACAAAGGAATAACCGGTGCCAGAAAATATCCGGTATACAACGGGTTTGCCCAGAAGCTACCGTCACTCATACCAAACTGATCCATGCTGGATGCAAAAAGGTTATTGGTAAATTTCAACTTGGATGTAGGCGTTACCGTAATATTTACCCTTGATGATAAGCGGTCAAGTCCGGAATAGATAACCGGCGCTCCCTGGCTAAAGTAGGAGCCTGAAATGTAATAATTCACAAAATCATTACCACCGCTGGCGCTTAAGTCATAACTCTGCGTCTGACCGGTCCGCGTGATTTCGTCGATCCAATTGGTTTCGACATTGATCTTTTGAATTTCACCGTTCGCGCCAAAATCGACGGCTCCCGGATAATAACCCTCAAACCGGCTAACCGCCTTGTCAATGGTCTCACCTCGATTTAACCATCCTTCCAAGAACATCTGGGTATACTGCTCTGAAGTAAGCCCTTTCAGTCTTTTCTTTTCAGAAACTGCCCAATTGTTGAAACCAAATTGGGTCCGCAGATCGATTTTAGGCTTGCCTGTCCGGCCGCTTTTGGTGGTGATCAAAATCACACCATTAGCTCCCCTCGATCCGTAGATAGAAGTTGCTGCCGCATCTTTCAGGACGGTGACCGACTCAATGTCATTGGGGTTCAGCGCCGCCATGGTATTTGCTGTCGTATTGGTACGGGTGATATCACCTGCAGTGACCGGTATCCCGTCGATGACATAAAGTGGTTCACTGGATGCACTGATGGAGCCGATACCGCGAATCCGAACCTGAACATTCGCACCCGGTTGTCCATTTCCCATTACAGCCTGCAAACCAGCCACATTACCTTGTAATGTCTGTTCGACAGAAGCGAGCGGTACTTGCTCAAGCTTGTCGGATTGCAATTTCGAAACGGCACCGGTCAGCTCTTCCTTCCTCGAAGTACCATACCCTACAACAACCACCTCATTCAGCTGGGTCGTCGCGTCCTCCAGGGTAATTGTCAACATGCCGGATGCAGAATTAACTGCCACTCTCTGCGTTTCATAACCAATGAATGAAACTTCAAGTATGACCGCATTATCGGGGACTGCCAGGGAGAAAGATCCATCAATCTCCGTTGTAACCCCTATCGTGGTCCCTTGGACGACCACACTGGCTCCAATCAATGGATCACCAGCATTATCTATGACAACGCCTTTAGCTGTAAACTGGCCGTAAGCCGACGCAGTCACGAGGCAAAGCATAGAAAAAACTAATTTGAGATTAGTAAATAACTTCATAAACTCGATTTAGAATAGGTTAAGAAAATAGGTCTTGGCTCAATGTTAGGCTATCTATTTTGTAACGCATCCGCACTGGAATCTGCTGTTTTTTCGTTTGAAATGAAAAAAGCGAAAGAGTACATGTACTTACTCTTTCGCTCTTCCATAGTGAACTCTAAATATAATAAACGAACTAATTAATCCTCCTTAATTAGAGACAATTAAGCACAAATAATACCCCGAATCTCATAATCACCTGCTTTATGTTAATTTACACATTAAACATTTATTCTATTTCTAAAGAAAATTCTATAAAAAAAGCCAGATGAAATTCATCTGGCTTTTTTGCCACAATATTGAAATTGGCTTTAATAACCAGGATTTTGTGTCATTTGTCCACCACTCAGGTCAATTTCTGATTGCGGAATAGGGAATAATTCATTTTTACCAGCCGTGAATTTAGGCTTTAGCTTGGCCATCACCTGGTCCACCCTGCCCTGCCGCAACAAATCAAACCAGCGGTGCTGTTCCATCCCCAGCTCGACCCTGCGTTCGTGCCAGATAGCGTTACGCAGTGCTGTCTTATCGGTCAGGGTCACGTCAGGAAGCACAGCCTTTCCACCCCGGGCACGGGCACGAACCATATTCAGATAGGTAAGAGCTTGAGCAGTATTGCCGTTTTCGTTCAATGCCTCCGCAGCTATTAATAAGACCTCAGCATAACGGAATAAGCGGATGTTACCCGGGCCATTCCCATTGCCACCAGTATGTTCAGGTACCCAAGCCTTCTGGTTGTACCGCTCACCTACAATCTCTGGATTGTCCTGGACATAGGCGGATCCATCAGGCAGCACTTCACCTACATACAAAATGGTAGCATCCCGTCTGGGATCTCCCCTTTCGAACTCAGCAATCAGGTCATCAGAAGGGCGGTTGAACCCCCAACCCAGATTTGGAACACCGCGGACACCCTGCACTTCGTTGTATTGGGATCCGGCGCCTCCGATATCCAGTGCTGTCGACTGCACTTCGAAAACCGATTCGATGGAATTTTCCCCTTCGGGTAAAAATAACTTCGCATAATCCGGGTACAAGCCATAGACTCCTGAATTAATCACCTTCATGGCATATTCCTCCGCTTTCGCAAAATCGCCAATGGTCAAATAAACTTTGGCCAGATAGGCGTTGGCGGCACCACGGGTAGCCCGTCCCGTTTCAGTAGCCGGATAAGAGTCTGGCAGGACTCCAGCTGCATCCTGCAGATCCTGGATGATGGCTGCGTAGATGTCGGCAGCCGGCACACGGGGCTGCTTGTACTCATCCGGAGATAGCGGCTTGAGGATCAGAGGCAGGTCACCAAACCATTGGACCAGTGTGAAGTAGAAATAGGCTCTAAGGAATTTGTTCTCCGCAATATAGCGGGCTTTCAGGTTCTCATTCATATCGATATTCGGGATGTTCTCAATGGCCAGGTTGGCACGATAGATCCCACGGAAATAACCAGACCAAACCGTACTCATCGCCAGGTTACCGGCGTCGTACGTAAAGTCATCGATCTCCAACAAAAAGTTGGCGTCATTTGGGGTACTTCCTTTGTCTGCATCATCGGAAACAATGTCGGTCATGCCGATGTAGGAAAAGACGTGTACTTCCCAGTTACGCAATAAATTGTAAACCGCATTGGTAGCCCACAATGCGTGTGTTTCATTTTGAAAAAAGTTATCGGAGGTCAGTTCTCCCAGAGGCTTCTTCTCCAGTAAGCCCTGGCATCCCTGTAACGGAATCATCAAGAGAATCCCGGCTAGAATAAGGCATTGATATATCGATTTCATTGCTTGCTTCATTTTAGAATTTAGAAATTAGCGTCCAGTCCAATAGTAATTACCTTGGCGATCGGGTAGACTCCCATATCAATGCCCACTGCGATGATCGAGCTGGCATTCGTGATCTCCGGCGTGTATCCGGAATATTGGGTCCACGTAACCAGGTTGGTTCCGCTGACATAAAAACGGACGGAGCTGAACTTGATCCGGGAAGTGGCCTGATCAGGCAGGGTGTAGCCAAGCTGAACAGTCCTCAAACGCATGAATGATCCGTCCTCCACAAATCGTTCCGAGAACTCGTAATTATGTCCTCCGTTCGTAACCCGGGGTTCTGTATTGGAAGTGCCTTCTCCGGTCCATCGGTCCAGGTAGGACGCCTCAAAATTATAGGTACCAAAGCGGGCCATCTTCTTGGCGTTGATGACCTTGTTACCATATTGTCCGTTGAAATCCAGTGCAACGTCGAATCCTGCATATCCTGCGCTGAGATTGAATCCGTAAATGAGCGTCGGGATCGGGCTGCCAATGTAGGTCCGGTCGGCAGTAGTAATAACCCCGTCGTTATTGGTATCCACAAACCGCAGATCTCCCGGCACTTCAGATCCCTGCACGGGATACGACTCCAGGTCCGATTGATTCTGATAAATTCCGTTGACTTTATATCCGTAATAAGCTCCGATCGGCAGTCCTACGACCGTCCTGGTTCCCAGGAGTCCACCAACACCAAGTCCGCCACCAAATATTTCTTCCTGCCCTTCACCAAGAGCCAATACTTCGTTATGTACGGTAGAACCCAGCACGCCGATCTCGTAATCAAATTTCCCACGCGTCTCCCTCCAGGATACATTGAAGTCCAGACCCTGGTTGCGGACTTTAGCCGCATTGATAACCGGGCTGGCATCGGCTCCGATGTATTCCGGGATCGGGACATTGACCAGAATGTCATTGGTCGTCCGGACATAATAGTCTATGTTCCCCTGGAGGCGGTTGTCCAGGATGCCGAATTCAAAACCGGCATTGGACTGTGTTGTTTCTTCCCACCTGATATCCGGGTTCGCGAGGCTGACGATGGATGCTCCATTCTGGATCGCTTCATTGCGGCCAAATACGGCGATCAGGTTTGAGGTCACCGTTGGACGGCCGGCATATGCACCAATCTTATCATTACCGATCTGCCCCCAGCTGGCACGCAATTTCAATCGGCTGAACAAGGGTATTGAAGACATAAATGGCTCATTCGTAATATTCCAGCCCACCGCAAAGGAAGGAAAATAGCCATAACGGTTGTTCTTTCCGAAGCGGGAAGAACCGTCTGCCCGGAAACTGGCGGTCAGAAGGTAGCGATCCCTGAAAGTATAATTTATCCTGCCCAAGTAGGACAACATGGCCCATTCGTAACTGGTGTTGTAATTGGTCTGTCCATCGGTCTCACCGGCGTTCAAATAGTAAAATTCCGGGGTATCTCCGGGAAAGTTGATCCTTGATCCACCCAGGCTCTCAAACACATATTCCTGTGCGGTTACCCCCCCCAGGACATTGAGCCGGTGATTCGTCCACTCCCGGTAGTAATTGAGGGTATTTTCCCACAGCCAGGAATTGGACCGGTCAGAATTGACGGAAAGGCTGCTTTGTTCATTACGCTGTAAACTGGTTGGTGTAACCTCAAAGACAGGTGTGTAACGTTTACTTCTTCCCTGCTGCAAATCCAGTCCAAAGTTGGATTTAAAGGTGAAGTATTTCAGCACACTGGCTTCAAAGTAGGTATTACCTACCGTACGAAGCCCATTGCCTTTATTGTAATTATAAAAGATGGAGACTTCCGGGTTGCCCACCGGAATCCGCACGGTAGCATCTGCGAAATTACCCAGCGAGTCAAACACTGGTATGATGGGCTCTGCCTGATAGGCCATGCCGATCACGTTCGCTTCATAATCGTTCTTACTGGCAATCAGGGAGATATTATGCCCTACCTTGATGTTTTTCCTTAGTGCATATTCATTGTTGATCCGCACGGTTGTCCGCTGGTACCTCGACCCCCTTACAATCCCTTCCTGGTCAAAATGATTCACACTGATGTTATACAATACGTTTTCATTTCCCCCATTGGCGCTGATCTGATAATTCTGGATCGGAGCTGTCTGGAAGATGACGTCCTGCCAGTTAGTCCCTACCCCATACTTTTCCGGGTCCGCAAAGAGTGGCTTCCGGCCTTCATTGGTAGCGACCTCGTTGGCCAGTGTGGCAAATTGCGATCCATTAACCATATCGATCTCCCGTACCACCTGCTGGGATGCATAGTAGGAAGAGAAATTAAACCTGGCCTGGTGGTTTGCTCCCTGATTGGTACTCACGATAACAACCCCGTTCGCTCCCCTTGAACCGTAGATGGCGGTTGCAGAAGCATCCTTAAGAACCTCAATGGATGCGATATCATTCGGGTTTAGAAAAGAAATATCATCGAGCAGCATTCCGTCCACGACATAGAGCGGTGAAGCATCGTTCAGAGTACCTACACCCCGTATACGTACTACAGCTCCTTCGCCGGGACGCCCGGAAACCGGAGTAACCTGGACACCGGCTACCTTCCCTTGCAGGATCTGTTCCACGTTCGCACTTGGGACACGCTTTACATCATCCGACTTTATGGTTGAAATGGCGCCCGTCAGGTCGCTTTTCTTCTGGGTTCCATAACCAATAACCACTACCTCATCAATGAGCTCGACATCTTCATCCATCACAACATCCATAGTGGTTTGAGCCCCCGGAACTATTTCTTTGCTTTTAAACCCGGTATAGGAAAAAACGAGCACGGATTTCTCATCCGGGACACTGATGGAATAACTGCCATCAATATCCGTCGCGGTCCCGTTGCCTGTTCCTTTGATCAGGATGTTGACACCGATCAGGGGTTCTCCTGTAGTACTGGTGACCGTACCTGATACAGTATGCTGACCCCACAGGGCCCCCATACTGAATAGTAAGCTTAGAATGGTACATATTGATTTCATTGAAATAGGATTATAGGCTTTAAAAAAGTTAATACGTTTATTGCAGCGTAAACTGTACGTAATCGGTAACCGCCGAACTACCTCCAAGGAATACCCGGAAGTCTCCCGGTTCAGTCCGGTAATTCAAGTCTTTATCGTAAAACCGGAGGTCATCCGGTGTAATGGTGAACTGGACTTTACGTGTTTCTCCCGGCTTAAGGGTCAACTGCTGGAAACCTTTCAGTTCTTTAACCGGTCGCGTCACACTGCCGACCAGATCACGGGTATAGGACTGAACAGTCTCTTTCCCCTCCATTTTGCCCGAATTGGTAACGTCGATGGAAACCTGAATGGACCCTCCGCTCCGCAAGACGTCACTGGATAGTTCAGGCTTGCCATAGGTAAACGTGGTATAGCTCAATCCAAAGCCAAATGGGAACTGGGGAGTATTCGGTATATCGAGGTATTTGCTGGTATACTTATTATTCGGATCCATCGGTCGTCCGGTATTTTTCATATTATAAAATATTGGTACTTGACCGACACTGCGCGGAAAGGTTACCGTCAGCTTTCCACTCGGATTGTAAGCTCCAAATAACACATCACTGATCGCTGGTCCGGCTTCCGTGCCCAGGAACCAGGCTTCTACAATGGCATCGGCGTTTTCAGCCAGCCATGGTATGGCTAATGGCCTTCCGTTCATCAACACCACGATGAGGGGCTTACCTGTAGCCTTCAGCGCTCGTGCCAGGTCCAATTGTGGCCCGGGAACGGTGATATCCGACCGTGAGGCTGCTTCTCCACTCATGTAGGCCTTTTCACCAATAGCCAATACCACCGCATCGGATTTCTTGGCCAGCTCGACGGCGGCATTAAATCCGAAACGGTCGTCCTGATCCACTGCACAGCCCATGGTATATTCGGCACGGTCACCGATAACCTCTCTGATCCCTGATATTAACGTGGTCACATGCCGGGCCTCTCCGGCCCCGGACCATGCACCAATCATGTCCAGTTGGTCATCCGCCAGAGGACCAATCACGGCCAACTTGCGGATAGCTGAGTTCAATGGCAATGTCTGATTTTCATTTTTGAGAAGGACAATCGATTTACGAGCCACATCCCGGGCAGCTTGCCGGTTGGCGTCCGAAAGGATTTGCGTCTTTTCACGCTGTTCGTCACTGTAACGATAAGGATCATCGAACAGCCCGAGCAGAAACTTAATGCGCAATATCCTGCTCACGGCATCATCTATGGTCGTCTCTTTGACTTTACCTGCTTTCACCAGGTCGACAAGATGATTGTAATAGGCGGCACTCTGCATGTCCATATCCACGCCTGCATTGACTGCCTGTTCTGCAGCCTGGCTCTGGTCGGCAGAATAGCCGTGGTTCATCATTTCGTCGATCGAGGTGTAGTCGGTGACAACGAAGCCAGGGAAATTCCATTCTTTGCGCAGTACCTCATCAAGGAGGAACTTGTTTGCAGTGGCCGGCACGCCATCCAGTTCATTGAAGGAGGTCATTACAGTCCCGCAACCGGCATCGATGGCTGCCTTAAACGGTGGCAGGTATACTTCCCGCAAGACCCTTTCTGACATATCCACTGTGGAATAATCCCTGCCAGCCTGAGCAGCGCCATAAGCAGCGTAATGTTTAACACAGGCTACCAGTGTATTCGTCGCGGCAAGGTCGTCTCCCTGAAAGCCTTTCACCCGGGCAGCGGCAATTTTACTGCCGAGATAGGTATCCTCTCCGGCACCTTCCATGATACGGCCCCAGCGTGGATCGTGCGCAATATCAACCATTGGTGCAAACGTCCAGTGCAGACCGGCGGCAGCCGCTTCAGTTGCAGCTATTCTTGCAGAACGCTCCATCGCAGTCAGGTCCCAGCTGGAAGATTCTCCAAGCGGAACCGGGAATATCGTCTTGTAACCATGGATCACATCGTATCCGAAAATCAGGGGTATACCCAACCGGGTCTCTTCGACAGCTATGCGCTGCAGCTCACGGTTGTAATCAGCCGTGTGTGCATTAAAAATGGCTCCCACTTTACCTGCTTTGATATCCGCCTTATAGGTGGAACGCATGGTAGGGCCTGTGACATCCCAGTCACTGGTAAACAAGGTCATCTGTCCGACCTTCTCTTCGAGAGTCATCAGGTGCAGGACAGAATCGACCCGGTCTTTTAATTTATCTTCCGTTTCATCCGGCTTAGCTGAAAAGTACTGCTTATTCAGCCCGGAAAAATTGATGCTCCAGACGATTACCAAAAGTCCAAGTCCGTAGAGGTATTTGCTAAATCTTTGTTTGGTAAACTTTCGCTTTGTCATTCGTTGTAAATTAGGTTAGGGCACTTGGCAATTGTGTTCATTTTTAGGCTCAGTAGTATGGATTATAGTTTCGATGGTTGATCCAGCCACCCACCGCTGAATCCGGCTTTCCGTAATCCCTCCCTGATATAGGGGTTTCTTTTCATTACGTTCCATATCAATCCGGTCTCATAGTTCTGTATCTGGATAGCTATCGGTCCCTGATCAATACCCAGGTAGTCCACATCAAACCACCCTTCAGGATGATCTTCCTGATAGGTTAGGTTAAAAGCATCTTTAAAGCCGAAGGTATCGACGAGCTCGTTATAGTAAGTATTCCATAAATGTTCGACAGCTGGTATGCAGGCTTCGGGAGCAAATGGTATCGAGCCTCCGGCCGCTGTTGGCGCAATCGTTCCATCGTCGTTCATCTCCCAGGCGCAGGCGCCACGGGCCCAATAATCGCGGAAGCGTATGGATTTACCGTTCTGTATAATGGTTTTACTGGCTGGTCCATCACAGGCGGTGAGCCCCCACTGGTTGGCATCATAGCCCTTGAAACCTCCCGGGTTTTGTATGCAGTAAGCCCGGTTCGCCAGCGTAGCTCTGCGGGCATTTTCAAAGTAATCAATACCCTTCGAGCGCATGTATTCGTCCTGAATGCCCCGGAAATCGATGAACATCTGGCTGTACTGATGTCCAAACAGAGGTGCAAAATTGACTTGCTCATAACCCTGAAAATCCATCCACCGGTAAGTTGAACACCAGGTATCCCACACCTCGGTGGGAACGGGATGCGTCGGTGATCCGATTGCCATAATCAACAGGACCATAGCCTCATTGTATCCCCGCCAATCACTGGCGATAAAACCCTTCTCCGGATGCCATCCCATGGACAGCCGCATGGAGTCATTGAGCATCCAGTCCCATTCAACCCGGCGATACAGAGAGTCCGCCAGATTGCGTATGGATGTCTCATCACCTTCCGGTCCGTCGTAATAAGTCATAGCACTTAGGATCCCAGCCATGAGCAGACCGGTATCAATACTCGAAAGTTCAACTTGCTTGAAACGCACAGCTTTATCAAGGGTCAGAAAGTGATAAAAAAATCCTTTGTATCCACTGACACCACTTTCTTCCGGTCCCTGTGGCATATTCCAGAGGGCCTGCAGAGTCATCAGTGTTCGTCTAGCACCTTCCTCACGTGTTATGTATCCGTTTTCGATACCGGTGATGTATGTGCTCAATCCGAATCCGGTAGCTGCTATGCTCGAAAAAGTAAGTGAAGGATACCGGTCAGGCACCTGCCCGAATTCCGGATCCGCCAGATCCCAGAAATAATGGAAGGTCCTTTGTTTCAACTCATTCATGCTGAATGGCACGATAACGGAACCTTTGGTCCTCGTGGAATCAGCACAAAAAGTGGCAATGAAACAGATTAAGAAAACAGCAAAGGCTTTCTTTATCATATGTCTAGGCATAACCAGAATAAGTTATCTGCCGGCCGGATGACCGGCAGATAACCTCTTGAAATTCAAATTATTCTTTCACGAACTTGGCATTTCCCTGCAGTCTGCCTGCTTTGTCATATGCCGTCAGAACGTATACTCCAGCGCGCAAGTCAGTCACATCAACACTCAATTCATAGGGAGAATTGGTCTGAATGACGCGTAGTGTTTGACCCAGCAAATTGTGGATTTCGAAGCGGGAAGCTTCATTGGTATTGCTGATCAAAAGAGAATTCCGTACTGGGTTCGGTGCAATCTGGATCGGTTTCAGATCGTATACCCGGAAGCTCGATACGGCACCACAGTCCGAAGAACCTATCGCAATGTCATCAAAGAAATAAGTCTTGTTCTCTGATGGAACATTGTTGATATCAAAGATCAGGGTAAGCCGGCCATACAATCCACCCGGGGTGGTATTGGCTGAAAAATCCCAGGTCAGTTCCTGCCACTGATTTGGCGTGGTGTATTCAGCAGGCGTATCACCTGAATTTGCAGCACCATTCTGGGCGCCTTCCATCTTCATAACAACCGTGGCAGCATGGTCCATATATACTTTGGCACGTATGGTCATGTTGTCGGTCGGAATCGTATAGAAAGCAGGGAAGTCGGTATACATACCTGCCCATACCTGTCCGTCACTGGCTTCAACAGCAACTCCTACACTATCGCTGCTATTGACATCATCCGGTGCCGGA
This sequence comes from Lewinellaceae bacterium, assembly GCA_020636135.1. Classification (NCBI taxonomy): domain Bacteria; kingdom Pseudomonadati; phylum Bacteroidota; class Saprospiria; order Saprospirales; family Lewinellaceae; species Lewinellaceae bacterium. The sequence continues at coordinate 2,798,513 of JACJYK010000001.1, forward strand.
TTCTGAACGACAGTAAAGGCAGTTCCATCCAATGAACCGTTACCGAAGTAGGTCCAAACAGAGGGGCTGGCATCCGGTGTCTCAAAATTAGCCAGACATCCGGTGATCGGCTGGCGTTTCCACTCGACGTCGTCGATGTAATAGACGTCTCCTGCTTCCGGATCCTGACCAGCATTGAAGAAGATGGCCAGACGGGTGTGGTCAGTTCCTATGGCACCGCTGAAGTCAATGGCATATTTAACCCATGCTCCAGTAGTTTCAACAGCACTCCAGATTTCTACAGCCGCTGCTGTACCTCCTTCGAGTTTGAACAACAGTGGAACAGCTTTAGGAGACCAGATCTTAACTTCCAGTTGGTTGTAAACAGACAAATCAATGGCCGATCCTACATTGTAAACGAGCGCACTCCACTGATCCTGAGGATCGGTGTACTTACCTACCTTATCCAGTGGGTCGTTATTGATTCCGGTGGGATCCGGATTCACAACAACTTCCAATGCGTTGGCACCACCGGTGATCTCAACGTTGCGCTGACAATCGAAATCATCAAAAATGGTTGGGATCGGTGTCACATCAGCACATGGATCAACGGTTGATTCACCCTGGGTGATGTTATCAAAGTACCAGGTATCGCTGCTGGCAAGTGCTTTGTCAAATACGATTTCCAGGCGCTCAAAGTCGTTGATGGTCTGGAAGTCAACAAAATTGAAATTCAGATCTACCCAGGCACCGGTTTCGGTAACGTCGGCATCAACTTCTTTCAGGCCTTGTGACGGGCTGAACAACTTCATCGTAACAGAGGTAGCTCCTTCTGGTGCCAAAACCTGCATATTCAATTGTGGATTGTCACTGAGGTTGAAGTCCAGGGGCAGGTCCGCCTGCAAACCACCAAACTCACTACTACCTTTGGTGTAGGAACCAACGTTTGCACTCGTGTTCAAACCGGCATCATCCGGGTTGGCAACGGCACCATCAAAGGTTCCAAACACGGCTTCGTCTCCCAGGGATGACCAGGTCAGCCGCGGTCCGTCCTCAAAATCTTCGAGGGCTGCTGCTGCTGGTTTTGCTACCAGTTTGATGTCATCCAGGTAATAGATATCACCTGCTTCAACGTCCACACCGGCATTGAGGAAGAAAACGATCCGCTGCTGGTTCGCGTTGGCCTGATCGGAGAAATCCATGCTGATCTGGATCCACTGATTCAATTCGTCTTCGGTGACCATGTAATCTTTCTCAATGGCTGCAGAAGTACCACCTTCCAGTTTGAATTTGAATACACCGGCAATGGTTGAATACAATTTTACCTGGATCTGATTACGTTCGGCCAAAGGCAATGCGGTGCCATTGTCAATAACCAAAGCATCCCATGCTCCTGCGCCATCGGTATACTGACCTACTTTCGCACTCGTATTAATGCCTTCCGAGAAAGGATTGTCGATGGCCTTGATGTTTTGGAAGCCAATACCATAGGTGGCATTGCGCTGACATTCGAAATCATCCAGAATTTCAGGATCGGGTGTGGTACCCGAACATTCATCAGCAGGCAATTGAGTTAGATTATCAAATAGGTACGTGTCACTCGATTCTGCCACTCCCGGATCAAAAAACAGGATGATCTTGGTCAGGGTGGTCATGTTCGCTGCGGCACTGAAATCAAAGGAATACTCAATCCATCGATTGGTAACCGCAATGTTCTGTTTCTTCTCGATAGCTTGTCCGGTTCCTTCCAGTTTAAGGATGAAACTGGTTGCTTTGGATGCAAAAACCTGAACCGTGAATTTATTCATGGTTGTCAGGTCTAGGGTGTCATCCAATACGGCGATCAGCAAGCTGTAGGCTTTGCCTTCCACTTTGTCGTACGAACCCACTTCTGCACTTTCGTTGATCATCAACGGGTCCAGGGTTGAGTCCGCCAAAGCGGGGTTGGCAACAACCTGTAGTGTGCTGTCACCAAAAGCCTGATTCCAGGGAAGCTTCATACCTCCCTCGAAATCCTCTAATACGACTTGAGTCATGCCCAACAATGGGAGCAGACTAAGCCAAATAAGGGGGAATAAACGTCTTTTCATAATAATATCCTGGTTTTTAAGTGAACATAATTTAATTCGGAATATGTACAATTTTGAATTGATGCCACAATCGATCCTCCCGAATCCGTAGTAAATACAGCCCGGCAGGAAATGCATCCAGGGAAATGTTCAGGGATTGTTGCGTAGTACTTCCTTTTAAAACGGAATTTCCCGCAGAATTGATCAATTCCCACCGCATTTTAACGTTCCCTGGCCTTTCAAAGGTGATGATTTCCTTCGCCGGATTTGGATAAACGGTATAAGGTGACGGATCCAGGGCCTGGACTGCCGTAGTGGTATCTGTAACAAACCCAATAGCTTCCAGCGCCGGTCCGATTTCCGGACAGGTCATAAAGGTATTCCACAACAATTGCGACCGGTAATTCTCTATCATGCCAACAATGGGTCCCTGGTCTATGGCCAGGTAACTGGATGCTACCCAATTCTCACGATCACTGAAGGCGTCGTAAAATCCCATGGGCCCCCACAGCCGGTCTCCCCGGACCCGGTAGAAATTTTTCAATGCTTCCAGTGATTCCTGTGGAGTATAGGGCGTACTGGAAAGCGCTGCTGTTGGGGTGATGGTTCCATTATCGTTGGTCGGTGAATGTGCGGAATAACCGTAAGGATCATCACTGGCTGTCAAACCCCAGCAAGATGCATTGTAACCGGTAAAGTGCTTTGGATTGGCTGCACAATACTCCCGGTTAATCAGGCTCTGCCTTTGGTTGTGGATAAAATAATTGGTGTATTCGTCACGCAGGGATCGAGGATCCAGTCCCAGATAAGAATAATGGGTGAAAAATAATGGACCTCCGTAATCGGGACCGATATCGAGATGATATCCATAATGATCCTGGGGATGCACATAGTTGCTACCGGCCCATCCACGCTGATACAATCTTGCCGGCACCGGGTGGGTCGGTGATGCGATAGCCAGAATGTAGATGATCATGGCTTCATTCCAGCCGCGGATAGGGAGGTTGATAGCAAATTGATTGGTCGGTGACCAGTGCCAATACAATACATCAGCAACCGTCTTCCGGTACCAGTTCCAATCGACTTCCTGATATAACCTGGTGATCTTTTCCCTTAATACCACTTCATTGGGCGTATTTCCCTGAAAATATTGACGAGCAGTAAGGAGTCCTTCAAATAAAAAGGCGGTCTCCACCAGATCTCCGCCGTCATCCTTGGAGCTGAAGGGAACAGTTCTTCCGGTGTTACCATTCATCCAGTGCGGAAAAGCGCCTCTAAACCGGTCTGCACTCTCCAGGAAAAGCACCATCTTAACCAACCGTTTCAGTCCCGCTTCCCGGGATATCCATCCCCGGTCGATACCAACCAGTATGGCCATGACACCAAATCCGGTGCCTCCGGTCGTTACGATATCACCACTGGAATTCCGTTCCCTGGCCATTCCGGAAACCGGATGCCCGAAGTCCCAAAAATATCGCAGGGTGTACCTTTGCACCATCTCCAAAAGAGCATCATCATCAGCAGTAATGGTGTGGACGGTAAGGGTATCCGATGTCTCAAGGATCGCGCCGAGGAAGTCAACTTTGGCTACAAAATAATCATACTGGTTGCTCTGCTGGTCTGGGCCAACAAAATCCAGAGCCAGGGTATCAGAAGGAAAATAGCTTTGCCGAATGATAAATCCTTCCTGGTTGACTTGCCGGTATATATTATAATACTGAAATGATCCCGGGGTATCATCCGACCAGCGTAATTCAATGTGACTGTCGTAGGCCTCAGGAATAAGGTTAATGCTTGCGGAAGCACGGGGAAGTATCCATAACAGCAAAACGGCCAGAATAAACAGATGCAAAGACAGCTTATTGACTAAGACGGCAAAGTTCAAATTCCTGATCTTGCGTAGTAGACTTTTGGCCATATTGTTTTAGCTCTTATCCAGGAAACAACTCAATAAATGTAGTTGTTCATTTCGCCTAAACCAACAAAATCACCTCACTCTGACTACGCCATTGATAAAAAAGTGCTATACATAACAGATCAGGTTTTAACCTTCAATTTTGTTTTGAATATCCACAATCCCTTTTCTTAATCAATACTTATACATTTAAAATTATTATATCTATAAGTAAGGCAGACAAGTACCAAAAAATGTGCACCTCACCAACGAGAAAATATCAAATTTGCAGAAGATACTCGACAAGGTTCTCATCATTGGCCAAACCCAGTTTGCTTCTGAGCCGGTAACGTTTGTTTTCAACGCCACGAAGACTGATATTGAGGAGGGGTGCAATTTCTTTGGAAGAAAGATTCATCTTCAGGTAAGCTGCCAAACGCAGGTCCCCGGGAGTAAGTTCGGGGTTGCTATCCAGGAGCTTTTTTAAGAAAGCTTCATGAACCTGGTTAAAATTGGATTCAAACAATTCCCAGTCCTGCTCATTGGCCAGGTGATGATCAATCAGATGGAGCAAATGTTGTTCATGCCGCAGAAGGCTGGAGTGAGGTTCCTGATGCATCTCCTGGATCTCTTCCTTTAACTGGGTGAGAATCTCATTCTTGCGGATCAGGTTAAAGGTGGTATTCGCCAACTCTTTACTTTTATTGATGATGGCCGTTTGCAATTGCTCATTGCGTAATTTGATTTCCTGCTGCTGGAGCTTCCGGGATTTCTCTAGTTCCATCTTGCGTCTCTGTATTTCCAACCGGTAAGCATGAAACCGTTGGAGCCCGAATAATACCATTGTTCCGGCTAAGAGAAATATCAGTGCGGCCCAGGCGCGCTGATACCAGGGTTTGAGTATGGTTATTTGCGTCGACGTGATCACCGGGGAAGCATTACTCAAAACTTCAAACCAATAATCACCAGGCGGAATATTGGTTAGAAGGACTTCAGATTCTGGCTGCCATTCCGACCAGGAAGGCAGATTTTCCCGGGCTCCAAACCGATACCTGAAATAAGGAGCCCGACGATAATAGGGTTCATGAAACACCACCCGCAGATTATTCAGGCTGTAAGGAATGGACAATACTCCCCCATCAACCTGGCCGAACCGGTAGCCGGGATTGTCCAGGGAACCTATGTAACTGATGCTTGGAGACAACGTTGCTACGGTATTCGTGACAACAGAATTCCGGTCAAACAGGGCGTAACCGTCTTCCAGACAAAATAAATAGCGACTGGCATCAATGGGCACAATGCGCTCATACCCAGGTATCAGTCGAACCGGAAATCGCTGCACAAGAATCGTATCTTTCAAATAGGCAACATAATCGCCAAAATCCATGAAGTTATCATTACCCATACCCTGCAGATAACTTACGTACTGATACTCCGGCTCAGGTAAGAAGCGACCCTGTTGCTCGGACCAGTAAACCCAATTGCGGTCGGCGCCCACCAAAATACGCTCTCCCCGTTGTTGCAATTGCAACTGATACTCCGTTGGCAATCCGTCATCCTGGGTAAACGACTGGAACTTCAAAACCTGACCCAGATCCTGATCTAGCCATATGCGGTACAATCCTTTGGTTGGACTTGCCGCCCACACCGTACCAGCATTATCCATTACCAGTTGATTTACCGGATCAGCAAATTTGCCGACACGCTGCTTAAATTGCCATTCATACCCATCCCAGCCATACATTGCGAGACCGGTATAGGTAGCCTGGATCAGATGATTCGCATCACCGCGCACCGGAATCAACAACCATCCTCCGGCTTCGCCGCTTAATAGTTCCCATCGTCCGTCTTTGAGTGTGAAGGTGCCATCGTTGTGTCCCACCAAAAGTTGGCCTTTATAAACCTGGACATCCCACACCTGTCCCTGGGATCCTTCCACGAGGTCAAATCCCGAGGAAGATTCTTCCGGCCATGGTCTAAAGAACAACCCGTGATTGGTTCCGATGTACAGCTTGTTCTGAAACACAGCGGCCGCGTAAACCGTACCCAGCCCTCCCTGTTTATCCTGGAAAAATGAGAGCGGGTTATTGATCGCAACCAGGTCAACTCCTTTGTCCATCGCCACCCACAAATCATGGTAATAATCTTCATGCAGGCTCAAAATGGTATTGTTTTGCAATCCATTCTCCTGATGTATAACAAATTCAACCGAAAGATCCGGCCGGAGCACGTATACCCCATGACTGATCGTGCCAATAGCGATATTACCATTGGAAAGTTTGATACCCAGGTTGATCTGATGCGTCTGAAAATTTTGATTTACCGGTGCAGTTACGGGCTGGATCATCCCATCATACAGTGTGTATAACCCGGATTGATTGGTCCCGATTAACCAACCATCCTGAAAGCCAAGGATAAACATCACCCGCTTTTCTGCAAAAAAGGAAGTATTGGTTACCGGCAGAAATTCATCGTTCACAAGCCGGAAAAGTCCTTTATGGATTACCGGTAATATGAGTTCATCACCCACTTGTTGCAAGTACATGATATTACCAGGGGCATTCAATACGGTGATCTTGCCTTGCCGGTAGACATAAAGCGTCGAAAAGGATTGAAAATAAATCCCTCCGGGAGTAACCAGGATCTTCCAGATCTCTTCCCGTTCAAACAATGGGTAATCGATGAGCGAGTCCAGGGGGTGATATTTCAACCTGCTTTCAGCATCTTTTTCCCAAAACCCGAATGCCGCGTAGCCACCGATGAATAATCTTCCATCTTCCGTACTGACCACAGCGCGGACAGTTTGCTTATGCGGCAGGTAGTGCAATATCCAGCGGCTACCATCAAATTCCAGTAAACCTCCATTATTGGCAACGAACATACTGCCGTCCGGCCCGGAAGTCACCGACCAATTTTGATACTGGGCCTGGTAGTCTTCTTTGGTAAAATGGCGTATTAATGGAACGTCAGCCAATAAAATACCCGGCATCAGGGCCATAGCGAATTGCATTGCAATTGTTCGCCAACACATATCGGATCTGTGATTAGGTTGAAAAGATAATAAATTATCGCGCACAATAAGGGTCGGGGATTCTCGCATGAACCTGGTTTGATTCCGGTAAACGCATCCCTATAACTACTCTTTTTTACCTATTTTTCGGATTACAATCCAACACAATGAAGACATCCAAAAAAGGCTTACCACCTGGCACTATTGTCTACACGGGAGATCAAAAGGTAGAAAAAACCATTATCAATGTTTTCCTGTACAGTGGTGAGCGTATCGAAGTCGTACGTGAAGTTCAGCTGGACGACCTTGACCATTTGCTTAAAAGGGAAGACTGCATCACCTGGGTCGATATCCGTGGATTACACGATGTTGAATTGCTTCAGCGCATCGGGCAGGAAGGAGATATCCATCCATTGATCCTGGAAGACATTGCGGACGTACATCAGCGGCCAAAATACGAATCATTGGAAAACGGAGCATTCCTGGTGTTACAAGCCATGTATTTCAATAAGCATAATCTGTTTAAAAGTGAGCAGGTTTCGATGTATGTCACCCCCTATTACCTGATCAGTTTTCAGGAAAAGAAAGAAGATGTTTTTGAAGCAGTCAAGTTAAGGCTGATTGAAAATCGCGGAATAATTCGTCAAAAAACCACCGATTATCTGGCATATTCTCTGATTGATGTTATCGTCGATGATTACTTTGAGGCACTGGATAAGCTTGAAAATGACGTATTTGCCATCGAGCAGGACATTCTGGACAACAAGACCGAAGATATCAAGGAACGTCTGCATGCCGCCCGGCATATCCTGGTCCGTATGAGCAAGTCTGTCCTTCCGTGGCGGGATGCGATGTTAAAGACCATGAAACTGGATGACCTCACATTTGGTGAATCCGTCCTACCCTATTTACGGGATCTTTATGATCATACGGTGCAGGTTATTGACCGTCAGGATACATTGCGGGATATGATCAACGGTTTACGCGATCTCTACCATTCGGAATTAAATCTGGCCATGAACAAAATCATGCAGGTCCTGACCATCATATCAACCATCTTTATTCCACTGACCTTTCTGGTTGGTGTCTACGGGATGAATTTCGATAATATGCCGGAACTGAAATGGCAATATGGTTATCCGCTGGTTTGGGTTGCCATGGTCATGATGGCTTTATTGCTGCTCCAATGGTTTAAAAAGAAGAAATGGTTCTAATATCATGATTGAGGACTCCATTCCTTTATTACCGGAATACCCCGGTCTTACTTCGGATGAAGTAGCCAGACAACAACAATTGCATGGCTACAACCGAAGCGTAAAAGCCCCAAACCAGGCCTGGGAGCTGATTATCGCTATTCTGAAAGAGCCGATGGTGTTGCTCCTCCTTGTCGCTTGTTCGATTTATTTTATCCTGTCTGAGTGGTCCGAAGCATTTACCATGCTGGGCGCTATTCTGTTTGTGGCAGGCATTTCTCTTTTCCAGGACTACCGTAGCCAACGGGCTGTCAAGGCACTTCAGCAGATGACCATGACAAAAGCGAAAGTGGTCCGAAATAAGATGCTGACAGAGATACCATCCGATAACATCGTTGTCAAAGACATTGCGGTTATTGAAGAGGGAGACCTGATCCCGGCAGATATGCATCTTCTCACCGAATACGACCTGGCAGTCAACGAAGCGGTACTTACCGGCGAGTCAACCGATGTAGTCAAGCAACCTGGTGATCAGCTTTACCAGGGAACTATGGTGTTACGTGGATATGGCTATGCCCGTGTTTCTGCCATCGGCACCGGGACACGTCTTGCCGCCATTGAACATTCGTTAGGCTCGGTACGCCCGGTCGAAACACCGCTACAGTCACAGGTACACCGATTTGTACGACTGATGGTCATTGCCGGTTCACTTGCATTTCTACTGGTATGGGGTTACAAATCCTGGGAAACCGGCAGTATCATCCACGGTTTACTGCATGGGTTGACCATGGCGATGAGCGTTATTCCGGAAGAGATCCCGGTGGCGATGACCACATTCCTGGCTCTGGGAGCTTATCGTTTATTAAAGCTGCAAATCATTGCCCGCCAGCCCCAGTCTGTGGAGACCCTGGGCGCAGCAACTGTGATCTGCGTGGATAAGACCGGCACACTGACCAAAAACCTGATGCAGGTAGCCAAAACCTGGGAAGCCCAATCCGGTAAGGTGACCGATTTTATCACCGCCCCTGAATTCAACGAGGTACTGGAATATGCAATGTGGTCCAGTGAACGGTCTCCTTTTGACCCCATGGAAACCTCCATTCATCAGTGGTATTCCACCTTGAACACCCGTGATATCCGTGCTTCAGCAACCATGTTAAAGGATTTTCCGCTGGCAGGATCGCCGCCCGTCATGACCCATCTCTTTGATCTTCCCGGACAGGGTGTCATTACAGCCATTAAAGGCGGGCTGGAGACCGTCTTAAAACGATCCCAGGTGAGTGCTGAAGAGGAGGCTGAAGCTATGTCGATCAGTAAATCCTTCGCTTCCCTGGGTTTCCGGGTATTGGGTGTCGGTAAAGGAACCTGGGGTCAGGAAAAGATGCCGGAGAAGCCGGAGGACATGACTTTCACCTTTCTCGGTATCATCGCATTTTCCGACCCTCCCGAGACTCATATTCCGGATGTGATCAAGTCCTTCCATGAGGCTGGCGTTGAGGTCAAAATGATAACCGGTGATTACCTGGAAACAGCCCGATCTGTTGCTGCAACCGTAGGAATAACCGATACACCTTATCTTACCGGTTCCGAAATGCAATCCATGAGTGAACCGGAATTAACCAGGATAGTAGGAAAAACAAATGTCTTTGCCCGTATTTATCCTGAAGCCAAACTGCGCATCGTACAAGCACTGCGCAAATCCGGCGAAGTTGTGGCTATGACCGGTGACGGAGTTAATGACGCACCGGCACTCAAGGCTGCAGACATTGGAATTGCCATGGGTAAACGAGGCACTGAAGTAGCCAAAGGTGCGGCAGGCCTTGTCCTGGGTGATGATGACCTGGCACATATGGTTGATGCCATCTATCTGGGCCGCCGGATCCATGCCAATCTGAAGAAAGCCATCCGGTACATCATCTCGATACACATCCCGATCATTACCCTCATCGTCCTTAATCAGTTCCTTCCCTTTTTGCCGGAGACTCTTTTTTCACCCATACACGTCATCTTCCTGGAATTAATCATGGGACCGACCTGCTCGATCATCTATGAAAATGAACCGACCCGTAGAAACGAACTGGTTCATCCTTCCCGCCAACACCGGAATGTATCCCTCCTCCAGGGAAAACCATTGACGATCACCATTCTTCAGGGGTTACTGATCACCATCACCTGCTTGATCACAGGTTACTGGGCGACCCGGCATGGATACGATGATGATACTCAAAGAACGCTGATCTTCAGTACGCTGGTTTTTGCCAATGTATTTCTAACGCTGGTCAACCGGTCCTTCCGGTTACGCATCTGGGAAACCTTTACACGCGGTAACGCTTTGATCCCCTTAATCCTGATAGTCTCATTATTGTTGTGGGCCTGCACCGTGACGATACCTGCTGTACGTCATATCTTCGAGTTTTCCGCTCTGAGACTTTCCGATTTGCTGATTCCGGTTATGATGGCCATGCTGGGCACCTTATGGATAGAACCATTTAAGGGGACCTCACTTATTGAATAAGATCCAAGCACCTTTCCTGGCGGGGCCGGTTTTTCAGGCTAATAGGTGCAATCTTCTGGTACATGCCGGATGTAATACGACTTGTAGTTCTTAGCCGCAGGATCCTTACATCCCGCCAGATTAAGTAACCGGATGTTACGAAACTGGACAGGATGACTTTCGGCCTGGAGAGAAAAAAATCCATGATCAACCGGTGCACCATCTTTAAATAGTGATGACAGTGCCGGGTCGATGCCGGACCCGTCTATGGTGGGATGGTGATAACTCATAACAGTCTCTCCATTAGCCTGGTGTTCAATCAATGAATCACCGTAGACAATATAGGTGGCTTTCACCCACTGATCCCCTTGATAAGTCTCAGAGGTTGAATTCGTACAATGCCTTTTGATCAGGTCTTCACCGAAATAAATATTGGTGCCTGGTGTGCATACATTCTGGGTAGGGCGATCGTGCGTTCCATCTCCTCCCAGCAATTGACCTTCGATAGAAATAGGGAAATCCTGGTCTTTCGTCATCGTTTTGGGATCCTGTCCATGCAGCATGGTACCGCTGTTACGGAACGCCCAACCTGGCCCGCCAGGTACCTGCTCCCCACGGAACCGGTATTCCAATTCCAGTATGTAATAGGAATACGAGCGATTGTAAAACAGGTGTCCGAATTCACCATGAAAATCCTTCCATTGATCATAGTTTACGGTCAGGTATCCGTCTTCTACACGAAAGGTATTCCGGTAGTTAACTCCCAGGTCTGAGCCGGTAAACTTTGGTATCCATCCGGTCAGGTCTTTCCCGTTGAAAAGTATTTCCCAGTCGCCTGTCTGCTGCGCCAGGAGACTTTGTGTGAATAGAATTGCGAACAGGAAGATCTTTTTCATTATTGAGGACTATTTTACTTTATCAGTCTTTAGGCAATATCCTTTGTGCCATTTCCCAATAAGCCAGGGTCAGGAAAAGAATTTCTACATCCCCTTCCGGATCCTTCATGAAGCTGAATGCACGCGAGACATATCCATTGGAACCGTTGGCTGCAGGTAAAAGCTGTGCAATCTCATCTTTGCCTACTACAACGGAGGGATAAGGAGGATGGGGCGTTTCCTGTGATGCAAGCACCCGGCGCGGTTTTAACGAATACAATTTATTTCCCTCGATCATGGCGGACAATGTACCGTTAAAGACCACTTCGACCTGGCTGCCACGTACCTGATACAAATATTCATCCCGGCTATTGCGAATCAAAATAAGCGACTTATTCCCCGCGTATTTCCTGCGGGCGAAGATCAACAAAGGTTCATGATAAATGGAAGTCACCTTACAGCGCACGATTTTGGCATTCCGTGCCCACCTTTTGGGATGTTGTTCCTGAATATGATAGGAGGTCAGTGCACGTTCTTCATCGTCCCAGGTTACCAGTTCCTGAATCCAGGGATAAATATCCTTTCGCAACAACTCAGCGTCCCGCAGCATGCGGTTGCGTACCGGTTCCAGGTTCAGAAATTCTAAAATGGTGCGGATCATAACCCAAAGTTAAGGATTTACACCTGGTATCCGGAAGTGTTCCGACGAGCTATTGTTTTTGTCAGGCTAAAGTGTTGTGATTATGGATAACATGAGCTAAAAATCTCTTACAGGCCAATTCATAATCATTCCATTTTCAGTCAGTTCGCAAGTTTAGTCTAGAAAGAACTTCCAGGAAACAACAGCAAATTTTGAGTAATTTTAGTTGGTATAAATCCGTACGCTAAATATAATTTAATATGCATCACCGTTTCATTCTACTGCCATTCGTCTTATTCACGTTGTCCATCTCCGCCCAGCAATTGGTAACCCAAAATGGAGGCCATTGTTACACCCTGGATATTCCGGATTATATGATTAAAACCTATGAGCTGAATGATGTGGCGACTTTGCAGTATCAAAATGCTTCCCGTGAGGCTTATGTGATCGTCATTGAAGATCCTAAGGATCAACTGGAGGATCTGGGTATGCATTTTACCAGCGCTTCGGATTTCATTGCGTCCTTTATATCGGACTATAAGTCGGAAGCAGAATCTCGCAGCGCCACCGATCTAACTGCATTCGATGAAGGTTCAAATCATCTGGCGCAGGCTGTCATCTCCTGGAAGGACGGTGAGGACGATTTTTACATGCTGGTCACTGCTGTGGAAACAGAAACCCACTTCTATAAAATACTGTGCTGGTCTGTGAATGATCACTGGGAGACTCTGAAGGAAGATTATTACCGCTTATCCAAAACGTTGAAAGACTGAGTATATGCCGCATTGATTCCACTCCGGAAATTCATTATGACTGTCACCCCGCACCCGATTGAACGTCGTTCGGGCGAGAATGAGAGTATGTTATGGAAATGTGCTTTTCCAGAGTAGCCTCAGCATTCAACACTAAATAATCAACACTCGATATTCCTGCTGGTCCTACCCCATGTAGTAGCGGGACTTGACCTTGTTGAAGGATTTGCGCAGGCGACGGAGTGCACGTTCTTTGATCTGACGGACGCGTTCACGGGTAAGGCCGTAGAGTTCGCCGATTTCTTCCAGGGTTAGAGCCTTGTTCCCATTCAGGCCGTAATAAGCAGCCAGGATTTCATATTCACGGGGCGACAGGACGGACATGCCATAGCGGACTTCGTCTTTCAGCGATTGCTCCATCAATTTCAGATCAGGACGCAACTCGTCTTCGAATGTCATCAGGTCGAGCATGGTGACACCATTTTCTTCGTCACTGCTGATAGGCGCATCAAAGGATACATGCCGGTGTCCGCTCTGCATGATCGAGTCCACTTCCTTCACGGTCATATCAAGGAGTTCTGCCAGCTCCTCACTGGAGGGTTCACGTTCAAATTCCTGGATAAATGACTGATAGGCCTCATTCACCTTGTTAAAGGTGCCCACCTTATTCAGCGGCAGACGCACAATACGTGAGTATTCCACAATGGCTTGGAGAATAGACTGGCGTATCCACCATACGGCATAAGAAATGAACTTGAATCCCTTGGTTTCGTCAAAGCGTTTGGCGGCTTTCATCAAACCCACGTTGCCTTCATTGATCAGATCCGAAAGAGACAAGCCCTGGTTTTGATATTGCTTGGCCACTGAAACCACAAATCTCAGGTTGGCTTTAGTCAGTTGCTCCAGGGCATCTTCATCACCCTGCTTGATACGACGCGATAGATCTGCCTCCTCCTCAGGAGTCAGGATATCGATTTTACCGATATCATTGAGGTACTTATCAAGAGATAAACTCTCTCGATTGGTGATTCGATTGGTAATCTTGAGCTGTCGCATCGTATTTTATCTGCTAATATCTTATACAATGAAAGGCTGGAAAAAGTTTCTCGACAAATGTTGCACCTACAACAAACCCCGGTCAGCATGGAAATACTGCGCCTCAATCTGGCCAACGATTTGCAAAACCTGCTCCATTACAACAAGTACCTCTGAAAGAAGTTCTTGGTAGCAATTGCACATTTCGATACTGAAACGCAAAAATACCCGGTAATGATACCAATATAATGAAATTATTCCTTGCTGCGATGCGTAAATCCGTGTAAAGCAACAAAAAAGGGAGGCCTTGCGGGCATTTCAGAGCGCATATCATATCCCGATCATGCATTCTGCAATGCTTAAGGTCTCCCCTATTAAATGCAGTTTATTTCGTATCAGTCACGGTTGCGATCGTGATCGTGATCGCGGTCCCGGTCTCGATTGCGGTCACGGTCACGGTCGCGGTTGCGGTCATGACCTCCGCGGCGGTCTCCTCCGCCTCCACGCTGATTCCTTCCACCACCCTGGTAGCGGTCTGAACGGCGGTCATCGCTGCGCTCCGATTCGCCTTCCGCACGCGGTGGACGAGGGATCAGTGCTTTCATGGAAAGTTTCATCTTACCGGTCTTCCGGTCCAGATCCAGTAATTTAACCCGGACCTGATCGCCTTCCTTCAGCACATCTTCAACATTCTCGACCCGCTTGTGATCGATCTCCGAGACGTGAAGCAATCCACTCTTCCCTTTGAAGTCGACAAAGGCGCCAAAGGGCATCAACTGCCGGACGACTGCATCGTACACTTCACCTACTTCAGGAACGAATACGATGTCTTTTACCCGGGCCAATGCTGCTTCGATCGAAGCTTTATTTGAACTGGCAATGTTCACAAAGCCTTTACCTTCCTTTTCTTCAATGGAGATCACGGTACCTGTTTTCTCCTGGATATCCTGGATGATTGAGCCTCCAGGGCCGATTACTGCACCAATGAATGACTTGTCGATGACAATCTCCACGATACGTGGTGCATGCGGTTTGTAATCTTCCCGCGGCTCGGCGATCACCTCGTTCATTTTGCCCAGGATATGCAACCGGCCTTTGCGTGCCTGGTCCAGCGCTTCGATCAGCAGATCGTACGGCAAACCGTCGATCTTGATGTCCATCTGGCAACCACAAATTCCGTTCTTGGTGCCGGTCACTTTGAAGTCCATATCACCGAGTGCATCTTCATCACCCAGGATATCGGAAAGGATGGCATATTTATCACCTTCTTTGATCAGACCCATGGCAATACCTGCGATCTGCTCGCTGATTTGCACACCACCGTCCATCAGGGCCAGTGAACTGGCACAAACGGTAGCCATCGAGGAGGAGCCATTGGACTCCAGGATGTCGGAAACAAGCCTTATCGTATAAGGCAAGCCCTGGGGCATAACCTGACGCACCGAACGTCCGGCCAGGTTGGCATGACCAACTTCGCGCCGTCCGGGGCCACGCATAGGCTTCACCTCTCCCGTACTGTACGGAGGGAAGTTATAATGCAGTATGAAATTATCGTCGTACGACCGCAACGCCGTGTCAATCAGGACTTCATCCTGTTTGGTACCTAACGTTAAGGTAGTCAGCGATTGCGTTTCACCACGCGTAAATACCGCTGAACCATGCGCTGCTGGAAGGTAATCCACTTCACACCAGATAGGCCGGATCTCATCCGGGTCACGGCCATCCAGGCGTTTTTTGGTGTCCAGCACCATATTGCGGATGACTTCCTTCTTTAATTTGTCAAAATAAGCATCCAGCAAAGCTCCTTTTTCTTCCAGGTATTCTTCTCCGTGCAGTTCGGTCAGTTTGACTTTGGCATCATCCAGGATTGCAGAAAATCCATCTTTGCGTTCCTGCTTTGGTAATGAACCGGCGGCCAAATCAAAGATCCCCTGTGCTGCAAATTCCTTGATCCAGGTTTTTAATGCCTCGTCTTCTTCCTTCTCCGGTAATACCCGTTTAACGGTAGCCTTCTCTCCTACTTTCTGAGCCAGATCCAACTGGGCCTGACACTGGATTTTGATGGCTTCGTGGCCAATGCGGATGGCTTCAACCAGATCAGCCTCGGAGCATTCTTTAGCCTCTCCTTCGACCATGGTTACATCTTTCATGGTTGCAGCAACGATGATATCGATGTCGGCATTCGCCAGGGCGCTGCGGATCGGGTTAACTACATATTCTCCGTCAATACGTGCAACACGTACTTCGGAGATAGGGCCGTCCCAACGAATGTCGGATACGACAAGGGCGGTAGATGCTGCCAGAGCTGCCAGAGAATCCGGCATCTCATCCTGATCTCCGGAGACCAGGTTGATGATGACCTGTGTTTCGTTCATGTAGCCATCGGGAAACAGCGGACGGATCGCACGGTCTACCAGGCGGCAGATCAGCACTTCATAATCCGAGAGCTTTGCTTCACGGCGGAAGAAGTTGCCGGGGATACGTCCGGCAGCGGCAAATTTTTCCTGATAGTCTACAGATAGTGGGAAGAAGGGCTGACCTTCTTTGGCTTCCTTGTTGGAAACGACGGTGGCCAACAGCATGGTTGAACCTACCCGTACCAAGGCAGAACCGTGTGCCTGGGCTGCAAGTTTGCCTGTCTCCAGTGTAACTTCCCTCCCATCCGGCAATTCGAATGAGGACGTAATTGGAATTTGATTTCCCATAAAATAGAATTTAACAAATGAATAAAGACCCTGTTGCAAGGCAACGGGCTGAATTAGGAAGGATCACACAAGGAGGGAAAAAAGAAGGTGGGTATACGAAGACTTACTTCCGTATACCCAATTTCTCGATCAGACTACGATATTCGCTGATATTCTTATGCTGCAGATAATTCAGCAGTCTTTTTCTTTTACCTACTAAGGTCAACAGGGTCCGACGACACTGGTGATCTTTTTTGTTTTCACGCAAGTGACTGGATAGCAGATTGATACGCTCGGTAAACAGCGCAATCTGTGCATCCGTTGCACCGGTATTGCTGGCTGCTCCTCCGAACTCTTCGAATAACTTAGCCTTTTTTTCTTTCGTTAATGCTGACATATTTGTCTTTCTTAAATATCTAACTTCGAATAATAAGGCTGCAAAGATAATGCTTTATCCATTTATTACCAGTAGTTCATGCAGATTTTATTTTACGAGTCCTGCTCCCCCGTTTTGGCTTCATTCCATAAGGCATCCATCTCCTCCAGCGTCATTTCCGGCAGTGGCCGGGGTGCCTGTGCTTCAATGTATTCAAATCTCCTTTTGAATTTTCGGTTACACCGCTCCAGGGCCGTCTCCGGATCGACGCCCAGAAATCGCGCGTAATTCACCAGGGCAAACAGCACATCGCCAAACTCATCCTCCACACGCTGATGATTATCCGGTGACTCTCTCAGGACTTCCTGCAACTCCTGCATTTCCTCCTCCACCTTTGCATAAACCTGGTCTGTCGTCTCCCATTCAAAACCTACTTGCTTGGTCTTTTCCTGCATCCGGTATGCCTTGACCATAGCCGGCAAAGAATTGGGCACTCCGGCGAGGATGGACTTTTTCCCCTCCTGCAATTTGATCTGCTCCCAGTTCCGCTTGACATCGTCATCATTCCGGACTTTCACATCCCCGTAGATGTGGGGATGCCGCTTGACCAGCTTATCACACACCGCATTCAAGGCATCTGCTATATCCCATTGCCCCTGCTCACTGGCAATGCGGGCATAAAAAACCATGTGCAGCAGCAGATCACCGATCTCTTCCCTGATGCCCTCCCAGTCCTCATCCAGGATGGCATCGGCCAGCTCATAGGTCTCTTCGATGGTGAGATTCCGCAGGCTGTGGATGGTTTGCTTGCGATCCCAGGGGCATTGTTCACGGAGCTCATCCATGATTCGCAGCAAACGTCCGAACGCGATCAACTTTGTATCATCAGGCATCATTATGGAACTTTTAGTTTGTACCTTTGTTGCAAAGATTAACAAAACAACCTTACATCCTGATGGAATTCTTATATGTTTTAGCAATCATCTTTGGAGTCTTCCTGATCTCCTTCGGATTGATCAACATTCGTCACATACTGACGGGAAATGAATTTAGAGGAACCTGTGCTACCAATAATCCATTGTTGAAAAATGAAATCGGAGAATGCACAGTTTGTGGCAGGGTAACGGGTGAGGCTTGCAAAATGCCCGAAGTTAAGGAGGGAAAGGCGGTATCCTGACCACCATAATCCACTGCTTAAACAATTTCGTCGTTGGTAAAGTCTATCGCTTATCGATAATGCGAGAACCTACCATTAACGAAACGCTCATAAATATAGCCAGACCCACAATCGTCAAAATCAACATACTTATCCGTTTTACACTTCGTCTTGCTCTATGACTTTACGGCTTCGGATTTGGGATGGCCTAAAGATGCTACAAATAATAGTAACCTATAAAGTGTATGACGGAGAAAAATCACATTTTTTTAACTCCCATACATAAGCCAAATATAAAAAACTGCTTATATATTAAGCAACATTATATTAAATTTTTTTCACATCTTTTTCCGTCTGCTGCAACCCCCTAAAAGAAAGACCTGCATCGTGTCCACATTCGCCCCGACACCATGCAGGTCTCTTAACCTATCTATGTTCTTTACTATGGCTCAGTCCAGGTAGCCTGATGGTATTTACGCTCAGGACTTCACCTCGATGGTTTCGTTCATAATTTTTGCCTGGTGGTTGATGGACTCTTCATGAATCGCCGTGAACACCTTGCGGATAAAGTCACCGCTCAGCCCCTGGTCCTCTCCTTTTTTAACCACCGTCTCGATGATCTCATTCCACCGGTCGGGCTGATAAATGGAGATGTTATTCAGTTTTTTATAATTGCCAATGTCCTCGGACAATTTCATCCGGTCACCCAGTAAATGCATGATTTCCCGGTCGATGTTGTCGATCTGGTTACGCAATTCATGGATATTCTCCTGGTATTCCTTGCTGTTGGACTTCAACTCGCGAATGATCAGCCGGTCTACGATCTCCTGGAAACCCAATGGTGTGACCTGCTGGGCTGCATCACTCCAGGCATTATCCGGATCTATGTGCGTTTCCAACATCACCCCGTCGTAATTCAGATCCAGCGCCTGCTGCGAAATATCTCTCAGCAATGTCCGGTTTCCACAGATATGACTGGCGTCAACGATCAGCTGCAAATCGGGATAGCGTCTTTTTAGTTCCAGGGCAATTTCCCACCGGGGCACATTGCGATAAACGGATTTGCCATAGGTGCTGAATCCACGATGGATGATCCCAATACGGCTTATGCCGGCTTTGTACATCCGTTCGATGGCACCAATCCAAAGACTGAGATCCGGATTGATGGGATTTTTAACCAATACCGGTATATCGATACCTTCCAGTGCATCTGCGACCTCTTGAACGGAAAATGGGTTGACAGTCGTCCTTGCCCCAATCCAGAGCACATCGACACCTGCCTTCAGGGATTCGAAGACATGCTGCGTGTTAGCAACCTCGACTGTGGTCTTTAGTCCATAGGTTTCTTTTACCTGCTTTAACCAGCGTAATCCATCCCTTCCGATCCCTTCGAAAGAATTTGGCCGGGTGCGCGGCTTCCAGATACCGGCACGAAACAAGTCAATGTTTTTATCGGCGAGCTGTTCGGCGGTGCGCATCACCTGTTCTTCGGTCTCGGCACTGCATGGACCGGCAATAAGTACGGGTCTTTTCAGATTTTCAAATACGGGTTTGATGTTCATTTCCATGATGGCTTACTTTAATATTTTGCGAATGTGATTTGCCTGATCAATTAATTCGTGGAATGTATTAAAATCCTTTTTGATTAGAAGGCTGCGAAAACGCGACAGGACATTGATGTGTTCATCCAGAACATCCAATACGTTGTCCCGGTTCTGCCGGAATATTGGAACCCACATCTCCGGTGAACTTTTAGCAAGGCGGACCGTCGAATCGAAACCGCCACTGGCCAGCTGAAATATCCGCTTCTCATCCTTTTCCTTCGCCAAAACGGTCAGAGCCAGTGCAAAGGAAGAAATATGAGAGATATGAGAAACATAGGCTGCATGCAAGTCGTGCTCGTGGGCTTCCAGCTCAACCATCCGCATACCCAATGCCTCATAAAGATCAATGACGGTATCTACCGCATCAGGAGCACTCCCCTCACGATTGCAGATCACCGAACATTTTCCCTCAAACAATCCACTGATGGCCGCGCCAGGTCCGGAGTTCTCCCTTCCGGCCATCGGATGAGAAGCCACATAACGGCTGCGCATGGGATGCTCCCTGACTGCCAAGATCAGTGCCTCCTTCGTAGAACCGGCATCCATCACCGTTTGGCCTGGTTTCACAAGATCCAGAATCTGCGGCAACACCTGCAACATGGCATCTACCGGTATGGTGAGTAAAATCAGGTCGGCATCGGCCAATGCCTCGTTCAATGGCATCACCTGGTCAACCAATCCCAGTTCCAAAGCCTGGCTGGCATGGCTTTCGTTTGCCTCCACTCCGACTAATTTACCGGCAATACCCCGTTCTCGGATATCTTTTGCAAAAGAGCCGCCAATGTGCCCCAGACCGATAATTGTTATCTGATTCATGACTTAATCGCCGCAGTTGTTTTTAAACGCTCCAGAGCAGTATCAAATGTGGACACCGGTGCACATAACGATATCCGGATATAGCGGTCACCCTGGGAACCAAAGATCCCTCCCGGAGTAATAAATACATCATTTCCATACAGGATCTGATCCGATAATTCGTATCCATCCCTGACATGATCCGGCACTTTGCCCCAGACAAACATCCCGACCGAGTCAGGATCGTAACTGCATTCCAATGCATCCATCAGTGCATAAACCCGCTCTTCCCGTTCACGGTACACCTTATTCAGATGGTCAAACCAATCCTGACCCAGTGAAAGTGCCTGGGCAGCTGCTGACTGCGACGGGGCAAACATCCCGGAATCCATATTGCTTTTAAATCGAAGGACATCACTGAGGATGGCTGGACTGCCCGCCATGACCCCCTGACGCCATCCGGCCATATTATGACTCTTGCTCAGGGAATTCAACTCGACGGCTACCTCTTTCGCTCCCGGCCTTGAGAGCAAACTGATGGGATGCTGGTTACGTATGAAGCTATACGGATTATCGTGGGCCAGGATCAGGTTATGCTCGCGGGCAAAGCGGATACAGTCGTCAAAAAAGGCAGGGGTAGCAAGTGCACCGGTAGGCATATGCGGATAATTGATCCACATAATTTTTACATTGCTCAGGTCCTCCCGGCCCAGGCTTTCCAAATCCGGAAGCCAGTTATTTTCTGCATCAAGATCATACGTCCGAACTACTCCCCCGGCCAGTCGTGAAGCGGATGCATAGGTCGGGTAGCCCGGATTAGGCACTAAAACTTCATCTCCGGGATTGATAAAGGCCATCGATAAGTGCATGATGCCTTCTTTGGATCCCATGAGGAGCAGAACCTCCGTAAGCGGATCCAGTTCTGCCTGGTACCAGGTTTGATAGAACGACGCCCAGGCTTCCCGCAAGGCGGGCAAGCCTATGTACGATTGATAGGCATGCGTGTCCGGGCGGTTGCTCTGCGCACTCAGCACCTCATTGACCGAAGCATCGGGTGCCAGGTCAGGGCTGCCGATACCCAAATTGATAATAGCTTTCCCGGAGGACTGCAATTTGGCGATCTCTTTCAGCTTGAGGGAGAAGTAATATTCCTCCACTCCCTGCAGGCGATTGGATGCTTCAGTTGGCATAGTATGCTCCTTTAGGGTAATTGCCTAATATTTTCATACGTCCTGTAAATGGCTTGATGGAATCCAGGGCAAATTTCATGTGAGCCCGGTCTTCCAAAATAAAATCTGCAAAGAAAAGGTATTCAAATGGCTTTCCCAGCAGTGGTACGGACTGAATCTTGGTCAAATTGGCGTGATGGAATGCCAGAATGGATAATACTTTGTGCAAGCTGCCTATTTCATGGGACACCGTGAAACAAATGGATATCTTATTGTACATAAATTCCTGCTTGCGTGGTTTACGGTCCAGAACCAGGAAGCGGGTATAATTTTGTTTGTTGGTCTCAATGCTCCGTTTAAGGATATTCAAACCGTACATATCGGCGGCCAGGGTACTGGCTATCGCTCCCACCTCCGGCTTTCCCCAATCTTTGACCATGCGTGCGCTCAATGCGGTGTCAATGTGTTCGATAATTTTGATGTTGGGATAGTTCTCGAAAAACTCGCGGCACTGAGCTATGGCGATCGGATGGGAATAAACTTCTTTAAGGTCTTCAATTTTGACACCCGGTAAAGTCAGCAGGTTTTGTTTTATACGCAGGTAGACCTCCCCGATAATATTCAGTTTGCTATTATAGAGCAGCATGTAATTCGATAGCAGGGATCCGGATATGGTGTTTTCAATGGCCATCATCCCTATATCACAGTCTTCGTGGGATTCGGTTCGTTCAACCACTTCTTCAAAAGTATCGCAAGGAATAACCTGAATCTGCTCCGCCGGATAATAGGTCCGGGCAGCGATCTCGTGGAAAGCTCCTGGATAACCTTGTATACTCACTCGCTTCATAACAATCATTCGTTTAAATAAAAAAGGAGTCTCGACTTCGGGACTCCTTTATTTTTTCAACCAAAACGGCTTCAAAATCAACTGGAGTCCCGTGATTTTCTAAAATAAAAGCTAAAGTAAAACTGATATGTGTACGCTCTGGTCATGTATTTCTTTCGGTTCTAAAACAAAAAAGGAGTCTCTTTTTCGGGACTCCTTCATGCTGCAAACGGCAATGGCACGCTAGGAAATCCCGGCATGGTCGTTAAAAAAGTAAAAATAAAAGGCGCGTATATGCTGCATGAAAGGCTTGTTAACGAAACAAACCTAGCACTTTTTACCGGAGATTGCAATGGACGGGTCTATTTATTTAATCCAAATTTCTTTTTCAAGATCCATTCCAAGCAGAAAATACAGTAACCCTATCCCATTGCCATCCATACCGGAATTATCCCGATGCATTTATTGCCCTGCTGTATATACTTGCATTTCTCGCTAAAAATCAATAATTTAAGTGTTCCGGCGCCCATAAAGTACTTCTTATAACCACTCCATAACCGGAAAGAACATCGCTGCCACATGCCAAGCCTGCATTACAATCTCAGCCGAACCAACGATCTGGAATACATCCCGTCACCCGATCTGATGATCATTCGGACGGAAGCCCCTGCGGAACCGGAATCGATTCTCGTAAAGGCCGGGTATATACGGGACATCGATTACCTTCCGGTCGATGACTATCCGGAGGCCAGCGCGGAGGTCTTCAGGGTAATGGGACCAGAGCCAGCTACAAGCAGGGATCAGATCAAAGCAACTGTCCGGGCCATGGCTGACGTGAGCCTGATATACATTGGTACCATCCTCCAGCGCAGCGATACCGGAAGCTACCAGATCTATACGGGGAATATTTACATTCAATTTACGCCTGAAACGACATCGGCATTTATCCAGGCCATCTTTTCAGAATATGACCTGGAGGAAAAGCGACGTCTTTACATGGCTGAGGTCGCCTATTTTGCCCGGTTCAAGGATGAGCTGGAGCTGGGACGGGGAATATTTGACCGTTGCCGGCAGCTCCTGACCTTACCCAACATCATCAGCTGTTATCCTGAAATGGTGGTGAAGCGGAAATCACTTCCCAATGACGCAGTCCGCAGTTTATTGTCAGGTATCGATCCTGGTTGGGCCGCCAGTATGATCCAGCTGGATATCGCCTGGACCCTGACCAGAGGAAAAGGAAGCACTATTTGCATCATCGATGATGGTATTGACCTGCACCACCTGGCTTTTCAGGGTGATAAGATCGTTGAGACCATTGACCTCCTGGATACCAGGCAGGATGCGTCCCATAAATACATGACCGAATGGCACGGCACGGCATGTGCCAGTATCGCCGCCAGCCGGGACGACAAAGCCATTGGCGTGGCTCCGGAAGCGAAATTGATGATCGCACGCTGCAAAGGATTAGGATCCGTCCATGAGGCTGAGGCCATCCTGTGGGCTGCTGATAACGGAGCGGACATCATCAGTTGCAGTTGGGGTCCCCCGGATGGACAGATCAACGATATCACAGATGACGCAATTTCCTACATCCTTCCTGATCACACCCGGCTGGCCTTGCAAAAAGCAGCAACCTATGGAAGAAACAGTAAAGGCTGCCCTATTTTCTTTGCGGCAGGCAACGGTGCGGAGCCCGTAAAATACGACGGTTATGCCAGCAATGAATTCGTCATGGCCATCGGCGCAGTTAATAAGGAAGGATACCTCACCCGGTATTCAGACCGGGGTGATCCGTTATTTTGCTGCTTTCCCAGTAGTGAAGTGTTGCTGGGACGTGATGGATCGATAACGACCATCTATGGATTATCAGCAGCCGACCGGCTGGGTCCTTCCGGAATCGATCCCGGCGATTATACCAACAGTTTCGGTGGCACATCGGCATCCGCGCCAGGGATGGCTGGCGTAACCGCGCTGATGCTTTCAGTAAATCCGGAATTGTCATTAACAGAAATCAGGAACTTACTTCGCCAATCCTGCCAAAAACCTGCCGCTCCATCCGGCACCCGGCACGGAGACTACGGATCCGGGATCATCAATGCATTTCAGGCTGTGACCAGGGCTCAAAATACATCTTCCACATACCACAAAAACAATAATAATATGGATACCTCAACCGTCAACCGCTTTGCCATCCATCTGGCCCTTAATGAAGTCGATCCAAGTGCATACCCGCAAATGCCAAACACGTTATTTGGATGTATCAATGACTCGAATTATTATGCGTCCTTAACCAGCCACTTCCCGGAAGGGCAAAATTTTATCCTCCACGGAACTGAGGCTACCCGCGAACAATTCAGGGAGGCATTGCTGCGCGTTGCCAATTTGGCTCAACCCGAGGATGTCGTCATCATAACCTATGCCGGCCATGGCGGGTTCATCGAAGATTTTAATGGCGATGAATCAGGGACCGGTGACGGAAGACCCTTTGATGAAACCATGGTCCTGTACAATGGGATATGGATCGACGATGAGACCTTTGCGTTGTTGGCGCAGTTCAGACCGGATGTCAACATCATTTTTTTCTTCGACAGTTGCCACAGTGGTACCGCATCACGGGCTTTTAACCCTGCCGGACAACGCTCTTTACTGCGGACCCGTGAAACCAGTCTTGCCGTTATACGTCAGGCTTATGAATACAACAAAAAATATTACGACCAGCAGTGGCAAGCCATAAATCGTGGACAGAGCCGGACGAACAAAGCCGGTGTAAAAGCCCGCGTGATCTGTTTTGCCGCCTGTACGGACACTCAGCTGGCACAAGAGACCGACAGCAGCCGTGGTCTATTTACCTGGGTTCTGGAAAACAGCTTTGACCACAGTCTGACGATCCAGAATTTCAGAACCAAACTAACCGGGGAAATGGCGCGGTTAATGGTGCCGGAAGTCCAAAGACCTTTCTTTGATCAATATGGTGACAACCCTTCCTCATTGGATACGTTTACAATCACTGCCCTATTCGGGAGCTCGGGAACGGATTCAAAAAGCACGAATTCAAATTCCTCAACCAACGATCAGGATGCATCTCAGATGCTTGGCACCCTGTATCATACGGGCTTATTGCTCACCCGTGATGGCGCAGCCACAAATGGAACCGGCCAGGAGAATCGTCTACAGGAAGTACTCATCCGGCATGCAGCGGGAAGAAGCCTGCGTGCCGCAAATCACTGGGATCTGGCCTATGAAACCATTGCTAGCAAAACGGACTTCAAAGCCGGTGACTTTGCCGAGCCCGACCTCATTTCAATCATCAATACCGATCCTGCCGAAGCGATAGAGCGGAGCGGGGACGAATACCTGGCTACCTATCCGCATCCGGGTCCCGGCGACCGGCGGAGGATATCCTGGCATCTGGATGATGAACATTCCCAGCTGCGTTCGGCAGCCCTGATCGCTTGCCCGGAATTGGCACTGGACATTCCCGGAGATGCTGATACCTATCCGCTCATTGCCCATATCGACACCGGCATTCTTCCCGGCCATCCATCGCTGCCATTGCATTTTGACCAGATACAAAGCCGCGAGTTCACGGACCCCACTGACCGTGATATCTGGTACAAATTCGGCGGATTGGAGCAGCAGGGTCACGGACAGGGTACGATTAGCTTATTAGCCGGAAGAGCCTGGCGGAACATGGCTCTGGATAGTGATGAGTTCAGGGACACTTATCTGGGGGCATTCCCCTATGCCAGGGTGATCTCCTTGCGCATTGGTGACAGTGTAGCCCTCCTGAGTGGTAAAAACTTTGCCCGGGCAGTTGATTATGCCATTCGACAAAAGGTAGACGTCATTACCATGAGCATGGCCGGTGCGCCCAGCAAACTGATGGTGGATGCCATCAACCGGGCCTATGAAGCAGGAATTGTGGTCGTGTCAGCAGGCGGCAATAAATGGTACAAAGGGTTGAAAAAATTATTGCCGGATAGCCTGATGTATCCGGCAATCTGCCGGCGGGTAATCGCTGCTGTGGGTGTAAATTATGGTCATGAGCCGTATCAAATAAAATTTGACAAGGCTACGCGTGACGCGGGAAGTCCGTATATGGAAAGTTGTTACGGGCCGAAGGAAGCCATGCAGTATGCACTGGCAGCTTATACCCCGAATGTGGTCTGGACCGGTACGACCTCCGGCAAAATGTTTAGCAGAACCGGAGGTGGCACCAGCAGTGCCACGCCCCAGATCGCCGCAGCTGCTGCACTTTACATTCATCATCACCGAAATTACTTCTCTCAATTGAAGCCGAAGGAAGCGTGGAAAAAAGCTGAAATTGTCCGGCAAGCCCTTTTTAGAGGAGCTAATAAAAACACCGGGTACGAGAAATATTTCGGGCAGGGGATTCTGAAGGCAAAATTCGCTCTTGAATTATCGCCAAAAGTACTCGAGGCTTCCATCACCAAACCGGAAGCTGACAGCATCGGCAGGAGTGGCCTGGACGAATTGGTGGCCATGTGGTTCAATGCTTCCCGCAGCGGGGCAGGCGCCGTATCCCCCGATGCCAAAATACAGACCATCTGCGATATGCTGGCCCTGGAAATAGAACAATTGATTTACACCCAAACAGATCTCGCTGAATTTGCCGGCCAGGATGGCATCAACTCTCAATTGGCTGAAGCGTTGTGTAAAAATCCACTTGCATCCGGTTTTCTGAAAACCATGATGCACCTGCAGCTGCGTAACACTTTCCTAGCTGAACCTACCCGGTCTGCCGATTTTTCCATGTTGTCCGCCATCCATGTACCTATTCATGAAGTGCGGACAAAAGAAGAAGGGGAATATGTACGGATATGGACGAATTCATTGGAATATCAGATCAGTGAAGTTAAAAAAGAGCCGGCAGAAGCAGCCGGACAGGTTATTGAAATGGTCAAAATTGAACTGCCTGACGTCCCGCTAACCCGTGGAGACCTGCCGGCAGATGTACAGATCTCACACACGCTTACCAATGCAAATGCCATATTGCATCAGGTAGAATATGAAGACGGCGAAAAAATAGCGTTCTGGAATTTTGAACAAAAAGACCAGAATAACCGGGGTGTGGGTGAACAGTTGATCCTCCGGCCCGGTGAGCAGATTTATTCCATCCATTCCGAAGCCGGTAATGCCAGAGGCCGGGGATTCTTTAAAAAGATTAAACAAATTGTGGTAGCCGTTGTCAGGACTATACTTGACAAACCACTGGCCGGCGATGAAGGATTATATCTTATTTCCGCCGATGATCCCAAGAACCCGACATTAATTAAAAAGGAAGCTGACCTTCCAGCACTCGGCAACAGGAAATTATTATTTCTGCATGGGACCTGGAACCAGTTTTCCGGTTCCTTTGCCGATTTGATTGATGATGCCCGCTTCATGGCCAGTTTAAAATTCACCTATGGAAATTATTTCCTGGCATACGAAATGTCAACCATTCGCTCCAGTGTCTTTAAAAACGGAAACGCCTTGAAGCAGCATTTGGAGAAAAAGCTAAAGCTCAACCTATCCGACATCGACGTGATCTCATCCAGCCGTGGATGCCTGGTCGCTAAATTTGTTTTTACCAATGCCAACCGGATGGTGCTTACGGCAGGACCGCATTTCGGTACACCTCTGGTAGAGCCGGACAATATCCCTGGCCTGGTGAATCGGGTTACAACCCTCTTGTCGCTGATCAACCCGTTAGGGCCTGTCACCAAAGCTATTCTCAGTGCGGTCAGCTTTGTGTTGCGCGTTATCGTGGAGGCGCCCGGTCTGGCTGATCAACGGGAACAAAGTGATCTGCTGCAAAAGGATTTGAAGGGCTGGGCATTCACCGCAAACCAATTGTTGATCGGAAACGATTACGAGCCCAATACCTCTTTTGATGATTTTTTTGATGACAAGATCATGTTTGGATTACCCAATGATTTTATTATCCCGATCCGGTCAACTCTTGGCGTCGGTTCCGGAAGCCAGAAACCGCCGAATTATTATTTCATTGAAGACAAGGCAATCAATCACTTTAAATATTATTCCAAAATCTCCGTGAAAAATAAAATACTGGAACATCTGGGATGCCAGCAATTGCCATAAGCGCATAGATCCTATTCAGCATAAGGAAGGCAATTCAGCTCAGTTATTTACTTACCCATATTGCCTTCCAGCGAATGGTTTGCGAATTGGGTTAAAGGCAGGCCTGGATAGCAATAGATGGGCAGTAAGGCCATGCCGGTTAGGGATGAATAAGGGCAATGCCATATTTTTCTGCCAAATAAGCAGCAATCCCTTCCGACCCGTGGATAAACCGGTTTTCACGATATTGCTGTACGGGTAATTGAGTTGAATGCTCCTGGCCGGAGGGCAAAACGAGTACCGGCGTACCTTGATTTTCTTCACCCAAGAAATGAATTATTGGCTTTCTTGGTCTCGGAAAATCAACGTATGTAATGTCCAGTTTGTCTTTTAATTCAGGGTAATAATGAAGAACACCTTCCAGCATCGCGTTGAAAGGGCAAAAGTAAAACTGAGATTCGGCTCCCAGTCTTTCGTCTTTGAAATTGGGGTTCAACAGAAATAAGCGGTCTTTATGAATTGTTGCTTTTAAAGCCATTGGAATTGATTTTTTTTGCTTTCGGAAATGCTGAAGTTTGGTTAGTAATCACCAGACAATGCTGGTGATTACTAACTTCAAACTACATCTTATTAAAAGGAAAGGGTGGATGCTCCTTCTTTGATGGCTTCGTGAATGAATCCTGAGCCCACGATCTGAACACCATCGATCAGGTCTTCTTCGCTGTATCCACGGACTTTGGCGCATGGGGGGCATACTCCGACGCCACCACCGGCATTGATCACGGTCTGGATCATGTCTATCATGGTAGGATCCAGCGGATTCAGATGTACCAGGTCAGCTGCTCCTTTACGAACCCAGTCGACTGCCGAGCTGGCCAGGAATACGCGGACCTCCAGTCCATTTTTAATTCCGCCATTGGCAATGCTCCAGGCTACGGAAGCTCTTTCATCGTGTAAGCCATGAGTGATAACTACTACTAATTTTTGATTGTCAGTCATAATAAATTGTTGTTTGAATTAGAAATGAATAAAAATTGATTTGATGGTTTAAAGTCAGACGATACCAGGTGTATAGGCATGTAAGCTGTATGCATAATCATCTGAAGGATTCCCGACAGCATGAAATGCCATGGTATCATCCAGATAAGCCATACTACCGCTCTGATATTGACATACTGCCAATTCTTTACCTCCTTCTTTAGGACCTCCGCTCCTCCAGTGCGCCTTGCAGCACCTTATAGACGCAGCCTCCCTTGGCGTGTCCATGGATTGAGCTGAATTTTCCGGGTTCCCAGCGGATTAGTACCACCTTCATGTATCTGTTCTGGACCAGGATATATCTGTGATCCGGGCTTTTCCTGAACTGCTCAAAAATGGTTGGGTCATTAAATACCACTTGCTGCAGTACCGGTAAAAATTGAGTCGCATTGTAGGTGCCGTTGTGATCTGTGAACGTCTTGAACAAATCGCGGCAAACTGGTTCCAGATTTGGTATGATGCCTTCGGCGATGGCAACAGAAGCCTCTTCAGTCAGCAGGCCGGATACATTGATCCCTTCGCCCACTGCAAATGAACGGGGAAGCCAGCGTATTACCGGTGAATATTGCTGTTTTTGAATGTTAGACAGAAGTGGAAGTACTGCGATGTTGGTGTTTGAAGTTACATTGAGTTTCATAATTCTTTGCTTTTGTATGATGCAAAGATGGCCCTCAATGCAGGCGTAGGGTTTTGCCTAAAAGTTCAAGAATTTGACAATTCGGCTCAAATACTTAAATACTGAGCTTTTAGTTGTTTTTATAATCTGAAGGTGACTTGCCGATCTGCTTTTTAAAGGCTCTGCTGAAATGGGACAAGTCCTCAAACCCGGATTCAAAGGCGATCTGGGTTACATTCATAGTAGTGTTCTTCAACAAATTGGCCGCGCTCGACGCGCTTTTTCGTGAGCCATTTTCCAGGAGACTCACCAAACTGCTGTTGAAAGTCTCTTTTGAAAGTAGATAAGCTGCGATGGCACAGCTCGGCATATTCCTCCAATTTCAGATTAAAGCAAAAATTATTTTCCATAATCCGCTCCAGCGAAGGTCTCTCCTCATCGGAAATTACGGCAAAATAAGACACCAGGTCAGAATCACAGTTCATCAGGTTTATCAGCAATTCCTTTAATTTTAGGACCATGATGTCATCGGTTGGGCGGTCGACACCCCGAAAATAGGAGAGCATCGACAAAAAATAACCTTCCAGAAAAGTTGAAGTTTCAATTTCAAAAGCGGTTGTCTGATCTTTGCTGCCGGATTGATTCAATCTTCGTTTACCCTGCAATTCCTTAAATGTTTCCCGGATCAGATCATCCGACAGGAAAAAGCCCAGCATACAATACTCATCATCGAAATACTGATGAATTATTTCTGCTCCTTTTTTAAGATAAAGGCTTTGACCAGGCTTTAATGTCCATTCTCCATTTATCGTCATATACGTCTTCTTTCCACTCAGGACATAGACGAGATAGTCGTTTCTGGAGAAGATGCCGACTTCTTCAGCATCAATCGGACAGGTATATTCAAGACAAACTGTATCCCGGTATTGAAAGCGGTTGAATCGCAGATTCTCCTTTACGATTTGATAAAAATTGAGGATCACAAGCGCTGGGTTTTATTAAAACTAATAAAATGACGCCATACCCCTTGTCAAATACACCACAGAATTTCATTTCTTAGCGCATATAAATTGGTTTTTCAGGCCATTTTGCCATTAAAAGCAAAACATCTCCATTATTTGACCACATTGCAACGAGATCCGTCAGAGAATAACAACTGCCGGTCCGTAAGCCACACTCATCAAAAGTCAGGTCAGTTTAATAATTGTTCCATCATTTATTTTTGACCGATCCGACTGTCCCGATGAATGCATGGCAAATACCCTTATATTGTTACCACGCTACATAAAAACCGGATCTACTGTCCGATGTTTTTTTGATTTTATGGGTGCAACCCAAATCATGCAATAGAATTCGTTGCGAGGCTCATTTATCCAAGATTAGCAAGTGATTCGCTGAGGAGTCACAGCAAGCTATGGCGACGAAGTGAAGTGCTTGATTAATGAAGCAGAGATTGATTTAAATTCTTACAACACTATTCCAATGCAATGCATTAATCATATCCTGATTTACAGTCACCTGGAGCTCTTACTGTATTTTAATTGAAAGGGTCTATTCCATGATTTGGGTTCAATTACTGTTCTGATTTCAAAGCCTCGATCGGATTATCACGTAACGCCTGTACAACTTGCCAAAGAATCATCAGAAAACTAAAGGCGACCAAAATCAGGACCGCAGGCGCTACATTATACATTGAAATTGGATTTCGCTGTGCGAGATTATTAATCCATAATCCATTGACCCAAATGGCCAATGGTATAGCCAGGATCAGTGAAATTGCAATTAACCAGATAAATTCTCGACCGACCGCATAAAATAGATGCGAAGGTGTTGCTCCAAGTACTTTCCGGATTCCAAGTTCCTTGATATGACTGCGTACCCGCATGCTGATCATCCCCAGTAAGCCCAGGCCGGTTATGGAAATGGCCATGAGGGCGATGAGCATCAGGATCTTGCTGATATCAAATAAAAAGGTGTAGAATTTATCCATTTCCTGGCTAAGGAAACCACCTTTGAATTCCCGCAGAGGGTCAAATTCTTTCCATTCCTTCTGAATATTCCGCACCACATCTCCGGGTTGGGGGCTGCTGATCTTAAGGTAGGCATACTGATAATCAGCCGGCTTTACCCGCAATAACATCGGAGTCAAAGGCATCAACATAGGTTCCCAGTGGTAATTTTTTATGATTCCGACGATCTGCACCTGATTGACACTATCCCTGAAAAGGTGCTGGCCTACGGCATCGCTGACCGGGTCAAAACCCAGGCGCTCTGCGGCTAATTCATTGATGACAACCTGCTGTTGATTACCCAGTGCCGCGGCACTGAACCCGGTGCCTGCTACCAGCTGCAATCCCATGACCCTGAGATATCCGGTATCGACACTAAAATGGTAGATCGTCAAAGGTTCATCTTCCTGGTGGAGCCGGTAACCTTCACCTAGTGCCATACCTGTCCCGGGATTATGTGAAGTTACCGTCATCTCCTGCACGCCGCTGATCTGACCGAATCTGGACCGCGCCTGGTCAAAGTCATGGCTTTGCAGTTCCATAAAATAGATCTTTTCATTGTCAAAACCATAATCGGCATTGGTCAGAAAGCGAGCCTCATCACGAATCAGGAATAAGGAAATAAGCATCAATACGGAAAGTCCGAATTGCACGCCCATCATGACATGCTTCATACTTAACCTTCTTCTACGCCGGCGCACGACCGGAACAGCGGATCCCTTCATGGTGGCCACCGGGTCCATCCGGGAGGCGTATAAAGCGGGACCTACGCCGGCTATCAATCCCAGGAGGATGGTAAAACCGAAGAACAGCCCATAGGCTACCGGTTCATCATGCAAGTGGATGCCTACCTGGTTAAAAATCCACATCGCATTGAACTGTGACAGCAGTATCCGGTAAAAGAGGATGGCAAAGAGCAGGGCGAGCGTGGACATCAAAACTGATTCAATCAAAAACTGGCCAATGATTTCCCGTTTTTCGGCTCCGCTGGATTTGCGTATGCCGATCTCCTTAAAGCGGTTCAGGGTACTCGCAATGGTGAGATTAGCGTAATTGATGCTGGCCGTGATCATCACGATAAAAGCCAGCAATCCAAAAAATGCCAAAATGAGTTTAGGAAGCGCAAATCCGATCTCATTGCCCAAAAAGCGCCCCGGCACAACTTCCGTGATCCCTTGCAGACTGAATTCATACCCGGGATGTTTATCATCCAGTTTGATATTCTCGGCAGCCAGTTTATTGATGGCTTTTTCAATATTCTCTTTTTCACTGGCATCCTTCAGCACCAGGTAATTGTAATTATTCCACAGGTTATCCCATGCGTCAAAATTTTCCTCGATATACCCTTCCGCTTTCAACCGGGCCAAGGAAGCAAAGGAAGCCAATGCATCAAATTTGATATGACTATCCCCGGGCGGGGTATTCAGGACACCAGTCACCGTAAATGCATAAGTATCATTGAGCTTGATCAGTCTTCCCAGAGCTTGACCGTCCGGAAATAGTTTTTTTAACAAATCCTGAGTGACCACAATACCGTTCGGATTTTTTAATGCCGTTTCCGGGTCACCTTCCTGCAGGGTAAATCCAAAGACTTTAAAAAAGTTCTCATCGGCAAAAAGCGACCGATCCAGTTGGATGATGCGATTGTCCGACCGCAATTCACCTTGAAAACGATGATTCAAATTCGTCATCATTTCAATGGATGGGTAATGGCTTTCCAATGCAGCTCGCAGTGGCAATGGCGACGTTGCAAAACCGGATTCAAACAAGTTATTCCGGCCACCCTTCTGATGACTTAAAATACGGTAAGTACGGTCACCAAATGGATGGAATTTGTCGTATTGATAATGATTGTAAATCAGCAGTATGATCAGCAGGCATACCGACATACTCAATGATAATCCAACCAGGTTGATCAGGCTGTACAATTTGTGCTTAAACAAATTACGCCATCCAAAACGGATAAAGTGTTTATACATAGTCAGTCAGGTTTATACGTTAGCAATGGAACTATTCGGTCCGGGAATGAACGCAATAATGCCTGTTTACCGCCTGCTTTGACCTAAACCGCGTGAATATGCAATTCAGATCAAGTCTGCCGGTAGCATCACTGCACAGCCAGCCTCCCTTCGTATTTAGTTCTTGCATACGACAAACAAAGTGCTGCCTTGCGTTACAGAAAATGATTATTTTTTTCAGAAAAAAAATGAACCGCTTACCAGACGATGAGTACCCGAGGGAATAGCTCATTTCCTAATGACGCTGGTCCTGTTCTAAAAAGTTACCTGCAGGAACCTTGTGTTGCAGCCCGCAGCTGAGTAAATTGGGATAAAATTTCTCAGGCATATTGATCACACATTCTCAACGATGGCAAAATCACACTGGAGCAAAGGCAGAGGTAAATTAGGCATCCTAAAACCACTATTAGGACACTGGAAAGCCGAAGCCGACTCACCGATGGGCCGGATCAAATGCACCCGGGCGTTCACCTCCACCCTGGGTGATCACTACATTCAGATGACCGTTCACTGGCAGTTCACCAGCTTTGCCTATACGGAGCATGCTATCCTGGGTATGGGTAATGGTGTACTCACGTTCTGGTCATTTACCTCCGACGGTAAAAATTCCACCGGAACCCTGGCAGATGGTACCGATATCCATCCGGAAGCAATCTGTTTTGAAGCACAGATGCCGGCCGGACTTGCGAGGATGATTTACTGGCCGGATGAGTCCGATGGTTTTTACTGGGCCGTCGAATCAAAAAATAAAAAAGGATGGAAACGATTCACATTACATCATTATCTGCCTGAGCAACTGAGTCAACCGGATTATTCCATTGTGGATTGATCCAATAAAATTCAAAAATTCGAATAATATGACAGCGTTGTCCGGAATAGCCCCTCAAATTGTAGTGGAGGACGTGGTAGCAACGGCAGAATACTATCAGGATAAACTTGGTTTCCGGCTCATAGGCTATTTCCTCGATCCACCGGTTTACGCCATGGTAGCACGTGATGGGATACAAATTCATTTTGGAAAATCCGATGGAGCAGAAGTACAAAGATCAAATGTTGCCCTTCGCAAGGTGGGATTTGATTTTTATCTATGGACCGATAACCTGGACGAGATGTTTGAGGAAATATCAGCGCGGGGTGCACAAATAATCCAGCCTCCTGTTGACCGGGTTTATGGAAACCGGGAGTTTTCCATTACAGATTGCAATGGTATGGTGCTTACATTTGGTCAGATCTAATTTTTTAGCAGTGCTGCGAAAAAGATAAATCGAATTATTAAGCATCAAATGCCAACATCTCATCCATTTCAACCATAACAATGAATCAATTCATACGTGCCATCCATGCATTAGACCTCATCGTTGTAACTGAATTATTAAAACAACCACGCTGGCAAAAATGGGAAGAGAAGACTGGTAGGAATGCATTGCATTACCTCGGTGATGTCCGCCCGAAGGACGATGCTGAAGCGGATAACAGCATCGCCATGCTGAATTTACTACTCAGGGCGGGCCTTGACATTAATTCCATCCACCGTATACCGGACCCGAATTGTGAATTCCCTGCTACTCCTCTCTGGCATGCCTATGCAAAAGGAAGGAACAAAAAATTATATACCCAATTAATCCTGCTGGGTGCAAAGCCGGATAACTGCATGTATGCCATCGCCTGGAATGACGATGTCGATGCGGCCGAACTTTTTACCCACCACGGTGCTGGAGTGGTCCCCGGAGTATTACCGGCGGCTTGTCATTGGAAGAGATGGAATATCGCTGAATGGTTTTTAAATCATGGTGCAAATGTTGCTGAAACCGACGACCAGGGAAATAGCGTACTGCACCTTACATTACGAAGAAACGGTCCTCCTGATTTTGTGCAAAAACTACTGGATGCAGGTGCCGATTTACATCAGAAAAACCAGAAAAATCAAGCCCCGGCTGCATTCATTGAAGCTTATTTACGGAAAAACAAACCGACGAAACCTATTTAACGTGACCTCACCACTCTTTTCCATTGAATCAGCCGTATCAACCACCGATTTCGACGTGGCAGCGCAATTGATCCGTCAATATGTTGGTGAACTGGGTATAGATCTCTCCTTCCAGGATTTCAATTCGGAGCTAACCCATTTGTCTGCACAATATGGTCACCCACATGGAGCGCTGTTGCTGGCCAGGGATACCCTTGGTCAACCTGCCGGGTGTGTGGGTATCAGACGGTGGGAAAACGACATCGCGGAGCTAAAAAGAA
The DNA here is from genome assembly GCA_020636135.1 of Lewinellaceae bacterium. NCBI lineage: Bacteria > Pseudomonadati > Bacteroidota > Saprospiria > Saprospirales > Lewinellaceae > Lewinellaceae bacterium. Next base: position 2,835,076 of record JACJYK010000001.1, read on the forward strand.
TGTATGTGCCTTCTGACTTTCGCGGAACAGGTATAGGATCCGCACTGCTGGAACACGCCATCCGGTCCGCCCGAAATCTGGGATATCGCCTTCTTCGTCTGGATACCCTGGCTTCGATGAAATCCGCTCAGAAGCTATACCTGGCACAGGGATTTTATGAAATACCACCCTATCGCTACAATCCCGTACCGGACACTCAATATTTTGAACTGAACCTGGTTGAATTTTAAATGATTTAATAAAAAATATTATCCTGTCTGTCCAGTCCAGGTGAATTACCTTTTTATCAACGGTCTGTCACAAATTTAATTCCAAAGGAAACGATCTGGGCATGGAGTCCGGTATTTCGCTGGTAATAATTATAATCCAGCGAAATGCTTTTAATACCCAATACTCCAACATGTGATTTCAAAAAGATATCGGTGTATTTGAGCCCCAGACCGTATTGGTTTGCATTAAATGCAGACAGATCGTAATCACTGGTATAATACGTATCAGTAGAAAGGTGCTGCTCATAAGGAGCAAAATAGTTTGCTGCCGTCTGGGTATAGAAGCGGTAATTCGGATAAAGCGTGAATTTGCTCCCTAATTTGATGGGCAACTCAAGGTTTACCGTGTGTGATTGAATGCCCCAGTCGTCGTAATAATACCGGTAATAGGATTTCACCACCAGATATTCATTGATGTAATAATGATACCGCAGACCTACCGGAATTTTTAGCCGTGACTCTGGCAGTCGCTCGATATCATCGGCCAACTGAAATACACCGGTATTCAGGGGAGACGTGTAATAAGGAATATCGGCGGCAGTACCAATGTAATAATTAGCAACATCGGAGAAATAAACCCGCTGCATCGGATTGGCCAACCAGCCACGCTGCAGGACCAGATCCGAAAAGATCGAGAATTGGGAACGTTTGCTGAGGATCTGTGAGAAGCTCAGCGATAACGAATACGTGTTGCGGTTGGTATTATCGATCAGGCTTAAATTCGACGGTTGCCAGGTTGTAGAGCCCGTCTTCGAGATTTTATTTCCATTGGCATCCAGGATATCGACACCGCTGAAAAATCCTGCGTTCAGATTTCCACCGGTCTGGTAATAGGTCTTGATCTCGGTGGGATATTGTGGATACCATTTATCCAGGTATACTGAGCCCTGCACGCCAATTTCGGTGTTTTTCTGATTGAACTGCCTTACAAAACCCAACCCTGCCCCGAAGGAACCATAGTCAAATTCTTTCGAGACATTAAGATGACCGCTGTAGATCTTATTGCGGTCATCCGAAGAATGGCTGTAATTCAGACCTCCACTGTACCAGACATCTCCCCGAGACGCACCGGATGCAGCCACCCACGGCGAGCCCCGCACCACAGTGGTGGCAGATGTTGACTGTGAACCAAACGGACCCCGGGTACGGCCTCCCCCACTCCGGGAAGCGCCGGACACGACCGTACCATAACTGTAATTGGTCACTCCGGTGAATGGGTTCAGATTGCTGGACGAAGCTGAAGTATAGGCCGAAACGGTGGCGTCGATGGTCAGCACATCGTCGTCATTCAAGGGAATGGCCACATTGATGTCCGTGGCAAAGTCAGTCAATTTCTCACTGCCAATGCCCCCAGTTACCGAACCATTGTTTCCATCCTGACCATACAAGCTGGTCAGAAGATCTATTTCGGTATTTTCCAATACCCGGTTTTTGTATTCCTTCTCCGATTTCTTGTCTACATCGGTAGCCTTCTTTGTGGCCTGTGCATGCACCCAGACCGGTAGGCTCAGCAGGATAATCCAAATAGGTGTTCTCATCGTGTTTCTCCTTAATTGCATCCGCAACCACCACCACTTTTTCCGCCGTTGGCACCGGAGGCGCCTTCACGGTAAACCTGGAAACTGGTTTGAAATTTTTTGTCTTTACGATCACTCAGCGCCATATCCGGGTCGTTCAGGTTTACCTTCTGGTATTCCTTGACTGTGACACAGGAGGTGGCCAGCATAAATAATCCGAATAAAGCCAGTGCTTTAATTTTCATGATGATTATTGATGTTTATGTTATCCGAGGTATGGATATTACCATCCTCGTCAATCAGTATGCATTCGACATGGGGTAGCTGATTGATGCGTGCAATGCCTACGTCGACACCCATGACAAAAAGTGAGGTCGCCAGTGCATCCGCCAATTCCGCACTTGGCGCAAAGACCGTAGAACTGATGATGCCATGAGCAGGATACCCTGTCTTGGGGTCGATGATATGAGTGTACCGGATGCCATTAAACACCACGTATTTTTCATAATCACCGGAAGTTACGACAGCGCCCTGCTTGAGCGGTACCAGCGCAAATGCCTTGCCTTTATCCATAGGATTGGTGATGGCCACTTTCCAGTCCTCTCCGTCCGGTTGGTTGCCCCAGGTATTCATATCCCCTGAAGCATTGATGATTCCTGCAGTTACGCCATAATCTGAGAGGAGTTTTTTAGCCTTATCGGCTGCATAGCCCTTGCCGATGGCTCCAAAGGCGATCTTCATACCCTCTTCAGGCAGGAAGACAGAGTGATTTGCCTCGTCCAGTATAATTTTTTCAAAACCAACCCGAGCCACCGAGTTTTTGATCGCCTCTTCGGACGGCATTTCGGTCATGGACCCATCGAACTTCCAGATCTTGTCCATGGAGGCATAGGTAATGTCAAAAGCGCCGTCCGTCAATCTGGAAATGGCCATAGAGCGCTTGATGAGATCAAACAGTTCCTTATCCACCTGAACCGGTTCTTTGCCGGCATTGCGGTTGATCTGGGACGTTTCCGAAGCCGGGTCCCAGGAAGATATCAATTTCTCTATCCGGCTGATTTCTTTCACCGCAAGGTCAATGTACACATCAGCCTGCACCGAGTCACCGGCAACCACGGTAATATCAAATCGGCTGCCCATCAACTTCATCGTACGGTTGAAAATGGCTTGCGACGACAGCCCCGTCGACAATGCAGACAGGACCACCAGGAGGAGGGATTTCGTTTTCATTTGAAAGAATCGAGTATTTCGATGTATTCTTCGGGTGATGTCTTTTTATAGCCGGTGGTACCCAGGACTTTACCTTTGGGATCCAGGACGACGACCAGCGGAAAGAAGCCCTGTTTGTTATATTCTTCGGCCAGCCTTTCGTTTTTCTTTTGTTGAGCCGGAGATAGTTGATTGGCTGATTTGCGTGGAAAATCGGCCTTTAAAAGCACGGCTTTCTCATCGGCATATTTTTTAAACACGTCCGATTGCCATATTTCACGGTCAAGTTTGATGCAGGGAGCACACCAATCGGAGCCCTGGAAGACCAGGATGATGTGGCAATTGCGGTTAGCAGCTTCCGATTCGGCATCCTTGAGGTCGGTAAGCCAATTTTGTCCGGACGCCCAGGATAACTGGAAAAAAAGGCCGGCAAATAACGCCATCCCTCTGATAACTGCTTTGGGTGTTACATGCATTATGGTCAGATTTTGCTGTTCAATAAAACTATACCACCATTCAACCCTAATAAGTTGCAGAATGTCTTTCTGTACTCAACAAATCTTGGAAAATGCGTACCCGAACCCAAAATACACGTGCTGAACAGGAATTATCCGGGTCCGAACAACTGCTGCATGGCAGCCGGTATCGTTTACCCCGACGCGAACCAGATCCTGATTTTAGGCCGCCGATCCTTGCGAAAAACCCGGATTATCCTTAACTAGTCTATTCTTTCATTTGGCTAATGCCATTTGAAATGCAGATTGGCTGACCCCGCAATCTGTTTATACCATTAAAAATCTCGTATGAACTACAAAGTATGCTTTGCAATGCTTGCACTATATCTGGGTATCTTTATCTCATGTTCCACCACTAAAAATAAGGGTGCTTATACTTTATACGGGCACACCTGGGAACTGGACTATATTTCCGGACCACGTATTGCTTTTGAAGGACTTTTCCCGGACCAGAAACCTCAGATAACCTTTGACCGGACAACCCAAAGAGCGGTAGGCACTGATAGCTGTAATGGCTATTCTGCTCCGTTCAAATCCAAGCGGAATCACCTGTCCTTTAGTGATCCCTACCCTACCACCATGCGCTATTGCGGTGAAGGAGAAAAGCAATTTATTTCCATGATGCAAAAGGTTAATGCATACAGCTTCTCTCCGGATGGCAAACTTAATTTGAAGTTGGACGATGTCACAATACTCCGTTTCAAGAAAATCCTTTGATCGTGAAAGAAATCCTGATCACCACTACACTGATCCTGATAACCTTATCCTGCAATGGCCCCGGACAGGCTGATTCCGGAGAGCAGCAGGATACGACCACTACGAAAATCATCACCCCTGGTATCACAGCAGATGGTGAAGGACAGCAAATTTATTTTCAGGCTTCCGGTCATGAACCCGTGTGGAGTCTTACGATGAGTGATCGGAACATTTCCGTTAAATGGATGGATGACTCACTCAAAACTCTGACACCAGAACCTGTGCTGGCGGCAGACCAAAACATCAAACGCTATGATATCCATGCCGAATCACGGGATGTGATCATTGAGATCAGCCAAAGGATATGCGCCGATGCGATGTCCGGAGACTCTTCACCATACACTGTACGCGTCCAATACCAAAACACCGCAGAAAATGACGCGAAGACCCTGGAAGGCTGTGGTCATTACCTTACCGATTACCGGCTTCAGGATATCTGGGTGCTGGAACGTTTGAATGGTAAACCAATGAGTAGTTCGGATTTTGGCAGGGAACTGCCTATGCTGGAGATAAACAGCATTGAAAATACATTTTCCGGATCGACCGGTTGTAACCGGATGAACGGCGGCATTTTTTACGAAAAAGGCAAGCTGCGGTTTATCAAGATTGCCACCACCAGAATGATGTGTCCCAGGGGGCAGGAATTGGAACAGCAATTTGTACGGGCTTTAGAGTCATCTACTTCTTACCAGATCGCGAACAACCGGTTAACACTCTCTAACCCGGACCAAACCCTGATAGTTTTCAGGAAGGCAGACTGATAAATCTTAAATCCCAACGACAGCGGTTTGTTCCGGCTAAGCAGGGTATTCCATTTCAACCACCAGGTCATTCTGTTCTACCAGGGTCTTCTCATCCAGGAATACTTCTTTCACTTTGCCCGGCCTGGGCGCCGCAATGGTCGATTCCATTTTCATGGCTTCAATGGTAAAGAGCGGTGTGTTCAAATCTACTTCATCTCCCGGCTTGACCAGAATCTTCGCAATACTGCCCTGCAATGGAGCTCCGATCTGATTAGCGCCACTGGCTTTGCGGTTTCGCTTGACTTCTTTGTGCAGTGACTTGTCGTTTACTTCGATGGCGCGCGCCTGACCATTCAGCCGGAAGAACACCAGGCGATTGCCCTGTTCATTGGCTTCGGTTACATTGAGGAACTTGATGATCACCTGCTTTCCTTCGCCAAGCTCTACCATGATCTCCTCGTTCGCCTTCAGTCCATAGAAAAACGGCAGGGTAGGTATCTTGGACACATCTCCAAATCGGTTGATGTGCTCATAATATTGCTCAAAGACCTTATCGTACAACAGCCAGGACAGCAGGTCCAGTTCGGTGACTTCTTCACCCAGCTTGGCTCTCATAGCCTCCATGCTGGCATCAAAATCGATGGGTTTGAGATGCGCATTCGGATGCTCAGTATACGGTTTCTCCCCCTGCAGGATGATCTTCTGAATTTTCCTGGGAAATCCTCCTTCGATTTGTCCCAGGTCACCCCGCATCAATTCTTTAGCACTCTGGGGAAAGGCCAGGCTTTCGCCCTTGGTCAATATGTCTTCGGCTGTAAGATTATTTGCCGTCATGAATAAGGCCATATCACCAACCACTTTGGAGGATGGAGTAACCTTGACGATATCACCGAACAAATCATTGACAATGCGATAGTTCTTCTTGATGATGTGGAATTTCTCTTCCAGTCCCTGCGCTCTGGCTTGGGGTCGCAGGTTGGAGTATTGCCCGCCGGGGATCTCGTTTTCATAAACCTCCGCAGTACCAGCCCTTAACTCCGTCTCAAATGGATAATAATAAGTACGTACTCCTTCCCAGTAATCGGCAAACTGATTGAGTGAGTCCAGGTCCATTGACTTTTCGCGCGGGTGGCCATTAAGCATCGCTACGACAGCATTGAAATTAGGCTGGGAAGTGAGCCCCGACATCGAACTGATCGCCACATCGATGATATCCACTCCGGCATCAATGGCTTTAAGATAAGTGGCTGCCTGGATGGAAGAGGTGTCATGGGTGTGAAGGTGGATGGGAATGTCGATACTCTCCCGCAAACGGCTGATCAGTTGTTCCGCAGCCAATGGTTTGAGCAGGCCGGCCATATCCTTGATTGCCAGCAGATGAGCGCCGGCATCTTCGATCTTTTTAGCCAGGTCCAGATAATACTGCAACGTAAATTTCTTGCGTTCCGGGTCAAGGATATCACCGGTATAACACATGCAAACCTCTGCCAGCGCATCTGTTTCTTCGCGCACAGTACGCAAACTGGGGAGCATTGCGTCCAGCCAGTTTAACGAATCAAAGATGCGGAATACGTCAATCCCGTTCTCCCATGCTTTGATGACAAAACGCTCGATCAGATTGTTGGGATAGGCTGAATAGCCTACGCCATTCGACCCCCTGAGCAGCATTTGCAACAACACATTGGGCATGGCCTGACGCAACTTTTGTAATCGTTGCCAGGGGTCCTCCCGCAAAAACCGCATGGCCACATCGAAGGTGGCGCCGCCCCACATTTCTACAGAAAACAGATCTCCCCCGTGCATCATGGCATAATTTTCTGCCGCTTCCAGTAAGTCCTGCGTACGCATCCGGGTAGCCAGCAGGCTCTGGTGGGCATCCCGGTAAGTGGTGTCCGTGTACTGAATGGTTTTCTGATCCCTGATCCACTTCAGGAAGTCCTCCCTGCCCAGCTTTTTCAGGATATCCCTGGTTCCTTCCGGGAAACGCTTCCGGGAGGTTTCCGGGACATTAGGTTTGAGAAATGTTTTAGTTGGATCTGCTCCCTTGATATCCGGATTACCGTTGACAATGACCTCGGCCAGGTATTTAAGCATTTTTGTGCCCCGGTCACGCCATTTGGGTGGTTCGAGCAATTCCGGGTGTTCCCTGATGTAATTGACCGTGGCCGCACCCTGTCGGAAGGTTTCATCCTTAAGTAGGTTTAGCAGAAAACCAATGTTGGTTTTGAGGCCCCGGACGCGGAATTCACGCAATGCCCGGTGCAGCCGGTCAGCCGCGTCTGCCAGCGTCCTGCCACTGGCAGTAACCTTGACCAGCAGACTGTCAAAGAAAGGAGAGATGATGGCGCCCGGATAGGCAGATCCGGCATCCAGACGGATGCCAAAACCTCCTGGAGACCGGTAAGCGATGATGCTTCCGTAGTCAGGCTTGAACTCATTGGACGGATCCTCCGTGGTTACCCGGCATTGGATCGCATAGCCTTCCTTATGGATCGATGCCTGATTGTAGATACCGATCTGGGGGTCATTGAGTGCTACCCCCTGGGCTATCAGGATCTGGGAACGTACCAGGTCGATTCCGGTTATTTCCTCGGTTATAGTATGTTCGACCTGGATCCGCGGATTTACCTCGATAAAATAAACGGACTGATCCTGATCGACCAAAAACTCGACAGTTCCGGCGTTATTGTAATTCACCCCCTGCCCTATGCGAATGGCGTAATCATAAATTTTCTCAAGAGTAGCCGGAATGATCGTCAGTGACGGCGCTATCTCCACCACTTTCTGATACCTGCGCTGAACGGAACAATCGCGCTCAAAGAGGTGTACCAGATTTCCGTGGTGATCACCCAGGAGCTGAACTTCAATATGCTTGGGGTTCTCGATGAATTTTTCAATGAATACGGTATCGTCACCAAATGCGGTCTTTGCCTCGCGTTTAGCCGTTTCCAGGGCAGCAGTCAAATCCTCTGCCGACCTTACCACACGCATTCCGCGACCACCACCTCCAGCTGCTGCTTTGACAATGATTGGAAAACCAATCTGCTTTGCCGCCTCAATGGCTTCTTTGGGGTCATCGAGGGAAGAGATCTTGCCCTCAATGATGGGCACCTGCACTTTTTGTGCCAGCCGTTTGGCTGCGATCTTATCACCCACATTTTCCATGACTTCCGCCGCGGGCCCCACAAATGCGATCCCTTCCTCCTGACAGCGTTTGACGAATTGAACATTTTCACTGAGGAAGCCATAGCCCGGGTGGATGGCATCTGCACGGCAGAGCTTAGCAATGCGCAGGATCTCTTCAATATCCAGGTACGGCCGCAACGGATCATCATCTTTGCCTACCTGGTAAGCTTTGTCCGCTTTGTACCGGTGCAGACTGTACCGGTCTTCAAACGTATAGATCGAAACCGTTTCGATGTTCAGCTCCGAAGCAGCCCTAAGGATGCGTATAGCGATCTCACCACGATTCGCGACCAATAACCTCTTAAATTTTCTCTTCTCGGGTCCCATTTGTTTCACGGATTCTACGATTTACGATTCTTTGGTCTTGGCCAGGGCTAAATTAAATGTTTGAAAGGTAAGGAAGATACCCTTCGTTTTTTCTCTGAGTAAGCACCGGGCTCAGGAGGTGCTATTTTGCATAAAGTTAAGAATCAATGGGTGTAAAACATCGTATTCCAGCAAAAACCCGTCATGACCATAATCACTATGGATCAGTTCAAATCGGGCTTTCGGAATACCATTTGCCATCGTCTCCAATTCGGCGGACGGAAAGAGAATATCGGTATCGATACCGATGACCAATGTTTTGGCCTTGATGGAGGCCAGAGCGGCAGCCAGGCTCTCCCGGCCACGCGCCAGGTGATGGCTGTCCATGGTCCTGCTGAGGGACAGGTAAGCCAGGGGAGTAAAACGATTACTCAACTTCTGACCCTGATAGCGCTGATAGGTTGCCGCACGGTGATCCTGAAGGACCGGGACGATGTCACTTTGAGATAGCTGGTAGGTCTGAAAATTCCGGTAGGAGATCATGCCTATCGATCTGGCTGCGATCAGTCCTTTTTCTCCGGCATTCGGGCTTTCGTGCAGGTAGGTAGGGTCAGCTGTCACTGCCAGTCGCTGTGCTTCGTTAAAGGCGATACCCCAGGGAGAATGGTAGGCATTCGTGGCGATCGCGCACAGATGGCTCATCGCCTCAGGCTCCTGCACAGCCCATTCCAAGGCTTGTTGTCCTCCCATGGAGCCTCCCAGGATCAGCCCGATGTGGCTGATACCAAGGTGGTCTCTGAGTTTGCGGAAGGACCGGACCACATCACCGATGGTTATCAGGGGAAAAGTACTGCCATAACGGGTTCCGGTTTCCGGATTGAGATGATCAGGGCAGGTAGAACCATAACAGGATCCGATGATATTGGCGCACACGATAAAATACTGCTCAGCATCAAAGAGACGGCCATGACCCCAGAAGCCGTTCCACCAATCCTGGGGATCTGAGTTCGCAGTCAGGGCATGACAAATCCAAATTACATTATCTGCACGATCATTCAGTTTGCCATAGGTACAATAGGCAATTCGCAACTCCGGCAAATAATCTCCTCCTTCCAGTTCGAACCGCTCTTTCAGATCAAAATACTGAATCGGTGCCGTCACATTCGCTTTCCACGCATTTCTTCCCTGCGCTGTCGATACTCCGTTTGCTGACATGGATGTTTGAGTTAGAACAGGATCCCCATGTCTAATGGGGATCCTGTATGGATTTTTTTATCAAATCGATCAGGCTACCCCTGATGCAGCATGAACTTGTGAAAAAGCCTGTTCCAGATCGGCTTTGATGTCATCAATATGTTCGATGCCAGCAGAGATACGCAACTGATTAGGCAAAACGCCGGAAGCCTTTTGCTCTTCATCGGACAGCTGCTGATGGGTTGTCGCTGAAGGTTGGATGATCAGAGTTTTGGCATCGCCCACATTAGCGAGATGGCTGACCAGCTTCAGACTATCGACAAATTTGGTTGCATTCTCCTTGCTTCCCTTGATGGTGAAGGACAAAACGCCGCCAAAACCATGACGCAGGTATTTTACAGCATTGGTATGAGACGGACTGGATTTTAATCCCGGGTAATAAACTTCATCTACCAAAGGATGGGCTTCCAGCCACTGGGCCAGCGCCAGTGCATTGTCCACCGTGCGTTGTACACGCAAAGACAAGGTCTCCATTCCCTGCAGTAGCAGAAACGCATTGAACGGACTCAGGGCAGGGCCAAAGTCCCGCAGCCCTTCGACGCGTGCCCGGATGATAAATGCAATATTGCCAAATGGTCCGTCGGTGCCGAAAACCTCCCAGAAGTTGAGACCATGGTAGCCTTCGGAAGGCTCGGTGAACTGCGGATATTTACCGTTGCCCCAATTGTAATTTCCACCATCAACAATCACTCCACCGATGCTGGTCCCGTGTCCTCCGATCCACTTGGTTGCGGATGCAGTCACTATATTTGCACCCCACTCGAGAGGACGGAAAAGGTATCCGGCAGCGCCAAAGGTATTGTCCACGACCAAAGGAATGTCGTGTTGCTTGGCTACTGCACTGATGCCTTCAAAATCCGGAATATTGAAGCTTGGATTACCGATGGACTCCAGGTAGATGGCTTTGGTATTTTTATCGATCAGCCGCTCGTAGTCGGAAGGCTTCTCACCGGCCGTAAAGCGCGCTTCAATACCCAACCTTTTGAAAGCGACCTTAAACTGGTTATAGGTACCGCCGTACAGATTGGATGAGCTGACAAAATTATCACCTACCTGCAGGATGTTATTTAAAGCAAGGAACTGGGCAGCCTGGCCTGAAGCAGTAGCCAAAGCAGCCACACCGCCTTCCAGGGCGGCGATACGCTTCTCGAATACATCGGTCGTCGGATTCATGATCCGCGTATAGATATTGCCGAACTGCTTTAGTGCAAACAGGTTAGCACCGTGCTCGGAATTTTCAAAGGTGTAGGATGAAGTTTGGTAGATGGGGACAGCCCGGGAGCGAGTCGTTTGCTCCGCTTCTTCATAACCGGCATGGAGCTGGAGGGTCTCAAAGTGAAGGGAATTTGACATAATTTTTTGATTTAGAAATGTTTATTAAAAGGTTAATTGAAAGTCTTAACAGGATCATGCCTTACGGGCCAGTGGTTGTCAGAGACACTTCGGACTCTATGGACGCCATACTGACCAGCATTGGCATTACATACAACAACAGTAATCCATAGCCATCACAGGATGAACCGGATACTGTTTTACCAACTTATTTTCAGGAAAAATTGACTTGCTGTGGAACATGAATGATTGCTTTATATGCCCAAAATTATTGGCGGGATGTAGCACCTTGGGTTTTCCAGGTTGCTAGGGTTTCACAGAGCCCGATCTCTCCACCCTTCGTTATAAACTCAATCTTATAAGAAAGATCAATAGTACAATATTACAACCACTTTCAGGATCGCGCAACAATCAAAGTGAATTATTTCAATATTGTCAATAATTAGCCCGTTTTTTGCGAATCATTCACCAGAAATGGCTTAATAATAACGGAAAGGGCCAATCTTTAGTGCCCGTTTCATTTCCGGGGTCAGGCTACCCCATTCATACACCACAAATCCGTCGAGACGTTCGGAACTGATGACATCGATTTGCTGAAGTAACGTCATCGCATCGTAATGTAAATAGGGCGCTACCACCGGCATGGTTAAAGTCCCGCTCCGGGAATAATCCTGCATGCCGTGTGCCTGTATACGAACAACTCCGGTATCCGCAGTCCAGTCCATCGGGAACAGGGCCTGTATCCACCCCCGTTCATTCCAGTAAGGCCAATCCTGTTTTCGACTGGACAATGAAACTCCTTTATCCGGAAGTATGTCTACGCCGATGCGCCACTGAGGAAAGGTTTCGTGAATATGGCGGATCATCCGATTAACCTGTTGTATGCGGTATGTGTTCCAGTTTGACCACATGGTGGTATCTTCTGGAGTCACCGCGATGGGCTCCACACCAAACTCCTTTTTAAAATTACGGGAACAGCGGTCACAATAACAGAAATCCTGCTGCCAGGAGTCACTTTCCGGGTAATGAAGGTAATCCAGCAAAATCGCTCTGATGCCGTAGCGCCTTTCCATTAACTGGTAAACTTCAATCCAAAAAGCATCTACCGCCGGCTCCGAAGGACAGAAAAAACGGGAATCCGGCTCCGAAGGACAGAAAAAACGGGAATCCGGCTCCGATACATTCCCTGGATTTCCAGTTCTGGATCTGGCCAGCCATCCGGCTTTTTCGATAGCAAGAGGGCTCGCAGCACTTCCGATGGAATAGACTTCAACCCAGGGAACAAAGCTGATCGGATATTGTCCGGATAATTTCATCAGAAATTCCAATGGATCCCAACCGGTAAATTGAGGGTTCTGTGTCAAGTCAGGATGTGCTTCCGGGTAAATGGCATAACCATCATAGATTACATGCGGAAAAACGACCTGTATGCCGGAACCAACCATTTCAATCACAGACTGTCGCATAGCCGCGGAATCCTGATCCACGATATTCCAGTAGGCGCCATGGATTCCAAAATAAGGAAGACCTCCGGAAAACTGATAGTCACGGGCAAGTGCATAAGCGGAATCCAGCAAAACATCCTGCCTATTGCTCTGGTAGGCCCTCAGGACACGCTCGGCTTCATCGTGAAACCGGGTGGTCGGAGTGCCATAAGGAAGGTCCAGTAAGTATTGAATCTGCCCCAGCTTGGACTCACTGCTCCTGTCGGCATATACTGAATCCCCGTCGAGCCGGAATTTCACCCCGGGATAAAGGTTCCTGTTCATCCATTCGGCAGCTTCACCCATGCCAAGGATAACCCAACCACCGGGAGGCACATTTTCAATGGGATCATTCATGCGACTCACAATGCCATCTTCGATAACTGCGAGAGCACCCCACCTTCTTACTGCAGGGACCTTACCATATTGGGGAGTGAACAGGATAAGACGATCCGCCATTCCTGATAAAGTGTCAACGGATGGGTCTGTCTCAACCGCATGAACCACTTCCATGGCCCTGTCTTTCACCTGCCGGCAATTCTGAAGACCAGCAATAAAAACGAGTAGGATTAAGTACCGGATGAGCAAATTATCGATCATTAATCAAAGATATGACTTCATCGCCGATGGTTCCTGATTTCCTTGTGCCTGTGAACAGGAACCACTGAGGTTAATCCAAAACCCACCCGTCTACAGATTTACCAGAAAATACACTGAAATAAAATATTCAGAATTAACCATAGCGATTGACCGGATGAGATTGCAACCGGGATTTCCAGCGTACAATCCTCTTCACTTAACATACGCTCACCCATGAGATTCTTATTTTCCAAAACTGTCACATAGTTTTTTTGATCATCGCCAAATAATTCCAATAAATTCAGATTTTCAATGATGATATTACCGGCTTTATTTATTGGATAATCAATTCGGTATTTAATACTGTGACCATGCTCCAAAGGTATTTCTTCCATCTTTAGCGGAATCAGGTCTTGCTCATTTTGGATAATGTGAAAATGGCTTAACACATATGCCTTTAAATATAAGGCCGTTTCTGCATCTGAAATTAAGTCACCTTTCTGAATTTGGTAGTATAACCGTGCAGCTTCATTTACAGTCCAGGGCAATTCCACATCAACGACCAGGTCCCTATCATTAATGAGAATCAATGAGTGGGTCTCCATCGGATTATGACCAAACAAATACGCCAGAACATAATTCATAAAAAATAGTACGAGCAATGATTTCTTCTTCACGTTAGCGCAGTTTAAAATCATTGGAAGGTGTGCCGGTCAGACAACGACTGATGAACGGGTAAATATCAGTGATCACATAATAATATGTGCCTTCCGGATATTCCGGGGTGACACCGGTCCGGCCATTGCATTCATCCAGGTCTCCCAGATCACGTACATATTCATAGTCTGCCGTATAGATGCCTGTATATTTTCCGCAAGGTGCCGAAACGCCATCACCAGGACGCTCACCCGACTTCAACCGGTAACTGGACGCCAATTGGATCAATCCGCTGTGAGGATTGTCAGCGTCAGCATAACCATATTTGTAATAAACCGGAAATCCGTCTGCCGCATACCCCACCAGGGACATTTTATTTGACGAGGCATTCAATTGCGCCAGATACAACATGGGACTGCCATGATAATGGTATTTACCAGTAGGCTGTACATGGGCATTATTACAATCCAGTCCCAGATTCACCGACATGGCATCCAGGTTCCACGCCCAGTTTACGGTATTAAAATTAATCGGCCGTGTATGTGGCCACGGTTCTGCCGCTTCCGGATCCATCTCGACACCGTTTAGCATGATCCCAAAAGAATACCGGGGTCCTGAAGAGGAATCATACAACCAGGTCAAACTACCCTTTTCCTGCGGCTCCATAGTGATCCGGTAAGTCGACTGCTGGGCACGAATGGCATTGGGATTCAGGGATCCCGGCTGGCTGCCAAACAAGCCGACCAGGTGACCGGGAATTCCATTCGAAGCAATGATCCTGGTAGCCCCGGAGACAGAAATGTTCACTTCACTTTCCCATCCCAATGTTTCGGTACAGGATCCGCGGGAAAGATCGTAATCCTTCACATCTGCACAGGAACTGGATCCATAAACGCCTGTCACCTGGCCAAGCATCATGTCATTTAATTGTTGCTTATTGCAAGCCTGCTGCAGCATTGCAATAAAAACCAATCCCAGATAAATCGAAAATTTCATAGCCTGCTAATTTTAGTTTTAGTCAATCGCAAACCGTATCAGGTTATTTTTATTTACTGACCGGCTTCTAATGAATGGTCGACCTTTTGGTCTTTTTCCTTCGGCCGGGACTGACAAAACCTAAAATTATCCGGGATTAACGCATGGGTTAATTAATTTTCAACAGACGGATGGTGTCGTGTACTGTTTGGCTGTCTATTTTTAATACATAAATTCCTGAATGCATACCTGAAATATTTATTTGACCAATCGATTTATTCTGCCATAAAACTTGTTTGATCAATTTCCCGGTAACATCATAAACAGACAGGGTTACTTCACCGCTAATTCCGCTCAATTCAACCGTAAGGTTTTGATCAAAAGGATTTGGATAAGCCTTGATGACATGGGCATTTTCTTCTTCGGTACGTCGCTCCAGTTTAACCTCGCCGGACACTTCACTGCAGTTTTGAGCATGGAAAACGTCACGATCAATAAAGCGGGCACTGGTATTTCGTTCAATGATATCTGCAAGCATCGTCGCTTCAATCCGGTCACGGTCTTCTTTTTTCAAGTATTTATCGTATTTATAGAAATAGCGGTCACCGTCCCGCAGATTTACAAATTGTTTTTTCAGGATTTCCTGCAGTGTCTTGCCCAATGAACTCCCTTGCTGTTTATCTTCTGTCAACAGACCTACCCACAAGTCAATATCATCCACTGACGTATACATCTTTTTAAGCCCTTCCTGTAAAGTCTTGTCCCGTGTGATATCCTTCCAGTCGTTGGCCTTGCGACCGGTATAGGCATTACGTACGGTATTGTAATCGGGGAGTCCATGATCACGCCCCCGCTGAATGTTCAAACTGGCCAGGTCCAGTCCGGTAGCACTGGTACTGGTGGGATCTCCAAACAGCAAATTGCGCAGTTGGTCGACAAGGAAGGGATCCACTTCATATTGGGTTTCCAATGCCATCCCTTCCAGCAGGGCATCGATACCATTCTTCGACACGACCTGAGGATTAAAAAAACCACTCACCAGATCGACACTGCCATCGCCTACAGCATTACATTGATCATCGCGCAACCACAGGTCCGGCGTAACCATCGTATGGCCAAGGCGATAAGCAGCTGTTGCAAATAAATTGACAATGTCCGGCTGAATCTTGTCGTCGTAACCTTTTGGCCCGGGCAATCTGACACCCAATGCAGGTAAGAATTCCTGATAGGTTATTGCCTGGATCAGTGCACCTACCTCTTTGCGGGCCTCCTGGTAGATGGTCTCATCATCCTGTTTACCCTGGCTTACGAGCCGGTCACAGATCGCATTGTGCTCCCTGAGGAACAAAGTATGCAGGGCAGTGAGACCTGGCTGTTCAGCGGCACGCACATCCCCGGCAACGAACGTCTTTAGGGTGCCACCGCCATCTCCGGCCATGGAGGGCGCGTCCGGGTCGATGGGAGAATTGTATTCTCCGGTCAGGGTATTGTAAGGCAACAGGTTTCCGGTCGACATCTTCATTTTGCCATGTTCGTGGGTGCGTAACCAGGCAGCCCGGAGTGCATTCGAACCATACACATTCGATGCATCAATCCAGGAAGTAATCAGGTTGGCTTGTTGCCGGAAGTCATTTATTCTCGAACCATCGTAGGCTTCCGACCGGAAAAAAGGAATTTCACTTTTAAACCAGGTTTCACCATCAGTTAAAGGGATAGGTACGTATTCGACATGGCCTTCCGGTGTCAGGTCGATGTCATGATCGATGAATTGTCCCCAGGCAAAAACCAGCGCACTAAGACCTGCTTTACTCAATATTTCAGACTTCTGTACACAAAGCGTATTGGATATGGCACGAGGTGACGGACGTCCCTCCCCTCCCATGGCATTCCATTGATCTTTTGGACCATAAGCTGCGGGTAGTGCTCTAAATAATGGAATGTCGGTGGCCCCCCATTCCGCGTGACCCTGGGTTAAATTGTTACACGTGCCGTCAAGTGAGCGGTAAGGGTCATCGGGACAGCCCTGTGAATTATCACGGGATTGCCTGGGATTGTGCATTACCGGCTGTCCATTGACCGACACGGGATGCCTCTTTTGGGCCAACAGTGACAGTTGGCAGAATACCATTCCCAGCAATAACAGGTTTCGACCTGCGATGTGCGGTTGTTTCATTTTACTACGAATTTTACCCCAGGAAGACATGCCACCTGAGCGGATGATTGAATAAAGAAAGTCCAAGTAAAAATTAATTCATATCCTTAGTTCTTGCTGGAGAATTTTTGCCCCGGTTACGCGATTCCGGTGGCCGCCTGAGAAGATCTATGATCAGTCCGTCAACATGAGGCAATTGTTCCGGCCGGCAGATCTGGCGGATCTCATTAAAATGGCGGTCATTAAGGAGGTATATCTGCCGGGTCAGGTCATTGATCGAATCCAATAGGATGGATTTCTTTGCTGCGTCAGTATCAGCCATCAGATAATAGCGCTCACTGCTTTGCTGCAATAGATTCTGCACTTCCCGGATAGCCTCACCATGCCTTTTTTTGCTGGCCAAAAATGCCTGCATTTGCTGGTCGTCAAAATGAAATATTTCCCGGATCTGGCGATCTTCCCGCGCACGCTGGACATCAGGGTTCCTGTTGCCTGCTATAACCGATGAGAATACAATGGCCAGCAAGACGACGTTGAGTACAGTGAGAATGCTCACAACAAGTACCAATAATCTGACTTTACTCATGATAGATGGATTTTACCGGGATCAATTCGTAATCCTCAGTCGCCTGGACCGAGGTGTGGGTTGGCATTTTCATCCGGTACTGTATGAGCAAAGCATTGACAGCTATCAAAAGCAGCAGTCCGGCGGCAATACCAAAGATGGCGTTACGGCTAAAGCGCGATTTGCGCCGGTTTGCAAAGTGCGCAGCCTGAATCTCCAGGTTTCGCACCATTGATTCCGGTGCTGCCGCCGGCCTGGCATTTTCCAATGCATTCACGATTCGTTCATCAGGTAAATTTTCATCCATTGTTTTTCATTTAGGTATCCGGTCCATCCTCCGAAAGGATCTTGATTAAATTCAATTTTGCTCTGGCCACCAGGCTTTCCACCGCTTTGGTTGAGATTCCCATATAGTCAGCAATGTCCGTATGGCTTTCATGATCGATTTTCGCTAAAATGAGCGCGGTTTTTTGGTTCTCCGGCAGTTGATTGATGGCGGCAAAGAGGGATTGCATGGCTTCTTTGCTTTCCAGCAGGATACCCGGATGTCTGAAATCACCGGGTTCTACATCACCTATTGGGACAACGGTGCCACTTCTTTTCAAGCGTCGGCGTGCTTTGATGTGATCGCGTGCTTTATTCATGGCAATCCTGTACACCCAGGTTTTAAGTGAAGATTCACCCCTGTACCGATGAATGCCATCCAGCGCTCCGAACAGGGTATCCTGAACCAACTCTTCCGCATCCTGTTCATTTTGAACATAACTCAGCATGAAATTATAGATCCATGCTGCCACGCACCGGGCAAATCGCTGGACTTCTCCCGTCTCCAAAGCCCTCAATTTATCGATATCAATAGCCTGTTTGATTGAAACTGCGGTTGTTAAAGCTCCATTTTATTGTGTTAGTAGACAAACGCAGGCAAATCCCTCGTTTGATACACCTATTTGAAAAATAAATAAATATTATAGGTAATATCTTCCAATGAAAAGGTTGATGGACGAATCCGGGCGAAGGATCCGGCTAGTGAGGCCACTAAAAACTTTCAGGAATTAATATTCTACATGGATTACTACCGGCAAAGTATGCATTGCCCGGGACATCAATTAATTCCGGTCAATAGTTCCTGCACCATTTTCAATTGCCATTGTCTGGCTACCGGCAAATCTGTCATCGACTGCCGGGAGGATCTACTGATGGCTTCTTCATTACCCTGCATGATCGCTTGCATCCATTGCGCCAAAGGATTTGCTTTGTTCTCTTCCAGGAGGTGCATCCATGCCGGATCCTGCTCCCAGCCAAAATCTTTGGCTACCTGCCAATTCAGTACATCAAGGATGTTGAGATTTTCATGCTGCATTTCCTGGGAGAATACTTTCCGGGCATATGTCCCGGCTGTGGCATTTCCCTGAGCAGCAAGGACCCGGTACTTTAAATAATTACCCAGGCGTTCATCCGGATCATGGGGTTTGCCGATACCCAGATTTTCCGGCCACAACAATGCCTTATCTACCCAGGATGCCGCCTGGCTGTATTGTTTGGCTTTCAGAGCACGAAGACTTAAACTCAGCGTGGCCTGATCCCACAGAGTTTTTCCATAATGTGCACCTTCAAAAGGCAGAATGGTGGTTTTCTGAAGCAGATCATAAGCTTCCTGATATTGGTTATTCAGGAGGTAAGCCTGGACAATGGATGGTATCAGCCGGAAATCGTCCGGAAATTTTTGCAATGCTTCTTTAGCATAACTAAGCGCCTGACCTCCATTGCCTTCATCCAGATAGTAATCCAGTAAAGCGGCATAACTACGCCAATCCGGAGCCATCTTAAATGCCCGCATCAGGTCACTCTCCGCCCCTCCCGATTGGGTTTCATCAAAATCATAGCGTGTCAGGTAAAATGCTCCGTTGTCCGCTGAAGAACCGCAGGCGTCAAAGTGTCGCTGTGCAATAACCGGATTATCCATGTACCAGGCTATGAGAGCCCGGTAATAATGCAGCTTCCAGTGATTGTTGTAAGACAGCATCCGGTCCAGCTGTACCGCGGTTTCCGGGCGGTAAGGAAATACGTATTCCGGTGAAGCCAATAAAAAAGCAGTTTGATAGCGCTCAGTCGTCTGTCCCGATTGCTTAGCCCACCCATCCAGATGCAAGGCAACCAGCGGATCGCTCATATAAGGTTTTGCGATTGCCATGGCCTGGTCTATTTCACCTAATTCCGCATAAGCAAGGGCCATTTCCAGGTAAGTATCCGAAATAAACTCATTCGAAACAGCCTGGCTGAGCCGCGCTGCTTCTTGGTTATCCGGGTCGATCATTTGCAACTCAACCCGGGCCAGGTGGAATAACGGAAATTCTGCGATGAGATCTTCCAATACCAGTACCGCGTCTGGATCTGCGCCTGACCGATGCAATGCTTTGGCTTCCAGCCAGCGTCCCGTTGCGTTGAACCCATCATAACGCAAGGCTTTCCGCGCAAAATCCAGCGCTTGCCGATAGCTACCGCGGGCATAGTGGATTTTTGCCATCTGGAGATTTGAGGTCATCGCATACGCAGGATCCTTAGCAGCTACGCTGAAACCATCCAGGGCGTCGTAAACCTTACCGGTGGTTTTGGCCAGTACACCAAAAAGGTAGTTGGCTTCTCCATCGTAGGTATTCCAGGCCATCGCTTTGCGAATCCAATACCGCGCTTCATCGTAACGCATTTGCTTCAGGTGCAATTCGCCCAATGCATTCATAGCCGGAACCAGCGTCGAATCTTGCTGCAGTGATTGCTCAAGTGTTTCACGGGCATGATGGTAATCCTTTGCCCGCAGTTGTTGCAGGCCCCAGAGGTAGGTTGCGTAAGCCGACGACGACCGGATGCCATCCAGGGGGCGGCTTAAAACCTTTTCTTCTTCCTCATCAGGTGCATAATACAATTCTCCGTTTTTGATATCGATGGTAAACTGGTCTTCAGCTGCCTCAACAGTCCAGCTTTGCACTTCCATCGGTTTGAAAGGTTTCGTTTCGTTGACCACAACTGTACTTCCCATGGATATACGAACCGGGAAGTCACCTCCTTCTGCCGGACAAAACTGCACCTTGAGTTTGCCATCCCGCTGATGGACATATAAAGCTCCTATCGCATTGGCATAGGTAAGTCCATCCATCCCGCTGATGGGGTACCAGTGTTCCTGAAAGCGTTCGGTGGCCTGGGGAGCAAAGGCTTCGACAATAAATGGTGAATGGGAAGGCAGCGTCTGGTTGTAGCCCAAACCGCTTTGTAATTCCGTGTATTGGCCTTTGCCTTTATCCGGATCCGTCAGCAAATCAACCCAGATGGCACCATCCCGCGCCAGAGACCAGTACCAAATCTTTTTACCCAGTTTGTCTGAAAAAGGAGACCAGTGGACCATGCCCCAGTTCCCGGACGGGTAATAGGCTCCATAAAAGTCTGTAGCCTTTCCCAATACATGGTAAGAATGACTGCCTCCATAATCATTATTACGGTAATACGAAAGATCCACGCCCTGCTCATTGACCGGATAGGGCCCCGGCAGACCATCATGGAATATTTCATGCGTACCTGGATAGTTGACCTGCAGATCATCGGCGACATCAAAGGCGGCATTCGACCAGTGGTAGGATAACACCGGCAGTTCGTTTTCGTTATGCCAGGTACCATTGGTTTCGAACCATGCTTTATCCGCGGGCAACCGAATTTCGACCTGCCAATAGGTGTGGCCGGTTCGATTGGGTGCGCCCACAAAACAGCTGACGCTACCGTCATCATTATTGGTTGTGAGAAAATCCACCGGGGTGGCGGTATTAACTGTATGGCCATAAGAACCAAAATTGAACTCTATACCTCCTGACGTCCAGGGACCGCGGGAGGCAATGTTCCGAAACTTCACCACAGGGTTGAAGTAGACAAAATCTTTACCCGTGGACTTCATGAAAGCGCCTAAAACCTTACCACCGATCTGCGGAGCCACGTAAACCTTGATGTATTCATTCTCCAAAACCACGATCTGCCACGATGTCGGGGTAGCCGTTTTAGCGTATCCGTCAAAATGATAATAAGGGTAATTGGCATCCATTTTAGCTACCGGATTCGGATCGTCATAGCCGTAGGTGGGAATAGTCATCTGTTCCACCCGGATCGAGGCAGATTGGGCATTTGCAAGGCCCAGGCTTACCTGGATCAGCAAAAATGCAATGAATACTTTGCGGTACATGGATCTTAAAGTTTAGCCCAAAATAATCTTACTCCATCAGTTAACCAAGATCGCCATTGCATTTGGTTACTACTTCACCGGTTGATGCAAACGATATGTCTTACCCTGAAAAAAAGTTGGGCAAATTGGGTGATATCCGGGTAACTTATGGCACCTAATGGAAAGAAACGTATGACAGTTCATTCGGAACCAGATGCAAAACGGCAACGCATGCACCGGTTTGAGGGTTGCTACCGGGAGGTATTTCCTGCTTTCGCAGCATTTGTACACCAACGGGGTGGACAGCTGGATGATGCCCGGGATATCTTTCAGGAAGCTTTGCTGGTCTATTACGAACAGGTGCTCCGTCATCAAGAGGCCGTGAATCATAACTATTTGTTTGGCATTTGTCGTCATCTCTGGCACCGGAAAAGTCGGCATGCGACCCGGCAAACAGCCGAACTTGCCCCTGAGGACATCCCGGACCCCGAACCGTTTTATGAGGAACCATCGACGAATAAACTCCAGGCTTTGCTTTCCCGCGTTGGGGAACGGTGCATGGATCTGCTGACTTTATTCTATTACCACAACCAAACCATGCAGCAGATCGCACATACCTTTGGCTTCTCCGGCGAACGATCGGCTACTGTCCAGAAATACAAATGCCTGGAAAAAGTCCGGGATCATGTTCACACGCAAAAAATGATTTATGAAGACTTCCTGGCGTAGACTCCGGCAGATCGAGGATTTCCTCAGTCATAAAATGTCCTCTGACCTCCTGGAAAAATTCCGGCAAGGACTCCTGGATGGTGACAATTTGAGGACTGATATCAAGGGCCAGCAGCATGCTTACCGGTTGATCCGGAACTATGGGCAGAAACAAATGCGAAAGGAAATTTCCGGTTTGGATCATTATTTATTCGAGGATAACCTTAACCGCGATTTTCAACAACAAATCCGGCAAATATTTACCTGATTACATAACCAGATAACTCATTTATGCCTTCATCATCGGTCATCCCAATGGTTATTGACCATATGGGATCCGTCGAACGCGTGTTCGACATCTACAGCTTATTGCTTAAAGAAAGGATCATCTTCCTGGGTTCAGGGATCGACGATCAGATTGCCAACGTGATGGTCGCCCAGCTGCTGTACCTGAACAGTCAGGATTCGTCCCGCCAAATTGACTTGTACATCAATAGTCCGGGCGGCCTCGTCTACGGAGGTATGGCTATCTACGACGCGATGCAGATGATAACTGCACCGGTAGCTACCTATGCGGTGGGATTCACCGGCAGTATGGCGACTGTGCTGCTCTCAGCCGGTCATCCGGGCAGGCGCTATGCTTTGCCCCAGGCAACCATACATATGCATCCTACCGGAGGTGGATCAAAAGGTTATACGGAAGATGTGCGGATAGCTACCCGCGAACAGGAACGGCTGCAAGCACAGCTGTTTCATCTGATGGGAAAACACTGTGGTCATCCCGGGACTGAGATTGAACAATATTTTCTCCGGGACCGCTACCTGAACGCCCTCGAAGCCAGGGAATATGGCCTTATAGATGAAGTCCTGGGCGATGTGTCCAATCTCGTCTTTATTGAACCCACCCTGCCCGTATTCCGGTTTCCGCAGTCTCCCAGTTAATGTTCGGTGGTGACAACCGGACTGGCCTGGTATCCAATACGATGGGCTATCACTTCCCAGGGTCCGTTTTGATCATCCACCGGATGGAGATAGGGCATCCAGGGTCCGGAACTCCCTTTTTGCCGGTAACCGATCTGAGCTCCGTCTGTCGTACAGGTGATTGACCACCCCTGGTTGGTCTCTGCGATGTCCGGTGCGGCGGTAACCGGTTGTTTTCTCCCAGGCCAGAAACGCTCCAGCAATTCGCCCTCCGGAATCAGGCCAAGGTCACCATCTTCAGACTGCCATTCCGCACAGGCCTGACGCAATTCTTCCAGTTTGGAATCATAAGCCGGATCTCCGGCCAGGTTATGGAATTCATTCGGGTCCTGCCTGGTATCAAATAACTCCTCACGTGGCTTCGACGTTCTGAACCATTGCGCCTGCCATTCATTCAGCGTACCCGCATCCCGGCCCTTAAGCAGGGACTTCATGCTGTTCATATTTTCACGATAGGCAACCGGAAGGTAATAACCTTTGTCAGGCATCAGGTTAAGCAGATACTTGTACCGGTCGTCCCGAACGGCACGTATACGGTCATACTCTGAGTCAAATCGGTCAGAGGCTGCATAGATGTATTTTCGGGGAGATGCCTGATATTTCCCGTCAAATGCCTGGCCCTGGATCCAGTCCGGTGGTTGTACACCTGCCCAGGAGAAGGCGGTGGGTGCCAGGTCCACAAAGCTGATGAGCTGACTGTCTATGGTTCCGGCACCGTGCTGGTCAGGAAAGCGAATGATCATGGGTACGCGTAACCCGCTGTCATACAACAACCTTTTCTCTCTGGGCAAGGGCCCGCCGTGGTCGGTGTACCAGACAATGATCGTTTGATCCAGCAGATTGTCGTCCTCCAATTGTTTTAGGATGACCCCTACCTGCTTGTCCATTTCGATGATGTTCGAATAATTCCGGCGGATGTCCACCCGCGTCAGTGAATCGTCTACCAGGTAGGGCGGAACCTTGACCGGAAGATCCTCGGGCACATTCAGATACCAATCTGCGGAATCTACGTCGCCCTGGTATTTCGGGCCATCGGTGTTACGGTCACCCGGAAAATTTTCATTGTAGCGCAATACGGCCCGGTGGTAAGGGCCGAAGATCTGGCTTTCATGGGTTACGTCGAAATTAAAGACGGCGAAGAAAGGTTGACCTGATTCACGGTTGCGCCAGTGGGCAAAATTGCTGCTCTCATCCCAGGCTGTTTCGTTGGGTACAAACTGATAATCCGTTTTGCTGTTATTGGTGCAGTAATAACCATTTTCGCGCAGGATCTGGCTCATCATCTTTACCTGAGGTGGTGGCACACACTCGTACAATTGTAATCCCAGGTCCTCAAGAAATTGCTTATTCCACTGTACCCGCATATGATTTGCACCAATACTGGAAGGATACATGCCGGTACAAATAGCGGCGCGGCTGGGCGCACAAACGCCATTCACAGAAAAAAACCGGCTATAGCGAACGCCCTCAGCCGCCAACCTCGATAAATTAGGCGTCTCAATGGTGGAATCGCCAAAGGATGGCAGATAAGGACTCAGATCTTCAGCAACCAACCATACAATATTTGGATGGGCTACGGCAAGAGATTTTTCATCCTGATTTTGACAGGAGAGTAAAAGCAATACAAAGCAAACCGGACTAAGGATATGGCGCATGATCGTAATATTGTTTTCCTAATGTAAGGATTTCCGGACGATGTTAAAGTGTCCGGCTTTTCTGTTTCCTATTATACTAAACAGTCATTATTCCGAGTTAGTATCCCATAAGCTCTCTTGAAGTTTCTGTCCACTGGCAATGGTCACGAGTAATTAATTAATGCTTGGGTAACATTGCCTTAATCTTCATGAATTAATCTTGTAGCATAAAAATCACCCTGAATGTTCAGGGTAACATGATAGCAGGCACATTGACTGTTATTGCTTGAAAGTTTAAACGCAACACTATGTTATACACTGGATTATACGTTCTCTCCCTTGGCTTTGTCATTTTCATACGCTCACGGGTCAATCGACCCCGTAATGTACTTTGATCATCCAATTTATTGTGACGTGCAGGAATTACCCTAAAACTGCAATTTTTTACCTGCTAACTCGGGTGACCTGCCCATGAAAAAGCAGTCTGATCAGGATAACGATCAGCCATGGAGTTCCTCTTCTTCTCAAATTCAATAGATACCACACTCGTCCAGTCACTCCCTAAGCAGGGGCTGGATGATTTGATCAATACGGCATTTGATCCGGTAGCGTCAGCCTGGGAAAGTCTGGTATTATCCGGTTTTACCGGTCCCGGAGGTATCAGTATCCCGATTGTGTTGTGTCTATTGGTTGGAGGCGCCACCTTTTTCACCCTGATATTCGGCTTTGTGAACATCCGCTTGTTTCCGCTTTCTCTGAAAGTGGTGCGTGGCCATTACGATACCATAGAGCATGCGGACGACCCCATTATTGCAGAAGGTATTCGCAAGATTGACGGGGATATCGTGGACACCATTAAAGTAGAGGGGCATACTGGTGAGTTAAGCCATTTTCAGGCGTTATCTGCGGCCGTATCAGGGACTGTAGGGCTGGGGAATATTGCCGGTGTTGCAGTAGCTATTGTGTTGGGCGGGCCAGGAGCGACATTCTGGATGATCATTGCCGGGCTGCTCGGAATGACCTCAAAATTTGTGGAATGTACCCTGGGTGTCAAATACCGTGATATCGATCAGCAGGGTGTGGTTTACGGTGGCCCGATGTATTACTTATCCCGCGGACTGCAATCCCTGGGATGGAGCAATTTTGGCAAAGGTCTGGCCATTTTGTTTTCCATTCTCTGTGTCGGCGCGTCTTTTGGCGGAGGCAATGCATTCCAGGCTAACCAGGCTGCCAAACAAATCATCAGCCAGTTTGGTATTCATTCCAGTTTTGCCGGCTCCCTGCTTGGTGCAGTCATGGCAGTTTTTGTTGCGCTGGTCATCATCGGCGGGGTCAAACGCATTGGCAGGGTAACCGAGAAACTGGTGCCATTTATGGCTATCATTTACGTCGGCGCTGGTCTGATCATCCTTATAGCCAATTATCATCAGATCCTGCCCTCCTTCAGCCTCATACTGCAATCTGCATTCAAACCAGTTGCAATCCAGGGAGGAATCATCGGAGTTCTGATCACCGGATTCCGCCGGGCTGCTTTCTCGAATGAAGCAGGTGTCGGATCAGCGGCCATCGCCCACTCTGCAGTAAGTACCCGTTTTCCAGCAAGTGAAGGTATTGTTGCATTACTGGAACCTTTTATTGACACGGTTGTAATTTGCACAATGACGGCCTTGGTCATTATTGTAACTGGTAACTACATCAACCCGGACAATCTGAATGGAGTGGATCTGACTACACGTGCCTTTGAACATACCATACCGGGATTTTCATACGTGCTCACGCTCGCTATCCTGCTATTTGCTTTTTCCACCATGATATCGTGGTCCTATTATGGCCTGCAATCGTGGAAATATCTTTTTGGCCGGTCACGGACTTCGGATATCACCTACAAACTGTTATTTCTTTTATTCGTGGTGATCGGGGCAGCCGCAACGCTGGATGCTGTCATTAAATTTTCGGATGCGATGATCCTTGCTCTGGTTTTTCCGAATATGATCGGATTGTTGTTGCTTTTTCCTCGCGTGCGGGAAGAACTGCGAAGGTATTTAAAGGCCATCAGGAATGCACCGTAACAGTAAGCATCAGCCATCCCATGCATTCACCACCTGGACAATAAATCAACAGTGGTAACCTGATGATGAATAAAAAAAGGAATTGGATTCCTGCTAAATATTGATAATTCTGACAGCGCCCACAGGTATAACCCTACGACCCGGATTAAGCCGTCATAAGATAGTCCTGGCCTTCCTAAGGCCTTACCTCCTGTCCCAGGGCGATCATATTGGCGAATAACCGGTAAGCACCCGGAACACCGGCCGGTAATTCCCGGAAAAAGGATAAGCCTGTGTAGACAAAATAACCTTTACCATAGGGAGCCACCAACAGGGCGCCATTGGTTGCTGCATCATCACCCGAGTCCTTAAAACGCAAAATGGGTGTGTAAGCCTTATCCCAGTCCGACGGGAAATACAATCCCCTTTCCTGGACCCACCCGTCAAAATCGGCCATCGTGATCTTATTGGGCACATTAAGAACGGGATGATCAGGCGCCAAAAATTGCGGTTTGGCGTCCTCTTCAGTGATGCGGTCATGGCTGAGAGTAAGCGGATAAGGGCCGTATTCGTTGACCTTCAGACCGCTGGTCGTATTGTACTGGACGATGAGCGTCCCACCATTATTGACGTACTGGAATAATTCCGGCATCTGGAATGCCAGTTTGTCAACGGTATTGTAGGCACGTATTCCCAGAATGGTCGCATCGTAATTGCTCAATACATTATGATCGATCTGATTTTCGCTGATCTCCGTGATGTTGTATCCGAGCTGTTCCAGGTATTTAGGCACTTCATCTCCGGCACCCATAATGTACGCGATACGCTGTCCGATGCGGTGGGCATCCATGCGTACCAGGCGTGCCACCGCCGGCTGAGTTACCGTTTGCGTAGGAATATGATCATAGCTGATTTGCTGCCAGCTGCGGGCAAATCGTCCCTGGTCGGTCGTGACATAAGCTTCCACTTCATCAACCACTGGATGGTCAGGTGGTGTGACTAAAAATTTGAACCGTGCTTCCCCACCC
Source organism: Lewinellaceae bacterium (assembly GCA_020636135.1). NCBI lineage: Bacteria > Pseudomonadati > Bacteroidota > Saprospiria > Saprospirales > Lewinellaceae > Lewinellaceae bacterium. The sequence continues at coordinate 2,863,172 of JACJYK010000001.1, forward strand.
TTTCTGTCGATGGTAAACGACTGTTCCTGCGGGTCAACAGTCCAGCCGTCCGGCACGGCCAACCCTACCTTTCCGGACAGGTTTGATTCACCGGCTTTAACCGTAACCTCGATATCCTTGGCATGATCATCGGGAAACATAACCGCTGGCTCTTGCAGGTTCACGTAGGCAGGGGCAATGATCTCAAAGGGCTGGTAAACTTCCGCCTTGACGGGATCCCGGTGTTTGTGCACGATGGTCCTTTCAACATCCCAGTCCTGCCCCGCCAGGTTCAGGTGAAACACAACACGGAATGGGTGGGGTGTCTCCGGCAGACCGATGAGCGTGGTATCTTTGACCTGGTAGCGGCCTACCAGTGGTTCTTCATTCAGCCAGTAGGGATTGGTTGCCTGCAAACCCGCAGGGATTTCCACTTTCCAATTCATGCTGAAATCCTGATTATTTTTCAATTGCATCGAGAACGTGCTGTCCACACCATTGGGTTGGATCTCGATGCCTTTCAGGATCAACGGAGCATTGCTCCGGTTTATGGCTTCAATCGAGAGGCTTACGGGAGTACCGGGAACACCGCTGTCATCGTCTGTAGTAGCCTCCAGGAATAAACCCATGCAGGCCGCTAGGATACGATCCACTTCCATGAGTTTACGTGTCTTATAATAATGATCCGGAATACGCTCGATGGCTTGCTTTAATTGAACCAATGCTGAAACCGAAGCTGCCGGATTGGTCGGATCAAACTGCTTCAACAAGGATTCCACCATGGGCTGGATGGATGCTCCGCCGGGAATCCTGGACCAGGTCGTGTTGATACCGCTCATAAAGTCGTCGCCTTCCGGGGCATTGCCCTTCACGAGTTCAAGGTATTCTTCCTGTTCACCGCGGCTACCCATTACTCCGAAACCCTGACATTTATGCATGCTCCGGCTGGCAGCCGAAATCTCCGTATTCGAAAGACCTCGCAGCGGATAATAAACGCCAATGTCTACACTGCTCAAATCTTTGTCCTTTGCGGCAGCTTCCATCGCTTCCCGGCTGCCATAAAACCACCAGGAAGTATTCCAAAATACCCGTTGCGGTTGCCAGACACTCGTATGGCTTAATTGCTGGGGAAATTGATGGGGATCACCCACTTTATCAAATGCTTCGACACTCAAGATGGCTGAAGCAGTATGATGTCCGTGATTCGGACGGTCGGTCGAGTTCGAAAACCGGTTGATGACTACATCCGGCTTAACATTGCGCCAGGCCCAGATGACGTCATTGAGGATCTCATCATGGCCCCAGATCCGGAAAGTCTCTTCCGGGTTCTTGGAATAACCAAAGTCATTCGCACGGGTAAACCGTTGATTACCTCCATCGATACGACGTGCTGCCAGTAGTTCCTGTGTACGGATAACACCCAGTCCTTCGCGGATTTCAGGCCCGATCAGGTTCTGCCCTCCGTCTCCCCGGGTCATGGATAAATAATAGACATCGTATTTGCGCTCATTGGCCAGATAAGCGATCAGGCTGGTATTTTCATCATCGGGATGCGCCGCCTGGTAAACTACCGTACCCAGCACACCCAATTTTTCCATCATAGCATAAATATCACCACTGGAATATCGCTTGGGTGCCTGTGCGTTAGCGGCAATAATAAAGAGCAGGAGGCTAAGGATAAAAAATAATTTCCTTTTTACAATCATGGTCATGCGATGTTTGTGGCTAAACAAATGTACCGCAAATCGATAACTATTGTAAATCGTTCTTATCAATTACCCCTTTCTTAACATAGCTTTAACCGAAGCGGGACATAAACTGCAGACACCCGGCTTGGAAATAACGCAAAAAAGTTTTCAAACAAACGTATATCAATAAATTATGAATTATTATTGTTCAATATATTAAAGCCAGATTGCCGGTCATATTCAGCTCAGCCCGGTCTGGCCATAGAAAAGTAACAATGACAAACCAAAAAGAAGTACTCAAGAAATTACAAACGATCCCCAGTATCGGCAAAGCCTGTGCTCTGGACCTCTGGCAATTGGGAATACGGGATCCTCAGGACCTGGCACACCGAAACCCGGGCATATTGTATGCAAAACTGAATAAACTTACCAGTAAAACACATGACATCTGCATGCTGTATACTTTCCGGTGCGCGGTCTATTATTGCACGGAAAAAACGCACGAACCAGAGAAATTAAAATGGTGGTACTGGAAAGATAAATCGTATATGGAAGGTTGATCCATAACTAAATCCTTAGGTTAGGATCATCAAAAAAAGCTTTAACCCGATGTAATTGAATGAGCTGGTGAGTATACATTCTGATAGTCATCCTGAAGATCAACCCGGCTCACGGGCCTTTGAATGGGTTCATCTCTATGAATGCCATGATGTGGTGACACTTGATCTGATCAAGCATGCACTCGATCATGCGAATATCCCCTGCCGGATCCTCTTTGAACACAGCCTGAGGATGGGCAATGCCGTGATCATGGGCTACCAGGGAGCCATCGTTCAGGTGGATGTCTATGACTGGTATGAAGCTGAAGAATTGTTGGATGAATTAAATTTACGTCCAGATAAATCGTCATTAAAACCCGTAAATCCATTCGTTCGTTTTGCCGAAAAATCAACCCGGAATATTCCATTGATTAACCGGTTACTTATACCCTATCGAATACTAATCCTGGCGGCATGCTTCTTTATTCTCCTGTACCTGACCCTCGTCTTTATATCGTTGTAACAAATCGTGTGCATCAGGCCCAAAGATCCACCCGGCAATTTTTTACCTGCACTTATTTATTGCTTCCAATGTAGTATTTTACCATCATGGAGGAACCAGGTAAAACTGTGAGATATACCCATGTATTGATCCGCATCGTCCTTGCGCAATTTTTATGTACTTCCCTCTGGTTTGCGGGCAATGCTGTTCTTCCGGGATTAACTGCAGCTTTTGATTTGGGGAGCAAAGCGTTAGGTCATTTGACATCCGCGGTACAATTGGGATTTATAGGTGGCACCCTGGTATTTGCTGTATTGACCATTGCGGATCGTTTTTCACCTTCCCGTGTATTTTTTGTCTGTGCGGTCAGCGGCGCTCTTACCAATGTACTGATCACGCTAGGCCATCACAATCTGGCCAGCCTGTCCGCCCTGCGATTTGCTACCGGATTTTGCCTCGCCGGGATCTATCCGGTGGGGATGAAAATTGCTTCTGATTATTTTGAAAAGGGACTGGGAAAAGCGCTGGGCTTTTTAGTCGGAGCGCTGGTTCTGGGGACGGCATTTCCCCATGCGATCCGGCAATTTTCGGTCGGGCTGCCCTGGAAAGTAGTCTTCCTGACAACCTCGGCGCTGGCACTATTGGGCGGTATCATCGTATGGATATCGGTGCCGGACGGACCTTACCGAAAACGGGCACAACAACTCCATTGGGATGCCGTGTTTACCGTTTTTAAAGTCAATAAATTTCGTAACGCCGCTTTTGGATACTTTGGTCATATGTGGGAACTATACACCTTCTGGGCCTTTGTTCCGGTGATCCTTTTAGCCCATCAAAAAGCCTTTGATTACTCCCTGGCAACATCAGGAGTCTCATTTGCCATCATCGGCATAGGCTGTCTTTCCTGCATCGCAGGAGGCCTCTGGTCCCAGTACGTTGGTCCCCGGGAAGTCGCATCCAGGGCGCTCGCAGCATCCGGTATTTGCTGTCTGATCTCTCCGTTGATCCTTCGCCAATCCAGTCCGGTTTTGCTTGTATTGTTTATGCTTTTCTGGGGAATCGTAGTGATCGCTGATTCACCGATGTTTTCGACCCTGATTGCTACCAATGCTCCTCAACAGTCCCGCGCAACCGCTTTGACCATCGTAAATTGCATTGGGTTCTCCATAACCATCGTAAGCATTGAGCTGCTTAACTTTCTGACAACCGTATGGGACTGGCGATGGATATATATCGTGTTAGCTCCGGGACCCTTATTGGGATTATGGGCTTTACGGAATAAGACACCCGACAACAAACAGGTTTAAATGAACGCTTCAATCCATATGCCGTTGACAATGAAAAACTGTAATATGAACTATTTACCTTTTCTGTTCCTCCTTATCATTCAGGTTGGCATCGTGAATGGTCAAGAGCCGACTGTGCCCTCCTTTGAAGCCGTGTTATCCTTGCAGACCGTACGCAATGTCTCCATCTCTCCGGATGGCCATGAGGTGTTGTACGAAGTAACCTCTACAGATTGGGATGACAACCGGTACGATACGGAACTTTGGTTGTCGAAGAATGGTTCTGATCCCTTTCCATTGACGAATAACGAAAAAGGCAGCAGCAGCAATGCTAAATGGTCCCCGGATGGACAATGGATTGCCTACCTTACCAAAAAAGATGAGCATACCCAGATATACGCCATGCGTCTTGCCGGTGGTGAATCCTTTCCGGTCACCAGCTGTCAAGGCGATGTGCAGGATTTTGAGTGGTCGCCGGATGGGAAACAAATGCTCTTCCTCCTCGCTGAAGACAAAGAAAAAGAACAAAAAAACCGGAAATCCAAATACGGCGATTATGCCGAAGAAGATGCCGAATACCTGCTCTCCCGCTTATGGATGACCTCATTCGATCCGTCTGATTGGGAAATTCAATCCTGGCCAGGCAAAGTTGTTGACAGTACTAAAATGAAGGATAAAACGCACATTTTACTGGATAGTGTGCCCTATACCATCAGTCGATTTCTTTGGTCTCCGGATGGAACCAAAGTAGCCATCCAGCATCAGCCTGATCCGCTGATCAACTCATTCTTCCATTCAAGCATTTCCCTGCTGGATGTCGCAACTCGTATGGTGACACCGCTGATCAATCATCCCAGCTCAGACGGGTTGATTGACTGGTCCCCGGATGGCCGCTCCATTCTTTATCAAACCGCCGGCAATGACTCAATCGCCAATTATTACCGCAATGGCGAATTGTATATCACCGACCTGACCGGTGAAGAACAAACCAGGGTCGCGGCAAATTTTGACGAGGAGTTTTCCAATATGCATTGGGTAGATAATGGAATCTATGCTACGGCCTATCAGAAGACTCGAAGCATGATATGGCGTATCGACCCGGCCCATCCGGACCAGGTGCAGGAATACCTGAGCAGGCCTGACCGTATCAACGATTTTTCGATCACCGATGATGGTCAGCATCTGGCCTACATAGGCACTGGCCCGGATCAGCTGGATGAGGTCTATCTCAAGTCGGGTGATCAACCGGCGGTGCAGCTCACGCACAATACCGGTCAGATCCGTGACTGGCAGGTAGCGCAGAGTGAAGTCATTCGGTGGGCGAGTAAGGACGGTGCAGAAATCGAAGGCATCCTGATGAAACCAGTGGATTACAATCCATCCAGAAAATACCCTTTGCTGGTCGTGATTCACGGTGGACCGACCGGCATTTCACTACCCTCGCCGGTGATGTCTTACGTTTATCCCATCACCCAGTGGCTGGCTAAAGGGGCGCTGGTCCTCATGCCCAATTACCGTGGCTCTGCAGGTTACGGAGAAGCTTTCCGGTCTCTGAATGTGCGCAATCTGGGTGTCGGCGATGCCTGGGATGTCCTTTCCGGCGTAGACTACCTCATCGGCAAGGGTATGGTCAATCCGGACAGTATGGGTTCGATGGGATGGAGCCAGGGCGGTTATATTTCGGCCTTCCTGACCACCAATACCGACCGCTTCAAAGCCATTTCCGTAGGCGCCGGCATCTCCGACTGGATGACGTACTACGTCAATACGGACATTCATCCCTTTACGCGTCAGTACCTGAAGTCTACCCCATGGACGGATCCGGACATTTATGCCATGACCTCTCCCATCACGAACATCAGCGAGGCCCGAACCCCTACGCTGATCCAGCACGGAGAATTTGACCGGCGTGTTCCCATCGCGAATGGGTATGAACTCTACCAGGGACTCCAGGATGTCGGTGTCCCCGTTAAAATGATGGTTTACAAGGGTTTTGGCCACGGCATCACCAAACCAAAAGAGCGTCTGGCAGCCACCTGGCACAACTGGCAGTGGTTCGGGAAATACATCTGGGGTGAAGAACTGCCGATGCCGGAGAAGTAAGTGTCTGCGTGCAGGGGTGGTCAACTACCGGCTGAATTTTGGGCGTACTGACAAGCTCCCAGCGTGGTTGGACCTCAGGTCTCCAATTTGCCTTTCACCGGATCAGGGTAATCGTCCCCTGGTCCCGCACCCCACCATCAGGAGTCAAGCCATTCATCCGGAATACATAAACCCCTACCGGTGCCATCGACTGCCCTACCCTGCCATCCCACGAAGCGGAAGGGTCCCGGGTAGAAAACACGAGGGTGCCCCAACGATCCCAGATCTGCCATGAAAAAGTGGATAACGTACAGTTGGTTTGAATGGCCAATACATCATTGTGTCCATCCCCATTTGGGCTAAAAATATTGGGTACATAAACGCGGCAATCTTCACAATATCCGGCTACTACTTGCATACTATCCCGGAATAGACATCCTTGATCCAGGTAATCCAACCAATAAACCCCAGGCCCGTCCAGAATATGGTGAGGATTTATACTGCCATCATCCCATCCCACGATATCATATGGGATGTCAAGCTCTAATGTCTCACCTTCACACAAAGAGAGATCATCAGGTAGTACCGGCTGAAAAGAAACCTCCTGAACAATGGTGGTATCCTGAACCACACACCCACTGTCCTGGATGGCAACCCAATACGTACCCGCCTGACGGATGGAATACGGATTTTCCAGCGACCCATCCTGCCAACGAAAATCAAAGTCTCCGGGAAGTGAAATAACGATGGAATCCCCCGGGCACAACAAAGTATCCTGAGGTATATCCAAACCCTCAACCCACTTTGGTTCTACAACCATTGTATCGTAGAAGGTGCAATTACCGCGCTCTACCTGCGCCCAGTACTTCCCGGGTTTAGTAATCGTATACAGCGCATCCGTGGATCCATCCTGCCATAAAAAACGGTCACCCAGCAATCCAAGGTCCATCCGGATGGCATCTCCTGCACATAGAAGGGTATCGGAAAGTAAAAAAGTCGAATCCTTGGATGAGGGTGGGTCGGGAAGTACGAGGGGATTGTTTAAGGAGTAACTAAATCCACTTACTATCTTAATATCCGGATTTTCTAAATAAAATCTATCTACAAATTGACAAAGTTGAGCGGTTTCATTCGGCCTTAATATCGCACTTAATTTTCTACTATTAGATATATATACTAATCCGTCAGGGCCAATAACCATATGGGATCTTAAACCTACACCAAAACCTTTTTCAATAAATTGTTTTGATCTCAAAATCGAATCCTGATTTAACACATTTACATTATACTGATAATATAAAGTGCTTGTATCATACTGTGAAGCAGACAATGGGTGAGCTGTTTCACCAATATACACTTTAGATCCATCCGGAGAAAAACAACCAAAACTCTGAGATAAACTGTCCTGCGCAACTTCCAACGAAGCTAGAAATTCTAGTTTCCCAGTATTCTTATTAAATGAAAATAGTTCAGCGAAATTATCTTTTCCTCCACATGTTAATATTCTACTCTGATCTAATGATACACTTAAGCTTCCTTCGGGAAGCAACGTTTTATAAGTCATATTTGTCCCTACTATATATGATCCAACATCAGAAAAAACAGGTTCGTGAATTCCCTTGTCATCAATTTCAAATGCAACGTATCGATTTGAATTCATTTCGTGAGAGAGTAACCAGATAGAACCACATACTCCTCTGACTAACACTAATTTACCAACAAGACCTGAGTATAATTTTACGAATTTCTTGTCTTCAAGCATTCCACCCTTACCATTATTCAAACCCATATCTATGATAGAAAAATATAATTCTCCTGGAAGATATTTTATACTATAATCTGAACCATAGCTTACAAAGCCATTTTTAAGGGAAAACAAATAATATTGATTTACTTCTCCCGGTATCTTAGCGCTAACACAAGGCATCGGAGAAAAATTGGATATTTCTAACGATTCAGATCCTTGCATAATTTGGAATGAACTATCAAAAACCGTATAGCCATTACTTATGTAAAGTAGAGATCCATTCGTATCACTTACGACAGAATTTGGGGCATCAGATTCAACCTGAAACAATGTTGCTCTTACCTTTTTATCACTTATATAACTAATAGTTGGAGGTCTAGTATTAAAATTTACAAAATTGCCAAAACCCAAATACCAAATATTGTTTTGCATTTGAGCAAATCCAACGATTGGGACTAAAAACAAAACCAAAACGAAGCAGACTCTCAACATTTCGAATTAAATATGCATGCCCGAAAAACGGGCATGCTTTAGATACTTTAATTTAAAATGATTACCAATTACAATAATATTGCATCCAATAATAATTCATGACTGCAATGTCATATGTTGATAACAACGGATCATAACTTTCAAGATAATATGACAATGTTCCATAATTTTCTGATTCATTTGATGGTGGATCATATTCAAGTATCACCTTCCTTGCTAAGACTCCATCCCCTGAATCTGAATAACCATTACCATTCATGTCGCAGAGGAATTCATACCAAGGATCAGGATAACATGCATACGTTCTAGCTTCCAAGTTAGCTGGTTTAGGAATTCGTTGACCTGCCAATAAAAGTTGATAGTCTGAATCAGATATTTGAAGATCTGTAGCACTCAAAGGATCTAAACCAGACTGTATCAAAGCTTCATTCAACTCTTTCAATGTTGGAGGCTTAACTTTTATATCCAAATTCTCCCGATTCTTCTTCCACGCCTCAAACTGCGCTTGTAAGTCTTTATTTCCTATTTGCGGTTCTGTGGTCTTTCCCACTTCATTTTCCTTTGTACATGAAGTGACTGCGAGTACCATCGCCAAAATCATTAAAATTAAAACGTGTCTCATAACTAGAATATTTAAAAAGCGACATAACGACCTACTCTATTCACGGATTTTCGGTGACCTCCGTAGCTATGAAACTGGCCAGTATCCGATTAGCTATCTCTTCAAGACGCTTATCCGGCGCATCCTGGCTGCTTACTCTTTTTTAGTTGAGGATGTTGGGCTTCTTGATTCGCAGGTACACTTCTATGACGCAAAAAAAAAAAAAAGATATTGTAAGTCTGTAATTATTTAACATAAATCAGTGGAATACCGTTTAGCCAACGCGAAAAGGGCTCGTTTAAGGCCTATATCGCTGAATTTCAGACAACAGTGTAGAAACAGAAGGATGGTTATTTATACCGATATACCCTGCCAAGGGGATAAAGATCATTTCGAAAGACCACTTGTCCTTGATCTCAATGCAGTCACAAATGGATTGAATAGGGAGTAAGAGATCATTAGGCCTCAGGAGAGCCACACCTGCATCCCCACCTAAGGCAACTTTATTCATATCACCGGATCAGGGTAATCGTCCCCTGGTCCCGCACCTCACCATTAGGAGTCAAGCCATTCATCCGGAATACATAAACCCCTACCGGTGCCATAGACTGCCCTACCCTGCCATCCCACGAAGCGGAAGGGTCCCGGGTAGAAAACACGAGGGTGCCCCAACGATCCCAAATCTGCCATGAAAAAGTGGATAACGTACAGTTGGTTTGAATGGCCAATACATCATTGTGTCCATCCCCATTTGGACTAAAAATATTGGGTACATAAACGCGGCAATCTTCACAATATCCGGCTACTACTTGCATACTATCCCGGAATAGACATCCTTGATCCAGGTAATCCAGCCAATAAACCCCAGGCCCGTCCAGAATACGGTGAGGATCTATACTGCCATCATCCCATCCCACGATATCATATGGAATATCAAGCTCTAATGTCTCACCTTCACACAAAGATAGAGCATCAGGTAGTACCGGCTGAAAAGAAACGTCCTGAACAATGGTGGTATCCTGAACCACACACCCACTGTCCTGGATGGCAACCCAATACGTGCCCGCCTGACGGATGGAATACGGATTTTCCAGTGACCCATCCTGCCAACGAAAATCAAAGTCTCCGGGAAGTGAAATAATGATGGAATCCCCCGGGCACAACAAAGTATCCTGAGGTATATCCAAACCCTCAACCCACTTTGGTTCTACAACCATTGTATCGTAGAAGGTGCAATTACCACGCTCTACCTGCGCCCAGTACTTCCCGGGTTTAGTAATCGTATACAGCGCATCCGTGGATCCATCCTGCCATAAAAAACGGTCACCCAGCGATCCAAGGTCCATCCGGATGGCATCTCCTGCACATAGAAGGGTATCGGAAAGTAAAAATGTTGAATCCCGGAATGAGGGTGGGTCGGGAAGTACGAGGGGATTGTTTAGGGAGAACCATCCCCCAATATATGCGCTGTCTACGTTTTCAATAAATTGAGGATATTGGTCATTCGGATTTTGAATAGCCCCTAACCATCCGCCTGTTATAAAATATAAATTACTATCAGGCCCCACTTGAATTACACCATTTCTGGAATTTCTTGCTGACTCCCCAATATATTTCTTCGAATTAACTATTTCCAGTTCTGTATATGTCTCCAAATCATACTGCCAAAAAGTTGTTGTCGTATCGTCCTTCTCTAACTTATGATTTGTTTCTCCAATATATATTTTTCGTGAGTCAGGTGAAAAGCATCCAAAATTATGTGACAAACTGTCTTGTTTTACTGGAAGTGAAATGGGATTAGACACGACACCTGTTTCTTGATCAAAAGATAGTATTTCTGCAAAATTATCTTTTCCTCCACAAACCAATAATTTTTTATAATCAGGTGAGACACTCAGTAAGCCCTCAGAAAATTTATACAAGTTTTCTTTGTTTGGTACTGAACTTGTTATTAAATGTCCAACTTCTGAAACAACAGGATTATGAATCCCAATATTGTCTATTTTGAAACTCAAAAAGTTTCTTGAATCTACTTCATGCGTAATCAACCAAATACCTCCGCAATTTGCTCTAGCCAGAACCATTTTGCTTGTAAGTCCACCTCTAATAAAGTCCGATCTTGCCGTATCGACAATCCCCAATCCGTTATTTCCCGACATATCAATGGTGACTCGATACAGCTTACCATCAATATATTTTGCTATGCCATTTAGGCCGCTAAAGGATCTTCCACCTTTAAGTTGAAACAAATAGTACATTTGCGCCTCTCCAGGCATCTTCAAACTAACCGCTGGCATCATTGGATTAATGGTCACATCAATAGAATCGCTATTCTTCATTCTTGTATAAGTCCGATCAATTATTTGATAACCATTTGTCAAGAAGAGCAAATCTCCAGTTGAATCACATACTACTGAATTCAATCCTACAGTCTCTATGTAAGTAATCTTTTTGCGATTATTAAGTTCAGTCTCGTAAATTGCATCCGCTGGCACGTTATTAAAATTTAACAAATGAGCTCGCCCGATATACCAAATATTATTTTCTTTTTGAGCAAAAAGAGAATACGCCATTAAAAGAAGGCAACAAATATTAGAGCATTTCCACATACACAATCGAAAGAAAAGGAGCGGCTCATTTCTTGAACCACTCCTTTCATTATTCATTAACAATATGTATTCAAATACCGAAAATTGTATGCGACTGCAATGTCGTATGTCGACAAATATTCATTGATGCTTAATATCTCATAAGACACATAACCAAAATTTTCAGATTCGTTAGATGGAGGCACTTCTCCTAAGATGACATCTCTAATTTCCGTAATATCATCTTGATCAAAATCTCCATCTTGATTGTAATCAATCAGGAACATGACCCAATAGTCCTGAGAATTCACTGGTGGATAACAGTAGGATGTTCTCAATGAAAGTTTATCAGAATTATCTTCTAATGGAAAACCATTCATTAAGCGATTAAAAGCTTCTTCTGAAACCCCGAATTCCTCTGCCGAAAATGGCGGTTGCCCGTCTTCGACCAGTTGGTCATTAATTTCCTTCAAACTCATAGGTGTTGCATCAAATGTTTTGTCCTTGTATTTATCCATCCACGCCTCAAACTGCGCTTGTAAGTCTTTATTTTCAATTTGCGGTTCAGTGGTCTTTCCCACTTCATTTTCCTTTGTACATGAAGTGACTGCGAGTACCATCGCCAAAATCATTAAAATTAAAACGTGTCTCATAACTAGAATATTTAAAAAGCGACATAACGACCTACTCTGTTGACGGATTTTCGGCGACCTCCGTAGCTATGAAACTGGCTAGTATCCGATTAGCTATCTCTTTAAGATGCTTATCCGGTGCATCCTGGCTGCTTACTCTTTCTTACTGAGGATGTTGGGCTTTTTGATTCGCGAGTACACTTCTATGACGCAAAATAAAAGATATTGCAAAATTGAAATACTTTAACATATTTCCTCATTCTTAACAATGGTTAAACTACCTTGCAACTTTCCTTCGATCCTGTAATCTAATGCAATGTTCATTTTGATCCAGCATCGACCACAGTGTGGTCGTAGTAGGTTAGGCAATTATGTTACCCATGAATCGACCCAAGCGGGGTCGCACCTGTTGTTTCAAGCTTTCACGGATCTTCCCAATGGGTTGCCAATCATTACCAATAATGGGGTTCGACCCCGCTGGGGTCGGTAGGTCTCTTGGTTTCATCAACTAACCTACTGGGACTGCGCTGCAGTCCTTTGGTTCATGCATGGACAATCCTGTTTTCATGACATGCAAATAATTACCCAGCAATAGCTTAATAGGAAATGGCCTGAACGGCAGTAGGTAAGATCTAAAATGTTATCAGTATACCAATGTTACAGTTCCTTGTTCATTTAATTCTCCTTTTGCCGTTCGTCCTCGTATGCTGTACACATAAACGCCAAGTGGTGCCAGTCTATGTCCCATCATGCCATTCCAGGAGGTAGCTGGATCAGTGGTCGAAAATACCAGGTTTCCCCAGCGATCCCAGATCCGCCAGATGAATGAAGTAAAAGTGTCATTGGAAAAAACCTGAAGTTCGTCATTTACACCATCGCCATTGGGAGAGAATACATTTGGAATATAAATACTAAAACTTTCATTACAGTCTTCAGATTGATTAATCCAAATAGTAGCAGAATCTATACAAATACCAGATTGAACAGTCAATTTGTAAACTCCTGGGCTTTTAAAGAATCGATGAAAGGATGTTATTCCATCATTCCAACTCAAAAAATCCCAAGTATTTTCAACAAAGAACTCCACAGAATCCCCAAGGCAAATCTCATATTCATCAACAATATCTAATGGCTTAAAATTTGAAATATTAACATAAAAACTATCTCGCTGGGTACAACCATCGAATTTTCGTTCTAACCAATATTCACCAGGCACAGAAATTTCCCTATGAGAATCAGCACTTCCATCATCCCACTTATAAGTGGCCCCGTCAGCTTGAACATTTATTTTATAAACATTATTTGGGCATATCATGGTATCAGGAATTATCAATTTTGAAATTTCAAGTAACCTATTCATTACAATGAGATTATTAAATCTAGAAACTGAGGTTCCACAATTTGTAAGGTCAAGTCCGTCGACTTTATACTCACAATCAAGTCCTTGTCTATTCGGCATATTAATTACGCCAAGTAAACCCCCATTATCAGGATTAACATAAATCGAGCTATCAGGTCCATTTTGCATGTCCTGACCAATTGTTCCTGGTCCGTATTTAAATATTAAAGTCTTTGAGTTTTCAATTATTAGAGAATCATAGGTGCTAACATCATATTGATAGAGATTAGTTCCTAAATTATCCGTTTCCATAGTATATAATAAATTCCCATTGGGCGAAAAGCATCCTGTTAGAGCATTACCGATATGATCTAATATAATGGGATTAAAGATCAATCCATTTTCTGAATCAAATCTCAATATTTCAATTTTATTATTACTATGTACAACTAATTTATCTCCCTGTGGTGAAGCCTTAATATTACTAGTACCATTATTAACTTGGATCAGTCCAACATTTGATATGATAGGATCCATATCAACGCCATTTTCATCAATTCCATAAACACAATATTTATTAGTTTGACTTTTATTGGTAACCACCCAGACTTTACCGCATTCCCCAAGCACAGAAACTAAACGAATTGAAAATCCATCACCAATTTCGATCCCACTTTCTGTAACTTCGCCTAGTCCATTTCTTAGAGACATATCCACAACATTTAAAAACAACTTCCCTTGGAAAGCAGGCAATGTAAATTCTGTTGTAAATAGATAAAATTTATTGGGATCATTTACAAACGGCACAATAAGCGTTCCCTGTTGAAAATTTTGAGATCCTGGTAAGTTTGTACCATTGGGCATCACGCTATTGTTTTTATCCCAAACTTTGAACCCATCAGAATAAAACAATATTGAACCAGAATTATCACAAATAGTAGATGTTGCCAATGGAATTACTTCAGAAGGGATAGCGTTGCCATTTAATAATATAGGTGTCTTTTGATTAAAATCAATACCACATCCACCAGCAAAATACCAAATATTGTTAACATTCTGAGAATAGATAACATTACACAATGTCATCATTGTAAAAAATACAATCCTCATCTTCATTATTCAAGTTAGTATTTGAATTGGGCATTCACTAATAAAGAGTGAATGCCCAAGTAGTTATTCAATCTGCATTAAATCATGGACAAAGCAGACCTAAAATCGCCATGGATCCCACGTCTCTATCATGTACATCTAGCCAGTTGTATTCCCCAGGGAATAGATTATTGATATCACTCATATAACCCTCCTTATATATCTCATAGTCAGTAACTGGATCAGTAGGATAAATTCGATATCCATGATAGGAGTCGTAATAGGTACCTAAGACTCCATAATTAATGCTAATAAGCACCAGGTCGTATCCAGACAATGTTCCATTACCATCTGCATCTCCAAGATATGCAGCAAGATAATAAGCATTACAATTTGTCCCTCTCTTTTCAAGTTCAGATTTAAATTGCAATATTTGTTCTTCAGTATAAGGCCGAAGTCCATTTGCAATAAATATCTCATTCAATTCAGTTAATGTCGCGTGTTCAACATTAACATTAGCATCTATCGCTGCTTTCATCAGTCCTTCATACGTAACAGGCTTTTCATTTAATTTGGGCTTGGGATCTTGTCTTTGACAAGCATTCATTACCATCATAAACAATACGGCCAAGACACTAACAATTACTTTTGTTTTCATAACTACTAATTAACGCGTTGAGTGGTTAAGCTGCCAAAGCATGTTTGGTTTGGTTTATAGGACGGTTGTTTAAATAATTCCAGTATTGCTTAAAAGTTTTGGCTGCAACTTTCGTAATAATCCTGATTTCAAAACCATCAAATCTTTTGGCATAATTCTGTCTGATGGCGTATTCATCACAGTATTGAGAAAAGACCACTTCTATTGTTTTACGCTTTAATTTAAGGATTGGATTGTAAGCTTGATAGTCCTTTTGATTTCTTCGATACGGCACATGAACTTTAAGTCCGGTCTCTTCGAATAATCGTAATTGTGTGGAGTGTCCAATATATGCTCGATCTCCCAATAATTCTCGTCGATAAAGATGCTCATCGTCCATGGATATCTCTTTTAAAAAAGCATTGTCGTGGACGTTTGCAGAGGTGACTAAAAGATCTCTATATACACCTGATTCTGTGGTAATTAAATGGATTTTATAGCCAATAAAGTAACCACCCATAATCGCGTTGTAACCCTTATTGGCCAGTACCTCGTCCATTTCCGGTCTCCGGCAAGCTTTAGAAAACTTCTCCCGTATAATCTTGCAGGTAGGAACTGGGATGGAGTCTATAATAAAGGAATCATTATCGTTAACTAATGGTAATGCAAGGCGCTCCGTACATACCAAAAAGATATATCGAAGGGCCTTCTTTCTGCGGTTATACGAGGTGCGATGTACAAGGTTTGGAAATAGGAAAGGGTAGTCTTTTTGGATCTTGGACCAGAGAAGATTTTCAGAGGTTATCTGCAAGCTCTCGGCGGCCAAAGTCAGGCTTATTATCTCCAGATCTGACATGGATGGGGCATTGGGATAGTATCGATGGTTGCCGTCAGAATCAAAACAATCTTTGGCTACTGTCTTTAGAGTCCTGCGGATTTTTGTGTAAATTGACTTGAGATCATGCATATCAGTAGTTTTAAGATTTGTCGTTATTTCTTTAAAATACTGATTTTCAAACAAATGCATGATCTTTTTTATTAATATTTCAACCACTCAACGCGTTACTAATTATAAAACTAAAAAAACAGCCTACTCTATTCACGGATTTTCGGCGACCTCCGTAGCTATGAAACTGGCCAGTATCCGATTAGCTATTTTTTTATGATGCTTATCCGGTGCATCCTGGCTGCTTACTCTTTTTTCGGTGAGGATGTTGGGCTTTTTGATTCGCAGGTACACTTCTATGACGCAAAAAAAAAAAAAGATATTGTAAGTCTGTAATTATTTAACATAAATCAGTGGAATACCGTTAAGCCAACGCGAAAAGGGCTCGTTTAAGGCCTATATCGCTGAATTTCAGACAACAGTGTAGAAACAGAAGGATGGTTATTTATACCGATATACCCGCCAAGGGGATAAAGATCATTTCGAAAGACCACTTGTCCTTGATCTCAATGCAGTCACAAATGGATTGAATAGGGAGTAAGAGATCATTAGGCCTCAGGAGAGCCACACCTGCATCCCCACCTAAGGCAACTTTATTCATATCACCGGATCAGGGTAATCGTCCCCTGGTCCCGCACCTCACCATCAGGAGTCAAGCCATTCATCCGGAATACATATACCCCTACCGGTGCCATAGACTGCCCTACCCTGCCATCCCACGAAACGGAAGGGTCCCGGGTAGAAAACACGGGGGTGCCCCAACGATCCCAGATCTGCCATGAAAAAGTGGATAACGTACAGTTGGTTTGAATGGCCAATACATCATTGTGTCCATCCCCATTTGGGCTAAAAATATTGGGTACATAAACGCGGCAATCTTCACAATATCCGGCTACTACTTGCATACTATCCCGGAAGAGACATCCTTGATCCAGGTAATCCAACCAATAAACCCCAGGCCCGTCCAGAATATGGTAAGGATCTATACTGCCATCATCCCATTCCACGATCGATTACTAAACCCGGTAAGTACTGGGCACAAGTATCCTTAGTCCTGAGGCTACAGGGGAATGTGCAGTAACAGAATACTTTAATGGCTTCACCATCGGATTACTTTAAAATATAGTTGGGTCCCTAAGTTAAGCGATGAAGATTTGCATTAAATGCTTACACATTTCTGATGCAATGCATTAAGAATCTGCTGATTCACAGTCACTTGTAATCTCAATGCAATACGGTCACAAATGGATTGAAGATAGGACGTCAGAGATCATCTGGCCCCGGAGTGGCCGCACCTGAAGTCAGTACCCTAATAAGAAAAAGGCTGGACCACCTGGATGGCCCAGCCTCTGTTACCTTGATTTGTTTTTATTTTTTCAGCAATTCCAGCATGGCATCCGGCGTATAGGGCGCACCGGCATCAACCAGTTTCTGCTGCAACTGGGCAAAAGGCCCGCTGATCAAAGCCTTAAACTTCGTGTACCAGGGCCCGAATTGTTCCTTGGCAAGCATATAAGTATCCCGGTGGGTTTTTGTCGGCGCAGAAGTCGACGCTGAAGCTTCATAAAGCACACTGTATAAGCGATTGGTGAGCGACGGAGGGGTATCGATATCCAGCTGTGAGGCAATCCGGTCTCCGGAGATCTCGGTACGCAAGCTGCTCAGCTGCTGATCGATATCCAGCCAGGATTTCATCAGCATCTCCTGGTCCGCTTCGGTTGCTTTGATGGCTTCCTTCATCAGGCGCATCTTATTCTGAACCGATCCCATGGTTCGTTGCGCTCCCTGAACCACCCGGGCCAGATCCGTCACCTCATCCTGAAAAGCGACCAGGTCTTCACGGTTGGTGGCGGGCAGAGTGGTATTGTTCAATGCTTTGACTTCGAAAAAGACCGGGCCGGCAAGTGGGGTGATCATGCCATTTTCGCTCTTCGACAAGGATACCTGATAGCGACCGGGGTCCACCATCCGGCCCTGGTCGGGACCGGCAAATGGATTGTAAAAGCTCGGCCCGCCTAACGAAACGGGATCCTTGGGGGCATAACGCAGATCCCACTGGATACGCTGTACTCCGGTCCCCGGGCTGGTCGTCAGCTTACGGACCATGTTGCCATCCGCATCGCTGATTGTGAAGAGCAGGTAAGCGTCCGGTTGATCTTCTTCCGCTTTGAGTGCATCGTACGTCGGATACGGGTTATCCTTGCCATCTTTAGCGGCTTTCTTCTCTTCCCCTTGCCGTTTATCCTTGAGCGATTCGATTTTATCTTTCACATAATAGGTGATCAGCGCCACCGGACCAAGGTTATCACCCAGGTAATAATTATCTCCCTGGAATCCTTTTTTAGGTAATCCCAATGGCGTGGAAAGTTCGTATTGCAATGCGTCGCGCACGGGATACAGAGTAGCAGCTGCTGTCAGGTCCGCTTCCTTTGAATTGCGCAGGGCGCTGTAGTCATCCAGCACATAAAATCCTCTGCCAAAGCTGGCCAAAACCAGGTCGGTTTCCCGCTTTTGAATGGCGATGTCACGGATGGCAATGGTCGGCAGTCCAGCCTTGAGGGCTTTCCAGGACTGGCCTCCGTTATTGGAAAAATAAGCACCAAATTCAGTACCTACGAAAAGCAGATCCTTATCTACGAAGTCTTCTGCTATGGCATAGGAAGAACCGCGCTCCGGAAGATTGGAGGTGATGGACATCCATGTTTTGCCCAGATCAGTACTCTTGAACACATAGGGCTTGAAATCGCCTTCTTTATGGTGGTTATAACAGGCATACAACACCTGCTTGTCAAACTGCGAGCCCAGGACCATATTTACGTAGGTGTTTGCCGGAACACCAGCCGGCTGGCTGGCCTTCATCCAGGTTTTACCTCCATCGGTGGTGATCTGGATCAGGCCATCATCCGTGCCGATGAAAAGCAGGTCCGGATCCAGTGGCGATTCATCCATGGCGACGATGGTTCCGTAAGGCGAGGTGGATACATTCTTCGCTACGGCATCGATGCCCCAGACGCGGCCCATCACTTTCAGTTCATTGCGGTTGATCTGTGCAGTAAGGTCATCGCTGATGACATTCCAGCTGTTTCCACGATCGTCACTGCGGAATACCTTGTTGGCCGCAAAATAGATTCGCGTGGGTACGTGTTTGCTGATGACCAGCGGCGCATCCCAGTTCCAGCGAT